>OW818643.1:0-3429536 GCA_942492805.1 uncultured Pseudomonadota bacterium
GGGCCAGCTCGTGCCCGCGCTTGAGGATCACCCCGCCCGCGGCGATGACGCTATACTGTCCCTGTTTCTGCCGCAGCTCCGGGCGCTTTTCGATGCGGAACAGCGGCATTTCGCTGGCGCGGCGGAAGATCGAGAACACCGCCGCCGCCTCCAGGAAATCCAGGCCGTAATCGCGCCATTCGCCCGCCGCGACCATGCGGCCATACAGAGCGAGAATCCGGTTCAGTTCGGGACGGTCGAATGTGACTTGCGGCACGGTTGCCGCAGACATGTCACGCGACATGATCGCGCGATGGAGTGCTATGGGTTCTTCCACCATCCGAAAGCGATGATGCGGCGGGAACTTACCGCCCGCAAGCGTGAAAAAGACCGGCTTTTCATCCAAAATGCCGCGCGCGCTGAGTCGGGAACCTGCCCAGAAATGGTCACGATTGAACCATGCCCCAGCCGCTTTCGAGTCCGATCCTCATCAAGTCGGTTGGCTGTGAATCGGTGCGGATAACAAGCCCCCCAGCCCCTATTCCGGGCCGGATTGCGCCAACCGACAGTTTTCTCCCAAAATCGAATCGAGAGCGTCACCGCAAGGTGGCAATAAACTCGCGTACCCACGCCGCATACTGCCCGAACAAACCGCCGATGGCGCCGACCAGAGCACAGATCATCACGCCATAGGGAATGAAGCTTTCCGGCTGGTCGCCCAGAAGATTAGACGTGGCCACCGCCGCCACGCCGCAGGCCGCCCCGATCACCAGCCCGCCCAGCGCGCCCATGACATAGCCGCGCGCCAGATCGCGGGCATAGAGCAGCGCGGCGGTGCCCGCGATCATCATGATGCCGAACAGCGCATAGTGAAGCTGCAGCAGGGGACGCAGATGGCTGGCGACCATCAGCGCCACCTCGAGGATCACGCCTACCATCAGCGCGCGGCCCAGGATGCGGGAATCGATCAGGGCTCGGACGGCGCGTTTCATGGCGAAATGCTAGCGCGAATGCGGGGCCCGGCAACCCTCTTCTTGCGGGAAAAAGCCGATTTCTCTAAGCAGTTCCCATGGCGGGCGAGACAGCCGACCCTTACTTGCGTGACCTTTGGTACATGCCGGCGCTGGCGTCGAGCCTGAAGCGCGGCGACATGCGCCGGGAAATGCTGCTGGGCGAGCCCGTGCTGCTGGGGCGTAGTCATGCGGGCGAGGTCTTCGCCCTGCGCGACATCTGCCCCCATCGCGGCGTGCCCTTGTCCGCAGGACGCATCAAGTCCGATGACAGCGTGGAGTGCCCCTATCACGGCTGGCGTTTCCGCAAGGACGGCGTGTGCAGCGCGATCCCGTCGCTGGTGCCTGGGCAGGATTTCGAGCCGGAAAAGATCAAGGTCCGGACCTATCCGGTGCGCGAACAGGATGGGCTGATCTGGATTTATATGGCGGCGACACAGGGCGCCGCGCCCAGGTCCGAGCCGCCCCGCGTTGGCGTCAGCCACAAGATGCGCTGGACCGAAACCCAGACCTTTCGCTGCGGCATCGACCATGCCGTGATCGGGCTGATGGATCCGGCGCACGCGGCCTATGTCCATGATCACTGGTGGTGGAAACGAAAGCCGCGCCTCAAGGAAAAGCACTATGCGCCGCTGCCCACCGGCTTTGTCATGACCCGGCACAAGCCCAGCAAGCCGGCCTATAGCGTGCTGGGCGAGGTGACGACCGAAATCACCTTCGAGTTGCCGTCCACGCGCTTTGAAAATCTGGCCGGATCGTTTCTCGGCAAGGCTTTTGAAGTGGTGGGGCTTACCGTCTGCACGCCGCGCGATGCGGACCATACCGATGTGATCCAGGTGTTCTACTGGCCCGGCTGGCTGAACTTCATCTATCCCTTCTTCTGGGCGCTGGGCCGGACCTTCATCGGCGACGACCGCAAGATCGTGGAACTGCAGCGCGAGGGCCTGAAGTTCAACCCGAATCTGATGCTGATCCAGGACGGTGACCAGCCGGCCATCTGGTACCACCGGGTCAAGAAGGCCTGGGCGGAATCGGTCGAAAACGGCACGGTTTTCGTCAATCCTGTGCAGGAACGCACCCTGCGCTGGCGGTCGTAATTTTTGGGGTTGCGGCACCCCGCCGACCCCTCTAAACGGTCCCCTTAACCTACAACTTGGCCGGTCCACCCAGCGCATCCGCGCGGGCCGGTTTTCGCGCGAGCCACCCGGGCCGAAAGGCCCGGGGCAACCAGAGACAAAGCATGCCCAAACGTACCGATATCCACACCGTCCTGATCATCGGCGCGGGACCTATCGTCATCGGGCAGGCCTGCGAATTCGACTATTCCGGCGCCCAGGCCTGCAAGGCCCTGCGCGAGGAAGGCTACCGGGTGGTGCTGGTCAACTCGAACCCCGCCACAATCATGACCGACCCGGACATGGCGGACGCCACCTATATCGAACCGATCACGCCGGAATTCGTGGAAAAGATCATCACCCGGGAGCGCCCCAATGTGCCCGAAGGCATGGTCTTCGCCCTGCTGCCCACCATGGGCGGCCAGACGGCGCTGAACACCGCGCTGAGCTTGCGCAAGATCGGCGCGCTGGAGCGCCACAATGTCGAACTGATCGGCGCCACCGCCGACGCCATCGACAAGGCAGAAGACCGCGAGCGCTTCAAGCAGGCCATGGTCGCCATCGGGCTGGAAGTGCCCAAGGGCGTCACCCTCAAGGGCCAGCTCCGGCAGAAAAAGGATTCCGCCGGCCAGCCGCTGTTCGACGGCAACAACGCGCCGGTGATGGAGCTGGGGCCGGAAACCTTCAGCAAGGCGCTGGCGGCGCTGGACCAGGTGGGCCTGCCCACCGTGATCCGCCCCAGCTTCACCATGGGCGGCACCGGCGGCGGCATCGCCTACAACCGCGAGGAATTCTTCGCCATCGTCGAATCCGGCATGGAAGCCTCGCCCACCAATGAAGTGCTGATCGAAGAATCGGTTCTGGGGTGGAAGGAATTCGAGATGGAGGTAGTGCGCGACAAGGCCGACAACGCCATCATCATCTGTTCGATCGAGAATATCGACGCCATGGGCGTCCATACCGGCGACAGCATCACCATCGCCCCTGCCCTGACCCTGACCGACAAGGAATATCAGCGCATGCGGTCGGCCTCGATCGCGGTGCTGCGCGAGATCGGCGTGGAGACCGGCGGCTCCAACGTCCAGTTCGCGGTCAATCCCAAGGATGGCCGCATGGTGGTCATTGAGATGAATCCGCGCGTTTCGCGTTCGAGCGCGCTGGCCTCCAAGGCCACCGGCTTTCCCATCGCCAAGATCGCCGCCAAGCTGGCCATCGGTTACACGCTGGACGAACTCAAGAACGACATCACCAAGGTCACGCCCGCCAGTTTCGAGCCGACCATCGACTATGTCGTCACCAAGATTCCGCGTTTCGCCTTCGAGAAATTCCCCGGCGCCGAGCCGCTGCTGACCACCGCGATGAAATCGGTGGGCGAAGCCATGGCCATCGGCCGCACCTTCACGGAGTCGCTGCAAAAGGCGCTGCGTAGCCTCGAAACCGGCCTGACCGGCTTTGATGAAATCCCGCTCGACGAAGATCCTTCCGAGATCCGCGCCGCGCTGGCACGCGCCACGCCGGACCGTCTGCGCCTGGCGGCGCAGGCGATGCGCTACAATTTCCCGCTGGACGAGATCCAGCGCATCACCGGCTATGACCCCTGGTTCCTGGGCGAAATCGACCACATCATCCAGACCGAAGCGCGGGTGCGCAAAGACGGCCTGCCCAAGGACGCCGAGGGCCTGCGCGCCCTCAAGATGATGGGCTTTTCCGACGCCCGGCTGGCCACACTCGCGGGGCAGAAGGAAGCGGCCGTGCGTGCGGCGCGCCACGCGCTGGATATCCGCCCCTGCTACAAGCGCATCGACACCTGCGCCGCCGAGTTCGCGGCCCTGACGCCCTACATGTATTCCAGCTACGAGACTCCGGTCGGCGGCCACACCGCCTGCGAGAGCAATCCCACCGACGCCAAGAAGATCATCATCCTGGGCGGTGGCCCCAACCGCATCGGCCAGGGCATCGAGTTCGACTATTGCTGCTGCCACGCCGCCTACTCGCTGTCGAAGCAGGGCTATGAAACCATCATGGTCAACTGCAATCCCGAAACCGTTTCCACCGACTATGACACCTCCGACCGGCTCTATTTCGAGCCGCTGACGCTGGAAGACGTTCTGGAGATCATCCACAAGGAACAGGAAAAAGGTTCGCTCGCCGGCGTCATCGTGCAGTTCGGCGGCCAGACCCCGCTGAAGCTGGCCAACGGCTTGCGCGATGCGGGCGTTCCGATCCTGGGCACCAGCGCCGACGCCATCGACCTGGCCGAGGACCGCAAGCGCTTCCAGGCGCTGCTGGAAGAATTGAAACTCAAGCAGCCGCGCAACGGCACCGCCATGACGGCGGACGAAACCGTCGCCGCCGCCAAGCGTATCGGCTATCCGGTGATCCTGCGCCCCTCCTATGTGCTGGGCGGGCGCGGCATGGTGGTGGTCTCCGACGAGGCCGAGCTGAAGAAGCAGGTGGAATCCGGCGAGCTGTTCCGAATCTCCGGCGACAATCCGGTGCTGATCGACGGTTTCCTCAACCGCGCCACCGAAGTGGACGTCGATGCGATTTGTGACAAGGACGGCGATGTCTTCATCGCCGGCATCATGGAGCATATCGAGGAAGCCGGCGTGCATTCGGGCGACAGCGCCTGTTCGCTGCCACCCCGCTCGCTGTCCAAGGCGGTCATCGCCGAGATCGAGCGCCAGACCATCGCCATGGCCAAGGCGCTGAAGGTCCAGGGCCTGATGAATGTGCAGTACGCCATCCAGGGCGACGAGATTTATGTGCTGGAAGTCAATCCGCGCGCCTCGCGCACCGTGCCCTTCGTCGCCAAGGCGATCGGCCTGCCGGTGGCGGCCATCGCCAGCCGGGTGATGGCGGGCGAAACGCTTCTGTCGATGAACCTGAAGAAGCCCAATCCCAAGCACATCTCGGTCAAGGAAGCGGTGCTGCCCTTCGCCCGCTTCCCGGGCGTCGACACCATCCTGGGACCGGAGATGCGCTCCACCGGCGAGGTCATGGGCCTCGACGAGAATTTCGGCCGCGCCTTCGCCAAGAGCCAGATCGGCGCCGGCGTGAAGCTGCCCACCGGCGGCACCGTGTTCATCTCGGTCAAGGAAGGCGACAAGGACCTGATCGAGGCCCCGGCGCGCGATCTTCTGGCGATGGGCTTTTCGCTGGTGGCCACCCGCGGAACGGCGCGGGCGCTGGAAGCCAAGGGCCTGCCCGTCACCACCATCAACAAGGTGCTGGAAGGCCGCCCCCATGTGGTGGACGCGCTGAAGAATGGCGAGATCAACCTGGTGTTCAACACCACCGACGGCACCCAGGCGCTGGCGGATTCCTCGTCCATCCGCCGGGCGGCGCTGACCCTCAAGGTGCCCTACTACACCACCCTGGCCGGGGCCGCGGCGGTCACCCAGGCGATCCAGGCCCTGCGGGCAGGCTCTCTTGAAGTCGCCCCTCTCCAGTCATACTCTTTGTGACGCACCGCTGCGCTGAAGTTAGTATTTAGCAGCGAAATCAGTGCCTTAACAAATAAACGGGTTCCAGCATCCGGCCAGTCCGGGAGCTAGGAGCCTTTTTTTGCCGGACGGAAGAAGACGATGGAAAAAATTCCGATGACCGCTGCAGGCTTCAAGGGCCTGGAGGAAGAGCTGAACCAGCTCAAGAATGTGGACCGCCATGAGATCATCAAGGCGATCGCCGAAGCGCGCGCCCATGGCGACCTGTCGGAGAATGCCGAATATCACGCCGCCAAGGAGAAGCAGAGCTTCATCGAAGGCCGCGTCATGGAACTGGAAGACCAGATCGGCCGCGCCGATGTGATCGACATTTCCAAACTTTCGGGCAGCAGCGTCAAGTTCGGCGCCACCGTCACCCTGATCGATGAAGACACCGACGAGGAGCGCAAGTTCCAGATCGTGGGCGATGTGGAATCCGACGCCAAGAAGGGCCGCATCTCACTCTCATCGCCCATCGCGCGTGCCCTGATCGGCAAGAGCAAGGGCGACACGGTGGAAGTCGCCGCCCCCGGCGGGGCGCGCTCCTACGAGATCGTCAAGGTCGAGTTCAAATAGCGCGGTTCTTTTGCCCGTGGGCGGCGTTGCTCGTCGCTCATGGGCGCATCGCCCACTTCGCTCCTCGCGCCTGGCCCACGGCCAAAATCCCTCGCGCTATCGTCGTTAGATAAGTCCCGGAATAAACCGCGCGGTCTTTGCGCGATAAGTCGCGTATTCCGGATAGGCCTCCGACAGCACCCGCTCCTCGAACATGGTGCGCACCACCAGCATCGCCAGTACGGCGACGCCCACGATTCCCGACCAGGGTTGGACGAACTGCAGCGCCGTGCCCAGAATGGTGATCATCTCCACGCCATAGAGGGGATGGCGTGCATAGGCATAGGGCCCGCTTGTCACCAGCGTGCGCGCCTCGGGCATGATCGAGAAGGATTTTCCCAGCCGCCACAGCACCAGCACCGACGCCAGGCTGCCGACCCCCACCAGCACGGCGGAGACGAGCTGCATACCCAGGCTCAGATGCGCCACCGGCAATTGCAGCATGCCGACGCCCAGGAACGTGCCGACCAGAGCGCACAGCCGCGGCATCACACCGGCCAGGCGGCGGACCGGCTTGTCGCGCACCACCAAGAGGTAGATCAGCAGCAGGTTGAAGGCCATCGCCGCCGACAGCGAGAAGAAGCGGATCCAGTTGATCGGGGCGGCGGTGCCGCTCTGCATCAGCACGAAGTCGTAGACCAGCGTGGGCCGCAACTGCAGCGCGCCATAGGCGAACCACAGGATCAGCGGCAGCGCGACGATCGTGTCATAGGCCTTGGTGCCCTGCGCCTTCAAAAGCCGCGGATCGCTGGTCCCGGGCTGAGAAACCCACCACATCAAGGCCAGCCAGCCCGGCCCATAATTCACCAGGAGGCCGATAAGGGCCATGCTGCCCAGATCGCCCTGCGCGGACACCAGGATGCCGGGCATCAGCAGCTGCATGATGACGCTTTGCACCACCGTCACCAGGAAATTGAGCGGCAGCACGAACCAGAACCGCTTCTGCGCCCGCATGAAGGACAGAACCGACGGCAGGAAATACAGGAATACCAGCGCGGCCACGATCAGCAGGGTGATACCCCTGGTCTGACCCGAAAACAGTTGATCCATGCCCGCCCCCTTTATCGTCCGCGATTATAGTGCCCGCGATTATCGCGGCCGGCGCGCCAGCAGCGCCACCATTTCCGCGATTTCTGTAAACTTCCCATCCGGCGACGATTCCCGCAAGGCCGCCGTCAGCTCCGCCGCCAGCGCATCCCGGTCCGATACCGAAGCCGACATGGAAAAGGCGCGGCCCACGATCTCGTCCAGGCTCACAGGCCGGCGCAGCGTCACCGACAATCCATCCAGCTCGGTGAAAGCCGAGGCCAGCAGGAACGGTTCGTAGCGGCGATGACCGCCGCCCCTCTCCGCGCCCCCACTTGCGTTTAAGCGCCTGTGCCGGGCGCTGATATCGCACACCGTCTTGAACCAGCCATTTTCCGCCACCGGCGGATGGGCGTCATGAAACAGCGCCACGCCGCCGTCCGGCGTCACGATGTGCTCCAGCATCGCCAAGGTGGCGGCGCGGTCCATCCAGTGAAAGGCCCGTCCGATGACGACCAGCCGGAATGGACCCATGTCCGGCGTCAGGTCGTAGGAGCCGGCCTGTTGCAGCGTGACCGTGACGCCTGCCGCATCTGCTGCCGTCCGGGTCGCCGCCAGCATTTCGGGCTCCGGGTCCATGGCGGTGACCGTCATCCCGGCTTGCGCGAAGGGGATGGCCAGCATCCCGGAGCCGCAGCCCAGGTCCAGCACGGCATCGCCCGGTTTCAGGCTCGCCAATCCCGCCACCCGCCGGATCAGACGGTCCGGAAAAGCCAGCCGGTAGCGCTCATAAAAGGCTGCGGTGCCCTGAAAGCGCTGGGGATCAAGGGGTAGGCTCATGGAACCTTTTGGACTTTGCTTTGTTGGTCATGGGCTTATACTAGCCAGACCTTATTTTTGAACGGATTCATGGCCAATATCGCTCTTGTAGATGACGACAAGAATATCCTCGCATCCGTCAGCATGCTGCTGGAGCAGGAAGGCTATCACGTCCGCACTTTTTCGGACGGCGCGGCCGCCCTCACCGCCCTGACCACCACCCCGCCGGACCTCGCCATTCTGGACATCAAGATGCCCCGCATGGACGGCCTCGAACTGCTGCGCCGCCTGCGCCAGGCCCAGGACCTGCCGGTGATTTTCCTCACCAGCAAGGACGAAGAGATCGACGAGCTGATGGGGCTGAATGCGGGCGCCGACGATTATATCCGCAAGCCCTTCTCCCAGCGCCTGCTGCTGGAACGGGTGCGCGCCGTGCTGCGCCGCGCCGAAGGCAAGTCGGGGCCCGCCCCCGCCGCCGGCAGCGAGCCCGCCAAGAAAGAAGCGTTGGTGCGCGGCCAGCTCGCGCTGGACCCGCAGCGTCATGAATGCACCTGGGACGGCAAGCCGGTGCGCCTGACGGTGACGGAATTTTTGATCCTGCAGGCGCTGGCGCAGCGCCCCGGCTTCGTCAAAAGCCGCGACAGCCTGATGGACGCCGCCTATGACGACCAGGTCTATGTCGACGACCGCACCATCGACAGCCACATCAAGCGCCTGCGCAAGAAGTTCAAGGCGGTGGCCGATGATTTCGACGCCATCGAGACGCTTTATGGCGTGGGCTATCGCTACCGCGAGTAATGCCCCACTTCTCCGCCCTCACCTGGCGCATCCTTGCCTTCAATGCGCTGGCGCTGATCGTGCTGGTGGGCGGTGTGATTCTCGTTCAGGTCACCGGACGCGGCCTGGTTGAGGAACGCCTGAACTCGATCCAGGAACAGGCCAATATCGTGGCGGGCACCATTGCCCAATACGCCACCGATCCCGACACCCATACCCTCAGGGTCGATGAAGCCGAGCCGCTGCTGCGCCAGCTGATCGCCCCCACCCGGCTGCGCGGCCGGCTGTATCTTCCCACCGGACGGCTGGCGATCGACACCCGCAATCTCCTGGCGCGCAACGTGGTGCAGACCCAGGAGCTTCCCGCCCTCGACGCCGCGACCCGCGCCAAGGAATGGCTCAAGCGCCTCTATGACGGCGTGATGGGCGTGCGCCCCTTTGCGAGCCTGGAGCCCTATTACGAAGCCGGCGATGACGGCCGCGTATATGAAGAGGTCAGTTCCGCCCTCACCGGGACCGCCGACAGCGCCGAACGGGTCGACGACCGCAACCGGCTGGTGCTGTCGGTGGGCGTGCCGATCCAGCGTTTCACCGCCATCTATGGCGTGCTGTTCCTCTCCACCGAAGGCGGCGATATCGACGACATCCTGCGCGCCGAACGCGCCATCCTGCTGCAGGTCTTCGCCGTCGCGCTGCTGGTGATGCTGTTCTCGTCCCTGTACCTCGCAGGCACCATTGCCGAGCCGGTGAAGCGGCTGGCGGCGGCGGCGGACCGGGTACGCTCGGGCATGGGCGGGCGCGGCGACATTCCCAACTTCCCCGAACGCGACGACGAGATCGGCGACCTGGCCGACAGCCTGAAATCCATGACGGCGGGGCTCTATGACCGCATCGACGCCATCGAACGCTTTGCCGCCGATGTGGCGCATGAACTGAAGAACCCCCTCACCTCGCTGGCCAGCGCGGTGGAGATGTTCGGCCGCGCCAAGGACGATGAGAGCCGCGCCCGGCTGCTGGCCATCATTCGCGGCGACGTCAAGCGCATCGACCGGCTGATCACCGATATTTCGGATGCCTCGCGGCTGGATGCCGAACTGTCGCGCGAAGCCTCCCAGCCGGTGGCGCTGTCGCGCCTGCTGTCCACCATCATCGAGATCTATCGCATGACCGACGGCGATCATGCGGTGGAGTTTGTGCTGCATGACCGGTTGCCGCCGGGATCGATCGTGCGCGGCCGCGACGAACGGCTGGGCCAGGTGTTCCGCAACCTGATCGACAATGCGGTCTCCTTCAGCCCCGCCGGCGGCACCGTGACCGTCACCGCCCTGCGCCATGAATTGGTGGCGCGGGTGACGGTGGAAGACGAAGGCCCCGGCATTCCCGCCGACAATCTGGAATCCATCTTCGAGCGTTTCTATACCGAGCGGCCCGGCGACACCTTCGGCCGCAATTCCGGCCTTGGGCTTTCCATCGCCCGCCAGATCATCGAGGGCGCCGGCGGGCGGATTTATGCCGAGAACCGCGCCCCCGACAATCAACAGAGCGGCGGCGCGCGCCTGATCGTCGAACTTCCCATCGGCAATCCGTGATGCCGCCGCAAGCCAACATCCATGCTTCCTGTATCGCGCTGGACGGCAAGGGCGTGCTGTTGCTGGGCGCCAGCGGCGCCGGCAAATCCGATCTGGCGCTGCGCCTGATCGATGAGGGCGCCGCGCTGGTGGCGGACGACCGCACCCTGTTGTTCGTCAGGAATGGCGCGCTCCATGCCAAGGCCCCGCCGAGCATCAAGGGCCTGCTGGAAATACGGGGCCTGGGCATCGTCGAACTGCCGGCGCGCGCATCGGTCAAGCTCGCGCTGGCCGTCACGCTGGGGCGCGAAGGCGCGCGCTTGCCGGCTTTGCGATTTTATCAGCCGCCATCGGTGCTGAAGACGAACACAAAGCTGCCGCAAATTGCTTTGAATCCCCATTTCGCCTCCACGCCCGCCAAGATTCGCAGCGCTTTGGCGGCTTTTTCGCAAGGGTTGCTGCGCGACAACTTCAACTTGAAATAGACGGGGGAAACCCCAAATAAGCCTTTCCCCGGCAACGGCTTTTGCTACTGTCCGCCGCCTTATGGAACCCTCATGATCGGCATCGTCCTCGTCACCCATGGCCGCCTGGCCCAGGAATTCATCTCGGCCGTGGAGCACATGGTCGGGCCCCAGACTCACCTGCGTGCCGTCTGCATCGGACCGGAAGACGATATCGAGCGGCGCCAGCGCGAAATCGCCGCCGCTGCCAAATCGGTGGATGTGGGCCGCGGCGTGATCATCGCCACCGACATGTTCGGCGGCACCCCCTGTAACCTGGCGCTGACCTTGCTGGAAAAAGGCAAGATCGAAGTCCTGGCCGGCGCGAACCTGCCCAGTCTGATCAAGCTGATCGACATCCGCACCAAGCTGCCGCTGGAACAGGCCGTCAAGGACGCCATCGAAGCGGGACGCAAATACATGCGCGCGGGAAGCGCGGACCTGTAATGGGCGAAAAGCTGCGCGCGCGCGTGATCATTCCCAACAAGCGCGGCCTGCATGCACGCGCCAGCGCCAAGATCGTCGAAGCCTCGGCGCGCTTTCAGTCGGAGATCGAAGTCGTCAAGGACGGCACCGCCGTCAATGGCCGCTCGATCATGGGGCTGATGATGCTGGCGGCCTCGATGGGCTCGCAGGTGGAAATCACCACCGAAGGTCCCGATGCGGCGGACGCGCTGAAGGCCATCCTGGCACTCGTTGAGGCAAAATTCGGAGAAGAGTGATGCGTAGGTTTTTTGCGCTGCTCCTCGGCCTCTGTCTTCTTTCTCCTTCCCTCTCGTTCGCCCAGACCGTTGCCCGGCCCTCGCTGTGGCATGTGCGCGGCGCCAATGCCGATGTCTATCTGCTGGGTTCGGTGCATATCCTGCCGCCGGGCGTGCAATGGCGTTCGGCGCCCATTCGCGATGCCATTGCCCGCGCCGATGTCTTTGTCTTTGAAGTGCCGCAGGACGAAAAATCCCTGGCGCGGCTGCAGGTGATGATCGCCGCCAAGGGGATGCTGCCGCCGGGACAGACTCTGCGCGCCCTGTTGAGCAAGTCCGCGCAAGCCGATTTCGACGCCGTGCTGGCCTCGTCGGGCCTGGCGCCATCGGCGGTGGAACGCAGCCGCCCCTGGCTGGCGGGACTGCAATTGCTGTTTGCCGAGATCGCCCGGCACAAGTTCGCGGTCGAGAATGGCGTGGACAGCCAGTTGGCGGCCGAGGCCATGAAAGCCGGCAAGCCGCTGCGCTACCTGGAAACGGTCGAACAGCAGTTCGCCGTGTTGGCGCCGGAAGACCGCAAGCTGGAGATGGAGCAGTTCGAAGCCGGGCTGAAGGATCTCAAGGATATCGCCAGCCAGGTGCAGCCGATGGTGGATGCCTGGGCCGCAGGCGACCAGAAGAGGCTCGACGGCCTCATCAATGGCGACCTCGATCGTTTTCCGGCCGCCCGCAAGGCGCTGCTGGACGACCGCAACCGCGCCTGGCTGCCCCAGATCACCGCCATGCTGAAGGAAAAGGGCACCTTCCTGGTCACCGTCGGCGCCGGTCACCTGACCGGGCCGCAGGGGCTGCCAGCCCTGCTGCGCAAGGCCGGGCACAAGGTCGAGGGCCCGTAACTCCTTTCTCTGCCTGGAACTTTCGCAGGCCCCACATAAGGATATGCAGTTTTCTTTATATCCTCCTTGCCCCTGTTCCGGCCCGCTGCTATAGCGCCCTCGCAATTTGAGGAATCGCGCCATGGCCGCCTTCACCGACTACATCGTCAAGGACATCTCTCTCGCCGAATGGGGCCGCAAGGAGCTCAACATCGCCGAGATCGAGATGCCGGGCCTGATGGCCACCCGCGCCGAATATGGCAAGGCGCAGCCGCTCAAGGGCGCGCGCATCGCCGGTTCGCTGCACATGACCATCCAGACCGCCGTGCTGATCGAGACCCTGAAGGCGCTGGGCGCCGACATCCGCTGGGTGTCGTGCAACATCTATTCGACCCAGGACCATGCCGCCGCCGCCATCGCGGCCGCCGGCATCCCGGTCTTCGCGATCAAGGGCGAAAGCCTGAAGGATTATTGGGACTACACCGCCAAGCTGTTCGAATGGCATGGCGGCGGCTATCCCAACATGATCCTGGACGATGGCGGCGACGCCACCATGCTGGTCCATCACGGCCTGCGCGCCGAAAAGGGCGATGTCGCCTTCCTTGAGAAGCCGGAAAATGAAGAAGAAGAAGTTTTCTACGCGCTGATCAAGCGCCTGCTCAAGGAAAAGCCCAAGGGCTGGTTCGCGGAAGTTGCCGCCAGCATCAAGGGCGTGTCGGAAGAGACCACCACCGGCGTGCATCGCCTGTATCTGATGGAGAAGGAAGGCAAGCTGCTGTTCCCCGCCATCAATGTGAACGACAGCGTCACCAAGTCGAAGTTCGACAACCTGTATGGCTGCAAGGAATCGCTGGTGGACGGCATCCGCCGCGGCACCGACGTGATGATGGCCGGCAAGGTCGCCATGGTCGCCGGGTTCGGCGACGTGGGCAAAGGCTCGGCCGCTTCGCTGCGCAATGCCGGCTGCCGCGTGATGGTGTCGGAAATCGACCCGATCTGCGCCCTGCAGGCCGCCATGGAAGGCTATGAAGTCGTCACCATGGAAACCGCCGCGCCCAAGGCCGACATCTTCGTCACCGCCACCGGCAATGTCGACGTGATCACGCTGGATCACATGCGGGCCATGAAGGACCGCGCCATCGTCTGCAACATTGGTCACTTCGACAGCGAAATCCAGATCGCCGCCACCAAGAACCTCAAGTGGCACAACATCAAGCCGCAGGTGGACGAGATCGAGTTCCCCGACGGCAAGCGCATCATCATGCTGTCGGAAGGCCGCCTGGTGAATCTGGGCAACGCCATGGGCCACCCCTCCTTCGTGATGTCGGCCAGCTTCACCAACCAGACCCTGGCGCAGATCGAGCTGTGGCAGAACACCGGCAAGTACGAGAAGAAGGTCTATGTCCTTCCCAAGGTGCTGGACGAGAAGGTCGCCCGCCTGCATCTGGGCAAGGTCGGCGCCCAGCTGACCGAGCTTTCCACCAAGCAGGCTGAGTACATCACCATTCCGAAGGCGGGACCGTACAAGCCGGATACCTATCGCTACTAAGCGATTGATCATCTTTTTGAGAAAAGGGCGTGCCGCGAGGCGCGCCCTTTTCGTTTGTCCGATCCGTGTACAAAACAACACGCTGACTTTCGACACGGGCCAGGAATGACGGTTGATGTTGCGATGCTGTGGTGGGCCTGGCGCGGAATTCTGGCGCTGATACTCGCAGCGGCCCTTATGGGATTTTCGTTCGATATGGGCTGGCTGGTTTCCGTGGAAATCTGGCTGGTCAACAACGTTCCCGACCCCATCCTGTTTGCCCTGGTGGCCGGTCCGTTCATTTCCAGCTGGCACGCGCCTGCGCGCACAGCGCGAAAGACCGTACCGCAAGCCGGCGCGGGGCCGCGCCTTGCCACAACCGATCTCGAGCCGATGGGCATCACCCAGATCGCCGAATATCTTCTGTTCGATTCGCAATGGGGTTGGCGCAAGCGGCTGGAGTTCATCAAGCTCAGCCTGGTGCGCGCCGAGGTCGGCTATGAGATGACCCGCGCGGGACGCGCCGGCGCGGTGCGTTACTGCGGTATCGGCCGGGACGGCGCCGATCCGCAGAGCCAGGATATCGACCGCGCCTATTGGCAGCAGGCGGCCATGGATGAGGACCGGATATTCGATCCCAAGCGGCGCAGCTTTGCCGTCGCGACCGGCGATACCAAGGTGCCCGCTTTCGAGCGGGGTACGGCCCCCAGGCTGGATGTGCATCAGACCTGGCCGCCCGCTGGGGCTCTCCTGAAGGTCTGGGTCACGATCCGGATTTTCTGTGTCCGCCTGCGCTACGGTTTTCCCGAAGTGCTGCAGGACCGGCGGACCTTCGAGCGGCGTATGGCCAGGACCTGAACTGTCCCTCCCGCCGGCCGGCCCCAGCACTGCTGCGGTAAGGTTTCGTTAACGTTCTGATTTGACTCAAAAATATCCACAGGCCGCTAAATATGGGCCTGTGGCATCGATTTCGTTTTTAGGAATTTATTAACCACAAGTGCTAGTCGGACTCGCCCTCCGAAGCTATCTTATTGATTCCAATGTGATTCGCCGGTCTGGCGAGGGTTAACGGGGGCTTGCGGCATGCGTCCCAGAATGGGACAGGGCGGACGGCCGGGGGCAAGGCGGTGGGGTTTCCTGCTGGCCACCTCCACCTGCGCCCTCATGTCCGGGCCTGCCCAGGCGGCCATCCCGGCCGCCCTCACCTTCCAGAACGGCAACCTCATCGTCCTGTCGGGCCTGGCCTGTGGCGGCGTCGCCCTGGCCATCGCGGCCGGCCTGTGGGCGCTGGCGGAACAGCGCACCAGCGTGCGCCTGCGCCGCTCGCTCAGGATGGTGGGCGCAAAGACCAAGGCCGCCGTCGGCGAGCGCGACGCGCTGTTGGGCGCGGGCCGCGAGGCGCTGGTGGTGTGGGGCCGCGACGGCACCGGACCCTTTTCGTATGGCGGCGGCGAAGAGATGCTGCAGGCCTGCCTCAAGGGGCCCAATGCGCTGGCGCTGTCCACCGCGCTGGACGGATTGTCCGAAGGCGGCGCGGCGTTCCAGCTCGGCGTGGAAGACAATAACGGCCGCAAGCTGATGGCGCGCGGCCGCGCCGTGGGCAGCATGGCGGCGGTGTGGCTGGAGGAGCCGTCGGTCGCGCAGGAAAGCGGCGAGTACAAGGCCATTCTCGACGCCCTGCCGATTCCGATCTGGCTGCGCGACAAGGGCCTGGCGCTGAGCTGGGGCAATCACGCCTTCCTCAAGGGCGCCGGCGCCAAGGATCTGGAAACCGCGCGCCGCGAGCAGGTCGCGCTGGACAAGAGCGAGCGCGACCTGGCCGCCACGGCGCGATCGGAAAATGCGCTGCAGGAAGCCAAGCGCTTTTCGGTGGTGAACGGCCAGCGCCGGGCGCTGTCCTTCACCGAAATCCCGCTGGGCGATGCCGGGATCATCGGCACGGCAGTGGACGTGACGGATGTGACGGCGGCCGAAGCCCGGCTGCAGCAACATGCCGATGCCCATGCCGCCACGCTCGACACGCTGCAGACCGCGGTGGCGATCTTCGGACCCGACCAGAAGCTATCCTTCTACAACAAGGCGTTCGTGCGCCTGTGGGGCCTGCCGGAAACCTTCCTCGACAAGCATCCGGGCGAAGGCGAAATCCTCGACCGGCTGCGCGACGCCCGCAAGCTGCCGGAGCAGCGCGACTACCAGGCCTGGAAGCGCGGCCGGCTGGCGCTATACCAGGACGGCGCCCGCGAGCGCGCCAGCGAAGACACCTGGCATATGCCCGGCGGCCAGACCATCCGCGTCGTCACCCAGCCCCATCCCTTTGGCGGTCTCACCTTCCTTTATGAAGACGTCACCGCGCGGCTGACGCTGGAAAGCGACTACAACACGCTGATGAAGGTGCAGTCGGCCACGCTCGACACGCTGAGCGAAGGCGTGGCGGTGTTCGGGCCCGATGGCAGGCTCAAGCTGCACAATGCCGCCTTCGCCCGCATCTGGGAGTTCGAGTCCGGCGATCTGGCGGACGAGCCGCATGTGCGCACCATCGCCGCGCTGTCGAAAGACAAGTTCGGCGATACGGGCCTGTGGGAACAGTTGATCCAGGCGATCGTGGCCGGCGCGGCGGCCCGCGACCTGGGCGAGGTCGAACGTTCCGACCGCTCGATCCTGTCGCTCTCCACCTCGCCGCTGCCTGACGGCGCGACGCTGGTCACCTTCAACGACGTCACCGACCGCTTCCGCATCGAAACCGCGCTGCGCGACCGCAACGAAGGCCTGGAAGCCGCCGACCGGCTGAAGTCCGACTTCATCAAGCATGTCAGCTACGAACTGCGCACCCCGCTCAACACCATCCTGGGTTTCTCGGAGCATCTGGCGAGCGGCGTGCCCGGCGCGCTCAATGCGCAGCAGAGCGAATATATCCAGGCCATCGTGCAGGGCGGCAACAGCCTCAAGAGCCTGATCAACGATATTCTCGACCTGGCGCTGGTGGAATCGGGCGCGCTGCGGCTGGAACTGGAGCGCATCGACCTCAACGACATCGTCACCGAAGTGACGAGCCATGCGCGCGAATGGGCCAGCAAGGTCGGACTGACCCTGAATGTCGAAATCGCGCCCAATGCCGGCAAGTTCCTGGCGGACGGACGGCGGCTGCGCCAGATCATGTTCAACCTGTTGTCCAACGCCTTCAAGTTCACCCCGCGCGGCGGCGAGATCGTACTGTCGGCCAGGATCGTGGGCGAGGATGTGCAGATTTCCGTGGCCGACAACGGGCCGGGCATTTCGCCGGATGTGAAGGCCAATGTGTTCGAGCGTTTCTCGGCCAAGAGCCAGTCCGGCCAGCGCGCCGGCGCGGGCCTGGGCCTGGCGCTGGTCAACCGCTTCCTGGAACTGCATGACGGCTGGGTGGAAATCGAAAGCGGCAATAGTCACGGGGGCGGTACGCTGGTGCGCTGCCACCTGCCCCGCCGTATCCATGACGACGAACCGCATCCGGAAGTGAGCCGCGACCGCAAGACGGCCTATCTATAGCTGCCACCTGAGGAACAGTGCCCCGCTCTTGCTGAAAGCTGCGTCGCTCCAAACCCCGGATAGGCCAAGTCATCACGCCGTCGCCCACGTCGTACCCTTTCCATCTCATCCGCGCCACGCTACCGTAGGTGGACATCCGGGAAGAACTGACATGAAGTTACGCGCCGCACTTGCTGCTCTCGCACTTCTCGTTTTGAGCACCAGCGTCATAGCAGCGCCGCGCGACGCGATGTTGGTTTCCACGCAATGGCTCGCTGACAATCTGTACGATCCCAATCTCGTCATCCTTCATGTCGGTTCAAGAGACAGCTATGCTGAACACATCCCTGGCGCGCGGTTCGTCACGCCCGCGGATGTAGCGGTCACCACTGAGGCGCAGTCGCTTGAGATGTTGCCCGAAGCCGAGCTGCGCTTGCGCCTGTCGAGCCTTGGCATCGGCGACCGGACCCGGATCGTTGTGTATTACGCCGACGCAGTGCCGCAGGCGACCCGCGTTGTTTTCACGCTCGACATGGCGGGCCTCGGTGAACGCACCAGCCTTCTCGACGGCGGCAAGATAGCTTGGGAACGCGAGGGGCGCCGCTTGACGGCGGAAGTACCCGCCGTACGCACCGGCACCCTCTCGCCGTTGCGAATGAAACAGGACGTGATCGTCGACGCCGATTTCGTGCGGGCCAATTCTGGCAAACCCAGTATCACGATCATCGACGCGCGCGCGCCCGAGTTCTACGCGGGCGCGAAACCCGGCGGCTCCAACAAAAAGGTACACAAGCTTGGGCACATCCCGGGCGCGCGTAACGTGCCTATCGCCGTGCTGACGGACGAGAAGATGAAGGTACAGTCCGCTGCGGCGATCAAGGCCTCGTTTGAGAAAGCGGGCGTGAAACCGGGCGACAAGCTGGTGGTATATTGCCACATTGGCCAGCAAGCCACCGCGACGCTGTTCGCCGCGCGTACACTTGGATACGATGCCGTCCTTTATGACGGCTCTTTCGAGGACTGGTCCGCGCGCGATCTTCCCGTCGAGAAGTAATCTTGCGAGCCGCGTTACACGCATCACCGCCGGAACGTCCCGACTGGGCTACGCGGCGAAGTCCGCTTTGGGTCAAAATCAGACAATCCGCAGCCTCATAGCCGGCGCGATGCTGGACCCGATGAACTAATGCTGTGACTTGGGCAGGTTGAGCACGATGCCGTCCAGCGCGGCGCTCATGCGTATCTGGCACGACAAGCGGCTGCTGGGGCGGGTATCCGGCGCGAAGTCCAGCATCGTGTCTTCCATTTCGCCTTTGGGCGGCAGCTTGTCCTGCCATTCGGGCGCGACATAGACCTGGCAAGTGGCGCAGGCGCAGGCCCCGCCGCAATCCGCATCGATGCCCGGAACCAGGTGCTTGACCGCGCCTTCCATCAGCGACCAGCCTTCGGTCACCTCGACAGTGTGCGCGGTGCCGTTATCCTCGATGTATGTGACCTTGAATTTTTCGGGCGGCATCAGCCCATCTGTTTCATGGGGATGGAGGTATCGGCCAGCGTCTCGGCCGCGACCGTCTTGCCTTCCGCGATCATCTTCTTGCCCACCAGATATTCGGGAGCGGCATTCACCGCCTCCACCGCCGCGACCACGCCATCCCGCAGGTGGAAAACGGCGAATTTGCGGCTTGCCGGGTCGCCGCGCTGCACCAACGTGTCGGTGGGCCGCGCCAGGCCGGCGATCTGGAGCTTGAGGTCATACTGGTCCGACCAGAACCACGGCACTTCGCTGTAGGTCTTGGGCTTGTCCGTCATGGACAGGGCGGCATGCTTGGCCTGGTCGATGGCGTTCTGCACGCATTCCAGGCGAATTTCCTGCCCCTCACGGCCGGTGTGACGGGTGCAGTCGCCCGCCGACCAGATATGGGGATCGCTGGTGCGGGCGTTCCGGTCCACAACAATGCCGTCCGTGCAGGCCAGTCCCGCCGCTTCCGCCAGCTCCTGGCAGGGAATGACGCCGATACCGACCAGCACGATGTCGGCCTCATAGGTCTGGCCGCCGGCCTTGATGCGCTCCACCTTGCCGTTGCCTTCAAAGCCTTCGACGCCAGTGTTCAACTTGAGCGTGACGCCGGCCTTTTCATGCTCTGCCGCATAGAAAGCCGAAAGCTGCGGCGACACCGCGCGCGCCATCAGCCGGTCCATCGCCTCGAACACCGTCACGTCCAGCCCCCGCTTGGCGCCGACCGCCGCCACTTCCAGCCCGATATAGCCGCCGCCGACAATGGCGATGCGCTTGCCCGCCTGGAATACGGCCTGCAGCCCGTCCACATCCGCGATGGTCTTGAGATAATGGATGCCGGGAAGATCGGCGCCGGGGCAGCGCAGCTTGCGCACCCGCGCGCCGGTCGCCAGCAGCAGTTTGTCATAGGCCAGGAGCCGTCCGTCGGTCAGTTCGACGGTGCGGTCGGCGCGGTGGATCGCCTTCGCGCTGGTGGACAGAAGCAGTTCGCAGCCGGCTTCCTCATAGAAAGAATCCGGCTTGAGAAACAGGCGTGGCCGCTCGAAGCTGCCCAGCAGATAGGCCTTGGACAAGGGCGGGCGCTGATAGGGCGGATAGGCCTCGTCGCCCACCATGGTGATGGCGCCCTTGAAGCCTTCGGAGCGCAGGGACTGGACCGCCTGCTGGCCGGCCTGACCGGCGCCGATAATGACGATGTTTTCGGGCATATCTGACGCAATTCTTCGGATGCGGGCGCGGGGTTACCATGCCGGTGGATGGGCCACAACCAGCCCCTTCCGCCCCCCCGAATGGCAGGCTAAAACGATGGATATGGCCGAAATATCAGAGACTTTCCGGGCAGCCATGCCCCTGCCCGACGAGGGCGCCACGGCGCGGCTAGGGGCGCGCATCGGTGAGGGTTTGCGCATCGGCGACGCGGTCGCCCTGTGGGGCGATCTGGGGGCCGGCAAGACCACCCTGGCACGCGCCATCCTGCGCCATCTGGGCGTGGCGGAAGAGGTGCCGAGCCCCACCTTCACCATCGTGCAGAACTATGACACGCCGCGCCTTCCGGTCAGCCATTACGACCTCTACCGGGTCAAGCAGCCGCGCGAGATGCAGGAACTGGGGTTCGACGACGCGCTGGACCAGGGCGCCGTGCTGGTGGAATGGCCGGAGCGCGCCCCCGAAATATTGCCGCCCGATGCCCTGCATGTGCGGCTGGGATTGCAGGACGGCACGCGCACCGCGCGGCTGACCGGTCCCGCAAGATGGGAAAGCGTGCTGCGTGATGTCTGAACGCGAAAATGCCATGCGCGATTTTCTGATCGCGTCCGGCTGGGGTGACGCCACCGTCACGCCGCTGCCGGGCGACGCTTCCACCCGGCGCTATGCGCGGCTGGCGCGAAATGGCGAAAGCCACATGCTGATGGACCAGCCGCAGGGCGCCGAAGCCCCCACCGCGCCGCCCGATGCCAGCGACGCCGAGCGCCGGGCGCTGGGCTACAACGCCGTGGCACGGCTGGCCGGGGCGGACTGCGCCCGTTTCGCCGCCGTCGCGGAATATCTGCGCGGGCACGGATTGGCGGCGCCGCAGGTCCATGCCGCTGATCATGCGCAGGGCTTTGCCATTCTCGAGGACCTGGGCGACGCATTGTTCGCCGATGTGCTGGCCGATGGCGGCGACGAAAAGGCGCTATACCGGGCGGCGGTGGAAGTCCTGGCGCGCATCCATGCCCAGGATGCTCCGGCGGCGCTGTCCGCCGACAAGCCGCTGTTCGCCTACGACCAGACGGCGCTGATCGCCGAAACCGGTCTTCTGACCGAATGGTTCGTGCCGCTGGCGCTGGGCCGCGAACTTTCGCAAACCGAAGCCGCCGAGCATCGCGATTTGTGGAAGGCCGCGCTGGCGCGGATCGAAGGCGGCCGCCGCGTCTTCGTCCACCGGGACTATCACGCCCAGAACCTCTTGTGGCTGCCGCAGCGTGAAGGCGTGGCCCGGGTCGGCCTGATCGATTTCCAGGACGCGGTGGCGGGCAGCCCGGCCTATGACCTGATCTCGCTCACCGAGGATGCGCGGCGCGATGTCAGCCCCGAACTGGCCGAGGCCGCTACCATCCATTACCTCGCCGCGATGACGGCGCAGGGCACGCCGGTCGATGAGACCGGCTTCCGCCGCGAGATGGCGGTGATGGCGGCGCAGCGCAATGCCAAGATTGTCGGCATCTTCGCCCGGCTCTACAAGCGCGACGGCAAGCCGCGATACTTGAGCTTCCTGCCGCGGGTCTGGAATTATCTGGAACGCGACCTCGCCCATCCGGCGCTCGGCGACCTGCGCGCCTGGTACGACCGGGTCATCCCCAAGGCCCAGCGCAGCCTGCGCGTGAGGGAGACATCATGAGCAAGGTAACGCGGGCAATGATCATGGGCGCGGGGCTTGGCACCCGCATGCGCCCTTTGACCGACGATCGGCCCAAGCCGATGGTGACGGTAGCGGGGCGCACCCTGATCGACCATTCCATCGACCGGCTGATCGCGGCGGGGGTCAACCGCATCGTGGTCAATGTTCATTACAAGGCCGATGTGCTGCGCGCCCATCTGGCCAAGCGCCGCGATGTCGAAATCGTCCTTTCCGACGAGACCGAGAAGCTGCTGGATACCGGCGGCGGCGTAGTCAAGGCCATGCCGCATTTCGCCGGCGAGCCATTCTTCGTCATCAACTCGGACTCGATCTGGGCGGAAGGCGGCGCGCCGCCCCTGCCCGCCATGCAGCGGTTGTGGGATTCGGGGCGCATGGATGGCTTGCTGCTGCTGGCCGAAATGGAAACCGCGATGGGCTATGAAGGCAGCGGCGATTTCGTGCTGGAGAAGGATGGCAAGGTGGCGCGCGCCAGGGATCGCGTTGAGCAGCCCTATGCCTATCCCGGCGTGCAGATCGTCCATCCCCGCCTGTTCGCGGGCGCCCCGGAGGGTGCCTTTTCCACCAACATCATGTGGAACCGCGCCATTGAAGCGGGGCGCCTGTACGGCACGGTGCTGGACGGGGTGTGGATCCATGTCGGCACGCCGGAGGCGCGGGGCGAAGCAGAAGACTATCTCGCCGCGCTGTCCCCCGCTTGAAGCGCCCGGCGGTCTTCACCATTGCCGCCAGCGGGCATTTCGCGGAAAGCCTGGCGCGCGGATTGCTGCAGCGGGCCGGTGACGATCCCCTCATCCTGTCGTCCGCCACCATCTACCTGCCGACCCAGCGCGCCGCGCGCACTTTTGGTGACGCTTTTGCACGTGTGATGGGCGGCGCGGCGCTGCTGCCGCAGTTCAGGCCGCTGGGCGACAGCGACGAGGAAGACCTGCTGTTCCAGGCCGCAACCGATGGCCTCGAGACCCTGCCCGCCATCGCGCCGCTGCGGCGGCAATTGCTGCTGGCGCAGCTGGTGCGCGAATGGGACCGGCAGGGACGCGAAGCCACGCTGTCTTTCGCACAAGCCGCGGCGCTGGCCGACAGCCTCGCCCGGGTGATGGATGAGGTCGAGACCCAGGGCTGCGATCTGGGGCGGCTGAAAGACCTGTTGCCGCCGGAAATGGCGGAACATTGGCAAGGCGTCACCCGCTTTCTGGACGTGCTGCATGTCGCCTGGCCGGAATTGCTGGCGGCGGAGAACAGGCTGACGCCGGCCGCGCGGCGCGTGCTGGCGCTGAAAGAATTGGGCGCGCGGCTGCAGGCCGCGCCGCCGCAAGGATGGGTGATTGCCGCCGGCTCCACCGGCTCGATCCCCGCCACCGCCGAGCTGCTGGGCGTAATCGCCGGGCTGCCGAATGGTGCGGTGGTGCTGCCGGGACTCGATCAGCGTCTCGACGAAGAAAGCTGGACCAGGCTGGAAGACGATCCCGGCCATCCCCAGTTCGGCCTGCGCCAATTGCTGAAACGCATGAAGGCCGACCGCGCCGATGTGGAAGACTGGTTCGCGCCGCCGCCCAACCCGGCGCGCGAGCAACTGCTGCGCGAGACATTGCGGCCCGCCCCCACCACCGATGCCTGGCGGGCGCTGACGCAAGCTGGTGCCTCGGAAATCCAGCAAGGACTAAAAGACATCGCGCTGCTCGCCTGTGCCGATCCGGCGCAGGAAGCGCTCGCCATCGCGCTGGCCTTGCGCGAGGCGCTGGAAACGCCGGACCGCAGCGCGGCGCTGGTGACGCCGGATCGCAACCTGGCGCGGCGCGTCGCTGCCGAGATGAGCCGCTGGGGCATCACCATCGACGATTCCGCCGGCCAGCCGCTGGCCCACACCACCGCCGGCGCCTTCCTGTGCCTGCTGGCCGAAGCGGCGGAGGCGCGGTTCGCGCCGGTGCCGCTGCTGGCCCTGCTCAAGCATCCTTTCGCGCGGGCCGGACAGGACGGCGCGGCGTTCCGCGCCCATGCCCGCGAGCTGGACCGCTGGTGCCTCCGGGGGCCCCGGCCCGATGCGGGCCTGGCCGGTATCACCAAGGCGATTGGCCGTTGCGCGCAGGGACGCAACCCGCCGCCGCCCGACCCATTGAAAGCGCTTGGCGCATGGTGGAACGAGATCGCGGCGATCCTGGCGCCGCTGGAAGACATCTTCCAGAAAGACGATGTCACCCTGGACGAACTTCTGAACGTTCATGCCAGGGCGGCTGAAGCCTTGGCATGCGATGAAACAGCGAACTGCATCCTGTGGAACAACAGCGATGGCATTGCCGCGGCCGGGCTGATCGAAGCGCTGCGGCTGGCATGCGATGGGCTGCCGCCCATCGAGCCAGGCTCCTGGCCATCATTCTTCCGCAACCTCGCGATGAAGCTTCCGGTGCGCACCGCCTTTGGCCGGCATCCGCGCCTGGCGATACTGGGGCCGCTGGAAGCCCGGTTGCAACATTTCGATCTCACCATCCTGGGCGGGCTCAACGAAGGCAGCTGGCCCGGCTCGGCCAGCGCCGATCCCTGGTTCTCCCGCCCCATGCGCAAGAGCCTGGGACTGGAACAGCCCGAACGCGGCATCGGCCTTGCTGCCCATGACTTCGCCATGCTGGCGGGCGGACCGTGCGTGCTGCTGACCCGTGCCATGAAAGCCGACGGCGCGCCGACCATTGCCTCGCGCTGGCTGCAGCGGCTGGAACAATTGACGCGCGGATTGAAGCTCGAGGCCGCGCTGAACCCGGCTTGCGATTACGCCCTGATCGCGGCGCGGATGGCCGAGGTGCCGCGCGCCAAACCGATGTCCCGCCCCGCCCCCCGCCCCCCCGTGGCGGCGCGGCCCCGCCGCCTGTCGGTGACCGAAATCGAAACCTGGCTGCGCGATCCCTATGCGATCTATGCCAAGCATGTGCTGAAGCTGCGACCCCTGGGCGAACTGGACGAACCGGTCGGGCCGCTGATGCGCGGCACCGCGCTGCACAAGGCGATGGAAGAGTTCATCGCCCGGTATCCCGGCGAGTTGCCGGAAGATGCGGTGGCGAAGCTATGTGACATCGCCGATGCGGTTTTCGCCAGCGCCGGGATCCCCAAGGCGGCGCTGGCGGTGTGGCGGCCACGCTTCCAGGGCGCCGCGCAAGGCTTCATGACCGTGGAGCGCGAACGCCGCGGCGAAATAGAGCACTCGTTCGTGGAAAAATTCGGCACGCGCACCTTCAAGTCGGAAGGCGGCGACTTCGTCCTGTCAGGACAGGCCGACCGCATTGATATACGCAAGGACGGAAAAGCCGCGATCCTCGACTACAAGACTGGCGCTACGCCGACACGGCCTCAGGTGGAGGAATTGCTGGCGCCGCAATTGCCGCTGGAAGCCGCGATCCTTTCGGAAGGCGGATTTCCCGACATCGGCAAGCGCCTCACCGAGGAACTGATCTACCTGTCTCTGGCGGACGGCAAGAAGGCATCCCGCCCGGTGCAGATCGACAATGCGCAGGCCCTGGCGGAGGAAGCCGCGCTGAAACTGGCGCAGCGCATTGCCCGGTTTGACGACAAGGATACCCCTTACCTATCGCGGGTGCGGCCCTATCGCACCGACAGCGTTGGCGATTACGACCATCTGGCGCGGGTGCGCGAATGGTCTGTTTCCGGCGGTGAGGAGGGCTGATGCGCGAACCATCCGTCATCGCCTCCGATCCGCAGATTTCCGCCTGGGTCGCCGCCAATGCCGGTGCGGGGAAGACCTATACCCTCGCCAACCGGGTGGCGCGGCTGCTGATGCTGGAGGGCAGCAAGCCCGAGCGCATCCTCTGCCTGACCTTCACCAAGGCGGCGGCGGCGGAAATGCAGGCCCGGCTGTTCCGGCAGCTCGGCGAATGGGCGATGCTGCCCGACAAGGAGCTGCGCGCCGCCATCGTCCAGATCGGCGGCGATGCCCATGGCGACCTGGCGCAGGCACGGCGGCTGTTCGCCAATGCGCTGGAAACGCCGGGCGGGCTGAAGGTCCTGACCCTGCACGCCTTCTGCCAGATCGTGCTGTCGCGCTTTCCCATCGAGGCGGGCATTCCGCCGGCCTTCGAGGTGCTGGACGATCAATCCGCTCGTGAACTGGTGGCGGGGTCGCGGCAACATATCCTGGAACGCGCCGGATCGGGCGATGCGGTCCTGGCCGAGGCGGTGGCGCATCTGGTCACCGAAACCAGCGAAGCCCGCCTGACCGGCATACTGGATGCCGCCCTGGGCGCGGACCGCCGCAAGCTGGAAGTCCTGCTGGACGCGGCGGAAAGTGTTTCCGCTCTCGCGCGCCAGCCGTTCGGCATCGGGCCGGACGAAACCGCGCAAAGCGTCGCCGCGAGTTTCTGCAGCGCGCTCAGCCGCGAAATCGCGCAGCTGCGCGAGGTGCAGGCATGGCTTGGCGGCGGCACCGCCAACGATGTGAAAGCGGCGGCGCGGCTGGCGCCCTTCCTGGCGGATTCCGCCGGCGGTTTCGATGTCATCGGCCAGTTCCTGCTGACCGGCGAGGGTGAACCGCGCAAGGCGATGGCAACCAAGAAATTGTCCGACGCGCGCCCCGATTTGCTGGCCTACCTTCTCAACCTGCAGGATCGCTATTGCGATGCGAGCGCGCGCCGCCGCGCCGCGCGTGCCGCCGGGCTGGCGCAAGCCGCCTTGACCCTGATCGACGCGGTGCGCCGCGATTTTCGCCGCGCCAAGCGGCTGCGCGGAGTGCTGGACTATGACGACCTGATCGCGGAAACCCGCAACCTGCTGAAAAAGCGCGGTGCGGCCCAGTGGGTGCTCTACAAGCTGGACGGCGGCATCGATCACCTGCTGATCGACGAGGCGCAGGACACCAGCCCCGAGCAATGGGAAATCGTGAAGGCGCTGACCGACGAGTTTTTCGCCGGCGCGGGGCGCGAGCGCCGAATCCTGCGCACGATTTTCGCGGTGGGCGACGAGAAGCAGTCGATCTTCAGCTTCCAGGGCGCCGATCCCGCCCAGTTCGAGATCAACCGTCAGTATTTCACGGAGAAAGTGCGGGGCGCCGGACAGGAACTGCTCCCGGTGCCGCTGATCACCTCGCGCCGTTCGGTGCCGGAAATTCTCGGTTTCGTCGATGCGGTATTCGCCAGCGAGACTGCCCGCGCCGGGCTCACCTCGCGCGGCGAAGCGATCGAGCACCAGGCCCATCGCAAAAATGACAAGGGCGGCATCGAATTCTGGCCGAACTTGAAACCCGAGGAACAGGACGACAGCGATCCCTGGGCGCCGTTGGATGCCTTGCCGAAAGACAGTCCCGCGTCCCGCCTGGCGGCGCAGGTGGCGGCGAAGATTTCCGGCTGGCTGGACAGCGGCGCGCGCCTACCTGGCCATGACGCGCCCATCCAGCCGCGCGACATCATGATCCTGCTGCCGCGCCGCGAACCCTTCGGCAGCGAAGTGATCCGGCAGATGAAGACGCGCGGCATTCCGGTGGCGGGCGCCGACCGGGTGCGGCTGACCGAGCAGATCGCGGCCATGGACCTGATCGCGCTGGGCCGCTTTGTCCTGCAGCGCGAGGATGACCTCAACCTGGCGGCACTGCTGCGCTCGCCGTTGTGCGGCATCAGCGAAGAAGCATTGTTCAGCCTGGCGCACGGGCGCAAGGGCGAGTTATGGCAAGCGCTGGTGACGCGGCAAAGCGAGTTCGCGGATGCCCATGGCTTCCTGTCGCGGATGCTGGAACGCGCCGACTATGCCCCGCCCTTTGAATTCTATTCCCACGCCCTGACCGCGCTGGGCGGGAAAGAGAAGCTGCTGGCGCGGCTGGGCCCGGAATCCGCCGATGCCATCGAGGAGTTCCTCAGCCTGACGCTCACCCATGAGCGCGGCCATTCCCCGTCGCTGGAAAGTTTCCTGCACTGGGTGGAAGCCGGCAATGTCGAGATCAAGCGCGACATGGAACGCAGCCGCAACGAAGTGCGGGTGATGACGGTGCATGGCGCCAAGGGGCTGGAAGCCGATATCGTCATTCTTCCCGATACGACCTCCCTGCCCGGCGGTCTGAACCGCAGCGAAGGCCTGCTCTACACGCAAGGCGGTGTGCTGTTCCCCCTGCCCCGGCAAGACGCGCCCGAGATTGCACGCACCGCCAGGACCGATGCCGACGAGGAACTGAAACGCGAGCATCGCCGGCTGTTCTATGTGGCGCTGACCCGGGCCCGCGACCGGCTCTGCATCTGCGGCTTTGAAGGCAAGAGGCCGCTGCAGCCTGAGTCCTGGTATGCGCTGGCGCAGGTGGCGGCCCGGCAGCTCGACCTCGACCTGACGCGGGGCGATGACCAGGTCCGCATCATCGGCAGCGTGGAAGACGAGCATGGCGGCCCGGCCGGCGTGCCGAACGCGCTCGATCCCCTGCCCGGCTGGATCAGCCAACCGGCGCCCGCCGAACCGGTGACGCCCAACCCCATCCGCCCGTCGGACATTCCCGGCGCGGCCCCGCCCGCTTTCTCGCCGCTGGGCACAGCGCGTTTCCTGCGCGGCAATGTCGTGCATGCGCTGCTGGCGCGCCTTCCGGAGACGCCAAAAGAACGGCGCGCGGAGATCGCGCTGAAGTTCGCCCGCGCCAGCGGCGTTTCGCAAAAGGACGCGCAAGGGCTGGTACGCGAAACCCTGGCCGTGCTGGATCACCCGCTATTCGCCGCCGCTTTCGGGCCGGGCAGCAAGGCCGAGGTTGCGATCCACGCCTCCCGCCCCGATCTGGGTCTCAAGGCGCCCATCACCGGGCGGCTGGACCGTCTGGAGGTGACGGACGAACAGGTGCTGATCCTGGATTTCAAGACCAACCGGCCGCCGCCCAAGACCGAAGCCGGCATCGCGCCGCTCTATCTGGACCAGATGGCCCTGTACCGCGCCGCAGCGCAGTCCGTGTTCCCGAACAGGCGAATCGTTTGCGGACTGTTGTTCACCGACGGCCCCAGTCTTTTACAGCTTTCCGATGTGGTTCTGGATGCCCGGCTGGCCGGTATTTCTGGCCGCCTTGACCCGGCCCAACCTTGACCCATCAAGCGCGCGTTCCTAGATATGGTGACGCGATAGTCACAGGATTGAACTCATGCCCCTGAAAGTGTCCGACGCCTCCTTCCAGGCCGATGTGCTGGATGCCAAGAAGCCCGTGCTGGTGGATTTTTGGGCCGAGTGGTGCGGACCCTGCCGCATGATCGCCCCGGCGCTGGACGAACTGTCCACCGAACTGGGCGACAAGGTGATCATTGCCAAGCTGAACATCGACGAGAATCCGCATGTGCCCACCAAGTATGGCGTGCGCGGCATTCCCACCATGATGATCTTCCAGCAGGGCCAGGTCGCCGCCACCAAGGTCGGCGCGCTGCCCAAGTCGAAGATCAAAGAATGGATCGAGTCCTCGATCTAAGGCCCCTTTTGTCATTCCCGCGAAAGCGGGAATCCACGTTCCTCCGCTGCGTTTGGCTGACGATGGATGCCCGCTTTCGCGGGCATGACAGTTGCTAACTGTTCTCGGCCAGAACTTTACCCGCCAGATACAAAGACCCGCAGATCAGGATGCGCGGCGGCACGTCATTGTCGCCCAGCCGCGTCCAGGCGGTGACCTGCAGCATGGCATCGTCCAGGTCTTCGGCCGGAGCGGAATCCAGACCGGCCTTGCGCGCGGCATCGTAGAGCGCGCCCGCGCCCAGGCTGGCGGCCTCGCCCGGAAGTGCCAGCGTCACCACATGCCGCGCCAGCCCGTTGAAGGCACGCAGGTAGCCGACCGCATCCTTGTTCGCCAGCATGGCGCAGATCAGATAGAGCGGGCGTTCGCCATGCTCTTCCATGTCGGCCATGGCCCGCGACACCACTTCGGCGCCATGGGGATTGTGGCCGCCGTCCAGCCATATCTCCGCGCCGCGCGGCGCCGATTCCACCAGCGGGCCCCGGTGCAGGCGCTGCAGCCGCGCCGGCCATTCGACATTGGCCAGCCCCTTTTCCACCGCCGCATCTTCGCCCCAGCCGCGCTTGGCATGCCGCAGGGCCGCGATGGCGACGCCGGCATTCTCGATCTGGTGGCGGCCGATCAGTTTGGGCAGCGGCAGATCCAGAAGACCGATCTCGTCCTCATAGACCATGCGGCCATGCTCCTGGCGGCTGACGAAATCCTGGCCGAACGCGAACACCGTCACGCCCAGCCGGTCGGCCTGGGACAGGATCGCGTCATGCGCGATTTCGCTTTGCGGTCCCACCACCAAGGGCGAGCCCTTCTTGATGATGCCGGCCTTTTCCGCCGCGATGCCTGCCAGATCGTCGCCGAGGAATTCGCGGTGGTCCAGACCAACGGGCTGGATCACGGTCATGACCGGATCAGGAACCACATTGGTGGCGTCATACTTGCCGCCCAGCCCGACTTCCAGCACGCAGGCATCGGCGGGATAGCGGGCAAAGGCCAGGAACATCGCCGCGCCGGTGATTTCGAAGAAGGTGATCTCGCGCCCCTGGTTGACCTGCTCGACCTCTTCCAGCAGCGACACCAGTGCCTCTTCCGAGATCAGCCGCCCCCCAATGCGGATGCGCTCATGAAAGCGCACCAGATGCGGCGAGGTATGGACATGCACTTTCAGCCCCTGCGCTTCCAGCATGGCGCGGGCGAAGGCGCAGGCGCTACCCTTGCCGTTGGTGCCGGCGACATGGATCACCGGCGGCAGCCGCAGATGCGGATCGCCAAGATCCTCCAGCAGACGCAGGATGCGGTCCAGCGCCAGGTCGATTTTCTTGGGGTGCAGCGAAAGCAGCCGCTTCAGGACCGCGTCACTGCGGCTTGTCGCAGGCAGCATTACGACGCCGCGGCGGCGTTGCCATTTCCGTTGCGCTTCGGCATGGGCAGGACCTTGCTCTTGGGCCTGGACTGCTTGAGCAAAAGGTGGAGCGCCCGCGACAGGGTGCTGCGCATCTCCTTGCGATGCACCACCATGTCCAACATGCCGTGTTCCAGCAGATATTCGGCCCGCTGGAAGCCTTCGGGCAGCTTCTCGCGGATGGTTTGCGCGATGACGCGCGCGCCGGTGAACCCGATCTGCGCGCCCGGCTCGGCGATCTGGATGTCACCCAGCATGGCGTAAGACGCGCTGACACCGCCAAATGTCGGATCGGTCAGCACCACGATATAGGGCAGCCCCGCCTCGCGCAGCATGTCGACGCAGATGGTGGCGCGCGGCATCTGCATCAGCGACAGGATGCCTTCCTGCATCCGCGCGCCGCCGCTGGCCACGTACAGGATATAGGGACGCTTCTCCTTCAGCGCCGCCTGCATGGATTCCACCAGCGCCTCGCCCACGCCCAGTCCCAGGCTGCCGCCCAGGAAGTCGAAGGGCTGCACGCCGATCATGACGGACAGCCCGTCCAGCGTGCCGCGCGCGGCGGTGAAGGCTTCGGGGCGGCCGGTCTTGGTGCGCGCCGCCTTGATCTCGTCGGTGTATTTCTTTTCGCCCTTGAAGCGCAGCGGATCGGCGGGCACGGCGGGCGGCGCCAGTTCGGTGAAGCTGCCGGGGTCGAAGGTATAGGTGAAGCGTTCCGCCGGGCCGATGCGCAGGTGATGGCCGCATTGCGGGCAGACATTCAGCGCCGCGACCAGGTCGCGGTGGAAGATCATCTCGCCGCAGCTGGGGCACTTGCGCCACAGATTGTCCGGGGTGTCGCCGCGGTCCTTGCCGCCCATCAGGCCCTTGATGCGGGGGCGGACGATATTGGTGATCCAGTTCATGCCGGCACCTTACCATGACGGGCCGCACGGGTGGAACCGGCCAGGCTGCGGGTCAGTTCCAAGACTTCGGCCACCACCCGGTCTTTACCATGTCCCAGATTGTCGGCCACGCGCCCGACGATGGCCGATCCGACCACCACGCCATCGGCGATGCGGGCAATGGCGGCGGCCTGTTCGCGGGAGCGGATGCCAAAGCCCACGGCGCAGGGCAGATCGGTGGCGGACTTTATCCGCGTCAGCGCGGCGCGGACTTCCTCTTCGGGCACGGACTTGGTGCCGGTGACGCCCGCGACCGAGACGTAATAGAGATAACCGCTGGCATCGGCGACGATGCGCTTCAGCCGCGCGTCATCGGTGGTGGGGGTGACGAAGCGGATCAGGTCCACGCCCTGCGCCTTGGCGGGCACGCGCAGCACTTCGTCTTCTTCCATCGGCAGATCGACCACGATCAGCCCATCGACGCCGGCCTGGGCCACATCCTTGACGAACTTGGCGGTACCGTAGGCATGCACCGGATTGTAATAGCCCATCAGCACGATCGGCGTGGTCTTGTCCTTCTTGCGGAACTTCTCGACCATCTTGAGAACCTTGACGGTGCTGGCGCCGGACTTCAGCGCCCGCACCGAAGAGGCCTGCACCGCCGGACCGTCCGCCATCGGATCGGTGAAAGGCAGGCCCAGCTCGATCACATCGGCGCCCGCGGCGGGAAGCTGTTCGAGGATGGCGAAGCTGGTTTCCATGTCGGGATCGCCCGCGGTGATGAAGGGCACGAAGGCGGCGCGGCCTTCCTTTTTCAAGGCCGCGAACTTGTCCTTGAGGCGGCTCACAGCTTCTCTCCCAGCGCGGCGGCCACGGAGAAGATGTCCTTATCACCGCGGCCCGACAGGCAGACGGCGATGATCTGCTCCTTTTTCATCTGGCCCGCGATCTTGGCGACATGGGCGATGGCATGGGCCGGTTCCAGCGCCGGAATGATGCCTTCCAGCTTGGAGAGCAGCATAAACGCATCCAGCGCTTCGCGGTCGGTGACGGAATGGTACTTCACCCGGCCGATATCCTTCAGCCAGCTATGTTCCGGCCCAATGCCCGGATAATCCAGCCCCGCCGAGATGGAATGGGCTTCCGCGATCTGGCCATCCGCATCCTGCAGCAGATATGAGCGCGCGCCATGCAGAACACCGGGCGTGCCCTTGGAAATTGTGGCGGCATGGCGCGGCGTGTCGACACCGTCTCCTGCCGCTTCCACGCCGTGAATCTCGACATCGGCATCGTCCAGGAACGGATGGAACATGCCGGCGGCATTGGAGCCGCCGCCGACACAGGCCACCACCAGATCGGGAAGCCGCTTTTCACGGTCCATCATCTGGGCACGGGTTTCCACGCCGATCACGGTCTGGAAATCGCGCACGATGGCGGGATAGGGATGCGGCCCCACCACCGAACCGATGATGTAGAAGGTGTCGTGGACATTGGCGACCCAGTCGCGCAGCGCCTCGTTGGTGGCATCCTTCAGGGTGCGTGAGCCGCTTGAGACGCCCTTCACTTCCGCGCCGAGAAGACGCATGCGGAAGACATTGGGCTTTTGCCGCTCCATGTCCACCTCGCCCATATAGACGGTGCAAGGCAGCCCGAAGCGCGCCGCCACCGTGGCGGTGGCGACGCCATGCTGGCCGGCGCCGGTCTCGGCGATGATGCGGGTCTTGCCCATCCGCTTGGCGAGCAGGATCTGGCCCAGGCAATTGTTGATTTTGTGGGCGCCGGTGTGGTTGAGGTCTTCGCGCTTGAGATAGATTTTCGCGCCGCCCAGATGCGCCGTCAGGCGCTCGGCGAAATAAAGCGGGCTTTCGCGTCCGACATAATGCTTCAGAAGGCCCGACAATTCGGCATGGAACGCGGGGTCCTTCTTTGCCGCCTCATAGGCGGCCTCCAGCGATAGCACCAGCGGCATCAGGGTCTCGGCGACAAAGCGCCCGCCATAGGCGCCGAAATGGCCCGATGCGTCGGGGCCGCTGCGCAGGGAATTGGGAATCTGGTTCATGTGCTGCTCACTGAGGCCGGAGATTTTGCGGCGATGACGAAATCGGCGATGCGGGCGGCATCCTTCACGCCCGGCGCGCTTTCCACGCCGGACGAGACGTCAACCTGGGTCGCGCCGGAAAGTTCAACGGCGCGCGCGACATTGCCCGGATTGAGCCCGCCCGCCAGAAACCAGGGCCTGATGAAGCTGCGCCCCGCCAGCAACTTCCAGTCGAAGGCCGCGCCATGACCGCCTGCCCGCTCGGCGCCCTTGGGCGGGCGGGCGTCGAACATCAGCATGTCGGCGAATTCTTCATACCCGGCGACCGCATCGAGATCGGATGCTTCCGCTACCGGTAAGGCCTTGATTACCGGCAGGCCGAAACGCGCGCGGATTTCCGCGGTGCGCTGGACCGTCTCGTTGCCATGCAATTGCAGGAAATCCGGGCGCACGCTTTTGATCACGGCATCGATCCCCGCGTCATCCATGTCGGCGATCAGCGCCACGATCTTGAGGCGCCCACGCATCCGCTCCGCCAGCATGCGGGCCTGCTCCAGCGCCACGAAGCGCGGTGACTTGGGATGAAACACCAGCCCGCCATAGACCGCGCCGGCGCTCACCGCCGCGTCGACCGCGTCGGGGCCAGTCATTCCGCAGATTTTGACGGCCATGGGCATGGGTTGGGGTGTATGGCCCTGCAAGGTGGGGAAATCAAGGAACCGGGTTTAAAGCCCTGAAATGCCTAGGCTTTGTGCAATGTCCCGTGCCGCCTGGGCGGGGTCGGGCGCCGCCGTGATGGGGCGGCCGATCACCAATAGGCTGGCGCCCGCGTCACGCGCCTCGGCCGGGCCCATCACCCGGCGCTGGTCGCCCATGGCGCTGCCGGCGGGACGGATGCCCGGCACCACCAGCAGGAAATCGGGGCCAAGCTCCCTGCGCAGGGTTTCAATCTCATGCGCCGAACAGACCACGCCATCGAGCCCGCATTGCTGGGTCAGGCTGGCAAGCCGCAGCACCTGGTCGCCTACCGGCGGCGTCAGCCCGACCGTGGGCAGGTCTTCGTCGGACAGGCTGGTCAGCATGGTGACGGCGATCAGCCTGGTCGCGGGATTGACGCTCTTCACCGCCTCCAGCGCCGCGCGCATCATCGCCGCGCCGCCCTGGGCATGGACATTCAGGATCGACACGCCCAGCGCGGCGGCGGCGCGGCAGGCGCCCGCCACGGTGTTGGGAATGTCGTGATATTTGAGGTCGAGGAAGACCGGCAGGCCCATGTCGGTGAAAGGGCGCACGCCATCGGGTCCATGGGCGTTGAAGAACTCCAGGCCCAGTTTGAGCCCGCCGACAGAGCTGCGCACACGCTCCGCCAGCTGGCGGGCATAATCGGGATCGGTGGTGTCTAGGGCAACGAAGACCGGATTCGTGTTCACGCTTCCGGCGTACCGCCGTTCAGGCGTTCGCGCAATTCCTTGCCGGTGCGGAAGAACGGCGCGCGCTTCTGGCCGACGGAAACCGGCTCTCCGGTGCGCGGATTGCGGCCCATGCGGCTGGGGCGAACCTTGACCGAGAAAGCGCCGAAACCACGAAGTTCCACGCGATGGCCGTCCGCCAGCGCCTTGCTGATGGAATCGAGCACCGTCGTCACGATGCGCTCGACATCGCGGTGATATAGATGCGGATAGCGGGCGGTAAGGCGCGCAACCAGTTCTGACTTGATCATCCCCAAGCCCCTTGAGGGACAAGGCCGTCCCCGTGGCTGCGCATAAGCTGTCAGGGAAGTTTGAAGGCGTCAACGTCGAAGCATCTGAAAACTCAGTCTTTTTTCGGTTTTTTGGCCGATTTGGTCCGCAGACGGTGTTTTTTTGCCGCTTTGGTGGGCTCTGCCGATGGCTTGGGGGCGGCTTGCGGGATCGCGGCCCCCAAGGGAAAGTCCGGACAACCAAACAAGACATGGGGAGTCGATATGAAATTCCGGCATTTGGCGCTGGCCGCCGCCTTGATTCTGGGCACCGCGACGGCGGGTTCAGCCCAGGTACGTATCAAGGACAACTGGCTGGGGGCCTGGGGCTTTGTGCCCACCCCGCCGCCGCCCGGCATGACCCCGCCCCCGGCTCCGTTGGCCATCACCCCTCTGTCCGTCGTGTCCGCGCCGGTGGCCCCGGCCGCGCCCAATCCGCCGCTGCTCGACAATCCGGGCAACGTCCCGCTGGTGGTGCCGGACAACGACCCGGTCAACGTCACCATCCGCCAGCTGGTGCGCGTGGCGGTGGCCGGTAATCGTATCCGCCTGCGCTTCACCAACGAGGCCGGCGCCGATGTTCTCGTGCTGGGCGCGGTGCGCGTCGGCGTGGCCGGCCCCGATGGCAGCGTGGTCGCAGGCACCGACCAGGCCGTGACCTTTGACGGCCGTGGCGGGGTCGCCATTCCGGCTGCCGCGCCGCTGCTGTCCGATCCGGTGAACATGAAAGTGACGGCGCTGCAGAAGCTGATCATTACCAGCTATGTCCCGGGCCGGATCGCCCTGGGCGGCCACAGCCTCTATCAGTATGTCTCGGGCGTGCCGGGCGACCAGACCGCCGCGGCGCAACTGCCGGGCCAGCGCATCATGCGGCTGACCAGCCTGGTCAGCCAGGTCCAGGTGGACGCCACCACCGCCAATGCCGTGATCGTGACCGTCGGGGATTCCATCACCGAAGGCGCGCTTTCCACCAACAACGCCTTCCGCTCCTATCCCGACAGATTGGCAGAGCGTCTGGTCGCGGCCCGCAGCAAGTGGTCGGTGGTCAATGCCGGCATCGGCGGCAACCGCCTGCTGCGCCACGGCGCCGGCCACAGCGCGCTGGCGCGGCTGGACCGCGACGTGCTGGGCGTGCCGGGCGTGAAAGCCGTCATCCTGCTGGAAGGCATCAACGACATCGGCCGCGGCTTCACCCCCACCGGCCCGCAGGAGCCCGTGACCCTGGAAGCGCTGATCGCCGCCAACAAGCAGATCATCGAGCGCTGCCGCGCCCAGGGGATCAAGGTCTATGGCGGGCTTCTGACCCCCTATCAGGGCGCCGGCTATGCCTCGCCCGCGGGCGAGCAGGTGCGCACGGGCCTGAACAACTGGATGCGCAGCAGCGGCGCCTTCGACGGGGTGATCGATTTCGCCACCGCCACGGCGGACAAGTCCAATCCCCTCACCTTCGCGCCCGAATACAATCTGCGCGACAAGCTGCACCCCAACGATGCCGGCTATCAGGCGATGGCCAACGCGGTGGATATCAACTGGTTCAAATAGTCAGGCCGCGACCATCAGTTCGCCCTGCTGGATCAGCACGCCGGCGGTGTCGAAGAAGCCCTGGTGTTCGGTGATCTTGCCGTCCTTCACCGTCCAGCGGATCGAGATGTCGGATTTGACATAGCGTCCGCTGGGACGGTGCCGGGCTTCGGCCGCAAACACGCCCCAGACCTGATCGCCCTTGGTGGTGATGGTCTTGGGATCAAAGCGCACGAAGTGATAGTGCGTGAACAGCAGCGCGGTGTATTCGCGCATCCCCGCATGGCCGCGATGGGTGCCCCCGAAGCGGAAGAACTGGCGCGGCGCCGTGGACGTCCACACCACATCGGGATGCAGCGCCTCGAACAGGGGCGCCAGGTCGCTTTCCTTGAAAGCGGCGATCACGGACAGCATCAAATTCTTGTTGGACAGTTCGTCGGACATGATGGATCGGCCCTTTGCAGGCGTGATGTGCCTGCGGCTGGATAGATGAATTGGATGGAATGTCGGCGGTTGCCAGAATCACTTCGCAACTGCAATAAAAACGGCGTGTGGCTACAACCGCGTGTGAGCAGTGTCAACGCATAGCGGCCCTGCAAGCCTGTCTGCGGCGTTTCGCACGCGCATGGGCGGTAATACTGGCCAATTCTGCCGCAATCAAAGGCAAGATGAAAATAGCGCCATCATGGTCCGTAATGGACCGCGAAGGCCGCAGCGCGTGCTAGAAAGCACCGGCACGGAGGCCCCATGACCCTGTTCCTGCTGTCCTATCTGGGCGGCGTTCTGACCATTCTCAGCCCCTGCATCCTGCCGGTTCTGCCTTTTGTTTTCGCTCGGTCCGACCAGCCTTTCGCGCGCTCCGGCCTGCCGCTGCTGGGCGGGATGGCGCTCGCTTTTGCAGCCATCGCCACCATCGCGACGGTGGGTGGAAACTGGGCCATCCAGGCCAACCAGGCCGGCCGTATCGCCGCGATGATCCTGCTGGCCCTGTTCGGCCTGACCCTGTTGCTGCCGTCGCTGGCCGAGCGGCTGACGCGGCCGCTGGTGGCCTTGGGATCGCGCCTTTCCAACCGGGCACAACAAGCCGAAGGGGGCAGCGTTGCGGCTTCCGCGCTGCTGGGCGTGGCGACGGGCCTGTTATGGGCGCCCTGTGCCGGTCCGATCCTGGGCCTGATCCTCACCGGAGCGGCCATCCAGGGCGCCAGCGTCAACACCACGCTGTTGCTGCTGGCTTACGCGCTGGGCGCTGCGACATCGCTGGCGGCGGCGTTGCTGATTGGCGGAAAACTCTTCGCCGGCATGAAGCGGTCGCTGGGCGCGGGCGAATGGATACGACGCGCGCTGGGCGTCCTTGTTCTGGCGGGCGTTGCCGCCATCGCGCTGGGAATGGATACCGGGCTGCTCACGCAACTCTCCACCGCCAGCACCAACTCCATTGAACAGTCACTGCTGCGGAGCGGCGGCCTGGAACGCAAGACCACCTCCACCGCCGTGGCGGGCAGCGATCTGCCGGTGGAGGGCAACCTGCCGGAACTGACCGGCGCCACGCGGTGGCTCAATTCGCTGCCGCTTACCCGCGATCAATTGCGCGGCAAGGTGGTGCTGGTGGATTTCTGGACCTATTCCTGCATCAACTGCCTGCGCGCATTGCCGTACGTCAAAGCCTGGGCGGATAAGTACAAGGATCATGGGCTGGTGGTGATCGGCGTGCATGCGCCCGAATTCGCCTTCGAGAAAACCGAAGCCAATGTCCGCCGGGCGGTCACGGATCTGGGCATCACCTATCCCGTGGCGCAGGACAACAACCTGACCATCTGGCAGGCCTTCAACAACCAGTATTGGCCGGCGCATTATTTCATCGATGTCGAGGGCCGCATACGCCACCATCACTTTGGTGAGGGCGAATACGAACGCTCGGAAAGCGTGATCCAGCAGCTGCTACGCGAGGGCGGCCGCACGAACGTGCCGGGCGGCACGGTGGATCCCCGCGCCGAAGGCGCGCAGGCCACCGCCGCGCCCACCGCGAAAACATCGCATGAAACCTATCTGGGTTATGGCCGGGGCCAGAATTTCGCGTCCGGCACCGCGCGAACCGATGAAAGCGCCAGCTATAGGATCATAGCGCCATTGCAGCCCGGCCAATGGGGCCTGGACGGGCAATGGACCATCGGCAAGGAGATGTCGCGGCTGGACGCGGCAGGCGGCAAGATAGTTTTTCGCTTCCATGCCCGCGACGTGCATCTGGTGCTGGCGCCGTCACGGGATGGCGGCGACAAACCGGTGCGCTTCAAGGTGACGCTGGATGGCCAGCCCCCCGGTGACGGCCATGGCATGGACGCGGCGGCGGATGGCAGCGGAACCGTGACCGGGGACCGGCTCTATCAATTGATCCGGCTGAAAAATCCCGGCGAACACACCTTCACCATCGAATTTGCCGACCCTGGTGTGCAGGCCTTTGCCTTTACCTTCGGATAGCGCCATGGCATGGCCGACATTATGACCATGACGTATGTGATCCTGTTTATCGCATCGCTATGGGCCGGCACGCAGAACGCGCTGGCCGGCGGCGGCACCTTCATTACCCTGCCCGCCCTGATGCTGACCGGCATGAATGCGCTGCAGGCCAATATCACCTCGACCGTTGCGCTGTTTCCCGCCCAGATCGCTTCGACCTGGGGCGGGCGCGGCCATGTCACGGGCGTGGGCGGGCTCTCTTTCAAATGGCTGATCGCACTATCGCTGGCCGGCGGCATACTGGGCGCCATCCTGCTGCTGGTGACACCCTCCCCTATCTTCGCCCGCATGGTGCCGTGGCTGGTGCTGTTCGCCACCGCCATCTTCGCCTATGGCAGTTTCATGCCCCGCAAGGCCGATCGCCCCCCGGTGCTGAACAAATGGGGCGTCGGTGCGGCGCAGTTCGGCATCGCGGTCTATGGCGGCTATTTCGGCGGCGGCATCGGCTTTCTGATGCTGGCGGCGCTGACCGCGGCCGGCCTTGCCATCCGCAGCGCCAGCGCCAACAAGAATGTGCTGGCGGGGGTGATGAATGCCAGCGCGGTGGCGATCTTCGCCTTCTCGCCGCAGGTCCAGTGGCTCCCCTGCGCCATCGCCTGTGCCGGCGCCACCATCGGTGGCTGGATCGGGGGCAACATGGTCAACAAGGTCAACGAGAAATTCCTGCGCCTGGCCGCTGTCGCCATCGGCGTGGTGCTGACCGTCGGCCTCTTTTTGCGAGCGCCCTAAGGCAGCTGTCTTTCTTCAAATATGTCCAGCGGTAAAATCGCGGTCACCACGAAGTTCGGTACATCCACCAGCTGGCCGATACGCAGGTCCACCGCCACCGCGGCAATCACATAAGCCTGTTCGCGCGTCATGCCGCGATTGTCCACAATCCAGTCGATCATGCGTATCAGGGCATCTCGCGTGGCCAGGGTAAGGTCTTCCGAGAGATTTGTCAGACCGGCAACCTTTGGGCTGTCGAGATAGGCCAGATGGGGCGGAACCTCGCCTTCTCTCTTCACCGGAATACCGGTTACGCCATAAAAACGGCTGGGTTCAGTCGCTTTGAGCTGTCCCCCGCCCTTGATGTGGGGAAAGCGGATTTTTGTTCCAGCCCCTTTCAGCAGTTCACATTTGACCGTAACGCGCGCCGACATTTCAATCGCAGTGCCGCAGACTTCGCCGTCGCCCTGTGCGTAATGAATATCTCCGGTCCACAAACCAGCGCCATCGTGAAGCACCGGGAACAGAATCGTGGTGCCGATCTGCATGGCCTTGATATCCATGTTCCCGCCATTTTCGCGCGGAGGGATGGTTCGAAGTCCCTCGCCGGCCCAGGGAGCGCCTTGCGCAAACAGTCTTTCGGGGATCGCGCCGGCAGGCTCCGGGAGCAAGACGAAGCCGCCGGCCTTTGCGAGAGCTTCTTCTCTTTTCAGCGCCTCCGAAACCTCGTGCTTGCCGGGCAGAACACCGATTGATCCGGGAAACGCGCACATGGGAACACGCACCCCCGGCAATTGCTCGGACACGGCAAATAACCTGTCCAGGCGCCAGTTCGCGATGAAGGGGCCGGTTATGACATCCCGCAGGAAGCCAAATCCGGGAACAATTACGGTGTAGCCATAGGTGTCCGGTTCGATATCAACGATTGTCACGGCCAGGGCATCACCCCGCTCGGCCCCCTCGATATAGACGGGGCCTGTCATGGGATGAACGCGATTCAAGTCGCACTTTTCGACATGCGCCGCAGTGCTCGACAGATCGAATTGATTATCAAAGGCATCCCGCGTTTCAAAGACGATGTAATCGCCTGAGGACGCGCGCGCGACCGGCTCCAACGACCAGTGAAGCCTGTTGAAACAATTCTTGTCCTCGGCCGCGGTAGCTCCTGTTCGTCCGATGCGGATGACCTTTGCGTTCATACGCCACCTCCCCTTCGCGCTGCGATCCCAATCCGGGATAGGTCCTCCGCAGTAAACTCCCGCTGCTACTGCTTGATGATCTGGCCGTCCGGCAGGCGCACTTCGCCCCAGCCGCCGTTCAGCGGGTGGTTGCGGTTCCACGGATACTTGGCGACCGCCGCTTCGTTGATCTCGATGCCCCAGCCCGGCGCCTCGTTGGCATACATGTAACCGCCCTTGGTCACCGGCAGGCCTGAGAATATCTCGTGCGCCGCATCGTTGAAGAAGGCGTTCTCCTGCACGCCGAAATTGGTGCAGGAAAGGTCCAGCGCCAGGTTCGCGGCATGGCCGACCGGCGAGGTGTCGGCGGGGCCGTGCCAGGCGGTGCGGACGTTGAAGATCTCGCCCATCGCCGCGTATTTGCGGCAGGGCGTCAGGCCGCCCATCTGCGACACATGCATGCGCATATAATCGATCAGGCGTTCGGCGATCAGCGGCACGATCTCATGCGGGGAGTTGAACAGCTCGCCCATCGATAGCGGCGTGGCGCACTGGGCGCGGATGTTGCGGAACCAGGCGATGTCTTCCGGCGAGACCGGGTCTTCCAGGAAGAACAGGCGGAACTGTTCCACGTCCTTGCACATCTTGACCGCCTGGGTCGGGGTGATGCGCTCATGCACGTCGTGCAGCAGCTCCACTTCCATGCCCAGTTCCTTGCGGCAGGTTTCGAACAGTTGCAGGGCGCGGCGGATATAGCCTTCGCGCTCGAACACCGGCGCGTCGTGCAGGGCGGGAATGCGCTGCGACTTGCTGGGGCCCGCGCCATAGCCGGCCATGCCGGGCACGCCGACCTGGACGCGCACATGACGGAAGCCGTTGGCGATATGGCGCTTGGCCTGATCGACCACATCCTTGATTTCGCTGCCCGAGGCATGGGCATAGCAGTCGGCGGCCAGACGGGCCTTGCCGCCCAGCAGCTGATAGACCGGCATGCCGGCCTGGCGGCCCTTAATGTCCCACAGCGCCTGGTCGACGCCGCTGATGGCGTTGTTGAGGACGCCGCTATTGCGCCAGTAAGAGGAGTTGTAGGCCATCTGCCACGTATCCTCGATACGGTCGGCGGGTTTTCCAACCAGCAAGGGCTTCAGATATTTTTCGACCGCGATGGGGATCAGGTCGGCGCGCTGGGTGAACGTGGCGCAGCCATAGCCATACAGGCCCGCCTGGTCGGTGGTGACCTTGACGATCACCAGCCGCACGCCCTGCGGCGAACACTGGATGACGCTGATGTCCTTGATGATCGGGGAGCGCATGCCGCGGCCGGCCTGCTCCACGCGTTCCTGGGCCTTGGCTTCTTTCGTCGCCAGCAGCGCGGCGCTGCCTGCCACCGCCGCACCGATCAATTCACGCCTGCGCATACTCAAACTCCCCCTGAAATAACGCCGCCTCAATGACGACTGACAGATTGTTGGCGCGAACCGTAAGTGGCGGCGCGCCCGGCGGCAAGTTTGGCGCGGTGGCAAAACATGTTGCGGCGCGGCAGAAGCCGGCGATTGCCCTCAGCGATCATTACATCTACTATGGTCATAGGAGAACACTTATGACCATAGCGAAAGCTGTCATCCTCTGCATGCTTTGCGCCGCGCCCGCCTTGGCGCAGGAAAGCCGCTACGTCACCTTTAGGACGGTGCAGGACGAATTCGGCCGGACCGAGCATCAGGTCGACCGCGGCACCATCCGGCAGGAAGGTCCTTACAGGACTTTCTGGAGCCGCATCTGGAAGCCCAGGGACAAGCAGCCGGTGGCGGTGAGCAGCGCCGGGCAGCTTTACATCTGGTCGCAGAAATTCGCGGTCGATTGCGCGCGGGGCCGCTTCACCGGCCGGTTCATCGACAGCACCGCCCCGCGCGAGGCAAAGAAGAAAGCGGATTTGAAGACGGTGCGCTGGACCGGACTGGACAAGAATCCGGCGGTGAGCCGCGCGGTGTGTGGAGGAAAGTGATGCGTATTGCGGCGCTGCTGCTGATTTCGATGACCATAACGGCGCAGGCACAGATAGCCGCGCCCATCGCCCCCGCAACGGCCGGTAACCTGCCGGCGGGCTTCTATCCCAAATCGCCCTGCATCAAGCCGGGACCGCCGGATTTCGGCCGCAAGCCCGACCGGCGCGATTTCAAGGCCGTGGAAGCCTATAACGAGAAGATTCGCGCCTATAACAAGGCGATGGAAGACTTCAATCCCTGCATCCAGGCTTACGCCGCCCGCGCCAATCACGACATCCGGCAAATTCAGGCCGCCGTCGCCGCCGCCAATCCGTGATGCGATGGCGATCTATCAGGCGGTTGGCGGGGGTGGCGCTCATCTGCGGCTTTCCCGTCTGTGCCGCGGCGCAACCGCGCGAGGAAGCCCCATGCATCAAGCCCGGGGCGCCGCCCCAGTTGCCCAAAGCAACCTTCACCAACGCGGACGCAATACGCTTCAACCTGAGGCTGGAAGAGTACAACCAGCTTGTGCGCGGCTATGGGAGGTGCCTGGACCGCCGGACCGAGACGGCGCTCACCCCGCCCGCTGATGTCGCGGCAACCGGCAACCTTGCGGCGGGTTTCTATCCCGGATCGCCCTGCAGGAAGCCCAGTACCGATTTTGGCCGCAGACCCGACAAGCGCGATGCCCGCGCCGTTGCGGCCCACAACGGCAAGGTTATGGCCCATAACAGAGACATGGAGAGCTTCAATTTCTGCCTCGAGGATTATGTCGCCAAAGCGCGGCGCGACGTTCAGGAGATCCGCGCCGCCGTCGCGGCCGCCAACGCGAACTGACACGGCGCCCATGTGACCTTTGCAGGTCCGCACGCCGCGAACACCTCTATGATGCCCCGGCTTAGGGGTACCCATGACCTCCCATCACCTTTCCCTGCGTGACACGGCGCTGGCGCTGCTGGTGGTGTTCGTCTGGGGCACCAACTTCGTGGTGGTGCGCTGGGGTCTCGACATGCTGCCGCCGCTGATGATGGCGGCGATCCGCTTCGCGCTGGTGCTGTTCCCCGCCATATTTTTCCTGAAAAAGCCGGATGTGTCCTGGCGCCTTCTGGGCCTTTACGGCTTCTGTCTGGGAACCGGGCAGTTCGGGATGCTGTACCTCGCCATGGACGGGTTCATCTCGCCCGGCATGGCCTCGGTGGTGATGCAGACCCAGGTATTCTTCACCATCGTCATCGCCGCCCATCGCACCGGCGAGAGGCCCAGGCTGCACCAGATGCTGGGCCTGATCCCCGCCGCCGCGGGGCTTCTGCTGATCCTGTCGCACAATGGCGAGGATATAACCCCGGTGGGGCTGGCCTTGGTGCTGGGCGGCGCGGTGTGCTGGGGCGCCAGCAATCAGGCGGCGCGCGAAGCATCCCACCAGGCCGCCGCGCGCGGCAATCCGATGAACCCGCTGGCCTTTGTGGTGTGGGCCAGCCTGTTCGCCATGCCGGGGCTGCTGCTGATGTCGCTGCTGCTGGAAGGTCCCACGCGGGTCGCCCAGGCGATGGCCACGTCGGAATGGACGATCTGGCCGACCCTGGTGTGGCAAAGCGCGGCCAATACCCTGTTCGGCTACACCATGTGGGCCTGGCTGCTGTCGCGCTATCCGGCCGCGACCGTCGCTCCCATGTCGCTGCTGGTGCCGGTGTTCGGCATGGGGGCGTCGGCCCTGATGATGTACGAGCCGCTGCCGGCATGGAAACTGGTAGCAACGCTGTTGATCATGGCGGGCGTCGGCATCAACCTGTTGTGGCGGCCCAAGAAAACGCTGGTCAGCGGCGAAGCCGGTTAAAGCTGCAGAAGGGCGAGCAATCGCAGCCCCGCCTCCCCCTTCGCGCGAAGCGCGGCAAGGGGGAGGTGGTTTCAGCGTGCGCGGCAAAGCCGCGCGAAAGCTGAAACCGGAGGGGGTTGAACTATTTTACAGTCTTGAAAGCGATGAACTTGATGCGCTTGCCGGGGTCCAGCAGCATCTGGTGGGGCGTACCGGCGGGGATCAGGAAGTAATCGCCGGCCCGCATCGGGCGGCTGGTGCCGCCGGTGATGGACTTGCCACGATGCTGGCCCGGCGCCGTGACCTTGGACCCATCGATCTTGCCGCCCGTGACGAAGGTGGCTTCGCCTTCCTGCACAAAGATATGATCGGTCCAGCCGTCATGGATTTCCGCCTCCCCCGGCTTGTCGCGGGTGGTGTTGATCACCCGGTAGGCGGGCGCCTGGGTGATGATGATCTCGGAATAGAAGGCATCCTTGGTCATGCCCTTCTTCAGTTCGGCGTCCAGGGTGCGGCCCGTGATGTGGCGCACGGCCTTGTCATCTCCGGTCTTGGTCTGGGCGATGGCGGCCAGCGGCAGCAGGACCAGCGCGGCGGCGGTAAGTGCGAGTGTCTTGTTCATGGACGTTTCCCTCAGTGTTTGTGCTTGAAGATCAGGTAGGTGAACGTATTGCCCTTGGTGGCGGTGAAAAGATGCGGCAGGCCGGGCGGCAGCACCAGGCGGTCGCCGGAATGCAGCGTGATCATCTTGCCGCCGTTGATGGTGCCACCGCGGGTTTCCATATTGCCCACGTCGCGCGCCCCATCCTGGGTGCCGCCATAGGTGATGGTGCCCTCGCCGTCCAGCACATGGATGTAGTCGTACCAGTGGCCATGGGTTTCGGGATTGTTGCCGCTGTCGCCGCGGGTGACATATTCGACGAAATAGCTTTCGTGATCCGCCACCACCTTGGAATGGGTCTTGCGGTCCGGCCACTGGGTCAGGGCCTTCACCTCGGCGGCGGACTGGTAGACGAAGGGATCGGGCGGGGTGGCGCGCAAGGTGCCCACCGTCGCGGTCTGGGCGGTGAGCGGCGCGGCGGGCTGCGGAGTCTGGGCCGAGGCTGGCAGAGCCATCGTCAGTGCGATGGCCGCCGGAAATCCGTAAAAGCGCATGGGGTCCCCTTATTGTTATTTTGAGGGAACTTTAGCCCTGCCCCGCCGAAAAGCCAGTGCCGGCAAAAACCAGTGACGGCGAAAAGACCAGTGACGGCGAAAAGAAAGAGGCGCGGACCAGTGGCCCGCGCCCCATTTCGTACGCAGTTGCGAAGCGACTAGCGCTTCTTGGCCTTTTTGGCCTTCTTCTTGGTGGCCTTCTTCGCAGCCTTCTTGGCAGGCTTCGCGGCATTCTTGGCCTTCACGACCTTGGCCTTCTTGGCCTTACGCTTCTTCTTCTTCGCCGGCTTGCCGGTGAACAGGCCCGCAACCGCGGCTTCCAGTTCGGCCGCACGCTTGGCCAGCTTGCTCTTCTTCTTCGCCATGACTCAACTCCCTCTAACATCAACGTTGATGGCGCGAATCTAACGTGATTCTGAACGCAATCAAAATCTCTGTGGACAATTGCCTCCCGGCCTTGCCGGTCCCGTGCGCGCGACAAAGAAAAAAGGCGCGCCTCGCGGCGCGCCTTTTTATGCGTTGAGGCGGTGACGACTACTCCTCGTCGTCGCTTTCCGCGGCGCCGGCTTTCTTCTTCGGCGTCTTCTTCTTCAGGGCCGCACCCAGGATGTCGCCCAGGCTGGCGCCCGAGTCGGACGAACCGAACTGGGCCACGGCTTCCTTCTCTTCCGAGATCTCGCGGGCCTTGATCGACAGGCTGACCTTGCGGCTGGCCTTGTCGATGCTGGTGACCAGCGCGTCGACCTTGTCGCCCTTGCCGAAGCGTTCGGGGCGCTGGTCGTTGCGGTCGCGGGCCAGGTCGGCGCGGCGGATGAAGGAGCGCACGCCGCCCTCCAGTTCCACTTCGATGCCGCCGTCATTGCTTTCCGTGACCGTGCCGGTGACGACCTGGTTCTTGCGCAAGGCGCCGCCCGACGGGCCGGCCTTCTCGATCGGGTCGCCGTCCAGCTGCTTGATGCCGAGGGAAACGCGTTCCTTCTCGACGTCGATGTCCAGCACCTTGGCCTTGACCATCTGGCCCTTTTCATAGGTCTTGATGGCTTCTTCGCCCGCGACCGACCAGCTCAGGTCCGACAGATGGACCATGCCGTCAATGTCCGAATCCAGGCCGATGAACAGGCCGAATTCGGTGATCGACTTGACCTCGCCCTCGATGACGGTGCCGGACGGATGGTTGGCGGTGAAGGCGTTCCAGGGATTTTCCTGGGTCTGCTTCAGGCCCAGGCTGATGCGGCGCTTGTTGGAATCCACTTCCAGCACGGCGACATCGACGTCGGTGCCGGGGGTGACCAGCTTGGACGGGGCCATGTTCTTCTTGACCCAGGACATTTCGCTGACATGGACCAGGCCTTCGACGCCCGGCTCCAGCTCCACAAAGGCGCCATAGTCGGTGACGTTGGTGACCTTGCCCTTGAACTGCACGCCCACCGGATACTTGGCGGCGACGCCTTCCCAGGGATCGGTCTGGAGCTGCTTCATGCCCAGGCTGATGCGCTGGGTTTCGTGGTTGATCTTGATGATCTGCACGGTGACGGTCTGGCCCACCGACAGGACTTCGGTCGGGTGCGAAACGCGGCGCCAGGCGATGTCGGTGACGTGCAACAGGCCGTCCACGCCGCCCAGGTCCACGAAGGCGCCATAGTCGGTGATGTTCTTGACCACGCCTTCGACGATCTGCTTTTCCTGCAGGCTCGCGACCAGCGAGGTGCGTTCCTCGGCGCGGCGTTCTTCCAGAACGGCACGGCGCGACACCACGATGTTGCCGCGGCGGCGATCCATCTTGAGGATCTGGAACAGCTGCGGCTGGTTCATCAGCGGGCCGACATCGCGCATCGGGCGGACGTCCACCTGCGAACCCGGAAGGAAGGCCACGGCGCCGTCGAGATCGACGGTGAAGCCGCCCTTGACGCGGCCGAAGATCACGCCGGTGACGCGGGTGACATCGGTGAAGGCCTTTTCAAGCTTGACCCAGCTTTCTTCGCGGCGGGCCTTGTCACGCGACAGCACGGCTTCACCGAGCGCATTTTCGACGCGCTCCAGGTAAACCTCGACGGTGTCGCCGACCTTGATGTCGGCGGGAATGCCGGGCATCGCGAATTCTTTGAGGGAGATGCGGCCTTCGGTCTTCAGGCCGACGTCCACCATGGCGAAGTCGTTTTCAATGGCGACGATGGTGCCCTTGATGACCTGGCCTTCCTGGGGGGACTGGGTTTCGAAGCTCTGCTCGAGCATCGCGGCGAAGTCTTCGCGGCTCGGAGCGGAAATGGAGGCTTCAGTACGTTCTTTGGTTGCGGCGCGAGCCATACGGTCAGTTCCTAACAGTCGTTCATGCCAACCGGCGGCTATCAGAGCCATCGGCGGACTTCCCGGGCGGGATGCCCGGGCGATTGGGTTTTGAGAAGTAAGCGGGATGCCCCTTAGGCCGCCGGGCCTCCTTAGCCCCTGTGGCGGTCCTTGAGCGCGCCTTCCACCTTGGGAGAAACCAGGGCGAGGGCTGCCGCGAACGCCGCGTCTATACCCAAATCGGTGGTATCCAGCAAGTCGGCGTCCGGGGCCTGTTTCAGGGGCGAAACCGGGCGGTTTTTGTCGGCTTCGTCCCGGGCCCCCAGTTCGGCCACCACATCCTGCTCGCCCCGGCGGATGCCCATGGCCTTGAGTTCCGCCCAGCGCCGGCGGGCCCGGATTTCGAGATTGGCGTCGACATAGAGCTTGGCGGCGGCTTCCGGGCAGATGACGGTGCCGATATCGCGCCCGTCCATCACCGCGCCCGGGCTGCCGCCCGGCGGGCTGGCCAGGAAGTTCTTCTGGAAATCGAGCAGCGCGGTGCGGACCGCCGGGATGGCGGCAACATAGGACGCCGCCTTGCCGACGGTATCGGTGCGGATTTTGGGATCGCCCGCCCGGTTAAAGTCGATGGTCTGGGCCCCGCGCAGGGCATCGGCTTCATTCTTGGGGTCGCCCTCGGCCTCAAGCACCGCCAACGCGGTCAAGCGGTAGAGCGCGCCGGAATCCAGATGGGCGAAACCGAAATGCGCCGCCAGCTTCTTGGCCAGGGTGCCCTTGCCCGATGCGGCGGTGCCGTCCACGGCGATGACGATGCTGCTCGCTCTAGAGTTCATCAAGTAAGCCTATTTCATACTCATATTTAGACGTCGAGCTGCGGAAACGACTATCGCGAGTGACAACAAAAACAATGGTAGACCAAAAGTCACGACCTCTAGTGCACTAATTCCGCCAAAACGAGAAAGCCCTAATACATCCCTAAAACCTGACGCCGCAATTATGTATCCAGCGACCGCAACAACTTCCTGCAAGCCGCTTAATTGCACACCTGCAGAAAACAGCTTAGCCCCCACAAGAATCGTTAGGAACAGAAACACAAGCGCGCTAGCGACTACAAACAGCGACTCAAGCGGTACTCGAACAAAACGTATATCCCAACCGCCTCTGTCTGAAATTTGCATGTTCCTGCCTGCCACAGCCCTCTCTACTTCGTATTTAGCAGCGACTTGCAGTCCGTCAGTGTCATAGACAACCATCGTAGGAAGTATCGTTAAGTGATCGAACGGATATCCATCAACTGACGCGAATGTTCTTAGATGAAACCGAGGAGTTTCTGCATACACTTGGCCCGAAAAATATCTGCCGTTGTTATCTGCTCTGCAATCCAGTTTTAGCTTTTGAATAGTTGGAATTCCGAGCAACGTGCGATCTCCTACCGCTACAGTCAAACAACTGCCATTTAGTGTGAGTGAGCTCACAGCGACATCACGATCCAAGACTATAACTACAGAGACTTCCGCCTTATTTTCTTCAGGCAAAAGGCGATGAACCACCAAGCGAACCAAGGGTGAATTTTCTGAGGGCTGAGGCACAGACCGCAGAGGCTCGACTTTTGACATACGACCATAAAAATCTGAATTGAGGATGGAGAGCGAAGACCAAATTAAAAGGGCCCCTAGCGCTATAGTTGAAACAGCAGCAGCCAATACTCCTGAAACTAGAAAAATTGACTTCGTTAGGTGCCCCCGCAATTTCATTGAAAAGACGCGCCCAACCCGCGCATCAAATCCTGATATTCGGGGAAAGATGTGGCGATCATGGTGACGTCATCGACCGTCACCGGCTTTTGGGACGCCATACCCATGGTCAGAAAGCTCATGGCGATGCGGTGGTCCATGTGGGTGGGGACCGTGCCGCCGCCCGGCACGCCGTCCGGGCCCATGCCGTCCACGATCAGGTCGTCGCCTTCGATCTCATAGCGCACGCCGTTCAACTTCAGGCCCAGCGCCACCGCCTCGAGGCGGTCGCTTTCCTTGACCCGCAATTCTTCCAGCCCGCGCATCGCGGTCTTGCCGGTGGCGAAAGACGCGGCCACCGCCAGGATGGGATATTCGTCGATCATCGAAGGGGCGCGCTCGGCCGGCACTTCGACGCCTTTCAACGCGGAATGGCGCACCACCAGATCGCCGATCTCCTCGCCGCCGCTGGTCCGCCTGTTGGCCACCTCGATCCGGGCGCCCATTTCCAGCAGGGTCTGGATCAGGCCGGTGCGGCGGGGATTGAGCAGGATGGCGGGCAGTTCGACTTCCGAACCCGGCACGATCAGCGCCGCCACCAGCGCGAAAGCCGCCGATGAGGGATCGCGCGGCACTTCCACGCTGCAGCCTGTCAGTTTCGCCGGGCCTTCCACGGTGATGACTTCTCCACCTTCGGCGCCCGGCGAAACCATAATTATGGCGCCGAACGCCGCCAGCATCTTCTCGCTGTGATCGCGGGTCAGGGCGTCCTGGGAAATCCGGCTGGTGCCATGGGCGTTGAGCGCCGCCAGCAGCAGCGCCGATTTCACCTGGGCGCTGGCGGTGGCGACATGGGTGGTGATGGCCCTGGCATCCCTGGCGCCGTGCAGGGTGAGCGGCATCAGCGCCTTTTCGCCCTGCCCTTCATAGGTGACGCCAAAGGCGGTCAGCGGCGCCACCACCCGCGCCATGGGGCGCGACTTCAAGGAGGCGTCGCCGGTGAAGATGGCGGTGATCGGCGTGGTGGCCATCGCCCCCATCACCAGCCGCGAGCCGGTACCCGAATTGCCGAAGTCCAGTTCCCTGGCCGGGCTTTTCCAGTTTCCCACCCCCAGGCCGGTGACCCGCCAGCGGCCCAGGCCCTCCTGGATCAAGGTGGCGCCAAAGCCGCGCAGGGCCCCGGCGGTGGAATGAACGTCGCCCGATTCCAGGAGGCCCGTGATGCGGGTTTCGCCTTGCGCCAGCGCGCCCAGGATCAAGGCCCGCTGGGAAATGGATTTGTCGCCCGGCACCTGGGCCGTCCCCGTCAGGGGGCCGGCGCGGCGGGCAGTCAACGGGGCGGAATTGGCGTTATGCATCAGGGGCTTCAAAAGACCTTTACAGGCGGGGCAACCCGTGGCAAACGCGCCCCTCCAATAACCCTCTTCTTGCGGGAAGCATCATCTTGGTCAAGGCAGATCTTGGAACCAAACGGGCGTGCCCGAGCTGCGCGGCAAGGTTTTACGACCTTACCAAGCGCCCGATCGAGTGCCCCAAGTGCGGTTTCAGCTATGAGCCCGAAGCGCTGTTCAAGCAGCGCCGCAGCCGCGTGGCCGAGACCGTAGAAGCCGGCAAGGTCGTCGCCGCCGAGAGCGAAGACGAGGATGAAGACGACGAAGACGAGGACGAGGACGGCGATTCCGAAGACGAGGAAGAAGAAGCCGAAGCCGTTGTCGAGGCGCCGCTGAAGATCGCCGCCACCGGCGAAGACGAAGACGAGGACGCCGAGGAAGAAGAAGCCGAGGCGGAATCGGGCATGTCGGTGGTTGACGCCGACGAAGCCGAAGGCATCGAGGACATCGAAGTCGAGGACGACGAAGACGAGGAAGACAACGATCTTCTGGGCGAAGTCGAAGACGAGGAAGACGATGTCTCCGGCATCATCGATCCGGGCATTGCCAAGGACGAAGCCTAGACTTTAAAGAATTCGGGCCGGACACCAGACCGGCCTGTCATTGGTACGGGGCCATAGCTCAGCTGGGAGAGCGCCTGCATGGCATGCAGGAGGTCAGCGGTTCGATCCCGCTTGGCTCCACCAATTTTCTGCTCGTGAAATCAATCAGTTAGAAATCGGGGCCAAGGTGCGGATAGATGCCGCAGCTTGCGCGGTAAGCATGCGGTAAGCGGAAAGCGGGTTTTGGCCACGCCTTTGCCCGGGATTTGAAGAGGTGCCAGCGCGGGCCTAGGGTGCCCATGGCCGACCCAAACCTGTCAGCCGTCGCGTGGCGGAGCAAATGAACACACTGTCCATCACACTACGCTATCGCCCCGTCCGCATCGGGTGGTGCATAGATGCAGGCGATCTGGAAGGATTCAGACGCGCCGTCCGTCAAAGTTATACGATGTGGGGTGGGCGATATAATCCCATCATTCCCGTAAACGATCCGCAACTCGCCGAAGCGCTAACCTCGCTATACCGTATCGATCTTCTGGAAGATGTTTCCAAGACCGAAGCCACTCGGACATTCATTGAGGCGCAAAAGCACCTCCCCAATCCCCTTCATCATCCACTGTTCTACCCGAGCGGTGCCGCCGGACAGAAAGCTCCGGCAATTGTGGACATCCGACATCCCATCCAAAAGCTCTATGAGGAATTCTATAAAAACAATCAAAAACCGGAACCAGGGGTGGACGTATATCAATGGGAAGAAACCGATCCGCTTGCCGATGCGATGCTTTGCACTTACGGCGCATTTCCTTCCCAGCAGGACGTTGGAACGGACTATCTGGCCCTCATCGGGACGGCATTATTCGGCCAAACCAAAATCATCCAAAACGGTCAAGACCTACCTTTTCTTCACCCGGGTCGCGACACCATCGCAACGCTCAACCGCGCCAAATTGGAATGGGATTATGTAGTCCGCCACGGACGTACTGTACCCGGATTCTATGTGGGGCACGTGGACGACCTTGCCGACCTTATTGCGTTCTGGAACCTCAAAGCTGCTGCCGTGCCGCTCGTCTTTTATGACCCCCGATACGCAGCCAGGCTTGCGCCGATAAAGAACCAATTCGCCGCAGATATCAGAGCGGCGCCTGCACGTGATTCTGACGTTCCCCGGCTCGCGCTTTGGCACCGTGAGGAGCGCCCCTTAGTGGACACCGCTACGTTTGGCGAAAGTCTAATCATCAGCACAGTCAGTAAAACCTTATATAACGGGCATAACTTGCGCGCGCCGATTGTATTATTTGGCAAGCATTCGGCCCTCGCCTCCGTCGGAAAAGGGTTTAATGGCCGATCTCAAATATCGTTCGCACTCAACGACAAGCCATTTTTCCAAGAAACACCAAATAACCAGCACTACGTCCTATCTGTGGACCCGGGCATCGGGCTTTTCGGCGATGAGCGAGCCACGCTTTTCACCCCCTTCTTACCTGCGCTCAATGAATTTTATGGACGCAACATTTTCTATCAATGGGACGCCACTCGGGCTGAACCAGAGACGGTAGGATGTGTCCGCTCAGTCCGTACCGATGACGTTACAATGCACGCTTTAGACACCATTAGTCTTGTCGCGGCGGTCTTCAAAACGGTGGGAATTAAGGCAGAGCCGAGCGCGGCCGGTCTGCTTTGTACAACTCTAATCCAACAAATGGGCGGCTTGAAAGGTTGCAGGGTATTCAAAATTGACGGAGTACGTCGGTTGATTGAAGACCACAACCCCGACCAGTCCTTCAGCCGTTCTGACGCGATGCAAATGATTCTGGGTCAAGGGCCGACCCGACCTCTAAGAGAGTACAACACGCTGTACATCGAGCAGCGTCCACAAGGGGTCGATCTGACTAACGACGCGGTGCTCGGCTATCTACTTGACCGCGGGGTGTTCCGCGCGGGTCTGAAGTATCTTTGCCCATCGTGCCAACTTGAATTTTGGCGCTCACTTGATGACGCCGAAACGCGGCTTGAATGCGAGTACTGCGGCAACATATTCAATAGCTCGCGTCAGTTGCGCGACAAGGGCTGGGCATTTCGGCGATCTGGCCTATTTGGGCGCAACGACCATCAGGACGGTGCCATTCCCGTCACGCTTGCATTGCAGCAGTTGATGCAGATGCATAGCTTGAGTGAGCACGTTTACACCACAGCAATGAAATTGACCCCGGATGGAGCAAATATCCAAGCGTGCGAAACGGATTTTGTCATTGTTACCAACGCCAGCATCGACGGAAGAATTCAGATCGTTATCGGCGAATGCAAGACCCGCAAGCCGATCACGGCAGATGACGTAGCAAAACTCAAAGCGGTCGCAGATGCGTTTCCGACGAGGGACTTTGCCGTGTTTATAGTCTTTTCGAGGATTACGGACTTCGAGCCTGATGAAATTGCACTAATTCGCACACTCAACGAACAGCACCGCTTGCGCGCCATTATGCTGACTGGGCGAGAACTCGAGCCCTACTGGCCCTACGAGCGAACAGAGAAGGAATTTGATATCAACAGACATGCCGTTAGCTTTGACGACATGGCACGAGTGACACACCAAGTTTTCTTCGAGAATCGTCGAAAGCCTGTGGCAACTGAGGAAGCAGTCTCTGCAGAAGCCGTGCCCGTCGAAATGGTCGGTCTGGATGAACCGAAACAAGAGGGGGCCGAGAACGACTAGTTGGTGCACTAGCCTCAACTGGCGCTGAAAACCCCAATGCCCCTTCCCCCTTACTATCCCCTATCCCTATTCCTGTCCGTTGAAGTTTCGGTTTCATATTCGTTTCTAGGTCTCCGTATCCCTATTCGTGTATGCCTAGGCTCTGCATAGGCTCTGTGCAGTCTGCCAATAGCATCTCCATTCCGAGATAATCATCCGCCCATCCGTTCACGAACCGCACGAAGCCTTTCATCTGCAGCCCCTCCAGTGGCCGTACGCTGGCCAACAGACGGGATCGCCCTCCGAGCCCTGCTCGTCTGAAACTCGTCCCAGCAGGCTTCCAGCGCCTCCAAGGCGGCTTCGCGCAATGAGAGCGATTGGATGGCATCACATTGCTTCCGAGCACCTTCAAACCACCTCTCATTGTTCGGACCATTACCCTTCCACCACTGGGCGATCAGGATTTCGTTCGTTCTGTCGTCGGTCAAAATCAGGCCGCTTTGAAACAAAGCATCTTTGGCGGCGCGATACTTCTCCGGCGTCCAGCCCGAGCCGGTCATGTCCAAGTCGGCCAGCGCATAAGCTTCCTTCAATGCGAAACAGCCCGTGCTGGTTTGATGCGGGGAGGTCAGAAAGTAGACATAGAGATAGCGCGCCGCATCGTCGGGAAGCCCCATGAATTTCTCCGATCCCCACAGGGGCCGCCGCACCATTGTGAAAGGAACAGAATTCCTGCCCCCCGCCATCAACTAGCCCTCTCATCATCTTCGAGAGATTGAATAGTGGTTTTCAGCACATAGCGGCCGTGCCAGCCAGGCGCTCGGCCACCATGTCTCTCTCGTTCAGTTTCAATCACAAGTCCCATTCCCCTGAGCTTCAGAATGTAGTGAGCGAGCCGGAATGCCCAACGGCAAACTTCCAAAATTGAAACACCTCGCTCCCCAGCACTGTGCAAAGCAACCAGCGTCCGCGCTTCCTTCCCTCTCACCTCGCGAATTGCGTCTGTTCCGCGAATTTTGAACCGCAACCTATCTTTCGTCATCGCCGCGATCCGAAGTGCTGCGGCGGCGCTTCGAGACCAGCCATTCGTCCAAGTCATCGGTGTCGTAGGTGACACGGCGAGCAGATACCTTGAGGAACCGGGGGCCTACACCGGTCATGCGCAATTTGTTCAATGTGGATTCGGCGAGCCCCGTGTAGCTGGCCGCGGCGCTAACAGAAATGCGTCGGGAATTGGTCATTAGTTGTCATAACTCCGTTGGATCGCTGGGGAATACCCAGCGCATTACGGATCGAACCAAATATCCAATTTTGGGATGACGTCTATATAGGCCAAGGCGTCCCCGGACAGGCATTCCTAGGTTGCGAAAATGGGCTTAGCATTAATGCTTGTTTTGGAAAGATGATTTTCGATCTGCGAGACTCTGGTTTGCAGGCACAAACCGGGCCGCTTCTCCCTTGACCGCGAAATCCTTTGTCAATTTTTTGACGCAGCGCCGTTGATTCTAACCGGATTGGAAGGTGGGCCGGGGGAAAAACCGAGGGCAGAAAAACATGGTCTCAAACTCATCCTTCGTGAGAAGTTTGGCCTTACAGTAGGCGTCCGCCATGTGTAGCGGCTTCCAACCCTCTTCCAAGCAATAGAACGCCCGATCATGGTCAAAAATGACCGCAGCGCCCTCCAAGTAGCCATGCTTAATTGGTCCAGCCATCTTACCCGATATAAGATTGCTCGCGGCACGCTTCAATCGGTCAGTACCTGACAACACTTGTCAGACCCGTACCGAGGATCATCCGGCTAGGACTCTGGGTCCACTCTCGGTTTTCGGCTGCCGTGACGTAGTGAATTCTGTTCGTACCCGTGCGTACCCGTCTCTGCGAAATCCTGTGCCTATTTCGCAGGGCATCCTGTTAGTGCTGAGGTTACGACAGTTCCTGCCCCCGTCGTATCAAAAATTGCCTCAACCGATGCTGACTGAAACGGTTTGGCCTCAACAACTAATCTTCCCGATGCAGCCAGGGCGGTGAGAAATCGCCTTGGTGTTGAATTGAATGTCGACGTCCCGTCCGCCGATCCCTCCCAAACTTCTCTATAGATTGGACCGGCGTCGAACTTCCATCTTACCTCCCGATCAGCGTCGCCCATGAACGCTGGCCATACAATGTAAACGTCCAGTCCACCGTTTTGACAACGTATTACAAGGTTTGCCCTGTCAGGTCGTCCGACACTGTTCACCAAGGTATTTGTCGACAAGAGATTCCCAGAAAAGTTTCGACGTCCGTCCAACTGTGATGTCGTATCCCTTGTCAGCCAAGCTGCTTGGGCATGCTCAATGTTTGCAAGGTGCAATGTAACCAGTGCGAGTGAGAGAAAGTAGAGTTTCAAAATCCCTCCAAATCAATGTGATGTATCAATCCAAAATAAAAGCTATGCAGCCTTAAGAGGTGCAGACAAGGCTGCGGCAATTTGAGACCCAATAAGGTTAGCGGCCTTATGGAGCGGGTCAGCGTCCAAGTGCGCGTAACGCTGGGTGGTGCGCATTTGGGAATGTCCAAGTAGTTTGCCGATAACCGGTAGCCCCAGTGACGATCCTGCTCCTGTCGCCGCAAAGGTGTGCCGCAGGTCGTGGATACGGATGCTTGGCCGGGCTTCAGAACCCCGCTTGCGCTTCAATTTCTCTCCGACACCCTTTGGCTCGGGCTTCTTTATGGGCTCCAGCAAGCCCGCGGCGCGGACGATTGCTGACCAAGGCCTTTTTAGGTCCGAGCGCGGCTGGCCTTTCTTGTTACCCGGTATGATATGGGCATTTCCGGCGACGCGGGGGAGGCTCTCCAGGATGTCCAACGCGACATCAGATAGGTACAGAGTTTTACGCCCGGTTTTTGAGTCGGGCAAAAACATCATGCCGCGCTCCCAGTCTACGTAGTCCCAGCGAGCCTCCAAAATTTCTCGGAGGCGGGCCCCGGTCAGCATCAAGAGCCGAATAGCGGCAACAGCGTGAGGGTCCAATACCCTCGCCCGGTTCGCTTTCGGCAGGTGTTTAGCCTTCGGCCCCGCTTCGTCTACTACCCACGGGATGCCTGTCGTCTCGGCCTCCCGCAGAGCCTGCCCCAGTCGGCGGAATTCGTCGGGGGTTAGATACCGTTCCCTGCTCCGCTCTGGGTTTCGTTCGAGCCCCTTGGTGGGACTGGGTCCGCTCAGTTCACCCCTAGTAGCCGCCCAGTTCCAAACCGTGTCCAACAGCGCTAGGCACCGATTTGCGGCGCAGGGGCGGTCACTCAAACCGCCGTGAAGCCTCGCCACGTCCGATTTCGTTACGTCCGTGATAAGGCGGCCCCCCAATGCAGGGTAGATGTGAAGTCTCAAGAGACGGTCATACTCGGCGTGGGTGCGGGGCTTTTTTTTGGCCGCGACATGGACTCGCATAAAATCCTCGGCGACCTCCCTAAGGGTGCGGACCTTTTGTCGCGCGCGACGTTCCTGAATGGGGTCCTTCCCGGCCTCAACAGCACCCAGCACTTCCTTGGCCAGCGAACGCGCCTCATCGGGCGTGAGGCGGCCGTGGTCGCCCAGCTTTATCCGACGCGACCGACCCAACTGCCGGTATTGGGCCACGTACACCTTCGATCCAGAGGGCATTGCAGCCACGCCGAAGCCCGCGAGGGCGTCATCCCACAGAAAGACCCGGTCTCTCCCGGGCGGGCATCTGAGAGCGTCAACGGCCCGCTTGGTGATACGTTTGCTCGGCACAAAATCCCTCCCGGTAAGCAGCCGGTAAGCAGAAATCCTGCAACCACCGGACAGCATAGGAAACGCGGTATCTCAAAAGGTATAGGGGATAAAGGGCTTTTTGCCCTTTCGGACACTACCGGAAATTGCAGGAACAATAAACCGTCAATATGGCATGCAGGAGGTCAGCGGTTCGATCCCGCTTGGCTCCACCATTTTCCGCCCCACCGGCGGAACACTACTCTCACCAGATCATCTCGCGGAAAATGGTGGAGCCAAGCGGCTGAGCCCGCCGCGCGACAGCGACTTGAGGCGGGCGAAGCGCGCAGGCGCGCCAACCGCTGCGATGGTGACTCGCTCAATCTCTGCCGCTACTCTCCCCCCATGCGCTTCACCAACAAACATGTCGTCGTCACCGGCGCCGCCTCCGGGCTGGGGCTGGCCATCGCCAAGGCCGCCGAGGCCGAAGGCGCCACCATCACCGCCATCGACCGCGTCGCCGCGCCCTTCGCCGCCAGCCGCATCTGCGACATCAGCGATGAGGAACAGGTCAAGCGGGCACTGTCGGAGCTTCCCCGCATCGACGCGGTGGTGAACAGCGCCGGCATCGCCCGCCGCGCTAAGGTCGACGAAACCGACATGGCCGATTACGACGCGGTGATGGCCGTGAATGTGCGCGGCGCCTTCCTGGTATCGAAATACGCCCTGCCCCATTTGCGGGCCTTTGGCGGATCGGTGCTGCATCTGTCGTCCGGCGTGGCCACCACCGGCACGCGCAACCGCGCCGTCTACAGCGCCTCCAAGGGCGCCATCGTCTCGCTGACCCGGAACATGGCGCTGGACTATGCCGCCGACAAAGTGCGGGTGAACTGCATCTGCCCCGGATTCGTCAACACGCCGCTGCTGGCCAACCTGCCGCCCGAGCGCCGCGCCAAGCTGACCGCCCTGCACCCGCTGGGCCGCATGGGCGAGCCCGAGGATATCGCACACATGGCGCTGTTCCTGATGTCCGATCAGGCATCATGGATCACCGGTCAGGCCATCGCGGTGGATGGCGGCTTCAATGTCGGCCACAGCGAAGACATCTAGGATTTCCGTTTGAGCGGTTTTGTCGACGCCCGTACCCTTTCCGCCGGCACGGTGCTGACGCCCGATATCGCCATCGTGGGCGGCGGTCCGGCCGGCATCAGCCTGGCGATGGCGCTGGCATCCACCAGGCTCGACATCCTGCTGCTGGAATCCGGGTCTGCGAACCTCGATCCCGCCGTGCAGGAGATGTATTCCGGCAGCCAGAGCGGTGACGATTACGCCGCGCTGGATGCGGGTCGGTTGCGCACGCTGGGCGGCGGCACCAATCACTGGGGTGGCTGGTCGCGCCCCCTGGATGCGATCGATTTCGAGAAGCGCGACTGGGTGCCTTTTTCCGGCTGGCCATTCCCGCGCAGCGCACTGGATTCCTATTACCCCCGCGCGCAGCAACTGATCGAAGCCGGTCCCTGGATCTACGACAAGGGCGACAATGCCGCTTTGGCCAGGGCGCCGATGCTGCCGCTGGGCGATGGCGGGCTCTACACAAGCTGGTTCCAGTTTTCCAAGATGCGTGGCGATGTGCTGCCCACCCGCTTCGGCGTCCGCTATGAAGCCGATATCAAGGCCGCCGCGAACATCCGGCCGCTGCTGAACGCCAATGTCACCGCCATCCGCCTGACGCCCAATGCGCAGCAGGTCGACCGGCTGGATGTCGCCACCCTGAACGCGGCCGGTGGTATCGGCACCCGTTTCACGGTGAAGCCGCGCCATGTGGTGATGGCGGCGGGCGGCATGGAGAATGCCCGGCTGCTGCTGGCCTCGAGCGATGTGATGACGGCCGGTGTCGGCAACCAGAACGACCTGGTGGGCCGCTTCTTCGGCGACAATCCCATTCCGCGCGACGTCGCCACCCTGGTGGTGTTCGGCGGCAAGGCCGCGTCCTATTACGTCAGCACCCAGGATCTGGGCGGGGCGCGGATGCGCGCCGTCTTCGCGCCCACGCCCGGCTTCGTCCGCAGCCGTCATGTCATGGGCTCGCTGACCACGCTGGAATATCCGGTGGAACTGGACGAGACCGGCAGGGCGGCCGTGATCACCGCCGCCGGCGCACTGGGCGTGGATGCCTCAAACGCGCAGGCCTATTCGGTGGGCTGCGGCATGGAATTGCTGCCCGACCGCGACCGCCGCCTGACCCTGACCGCCGACAAGGACGCGCTGGGCCTGCCGCGCCTGAAACTGCACAACCGGATCAGCGATACCGATTTCGCGCTGTATCGTCAGACCCTCAGCGAGTTGGGCCGGCAGGTGCTGGCGTCCAAAACCGGCCTGCTGCGCCTCAATTGCACCAGGCGCGAGGACTGGCTGAAGAACATGGACTGGGGCCATCACCATCTGGGCACGCTCAGGATGCACACCGACCCCAAACAGGGCGTGGTGGACGGCGACGGCAAGGTGCATGGCATCGCCAACCTGTTCGTGGCGGGCAGCGCAGTGTTTCCCACCTATGGCGCTTCCAACCCGACCTTGAACCTCGTCGCCCTGACCTTGCGGTTGGCCGATCACCTGAAAAGGATCGCGGCATGAATCGCCGCGCGCTCCTGGCAGGGTTGGCGGCAGCCGGCGCCGCGGTGGCCGCGGGCATGTATCGCTTCACCGATATTTTTGTGAAGCATTACCCCGCCACGCCTTACGATGATCTTCTGACTCATCTGGGCGACCGCGAGCAGGCGGCCAGGCTGGGTGCGGCCGTGCGCCATCCGTCGGATGCCGTTACGTTGGCCTCGCGGCTGCGTGCCAGCATGCCAGGCGATCTGGACACAGCAGTACAGGCCGACATCGCGGCGGGACGGCTGACGGAAGTGCAAGGCTGGCTGCTGCCGCAAACCGTGGTGCTGCTGTCGGCGCTGGCGGCGAAAAGCTAGGGCAGTTTGGCCGGGATCAATCCCCGCAACGAATTGCCGAAGTAAAATCCATCTTTCAGATCATCCGGCGTCAGGATGGCTTCGCGCGCCCTGCCCTGTTCGATCAGTTCGGCGCGTAGGCAGCCGCCCAGCACCCCGGCCTCGACCGGCGGCGTCAGCAGCATGCCCTCGCGCGCCACGAAAATATTGCTGCGCGCGCCCTCGGTCAGTTCGCCGCGCTCGTTGCAGAACACCACTTCATCGGCTCCCAGGCGCTTGACCTCGCTGTCATACAATTCGCGCCAGCTCGTCTTGTGCCGCAGCAGCAGGTCGGTGCTGTGCATCGTTTCCGGCGACATCGCGTAACTCCAATGGGGTGGATTGGATTCCAGCGCATAGGCGGCGGCGTCATGATCGCCCTGCTCGTCCAGGGTGAGGCGCACGCGTTGGGCGCCCGACTTGCCCGCCACCGCGTGGTGCAGCGCGATGCGGGCGGCACAGGCATCGAACTGCAGGCCGAAGACGCTGGCAGACGCTTCCATGCGGGCAAAATGCCGGTCCAGGCGGACAAAGCCATCTTGCCAGCACAAGGTTTCGATCAGTTCCAGCGGGCGGCGCGCCCTTTCGAAAAACCGTGCCTTCAGCAGGCATTCGGCATACTCGCTGTGCAGCTGCGAATCCTGCACCACGCCGCCGCCGATGCCCAGCTCGCCTCGTCCTTCCGCTATGGTCAGCGTGCGGATGGCGACATTGAAACGCGCTGAAAATCGATTGCCGGGGGCCGGCGCGAAAAACCCGACCGCGCCGCAATAGGCGCCGCGCGGCGAGGTTTCGAGCTCCCGCAAAATTTCCATGGCGCGAATCTTGGGGGCGCCGGTGACCGAGCCGCAGGGAAACAGCGCGCGCAGGATATCGGTGACGCCCACCCCGGCCCGCATCCGGGCGGACACCGTCGATACCATGGTGTGCAGGGTGGGATAGGTCTCGACCTTGAACAGGTCCGAAACCTCGACGCTGCCGCCTTCGGCGATACGCGAAAGGTCGTTGCGGATCAGATCCACGATCATCAGATTCTCGGCGCGGTTCTTTTCGCTGGCCGCGAGGCTGGCGCGCTCGCCCGCTTCGTCTCCCCCTCGCGGGGTGGTGCCTTTCATGGGGCGCGTGGTCAGCCGGCCGTCGGCGGACAGTTCGAAAAACAGCTCCGGCGACAGGCTGAGGATCTGGCGCGTCCCGTCATCGACAAAACCGCAATGCAGCGCGCCGCTCGCCGCCAGCAATTGCTCGTAAAGCGCGCGCGGATTTCCCGCGAAAGCAAAGCGGGCGCGGAAGCTGAGATTGGCCTGATAGATGTCGCCGGCGGCGATGTATTCCTTCACGGCGGCAAAGCGCGCGCCGTACGCCGCTTCATCCCAATCGGGCATCAGGGGACCGGCATAGGCCCTGCCCGCGGCGGAAGGAGCCACGCCGGAACCATCGAACACCCCCAGCGACAGCAGCGGCCCGCTTTCGGGCGCCGCTGTAGCCAGTCTGGGCTCCAGAACGCTGCCCAGCTCGTAACCCAGCCAGCCCGCGACATGTTTTCCGGCCGCCAGCGCCGCCTCCACGGCCGCCAGAGCCGCCGGGACATCGCAGGCCCGGTCTGCCCGGATGATGTGCCGGGGGGCGGCGAAAACCTGCCGCCCGGACGCGTCATCGAGGAGTACCAGCATATGCAACCCTAGGTAGTTCCGGTGCGGGAACAACGTCTTGAACGGGAACGAATTGGCACCATATCAGATCAGGAGCCGCCCGCCTCGAAAGGGGGCGAACCGCTCCACAGCCGCTCAAAGGAGGGCTGAACATGAACAGGCATACGACCTTCGCAAGCCCGTATCTGCTGGGCTTCGAGCATCTGGAAAGGCTGCTGGAACGTTCCGCCCGCACGGCGGGAGATTCCTACCCGCCTTACAATATCGAGGCGTTTGCGCAGGGCGGCCTGCGCATCACCCTGGCTGTTGCGGGCTTTTCAAAGGACGAGCTCAGCGTCACCGAAGAGGACCGCCAACTGGTGATCCGCGGCAAGCAAACTGAGCCCGAAGGCAAAACGTTCCTTCATCAGGGCATCGCGGCACGACAATTTTTGCGGAGCTTCGTCCTGGCCGACGGCATCGAAGTCACCGCAGCCGCGTTGGCAAATGGATTGCTGAAGATCGATTTGGCCCGCAGGCAGATCCAACCCGCCGTCCGGACCGTAGAAATCAAGACTGGAGACCACTCATGACCGACAGATTTGAAGCCGATGATGTTGAAGAGGCCCGCGCTGTGGCCGGCCGCATCGCCTATATCAAGCCCACCGGCAGCGACGAAGCGCACCGCCTGGGCCTGATCCCGGCCAATATCGAGCTGCCTGCCGGCATGAAGCTCTATGTGCTGCACGCCGAAGACGGCAGCGTGCTGGGATTCACCGACGGCTATGAATCCGCCTATGGCGCGGCGGTGCAGAACGAACTCACCCCCGTCAGCGTCCACTGACGCGCTGGCGGCATGAAAACGCAAAAAAGCCGGGCCTTCGGGTCCGGCTTTTTTGTTTGGCAAAGCTTGCTAGTATGCCGGCCATGCGCACCACACTCTTCGGCGTTGCCGCCGCCCTTCTTTTGGCCCTTCCCGCCCTGGCCCAGAATGCCGAGCCCGAAGCCGTCAATCCAGCGCCGCCCCAGCCGGTGGCGGTGACGCCCGCGCCCAGCAATCCGCCCATGACCGGGCCGAAGCTTTTGATCTCGACCGCCATGGGCGACATCACCCTGCAACTGGATTCGGTGCGCGCGCCCAAAAGCGTCGCCAACATCCTGGATTATGTGAAGCGCAAGCATTACGACGGCACCATCGTCTACCGCGTCGCCCCCGGGTTTGTGATCCAGATGGGAAGCTGGGAAGCGAACGGCAAGGGACGCGGCGTGCGCCCGGCGCCGGTGGTGCTGGAAGCCAATAACGGCCTTTCCAATTTGCGCGGTACCGTCGCGCTGGCGCGCGAGGAAGCGCCCGACACCGCCAAGGCGGAATTCTTCATCAACCTGGTCGACAATGTGCGGCTGGACCGCAATCCCAGCGATCCGGGCAACAATACCGGCTATGCCGTGTTCGGCCAGGTGATCGCGGGCATGGACGTGGTGGACGCCATCGGCAAGGTGCCGGTGGGCGACAATGGCCCGATGCCGGGCCAGGCGCCGGTGACACCGATCCTGATCAAGCGGATCGCCATCACGAAATAGGGTTTAAGCGGCTGAAGAGGCCGCGCCGTTTTTGTCGCCCGTCAGAATCGCGTAGAGCGCTTCGGGGGTGGACGCGGCGCGCAGCTTTTCGCACACCGCCTTGTCGCGCAGCAGGCGCGAAACCCGGGCCAGGGCTTTCAGATGATCGGCGCCGGCATTTTCCGGGGCCAGCAGCATGAACACCAGATCGACCGGTTGGCTGTCGACCGCTTCATAGTCGATGGCGTTTTCCAGCCGCGCGAAGATGCCCATGATGGACTTGGCTTCGCTCATGCGGCCGTGGGGAATGGCGATACCCGCGCCCACACCGGTGGTGCCGAGGCGTTCGCGTTCCACCAGGGTCTCGAAGATGCGGCGTTCGGAAATCCGGGTCAGGCCATGGCAGCGCGCCGCCAGTTCCTGCAGCAACTGCTTCTTGGACTGTGCTTTCACCGCCGGCAAAACGGCGTCGGGCGCGAGCAGATCGGCGATATTCATCAACAATCCCGGTGAGGTCCGCGTGCGTAAAGTTTTCCGCGCGCCAGAGATGTTCCGCCCTGCGTCCGGCAGGGTCCCGCTCAAAAGCGGCGGGTTCATAGGCCGCCCCCCCGGCAATGTCAATCTTGACTTAAGTCACCGCAAACAAAGGGGGAAGGTTCAGCGATAGCTCGCGGCCTGGGGCGCCTCGCCGGCCTTCAGGCGGCGGCGTTCCACCGACGACGGGATGCGCAAAGCCTCCCGATATTTGGCCACGGTGCGGCGCGCAATGTTCACGCCGTCAGCGGTCAGCAGCGCAACGATGCGGTCGTCCGACAGGATTTCGCGGGGTTCCTCATTCTCAATCATCTCACGAATGCGGTCGCGCACCGCTTCGGCGCTGTGCGATTCGGCGCCGTTCACGGACTGGATCGAGGCGGTGAAGAAATATTTCAGTTCGAACAGGCCGCGCGGGGTGGAGATGTACTTGTTCGAGGTGACGCGGCTGACGGTGGATTCGTGCATCGAAATCGCGTCGGCGATGATTCGCAGGTTCAGCGGCCGCAGGTGGCGCACGCCATGGGTGAGGAAGGCATCCTGGTGGCGCACGATCTCGCTGGCCACCTTCAGGATGGTGCGGGCACGCTGGTCCAGGCTCTTGACCAGCCAGTTGGCGGTGTTGAGGCAGTCGGCGAGATAATTCTTGCTGTCCTTGTCGCGCGCCGTCTTCGAGACCGTGCCGTAATACTGGTTGTTGACCAGAAGGCGCGGCAGGGTGTCGGAATTGAGCTCGATCAGCCAGCCGCCATCGGGGCCCACTTTCACGAACACATCGGGCACCACCGGCGTCACCGGTTCCGATCCGAAGGCCAGGCCCGGCTTGGGATTGAGCTGGCGGATTTCCGAGATCATGTCGGCAATGTCTTCGGCATCGACACCGCACAGCGCCGTCAACTGGCCCATGTCGCGGCGGGCGACCAGATCGAGGCGCGTCAGCAGCGCCTCCATGGCGGGATCGAGACGATCCTTGGCCTTCAGCTGCAGCGACAGGCATTCCGCCAGATCGCGGGCGCCCACGCCGACGGGATCAAAACCCTGCAGCACGCCCAGCACCGCCTGCACGTCCTCGATTTCGCAGCCCAGCCGGTTGGCGACGTCCATCAGGTCGGCACGCAGATAGCCGGTCTCGTCCACCGCATCGATCAGCGCCAGCAGGATCATGCGATCCTCGGGCAGCAGGGCGGCGATGGAGAGCTGGCTTTCCAGGTGATCCTTCAGCGAAAGGTCGGCGGCGACCGAGGATTCCAGGCCGTCTTCGCCTTCATAGGCATTGCCCGACTTCACCGTGGTCCAGTCGGTCAGCGAGCCCGATTGCGGGCCTTCGGCGGCGCGGCTGACGGGAATGTCGCCGTCATACATGTTCTCGTGCGCCGCCTGGTCCATGTCGGCGGTCTTGGAGAAATCGTCCCGAGACAGGGCTTCATCGGCGCGCTCGCCGGGGCTGTCGGCGGCACTTTCGCCGGCTTCCTGCACCGGCGCGGCCTCGCGGTCGTCGCGCTCCAGCAGCGGGTTCTTTTCCAGCTCGGATTCGCAATATTCGGCCAGTTCGATGTTGGACAGTTGCAGCAGCTTGATGGCCTGCTGCAATTGCGGCGTCATGACCAGCGACTGGCCCTGCCGAATTTCTAGTCTTTGCCCAACCCCAGCCATGATGCCCTACAGCGAGAACTTTTCTCCGAGATAGACGCGCCGCACATCGCGGTCGCTGACGATCTCGGTCGGGGTGCCTTCCTTCAGCACGCGGCCGTCATGCAGGATATAGGCGCGGTCGATCACATCGAGCGCGTCACGGACATTGTGGTCAGTGATCAGCACGCCGATGCCCCGGTCCTTGAGATGCTTGACCAGGTCACGGATTTCGCCCACCGCGATGGGATCGATGCCGGCAAAGGGTTCGTCCAGCAGGATGTACGAGGGATGCGTCGCCAGGCAGCGCGCGATCTCGACGCGGCGTCGTTCGCCGCCCGACAGCGCCACCGACGGCGTGTTGCGGATATGGGTGATGCCGAATTCCGCCAGCAGGGCCTCGACCATGGCTTCCAGCCGGGCGCCGTCGGGCTCGAGCAGTTCGGCACAGGCGCGGATATTCTGTTCGGCGGTGAGGCCGCGAAAGATGGAGGCTTCCTGCGGCAGGTAGCCGATGCCCAGGCGCGCCCGGCGGTACATCGGCAGGCGCGTCACATCATGGCCGTCAACCTCGATGCTGCCGGTATCGGCCGGGATCAGGCCGGTGATCATGTAGAAGCAGGTGGTCTTGCCGGCGCCGTTGGGGCCGAGCAGCCCCACCGCTTCGCCGCGCTTTAACGACATGGAAACCGAACGCACCACGGGGCGCTTGTTGAAGCTTTTGCCGATGCGGGTGACCACGAGGCCCTTGCCGCCTTCGACAACGCGCAGCGCGTCGGCGGCGTCTTCGCCGCCCATCTGCCCGTTTTCTGTGCTTGCGTCTGTCATCGCAAAAATCATGCCTGTTCGTGTTTAAGGAACCGTGAATTACTGGGTAATGGTGCCGGCGGAGTTGGGACGAAAGACCCCCTGGACCCGTCCGCCCGACGTGCCCTGGCCTTTCACGCCACCGCCAAGGACTGCCTGGCCGGTGACAAGATTTACGGTGAGCCGCGCGCCGCGCATCACATCCTTGCCCTTCTTGAGCACGACATTGCCGTTCACGGTGACGGTCTTGGGCTTGACGTCATAGACGCCATTCTCGCCGGTGACCGTGCCGCTGGCGGGGGAATCCACCACCACATTGCCGGTGGCGATCACCTTGTCGGCATCGCCATTGACCGTGGTGACGCGCACCGAATTGGCCCGCAGCTTGATGTCGCCCTGGGTGACGATGACATTGCCGCTATAGGTGCCGGTCTTTGCGTTGAGGTCTGCCTGGAAGGTATCCGACGAGATGTTGATGTCGGCATTGGTGTTGCTGCGCTTGGGCGCGGGCTTGGCGGCCGGAGTCTGGGCCTGAAGCGTGCCGCTGACGGCGGCGCCCAAAGCGAAAGCCAGGGTGAAAGCCAGAAGTTTTTTCATTTGCTGGATCCGTGAAGCGTCATCTGCACATTGCCGCTGAGGGTAAGAAGATTGGTATTGCGGTCGGCATGGAAGCCGTTGGCGCGAAAGGCGCCGTCGGGGCCCTGCCCGGTCACCGGTTGATGGCCGTGCACCACGCTCTGTTTCAGGTTCATCGAGGCGCTCTGGCTATGCAGCTCGTAGCCGGTGTCGGTGAAGACATCGATGCCGCCCGTCAGCTCCAGCCTGCCCGCCGCCATGTCCACCATGCCGGTGCGGGCGCGGGCATTGATCCAGCTGTTCTTGTCCATCGCCAGGTCGGCTTCGAGATTCTTCAGGCTGGCCTTCTTGGCGTTGCGGGAATCCTGCACGGCGGTATCGGCGGTGATCACAAAGGGATTGCCCTTGGCGTCAGCACCAGTGAGCCTGGGCTTGACCATGGCCAGATCATTCTCGATGCGGCCCAGTTTCTCATAGGACATGGAGAGCTGGCGCGGCTGGCGCTGGACGAAAAAGAAAGCCAGCACGGCAGCGATGATCAGGAACGCGCCCAGCGACAGGACCCGCTTCATCAGATGGACGAACCGGGAATAGCGCAGGGCTTCGCGGGCGGTGGTGCGGACCCGGGCCGACCAGTCATATTCAGGGACGTCGTTATCCGCCGCCATGCTCATGCGATTCCCGCGCGCAGGCAGTCATGGATGTGCAGGACGCCGACCGGCCGGCCGCCGCCCTCGTCCAGCACGAAAAGCTGGGTGATCTTCTTTTCCGTCATCAGCCCCAGCGCTTCGGCTGCGAGCTGGTCGGGACGGGCGATCTGCGGCCCCTTGGTCATCACATCGCGGGCCATGCGCTTGTCAAAACCGCCCTGCGCGTGACGGCGGATATCGCCGTCGGTGACAATACCGGCCAATACGCCGGCCGCATCCACAATCCCGACACAGCCCAGCCGCCCCGAGGCCATGATCAGCAGCACGTCGCGCATGCCGGTGTCTTCGGCCGCCAGCGGAATCTCGCCGCCGCTGTGCATCAGGTCGCGGACCCGCACCAAGGCGCGGCCCAGCGATCCGCCGGGATGAAAATCTCGATACTGGTCGGGCGAGAAGCCCTTGCGCTCCATCAGCGCCACCGCCAGGGCGTCGCCCAGGCTGAGCATCATGGTGGTCGATGTGGTGGGCGCCAGGCCCATGGGGCAAGCCTCGGGCGCGCGCGGCAGCAGCAGCTTCACATCCGCCGCCTTGATCAGCGTGGATTCCGGATTGGCACCGATGGCGATGATGGGAAGACCATGGCGCTTGGCATAGGTGATGAGGTCCGACAGTTCCGCCGTCTCCCCGCCCCAGGACAGCAGCAGCAGCGCGTCCTGGCGGGTGATGGCGCCCATGTCGCCATGGCTGGCTTCGGCGGGATGGACGAAATAAGCCGGCGTGCCGGTCGAAGACAGGGTGGCGGCGATCTTGCGGGCGATATGGCCTGACTTGCCCATGCCGCTGACGATGACCCGTCCCTTGGCCCCCAGCATCAGGCCCACCGCCCGGGTGAAATCGCCGTCCAGGCAGTCCGCCAGGTTCCCCAGCGCCGAGGCGGCGGTGGTCAGCACCCGGCGGGCCGCCGCCAGGTCGCTGGCCGCGCTGTCGCCCGTCACAGGGGTGAGGTTTGCCTTGGAAGTGGCCATTCAAGCCTTTGATATTATTAAGCGTTTATACGCTCGCCAGCTTAAGCCACCCCGGGTGAAGGAGGCGTTAAGCGAATTTCGTGCCAAGTTTCGCGCGAAACGGGACCGACCGCAAGGCGGACCGGTTTACGGTGCAAACGCTCCGTACACGGTGCGTATTCAGTGCGCGAAGATATCGATGTCTTCCCAACCGGCCAGATCGAGTTCGGCGCGCGACGGCAGGAAGTCGAAACAGGCCTTGGCCAGGTGGGTACGCCCCTCACGCTCCAGCATCGTATCCAGAACCGCTTTCAGCTGGTGCAGATGGGCGACGTCATTGGCCGCATAGGAGAGCTGCTTTTCCGTCAGCGTCTTGGCGCCCCAGTCGGAGGATTGCTGTTCCTTGGACAGTTCGACGCCCAGGAGTTCGCGCACCAGATCCTTCAGCCCATGCCTGTCGGTATAGGTGCGCACCAGCTTGGAGGCGATCTTGGTGCAATAGACCGGCTTGCACTCCACGTTCAGGTAGCGGCGGAACATGGCGATGTCGAAACGGGCGAAATGAAACAGCTTGGTGGTCGCCGGATCGCTCAGGAGTTTTTTCAGGTTGGGCGCGGCGTAATTGCCGGCGGCGAACTGCACCGCGTGACAGACCCCGTCGCCCGACGACAGTTGCGCCAGGCAAAGCCGGTCGCGAAAAGGGTTGAGGCCCAGCGTCTCGGTGTCGATCGCCACGACCGGGCCCAGATTCAGGCCGTCCGGCAGGTCATTGGGATGGAGCTTGATCTTCATCACGGCTCAATAGCGCAGGAAGGGTTAAATTCATAGACTGGCCCGATGGAGACCGGTCAGGTCAGGCAAATCCGGGAACGATGGGGCGGGGTCGGCTTTTCGCTGCTGCTGCATGGCGCAGCGCTGCTGGCCGTGCTGCTGTATCTGGCGCATCGCCCGCAGATGCAGGACACGATCTTCCGCGCCCTTCCCGTCGATCTGGTGATCGGGGGCGCGGTCGGCCAGGGCAGCGCCGCGCCGGCGGCGCGGATGCAGGCGGCCATTCCCCGCGTGGAAAGCGCGCCGTCGCAAACCGGAACCCGGCCCGACAGTGTGCGCGAGCCGGTTGATCCCTTGTCCGCACAGCTGCGCGCGCTGGCACAGCTCAAGGCGCCCGATGCCGCGCTGCCCAATGCCGACAGCAGCGGCGCCCCGGGCAGCGGCGGGGCGGGCGGCGGCGACGGCAATTATGCGCTGAAGGATTTCGTCCGGGCCCAGATCCTGCAGCGATGGCTGCCCGATCTTGGCATCGCGGGCGCACGCAACCTGCCGGTTGTGGTGCGGGTGCGGCTGCTGCGCAGTGGTGTGATCGATGAGGTCACCGTGGTGGACCAGGCGCGTTTTCACAGCGATGGCGCGTTTCGCAACATGGCACTGAGCGCGCGCAACGCCGCCTTGCTGTCGTCACCTATCCGGTTGCCACCGGGACGCTATGACCGCGTCACCGTGCTGACCATCGATCTCGATCCCAAGGCGGTTTTACGGTAAGTCCCGCGCCAATCTGAATCCGGTCAGGGTCGAATAATCATAATCGCCGGCGCCGTTTTCCGCCGCCCCTGCCCGCGCCGCACTGCGGATGAAGATCGGCACATTGTTCCAGGAGCCGCCGCGGATGGCGCGCCGGACACAGAAGGAATCCGTCCAGGGGCGGCCATCGGCGGGCGCGCCGACATAGGATGGATGCCAGCAGTCCGCTGTCCATTCCCAGGCATTGCCCAGCATGCCGGCTATGCCGAATGGATTGGGAGGAAAGCCGGTCACCGGCGCCAGCAGCTTGTTGTCCCACTGGCTACCGCAGCCATTGCAGTTGGCGTTGCCCTGGCCGATCTCCTCGCCCCACCAGCGCGCGGTGGTGGTGCCGGCCCGGGCGGCATATTCCCATTCCGCTTCGCTGGGCAGCCGGTAGGGATTGCGCGTGCCCAGGGCCGGACGGGCGGCACGGGCACGGGCATTGATCCAGGCGGTGAAGGCTTCCGCGTCCTTCCAGTCCAGGCACACCGCCGGCCATAATGGCGGCTCAACATCTGTGGGGGTGGCGGCCTGGCCGCGAAAGAGCTGCTTCCAGCCCAAGCCCAGCATTTCGTTGCAGGGCTTGGGGCGGTAGCCGGTGACGTTGAGGAAGGTGAGAAATTGCGCGCTGGTGACCGGATATTTCGCCAGCGCAAAGGCCTTCACCGCCACCACGCGCTGCGGCCCTTCGGAATCGAACCGTCCGGCTTCCCGCGCCGGGCTGCCCATCAGGAATTTTCCCGCCGGAATGCCCACCATCTCCGGGCATTCCGGGCATTCGGTGAAATTGCGGTCTTCCTTGCCCTGCCCGCCCAGGAAAAAGACGGCAACCAGCACGAGGGTGATGCGCAACCAGGTCATGGCGTGCATAAGAACAGGAACGCGGGGCCGCGCAACGTGTTTTTGCGCTTAAAGAAAGGACATCATGAGCAAAATCACCCCATCGGATGTCATTGCCTTCTGGCGTGAGGCCGGATCCAAAAAATGGTTCGGCGGCGGCGCGGCGTTCGACGCGCAGATTGAGGAACGCTTTGGCGAGGCACACCGGATCGCGGCCCGGGGTGAACTGGCGGATTGGGAAAACACAGCGGAAGGCGCGCTGGCCTTGCTGCTGCTGACCGACCAGTTTCCCCGCAACCTCTATCGCCACTCGGCCCATGCCTTCGCCACCGACGAGATGGCGCGCGCGATCGCGGAGCGGGCGCTGGCGCGCGGCTTCGACAGCCGGACCGAGGCGGACCTGCGGGCCTTCTTCTACCTGCCCTTTGAGCATCACGAGGATGCCGGGTCCCAGGGGCGCGCCGTGGCGCTGTTTGAAAAGCTCGGTGACAAACTGGGGCTGGATTATGCGAAGCGCCATGCCGACCTGATCACGCGGTTCGGCCGCTTTCCCCACCGCAATGCCGTGATGGGGCGCGTCTCGACGCCCGAAGAAATCGCCTATCTCGCACAGGGCGGTTTCGCGGGCTGAAACATCCCTCTATAACCGCGCCCCATGAATATCCTGATCGCCTGTGACTCCTTCAAAGACGCGCTGGCCGCCGACGATGTCTGCCGCGCCATTGCCAATGGCCTGCGCCAAAGCCATCCCGGCGCCCGCATCACGCAGATGCCGCTGTCGGATGGCGGTGAAGGCCTGCTGGATGTGCTGCGCGCGCCCCTCGGCCTTAGCTGGATGGAAAAGGAGGTGGCTGATCCCCTGGGCCGCCCCATCAAAGGCCGCTATGGCCTCTCGGCGGACGCCGCCACCTGCGTGGTGGAAATGGCGGAGGCCAGCGGCCTGCAGCGGCTCACCTTGGCCGAACGCGATCCCCTCAAGGCCTCCACCTTCGGCACCGGTCAGTTGCTGGCGGACGCCAGGGCCCATGGCGCGACGCGCGCGATCCTGGCGATCGGCGGCAGCGCCACCAACGATGCCGGTATCGGCGCGGCGGCGGCCTTGGGCTGGGGTTTCCTGGATGCGGCCGGAAAACCGGTGGCGCCCAATGGCGGCCAACTGAAAAACATCGCCACCCTTGTCCCCGCGCCGATGCCGTTCGAAAGCATGGAAGTGCTGTGCGACGTCACCAATCCGCTGTTCGGTCCCACCGGCGCGGCTTGGATCTACGGTCCCCAGAAAGGCGGCACCACCGAAAGCCTGACCTTCCTGGATGACGGCCTGCGCCACATCGCAGCGCTGGTGAAGGACCAGCTGGGGCGCGACATCGCCCAGACGCCGGGCGCGGGTGCGGCGGGAGGCCTGGGCTTCGGCGCCATGGCCTTCTTCGGCGCGACGCTGAGGCGCGGCATCGAAATCGTGCTGGACATGACCGGCTTCGATGCGGCCGCCAAAGACGCCGACCTGATCATCACCGGCGAAGGCCATCTCGATGGCCAGAGCGCGCAAGGCAAACTGATCCAGGGCCTGTGCGGTCGCGCCGGCAAGACGCCGGTGATCGCGCTGGCCGGCAAGCTGTCGGCCTCGCCCGACCAGGTGCGCGGCATCGGGCTGAAAGCGGCCTATTGCATCAATGAAGAAGAAAAGCCGCTGGCGGAAATGCTGGCGAGCACCGCCAGCAATCTGGAAAAGACCGCGGCGAAACTGACGCTGTAGTCAGTGAAGCCCGATCAGCGCGCTGTCTTCCAGCGACGGCGTGCGGAAAGCACCCGTGACCGTGATGTCCAGCACCATGGGATGATGGTCGCTGGGACCCTTGTCCAGAACTTCGGACGCCGAACAGACCAGCCCGCGCGCGATGCAGCGGTCCAGCCGCAGGTTGACGATCTTGCCGGCGCGATGGGTGCGGCGGCGCGGCCCGATATCCGAAAAACCCTGCAAGCCGACCGGGCCCACCGCATTGAAGTCGCCGATGATCGCGGCGGGGCCTTCCATCTGTTCGATGATATGGCGCAGCTGGAAGCGGTTGAGAAACTGGCCATGGCTGAGATGCACATTGGCGAAAGTGATATCGCGAAAGACGATGAGCTGCGCCAGGCGCGGCGGCACCCGGCCCGGCAGGATCGACCCCGGCAGGCGGATTTCGGTGGAGGCGGGAAAGGGATGCGGGCTCCACGCCGCCAGGCCATAGATGCGCGATTGCATGGGATGGCGGAAGAAATGACCGCCCACCAGCGACGGCAGGGTGACGATGTCCTCGGTGCACTCCTGCAGCAGCAGCAGGTCGGGATGGTGGCTCTTCACCAGCTTGGCGACGTCTTCCACGCCGGCGCCGACCCGGCGCAGCAGATTCCAGCTCACCACGCGCATGGGATTGTCCGCGGAATGATTCGGAAATGACGGCGCCATATTCGGCCCTGAATGCGTTATAGAGTCTGTGCCTATTTAAACTGGCGAATTTCGAACAAGTTTCAAGTCTAACCCTTCGAATAGCATAAGAAAAACGGTCTTACGGGAAAATGTTTCCAATCCCCATCCAATGGTCGACCCCGCTGCTCGAAGGCGTGGCACTGACCCTTTATGTCCTGCTGGCGGGGCTGGTAACGGCCAATGTCCTGCTCAAGAAGAACGATGTCCCCCGCGCCCTGGGCTGGATCGGGCTGGTCTGGCTGACGCCGATTTTCGGCGGGCTGCTCTACTACCTGTTCGGCATCAACCGGGTGGAGCGGCGCGCCGTCAAAATGCGCTGGCTGGACGCCCGGGCCGGCGGGCCGGGCACGGCCTGCCCCGATACCGCGGACAACATCGCCCTGCTCTGCGACGCCAGCGGGCGGGTAACGGGCGAGCCGCTGACTGCGGGCAACGCCATGACCGTGCTGGACTGCGGCGATGAAGCCTATGACGTCATGCTCGAGGCGATCCGGGGCGCCCGGCATTGCATCGGCATGACCTCCTATATCTTCCGCAACGACGAAGCCGGGCGCGAATTCGCCGATGCCCTGATCGAAGCCGCCAGGCGCGGCGTCAAGGTGCGGGTGCTGATTGACAGTATCGGCGCGGGCTATTTCTTTCCACGCATCATGTACCGCATGCGCGCCGGCGGCGTGAAATGCGAACGCTTCCTGCATACCTGGCTGCCCTGGCGCATGCCATTCCTCAACATGCGCAACCACCGCAAGGTGCTGGTGGTGGACGGCCGCATCGCCTTCACCGGCGGGATGAATATCGGGATCGAGAATTCGAAGGCCCGCTTTGGCCCCAATGCCATCCTCGACACCCATTTCAGGATCGAGGGGCCGGTGGTGCGGGTGATCATGGACGCTTTCGCCCGCGACTGGACCTTCACCACCGAAGAACCGCTGGACGATGCATGCTGGTGGCCGCCGCTCGCGCCCGCAGGCAAGGTCTTTGCCCGCGGCGTGCGCTCGGGCCCGGACGCCGACATCTACAAGTCGGAAATGATCCTGGGCGCGGCGCTGTCGCTGGCCAGGAAACGCATCCGCATCGTCACCCCCTATTTCCTGCCCGACCCGCGGCTGCAATTCGCCATTGCCCAGGCTGGGATGCGCGGGGTGGAGGTGCAGATCGTCATCCCCAGCAAAAGCGACCAGCTGGTGATGGACTGGGCGATGCGCGGCCATCTGCGCTTCTTCCTGCACATCAAGGCCTGCATCATCGCCACGCCGGAGCCGTTCGACCATTCCAAGCTCTGCACCGTGGACGGGGAATGGAGCTGGATCGGCTCGTCCAACTGGGACGCGCGCAGCCTCAGGCTGAACTTCGAACTGGATGTGGAATGCGTGGACCACGATCTCACCGCGCGGCTGGATGCGATGATCGACGAAAAAATTCGCCGCGGCAAACGTCTGGAGCCGGAATGCCTGGCCGGCGAACAGGTCTGGCTGCGGCTGCGCAATGCCGCCGCGCGGTTGCTGATGCCTTATCTGTGACCGGCGCGCCGGTGCCGCAATTCCCGGCGTTGACGCAACCGCCAAACCATCACGCCGGCAATCGCCACCAGGCCAAGACCGAACAGCGCGTAGAAAATATTCAGCGGCCGGGGGGCACTGAAGGCAAGGGCGAACGAGACAGCGCCAACCACCAGCGCCATCAGCCACAGAATTCTGCTTTCTTTCTGGTCCGTCATGGAACACTCCGCGCATGTGGCGGGCGTTCCTCCCTGTCCCGTCAGGATAGCACCGACGACCATGCGCTTCCATTGCAGGATTGAAATTTCGCGGGAACGTTTCCGTGGCGCGCTGCCTATTTGCGCGCCACAGCCCAGATCGCCAGACCGCCCAGCGCAAGGCCGCTGCCCACCAGGCCGGTCGAGGAAAGTCCGAATCCGTGCGCGATGGCGATACCGCCGAGCAGCGGTCCCAGCGCGTTGGCAACATTGAAGGCGGAATGGTTCAGTGCTGCCGCCAGGGTCTGGGATTCACCGGCCACGTCCATCAGTCTTGTCTGGAGCACCGGTCCCATCGCCCCGCCCAGTCCGATCAGGAAGACCGCAAGGGTGATGGTCCAGATATTTCCGGTCATGAAGCTGTAGAGACAGAGGGTGCCTGCGAACCACAGCAGCAGCCAGCCCGCCGCCTTCATCAGGTTGCGGTGGGCGAAACGCGGCACCAGCAGCAGCCCCGCCATCATGCCGGAACCGAACACCGCGAACACCGGCGGCACCCAGGAGGACGGCACCTGCGTGACCTCGAGTAGCGTGTCGGCCAGGTATGTATAGACCGCGAACAGTCCGCCAAATCCGACGGCCCCGATCGCCAGCGTCAGCCAGACATGCTTGTTCTTCAGGCCGCGCAACTCGGTAAGCGGGCTCGCATTTTTCGCGGGCGGCTGGTGCGGCGCGTACAGCGCCACCAGCGTCGCGGTCAGCAGCGACAGCAGCGCCACGATGCCAAAGCCCCAGCGCCAGCCGATCGCCTGCCCCAGCCAGTTGGCCGCCGGTACGCCGATAATGGTGGCCACCGTCAGCCCCATCAGCACCCGCGCGCTGGCCTGGGCGCGGCGCGCATGCGTCACCAGCGACGCGGCCACCAGCATGGCGACACCGAAATAGGCGCCATGCGGCAACCCGCTGAGAAAGCGCAGCAGCAGCATCTCGGGATAGGACTGCACCAGTCCCGTCATCCCGTTGGCCAGGGCGAAGACCAGCATCAGCCCGATCAACAGGGTGCGACGGGCGATCTTGGCCGACAGCACCGCGATCAGCGGCGCGCCCATCACCACCCCCAGGGCATAGGCGCTGATCACATGGCCCGCGGTCGGCGCGTCGATGCCAAGATCCCGCGCGAAATACGGCAGCAGGCTCATGGTGGCGAATTCGGTGGTGCCGATGGCAAAGCCGCCAACAGCCAGCGCGAAATGCACCAGGTCGGGATGGGACTGTTTTGCCGGAGACATGCGATGCAGCTATCCCGGCATGGCGGGACGGTTCAACCGCTATATTGTCTCATGCCGGTCGTCTATTTGGGCGGTTGCTTCACAAAGGCTGCCACATCCCGCGCCGCCAGCGTTTCCACGCCCGGCTTGTTCAGAAAGCCCAGGTCGCGGAACCAGTCGGTGAAACGCGTCGGCCAGGTGCCCAGCGACGTGCCGTCGCGATAGCTCATGCCGCGGCCGTGCAGGCCGATGGCATAGATATGCATTTCCAGGTTTGGGATGCCGGCATCGAGCATGGCGGCGAAATATTCATCCGCCCAGACCGCATGCACCTTGTCGCCCCAGCTTGGGCAAACGATGAAGGACGGCGGCGCATCCCTGGGGATCGGCGGCTTGCCGCCCTTGGTAAAGAGCGACGGTCCCGGATAGATCGAGCCGACGAAATCGGGCCGCGAAGTGATACCGGCGAGCGGATCGCCAGCAGCGTTATTCTTCGCATCGAACTCGGGATACTGGATGGCGGCGGCCATCGCCAGTTCCGCACCCGCCGAGAAGCCCATCACGCCGATCTTCTTGGGATCGATCCCCCATTCCTTGGCATGGGCGCGCACCAGCCGGATGGCCTGTTGCAGGTCATAGACCGCGTCGACCTTGGCGTCATAACCGTCCTGGCGCAGGCGATGGCGCAGGATGATGGTGGTGACGCCGTAATTCCAGAAGAACGGCACCGGGTCGATGCCCTCGATGCCCACCACCAGCGTCTTGTGACCGCCGCCCGGCACCAGGATGATCGCGGCGCCGGTATTGTCGGCGGGACGCACCCGGTGCACCTCGATGGACGGATTGTGGATGTTGAGGATGCGCTCGACGCGGCCCGGTACCACCGGGTCCATGGTGTAGGTCTCGGCTTCATGGACGCGCTTGGCATTCAGGAAGGATGAGCCCGCCGGCCAGACCGGCATCACGATGCCGCCCGGCAGCAGCGTCTGCGGCTGGTAGGGCTTGCCTTTGACCATCGGGCCCGGCTTCGGGATCATTTGCGCCGGCGGGATCGGCGGCAATTGCGCCTGCGCGAAAGCCGCAGTAGCGACCGCCAGAAACCCGGCAGCGAAAAGAATGCGTTTGTCCCAGCCCATAATGTCCCCTTCGATGAATTCTTAGATGGCGTTCGCCTTGACCTGCTTGACGGCATAATCAGCCGCCCGCGCCGTCAGCGCCATGAAGGTCATCGACGGATTGACGCAGCTGGTGGACGCCATCTGCGACCCGTCGGTGATGAACAGGTTGGGCGCGTCATGCGCCTGGCTCCAGCGGTTGACCACCGAAGCTGTGGGATCGTTGCCCATGCAGGCCCCGCCCATTTCATGGATGGCGTCGCCCGGCACATGTTCCTCGCTGGACGAGCCGACATTCACCAGGCCGGCGGCGCGCATCATCTTCTGGCCCTCAATGGCGGAATCGCGTAGCAGCTTCATCTCGTTCGACCGGAAGGTGACGTTGAACACGCCCAGCGGCACGCCGAAGCGGTCCACCTTGCCGGGATGCAGCGTCAGGGTGTTGTCGCGGTACGGCAGGCATTCGGCGAAGGTGGTGAAACGCAGCTGCCAGGGGCCATAGCCGCGCAGGCCTTCCTTCATGGATTTTCCGAAGCCGACCGGCGCGGCGATGTTGCGGCTGGCGGCGCCCTGCATGCCATAGCCGCGCACGAAATCGGCGTCAGGATCCTGGCCGTTGATGTTGCGGAAGCGCGGGATATAGACGCCGTTGGGACGCCGGCCATAGGCGATATAGGGATCGAGCTCGCCTTGCGGCACCGATCCCCAGGTATAGGTGCGGAAGGCGTGGTCCATCATGTAGCGGCCCAGCGTGCCGCTGGAATCGGCAAAGCTGCGATTGCTTCCCGCCAAGCGGGAATTGAGCAGTATCTGCACCGAGGCATTGGTCGAGGCGCACAGAAAGACGATGCGCGAACGATAGACCTTTGCCTGCATGGTGCCCGTGTCCACCGCCCGCACGCCAGTGACGCGCTTGGTCGCCGGGTCATATTCCAGGTTGGTCACCACCTGGTCCGACAGAAGCGTCAGGTTGTTGGTGGCGCGCGCCATCGGCAGCGTCACGGCCTGGGTGGAGAAATAGGCGCCGAAGGAACAGCCGCGGGCACATTGCGAGCGGCTCTGGCAGCGCGTGCGCCCCTGCTCCGGCTTGTCCTCGGTCATGTTGGCGGTGCGGGTGGAAATCAGCTTGCGGCCCGGCATGGCCTTTTCCAGCCGCTCCTTCGCCCAAAGCTCGGCCACGTTCAGGGGATGCGGCGGCTGGAACTCACCGTCGGGAAGCTGCGGCAGGCCCTCTTTCGAGCCCGCGATGCCGGCGACCTTCTCGACATAGGAATACCAGGGGGCGATCTCGTCATAGCTGATCGGCCAGGGGCTGCCATGGCCATCGCGCGCATTGGCTTCGAAATCAATCTTGCTCCAGCGCAGCGAGACGCGGCCCCAGATCAGCGACTTGCCGCCGACCTGGTTGGGCCGCACCCAGCGATAGGGCTTGGAGCCTTCATAGTCGAACGGATTGAGGCGGTCATTGCTGTAGTAATGGGTCTGGGCAGTGTTGGCGGCGCCGCCCCACTTGGCCAGATGATAGTCGCGTTCGACTTCCGCGGGCGGCAGGCTGCCGCGATACGGCAGTTCCCATGGCCCCAGCCCTTCGGTGACGTAATCGGTCTGGTGCTCGACCATGCGGCCGCGCTCCAGCATCAGCACCTTCATGCCCTTTTCGCACAGTTCCTTGGCCGCCCAGCCGCCGCTGACTCCGGAACCGATCACAATCGCGTCAAAATCGTAGGTCGCCATGGGGTGCTTTTCGCTCAGGAAGAGAAGACGCGCCGGACTTCGGCGTAAGGATAGGCGCCGTCGTAGCGGCCAGGCACCGGCAGGTAGATACGCTCCTGCTTGCAGCCGATCTCGGACGAGTAATAACCCAGGATGACCATCTGGCGGCAATGTTCGAAGAAGCGGCTGGAAAGCCCCGGCACGGCATTCTCCATCGCCAGGGTCAGGACCGCGTCCTGCGCCTCGGGGTTCAACCCGGCGAGCGGCCTGGCGTAGCGCACCCGCGCATACCCATCCAGAACACCCAGCCCCGCCATGAATTCGTTGCGGTCGGTGGGCTCGTACCAGTCGGCCAGCATCATTTCCATGAAGGCCGGAACACCGGCCGCAATGGCGCCCGGCGTATCGGTGGTGGGAATGATGCGCTCGGCGACCGCCGCGACCAGGGCGCGCTGGTCTTCGGTGAAAAGGACGCGCGAGGCGGTGAAACCCGCCGGCGATCCTTCCGCGCCCGCCACGGTGGCGGCCCGCGCCAGCGGCGCGGCCAGCGACGATCCGAACAGTGCGGCGACGCCGACAAGGAGCTCGCGCCGGTTGGACTTCAGCATGCTAGGGTCTTTCCTGGTTTCTGCGCAGATTGGCCGCCTGTATAAACAGAGTCTATCGCTTTTGCGCAGGGCCGGTTTTTGTGCAGATGCGAACGAGCGGCATGACAGAAAGTCGGCCGGGTTCCAACAAAGTCACATGAAACCGGTCATGCCGCTGAAATTCGCCGCCAACCTGTCCTGGATGTTCAAGGAATGGTCCTTCCCGGATCGTTTCGCCGCAGCCGCCGATGCGGGCTTTGGCGCGGTGGAATATCTCTTCCCCTATGAGCTTCCCGCTGACGAGATCGCCCGGCTGCTGTCGCGCCACGGCCTCACGCAGGTTCTGTTCAACATGCCGCCGGGCGACTGGGCGGCGGGCGAGAAAGGTACCGCCTGCCTCGCCGGACGGCGGGAGGAATTCCGGGCTGGCGTCCAGACCGCCCTTACCTATGCGCGGGCCAGCGGCACGCCGCGGCTGCACCTGATGTCGGGCATCGGATCGGGAGATGTCGCGCTAGCCGCCTATCGCGATGCGGTGACCTGGGCCTGCGACACGGCGGCGGCGGACGGCATCGACATCCTGCTGGAGCCGATCAACAACCGCGACGTGCCGGGTTACCTGATGAACGACTTCGAGCTGGCGGCGCGGCTGATCGGTGAGATAGATCGCCCGAACCTGAAACTGCAATTCGACATCTATCACCGCCAGATCATCCATGGCGATGTGACGCGCGGGCTTGAAACCCTGATGCCCATCACCGGCCATATCCAGGTTTCCTCCGCGCCCTTGCGCCAGGAACCGATGAGCGGCGAACTGGACGACAGGCATGTGTTCCAGACCATCGAGCGGCTGAACTATGCCGGGCACATCGGCTGCGAATACAATCCGGCCAATGGCACGCTGGCGGGGCTTGGCTGGATGACGGCGATCGCCTAGCTGCGCGCCGGCGCGAACTTGCTGACAGCTTCCCACAAACCGTTGAGATAGACCGCGCCCAAAGCCCTGTCGTACAGGCCGTAACCGGGCCGCCCCTTTTCGCCCCAGATCATGCGGCCGTGATCAGGCCGCACATACCCTTCGAAGCCGACATCGTGATAGGCCTTGACGATCGCCGCCATGTCCAGCGAACCGCAATCGGACCTGTGCGCGGTTTCCTCGAAATCGCCGGCGGCATTGACCTTGACGTTGCGCAAATGCGCGAAGTGGATGCGGCCCTGCCCGCCAAATTCGCGCACCAGCGCCTCGACATTATTTTCAGGACCGGCGCCCAGCGAACCGGAGCACAGCGTCAACCCATTGGCAGGACTGTCGACGATGCGCAGCAGCCGCTCGAGATCGTCGCGGTTCTTGACGATGCGCGGCAGGCCGAAGATCGGGCGCGGCGGATCATCGGGATGGATCGCCATGCGGATGTTGCTTTCTTCCGCGACCGGCACGATGGCCCTGAGGAAATAACCCAGATTCTGCCAGAGCTTTTCCTCGCCCACCTGCGCATATTCCGTCAGCAAGGCTTTCAGCTCGTCGGGCTTGTAGCTGGAATCCCAGCCGGGCAGCGAGATGCCCTTGCTGATGTCGATGGCCTCCACTTCCCTGGTGCTGAAGGTCAGCGTGGTGGAACCGTCCGGCAGCACCTTGGCGAGGCTGGTGCGGGTCCAGTCGAACACCGGCATGAAATTGTAGCAGATGACCTTGATGCCGGCTTCGCCGAGGTTGCGGATGGTCTGCTGGTAATTGGCGATCAACGCGTCGCGGCTGGGCTTGCCCAGCTTGATATCTTCGTGCACCGGCACGGATTCGATCACATCCAGCGCAAGGCCATGCGCTTCCACCTTGGCCTTGAGGTCCAGGATCCGGTCCATCGGCCAGACTTCGCCCACCGGCACGTCATAGATGGCCGAGACGATACCGTGCATGCCGGGAATCTGGCGGATATAGGCGAGCGAAACCGGATCGCTGTCGCCAAACCAGCGGAAGGACATTTTCACCAGAAGGCTCCTGCATCGAATTGTCTTAGCTGACCGCGAAAACGGGGTCCGGTCCATGATTTATTTGCGTTTCAGGACAGGCCCAGCGTCTTGCGGTCTTTCAGCACAGCCTGGGCAGCATTGTGGCCGGGGGCGCCGGTGACGCCGCCGCCGGGATGCGCGCCCGCGCCGCACAAATAAAGCCCCGGCACCGGCATGCGGTAATCGGCATGGCCCAGCATCGGCCGGTTGGAGAAAAGCTGGTCCAGCCCCATCTTGCCGTGGAAGATGTCGCCGCGCGTCAGGCCGAAGCGGCGCTCCAGATCGAGCGGCGACAGCGCCGACCGGCCGACCACCGAGGCGGCGAAGCCCGGGGCATAGCGGTCCAGATGGGCAATGATCGCATCGGCCGCCTGGTCGCGGCGCGCGTCCCAGCCGCCCGTCACCTCATACGGAAAATGCTGGCAGAACAGGCTGGCGACATGGGCGCCGGCGGGCGCAAGGCTGTCGTCCAGGGTCGAGGGTATCAGCATCTCGACCACCGGCTCCCGGGAAAAGCCATCGGTGCGGGCGCTGAGGTAAGCGCGATCCATATAGCCCAGGGACGGCGCAACGATGATGCCGGCGGTGAGATGGTCGCCGGGACCGGGCAACGAAGTGAAGCGCGGCAGTTCCGACAGCGCGACATTCATCCGGAAGGTCGCGGATTCACACTGCCAGTTCGCCATGCGGCGTTGAATCTCGGGAGCGACCGCGCCGGTCGGCAACAGCTTCGTAAAAAGCAGCCGGGGATTGATGCCCGCGCACACGCCCCTGGCGCGATAGGCCGCGCCGCCCGCGACCGCGCCCACCGCCCTGCCCCGTTCGATGATGATTTCGTCCACCGGCGCGTTCAGCCGGATGTCGACGCCTTTTGCCGCCACCGCCTTGGCCATCGCCTGGGTGATCGCCCCCATGCCGCCCATGGCATGGCCCCAGGCGCCTTCCACGCCTTCGGTTTCGCCGAACACATGATGCAGCAGCACATAGGCCGAGCCGGGCGCGTAAGGGCTGGCATAGTTGCCGACAATGGCGTCGAAGCCGAACAGCGCCTGGACCAGATCGTGGCTGAAATAGCGACTGAGGATGTCGGCAGCCGATTTGGTGAAAAAATCCACCAGGTGACGCTGCTCCTCCAGCGCCAGGCCGCGCACGGCATTGCCGAGCTTGAGCAACGCCAGAAGATCGGCCAGCCCGCCGCCGGCATTGGGGGGCGCGCGCAGCAGCCATTGGCGCAATATCATCACCACGGACTTCAATGCCGCGGCATAGGCATCGTAATTATCCGCGTCGCTCGGACTGTGGCGCGCGATCTCGCGCCGGGTCAGGCCGCCGCGGCCCGACAGCAGGTACTCGCCTTCCAGGGTTGGAAGAAAATTGTCGGTTTTGCGCAGCACGATCCTGAGACCGTGTTCGCGCAGCCCCATGTCGGCGATGATCCTGGGATTGAGCAGGCTGACGGTGTAGCTGGCGACCGAATTGCGGAAACCGGGATGGAATTCCTCGGTCACCGCCGCGCCGCCGACGGTATCGCACGCCTCCAGCATCGTGACCTTGAGCCCGCGCTCGGCAAGGTACCAGGCGCAGACCAGGCTGTTATGGCCCGCGCCGATGATCACGATGTCGGATGTTGAACCGGTGCCCAGGGACGTCGCCTCACAACGCTTGCAACATGTTGTTGCTGCCGGGCTTTTTATAGAACCACGGCTGGCCTACCAACAGAAATACCATCATTTCACGTCACATCGGTGCGGCCAATGCCGGGGCAATCGCCAGCATCGCCAGTATTGCGGGCAGCGCATAAAGATACTTGCGATGGTTCAGCAGCGATACCACCGCCACGAACAGGATGATGGCCGCCAGGATACCGCCCCAGATACGGGTCTGCGGCACCGCCAGGAACACCGCCGCGAACAGTTGCGCAAGGCCGGCCACATAATAGAAGCCCGGCGCGAACTGCCAGCGGCGATAGCCATCCCGCAAGCTGCGCGGCGCGGCGAGATGCAGGATGGCGGCCAGCGCGAACAGCACGGCGAGTGAAATGGCGGCAATATTGGAAATAAAGACGATCATGGAATAATCCTCAGGCTAAATATGGTGATGCACGGCCTCAGTGCGCGTAACGATTTTCTCCAGCTCGCGCATCAGCACGTAGAAAACCGGCGTCAGGAAAAGGCCGAAGAAGGTGACTCCCAGCATGCCGGAGAACACCGCCACGCCCATGGCATGGCGCATCTCCGCGCCCGCGCCGCTCGACAGCACCAGCGGCACCACGCCCATGATGAAGGCGAAGCTGGTCATCAGGATGGGGCGCAGCCTGAGCCGCGCGGCATGGATCGCGGCCGGCACGGTCTTCTCGCCGCCGATTTCCAGTTCGCGGGCGAACTCCACGATCAGGATGGCGTTCTTGCACGCCAGTCCGATCAGCACGAACAGCCCGATCTGGGTGAAGATGTTGTTGTCCCCGCCCGTCAACCAGACTCCGGTGATCGCCGACAACAGGCACATCGGCACGATCAGGATGATCGCCAGCGGCAGGAACAGGCTTTCATACTGAGCAGCCAGCACCAGGAACACCAGCAGCACGCAGAGCGGGAAGACCAGCAGCGCCGTGTTGCCCGACAGGATCTGCTGATAGGTCAGGTCAGTCCACTCAAACGCCATGCCCTTGGGCAGGTTCTCGTTCAGCAGTTTGGTGATGGCGCCCTGGGCCTGGCCGGTGGAATATCCCGGCGCGGGACCGCCATTGAGGTCGGCGGAGCGAAAGCCGTTATACCGCATGGCGCTGTCGGGGCCGGTGGTCTCCGACACCTTCATGATCGCCCCGAACGGCACCATCTGGCCGTCGGCGTTGCGGGTCTGCAACTGCAATATGTCGTTCGGCTTTGAGCGGAACGGGGCATCGGCCTGGGCGATCACCTGATAGGTGCGGCCGAATTTGTTGAAGTCGTTGACATACTGCGATCCCAGATAGATCTGCATGGACGAAAAGACATCCTGCACATCCACGCCCAGCTGCATCGCCTTGGTGCGGTCCAGATCGGCATAGAGCTGGGGCACGCTGACCTTGTAGCCGGAGAACACGCCCGCCAGTTCCGGCACCTTCTGCGCCTTCATCTGGATGGTCTTCATCACCTGGTCGAGCGCGTCATAGCCCAGGTCGGTACGGTCCTCGACCTGCAGCTTGAAGCCGCCGATCGTGCCCATGCCCTGCACCGGCGGCGGCGGGAAGATGGCGATGTAGGCGTCCTTCACGCCGGCATACTTGGCCTGCAACTTCTGGCTGATGGCGATGCCCGACAGGTCGGACGACCCGCGCTCCTCGAACGGCTTGAGAGCGACAAAGACGATGCCGGATGAGGCACTGTTGATGAAGCCGTTGATGGACAGTCCCGGGAAAGCGATGGCGTGCTCGACGCCGGGCTCTTTCAGGGCGATATCCGACATCTGGCGGATCACGCTTTCCGTGCGGTCCAGGGTGGCGCCATCGGGCAGCTGCGCGAAGCTGACCAGATACTGCTTGTCCTGGGTCGGCACGAAGCCCGGCGGCACCAGCTGGAAGCCGAAATAGGTCGCCGCCAGCAGCCCGGCATAGACCAGCAGCGCCGCCGACTTGCGGCCCAGGATGCGGGTGACGCCCTTGCCGTAATTCTCCGAACTGCTTTTGAACAAGCGATTGAAGGCGGCGAAGAAGCGGCCCAGTCCGCGGTCCATCACCCGCGTCAGCCTGTCCTTGGGCGCGTCATGGCCCTTGAGCAGCAGCGCCGCCAGCGCCGGCGACAGGGTCAGCGAATTGAAGGCGGAAATCACTGTCGAGAAGGCAATGGTCAGAGCGAACTGGCGATAGAATTCCCCGGTCAGCCCGCTGATGAAGGCGATGGGCACGAACACGGCGCACAGGGTCAATGCGATGGCGATGATGGGACCGGTGACTTCGCGCATCGCCTTCAAGGTGGCGTCGCGCGGATTGAGCCCGTTCTCGATATTGCGCTCGACATTTTCCACCACCACGATGGCGTCGTCGACCACGATGCCGATGGCCAGCACCAGACCGAACAGCGACAGGGCGTTGATGGAAAATCCAAAGGCGTACATCGCCGCGAAAGTTCCGACGATGGACACCGGCACCGCCAGCAGCGGAATGATCGAGGCGCGCCAGGTTTGCAGGAACAGGATCACCACCAGCACGACCAGCAGCACTGCCTCGAGCAAGGTATGCACCACCGCCTCGATGGAACCGCGCACGAACACGGTCGGATCGTAAACGATGCTATATTCCAGGCCTTCCGGGAAGTTGGCTTTCAATTCCTCCATGGTGGCGCGCACCTGGTCGGAAATCTGGATGGCGTTGGAGCCGGGCGCCTGGAAGATGGGGATCGCCACCGCCTGCTTGTTGTCCAGCAGCGAGCGCAATCCATACTGCGAAGCCTGGACTTCGATGCGCGCCACATCGGCCAGCCGCGTCACCACGCCCTTTTCGCGCTTGATCACAATTTCGGCGAACTGCTCGGGATCGGACAAGCGGCCCTGGGCATTGATCGGCAGCTGCAACTCGCCCTTGCTGCCATAGGGCGGGCCGTTGATCACGCCCGCCGCGACCTGGATGTTCTGGCGGCGCACGGCATTGATCACCTCCTGGGCGGTCATCGCGCGCTCGGCGATCTTTTGCGGGTTCAGCCACAGCCGCATGGCGTAATCGCCCGAACCGAACAGCTGCACACTGCCCACGCCCTGGATCTTGGCCAGCCGGTCCTTGACGTTCAGCACCGCGTAATTGCGCAGGTACAGCATGTCGTAGCGCTGGTTGGGCGACAGAAGATGCACGACCATGGTCAGGTCGGGCGAGCTCTTGATCGTCGTCACGCCCAGGCTGCGCGTCACCTCAGGCAGGCGCGGCAATGCCTGGTTGACCCGGTTCTGCACCAGCTGCTGCGCCAGGTTGGGATCGGTACCCAGCGCGAAGGTGACGGTCAGGGTCAGCGTGCCGTCGGAGGCCGCCTGCGAGGACATGTAGAGCATGTTCTCGGTGCCGTTGATCTGTTCTTCCAGCGGCGCGGCCACCGTTTCGGCGATCACCTTGGGATTGGCGCCGGGAAACTGCGCCGTCACCACCACCGAAGGCGGCACGACCTCGGGATATTCCGAGATCGGCAACAGGACCATCGACAGCAATCCCGCCAGGAAGATGACGACGGAGATCACGCCTGCGAAGATCGGCCGGTCGATGAAGAATTTCGAGAGATTCACAAAATCGTCCTTATGAAATGGGCGGGCGGTGACGGCTTACTTCGCCGCCACCGTCTTTGAGATTTCCTGCGCCTGAACGGCCGCGCCGGGCGCGATATGCTGGATGCCGTCCACGATCACGCGCTCGCCGGCGCTGAGACCCGAACGCACCACGCGCTGGCCGTCGACGCTTTCGCCCAAGGTGACTTCGCGAAAGGCCGCCTTGCCGTCCTTGTCCACGACAAAGAGGAATTTCTTGCTCTGGTCGTTGCCGATGGCGCGCTCCGGCACCAGGAGAACCGACGAGTCGCCGGCATTGGCCAGCCGCACCGAGGCGAACATGCCGGGCACCAGCGCGCCGTCGGCATTTTCAAACCGGGCGCGGGCGCGAATGGTGCCCGAACCGGTGGTGATGCGGTTGTCGAAGCTCTGGATGAAACCCTTATAGGCCTGGGTGCCGCCGGAGAGCGTCAGTTCCACCGGAATCTTCTGCTCGGCCGCCTGGGTGTCGGCATGGGCATGGATGTTGCGGACATAGGTCTGCTCGTCGACATCAAAATCGACATAGATGCCGTCATCCGACACGATGGAGGTGAGCAGCGGCGCGCCGGTGGCGACCTGCACCAGATTGCCCAGCGTGATTTCGGCACGGCTGACGCGCCCCGAGATCGGCGCCTTCACATAGGCGCGGTCCACATCCAGCCGTGCCTGGGCCAGGGTCGCGCTGGCGCCCTGGATGGAGGCATTGGCGACAGCGGCGGAATTGGCCGACTGGTCATAGGTCTGCAGTGCGATGGCATTTTCCCGGCGCAGATTGTCGGCGCGGGCCAGGTTGGATTGCGCCAGCGCCGCATTGGTGCGCGCCGATTGCAGGTCGGCAGCCGCCTTGGCCACCGCCGCCTGATAGGGACGCGGGTCGATGACGAAGAGGATATCGCCGGCCTTGACGTTCTGGCCGTCCTTGAAACGGATTTCGGTGATACGTCCGGACACCTCGGGGCGGATTTCGGCATAGTCCACCGCGTTCAGCTTTCCGGAGAAGGTCGACCAGATGCGCACCGTCTGGGGGCGGACGGTCAGCACATTGACCGGCACCGCCGGCGCGACAGCGGCCACCGGAGCGGCGTCGGCGCCGGTGTAGTTTAGGGCAAACCAGCCCCCGCCCAGCAGGGCGAGCGCCGCAGCCCCGATCAATGCCGCACGGCGATTCTTCGGAATTATCATATTTTCCAAGGTATTACGCCGGGAGGCGCTGAGGCTTTGGGCGGTGGCGACCATGTCCATGATGGGAATCCCCTTGCATTCTGTAACGGACGGCACAAATATGAGCGCAGGCGCCGACATGCAAGAACTTTCTGTAACGATCGGCACAATATTTTTGGGAGACGCGTAAATGGCGGCTGGACGGCCCCGCACCTTCTGCACGGAGAAAGCGCTGGACAGCGCGATGCAGGTGTTCTGGCGCAAAGGCTATGAGGGCGCCTCGATGGTCGATCTCACCAGCGCCATGGGGATCAATTCGCCCAGCCTGTATGCCGCCTATGGCAGCAAGGAGGGTCTCTTCCGCGCCGTGCTGGAGCGCTATGAAGCGCGGCGCGACCAGTTCATGGAAGAAGTGTTCGCCGCCCCGACCGCCCGCGAGGTCGCCCGCCTCTTCCTGCATGGCGTCGCGGATTTCGCCGCCGATACCGGCGGGCAGAATCAGCCAGGCTGTCTGCTGCTGCAAAGCGGCATGACCTGCGGCGATTCCGCGATCCCTGACGAACTGGCGCGCCACCGCGCCGAAAAGGAAAAAGCCCTGTGTGAACGTTTCGCCCGCGCCCAGGCGGAAGGCGATCTGCCCCGGAATGCCGTCCCGGCCGCGCTGGCGCGTTACGTCATGGCGGTTGCGAACGGCATGTGCGTGCAGGCCGCGTCCGGCGCGTCAGCGCAAGAGCTGCACGATGTGGCGGATCTGGGACTGTCCTCGTTTCCCGTCAGCGAAATGGCGGAAGCGACAACAGGCTGACGGCGCGCGAACGCCCGCCAATACCCGGTGCGAACTCTACTGGCTATTTTGTCTCAAGCGGATGATTGCTGCCCGCCGCGGTTCTCTCTGGCGACCGTCAAGGATCATGTCCATCACTTCCTTGGCCGAACTGGCTAGGGTTCCCGCGCGGCGCTCGCCATTGCATTGGCGTCTGGGAAGCCGCCGCCATTGCCCGCCCATCACGCTTCCGAAGTACGTGTGAACTCGGCGCATCTTTCCAAGCCAAGCAGATGATCCAGCGACCAGGCCCCAGCGCCTCGCGAAACAAGCAGGAGCAACAGCGCTGCCCAGCTTAGGTGTGTAGGCCAAGCATCGGGATAGACGAAAGTCTGAATCACCAGCGTCATCCCCAACAAGGCCGCTGCTGCCGGACGCATAAAAAGCCCGAGCACCAGCAGGACTGGAAAGAGGTGCTCGGAATAGGTCGCCATGTATGCGGCTGCCTCTGGTGAAACCCATGGCAGTACGTACTCGGTGCGGAACAGTTCAAAGGTGGTTGGCGTGATGGTCAGTACGCCTTCTACCTTTGTACGGCCCGACAGGAAGAAGATCGCCGCCGCGCCCAGGCGGGCAACGAGCAACAGGACATTGGCCGATACCAGCTGGTTCAGCCGATCCGAGATGCGCGCGTAAAAAGCGAGGGTGGATGTCATACTTCTTCTCCAGTCGGGTCCGCACAGAAGCGGATCACGCCTTGGGGGTCAGCGATCCAGCGCCCTTGGGAGTCATGATCTTGGTGCAGGTTCCTGCCGGGACCAGCTTCCAGGCGTCACCCTGGTAGGCGACGCGCGAGGTGCCGGCGCAACTGGTGCCAGATCCCGCCTTGCAGTCATTCTTGCCGGCCTGGGATACGCCATAGCACTTCTCCATCGGCTTGGTGGCGGGCTGGGCACCGGCGGTACCGGCGATCATGGTCATCGCAAGCGTGGCGGCCAGCATGGCGGGGGTTTTTGTCACGGTTAATCTCCTTGCTTTGTGAGCCTCACGTGCAGCGGCGCGATTGGACCGCCACCGCCGCACGGCGACCCTGGGAGGCCAAGCAGGCCGGGTCACACCAGCTTCTACGGACCGTGCCCGAAGAGTGTTACAAGGGACTGCGCAAAATATCCGGAAACCGGCTGTAACCTTTCATCCGGCCGACACGTAGGACCTTCGGGAGAGCGTATGCGGGCGAGCGAGGAACAGCTCAAACTATGGATGGCTGGCAGTCTCGATGGAGATGCCGGGGCCTATACCACGCTACTCGGCGCGCTCGTCCCTTTGCTGCGGTCCTTCTTCGGGCGCCGGATGTTTGGCGCAGCCGATGATGTTGAGGATCTGGTGCAGGAAACACTGATGGCCATTCATACCCGTCGCGCCACCTATGACCGCACTCGCCCCTTTGCGGCCTGGGCCTATGCGATTGCCCGCCACAAGATGGTGGACCATTTCCGCCGCAACCGCCGCACGGTTTCGATAGAAGGACTTGAAGACATACTTGTCGCCGAAGGCTTTGAGGACGCCTGTGCCGCCCGTATGGACCTCGGCAGGCTGCTGGACGGTCTTCCAGGCAAGCAGGCCAGAGCCATTCGTGACACCAAAATTGAGGGCCTGAGCGTCGCAGAAGCGGCAACCGCCGGCGGCATTGGCGAGGCGGATGTAAAAATTTCCGTGCACCGCGGACTGCGCGCACTGGCGCTCCGTCTGAAAGGAGAACGCGATGCAGACCGATGATCTGATCCGGTCCCTTGCGAGCGGCTTGTCGCCGATATCGCAATCCGCGGTGGAACGCCGAATTGCGCTGGGCATCGCGGCAGGCGCCGCAGTTACTCTGACGGCCCTTGTCCTGACACTCGGGCTGCGGCCCGATCTCGGTAGCGCCCTGCAAGGCATTACCTTCTGGATGAAATGGGCCTACACGATTTCTCTCGGCGCGATCGCCATAGCAGCGACCATTCGTCTCTCGCGCCCCGAAACGCCGCGAGTGACCTGGCTCTGGTTGTTTGCGGTTCCGGTCCTCATCGTGGCTGCAATGGCGTTCACCGAGCTGGCGGATGTCCCAACCGCCACATGGCCGGAGGTGTTGCAGGGACGAAGCGCGTCCCGCTGCTCGCTTTATGTGTTGTCTCTGTCCGTGCCGATCTACGCTGGACTGGTTTGGGCGTTCCGCCGCCTCGCACCCACGAACCTGCGGCTTGCCGGGGCCATGGCCGGCCTTTCGTCGGGCGCGTGCGCCGCCACGCTCTACGGCCTTCACTGTCCCGAAGCTACAGCCACCTTCCTCCTGGTGTGGTACACGCTCGGCATGGTGCTGGCCATGATCGGCGGATCAATTCTGGCGCCACGTCTTTTGCGCTGGTAGCTGTAACTTTACGGCTCTGTGCCCCGTAGGACTTATGCCAACCGGCATGAACCATCGGAGACACCCAAATGACCCCCATCAAATCCGGCATCACCATTGCCGCTGCCGCCGCAATCCTCGCCATGGGCGCCGTCGCCGCGCCATCCTTCGCCCAGGGCGCCGCAAAGAATGTACATTGCTATGGCGTCAATGGCTGCAAAGGCCAGTCCGCCTGCAAGACAGCGAAGAATGACTGCAGGGGCATGAATGCCTGCAGGGGACAGGGCTTCAAGGAAATGACCGCCCAGGCTTGCACCGCCGCCGGGGGCAGCCTCACCGAGCCCAAGTAACGCAACGGCCCGGCTGCAACCCGGCCGGGCCTTTTCCTTTGGTGCGCAAGATGTTGAATTCTTCAGTTCCGCGCTTCGGCCTTGGTTTGCGCCCGCCGCATTACGAGGACTTTCTAAGTGGAAACGTGGATGTGGATTTCGTTGAAGTCATCTCCGAGAATTTCATGGTCGATGGCGGAAAGCCCCGGCGCATCCTCGATGAGGTCCGCGAAAAGCACCCCGTGGCATTGCACGGCGTTTCCATGTCGGTCGGCTCGGCGGATGGCCTCGATCGCGCTTATCTTAAAAATCTGAAAGAGCTGGCCGATCACATACGCCCTCTGTTCGTGTCCGATCACTTATGCTGGACGCGTATCGACGATTTCAATTCGCACGACCTGCTGCCTCTGCCCTACACGCCCGAAGCGCTCGACATAGTCTGTACGAACATCAGCCTGGCCCAGGACATCCTCGAACGCACCCTGCTGATCGAGAACCCGTCCACCTATATCCGCTTTGCCGTTTCCAACATGATGGAGTGGCGCTTCCTGGAGGAAATGTGCGCGCGCACAGGTTGCGACCTGCTGCTCGACGTCAACAATGTCTTTGTCAGCGCCACCAATCACGGCTTCGATCCGCTCGCCTATCTTGCTGGCGTTCCCGCCTCCCGCGTGCGCCAGATTCACCTTGCGGGGCACAGCCAGGGCGATGGCATTCTGATCGACACGCACGACAGTCCAGTACCACCCGCCGTCTGGGCGCTATACGAGGAAGCGTCCCGCCGGATCGGGCCGGTAGCGACCATGATCGAACGTGATGACGCCATCCCCCCGCTGGCCGAGCTGCTGTCCGAGCTGGACATCGCCCGCGCCATCAAAGCTGGTCAGGAAAGATCGGCAGCATGAACCTGGCTGCCATTCAGCGCGACTTCCGGTGCTGGCTCATCGACGCTCCGAACCAGATGAAGACCAGAGCCATCTCCGGTTGCGGACTGGACGTCTATCACAATGCCTATCGCGTACGCCTCACCGATTGCCTGCGGGAAATTTTTGAGAAGGTCCTTCTGTGGCTCGGGGAGGAAGCGTTTCTCGAGGCCGCACGTGACCATATTGAACGCACGCCGCCCCATGGCTGGACCTTGGGCGTCTATGGCATGGGGTTTGATCATACGCTGCGCACCCTCTATCCCGATGATCCCGAGGTGGCGGATCTCGCCCGTCTCGACTGGGCGCTCTGCCGGGCATTTGATGGTGCGGATGCGGACACGGTCGCGTCGACAGGCTTGGTCGAGATTGACTGGGACTTGGCAGTGCTCAGGCTTATTCCTACCGTGCGCATCTTGGATACCGTGACTAATGCGGGGACAATCTGGTCAGCCTTGTCTGCCGGCGAGAATCCTCCGGCCGTGGCCATGCTGCCGGCGCCGGGTGCAATACTCGTCTGGCGACAGGATTTGACGCCTTGCTTCCGCACTATTGACGCAATCGAACACAAAGCGCTGGAGATGATCGCGTCGGGAAAGACCTTCGGTGCGGTATGCGCGGCCCTGGTGGAACAGTCAGGGCCGGATGCCGGCGTCCAGCAGGCCGGAGCAATGCTGGGACAATGGCTGCATGATGGCTTGATCAGCAACGCTAAGTGAGTGGCGTGGCGGCAAGATCGCAGCCGTAGACACGACTAGAAGACCGGGCTGCACCCATCCTGAACAGTGACTTCAAAGCCAGAGCCCCAGCATGACCAAACACAACGCCAGCAACGAGAGAATCAAGCGCGCCTATTTCGTGTATCTGCGGGAGGCGAAGGGCATGAGCGAGACCTCGATCGACCAGACCGCCAAGGCGCTGGACAGGTTTGAAGTTTACACCCATCACCGCGACTTCAAGAGCTTTCACATTGAGCAGGCCAAGGCATTCAAGCAGCGGCTTTCAGAGCAGCAGGGCGAGCGCAGCAAGGAGCCCCTGAGCAAGGCGACGATCTATTCAACGCTCGCCGCCCTGAAGGCTTTCTTTGTCTGGCTTGCCGGCCAGCCGGGCTACAAGTCCCGCATCAGCTATGCGGATGCCGAGTATTTCAATCTGAACCTGAAAGATGCCCGGGTCGCCAAATCAGGGCGAGAGCCCAAGGTTCCGACGCTGGAGCAAATCCGCCATGTTCTGCGCCTTGCTCCCTCGGGCACCGACCTGGAAAAGCGGGACCGCGCGGTGGTGGCATTTGCCATCCTCACGGGCGCGCGGGACGGGGCCATCGCGTCCCTCAAGCTCAAGCATATCGACCTCGGGCAGAAGCTGGTCGAGCAGGATGCGCGGGAGGTCCGCACCAAATTCTCGAAATCCTTCCCCACATTCTTCTTCCCGGTGGGAGACGAGATCGAGGCCATGGTGGCCGATTGGATCAAATTCCTGGTCGCCGAGAAGCTCTTCGGATTTGACGACCCACTGTTTCCCGCAACCCGTATCGCGGTGGGAGAAAACGGACTGTTCCGGTCTGACGGCCTGGACCGCCGCCCTTGGTCAAATGCGGGGCCGATCAGGGCCATTTTCAAGCAGGCATTCGAGCGAGCCGGGCTGCCATACTTCCACCCCCACTCGTTCCGCAAGACGCTGGCCCGGCTCGGTCAAAAGACCTGTGGAGGAAGCATCGAGGCGATGAAGGCCTGGAGCCAGAACCTAGGCCACGAGGAACTTATGACGACCTTTGCCTCCTATGGCGCGTTGAGCCGCAGCCAGCAGGCGGAGATCATGGCGTCGATGTCGGCGGGTGGCCCAATCGCCAACTCTGTCAGGGCCAGATTGGGTGAGTAGAATGTCCGCTTTGCGCCAAAAGCGGTCATTCGCCGCCGCAGCAAGATAGGCCAGCGCTTGGTAAAAAAAGAGCCGGGCTGGCCCGTCACTATTTAAGGCTAAGAATATAGGCTGAGACATCTGCAATCTCGTGTCGCATCAGGGAATCGCGCATGCGGCGATGTGGGTTGCTGAGGAGCATTTCCAACGACACGGTCGTCGTGCTGGGCCTGCGAGCGATAGATGCGAAGGAAGGGGTCACGCCGTTCCCAAAACTCCCTTTGTCAATCTCATGACAGCTGCTGCACCAGCGCTGGGCGACAATGTAGCCAGCTTCAACACCTTGCGCGACTGCCGGAGGGACAAGGACCGCGGTTGGAAGCAGCGTCATTATTAGCAATCGATTTCGCCAGCTCATTGAAATTCCCACAAAGCAATCTCGTAAGCTTAGCCGTACCTAACAAGAGAACATTGATTTCACTCAAAGCCCATGACCGGCTACTCACTGAGTGGTCCAGATATGATGTTAGTTCAAGGTGGTCGGACCGTCAGAAAATGTCCGCTTTGGGTCAGCCCGGTCGTTCGCAGGAATAAGCGCGGTGTCCGCTTTGCGCCAAAAGCGGTCATTGGCGTATCGGTTCTCTTGGTGCGTGTCAGACCTGCCAACGCTACGGCGTCCGATTCGCGCCATAAGCGGATATGACCGGCGATAGAGTTTAGATCAGGGCGGGGGCAGGACTGCTTTTCGAGAAGTCCGTAGTGGCTCAGCCTGTGTTGCAGCCACGAACCGGGACGGCCCGATCGTGATCCAACCGCTTTGGCCTGGCACATCGCGCGCTATCCAGGAGATATTGGCTTTCTCCCACGGCACAACAGCCGAATGCAGGTTGTTGAGCACGTAATCGCCCTGATCTGTCGCAACAATCAGAACCGCATGGGCTTCCCCACTCGGCAAACGGCCAACCGCTATCCGCAGCGCCCGGCGCGGCACGCCGGCCAATGCCAACGCTTTGCGTTTCTCCAGTACAAAGTCTTCGCAATCGCCCCAGCCATCGGTGGGAATGGTCCAGAAATCCACGCGCCCATAATGCACCGAGTCTTCCATGGATGTGATTGTTGTATTGACCGTCAGGTTTATACGTTCGAGCTCAGCCCATAGAGTCGGCGTGAGTGCTACAGTTTCACGCGTGTCGCCGGTATCGGCGCACTGGTTGGGCTGGCGGGCGCAAAAGGCCAAATAGCCGGCCGGCGCGACATCCGCCCGACCCGCCATCATGGCGGTACTAGCCTCAATTTGCGGGCGCGAGGACGCCATTGTCGACACCGGACCAATGGATCCGGTCGTCAGCGTGCTGTTTTGCAGGGGGCCTTGGCAGGCGGCCAGGAACAACCCCGCCAGCAGACAAACTGCCCCTCTAATCTTGCCGTCCATCGCGCGCCCCTTCCGGCTGCGCGCGACGATAAAGACGAGGTTTTTACGCTGGTTTAGTTCAGCAACTCAGATTTAGTTCAAATTGTATCCAGTTGCCGCGCGCTAGTGGGATAGGGTTACCGAGACATTAGCAAGATTGCCGATTTGCGTGGCGCCCGGCGCTTTTTTCAGTTGCCAGCCATAGTCAAAACGCAGGTCCAAATAGCGGCCTATTCCGTAACGGGCGCCTATGCCGAGGCTCTGGACCTCCGCCTGCCGGGGCAAACCGGTCTGGGTATTCTGGAATCCGACGAGGCCATAATCCCAAAAAGCGAGCAATTGTCCCTGATCGGGTAGTCCCAGGACTTTCTGCAGCGGGCTGAAGGGCGGGCTGCGCAATTCCACGCTGGTAACAACGCCCTGCGTGCCATTGATGGTTCGCGGGTCGTAACCACGCACCGAATCCATTCCGCCGGCGCCAATCTGTTCACTGGATATCAGTTCCGCCGAAGAGACCTGGAAAAGCGCGCGCGCCATGATGCTGGCATTCCATGGCAAGTTGGTAACACGGGTGAGCTGCAGATTGTCGTACACATACGTCGCTTTGGCGTTGGCTACGCCGGAAGCCTGGAACGATGCCGTATTGTTGCTGGACAGAAGACCGCCAGGACTGAAGACAATCTGGTTTTGCACCGCGGTTTGGCCATAGCTGTCCTGACGCGTTGCATCATAAATCAGCAGAAACTGCGCTGTTTTCGTTATATTGCCAAAAACCCGTGTCCCGCCGAATGCCAGATTGTTGTCATAGCGTTTGTAGTCGAAACCGAATTGGACCTGGTGCGAAAGGTTTCCGGCCGGCGCCAGTATATGCTGATAGCGCAGCCCCACCTGCATGCCATGACCGACCTGCCCAAAGTCCGGCCCGATATTCGGCACCTGCTGGACATAGGAACCGAAGACATTGATCGCATCGCCGTTCGGCAGCGGTGCAAGATAATTGACGGAATGCGCGGTAAAGCGCGGGTCCTGTGACTGGCCGGCGGGGCGGCTGCGATTGCGCCACAAATCCGGGCTGGCGATAAACTGGTATGAAAGCTGGTGATCTAGGCCAAAAAGGTTTCCGGCGTTGAAGCCAGCAAAATAGTGGTCGCGTCCGGTGACCGGGAGTCCGCTATTGTCAAAGCCCGCAAACACGCGCCAGGGAAAGCGATCGGTAGTTTTCAGCAACAGATCGGTGGCGCCGACCTCCTCACCCCTCTGAAATACCGCGCTCACCGAGCGGAACGGGTTGCGATTGAGCCGGGTCATATCTTCCTGGAGAATTCCAAAATCGACCGTGCGCCCCGGCGTCGTATTCATTTTCCTTTTTAGGAGAGCGCTCGAAAACCACTTGTTGCCTTCATTCTTGATCTTGCCGAGGCGGTAAACGGTGACGACCGCCTGCACAACCCCGGTGCTGATATCTTGCTCCGGAAAAGCGACATCCACAATCGGATGGCGACGTGCGCGATACCAGTCGATGACGGTCTTCGATACTTTCGGAAGATCGCCCGTCATCAACGGCTTTCCCAGAAATGCAGATAGCTGTTTGCGAAGGTCCGCGTCATCCATAAGAGGTAACGCTTCAATCTGAATGCCCGAACCGCTTGCGCCGTCGCGTGAAATCTTCTGAACCTGATCGACGAAACGCAAACCGGCAAGTTTGTCCAAGAGGTGTTTACTCGCGACCCCCGGAACCGCCTGCAAAGGTGGCGTCTTTATCGTGCCGGAATTGTCGTTGGTTTGGGGCTGCTTGGGCGCGACGGTACTGAAATCCTGTGCCAGCACAGGCACCGCGGCAGACGCCCATGCCACCAGAATGAACAGCACTAAATCTTTGCAGCGCTTCTTGAACATGCTCGTCACTGCGCGATCAGCCGGTCGTTGTCTTCAGTTGCGTTGGAGTAGTCGCCAATGACGATGGCGCCAAATTCAGTGCTCTGGCCCGGCGCCCCGCTCTGGAAAAGTACGACCTCGCCCGGCTCTTCGATCGCGTTGGTAACAACATCACCCGAACTGGAATTCGGGACAAAATTGACAAGCGTCGTGTTTTGCGGCGATCCGAAGTTCGTGGAAGGCATCAGCGGAGCCGTGGAAGCGTTCGGCGGGGGCGGAATATTGGCCTCCGGCGCGGCCGTAACGGAAAGATCGGCGCCGATATAGCTCAGATTGTAATTAACCCCTGCAGTAAGCGTACCCTGGCTGATCAGGTAACTGCCCACTGGACTGGTCAGGTCGGCAGCCGTGCTCAATGCACCGCTCAACGTGTTGCCATTGACCAGATCGCCTGCGGTCAACAGGTAGGTCAGCGTCGGATTGGCGACCCCGAATATACGGGTCTGCGCATCTGCAGTTACCGTAATCGGGCGGGTCGTGACCGTAAGATTCGCGCCCGTATAATTGATCGCGTAGTTCGACGAACCCAGCGAACCCAGCGTGATCGCATAGCTGCCGACATTGCTGGTCAGGTTTGCTGCCGTGATTAGGGATCCTGTCAGCACATCTGCGTTGACCAGGGTACCGGCAGTCAACGCATAGGTTAGCGCGGGATTGGCGGCGCCATAGATCCTGGTCTTGGCGTCGGCCGTCACTGTGATCGGACGGGCCGTGACCGTGAGATCCGCGCCCGTATACTTGACCGTGTAATTCTGCGAACTCTGCGCCACCAGCGTGATGGCATAGCTGCCGACGCTGCTGGTCAGGTTTGCCGTTGTCGTCAGCGCCGCGCTCAGCGTATCTCCGTTGACCAGGGTACCGGCAGTCAACGCGTAGGTTAGCGCGGGATTGGCGTCGCCATAGATCCTGGTCTTGGCGTCGGCCGTCACTGTGATCGGACGGGCCGTGACCGTGAGATCCGCGCCCGTATAATTGACCGTGTAATTGCTGCCCGCCGATAGCGTTCCTTGGTCAATCCCGTAGGATCCGATATTGCTGGTTAGGCCAGCCGCGGACGAAAGTGCCCCCGTCAGCGTATCACCAGCGACCAGAGTGCCGGCCGTCAACGTGTAGGTCAGCGCGGGATTGGCGTCGCCATAGGTCCTGGTCTTTGCGCCGGCGGCCACAGTAATCGCCCGTTGCGACACCGTCAGCGCGCCGTTTGTATATGTGAACGCATAATTGCCAGAGGTCAGACCGCTGGCGGATATGACATAAGTTCCCGCATTGGTCGCACCCTGGCTCGACCCACCGTAAGCCAGCGTGCCACCGAGCACGGCGCTGGTCTCGCCGTTGACGAAGCCGGCATACGAGACACCATTGCCGCCATTATAAGCGAGACCATCATACGTTTTGGTGTCGTTATTTGCGGTGACCGCCAGCGTCGCCTTGCCGATCGTGCCGGTGTTGCCGCTCGAGGCGAACTGGTAGTTCGCCGCCAGGCCGCCATTGGAGCCGTCGCCCAGTGCCAGCGTCCCCAGCGTCAGGCCCTGGGCTGCACCCGCATTGGCGCTGGCCACCGAGCCTGACCCGCTCAGCACCAGCGTCTCGGTGCCGATCCCGGTGGTCAGTGTCCCGGCGGTGCCGAACGTCGCCGCCGCGAAGACGGTGCCCGCGTCATAGCTGCGGCTGCCGGTCAGCGCCGCCAGCGTCGCCTTGCCGATCGTGCCGGTGTTGCCGCTCGAGGCGAACTGGTAGTTCGCCGCCAGGCCGCCATTGGAGCCGTCGCCCAGTGCCAGCGTCCCCAGCGTCAGGCCCTGGGCTGCACCCGCATTGGCGCTGGCCACCGAGCCTGACCCGCTCAGCACCAGCGTCTCGGTGCCGATCCCGGTGGTCAGTGTCCCGGCGGTGCCGAACGTCGCCGCCGCGAAGACGGTGCCCGCGTCATAGCTGCGGCTGCCGGTCAGCGCCGCCAGCGTCGCCTTGCCGATCGTGCCGGTGTTGCCGCTCGAGGCGAACTGGTAGTTCGCCGCCAGGCCGCCATTGGAGCCGTCGCCCAGTGCCAGCGTCCCCAGCGTCAGGCCCTGGGCTGCACCCGCATTGGCGCTGGCCACCGAGCCTGACCCGCTCAGCACCAGCGTCTCGGTGCCGATCCCGGTGGTCAGTGTCCCGGCGGTGCCGAACGTCGCCGCCGCGAAGACGGTGCCCGCGTCATAGCTGCGGCTGCCGGTCAGCGCCGCCAGCGTCGCCTTGCCGATCGTGCCGGTGTTGCCGCTCGAGGCGAACTGGTAGTTCGCCGCCAGGCCGCCATTGGAGCCGTCGCCCAGTGCCAGCGTCCCCAGCGTCAGGCCCTGGGCTGCACCCGCATTGGCGCTGGCCACCGAGCCTGACCCGCTCAGCACCAGCGTCTCGGTGCCGATCCCGGTGGTCAGTGTCCCGGCGGTGCCGAACGTCGCCGCCGCGAAGACGGTGCCCGCGTCATAGCTGCGGCTGCCGGTCAGCGCCGCCAGCGTCGCCTTGCCGATCGTGCCGGTGTTGCCGCTCGAGGCGAACTGGTAGTTCGCCGCCAGGCCGCCATTGGAGCCGTCGCCCAGTGCCAGCGTCCCCAGCGTCAGGCCCTGGGCTGCACCCGCATTGGCGCTGGCCACCGAGCCTGACCCGCTCAGCACCAGCGTCTCGGTGCCGATCCCGGTGGTCAGTGTCCCGGCGGTGCCGAACGTCGCCGCCGCGAAGACGGTGCCCGCGTCATAGCTGCGGCTGCCGGTCAGCGCCGCCAGCGTCGCCTTGCCGATCGTGCCGGTGTTGCCGCTCGAGGCGAACTGGTAGTTCGCCGCCAGGCCGCCATTGGAGCCGTCGCCCAGTGCCAGCGTCCCCAGCGTCAGGCCCTGGGCTGCACCCGCATTGGCGCTGGCCACCGAGCCTGACCCGCTCAGCACCAGCGTCTCGGTGCCGATCCCGGTGGTCAGTGTCCCGGCGGTGCCGAACGTCGCCGCCGCGAAGACGGTGCCCGCGTCATAGCTGCGGCTGCCGGTCAGCGCCGCCAGCGTCGCCTTGCCGATCGTGCCGGTGTTGCCGCTCGAGGCGAACTGGTAGTTCGCCGCCAGGCCGCCATTGGAGCCGTCGCCCAGTGCCAGCGTCCCCAGCGTCAGGCCCTGGGCTGCACCCGCATTGGCGCTGGCCACCGAGCCTGACCCGCTCAGCACCAGCGTCTCGGTGCCGATCCCGGTGGTCAGTGTCCCGGCGGTGCCGAACGTCGCCGCCGCGAAGACGGTGCCCGCGTCATAGCTGCGGCTGCCGGTCAGCGCCGCCAGCGTCGCCTTGCCGATCGTGCCGGTGTTGCCGCTCGAGGCGAACTGGTAGTTCGCCGCCAGGCCGCCATTGGAGCCGTCGCCCAGTGCCAGCATCCCCAGCGTCAGGCCCTGGGCTGCACCCGCATTGGCGCTGGCCACCGAGCCTGACCCGCTCAGCACCAGCGTCTCGGTGCCGATCCCGGTGGTCAGTGTCCCGGCGGTGCCGAACGTCGCCGCCGCGAAGACGGTGCCCGCGTCATAGCTGCGGCTGCCGGTCAGCGCCGCCAGCGTCGCCTTGGTGATGGTCAGCGTACCCGCATAGGAAATGTCATAGCCGGCCTGGTTGGAATAATAGCTGCCGATGATCGTATAGCTGCCTGCATTCTTTGCACTGGCCGCGCTACCCACAACCGCCGCGCTGCCGCTCAGTGTGGCGCCCGGGACCGATAAGGTGGGCGTGCCGAAACTGCTGTAGACGGCTGCATCATAGGTCTTGTTCGCATTCGTATAGGTCGCGGTGAGCGAGGTGAGGAAGTTGCGCAGCAACGGCGCGGTGTTGCCGTCATAGATGCGCCACACCTTGCCGGTGCCGCCGGCATCGTCGATGTCCCAGCCCGCGGCGCTGAAGGTCGAAAGGTTCTTCATCTGCGCGGTGGTCAGGCCGGTCGCCTGGGAACCCGAATAGCCGGCGCCCACGCCGACAGACTTGCCGCTGGTCTCAGTGTTCCAGAAGGACTGCACGATGTTGACGCCATCGGTCTGTCCGCCCAGCCCGCCCACGTTGGCGCCGCCGGCCGTTACCGCGCCGGTTGCGTAGGATTTGTTGATCGTGCCGCCGAACTTTCCGAGCAGCCCGCCCACATAATCGGTTCCGCTCACCGCGCCGGTCGCATAGGAGGATAAGACCTGGAAGTTGCTGTAACCCGCCAACCCACCGACATAGAGCGTGCCGCTAACCGCGCCGGTGGCATAGGACAATGAGATTGTGTTGGTGCTTTGCCCGACCAGCCCGCCCACCTGTTGCGCGCCGCTTACCGAGGCCGTCGCATAGGATTTCGTGACAGTGCCTGAATTGTTGCCGACCAGCGCACCGGTACGATTGCGGCCGGTGATGGACCCGCCGGTCAACCCGACCTGCTGAATGGTCCCGGAGGAATTGCCGAACAGGCCGACACTGTCGGTCGAAGACCGATTGATTGTCAGGCCGCTGATCGTATGATTTTGGCCGTTGAACGTGCCGCTGAAAGCGGTGCCGCTGCCTATCGCGGCAAAACCCGCGCCCGAATTCCAGGACGACGTGCCGCTGGCGTTGATGTCGGCGGTGAGAAGATACGACTTGCCGAGCAATGTGGCGGAGGAGCCAATGCCCTGCAGGCCGAAAAGGTCGGCGATCTGGTAGGGTGTGCCGCTCGAACCGTCGCCCCCGGTGACGCGCAGGAAAGAACCACCGCTGATGGTGAAATCGGCGGCGGCGAAACCGGGTAGCGACGCAGTATTCTGGCTCCAGGCACCATTTTGAAGCGTAAAGGCGTTTACGTTGACGGCGCCGGCGGTCGACACGGCGCCGCCGCCGGTCGCGTTGACGGTGAGCCGGCCGCTGGTCGCGGTGATCGCGTTGTCGATGGCGATTGTGCTGCTGCCGGTAAGCGTCACATTACCCGAGCTGGTGATGCCCACGGTGCCGCTGACGGTCCCGACGGTAAGCGCCGCCCCATTGGTCAGCGATACGCCGCCGGTGCTGGCGGCAACCGTGCCGACATTGTTGGAGCCGTTGGTCAGGGTGTAGCTGGCACCGCCGCCGAGAAGTTGCAGGCTGCCGGCCGCAATCGCCGCGCTTTGCGTCACCGCGCCGGCGGCGGTCAGACTGACGAGGCCGCTTTTGCTGATCGCCGCGTCGATCGCCAGGCTGCTCCCCGTCGAGACAACGGCCAGATTGTTGAAGCTGGTCGAAACGCCGGAGGAACCGACAGCCGTCGAAAGTCCGGCCGCGATGGCCGAGAGCGTGGTTGCCGCGCTGGTCTGGCGCAGCGCGGTGCCCCAGATATCGAGACCGGAAATCGATCCCGAAGCATTGTGCCGGAACGCGACGCCGCCCGCGCCGCCCGTGGTGTAGGCCAATAATTGCGTGTTGGACCCGATCGAACCCGGCGCGAGCACTGTATAATAGTAGCCATTGGCGCCGCTGATGGCGCTGGCCAGGCTTGCGCCGTCCAGCAGTGTCGAAACCGTGGCGCCCGCCGCAACCGTTGCTCCGAGGTTGCTATAGGCGATGCCCGACACCACCTGCGGCGCGCTGGCGTAGAAATTCTTGAGATAGGGATAGCTGGTACCGGCGACGATGCCCCAGGCGGAGGAGCTGAACCCGGTCGGCAGCGCGGCCTGCAACTGTGCGGTGGTCTGGCCGGTGATCGTGCCGTGACTGCCGTTGGAGTCGCCAAAGGCATTCGTTTTGCCACTGGTATCTTTGTCCCAATAGGCGTTGGTGAAGTCGCCGCTGGCGCTGACGATCTGACCGACAAGCCCGCCGGCGTTGCTGCCGCTGACCCTGCCGGTCGCATACACATTTGTTACCGTACCGCCATTCTGTCCGATCAGACCGCCGACGCTGTTCGCGCCGGTGACCGCGCCCATGGCAAAAGAGTCCGAGATCGTGGCGACCCCATTATTGGTGCCGACGAGCCCGCCAACCCTGGCCATATTGACGGCGGTGACCGAGCCAGTGGCATAAGAATATGTGATCGTGCCTGCCTGGTTATACCCCACGAGACCGCCGGCGCTTTGATCGCCCGACGAGCCCGCGCCGACGACGGACGTTGTGGCGTAGCTGCGCGTGATCGTGCCTGTATCGATTTTTCCGGCGAGCGCGCCGACACTGTCGCGGCCCGTTACGGATCCCCCGATCAGGCCGAGGTCACGGATTGTTCCGCCCGAGTATCCGAACAAGCCGACATTGGCTGTGCTCGGACGATTGATCGTCAGACTGCTGACCGTGTGGCCGAGCCCAGTAAACGTCCCCGTGAACGGCGACGTGCCGTTGGGGCCAATCGGGACGAAGCCGGCGCCACTGTTCCAGCCCGAAGTCGCGCTGGCATCGATGTTTGTTGCAAGAGCGTAGTTGCCAGCCAGGTTGTTGCCGACATTCTGGACATCGGTAATGTTGTAAAGTAGCGTGTGTAGTGTGCCGTTTATGGTGAGGCTGGCGCCATTATTGGTCGAGCCGAAGTCAATCGTGCTCCCGTTAAAGCTGTAATCGACGGACGTTACCGTCAGGCCGCCCGCCCCGCTGATGTTGATGGGCGAATTGACATAGACCTGTCCGACCGCGGTCAGGGTCAGCGTGTTGCTGGTGCTCCAGCTGATTGGGTCATTGATAAAGATATCGCCATTGCCGTTCGGGTTGACCGTGCCGTTGGCGCTGGCGATGGTGACATTGGTGGTGGCCAGATTGGTGGAAACCGTCGCGCCCGTGATATCGCCGCCTGACGCCGCAACGATGTAATCCGGCGGATCGATCAGCCAGGTGCCGGAAACGCCGTTGGCCGCCAGGGTGGAAACGCGGGCGCTATCCTTGATCTGCACCTGCCCGCCCGAGGTGTCGACGAACCCGCCCTTGCCCCCTGCGCCGCCCCTGGCATCGATCCGCCCCAAAAAGACGGTGGTGCCCAGGGCTATGACCGACACGTCGCCACCCGCCTTGCCGGCCTGGGTGGCGGAGGCATCGATGGCGCCCGACACTTCTATATTAGCGCCCCGCGCGGTGACCGCGCCGCCGGAGCCATCGGCGTTCTTCGCCGACACCGTTCCGGAGACCGAGGTGGTGCCGCCCGCCGTCAGCCAGACACGGCCGTTGATGGTCGCGGTGCCCGTCGCCGAAACAAGACCGCCATTGTTTCCCGCCATGGCATAGACGTTGCCGCCGGCGGCCGTCAGCTGGGCCTGGGCGGCGGCAATGGCGCCCGTGTTGGTGACATCGCCGGTGCCGCCGGACACGGCGATGCGCGCGTCCCCCGCGGCCGGCCGCAGCAGGATTTCGTTGCCGGCGGCCATGACGGCGGCACCCTTGCGCGCCGTAACCTCGCCGCTGTTGCTGACGGACCGTCCGACCAGGATGGCATCGCCATTGCGGGAGGTGATGGTGCCGGCATTGACGACATCGCCGTTCGAACTGCCGCTGGCGCTCATCGCGCCGCCGCCCAGGAAATCGCTGTTGGAGATGTCGCGGGTCGAGGCGACGAAGCTGCCGCCCGTCACCACCTTGCCGCCCGGGCCGATGACGATGCCTTGCGGGTTGATGAGATAGAGCGAACCCGTGGCGCGCAGCTGGCCGTTGATCTGGGAAATGTCAGCGCCCGTGACGCGGTTCAGCGTGGCGCCGGCTCCGTTGTTGAATTGCACCCTGCCGCCGGCGCCAATCGAGAAATTCTGCCAGTTGATGATGCCGTGGCTGCCCGCCTGGTTGATAGTCAGGCCGCCCGCCGATCCGGCAATAGCGCCCTGCCCCGCCACGAATTGTCCGCCGCTCGGCAGCACCGGATCGGCATGGGCAGCAGCGCTGGACAATAATGCGGCGGCCAGGATTGCCAGGCGGACGATGGACGCGCGGCTGCGCACGCCGGCCAAACTTGCCGGCTTGACGGCCACACCATGCCGGTCACACATCAATCGACTGAGCCCCACGCCCGCTTCACACGCACCTGGATGGCGACTTTGTCCGGCGTCTTCGGTGCGCCGCGCAGTTCCCTATCCAATGTCCGGTAGTGTACCGGCGGCTAACCTTTTGGCAAGGTTACCTGAAGCCTTCGCGCCGACGCTTGAAGGGGGTGGTTAATTCGGAGGCGGCGGGAAAAACAGCACTAATTCCCAAAGAATCACGCGCTTAGGCATGGCCGCCCTCCCAATGTCGGTCGCCTGGCTGCGGCAAAACTGAACCGCCGACTCAAGCCAGGTGAAATTCGTGATCCGTTTTCACAGGATGAGTCCGGTGTCCAAGGATGTCATCGCACGTGCCCGCTTAAGTTGCTGAACGACGATGTCCTTCAGTCTCATATTTCGCTCGGTGCCCAACAGTAATATCCGCATTTATTCGAGCTGCTGTTCCTGTCTGCTCAATGTCCGCTTTGGGTCAAAAGCGGACATTCGGGTTAAATTAGGTTGCGCGCCTCAGTACGAGAACTTTTGCGCCTGCCCTCAATGTGTCGAGATGATCGCTCCACCACTGCGCCATCCGAACCCGCTCTCCCCAATATGCACCGCGATGATAAGCGGCACGGACCCCATTGTCCTGCCCATGGGCCAATGCGCGCTCGATAGCATCAGGGTTCCATTTGCCGGATTCATTGAGCAAGGTTGATGCTATCGCCCGGAAGCCATGGGCCGTCATCTCGTCTTTGCGGAAATTCATCCGGCGCAGCGCCGCATTCAACGTGTTTTCCGATATGGGGCGACTTGCTGAAGTCGTAGACGGGAACACAAAACGCCCTTGGCCAGAATGCTTGTGCGCGTGCTCCAGAATAGCCAGCGCCTGCCGCGACAACGGCACCTGATGTTCTCTGCCCATTTTCGTTTTTGTGCCCGGAATGACCCACACAGCCTTTTCGAAGTCGATCTCAGTCCATTCCGCGTGACGCAATTCGCCCGGCCGGACGAAAACATGCGGCGCAAGGCGCAGCGCCAATAGGGTCGAGGATTGGCCGCCGTACCCCTCAATGGCCCGGAGCAATGCCCCCACTGCCGCTGGCTCCAGGATCGCCGCCCGGTGAGTCACGGTCGGGGCTGTGAGCGCACCCCTGATATCAGAAGACAAATCGCGCTCCGCCCGGCCGGTGGCGATGGCATAGCGGAACACCCGCCCGGCGAAGGAGCGCATCCGCCGTGCCGTCTCAAGATTACCCCGCTGCTCGACGGGACGAAGCGCAGCGAGCAGTTCCGGGACCGTGATTTCGACAATCGGGCGCGAACCCACCTTCGGTGCCAACAGGCTCAACAGCCAGCGGGCCTTAGCGAGCGTGACCTGGGCAAGGCCCTCACGGGCCTTCTTGGCGATATACTCGTCCGCTATGGCCTCGAACGTATTGGCGACCTGTAAGGCCTTGCTGAGCTTGTCGAGCCTTCTCTGCGCACCAGGATCAATACCTGTCTCCAGCAGCTTGCGCGCTTCGTCTCGCTTGCCGCGCGCTTCCCTCAATCCCGTCTCTGGAAAGGCTCCGAGAGCCAGCTTCTTCTCTTTCCCGCCGTAACGGTATTTAAAGCGCCAGAGCTTCCCGCCGGCAGTTTCCACGGAGAGAAACAGGCCCTTATCGTCGAAAAGCTTATAGGCCCGCTCCTGGGGCTTAGCGGCGTTGATCCTGGTGGTTGTCAGCGGCATGGGGGGGCCTCCAGCTAGCGCAAAAAAGGCCCCCAAAAAGGCCCCCACAGGCCCCCGGATTGCAGGAAATCTCAGCGGACGCCACTGGACGACCAATAGCAATTATAGCTTGATTTTAAAGGGTTTCCCAGCCGTCACCGGATATGCCCGGATAGGTAGATGGTGCCCAGAAGAGGACTCGTTGAATTGATGTAAGTGATTAAAGTGATTCACTTTTTCCAATAGGAAATCTCCGTAGTACCAACACTGTACCAACAACACGCGGTAGCCACAGCATAGCCCGTAAGCAAATGATCCTAAGGCTCAAAAAGCAGGGCTCGGCTCCCGATTCGAAAATCCTTCACCAGCCCAAACTACCACGCTCGATTTTGCACGTTTCGGTAATACCGCGAACAGCTTGGCGCAACACCCGCTTTGCCCCAATAACGAACATCGAAGGCCAAATTCTGCCAGCTTCGCGGGCACACCAGTCCTTCCTCCCAGAAGGTAAACTGCACCGCTACTTCTTTGCGGGCAGTTTGGGAGAAGCGCTACTGGTCAGCTTGCACTGGCCGCCAACGCTTGCAGGTCTTCCCGCGGACCAAAGAATTCAAACCGGACCTGGGCTGGCGGAAGTCCCCATTTTAGAAGCTCTTGATAGATGCCAACCATGAAAGGCTGGGGCCCGCAGAAAAAGTAATCAGCGTCGCGTCCTGGCACAAATGATTCTACCAGTTCCGCGTCGATGAAGCCCGTACTGGCGGTGCCTGTGCGCGTGACGCCCGGTCCGAGCGGATCGCTGTAACGATGATGGACTCTCAGGAGAGGGTGAGAATTCTCCAATCCGTCAATCGTTGTGCGGAAGGCCTGTACATCCTCGTTAAGGCAGCCATGGATCAAGACAATCTCCCGGTCCGGCGTAGTCACCAACGCAGTCTGCAAGATGCTCATAAGGGGCGTGATGCCAATTCCTGCTGCCAGAAGAACGAGCGGGCGTTGATGCTTTTCGCTGACATCAAGGAAGAATTCACCGCACGGCGGTGCAATTTCTAGGGTGTCACCTGCTTGGACGGAACTGTGCAGTAGGTTTGAGACATAGCCAGCGGGCGCCGTGGTAACAGGGGCATCCTCGCGCTTGACGCTGATGCGCAGCCACTCCTGCCCAGGCCTGTCGGAAAGACTGTAGTTGCGCATTGTCGTCCGACCGTCCGGCGTAGCGACCCGAACCGTGATATACTGGCCCGGCTGAAAGCTGGGTGGGGGAGTACCGTCGGCGGATACCAGATAGAACGATGTAATGTTGCTGCTTTCCCGCTCCTTCCGAAGAACGCGGAAAGTCTTGAACCCTTCCCAGCCGCCAGGTTTGCGCGCATTTTGTTGATAAATTTGCCGCTCGCGGCCAATCATGATCTCAGCAAGGAAGCCGTACGCCTCGCCCCACGCATTGATAACCTCATCTGTCGCGCCAGCGCCCAGAACTTCACGGATGGCCGCGAGCAGGTTTTCGCCCACGATGGGATAATGCTCGGGCTTGATAGTCAAAGATGCGTGTTTTTGCGCAATCAATTCCACCGCTCCGCCTAGCGCGGCCAGATTGTCAATATTGGCCGCATAGGCGGTGATCGCGCCCGCCAGAGCACGCTGCTGTCTCCCCGTGGACTGGTTCGTTGCATTGAAAAACGGCGCTACTTCCGGGTTGTGTGAGAACATCCGCTTGTAGAAATGCCGGGTAAGGACCTCGCCATGTTCTGCTAGGATGGGTGCTGTCGATTTTACGATGCCAATGGTTTGCGCGCTGAGCATGACTACCCTTAATATGTATTTATGATACATATTATATATAAGGCCATGATCCCGTAACTTGCAAGGGCTGATGCAACTTACCATTTTCACGGATTACGGCTTACGCAGCCTGATGTATCTTGCCGCTCAGCCGGCCAAGACATGCAGCGTGCGCGAGATTGCCGAGCATTTCGGTGTGTCGCGCAACCATTTGGTCAAAGTGGTGCACCGCCTGGCACAGTTGGGATATGTCACCAGCAGCAAGGGCAAAGGCGGCGGCATTCGGCTCGCCCAGCCTGCGGACACACTCAAGGTTGGCGATCTGGTGCGTGAGCTAGAGCCGAACATGCACCTTGTTGAGTGTTTTGATCGCACCAACAATACCTGCAGAGTTATCAGCGCCTGCGATCTGCAGCATATGCTGCATAAGGCCAACCGTGCTTTCTTGAGCGCCCTGAATGATTACACATTGGCCGATGCGGTTAAGAACCGCTCTTTGTTCATCGGTACAGTTGCGCGCTGATTGAATTATAGACTGGGCAGTGAGAGGTCGTGGTCTGGTGGCGCCCAATGTCCTATTTCCTCTCCTTGGAAACACGTGGCCCAACCTGGGGCAACCGTTCCTTTGGGTCAAAAGCGAAATCGAGGCACTATTGTCCTTGGTCCAGGCGCCTTATTCGTGGATTTTAGTATCTGTAGGTGGCTTGCAGCCAGAAGATCGATTTGTCGCCAAACCCGCCGAACGGCACGCCCGCGCCGCTGTAGGCGGCGTATTTGGCCAGCAATGATACGTTGCCATCGACAGCCAGTTCGGCGCTGACATTCCATTCGCCGCCAATCCCCGCTCCGAGATTGTCGGTGGTGTAATCGTGCCAGGTCACGATGCCCGTTAAGCTCTTCATCTCGATGAAGTCCGCCGGCAGAGAATAGCTGGCCTTAACGTAGAAATCCCTGAGACCGTTGGTCGGGGTCACCAGGAACATGTCAGCCCAACCATTGAAGGCATGCAGGGTGGCGAGTGGGGTCGCGAAGCCGATGGCGCCATTGCCTTCCAGAACTTCATAGCCGACAAGCCCGGTCAGGCCGGCATAGCTCAGGCTGCCCTCGCCCAGTATGTAGTTCAGCTTCAGCGCCAGCGGATTGTTGGCGTAATTGGTCTGGTGCGCGAACTCAGCCGTCAGCTTGCCGGTCACTTCCTCGCCCAGGAGAAAGGTGTAGTCGGCGCGGCCGCCATAGGTCGCGGTGTCGAGCCGCGCGGTCGCGAGTTGCTGCGCTGTCGCAGCAGCATAAGACGGGGCCGCAAAATTCAGCAGAAAGGCATAGGCTTCCAGCCGAAGACCGTCGAAGCCAAGATAGACGGTATCCATCACATGGCTGTCGCTTTTGAGATAGTTCGCCTGCCCGGTTGCCCCACCGGCGGTGGTGGATGGAACTGGAATATTTGGTCCGCCGACGCGGTTCACCCTGTGCAGATAGGCGTAGGTGAAGGTCAGGTCCTCAATCGAGGTGTTCGACGCCGAGAACGCGTCATAGGTCTGCTCATGCTGGCGCCAGCCGACATTGCCGACAAAACGCTGATTGCCGATCGGGAGGCGCTGGCGGCCCAGAGTGAATTTGGTGTCAAAGTCGGAGGCATAGGTAAGCTGCAACCGATTCAGCGCCGTCATCTTCGGGTCCAGGATGACCGGGTAGGACGCCTTGCCGTTGCGGGTGCTGTTGTATGTGGCGCCGCCGACCGTCCAGATCTGATCGAAATCGAAAGCCAGCTGCAGGCTGTTCCAGTAGCCGGTCTCGAAGCCCAGGCGGGCGCGCACGGTCGTGCCGTTCGCCTCAAACGCCCTGCTGGCATCGTCCACCGTTTCATAGCGCGCGCGCAGGTCAATAACCGCCCGGCTCTGCGCGATGGCAGACGAAAGCGGCAGTTCGGCATGGGCCGCGCCGGAGCAAAGGAAGGCCATCGCCCCAACCGCCCGCGCGGCGCTCTGCCAGGAAATAAATCGCATTAAATCCCCTTCTTTCATTTTCGGCTGACGCAATAATTGGCGCCTGACCAACAACCAATCGCTGACCAGACGCTAATAGAAGCCGACAAGTTTGAATCCCGCCACGATCAGAACCAATCCCAATGCTTTCAGAACACCCGTCGTGCTGAGCCGGCCTGTGCCATGGGCCGTGCCTATCACCGCGCCCGCCAAGACGGCGCCGAGATAGAAAGGAAGTTCGGACGGCAGAGCGTTAACAGAAGAGATATTTCCAAGCAGACCCGCCAGGGACACGAACCAGATGAACAGAGCTGCTACGCCAGAGGCAATTCGCACCTGCGACCAGCCCAGAACCAGCAACAGCGGCGACAGGAAGATGCCGCCGCCCGTGCCCGTGAGACCGGAAAGAAGGCCAATAGCGCCGCCGCATACCATCGCCAAAAGGATCGGCGGGTCGCGCGCTTCTGGCGCGGCGGGAAACAGTTTCGGCCAAAGGAAACGAGCCGCGGCAATGAAAAGGACAATTCCGACTACGGGACGATAGATGTGAGTCGGCAGGACCATCGCCCCCCCAACAAAACCCATGGGAATCGCGCCGATCAAGAATGGCCACAACACACGCCAGCGAAACAGGCCTGCCCGCCAGAACCGCCATACCGTGAAACTGGAAACAACAATGTTGAGCACAAGCGCAGTGGGCCGCATGACGTCTGGTGCGACGCCGAACAGGCCCATCAGCGCCAGATAGCCGGAAGCGCCGGCATGTCCCACTGTCGTATACAGGGCAGCCACAAGGAACATGCAGACCGCGAGCAGCATGTCCGAGACCGTCATTCGCCCTCCAGGCGAATGACGTCGACCAGCGCGCCTTGCGCCAGAGTCGGCATGTCCGGTGGCAGACGGATCAGCGCATTGGCAGCCGCAAAGATAGATATCAGCGAGGAATCCTGGTCCTCGAATGATCGTGCCCGCAAGCGACCCTCGCCATCCACATCCAGAAGCGCACGAAGATAATGCTCACGCGGCCCATTGGCTGGCAGAGCGTGCATCAGGTGTGCGCGGCACGTTGATGTACATGCTTGCGGATCGCGGCCCAGCATCGCCTCCATGAGGGGCCGCAGGAACAGATAGGCGCAGACCAGGGCGGAGGCCGGGTTTCCCGGCAGGCCGAGTACGGGCCCTTGCGGCGCGTTGCCGAACCATGTCGGCTTGCCGGGGCGTATCGAGATCTTTTCCACGGCAAGTTCAAGCCCCAGACGCATCAGCGCAGGGCGCGCATGGTCGTGATCGCCAACCGAAGCGCCACCGATCACTACCAGCAGATCGCTATCGCGCAAGCCCTGTTCCGCCGCGCGGGCGATGGCCCCGATATCGTCGCGTTCCACGCCCAGCCGCTGGGCAACGCCGCCCCAGGACTGAACAAGCCCAGCAATACCATAGGTGGCAGAATCGAAAATCTGGTAGGGCCCTGGCGTCTCACCTAGCGCGGCCAGTTCGTCGCCGCTGCTGAGAATCGCCACACGCGGGGAGCGCATCACCGCCAAGTTCGCTGCGCCGGTCGCCGCCGCCAGGGACACCGCCACGCCATCGAGCTTGCGGCCCGGCGGCAGCAAAACCTGTCCAGCGGAAAAATCGCCGCCACGTGGACGAATGTTCTTGCCTCCCTTGACGGCGGGTACGGTCACGGCGTCACCGTCGCGGCTGACATCTTCCTGGATGACGACAGTATCAGCGCCTTCGGGCATCGCCGCGCCTGTGGAGATGCGGATGGCAGCACCGGACTCGCAGGGCCCCTCATATCCGCGCCCGGCGGACGACTCGCCACAGACCCGCAGGATGCCCGGTGTATCGACGCTGCGCAGCGCATAGCCATCCATCGCCGAGACCGCGAAGGGCGGCTGGTCACGACTGGCAATGATCGCTTCCGACAGAACCCGGTTTAGCGCTGCGCTCAAAGGCACGTGCTCCGCCGCCAAGGGTTTCACGGCTGCAAGCATCGCCGCACGCGCTTCAGCAATACCTGTCAGATGCGCTTTTTTCGAACTAGGCATATTATCCTTGGGTGACACGGTTATTGGCTCTCTATCGCACGCGATAGTCGCCCGACGCGCCGCCGCTTTTTTCCAGCAGAGTTATACTGTCGATCACCATGGCGCGATCCAAAGCCTTGAGCATGTCGTAGATGGTGAGACAGGCGACGGCGACCGCTGTCAGAGCCTCCATTTCCACGCCGGTCTGTCCCGTGGTTTTTGCGCACGCCGTCACCATCAATGCGCCGACGGCCTCATCGGCATTGATCTCCACGGTCACGCTGCTGAGCGCGATCTGGTGGCAGAGCGGGATCAATTCCGCGGTGCGCTTTGCCGCCATGATCCCGGCGAATTCCGCGGCGGCGCGTACGCTGCCCTTTTTAGAGTCCCCCGCCAGCGCCTTTCTCAGCGTCTGCGCCGACATCCGCACACGCCCTGCCGCCAGCGCCTCTCGCATGGTCACCGGCTTGCCGCCGACATCGACCATCCGCGCCTGACCGTTTCGGTCCAGATGGGTGAGTTCGTCCGCCATCTATACTTCCATGAAGCGGGCGATCAATTCCGCCAGATTGCAGGGACGATGACGACTGTCGAGCTGCCAGCGGATAACGCGGTCCCAGCCATCCTTGCAGGCGCCGTTAGAGCCCGGCAGGGCGAAAATCAAGGTCCCCCCGGCAAGCCCGGCACAAGCGCGGCTCTGCATGGTAGAAAGCCCAACAGTCTGGAAGCTTGTCAGGTGCCAGACTGTTTCGAAGCCCTCGATGGTTTTATCGAACAGCGGGCGGATGGCTTCGGGCGTCACGTCACGACCCGTCAGGCCGGTGCCGCCCGTAGAAATGATTACGTCCACGCCGGGGTCAGCGATCCACTTTTTGAGTTGCACCTGAATTTGTGCGACCTCGTCCTTCACCAGGGCACGAGCCGCCAGCACATGGCCGTCGCGAATGACACGATCCGCCAACAGCTTGCCGGAAGTATCACTTTCCACGTCGCGCGTATCCGAGACCGTCAGAACCGCCACGCGCAGCGCGCGGAATGCGATCGTCATATCCAATTTTCCGCCGCCAGGCGGTTGCAGTGTTTCGGTCACGCCAATCCCTTTTCTGCTTCGGCCCTTCGCGCATGATCTTCTGCGCGGGGTTCAATCCAGCGCATGCCGTCCGGGCCGGTTTCCTTTTTCCACAAAGGCGCATCGGTCTTGAGAAAGTCCATCATTACCCTGACCGCCTCAAAGGCATTGGCGCGATGGATCGCCAGCGCCACCACCAGAACAATGGCCTCGCCGGGCAAGATAGAACCCACCCGGTGCACCACCAGAAGATCGGGGCAATCGAAACGCCGGCTGACATCGGCAGCCAGACGGGAAATCTCCCTTTCCGTGAAACCGAGATACTGATCTATGCGCAATTCCCGCACATCCGAGCCGTCCGTCGCCCCGCGGCAAAGGCCGACAAAGCTCACCACGGCGCCCGCATCATCGCGACCCGCGGTGAAAGCCGCTGTTTCAGCCTGAGGGTCGAACCTCTCCTGCACAATACGGATTCGCATCTCAGCCTCCGCTCATCGGCGGCAGGAAGGCGATTTCGTCGTCATCGCAAACCGGAAGGGACAGATCATGCGCCACGGACTGATTGAGGATCAGACGCGTGGTGGTTGCCGCCATCGCCTGCGCCAACAGCGGCTGCTGGCACGTCAACCAGTGCTTCAAATCGGCAAGGGTCCGAACGTCACCCGGAAGCGCGACCTTCGAGAGATGGGCGGGCGCCAGATCACCGAACTTTCCCAGGAAAACAAGATTGGCCACTCAGCCTCCCGTCATGGACATGTGGCGGCCGAGCGCCGGTGCGGCACCGCGGACCGGCAGCAGAAAATCATGCGCCTTTGGCTTGGCGGCCACTGCCCTATCGATCGCGGCATGCAACAGATAATCATCGGATGTTGCGCGCAAGGGCGCACGCATATCGACCGCACCTTCCTGCCCCAGGCACATGTAGAGCGTCCCGGTGCAGGTCACGCGCATGCGCCGGCAGGTATCGCAGAAATTGTGCGTGAGTGGCGTAATAAACCCCAACCTGCCTCCGGTCTCGGCCACGCGCACATAGCGCGCTGGCCCGCCCGTGCGCTCCGGCAGCTCGGTCAGCGTCCAGTAGGATTCCATGTCCCGCCGCACATCGGCCAGCGACAGGAACTGGTCGGTGCGGTCCTCGTCAATCTCGCCCAGCGGCATGGTTTCAATCAGGGTGATATCCATATCGCCGGCATGTGCCCACTGAACCAGGTGCGGCAGCTCGGCGGCATTATCGCGTTTCAGGGCAACGGTGTTTAGCTTGACCTTCAGACCCGCATCTTGTGCGGCTGCGATGCCGCCCAGGACCTGTGGCAGCCTATCGCCCCGCGTGATACGTGCGAAGTTTTCCCGATCAAGGCTATCCAGCGAGACATTGACCCGCTGTATGCCGGCCGCGGCTAGGCTGGGAGCAAACTCACGCAGCCGCACACCATTGGTTGTCAGGGTCAACTCCTGGAGCGCGCCACTGTCCAGATGACGTGCAAGATTGTTCACCAATTTCATTATGCCACGGCGCATCAGCGGCTCGCCGCCCGTCAGGCGCAAATGCGTCACGCCCTTTTCAATAAAGACCGCGCAAAGCCGGTCGATCTCTTCAAGACTGAGAAGCTCGGACTTGGGCAGAAAACGCATACTCTCGCTCATGCAATAGGTGCAGCGAAGATTGCAGCGATCCGTCACCGAGACGCGCAGGTAATCCACCACCCGGCCAAAGGGGTCCACCATCGACCTGCGGCTGCGGAAATTGCCAGGCGCCGGATTCATGAATAAGCCATCCGGTCAGTGGCCCTGACGCGCGCCGCCTCAGACACGCGATCAATCCAGGCCTGTGCTTCAGCCATGTCGGACTGACAATTGATGTTGAAAAAGGGATCGCCGCCGGGACCATCACCAAGATCGGAGAAATCTGCGGAGCACGTTTGCAGGTAGGCCAGCGCGCCATGCAAGCTGCGAATGCCCGATTCGAAGGCCGCCTGGATTTTTGGCAACGCAGAAGTCCGCCACAAAGCACAGGTCGGGTGTGCGGCGCCGCCATGAAGCGCTACAGCGCAATCGCTGTCCGGTTCCAGCGCGCGGCGCAAACGGATGACCAGATCTGGCGGCAAGAACGGCGTGTCGCAGGAAAATGTTGCAACCAAGCCAAACTTGCGTTCGCCCGCCCAGTCCAGGACGGACATCAGTGCCGGCAGCGGACCACCAAAAGGCATCGCATCCGGGATTACGGGCAGATCGAGTCCCGGACGGCCGGTGCCGCTCGCGGCGAGCATCGATACCTGGCCAGAAACCCGCGTCGCAACCCGCTGAACCATCGGGATTCCGCCCAGCCGCGCCATCGCCTTGTCGTGGCCATAGCGCCGCGAGGCCCCGCCAACCAGGATTGCACCCAGAACTGGGGCGTTGTGCCCGGTGGCTTCTAACGGGTCATGGACCATGTGATCATCTCGCCCAGACACGCACCAGCAGGAGACCGTGAACCCTGAATACAGCCCATCAGCTTGACCCAAGCCTCGTCGTCGGCCCGGTTTGTGAAGGCGTGCACCGCCTTGAGCGCGACACCACAGGGATCGTCAGACGTAGCGTGCGCTTTCGCGTCAAGCTTGCCGACCAGGCCTGCGTTGCCGGATTCCAGCAACAAGCCATAGATTTCCTCTCGATCCTGCAACTGACCCAGAATTTCTCCCAGTGTCGTCATGCCGCTCTCGTCTCTTCCGTTGACTGCCGTGACAGATCAATGCCCTCGATCTGTGCCTGTCCGATGAGCCGCTCGATGTAGTCGGCAACGTCATGGCGCCATGCCTTCTCGGCAAGGTAGCAGGAGATCTGATCGTGCACATATTCGAAGGGCAGCGTCTCCCCGGCGGCGCGAGCGTCCAACCTGAGGACATGAACCCCATAGCGCGACGTTACCGGTTTGGGAGAGATGTGCCCTTCCGGCAGAAGCCGCAAGGCCTCTTCAAATTCCGGCACGGTCTCTCCCCGCGCAATCTGTCCGAGTCGGCCGCCATTGGCGCGGGAGTCACATTCCGACTGTGACCGTGCGATTGTCTCGAAACGGTCCGGAGCAGCGGACAATTCAGCAATAACGGCCGTTGCCTTCGCCGTGGCGGCGGCATAGGCGGCGGCATCGTGCGGATGGGCCAGGAACAGGATATGCGAGGCTTCGTAAAGGTCGGGGCTCCGGAAACGGGCCGGATCGATCTTGTAGAAATCCCGGCATTGCGCCTCCTCAGGCTCGTTGACCGGGATGCGATCTTCCACAAGGGCCCGGATTTTCGCTTCGTCATCCAGTTCGCGCTTGCCGGGCGATACCAGTTCCGCCTCGGCGGCGATACCCTCGCGCTGGGCTTCCTCCAGCAACAGGGTGCGGATGATGATGGCGCGCGCGGCCGCCTGGTAAGCCAAGGCGGGCGTGCGGGAAGGATGATGCTGGGCTTCCGCCGCGATCATTTGAGCCGGCAACGAGACACCATTGAGTGTGATGGGGGTGCGGGTCGACATGTCAGGCCTTTCTCGTCTTTCTGGTTCTGACGATCTGATATCCGCGCCGACCCAGGTACCAGATCGGCGCGCTCAACACATGAACCAGACGGGTGAAGGGAAAGATCAGGAAAATCGTCATGCCCAGGACGAGGTGCGTCTTGAAGATCGGCGATACATGCGCAACGAAATCGGCCGCGCCGGGTCGCAGAGTGACGATATGCTGGGCCCAGTTCATCAGGGCGACCATTTCCTCGCCATCCAGATGGTTGAGCGACACGAAGATGGTGCCCAGCCCCAGCAGCAATTGCACCAGAAGGATCACCAGAACCGCAATGTCGGCATTCGACGATGTCCGGCGGATGCGCGGGTCCATCAGGCGGCGATGCAGCAGCAGCAACAGTCCGGCAAGACACAGGATGCCGGCCACGCCTCCCACGATAATGGCAACGAGTTGCTTGGCGGTATGGGAAATGCCCAAGGCGTCGAAGACCGCCACAGGCGTCAGGAGGCCGCCGGTATGACCGACCAGGATCACCAGAATGCCGACATGGAACATATTGCTGCCCCAGGTAAGCTGGCGGTGGCGCAAGAGCTGGCTGGACTGGCTGCGCCAGCCATACTGCTCGCGATCAAAGCGGATCAGGCTGCCGATCAGGAAGACCGACAGGCAGATATAGGGAAAGACGCCGAAGAGAAAGCTGTTGATCGCCAGGCTCATGTACCGCTCTCCGTCATGGATTGGGCGCCGGATTTTTCTACCGGAGGTGCCATGCGCGACAGGATGTCGTTGACCTTGGGACACCCGTCCGTGGCCGCGTCGCCGGGGCCAAAGCGGACTTCTGCTTCTTCCCAGGCGCGATCCAGTGCGGCCAGATCAGACGGATCATCGAACGGCGTCTTGCGCAACGCATCCAGCACGTCCTGGCTGGGAGCCACTTGAGAGAGGGCGACCAGGGCTTCCAGCACCGCGCCATAGGCGCTGTCCCGCTTGCGCAGGCGCTCCCCCAGCGCGGCGAGAATATGCGCCGGCTCGGCAAGGTTGCTCCGCGCCTCAGTTGCCGAAAGCGTGGACAGAAACTCTAGGAAGAGCGGGATATAGTCAGGCAGCTCCTGCCCGGCTACATCCAGGCCGGCCTGCTGATAGCGCTCCAGCAACGAGACCATGGCCTGCCCGCGATCGCGCGACTCGCCATGCACATGCTCGAACATGTGCAACGACAGAGCTCGTGTCCGGTCGAAAAGATCGACATAGCGCGATTGCGCCTCGAGCAGGTCGGCGGCAGCGATCTCCTGGATCAGCATGCCGACAGTGGCACGGTGATCGGCAGGCAACAATTGCTCTTCCTTCAGGACTGCCAGCATCTGTCCGGCATGGCGCTGAAGGTCGGCGCTGGGATAGGACAATGCCGCACTGAGAACCTTGTAGGTGCCGATCATGTTCAATTTCCCGCAGGTTCCGGGACTTTGTGCTTGCCCGGAATGTTGAAGATGTTGGCGTTGCTGGTACCGTCGGAGCAGCCATTTCCGAAGCTGAAACCGCAGCTCCCACGCAGATCGAGAGCGTCTTCCGAATTCTCTCGGTGGGCGGTGGGTATGACGAAGCGATCTTCATAATTTGCAATCGCCATGGTGCGGTACATGTCGTCGATCTGCGCCGTGCTGAGGCCGACGCGCGCCGCCACGCCTTCGTCGATCACGCCGTCCACGGTCTTGGACCGCATATAGGCGCGCATCGCCATCATGCGCTCCAACGCCAAGATCACGGGTTCTTCCTTGCCGGCCGTCAGCATGTTGGCAAGGTACTTCACGGGGATGCGCAACGAGCGGACGTCCGGCATGTCGCCTTCCAGATCGATCTGACCTTTCTCGGCGGCGGACTGAATGGGCGAAAGCGGCGGGACGTACCAGACCATCGGCAGGGTGCGGTATTCGGGGTGCAGCGGAAATGCGACCTTCCAATCCATCGCCATCTTCCAAACAGGCGACTTCTTAGCGGCCTCGATCCACGAATGGGCGATGCCATCGGCGGCGGCCTGGGCCTGCACCTTGGGGTCGAACGGATCGAGGAAGACGGAAAGCTGCGCTTCATAAAGGTCAGCCTCATCGGGCGTGGCTGCAGCCTCGGCAATGCGGTCGGCATCATAGAGGATGACGCCCAGGTAGCGGATGCGGCCGACGCAGGTCTCCGAACAGACCGTCGGCTGCCCAACCTCGAGCCGCGGATAGCACATGATGCATTTCTCGGACTTGCCGGATTGCCAGTTGTAATAGACCTTCTTGTAGGGACAGCCGGAAACGCACATGCGCCAGCCGCGGCACTTGTCCTGGTCAATCAGGACAATGCCGTCTTCCTCGCGCTTGTAGATCGCGCCCGACGGGCATACGGCGACACAGGCCGGGTTGAGGCAATGCTCGCACAGGCGCGGCAGATACATCATGAAGGTGTTTTCGAACTGGCCGTAGATTTCCTTCTGGATGCCTTCGAAATTCGCGTCCTTGGACCGCTTGGAGAATTCGCCGCCCAGGATCTCTTCCCAGTTGGGGCCGCCCTCGATCTTCTCCATGCGCTGGCCAGTGATTAGCGAACGCGGGCGCGCTGTCGGCATCGTCCTTGTGTCGGGTGCGGTGTGCAGATGCTGGTAGTCGAAAGTGAAAGGCTCGTAGTAGTCGTCAATCTGGGGCAGATCGGGATTGGCGAAAATGTTCGCCAGAATGCGCCATTTGGCGCCCATGCGAGGCTGCAGCTTGCCATTGCGTTTACGCAGCCAGCCACCGTTCCAGTGCTTCTGGTTCTCCCAATCCTTGGGATAGCCGACGCCCGGCTTGGTCTCGACATTGTTGAACCAGGCATATTCAACCCCTTCACGCGAGGTCCAGACATTCTTGCAGGTCACCGAGCAGGTATGGCACCCGATGCACTTGTCGAGGTTCAGCACCATCGCAATTTGTGCGCGCACTTTCACGATACAGTCTCCTTCTCGCGCTGTGGCGCAGCTTCTTCCATCCAGTCCACCTTGGCCTGCTTGCGCACTATGACAAACTCGTCGCGGTTGGAGCCGACGGTGCCGTAATAGTTGAAGCCGTAGCTCTGCTGCGCGTAGCCGCCGATCATGTGCGTCGGCTTGAGCACCGTGCGGGTGACCGAATTGTGGATGCCGCCGCGCTGCCCCGTGACCTCGGAACCCGGCACATTCACAATCTTTTCCTGCGCGTGATACATCATCACCATGCCCTCGGGCACGCGCTGGGAAACAACCGCGCGAGCCACCAGCGCGCCGTTCAGATTGTAGGCCTCGATCCAATCATTGTCCTCGATGCCGACCTTGGCGGCATCGATCTCGCTCATCCAGACGATCGGACCGCCGCGCGAAAGGGTGAGCATGAGCAAATTGTCGGTATAGGTCGAGTGAATGCCCCATTTCTGGTGGGGCGTGATGAAGTTCAGGACGATCTGCTTGTTGCCATTTTCCTTTATGTCAATGATTGGCTTGATCGTCTTGGTGTCGATGGGGGGCCGGTAAACCACCATCTGCTCACCGAAAGCGCGCATCCAGGGATGATCCTGGAACAATTGCTGGCGGCCCGTCAGGGTTCGCCACGGGATCAGTTCGTGCACATTGGTGTAGCCCGCATTGTAGCAGACCTTTTCCGATTCGATGCCCGACCAGGTGGGCGACGAGATGATCTTGCGGGGTTGCGCCTGGATATCGCGAAAACGGATTTTCTCGTCTTCCTTCGCTTCGGCCAAATGCTGGTGATCGCGGCCAGTGAATTTTCCCAGCGCGCGCCATGCTTTCATGGCGACCTCGCCGTTGGTTTCCGGGGCCAAGGACAGGATCACTTCGGTAGCGTCGATATCCGTCTCGATTCGTGGCAGCCCTTTGGACGTGCCCTCCTCGGTGACGATGCCATTGAGCTTGCCCAGCAACTCCACCTCAGACTCGGTCTTCCAGTCGATGCCCTTGCCGCCATTGCCGACTGATGACATCAGCGGGCCTAGCGAGGTAAAGCGCTTATAGACATTCGGATAATCGCGCTCGATCACCGATATTGAAGCCATCGTTTTGCCCGGTATTGGCGCAACCTGCCCTTTCGACCACTCCTTGACGTCAAAGGGCTGGGCGAGTTCGCCTGGGGTATCATGATGCATGGGCGTCAAGACAAGGTCCTTCTCCTTGCCCAGAACTTCCGGCGCAATCTCTGAGAAGCGCTTGGCGAGCCCCTTGTAGATGTCCCAGTCGCTGCGGCTTTCCCAAACCGGGTCAACAGCCGCGCTGAGCGGATGGATAAAGGGGTGCATGTCGGAGGTATTGAGATCGTTCTTCTCGTACCAGGTGGCCGTCGGCAGCACGATGTCGGAATAGACACAGGTCGTAGACATGCGAAAATCCAGTGTCACCAGCAAGTCCAATTTTCCCTCCGGAGCCTCGTCATGCCAGACGACTTCTTCCGGCTTGCGTTCGCCCGCCTGCCCCAAATCCTTGCCCTGGACGCCGTGCGAAGTGCCGAGCAGATGCTTGAGGAAATATTCATGTCCCTTGCCGCTGGAACCCAAAATGTTGGAGCGCCAGACAAAAAGATTGCGCGGCCAGTTGGCGGGATTGTCAGGATCGTCGCAGGACAGTTTGAGGCGGCCCGCAGCGATTTCATCACGCGCGAAGTCCTTGGGGTCCTTGCCCGCCGCTTCCGCGGCCCTCACAACATCGAGCGGATTGGTCTGCAGTTGCGGCGCCGAAGGTAGCCATCCCATGCGCTCGGCGCGCACGTTGAAATCGATCAGGCTCCCTGTCCATTCCTTCTTGTCTGCCAGAGGCGACAGAATTTCTTCGACACCCAGGGTCTCGTAACGCCACTGGTCGGAATGAGCGTACCAGTACGAAGTCGCGTTCATGTGACGTGGCGGGCGCGCCCAGTCCAATGCGAAGGCCAGCGGCGTCCAGCCGGTCTGCGGTCGCAGCTTTTCCTGACCGACATAGTGGGACCAACCACCACCCTCCTGGCCCACACATCCGCACATCACCAGCATGTTGATGATGCCGCGATAGGTCATGTCCATGTGGTACCAATGATTGATACCCGCCCCCAGAATGACCATGGACTTGCCCTTGGTCTTTTCGGCATTGCGGGCGAAGGCCCGCGCCACGGAAATCACCGAGTCTCGCTTCACGCCCGTGATCCGCTCCTGCCAGGCGGGCGTGTAAGGCACATCATCGTCGAAGCTGGCGGCGACATTCTCGCCGCCAAGCCCACGGTCCACACCGTAGTTCGCGCAGAGCAGGTCGAACACTGTGGCAACACAGGCCTCACCATCGGCCAGCTTCAGCCGACGGATCGGGACATTGCGCATCAGCACCTCATCATGGTCGGTACCGGCGAAATAGTCGTGATGGCGGCTGCCGAAATAGGGAAAGGCCACGGATAGGACATCATCGCGCTTATCCATCATCGACATGGTCAGAGAGACGGGCGTCTCGGCGGCGCGTTCTTCCAGGTTCCACTCGCCCTTCTCGCCCCAGCGGAAACCGATGGAGCCCTGCGGCGCCACCACCTGATCCGACAGTTCGTCAAAGGCGACCGTTTTCCATTCCGGATTGTTGGTTTCGCCAAGGCCGCCAATCAAATCGCTAGCCCGCAGGAAACGCTCTGGCACATAGCGGCCATCCTGCTTGATGAGGCGGACCAAGAACGGCATGTCGCTGTACTTGCGGCAATAGTCGGTAAAATAGGGCGTCTGCTTGTCGACGTGAAATTCCTTCAGAATGACGTGGCCAAATGCCATGGCGAGCGCAGAATCGGTGCCCTGCTTGGGATGCAGCCACAGGTCACCGAATTTGGCGGCTTCACTATAGTCGGGCGTGATGACCACGCTTTTGGCGCCGCGATAGCGCGCTTCGGTGTAGAAGTGCGCATCCGGTGTCCGCGTCTGGGGTACGTTCGAGCCCCACAGCAACAGGAAGCCGGCATTGTACCAGTCGGCACTTTCGGGAACATCGGTCTGCTCGCCCCAGGTTTGCGGCGAGGCTGGCGGCAGATCGCAATACCAATCGTAAAAGCTGAGACAGACGCCGCCTAGCAGTGACAGATAGCGTGTGCCGGCAGCATACGACACCATGGACATGGCCGGGATCGGCGAGAAGCCGGCAACCCTGTCGGGGCCATATTTGCGGATGGTGTAAGCATTGGCCGCTACGATGATCTCGTTGGCCTCATCCCATCCCAGGCGGACAAAACCGCCAAGACCGCGCCGGGAGGTATACGATTTGCGGCTGTCTTCATTCTCGACAATGGACTTCCACGCCGCGACCGGTGTCAGGGTTTTGCGCGCCTCCCGCCACAACCGCACCAGGGCGCTGCGGACCATGGGATATTTCAGCCGGTTGCCGCTGTAGAGATACCACGAATAGCTGGCGCCGCGCGAGCAGCCGCGCGGCTCATGGTTGGGAAGCTCCGGGCGGGTGCGCGGATAGTCAGTCTGTTGCGTCTCCCAGGTGACGATCCCGCCCTTGACGTAAATTTTCCAGCTGCAAGAACCGGTGCAGTTCACACCATGAGTCGAGCGAACGATCTTGTCGTGGGACCAGCGCTGCCGATAGGCATTCTCCCATTGGCGTTCTTCGGTGGTGGTAACGCCGTGTCCGTCCGAGAACGTGCCGTCATATTTCTTGAAGAAGGTCAGGCGATCGAGGAAGTGGCTCATGGCTGTTGCATCCGTTAGCAGGAAATCGGGGCGTTGCGGCGCGTATAGAAAAACCAGGTGACCACCGCGCTGATCACGTAGAAGCCCATGAAGGCGTACAACGCCCCTTGGGGACCACCAGTTAGCGCGATGGAGCTGCCATAGGCCTTGGGTATGAAGAAGGCGCCAAAGGCCGCAACCGCAGAGGTAAAGCCGATGATGGCCGCAGACTCCTTATCTGACTGACGCGTGCGGCTGACCTCGTCCATAGAGGGTAGAAGGCGGGAAAGCTCCTTGCGCATGATCACCGGGACCATCTGGAAGGTGGAGGCATTGCCGACGCCTGTCGCAAAGAACAAGATCATGAACATCGCGAAGAAGCCCCAGAAAGCGCCCGGCTGGTCCTTGATACCCAGGAAGTAAAGGACGCCAAGCACCGCCGCGATCATCGCCACAAATACCCAGAAGGTGACCCTGCCGCCGCCGAAACGGTCCGCGATCCAGCCTGTGAATGACCGCGACAGGGCACCGACCAGTGGCCCGAGGAACGCGAAAGCTAAAGCGTCCACCTGTGGGAACTGCGTCTTGATGAGCAGGGGGAAGCCGGCGGAATAGCCGATAAATGAACCGAAAGTACCGGTATAGAGCCAGCACATCACCCAGTTGTGCTTGCGCTGGAAGATTACCGACTGCTCGGCAAATGAGGACTTTGCGCTGGCAAGATCATCCATGCCGAACCAGGCCGCGAAGGCAGATGCGATGATGAATGGTACCCAGATAAAGCCAGCATTCTGCAGCCAGATTGGAGCCGCACCCATGTGCGGCGTACCGCCCAACCAGCCGAATACGCCAGTCGTAATCACGAGTGGCGCGATAAATTGCACCGCGCTGACGCCAAGATTTCCGAGGCCGGCATTGAGGGCGAGCGCATTGCCCTTCTCCGATTTGGGGAAGAAGAAGCTGATATTCGCCATGGAGGAAGCGAAGTTTCCGCCGCCAAAGCCGCATAACACCGCCAGCAGCAGCAGAATGAAATAGGGCGTGTCGGGATTCTGCACCGCGAAGCCGATACCCAAGGCAGGAATTGCGAGTGACCAGGTCGTCAGGGTCGTCCACAGCCGTCCGCCGAATACTGGCACCATGAAGGCGTAAAAGATTCGCAAGCAGGCGCCTGAAAGACCCGGCATAGCTGCCAGCCAGAACAGCTGGTCGGTGGTGAAGTTGAATCCTGCAGCAGGCAATTTCGCCACCACCACGGACCATACCATCCACACTGCAAAGGATAGGAACAGCGACGGGATGGACAGCCACAGGTTACGTCGTGCAACCTTTCGCCCGGTCGCCTGCCAGAAGCTGGCGTCGTCCGGGCGCCAGTCCGTCATCAGGTGAGACGAGAGCACGCCTTCGTGACGCGCTTCATGGATCTCCTGCATTTCCGGCAATGCAGGGAGCGCGTCCAATGCCTTGCCCATGGCCTGGCTTTCCATGCGACGGATGGAGACATGCATCCAGATCAGCGCCGTGGTGGTGATCGCGAACAGAACCATGAAGCAGCTCTGCCAGATACCCGTCAGGTCATTCAGCACGCCGAACAGGATCGGCAGCAGGAAACCACCCAGGCCACCGACCATGCCGACCATGCCGCCAACCGCCCCAACGCGACCGGGGTAATAGACCGGGATGTGCTTGTAGACCGCCGCCTTGCCCAAGCTCATGAAGAAGCCCAGCACAAAGATCAGGACCATGAACGCTACGATTCCAGTCTCCAGGTGGAAGGAAATCTTGCCGTGTATACCGCTTACGACATAGTCGGTCGGCGGGTAGGACAGCAGGAATGTGCAGACGGCGGATGTGATGAACGTCCAGTACATGACCCGGCGCGCGCCATACTTGTCCGACAGAACGCCGCCATAGGCCCGGAAAATGGAAGCGGGAATGGAAAAAGCCGCCGCGATCATCCCCGCGGATTGAATGTTGAAGCCATACGCGCCGATCAAGTAGCGCGGCAGCCATAGCGACAGCGCAACAAAGGCGCCGAACACAAAAAAGTAGTAGAGCGCGAACCGCCAGACCTGAAGTTTTCTCAACGGCGCAAGTTGCTTGAGGAAAGATTCGGCATGTCCGGCTGAGGCCCGGCGCGCTACCGATTGGGGATCCTCCTTGGCAAAGAGGAGAAATGCGAGACCCAGGAGGCCGATAGCCGCGCCCCAAGCATAGGCCACGGTATGCCATCCATAGGCGACCATGATTGTCGGAGCGAAAAACTTGGTGACTGCGGCACCGACATTGCCCATGCCGAAGATTCCCAGCGCCGTGCCTTGGCGGCTCTTGGGGTACCAGTGAGATACATAGACCACCCCGCTGGCGAAGGAACCACCCGCAATTCCTACGCCCAGAGCAGCAAGGAGATAGGTCGGATAATCGTGGGCGAAGGTCAGCAGTATTGTGGCCGCTGCAGCCGTGAGCATCACGAGCCCGGTTACAATGCGCCCACCTAGCTGCTCAGCCCAGATACCCACCACCAGCCGGATGAGAGAACCAGTCAGGATAGGGGTGCCGATCAGAAGGCCGAACTGGGTCTCGGTCAGTCCCAGTTCCCGCTGAATTTCCACCCCAATGATGGAAAAAATTGTCCAGACCGCGAAGCAGGCCGTGAAGGCGATGGTGGAGAGCGTAAGTGCTTGATTTTTCTGGGCGTTGGTTGTCTCGGACACTGCAACAGTGGAAACCACGGGAGCCATTCCTGGTCATTCGACTCAGGCCCAGCGCCCAAGACTGGTTAGAGGATATTGCTCCAGGACAAGGGGCTCCTTGATCTAGATCAAGGAACCCCTTGTCTCTCCCAATCATCTTCATTCGGGTCTTGCGGGAAAGCCGGGCAGAACGATGGCGATAGATAAGAAGACTGCGTTGTCGCGGATTGCTCCATTTTCCGCGCTGCCGAGACCACTGATCAGCAAGCTCGCGGACCTGTCGGGTATCCAGCACATCGGCAAGGGTTCAACGTTGTTTCGCCAGGGCGAGCGCGCGCACTTTGTATATGCTCTTGTCGAAGGCAATGTTTCGCTCATCAGCGGACCCGAGCGGGAAGAAACCATTGCTGATTTCATGGCAGCAGGTGATATCATCCTTGTTCCGCCAGCCCTGCTTCGGCTTCCATACATGGTGACAGCCAGAGCAGTTACTGATCTCCTCGTGCTTATGATCCCCGCGGAGGATTTCCGCCAACTGGCAGAAGCCGAACTATCTCTGTCGGTCGCCCTCAACCGCATGTTGGCGAGCCACTGGCGCCTTCTGCTGCGACATTTAACGCAGACAAAGTCCCGCGACGCAGACACACGCTTGATTCAGTATCTTATCGACAGCGCAGGAACCTCCGCGGGGCCGGCGAAGTTCACACTTCCCGGATCAAAGCGAGACCTCGCGGCGCATCTAGGCGTAACACCGGAGACCCTGTCACGATCTCTCAAGCGTCTCGGTCGGCTGGGCGTGAAAACCACGGGCTCAGAGATTGAAATCGAAGATCTCGCACGGCTCGCCGCACTTTTCCAGCATTCCAGCCACGCAGCACCCGCCGATCCGACCTCATCAGCGAGCATAAAGCGGTGAACCGCCACGCCGCGGCGGTTACCGGCCTTCATTTGTCTCTCCCGGGATTCCTCCCCCCGGCGACGGCGTTGTCCGCTTCACAAACCGAGGTGGAGCTTTACGCTCCCTCACTGTGAGCTACCAAGGAAAACACAAATGGCAGTTCCGTCATCTAGCGTAGCATCCGTCGCCAGCCATAACCCCGACGACGCTACATCTCTCCGGAGGTTTCCTCTTTTCGCGTGCGGACTTCGTCCATTCTTTCTGCTAGCGGCCCTGGATGCGCTGGTGAACATGGGAATATGGCTCAGCGTGTATTTCCATCCCGGCCTGTGGCCATCCGATCAGACAATGCCCGCGATGTACTGGCATGCGCATGAGATGCTGTTTGGCTTTGTGGCCGCCGCGATCGCCGGGTTTTTGCTAACTGCTGTTCCGAATTGGACAGGACGCGCGCCATATCAAGGCGCGCCCCTCCTGGCGCTCACAGGACTTTGGCTGGCCGGGCGCATCGCAATGGCCCCCTGGAGCATTGCCTCCCCTCTTTTGGCAAGCGCAATCGATCTTGCATTCTATCCCGCACTGGCGCTCACCCTGGCACCATCGCTAATCAGGGCGAGGGCTTTTCACAACCTGCCGTTCCTTGGCTTTCTGAGTGCCCTATTTCTCGCCAACCTCTGCTTTCATTTGGGTGCCAGCGGTCAATTGGGGGCCGGTGAGCATATCGGACTCGCGGTCACTGTTGATATCGTCGTAATCCTTGTTGTGAGTATTGGCGGACGCATTATTCCCGCGTTCACCAAAAGCGGCCTGATGCGCAACGGCGTCATCGTTCGCATAGAGGCCAACAAATGGATGGAACTCGCTTCCGTCGTGTCGATCGCCAGCGTGTTGATCGCTGATCTGGTGATGCCACTCTCCGTGCTGAACGGCGCAGTCGTGCTCTTGGCCGCCTTTGTGCAGGCATTTCGGTTAGCGCAATGGGCAGGGCACCGAACCATCCGGGATCCTCTTCTCTGGGTTTTGCATCTGGGCTATGCGTGGCTGATCCTCGGCCTGATGCTGAAGGCTCTCTGGCTTCTAACCGGTGCTGTCGCGGCTGAGAAATGGATGCACGCCCTTACAGTTGGCGCCTTCACCACCATGATCATCGCGGTAATGACACGGGCCTCATTGGGGCATACCGGCCGAGCGCTGGTTGCGCCTCGCCACATCGCCGTTTCTTACAGCCTTATCACGATTGCCGCCGCAATCCGGGTGTTTGCTCCCGCCATATTTCCAGTCTGGTATAACGAAATCATAGCGGCTTCCGCCGCACTCTGGATGGGAGCATTCTCGATATTTCTTTGGATTTATATGCCTATCCTGACCAGGCCACGGGCTGACGGACGCTGGGGATGACTAGGCGGGAGGACCACATTGTCGCAACCTGATCTAGATCAACGGCGAATAAATCGACGCGCGTGATCATCGCGCATGAGCAACACGATACAAGTTGCGACTTTGCCAGCATGGGCTCAGGCTGCCGCTCGTACGCTGCCATTGCCTGTCATAGCTCTGATTCTCAGGCGACTCGTGAGAACAGTAATAGCCAAAAGCCCCGATATTCTCGATCGGCTTGGCAATCATGCATCGGTCACATTTTTGATAGATCCGACCGATCTGCCAATACAGTTTCTCGTTCGACCAACCAGCGAGATGCTCATACAATGCCGTCGAAGCGTATCTCGCGGTGACTACGACGCGCGGATTGCGGGGCCGCTCGCTGCGCTGATAGCGATGGTCAGCGGTGAGCTTGATGGCGACGCGCTGTTTTTTTCCCGAGACGTCCTGATCGAAGGGCGCACAGACGCCATACTCTCTTTGCGAAATGCGATTGATGCTGCGGAAATCGATTTTGCGATGGAGTTCGCCCTACTTTGGGGGCCCTTGAAGCCCCTCGCTGAGGATGCGGCGCATTTCGTGTTTCCAGTCTTGAAGCACCTGTCTGGCGTGGACATGGCACAGCGAAGGATACAAGCGGAATGAATGCGCGACCAAGATTGGAACTTGTCTGCCCGGCAGGCACCCCCGCCGCACTACGCATGGCGATCATGGCCGGTGCTGATACGGTTTATTGTGGGTTTCGCGATGAAACAAATGCGCGCAACTTTCCCGGACTCAATTTCTCGCGGCAAGAGATGGAGGAGTCCATCGCTTACGCCCATGACCGCGAGACAAAGGTTTTCGTCGCGATAAATACGTTCCCACGCGCGGGCGACATCAAACCCTGGCGCCAGGCAATCGACGATAGCGTGAGATTTGGTGCCGATGCATTGATTTTGGCAGACCTGGGCCTGTTGGCCTACGCCACCAACCGATATCCACACGTCAGGAGGCACCTTTCGGTCCAGGCCGCTGCCGCCAATCCCGATTCCATCGCCTTTTACACGCGGCGGTTCGGCGTGAGGCGCGTTGTCCTGCCGCGCGTCCTAACCGTCCAGGAAATCGCCGCCATAAATGGGGAAATCGAGTGTGAAACAGAAGCTTTCGTTTTTGGAAGCCTGTGTGTCATGGCGGAAGGGCGCTGCTCACTTTCTTCATATGCAACTGGAAAATCTCCCAACCTGAGTGGTGTTTGCTCCCCCGCCAGTCATGCCATCTATCGCCAGGAGGGCAATGAGCTTGCTTCCGCTCTTGGTGATTTTACCATACACCGCGTTGCTCTGGACTCGTCAGCGCCCTACCCGACTGTCTGCAAAGGCTATTTTTCTGCCGGCGACTATCGCGGCCATGTATTTGAAGACCCGGCAGGCCTCGATGCGTCAACTCTTATCCCCCAGTTGGCTGCCGCCGGCGTGACGGGCCTTAAGATTGAAGGCCGGCAGCGTAGCAGAGCCTATGTCGGCGCTGTCGTCCGAAAACTACGGCACATCGTTGATGGCTACGCCGCCGGCTTGCAAATTCACAGCGGCTTTCTGTCCCATCTCAGCGAAGGTCAGAGCACAACTCATGGCGCATATCGCAAAGCGTGGCGATAGATCACGACCAGTACCGGGGGGCCCCCTCATGCCGACATCATCGACCAACCAGAATGTTGCCCTGACGATGGGGCCCGTATTGTTTAACTGGCCAGTTGAACAGTGGCTGGACTTCTATGCGCGGATCGCCGACGAGGCTCCGGTTGACGTTGTCTATCTCGGGGAAGTCGTATGCTCCAAGCGGACGCCGTTCTATCTCAGCGCAATGGCCGACGCAGCAGATCGTCTTAAAAGAGGCGGGAAAACGGTCGTTCTCAGCACACCAGCTCTCATTACGTTGATGCGGGAGCGCAGAGAATGCGATTCATTAATCGACTGCGAGGGCTTCGAGATTGAGGTTAACGATTTAACGGCTCTGGCGAAATGGGACAAGGGTCGACAGTTTCGCATTGGACCTTATGTGAACGTCTACAACGAGCACACATTGGCATTCTTGGCTGACCTCGGCGCCTCTTCCGTATGTCTACCCCCCGAACTCCCGTTCTCGGCCGTGGAAACTCTGGCGACGGCAGCTGGCGCCATGAATGTTGCTTGTGAAATCTGGTCGTTTGGCCGAATTCCACTTGCCATGTCCGGACGCTGCTATCACGCACGCATTGACGGGCTAACGAAGGACGCGTGTCAATTTGGCTGCGCCCGCGACAGGGACGGACTCAAAGTCTCAACGCTCAATGGAAAGGGGTTCCTCGCGATAAACGGCGTCCAAACCATGTCATACAGCTATTGCAACACCATCATGCATGCTGATCAGCTTGCTGGTGCTGGCGTGACGGCACTACGGCTATCACCACATAGCTGCAACATGGCGGAAATATCCCACACATTTCGCGACCGCCTGGACGGACGTAACAGCCCCGAAGAAGCAATGGCCCGGATTCGGGCTACCTGCGGCCCCATTGCCTTCTCAAACGGATTCTTGTTCGGTGAGACAGGCGTCGACCTGGTTTCACCTGAATAGAGAACCGATTCCAACGGGACCTGGCACATACCGTCAGGTGCCGGAGATTCTCGTCAAAGAGTCAATGTCAATGAGGCCAACCGACCGCGACACGCCCACGGTAATTATGTTTTCGCGCGCCAGGCTCGTGAGCACTCGAGAAACTGTTTCGGTCGTCAAACCGAGAAAGTCCGCCACCTCGGTTCGGGTCATGGGCAAATTTACGTGACGACCTTTACCGTCGATACTTTGGCATGACTCGCGACTATAACGTAACAGAAAGGTTGCGATCTTTTCCCGCGCGGTCTTCCGGCCGAGTAGAAATATATGGTCTTCAGACGCAACCTGCTCGCGGTAACTCATCTGGAGAAGTTTCGCTTGCAACTGCGGAAAAGAGCTTGTCAGGCGTTTCAATCGCGCGCGAGAGTACCGGCACGTCTCAACATCAGTAACTGCCTCCGCAGTCGTGCCATACCGAGATGTTTCGGCGATAGCGAAAAGCTCTCCGGGAAAGCGGAAACCCAATATCTGCGTGCGACCATCGGACAAAGATCTGTAGAGTTTCACGATTCCGGTCGTGACATTAAAAAAGGAAACTGCCGGATCCCCCTCACGCACAATTGTTTCACGACGCCTGAACTGAACCTGATGCCGACTGCGGGCAAGAACTCCGAGATCGCGATGAGGGACTGCGCTACAGAAGCTTACAGCTCGAACCGAGCAACTCCCGCACGATGTAGCGGAATCAGCATTCTTGGTGTTGGATATCATCATGCGCAACTCCGCACGTAGCATCTCGATCGCTACTCGTATCGCCATTTCGCAGCGGCACATGAACATTATCCCGCCGTTAAAATTGAACCAGCGAATAATTGTCGCAACGGGGCGCACCCAACGAAGCGGGCCTAGCATATCCGTCAATGATTCAGATTACCGTCTCGGATACTGATTGCTGTTTTAAGACAAGGGGCGCACTGGTGATTTGGTGGTGACCGCCATTGGAGGCAGCCGTGTCTACAGAGTTCAATTACCTGCTGTCAGGACGAGGCTCTTTCGGACGGCGCATCATCACACGGAGGAGGTTCCTGTTTGAATCGCTCGTTACTTCCACAGCGTTGGCACCTTCGCAATCGAAATCAAGAATGATATCCTCTGCCAGTTCTCTAGCAATTTTCTCGGCCTCCACACGCACTTCCACGATATCATTCAGCTCAATCCCATCCCGATCGAGAAGCAACTCATCTTTTAGGCGAACGTGAAAATAGTATCTCATGGCGCTACTGTGCACGGCCTCAAACTCACACAGAATCGAAAGCTGCGCCTCGGACAATGATCTGGATCAATATCGCTTAATTAGCCTGTGAGTTTTCAAATCCTTGTTTTAGATCAACGCCCCATGGGAAGCCCTTATGCGAAGCGTAGTGGACTGAGTGAGGCCGAAATGGATTCGATTTCAAGACTGCTGACGGCACCCGTGCCACGCTATACAAGTTATCCGACCGCGCCGCACTTTCACGCGGGCATAAAGGCGACAGAATATTGCGAGTGGTTGGAGGCACTGCCAGCTGATAAGCCTTTGTCTCTCTACTTTCACATACCATTCTGCGACACGCTCTGCTGGTTCTGTGGCTGCCACATGAGTGTGGTCAATGGCTACGCCCCCGTCAGGGAATACCGGGCCCTGCTGCTGGAAGAAATCGAACTAGTTGCTGCGGCCCTTAGGAAGCGCCATGCAATCAGTCACATCCACTGGGGCGGCGGCTCTCCTACAATACTGTCTAGTGATGATATTGCGCGGCTGAACAAAAGAACACGCTCGCGTTTCGATGTGTTGCCAGAAGTGGATTTTGCTGTTGAGATAGACCCCCGAGGCCTCTCGCCAGACACTGTGCTGGCACTCAAAGCCGCTGGCGTAACCCGCGCAAGCCTGGGTCTTCAAGATTGTGACCCTATGGTTCAACGCGCCATCAACCGTGTGCAGAGTATTGAAGAGACTGCCTGTGCCGTCAGCATGTTGCGCGACGCTGGAATTGCCAGCCTCAATTTGGACCTCATCTACGGCCTGCCGCACCAAACCCTGGCGAGCTGGGAAAGGACGCTGGACTTCGCTCTTTCGCTTAGCCCTGATCGCCTTGCGGTCTTCGGCTATGCACATGTTCCTCAGTTTAAGAAGCACCAGGCTCTTATTCGCCAAGAAACCCTTCCTGATATTGATCTACGCTTTCACCTGGCGGAGTTGGCGCGCCAAGTTCTCTGTGCGCATGGCTATGTCGCTATTGGGCTGGATCACTTTGCCAAGTCCCACGACCCCTTGGCGCGCGCCGCCGCGAGCGGCACCGTCTCGCGGAATTTTCAGGGCTACACGACGGATTCCGCGCCCAGCCTGATCGGCATGGGCGCCTCGGCCATTGGATCCATGCCTCAGGGTTATGTGCAGAACGTCACGGGCGTCCCGGCATATCGTGACGCGATCAATGCCGGCGAGTTGCCCGTGGCACGCGGTGTTGCACTGCAGGGCGAAGACCGCATGCGCCGCGATATCATCGAGCGCCTGATGTGCGACCTGCGCGTTGATCTCAATGCCATAGCGGCGGGATATCATCTGACGCCAGAGGTTTTTTCAGCTTCACTGGAAGAGATTTCCCCTCTCGTAAAGCGAGGCGTCGTTGAAATATGTGATGGAACCATAATCGTTTCACCCGCATGGCGTTCCGCCGTAAGGCTGGTCTGTGCGGCATTCGATCAATATTTGCCTCGGCAGACTGCTCGCCACAGCATGGCGGTCTAAGATATGCGAGAGAGATATGCCGGGCATCCCGGACTTCTGTCCTGTGAAGGCTGTGGCCAGGCAACAGCCCTTACGATGGTGAGTTGGGATTCTAGCCCAATCAAGCAGCCCCAAACAGCGACCAAGCGCAGCCCATGATCCGCTGGGCGTCTTCCACGCCGCCGCAGGATGATGGCCGATCAACGGCGCAGATAAAGCGGGCTGTAAAGCACGACGAATAGCGCGAAGGCGGCGATCCAGGCTCCGCCCGCAATGTCGATCGCGGCGATATAGTCGGCCCCGACAAAGGGGGCAGCGAGACGCGCCAGCGTGGCAATCAGGACCAGCAGATAGACGATCACTGTGCCGCGCCCGGCGGTCAGTTCCCGTTTGCTGTGGCCCAGACTGGCGCGCGTCATGACAGCGAGAATCATCGTTCCCATGGCGCCAACGGTAAGTGCGTGCAGCGCGGTGGTGGCCAGTTCCGGTTTCCAAGCCGCGCTTCCCAGAAGCGCAAGACCCAGCGGAAGCCATGCGTAACCGATATGGAGAATCCACAGAAGCGGTTCGCGCAGGGTCGCCTGACCTCGCCAGCGGGCGAGGCGCAGGGCATGAATGAAGGCCGCGATGATGAGCGCGGTTCCCGACACTGTGTTCAGCCCGAGGACCACCCAGACCGCCAGGACAAGAATGCTGACGGCTAGCACCCCCAGGTCGAAGCGGTCGAACGGCACCGGAAAATCCTCCGCGCCCTGCCGCCGCAGCCAGTTGGTGGTGAAGCTCGGGATGATGCGGCCGCCGATCAACGAAATCAGCAGGACGACGATGGAAATGGCCAGGCGCTTTCCGGCCTGTTCCCATTCGGATTGGCCGAAAAGTCCGGCGTGAATCATGGCATTCGCCGCGCACAGCATCGCCACCGCCGCCAGAACAGGCAGGTTGCGCCAGTTGCGCCCAGCGACGATCTCCCGCGCAATAACCGCGCCGAAGACAATCAGGAAGGAAAGATCTGCCGCCATGGCTGCGGCAGGGCCCGTCCAGGCGGAAAAAGCGACAGCGACACGCCCGATAAACCAGAGAAGGACGAGGGTGCCGAGCGGCCAGCCCTGAAGCGGGAGCCGCCCCGTCCAGTTGGGGATGGCGGTGAGGAGAAATCCGGCGATAGCGGCGACGACGAATCCGAAAAGAAGTTCGTGGAAATGCCAGGCGACCGGATTGAACGCTGACGGGAGCGCGATAGCGCCACTCAGCATTAGAATCCAGATCGCCATGGAGAAACAGGCCCAGAGACCTGCCGCAAGAAAGAAGGGGCGGAAGCCTGCCGAAAGAAGGGGCCATGCTTCAGCCGAACGGTATCGGGGTATAGCCATGTCAGGACGCGCTCCACCGCGGCAGCCGCTCTACTCGCGACACGACTTCCTAGAAGGGTTCTATACCCAGTTTGTCTGGCAAACCAGCAGGCAGCGAATGTCCACTATGGCGCAAAACGGACATTTAGAGCCCAATCAATCTATTGCTCTCTCCCCCGCGTGATCGTGGATGCCATCCCATAGCGGTGCTAGTGCATCCCGGCCCTATCGAATGACTTCATCTGGAGGACATGTGCCATTAAACATGCCAACGATCTCGTCCGCTCCGTACTTTGATGTTAGAAGGAATCATGCATAACGCTCATACCGACGAAACCTTCAAAAATACTATTGCGGCGTTCCCCCGCAATACTCAACTTTCGGAATCTGAAAAGGTCGATCTTCGCTCCGACTTGGACGAAATTCTGAATATACATGAAGATAACGATGGGTATTTTTCCGAAGCAGTATCAAATTTGGAGAAAAAGGAGCGCGAGGGAACCAACGGTGGGCGCCCGCCTGATAGCCGCACTACAACTTTGATACTTTCATTGCTTACGGTCTATCAGCGATACGTGTCTGTCCCTGTGGAGGACTGGGAAGTTGGTGCCGCCCCCCGCTCCAATTTCCCAAGATTTGCGGCGGCTGCCCTGCAGCCTATCTACCCTGACGCTGATGGGAGTGCTGTCGAAAGGATCGCCAAGAAATGGCATGGCATCCGGGCGGTTATAGTTCCCAAAACGCCCTGACATTGATCGAATCAGGTTTTCTCCTCCCCGAGGTTTGCGCTTAACCCATAGTGAATCACCCGAGCAATAACGAACTTGGGAGAATTACTATGAACTCATCTACCTCTGGGCCCGATCTGACATACGCGGGACCTCTCGCAGTCTCGCCGATTGCCGCAGCTCGCATGCTCGGGATCGGCCGAACTCATCTGTATGAGTTGATGAATAATGGCTCGCTGCGCAGCGTCCGCCTCGGTAAGCGGCGGCTGATCCCCATCGAAGCGATCAGGGAATGCCTGGCGGCTCACGAGGTTCGCACGTGAGCGATAGCCCCCTGATTCCACAGCGGATGCTGACCATTCAGGAAGTGGCTGAGCTGCTTCATGTCCACGGCAGAACGGTGCGCCGTCGTATCGACGACGGAGTTCTGCAGGTTGTTCGCAGCGGCCGCATCATTCGAATTCATCCCAATGAGCTGAAACGCTTCATCGCAAGTGGCTTGTCCACCTAAGGACATATAAGTCAATAAAATCGGCCATTATTTGCATTGTCGGGAAAACGTACCGGTCAGAGATCGGATGGATTTTTATGGTACGTATTCCCGAATCTGCACCCAAGACCACCCCTGTCATCCCGAGTCCACGCCTGTCCACCAAGGAGATGTCCCGATGAACCAGATGACCCCGGAATTCCTCGAACGCTCCCGCGCCGCCTTCGCGGACAACACAGGAATTACCCTGCTGGACGTCCGCAAGCAGGTTGCTGCCCTGCCCCCGTCCACACAGCGCCGGGACACCCTGTCCGCCCTGGACGCCTGCCAGAAGCTCTTCAAGCGCGATCTGGCGACCGTGCAGGCCGACTGGATCTCCCTGCGGGCTTTGCTGATCTCCCGGAACGCCGCCCAACTGGGCGTCAAGCAGAAGCGCTATGCCAATATCCGGACCGAGCTGGTCAGGGCCGTTAAGACTTATGGCCAAGGCAGCCCGACCCTGACCAAGCGGATTAAGCTCGATCCGGCCTGGGCGGCCCTGCTGGCTAGCCTGCCGTTGCTTCGCTATGGCAACGCCCTCCGGCGCCTGGCGGTGTTCTGCTCGGTGGTCGGGATCAGCCCTGGAAAGGTCACCGCGGGGGTGCTGCTAGGCTTCCACGAAGCACTGGTGGCCGAGGAGGTGATCAAGAACCCTCGCCTGATCCTCAAGCACACCATCGCCCACTGGAACATGGCTCGGGCCCGCGTGGCCGGCTGGCCGTCTTACAAGTTGGCATCGCCCTTCCCGTCCTCCCGGTATGTGCTCGATCTGGAGGCGTTCCCGAAGAGCTTTCAGAAGGATGTGGCCGCCTGGTCTAAGCGCCTGCTGGAGGTCGATCTGGACGGGGATGGGCCAGAAAATGTCCTTCGCCGGGTCACGGTCGTCAGCCAAGAGAAACTAATCCGGCGCTTTGCGTCGATCCTCGTGATCAACGGCGTGATGCCGGTCGAGAAAATCAGATCCCTGGCCACCCTCGCCCATCTTCCGACGTTAAAGGCCGGGCTTCAGCTTTTCCTGAAACGGTCCGACAACAAGGCGACGGAATACACCCGCAAGTTCGGCTGGTTGTTTCTTTCCATTGCAAAACACCATTCTAAGTTGCCCGACGACGAAGTCGACGCGATCCGGGCTTTGCTCAAGCGCCTTGGGAAAAAGGAAAAGGGCATGGGAGCCCGGCACAGGGCGCGGCTGGTTCAGTTCGAAGACGCCAAGAATGTGCTCAAAATCCTGACCTTCCCGATCAAGGAACGGGAACGTGGCCTGAAAGCCGCCAATCCCTATCGGCAGGCCAAGTTCTTCGAGCGTGCGCTTTCAGCCGCGATCCTCATCTCCGCAAGCGTGCGCATGCAGAACCTGCATACCATCCACGTGGAAAAGAACATTCGGTATCACCGGGGCGAGTGCATCCTCACGTTTGAGGCCTCCGAAATGAAAAACAGTCGCTCCTTGGAGCTGGCGCTGCCGGCGAGTGTCGCCGCTCTCCTGCAGGAATTCATCGAGAAATACCGCCCGCGCCTGCCCGGTTCTAACGGACCCTACCTCTTCCCAGGCAGGAACGGAGGGCCGCGGTCACACAACACGATGCGTCAGGACTTCGAGAACGCAGTCCTCAAGCACACTGGCCTTGTCGTGAACCCTCACCTCATGCGCCACGTCACTGCGATGATCGCAATCTCGCAGGATCCGGCCAACCTCACCGCCGTTGCGCAGCGGCTGGGACACGCCGGACTTCAGACCTGTATTGATTTTTACATCGGCAACGAGTCCAAGCCATCATCCAGGGTGATGAACCGCATTCTGGAAGAGGCCATAGCAAACCCGAGAGGCCTGGGCTGATGCCGAAGGTCTATCTGCCCTATCTCGACTGGCCTCAGCGGGATCAAAATGCATGGCTCGCCGCTATTCAGGACGGCGACATCCTGGATGGGCGCGGTTTGGCGTTCCACTGGGCAGCCGCGACCCGCACGACCAACATCCAGCATTATGGCCGCTGGCTGGGCTTCTTAACGCGCAAAGGCTTGTTGGACGTCAAGACGAACCCGGCTTCCAGGGTCACACAGGAAACGGTCCGTGCCTACGTCAGCGCAATGAAGACCACGATCGCTCCCAGGACCGTGGTTTCCAGCCTGGTCGGGCTCAAGGTCATGATGAAAGCAATGACGCCAGACCAAGACTGGCGCTGGCTGGCCGATATTTGCAATCGGCTCAACCGCAACGCCAAGCCAAGTAAGGACAAGCGGTCTAACATGCTCTCATCGACCAAGATTTATCGCACCGCGATCAAGAAACTTCGGACGCTGAGTAAGACCGATCTGACCAAGCGCACACAGATTGTGGGGTTTCGGAATTGCCTCATGCTGGCGTTGATGACCGCCTGCCCGCTTCGCCTCAAAAACTTCTTCAGCCTTAAACTTGGCGGGAATTTCACGAAAACTGAGAACGGGTGGCTGATAAAAATCCCGGGCGCTGAAGTGAAAAATGGACAGTCTATGAAGTTTGATGTCCCAAAACCGCTGCTCGGCTTTGTTGAATGCTATCTGCAACGCGTCCGGCCGCGCATTGCGAATGGCTCCGAGACATCTCTTTGGGTTGCATGGGATGGCACTCGCCTGGAATACCACAGCACGTATATAGCGTTCACCAGGATCACGACGGAGCTTTTCGGAAAGGCCATTAACCCGCACCTACTGCGCGACTGCGCTGCCACGACAATGGCATCCGATTCCTACGACAGCGCGCTAGCTGCGCGAGGGTTGCTCGGACATAAGCGGTTCAGCACGACTGAGAAATTCTATATCCACGCTAAGCAGCTAGAGGCTAGCCGGAGAATCAACACCGTCTTGGGTTTTTCTGCCGAGAACGTCCCCAAATAGGTTCGAATGCCCACTCTGTCCGCCAATCCCATGCATATCCCATTGATTTGAATCGCATTCTTTAGGCGAGGGCAAATCCACCCTATTTCCTCCCCTATTTCGCTATACGCCCTAGGAAGGGTCAGGGCGGGAGCTTTCCGTATGAGGGAGAATATGCCGGCACTTCAAGCAAGGCCCTCTAGGAAATACGCGCGGCGCCTCAACTGAGGGCATTTCGATTGGCGCGCGTGGAAATTAACTCACGGTCTCCACGTCCGCTCTGCGCCAGGAGCTGTCATTCCGCCCTGGTCCGCTCAATGTCCGCTTTGCGCCATAAGCGGACATTCGGCGAGGATGGCAATATCAGGGTGAACGCATCAGGCCATTATGTCGACGGGCGTGTCCAAGCCCACGCTGGCCCATATCTCATTGGTGGCGCGATTGCTGACAGCGATGCAGCCGTCCGTTCAATCGTTGTTAGAGGCGACTGTTGCTTGCGGTTCCTGTCCGCGCCATGTTTGACGCAGCCGAAACCTGGAACAAAATTCTTCGAAAAGCTTGATCCGGATCAAACATCCAGCCCGGGATGGCTTCAAACTAAAGAAAACTGGAAGAGGTTTCTCATGCTCAGGACATCCGGCGCCGTGCTGATCGCGATTTCGCTGCTGGCAGGCGCGCTGCCCGCCACCGCGCAACCAGGCTATGGCCAGCCCGGCTATGACCCGCCGAACAGTGGCTATAATGACCGAAACCAGCGGGGCTATGCCTCCCGTCCGGGCTACGGCGATTGGCGACAGAATCAGGCTCCGGGCGGTTACGCTGACCAGCAGCAAAGCTGGCGCCGCCGCTACCAGCGCGAATACTCCTATCGCGACGACAATTATTACAAGCAATGTCGCAACCAGGTCGATCCGGCGGGCGTGATCGCGGGCGCGCTGATCGGCGGCTTGCTGGGCAACGCCATGGCCCGGCGCGGCAACAGCGCCATTCCCACCATTGCCGGCGTGGTGGTCGGTGGCGCGTTGGGCGGGATGCTAACGAAGGACATGAATTGCGAGGATCAGAGCTACGCCTACAACACTTATTACAACGGCTTCAATTCGGGGCGCGTCAATGTCCCCTATCAATGGCGCAATCCCAACAACGGCAATTACGGCGATTTCCGCGTCAACAATTACTACAACGATCCCGCCGGCTTCCGCTGCGCCGAATTCAACCATCAAGCCTATGTCAACCGGAATTCGCGGTTGGCGAATGGCCGCGCCTGCCAGCAGCCGGACGGAACCTGGGCGATCGTGAACTGAGGACCTCGCTGAGACATGACGGCGGGCAAACCAATGGGAGTTTCGTGATGAGAAAATATCTGATTGTCTTGGCCTTCATGGCCGCCACGCCCGCGCTGGCGCAGGATGCGGGGCTGGTATTCGCGGCGCTGGACACCAACAAGGACGGCAAGGTGAGCCAGGCGGAAGCACAAAGGAACACGATGGTTTCTCAGAGTTTCGCGGACACCGACAAGAATCACGATGGATATTTGTCCAAGGACGAATTCGTGGCCGCATTCGGAAAAAAGTGAATAGCCAACAACGACAGACATGGCGGCGGACGGAATCGCCGCTAGCCGTCCGCGAATGTCCGCTATGCGCCCATAGCGGGCGTTCGCCTGACCTTACCGCGCGGTATAGCCACCATCGATCACCAACTCGGCGCCGGTGACGAACTTGGCTTCGTCGGAGGCGAGATAGACCGCGCCCCAGGCGACGTCGTCCGCCTCGCCCATATGACCCAGCGGATGCAGCGCGTCGGCTGCCTTGCGGCCCGCCTTCAGATCGCCCAGTCCCGACAGGTGCTTTTCCACCATCGGGGTCCAGATAAAGCCGGGATGGATGGAATTGACCCGGATGCGGTCAGGCGCATAGGTCAGCGCGTCGTTCTTGGTCATCAGCCGCACTGCGCCCTTCGATGCGTGATAGGGTGGCACGTCGGCGGCACCCACCAGCCCATAGATTGAGGACAGGTTGATGATACTGCCCCCGCCTGCCCGGCGTAGATGGGCGATGGCATGTTTGGTGCCGAAGAATACGCCCTTGACATTGATGGACTGGACAAAGTCCCACTCAGCTTCGGTGATCTCATGAGTAGGCTTGTTGGCGCCAGAGACGCCGGCATTGTTCACCACAATGTCCAGGCGGCCGAAATGGCGCACCACATCTTCAAACACCGCAGTGACGGCGTCTTCGCGCGCCACATCGCAGTGCCAGTATTTGGCGGCCCCGGCCGGGGCTTCCTGCTCTAGTCGCAGGCCCTCAGTATCCAGCACGTCCAAAAGGGCAACCCGGGCCCCTTCCTGCATCATACGAATGGCGGTCGCCGAGCCCAACCCAAGCGCCGCGCCGGTAATGATGGCAACTTTTCCAGAAAGCCTGTTCATAACCTGAAAATGCTCCCATCACCGTACGACGCTTTGACCTCAATCAATAATAGGTAGGCATAGAGCAATTCTACCCTTTGCCTGGCCACTGGTGATCAGGATTGGATATGTCTCCTTTGGATCAGGACCGGCCAGGCTTCAGCGCGGCCCTGCAGGGGAGTGTAGCTCTCCTTGGTGATGGCGATCGCCTTCTCGTTATACTTGGTGATCTGGGCGACGTATGCCGCGAACGCGCTCTTGGCAAAGCCAGTCTGAAGTTCGATAGCTTCGTGGATCGACTTGGATCCCATCACGGCCTTGGCCGAACCGGCATCGGTAAGATTACGAACTCTGCCAGAGCGGCGCAAAAAACTGAACGGTTGCGGCTGCTCCAGCAGCCGCGGCGGCGGTGAGCCCCAGTGAAAGTCCTAAACGCATCCCACCTAAACTGACGGCCAAGACAGTCTTGGCAATGCCGTTCGCGAAGGCAGCCAGCAGAATGGTGGTCACCGCCATGCCGATGCTGATGTCCCGCCCTGCGATTTGCGCCATGGAAAGGGTGATCGGATCGACATCCAACAACCCCGACGCGGCGCCCAGCAGAAGAAGCCCGGATTCCCCGCCTGACACCAGCTTGGAGAACAGCAGGATGCCCGCGAACAGAACCGTGAAGCGCAATAGCATCGACAGCTCCAGGGGATCTTCCAGCTTCAGCGCACGGACGTCGGCCCCGGCCTTGCGAAAGCTGATCAGCGCCGGAACGGCCAGTATCAGCGCCGAGGCCGCGATTGGTGCGCCCAATGGGATCGCCAGCGGAGGCGCCACCAGCACCGCGATGCCCGTCATGCGTAGCAGGGACACGATCCAGGCCGTCAGGATGGCGCTGGTAATCTGGATATTCAGTGTCGGATCACGGCGCACCATGCGCGCGAAGGTCCAGGTGACGGTGGTCGAGGAAACCACGCCGCCCATCAGGGCGGCATAGAACAGGCCGCGACGGGCGCCCGCAAAGCGCACCGCCATGTATCCGCCATAGCTAATCACGCCGACCAGTATCGTCATCAGCCAGATCTTGTAGGGGTTGAGCGCGTCCCAGGGATCGATCGTGCGGTCCGGCAGAACTGGCAGGAGGATTGCCGACATCAAAGCCAGCACAAGTCCCGCCCGCAATTCTTTCCATTCCAGCCGTCGCAACAGTGTGTGCATAGCCTGACGTTGGGACAGGGTAGTGGCCGTGATTACGCCCCCTGCGGCGGCGATGGTCATGTCGCCAATCACGGCGCAGGCACCGAGGATGAACGTCAGAAGACTGGTGACGAAATTGGTGGCCGATACGCTGCCGGCGCGCCGTGCCTTGTGCCACTCGAAAAAGCCGAGCGGCAGGGTGAAAGCAATTAGCGCTGCCGCCGCCAGGATCGGCGAAGCCTGGCGGGAGAGCAGCCCGCAAAGTCCGCCCAGCAATCCGATCAGGGTGAAGGTCCTGACGCCGGCAACGCGTGCGCCATCCGGCAGCGCACGTTTCTGCCAGCCTCTTTGAATGCCGATCAAAAGGCCGATGGCGACCGCCAGGGCCATCCGCTGCAAAAGGATATCGTCAGGCATGGCCTTACAGATCGCATTATTGCTTGCGGACGTCCAGCCACTGGGTCAGCGTGCCGCGATGGTAGGTGTTCTCGACCATCGTACTGGCCGACACCGGACCGCTCAGCACATTGCCGCGCAACCGAAGTTCGAACGAAAGCGCATAGCCGTAATTGCGCTGTATATCGTCGGTGCCAAAATCGCCCCAGGCCCGGCCTGATAGCACGCCGTCCTTCAACTGCGCCTCATGCAACAGGGCGGGGATTTTGCTTCCAAGCTGCACATGGGCTTCGCCGCTGGGCAGGATCGTGATCGTGGCGGGGCGCGTCCCCTGATAGGTGTGGAGATTGCCTTTCCAGGTCCCCACCAGCATGGCGTCAGGTTTGAGCGGCTGGACGGGCTGCTGGGGCCGCACCGGCATCTGCCATTTGGGCAGCATGACCTTGAGGATTTCGTTGGCCAGTGGATAGGCGCTGTCGCCGTCGCGGGCATTGAGCAGGACGACCACGGCTATGTCCTCCGACGGAACCAGCATCAGTTCGGTGGAGACGCCCGCCATGCCGCCGCCATGCGCTAGCACGCGGTAGCCATCGGCCCGGTTGACGCCGACGCCAAAGCCCAGGCCATAGCCGTTCCCATTGTTGGTGCGTGCGCTGCCGGTGTCCATCGTCGCGCGGTGCATCTCGTCGATCGATGCATCGGACAGGATCGGCGTCTGTTCCGGCAGGCGGTTCTTCAGATGGAACATGCCAAACCGGATCAGGTCGTGCGCGCTGGAATAGATCTGGCCTGCGCCTGGGCCGTCCATGTCGTAATGAGGGATGGGGGCGCCCTTCGCGTCGTAGCGGATCGCCTGCAGGCTTTCCAGCCCCGGGCCCACATCCATGGAGGTGTGGGTCATGCTCAGCTTGAGAAACACCTCATCGCGCAGGAAGTCCGAAAAGCTCTTTCCGGACACGCGGGAGACCACATAGCCGAGGATGCCGTATGCGATATTGGAATACTGAAAATGTTCGCCCGGTGCGGTCACAAGATGGCCATACCGGCGGATGGTTTCGTCGTCCGACGGCACTGGGACGCCGCCAGCGCGGCCGAAGAAGTTGGAGTGCAAGGGCAGACCTGAGGAATGGTTTGCCACCCGGCGAACCGTCGCCTGCCCGGCATTGCCGACCCAGGCTTTCACCTTCGCATCGCCCAGATAATCGTTGATGGGCTTGTCGAGATCGATTTTTCCCGCCTGTACCAGCGTCATCAACGCGGTGGCAGTGATGGGCTTGGAAACCGAGGCCAGCGAATAGACCGTTTTGGGTGTGGCGGGGACTTTGCGTTCACGGTCTGCCCAGCCAAAACCCTCTTCCCAGATAATCTTGCCATGCTGGGCGACGGCGACTGTGATCGACGGTGTTGCGCCGTCGGCAAGCTTCCGGCGAATGATTTCGCGAACGCTCTCAAACCGGTCTGGCGTCTGCGCCTGGGACGTGTCCGCTACGCAGAGGAACATAGCGGTGACCAGGAAAAAGGTAAGAGACAGAAATAGGGGCTTCCAGCGAAAACTCATGGGCAATTTAATCCTTTGCGCACCAGCCCACGCTGGCAGACGCCTGTGTTTGGTACAAGCAGGCATGCAAGCCTTTAGCTGGTTCGGCTCAGTTCTTCAGTGCTCGGGCTGAATTCCAGGCTTTTCTGAAAAAGGCACTACATAGTCCTGGAAGCGGATCGCCGAAGCGGGGTAGCTGGTAGACTAGGCCGCCATATCTGAAAATGAGGCGTCCCAACACAAGGGTTCGAACGCGCGGATTTGATCAATTCCCCTGGGCTCGGACAAAGCGAAGATTGCGCACCCGGTTAGTCATCCCGATACGCAATTCCGTAACCTGGCCCTTGCCGTCCCGCACCAACCTAGCCAGTCCCGAGGTGTCGATCAGGAAAGTGTCTTCATAGGCTGGGTGAAGACGCATGATGATCGTTGGCCGTCGCTGGTTTTGAACGAAAAGCTCGCCCTCACGGAGGATAACGGCAAAGACCAAGTCCAGCTCGTCACTGCGGTAGAGGCCTGTCACTTGCGAAAGCGCCGTCTTGCCCGGCGTCCAGCTCGTCATGCGGTTATAGACCGCCAGATTGCCATCGATATCTTCCAGCGTGAACCGGTCATTTCCCTCGAACCGCACCACGCCGTCATCGGCCTGCAACGTATCGGGGCCGATCACCCGCAATCTTTCGGCGCCCTGTTTACGCAGGGCACCATTTTCCGCGACCAGAACCATGGGAATGCCCGTGCTGGCGCTGACGAATTGTCCGGCGCGCTCTGGCATGGGCGTACCGCTGTCCGCCGGGGGCGGCAGCGGTGGCAAAAGTTGGTCGGCGATGCGGGTGCCGAGCACAAGGCCGGACCTACCGACATCGGCCGCGTTGCACAAGACGGCGATGGAAAGCTTCTGTGCGGGAAAGCGGGCCAGCCAAGTGCGATATCCTGCAGTCGCGCCGTCATGGGAGACTTCGCGAATAACGCCGCGGCTCATGGTGCGCAGGCCGTGCGCGTACCGGATCTTGCGGCCATTGCTCAGGGCGCCGTTGCGTTCCATCTCCTCGACCACAAATCGTCCTAGTCGGCGGCTATTGAGCGCCTCGTTCCAGGTTAGGAGATCCTCCACCGTGGTTAGTAGGCCGCCGGCGCCAATGGCATCTTCGAACGGCATGTCCTGCTCATAGACTTGCCCTCTTTTGGCATAGGCGACGGAGCGCCCCTTCACAATGCGGCGAAAATCCGAACGCCAGGAGGTCGATACCAAGCCGAGGGGCTTGAAGATCCGCTCGGACGAAAAGTCAGGGAAGGATTGCCCGCTGACCCGTTCCACAATGATCGCCAGCAGATTGTAGCCCGTATTGGTGTAGCTGTATTCGGTTCCGGGCGGGTAGTTAAGCTCCCGCTGTCGCGCGACCATTGCCAGGATATCGGCCTGGCCCATGGCACGGTTCCTGCGCGACCATCCTTCTAGCGTCGCCAGCGTTCCCCAGTCCCGCAAGCCGCTGGTGTGAGTGAGAAGATGGTCGATGGTGATCATCGCGCCGAAATCAGGCAGTTCGGGAAGATGTTGGCGGATGTCGTCGCTCAGGCGAAGCTTACCGTCCTGCACTAGCAACAGCACCGCCGCCGCCGTGAATTGCTTCGACACCGAGCCCGCCTCGAAAATTGAGGAGGGGCTATTGGGAATACTGTGCTCGAGGTTTGCGGCGCCGAAAGCGGCAAGGACCCTTTCGCCGCCTTGCTGGATGCCGATTGCGCATCCGGGCGTCGCCATGCTGTTCCAAGGCGCGAAGATCAAATCGAGATTCGCTGCGCTGGCCGTCGCGGTGGTGGCGGCAAGCGCAGCGAACGCCGCACAACCTAGAAACCTGAGCCAGATTTTCATGACCACTCCCAGAAGGGCAAACGGCAACAGGAAACGAAATTTTTACGGCGCGACGCAATTCCAGAAATGACTGTCGGTCGAAAGACGGTAACCCGCTCCCGGTCAGGGACTCAGCATCGCGCCCTCATCTTGAAGAACGGCAAGCGCCAGCACCTGACCTCAAGCCCAGTGCGGGCGGCTATAATGAGGGCGACGACCATGATGAGATCCCTAGTTGAATCCAATTACGACACTACAATGCTAATGGTAAGCCCGCGGTTTTTTTAATCGCAAAAATGGTGGCTAATGCGCTGCTCCGGAGTAAAATTAGCGCCTATCCGTGAAAAGCGAAATAATTTTGCGATCTGCGGATCCGATTGGCCTTGGCTATGCGGCTCATGCGCCGCGCCACTTGCGTTGCAAATACAAATCGGCAGGAGATATAGCCGTCACTGTAGGTGGTACACCTAACAGGCCAGTAAGGTGCTCGGCTAGTGCTGCACTAGCAGTCAAGCAATTGTGAAAAGGAAGTTGATCATGGGGACGGCACTCAAGGGCAATATTGGCCGGTTCCAGATGTTCGCCTTCGGGTTCGGCTCGATTATCGGCTCGGCATGGTGCGTGCTGGTAGGCAGCTGGCTGGCATCGGCAGGGCCAGGCGGAGCGGTGATCGGCTTTCTGGCGGGCGGAATCGTGGTCTGCTGCATTGGGGCCTGTTATGCGGAATTAACCTCGCGCGTCCCGGTCACTGGCACCGAGTTCAGCTATGTACTGCACATCTTTGGACGTCCGCTGGCTTTTTTTGTCGGCTGGTTCATCGCCCTGGCCTGGATATGCGTCACAATCTTCGAAGGGCTCGCTATCGCTTGGCTGTTTGAGCGCTTGGCGCCCGGCGTACCGGACAAGGTGCTTTACACGGTCTTGAGCACCGACGTGACGCGCAATCAGCTGTTCATCGGCCTGGCCGGCGCACCGCTGATCGCACTTCTGAACTATCAGGGGGGCAATCTGCTGGCGCGCTTTCACAGTACACTGACATATGGCTTCATCGCGATGTCGCTCGGCTTTGTCGTCCTGATGCTGTTCCAGGGCGACCCCTTGAACCTGCAGCCTGTTTTCCCCGCCGCAGGCCCTGTCTGGTGGCAGGGCGCGCTGGGCATCTTTGCCCAATGCGCCTTTCTGCTCTGCGGTTTTCAGGCTGTCAGCCAGATGGTTGAGGAACGCGCTAACCACATATCCCTCGGGCTGGTGTTTCGCATTCTGGTTTTGGCAATCGGCGCCGCTACGGTCTTCTACTGCCTGGTGGTCATCGCCACAGCGACAGCCACGCCCTGGTCCGTGCTGACTGGCGGGAAGCTGGCCTTTGTGGATGCGGCCCGCACCCTGGCTTGGGGGCATGTGCTGGCGCCAGCCGTACTTCTGACTGCCATGCTGTCGCTAGTGAAGACCTGGAACGGTGTCTTCATGATGGCGGCGCGGATGCTGATTGCGCTGACCCGCAACGGGTTGCTGCCAGTGCTTTTCAGCCGCGCGCCTGGACGCTCAGGCGTACCCGCGCCCATTGTTCTTGCCATCCTTATTTTGAACTTGGCGGGCATCTTCCTGGGGCGCGGCGCGATTGGACTGCTTGTGGACACAATCACCATCAGCCTAGTCCTGGGTTACGCGATTTGTTGTGTCGGACTTTTGATGTTACGGCGCCGGGAAGGGGTGGCGAAGCCCGGTATCGTAACCGTCCCTCCTGCCGTGTTGGCCGTAGGTGTTATCGGATCGATCGCCATGGCGGGTGCCGCCCTGGTGATGCCGCCAATCCAGATTGGCGGATTCCCCCTGGTTTACCTAGTGTTTCCGGGATGGGCGCTTATCGGCGCTATCGCGTTTGCCGCCATGCGTGCAAAAGTACACCACGATCCCGACATCATCTAAGGCACGGGGGCTAACCGCGGCTTTTTTCTTTTGAGAGATTTATCAGATCGAATGTCCGCTTTGGGTCAAAAGCGGACATTAGCTGACCGGAAAAAAATGACCGCTTTTGACCCAAAGCGGACATTCGATTGGCAGCCATCAGCGTCCAATTCAAGCGACACCACCTTCGTTAGTTGGTCCTTTGGGAGGAGCGGCTTTGGCTTAGAGGGTTGTAATCGCCCGACTATCGGTACTGTTTCGTACGCCCGTTGCCAGTGCGCGCGCCATCTGTCTCAATACCCTAAAAGAACTGGGCGGGGGCCGGGGTGTCTGACTCAGAAGCTGCCGGCGCATCCGCGCCCGGCCATCCGATAGCGACGCCACTGGCGCTTGCCGCCGCCAGCCGCGAAAAAGCCGACGCGTTTCTAGACCTCGTGATGGAAGAGCTGCGGGAGGAAAATCCGCTCAAGCTTTCCTGCCTGCGTGCGCGCCGCTTCAGCGGTTACGCCCGCATGGGGTTGGAGATCAGCATCGGGCTGGTGATGCTGGCGCTGGTCGCGGGCATCAGCCTGATGGTGTGGAACGCCGCCCATTCGGAAGGCCTGATCATCGAAAGCTTTAGCGTCCCGCCCACCATGGCGAACAAGGGCGTCACCGGCCAGGTCATCGCCGCCCAGGTGCTAGACAAGCTGAGCGTGATGCAGAGCGAGACCAATTCGGGCCGCCCCGCCCGCTCCTACGCCAACAACTGGGGCAACGATCTCAAGGTGGAAATTCCCGAAACCGGCATGTCGGTGGGCGAACTCTATCGTTTCCTGCGCCGCTGGTTGGGCAACGAGACCCATATCAGCGGCGAAGTCACCGCCACGGCCCACGGCATCGCCGTCACGGCCCGGGCTGGTGGCAATCCCGGCGCCACCTTCACCGGCGCAGAAGCCGAGCTGGACAGGCTCGTCCAGCAGGCCGCGGAACATGTCTATCGCAGCACTCAGCCTTATCGTTACGGCGTCTATTTGCGCACCCATGGCCGCCTCGATGAAGGCGTGGCGATCTTCAAGGCCATGGCCGCCAGAGGCCCGGCGCTTGAACGGTCCTGGGGTTATAGCGGCTGGGCCAATACCGCCGCGCTCGACATGAGCACTGGGGAAAGACTGCGCCTGCTACAACAGGCCGTGGCGCTGGACCCTGACAATTTTGTCGCCCTGAACAATCTGGGCGCAGTGTACAGCCAGTTGGGGTTGCTCGAAGAGAGTTATCGCCTTGCCAAAAAACAGCTGGCCGTGACGCAGGACGATCTGTCGCGAGCCTTGCTTGCCAGCCATCTTGGCGCGTGGCGCGAAGCCGCCGCTGTGTGGTCGGCTCAGATTGAATCCGGCAATATCGCCGGCGCCCGCAGTCCGTCCGCCGCGCTGGCGAATTATGAAATCAGCGCCCATGATCTGGGCAATGCCCGCCGGCATTCCGTCGCCGCCTATGCCCATCGCAGCGCTCTGCCGGGCCTGGACGCGCTCATACGCGCGAATCTGAAAAGAGCCTTTGCTGTCGCCGCCGAGGATTGGGCGGGCGTGGTCGCGGAAGCTGAGGCATTGGAACCCCTGCGCCGCAAATACCCCTCGGTGCGCGAAAGCGACCTCACTATCGTCAGGCCCGATATGGCCTATGCCAAGGCGAAACTGGGCGATATCGCCGGGGCTGAGCGCATGATCGCGGCGACACCGACAGATTGTTATCCCTGCCTGCGCATGCGCGGGCGCATCGCGCAGGTGGCCGGGCAACATGATCGCGCCGATGCCTGGTTCGTCCGCGCTGCCGCTGCCGCGCCGTCGCTTCCCTTCGCCCATGCTGAATGGGGCCAAGCCTTGCTGGAACGTGGCCAGCCCGACGCGGCCATCGCCCAACTCGCCATCGCCCACAACAAAGGCCCCAAATTCGCCGATCCCATCGTGACTTGGGGCGAGGCGCTGATGAAGAAGAACCAGTCGCACAAGGCGCTGGCGAAGTTCATAAAAGCCAACGAGCACGCCCCCAACTGGGGCCGGCTGCATCTCAAATGGGGCGAGGCGCTACTTTATGCAGGCAAGCCTGACGAGGCGAAAAAACAGTTCGACCTCGCCGCCCGCCTCGACCTTACCCCCTCCGAAAAATCCCAACTGGCGAGGCTTGGCCGATGAGCGAGAATGCCAGCAACGAAAACTCGCCCGCCCCCGATACCGGCGGGCTGGCGATGGACATGGCGATGGAGGAAGCCCGCGCCAACCCCGCCCTGCAAAATCATGTCGCCGCCTTCCTCGACGACCAGCGCAGCCTGATCGCCGTCCAGAAGCATCACCTGCACAAGCAGCTTCTGCCGACCCTGGCGGAAAAATGGCTGGGCGTGCTGCTGCGCGCCGCCACGGCTGTGGTGGGCATCGCCTTTGCGGGCGCGCTCGGCTTCATGATCTGGGAAGCCTCCCGCAGCAACGGGCTGTTGATCGAGTCTTTCACCGTGCCGCCCGACCTGGCGGCGCGCGGCATGACCGGCCAGGTTTTTTCCAACCTGCTGCTCGACAAGCTCACCCAATTGCAGGACCAGACGCAATCCACTCGCCCGCGACAGTCCTATACCAACAACTGGAACGACGATATCCGGGTGGAGATTCCGCAAACGGGCGTTTCCATCGGCGAGCTGCGGCGCTTCCTGCGCGAATGGCTGGGACACGACACCCACATCAGCGGCGAGGTCTGGCATAATAGCGGCGGCGGCCTGGCGCTGGTCGCCCGCACACCGGGCAGCAAGGGCGATGTCGTCACCGGCGCGGAAGCGGACCTCGACACGTTGATCCAGAAGGTGGCGGAGAATGTCTATCGCGTCACCCAGCCCTACCGTTATGCCAACTATCTCGACCGGCCCGATTACCGCTCCCAAGCGGTGATGGATTATGACGGCGCCGAGAAAATCTACCGCCAGCTTGTGACCCATCCCAATCCGGTGGAGCGCGCCTGGGCGTGGAACGGGCTGGGCAACCTGGCCTATACCGCGCGCGGCGATGCCCATGCGGCCATCGGCTATTATCGCCGGGCGGTCGCGATAGACCCGAAATTCAATCCGGGCCACAGCGCGCTCAGTTACATCTACACCACTATTCTCAGCCATGCGGAACAGGGGCTTGCGGAAGCGCGGCTGATCGTTTTGACCGAAGCGCAGGGCAGCGGCGTCAGGGCGCAGATACTGCTGGGGGAATGGGCGGATAATCTGCGTAGCGCCCAGGCGGGGCTGGACCGCCCCAACACAAGAACGACCGGCACGCACGATACCTTGCGGGGCGGGGTGTTGCGGGCGCTGGCGGGGATGCATGACGCCAAGGGCGCCCGCGCCTGGCAGCGCACCATTCCGCCGGCAGAAACGTCGCTCGGCAGGACTTTCCACGCCTGGTTCCGCGTCAGCGCGGACACGGCGCTGGAGGACTGGCCTGCCGTGCTGGTGTCGGAACCGGCGGCGGAAAAGACTTACCTGAAAGATTCGCCGGGATTCGACAACAAGAATTTCTTTGCCCGCGAGCTCCGGCCGATGCTGGCGCTGGCCAAGGTCATGACCGGCGACATTGCGGGCGGCGAAGCGCTGGCCGCGGCTTTTCCGCCCGATTGCTACAATTGCCTGCGCGCAAAAGCGCGTATCGCCGCCGCAAGGAAGCAGGCGGAACGCGCCGATATGTGGTTCGCCCGCGCCGTGGCCTTCGCGCCATCGGTGCCGCTGGCCTATGCGGAATGGGGCAAGGCGCTGCTGGAACGTGGGCAGCCGGATGCGGCCATCGAAAAGTTCACTCTCGCCAACCAGAAGAGTCCGAAATTCGCAGACCCGCTCGCCTATTGGGGCGAGGCGCTGATGGCCAAGAACCAGTCGCACCTGGCGCTGGAGAAATTCGCGGCGGCGGAGAAGTTCGCGCCCAACTGGAAACGCCTGCACAGGAAATGGGGCGAGGCGCTGACCTATCTCGGCAACAAGGACGAAGCCGCCAAACATTTCGCCAAGGCGGCTGCGCTGTGAAAACCATCCTGTGGGAATTGAACCTATGAAACGCTCCTTTGTGACCAGCCTGATCTTGGCCGCCCTGTGCGCGCCGGCGCTGGGCCAGCCGCTTCCCACTGCCAGCCCGGAAAGCGTCGGCATTTCCTCCAAGCAATTGGCACAGATCGGCATCGCGCTGCAGCGCGAGTTCGACCGCAAGACCATGCCGGGGGCGGTGGTCGCCATCGCCCGCAAGGGCAAGCTGGTCTATTTCGAATCCTTTGGGAAGCTGGGCGACGGCAAGGATACGCCCATGCCCAGGGATGCGATCTTCCCCATCGCCTCCATGACCAAGCCGCTGACCACCGTGGGCGCGCTGCAGCTTTACGAGCAGGGACGGCTGATGCTCAACGCGCCGGTGGGGCAGTATCTGCCGCAACTGGACAAGCGCGTTGTGGGGACCGCAACCGGCACCGAACCCGCGCGGCGCCAGCCCACGGTGCAGGACATGATGCGCCACACCGCCGGCGTCACCTATGGCAGCGCCGAAGGCATTTCCGGCGCGGGAGAGTTGAGCAAGCGCTATGGCGAGCTGGGGGCCGGCGAGCCGACGTCCGAGGAATTCCTCAGCCGGCTGGGCCGCCTGCCGTTGCAATATCAGCCCGGGAGCAAATGGGCCTACGGCCTTGGGCTGGAGGTGACCGGCATAGTGGTGGAAGCCATCGCCAAGCAGCGGCTGGGCGCCTTTCTCCAGGACAATATCTTTGCACCGCTGGGTATGACGGATACCGCCTTTGTCGTTCCGGCCAGCAAGGCATCGCGGCTGGCGGGGCCACTGCCGCGGGATGCCACCAAGCCGCGCGGTTATGACAATGGCGGTGCCGGCGCATATTCCACCGTTGCCGATTACCTGCGCTTCGCCGAAACGCTGCGCCAGCGCGGCAGTCTTGGAAAGGTCAGGCTGCTGGGCGCCAAGACCGTGGATTACATGACGGCGGACCATCTGGGAGCGGAGGTCGATATCCGCGAGCTGCGGCAGCGGCCCAACCTGGACGGCTACGGCTTTGGCCTCAGCGTGGCGGTGCGGCGCGTTCCGGGCCAGTCCGGCATGATGGGAACGCCCGGCGACTATGCCTGGGGCGGCGCCAGCGGCACGTATTTCTGGGTCGATCCGAAAGAAGAATTGACCGTCGTCTTCATGGGGCTGGCGGGCGCCCAGCGCTTTCACATCCGGGCGCTGATGACGGCGCTGGTCTATCCGGCGCTGATGAAATGACCCTATCCGAAAAATCTGAATTGGCGAGGATCAGCCGATGAGCGAGAACACCGGCGGCGAAAACTCGCCCGCCCCCGATACCGGCGGCCTTGCCATGGACATGGCCATGGAGGAGGCCCGCGCCAATCCCTCTTTGAAGGATGACGTCGCTGCATTCCTTCGCGATCAACGCGACTTGATCTCAGTTCAGAAGCATCAGTTAAAGAAGCAATTCCGCCTCACCCAATGGGAGAAAGGCCTGAGTGTCCTGCTGCGCGGTGCGACAGCGGTGGTGGGCCTCGCCTTTGCAGGTGCGCTGGCCTTCATGATTTGGGAAGCATCCCGAAGCAACGGGTTGTTGATCGAGCCTTTCGCCGTGCCACCTGATATGGCGTCGCGGGGCCTGAGCGGCCAGGTGGTGGCAGGCCAGTTGCTCGCCAAGCTGACCGCTATGGACAACATGACGCTTTCCTATCGCGCGCCACAGTCCTACGCCAACAACTGGGGCAACGACATCAAGGTGGAGATTCCGCAAACTGGTGTTTCCATCGGTGAACTGCGCCGTTTCCTGCGCGAATGGCTGGGGAACGACAATCATATCAGTGGTGAGGTATGGCGCACCGACACTGGCATTGCTATCAGCGTCCGCACCACCGGTGAAGGCGGCGCAAGTTTTACGGGTGCACCAACGGAGATAGACGCTCTGGTGCAGAAAGCCGCCGAGCATGTCTTTCACGAGACCCAGCCTTATCGCTATGCCAATTATATTCGCGGCCAGCGCCGCTTTGACGAAGCCCACGCCATCTTTCTGCGCCTGACTAATAGTCCCTCGGTCGTCGAGCGGGGATGGGCCTGGTACGGGATCGGGGTGTTGTCGAACAACTTGAACTTCCGGCCCAATTACCCGGTCGCGCTTTGGTCCTATCGTAAGGCTGTGTCTGTCTATCCCGACCTCACCATAGCCTATTCCGGCATTGCCTCCGTAGAAAGGACATTGGGCCACCAAGAAGCGGCGCTGCACGCCGACCGGAAGACGGAGCAGCTGCTTAGCCGCAGCTCAATCCCGGATATCGCCCCGCGCTCGCTGGACTATGTGCGTCTCCAATGGACGCAGCTGATTCCCGTGGCCGAGGGCGACTATGTTGAGGCTGTCAGGAAAGCCCGCCAAGGCGCGGAAATGCCCGATCAGCAGGGTTTCCGAAATCTGTTTCGTAACACCGTCGCCAGGTCTCTGGCGAACCAGCATGACGAAGCGGCTGCGCGAGCCGCCTTTCGGGAATTGCCAATACCCCGGACGCAGAATGGCAAGTTGCAAGCGGCGGCCACGCCCACGGCGATAGAGGCCGCTCTTGAAAATTGGCATAACGTATTGAAGACGGAAAGCACCGCCGAACAAACCTTTGCTGAATGCACCAAGCCTCTCACGCCTGTGCAATGCAAAATGGTGTCCCAGACTATCATTGGGACGCAGTTGAGGCCCTGGGCGGCTTTGGCGAAGGCAAAGCTGGGCGATCTCGCTGGGGCGCAGGCGCTGATCGCGGCCACACCTGCCGACTGCTACGACTGCGCTCGCATCCGCGGCACCATCGCCGCACTGGCGAAAAAGCCGGGCGAAAGCGATACCTGGTTCGCCCGCGCGGTGCATGACGGCCCCTCTCTGCCTTTCGCTCATAACGATTGGGGCAAGGCGCTGCTTGCACGCGGGCAGCCGGATGCGGCCATCGGGAAGTTTAAGCTGTCCAATCAGAAGGGTCCCAAGTTCGCCGATCCGCTGGAAGGATGGGGCGAAGCTCTGATGGCGAAGAACCTGTCGCATCTGGCGCTGGCGAAGTTCGTGGAAGCCGAGAAATACGCGCCGAACTGGGGCCGCCTGCATCTCAAATGGGGCGAGGCGCTGCTGTATGTGGGCAAGCCGGACGAGGCGAAAAAACAGTTCGCCATCGCCGCCCGTTTGCATCTCACCCCATCAGAGAAATCCGCACTTGCGAAAATCAAAATCTGATCAGGAATGTGACACAATGAGAAAACCTACCCATGCCGCGACGGTGCTTGCCGCCGCCCTTGTGCTGGCGCTGATCGCGTTGCCCGCAGCTAGCCAACCACTGCCCACCGCCAGCCCGGAGAGCGTGGGCTTCGATTCAACCCGCCTCAAAAAATTGGACGACTACATGGCGGGAGTGGTGGCTGAAGGCCGCGTCGCGGGCATGACCACTTTGCTGGCCCGTCACGGCAAGGTCGTTCATTCCAAAATCTACGGTCAGGCCGACCTCGCCAAGAAAACCCCGATGACGGCGGATGCCATCTTTCGCATCTATTCCATGACCAAGCCGATCACCGGTGTCGCCATGATGATGTTGTTTGAGGAGGGAAAATGGCAACTGGATGATCCAGTCACCAAGTTCATTCCGGAGTTCAAGAACCTGCGGGTCTTCACCGGAGCGGACGCACAAGGAAACATCATCACCGAGCCGATGAAGCGCCCGCCCACCATGCGCGAACTGATGAGCCACACGGCGGGCTTCGCCTATGGCCTCACTGGTACAAATCCGGTGGACAAATTGATGCAGGCCAAACAGTTCCGAACCGCGAAAAGCCTGCAGGAGATGATCCAGCGCCTCGCTGAGGTGCCGTTGCTCTACCAGCCCGGCACTGATTGGACCTATTCCGTCGCAACCGACATACAGGGCTATATTGTCGAGAAATTGTCGGGCCAGCAGCTTGGGGCGTATCTGGACCAACACATCTTCAAACCCTTGAAGATGACCGACACGTCATTCCATCTACGACCCGGCATGGAAAGCCGCCTCGCCCAGCTCTATGCCAACAATCCCGCCGACGGCACGCTTATGTTGGGCACAGCAGTATGGGACATCAGCAAGCCGCGTAGCATGGAATCGGGCGGGGGCGGGCTGGTCTCAACCACTGCCGATTATGCCCGCTTCTGCCAGATGCTGCTGAACAAGGGTGAGCTGGAGGGTGCGCGCCTTTTGTCGCCCGCCGCTGTCGAGCTGATGGGCACCAACGTCGTCCCGCGCGCCGTGCTGGCGAGGTCGCCCGGAGTGGGTAGCGCTCGGTTCGATGAAAATAGGGGGTTCGGGCTGGACTTCGCGGTGACAATGGACCCGCGGGCACGCGGTGTTCTGGAAGGCCGGGGCACCATGACCTGGGGCGGCGCGGCGGGCACTTGGTTCTGGATCGACCCTACCAATGACCTGTTCTTTGTCGGGATGATTCAGCGCCTGGGCGGTACCGGTGGCGATGACTTGAGCCAGCAGGCGCGAACGCTGACCTATCAGGCGCTGGTACACCCGGAGAAGTGAATGTCTGACACACCTGATCCCACGGCACCGGCAACCGTGGAACCGAAACCCCCGCGCAACTGGCGCGATTTTCTTAAAGAATACGCCGTCATCGTGATCGGCGTGCTGACAGCGCTCGCCGCCCAGCAGGCGGCGGAATGGTGGCGCTGGCGCGGCGAAGTCGCTGACGCCCGTATCGCCATTGCCGAGGAAATTCGAGCCAATGGAGGCTATTTTGCCCGCCGCCTCGCTCTCGCGCCCTGCATCAACAGGCAGGTTCGGGAAGCACACGCGATCCTGGACAGCCTGGAAGCGGGTAAGCCCCCTCCGTCTTTCACTGCCTTCCGTGCCGCTTCGGGAGCGTTGCTGGTGGGAAGCGTGTGGGAATCCGAACGTGCGTCGCAGACCCTTACCCACTTTCCCCGCGCCGAACTCGCGACACTGAGCCGTTACTATGACCAGCTACCCGACTACAGAGCCTGGATGCGGGATGAAGCCGATGCCTGGGCGCAACTGGCGTTGCTTAAAAGCCCTCCGGCGGGGCTGGGACCGTCGGACCTGGTGAGGTTACGCGGCATTCTGGGGATCGCCGAACGATACGTAAATCTTGTCGAACTCAATGCAGGCCGCATGCTGAAGGTCGGCGAGCAGCTGAATATTGCGCCTCTGCCGGTAGACCCGGTGCGCGTCGCGAAATTCTGCACGGGCAGCGAGGATGAATATCGCCGCTATCTATTGACCACGGACCGATGAAGGCTGAATCGCTGTCGGCCTTCGGCGGCCGATAGGTTACATGAATGTCCGCTATTGGCGCAAAGCGGACATTAGGTTTATCAGGACGGAATGACCGCTGTTGGAGTAACGCGGACATTGGGCGGAACGATCATAATTCTAAGCGTGCAATTAACGCCAGGTATCTTAAGGCTGTAAAACCGCCCCAGGTTTCCCTCCCCCGTCCCTTCCCTCATTTCGGGTTTAAGTCGCCGTGCAAGTCGTCTTAACTTCCGCTTCCCTGGCGAGGCAGGGTTTTACCTGCTGCCGCCCATGGCGTGATCGACTGCCGGGTTGGATGTTTGCAGATTGTCAATATAATCGGCCCACCACTGCATCATACGCACACGCTCGTCCCAAAACGCACCCCGAGCATAAGCGCGGCGCACCCCGTTCTTGTCGATGTGCGCAAGCTGCCGTTCGATTGCGTCCTCGGCCCATTTCCCGGATTCATTGAGTAGCGTGGACGCAGTCGCGCGGAATCCATGAGATGTCATCTCTTCCGAGCCGAAACCTAGCCGCCGCAGACTCAGATTGAATGTATTTTCGGAAATCGGCAATTTTCCGCCGTGAAGCGAGGGCAACACGAATTTGTGGCTGGCGGTCTTGCGCAGCCCTCCTAACACCTCAATTGCCTGCGTGGACAGCGGCACCAGGTGATCGCGGCCCATCTTCGTCTTAGCGGCAGGGATCGTCCAGATTTTCTGACTGAAATCGAACTCAGTCCATTCAGCAAAGCGCAGCTCCCCCGGCCTTGGGAAAGTGAGCGCAAGCATTTTCAGCCCAGTCCGAATTACTGGCTGGCCATCAAACGTGTCGATAGCGCGAAGAAGGTAACCAAACCGCTTTGGCTCAGTTATCGCCGCCCGATGGGTCACCTTTGGAGCGATAGTAGCTCCTCGCAGGGCAATGGTCGGATCGCCTTGAGCCCGCGCCGTTGCCACCCCGTAGCGAAATACCGCCCCTATCGTCGCGCGCAGGCGCCGGGTAGTTTCGTAAGCCCCCTTGCGTTCGACCGTCTGCAGCACCCCGAGCACATCTATGGGCTCGATATCCTTCAACCGACGATGGCCGAGTTCCGGATAGGCAAATTCGAGTAACCACTCCTTTTTACTTATGGTGACCGCTGCCAGCTCCTCTGAGCGGCACTTCATCAGGAACTCATGGGCGACGTCCTTGAATGTATCGCCGGGTGCCGGTGCTCGGCGGCTTGCCGCAGCGGGATCACCGCCGGAGCGCAGGAGGCGACGGGCGTCCTCCCGCTTAAGGCGAGCTTCGGCTAGGGAGAGGTCAGGGTAGCGCCCTAGAGCCAGCTGCCGCTGTCGTCCTTGGAAACGATATGCAAGCTGCCAAAGGCGCGCTCCGGAGGTCTGCACCCACAGCTGCAACCCTCCTCCGTCGGACAGCTTACGCCGCTTCGGTCCAGGCTTGGCGCTTCTGCATACCGCGTCAGTTAAGGCCATCGAACACCCCACGAACGAAGCGCGAATTTCGGGTGAGAACAGACAGAACGCGCGTTCTTCCGTACCAACAAAATACCAACAATCCGCACGGGTAGGCCAGCACACGGGCGAACACCCGCGAACACTAAGTGCAGATTTTTATTGGCTATTTTGTCTTGAGCGGGTGTCGGCGAACACCGCCGAAAGTAGTAATGGTGCCCAGAAGAGGACTCGAACCTCCACGCCTTGCAGCGCTAGTACCTGAAACTAGTGCGTCTACCAATTCCGCCATCTGGGCACATCGGGCCGCTTCTTTTGGGGAAGCCGTCCGAGCAAGGGCGCGATGTTTAGGGGCGGCTTTGCCCCAAGTCAATTGCCGGTTTTTCCCCGCAAAAAGCCCTGTTCCGAGAGGCACGGCCTGGCCTAAATTGCGTCCTGGGCCGCCAGACTTCATATAGGGGCCCTGATTTGGGACTTGCGCGCCATGAACACGAATTTGGTCACGATTTTCGGCGGCTCGGGCTTTCTGGGCCGTCACACGGTACGGGCGCTGGCCCGGGCCGGCTGGCGCATCCGGGTCGCCACCCGCCATCCGGGCCGGGGCTTTTTCCTGCGCCCGCTGGGCACGGTGGGCCAGATCGATTTCGTCAAATGCGATGTCGCGGACGAAGATAGCGTCGCCGCCGCCGTCAGGGGCGCCGATGCCGTCATCAACCTGACCGGCATCCTGTTCCAGAAAGGCCAGACCTTCGAGGATGTGCAGGCGCAAGGCGCCGCCAATATCGCCAGGGCGGCGGCGGATGCGGGCGCAACCATGCTGGTGCATGTCTCCGCCATCGGCGCCGATGCCGAAAGCCCGTCCGAATACGCCGTCACCAAGGCAGAAGGTGAAAAGAGCGTACGCGAATCCTTCCCCGATGCGGTGATCCTGCGCCCGTCCATCATCTTCGGGCCGGAAGACGGCTTCTTCAACAAGTTCGCCGGCATGGCGCGCTTCCTGCCCGTGCTGCCGCTGGTCGGCGGCGGCCACACCCGTTTCCAGCCGGTCTTTGTCGGCGATGTCGCAGCTGCGATCGTCCAGACGCTGTCATCGCACAGCGCGCGCGGCCGCACCTTTGAACTGGGCGGGCCCAGCATCTATTCCTTCAAGGAACTGCTGCAGATGATCCTGCGCGAAACCGGGCGCAAGCGCCTGCTGCTGCCGCTGCCCTTCGCCCTGGCGAGCTTCAAAGCCGCCTTCCTGCAGCTCCTGCCCAATCCGGTCCTGACCATGGATCAAGTGAATCTGCTCAAGAAAGACAATGTGGTGGCGCCCACCGCCGCGGGTCTCGCCGATCTGGGCATCACGCCCACCTCGGTCGAAGCGGTGATCCCGTCCTATCTGTGGCGATTCCGGGCCAAGGGCGAATATGCCAGCGACGCCGCCGGCCTAAGCCAGGGCTAGATAGGCGAATATCGCCAGTCCCGCCACGATCCGGTACCAGCCGAACGGCGCCAGGCCATAGCGGCTGATGAAGCCGATAAAGCCTTTCACCACCACCAGCGCCACCGCAAAGGACACGACAAAGCCGATGGCGATGTCGTTCCAGGCAGCCGCGGCCAGGGCGTCGCGGCTTTTGTAGATATCCAGCACCGTGGCCCCCAGCATGGTGGGCACCGCCAGATAAAAAGTGAAAAGCGCCGCGGCCGGGCGCGATATGCCCAGCATCTCGCCGCCCAGGATGGTGGCGCCGGAACGCGACACGCCCGGAAAGATCGCCAGCACCTGGCACAGACCGATCTGAAAGGCTTTCATGTAGGGCAGACGGTCGCCATCGCTGTAGCGCGGCGCGGGGCGCTTCTTCTCCAGCACCAGGATCAATATCCCGCCCGCGATCAGCGAAAAGGCGATCACCGGCGCCGCCACGCCGGGCGAGAACAGCACGGTCTTGATGAAACTGTGCAGCAGCAGACCCGCCACCACCGACGGCAGGAAGGCGATCAGCACCGTCAGGGTGAAATGCTGGGCGTCGCGGGAGGTGGGAAGCCCCACCAGCACATCCAGGAATTTGCGCCAATGCACCGCCACCACCGCCAGGATGGCGCCGAACTGTATGACGATGGGAAACACCTGGCCGGGGGCGTGAAAACCCAGCGCCTGCTCGGCAATCAGGAGATGGGCGGTGGAGGAAACCGGCAGGAATTCCGTCAGGCCCTCGATGATGCCCAGGATGACGGCCAGAAGAGAATTGCTCATGCGCGAACCCCAAAACCGGTCAAACACCTAACATTCCGCACCTCCCGACGCTATCGGCGCGGCGAGCGACTTTTTGGTATGGTGGCGCATGGGGTGGGGAAGATTCGCGCGAATCTGGACGGGGCGTGGCTGGCTTTGGCGCAGCTGCCTGATCGTCTTCACTTTGCTGCTGCCGGCGCCGGTCGTGCTGTTGCTGATTTTCCGTTTCGTGCCCATCCCCGGCACACCCGACATGCTGCGCGCCCTGGTGACGGGCAAAGGCGTGCATTACGTCTGGTCGGGCGACATCTCGCCCCGGCTGGAACGGGCGGTGATCGCGGCCGAGGACCAGAATTTCTGCCGCCATAACGGCTTCGACTGGGACGCCATCCAGAAAGCCATGAAGGACCATGAACGCACCGGCAAGCGGCTGCGCGGCGCCAGCACCATTTCCCAGCAGACCGCGCGCACCCTGTTCCTGGTGCCGATGCGAAGCTGGATTCGCAAGGGGCTGGAGACCTATCTGACCGTGCTGATCGAGGCCCTGTGGCCCAAGCAGCGTATCCTCACCGCCTATCTCAACCTGGTGGACTGGGGCGACGGGATTTTCGGCGCCGAGGCTGCCGCCCGGAGCTATTTTGGAACCGACGCGGCATCGCTGACCAGCGCGCAGGCGGCCCGGCTGGCCGCCATCCTGCCCAATCCCCACCGCTGGCGGGCCGCCCGCCCCGGCCGCTATGTCGCCCGCCGGGCCGCTTCCCTGCAGGGGCGCAGCGCCATGGTGGCGCGCGACGGGCTGAATTTTTGCGTTAAATAGCGGCCTCGCTTACAACGCCCTTCATGCGCCGTTTGATTCACGTAATGCTGTCGCCCAGTTGCCGCCTCGCCCGCCTGATGGTGGGGGAAAAACGGGTCGCCTGCGATCCGGTGCTGGCCGAGGAGGCCAAGGGCGCCATGCCGGTGTTCGTGGAAATGGATGGAACCCGGATCGAAGGCGTTTGGGCGATCCTGGATCATCTGGAACATCATTATGGCGACCATCCCCTCGCCCCCGCCGACGATGCGGCACGGCGCGGCGCGCTGCGCTGGGTGGACTGGGCGATAGGGCCGTTCCACGAACAGGTGACCCAGCGCATCGTCTATGAAAAGGCCGCGCCCAAATATACCGGCGCCGGATTTTCCCGCGCCCCCGACATGAATGTGATCCGCGCCGGTCGCGAGGAACTGAAGACGGCGCTGGCCGCCATCGGCAAGGCGGCGGAGACCAACGGGAACCTTGCCTGCCGCGAAACCACGCTGGGCGATCTTGCGGTGGCCGCGCATCTCTCCACCCTGGATTATTTCGGAGAAGTGCCCTGGCATGATTTCGCCGCGGCCAATGAATGGTATGTGCGGATGAAGTCGCGCCCCGCCTTTCGCTCCATCCTGTCGGACCGCGTCCCGGGCCAGCCGCCGGTCTCCCATTATGCCGAACTCGATTTCTGACCAGATTCGCGAACGTGCGAAGGCCGAAGGCTTTGACGTCGTGCGTTTCGCGGACGCGATGGCCAAGCCGGAAAATGCTGCACGGCTGAGCGCGTTCCTTGATGCCGGTCATCACGGCGAGATGGACTGGATGGCCGAGCGCGCGGGCTGGCGCGCCGATCCGCAAGAGATGTGGCCGGCAGCACGAAGCGTGATCATGCTGGGCGTCAATTACGGGCCCGATGCCGATCCGCTGGCGATCCTGGAACGGCGCGACCGGGCGGCGATTTCGGTCTATGCCCAGGGCGATGACTATCACGATGTGGTGAAGAAGAAGCTGAAGGCGGTGGCGGGCCACATTTTCCAAAGCTTCGGCGCGGATGTGAAAGTGTTCGTCGATACCGCACCCGTGATGGAAAAGCCGCTGGCGCAGACGGCCGGGCTGGGCTGGCAGGGCAAGCACACCAACCTTGTGTCGCGCGAGTTCGGTTCCTGGCTGTTCCTGGGCAGCATCTTCACCACGCTGGAGCTGCCGCCCGATACGGCGGAAGACGATCATTGCGGCAATTGCCATGCTTGCCTGGACGTCTGCCCCACCAACGCCTTTCCCGCGCCCTATCGGCTGGATGCACGGCGCTGCATTTCCTATCTCACCATCGAGAACAAGGGGCCGATCCCGCGCGAATTCCGAACCGCGATGGGCAATCGCATCTATGGCTGCGACGATTGCCTGGCGGTATGCCCCTGGAACAAGTTCGCCAGCGCGGCATCCGAGATGAAACTGACGGCGCGCGAGGAACTGAAGGCGCCGCGCCTTGCCGAACTGGCGGGGCTGGACGCTGCGGGGTTTCGCGCCCTGTTCCGCAAGTCGCCGGTCAAGCGCATCGGCCGCGACCGGTTTTTGCGCAATGTGATGATCGCCATCGGCAACAGCAAGGAACCGGCGCTGGCCGAACCGGCGCGCAAGGCTTTGGCCGATGCCTCGCCCCTGGTGCGCGGCGCGGCGGTCTGGGCGTTGTCGCAACTGTTGCCGGCCGAAGAATTTTCGGCCTTGACGCAGATGACACAGGAAAATGACGAAGACGTGCGGCGGGAATGGTCTGCTACGGCTTGAGGGTTTCCAGGTTGATTTTGGCCTCGGCCGCAGCTTCGTCCGAGCCGCTTTTCAAAGCCGCCTGAAAATCGCGGCGTGCACCGCCCAGATCGCCCAGTTGCTGTCGCAGCAAGCCACGCTCCACCAGCGCCTCGCCGTCACCGGGCCTCAGCTTCAGGGCCGCCTCGACATCATTGCGCGCATCGGCGTAACGCTTGAGGGCGCGCCGCGCGCTGGCCCTGAGCACCAGCAGATCGGCGCGTCGGGGCGCAAGCTGCAGCGCATTGCCCAGACGCAGTTCGGCCTCCGGCCAGTTGCGGCGCATGGCATGGGCGCGGGCCAGGTCGGCATAGAGATCGGCATCGCCCGGTGACAGCGCCAGCGCCGCGGAAAAACTTTGCGCCGCCTTGGCGCCGTTGCCCGCCAGCAGCCAGGCATTGCCCGCCTGTGTGAACAGCACCGCGCGAAAAGCCAGGTCGGGCACCGCCGCGGCACTAGCGGCGCGGTCGAGCCGCGCACCCGCATCGCCGTAACGCTTGAGCTGGATCAGCGCCAGCGCGGCGCAATGCAGCGCCGGCGCGCCGCCGCCCGCTTTGGCCCAGCCATCGGCGTCCGCCAGCGCCGCCGCCGGCTTGATGCTGCTGACCGCAAGGCAGCCCTGGTACCGCGCCGAATCCGAATCGGCCGCCGTTGCAGGCAGTGACAACAGGCAGGTTGCGATCACGGCGATCATGCGCGAATGGGCGGACATTGCAGCAGCATAGCAGCATTAAGCGCTTGGGATGCCATGAAATCCTGTTAGGCTTGGCGCAACAGGGAAACGCTCATGTCCTTTGCACGGATCGCGGCAGCCGCGCTGCTTTTCATCGCCGTTGCCCTGCCGGTGGCGGCGCAGCCCGCGGTGGAATCCCTTCCCCAGTTGCCGCCGCGCGCCGCCCCTACATCCGACATCCAGGTGGGCACGCTGCCGGTGATGGATACCACCCCCGCCTTTGATGCCCAGGCGGCCACCAGCGCCTATCTCGCCAAGATTAGCGGTGAAGCCCGCGCCAAGTCGGACGCCTATTATGAAGGCGGCTATGTGTTGCAGCTTGTGGACCTGATCTATGCCCTGGGCATCGCGGGGCTATTGCTGTGGCTTCAGATCTCGACGCGTATCCGCGACTGGGTGGAAGAGCGTACCCACAGCCGCAGCTATCAGGTGATGCTGTATGCCGCGGTCTATGCCCTGCTGACCACCATCGCTGCATTGCCGCTCGCCTTGTACGAAGGCTATTTCCGCGAACACGCCTATGGCCTGTCCAACCAGAGCCTCACTTCATGGCTGGGAGACTTCGGCATCCAGTTCGCGCTCACCCTGGTGACCATGGTGCTGTTCCTGCCGGTTCTGTATGCCGTCATGCGGCGGGCACGCGAAGCCTGGTGGATATGGGGCGCGGGGCTGGCGATAGCTTTTCAGATAGTGATGCTGGTGATCTACCCGGTCTTCATCGCGCCCCTGTTCAATCAGTATACCCCCCTGCCCGACGGCGCGGTGAAAACCCGCATCCTGTCGCTGGCGCGCGCCAATGACGTGCCCGCCGAGAATGTCTGGCTGGTGGATGCCTCGCGCCAATCCAACCGCATCTCGGCCAATGTCTCCGGCTTCCTGGGCACCACCCGCATCGCGCTAACCGACAACCTGCTCAAGCAGGGCAGCGCCGACGAAGTACTGGCGGTAATGGGCCATGAGATCGGCCATTATGCGATGGGCCATACCCTGCGGCTGCTGCTGATGATGGGCCTGGTGACCATCGTGGGCTTTGCCTTCGTCAACTGGGCTTTCCTGATTGCCTGCGATGTTTTCGGCGGCCAGTGGCAGGTGCGAAAGATCAGCGACGTGGCGGGACTGCCGCTGCTGGCGGCGCTGTCGGCGATATTCTTCTTTCTCGCCACGCCGGTGACCAATTCGATTTCCCGCACCACCGAATCCCAGGCCGATATCTTCGGGCTGAATGCCGTGCGCAAGCCGGACGCCTTCGCCACGGTGATGCTGAAACTGTCCACCTATCGCAAGCTGGAGCCGGGCCGGTGGGAAGAAATGATCTTCTTCACCCATCCTTCCGGGCGTACCCGGATCGAGACCGCGATGCGCTGGAAGAAGGAGCATATCGCCGACGCCGATATCCGGCGTACGGCGATGCTGCCCTGACGTGGATCTGAAAGCGCAATTCCAACAGGCCCTCGCCGCCCATCAGGCCGGCAATCTCGCTGAGGCGGAAGAGCTGTACACGCGCCTGCTGGCGCAAAAGCCGGGTCACGCCCAGGTCACTTATCTGCTGGGGGCCTTGCGGGCCAGTCAGGGCCGCAGCGCCGAGGCGGTGCAGTTGCTGGAAGCCGCACGGGCGGCGCAGCCGGAGAACCCCGCGGTCCTTCTGCACCTTGGCAATGCCTTGCAGGATCAAAATCGTTTCCAGGACGCGCTGGAAGCCTATGACCGCGCACTGGCGCTCAAGCCCACTTACAGCGAGGCCCTGAACAATCGCGGCAATGCGCTGGCCGCGCTGGAGCGGTTTGGCGACGCGCTGGCCAGCTTCGATGCGGCGCTGGCGATCCAGCCGGACGATGCCGGCACCTGGTACAATCGCGGTATCGCGTTGCAAAAGTCGCAGCAACTGGAACAGGCGGTTGACACTTTCGACCGCGCCCTCGCCCTTCGACCCGAGATGGCGGAAGGATGGAACAACAAGGGCAGCGTGCTGCTGCTGCTCAAGCGCATCGCCGACGCGCTGGCCAGTTTCGACCGGGCGCTGGCGCTGCAACCCCAAAACTCCCACTTCCGGATGAACCGCGCCACCGCGCTGCAAACCCTCAAACGCTACGACGAAGCGCTGGCGGACTATGACCGGGTGATGGCGGGCGATCCCGATTTCCCCAATGCCTGGGGCGAGGCCGCAAAGGCGGCGCTGTACCAGTGCGACTGGGGACGCAGAGCGAAGATGGAAGCGGAATTGCCGCTGCGCATTCCGGCAGGCGCAAGAATTCACCCCCTGGTGCTGCTCAGCTACAGCAGCGACGGCGCGCTGCAACGGACTTGCGCGCAAAGCGCGCTTCGTGACGCCCTTCCACAAGCACCTGCGCCGTTGTGGAAGGGTGAACAGTACCGGCATGACCGTATCCGGCTGGCCTACCTGTCGCACGACTTCCGGACACACCCGGTGGGACAGCAGATCGCCCCACTGCTGGAGCGCCACGACCGCACCCGCTTCGAGATCATCGCCATCGCTGGCGGCCCGCCGGATGACAGCGAGATCCGGCGCCGCATCAAGACTGCCTGCGACCAGTTCATTGCGGTGGATGAGGATATGGACCGCACCGCCGCGCGGCTGCGCGAACTGGAAGTCGATGTCGCCATCGACCTGGGCGGTTTTACCGAAGGCTCGCTGCTGACAGCCCTCGCCCACCGCCCTGCGCCGGTGCAGGTGAGTTGGCTGGGCTATCCCGGCACCAGCGGCGCCGATTTCATCGACGCCATTCTTGCCGACGCGATCGCCCTGCCCGCGTCACACCAGGCATTCTATTCAGAACAAATCATCCATCTGCCCGGCAGCTTCTTTCCCATGGACACGGCGCGCACCAGCATAGCCTCGCCCAGCCGCACGGACGCCGGATTGCCGGAAAGCGGATTCGTATTCTGCTGCTTCAACCATAATTTCAAGATCACGCCGCCGGTGTTCGACATCTGGATGCGGCTGCTCGAGCAGGTTCCCGGCAGCGTGCTGTGGCTGCGCGAGGGTGCGGCCGAGACATTGCGCCGCGAGGCGGCGGCGCGCGGCATCGCGGCGGAACGTCTGGTCTTCGCCGGACATGTGCCGCTGGAAGTTCATCACGCCCGCCACCGGCTGGCCGACCTGTTCCTCGACACCCTGCCCTACAATGCCCATGCCACGGCGGCGGATGCGCTGGCGGCGGGCCTGCCGGTTCTCACCCGGCTGGGAGACAGTAATCCCGGCCGGGTGGCCGCCAGCCTGGTGACGGCGGCGGGTCTGCCCGAACTGGTGACGCACAGCGCGGACGACTATGAAAAGCTGGCGCTGGCGCTGGCGCGCGATCCGGCGCGGCTGAAGGCGTTGCGGGATAAACTCGTGGCGAACCGCGCCACGGCGCCCTTGTTCGATACCGCGGCCCTCGCGCGCAACATCGAAGCCGCCTGTCTCAAGCTGCTGGAAAAAGCCTAGGGCAATTGCCGGGCCAGCGTCGCATACAGGGGGCTGGCGGGATCGAGCTTCGACAGCAGCGCTTCGCACGCCTTGCGGGCAGCCGCATCCCAATCCGCAGTCAGCGAAGCCGCCAGCTGGGCCTGACTTTTCAGGATCACGCCGTCGTCGAGAATCTTCAGCCCATTGTCCTTCAGCGTCGCGCCGGTGGTGGTGATGTCCACGATCACTTCCGCCGTGCCCGCCGCCGGCGCGCCTTCTGTGGCGCCCGCGCTGGGCACGATGCGGTAATCGGAAATCCTGGCCTGGGCGAAGAAACTGCGGGTCAGTTGGGCATATTTGGTCGCGACCCGCAGCCGGCGGCGATGCGTCGCCGCATAGGCGGCGCAGACATCGTCCAGGTCGGCCATGGTGGAAACATCGATCCAGTAGCCCGACACCGCCACCACCACATCGGCAAAGCCGAAGCCCAGCGGCTTGATCAGGTGCATGCGGCCCGCAAGCTCCGGCGCTTCCTCGCGCAGCAGATCCTCGCCGGTGATCCCCAGGTGAATATCGCCCGCCAGCAAGGATGAGGCGATCTCGCCCGCCGACAGCAGCATGACTTCGACATCGGGAAAGCCGGCAAAGCTGGCGCGATAGCCGCGCGCGCCCACCGTCTGCTCCATGGTCACGCCGGCCGAAGCAAACCAGGCGTTGCAATTGTCTTTCAACCGTCCCTTGGACGGGATCGCGAGGGTCAGCATCACGCGCCTCCCGCAGTCTTGGCGGCCAGCACGCGTTCGGTGCGGATGGCGCAGCCGATGGCGCTGACGGGCTTTTTCGCGCCCAGCATTTCCATCATGGTGTCATAGCGGCCGCCGCCCGCGATCTGGACGGGGCCTTCCTTGTCCCGCGCCCAGAGTTCGAAGACGAAGCCGGTGTAATATTCCATGTTGCGGCCGAAATGGGCGGTGAACTGCACCTGCCCGGGATCGACGCCCAGCGACTTCAGGGTCGCAAGCCGGCCGTCCATCGCCGCAAGCTGCGGATCAAGGTTGATGCCGGCGGTCTTCAACAGGGCGCGGATGCTGGTCAGCGCGCCTTCCGCCGGGCCGGAAATGTCCAGCAGCTTGGCGATGGCATCGGCCACCGCTGGGTCCAGGTGCAGGGCCGCCGCCTCGGCGGCGCGGTCCATGGCACGGCCGATGATCTCCTCGCGCGAACGACCGGCCATCGGTGCATCGGCGCGCGCGTCCAGCAGGGCCTCGATTTCGGCACGAGTGCCCGGCAGCTTGGCTTTGCCGTCGCCATGGCCCAGCCAATAGAGCAGCGATTCCACATAGCCCGCGCGCCAGAAGTGACGCTTGAGGCGCGCGCGCCATCCGTCCGGCAGCGCCAGGGCATCGACCAGCGCGCCGAACAGCGCCAGGTCGCCGATGCGCAGCGAGAATTGCTTCAGGCCCGCCACGCGCAAGGCTTCGATGGTCAGCGACAGGATTTCGGTTTCACCGGCGGCGCGGTCTTCCAGCCCCAGCAATTCGACGCCGGCCTGGAAGAACTGGGTGGGGCGATGCGGTTCACCCGGCTGGTGCCGGAAAACCAGGCCGTTATAGGCGATGCGGGCGGGAAAGCTGCGCCCCTCCTGCACCACCTGGCGGCAGATGGGAATGGTGAGATCGGGACGCAGGCAAAGCTCGCGGCCCGACGGGTCCATCAGCGTGAAGGTGCGGCGGCGGATTTCCTCGCCCGAGCGGTCGAGAAAGATTTCCGCCGGCTGCAACACCGCCGGCTCCTCGCGGACATAGCCGCGCTCGGCAAACAGCTTCAGCAGCGCCACGGCCTGGCTGTTGAGCGCATCAATCGCGGGCGTGTCGTAATAGGGAAAGGCGGCCATCAGACCCGGCCTTTCAGCATCGCCTTTATCTCTGTCACCAGATCGGTGCGCTTGACGCTTTTCTGGGCCTCGCGATTGGCGACCCATTCGGCGCGGCTTTCCACCGACTTGGCCAGTTCCGCGCCCAGCGCCAGATCCTTCAGCGTAACTTCGCCCCGGGCGCGTTCGTCGCCGCCTTCGATCACCGCGATGGCGGCGCCGCGCTTGTCGGCATATTTGAACTGGTCGCCCATCTTGCCATTGCCGACATAGGCTTCGGCGCGAATGCCCGCGGCGCGCAATTTCTGCACCATGGCGAAGCTGGAGGCGGCATCGCCCTTGTCGAACACCGTGACCACGACCAGCGGGGCTTTCGCCGCCGCCATCAGTCCGCGCGACGACAGTGCTGACATCAGCCGCGACACGCCGATGGACACGCCGGTCGCCGGAACCTGCTGGACGGTGAAGCGCGCCACCAGATCGTCGTAGCGCCCGCCGCCCGCGACCGAGCCGAACACGACTTCTTCGCCGTCCTCGTTCTTCACGGGGAAGGTCAGCTGCGCCTCGAACACCGCGCCGGTGTAATAATCCAGGCCGCGCACCACGCCGGTGTCGAACAGGATCCGGTCGGGGCCATAGCCGCAGGCCGACAGCAGCTTCACGATCTGCTCGAGTTCGTTCAGGCCCGCAGCCCCGATGGCGCTGCTGCCGACCAGCGTTCCGATCTGCCGCAGATGGGCCTCTTCGTCTTCCGCGTCGGGCGCGACGAAGGCGAGAATGCGATGGGCCTGGTCGAGCGTCAGGCCCGCACCCTTGGTGAAGTCGCCGGAGTCGTCCTTGCGGCCGTCGCCCAGCAGCGCCGAGACGCCTTCGACGCCCAGCCGGTCGAGCTTGTCGATGGCGCGCAGCACGATGCCGCGGCGAACGCGGTCGTCCAGCGCGATGCCGCTGGCTTCCAGCACGCCGTCCAGCAGCTTGCGGTTGTTCAGCTTGACGATGTAGTCGCCCCGCTTCAGGCCCAGTTCTTCCATCGTGTCCGACAGCATCATCAGCAGCTCGGCATCGGCCGAGGCGCTGGCGCTTCCCACCGTGTCGGCGTCGAACTGGGTGAACTCGCGATAGCGGCCCGGTCCCGGCTTTTCGTTGCGCCAGACGCTGCCGGTCTGGTAACGGCGGAACGGCTTGGTCAGGTTCTGGAAATTGGCGGCGACATGACGGGCCAAGGGCGCGGTCAGGTCATAGCGCAGGCTCATCCACTGATCGTCATCGTCCTTGAGCGAAAAGACGCCCTCATTGGGACGATCGACATCGGGCAGGAACTTGCCCAGCGCGTCGGTATATTCGAAGGCCGGCGTCTCCAGCGGATCAAAGCCATAGCTCTCGTAAACGGCGCGGATGGTGGCCAGCATTTTCTGCTCGGCCATGATCTCGGCTGCGCCGCGATCGCGGAAACCCCGCGGCAGCCTGGCCTTTGGTCTGGATTGCTTGGGCGAAGACATCTGATGCTTTTCGGGAATCTGCGACGATCTTTGAAAGTGCGCGGTTTGTACCGGCCCCCTGCCATGGCGGCAAGGAACCGTCATAACACATGACAAATCAATAGGTTACAAGCGCGGCGGCGTGGCCCTTGCCAGCGACCATGTTGCGGTGCGAATAAAAACCAACCAACAAGGACGCCTGTCTTGGCCCAGAGCAAAGTCTATCCCGATGCCGCCTCCGCGCTGAAGGGGCTCACCTTTGACGGCATGACGGTGATGTCGGGGGGCTTTGGCCTGTCCGGCAATCCGGAAAATCTCATCTCGGCGCTGAAGGAAGACGGCACCAGGAACATCACCCTGATCGCCAACAATTGCGGCGCCGACGGGCTGGGCCTGTGGGTGCTGCTGAACAATGGCCAGATCAAGAAGATGATCTCGTCCTATGTCGGCGAGAACAAGCTGTTCGAGGAACTCTATCTCACCGGCAAGCTGGAACTGGAACTGACGCCGCAGGGCACGCTGGCCGAGCGCATCCGCGCCGGCGGCGCGGGCATTCCCGCCTTCTACACCCGCACCGGCGTCGGCACGGTGGTGGCGGACGGCAAGCCCACCGAGGAATTCGAAGGCCTGACTTACGTCCGGGAGCGCTGGCTGAAGGCGGACCTGGCGATGGTGAAGGCCTGGAAGGGCGACACCGAAGGCAACCTTATCTATCGCAAGACCGCGCGGAACTTCAATCCGATGATGGCGACGGCGGGCAAGATCACCATCGCGGAAGTGGAAGAACTGGTCGAGCCGGGCCAGCTCGATCCCGACAAGATTCACACCCCGGGCATTTTCGTGCAGCGCATCCTGCAGGGCCGTGACTACAAGAAACACATTGAACGCGTGACAACACGCCCGCGCCCGGAGAAGGTCTGATGCCCTGGACCCGCGAACAAGTCGCCGCCCGCGCCGCCCGCGAATTGCAGGACGGCTTTTACGTCAATCTGGGCATCGGCATTCCGACCCTGGTGGCGAACTATATTCCGGACGGCATGAAGGTGACGCTGCAGAGCGAGAACGGCATGCTGGGCATGGGGCCCTTCCCCTACCCGGGCGATGAAGACCCCGACCTGATCAATGCCGGCAAGCAGACCATCACCGAACTGCCGATCACCAGCTATTTTTCCTCCTCCGACAGCTTCGCCATGATCCGCGGCGGTCACATTGACCTTTCCGTGCTGGGCGCGATGGAAGTGTCGGAAGACGGCGACATCGCCAACTGGATGATCCCCGGCAAGATGGTCAAGGGCATGGGCGGCGCCATGGATCTGGTGGCGGGCGTCAAGAAGATCGTGGTGGTGATGGAACACACCAACAAGGCGCACGAGTCCAAGATCCTGAAAGAATGCGACCTGCCGCTGACGGGCAAGCAGTGCGTGGACATGATCATCACCGACCTGTGCGTCTTCACGCTGGAGCGCGGCAAGCGCGGCCTGACCCTGGTCGAGCTGGCGCCCGGCGTGACGCTGGACGAGGTCCAGGCCAAGACCCAGGCGGCCTTCGTTTCCGCCCTGTAGGCGTCGCTACTTCTTCAGCACCCCGCCGATGGTGGCCGAACCCGTGCCGCTGCATCCGTCCGCGCCGTAGCGCAGGAATTTCTGGATGCGCTTACCGTTATCGACTTCCGCGGTGTAGATGTTGCCCTTGGTGTCCAGGCTGACCTGGTGCAACCAGTGGAATTCCCCCGCCATGCGGCCCGAACGGCCCAGCCGTCCCAGCTCCTGCAGGTTGCTGCGGTTCACCACATAGATGGTCATATTCGTGTTGTCGCCGACATAGAGGCAGCTCTGCGCCTTGTCGGTCGAGAAGTTCATCGACACGGCGCTTCCGGGCAGCACGGTGTCGGTCTTCTCGCTGACCAGCGTCTCGGAAACAAAGCCGCACTTGCCGGCGATGCCGGTGGGATTGCTGCAGGGCTTGCCCAGTTCCGGGCTGTTGCGGTCGAACACCTGGACGCGGTTGTTGCCCCGGTCGCAGACATAGATCTTGCCGTCCGTGGCCACCTTCACGCAGTGCACCGGATTGCGGAAAAAAGCGGGCTTCTTGTTGCCCTTGAGATAGTCGTTCATCCAGCGGCCACCCGCGGCGGCGGCTTCGTCATTGATCGGGTTGGAGCCATAGGCGCCGAAATGGCCGATATATTTTCCGGTCTCGGCATCCACGATCAGGATGCGGCGGTTGCCGTACCCGTCCGCGACATAGAGCCGGTTGGTGGTGGGGTCCACCACCATGTCGGCGGGCAGGAACATCAGCGGGGTGCCGTTCCAGCCGCCATTGGTGTCATTGCTGTTGGGGGCGGTGGGGGTGCCGCCGATGCGCAGCTTGAAATTGCCGTCGCGGTCGAACTTCAGGACAAAGCCGTCGCCGCCCTGCTTGTGGGTGGTCCAGGCGGAATTGGGGCTGACCGGCTGGCGACCATTGCCGGCGATATAGACGTTGTCGTTATGGTCGACATAGATGCCGTGTTCGCTGTTGGGCCAGATGCAGCCCTCGGCGGGCTTGCACTTCTTCTCCAGCCAGCCTGGATCGGCCGGCCCGCCCCAGGCGCGCAGCAGCTTGCCGCTGGAATCGAACGCCATCACGGAGGGCGCGGCATTGCAGCAGTCGGCCAGCGGGCCGTTGGGACGATCAAAGCCCAATCCATTCTTGCCGCCCTGAAGACCGGCGGTATCCAGCGCCGCCTCGTCATTGGTCATGGTGCGCGGGCGGTTGGAAATCCACACATGGTCGTGGCGGTCGACATAGAGGCCGGCGACCTGCCCCAGCAGCCAGTTGTTGGGCAGATGCTGCGGCCAGGCCGGATCGGCCACGAAGCTGGGCGCGGTGGCGCCGGGGGATTTGTTGTAGACGCCGGTCTGGGTCACCAGCCGGTCCATCATGCCCTGCTTGAAGGAATCGCTGGTCTGCGCCAGCGCGGCGCCGGAGGCCAATGTCACGGCCAGCATCAAAAGAATCTTGCGCATCCCACTCCCCGTATTTTTCTCCTTCTTAGCTGAAGGGCGGCGGAGGAGCCAGCCGGGGCGACCGTGAGGGGATCAGTCCTTGCGGCCGCTCAGGGCCTTGTCCTGATCGTCTTTGGTGCGCTGCGAGAGCGGGATCACATTGCCGCAACCATCCTGTTCCAGGCCAGGAGGCGCATCAGGACGCGGGGCCATCTTCGCCTTGTTGCCATGCGGCATGGGCGCGGGATTTTCCGCTTCGTTGTCGGGATTCTTGACGTCGCTCATGAATGCCTCGCTATGGTCGCGCCCAGCAGCGAACCCTGGTGCCGCCTGAGCAGGAAAATTCCGGCTTCCAGCGCGAGCGCGGCCAGGAAGGGCGACATGGCGACCACCACGCCGTCTTCCTCTTCCTCGGCCTTCCAAAGCGCGCCGACCACGCACAGGCCCAGGCCGATCATCAGCAATTTTCGCATCGCAAGCTCCACCGTCGCCAGAGCAACGTACAAGCCCGCGCCAAGGTTCCCCCTCAGATCGCCATCAGCCCCAGCTCGACCAGCTGGCGGCTGCTTTCCAGCCGCACCGAGTGCGAGTCGCGCAGGTTCAACGCCGGATTCTGCGCCAGAAGCTGGCCATAGATCTTGTATTCCAGCCCGCCGGCGAAATGTTCGCCCCGCGCGGTCTCGACCCGAACCCGCTCGTAGAAATCGTCCAGAAACTTGAAATGCAGCAGCGCGCCGGTCATCTGCGCCAGCGGCACGGGGCTCAGGGAATGGGTGCAGTTGAGAAAGCGCATGCCCGCCTTCCAGCGCACAAACGGCACCTTGCTGATGGTGGGCGGGTGCGCCGCCGCGCCGGAAAAGCGGAACACCCGCTCGCGGACCCCGCCATAAATCTGGATATGGGGAAAATCCCCCACCTGCACCGTGCGGTAGGGGCCCGGATCGAACCAGGGACAGGCGGCCATCAGCGAGTCGCCGGCGCGATAGCCGATATCCTTCAGAGGCCGGTCGGCATACATGTCCAGCAGCATGCAGAACAGGCCCTGCGCCCCAAGCCGGTCGAGATGGCCGCAGACCCGCGGCAATTGCACGTTTTCAAATCCGGGAAAGGCCAGGAGCTCGTCGGCATCGACGGTCAGCGTCCAGTGCCCGTCGCCATGCGCGTCCAGCAGCAGATGAATCCAGTCCATGCCGAACTTGCTGGCGGCGAAACTGTCAGGGGTGGAAAACAGATGCACGTCGGGCTGGGCCAGCAGAAAATCCACCGTGGCGTCGGTGGAGCCATTGTCCACGATGAAGAAGCGCGACACGCCCAGGGCGCGGTGATGGCTGAGATTGTCGGCAAGCCGCAACGCCTCGTTGCGCACCACCAGGAAAGCGCGGATTTCGCCGCTGGCCGGGGGAATGGGACGGTCGTCAAGACGCAGCATCGGCGAACTCAGGCAATGACAGGGCGCGAATGTCCAAAGGACGCAGATTCAGATCGATTTGGCAATACAATCCCCATCCAGCCTGTGCGATGGGGCGGCGCATCCAGACTTGCGCGGCTATCTTTCGACTTTCTCCTCGCGCGCCTGGGAATACTCCGACAAGTATTGCGTAAGGAACGACCGGCCGCCCGAGGTCAGGTTGACGAAGGACCGGCGGGCGTCCGCGGGATCTCCCTGCCTTGCAAGAAGCCCGCTGGAACATAGTTCGTTGATTTTGCGCAAGGCGGACGAAAGAGGCATTCCCGCCGAGTAGGCCGCGGCCTTGATCGTCAATCGCATGCCGGTCAGTTCGGCTCTTCCAATAAGAAGCAGCAGCATCCAGGCCGCATGGTTCAAGGAGAAGGCGCCGAAAACCCTGTCCCTCAGCCGGGCACGGCGGCACTCCTCGTCAATATATCCGACGAACAGCATATCGTCCGTGCCTGGGCGTGTCGCACGGCCCGATAGCGGAGAGGTATCGCGTGCGTATTGCGCGCGCGCGATCAGTTGGGAGACGGCGGCATCCGTCCGGGCCTTGAACTCCAGCAGGGATTCTTGCAGCGAACGCATCTCTTCGTGTCTGAACCGCCGCATGCGGGCAACATTGTAGGCTTCGGACACGGCGGCAACGAACTGACCGTCGGTGACCGGCCCGGTGAGATATTCCATGTCATGCCGATCGATGGCGGCGTCCGGCATCGCCTCGCGAGCCGACACGATGAGATACTCGATCCAGTCGCGGTTTTTCCCGAGCGCACGCAGTTCGCGCATGAGGGGCTCGATGCCCTCTTGCGACGAGCCCAGGTGAATAACGACGGTGGCGATTTCGTTATCCCGGGTGAATATCCTGACCGCTTCCTCGGTGCTTTGCGCGCGAAGAACGCGATATCCCTGATCCACCAGCAGTTCATGGCATGAAACACCCTCCCGGTTCTCGATCAGCAAAATGCTGCTTTCGAGAATGCCCGGTGCGGTCGTGACGGCGGATTGGTTCACGGGCATGCAAGGAACATGGGCGGCGGCGGTCCGTTATGTTCATCATCAGGAACACAATGCGAAACCGCTTGCTACTCGACCGGCACCAATCGTCACCGCTTTCGGCACCATGTGGGAAACAAATGGTTTCGAGTTGGCTGCGGTTTGTAACGGCCTCGCAGCAGTCCCGATCTGGCACTGATTGATGCTTCATCGGCAGCGATAGTTGCCCGACACGCGGCGCGGTCGCGTACCTTGGCTCATCCAAGGGACAAAGATGGTGCATTTCATATTCAGGAGTATTGGTCTTTGCACGGTTGCGGCGATCATCCTGACACCGATCTGGATTTTCAACGGCTCGCTTGAGCGCTTGCTGCCGCAATCCAGCGGTGCGGCCCATGACGGAATGATCTCGCAGGCCGGGCTTGGCGCGGCGCAACGCTTCCTCGACCGCTTTGCGATCGCGCTGACGGATCTGAAACGGGAAATTCGGGAGGATGCATGCCGTCGTGATGCCGAAGCTTACTTCCGCCTGAAGCCGTGCCCGGCGACCAGCGTCAGCAGATGATATCCACCTGCCGGGAAGAATCAGCGGCGGCTTGGGAAACAGCCTTGCGGGCTATCGACGGGTGCGCGCTTGGAATGGCTCGGGCGTAGGCGTGATCACCCGGATGTGTCCGGCCTCCGCCGGAAGGGCTGGTACAGTTGGGTGGGCTCGAACCACCGACCTCCGGTTCCACAAACCGGCGCTCTAACCAACTGAGCTACAACTGCACACGGGCCTTGCGGCCGGACCTTTATCCCTTGCCTGTCGCTGGCAGCCAAGCTTTGACCAACCGAGCAACGGCTCAGACCGGCGCTTCTATGGTTCGGCCATAGCAAAAGCAAGGCTTTAGGCGGAACCCGGGGCCGGAAATTAACTATTCGTTAACCATCTGGGACGACCTTGGAGCCGATATTCGAGGGGCTTGCCATGCGTGCGTCCAAGACACTGATCGCGGCTCTTTTTCTGCTGCCCTGCACCGCCGCCAGCGCCCAGCCCGGCATGATCGATGTGCCCCCCGGCTACCAGCAGCCGCCCGAGGGTTATTACCCCGCGCCCGCCGAAGGCGGCGGCCCAAGCTGGAATTCGGGCCTGAACGGCTATGTCGGTCTGCGCGGCAGCCTGGCGCTGAACAACAACCGCGTCACCACCTACGCGCCGACCTCCCCGCCCACCGCCATTCGCGCCTCCTTCGCCACCGGCGGCGGCGGCTCGGTCTATGTCGGCACCCGCCTGCCCCTGAACCTGCGGCTGGAACTGGAAGGCCTGTACCGCTGGCAGCCCTTGTCGCAAGTCAGCCTGGCGGGCGTTCCCGTCGGCGGCTCGGGCAGCACCAAGATCGCCGCGCCCATGGTCAACCTGCTCTGGGATATCCCGATGCCGGCCGACGCGTTCCTGCAGCCCTTTGTCGGCATGGGGGTAGGTGCGGCCTATACCGAAACCAACCTGTTCGGCGGCGGCAATACCTATATGCGCGGCAACCGCTGGGACCTGGCCTACAGCTTCATGGGCGGCATTGCCGTGCCGATGAGCGAATCCTCGCGCTTCACCGCCATGTACCGCTGGATGCAGGTGCGCAATCCCGGCCACAAATGCGCCGTCAGCGGCACGGTGCAGAGCGCCTGCCTGAAGAACGACGTCAATTCGCTGGCCGTCGATGTCGGCGTCGAAATGGACCTGTAATTCTCTGAGCCGGTCAGGCTAGTCTGGCCGGGCGGCGCGGCCGCCTGACCGAAAGAGAGTTATGCGGCGTTCCCTGCTTCTCGTCATTGCCGGTGTGCTGATCGCGGCCGTCGCCGCGCTGTACTGGTTTTCGCGTCCACCTTCGGTCCTGAGCGTGACGACCTGGGCCGGGCCGTATGGCCGCGCCCAGGCCTCCGCCCAGATACGTCCCTATGGCGCGGAAAAGTCGGTGAATGTCCGCATTTCCCACCACGAGGGCGAGCTCGGGGACCTGGCGAAAGCCGTTTCCAGCCGCAAGTTCGATGGCGATGTGATCGGCTTGGCGCTGCCCCGCGCAGTAGAGGCCTGTGAAAAGGGCCTGCTCGAGAAACTCGATTCCGCAGGCCTGCCGCCGGGGGCGGACGGTACGCCCGCCAGCGCCGACTTCGTCCCGGGCGCCATCGGCCCCTGTTGGGTGGGCGCCATGGTCTATGCCCAGGTGATGATCCATTCGCCCCGGCTGAAGCGGGCGCCCGCAAGCCTCGCGGATTTTTTCGACCGCCGGAAGTTTCCCGGCCGCCGGGCGCTCTCCCGCGCGTCGCCCAAATACAATCTGGAAATGGCGCTGCTGGCCGACGGCGTGGCGCCGGGCGAAGTCTATCCTATGCTGGAAACACCCGAAGGACTGGACCGGGCCTACAACAGGCTCGCCGCCCTGAACCCGATCTGGGCGCATGACAGTATCGGCGCCCTGCGCTGGCTGGCCAACGGCCAGGCGGTGATGGCCACGGCCCTGACCGGCGATGTCCATGATTTCAGCAACAGCGATTTCGCCCCCGGCATCATCTGGGATCACCAGCTTTACGAGTTCGATGTCTTCGCCATTCCCTTCGGCAATCCCAACAAGCGCCGCGCGCTGGATTTCATCGCCTATGCGACCGGCAGCGCGCCCCTTGCCGGGGTGGCAAGCTGGGTTCCCTATGGCCCCGCGCGGCGTTCGGCGGTGGCGCTGGTGAAAGACCATCCCGAGCGCAATATCTCGATGCGTCCCTGGCTAACCACCGCACCGGAAAATTTCCGCAATGCCTTTCCGGTGAACGATGCCTGGTGGCGGGAGCATGAAGCGGGCCTCACCTCGCGCTGGCGGGAGTTTGTCAGCCGATGACCGGATATGCGCTGCGCCGCCTGTTGGGCGCCATCCCCACCATGTTCGTGATCATCACCCTGGCCTTCTTCATGATGCGGGCCGCGCCGGGCGGGCCCTTTGACATGGAACGGCGCCTGCCGGCGGAGATCGAAGCGAACCTGAAAGCGGCCTATGACCTCGACAAGCCGCTGATCCAGCAATATGCGATCTATCTGGGCAAGGCGGTGCGGGGCGACTTCGGTCCCTCCTTCAAGAACAAGGATTTCACCGTCGCCGAGCTGATCGGCAACGGCCTGCCGGTCAGCGCCCGGCTGGGCCTGTGGTCGATGGGGCTGGCACTGCTGATCGGCACCAGCCTGGGGATCATCGCGGCGCTGCGCCAGAACCGCTGGCAGGATTATTCGGTGATGAGCGTGGCGATGCTGGGCATCACCATTCCCACCTTCGTCACCGCGCCGCTTCTGACCCTGGCCTTTGGCATCTATGGCATCACGCTATTTGGCCACGAATTCACGCTGCCGGTGGGCGGCTGGAATGGCGGTGCCTGGCGCAACATGGTGCTGCCGGTAACGGTGCTGGCCCTGCCCCAGATCGCGATCATTTCCCGGCTGATGCGCGGCGCCATGGTGGAGGTGCTGCGCGCCAACTATATCCGCACCGCCCGCGCCAAGGGACTTTCTGCCAGCCGCATCGTGCTGTCACATGCCCTGCGCGCCGCGGCGCTGCCGCTGGTGAGCTATATGGGCCCGGCGCTGGCCGCCGTGCTGACCGGATCGCTGGTGGTGGAGCAGATTTTCGGCCTGCCCGGCATCGGGCGCTATTTCGTGCAGGGCGCGCTGAACCGAGACTACACGTTGGTGATGGGGGTGGTGATCTGTTACGCCAGCCTGATCATCGCGCTGAATTTCCTGGCCGACATGGCCTATGCGATCCTGGATCCGCGGGTGCGGCTGAAATGAGCCAGACCGCCACCATGCCCGAACTTGCCGGACGCAGCCTGTGGGTGGATGCGCGCCGCCGCCTCTTGCGCAACCGCGCCGCCATGGCGGGCATCGCCGTCCTCGCGGCGATCGTGCTGCTGGCGCTGCTCGCGCCGCTGCTGTCGCCCTTTGCCTATGACGAGGTCAATTACGACATCATCAGTTGCGCACCCGGCTGGTGGCCGGTGGAGGCCACCTGCACCGCGCCGGGCCACCTCTTCGGCACCGACGCCATCGGACGCGACATCTTCGTGCGGGTGCTGCATGGCGCCCGCATCAGCCTGGCGGTGGGACTGGTGGCGACCATCGTGTCGCTGGTGATCGGCGTCCTGTACGGCGCCACCGCAGGCTATCTGGGCGGGCGCACCGACAATCTGATGATGCGGGTGGTCGATGTGCTCTATTCCCTGCCCTTCATCTTCTTCGTCATCATCCTGATGGTGGTGTTCGACCGCAATTTCATCCTGCTGTTCGTCGCCATCGGCGCGGTGGAATGGCTGACCATGGCGCGGATCGTGCGCGGCCAGACCCTCTCCATCAAGCAGAAGGAATTCATCGAGGCCGCAAAGGCCGCCGGCGTCAGCCCGTTCGGCATCATCACCCGCCATGTCATTCCCAACGTGGTGGGGCCGGTGGTGGTCTATGTCACCCTCACGGTTCCCACCGTCATCCTGATGGAGAGCTTCCTGTCCTTCCTGGGGCTGGGCATCCAGGAGCCGCTGACAAGCTGGGGCGTGCTGATCTCGGACGGCGCCGACCAGATGGAAACCGCGCCCTGGATGCTGCTGTTCCCCGCCTTGTTCATGGCGGTGACCCTGTTCTGCTTCAACTTCGTGGGTGACGGCCTGCGCGACGCCATGGATCCGAAAGACCGATGAGCGCGCTGCTGGAGATCGCCGACCTGAATGTGCATTTCGCCACGCCGGACGGCGATGTGCATGCGGTGAAACATGCCAGCCTGACCATCCAGGAAAGCGAATGCCTGGGCGTGGTGGGCGAAAGCGGCTCGGGCAAGAGCCAGTTGTTCCTCGCCGCCTTTGGCCTGCTGGCGGGCAATGGCCGCGCCAGCGGCAGCGTGAAGTATCGCGGCACCGAAATCCTGGGCGCCCCGGCCAGCCGGCTCAACACGCTGCGTGGCAGCGCCGTCACCATGATCTTCCAGGACCCGCTGACCTCGCTGACGCCGCACATGAAAGTCGGCGCCCAGATCACCGAAGCCCTGATGCTGCACCGGAAGGTGCCGCGTGAAGAGGCCGAAAAGCGCGCCCGCGAGATGCTGGACTATGTCCGCATACCCGAAAGCGCGCGGCGGCTGCGGCAATATCCGCACGAGCTTTCGGGCGGCATGCGCCAGCGGGTGATGATCGCCATGGCCACCATCACCGGCCCGGACCTGATCATCGCCGACGAGCCCACCACCGCGCTGGACGTGACGGTCCAGGCGCAAATTCTGGAAATCCTGCGCAGCCTGAAGAACGACCGCAAGACCGCCATCGCGCTGGTCAGCCACGATATGGGCGTGATCGCCGGGCTGGCCGACCGGGTGCAGGTGATGCGCCATGGCGAGATCGTGGAAAGTGGCGGCGTGGACGAGGTCTTCTATGCGCCGCGCCACGACTATACCCGCATGTTGCTGGACGCCATCCCGAAGGCCGGCGAAACGCCGGCGCCCGTGACGGCGGTGGGCGGTCCGCTGCTGACCGTGGACGATCTTCAAGTCAGCTTCCCCGTCAAGGACAAGGGCCTGTTCGGCAAGACCCGCACCTTGCGCGCGGTGGACGGCATCAGCTTCACCCTGCACCAGGGCGAGACGCTGGGCGTGGTGGGGGAATCGGGTTGCGGCAAGTCCACCCTGGCGCGCGCCGTGCTGCAGCTTCTGCCCAAGACGGGCGGGCGCGTGGTGTGGCTGGGCCGCGACCTGGACACCGCGACGCAAAACGACATCCGCAAGCTGCGCGAGGACTTCCAGATCGTGTTCCAGGATCCGCTGGCCAGCCTGGACCCGCGCATGCCGGTGGGCGTTTCCATCGCCGAACCGCTGAAGGCGCTGGAGCCGCACCTGACACGCGACACGGTGCGGATGCGGGTTCGCGCCATCATGCAGCGGGTCGGGCTCGATCCCGCCTGGATCAACCGCTATCCCCACGAATTGTCGGGCGGCCAGAACCAGCGTGTCGGCCTGGCCCGCGCCATGATCGTCGGACCGCAGATGCTGGTGTGCGACGAGGCGGTGAGCGCGCTGGACGTCTCGATCCAGGCGCAGATCGTGGCGCTGATCCGCGATCTGCAGGCCGAGACGGGTCTGGCGCTGATCTTCATCAGCCACGACCTGTCGGTGGTGCGACGCCTGTCGCACCGGGTGATGGTTCTGTATCTGGGCCGGGTGGTGGAGATGGCGGCCAGCGACGCGCTGTATGCCGATCCGCGCCATCCCTATACCCGCGCCCTGCTGTCGGCGGTGCTGACGCCTGATCCGCGCGCCGAGCGCCTGCGCAAGCGCGAGCTTCTGACGGGCGACCTGCCCTCGCCGCTGGACCCCAAAGCGCAGCTCAGTTTCCTGACATCAAGGCTGGATCAGCCGAACTATCGCCCAAAGCTGATCGAAGTGGCCCCCAGCCACTTCGTCGCCGAACATGACGGAATGGCTAGCGGACGCGCTTGACCTTGTAGGAGCGGTTCTCGTCGCCGACGATCAGGTTGAAGGTGCCCATCGCGCCCTGGCTGATGCTCACCCGCATGGAATCGGCCGGCTGACGCCAGCGCACCGGACGCTTGGCGGCGTCTTCGGCTGTCTGGGTCCAGACCTGGCCATCGTTCAGCGTGACGGTGAACGCACCGCCGTTGATGTCATAGGACCGCAGCGGGGCATTGCTGACCAGATCTTCGCCGCTGAAAACCGTGAAGAGGCTGGACCGCTTGGGCATGGGCGGCGGACCGCTGCGCACCGCGGCGCGGGCGGTGGTGCCTGGAAGCGCCGATGTCCCGGCACCGGACTGGCTTTGCAGCAGCTTGATCTGGGCCTGGGGCGCGGGCGACAGGCCGAGCTGGGCGCGCAGCGGCTGGGCGGCGCCGTAATAACAATCCAGCCATTGGCGATCGTCGGTCAGGGCGGCGCAGCGCGTCACGCCGGCAATGACCTCATCGCGCGCGTCCGCCAGCGCCGCGCCGGGCGTCGCTGCGGCACAAGCGGCCATGGCAATAATCAATTTACGCATAGTCTTTCCCCCGAAAGGCATTGAACAATCCACCGCAAACCCGGCAAATATTTGGCTGAAGGCATGGTAGAAGGTCTTGATGGCATCGGGCAAGGCATGGAACCGCCGTCTCGCACTGGCGGGCGGCGCGGCGCTGGCCGCCACGGGCGGCTATTTCGCGCTGCCCCGGTCTTCGGGCGTTCACCATAAGATCACGGAGGCCGGGACGTTCCTGCGGGGCAACGTGGCCGAACCCGAGACGCTGGACCCGACCCAGTCTTCCGGCACGCAGGAAAACGAGATCATCGGCGACCTGATGATCGGCCTGATGACCCATGATCCGGCCTGCAAGGCGATACCGGGCATGGCGACGCGCTGGGAGACCTCCGCAGACGGCCTGACCTGGACATTTACGCTGCGCGAGGCGCTGTGGTCGGACGGCACGCCGGTCACGGCGGAAGACTTCGTGTTTTCCTGGCGGCGGCTGGTCGATCCCGCCAGCGCTTCCAGCTACGCCTATTTCCTGCACCTGGTGAAAAACGGCGCGGCCATCAGCGCCGGCAGGATGCCGCCCACCGCGATGGGCATCACCGCCCTCGATGCACGCACCTTGCGGGTGGAGCTGGAGCATCCCGCCCCCTATCTGCTGGAGCTGCTGACCCACACCACCACCTATCCCCTGCCGCGCCATGTCGTGACAGCCAAGGGCAAGGCGTGGGCCCGGCCGGGCAACTATGTCGGCAACGGCGCCTTCATTCTCAAAGAATGGATTCCCAACGATCGCGTGCTGGTGGTGAAGAATCCCCGCTTCTTTGATGCGGCGAACGTGGCGCTGGAGAAGGTCTATTTCTATCCCACCACCGATTATGCCGCCGCCTTGCGGCGCTTCCAGGTGGGCGAACTGGATTTCCAGGACCGGCTGCCGGTCCCGAAGATCGACTGGATCCGCAAAAACCTCCCGCAAGCCATCCATCCCGTGCCACTGCTGATCACCGAGATCATCGGCGTCAATCACAAGCGCGAACCCTTCGGCGATGTCAGGGTGCGCGAGGCCATCAACCTGGCGCTGAACCGCGAAGTCATTACTCAGCGCATCACCCGGACCGGTGATGCCCCGGCCTATAATCTGATGCCGCCCGGCATCGCCAACTATCCCGGCGGCCTGACCTATGACTTCAAGACCTTGAGCTATGCCCAGCGCATCGCCAAGGCCCAGGGCCTGATGCGCGCCGCCGGTTTCAGCGAAAGCAGGCGCGTGCGCACCACCTACATGATCCGCAGCACGGCGCCCGGCTATCAGCGTTCGGTCGCCGCCGCCATCCAGCAGATGCTGGCGCAGGTGTTCATAGACATCACCATCACGCCCAATGACATGCAGGTCTTCTATCCCGCCATACAGGAGCATGATTTCGACATCGCCCAGGCGGGCTGGGTGGCCGATTTCAACGACGCCTCCACGTTTCTCGACCTGTTCCGCACCGGCGGCGGCAACAATTGGGGCGAGTACAGCAACCCGGCCTTCGATGCCGCGCTGGACAGCGCCCAGCGCGAACCCGACATCATCCGCCGCGGCCAGCAGCTGATGCAGGCGGAAAGCATCTTCCTGAAAGACCATGCCGCCATGCCGATCTGGTTCTGGGCAAGTCTCAACCTGACCTGGCCCTATGTGGAAGGCCTGGAGCCGAACCCGCTCGATTATCACCGCTCGCGCTGGGTCAGTATCGATCAGGCGGCGCGGACGAAGCAGTTCTCATGAAAGCGGCGCTTGTCGCCCTGATGCTGCTGGCCCTGCCCGTACAGGCGCAGACCGTGCTCAACCGCGGCAATGGCGCCGAGCCGGATTCGCTCGACCCCGCCGCCGCCGGCAGCCAGCCGGAGACCAACATCCTGGGCGACCTGATGGTCGGCCTCACCACCCTGGACGCGCGCGGCAAGCCGATCCCCGGCATGGCGGAACGCTGGGAGATTTCCAAGGACGGCCTGACCTGGACCTTTCAGCTGCGCAGGGCTGTGTGGTCGGACGGCGCGCCGGTGACGGCGCAGGACTTTGTTTCCGGCTGGCGGCGGGTGCTGGACCCCAAGACCGCGTCGCGAACCGCCGCCATGCTGTGGCCGATCAGGAACGCCCGCGCCATCAGCACCGGCGCGCTGCCGACATCGGCCCTGGGTGTCAGAGCGCCGGATGCGCGCACCGTCATCGTGGCGCTGGAATATCCCGCGCCCTATCTGCCGGAGCTTCTGGCCCACCCCAGCGGCTCGCCCCTGCCGCGCAAAGGCGCCTGGAACGGCCCTTACCTTCTCAAAAGCTGGAAGCCGAACGACCAGATCACGCTGGTGAAAAATCCACGCTTCCATGAAGCGGCATCCGTGCGGATCGATACCGTCAACTACTTCCCGACCTCGGACACTTTGGCGGCGCTGCGCCGCTTGCGGGCGGGCGAGCTGGACATGCAGACGCCGCTGCCCTCCACCCAGGTCGCATGGCTGCGCCAGAACATGCCCAAGGCGCTGCACATCATGCCGGGGCTGTCTCTAAGTTATCTCGCGATCAATATGCGCGATCCGGTGCTGGCCGATATCCGGATTCGACGCGCCATCAACCTTGTCTATGACCGCGAGGCGGCGGCGCAAAAGGTGATGAAGCTGAATGAAATTCCCGCCTATACCTATGTGCCGCCGCACGTAAGCGGCTATCGCGGCGGCCCGGTGCTGGATTTCAAACCCATGCCCTACCCGGCGCGGATCGCCGCCGCCCGGCGGCTGATGCAGGAAGCCGGATACGGCCCCTTCAACAAGCTGCGCCTGCGCTATGCGGTGACGTCGAGCCCCGACAGCCGGCGGCTCGCGGCCGTGTTCCAGGCGATGGCGCGGCAGATCCATGTCGATGTGCAAATCGATGTGTCGGACTTCCAGATCATCCTGCGCAACCTGCGGCTGGGCCAGTATCAGCTCGCCTATGCCGACTGGCTGGCCGACTATGACGATGCCAGCACGTTCCTGGACCTGCTGCGCACGGACAATCCGCGCAACTATGCCGGATACAGCAATCCCAAGTTCGACGCCGCGATGGCGGCGGCGGAACGCGAGCCCGATACCGCAAAGCGCACCCGCCTGATGCAGGCAGCGGAAAGGATCGCCCTGGCCGACATGCCCTGGGTTCCCATCCGCTACCGCTCGCAGACCGCCGCGGTGGGGCCGCGCGTCGGCGGCTTTGTTGAAAATTCCGGCAATGCCAACCCCAGCCGCTGGCTTTGGATCAAATAGGGCCGCTATAGTTTCGCCGTTTTTGGATCGGAAGAATTCGCCATGCAGCCGATAAGCCGCCGCCCCTTCCTTTTGTCCGCCGCTTTTGTTGCGCTGTTTCCCGCCGGGCTCAGCGCCCAGACCAAGCCGCGCATCGGCGTGATCGGGGCAGGCAAGATCGGCGGCCAGCTGGCGCGCTTCTGGGCCCATGCCGGTTACCCCGTGATGGTCTCGGCGCTGGACCTGAATGAAATGAAAAAGCTCGCCGCCGATATCGGCCATGGCGCCCGCGCCGGCACGGCGCGCGAGGCCGCCGCCTTCGGCCAGGTGATCGTGGTGTCGGTGCCGTTCGGCGCCCTGCCCCAGGTGGGCCGCGACTATGCCGCCGAACTGAAAGGCAAGGTGGTGCTAGACACCACCAATCCCTATGTCGGGCGCGATGGCGAGATGGCCAATGAGGCGATTCAAAAAGGCACCGGCGCCGTGGTGCCGACCTATCTGCCGGGCGTCCGGCTGGTGCGTGCCTTCAACCAGATCGGCGCCGCCAAGCTGGAGCCGCTATCCAAAACCACCGGAGAAAAGACCGGCGTGCCATTGGCCAGCGACGATGCCGAAGGCCTGCGCATCGCCTCGCAGATGGTACGCGATGCGGGTTTCGAGCCGGTGGTGGTGGGCGGACTTTCCACCGCCAAACGGTTCGACGTCGGCAGCCCGGCCTATACCGATCTGCGGGTCAGCGAATTGAAAGCCCGGCTGGCCCTGAAATAACTCAGGCCAACAGCACGTCCGCATTCCAGGGATCGAACGGCACCAGCGCCTGGACCGCGCGGTCGGGCCGGACGAAGCCTTTTGCCTTCTGGTTCAGCATCGCGGCGGTGAAGGAAAAACTGCTGTTGGAAATGGCCAGGTGACGGCTGCGCGACAGCACCTGATGGTCGAGATAGAAATCCAGCCGTCCGGCGCCCATCATCCGCGCATCCAGCGGCTTGAACGCCGAAAACTTTGCCGCCACGCCCGCATCGTCGCTGGCAATATAAAGCACCGGCGCATCCAGGTCGCTCCAAATGGATTGCAGCCAGCTTGCGTACCACCCGGTCGGCGCGATCCAGAATTGCCCCTGCCCGAAATCGCCGCGCCTGATATGCACGGCCACCAGCGTGTTGCCGCGCGCCGCCAGTTCGGCCATCGCCGGTTGCAGCCAGCCCGCCAGCGCGGGCCGCGGCTGGAACAGGGCGCGAAATTCATCGGCACAGTTCTGCCAGGCCGAGGTATGACGGCAGAAATAGCCGCTGAGATCGCGATTGGCATGGACCGGCGCCTGGCCGTTCAGCGAGGCGAACAGGTCCGCCTGGCTCTCGTCCAGCGACGGAAAATTCGCAGCCGGAAAAGGATCGTCGCACCCGAACAGGTCGCGACCGATCCAGTCATAGCTTTGCGCCGCCAGACCGTGCCGGCGGGCATAGAGTTTCAGGAAAGCATATTGCAGCAGCTGGTTGCCGAACCGGCCATTGGCGCCCAGCGTGCGCATGGAGATCGCGGGGCCTTCCTGCGCCGCTTTGGGCGGCGGCGGCGGACCAAGGCGCAGGCGCGCCGACGCCATCGCCTGCAGTGAAAAGGGAATGCCGTGCCCCGGATTGAGCGCGGCGGCGCGGTCGGCAATGCCCAGCGCTTCCTCCAGCCTGCCGCTGTAAAGCAAAATCTGGCCGAGCTGCACCAGCGCGGAAAAGTCGCCGGGATTTGTGGCCAGACTCTGCCGCAGTCCCTGTTCCAGCGCTTGGTTCATCCGCCCCTTGATGCGGTCTGTTGGCGCAAGTGCCACAAGAAATCCGCGAGTCTCCCGACAATATCTTAGCGGGATGGAACAGAACACCTTTGTCATTTCTGGCTTGCGGGAAAACGCACCGCCATCACAAAATCCATCGTTTTGAAGCCCTTCCCCCTGTCGGAGCCAGTTCTGGGGGATATCAGGGCAGGCAATAAGGGCGTCTATATCTTTGGAAAAATTCTCTACAAAGATATTTCGGAGAACCCGGCGCCCGACCTACCGCCTGCGCATATCGCCTTGATGGTGACCCCAGGAAGACTCGAACTTCCGGCCTACGGTTTAGGAAACCGCCGCTCTATCCTGCTGAGCTATGGGGTCAGGTTTGAAATTAGATCAGAAAGCCGTCATTCCATGCTGCTAAGCTCCACTCCTTTGAGCATACACTTATTCGCAGAAAGAGACACTCCCTCGCTCGCGATATTCTGCTCCTAGATGCAAGGGAGGCTCGTCATCAGCGATCGCCCTATCAAACCCAAGAACGATTTTTGTCCTGTTATTTGCTTTTAAAGTTTACAGCCTATCTTTCTCGTATTTTATTCAAGCGCCTCCTCCCTGCGATACTCTTTTGGCGGAGGAAGTTTCATTTGTGCGCGCATTTCGCGGGTGAAACTCCAGCTCTTCCGATCTTCCAGTAGACGGTGGCTAATATAGCGCGTGGCTTCATCCCACTGTTCGGCTTCGCTAATCGGCACGCGGTCTACTCGATGGCGCCACTCTTCGAAATACCTCAGGACTCTTTTCTCACGCCAAGTCTTTTCGCCGCAAAATATTGCTTGCAACCAGTCAAGAGCCATCGCGCGTCCCGTTATAAAAGCGGAAGTGAAATATACAATGTGTTCGGAGTGAAAAATACCACTGAGCGACTCTACTAGCTACATGTCGGTCTTTCTAGATTGTCGGGTTGTAAGTCAGCAGCGGTGGATTACATCGTTTTGCTCTCCTCCGGCCAAGGCAGAGCATGTTGAGGCCTTTCTCGAATGGCCACGCTGCCAGACCAGCTTTGCCAAGCCATGTTTTTGCCTGGCACCGGGACCTTTTTGGCTGGTTGCGGCTTCTCACCTCTAGGGACTAACCCATTCGGAACTATCCGTTCCGGACCCCAGGGGAACCATTATGAAGAGTACCTTCAACAATGCTTGTGTCAGCACCCTCTGTGCGACAATGCGTGTATCAGCACCCTCTGTGCGGCGCCGTGATCATCGCCACCCCGGCCCTGGCCCAACTGGGCGCCAGCGCGGGCAGCGGCGTCGGCCCCCTCCACCGGCGCGGTGAACCCGGCCGCCAGCGCCGGCATCAGGGGTTCGGTGAACACCCCCGCCGGCAGCGCCAGCCCCACAATGAACAATCGGATCAATCCCGACGCCACCGTCTCGACCGGCGTGTCGGCCAGCGGCGATGTCAATTCGGCGGATGCCTCGGGCAATGCCGCCAGCGTGAACCTGTCGACCCAGACCCCGGCGGCCCGCATGGCGGCCAGGACAAGGGTCGCTTCCGCGGAGGTCGAAAACACGCGGCAATGAACGCGCAGGCCACCGCGAATGCGACCACTCGGTCGCCGTTGCAGATCCAGAACTGACAGCGCACCAGGATATAGCAGGGCAGGGCGCGACAGCGCCCGGCCCTTTCTGCTGCGCCTGCACAATGGCGGGCGGCGCGCGGGCAGAGTAAGAATCGATTTCCCCAAACGGATTTCGCCATGCCCATTTATCGCGCTCCGGTCGAAGACTATCGCTTCCTGCTGCAGGAGGTCCTGGAACTGGAAAAGCATCGCGACCTGCCGGGTTTTGCCGATCTGGACGCCGCGCTGGTGGACGACATTCTCAGCAATGCCGGCAAGTTCTGCGAGGAAGTGCTGCAGCCGCTGAACCAGTCGGGTGACGAAGAAGGCTGCCATTTCCAGAACGGCAGCGTGACCACGCCCAAGGGCTTCAAGGAAGCCTACAAGGCCTATTGCGAAGCGGGCTGGGGCGGATTGGGCGCGCCGGAAGCGGTGGGCGGGGCGAACATGCCCCATATCCTCACCATGGCGGTGAGCGAAATGGGGATGAGCGCCAACCAGTCGCTCGCCATGTATCCCATGCTGACCGCGGGCGCCTATGGCGCGCTGCTGGCGACCGGCGCGGAGTGGATGAAGACCGGCATCGCGCCGAAAATGGTATCGGGTGAATGGGCCGGCACCATGTGCCTGACCGAGCCGGGCTGCGGCACCGACTTGCGGCTGATGAAGACCAGGGCGGTCGAGCAGCCGGACGGCACCTATAAAATGAACGGCACCAAGATTTTCATCTCGGGCGGCGACCAGGACCTGACCGACAACATCATCCATATGGTGATCGCCAAGATTCCGGACGAGAACGGCCAGATTCACGACGATCTTTCGACGGTCAATTTCTTCATGGTGCCCAAGTTCCTGGTCAAGGAAGACGGCAGCATGGGCGCGCGCAACGGCGTCAACACCGGCGGCATCGAGCACAAGATGGGCATCAAGGGCCAGGCGACCTGCGTGCTGAACTTCGACGACGCCATCGCCTGGCGGCTGGGCCCCAAGCCGGAGCCGCTGAAGCCCGGCGAGAAGCGTTCGTCGTCGGCCGGCATGGCGGGCATGTTCGGCATGATGAACGCGGCGCGGCTGGGCGTCGGCATCCAGGGCATCGGGTTGGGCGAAGTCGCCTATCAGAATGGCTATGCCTATGCCCATGAGCGCCGCGTGGGCCGCGCGCTGACCGGGCCTGCGGAGCCCGACAAGCCCGCCGACCTGGAGATCGTCCATCCCGACGTCAAGAAAATGTTGCTGCAGGCCCGCTCCTTTGTGGAAGGGGCGCGGGCGCTCGCGGCCTGGACCACCTTGCAGATGAGCATCGCGAGCTCGCAGCGGCCTGAGGCGGAAACTGCCGGACTGTTGGCGGATTTGATGACGCCTGTGATTAAAGCGTTCGGCACCGACATGGGTTTCGAAGCCGCCAATCTGGGCATGCAGTGCTATGGCGGCCACGGCTATATCCGCGACAATGGCGTGGAGCAGTTCGTGCGCGATGCCCGCATCAACATGGTCTATGAAGGCGCCAATGGCGTGCAGGCGATGGACCTGGTGGGCCGCAAGCTGGGCCGCAAGGGCGGCGCCGCGCCGATGGCGCTGTTCGCGCTGCTGACCAGCTGGATCGCGCAAAACGAAAAAGAAGAAGCGATGAAGCCTTTCGTGGCGGGCGTGAAGCGCGGCACCGACGCGCTGCAGGCCGCCACCATGTGGCTGGCGGCCAACGGCATGAAGAATCCCAACGATGCCGGCGCCGGGGCCACCGAGTATCTGCGCATCATGGGCATTACCGTGACCGCCTTGATGTGGGGCATGATGGCGAAGGTGTCATTGGGCAAGAGCGACCCATTGCACAAGGACAAGCTGATGTGCGCCCGCTTCTGGATGGAGCGCATGGTGCCGGAATGCCCCATGCTGCTGGAACGCATCCAGGCCGGCAGCGCCACCATCATGGAACTGGAATAAGGTGAGCCAGACGCCATGGGAACCGCCCGAGCCGAAGGGCCCGCGCCTGGGCCTTTATCTTTGGCTGGGCGCGCTGGTGGGGATCGGCCTGCTGCTGTTCCTGCTGCTGCGCGCCTTTCCCGATGAAAGCCTGGCCAATCCCGATGTGATCCAGACGGTGGCGGTGCTGGCGCTGGTCTCCAGCAGCCTGTTGTTCGTGCGGCACTTCAATGTGAAGCAGACGGTGCGCAATATCCTGCTCTGGCTGGGGGTCGGCGCGGTGCTGGTGCTGGGCTTTTCCTACCAGGACGAACTGATGGGTATCGGCCAGCGGCTGCGCGCCGACCTGATCCCCGGCACGCCATTGCAGACGGCGGCGGGCGAGATGGCGATTTCCGCCAGCGAAGGCGGCGGCTTTCACGCCAATGGCACGGTGAATGGCACGCCGGTGCGCTTCCTGGTGGATACCGGCGCCAGTTCGATCGTGCTCAGTCCCGCCGATGCGCAGCGGCTGGGCATTGATCTGGACACCCTCGTCTTCAATCGCGCCTATGAGACCGCCAACGGCATCGGCTATGGCGCCTCGACAACCGTGGACGAACTGACAGTCGGTCATATCCGGCTGACCAATGTGCCGGTTTCCATCAACCAGGCGCCGATGCGCAATTCCCTGCTGGGCATGACATTTCTCAACCGGATGAAATCGTTCAATATCAGCGGCCGCAAACTGGTACTGCAGTATTGAAGGGAGTGCCACACCCGAAACATCGCAAGGGGTTGTACCAGAAAAAACTGTGCGGTCCCATGCAAATACAAATGGCTCATTCATTCTCCGAATTGCGGCATCGACGTCAAATACTGCGCCGCCCAATTTCAAAGTGTGTTGCCACGATGTCCGTATGGTCACGCATCCATTCGCCCGCGCTCCGCCATACAAGCCGCGGCCCCGGCGAAGAAAAGAGGTATCCGGCGTCCGCTAAGATACCAGCGGTGTTGGCGCCAGGATCTTCATGGCCGCGAGAAGCATCCCAATTTAACTCCGCAAAGATAGTGCCGATTCGGCCCTCACCCAACATTCGCTTGGCCCCGAAGAACGCGCTGGGCTCATTTCCCTGGATGTCAATTTTAAGTAAGTCGATCTTCTCGACGCCGTTTTCCGTGCAGTAACTGTCAAGGGATATCATCCGGACCGACTCGCCGCCGCCGGTACACGAAATGAAGTTCATCCCTTCATTGTCATTTTGTGCCCCGCGCCATCGTTGCAACAGCGCGCTGCCATCGTTGGCGCCAACGGCCACTTCATTTACCATCAGGCGCTCCAGACGGTTCAACGATACTGTAGCTCGAAGCCGAGCCGCTATTTCCGGCGTTGGTTCAAAAGCGTGGACAGTGGCACGCGAATTAGCGGCCAGCGCGGCCAAGCTGAAAATGCCCGCATTCGCGCCGATATCGAAAATAGTATCGGCCTCCTTCGCGCAGTTCTCCCAACAATCGAGTATCTCAGCTTCCAGAAAATACGTTCCGAAATAATAGAACTGCCGCTGGAGCATTTCGTTGAGATCTGCGGGAATCCGAAAACCACCGTGGAGCAGCGTGGCTACGCGATTATGTGTGCGTCGGCCGGCAGCAGCCCGCCAAAGCGCATTAACAAGACGAAGCTTACCCCGGTCCAAAGGAAAGTAACGCGCATAAGCAATGAGGACATTTTCCATCAGTGACATATCGCACGTACCTGTCTTTGCCATTGCCTGTTTAGTTTGAGTGTCATTTGTGTTGGCCCCGCTGCTCCACACTCCCAGTAACTTTGTAGGCTATTGTCACTTTAGGGGCGGTCCAGAGTCGGCAAGATTGCTCGCTTCTCTATCTCCACTGCCCCTCGCTCGTGAAGCGACCATACTCCCACTGCATCGGAATACCCCCCGCGAGGCGGCGAGACAACTTTTCTGGGGGAGCCGATCCAGTACCGAGATGTAGGTTACGCCCGTGATACATAAATACTGCGCTTCATTTGGTGGTCGTGATCAAAAGTACGCCCATCAATATAATTGCCCGCAAAATATAAAGACACCGAAACAGACGGCGGGCGAAAATCCAACTTTCGCGCCAACAGATCGATCACGCTGTAATGATAGACGGTTGAAGGCCCCACCAAAAGTATTTGACGGTCGCTACGGACCAACTCAAGCTAGTTGCGAAAGGGCCTTTGAAGTTCATACCCCACCCCAAACATGATCCGACACTAACAAAGTGGAGGTCACGACAACACCATTTACAGTAGTCTGGTATTGCTGGGGAGGCCCTGACAGATATTCACTTCGAGTTTTCCATAGCATCAGGGACTATTCCCCGTTGGTGAACCTGAAAACTTGGGGGGTATTTAAGTGAGGCTCAGATTTTCCCACCGTGGCATTACGGATGCTACGAAGTAGCCTGATACTAGCCTTGAGACTGTTATTGCACTGCTTCAAAGCACGCGAGTATGATCGGAGGATGGGGAAGGACATCGCAATCGCCGGCCTCTTGGCGGCCCTCATCCTAGTCCACATTACCTGGCCGGTAGAGGTTTAGCCATGAGACAGCTCGTCAAGGGCGCGGTACTGGCCGCCCTGCTGGCTTTGCCCGCCGCAGCGCAGGACCAGCCGCGGGCCCGAGTCGCCCAAGGCGAATTGGTAGGCACGCGCGAGCGCGGCACCGATGCGTTTCTCAATGTGCCGTTCGGCGCTGCGCCGGTCGGCGATCTGCGCTGGAAGGCGCCCGCACCGCCCCCCGCGTGGAGCGGGGTGCGCGACGCCGGCAAGTTCGGTCCGTCCTGCATGCAGCCGGACGGCAAGACCATGGGCCCCTGGTCCATCGAGTATTTCGCGCTTCCGCCCTATAGCGAGGACTGCCTGAACCTGAATGTCTGGACCACCGCCAAACCGGACGCCAGCCAGGCCGTGGTGCTGTTCGTGCCGGGCGGCGGATTCAATTCGGGCGGCGGCGGGGTGCCGATCTACAACGGCGCCAACATGGCCAAGGCCGGCGTCATCGTGGTCACCATGAATTACCGGCTGACCACCGCCGGTTTCCTCACCCATCCCGAGCTGACGAAGGAAGCGGGCCATTCGGGCAATTACGGTCTGACGGACGTGATCGCGGCCCTGAGCTGGATTCGCCAGAACATCCATGCCTTCGGCGGCGACCCGGCCAAGGTGACGGTGATGGGCCAGTCGGCTGGCGCTTCGGCGATCAACGCGCTGCTGCGCTCGCCTCAGGCCGCTAACCTGTTCCGCACCGCCATCTTGAACAGCGGCGTGCGGGCCAACGCCACGCTCGCAACCAGCGCCGAACGCGAGCAGGCCGGCAGCGAATGGGGCGCCAGCAAAGGCGCAACGACCTTGGCCCAGCTGCGCGCCCTGCCCGCTTCCGCATTGGTGCCGACCGATCGCACCGCTTTCAGCTTCCGGCCGACCGCCGACGGCCATGTCGTGCCCTCCGCAACGGCGCCCATTCTGCATGACGTACCGGTCCTGACCGGATGGAATCTGGGCGAAGGGGCCACGCCGCCGGGCAAGCTGCTGAACCAGCCCGTCAGCCGCGCCGAATTCGCGACCTGGGCCGGTAATGGACCGGGGGCGAAGGAATTACTGGCGCTCTATCCGTCCGGCGACGATGCCACTACCGCGATGCATGCCGCCGGTCATGAAGGCCTGGTGATGGGCAGCCTGGCCTGGGCGGCAGCCCGCGGCGGCAAGACCCCCGTCTATCTGTTCGACTTTGAGCGCGTGACGCCGGGCGCGCAGGCCCTGACCCATGGCAGCTATCATTCGTCGGAACTGCCCTATGTGTTCGACACGCTGCACACGCTGAACCGGCCCTGGACCAATGACGACCGCAAGGTCGCGGCAACGATGCAGGCCTATTTCGTGAACTTCATCAAGACCGGAGATCCCAATGGCGCGGGCCTGCCGCGCTGGCAGGCGTTCGACGCGACGAAGAATGACGTGATGGCGCTGGGGATCACGCCCGGGATGCGGCCCGTCACCGCGCCGGCCAAGGCCGCCCACTTCCGGCGGGTCAACGCCAAACCCTGAGTGCAAAACGGCGCGCAGGTCCTGCGCGCCGTCCGCTGAAATCGTTCAGGCCGATCTTACGGGTTGGTGCCCGTGGTCGAGCTGGTCGAGCCGCTGCCCTGGGTGGTCGAGGCGATGGCGGCAATGGCGCCGGCCACGACCAAGATGCCCACCACCAGCAGCACGCCGCCGGTTTCGATCTGGGCCTGCTTCATGCCGGCCGGCTTGCCGGCGGCGAGCGGACCCATGGCGGGGGCTTCCGCCGCAATGGCGCTGGAAAAGCTCAGGGTGGCGGCCAGGACCGCAGCACATATCGCACGCATCTTTATTCTCCGAATTCGATTGCGCCATTGTGGCGGGGGAATATTAATAAAATCCTAGGCCGGCGAGGCTTCTGGGCCGGATATTCAAGGTTTTTCGGCGGTTTTTGCCGTTACCGGGTTAAAGACGGCGCGCCACGGCGTCCCGCGCGATCGGATTGGCGGCTTCCGCATTGAGGCCCGATTGGGTCATGACCACGCGATAGATCGCGCCATCCGTCAGCGGCATGTAGATCGCCGAACCAAAGCGGCGCTGCTCGGCCTGCGCGCTGTTCATCAGCCAGTCCGACAATCCGCGCGGCATCAACGCCATCGCGGGCGGCGGCGGGCCGGTGAGATCGCAGGCGGTGATGGCGCGGCCATTGCCGCGCGCGGCGGAGAAGTACTTGTTGGCGAGCTGATCCAGCCTGTAGGTCGCATCCAGTCCCAGGATGTTCGCCCAGGGCCGCCACTTCTGCACGGCGGCGCTCATCAGCCATTCATCGCCCTGGATCCGGCATTCGGTGGTGATGCCCGAGCCATCCTGCCGCCGCACCGTGACGCGGTACAACTGGACCGCGGGATGCAGCGCCGCCACCGTCACTTCGGCGACCGGGCGTTCGGCGGACAGACGCACATAGGTCTGGGTGTTCAGCACGACCAGCCCCAAGCACAGGGCGATCAGGCCCAGCACCACGCCGCTGGCAGCCGCGATACCGGCAGGCGCAAGCCGGGCACGCGCGAGATGAAAAAGTCCCCGCAGGATCAGCAAGGCAGCCAGCACCGCGACCGCCAGCGGCGCGATGACCCAGTACCAGTCGAGGGGCGAAGAGAAGGACATAATGGTCCTGTTGCGGGGGTATCACGGATATAACGCGCCAGTGAGGCGTAACGATCCTGCCAACAGCTTCGCGACCTCCGCGCTAGGCGAGCCAATTGTCCAGTTTCTGCAGAACCGCAGCACTGTCGCCCGCCAGATGCAAAATCTTGACGCGACCGGTTTCACCGGACCGGATCGTGATGTCCGCTTTGCGAAGCGACAAGGTCTTTGCCAGAAACGCGATCAGCGCCTTGTTCGCCGCGCCTTCAACGGGTGGCGCGACCAGCCGCAGCCTGAGCATGGGCCGCCCTTCCGCATCATCGGCGATTCCGTCCACACCGTTGCGTGAAGCACGCGGAGTCAGCCGCAACGCCAGCCGTACCCCGTTCTGCGTCGCCCCGTAAGGCTTCATGGAAGTTGAGCCAGCTTCGCCAATTGGCCCAGCAGCGCCTTGGCGCCCTTGAGGCGATCCTCAGGGGTCGGCCAGTCGCGCACCACGACGATCTTCTGGTTGGGCCGCACCTTCATGGTGCCGCTGTGCTGGTTGATGAACTGGATCAGCTTTACCGGATTGGCGAAGCTGTTGCCCCGGAAGGCGACGGTGCCGCCCTTGGGGCCGGCGTCGATCTTCTCCACCCCGGCCGCCTTGGCGAGCTGCTTGATGGTGACAATTTCCAGCAGATGCTGGACCTCGTCGGGCAGCGGTCCGAAGCGGTCGATCAGCTCGGCGGCGAAGCGGTCGATGTCCGTGGCTGTCTCGATTCCGGCCAGGCGCCGATAAAGCGCCATGCGGACATTGAGGTCGGCGACATAGCTTTCCGGAATCAGCACCGAGGCACCGACATTGATAGTGGGCGACCACTGGTCGGTGACTTCCGCGTCGCCGCCTTCCTTGAGGCCTGACACGGCTTCTTCCAGCATCTCCTGGTACAGTTCGATGCCGACTTCGCGGACATGGCCGGACTGTTCTTCGCCGAGCAGGTTGCCGGCGCCGCGAATGTCCATGTCGTGGCTGGCGACCGAGAAGCCGGCGCCCAGCTGGTCGAGCGACTGCAACACTTCCAGCCGCCGCGTCGCGGTTTCGGTCAGTTTCTTTTCGGCGGGCGTCGTCAGATAGGCATAGGCGCGCTGCTTGGAACGGCCGATGCGGCCACGCAACTGGTAGAGCTGCGACAGCCCGAACATGTCGGCGCGCTGCACAATCAGCGTGTTGGCGGTGGGAATATCCAGGCCCGATTCCACGATGTTGGTGGAAACCAGCACGTCCACCTTGCGCTCGTAAAAGGCGGTCATCACCTCTTCCAGCACCGTGGGCGACATCTGGCCATGGGCCAGGGCCGATTTCACTTCCGGCACCACTTCCTTGAGGAATATCTCGGCCTCGCGCAGGTCGGAAATGCGCGGCGCGACGAAGAAGGACTGGCCGCCGCGATAATGTTCGCGCAGCAGGGCCTCGCGCACCACCAGCGGATCGAACGGCGTCACGAAGGTGCGCACCGCCAGACGGTCGATCGGCGGGGTGGTGATCAGCGACAGGTCGCGCACGCCCGACAGCGCCAGTTGCAAGGTGCGCGGAATGGGCGTGGCGGTCAGGGTCAGGACATGGACATCGGCTTTCATGTTCTTCAGCCGTTCCTTGTGCACCACGCCGAAATGCTGCTCCTCGTCCACGATGACCAGGCCCAGCCGCTTGAACTGGATGCTTTCGGCCAGCAGGGCATGGGTGCCGACCACGATATCGACTTCGCCTTCCGCCAGCGCCGCCTTGGTGTCTGCCGCGTCCTTGGTGGTGACGAAGCGCGACAGCTGGCGGATCTTCAGGGGGAATCCGGCAAAGCGTTCGGCGAAGCTGCGATAATGCTGGCGTGCCAGCAGGGTCGTGGGCACCACCACCGCCACCTGCTCGCCCGCCATGGCGGCAACGAATGCGGCGCGCATCGCCACTTCGGTCTTGCCGAAACCGACATCGCCGCATACCAGGCGGTCCATCGGACGACCCGCCGCCAGATCGGCCACCACTTCGCCGATGGCGCGTTCCTGGTCCTCGGTCTCCTGATAGGGGAAGCGCGCGGCGAATTCGTCATACAGTCCGGCGGGCGGTTCGACCGGCGGGAGGGACTTGAGCTGGCGGGCAGCCGCGATCTTGATCAGCTCGGCGGCGATGGCGCGCACCCGCTCCTTCATCTTGGCCTTGCGCAGCTGCCAGCCCGCGCCGCCCAGCCGGTCGAGCTGCGCGCCCTCGTCCGAACCGTAACGGGTCAGCAGTTCGATATTCTCGACGGGGAGAAACAGCTTGCCGCCGTCATATTGCAGTTCCAGACAGTCATGCGGCGCGCCCAGCGCGTCGATGGCTTTGAGGCCCAGATAACGCCCCACGCCATGCTCGATATGGGTGACCAGATCGCCCGGCGTCAGCGACGAAGCCTCGGCGATGAAATTCTGCGCCCGGCGGGCGCGGTTCTGGGCCCGCACCATGCGGTCGCCCAGCACATCCTGTTCGCTGAGAATGACAAAGCCCGGCGCTTCAAAGCCGCGCTCGATGCCCAGACAGGCGATGGCGAAGGCGCCGGCGTCCAGCTTCAGGCCTTCCGGCCAAGTGTCCACCTTGCGGATCGGCGTGACGCCGTGATCGGACATCACCCCGCCCATGCGTTCGGCCGAACCGTCGGTCCAGCTTGCCACCAGCACGCGCTTGCCTGCCGCCTGCTGCGCTTTCAGATGATCAGCAGCGGCCTGGAAGACGTTGAGGTTTCCGCCTTGGCGCTCCGGCGCGAAGTCGCGGCCCTGCCTGCCGCCGGCATCGACGCTGCTGGTGCTTTCCGGCGCCTGGAACGGTGTCAGGTCGCGCACGATGTTTTTGGACAGCGCCGCTTTCCAGTCGCCGTCATTCAGATACAGCGTCTCAGGCTTCAGCGGCTTGTAGGGCGGCCCCTTGATGGCGTTCTTGTCATCCTTGGCCTGGCGGAACTGCTCGCGAGTCTCGTAATAGTCGCGGATCAGTTCCAGCCGCGCGGCCTTGGATTCTTCGGTCTGGTGACCCAGCAGCACCAAGCAGCGCGGCAGATAGTCGAACAGCGTGTCGAGATGGTCGTAGAACAGCGGCAGCCAGTGCTCCATGCCCTGGGTCTTGCGGCTGGCGCTTACCGATTCATACAGCGGATCGTCGCCCGCCGCGCCGAAGGCGGCGACATAGCCGGTGCGGAAGCGGCTGATGGCATCGGCATTCAGCGGCGCCTCGCTGGCCGGCAGCAGCGCCACCTCCGCCACCGCCTTCTTGTCCGACAATTGGGTTTCCGCGTCGAAGCGGCGGATGGCATCGAGCGTCGAGCCGAAGAAATCCAGCCGCAGCGGCTGCTCCTCGCCCGGCGGCCACAGATCGACAATGCCGCCGCGCAGCGCGAAGTCGCCCGGCTCGCGCACCGTGCCGGCGCGCACATAGCCATTGCCCGCCAGGAAGGCGACCAGGGCGTCGCGGTCCACCTCGGCGCCGTTGCGGGCCGCGAAACTGGCGGTCGCAATCGCATCCTTCGGCGGCACCCGTTGCAGCAGCGCATTCACGGTGGTGACGATGACGCAAGCCTGATCGGGTTTGCGCGCCAGTGCCGCCAGGGTGGCGAGGCGGCGGCTTTCGATATCCGGCTTGGGCGACACCCGGTCGTACGGCAGACAGTCCCAGGCGGGAAAATCCAGCACCGTCATGGACGGCGCAAAAAAGGCGATGCCGCGCGTCACCGCATCGGCCTGAAGATCGTCCTGCGCCACGAACAGCACCGGTCCGCCCCGCCGCCTTGCGGCTTCCGCCGCGACATAGGCGTCATAGCCCTGCGGCGTGCCGGTGACCGTCAGGCGGCCCTGCTGCTTGGCGATGTAATCCAGCCGGTCCACTTATGAGCCCCAGCGCGGATTCTTCTGTTCGCACACGGCCCTGAGGCCCGCGAACACCGGATTGTCATATTCGGGCGGCACGGGCTCGGCGCCGCGAAGCCAGGCATAGACTTCCTGGTCCGGCGCGGCGAGCAGGGCCTCGAACTGGTCCAAGCCGGGGGTATCGAGACGGTTCAAATGACTTTCGGCATAGGCGCCAAAGATCAGATCGACCTCCTTGAAGCCGCGCCGCTGGGCCCGAAACAAAAGCCGTTTCCGGCGGTTCTCCGAAGAGCCACCCTGTTCCACGTCATCCATGGGCCGGATATAACCAGTGGCCGCTTTCAGAACAACCGCTTCCCCCTATTATCCTCTCCGTCATGCGGCCCGCGATTCTGTTCCCCCTGTTTGCCGACATCCGCACCCTGTCCGGGGTGGGCCCGAAGCTGGAAAAACTGATCGCCAAGGTGGCCGGGCCGAAGCTGGCGGATCTGGCCTTCGATCTGCCGGTGGGTGTGGTGGACCGTTCCTACCGGCCCAGGCTGGCCGCCGCCGAAGCCGGGCGGATCGCCACGGTGGAAGTGACGGTGCTGGATCACCTGCCACCCAGGATCAAAAGCCAGCCCTATAAAGTGCGGGTGTCGGACGAGAGCGCGGTGATGGAACTGGTGTTCTTCCGCGCCCATGCCGATTATCTCACCGCGCAACTGCCGGTCGGCCAGCGGCGCGTGCTCTCGGGCCGGATCGAGAGGTTCAAGGACCGGCTGCAGATGGCGCATCCCGATTACATCGTGGCGCCCGAAGAGATCGCGTCGTTCCCGCTGCACGAGCCGGTCTATGGCCTGACGGAAGGCCTGACGGCGCGGCCCATGGCCAAGGCGGTGCGGGGCGCGGTGGAGAAGGTCCCGCAGATGCCCGAATGGCAGGACGCGGCCTTTGTGAAGCAGCGCAAATGGGACGGTTTTCGCGCCGCGCTGGAAAGCGCGCACGCCCCGGCGCATGAAAGCGATCTCGCGCCCAGCACGGCGGCGCGGCAGAGGCTGGCCTATGACGAACTGCTGGCCAACCAGCTGGCGCTGCTGCTGATCCGCAATTCCCTGCGCGGCAACAAGGGGCGGCCGGTGTTCAGCACCGGAAAGCTCAAGGCGCTGGCGGTGGCCGCCCTGCCCTTTGCCCTCACCGATCCGCAACTGGAAGCGCTTGCCGAAATTGAAAAGGACATGGCATCCGACAAACGCATGCTGCGGCTGCTGCAGGGCGATGTCGGATCGGGCAAGACCATCGTGGCGCTGCTGGCCATGCTGGGAGCGGTCGAAGCGGGGCTTCAGGCCGCCTTGATGGCGCCGACCGAACTGTTGGTGCGCCAGCATCTGGCCTCGCTCGAGCCTTATGCGCGGGCGGCGGGCGTGCGGCTAGGCTGTCTGACGGGAAGAGAAAAAGGCGCGGGCCGCGAAGCCACATTGGCGAAGCTGGCGGCGGGCGAGATCGACATACTGATCGGTACCCATGCGCTGTTTTCGGAAGACGTTGCTTTTAAAGACCTGGGCCTGGCGGTGGTGGACGAGCAGCACCGCTTCGGGGTGCACCAACGCATGCAGCTTCAGTCCAAAGGCAAACCGGCGGACGTTCTGGTGATGACCGCCACGCCCATCCCGCGGACCCTGGCGCTGACCGCCTATGGCGACATGGATGTTTCCAAGATCACCGGCCGTCCGCCGGGACGCAAACCGGTGGAGACGCGGGTGATGGGTGCGGCCCGGCTGGGCGATCTGATCACGCACTTGCGCACCGCGCTGGATCGCGGCGCACGGGCCTATTGGGTCTGCCCGCTGGTGGAGGAATCCGAAAAGATCGACCTGGCCGCAGCCGAAGACCGCGCCGTGATGCTGCGCCAGGCCTTGGGCCTCAATATCGGGCTGGTACATGGCAAGATGAAAGCCGCCGAGCGCGATGCCGCCATGGCCGCGTTCAAGGCGGGCGAGACCCAGCTTCTGGTCGCCACCACTGTGATTGAGGTCGGCGTCGATGTGCCGGAAGCCACCATCATGGTGGTGGAACATGCCGAGCGCTTCGGCCTGGCGCAATTGCACCAGTTGCGCGGGCGGGTGGGACGCGGCGCCGGTAAGTCGAGCTGCATTCTGCTCTGGCATGAGCCGTTGGGCGAAACCGCCAAGGCGCGGCTGAAAACCATGCGCGACACCGATGACGGCTTTGTCATTGCCGAGGAGGACCTGCGGCTGCGTGGCCCCGGCGAAGTGCTGGGCAAGCGCCAGAGCGGACAGGAGGAATTCCGCATGGCCGATCCGGCCGCCCATGCCGATCTGCTGGCCGTGGCGCATGACGATGCTCGGTTGATCCTCAACCGCGATCCCGACCTCAAATCGCCGCGTGGCGAAGCCTTGCGCACCCTGCTCTATCTGTTCGGGCGCGATGAAGCGGTGCGTTACCTGAGGACCGGCTGACCTATTGATCCGCCAAGCGGCCCGTCTGGCGATAGACCAGAAGCCCCAGCCATTCATGCACCGCCATATCGATGCGGTTCAGGTTGCCGGCATATTGAAAATAGCCTGACACCCCCGACGGCGTGGTCAGATAGTCCGTCGGCCAGGGCTGCATCGCCCAGCCCAGCTTGCGCGCCACGCCCATGGCGCGGGGCATGTGGCTGGCTGTCGTCGCCAGCAGCCAGACTTCGCCGGGCCTGGGCTTGGCGATCTGCCGCGCGAACAGGATATTCTCATAGGTGTTGCGGGAGCGCTGTTCCAGGACCAGGCGTTTTTCATCAAGACCCAGCTGGGCGAAGATGGCGCGCGTGCCTTGCGCTTCCGATATCGCCGCCCCGCCCAGCGCGCCGGAGCCGCCGGCAAAGATCACCCGGGCACTCGGATAACGGCGGGCCACTTCGAAGCCGCCCACCACCCGGCCCTTGCTGAGCTCCATGGCGGGGACGCCGCGCGACTGCAGCACCTTCCAGTTGAGCCCGCCGCTGAGGATCAGCACGCCATCGACACGCGCCGGCCATGCGCCGCGCGGATGCTGATTTTCCAGCGCCCGCAGCAGAATGTCCTGAAGCGGAAAGATGCCGACCAGCAGGAACAGGCCGAAGGCCGCAATGCCCAGCCACCGCGCCAGGACGCGCCAGCGAAACAGCAGGCAGAGCAGCGCCGACGCCGCCAGCAACAGAAGCAGGCTGCTGGGCGTGGCCAAGATTCCGATCAGCTTGGAAAGATAGAAGAACATCGCCGCATAGCGTCACAAGAAAGCGGAGCGCACAAGGGTAAGGTGCGAAGGATTGCAGGAGTCGGGTTTTCGGGGCAAGAAACGCGCATGACGGATTTGCAGGCGGATGTCGCGGTGATCGGCGCGGGCGTGGTGGGGCTGGCCATCGCCCGTGGGCTGGCGCGCGCCGGGCATGACGTGGTGATCCTGGAAAAGAACGATCACTTCGGCATGGAGACCAGCGCCCGCAACAGCGAGGTGATCCATGCCGGCATCTATTACCCCCAAGGCTCGCTGAAAGCGCGGCTCTGTGCGCGCGGCAAGAACCTGCTGTACGAATTTTGCGAAGGTCATGGCGTGCCGCACAAGCCCATCGGCAAATTGATCGTGGGCCATGGCGGACAGACGGCCGAGATCGCAGCCATCGCGAAGGCCGCATCCGACAATAATGTGGAGGTCACGCCTCTGGGCCGCGCCCAGATCGCCGCGCTGGAGCCCGAGGTAAATGCCGATATCGGACTGTTGTCGCCTTCCACCGGCATCATCGACAGCCATCAGTATATGCTGGCACTGCTGGGCGACCTGAACCTGGTGCGCGGCACCCATCTGGTCGGTGCGCGTCGCAGCGGGGATTACTGGCATCTGACGGTGCAGAGCGGCGGCGAGAAGCTCACCCTCACGGCGGCCATGCTGGTGAACGCCGCGGGCCTGTGGGCGCAAGGCGTGGCGCATCGCATCGAAGGCCTGCGCGAGGTCCCGCCCTTGTTCCTGGCCAAGGGCAATTATGCGGCGCTGTCGGGTAGAAGCCCGTTCCGCCATCTGGTCTATCCCGTGCCCGAACCGGGCGGGCTGGGCGTGCATGTGACGCTGGACATGGGCGGGCGGGCGCGGTTCGGGCCCGATGTCGAATGGCTGGACGCCACCAGCCCCGCGGCCATCGACTATGCGGTGTCGCCGGGCGTGGCGGCCAAGTTCACGCCCCTGATCGCACGCTGGTGGCCCCGGGTGCGCCAGGAGATGCTGACGCCCGACTATGCCGGGGTGCGGCCCAAGCTGGTGGGACGGGGCGCCGCCAATGCCGATTTCCGCATCGACGGCCCGGCTGTTCATGGCCTGCCGGGTCTGGTCAACCTGTTCGGCATCGAGTCGCCCGGCCTGACTGCCTCGCTGGCGATTGCCGAGCATGTGGAGAGCCTTCTGACATGAAGCTGGGTTTGGGCACGGTGCAGTTCGGCCAGGCTTATGGCGTGTCGAACAGGCGCGGCCAGGTTCCGCACGATGAGGCATGCGACATTCTCGGCCGCGCCGCCCAGGCGGGCGTGCGGGTGCTGGATACCGCCGCCAATTATGGCGAGGCCGAAGCGGTCCTTGCCCGGCAGGACACGGCGCCCTTTCGCATCGTTACCAAGACCGCCAGCGTCCGGGATGGAGTCGAGGCCGTGGTGGCGCGGGCGCGGCAGTCGGCGGACATGCTCAAGGCCGACACCTTGCTGGTGCATGCGGCATCCGACCTCGAGGACGCGGCCCTGTGGCCGGCCCTGCAGCGCCTGAAACGCGAAGGCGTGTTCCAGCGCATCGGCATTTCGGCCTATGCCGCGGACGATCCGGGGAGCCTAGCGGAACGCTACCAGCCCGATGTGATGCAGCTTGCCGTCAGCATGCTGGACCAGCGGCTGATCCGTGACGGCACCCTGGCCCAGCTCAAGGCGCGGAATGTGGAAATCCATGCCCGTTCCATCTTCCTGCAAGGTTTGCTGTTCATGGAAACCTTGCCGGAGAAACTGCGTCCTGCCGCGCCGGCCCTGACCGTCATCAAGGACGAGATCGCCAAGGCCGGTTCGACGCCGCTGGCGGCGGCGTTGGGTTTTGTGCTGTCGCGTCCGGAAATCGACGTGGCGCTGGTGGGCGTGACCCGGCTGATGGAGATGGACGAGATACTGGAAGCCGCCGCGCGGCCCCTGCCCGTTCTGGACTGGCGGACGCTGGCGCTGGAGGATGAGACCGCGCTCACCCCGTCGCGCTGGTGAACCCTTTGTGTCACCGTGCCCGGTGATTCGATTTCGGCCCGGACCGTGCTGAACCTTTTCGCCTTGTTTCATCTCAACCTGGCTTTTTCCTCCATCGAGGAGGAACAGCGCTGCGAGGTGGTGGCGAAATGTTATGCGCCATTGCTCGACCTGGCCGAGCGTCACGGTCCCATCGGCATCGAGGCCACGGCCTATACCCTCAAAGCCATTGCCGCCTGCGATCCGGGCTGGATTTCCCGGTTGAAGACGCTGGTCGCGGCGGGAAAAGTGGAATTCATCGGCTCGGGCTATGCCCAGATGATCGGGCCCTTGGTGCCCGCCGGGATGCTGGCGGCCAATCTGCGGCTGGGCCATGCCGCCTATCACGACATGCTGGGCGTCAGGCCGCGGCTGGGACTGGTCAATGAGCAGGCCTATTCCGGCGGGCTGGTCGGCGCCTATCTCGATGCCGGTTACGAGGCGCTGCTGGTGGATTGGGACAATGTCGCCAATCATCATCCGGACTGGCGGGCGCAGCTGCGCTATGCGCCGCAGCGTGCCCTGGGCAGCGATGGCCGCGACATCGCCATCCTCTGGACCAACACCGTCGCCTTCCAGAAGCTGCAGCGCCTGGCGCATGACGATGTTTCGCTGGACGACTATCTGGCCTTCGTCGCCCAGCAGCGCGGGACCGAGCCCCGCATCTATTGCCTCTATGCCAGCGATGCGGAGATTTTCGGCTTCCGCCCCGGACGCTACCGCACCGAGGAAACCAATCAAGGCGGCACCGAATGGGACCGCATCTTCGCCGCCTTCGCCGCGCTGGCGAAGACCGAGGGCATGGCGCTGATCGCGCCGTCCGCCGCGCTGGATGCACCGGGCAAACCCCTGCGGCTGGAAACGGCGGCCTATCCCGTGCCGGTCAAGAAGCAGCGCAAATACAATCTCACCCGCTGGGCGGTCACGGGACGCGACGATACCGGCATCAACGCCGCCTGCCAGCGGATCTACGAAGGACTGAAAAACGGCAATGCGCCGGATTCCGACTGGCGGGAATTGTGCCGCTTATGGGCCAGCGATTTTCGCACCCATATCACCCAGGCCCGCTGGGACAAGTATTGCCGCGACCTGGCGGCGATGGAAACCCGGCTGGGCACTGCGCCGCTGCCGTCCCTGCCCGATAGCGAGGGCGAAAGCGTCGCCGACCGCCATATCGACATCGCCACGCCGATGGTGCGGGCGCGGCTGGACCGGCGCCGGGGACTGGCCATCCAGAGCGCCGGTTTTGCGCCGGATTTCACACCGCTGATCGGCGGGCTGCCGCACGGCACGTTTGACGACATCGCCCTGCAGGCCGACTGGTACACCGGCGATTGCGTGTTCGAGGCGCCCGGCGATCCCAAGGTCACCGACCTGGAATGGGCCGAGGCCAAAATCGCGCACGGCAAGGACGGCAGCGTCACGCTGCAGGCGCTGATCGCCACGCCGCAGGGGCCGATCGTCAAGCGCATGGTGTTTCACGCCGATGCGCCGCGCATCGACTTCGACTTGGAGTTCCGCTGGCCACATTGGGGCCGCGGCTCGCTGCGACTGGGGCACATCACCCTGCTGCCCCAGGCGTTCGACGAAAGCACCCTCGCCTATTCCACCACCAATGGCGGCGCGGCGGAGACGTTCGCGCTCACGGAGCAGGCGGTCGAGCATGGCGCGCCGGTGTCGTTCCTGGTGTCGGCCACCTGCGCCCTGGGGATGACCGAAGGCTGGCTGGAGTTCGGCGACAGCCGTCACACGGTGCGCGTCGAGGTGGACCGCCGGGCCGCGCCCCTTATCGGCCTGCTGAACCACCGCCATGCCGGCGGCAAGCTGTTCTGCCAGCTGATGCTGTCCGCGCTGGAGCTGGACGATACCCGCAAGCCCGCGCCTTATCGCGAGGGGCCCCGGCGTTTCCGTTTTTCGATTGTGGGTCGCTAGACCGCCGCGCGGTGCAGCGCCGATACTACCCGGTTCACATCGGCCTCGGTCATGGCCGGGAACATGGGCAGGGTCAGGACCTGCTTGCTGACGGCTTCCGCCACCGGCGCAAGCCCCGGCCCATAGCCGCGCCCGCGATAATAGGAATGCAGGTGCACCGGCGCGTAATGGACATTGGTGCCGATGCCTTCCTCGCGCATCCGGGCGAACACCCGGTCGCGGTTGATGTGATCGGCCAACTTCACCACATAGAGATGATGGGCGTTGGTGCGGTCGCCATGAGTCTTGAGCGGCGTGGCTTCCGCCATGCCCGCCAGGGTGTCGTCATACAGCGCCGCAATGCGCTGGCGCGACGCCACCCAGCCTTCCAGACGGGTCAGCTGCGCCATGCCAAGGGCGCACTGAACGTCGGCAAGGCGATAATTGTAGCCCAGCTCCACCATGTCATAGGCGTGGGCGCCGGCGGCCTCGCGGCTGCGGTGATCGCTGGCGATGCCATGGCTGCGGAAGGCGCGCATATGCGCGGCCATGGCCGCGTCGTCGGTCAGCGCCATGCCGCCTTCGCAGGTGGTCAGATGCTTGACGGGATGGAAGGAGAAGCACGAAACGTCGCCCAGGGTGCCGGTCTTGCGGCCCTTGTACAGCGCGCCAGGAGCATGGCAGGCATCGGCGATGATGGCGATGCCGCGATCCTTCGCCAGATCGCGCAAGGCGTCGTAATCAGCAGGCTGGCCCGCATAATCCACCGCCACGATGGCGCGGGTCTTGGGCGTGATCTTCATGGCGACCGAAACCGGGTCGATCAGCAGCGTGTCGGCTTCGACATCGGCGAAAACCGGAGTGGCGCCTTCATAGACGGCGGCGTTGGCGGAGGCCGCAAAGGTTATGGCGGGCACGATGACTTCATCGCCCGGGGCCAGGCGAATGGCGCGCATGGCGCAATGCAGGGCGGCGGTGCCGGAATTGACCGCGACACCTTCCCTGGCGCCGGCATGGGCGGCAAAGGCCTTTTCGAATTCGGGAACGCGGGGGCCCGTGGTCAGCCAGCCGGAGCACAGTGCCTCGACCACCGCCTTGATGTCGGCATCGGCAATTTCCTGTTTGCCGTAAGGCAGGAACGGGGCGTCAATAACCCCTTCGCGGTCAGGCATAGGCCATCTGCAACAGGGTCTGCAGGCCACGCGAGTCCAGCTGTTCCGGATTGGTGTCGCTGGAATAGCTGAAGCCGTCCGGCACGGGCTTGCCGCCGCGATGCAGATAGGCGTCTCGCGCCTGGTTGGCGAAGCTCTGCAGGATCACGTAGCGGTCTTCCAGCTCGACGGTGCAATGGGCGTCGTCGGCCGGCACCATGGTCTCGTGCAGCTTTTCGCCGGGGCGGATGCCCACGATATGCTGCTTGTGGTCAGGACTGACCAGCGTGGCGAGCTGGGGGATGGTGGTGGAGGGAATCTTGGGAACATAGATTTCGCCGCCCTTCATCATCTCCATGCTGGAGAGCACGAAATTGACGCCCTGGGTCAGCGTGATCCAGAAACGGGTCATGCGGTCGTCGGTGATGGGCAAGCTGTCGGCGCCGTCGGCGATCAGCTTGCGGAAGAAGGGCACCACGCTGCCGCGGCTGCCGAAAACATTGCCATAGCGCACCACCGAGAAACGGGTACCGTCGGCGCCCGCCAGGTTGTTGGCGGCGACGAAGATCTTGTCCGAGGCCAGCTTGGAGGCGCCATACAGGTTGATCGGGTTGGCGGCCTTGTCGGTCGACAGCGCGACCACGCGCTTGACGCCGGCGCGCAACGAGGCAGTGACGACATTCTCGGCGCCGAAGACATTGGTGCGGATGCATTCAAAGGGATTGTATTCAGCGGTGGTCACCTGCTTCATCGCCGCGGCATGGACCACGAAGTCCACCCCGTTCAGCGCCAGCTCCAGCCGGTCGCGGTCGCGCACATCGCCGATGAAATAGCGGATGAAGGGATAATTTTCCTGCGGGAAATCCTGCTGCATTTCGAACTGCTTGAGTTCGTCGCGGGAAAAGATGATCAGGCGGCGCGGCTTGTACTGGGCCAGCACGGTCTTGATGAAATGCTTGCCGAAGGAACCGGTGCCGCCGGTGACCAGCACCGCCTTGTCGTTCAGATCCATCCAGGGCTGCGAGAAATCGCGCAACTGGTTGAGGATCGGCGTCGGCACGATGGCCGGCACGGGCATGGCTTCCTGGAGAAGGCGGGCAGCAGAGGGGCTCATGGCCTGTAAATCCTGTTTAGCTTCAGGAGGGTCTGCCAGTTATGCTTTCCAACTGTTTAACCATGCCCAGAAAAGACAAACAAAAACAAAGTCTTAAGAGGAAATCTCGTTGGTAACGAACTGTTTAATACCAGTGCTGCGCACCGCCAATACCAGCAACACTATTGCTTGTGTCCAAGCAGAAATTACGCCAATAGCTGCCCCGCCGCCGGGCATGGGGAGCAGCAGAAATTGCAGGTCGATTCCCAATCGGTGAAGCCCGGCGGGCAGCACCAGATACAACAGCGCCAGCAGCGCGAGTGCCGCGAAATCGCCCTTGTTGCCGGCCAGCCCGCGCATCAGCACGAAGATCGCCACGTCGCGGGTGAGAAAGCCGAGCATCGCCAGCGTGGGCAGCGCCAGGTCCGACATCTGCACATTGCCCAGGCTGCCGCGATCCAGCGTCAGCAGCCCTACCAGCACCACACCCACGACCATCGCCGCGCCATAGCTCAGCATCCAGGCGTCCAGCGCCAGGAAGGCCTTGGCGTAGCGCCCGCCGCGAACCTGTTCGCTGAGCCAGCGCAGGCGCACCGGATCCTTGGGCTCGAGGAACACCATGCTGTAGGTCGAAAGCAGGATCGCCAGCCCGGCCAGCAGCAGGCGGGGCGTGGTGTCACCGAACGGCGGCGCCACCACCAAGTTGAAGTTCCCCAGCAGGGATACAAATCCTGCCTGATAGACCGCTATATAAAGAAGGTAAGCCAGCCAGACGAAGGGCCCATTGGCGAAGCGCAGTTCACCGCGCATCGCCCGCCACGCGCCGAGCAGCGCCCAGGCGAGAAAAACCAGCAGCGAGAAGAAATGGAAGGCGCTGAGGTTGAACGCGCGCCCCCACCACACCAGCGTACGCATGCCGCTGGCTTCGAACGCATCGATCGAACTCCACAGCGAATAATAGACAAAGCCCGCGGCGATGCCGGCGATCTGGCAGAGAAACGTGTCCAGCCGCCAGTTGCCGGAATTGCGCCGGATCAGGACCAGGCTGGACAGCAGCGACGCAGCCTGGGCAAACAGGCCCAGCGCCACCAGGATGATGCCGAAGGACAGCGCCGCCAGCGGTCCGGCATCACGCCAGGCCGCCCACAGGATCACCGGAAGGCAAAGAAGGCCGCCGAACCAGTTGGCGCTGGTCGATCCCAGCAGCTTGCCCCACATCATGGCGGCGGGGCTTATGGCGGTGAGCTTTTGCCCATCCCAGGTGCGTTCGCGGATTTCGCTGACCACCGACAAGGCGGCGTTACGCGTGCCCCACAGCACCACGAAGAACCAGTAGAGCGCCATGGCCGCGCCTTCCGGCGTCAGCAGGTTGCGGGGCGCGGCGGAGGCGACGGCAAACACCACCAGCAGCAGTCCCACGATCTGCACCAGGCGGAACGGCGTGGCTTCCAGCCAGAGATTGCGCAGCAGTTCGGGGTTCATGTCGCCACCCGCGCGAAATAGACGTCTTCCAGATTGCGCACATCCTCGCTGAAGCTCGACACCGCAAACCCGCCCTGCACCAGCGCGGCCAGCAGCGCGGCGCGTTCGCTTTGCGTCCCCTCCAGCGCCACCATCGCCTGAAGTTCGCCGGTTTCCAGAATGGTGACGCCCCCATGGCACCGGAGGAAATCCTCAAACCCCGCGCGCGGCACCGCCAGGACAATGCGCAGGTGCGTGCGGGCCGCATCCTTGAGGCTGATCGCTTCGCCGCCCGCGATGCGGCCCTTGTCAACGATGATCATGCGGTCGGAATAATCCTCCAGCTCCGCCAGGATATGCGACGACACCACCAGGGTCATGCCGTCCGCCTTCAACGACAGCAGCAACTGCGACAGGTCGCGCCGGGCCTTGGGGTCCAGCCCCGCGGCGGGCTCGTCGAGCAACAGCACCTTGGGGCGGTGCACGATGGCCTGGGCGATGGCGAGCCGCTGGCGAAGCCCGCGCGACAGGGCGCCGGCCGCCTGCTCCATCCGGTCGGAAAGTCCCACGCGCGCCGCCGCGGCCTCGACCGCGCCGGTGGCATCGCCCGCGCCGATGCCATGGGCACGGGCGGCGTAATAGAGGCAGCGCCGTACGCTCAGGGCGTCGTACAGGCCGAAAAAGTCCGGCAGATAGCCAAGCTGCGCATGAATGGCGCGCGGCGCCTCGCGCGTATCCAGCCCGTCTATCGTGACCTGGCCCGCATACGGCGTTTCCAGCGCCGCCATGCAGCGCAGGAGCGTGGTCTTGCCCGCGCCGTTGGGGCCGACCAGGGCGGTGATGGCACCGCGTTCCACGGCCAGGCTGACCCCGTACAGGGCCCGGTGGCCGGGATACTCGAAAACAAGCCCGGTGATGCGGATCATGGGCCGTTATAACCATATGAGTAAAAAGGGACAATTTGCGCCCTTCGCAGGTGCGCAAAAGCCTTGAAATCACGCCCCTTTCAAGCCAGAAGGAAGGCTGATTTGCGGGGGTTTCATGCGCATTGCGATGATCGGAAGCGGCTATGTGGGGCTGGTTTCCGGCGCCTGTCTGTCCGAGTTTGGCCATACGGTCATCTGCGTCGACAAGGATGAAAGCAAGATCGCGGCCCTGCAGTCCGGCGGCATTCCGATCTTCGAGCCCGGCCTGGATGAAGTGGTGGCCGCCAGCGTGCAGGCCGGACGCCTGTCCTTCGATACCGACCTGGGCCGCGCGGTGGCCGGCGCGGACGCGGTGTTTATCGGCGTGGGTACGCCCAGCCGCCGCGGCGATGGCCATGCCGATCTGTCTTATGTGTTTGCCGCCGCCGAGGAGATCGCCAAGGCATTGACCGGCTACACCGTGGTGGTCACCAAATCCACCGTGCCGGTCGGCACCAGCCGCAAGGTTGAAGACATCATCAAGAAGACGCGGCCGGACGCCGACTTCGACATGGCCTCCAATCCCGAATTCCTGCGGGAAGGATCTGCCATAGAAGACTTCCGCCGCCCCGACCGGGTGGTGGTGGGCTGCGACACCGACCGGGCCCGCGAGGTGATGCGCGAGGTCTATCGCCCGCTGTTTCTCAACGAGACGCCGATCCTCTTCACCACCCGCGAGAGTTCGGAACTGATCAAGTATGCCGCCAACGCCTTCCTGGCGGTGAAGATCACCTTCATCAACGAAATGGCCGACATCTGCGAGAAGGTGGGCGGCGATGTACAGGACGTGGCGCGCGGCATGGGGCTGGACGGCCGCATCGGCAAGAAATTCCTCAATGCCGGTCCGGGCTATGGCGGTTCCTGCTTTCCCAAGGACACGCTGGCATTGGTGCAGACCGCCCAACAGGTGGGCGCGCCCAGCAAGATCGTGGAAGCCGTGGTCGCCGTGAATGACCGGCGCAAGCTGGACATGGCGCAAAAGATCGAAACCGCCTTTGGCGGCGTGAAGGGCAAGACCATTGCGGTGCTGGGCCTGACCTTCAAGCCCAATACCGATGACATGCGCGACGCCCCCAGCCTGGTGATCCTGCCCTATCTGCAGAAGGCGGGCGCTACCATCCGCGCCTATGATCCGGAAGGCTGCAAGGAAGCCGCCAAGCATATGCAGCTGGATTACCGCAAAAGTACCTACGAGGCGCTGGAGGGCGCCGACGGCGTGGTGATCCTGACCGAATGGAATGAGTTCCGCGCCCTGGACCTGCCGCGGGTCAAGGCCGCGCTGAAGGCGCCGCTGATGGTGGACCTGCGCAACATCTATCGCCCTGCCCAGATGGCGGAAGCGGGCTTTCGCTATATTAGCGTCGGGCGGGCATGACCGGCGGCAGCGGCCGCATCATTTTGGTCACCGGCGCCGCCGGGTTCATCGGCGCTGCGGTGAGCGACGCGCTGCTGGCGCGGGGCGATGCCGTGATCGGCATCGACAATCTCAATGATTACTATGACGTCGCGCTGAAACAGGCCCGGTTGGCGCGGCTGATGCAGAATAAAGCGTTCGACTTCCACCAGATCGACATTTCCGACCAGGACCGCATGCTGAAGCTGGCGGCGGATTTCCCGGGCATCACCGGGATCGTGCATTTGGCGGCGCAGGCCGGGGTGCGCTACTCGCTGGTCAATCCCTACACCTATGTCACTTCCAACGTGATGGGACAGGTGGTGACGCTGGAACTGGCGCGCGCCCTGCCCGCGCTGAAGCACCTGGTCTATGCCAGTTCCTCGTCGGTCTATGGCGCCAACAAGAAGACGCCTTTCGCGGTGGGCGATGCGGTGGAGCATCCCAACTCGATTTATGCCGCCACCAAGCGGGTCGATGAACTGTTCGGGCATGCCTATGCCCATCTCCACGGCATTGCCTCCACTGGCCTGCGTTTCTTCACCGTCTATGGTCCCTGGGGCCGTCCTGACATGGCGCCGATCCTGTTCACCAGGGCGATCCTGGCCGGCGAGCCGATCAAGGTGTTCAACGGCGGCGAGATGTGGCGCGACTTTACCTATATCGACGATATCGTCGACGGCGTGATCCGGGCGCTGGACCGGCCCGCAACGGGCACGCCGCCGCACGCGATCTACAATCTGGGCAACCGCAAGGTCGAAAAGCTGACCGACTTCATCGCCGAAATCGAAAAGGCGCTGGGCAAGAAGGCCCAGATGAAAATGGAGCCGATGCAGCCCGGCGACGTGCCGATCACCTCTGCCGATATCGCGGCCAGCCAGGATGCGCTGGGCTTCGAACCCACCACGCCCATCAGCGTTGGTATCCCGAAGTTCGTAGAGTGGTTCAAGAGCTACTATCGCGCCTGAAGCAGGCGCAGCGGCGCAGCGCAGACCAGGGTGACCACCAGGGCCGCGGCGCAGATCGCCATCAGCGACAGGGCGGCAACAGCGGCCAGCGCCACCTGCCCCAAACCCCGTCCCGCATTGCCAAAAAGCGCCAACATGCTGCAAAAATCCCCTTGCGGCAGAAGGACTATCCCGTTTTGGCACAGTCGCCAATCGCGCTACGGTATTAATATTACCGCTTAACGGGTCAGGACGTCCGGCAAGAGGCGCGCGGCTTCAGGCCAGTCCGCAACGATGCGCTCCGCCCCGGCACCGGTCAGCCGAGCCGCCAGCCCGTCATGGGCATGGCCGCCGCCAAGAAAACCCCAGCAGCGCATGCCCGCCGCCCTGGCCGCCATGACGCCGTTCACGCTGTCCTCGATCACCAGGCAATGGTGCGGGGCAATACCCAGCGCGGCGGCGGCATGCAGGAACAGGTCGGGCGCCGGCTTGGCATGGGTGACATGCTCGGCGGAATAGACATGGGGCGCGAAATGGTCCCACAGCCCGACCTGGCGCAGCTTGCGCTCCAGCCCTTCCCTGGTGCTAGAGCTTGCGACGGCCTTGGGCAAGGTGACCGAGGCGACCGCCGCGCTCGCACCGGAGATTTCGGTCAGGCGCGCGATCATGGTCTGGCGCAGGCGGGTGGCGAGGTCTTCGCGGATCGTGTCCGAGATGGGGCGGCCGATGCGCAGCTGCGCCTCCTCGTCCATCACCCGGTGAAAGGATTCATAAGAAAGACCCATGAAGCGATTGATATAGTCGTCGCGCTCAAAACTCAGGCCCTGTTCGCGCAGGATCGCGAGTTCGACCTCCAGCGCCAGCACCTCGCTGTCGACCAGCACGCCATCGCAATCGAAGATGACTGCTTGGAACAGCTTCAGGCAACCTTGCGCGAGGCCAAGAACTCACCCATGCGGCCCAGCGCCTTGAGGATGTTCTCGGTCGAGTTGGCATAGGACAGCCGCAGATAGCCTTCGCCCAGGATGCCGAAGTCCGGTCCACCGATCAGCGCGACGCCGGTTTCGTCCAGCAGCGCATTGGCCAGCGGCTTGGCCTTCCAGCCGGTGTTCTTGATGTTGGGGAAGGCATAGAAGGCGCCCGCCGGCACGATGCAGGACACCCCCGGCAGCTTGTTGAGCCCATCCACCACCACCTTGCGGCGCTTGTCGAACTCGGCGCGCATGTGATGTACCGCGTCCTGCGGCCCGGTCAGCGCCGCGACCCCGGCATACTGGGTCGGCGCGTTGACGCAGGAATGCAGGTTCACAGCCAGCTTGCGGGCGTTCTCATACAGCTTGCCCGGCCAGATGGCATAGCCCAGCCGCCAGCCGGTCATGGCATAGGTCTTGGACCAGCCATTCAAGAGGATCAGGCGATTGCGAATGGACGGATAGTTCAGCAGCGTGACGTGTTCCTGCCCGTCATAGATCAGCTGGTCGTAGATCTCGTCCGACATGATCGCGACCTCGGGCCACTTCTCCATGCCGGCGACGAACGTGTCGACCTCGGCCTTGGGCGTGACGCCGCCGGTGGGATTGGCGGGCGAGTTGATGATGATCAGCCGGGTCTGGGGCGTGATCAGGGCCAGGGTTTCCTCGGCCGAGAAGGCAAAGCCATTCTCCTCGCGGATCGGGATCGGCACCGGCGTGGCGCCGGTATATTCGATCATCGAGCGATAGATGGGAAAGCCGGGGTCGGGATACATGATCTCCCCCCCCGGTTCGCCGAACATCAGGATGGACATGAACATGGTGGGCTTGCCGCCCGGCATGATCATCACCTCCTCGGGCGAAACCGTGGCGCCGAAGCGCTTGTGCAGGTCGGCAGCCACCGCTTCGCGCAGAATCGGAATGCCAGTGGCGGCGGTATAGCCGTGATGGCCGTCCCGGATCGCCTTGATGGCGGCTTCGGCGATGTGATCGGGGGTGCGGAAGTCGGGTTGGCCGATTCCCAGATTGATGATGTCGCGTCCCTGGGCAGCCAAGGCATTGGCACGGGCCAGCACGGCAAAGGCGTTTTCCTCGCCGATCCGGTCAAAATTCGCGACGGTCTTCATGGGCTTTTCTGGCCTTTTTTCGGGTGCACCGTATACCGGCAAGCCGCCCCGCGCGCCAGCCTGAAAGCCTAGCCCAGATAGCCCTTTTCCCTGAGATATTGGACGATCGCCTGGGCGTGTGCTTCCGGCGAGCCGTCCACCGGACGAACCGTCAGTTCGGCCTTTTCCGGCGACTCATAGGGGCTGTCGATGCCGGTGAAATTTTTGATCTGGCCGGCCTTCGCCTTGGCATAGAGCCCCTTGGGGTCGCGCTGCATGCAGAGCTCGATGGGCGTATCGACGAACACTTCCAGGAATTCGCCCTCGCCCACCAGTTCGCGCGCCATGCGGCGCTCGGAACGGAAGGGTGAGATGAAGGCGGTCAACACGATCAGGCCGGCGTCCACGAACAGCCTGGCCGCCTCGCCCACCCGGCGGATATTCTCCACCCGGTCGGCGTCGGTGAAGCCCAGATCCTTGTTGAGGCCGTGGCGGACATTGTCGCCGTCCAGCAGATAGGTGTGCTTGCCTTCGGCGGCCAGCGCCTTTTCCACCAGATTGGCGATGGTGGACTTGCCCGATCCCGACAGGCCGGTGAACCACAGGATGACGGGCTTCTGGCCATTCAGCGCGGCGCGGGCCTGCTTGTTCACGTCCAGCGCCTGCCAATGGACGTTGGTGGCGCGCATCAGCGAGAAGTCGATCATGCCGGCGCCGACCGTGGCGTTGGTGAAGCGGTCGATCAGGATGAAGCCGCCGCTGTCGCGATTGTCGCGATAAGGATCGAAGGCCAGCGGCTGGGACAGAGCGAAGTTGCAATAGCCGACTTCGTTCAGCGCCAGGGTCTTGCCGGCCAGGTGATCCAGGCTGTTGACGTCGATCTTGTGCTTGAGGGCGGAAACCTGCACCGGCACGGTGCCGGTGCCCAACTTCAAAAGATACTGGCGGCCAGGCAGCAGTTCTTCATCCACCATCCATAACAGGTGCGCCGCGAACTGGTCGGACACGGCGGGGCGGGCGTGCGGATCGGCCAGCACATCGCCACGCGAAATATCCACCTCATCGGCCAGGGTCAGCGTGACGGCATCGCCGGCTACCGCTTCGGGCAGGTCGCCGTCCATGGTGACGATGCGGGTGACCTTGCTGGTGCGCCCCGATTTGGCGACGGCCACGGTGTCGCCGGGCTTGATGCGCCCGCCCGCGATGGTGCCGGAGAAGCCGCGGAAATCCAGATCGGGACGGTTGACCCATTGCACCGGCAGCCGGAAGGGCTTGTGGGCCAACGCGGTGTCCACATCCACCGTTTCCAGATGGGCGAGCAGCGCTGGGCCGGCATACCACGGCGTTTCCGGGCTTTTCTCTATGACGTTGACGCCAAAGCGCGCCGACAGCGGGATCGCCACCTGGGTGAGAAAATTCAGGCGGGCGGAGAAGGCGTGGAAGTCCGCGATGATGCAGTCGAACACATCTTGCGAATAATCCACTAGGTCGATCTTGTTCACCGCCAGCACGACATGGCGAATGCCCAGCAACGAAGCAATATAGGCGTGGCGGCGGGTCTGGGTGAGCACGCCTTTGCGGGCGTCCATCAGGATGACGGCCAGGTCGCTGTTGGAGGCGCCGGTCGCCATGTTGCGGGTGTATTGTTCGTGGCCCGGCGTGTCGGCGACGATGAATTTGCGCTTGTCGGTGGCGAAGAAGCGATAAGCGACATCGATGGTGATGCCCTGCTCCCGCTCAGCTTCCAGTCCGTCCACCAGCAGGGCGAAGTCGATGTCCTCGCCGGTGGTGCCGAATTTCTTGGAGTCCTTTTCGAGACTGGCCAGCGTGTCCTCGAATAGCAGCTTGGTGTCGTACAACAGGCGCCCGATCAGGGTGGACTTGCCGTCATCGACGCTGCCGCAGGTGAGAAAGCGCAACAGGGATTTCTTTTCCTGCGCGGCAAGAAACTCCTTCAAAGCCGAGTCCGATTTCCGCGCATTGTCCGGCATGGCCGTCGACCTTTTTGACATCAATTGCACCAATAACTACGATTGATCGCATGAACGGACGCCGAGCCCCATCGGAATATCTGCAATCTCGCTTCTTCCCCGAGGCCAAAATCGATGGCTATTCTTTCATCGACGGCACGGTCGCCTTTTACCTGAAGATCAAAACGCTTTACGCGCAAAGCGCGCCCCGCGTTCTGGACTATGGCGCCGGCCGCGGCGGATTCACCGAAGACACGTCCGAAACCAGGAAATGGCTGCATGACCTGCGCGTCGGCGCAGGTGAAGTCGTTGCGGTCGATGTCGATACGGTCGTGCTCCAAAACACCAGCTCCCACCGCCAGATGGTCATCGATCCCGACGGCCCACTGCCCTTTGAAGACAACAGCTTCGACATCATCGTTGCGGATTTTGTTTTTGAGCACATCGCAAATCCCGGACATGCCGCGCGCGAATTGCTTCGCGTTTTGAAGCCCGGTGGCTGGATTTGCGCCAGAACAACCAACAAATTCGGCTATGTCGCCCTTGCCAGCAGATTGGTGCCAGGCATATTCCAGTCCCGCGCACTCCGGCACATTCAGCCTGAAAGAAAGCAGGTCGATATTTTCCCCACCGTGTTCGGGCTGTGCTCGCCAGGTGACATCCGCCGGTATTTCCCCGCAAAAAATATCATCGCCACAACGACGATGAACGAGCCCGGCTACCATTTCAACAACGCCTTCATCTACCGCCTGTTTCTTCTTCTGCACAAACTCCTGCCAAAACCTTTTCTTCCTGGCCTGATGGTGTTTATTCAGAAGTAGCCTTCCTTCTTCTTCTTCTCCATCGAGGCCTTCTCGTCGCTGTCGATCAGCCGGCCCTGGCGCTCGGATGTGCGGGCGGTGAACATTTCGGTGGCGATGCCTTCCAGCGTGTCGGCGTCGCTTTCGATGGCGCCGGTCAGGGGATAGCAGCCCAGGGTGCGGAAGCGGATCAGCTTCTCTTCCACCTTTTCGCCGGGCAGCAGCTTCATGCGGTCGTCGTCCCTCATGATCAGCGTGCCGGCGCGTTCCACCACCGGACGTTTCTTGGCGAAGTAGAGCGGCACGATCGGGATGTTCTCGGCTAGGATATATTGCCAGATATCCAGCTCGGTCCAGTTGGACAGCGGGAAGACGCGGATGCTTTCGCCCTTGTTGATGCGCGTATTGTAGACGCGCCAGAGTTCAGGCCGCTGGCTCTTGGGGTCCCAGGCATGGGTGGCGGTGCGGAAGGAAAAGATGCGCTCCTTGGCGCGGCTTTTTTCCTCGTCGCGGCGGGCGCCGCCAAAGGCGGCATCGAAGCCATATTTGTCGAGCGCCTGCTTCAGCGCCTCGGTCTTCATCACCTGGGTGTGCAGGGACGAGCCGGAATCGAACGGGTTGATGCCACGGTTCACGCCGTCCTGGTTGATGTACTCGATGAAATCCAGTCCCAGCCTTTTGACGGTGTCGTCGCGGAACTGGATCATCTCCTTGAACTTCCACGTCGTGTTGACGTGCATCAGGGGAAATGGCGGCTTGGAGGGATAGAAAGCCTTCATCGCCAGATGCAGCATGACGGCGGAATCCTTACCCACCGAATAGAGCATCACCGGGTTGGAAAACTCGGCCGCCACCTCGCGCATGATATGGATGCTCTCGGCTTCCAGGCGCCGCAGATGCGATATAACAGTTTTTTTTATGGACAATTCCAGGTATCCCAAATCTGGACTGTGAAATAGTCTGAAAGCGGGTCCGGCGCAATGGCGCTGACCGCAGCCCTGCCCGGCTATTTGAGGATTTTTATGGTGGTGGCGGGGGGAACCGCCTGTTCCTTGACGGCGAAACGCACCCGGCCAATGGCCCGGCCGTCAAAGGTATTGATCCGGACCAGCCAATCGCCGGGCTTTGGCCCGGTCTTGACCGTGTAATAGCGAAAGCCGTCGGCCCGGCCGCCCACGATGGCCACGGAAATGCGCTGCTGGGTTACCCACCCCTTTTCGGGATCGAGCCGCTGCCATTCATGGACGATGCGCGTGCGCAGCCCGCGCGGCGCGAAGATCGCATTATAGAGAAACAGCTTGGCACCCGGCTGGATGTGCATGATCGGGTAACTGCCGAACAGCGCCTGCCATTCCGGCGGCTCATCTTCCTCGGCCACCTGAAAGTTGCCGTTGACGCGCTTGGCGGCGTGATAGATGCCGGCATCGGTCAGCACCAGGGGCAGCGGCGGCAGGATGCGCAGGAAATAGGCCGCGTTGAGCGCAATGGAAATCAGCACCATGCCGCCCGCCACCTGCATGCGCGCGCCGCGGTAGCGCTCATGGCCCAATCGCGCCAGGGCCCGCATGTACACAAAGAAAATGCCCACCGCGACCATGCCGCTGATCAGAAAGGGCACGGCACCAATCTGGCCGATCACAATCGGCACCAGCAGGATTGCGTAGGAATAGATGGAGAAAAACAGCAGCAGCGCCGCGAACACCAGCCTGGTGTGATAGCGGCGCAGATACTCGCTGCCGATCAGGATCGCCGCCATCGCCAGCAGGAACGGCCACGAGGAGGTGATCGAGGCGCTACGGATATAAAAGACGCAGAAACCCGACAACAGCGCGCCCAGAGCGAACTGGGTCATGAATATCAGGACGGTACGGGTCTTCTCGGACGGCTTTCGTCCTTCGGGACGGGATTCCAGGGCGTGCAGTACGGCGATGGCGATGCCCGCCACCAAAAGATATACGATGAATACCGCCTGGGTTTCGGGGCGGTCAATCCGGCCGAAGGTCCAGCTATCGAAGGCAAATCCGCCCGCCAGCCACACCCCAGTGAGATGCCGCTCGCGCCGTTCTGCCCATGAAAGAATGCCGTTAAACACTTGCATGGCGAGGTTTTATGGTGCGCGTTCGCGGCGATAACAACCTCTTCAGCAGGAATAAGGCTGAGCGAGGCAGTGCCGACGCTTGACAAGATGACGCAGCCTCCAGAGTGTCCTCCGGCCAACCGGTGAAAGACGATCTGTTTTCGACCCGCATTTGGCGTTAGCCTAGTGCCATGCTCGAAAATTCGCATTCCCCTCCGCCACCACTGCCATCAAACCGAAAGTTCGGCGGCCTGATCGCAGGCGTCCTGGCTCTGCTGGCGCTTTACGCCCTGTGGAAAGGCCACCCCATCCGCGCCGCGGCCTTTGCGGTTCCCGGAGCTCTATTGGGCCTGGCCGCGCTGGTCCTGCCAAACATCCTGACTCCGCTGAATCGCCTGTGGATGGCATTTGGGCTCCTGCTTGGAAAAATTGTCAGTCCGCTGGTGCTGGCGGTGATTTTCATGGGCCTGATAACCCCCGTCGCCGTATCAACCCGCTTATTCGGCAGGGACGTCCTGCGAATGAAAAAACGCAATGTAACGTCTTATTGGATAGAACGAGATCCGGCTGGTCCGGAACCGACCTCCTTTCAACGTCAGTTTTAGGAACTGCAATGAGCTTTGTGAAAGAACTCTGGGCCTTCCTGCGCGTGCGCAAGAAACTCTGGCTGATGCCGATCATCATCGTGATGGTCATCATTGGCGGGCTACTGATCCTCGCCCAAGGCTCGGTGATGGCGCCATTTATCTACACGTTATTTTAGGCCGGCCGGATGCACATCCTGGGCGTGTCTGCCTATTATCACGATGCCGCCGCATGCCTTGTCTGTGATGGGGAAATTGTGGCTGCGGCTCAGGAAGAGCGCTTCACCCGGAAGAAGCATGATGCTGCGTTCCCTGTGCACGCCATTACCTACTGCTTGGCCGAAGCCGGGATAAATCCGCACCAAGTGGATTTCGTCGTTTTTTACGACAAACCTTTCTTGAAATTTGAGCGGCTTCTCGAAACCTATCTCGCTTTCGCGCCGCGCGGCTTTCGCAGTTTCGCGACGTCATTGCCCGTGTGGCTGAAAGACAAGCTCTTTCAGAAATCCATGATTGCCAAAGCTCTGACGGAATTGTGGGGCGAAGGCGCTTGGGAGAAACGCCTTCTATTTTCTGAACACCATTTCAGCCATGCGGCCAGCGCCTTTTTCCCCTCACCATTCGAGGAAGCAGCGGTGCTCACCATGGACGGCGTGGGAGAATGGACCACGACTTCTTTGGCAGTTGGAAGCGGCAATCGCCTGTCGGTGCGCAAGGAGATTCATTTTCCGCACTCGCTGGGCCTCCTTTATTCGGCCTTTACCTATTACACGGGCTTCAAGGTCAATTCAGGCGAATACAAGGTCATGGGTTTGGCGCCCTATGGCGAGCCCCGGTATGCGGGCATGATCAAGGACCACCTGATCGATATAAAGGAAGATGGCTCTTTCGCGCTGGACATGAGCTATTTCAACTATTGCACCGGACTGACCATGACCAACGGCAAGTTGGATGCCCTGTTGGGAGGGCCGCGCCGCGCGCCAGAAGCAGAACTGACCCAGCGAGAGATGGATCTGGCGGCTTCCGTTCAAGCCGTCACGGAAGAAGTCGTGATCAAGCTGGCGCGGGGAGTCGCGCGGGAAACGGGCCAGAAGAATCTTTGCCTCGCCGGTGGCGTGGCCCTGAACTGCGTGGCCAACGGCAAGCTTCAGCGGGAGAACATCTTTGAGCGTATCTGGATTCAGCCCGCGGCTGGCGACGCCGGCGGTGCGCTGGGCGCTGCCCTTGGCGCTTACCACATCATGCTGGATCAGCCGCGCAAACCCGCCACCGGGCTGGACGGTATGAAAGGCTCCTATCTGGGGCCCGCGTACAACCAGGACGATATCGCCGGACGCCTTACCGGTTGCGGAGCAGTTTTTACCAGCCACACGGACGATGAAACGATCGAACTCACGGCCCAGGCTTTGGCAGACGGCAAGGCGGTGGGCTGGCATAGCGGGCGCATGGAATTCGGCCCCCGCGCGCTGGGCGGCAGGAGCATCCTGGCCGATCCGCGCTCACCGACCATGCAGAAACTGCTCAACCTCAAAGTCAAGTACCGCGAATCCTTCCGCCCCTTCGCGCCCAGCGTACTGCGGGAAGATGTCGCCAAGTGGTTCGATATGGATACAGACAGCCCCTACATGCTGCTGGTCGCCGATGTGGTGCCCGACAAGCGGCGGGAAATGACGGTGGAGGAAAGCAAGCTTTTCGGAATCGACAAACTCAATGTTCCGCGATCAGGCATTCCTGCAGTCACCCATGTGGATTACTCCGCACGCGTACAAACAGTGCATGTCGAGACCAATCCGCGTTATCACCGCCTCATCAAACGTTTCAAAGAGATCACCGGCTGCCCGGTACTCGTGAATACGTCCTTTAATGTTCGCGGGGAGCCGATCGTTTCCACTCCGGAAGATGCCTTCCGGTGCTTCATGGGAACAGAGCTGGACTTGCTGGCGGTGGGCAATGCCTTGCTGAACAAAAGCGGCCAGTCCAAGAGCTTGGCGGCGGACTACAAGGCCAAGTATGAACTCGATTAGAAAAATGATACATCGGCGACGCAGCGTGGGGATGGACCGTCGTGCCGGAACTTGACCAAGCCCGTGTCCTGATCGTCACGCCTGTCTATAATGACTGGGCGTCGTTTCAGAAATTGCTGGACGATATCGACCAAAGCTTGGCGGGCCACTGTGCAAGCCTGTCGGTCATCACCGTAAATGATGGGTCGGCCCAGCCCCCGCCGGAGCGCCTCGACCGCGCCTTCAATACGATCGACAGAGTCGAACTTCTGGACCTGGCCATCAACCTGGGCAACCAGCGCGCCATCGCGGTCGGCCTGGCCTATGCCAGCCGTCTGGATGCGGACTGCATCGTGGTCATGGATTCCGACGGCGACGACAAGCCGTCCGATATTGCCCGCTTGCTGGGCTATTTCGCCCAAGAGCCCGGCGCCATTCATGTCGTGGAGCGCGGAAAGCGCTCCGACTCCCTCCTCTTCCGCATCTATTACCGACTTTACAAGACGGCATTCTATCTGAGCACCGGCGCCAAGCTGGCGCATGGCAACTTCAGCCTGCTGCCGATGCGAAGTGCGATCGGCATCCTGCATAGCGCCAACACCTGGAACAATCTCGCCGCCAGCATCGTGCGGTCCAAGCTGCCCTATCGCGCCCACACGATGGATCGCGGCCGGCGTTACGAAGGACAGTCCTCGGTGAACTTCACCTTCCTGCTGTTGCATGGATTGAGTTCAATCTCAGTCTATCTGGAAGTGGTGACCGCGCGGCTGCTGGTTGCCAGTGCCCTGGCGCTGGCTGCGCTGATTGCCATGCTGTTCGTCGTCATCGGTATACGGGTTTTTTCCGATTTGGCGATTCCGGGCTGGGCCACCGTTGCGGCCGGCATCCTGCTGATCATCATCACCCAGGTCATCATGCTGGCCTTCAACGTGCTGCTGAACCTGCTGTACAACCGCTCGCAGAGCCTGACGGTACCGGCCATGATCGACAAACTCTATGTCGTGGCGGTGCGCGTTCTTTACGCCTCCGAGCGCGGCTGACATGTCGGAGCCGCAGGAACGCAAGTATGAGGGCCTGGAACTCGACCTGTTCGCCCATGCGCAAAACTGGAAGCGCTATTTCCGCGACATGATCACCCCCTATATCGGGCAGCGCGTTGCCGAAGTCGGCGCGGGCAATGGCAGCACCACCCAGGCGCTTTCGGGTGCCGCGCACCGGGCATGGTTCGCGCTGGAGCCCGATCCCGACCTTCTCGCCGCCATCGTAAGGAAGTGCGAAGATGGAAGCCTGCCCCCCACCGTGAGGCCGGTGCCGGGCATGCTGGCGGATATCGTACGCGAAGCGCCGATCGACACGGTGCTCTATATCGACGTGCTGGAGCATATCGCCGACGACGCCGGTGAACTGCAGCGCGCCGCCGCCCTGCTTGGCGAAGGCGGCCGGCTTGTCGTCCTGTCCCCCGCCTACCAGGCGCTTTACACGCCTTTCGACGCGGCGGTAGGACACCATCGGCGCTACACGCTGGGCCAGCTCAAACGCCTGACCCCGGCGGGAATGGTACTGGAACGCGGCTTCTATCTCGATTCTGTGGGAGTGATAGCTTCGGCCGCCAATCTGCTTATGCTCAAACAGTCCCTGCCCAAGCTGTCGCAGATCCTGCTCTGGGACCGGGTGTTGGTGCCCTGCTCCCGAATTCTGGACGTGATCACCGGACGCACCTTCGGGCGCAGCGTCGTCGCCGTGTGGCGCCGCGAATCAAAGGCGCAGGTCTAGCGATGCAATTGGTCCGGTTTGCCATTGTCGGCGGTCTGGCGACCGGCCTGTTCATGGTGTGCCAGTATCTCTTCATCGGGGTATTGCATTTTCCAACACTGCTGGGCACCGCAATGTCCTTCGCGATCGGGCTGCCAGCCTCGTATCTGGGCCATCACAGCCTGACATTTCGTCGCTCAGGCGCGCATCTGCGCTATGGGCCGCGCTTTCTGATCGTCACGGCCATCATGGTGATGCTGTCAAACGGCCTTACCTTTTTCATGATCGAAATTGCTGGACTCAACTACCTCGCCGCTTCGGGCGCGATCGGGATCATTTATCCGCTTGGCAGCTTCTTCCTGCAGCGGATTTGGGTTTTTGGAATACTGCACAGTCATTCGGCGCCGAACCCAAGCGGCACCATCAGCTGAAGCTCAGCTGGAGTGCTGTGAGTCTGAACTGGACGAAGAAACACATGCATGCAAAATGACACCTTGATCCTGGGCTATGAGGAATTTGGGCTAAATGCTAATCAAAGCGTCCGTACATGTCCGGAAATGGTGGCCCGCTCCGCCGCTTTTTGGGCTCCTCGCGTTGTTCATCTACACCGGTTGGGTCGGCCTGGATTTCGGGCAGCACTGGGATGAATTCATCCATTACAATCATGTGATCAACACCCTCCAGTCAGGAATTATCCTGCCGTTCAAATGCTCATACAATTTCTGTTATATCTACCCGTCCATAACTTATTTTCTCAGCCTAATAACAACCACGTTGAGCTTATTGAGGGATGGAGGCGTAAGTCATGTCCGCGAGGCCGCCGCTGGCGGCCTTTCTCTCCACGATTTCGGCCTCATAACCCGCCCCGCCTTCCTGTCTATTTGCGCGCTGTCGGGGCTCTGGGTTTATTTGGCGCTATCAAAAACCGACAGGATAGCTGCCACTATCGCCGCAGCCATCCCGCTTCTCTCATGGGAATATGCCTATCATGCGCGCTGGATTGCGCCTGATGCCGTCATGGCCCAATTCTGCGCACTCTGGGTGCTGGCAATCTTCAGGGCTGAAGGCGCTGCCAATGTTCGCCAATGGTTGATCTTCGCGACCATTGCTGCGGCCTTAGCTACCGGAACAAAGTACACAGCCGGAGCATTGTTTTTCGCCACGATCTTCTTTGCCTGGCTCATAGAATGCGGCGGCGTTCGCCAGCTCAAGCTTGGAAAATTTCCGCTTAAGTTCAGCTCACTGTTGTTGGCGATATTTATCGCGACATTTATCGTCACTACGCCGGGCGCCATTTTGCAGCCTGTGGATTTCATACGAGATGTAAGAGCGGGTTCGTCTCACTATGCTGCGGGGCATTTTCCCACTTACGGTGTTTCATCTTACGACATACGCGGCGCATTCGATTACGCCGCTAGACTATGGGAATATATTGGGTTAGCGCTGTTGTCGCCCATTCCCGCCCTTTCTCTTATGCTCCTGATCACAGCACCGTTGGGTTACTTGAGCCTGAGAAAGAACGGCAAGTGCATTTCCGCAGTGACCTTAGTAACAGTACTGCTATTCTATACCTTGTTTTTCTCTTCGCGTACCTCCGTATTCATCGTCCGCAACTTCCTGTTTTTTCTTCCCATAATCGCTGTCCTGATCGGCGTCGGCATTTCCTCGATGACGAGAGGGTCGCGAGTGACACAGATCCTCGCGATGGCGCTGCTATTCATCGCCGGCGTGACCAACGCATACTCGCTGTTGACGGCGGCGCGCACCATTAGCACTAATAGTGACAGCATGCTGGTCGGGCAACTATCAGAATATATCGAGAGACACCCAAGCGAGAAATTTGCGTTATCCCGAAGTCTTTCCCGGGACATAAGCGGCAGGCGTGCCGCCAATCAGGTCACCGTCGCTCAAGCCGACATCTTCGTCTATCGTGACAGCGACTTACGCACCGCCCCCTCTATCACGCTAAAGGATTATCCTGGTACTCGGCATAATACCTTCGTGTGGATCGGACCACGCGAGGTCAATTACAACTACTACCCAACCTGGGAAGGGCGGGACAGGATCCTCTTACTTCCCCTAAAGGACGCCGTGAGAATGGGATTGCCGGCTGTAATCCCTCAGCCATAAGTCAGCCATAAGAGGGTCGACTCTCAGGCACCGTCGGGGACAAACCACAGGCTCTACAAATCCAACCGCAGCGCAGTCTCTATAGAAAAAGCGGTGCCGCGCCTCGGATGCGGCTGTTCGTCCTGCATGCGGCCGGCGAGATCGAGCTTCAGCCTGGAAATCGGCAGTGTGACCCGCGCCTCGACCAGATTGACGCGCACCGGCGTGGCGCTCACCACATTGGCCAGCGTGTTGCGCGGATGGTTGACGTCGGCATGGTGATAGGTGAGCTGGTAGAAGCGGCGGTCCGCATCGGTCCAGCTTCCCTGCAGCGTGACCAGCCGGGAGTCGCTGTCCAGGCTGAAGCCCAGAGAGCGTCCGCGATAACGCATGCCATCGGGGTAATCGCCATTGTTGTAGGCGATGCCATGCCGCCGGTCGCCAAAGCTGAAAATGTGATGGGTCGGAACCGTATCGGTATATTCGGCGGTGAGACGTACAGGATTTTCGCCCATGGGCAGGAACACCGAACCCCCAAACAGATGACTGCTGGCGGACTGCACGAAGGGCGAGGAATCCTCGTTCATCACCTGCATATAGGCCTGCGCCGGAAGCCCCGCGATGCCAAAGCTATACTTGATGTCGAACAGGCCCTGATCGTTGGTGTTGTTGACGTTGCGCGAGTCATTGCGGAAAGCGAAATAGTCCCGCAGCGGCTCGCACGGATGGCCTCGCCCGCAGAATTGCTGCGTGCGCGCCAGGCCGATCTCCAGCCCCGGCGCCGGGTTCACCGTCAGGCGCAGCGCGTTGTAATAGGTGTCGGGTTCAATGCGGGGGCCATCGAGATAACCCAGCAGGAATTCCACCTGCCACGGCCCCAGCCAGCGCAGGATCGGCCAGCTTGATGCGGCGGTGCCGGCGCGCTGGATACCGATCTGCGGCATGGGACGGGCATTGTTGGACAGCGACAGCGCCGATATCTGTCCCGGTCCCCACCAGTGATCGAGATAGCCGGCATAAATCCGCGCCCCGCCGAGCCTGGCGGACACATAGCTGCCATCGAGCATCAGCTTGTAGCTTTTGCGCTCCAGGTCCTGGGCGAGCACACCAACCGAGATGCGGCCGGAAAGGCTGGCAGACTGATAGCCCAGCGACAGTTGCGTCTGGCCCTCGCCCCGGCCCATCCCGTCAAACCCGCGCACCAGCGCCGCGCGGCTGGTGAGGTCGAGATACAGGGAGGCCGATGCACCGGGGGCGGTTTCGGCACGGGCGCGGGCCAGAACGCGCTCCGCCGCAAGACGCACCGATACCGGCTGGGTTGCCAGTGGCGCGACGCCGAGATTGGCAAGGATGGAACGCCAGGGCAGCGGCCAGTGGGTCGTGACATCGCTGACCAGGCCCGCCGTTGCCAGCAGCTCGATATCGGACCGTAGCTGGTTGTCGCCGACTTCAGCCCAGGGCGATGCCAGGACCGACGGGGAAAAGGAAACAAGGCTGGCCAGCATCACCACGGCAGCTTGCAAAAAATGGCGAATTCTCATGCTGCTCCAACGCGATTCCCCCCCGGGGTTCCCGAGCATAAGTGTTTTTTGCAGGTGCGAACAACCCTGGACGGTTGGGCTAGTCCCGGGCGCGCATACAGTCCCGGCCGGCGGCCCGCAGGCTGGCACACAGGCCGGAAGGATCGGGCGTTGCCGTGCGCAACCGGTAGTAGCGCCCCTTGCCGGGCAGGTCTGCCGTCACGATACGGGGCGCAAGGCCATCCAGCGCCCGGCCGGAGGCCCGTACGGCCCGCTCCCAGCCTGCCCGCGCCTCTGCCTCGCTGCGCCAGGCCCCCAACTGCACCTCCGGCCCGGCTCCCGCCGGGGCATCCAGAGCCGGCCGCAGGTCCGGCCCAGACGATGGCCGAAAGGATGGCGCCCGCGAGGGTGGGGGCTTGCGGCCGGGCGGACGCAGCACCACCCGGTCGGAGGGAGGCTTCAGGACCACAGGCGGGGCCTGGGAGGGAGGACGCAGCTTGACCACCCCGGGGTCGGCAATCGCGGTCTCGGGCGGCCCGCCCAGTTCGGCCAGCCGCTCGGCCGCCAGCCGATAGGCCGGATCAGCGCCGACAGCCCTGGCATAAAAACCCCGCGCGCTTTCCTTGTCGTGCTGGGCCTCGGCGATCTGCCCCAGACCGTAATAGGCGAATTGCGGCCTGGCATTGCCCATGCCGAGGGATGCCAGATAATCGCGGCGCGCCTCTGTCAGGCGGTTCTGGCGGCGATGGATATTGGCCCGGTTGTTCAGCGCCGTAGCCGCGGAGGTGGTTTTCAGGGCCGCTGCCGCCGAATAGTCGCGAACCGCATCTGCCAGGCGTCCCAGGCTGTCCAGCAGGTAGCCCCGCTGCAGCAGAGCCTGGGCCCGCTCTTCCGCAGGCAAAACCTGAAGCTGAAGCGCCGCGGTAAAATCCGCCAATGCGGACTGGTGGTTTCCCAGAAGCTCCTGCGCGACGCCGCGATTGTGCAACAGCCGCGCACGCTGCAACGGCGTGACAGGGCCCTCGGCCAGAGCGGTATCGACGAGATGTTTGGCGAGCGTGGCGTCGCCGCTGTCCAGTGCCGCCTGGGCTCCGGACAGCTGCGCATCTGTCGCAGGCGCGCTGCGCGCGACCGTTGCCGCCATCGCCAAAAAGATAAGCCCGAGACAGGCCGCCCTTGCCATACAAACCCGCCAAAAAGCCTTTGGAAACTGGACAATAACGGCAGCCCCATGCGATGAAACAGCCCTGTTGAGAAGCATCCCCGGAAAACGCCATGTCCCTGCCAAAACCCGTCCGAAAAGCCGTTTTTCCCGTGGCCGGGATGGGAACCCGCTTCCTGCCGGCGACCAAGGCGGTACCCAAGGAGATGCTGCCGGTGGTGGACAAGCCGGTCATCCAGTATGCGGTCGAGGAAGCGCGCGAGGCCGGTATCGAGCAGTTCGTGTTCATCACCGGGCGCGGCAAGCATGTCATCGCCGATCATTTCGACCATGCCTATGAGCTGGAATCCCTGCTCAGTGCGCGGGAGAAAACCAGCGAGCTGAACAGCCTGCTGGAGATGCTGCCCCAGACCGGCTCGGTCGGCTTTATCCGCCAGCAGCAGCCGCTGGGCCTGGGCCATGCGGTGTGGTGCGCCCGCCATTTCGTGGGCAATGAACCTTTCGCCGTGCTGCTGCCCGATGACCTGATGGTGGGCAAGCCCGGCGCGCTGACCCAGATGATCAAATCCTACAACGAGGTTGGCGGCGGCATCATCGTGGCGGCCGAGGAAAAGCCTAGGGACGAGATCAAGCGCTATGGCGTGGTCGATCCGGGCAAGACCATCGGCAATGCCACCGAGGTCAAGGGCATGGTCGAGAAGCCCGCCACCGGCACCGAGCCTTCCAACCTGTGCGTGATCGGCCGCTACATCCTGCAGCCGGAGATTTTCGGAATCCTGGACAAGCAGGAGCGGGGCGCCGGCAATGAGATCCAGCTTACCGACGCGATGGCCAAGATGATCGGCCAGATGCCGTTCCATGCCGTCAAGACCGATTGCGACCGCTATGACTGCGGCGACAAGGTCGGCTTCCTGCATGCCAATATCGCCGTCGCTTTGTCGAGACCCGACATTTCGTCCGCGCTGATCCCCATTCTCAAACGGCTGGATATGTGGAAAGACGCCGCCGATCGGGGATCCAAGGGCGGGGACTGAGACAATCCGAAAGCGGCGTTACAAACCCGTGCGAAGGGCCGTGTTGTTGCGGATATCGGTGCGCGCCGCGCGCCGTTCGGCCACGGCCGGCGCCGTCATTGTGCTGTGCGCCCTACCCGTTCCCGTGGCCGCGCAAGTTGCACCCTTCACGCCGCGCACCACCTATGGCGATCTGGGACTTCTCGACATGCCCAGCGCGCGCATGGCGCCTGATGGCGAAGTCGCCGTGACGATCGGCTCGCTGCAGGGCTCGCAACGCTACAATTTCAGTTTCCAAGCCTTTCCCTGGCTGGAGGGCTCTTTCCGCTACAGCCATATTTCGAATTTTCCGTCACCTGACTTCCCCCCTGGCACTTCACTCTTCGATCGAAGCCTTGGCCTAAAAGTCCGCCTGCTGAAGGAAGGGGACATCCTTCCGGACTTCTCGATCGGGGTTCGTGACCTTCTAGGAACTGGCGTCTATGGCGCCGAATACATGGCGGCGTCCAAGCGGGTCGGCGCTGTCGATTTCACGCTGGGCGCGGGATGGGGCAGGCTTGCCGATACCAACGCCCTGCCCAGCCCGTTCTGCAAGCTTTCTTCGCGACTTTGCGTTCGCGGAGGGAGAGAGGATACGGGCGGTACGGTAAATTTCGGCCAATTCTTCCGGGGCCCGAAGATGGGCGTCTTTGGCGGGGTGCAATGGAACACCCCCATTCCCCATCTCAACCTGCTGGCCGAATACAGCAGCGACCGCTATCGAGCCGAGGGCGGCAAAGGATTCAAGGTTCGCTTACCCGTGAACTTCGGGCTGGGCTACCGGCTCTACGATACGGTGAATCTCAATCTGGGCTACTTCTATGGCAGCACCTACGGCCTCTCGGTCAGCTTCAGCATGGACCCCACGCGGGAATCCCAGCCCAGCCGCATCGGCCCCGAGATCCCCCAGCCGGTTTACCGCACAGACCAGGAGCAGCATGAAGCCCTGGTCAATCTGCTGCAGGAAACCCGCCCCAAACCCGGCCGCATGGTGCGGCGCCGGGATTTGGCACGCCGGGCAAATTTCGACATGGATGAAGCTCTTTATACGGTGGGCAATTTCCGAGAGTATGAAATCGTCAACAGCACCTTGATGATCAACAGCGGCGATTTTTCCGGCGCGTCGCAACGCTGCGAGCTTTATGCGCAAGTGGCCGCGCTGCGCGGCGACCTGGTCTCGGTAGCGATCACCGATCTGGATCAGTCGTCCGGCCGGGTAAAATTCTGCAAGGTTCCCGCCAGCCCACCGCCTGCGGCCGTCAAGACCATACCCGTCCTGTCCCAGACCGCCCTGCAGGCAAGATTGCGGCGCGAATTGCGCGCCCAGGGCCTGGAGCTGGTGACCATTGAACTTCGCCCCTCGTCCCTGGCCATCTACTACCGCAACTACCGCTACCTGAATCAGGACGAAGCCATCGGCCGCATGGCGCGGGTACTGATGGCCAATGCGCCACCCAACGTGGAAATTTTTCGGTTCATCCTGCTGGATGACAGTATGCCCCTTGCGGAAGTCAAAACCGCGCGAAGCGCGCTGGAACGGGCCATTCCTGCCTATGGCGGCGCGGAGGAAATCAGGTCTGCCATTACGCTAGGTCCGGCACCTGCCGATGTCAGCCCCTTGGAAGCCAGATGGCGCAATTTCACGCCCAAGCTGAGCTGGAGTTTCGGGCCAAGCTTCCGCACGGTATTTTTCGACCCCGAGGTCCCTCTGCAAGGGCAGATCTATCTGCAAGCCTGGGGAAATCTGGATATCACGCCCTCCGTCAGCTTGAACGGCGCCCTCGAAGCCAACGTCATCAACAATTTCAACACCGGGCTTCCGTCCAACTCGGTGCTGCCGCATGTCCGCACGGATCTACAGCAGTATTTCAAGGAAGGCGCCAACGGCATCAATTCGCTGAACGTCGCTTACACCACCCGGCTCGCGCCGGATGTATTTTTCCAGATGAAGGCCGGCTATCTGGAAGACATGTTCGCCGGCGCCGGCGGTCAGATCCTCTGGCGTCCGGGCAATGGCCGCTGGGCGTTCGGCGCCGATGTCTATCAGGTCTGGCAGCGCGACTTCAACCGGCTGTTCGGTCTGCAGAAATATCAAACCGTCACGGGCCATGCCTCGGTCTATTACCAGCTGCCCTGGAACGACCTGAATCTGGCAGTCCATGCTGGCCGCTATCTTGCCAAGGACTATGGCGCCACGCTCGAGATCCGGCGAAAATTTTCCACCGGTGTCGAGATTGGCGCCTTCGCGACCCTCACCAACGTGCCCTTTGCCAGGTTCGGCGAAGGCAGCTTCGACAAGGGCATCTATATTTACATTCCTTTCGAATGGGCCCTTCCCGTCTTCACCCGCTCGGCCTATCCGCTGGAAGTCCGCTCCATCACCCGCGATGGTGGCGCCCGTCTTGCCGGAGATAATTCCCTTTACAGAAGGCTGTTCGACAGCAGCGTCCCCCAGCTGGAAGAAAATATCGATGAAATCCTGCAACCCAAGCAATAAGATGCCTGCCCGATCCGCCGTTCGCCGAACGGCATTGGTCGTGGCCGGGTTGATTTTGTCCGGGGCACTGGGGGGCTGCAGTTCTGGCAGCAATGCGGATCTGAGCAGCATCAGATCGATCGTCAAACTGGCCTTCGCGCCGCCGCAGCGCGTGACGATCAAGCAGGCCGCCGCGATACCGTTCGCGACGATCGGCGTTCGCCTTGGAAACGGCCCCCAGGCCATTGCAACCCTGGCAACCGACGACGGCGTGCAGCGCCTTTGGGCGTCCGGTCAAAAGGTCATGATCGCCACCACACGCGCCGGCCAGATCCAGCGCACCGTGGGACTCGGCAACAATCTGACCTGGATGATTCCCTCGGGATCGAGCGGAGGAAATCCCGCCGCCCGGCGTTCCATCTGGACGGCGGACTTTGCCGATCTGGGAGTCTACGCCGCGACCATCCAGTGCGACGCGATAGCGTCGGCTAACGTACAGATATCGATTATGGGAAACAGGATCGCGACCAGGAGAACGAACGTCCGGTGCGTGGCCCCACAGTTAAACTGGTCGTTCCAAAATGCATATTGGACCGACCTCCAAACCGATCTGGTCTGGAAGTCGATCCAACATGTTCATCCGAAACTGGATCCGATCGAGATCGAGATCCTGCGTCCGCCGGGTTAGGGTGTAACGAAGGTTGTCGTCGTCGTAGCGCCCGGCTTGGTTTCGTCGTTGCCCGACGCAACCAGGGCGATACCGCCGGCCACAACAGCCAGTCCGACAACCGTGAGGGTAAGACCAGGGCCCGCCTGCGCGGCCTTGACGCCGGCCGGCTTGCCCCCGGAAAGCGCAGTTCCCTGGCCCGCCGCGAAAGCCGTAGTTGAACTAACCAAAGAGGCCAGAAGTAGAGCCGAACCAAATTTCCGTAACATGAATGTTCCCTCAGGACTAAGTAGGTTTCTTACCTTATAAAAAAGCTTCCCGTCAATGACTTCAATCGAAGTCCTTGAAAGCATGAGCGGAATTCGAATGCTAAACGCGGAAAGATCGAATTGGTTGCCTAAATTCTGAACCCGAGCGCCGATTTCCGCCCCTTCATCTGGATAGAATCGCCAACGATGCCGCACCGACCGCCAACTGACTTAGGATCTGGGCCCCATCAAGTAAAACCTGCCTCAGATTAAGTGGATCGACGTCCTTGGGAACGACAATAACGCTCCCCGGCGGTAACGAATCACTTTTCATCGCGAACCAGGATTTTTCCATCTGCCGCGCCGTGCCGTCCGGCAAGATGACGAAAGTCAGCGAAGCATTGGCAAGGTTTGAATAGCCACCCGCCCTGTTGATGTAATCCGCCACGGTCATATTTGGCTCGACCGGAAAGCTTGCGCTCTGCATGACCTCGCCCAGCACGGTGACGGTGGACGGACGCTGGGGAATAAAGAGGATATCGCCAGCTTCCAGCAGGGGATCAACCTGCGGACGCGTCGCCAAAACCGCAGGGTCGGCAACTACACTGATGCGGCCGAGAGCTTGCTGACTACGCAGATCGCGCACCAGCGCACGGATCGCCGGATAGGTGGCGGCAGGATTGGAGGCGCTGGCGCTTGTGCTGGTGCGGGTCATGTTGACCGTCAGCTGGCTTTCGAGCTCCCGGGCGGCACGCTGGAAGCCATCGCGCTCGCGGGTGGCCACGGACTTGCGCAGGAATATTGCGCCATAAGGATAAGCCACCTGGGTGAGCCCGCCCGCGCGCACCAAGATATCCGAGAGGCGTTCGCCGCGAACAATATTGTAGATGCCCGGACGCCGCACTTCGCCCTTCAGCGTGACCGTGCCGGCCAGCGACACCGACGCTTCGGGGAAACGGTATTGATCGCGGGGCCGCACAATCGCGGTGGCGAACTGAGTCTGGTTGATGTCCAGGGTCTGCATAGCGGTCCGCGCCATGCCGGTTCCGGCATCCACGACCGTCGACACCCGTTCCACACCGGTCTTGTCCGACCAGTTTACTGTGCCACCCGCCGCCTGGACCAGAGTACTTAGCGGGAGGTCCGGACCTACCAAATAGCTGCCAGGTCCACGCACAGCGCCGCTCACCGTAACGAGATGATCTTGGATGAAGTTTGCAACCACGGCAGGCTCAACCCTCAGTGCGTTGGCAAGTCGCTGGATGCGCGCCAGTTCGCGACGATAACGTAGGGTCGGATCGGACCTAGCGCGCAGGCGCCTGCTGGCTGGCGACGTTGCACCGGGTGTGCCTTGCGCGGTCTGAAGCGCGGCCATGTCTTCTTCATACTGGCGCGCGGTCGCCTGGCTAGCAGCCTGGGCATCGGCCTCCGCATCCCCCGTCATGCGGATAGAGCCAGTATCATCATTGTTGTTACCGCTGGCGGCACTCGTGCCGCCAAAAGCGTCGTCTTCAGCAAAGCCGGTACCGTAGTCGTAATCGTCACTATAGGTGTTGCCATAGCCGGTGCCGTAGCCATTGCCAGTATCAAACCGATTAATACTGCTAGACCCCGATACGGAGATCCCTTCGTCGTTGGCCGCAAGATTGACACTGCCTGAGCCCTGGCTGTCGGTGAAATCGCGATCGCCGCCCTCCGGCGATACGGCGCGGGAGGTGGTGACGCCCGGCTGCTGCCGGAGACGCCGCGGCTCCAGGTCATCCGGACGGCCCAGTAACGGCGTTTGGCCGGGGGTCTGGAGCTTGTCATCTTGCCGGCGGCGCTGATCATCGAACCAGTTGATCGCGCGAATAACCTCGACCGCTTCGGTGCGGGTGAATGTGTGAACGACGTCGTCCGTCTGAAGCGAGAAATCCTGCCGTCCAGCCATCACCGCAGACGGCGTGACGGCGACCAGGGTCCGCAGCAGGGACACCGGATCGCGGCGAGAAATAATGGCGAACAAGGGATAGGGGTCGTCGCCCAGCACGCCGGGCCCCCGTAGCATGGCAGACAATCGCGTGGCTTGGGCGGCATACGTGCCGCTGAACGCATTGGCGGTGCCGGCCTGCAGTGTGGCGCGGCCCGCTGTTTGGTCCGCGCTGTTGCGCACGATCAGCACGTCGCTGTCGCGCACCAGCGCGCGGTCATTGGGAAGATTAGACGTCTCGGTCCTGCCATCGGCGCCCAGCCCGATCAAGACCAGGTCATAGCGACCGCGCACCGCAAAACCTCCCGCCATCGCAATCAGGCTGGCTGCGGTCATGCCGGCCTGCCGAGGCGCAAGTTCGTAAATCGCGGGAATGCGTACCGGTCCTGTGATCGCCACGGTCGGACCCAAAGGATTGACGATAATTCGATCGCCGTCAGTGAGCAGCGGCACCTGAGCGGCGCCAGTACCGCGCAATACGCCGTACAGATCGACGTTGATGCGTCGACCACCGCGCAGAATGTGGATGTTGCGCAAGGAGCCGGTCTTCTTGACGCCGCTGGAAACCAGTATCGCATCCATCGCGGAAGCCAGTCCGGTCATCACCCGCAGGCCGGGATTGGTCACTTCACCGCCCACAGTCACCCGTATCTGGCGCACGCTTCCCAGTGAGGCGAAGGTTTCTGTCGCGACATAGGCGCGCTGTACAGCGGCGGCGAGATCTTCGCGGAAGGCGCCAAAGGTGCGGCCCGCGACATTGATGGGATTCAATTTGGGAAGGATGACGCGTCCGCTTCGGTCCACAAAGGTGCGGTGCTCACCCGCTTCCTGGCCGCGCAAGGTGACGACGATTTCATCGCCGGGACCCAGAACATAACTGTCCTGCATGCCGCCGACTTGCGGCAGTACCACGGCCCGGCCCGCACCCAGGTCGTTATAGCCAAACTGATTCAGCTGGACGCCGGCGCGCGTGCTGAGAATCTGTTCCAGCAACGAGCGCGGCTGGCGGGCGGACGGGCCGGCCGGTTGGATGATGACCGTATTGTTGTCCTGATTGCCGCCCTGGGAGCCAAAGGGAGAGCCGGTGCCGCCACCCTGGCCCCCGCGCGGGTTGAAAAGCTGCTGCATCTGGGGGGGCAGAACTTGCGCCGCGATGGGCGTGACAGTCAGCGCCGCGCCGGCAAAGAATAAACCACCGGCCACCGTCCCGCGGCGGTTGGCGCCTGGGCGGCCAAAAAACGACAGAAAACGGACCATTCGACCTACCATACCCCTTAGCGGACAAAGGCTTAACACAACGACGCAAGGGGGGGGAAGCGGTTTCAAATTGTTCATTTGGGCGGCTTGGCGAGGCCCTGCGCGGCCTTCACTTTTCCTGTTGATCTGGGCTAGTAAGCCCCTTCGGGGGAGGGCCTTACGCCGCCCCTCATTCGGGCCGGAGTGCCTGCCCGAAGGCGAAAAAGCAGAAACGGCCGCGCTCTATGTCCCCTTCCCCGAATTCGGACGTGCCCTTGTCCAAGATGCCGATCCTCAAGGAACTGGAACTTGTCGCCAAGGAATCCTGGCGGCTGATCCTGGGGTGCGCCGCGTTCGGGTTCGTGATTGCGGCACTCAACCTGCAAGGCGCGGTTTATACCTATCCCGTGGAAATGCAGGTTACGACCGCTCAATCGACCGGCGGCGGCGGCGGCGGTCCCAGCCGAAGCAGCGGCGGCTTCGCCCAGTTGAGCGGACTTGCCAGCCTTGCCAACATCGCCCTGCCATCGACCCAGAACGAGATTCAGTTCCAGCTCTTTATCGAGAGCATGCGCTCGCGTGACCTGGCCAACGACATCGCCAAGAATCACGACATCATGGTGGCGTTGTACGGCGATCAGTGGGATCCCATCACCCAGACATGGCATGAGCCGCCGGCCGGGAAGATGGCGGGTTTCAAGCTCTGGCTGCGCGGTCTGCTGGGCCTGGCGCCGACCCAGCCCTGGCATGCGCCGAACGGGGAGAATATCCAAGGTTTCCTGTCGTCCAGTCTTCAGCTCATACAGGATCCGCGCAAGACCTATATGCTGACGCTGAAGTTGACGTCCGGCAGCCGCGACTTCTCCATCAAATTCCTGAACGTATTGGTGAAAACCGCCGACGAGCGGCTGCGCCGCAAAGCAGTTGAACGAGCGCAAACCTACATCAACTATCTCACCGCCAAGCTCGCCACGGTCACCGTGAGCGAGCACCGCGACGCCCTCACCCAGTCGCTTGGCGAACAGGAGCGTTACGCCATGGTGGCGAGTTCGGGAAAGCCCTTTGCGGCGGAAGTGTTTCAAAGCCCCTGGGCGTCGAATCTTCCCGAATCCCCGTCCCCGCGGCAGACTTTCCTAACCTGGATACTGCTGAGCGCGGCGAGCGGCACGCTGTTCGCCTTTCTGCGCCACCGATACCAGGCACAGTTGCGGCGCTCTCTCTGGGTCCAGCGCCTGCCCGCCTTTGTCCGGCGGCCCCTGGAACTCTGAGCGATCAGCCGCGCCGCGTGATCATGGTTTCCCCGAGCACCAGAAGATCCATTCTGGTCCTGAGGAAGCAGTCCAGCGCCTCTTGCGGCTTGCATACCACCGGTTCGTTCTCGTTGAACGAGGTGTTCAGCACCATCGGCACACCGGTGATGTCGCGATAGGCCTCGATCAGCCGGTAGTAGCGCGGGTTGGTGGCGCGGTTGACGGTCTGCAGCCGGCCTGAACCGTCGACATGGGTCACGGCCGGTATCTGTGCACGCTTGTTCTCGCGGATCTGGAACACCTGCATCATGAAAGGCACGGCATCGTCTTCCTCGAACCATTCGGAGACGGCCGCGTCGAGCACCGAGGGCGCGAAGGGACGGAAGGATTCACGCCGCTTGATCTTGGCGTTGAGAATTTCCTTCATGTCGGCCCGGCGCGGATCGCAGACGATGGAGCGGTTGCCCAGGGCGCGCGGACCCCATTCCAGCCGGCCCTGAAACCAGCCGATCACCTTGCCGTCGGCGACCATTTCGGCGGTGCGGCGGCACAGTTCGGTTTCGTCATTCACCAACGCGACATCGCAGCCGGCCGCTTCGATATCGGCCTGACGGGCAGCGATCACCGCAGCGACTTCGGCGGCGGAATATCGCGGGCCCCAATAGGCATGATCCATGACGAAGGACCGCGCCCCGCCCTGGTTGTGCCAGACGCCAAAGGCCGCGCCGATGGCGCCGCCGGCGTCACCCGCCGCCGACTGGACATAGACGCGCTTGTAGCGGGTTTGCCGCCGCACCTTGCCGTTGGCGACGGAATTGGCGGCGCAGCCGCCGGCCAGGGTGATATCGGTGCGGCCCGTCTTGGCCTGGAGCTTATTGATCAAGTGGAAGAAGGATTCCTCGTACATCGCCTGTATCGAGCGGGCGAGATCGCGATGCTCGTCGGTGAGCGGCTCGGATTTGGCGCGACGCGGCCCCAGCAGATCTTCCAGTTCCGGTGAAAACAGGTCGCCGATCTCCGGCGAGCCATCCAGCCACTGGTGCGGAATCTCTTCCTTGTGATGACGGAAATAGCGGAGGTCGAGTTCGAAGGAGCCGTCATCCTTCAGGCGCACGATTTTGCGCAGCTTGTCGACTTGTGTCGGCTTGCCGTAAGGCGCCAGCCCCATGACCTTGTACTCGTCGCCATAGTGGGGGAAACCCAGATACTGGGTCAGGGCCTGATAGAAGATGCCCAGCGAATGCGGAAAATACACCCGCCCGTCGATCGTGATGTTGGAGCCCGTGCCGGTGCCCCACGCGGCGCTGGAGAAATCGCCGAAGCCGTCCACCGACAAGGTCACCGCCTCTTCGAAGGGCGAGACGTAATAGGCGGAATACAGATGGCAAAGATGATGCTCGATATTGTGGAGCGAGCCGCGGAATTCCTGGCCGGGAAATGCTTCGGCCAGAAATTCGCGGGTGCCGGCGCGCTTCCTGCGGTTGGTGAGGCGCTGCAGGACAAAGCGCGGATCGGGGCGGCGCGTCAGCAGATAGGCGAGCTTGCGGCCGAAATGCGCCGAACTGTCCTGGTTAAGTGCGATATGGTCCACATCACCCAGCGAGATCCCAGCTTCCTTCAGGCAATAGGCGATGGATTGCGACGGAAACCCCGCCCAATGCTTGATGCGGCGGAAACGCTCTTCCTCGACGGCAGCGACCAGCACACCGTCGCGCACCAGGGCCGCCGACGAGTCGCCGTGAAACGCGTTAAGCCCTAGAGTTATCAATGAAATTTTCCTGTCTGGCCGGCGGGCGGGGTGCTTTTAGCAACTATCGCGGCGTATGTCGCCAGAAATTGCCGGGCCACATGGTCCCAGCCGAATGCCGCGGCAACATAGGCGCGGCCTCGTTCTCCCATGGCACGCAGCGTTGCCGCATCGCGCGCCGTCGCTTCGGCAAGGCCGGCTACCAAGCCGTCGACGGAAACGGGCGTGCGCCAGCCGATCGCCTGCGCTGTCAGGTCGGGCCAAGGAACCCCGGTGGTAGTCAGCACCGGCAGGCCATGCGCAAGCGCCTCGGCGATAGCCATGCCGAAACTTTCGGAATGACTTGGCAGCACGAACAGCTGCGCTCCAAACAACGCGTTCGTCTTTGCTTCATCGGCGACGGGGCCAGAAAAACTTACCGTCTCCTGCAAGCTGAATCTGGCAATCAGAGCCTGGAGTTCGTCGAGGTGACCTGCTTCATCAGGGCCGGCCAGCACCAGGCGCCAACCCTGCGGACGCACCCTGCTCCACGCTTCGATCAGAAGCGGCAATCCCTTGACGGGATACAGCCGCCCCAGAAACAAAGCGGTACGTATGTTGTCACCTGGCACGGAGCGCGAATGGCCCTGGGGTATGTCCACCCCATTGGGAATCACATGTACCGGAACATCGAGTTGCAGCTGCGCCAGGTTTTCGGCTTCCTTCCCGGCGGTGGCATGGAGCGCGCTGGCCGTTGCGAGATCGCGGCGCTGATAGGCGAACCAGGCGAAGTCCTTCTTCCATTTCTTGTGACAGCGCGCCCATGGCTCCAGCATGCCTCTGGTGCTGACCAGTCGCGGCAGGCGCAAGACCTGGCAATGTTGTGCGAGCTGGTGGTTGTGTCCCAGCCACAAGCCATTGTCGTGGACGACGTCAGGACGAAATTGCGCCAACGCCGCTTGCACCGATCCGCCCAGGCGCGTCACCGGCGCATCGGCCGCAAGAACAGGTGTGTTCAGGACCGAGCCATCGGCGGACCATAGTCCGACCTGGGCGCCCGCTCGCGCCAGCGCTATGGCTAGACGTGAGATGGAATAGGCCGGTCCGCCATAACGCGGCAGAAGGCATGTGCTCGCCAGGAAAACCTTCAAGATACAGTCGGCGGCGCGGTTTCGAGCGCCTTCTGGCCGGCTTTATGGCCCCACCAGTTATTGTAGATCCAGGCCCAGCAATGGCCCGCGATCCATGCCGAGGCACACCCGCCCGTCAGTTCCACCAACGAACCCAGCGGCTGCACTGCCGCGACGCCGGGCAGGAAAAACACTAGCGCCATGCCGTAGTCACGGCGTCCAGCATACAAAGCGGCGCGATGATCTAGCCGGCCTATCATCCATCCCAGGAACAGGAAGCCCACAATGAGCCCCGGCACACCGAAATTTATGTAGAACTCCATCACGTTCCCGATTCCCCAGGAGGTCCAGGTCGAAAGATAGAGCCCGGTCATCGCCATGACGATATCCGGACTGCCGGCGGTAACCGTTTTTCCTGGCCACAGCGCGCGGGGAATGACAGCGAGGACCGCGTCCGAGATCGATTTTCCATTCAGATACTCGACCTGGCCATTCTCTAGATTTTGCGCAGCCACGCCGATGAAATAATTCTGGTTGAGGCGCATATCGAGACCGGCAAGCACCAGTTCGTCGCTGCTATCAAACGCCTTGGATTCGGATATGACCCTTCCTGCCGCTATGATGCGCGTCGATACCGGCGCGTCAGACCATAGAATTTGGCGCAAATAATCACGGCCCTGAAAATAATTCGCGAACAGGCTGAGCCCAAGATAGATCATCAGCGCGATGGCGATCAGGACGCGCCAATAGCCCTTTGCCGCCACGCCCAGGGCGCTGAGGACGATAACCACCGCTGTCACGCCATAACCCAGGAAGCCCGCCCGAAAAAGGATCAGGAGGGGATAAACAGTAAGGCAACCCAGCCAGAAGAATGTCCATGCGGTCTTTTTTGCTCTTACGGCCCAACGCAGGCCCAGCAGATTGCCCAGCATCCAGATGGCGCCGGCGTAGTAGACCACCGCGCCGACGCTGGGCAGGTTTGCTAGGGGAGACAGCACGAAAGAGACAAGCCAACCCATGCCCACGCAATAGATCCAGAAGCCGCGGTCTGTGTCGTCAGGCACTTCTGCCGAACTGGGCAGTGCCGGGGCGAGCCTTTGCTCCTGCGTGCGCCAGCGCGCGTACCAGGCGCCAATGGCAAAGCAGATGCTGCTGATGGCGGTGTATTTTATGCCTAGCGCGACCTCGGGCAGGTGCGAGTAGGACGTTGCCATTAGGGGCACCGCAGCCCCCGGCACGTGATTGATCAACAAGATGCAGAGATACGCAAACGGAAGGCCGAGCGACGGGCCATTCTCGCGAAGCGCCTTCAACAGCAGGCACAGACCGAGAAGGCACACGCCGATCGAGAGACTTATGCCCAACAGATAGTCGTTGTCTGTCATGCCGGGGCCTGCGCAACGACGTGAGTCACTGGCTTACGCAGCACAATGACCATGTTGGGGCTGATAACGCGCGGCTGGTTATCGAAAAATGCGACGCGCAAGATGGCGCCGATTACCTTGCGCAGGGCGGTCACCATAATGCGGCGCAAGGCGCGCCCAAGGCCCAGGCCGAAAACCGGAAAAGCGGGCTGACGAACCTGAACAATCTCAAGGTCCACGGCGAGGCTGAGTTGCTCCACCATGCCGGTGCCGATCTGAGACAGGTGAGAGATGTCGCCATGCTGGATATGCCGGGCAAACGGACTGTCTCCGCTGGGGAAGCGCGCCAGAAAAAGTCCGCCAGGCTTGAGGGTCATGCGAATCCGGGCCAGCAAGCCAGGCAATTGCTGCAGCGCTACGTGCTCCAGCACGTCAAAAGCCACCACCAGGTCAAACGCGGCGTCGGGCCAGGGAACATCTGCAGAATGGACGTCCAGCCCCTTCTCCAGGCCCATCGCCACCAACCCGGAATCGATCTCGTTACCCTGGTACCGCCAGCCCTGCGCGATGGCCCATTGTGCGAAATTCGCATTGCCGAAGCCGATCTCCAGAACCGCCGGCGATCTCTCGCCTGGGGCCAGGGCCGCGGTTTCCGCCGCAAAATAAACCGCGTCGGCGGGGCTGACGCTTGCAAAGGTGCCCTCGTTCCAGCCCTTCCAGTCACGATAGTTGCCGACGATTGTCATCCGCGACGGGTTTCCATGATGTTCACAAATCCAGGCCTGCCCGCAGGCACCCGCAAATAGTAATACCTCTTTTTGCTAGTGCGGCAATGTCCCGCCAGCCGGGGCTCGCGTTGACTAGGAGATTGCGTCAAGCACGGCCCCGACGCGATGCACATAGGCGTACTTCCCGCTCAGGCATCTTTGAAAGCCAGCACGCGCGACACGTGCCCGCGCGGGCTCATTGCCGGTGTAGAAGTTCGCTTTTTCCAACAATTCCTCCACCGAGGAAAAGAATTCCGCTTCTTTCCCCTCCTCGAAAAAGCCGCGATGCTCGTCCGTGCGGTCCGCCAGCAGCATGCTGCCGCAGGCAGGAATCTCGAAGGTGCGGGTGGTATGCTGGTCCGGCACCACCTTGCGCAAAAACCCGACACCGATGCGCGAACCTGTCAGGGCACGGGCATAATCGTCCGCCCACACTTCGCTGCCTTGATGGGCACGGGCGATCAAGGGATCGCGGTGAAAGCGAAAACTGTCCATACCGGCGAGCTGGCTCAGGATAATGTGCCGGCGCAGAGACCATTTCCCGTCCCGCAGGAAGTCCCAATAGCCGCCCCAGATCTTCAGATCTGTTCCCTGCGCTGCCACGTCGTGAAGAAGCTGCTCCCGCCGCGGCTCCCAGCCGCCCAGGAATCCGACCGCACAATGCCAGCGCGGATCCGCCGAAGGCAGCGGCCGGTGCACCTCGTCGCAATAGCCAAGCGGCATGTAGACTAGCGGCTTTCCAAGCGCCGCATAGGCTTCCTGCTCATAAACCTTGCAAAAGACCAGCACATCAAAGGCGCCCATTGCCTCGTCCATCAGCCGGGTGCGCTTCCAGTCCAGGCTGAAATACGGATCGGGCGTGAAATGGACCAGCCGGGCTCCCAGTTTGCGCAGGGCCTCGATGGTTTCGATGCGCAGATATTCCTGCTTTTCGCCCCAGACAATATCGGGCCGGAACTCCCGCGCCGCCTCCAGGACCGAAGTATTGATCTCGTCCACCACCGCGCCGCGCTGAAGCCGGCGCTGTATCCGGCGCTGCAGCCAGGATGCCCGCGTCCAAGGTTCGATCGTGTTGATACCCCGCACCTCATGGCCCAGTCGGGCGAGACCGCGCAAGCGCATCAGAGATGTCTGGCCCAGGCCGAGTTCGCCCAAAAACAGGATCTTCATGCCGTTGCCATCAATCGTTCCGCCCGCCGCCGCGCGCACCGGATGCCTGATAAAGCATCCGGTTGTTGCGTACCATGCGGGCGAACTGCGAAATACTGGGGGTCGTGAAGACGCGGCCCGCCGGCTGGGGGGCGGCCCTTGCAGCCAGCGTGGCGTAGTTCTCGCACACGTAACGCACCGCGCGCGGCGTGCGGACATGGGTCACCGCGACGGTTCGGCGGACCGTATCTTCCAGGCGCGGAGAGAACAGGATGTCGAACTCCTCGCTATGGAGAACGGCGCCTGTATCTATGCCGGCATCGATCTGGTGGATGCTGAGCCCCGTCCGAGTTTCATTGTGATAGATCGGCCATATCACGCTCTGGGCATTCTGGTAGTCGGGCAGGCGTTCACCATGCACGTTGATCATGCCGGATTTCGGCAGATCGAATACCTTTCGGGAAATATAGCCGTTCCCCAGCGAAAGCCCCAGGTCCGGCTGCAGCCCCTGGAACAGCTCTATTGTCTCGCTGCTGTTGACATGCGGCACCTCGAAAAGGGGAACGCCCCTTTCCCGGCAGATGGCCGCAACATCCGCGGCGTCAGCGCCCGCGTACCAGGCGCGCATGCGGACACCGTTCAGGGCGCCGGCGATGCCGATACGCATGATCTTCCTGATCTTGCGCAGCACTGTGCGCCAACGTCGCGCCGGTGCGCGGCCGGCAACAACGACCCCCACGATGGACAGGTTGGGACTGGCGCAAAGCTCGGACAGGCAATCGCCGGCGATGCCAAATCGACTGGAGGTCAGGATCGCAATCCGGGTGATATTCACGGCTCCCCCGCGCCATGGGCGAAGAACCGGACATGGCTCAATGGCCAATCCGGCTCAAAATGATGCCGAGGAATTTTGAAACGGTTGGTGACGCCGGGTTCGATGCGCCCGCGAAAAGCTCCGAAACAGGCGTGATAGCCCGCCTTTTCAATTGCCGCCAGGGACCGCGCGTCTATGTCAGCCGGGCCGCCATAGGGCCAAGACATGTAGTTGCAAGCGCCGAACCTTCGCGCAAGTTCCTGCCGCGAGCCCGCCACCTCGTCCTCCATCTGCCGGTCGAAGGACGAAATCTCCGAAAGGCGGACATGGCTGCGCGTATGGGAACCAATCTCGAATCCTTGCGCGACGGCGCCTTCCAGATCGCGCCAACTGGCATGCTCGAGCAGCACCGTATCGCCCGCGTTCTGGCGCTGAAGATGGGGGAATTTTCCGGGATTGGAGATCACCGACGTCGCCACGAACAGGACAGCCGGAACAGACCTTTCCCGCAGGACCGGCAGTGCGTTCTTCAAGACGTTCTTCAGGCCGTCATCAAAGGACAGGTGGAACGCATGACGCGTGAGCGCGCGTTCACCGGCCAAAACCCGCAACACATCCCTGGTGCTGATGAAATCACCGATGCTGCCGAGGCAATCCATGGCCGCCGCAAATCCCGGCCGTTCCGCGTCGGAAACATGGTGGCAATAAAGCAGCCGGAGGGCGGGCGTGGCCGAAGGCCGGGACAGCCGGCCCAGGACCGATAAAGCCCCGTGGCGCAGGAGACTGCGAAGCGCCATCAGATCAACGGGCCAGCGGCAGGTTCGTCACATCGGCGATGGGGCGGGAGTAGTCCGCATGGCCGAAGCGATGCGCGATATACATTTTGTCCTGCCACTGCGCGGGAAGATTGTTGCCATGCAGGCGCAGGCCGGGAACCTGCGAAATCTTCACGTCCCGGTGACTGTCGTTGAACTCGCGGATGGCTAGCAACTCGCCGCTATACTCGCTATATGCATCCATCAATCCGCCGGCCAGATCGTCGAAATAGCAGGTCACGCGCGGCAGATAATATTTGGAATCCCCGTCCAGGATCTTCAGCGCCGCGACGGTGGAGGAATAATAGTCCAGATCGAACGAGATGAAGCCGATCGGCGGCGGATTTTCGCGGGTAAAGAAGTTTTCGACCGTGTCCTTCACTTCGCCCAGCTGCAGTTTCGCCGTGCTGAGGCGGGCGCGCAGTTTCTTCTCGTCCATGGCGAAGTAGCCAGCCTGCCATAGATAGGGCATGTCGCGCGCGTCCAGCGGCTGGGGCATGCCGGCGCCGGTATCAAAGCCATAGACCACGACCTCGACCCCGGTTTCCTGGCGCACGCGCTCGGCATGACGTTCGAGCGCCACCAGGCCGTTGCCGCCGGCGACGCCGAATTCGATTGCAGCGATGCGCGTGTAACCAAGTTTTTTCGCCAGCCAGGCGGCATGCAGCAGCGGATATCCGTACCAGGCATAATCCAGAGACCCCAGCTCCAGCCGGGTGAGATAGGCGAACATGCCAAAACGCCTGTCGAGCCAGCGCATGACAACAAACCGCAAAGGCACCGGCTCACGCAGCGCGGCGCGAATTTTAGAAAACATGGCCCTGTCCCCTACGCATTATCGATATTCCCCGGCGGCAAGCCGGTTCTGTAAAGCATTTCAAGGCTTCGCGCCGAATTGCGGATGGCGAAAGGCGACGCCTTCACCGCTTGATTGGCGCTTTCCATGTCGCGCGGCAACGCCATCAGCGCAAGAAGATTGTCCACCCAGAGCGGTACATTGTTCTCCACCGGCAGGAAACGGACCAAGCCCGGCAGGACGACGCATTCCCGCGGCACCGCCGTCGAGGCAAGAACGGGCAGTCCCGAAGACTGCGCTTCAACGGCCACCATGCCCAGCCCCTCCGCGCGCGACGGAAACAGCAGCGCGTCGGCGGCCAGCATCAGCCTGGGCATGTCGTTGCGGATGCCGGCGAAAACCACATGATCGCGCACGCCCGCCGCGGCCAGCCGCCTTTCCAGGACGGGCAACGCGGCGGTGGTGATGCCGGCGAACAGCACACGCACCTTCGGATCGCGCGCGATGGCGGCGATTACCACATCCACCGCGAAACCGGAATTCTTGTGATTCTGCTTGTGTCCAACATCCGGTGATCGGTCCATGCGTCCGGCAAACAGAATGATCCGCGCGTCCTGGGGCCAGCCGAATTCCCCGCGCAGGCGGGCGCAGGCGGCAGCGCGGTCGCCCAAAAAAATCTCTGGCGAAAAGCCGCAATACAGCGGCGCCTTGGCAAGGCTGGGGAAGTCGGCGCGCGCGAAGCCGTGTTCGTTGAGCGCCTCCTGCGAGGTTCCAACCACGGCTGTGGCCAGGCGGGACACCAGGGTGCGTCCGAGCTTGCCAGCCGCCTGGCGCGGCCAGGAGACGCCATAGTCTTCGGTGATCTGATATGAAGGATTGTGCACATGGGCGACGGCAACCCGCGGCAAAAGCCCGCCTGCGATCAGGAAATGCCAGCCGCTGATATAGGCCTGGTGATCGTGGATTGCGTCATAGCGTTCGCGCCGCAGAAGGCTGCGAAAACCCAATACGAAGCCCGGCAGGGTACGGCGGGTGAAGGGCAGATAGTGAAGCCTGGCGCCCAGGCTCTCCGCTTCGCTGTCGAAGATGCCGCGATTGCCGCTGGTCATCAGGAAATCGCAGCGCGGCCCGCCTTGCTTCGACCATAGCCGCAGCAGCGCCATCATCCAGGTTTCGGCGCCGCCCATGCCCAGCGTGTCGGTGATGTGCAAAACCTTTAGCCGGTCGCCGGTCATGGCTGGTGCAGCTGCGTCAGGTGCGCCAGCGCGGTATCAAGGTCAAAGGGCGAGCGGGCAAGCGCCGCCAGGGCGTCTTGGCGGGATGGCTGCTGCGCATACAGCGCAACGGCCGCGTCGGCCCAGGCTTCCGCGCCATCGGCAAGCGCGAGACGGCGGTAGCAGGCGGTGGGCAACAGCGGATCGTCGGGAATGCCGCGCGACAGCAGCATCCGCAGACCGGCGAGCTGGGCTTCCAGCACCGCCAGGCCGAAGCCTTCCATAGGCTGTTCGGGGCGGGAGAGGATGAACCAGTCGCTATGGGCCATCACGTAAGGCAAGTCGCCGCGCCAGCCCAGCATGCGGACGCCATCTTCCACGTCCAGCGCGTGGATGCGGGCGCGTACCGCGTCTTCTTCCGAGCCGGCGCCCGCAAAAACCAGCACGGCCTCGGGCATGCGCCGGCGCAGCGCGGCGAAGACGTCCACCACAAAGACCGGGCCTTTCTCCGGCGCCAGGCGGCCGCCGAACAGCAGGATCGGCGTGTCGTCCCTGAGGCCCAGTTCACGGCGGAAAGCGGCGCGGTCTATGGCGAGATCGCGAAAAGGCGCGGCGTCCACCGCATAATAGTGAACGATGTCGCGCCCTGCCCGGCGCTGCCGCCCCGCCAGATAGGTGTCCAGCGTGTGGTTGGAGTTGCTCAATATCCGGTCCGACAGGCCCAGGCCGGTGCGCCGCAGCGGCTCACGCAGCAGGACCTGCTTGAGCGGATTGGTGGTGAGCACGATTTCGTCGGCATTGTGAATGTGGTTCAGGCGCAGGCTCACCGGCAGTCCCGCCGCCGCAGCCATGTACATGCCCGACACCAAGTCGTGATGGGCATGGATCACGTCGTACCGGCCCTTGCGGATTTCGGCGCGCAACGCCTGCATGAATGCCATCTTCCGGCCAATCGGCACCGGGGTATAAATGATACGGGCGCCGAGCGCCCTCGCCTCGTCATCCAGCGCACCGGGCACTCCCAGTGCACAATAGAAGGTCCAGTCTGTCTCCTGCCCCCGCGCACGCGCATGGCGCAGCATGCGCACCAGCCAGTTCTCCACCGCCCCCCGGTCGAGATTTTCGACAATATGAAGGACGCGCGGCACGGTCATTGCGCCGCTCAGCACTTTTCCAGCAGAACGGTGCCGTAAATCGCCGTATCGCCCACTTCGTTCTCTTCGTCGATATAGCGGATACGGCGGCCCGAGGCGGACACTATGTCTTTCAACTCGGCGAAGGTGTTGCCGAATTCCGGCCAGGCATAGGGATGCAGCTCGCACAGAATGCCGGCATGGCTGGCCAGCAGCTTGGGCGCGCCCTTGAGGATGCGGATTTCCGCGCCTTCCGGGTCGATCTTCACCCAGCGGGGCGTGGCCAGCTTGTTCTGCGCGATATAGGAATCCAGGGTCACCAGCGGAACCGTGAACTGCTCGGACGTATGCTCCGGCGCGAATTCCACCGCCGAGCGGACCAGCGAGGACTGGGCATTGCCGCCGCGGCTGAACAGGGTGGCTTCGCCCGGCGCATCTGAACAGGCAATGCTTTCCACGATCGGCCACTTGAGGTCCGGATTGAGCGCCAGGTTGCGTTCCAGCACTTCACGCGCATAGGGGTCCGGCTCAAAGGACACGACAGTGCCGGAACGGCCGCACATTGCGGCCATCAGGATACTGTAGACGCCGTAATGGGCGCCGATATCGATGGCGGTGTCGCCCTCTTTCAGATTGTCGGCAAACCATTTCACCTGCAACGCGTCGTAGCGGGTGTTGCGGTTGGTCGAATTGAGATAGCGCAGCCGCACTGGGCGGGTGCCGGCCAGGTAGCGCAAGGTATGGCCGTTGATGACATAGGGTTCGCCGCTTTTGGCGTAAACCATCGCCTTCAGGCGATTGGCAATGGCGTGCCGCAATGATCCTAGCATTCGATCCTCATGGTCAGTGTCCGCACGTTCACAATGGCGGAAGATTTTGCATGGCGCGGTCCCGCCCGCGATAGGCGGCTTTCAGAACCCGGCGGTGTGGACCGGACAGAAGAGCGACCCGCACGAAATCCGCGACCCGCCCGAGCAGGCTGCGCGGCGCATCCTGGATGCCGCGCGCCCGGTCCAGCAACACCGACGAATAGGCGATGCCTTCGGCCAGGCGGGACAAGTAATCCTCGGTCAGCCGCACCGGCGGAATGAGATGGGTCAGCTTCAGGGCCGGCACCAGCCCGACACCCAGGCCGATATCGCAGGCACAGGCCGCCAGATCGTTGTCCCCACCGGACATCAGTGAGGTTCCGGTGCGGTCCAGCTGCACCGAACGCTGCCCGGCGTCGTTGAGCGCCAGATAATGGCGCGCCACCGTGCGGCGGACGCAAAGGCCAGCCCCGCACGGCATGGTGGCACTCAGGCGCGGAAGGTTCGACCACACATCGGTGTCAAACTCCCGGATGACCAGGTTGCCCCAGTAGCGGCGGGTCCATTCTTCCGGCTGCTGCTCAAAACCGGGCCGGCACTGTCCGCTCCACGACCCCAGGAACGCGCGCTCGGCAGCGATACGGGAGGCGGCTTCCAGAAAATCCGGATCTAGCACATTGTCATCGTCGACGAAAACCAGCAGGTCGCCCCCTGCTTCGGCAATTCCGCGCAGGCGGGCCGGCGTCAGGCCCAGCTTGTCCTCGCGCACCACGCGTGCGCCCGGATGCCAGGTGAAATCAAACCGCTCCTGCACCGGCTGTTTGCTGGCATTGTCGATCACCAGCATTTCCCACTGATCGACTGGCAAGGTTTGGATGCGCAAGGCGTCTAGCGTGCGCCCGAAATAATCCGACCGGGGATTGTGCGTGCAAATGACGACGGAAAGCTGTGTCACGCGGTAACCTGGCGGACAAACAGGGCGTTGCTGGTTGAAAAGAACTTGCCCTCGGTCAGCATGCACTCCGGATAGGAGGCGACGAACTCAAAGCCCGCGGCTTCCAGAAGCTGGCTGATCGGCATCAGCGCGCCGCCGGAGCTGCCTTCCCGCGGGGTCATGCTGTTGAACTCGATATGCACGAACGACACACCCCTGTTTTTCAAGGTCTGCGCCGCGCCTTCCAAGACGGACAGGTCGTGGCCTTCGGTGTCGACCTTCAGGACATCAATATGGCCGACCTTCTCCTGCTCGCAGAACTGGTCGAGCGTGATACAGGGAACCGACAGGGTGTGCGCCGGATTGCCGGACCGGACCGCAAACTGATTTTCGCCCACCAGGGAGTTGCATGTGGCCAGATAGCCATAATCGAAAAAGGTGGCGTTGCCGATGCGGTCGCTGATCGCCAGCGGGAAAATCCGCGCCCGGCTATCGGTGACGTTTTTTTGGAGTACGGCAAATGTCGTCGGATGCGCTTCGAACGAGAATATGTTTGCGCCTTCGAATTTGGTCAGGACCGCCTCGACCGTTTCCCCGGTATGGGCGCCGATATCGAAAAAGACCCGCACCGGCAGGTCGAGCATCTTCGACAGCCGATCGATGTCCATCAGATAATCCACGCCGAACGGCAGCACGGACTGATGCCGCGTCCAGTAACCGCGCGCTTCCAGCGTGCGCCGGATCAAGCCTTTCAGAACGTTACCTAAGGACATTTGCAACGTCTCTCAATATGCCGGTCGGCCCAGCCGTTGGCGGATGCGGACCTTCTTGTTGTGCAGCCATTGGTTGAAAACGTCCAGTACGGTGCGGACCGGGCGCAGCAGGGCACCCATGGGAATGCGCGAATAATAGTATTTCTCGAAGAAGATCAGCAGCTCCGGATTGACCATGTCGCCGATCCGACGCTTTTTCAGGCCGGCCCAGTGCACCACGACCGGCGGCGCGGTGCGGTTTCGCACCGCTTCCAGGGACACATCGCTCATGCCGTGCGGCGGCCAGCGCATAATGGTCCGCCGTCCATAAAACTGGCGTTCGCGATGGGCGATCCGGTTGAAGACATAATTCTGGGTGCCCTGATCCCCCGTCATGAAGAACTTGGGAAAGTGCAGGCGCCGCGGCATGGTCCATTCGATCAGGTCGTCAAACTCCGAGCGATCGACAACGCCCGCCGTGCCGAACCACTGACCGGTATTGTAGACATGCAGCGGGCGGGGCGTCGGCAGACCGTTGGCGTTCAGATTGTCCCAGTCATAATAAAGCCGCTTCATCTCGCCGTCCGGGAGCGTTTCCTCGTCCATCAGGAACGGCGGATCGTCTTCGCGCCACAGGTCCAGCACCGGCCCCACGATGACGGTGTCGGCATCGATCACCAGGAAGCGCTCGCCGGGCGGACCGAAGAGCGTCTCCAGCTTCACGAAGCCGGATCCGTAATCGCCTTCCTGCCAGCGCGCCACCGATGTGTTCCAATAGACCCGCAACTCGCGGATCAGGTCGGGCATCAGCGGGCTGCCGGCCAGGACACGGATGGGAACATCCGGATAGAAATAGCGCACGCTGGCGACGCAGATGCGCGTCAGCCGCGCATCGCGCGAAAAGGCGGCGATGTAAATGCAATCCACCGGCCGGCGCGTGCTGCTGTCAGTGCTCAACCTTGCTTCTCATCTTTCAGAAGGGCGGGCTCCTGGCGGAAACGCACCCAGCCTTTCCATTTGTTGACGATCCGGGCGCAAAGACCCTCGCTGCGCCCGTCGATGCGGGCCAGAACCAGCATCAGGTTTCCGGCGAACCGCAGATGCAAGGGCGCCTTGTAACGACGGCACTCGCTATTCCATACCTGCCGCGCCAGGTCCAGCCTCTTCACTTGGGCAAGAAACTCGGCCGCCTCGAAGCAAAGGCCTACCAGCGCGCGCAAACGCGACCAGGTCAGAAGCCCTGCCCTGGTCACGGCGTCATACATCAGCGAGCGCACCTTGACGGCTGCCTGCATGACCTCGGGTTCGTAAATATAGCGTACGCTGATGCGCGAAAAGTCGCGCCGCCAGGCGATGTCGTGATCCACTTGCCGGACAAAAATATAAGGACCGCCGCCGCATATCGCGCGCACATGCAGCTCCATGTCCTGCATGCTGCGCACCGTTTCATTGAAACCGCCGATCCGCTGCAGATAGTCGCGCCGCCAGATCGGTCCGGTGATCTCCCACACGCATTCATGGGAGAGGAATCGCACCAGATCATCCCCGGGACCCATCGGATGAAACAGCCGGGTCAGGTCACCAAGCGTTTCCATGAAGACCCCGGCCGGATAGACCGCAAAGGCAAGATCGGGATTGCGGCGCATCAACGTGGTGCGGTTCTCAAGGCATCCCGCCCGCAGCAGGTCGTCTGAATCCAGGAAAATGACAAACTCGCCCATGGCCGCGGCAAGGCCGAGATTGCGGCAGACATTGGCGCCGGATTTTTCACTCTGGCGCCGGATCAACCGGACACGCGGATCGGCCACGGCGCGGCGGGTTACTTCTTCAATTGTGCCGTCGGTGGAACCGTCGTCGACGATGACATGCTCCCATGCCCCGCACCCCTGCGCGCTGACACTGTCCATGGTCAACCGCAACAGCTCCCTGCGGTCCTTGGTCGGCGTGATGATGGAGACGACGGGGGTCATGAACGGATTTAGCGGCGGCCTATGGCAGAGATAAACGTTTCGGTGTTCGGCTCGACCGGTGCGGTGGAGAGAACTTCGTGGGGAGTGCCGCCATAATGCTTCAGGACGGGAAGCGCAACCAGTTGCGCCTGATAGGTCCGGTACCGGGCGCGGATTTCCGCGGTCCAGTCACCCATCCAGGGGCGCCAGCTATTGCCCTTGGTCGCATCTGTACCTTTGGCAAATACCATCAGATGGTCCTGGGAACGGTCCAGCGCCGTCATCGCGCCGGCAAGCGTGTTCATGTTCACATATCGGGCATCGATGCCGTTCTGCCGGAACGGCCGCAGGTCGATATAGGAATGCTGATCGACCAGGACCTTGCCGCGAAAGCCGGGGGCCCGGGCCAGCCTGACCACCTCAAGCGAGGCCAGGTTGCGGTTATGCGCCGGATCGAAACCGCTGCTTGCGGCATTGGCGCGCGCGATGGCCAGACTGTTTTTGCCCTGCAAAATAAAATGACCGGCGCAGAGCAGCGCCACAAAGATCATTGCGCACCGGGCGGCGCGGCGCCAACCGGTCGCGGCGAGAAGAAACAGGGCCATCGCCGCCATGGCGAGAAATGCCGCAAGGCCGTTGAGGAAATAGCGGTCGGAGGCTCCCGGCGCCTTGAGTACGATCACGCCCCAGGTCACACAAGCCACCAGCGCGCCGATCCCGACGACCAGCGCCGCGCCACTGCGCTTCCATACGACGACAGCAAAGGCCGCCAGCAGTCCCAGCGCCACCAGCACCGGACCAATAAACCCGCCCCAGCCACGCAACAGGAGTATAGAGTCCAAAAAGGCGCGGAAGTTGCGCCAATTCTCGATGATGTAGCCGGTATTCCCGCCCCCGCCCGCGGCCCCCAGCAGAATGTGGTACTTCACCCGCATGGTCATCAGCGGATCCCGCCACAGGCCCGGATCGGTGCCCAGGACGATCGCCGCGCCGGCCAGAACGCCCGGCATCATGTCGCGCAAAGTGGCGCGCAATCCCTGACGCAGGCAAACAAGAACAAGCGCCAGGCCCGGCGCAGCGGCGGCGATGATGATATCGGGCTTGAAATTCATGCCAAGCGCCAGCATCCCGAGGGAAATGGTCAGATCACACCGGCGACGGCGATGCGCATACAGCATGGCGAAGAACACAATGCCGAACACCAACAGGGTATTGATGGCATTGGGCAGCGACTGACTGGCCTGATACTGCATTTCCGGAGCCGCAATCAGCAGCAACAGTGGCGCAAGCGCCAGCACCGCGCCGCCGTCCAGGAGCAGGATGACTGTCAGCCCCAGTGCGGCCAGAACCAAATAGGTGAAAAGAAAATGGATCTGACGCGAGATAAAAATCGGCTGCCGGTCATCGCTGCCGCGGAAATAGTTGTAATCGGCGCCAGCCCAGTTTTTCTCCCCAAGCACCACGGCCGGATCGCTCCAGGAGGCCGGCACATGATTGGCGTAGCGGATGTGGGGATAGGCGCGCCCAATCGGATCGCGTTTTTCATAAGCGACAATGGCGACCCACTGCATGAACGTGTCCAGGGTGCCGTAGCGATAAACGCGATCGGCTACCGGACCGCTGTTTATATAAGCGGCATTGTAGGTCGCGATCTCGTCCCAGCCTTCATAGGGACGCCCGGCGCTGGTGGAGCCGAACTGCAACAGCCCTTGCGCCAGGACCAGCAGAAGAAATCCCGCGGCCAGCGCCAGTTTTTGGCGCGGCCAGCGCGGCGACAGGATTGTCACGCCCCCGCCTTGGTCCCGCGCGCCGCCCAGGACATCTGATTGACCCAGGCAACTTCGATATCGGAGAGACCCGCGCCCTTCATCAGGGCGATGACTTCGTCCTTGCTCCAGTAATTGGCGATGCGCGGCAGCATCTGATCGAACACTATGGAGCGCAGATGGGGAAAGGTGAAGGTGCGGATCAGGCGAAAATATTCAATCTGGCTGAGCCCCATCCGCAGCAGAACCCATAGCAGGGCGGCGGGAAACACCGACAGAAAATGCACCCAGGAAATGGGCAGCTTGCTGAATAGGATCTTGCGCGCCGGATTGAGCGCCCACAGCAGCCAGCCATTATTTTCCTTCCCATAGACCCACATCGCCACCTGGCCCCCGGGACGGGCCGCGCGCGCCATTGCCGCCAGCGCCCGCTCGGGAAATTCGAGGTGATGGATGACGCCGATCGAGAAGGCTATGTCCACCTCATCGCGCCAGGGAATGTCATAGGCGCTGCACTTGCTGACCTGCGAACCGGGAAAGCCCTGCAGATTGTGCCGTGCCGCCGCCAGCGAACGGTCGTCAAGGTCGATGGAATATCCCTTCACGGCGCCGTCACGCAGCGGCCAGAAGCTGTTGCGGCCCATGCCGCATCCCACATCGACAAAAACCTTACCGGCCCAGCTTTTGGAGTCGTAAAAGGGCAGCCAGCGGCGAAACTGCTCTTCATACTCGGGGGCGATGGCGGCGTACTTGCCCCATTCATACCCGAAACGTTCCGGCGAACCGCCCGCCACATCGTTGTTGTTCGTCATGCTGTTCCTACAGGCGTCCGGTTGGCAGCAGGCGCGCCTTGAGCCAAGCAATCCTGTGCTGGGCGGCGAAAGGCAGCATACCGATGACGGCTTTGCGCAGCTGGAAGGCCAGCGGCGATACATCCGTCAGCGCAACATTGTCGGGCACAATCGCGGCGACAAGCTGCGGCGGCAGGTCTTTCACGCATTCGCGCCTGACATAGAGGAATGTGTTGTAGCGATACCAGTAGGAAATCCGGGCATCCTGAAAAATACCGGGCCGGACAAAGTCCAGCGCCACGAAACCTCGCTCAGCCATCAGCTTGCGCCAGAACTCATAGGGCCGCTCGTTGACATGATACTCGCCACCCTGCCCCGGCGGCGCCGCCGAGAAGAGAACAAAGCGGCTGGAATGGCTGGCGAGATTGTCGGCAAAGGTCGCCGAGGATTCGCGGTTCACGTGTTCGGCAACTTCGAAAGATTCCACCAGGTCGAAACGGCGGCCCAGATCGAAAGACTGGTTCAGATCGCGGGGGGTGAAATTCGCCTCAGGAATTTCGAGCAGCGCGCGGTCGACATAGTCGCCGTCAACACCGTGGCGGTCCGCAACCCCCTGCGTGCCCCAGAAACGAAGCCATGTACCGGCCGCGCATCCCACGTCCAGCACGCTGGAAACCTTCAGGACCGGCGCCAAGAGCGTGGTGACGGCATTCGCCGAATAGGCCGAGGACTGGGCAGCATACTCAATGAACGAATTGTCGTAAGGCGTTGTCATTGTTCTGCCGGTCAGCCCGCGACCACAGCAAGGCCGATCACAATTAGGGCAAAACCTAGCCACTGGCGCATGATAATGGGTTCGCTGAAGAAAAATGCCGCCGTCATTATGACGCCCATGAACTGCAGCGCCGCCATCGACTGGGCGAGATAAAGCGGCAGGTACTTCAGCACCCAGGCATAGAGAATGACACTGGCGCCGAAGATCGCGATGCCGATAAAGGTCGGCAGGGTGAGGAAATTCGTGCCGCCGGGCACGGCGGCCACCTGGTTGGAGCCGAGTTTCATGAACAGGTTGGCGATGACATTGCCCAGCACGACCCCGCCCATGCCGATATAGGGCAAGGCGCGCGCAAAACTCGTTCCCGTCTCACTCACAGGGCCACCATACCTTCCCAATATGCCAAGGAGATGGGGGATGCAAATGCGCGCTGGCTACCCATCAAGGCGCTCATGACGCATCGGCCATGGTCCCCGCAAAGGCCTGGACCGAAAGCCAGCTCCACAGGAACAGCCTATTGTCCTGCCGGCCGGAACGGTGTCCGGCAAAGGCTTTGCGCGCATAGTCGGTGATGAGGCCCGGGACCGGCTGCAAGGGCGGCGTCACCGGCACATGCTCCAGCCATTTCGCCAGCGGAATGCCGAAGCCCTTCTTTTTGCGCTCGATGATGGCGCGCGGCAGCATGCGCTGGGCGACCTTCTTCAGGATGTACTTGCGCTGGCCCTTGTGAAACTTGAAGCGGCTGGGAAGGCGACGGCAGAACTCCGCCAGGTCGTTGTCCAGGAACACGGCGCGGGTTTCCAGCGAGTTCATCATGGCGGCCCGGTCGCTCTTCATCAGGATATTGTCCTGCAGATAGAAGCGGGTGAAGAACTCCAGGGCGCGGTCAGCAACCGGTTTCGCGCGGCCGGCGTCCCAAAGGCTGATGGCCTCGTCATAAACATCCTCGACCCGCAGCGGCGCTTCGAACAGCGCCTTCATGTCCGCCGGATCCAGCGGCGCCATCCAGACCGGGAGCCAGCGGTCGGCGGGATAGGACAGCCCCATCAGGCTGCGCCGCAGCTTGAAATCCAGGCTCATATTGGCGTGCGAGACCGGCAGCAGGTCCACCAGCCGCCGCGCGCCCTTGTGCAGCCAGCTCGGAACGAGCCCGTCATAAAGCTTCGCAGGGCCCAGGGCGAGAAAGGGGTCGTAACCGGCAAACAGTTCGTCGCCGCCGTCGCCGGTGAGCGCCACGGTGACATTCTTGCGGGCAAAGGCGCACAGCAGCTGGGTGGGAAGGATGGAGGCGTCGCCCAGCGGCTCGTCCAGCCGCGACAGCACGCCGGGCATGGTTTCGCGCGCCAGCGCCATGCTGAGGCATTGTTCGTGATGAGCCGTGCCGAGATAGTCGGCGACGATCCGGGCATGGCCGGACTCGTCGAAGCTTGGCTCCTCAAACCCGATCGTGAAGGTCTGCAGGGCGTCGCCCGGAACGAAATTCCGCAGCGAGGCCAGGACCACGCTGGAATCCAGCCCGCCCGACAGGAAGATGCCCAGCGGGACATCGCCCATCAGCCGGCGCTTGGCCGCCTGGGACAAAAGCGCCCCGCACTCGTCCACCAAGCGGTCCTCGTCGGCATCGCCCAGCGAATCGTCGGCCTCGATGGAGAAGCGCCAGTAGGCCCGTGTTTCCAGACGGTCGGCCGCGATGTCATAGGACAGGCTGAAACCGCCCGGCAGCTTTGCCGTGCCGTTCAGCATCGCGTGCGGCGACGGCAGATAGCCGTAAGCAAAGAATTTCTGAAGCGAGCGGGTGTTGAGGCTGCGGTCGACGGAACGGTGGGCCGCCAGGGCGGTAAGTTCGCTGGCGAAACCGAAAAATCCCCGGCGATGGCTGTAATAGAAGGGCTTTTCGCCGAAGCGGTCCCGGGCGGCGAAAAGCCGGCCACGGACCTTGTCGTAAATGACGAACGCGAACATGCCGTTCAGCCGCACCGGCAGGCCTTCGCCCCATTCGCGATAACCGTGCAACAGGACTTCCGTATCGGAATGGTCGGTCAGGAAGCGGTGGCCCCGCGCCACAAGCTCGGCGCGCAGCTCGCCATGGTTGTAGATCTCGCCGTTGAATACCACGCCTACCTGGTGGTCGGCGGTCCACATCGGCTGATCGCCCGAAGCAATGTCGACAATGGCAAGGCGGCGATGACCGAGAAAGACATGCGCCTTCTCGTCGATATGAAAGCCTTCGCCATCCGGGCCGCGATGCGCCAGCGCATCAGTCATGCGCTGGATATCGGACCGGTCGCCGATGCCTGAAAAGCCCGCTATGCCACACACTGCTTTAGTCTTTCCGCACGAGGTTGAGAACCTCGCGAACATGATATGGCGGGCGTCCGCGGGATTCGAAATAGGTCCGGATCATGATTTCCGCCAGTATGCCCATCATGATGCTCATCACGCTGACTAGGAACAGCATGGAGGACAGCACCGGCAGCGGGGTCTGGATCATGGACAAGCCTTCGGCGATCTTGAGGTAGATCATCCACAGGAAACAGAAGCCCGAGCCTGCCAAACAAAGGGCGGCAAAGGTCCCGAACACATAGATCGGCTTGACCAGGTACTTCGACAGGAACATCACGACCATCAGGTCAAGCGAGACTTTCAGAGTCCGTTCTAAGCCGTATTTCGACTTGCCGAATTTGCGCGCGTGATGACGCACCGGAATTTCGGTGACCTTGGCGCCCATCCAGGAGGCGTAGATTGGCACAAAGCGGTGCATCTCACCATACAGGCGCATGCCTTCCAGCACTTCCTTGTGATAGGCCTTCAGGGTGCAGCCATAGTCGTGCAGATGCACGCCCGACATGCGCGAAATGATGCGGTTGGCGACGCGGCTGACAAAATTGCGGGAGATTTTCGCGTCCTTGCGGTTGCTGCGCCATCCCGAGACGACGTCATAGCCCTCTTCCATCTTGGCCAGCAGCGCCGGGATATCGGCGGGATCGTTTTGTAAGTCGGCATCGAGAGTGATGATGACCTTGGCGCTCGCATGATCGATGCCGGCCATGATGGCCGCGGTCTGGCCGGCATTGCGGCGGAAGCGCACCACTTTCAGCTCGGGGCGCTGTGCCGCCGCCTGTTTGAGAATGGCGAAGGAGCCGTCCGAGCTGCCATCGTCCACGATAATGACCTCGAACGAGCGCCCCAGCTTGTGGAGCTCCTCGAACACAGTGGACAGCATCGAAGGAAGACTTTCCTCCTCATTGTACACTGGCAAGACGAGAGAGACGGCAATCGCCTCTTCACGCTCGCCTATGGCAAGATCGGTCATGGTGAGATCCCTTGGTCCTTATCCGGCGAAATGACGAGCCACCTTCCGGATCGCGCTGACCAGATCACGCGCCTCATTCGGTCCCAGCTGCTCATGCACATCGACGCGGACGATCGTGGTGTTGGCGTCATGGGCGTTGGGCAGAGGATAATGCTGCGGTTTGGTCTGGCGCAGCGACCAGGGCAGCCCGCTGGCGCCATAGACGTTGCCATCACGGTGCCAGACATTGTCGGTGGGATAGAAGGGATAGCCACCGGTGACCCCATCAATGCCTTCGCGGTTGAGCGCGTTGGCAAAGTCGGTGTTGGTGCAATCCAGCCTGGCGGGATCCAGGTTCAGCATCAGGAACCACCAGGCGCTTTCGCAGCCCTGCGGCGCCTCAATAAGAGTGACATGCGTAATGTCGCGAAGACCCTCCGCAACCGCCTTGGCGAAGGCCCGACGGGCCTTGAGCGCCCCCGGCAGTTTCTGCAGCTGGATGCGGCCGATGGCGCAGCTAAGTTCGTCCTGGTTGAAATTCAGCGAAGCCACGACATTTCCCGGCGTGCCCAGCGCGCCATAGGGCTTTCCGCGATCGGCGACCTGGCGCACGCGGGTGAACAGGCGCGTATCACGCGTGAAAACCAGGCCGCCCTGGGCGCCCGTGGCGTGGTGCTTGCCGAACATGGTCGAAAAGGCCGCTATATCACCCAGCGTGCCTGCCATCTTGCCCTTGTACAGGGCGCCATGCGCTTGGGCGCAGTCTTCCACCACCGGAATGCCCCGTTCCGCCGCCAGCGCCAGGATGGGGTCCATGTCCACCGGATGGCCGGAAATATGCGCGATCACGATCGCCGAGGTGTGGTCGGTCAGCACCGCGCGAATCTGGTCCACCGAGACATTGAGCGAGCCGGGAGCGGAGTCCGCCGGTACGGGAATGCAGCCCAGCAGCGGCACTGGCATTGCACCGCCCGGATCGGTGATCGGCGGCACGATGACCTCGCTGCCCGGTTCCAGGTCCAGCGCCCTGAGCGCGACATACAGCGCGTTGGTGCCGGAGTTGACGGCGTCGGCATAGCCGCCGCCCAGGAACCTGCAGAATTCCTCGCAATAGGCCTTTTCTTCCGGACCATTATAGACCAGCGCGCCGCCACGCCGGATCTCGCGGTCCATCAGCGCAACCATCACCTGCTTCTCGCGGGCGTCGAAATGACGGCGGCGCGGCCAGGGAAAAGGGCGCGCCTGCGGTCCGCCATGCATCACCGGCGGTTTCTTGACCAGCGCCCGGACATAGCCCGGATCGATATTGACCGCGACAAGGCCCTTCTTGATGAGCGGGCCGATCAGCATTTTTATCTTGCCTAGCATTGCTGTTTTCGTGCGCCTACAGCGCGACCTTCTGTTTGGAGGAATAACTGCGTTCCGCGGCGTCCAGCAGCGCGATCACGTCATGAGTTTCCGCGGCGTCCGGGTCAACCGACCGGCCGGCGCGGCCCGAGACGGACGCCGCATTGGAGGCGCGCCACAGCCGGGGATAGCCGCCCGGCGTCAGCAGGTCCAGCGCCGTGGCCAGGATACGCGCCGCGATCGGACCACCGGCATTGATGTCATAGCTGCGCTTGTCGGTATCAATGCTGACCTGGAAGGTGCCGTCATTGTGGGCGCCATACATGGTGGAGTGGCGGCCATCGCTGTGCTCGACCTCGATCACGTCACGGTCGCCCACGGTGGTGGCTTCGACCGACTTGATGCCCTTGCCCATCACCGCCAGCAGCATGTCCGCGCCATGAATGCCGTACCAGAAGAAGCGGCCCTGGGTGGGCTGGATCTGACCCCAGTATTTTACGCGGCAGCCGGTGACCTTTTCGCCGTTGGCGCGGATGGTGTTGATCGCATCCACCAGACCGTCGGAATAGCGGAAAGCCGAGCTGGCGAAAATCTTGGTGTTGGTCTCGCGCGCAATGGCATAGATCTGGTCCAGGTCGGCAACCGAGAGCGCGATCGGCTTGTCGATGAACACCGGCTTGCCGCGCCCAGCCACCGAGCGGAACAGGCCCGGATGGGTGCGCCCGTCACAGGACAGGATGAACACAATATCCGACGCGTCGGCCACCTCTTCGGGGGTCGCCATGATCGGCACGCCATACTTGTCGCGCAGTTCGGCGGTGAAGCCCGCAACACGGCCGCCGCTGGCCGCCATATCCGGCGAACCACCGGGGTAGGCCGCCACGACACGGGCGCCCGGCACGTGGTCGCCGTTGAAGGGATTGTGCAGCAGTTCGGCAAAGGTCGGCGCATGTGTGGTGTCGCAACCGATCAAGCCGATGCGCACCACCTTGGACGGGGGCAAGGCGGCAATCGTCACGGGCGCTGCAACGGGAGCGGACTTGCGGGCGGCATAGCGATCCTTGCTGACGCCCGGGAAAGCAGGCGACTGGGCCGAGATCGGAAGCTCAACCTTGGCGCCGGACATGGCCGATTCATAAGCGCCGGCGCAGAGCTCCAGCGACTTGAGCGCCTCAGAGGACGGGATGGGCAAAGGCGCGCCCTTTGCGGCGGCGCGCGCGATATCACGATAGAGCAGCGCATGGGGCACCAGCTCAACCTGCTGCTTCATGCCCAGCTTGCGCTCCAACTTGCGCAAACCGCGCGCTAGGAAAGACATTGACGCCGTCTTGGTGTGGGGCAGCGCCGCATCGGCGGCGGCATTGGCCTTGGCGGTGCGGGCCGGATCGTTGCAGGTGATGCCGGACGGGGTAATGGAGCCCCACGAACCTTCGATCGTCAGGCCGCCGCGCATCTGCCCGGAATTGACGGACGCCGCGCAATAGGCGGTGCGGCCATTGCCGAAATCGACATCGGCCTGGATCCAGTCCTCGGATTCGATCTGGGTGTAACGCGTGTCCATCTCAGCGGTGATGGAGCGCGGCGCGCCCATCGCCAGCAGCATGATGTCGAGCTCGTGGATCATCTGGGTCATCAGAACGCCGCCGCCGGCGACATCCCAGGCGCCCCACCAGCCGCCCTTGCCCACCAGCGAATGAGGAATATAGCCGTGCCGTTCGACCGTGGCGCTTTGCGGCTCACCGATCCAGCCCTTCTCGATCAGCCAGAGCAGGCGCTGATAGCGCGGCGCATAGCGCAGCTGATAGCTGACCGACAGCTGGCCGGGATGGCGCGCCTCGGCGGCGGCGATGCGCGCGGCGCTTTCCAGCGACTGGGCCAGCGGCTTTTCGCACAGCACGTATTTTCCGGCATCCAGAGCGGCCACCACCTCTTCCTCATGCAGCGAAGGCGGCGTGGCGATGGCGACCAGTTGCACTTGCGGGTCAGCGATCAGTTCGGCAGCAGAGGCATAACGGCGGCTGACATTATAAGTGTCGCAAAAGCCATGGAGCCGCTCGGCGGACACGTCCGCCGCCGCGACCAGAACTGCATCCTGGGGAATCGCGGCGATCGCCGCAGCATGCTCGCGCGCGATGATACCCGTACCGATAATGCCAACCTTGATCATACGTCTACTCCGAGGGACTTACTGCAGCGGGGCCGTGCAGTCGTGATACAGGAAATTGGGTATCTTCCGCAGGCGCTCGACCAGGAAATCCTGGACCTTGGCGCTGTCGCGCACGAACAGCAGGTGCCCACGGCCCAGCGCGACGCGTTTGACCAGGCCGCTCCGCTCCAGGAGGTCGCCGGCTTCGGCGAAGCGGCGCGGCGTCCAGGACTGGCGGCGCGAGCGGCGTTCATGCACCTGACCGTCGCGGCCGACATAGCGCAAGCGGTCGATGGTGCCCAGCTCATAGGCATAAGGACTGCCGGCGACATCTTCCGCGGTGTGAAAGGGCGTGTAGGCGCGGAAGTTCACGCCGAACATCAGCACCGCCGCCTTGTGCTGCACCAGTTTTTCCCAAGGCGAATCCTTGCCGCAGGGCGCATCCAGCAGTTCATGATCTTGCGTCAGGGCCTTTTCGAGCGGCCCGCTGGCCGCCAGCGAGTGCGTGGCATTGATAGAGCGCACCACGCGGGGCTGAAGCCGGAAAGTTTCGGTGAGGACACCGTTTTGGGATGGCGTCTTCGCAGGATCGAAGACCGGTCCAGGCTGGCCGAAAACCTCCGGATAGGAATAAGTGTGGGTCGGCAGGCACAAGGTGCCGGCATTCTCCCGCAGCGCCGCCACGATATCGGCGACGCCGGCGCTAAACTGGCCGCAGCCCGACAGAGCCGAGTGCACCAGCATCGCGTCCACGCCGCCGCCCGTCGCCTCGCTCAGGGCGCGGCGCAGTTCGTCCGGCCCGATCTTGGCCGCGGTCATGCGCGCCATGCTTTTCTTCAGATTTGCAAACATGTCCGGTTTTCTACTTTCCGATACCCATCAGGCGGCGGCCGATCTTGGCAAAAGGCTGCAGCAGGCGAATGGTCAGGTCGGCAAGCTTGCGCTGGGTGGCATCGGTGCCGAAGGCGGCGTGCGGCACGGGCGGCTGGGCCAGGATCGCCTCGAACTCCGCATCCGTCCAGCCAAGCTTCTTGGCGACATAATGCTTGTCCTGCTGCTGGCGGTCCGGATCGTCCGTCGGTTGCTGCAACTCGGCCAGGGCCAGCTCGCGGGTGATTTCCCCGTTCAGGATCAGGTTGGACAAATGCGCCTTGCGCTTGTCGATGCCGTAACGGAGCGGCAGGATGTAACCCTGATAGAAGCGGGTGAAGACCTGCTCGTAATGCTTGCCGCCATAATCGCGCCAGCCCAATTCGTCGATCAGGAACTGCTTGGCGGCGGTCTTGGAATAGGGCACCAGGTCGAGGATCTTGACGTCTTCGATCGCCTTGACGCGGCGATAATAAAGCTGCTGCCACACGCCCAGCTTGGGCAGGTGCTTGAGTGGGACCTCGCCATATTTGGCGTGAATGGCTTCAAGATTAGTCAGATCGAACTTCGAGGCGTACCAGGCCGGCGGCAAAAGCCATTCGGTGGCGAAATTGTTGCCCGACAGGATGTAGCGGATGTTGTGCTGGTCGGCGATCTTGTGCAACGCGCCGAAGATCATGTGATCGGTGGGAATATCCAGGTCCAGCACCGAGGCCTTGAAGAAAGCGCGCTGCAGGTCGCGAAATTCCGGCCAGTTCATCACAAAGGTTTCAAGCCGGAAATCCAACTTCTTGACGATGGTCTCGATATTGGCGACCGCCAGCTCGTCGTTCCAGCCATTGTCGAAATGTAGTACCAGCGGGCGCAGGCCCCACTGCTTCGCCAGCCAGGCCATATAAGAAGAGTCGACGCCGCCGCTGAGGCCCAAGAGGCAGTCGTACTTATTGCCCTGCCCTGCCGCCTTGATCTTGGCGATAGCCTCGGCCAGCAGACGATCACGCTCAGCACCGTCGGGGCGCAGCGCCTTCTGGCGTTGAAACTCGTGATACCAGTTGCTGACGCCGTTTTCGTCGAAGGTGATGTCGGGATCGGAGTTGTCCATCACCGTCGCTGTGCAGACGCGCAGCGAATCGGGCGTGAACAATCCGCGCCGTGAGGCGGGGAGCGATGTGTCGATGTAATGCTGCGTCAAAGCCGAGACCAAAACTGTTCCTGCAATTCACTTTCCGACGGATAGCTGATCAGCATCCCCTCGCCTTTCTTGGCGAAGACAAACATGCTGCTGGCCGCCACCGCGCTGCACTTCCCCTCAGCCACAGCAAGCTCGAAATCCGAGATTGCCCCGGCCCCGCCATTGGCCACGACCGGAATGTCCACCGCACTCGCCACCGTCTCCAGCAACGCGGTGTCGTATCCGCCAAAAGTGCCCTCACGGTCAATCGAAGTCAGGATGATTTCGCCGGCCCCCGCATCCCGGCAGCGGCGCGCCAGCGTCACCGGATCGATGACCGCCTCCTTGCGGCCGCTTCGAGTATAGACCTTGTTCTTCTTCCAGAAATTTCGTTTGACGTCGATCGACGCCACCACGGCCTGGTTGCCGTAGCGGGCGGCGATGTCACTAATAAGATTCGGATTTTCCACGGCGGCGGTATTTACCACAATCTTTTCCACGCCACGCTTGAAAAGTTCCGCCGCCTGCCCGACCGATGAGATGCCGCCGCCATAGCCGATGGGCATAAAGGCTTCGCTGACGATATCGGCGACCCAGTCGAACTCAATGCGGCTTTTTGCCGTCGCCTCGATGTCCAGTAGCACAAGCTCGTCAGCGCGCTTCTCATTGAAGATCTTGACCGCATTGATGGGGTCGCCGAGATAGCGCGGCTTGGTGAACCGCTCGGTCTTGACCATACCGCTCTGCGCCAGAAGCAGAACGGGAATGACGCGAATGCGCTTCACGCGTCAAAATCCATGGCGGCGAAATTGCGCAGCAGTTGCTGGCCGTAGACATGGCTTTTTTCGGGGTGAAACTGCACCCCGATGACATTGCGGTGACGTACGCCCGAGGGGAAACGGTAGCCGTGCTCGGCCCAGGCAATCTCGTTCTGCGGATCGTCGCACCGGAAGTGGAACGAGTGCACGTAATAGAAACGCGCGGGCTGCTGCACCGACTTGAAGAACGAAACATCGGCATGCGGCGTTTCGGTCCAGCCCATATGCGGCACCTTCTCGCCGCCGGCCAGCCGCTGACGGTCGAACGCCACCACATCCATCGGCACCAGATCCAGCCCGGCAACATCACCTTCCTCGCTGTGACGGCCGATCAGCTGGCCACCCAGGCAGATTCCGAGCAGCGGTACCCTGGCTTCGCGCACACGCTGCTGGATGACCGGCGTCAGCCCGCGTTCATGCAGCGTATCCATGGCATATTTGAAATGGCCCACGCCCGGCAGGATCAGCCGCGATGCTGCACGGATAATGTCGTGATCGCCGGAGACGGTGCATTTGATGCCGGAACGGACCAGCATGTTCCTGATCGAGCCCAGATTGCCCAGACCGTAATCGATGATGGCTATCGTCACGGATCAAATCAGGTCGGCGAAAGTCTTTTCCATCTTCCGGAACTGGCGGATGCCAAGCCAGAGGAAGAAGATGGTGATGACAGCGGTGGACGCCAGGCTCTGCCAGTTAAGATGACTGTTGCCGCCCAGGATGCACCAGCGAAAACCGTCGATCACGCCGACCATGGGATTGAGCGAATAGAGCAGCTTCCACTGTTCCGGCACCGCGGTGGAACTGAATCCCACGGGCGAAACATACAGGCCGAACTGCAGCATGAAGGGAATGATGTAGCGAAAGTCGCGGTATTTCACGTTGAGCGACGTGATCCACAGGCCGGGGCCCAGCGAGGTGAGAAAGGCCAGAATGACAAAAAGCGGCAGGGCCAGGATATTGATGCTCGGTGCGTAGTGGTACCACACCATCATGGCGACCAGAATGCCAAAGCTGACCAGGAGATCGACAAAGGACACCACGATGGTGGCGATCGGGATGATCAGGCGCGGGAAATAGATCTTGCTGATCAGATTGGAATTGGTCACCAGGCTCAGCGAGGCATCGCCGAGCGCCGTGGAAAAAAAGGTCCAAGGCAACAGGCCGGCCAATACCATCAGGGCGTAGGGGGCGTCGCCTTCGCTGGGCAGTTTGGCGATGCGCGAAAAAATGATGGTGAAAATCAGCATGGTCAGAAATGGGCGCATGATGGCCCAGACAATGCCTATCACCGTTTGCTTGTAGCGCACCGCCACATCGCGCGCGGCCAAAGCTTGGAACAGTTCGCGATAGCGCCACAGATCGCGCCAGTAATTGCGCTCGGCACGGCCTGGTTCCAGGACAATTTCGTAAGATTCCATGGTCATTCGTGCACGAAGATGATGCTGCTGCCTTCGGATGCGAAGGTAAACGGGGTTTCGCGCAAAGGCGCAAGCGCCTTGCGAATGGCCGTGTGCTTGTCAGGAGGCGCGAAGAACATCAGGAACCCGCCGCCGCCCGCGCCCAGAACCTTGCCGCCCCGCGCGCCGGCCTTGCGGGCGGCTTCATAGGCGTCGTCAATCTGGCTGTTGCTGACGCCGTCGGCCAATCCGCGCTTGATCTGCCAGGCTTCGTCCAGCGAGGCGCCGAAATCGCTGATGTCGCCGGCGCACAACCGGTCGAACGCCCTTTCCGCCAGTTTCACCAGCGCCCCCGTGCCGTCGGATTTGGCGCCCGGCTGCGCCACATTGGACGACTGATTGCGCAGCAGCGCCGAGGCGGAGCGGGTCACGCCGGTGTAGAAAAACAGCAGGTGCGACTGCAGCGCGTCCAGCGTGCCGGGGGCGCAAACCGCTTTCCTCACTTCCACGGTCTCGTCGGGATGAAAGCGCAGGAAATTCAGTCCGCCATGCGCGGCGGCATACTGGTCCTGTTTGCCGATCGGCTCGCCGCAGCGGTCAATCTCGATCTGGCAGCTTTCGCGCGCCAGGGTGGAGGCACTGACCAGCCGGCCGCGGAAAGCATGCAGCGCGTTCAAGAGCCCCACCGTGAAGGAACTGGAGGAGCCAAGACCCGTGCCGCTGGCGGGAATGTCGGCGACCGAGGTGATCTCGACGCCGCCTTCGATGCCCAGCAGGGTCAGGGCTTCACGCACCAGCGGATGCTCGACCTTGCTGGCATGGGCCACCTCTTCGGTGCGCGAATAGCTGACGCGCACCGCATCGTCGAACTTGCGGCTGACCGTGACATAGACCGACTTGTCGATGGCCGCGGACAGCACTGCGCCGCCATGGCGGCGGTAATAGGATGGCAGGTCGGAGCCACCGCCAAAGAAGCTGATACGCAAAGGGGTACGCGAAATGATCATGCGGCAGCTTTTTTCTGTTCCAGAATCAGGCGCGCCGCCGCGGAAAGATCATCGGCGATGAAATCCGGGGTGGCGGAATAGCGTCCGTCGCTGCCGCCCGTACCGGTACGCACCACCACCGACCGCAGCCCGGCGCGGCGCGCCAGTTCGATATCGCGGGTCTGGTCACCGATCATCCAGGACAGGCGCGGGTCCAGCGCCAGATCGCGACAGGCCTGCTCCACCATGGCGGTGCCCGGCTTGCGGCAATCGCAGGCGATTTTCAGTTCCGGACGCTCGCCCGGAAAGCCTTTGTCGGGATGATGCGGGCACAGATAGACAGCGTCGAGATAGGCGCCCTCCTTGCCCAGATCCCATTCCAGGCGGCGGTGAATGGCGGCGACATCGTCCTCGCTGGCTTCTCCGCGCGCGATCACCGGCTGGTTGGTAATGACCACCAGGCTATAGCCGGCCTGGCGCAACACTTTCAACGCCGCGCCGACGCCGGGCAAAAGCTCCAGCCCTTCCGCCGAGGCGAGAAAGCCTTTTTCCACATTCAGCGTGCCGTCACGGTCCAGGAACACTGCGGCGCGGAGCTTGCCGGAAGCGGCGAGATCGATCTTGCCGTTCTTGAGGTCGGCCTCGACCCGCGCCAGGCGCTCGGGCGTGCCCATGTCCTTGATATAGTCCGCGGAGCGGTACGCCAGCACCTTGGCGCCGCATGCGATCAGGCAGGGCATCACGTCCTTGGTAAAATCCTGCTTGCCGGGCCTGGCAAAGGACCGCAGCGCGTCGCGTTCCACGACATACAGCGCGGCATTGACCAGATTGGCGTAGATGCGGTCCGGCGCATGGGGGGCGTTATGCAGCTGCGTCACCCGCCCCTGGGCATCGGCTTCCACCAGATCGGAATCAAAGGGGTGATCGTTGGGATGGACGAAGGCGGTGAAAGCGGCGCCGGCGCTGTGATGCGCCTGCGCCATGCGCGCCAGATCAACGGCCATCATCACATCGCCATACATCACGAAGAAGCGCGGCGGCAGGGTGTCCAGCGATTGCAGCACCGCGCCGGCATTGCCCAGCGGTTCATCCTCGACCCGCACGTCAATCCGCATGCCAAAGCGCGAACCGTCGCCGACGAACGCCGCGATCTGGTCGGCCAGGAAGCCCGCGAAAATGGTGGCCGAGCGCACGCCTGCGCCGACCGCCAGCTCCAGTTGATGCTGCAGCACCGGCTTGCCGCCCACCGGCACCAGCGCTTTGGGGATGTCGCCAACCAGCGCCGACAGGCGCGTTCCCTTGCCGCCGGCCACAATCACCAGATGCCCGACCGTTTCCATCAGTGCACAGTCGCGGTGATTTCGGCGATGGCGCGCAGCACGGCGGCGTCGGACGACAGTTGCGGCCGCCAGCCGAGCTGCGCCAATTTCTGCGTGGAATAGCGAAAGCGCGGCACGTCGCCGACCCAGCCGCGATCGCCGCGGCCATAGACGATCTTTGCGCCCGGGGCCATTGCGGCAACAGTTTCCTCCGCGATGACGGAGACGCGCGTGCCCTGCCCTTCCGGGCCGATGTTGAAGACATTGCGCTTGCCGCCGGAGCGCTCGCAGGCAAAGCGCAAGCCGGACACCAGCTCCGAGACATGCAGGTAGGGCTTTTCCTGTGTCCCGTCACCCAGCACCGCAAGCCGCGAGGGATCGCGCGCCAGGCGCGTGGCAAAATCGAAAATCACGCCATGGGTCGGGCGTGGGCCCACCACGTTCGGGAAGCGGAAAATCCAGATGGCGTCCAGGAAGGATTCCGCCGCCGCGCTGAGCAGGCCCTCGCCCGCGAGCTTGGCGGCGCCGTAGTTGGAGATCGGCAGCAGCGGACCGGATTCTTCCGTCAGGAGGTCATCGCGCTCGCCATAGACCGCGGAGGTCGAGGCAAAGGCCATACGCCGCACGCCACCGGCGCGCGCCGCCTCGATGGTGGCGAAAGTCGTCTGCAGGGTGCGGTTGAAGTCGATGGAGGCGTCCGCGCTGCCGGCCGCAATATCGCTGTTGGCGGCCATGTGCCAGATCAGGTCCGGCACCCCGCCCCACGCACTCGCGACCGATAAAGCATCGCGGACATTGTCCGTCTGGCTGCAATCGCCTTCCACCAGGAAGAATTTGCCGCTGGCGCGGGCGCCGTCCAGATATTGGCGCCGGCCCAGCGAAAAATCATCCATCCCGCTGACGCGCTGGCCATCGGCCAGCAGGCTGTCGGCCAGATGACTGCCTATGAACCCCGCTACGCCGGTAATGAAATGATGCACGATCAGCGCTTCAGGCGGCGGGCGGTGATGAACTGTGCGATCACGTGCATGATGATCTGGTGGGCGTCCTCGACCACGCCGTAATTGTCGGCCGGAACATGCAGCGCGATGTCGGCCATCGCTTTCAGACGTCCGCCCGAAAAGCCGGTCAGGCCGATGCTGGTCATGCCCAGGCTCTTGGCCTGTGCCGCGGCGCGCACGATATTGTCGCTGTTGCCGGATGAGGAAATCGCCAGCAGGAGGTCGCCCTTCTTGCCGAAATATCCCAGCTGCTGGGAGAAGACTTCGGGGAAGCCGAAATCATTGGCGATGGCCGAATAAAGCGCGGCATTGGACGACAGCGAATGGCTGGCGATCGGCTTGTGCCCTTGCGCATCGGTGCCCTTGGTCCAGTCGCAGCACAGATGATCGGCAATGGCGGCCGATCCGCCATTGCCGACGGCATAGATATGACCGCCGCGCTCACCGACCTCTTCCACCGCACGGGTGGCACGCGCCAGCGCCTCATGGTCGATCAGCGCCAGCGACTGGCGCAGCCGCTCGCAATAGCCGCCAAAGAAGGCCGACAGGGACGCGGTGTCGAACACTTCGTTGCGAATCCTGGGATCGATCTGATTGTCTTCCATGATGTTTTCCTAGACCTGCGCCAGCCGGCCGAGCGCGCTGTGCGTGCAGGCGGTGAATGTCTTGCTGCCGAACCGGGCCGTCACAGCCGCCGACAGCCCGGCGGGATCGGGCTTGCCATCCGCCAGCAGCCGCGCCAGCGTGCCGGCAAAAGCTTCCTCAGACGCGGCGGTGCCCAGCGCACCGTCACACAAGGCATCTGTGGCGCCCGCCACCGCCAGACCCAGCGCCGGCGTACCGCTGGCCATAGCTTCCAGAAAAGCGATGCCGAACCCTTCGCCGGTCGATGGCATCACATAGAGATCGGCCATCCGATAGGCGTTGATCAGCATATCCCGGCCGACCGCCCCCTTGAACAGGACGCGGTCGGCAACCCCGGAATCGCGCGCCACCGCCTTGATGCGATCCGTGTCATTGCCTTCGCCCAGGACGACGTAAACAACATCGTCCGGCAGCGATGGCAGCGTGGCAATGATCCGCTCATGGCCCTTGTAGCGTTCCCGCGCATCCATGCGCGACACCGTCAGCAGAACGCGCTTGCCGGCCAGTCCCCATGCGGCACGCAGGGCCGAGGCATCGCCCGGCGTGAACATCGGCCCAACCGTGTTGGGCAGCACGATGACGCGCTCGGGCGCGATGGCGGCCCAGGACAGAACGCGTGCACGGGTGTAACGCGAGACACAAAGCACCAGGTCGGCCTTTTCCAGGGCGCGCCGGTAGGGCTTGCCGGGATCGTCCCAGGCTTCGATGCCATGAGTCTGGACAATCAGCCGGGAGCGGCTCAGGCGCGCCACCAGCGCCGCCGCCGGCACCAGATTGATATGGCCGCAAAACACGATGCCGCGCTTCGCTGTCAGTGACATGCCAAGCGCGCGAAGCACATAGCCGATGCGGCTCTCGCCCGGCGCGGCCTGGCGCAGCCCGGCGGGCAAGGTGAACGCGTCCGGCGCATGGCGCGGCAGAATCTCGATGCGCTCGATGCCGGGCGCGGTCACAGCGGCGCTGAGGAAATCGCGATTATACTGCGCGATACCGCCGCGTCCGCCAAATGCGTCCGGTACCAGGGCCAGCATCACCGTCACAGCGCCAGCGCGCCGGTATGGGGTGTGCCGACAGGGGAAACAAAGGTCTCCAGCACCTTGCGCGACCAGCGGCGCGAGGTGATGCCTTTGCCTTCCGGCACGTCTTCGCGATTGGAACGCGCGGCAGCCGCCATCCAACTGCGAGTCGGAACGCCAAAGCCGGTCTTGGCGCGTGACACGACTTTCGGCGGCAGGGGAATGGACGGCGCGGCCGCCAGCGCCGCCTTGCCCATGCCGGGTTTGATCGCCGCAATGGCGGGCGCCAGCCTGCGCAGCAACGCGATGTCCACCAGCGGGGTGCGGATTTCCAGGCTATGCGCCATGCCGGCCCAGTCGGCGTCGCGCAGCAACTGGTTGCGCATATAGTGCTCGGACTCCAGGACGCAAATCCGGCCATTATTGCTGTGCGGATCGGGCGACAGCGTGACCGACAACTGTGTCAGGGGGCGGAGCCGCCGCATGCCTTCCGCCACGAAGCCCTTGTCCAGCAGCGCGGGCAATTCATGCGGCAGGAACAGGCCCCGCCGCAGCAGATAGGCGCCTTCCCAGCTGCCGGCATATTCCAGCATGCCCAGCGCCTTGGGATGGGAGTGCACGAAACCCGGCACAGCAGCGCTCATCACCGCGCGGGCAAGGCCGCCGAGGCCTGGCACCGATGCCAGCGCGCCGAAGCGGCGGCGCCAGCGCGGCATGTCGCGGAAGCTGGCATAGCCGGCCAGCAATTCGTCGCCGCCCAGACCCGAGATGGCCGCCTTCAGCCCCGCCTCGCGCGCTGCCTTGGCGACAAACCAGGTGTTCACGCCATCCATCGAGGGCTGGTCCATCGCCGCCAGAATGGCAGGCAGGTCTTCGCGGAATTCCGCTTCACCGACCGTGCGAACGATGTGACGGGCGCCATAAGTCTGCGCCACCTGCGCCGCCAGCGGAGCTTCATCCTCCGACGAGCCGCGAAATTCCGCGAAGGCCAGGGTGATGGCGGTGGCATTGTTACACCCGGCATCGCGCATCAGGCCCAGCATCGCGCCGGAATCCACGCCCGCGGACAGGAACACGCCGACCTCGACATCGGCCAGCAGATGGGCAGCGACGCTTTCACGAACCGCGTCGCGAATCTGCGGTGCAATTTGCGCGGCGGGCAGCGGCGTTTGGGCGCCTTCCGCCAGGATCGAGGCGAGATGGACATAAGGCTGCGGCGCGCGCGGCCCTGCCCGGTCTATCCATTGGGTATGTCCCGCCGGAAGCGCGCGAATGTCGCGATAGAGGGTGAAGGGTTCGGGCACACTGCCCCAAAGATGGAAGCCGACCACGCCCGCGGGCTCGGGATCGCGCGATACGCCGCCACCCGCCAGTAGCGCACGCACCTGGGAGGCAAACCGAAGCGTCCAGCCGTCATTGGCGATGTAGAGCGGCTTGATGCCGTAGGGATCGCGCGCCAGGAACAGGCCCTGGCGAGCATCATCCCAGATGGCGAAGGCAAACATGCCGCGCAGCTTCTTCACCATGGCCTGGCCGTCGCGCGCATAGAGATGCAACAGCGACTCTGTGTCGGAGGTGGTGCGGAACACCACGCCCTGCGCTTCCAGTTCGGCGCGCAGCGCCGGGAAGTTGTAGATCTCGCCATTGTAGGTCACGGCGAGCCTGCCATCGGCGCTCAGCATGGGCTGCGCCCCGCGCTCGGACAGATCGAGGAAGGAAAGACGCCGGTGCGCGAGAATGCAACGCCCCTGCGGCGCCGACCAGATGCCGAATCCATCAGGTCCGCGCTTCTGCATCGCATCGCGCGTGCGCAGCGCCTCGTCCTGCAAGGGCGCGCCGGCCGAGGGATGAAAGGCAAAGACGCCGTTTATGCCGCACATGGCGCGGTCAGGCCGAATTGCGCTGATGCCAGCGCCATGCGGTTTGAAGGATATTGTCGAGCGATGAGTGACGCGCTGTCCAGCCGAGCTCGCGCGACACCAGCCGCGCATCGGCCAGAAGCTGCGCCGGATCGCCGGCACGGCGCGGGCCCTGCACCACCGGAATCTTGCAGCCCGTCACCCGCTTTGCCGCGGCGATGACTTGCGCGACCGAGAAACCGCTGCCGGTGCCCAGGTTGTAGGCGCGCCGCAGTCCGCCATCGCCCAGCTTGCCGAGCGCGCAGACATGCGCTTCGGCGATATCGCTGACATGGACATAGTCGCGGATGCAGGTGCCGTCCGGGGTGGGATAATCGTCCCCCAGGATGGTGATATGCGGCCGCGCCCCGCTGGCGGCGTCGAGCACCAGCGGAATCAGATGGGTTTCGGGGTCGTGGGATTCGCCGATCTCGCCATTGGCGTCCGCGCCCGCGGCGTTGAAATAGCGCAGCGCCACGCATTTCATCGCGTACGCATCTGCATAGTCGGACAGCACCCGCTCGATCATCAGTTTGGACGCGCCATAGGGATTGATGGGCTTTTGCGGCGTGTCTTCCGCAATCGGCACCGTCTCCGGAATGCCGTAGGTGGCACAGGTACTGGAAAACACGATGCGGCCGATGTCATGGGCCCGCATGGCGTCGAGCAGTGACAGGGTGCCGACCACATTGTTGCGATAATATTTGGCCGGCTCGGTGACGGATTCGCCGACATAGGCGAAGGCTGCGAAATGCATCACCGCGGACGGCTTGTGGCGCGTCAACACCTCGGACAGGCGCGCCCCGTCCAGTATGTCGCCTTTCTCGAAAGGCCCCCATTTGACGGCGCGCTCATGGCCATAGACAAGGTTGTCGTAGGTCACCGGCGTGTAGCCCGCCTGCGCCAGGGCCTTGCAGGCATGCGCGCCGATATAGCCGGCGCCGCCCGTGACCAGGATGGTCTTGCTGTCGGGCATCAACCGGCAAGTCCCTTGGACAGCAGATCGTCAAAATAGGCGATGGTCTTTTTCAGGCCTTCCTCAACCGGCACTTTCGGCTCCCAGCCGAGCGTCTTGCGGGCGCGCGTGATATCGGGCTGGCGTTGCTTGGGGTCGTCAGCGGGCAGCGGCAGAAATTCCATTTTCGATTTCGAGCCCGTGAGCGCGATCACCTGGTCGGCCAGCTGACGAATGGTGAACTCCACCGGATTACCCAGATTGACCGGACCGGTGACCTCATCGGGCGATTCCATCAACCGCACGAAACCGTCGATCAAGTCGTCGACATAGCAGAAGGAGCGGGTCTGGCTGCCGTCGCCATACATTGTGATCACATCGCCGCGCAGGGCCTGCATGATGAAGTTCGACACCACCCGGCCGTCACTGGGATGCATGCGCGGGCCATAGGTGTTGAAGATGCGCGCGACCTTGATGCGCAGATGGTGCTGGCGGTGATAGTCGAAGAACAGGGTTTCGGCGCAGCGCTTGCCTTCGTCGTAACAGGCGCGCGGCCCGATGCTGTTCACATTGCCCCAATATTCCTCTTTCTGAGGGTGTATCTCCGGGTCGCCATAAATCTCGCTGGTCGAGGCCTGGAAGATCTTGGCCTTTACCCGCTTGGCCAGGCCCAGCATGTTGATCGCGCCATGCACCGAGGTCTTGGTGGTTTGCACCGGATCGCGCTGATAGTGAATCGGCGAAGCGGGACAGGCCAGGTTGTAGATATCATCCACTTCCACATAGAGCGGAAACGTCACATCGTGACGCATCAGCTCGAAGCGGGGATGTCCGATCAGGTGTTCGATGTTGCGCCGCGTGCCGGTATAGAAATTGTCGGCGCACAGCACTTCCTGGCCGCGCGCAAGCAAGGCTTCGCACAGGAAGGAGCCGAGAAACCCGGCCCCTCCGGTGATCAATACGCGTTTCTGAAGATGCATTCCTGGCCCCCGGCAAGCTACCGCCATCCGGGTGACAAGCCTGTCACCCGCTGGACGTGTTAAAAACGGGCCCTGCGCCGCTTACGCCGAAAGGCTTGCGGGCACGACACTGGTGCGAGGCAGCGCGACGGATGTCGGCTTCCCCAGAATGGTCAAAAGCACCCGGACGCGGTCGGCCGCATCCTGGCGTTCAAGTTCGCCGACAAAGTCGGCCAGCGCCCCCGTCAGAATGCGCACCGGCTGGCCCGGCTTCAGTTCGATGTCCAGATCGAGCACGCCGCGCGCGTCACAGCGCGCCTGCAGTTGCTCGATGATGCCCGCCGGCACCGCCGCCGGCGCGCTGCCCTGCATCACCAGATGCGACACGCCGTGGGTGCTGTTGACGCACCGCCAACGATCGCGCGTGAGGTCGAGGCTGACAAACAGATAGCTGGGAAAGAAGGGAGCCAGCACCACGTCCACCTTGCGGGCGTGACGGCGCACACGCTGGCCGCGCGGCAGGAAAACCGGGAAGTCCTGGTTGGCCAGATGCGCCGCAGCCATGGCCTCGCGATTGGGCTGGCATTTGACCGCGTACCATCGCGCGCCCAGCGTGGCCGCGGCATCGTCTTGAGATGTCTGCATTTTGCTCAACGGCCTGATTGGAAAGCCCCTTTTGTCCCAGAAGGCCTAGTGCTTTAGCAAAAGCCCGCCTCAAAAACTCAAAAATCTATGCTGCACTTGCGAAATAGATTTTGGGGGAAATTGGGGGGAGAAAAACGTCGGATTATCCCCACAGGGGTTAATATATGTAGTATATAAATGAAAATAGACTACTATATATGGATATTCTGAATGCCGGGAAAGTCTGGTGCCAACCTACAACTCGCCTTAGGCGCGAGTTCCTGTCTGCTTCCCCCAGGCTTCAAAGGAGCCGTCAGTCCGGCCCACAGACAGTCCCGATTCCCGGGCCGGGGCTCGGTTCAGGCGGCAATGCCAGCGGCCGGCGGCTTCACGGACCGTCATCCGATCTGTTTCATTTACGGCGCGCGACGATGAGCACGGCCCCGGTGCCAGCCCAATACTGCCGCCCGGCACGCCGCCGACAAACAGAGCCGCACGATCACCCGCTGTATGCACTCAGCCATTTTTCCATCAGGGTATCGGAACCCCAACAGGCAGCCTCATGAATCTGCCGGACATAGCCTGAACGCGTAACCGATGGATCGGGCTTCCTCCGCGCCGCGGCAAGGGCTTCTGCAATTTGGGCGGCCGTCTCCACACGCTGTACCGACGCCCCCATTTTCTCGAACATCTCATAGGGCAGCCAACGGCCGACAATCAGCGCCGATCCGGCATACAGATGCTCCTGGATGGAACCCGCGAGAGAATCCGTCGTCTGAATGTTGAGTGTGACGTCGGACACAATGCGCAAACGACAGATGTCCTCGAGATCCATATTCTCCCGCAACATCAGATAGGCGATGCCCGCCTTGTCGAGGGCGGCGGCAATCTCATCCTTATAGGCTGCATCGTCGGGATAGGTGGCCTGAACGATAAACTGCTGGCGAGCCTTCACGTCCAGCGGCAGGGCTGCAATTGCCTGGATCATCGTCATATGCTGTTGCGCACGGGTCGCATTATAGCCGCAGACCACAATGATTTTGTCGGGATCGACACCCAGCGCGGCGCGCGATTGGGCTTGCGTCTCCTTGCGCAAAACCTGATCGATAACGCTCAGGCTGCGCATGCCATAGGACATGATACGAACTTTGGGCTCGGCTTCCGGATAGACGGCCTGAAGCTGCTGGCGAATTTCGGGGTTGTTCGTCGTGATAACATGCGCTTGTGCCAGAATATTTCGCAGCACGGCACGCTGAGCGTCGTTCGCACGCAGAAAGTCGGAACCCCAGATGCTTGCCACAAGCCGGCGGCCACGCACTTTCAGGCTGTCCAGCAGGTCCGCATAAATCGGATGCAGGAAGTGAATATTTACCGCGTCGTAATCCGACGCCATCGCATCGAGCTTGTGGCGCAAGACGGACCGCGTGGTACGGGCCCTCAGGCCTGTAAAGCGAAAAGCCAGGCGGTCGAGGAAACGCACCGGGCGCGGATCATCAATGTCGAAGATATCCACGGTTACGCCGCGACTGCGCAGCTCCTCCACCATATCCGGAACATAGGGCCAGGAACCCGAATAGCCGGTTGCGATCAGGATTTTCACGGAAGAATCATGTCCTGCATTTTATCAACCTGCCCCGGTTGATCCGTAATTTTCGCAGCAGTTTTTGATACTGCCGGCAAATCCGGAACCATGGCTCAATCAGCTATTCTCACCAGGAAGATACGTGCTGCGATTGGCCAAAAACAATTCGAGGGCTTTCTCATAGTCGTCAACCTGACCAATATCCAGCCATTCGAAATCGCCCGTATAGCAATCCACCCGTTCGCCCGCCTTGTGCAACTTGAGGATCAATTCCGGCATATCGAATTTTCCCTCTGCCGGTATGAAATCGACGACGCGCCGGTTGAGAGCGTAAATTCCCATGCTCACGGTAAAATCATAGGTCGGCTTTTCGATGTAGTCGTCCAGCCGCCCATCCACAACTTTCAAGACACCCAGATCGATCTTCACTTTCTTCTTAAACGTGGCGATCGTCGCGGCAGCCCCTGATTTTCTGTGAGACTTGAATAAATCGGCGTAGTCCAGGGTGGTGAACAGATCACTGTTCATCACGATGAAGTTCTCATCAAGCGGCGCAATCAGCCGCAGTGGACCAGCGGTGCCCAGCGGCTTGTCTTCCAGGGAATAGGAAATATCCAATCCCAGCTTCCCGCCATTGCCGAAGAATGCCTCGATCAGCTGAGCCAGGTGATTGACAGCCAGGACGACGCGTTCAGCCCCCCGATACTTCAGTTGCCGGAGCACCACCTCAAGAATCGGCATATCACCAATCGGGATCAACGGCTTGGGAATAGCATTGGTGAACGGCTTCAACCGCGTACCTTGCCCACCCGCCAATATCAGAACCTGCATCCGACTACCCCTTCACCATCGCGACATGCACAAGGCCGACAAGACCGCGATGCTTTTCCGCCATTTCAGACATTGTATATGTCGTGCTTATACTTCGAGAGATTGGATGGTTCGGAGAACCACTTAATTGTCTGTCGCAAGCCGACTTCCATGGAATATTCCGGCTTGAATCCGGTCAGGCTGTGGATGAGCGTGTTGTCGCACCACAGTCGCTGAACTTCCGATTTTTCAGGCCGGATTCGCTGCTCGTCATTGATGATCTCGACATCGGCGTCCATCAATTTTCTGATCATCCGCAGCGTATCGCCCATCGAAATCTCGAAATTTGAACCGATGTTCACGGTCTTGCCGATAGCATCGTCACAAGCAGCCAGCAGCATAAAGCCGCGGCAGGTATCGTGCACAAAATTGAAATCGCGGGTTGGCCGGAGATCCCCCAGCGAAATCTGTTTTTTTCCTGCCGCGATCTGGGAAATGATGGTGGGAATAACCGCGCGGGCGCTTTGGCGCGGACCATAGGTGTTGAAGGGACGAACAATGGTCACCGGCAGGTCGAAGGCGTTGTAAAAACTCATTGCCATCGCGTCGGCCCCGATCTTGCTCGCGCTGTAGGGCGACTGCGGTTGCAACGGGTGAGCTTCATTGATCGGAACATACTGGGCCGTGCCATAGACCTCGGAGGTCGAGGTGTGCAGCACGCGTCCCACGCCATTCTCCCGCGCGGCCTGGCAGATATTGAGCGTGCCGCGCACATTGACGTCAACATAGCTGTCAGGCGCGACATAGGAATAAGGAATGGCGATCAGCGCAGCGAGATGAAAGATCACGTCCTGATCACGTGTGATCTGCTTGCAGAAGTGGGGATCGCGAACATCGCCATTCACGACCCGTATCTGGCTCAGGCAGTTGACGTCTTCCAGCCAACCCCAGGTGTTGAAGGAATTATACTGGGAAAGGGCAGTCACTTCACGACCCTGCGCCACCAGCGCCTCAACAAGGTGCGAGCCGATAAATCCATCCGCGCCAGTTACCAATACGCGATTGTTTTTCCTGGTGGTCTTATTGGCCATGGGTTTCAACCGCAGTCCTCGATGGCAAAAATTCATACTCACAGGTTGGAAATACCGGCCCGACTTTTTCCACCGGCAACTGATAGTGGGCGTTTGCGTATGCCGCGATATGCAACGTGAGGCAGTTCAGGTCCGAGAAAATGGTCGTGTAATGGTCACCAAGCGCCACTGACACGGAATACGCCCCATCCAGCAAGCGGGGCGACGTCATTCGCGCACGGACGATCCCGGAGTCGCTCCATTGTTCGCCACCAGTGCTTTGCATCAAGGGGTTGTGCCCCATGAGCGGCCGGCCATCGGCATCGTGGATAATAAACTGGGCACAGGGAAACGTAAGTTTCCCTGCGATACTGGAATATTCCATTTCCACCATGATGCAGTCTTCCGCCTGCCACGCCGCAACGCGCCGTACAGCGGAGTCCGGTCCATATTCGCGCGTGTTCGCCGCTGAACCGGATGTATACGCTTTCAAAGTTTGGGAGATGCCTGCATCTTCCACAATCTGTCCGGCCTTGAGCAAAATCCCGCGCGAGCAAATGCTGCGCAACGTGCTGAGACTGTGGCTCACGAACAGGACTGTCCGGCCGCCACTGGCGACCTCAGACATTTTTCCAAGACACTTGCGCTGGAATTCCGCGTCGCCGACGGACAGCACCTCATCCACCACCAGGATTTCCGGCTCCAGATGCGCCGCCACAGCGAAAGCAAGGCGGACATACATGCCCGAACTGTATCGCTTGACCGGCGTGTCGAGGAATTTCTCGACTTCGGCGAAGTCGACGATCTCGTCAAACTTGGCTTTGATCTCGTGCCGCGTCATTCCGAGGATCGCGCCATTGAGATAGACATTCTCGCGGCCGCTGAGTTCGGGATGAAAGCCGGTGCCGACCTCCAGCAGACTGGCGACGCGCCCGCGGATACGCACCCGCCCCCTTGTCGGCTCGGTAATGCGGGAAAGAATCTTCAGCAGCGTGGATTTTCCCGCGCCGTTGCGCCCGATGATGCCGACAACTTCGCCCTGCTTCACGTCAAAGGACAGATCCTTGAGTGCCCAGAATTCCTCCACCTCGTCGCCCTGGATGATCTGGCGTCCGCGCGCCATGTCCATTGCCGTGCGGCCGAACCGACGGGCGCCGCGCATAAACGTGTCACGCAGGGTTTCATAACGTGCGCTACGGGCAGCCTGATGGCCTAGAAGATAGCTTTTGGACAGGCCTTCCACGCTGATGACGGAATCGCTCATGTCAGCGGACTGCGCACGCCCAGGATATGGTCCCTCACATAATCGACCGGGTCATTTTCCCGGCGCGAAACCGTGAAGCCTGCATCGGACAGGAATTTGATCACGAAATCCCGGGTCCGGAAGAAATCGCCCTCTCCCCGGTCCGAACGAAAGTCATGCGCACAGATGCAAACCTCCCGAATTTTCGGAAGCATTTTCTCCATTCCCAACAACGCGAATTTCTCAGCGCCTTCGATGTTCATCTTTAGAAAATCGATCCGGTCGATTCCATGGTCCGCGCATAGTTGGTCAAAGGTTATCGCCTGAACCGCAATCGCGCCTGCGGGAGCCAGAACGGAACTGTCTTCCCAATTGTCCGCATCATCCATGTGGACCACCGTGGGCTTGTCCATGATGGCGGTGTGAACGGGCTCAACATTGGCAAGCTTGTTGAGGGCGCAGAACCGTTTGAGACGCTGGAATGTTGCGGGGTGAGCTTCGACGGCCAACACTCTGCCCGTGGGTCCCACGGCCTCTGAAAACGGCAAGGCGTCTTCACCCCGGCCTGCGCCGATGTCCACGACGATATCCCCTTCCTTGGGGCGGTAACTTCGAAGCCAGAATTCTTCGGCATTGCTGAAATAGGTTGGAACTTCGGTCTTCCAAGCCAGAATATCCGGTTCGTAATATCCAAACGCGGGTCCGTCTGGCACCGCGTAACCGCCTACGCGATGGTACCACACGTCACTGAAACCAATCTGCACGTCGGGGCCCAGCAGTTGCCGGGCCTTTGCACTGCCGATGATGGAGAGCAGCGGCCTCAGAACAGGCCTGTCCAGCAACCGAATAAATAGTCGTTTCAACGTCATGCTTGGAAAGCACCTTTGTCCCAGAAGGCCCAGTGCTTAGCAAAAGCCCGCTTCAAAAACTCAAAAATCTATGCTGCGCCTGCAATATTGGTTGAACAGCCCGAAACTCCGGCAAACTGGTCAATATATAGCGTATTTAATTCATAATAATACTATATGTAGATTTTCCACGACCTATCTGAAAGGACCTGCGACTTGCCCTCGGCGAACCGCAGAATTGTCCCTTTCGGACCGCGGCCAGACCCTGGCGCTCAGCGCCCAGTTCCAATACAGAGCGTCTCGCTTTCTTCGATACAGGCCATGACCCGCGAATCTCCTGCCACCCAGCTTCAACGCCTCCTCGACGACCGGTCCGCCCACGCCGCCATCATCGGCCTGGGCTATGTCGGACTGCCCCTGGCGATGGCGGTGGCGCGGGGCGGGATGCGCGTGACCGGCTTCGATGTCGATGACACCAAGCCGCCGCTGCTGAACGCCGGCAAGTCCTATATCGGCGCGGTGGCGGACAGCGAATTGGCCAAACAGGTCAATGCCAGGAAATTCGAGGCGACAAACGATTTTGCCCGCCTGCGCGATTGCGACATCATCATCATCTGCGTGCCGACACCGCTGGACCGTCACCGCGAGCCCGACCTTTCCTACATCGAGGCATCCGGCCGCGAGATCGCGCAGACCTTGCGTCCCGGACAGCTGGTCGTGCTGGAATCCACCACCTATCCTGGAACCACCCGTGAAATCCTGAAGCCCATCCTGGAAGAAAGCGGCCTGGTCTGCGGCAAGGATTTCTTCCTGGGCTTTTCGCCGGAACGCGAAGATCCGGGCAACGCGTCCTTCGAAACCGTCACCATTCCCAAGGTGGTGGCGGGGCTAGGGTCGGAGGCCAGCAAGCTGGTCGAAAGTTTCTATGCCGCCGCGGTGAAGCATGTCGTGCCGGTATCCTCGCCCGATGTGGCCGAGGCGGTGAAGATCACCGAAAATGTTTTCCGTGCCGTCAACATCGCGCTTGTCAATGAATTGAAGGTGATCTTCAGTGCGATGGGCATCGATGTCTGGGAAGTGATAGACGCCGCCAAGACCAAGCCCTTCGGCTTCATGCCCTTTTATCCGGGACCGGGACTTGGCGGCCATTGCATACCGATCGATCCCTTCTACCTCACCTGGAAGTCGCGTGAGTTTGACCTGCCCACGCGTTTCATCGAGCTGGCGGGCGAGATCAATGTCGCGATGCCGCGCTATGTGGTGGAGAAGCTGGCGCTGGCACTGGACAGCCGTCACAAGAAAGCCCTGACCGGCGCGCGCATATTGGTGCTGGGTCTTTCGTACAAGAAGAACATCCCCGACATCCGCGAGAGCCCGACTTTCAAGCTGATGGAGCTGCTGGAACAGCGCGGCGCCATTGCCGATTATCACGATCCCCATGTGACGGTGATCCCGCCTACCCGCGAGCATGCCCACTACACAGGCCGCAAATCGGTGGCGCTGGAAGCCAGGAATCTGGAAAACTATGATGCGGTGCTGATTTCCACCGATCATGACGCGGTGGATTACGCGCTTGTCTCCAAGCATTCCAAGCTGGTGGTAGACACCCGCAACGTAATGGTCAAGAACGGCCTGGTTGGCGACCATCATGTCAAAGCCTGACAATCGCGGCCCCCGCGCATTTGGAGATTGCGCGATGACCGGCACCGTTCCGGACGGCGAGTTTGGCGATAAAGCGCCAGGCTTCGCCGATCCCACCCAGCTGCCCCAGAGCGAAGCCGAGCGCAAAGCCTGGCAGGACGCAAACCGCGCCTGGTGGGAAGGAAAGCCGATGCGCTATGACTGGCGCGACGGGCTGACGTCCGACAAGGCGACCGCGGATTTCTTCGGGGAAATCGACCGGCGCTTCCTGTCCTCCGTGCAAGTCTTCCTGCCCTGCCGCAAGGTGCCCTTCGATGCCCTGATACCGTTCGAACAGCTTAGCGACAAAGATGTGCTGGAAATCGGGGTGGGGCACGGCTCGGTCGGCCAATTGCTCGCATTGCACGCGAAGTCCTATACCGGCATCGACCTCACGGAAGAAGCAACCGAGATGACCACGCGGCGCTTCGCGCTGCTTGAGAGGCCAGGTAAAGTCTTGCAGATGGACGCGGAATCCATGACGTTTCCAGACGCCAGTTTCGATTTCATATGGTCATGGGGAGTTATCCACCACTCGGCCGACACTACCCGGATCCTGAAGGAAATGCACCGCGTGCTGCGCCCCGGCGGCGGCGGCGTCATCATGGTCTATTATCGGTCGTGGTGGAGCTATTATCTGTTCGCGATCCTGAAACTGGGGATCAAGGGAAAGTTTCCCACCAGGCAATTGATAGACCAGGTCCGGCAGCAGGCGACCGATGGCGCGATTGCGCGTTACTACACGCGCGCCGAATGGGAGGTGTTGACCCGGCCGCTGTTTGCAACCACGACTTCTGTGCATGGCATGAGCATCGAACTGATCCCGCTGCCGCACAGCCGCCTCAAAGATCTGTTGCTGCGGCTTCTGCCCGACAGTATCGCGCGCTTCATGACGCACAATCTGGCCATGGGGTCGTTCCTCGTCGCGCATATGACAAAGCGGTAAGTCTATCGGCCGCCAATAGAGCCGCGGCGCAGTCTCTCGATCAGGGCCTGCGGTTTGATCACGTGCTTGCGCAGCCGGTACAGCAGCCAGATAATCCAATCCGTCGCACGCCACGGCCGCCCCATGATGCGGGCGAACCGCGCCCGTTCATAAGCCCGGTATTTTTCGCGCATTTTGTTGGCACCGGTGATCGAGTCCCCGTGCACACGAAAACCGCTGAGGAAGTCCTCGACATAGAGCGGGTACCTGGCGTTCAACAGCAGGTCCAGAAAAAGCTCGGCGTCCCAGGTGATGGAATTGCCGGCATCAAATCCCTTGGTGCCGCGATACAGGCTGGCGCGGAAAAAAGTGGCCTGCTGGCACGTTATCGCTCCACTATACGCAACCGCCACCGGATCAAACCTGTCTGTGTAGGAGCGCCGCACCTTGCGGCTCTCAGCATCGATAATGAACATGTGCCCCATCAGGATATCGGTCTGCGGACGGGCCGAAAAATACGCCGCCACCCTGGCGATAGCGCCGGGCAGCAGTTCGTCATCCGAGTTCAAAAAACCGAACACGTCCCCCGTGGCGTGGGCGAAGCCCTTGTTCAGACCATCCGCCGCGCCCTTATCCGGTTCAAAGATGATCTTCGAAATCCGGCTGCGATATCGCTCAATGATCTCGCGGCTACCGTCGGTTGAGCCGGGATCCACCACGATGTACTCGATGTCTTCGAAGTCCTGGTCCAGGACGGACTGGATGGTGCGTTCCAGAAATTCCGCCTGGTTGTACGAGATTGTAACGATCGAGAATTTCATCTGTTATCGCTTGCGCGCCACCAGGATAAATTCGGAACACAGCGAAAGGGGGATCGCGCGGTGAAAACGCTCGATCAGTGGCGCAGCCCAATGATAGAGCGCAGCGTTGAAGCTGCCGCTGAAACTTGGCTCCAGAAAATGATGGAAACGGTAGGGAACGATCTCCACGACATCAAACCCCGCCGATGTGAAGGCCTCACGCCAGCAATTGATATTGTATTCCAGCATCTCATGCCGGAAATCACGGTAATGCTGTCCGTGCGTTTGCGGCGTCAGATAGTAGCGCAGACGGTTGAAAAACGAGCCGCGAAAATGCTGATAGGCCGCGCCCAGCACCGCGTCCCGGTCCAGCCTTGCTTCCTTCGCGAGCTCATCCAGCACCAGCGCGTTGTAAGCCGGGCTGTTTGCATAATGCGTCAGGCGCGCGTTCCAGCGCGAAATTCCGGGCACATGCGTGGGTTTTGGCGCACCTTGCGGCAGCAACGCCTTGATCTTGTCTGAGACCTTCCGCCGGCTGGTGAGACCTGCCTCCTTGATCAGGGCCGCGGCGAGTATCAGCGGCAGACGCAGGACATGATTGCGCAAAAACCGGAACCAACAAAGCGTCGGCGTGCCGGTGATGCAGATCGCGATGCCGTTCGGCCTTAGCATCCGCGCCGTTTCCCGATTGAACACGGCGGCATCCGGGACATGCTCGATCACCGAGTTATGAAAAATGGTGTCGAAAGATTGATCTGCAAACGGAAAGGTGCGTCCGTCATTGGCGCGGAATTCCACCTTGTTTGTGGCCAGTTCACCCAGCACGATATCACGGTCCTTGCCGACGTCGCCGTCCATGGTAACGAAGCTGCCGGGCGCTTCGAGCTCGGTCGCCGATACGGCGCCGTAGTTGGCCAGCAACGCGGCGTGAAAACCCAGCCCGCAACCTATTTCCAGAATCTGTTGCGGCCGGTAACGCTCCAGGAAGGGCGCCACAAAATTGAAAATGGTCAGCTTCTGCAGAACATGGTCGCGCGAAATGATGTCCGGATGCCGGGACGCGAAATCGAGAAAGCGGTCGAAGTCCGCAGCCGTGATATTGCTGAGCCGCTTTTTCATCCGCGGGGGCCCCTGATGGCGCAAAGCGGGCCCACGGCGTTTGCCAAGGCTTTGGCCGCGCCGAAGCTGATCACCGGGTCGGGAGTATCCATCACGCAATAGCTGCAGATTTTGTATTTATGAGACGATCGGTCATGCTTCATTTAGCAGAGAAATGCCTTTTTTCCCTACCGTGAGCGGCTATTAGCGACTATACCGGCGCGAGAGGCGCGGCGGGACTATAGCGGCTGGATGTGATGTCACGATTTGCCTTGGTCGGCTGCGGCCGGATCGCCCAGAAGCACTTGAAGCTCTTGACGGAAGGCCACGTGCGCGGCGCAGAACTGGCCGCTGTGTGCGACATTCTGCCACGCGTCGCGCAAGAAACGGGAGAGCGGCTCGGCGTGCCCTGGTTCACCGACATGCATCAGATGATGCGCGAATCCGGCGGCAAGATCGACATCGTCAGCATCCTGACCGAAAGCGGCAATCATGCCGCGCACTGCCAGGCGCTGGCGCCGTACGGCAAGCATATCGTGGTGGAGAAACCGATGGCGCTGTCCGTGGCGGACGCCGACGCGATGATCCAGGCTTGCGACGCCGCCGGCGTGAAGCTTTTTGTGGTCAAACAGAACCGCTACAATCTTCCCGTCCAGAAGCTGATGGAAGCGCACCAGCAGGGGCGGTTCGGCAAACTGGTGATGGGTACGGTGCGCGTGCGCTGGTGCCGGACCCAGTCCTATTATGACCAGGCGGCTTGGCGCGGGACCCACGCGCTGGATGGTGGCGTGTTCGCCAACCAGGCATCGCATCACATCGATCTGTTGCAATGGTTCCTGGGCAGGCCGGTCTCCGTGACCGCCAAGGCGCGGACGGCGCTGGTCGATATCGAGGCCGAAGACACGGGCGCAGCGATTGTGACCTTCGAAAACGGGGCCATCGGCGTGATTGAGGCCACCACGGCGGCGCGCCCCCGAGACACGGAAGGTTCGCTGTCCATCCTGGGCGAAAAAGGCCTGGTCGAGATCGCCGGCTTCGCCGTGAACAAAATGCGCAGCTGGAATTTTTCGCAAAGCCTTCCCGAGGACGCCGATGTCATCGCCCATTTCTCCGAAGACCCGCCGGACGTATACGGCTTCGGCCACATCGCCTATCTCAACCATGTTGTTGACGTGATACGGGACGGCAAGACCTCGCTGGTGGATGGCTTTGAAGGCAAGAAGTCCCTGGAGCTGATCTGCGCCATCTACGAATCGATCCGGACGGGCTCTGAAGTCCAGATTTCCCGCGCATAAGGCCGCCGCCTTGCTGACGGCAAAGCGGCATGACATCGTGGCTGTGACAGGGGCCGCCTAACACCGAGGATTTAACAGTGGATCGTCAGGCCGCGTTCAAACAGCGCTTTCCTGCCGTCAGCATTCATGAAAGCGCCTATATCGATGATGGCGTCGAGATCGGCGACGGCACCAGCGTCTGGCACTTCACCCATATCCTGCCGCGCGCGCGCATCGGATCAGATTGCATCATCGGCCAGAATGTCATGATCGGCGCCGGCGTTGTGGTGGGCGATCGCTGCAAGATCCAGAACAATGTCAGCCTTTATACCGGCGTGACGCTGGAAAACGGGGTGTTTTGCGGCCCGTCCTGCGTCTTCACCAATGTGATAAATCCCCGCGCGGAAATCGAGCGCAAGGACGAGTTCCGCCCGACGCGGGTGGGCCGGGGCGCAACCATCGGCGCCAACGCCACGATCGTGTGCGGTCACAGCCTCGGGATGTACTGCTTCATTGGGGCAGGTGCCGTGGTTACCGCCGATGTGCCCGATTTCGCGTTGATCGTCGGCAATCCCGGATTGCGTATCGGCTGGATGAGCAAGGCTGGCGTTCGGTTGGGCGACAATCTAGTCTGCCCCATCGACGGCACCCGGTATCGCCTTGCCGGTCCAGATGCTCTTGAAGCAGTGCGTTGACATGAAGCCTATCCCCCTTGTCGATCTTTCCGCGCAGTACGAAGCGTTGAAACCGGAACTCCACGCCGCGATCGACGGCGTCTTTCAGGCCGGCCACTATATCCAGGGTCCTGCGGTCGAGGCCTTCGAGCAGGCCTTTGCCCGCAAGCTGGGCTCGGCACACGGCATCGGTTGCGCCAATGGCACCGCATCCCTGTCTCTGTCCCTGGAAGCGCTGGGCGTGGGTGACGGCGACGAAGTCATTACCGTCGCCCATACCTTCATCGCCACGGCCGAAGCGATCTGCCATGTAGGCGCCAAGCCCGTGTTTGTGGACATCGAGACAGCCGCCTACGGCATGGACCCGACCGTACTCGAGGCCGCGATCACGTCGCGTACGCGCGCAATCATTCCCGTGCATCTCTATGGCGCGCCCTGCGATATGCACCCGATCCTTGCCATCGCCCGCAAGCATGGCCTGAAAGTGATCGAGGACGCCGCGCAGGCGCATTTTGCAACCTATCGCGGACGCGGCGTCGGCAGCCTCGGCGACTGTGGGAGCTTCAGTTTTTATCCCGGAAAGAACCTGGGCGCGTATGGCGATGCCGGCTTCATCTCGACGAATTCAGACGGGGCCGCCCTTCTCCTGCGCAAATTGCGCGATCATGGCCGCACCAGCAAGTATGAGCATGACATCATAGGCTATAATCAGCGCATGGACGCGCTGCAGGCCGCCATGCTTTCCGTGAAGCTGCAACACATCGACGCGTGGATCGCGGCGCGCCGGAAAATCGCCGCGCATTACGATGCGCGGCTGCGGCCTGCCGGGTTCAAGACGATTAACCCGCTCCCGTATAGCGAGGCGGTCTATCATCTGTATATCGTCGAAGCGTCCAACCGGGATGCAATCGCCGATGCGCTGACGCAGGAGAAGATCGCCACCGGCATCCACTATCCCATTCCCCTGCACAAGCAGCCGGCGCTTCTGCAGGAGGGGCCACACCGCCCTCTGCCCGTCACCGAGCGAGCCGCCCGGCGGGTCATAAGCCTGCCCATCTATCCCGAGCTGGCGATCCCGGATGTGGACCGCATTTGCGACCTGTTCCTGAAATGCGCGCGGCCTTGAACCCCGCCATCACCATACGGTCCCGATGATTCCGTCCGCCCGCAAAAAAATCCTGTTCGTCACCCATACGCTAGAAGGTCTTTATGGCGCGGCAACCAGCCTGCGCCTGCTGCTGGAGAATTATACCGGCATCGAGGCCGACCTGCTGCTGCCGAGATCTTTTCGCCGGCCCCGGGACCTGACCGTGACGGCGGCGCGATTTGCGTCCGTTCGCCGGGCGTATGAGATATCCATGCCGGTTGATCTGGGGATGCTGGGCATCCGGCGCAACCTGGCGGATACGGCGTACGGCGTGGCGCACTGGCTCGGCTGGCAACGTGATCGCGGAATCTACCGGCGGATCCTGCGGAAAAACCGATACGACATTGTGCATTTCAACTCCCCGGTGCTGCATCAAATGGTGTTGCCTGGCGTGCCGTCCGTCACGCATATTCGCGACATCATCATCGATCCCCAATCACCCGTGATCGACCGGCTGGCAAACGGGCTGGGACTGATTTTCATCGATACCGCGACCCGCCGGCCATTTGCCCGCCGTGAAGGCCAGATGCATGCCGTCACGCTAAACAATCCAATCGACATGCGCGATGTCGCCTTGGCCAAGCCCTTGCGCCACCGGCGGCTGGATGCGGCCACCACCGTGTTCAGCATGATTGGCCGGGTCTCGGAGCTCAAAGGCGTCGCGCTGGTGATAGAAGCTTTCCGGCGCAGCGCGGGCACGGCAGACATTCTGCTCATTGCCGGCGCAGGCTCCGAAAATTACATGGCGCGCTGCCAGGCGGCCGCCGGCGGCGATCCACGCATCATTTTCTGGGGCGAGGAGCCGGATATCAAAAGTGTGTATGCCTCCACGGACTATGTCGTTCGGGGCGATCCCAAACCCTGCGTCGGACGCACCATCTATGAAGGCCTTTATTGCGGCTGCCGCGTCATCATGCCCGGCCCCCCCGAACCCGGCCTGATCTTTGAATTCGACCGGTTCCAGAATGCGATCGCTTTCTACACCGCCGGCAGCAGCGATGCGCTGGCGCGGACTTTCGCCGCCTGCTCGGGCAAAAAGGCTAACGCCCGGGACTATCGCAGCAATGTCGGCGACTATATGGAGGCCTTCGATGCCTTTATCGGCTCGTGCATCTCGCAGCGCCGGCAGCCGCGCTGAAATTGACCGACGTGCGACGGTTACAGGCCGCCATAGTCGTCTGTTGATGCGTGCAAACATGCGTTTTCCATGCACCTTGAAACACCGGGATTAGGCTGTTATTCAGTCCGCGCGGAACCCCCGAAAAGCCGAAAAACCTGGAGAATCGCGAAATATGGACTGTCAGTTGTGCGGCCATGATGGGACGAATGAATTCCTGAATTTGGGAAAGCAGCCCCTCGCGAACAAGTATCCGACCGCGGCGCAGTTTCAGACAGAAGACTTCTTTCCGCTCGCGGTGCATTTCTGTCCGCAATGCAAGAACGTCCAGCTTGGAACGATGGTGTCGCGCGAAAGGATGTTCGAGGATTATTATTACCTTTCGTCGGTCAATGCCGGCCTAGTTCGGCACTTTGAAAAGCTTGCGGCCAAATTAGCGGATGCGAAGTTTGTGGTCGATGTCGGCTCGAATGACGGCATTCTTCTCAAGCCTTTGAAGGAACTGGGCGTCAAGGCGATTGGCGTTGAACCGTCGATCAACGTCTCCAAGATCGCCAACGATCTCGGCCTGACGACGGTCTGTTCTTTCTTCGAGGACAATTCCGCGGACGAAATCGAGAAGGCTTATGGCAAGGCGGACGTGATTGTCGCCAGCAGCGTTTTCACGCATCTGGAAAATCCGCACCGCTTCATCGATACCGTGTTGCGTCTGCTGACCGACAATGGCCGCTTCATCATTGAAGTCGAGTATATCGGAAATATCCTGCGACTCATTCAGTTCGAGCGCTTCTACCTCGATCGGATCTTCTATTACTCGCTCACGTCCCTAAAGAATCTGTTCGAAGCCCATGGCATGGTCATCACCGATGTCGAGCATATCGAGCCCCATGGCGGCTCCCTGCAGGTGACGATACAGAGGAAGTCGCATGGCGGCGCCCCGTCGAAGAATGTTACCGATCTTCTCGCCGAGGAAAGCGAAAGTCTGACCGCCGCCAAGCTGGAGGAATTCCGGCGCAACGTGGACACCCAGATCGCCGCGTTTCGCGAATTGCTCAAAAATTACAAGAAATCGAACCTGAAAGTTGGCGGCTATGGCGCGCCGGCACGGGTATCGACGATTTGCAATTATGGCGGCATCGGCCCGGAGTTGATCGACTTCACCGTCGATGACAGCCCGCTGAAGCAGAACAAGTTCACGCCAGGAACGCATATCCCCATCGTCACCCAGGCCCATCTCGCCGAGCACCGCCCGGACATCCTGGTGGTGTTTGCATACGAATATTTCGACGACATCAAAAAGAAAACAGGCCGCTCGTATCGGTACCTCGTACCGATCCCACCAAGGGAAGTAACATGACAAAGAATGCAGCATCGGAAATCATGCGCGACGACGTCGCGAAAATCGTCGAAAATCTGGGGCCTGACGCACACCGCTTTTCCGGCAAAACCATCCTGCTGTCCGGGGGCGCCGGCTTCTTGGGCCGCCATTTCATCGCCGTATTCCGCCAGCTGAACAAGGAAGTGCTGGCCAAGCCGTGCAAGGTCATCTCGGCCGACAATTACATCACCGGCGAGCAACTGGAGCTGTACGAAGGCGGCCAGCACGACCCGAACATCGTTGATGTCTGGGCCGACGTTTCCTATCCGCTGCCGGTGCGTGAAGACCTACATTACATCATGCATGCCGCCGGCGTGGCCTCGCCGGTCTATTACATGAAGTACCCGCTGGAGACGATCGAAAGCGCCGTGCAGGGCTCCAAGAACCTGCTGGCGCTGGCGCGCAAGAACAAGAACCTGGAAGGTTTCCTGTTCTTCAGCTCCAGCGAAATCTATGGCGATCCGGACCCCAAGGCGGTCCCGACCCCCGAAACCTATCACGGCTATGTGTCCAGCGTCGGCCCCCGCGCCTGCTATGACGAATCCAAGCGCCTGGGCGAGACGATATCGACGATCTATCACCAGCAGTATAACGTGCCGGTGAAGATCGTGCGTCCGTTCAACGTGTTCGGCCCCGGCATGAAGCACAATGATCGCCGCGTGGTCCCGATGTTTACCTATGAAGCGCTGAACGGCCGCCCCCTTCCCGTGCATGGCGATGGCAAGCAGACCCGCACCTTCTGCTACATCACCGACGCGATCTCCGGCTTTCTGAAGACCCTGCTCAAGGGAACGCCCGGCGAGGCCTACAATATCGGCAATGCCGACAATGAAATCTCGATGACCGATCTCGCCAAAATGTATTCCACCGTGGTGCCGGGCACGAAGGTTCAGAACATCTCCTATCCGGACAATTATCCGGCCGGCGAGCCGCAGCGCCGTTGCCCCGACCTGTCCAAGGCGGCCAAGGATCTGGGATATGTGTCGCAGATGGACCTGCAGCCAGGCCTCGCCCGCTTTGTCGCCTGGGCGCGCGACCAGGACAGCTACAAGGGCCAGTGATTTGACCGGTCATCTCAAGACCGGGGAACGCGGGACGGGATGACAGTGCGGCTTGGACTTGTGGGACGCGGGCGATGGGGCCAGACCATCGAACGCACGCTGCTGTCTTTGCCGGATGTCTCCGTCACCGCGATTCCCAGGGACGGCGCCCCGCCGCCGGGCCTGGATGGCGTCCTGATTGCCACTCCGAGCGCATCGCATGCGGATGTGGCGCTGCCCTATATCAACGCAGGCATCGCCACCTTTATCGAAAAGCCCATGGCCACCGCGGTCGCCGATGCGCAGCGGATCCAGGACGCCGCGCGGCAGTCCGGCACGCCGGTATTTGTGGGGCACATCCATCTTTACAGTCCGGCATTTCGCGCCGCGCGGGAGCTGCTGCCGTCACTGGGCAAAATCCAGTACCTGCTGTGCGATAGCGCCAACGGCTACGGCCGTGCGGATTCTTCCGTGCTGTGGGACTGGTTGCCCCATGACCTTTCCGTAGCGCGCGCCATCTTTGACCACAATCCGGACAGCGTTTCGGCCTGGAGCATCGCCGGTGGGACTGAGCCCATGGCGGCAGTTTCCAGTTTTCTGTTTGGCGGCACACCCGTCATTTCCACCATCAGCTGTCTTTCGCCCGCGCGCCGCCGGCAGGTGACGATCGTTGGTGACAAGGCCACTTTGGTGTTCGACGACAGGGCGGAGCGCCGCCTTGCGCTTCACGACAATGACAAAGGCCTTTCCTACCCCGCTTATTCCGAAGGCATGCCCCTGACGCTGGAAATGGAAGCCTTTCTGCAGATGATCAAAATGGGCAAAGCGGATCCCTCCCATATCCAGGACGGGCTGGACATCGTTCGCGCCATCGCCGCGGCTGAATCCTCGATTCTTCTCGAGGGACAGCCGGTCGCGATCTGACGGATCAGCGCGAAGGCAACAGGCGCAGCGATGCAATCGCATCGCCCACGATCGCGCCGTATAGCGCATTGCCTTCTTCCGACAGATGCGCGCCGTCGGCGTTGAACACATCGTTCCGCGCTCGCGGTTTCAACGAACGCAGAAAGTCTGACGGCGCGCCAAGCGGAATGAAGCCGGCCTTGCGCGCGATTTCCTGCCAGTACCGGTTAGGGCCGACTTTCCTGCTGTCGCAATTCACCATCACTGCGGGCGCCCGATAGGCCCGGCGCAGCCGTGTCAGCAGCGTCTGCGTGAGCGCGACGGAATCGCTTTCGTAGCCCGCGACAAGCTGCGGTGACAGCGGCTGGGTGTAGCCGCCATAGCGCCGGACCTGCATGCTGCCGATGATGCCGTCCACCCGGTTCAGCAGGCGCGATTCCCCGAGGATGGAGCGATAGATGCTTGCCAGCAGGCCTTGGGCATATTGGGGATGGCCTGCGCCGGCAATGAAAAATGGCCGGCGCATGAACTGGCCCCGCGCCACGCTCTTGCTTTCCCAATCGTAGGAATTGTTCTGAAAGTCGTTGCTGCAGAATTGCAGCACGAAAAGATCAGGCTTGAGGCGCGGCGCCAGCTCCTGCGACAGGAGCAGGTTCTGATACGTGCCCCATCCGCCGCCGCCGCCGCCCATGACATAAAAATCCCGCTCAGGCCGATTGAGACGGGCGGCGAGACTCTTGGCCATCGCGACGTACCACATGCGGTCATTCGAAGCAAAAGGGTCGGCCGTGAACGAATCGCCCAGCACCAGAATTTTGACCGGCGCCGCGGCGCTGCCAAAAACCCGCAAGCCCTGATCGTTGGTGGCGAAGGACACCGGATATGTCGCGCCGCCCAGGGACTGCTGCGCGAATTCGCGCTGGTAATTGGCCTTGAGCTTCCAGCCCAGCAAGGCGTCGCGCTGAACCGGCGCCGGACGCAGCAGCGCCAGGCCCACTTCGGCCACCAGGCACACCAGCAACAGCAGAGTCAGGGACAGGCCGAAGACGATCCCAACCTCTTTCCTGGTCCAAGCCATAACCCACCACGCGCGCGCCTGCGCCAGCCTGTAACCGTAAAAGAGCAGCCTTGCCACTGCCATCGCGCCGTCCGCGTCTGTGACGCGCGAAAAGCCGGCAAAAAAGCAGATTTTTGGCGCTCCAGCCCTGCCCTAGCGCCTTGATTCGACGCCATGAATTGGCTCTAGTGCTGCGCGATCCCGATGAAATACCGATGAAAATCAGTACCGTTACCGTCTGCCACAATTCGCAGGCTACCATCGCGCAAACGGTTGAGTCCTTCCTGCGCCAAACGCATCCTGACAAGGAGCTGCTGGTGATAGATGGCGGTTCGACGGACAGGACGGTCGAGATCGTCAAGGCTTTCGGGAGCGACGCCATCCGCGTCATCTCGGAGCCCGACCTCGGCATCTACGACGCCATGAACAAGGGACTGGCGAATTTTTCCGGTGACGCCATCGGCTTCCTGAATTCCGATGATGCCTACCGCGACTCTTCGGTCCTGGGACGCATCTCGGAGGCGCTGGAACGCGCGGATGCGGTCTATGGCGATCTGGTGATGATCTCCGATCACGTGACCGGCAATGTCGTGCGCGAATGGAAGGCGAGCGAGTTCAAGCCGGACGCCTTCCGCGCCGGCTGGATGCCGCCGCACCCTACATTCTACATCCGGCGCGAACTGGCGGCCCGCACGGGCAAGTTCGATCTTAGCTACCGGATCTCGGCCGATTATGACTTCATGCTGCGCGCCATGGAATTGCATCACCCCCGCGTGCGCCGCATACCCCATGTGCTGGTGAACTTCATGGTGGGCGGCATGAGCACGCGCGGACTTGGCGCCGTCATTCGCGGCAATCTGGAATGCCTGCGTTCGCGCCGCCGCCATCTGGGCGCGCCGCCCCTGGATGCCGCATTGTTCACAAAGCCCATGCGCAAGCTGTTACAGATCGGCCGGCAGAAAGCATGACCCGATTCCGCGCCGGCAGGCCTCTTGGGGCCGCCACACCTGAGAAGAAGTGAGACTGCCCATGTCCAAAGATGTAACGAAGGCGATAGGCCTCAATGGCGGCGAGATCAATTCCTCCGCCGCGCTGATCGTGGACGGCAACGTCATTTGCGGCGCGCCGGAAGAGCGCTTTAACCGCATCAAGAAGACCAAGGTCTTTCCGAAGAACGCGCTGAACTATGTGCTGCAGGACCAGGGCTTGACCCTGCAGGATATCGATTTCATCGCCCAGGCTTGGAATCCGGGCGCCGCCTGGATCAAGTACAATCCCATGATCTCCTCCAACCGCGTCCGGCGGGAGGACTATTTTTATTCCATCCCCGATCATCTTTTCAATTTCACCGACCGCCAGCCCAAAGAATGGGTGAAGATGGAGTTCGGCGGCGCCCTGCCCCCGATATACTTCGTGCAGCACCACCGCTGCCATATCGCCAATGCCTTCTTCCTTTCGCCCTTTTCGGAAGCTGCTTTCATGACCGCCGACTGGCGCGGCGAGATCGAAAGCCTGTCCAAGGGTTTCGCCAAGGGCAACACGATCACCGTGCTGGGCACGCAGGAGGTCCCCAACTCGCTGGGCATGTTTTACGCCACCTACACCGAGATGGTCGGCTATCAGCCCGACAATGACGAATGGAAGGTCATGGCCCTGTCGGCCTATCCGGTGGACTGCGAGGATTATCGCAAGCGCATCCTCTCCACGGTCAGGCTGCTGGACGATGGCGCTTTTGAGCTGGACACGTCCTATTACCAGGGCACGCTGCTGGAGAAGCCGAAGCTTTACACGGAAAAGCTCTACCGCCTGCTGGATGGCGACAAGCATACCGGCGCGGCGCGGGAAGACTGGGTCATAAAGGTGGCCAAGGCGATGCAGCTGGTCTCGGAGGATATCGCCGTCCATGTCCTGAACGACCTTCACCAGAAGACGAAAGCCCAGAATGTCGTGCTGGCCGGTGGCTTCTTCATGAATTCGGTATTGAACGGAAAGATCACCAGCCGCACGCCGTTCAAAAACGTCTATATTTCCTACGCACCGGACGATGTGGGCAATGGCATTGGCGCGGCGCTGTATGTCAATCACTGCATCCTGGACCGTCCGCGCAATATCGGCCACCGCTCCAGTTCCATCGGCCCGCAATTCAGCCAGGAACAGATCACCGACGCCCTGAAGCGGCGCAAGATCAAGTTCGAGATCGTCGCCAACGCCCCGCAGCGGGTCGCGCAGCTTCTCAGCGAGGGCAATGTCGTCGGCCTGTTCCAGGGCCGCATGGAATTCGGCGATCGCGCACTGGGCAACCGTTCGATCCTGGGCGACCCTAGGAATGCGTCCATGAAGGACAAGATCAACGCCATGATCAAGTACCGCGAAGGCTATCGTCCCTTCGCGCCTGCCACGATCTTCGAACGGGTGCCGGACATCTTCGATGTCGATGCGAAGTACGAATGCAACTACATGGAAAAAGTGGTCAAGGTCCGCGAGGATTATCGCAAGAATATTCCGGCCGTGACGCATTTCGACGGCTCCGGCCGGTTGCAGACCGTCCAGCGCGATCACAATCCCTATTTCTACGCCGTCATTTCGGAGTTCGAGAAAATCACCGGCATTCCGGTTGTCCTGAACACTTCCTTCAACATCAATGCGGAGCCGGTCGTCCTGTCGCCCGACGATGCGATTTCGACCTTCTTCAATTCCGGGCTGGACTATCTGATGATGGAAGATGTCCTGGTCCGGAAGGAAGCCTGAGCGGGAATTTCGGCAACTGGCGCGGCATGCCCGCCTGAACTAGTATCGGGGCACGGGACAGCGTCCACAGCGGCGGACCTGCAAGGACAGCAAATGACCCCCTGGCGGGACAAGGTTTTCATCGTGGCCGAAGCGGGCGTCAATCACAATGGCGACCTGAACACCGCGCGCGCGCTGATCGACGCCGCGGCCACGGCCGGCTGTGATGCCGTCAAATTTCAGACCTTCCGTGCCGAGGCGCTCGCCGCGCCGCACGCCCGGACAGCGGCGTACCAGAAAGCCAATGGCGCCGAAGGCAGTCAGCTGGACATGCTCCGGCGCCTGGAGCTGCCCCATGAGATGCATCAATCCCTGAAGGATCATGCGGCCCGCAAAGGCATCCTGTTCTTCTCGACCGCCTTCGACCCGGCCAGCGTCGATTTCTTGCAGGAACTGGACATCCCGGTATGGAAGATTCCGTCCGGAGAAATCACCAACTATCCCTTCCTGATGCGCGTCGCCGGCATGGGAAAGCCGATCCTGCTCTCCACCGGCATGTCGACCGCCGCAGAAATACAAGAGGCCGTCGGCGTTCTGACCCGTCACGGCGCCAGCCTGGACAGCATCTGCATTCTTCACTGCAACACCGACTATCCCACCCCCATGGGGGATGTGAACCTGCGGGCCATGGCCGGATTTGAGACCGCTTTCGGCACGGTCTATGGCTATTCTGATCACACGCTGGGCCATACGGTCGCTGTTGCCGCCGTGGCCTTGGGCGCCAGGGTTGTTGAAAAGCACCTGACGCTGGACCGCGCGCTTCCCGGCCCCGACCATCAGGCGAGCTTGGAGCCCGCCCAAATGCGCGAACTGGTGGCTGCCGTGCGCGCGGTGGAAAGCGCCATGGGCGACGGCATCAAGCGCCCTTCCGCCGGCGAGGAGAAGAACAAAGCTGTTGCCCGAAAATCCTTGATCGCGGCCAGGGCGATCCGTGCCGGTGAAGTCTTCGGGCCGGAGAATGTTGCCGTCAAACGCCCCGGCACCGGCCTGTCTCCGATGCGCTGGAACGAGGTGATGGGCAAGGTGGCCCCGCGCGACTTCGCTGCCGACGAGCTGATCGAATTATGACCCGCAAAATCTGCGTCATCACCGGCAGCCGGGCGGAGTATGGTCTGCTGCGCCTGTTGATGCAGGGGATCCGGGACGATGCCGCCCTGCAGCTTCAGCTGCTCGTGACCGGCACGCATCTGTCCCCGCAATTCGGCATGACCTATCGGGAGATCGAGCAGGACGGCTTTCAGATCGACAGCAAGGTTGAGATTCCCCTTGCCGACAACAGCGCGACCGGTGTCGCCAAAGCCGTCGGCCATGGCGTCATAGCGTTGACCGATGCGCTGGAAGCCCTGCGCCCGGACATGTTGGTGCTGCTGGGCGACCGCTTTGAAATCCTGGCGGCCGCGTCTGCGGCGCTGATCCTTGGCATTCCCATCGCCCACATCCATGGAGGCGAGACCACCGAAGGGGCGTTCGACGAAGCCATCCGGCATTCGGTGACCAAAATGTCGTCATTGCATTTCGTCGCCGCCGAGGATTATCGGCGGCGCGTCATCCAGCTGGGCGAAAATCCGGAACGGACATTCCTGGTCGGCGGCCTGGGCGTGGACCTGATCAAGCAGACAAAATTGCTCGACCGCGCGGGGGTTGAAGCGGAACTGGGCTTTTCTCTGGGTCAGCAAAGCCTGCTGGTCACCTTCCATCCCGCGACACGCGATTATGCCGATCCCGCCGCCCAAATGACCGAGCTGCTGGCCGCGCTGGCGGCTCTGAATGATACCCGGCTGGTTTTCACCATGCCCAACGCCGACACCGGCTCGCTGGGCATGGCCCGACAGGTCCGGGAGTTCGCCGCCGCGCATGCCAATGCCCGCGCCTATGACTCGCTTGGCGCTCACCGCTACCTGTCTTGCATGGCGCAGGTTGACGCGGTGGTGGGAAATTCCTCCAGCGGGCTCCTGGAAGCGCCCAGCCTGGGCATCCCCACCATCAATATCGGAGACCGCCAGCGCGGGCGCCTGAAGGCGTCCAGCGTCATCGACTGCGCGCCGGAGCGCGGGGAAATCGCCACCGCCCTGCGCCGGCTTTATTCACCACAGTTCCGCCAGACGCTGGCGCATGGTATCGAAAGCCCCTACGGAGACGGAGGCGCCGCCGCCAGGATAGTGAAGGTTTTGCGCGCCCAGCCGCTTGAGAATTTGCTGAGAAAATCCTTTTACGACCTGCCCGCGAGCACCTTTCCAGAAGCCGCCCCCCGATGAGCAAAGACACCACCCCACAGCATGACTGGAAGACGGCGCTTCTGGCGATCGACTCCAGCATCCAACAGGCAATCGGCAGCCTCGACACAAGCGGCCTGCAGATCGTGATGGTGGTCGGTGCGGACGGCAAGCTGGCCGGAACACTGACCGATGGCGATATCCGCCGCGGCCTGTTGCGCGGGCTGGCGCTGACCAGCCCCCTCGAAACCATCCTGCATCGCACGCCGCTGACCGTATCGCCGCAAATGGGCCGCAGTGACGTGCTGAACCTGATGAGCGCCCACAAGGTCCACCAGCTTCCGGTGGTGGATGACAGCCGCGCCATTGTCGGGCTGCATCTGTGGGACGAAATTCTTTCCCTGCCCCCGCGCGGCAACCTGGCGCCGCGAAACACGGGCGCGGCAACTGCAAAATCCGAAATTGCGGAAAAATATCACGGCTTGGTCAGCCTGGTTCGCGAACTATACGGCAACGGCACCGTCCTGCTGCACGAACCGCGATTTCTGGGCAACGAAAAGTGCTATCTAGCGGACTGCATCGATTCGACTTTTGTCTCGTCCATCGGACCCTATGTCACCCGCTTTGAAGACATGATGCGGGAGATCACGGGCGCCCGGGCTGCCATCGCCACTGTCAACGGCACCGCGGCCCTGCACATGGCCCTGATCCTGGCCGGCGTGCGCGACGGGGACGAAGTGATTACCCAGCCTCTGTCTTTTGTGGCGACCTGCAATGCCATCGCCTATCAGCATGCCTATCCCGTATTCGTCGATGTCGATCGCGATACGCTATCGCTGTCGCCCTCCGCGCTGCGCCTGTTCCTGGAAGAGCATGCCGAACGCCGGGGCGCCGAAACATTCAACCGCAAGACGGGACGCTGCATCCGGGCAGCCGTCCCGATGCACACATTTGGTCTGGCGGGCCGGGCCGACGGTCTTCGCGATATTTGCGCCGAATGGGGCATCGTGCTGGTCGAGGATGCCGCAGAATCGATGGGGTCGCGCATCGGCGCGAAGCATACCGGCACCTTCGGCGCCCTGGGCGCCTTCAGCTTTAACGGCAACAAGACAGTGACTAGCGGCGGCGGCGGCTGCATCGTGACCGACGATCCGGAGCTGGCGGTCATGGCGAAGCACCTCACGACCACCGCCAAGCGGCCGCATCCCTGGGACTTCCACCATGACCAGATCGGCTACAATTACCGCATGCCGAACCTGAACGCCGCGCTGGCATGCGCCCAGCTGGAACAGCTTCCCGGATTTTTGGCGAACAAGCGGGAGACGGCGGCCCGCTATGCGCAATATTGCGGCGCGGCCGGCATTGCCTGTCCGGCGGAACGGGATGGCACCACGTCCAACCACTGGCTAAATGCCATCCTGACGGCCTCACGCGAGGAACGGGATGCGTTTCTGGCCTACAGCCACGGCGCCGGCGTCATGGCGCGACCAGCCTGGGTGCTGATGCCCCAACTGCCCGCTTTTGCAGGGGCCTATAGCGGCTCGCTGGAAAATGCCCAATGGCTGGCCGACCGGGTGGTCTGCCTGCCCAGCAGCGTCAGGCCCGCCCGCTGAGCGGGCGCCCGGCTACTTCTTCTTGTTCACGATCAGGAATTTATGCGGCTGCTGAAGGCACAGGCCGTTCATGATGCGCCGCCCGCCCGTCTCGGTCCGTTCGGTCCAGCTCCGCACGGGATCTTCCGGCTTTTTGGCAATGTCGACCGAGATTTCAAAGTCATGAAAGACGAAATCCGCCACCCCATAGGCCTTCAGAAAATTTCCGACAGACGTCACCGAGGGGATGTTCCAGCCATGCTCCAGCGGAGAGCCCTTCGGTTCATGTGACCGCTTATACTTCACGAATACGTCCAGATCGTAATCGTTGAACATGTTGTGAACCGCAAGGCGGCCGCCGGGCTTCAGCCAATCGAGGCAGTTTTTCAACACCGCTTCGTAATCGTCAAAGATGCCCAGCGTGCCCAGCATCGTGATGATGTCCAGTGACGCGGGCGGCATGCTGTTGAAATCGGAGGCATCGAACTTCTCGATTCTCAAGCCCTTGAAGCGCTTGCGCCCTTCATCGATCAGCAGCTGACTGTATTCATAGCCGCGCACGTCGAAATTGGGGAAGCGGCCCGAAAGGTAATTGGGGAATTCGCCAATGGCGCAGCCGATATCGCCAAGCGTCAGATTCCTGTCTTTCAGATCCGCGAGATAATTGTCGATGTTCTTGAATGAGTCCTTGACGGGGACATCAGTTTCCTGGGCGTAAAAATCACAATGCGTGGTCTTCAATATCGTCCCCTGTCGCTCTCACGGGCCACGTTATGCTCTCTAACGCAACCGAATTTCAATGATTTTCTGCAACGCCGAAAAACCGCCCAAATGCCTTTAAAAACAGGGATTTTTCGCCTTCATCGCTGCCACCAAAATGGCCTGGTCCTGGCGCGGGAACTCAAACAGGGACGCCCCTTCGATTGGCGTCATATTGGACCGGAAGCCAAGCTTGATGCCCATTTCTTGCAGAATGGAAAGGGTTTCGCGCGAATAGGAATTGCACGGGTGCGACATGGCCGTCGGCGATTTGCCCAAAGTGGCAGACAAGTGCGCGAAATTTTGCCGGTACTCATCGCGCTGTTCTGCCGGGCTGAGTTCGGCCAGCCGTGTCGGGTGGCTGAAGGAATGAAGACCGATGACGTGCCCGTCCCGGTCAAGGGCGCGGATTTCCGCATCGCTCATCCATAGCTGTGAAATCACCACCTGCGGATCGAACGCTTTCTTGCGCATCAGGAAAGACATGACTTCCTTGTAGCGTTGGGGACCAAGAACATCGTCCCGCAGATAGCGAAACTCGCGATCCCGCGCGGTATAGAAGGGATACTCCGCCAGATAGGATTGCGCGTCGAAACTGTCCAAGGCGGCCGATGCATAGGCGTGCGGAAACAGAGCCTGCGCGGCATCAGCAAATGCGGTATAAAACTCGTCCATGTCCGCGAAGGCGGAGGTGCGGAAATGGCGGTAAATCTCCAACACTTCCGGGCGCCCCTGAAACACGCCGGAATAGACAAACCAGAAAGCCGTCAGATCCATCGCCTTCAGGACAGGCACGGCAACATCATACTGGCATTTGAGGGCGTCATCGAAGGTCAGGCATATGTCAGTTTCGCCAAGCGTGCCGGCCAAAGCGCGGCGCTGCCATTCCTCGGGCGGCAGAATATTGTTCCGGCCCAGATCGTCGAGAATGGCCGCAAACGAATCCGCCGATATCGCGCCTTGCCCGCGCGGATGCGTTTCGTTGAAAAAGTGATGAAACATGACGCCGTAGGCAGGCAACTGAAACCCCGATGGCACTGCGATGAAGGAAGTCGCTAATACTATAGGGCACGCGCCTTTCTTTCGGAAAACAGCGCGGGCGCCAGAACGGAAAAAGCATATTTCTCCTGTATTATCAATGGGAAAGGATTGACGCTATGACCGCCAGCCGTCAGATTGCGCCGTAAGATCACCCAGGGGAATGCGAGGCATGATCCATGAAAGCCGCGTACTGGCGATCATCGTCGGTCGAGGTGGGTCCAAAGGCTTGCCGCGCAAGAATGTGCGTGAGCTGGGCGACAGACCCCTGATCGCCTGGAGTATCGAAGCCGCCGCGCGCTCGGCATTCATAGACCGCACCATCGTGTCAACGGATGATGCAGAGATCGCCGATGCCGCCCGCCGCTGGGGTGGCGATGTGCCGTTCCTGCGTCCCGCGGAGATGGCGAGCGATACAGCGCCGATCATCGACACCATCCTGCATGCGGTGGACGCAATCGCCGAGCCGTACCATTATGTGGTCCTGCTGCAGGCGACATCGCCGCTTCGCCTGGCATCGGACATCGACGCCGCTTTGAGTCATTGCGTCAAAACCGGCGCGCCATCCTGCATCAGCATCGCGCCGGCGCCCAAAGCGCGCTGGACCGTCGAAATGGATGCGGCGGGAAAACTGCTTCTGCCGCCCGATATCACCAAATCGCGCCAGGAGCTTCCCGATACCTATCAACCCAATGGCGCGATCTATATCGCGGAGCTGGAATGGCTGCGGCGCAACCGAGACTTTTATGCGCCGGAAGCAGTGGGTTACGTCATGCCGCCGGAACGGTCGGTGGATGTCGACACCCTTCTGGATTTTCGCCTCGCCGAGACGCTGCTGGCCGACAAGAGCTGAAACCGCGCGCGGTAATAGCGCGCAAAGCCTTGTGTCGGCGCGCCCTTTTCTCGTCAAAGGATTTCTGAACAAAATCATGGACTTTTCTTTCTTGGGATGCCGCAATACGGCCATTTCGGGCTGGCAATCCCGCCCCCCCTGCCCTAATGATCGGGGCGAGAAATTCAGATGTCCAGGCTGACCAGACCGCTACGCCAGCACCGCCAGATAGGGCCTATGACAATATCGCTTAGCCGTCTGTGGAAGACCAGCGGGCTTTATATTTTCAGCTTTTGGCTCACCAGCGCCTTGCCGCTGCTGATGACGCCGGTCTTGACCCGGTTTCTTGCGCCCTCCGATTACGGCGTCACCGCCATGTGGCAGGCGCTGCTCAGCTTCACTATTCCGTTCGTCGGCCTTTCCACGCATGCGGCCATCAACCGGCGATTTTTTCGCGAGAGCGCGTCCCCGGCACAGCATCACGCTGACATGCGCGATTACATCGCCAGTATCCTGCCGATCCTGGCCGCCTCATCGCTTGCTGTTTTCCTGGGTTACTGCCTGGCTTATCCGCTGATTATCGAAAACCTACTTCCCACCAGAGCCGTGTGGATTTTCGCGGTGCCGGCGGCGGCTTTGGCAACTTTTGTGTATAACGCCACCCTGTCTTACCTGAATGCCGAAATGCGGGCAGGAGTTTACGCCACCATCACCAGCACCAATGCCCTGGTGAGCGCGGCGCTGGGTTTGACGCTGGTCGTTGGGCTTGGCTGGCATTGGCAGGGACGCGTGGCAGGAGCGTTTGTGGGTGTAGTGCTCACGGCCATCGGCTGCATCATTTATCTTTGGCGGCGCGGATTGCTGGGCGGGAAAATTCGGCGTGACCTCACTATGCACGCGCTACTTTTTTCCCTGCCGCTCCTGCCCCACATCCTGACCTATATGGTCCGCAGCATCACGGACCGCGTCTTTCTCAGCCAGATTGCCGACCTGCAGGAGGTCGGACTTTTTTCCGCGGCGATCTCCCTGACCGCTGTGTTCAGCATTCTGGGAAACGCGGCGATGCAGGCCTGGATGCCATGGCTTTATTCTCATCTTGAGGCCAAGCCCGTAAACCGCGCCAAGGTCGTGAAAGTGACCTATGTTATTTTCGCGGGCTTCGCCCTACTGGGAGCGGCCTTCGCCATTGTCGCGCCCTTTGCGTTCAGCGTGCTGCTTGGCCCACGCTTTGAAGGCAGCACCAAATTCATTTGGTGGCTGACCGGCGCGGCGGTTCTGCAGGGGGCGTACTACTTCATGCAGCCCTACATCTTGTATGTCGAGCGCAACAAGTATTTGTTCTATATGAGCGCCGTCACGCTTGCCGTGAACCTCGTCCTGAATTTCACCCTGACTCACTTCTTCGGCGTGGTCGGCATCGCGGCTACCAACTTCCTGACCGCCCTTTGTGAGTTTGTGGTGGTATTCATTGTGGCGAATTATTGCATGCCGATGCCGTGGGCATCTTTTTTCTACCGGACCGCTCCCGCTCTGAGCAGCGCAGAACATCAAGGCGAAAACAATTCCTGATGGCCGGGACTCTGACCGATTTCTTTGATGCTGTCGCGGAGTGCGAGCGGCATCACCCCGTCTCCCGCTGGAGCATAGATGGCGTGCCCGCCTGGCCCTTCGTCCGCGTCGAAGGCCGGCAGGAACTGGCGCGAAATCCGGCAAACCACGGTCAAAGGTCTTACGCATCGCGGCTGCTGAATCTTCTGCGCGATGCCGCGTCCCCGCTGCTGGACATGCTCGGCAACTGGCGCGACTGGCGCCATGAAAAGCTGCGTTTGAGCCCGGTGGATGCGCTTTTCCTGGGGGATGGGGTTTCGCATGACGTCATCAAAGGGGCCTGGCGGGACCGTTATTGCGAGCCCCTGATCGCGGCGCTCGAAGCCAATGGCGGCAAAGCCCTTCTGATGCAGCCGCGCCGGCAGCGGCTTCCCAGAGAGCGCGACACATATTCGGTAAAATGGATTGCCGCCTGGGGGCATTTGCTGAGCCGCGTCCGGCAGCCATCCCGGGTCGATTTGCCGGATTATGAAGCGGTGAAGGCCATCTTTCGGTCGAAAGGCTTCGACCTCCGGGTGCTGGATTTGCCGGTGCTGAAACGCTGGGGCGTCAAGGTGGCCGCCATGGCGCGGCTGTTCGGTCCTGTTCTGGACCGCACCCGGCCCCGGATCGGCTTTGTCTTGGGATACTACTGGGACGTCGGTTTTGCCTTCGACCTCGCCTGCCGGCGCCGGAACATCCTGACGGTCGATATCCAGCATGGCTCGCAGGACGGGCGTCATGAGGCCTACAATTTCTGGGCCGCCATGCCCGCGGAAGGATATGCCATTCTGCCGTCCATTTTCTGGACTTGGACGGAAGAAGATGCCGAGGCGATCAATTGCTGGTCTCGGAACATGGAAATTCCCTGGCATCGCGCCGTATGGGGCGGCCATCCCCAATTCGCCGCCTGGCTGGACGAGCACCATCCGGAAACCCGGGAGTTCGACGCCCAGATCGCCGGCATCAAGCAGCGCGGCGGCGGCGCCTTCGACATCCTGGTCGCATTGCAGGATCTTGAAGGCTATGGCAGCGTGTGGGACCGGCTTGCCGAGGCGATCATGTCGTCTCCGCCGCACTGGCGCTGGTGGTTGCGGCGCCACCCCTGGGCGGCGTACAACCGCGGCGTCGGCATAAAGAACCTCATCGCTTTGAAGAGGCCGAACATTATCGTTGCGGAAGCCGGGTCCTTGCCCATGCCTGCTTTGTTGCGCAATGTCGATGCCGTGCTTTCCCTCATGTCCAGCACCGCGGTCGAAGCGGCGTTTTTCGGGCACCGGCCCGTCTTCCTTACCGAAGACGCACGGATGCAATTCTCGGCGATTTTTGAAACGGACCGGGCCGATGTCATCATCGACATGCCGGCGCTGACGACCCATCTGGCGACGCTGGAACAGGGACGCGGGCACGTTCAGCGCCGGGCCAACCCGTCGGATTTGCGCGAAACAATGCGCGCGTTGCTCGTTAACGCGAAAGATTACCAGTCCCGTCCCGGGTCCACGACATGAGCGTCAGGCTGGCGACGGGCCATGTCACGATCGATCCGCCCGCGCCGGCTCCGCTGGCGGGCTATCCGGATCGGGTGGAGAACTGGACGGCCATCCACGACTCGCTGGAAGCCAATGCCGTGCTGCTGCGGACGGACGAGAGCTTTGTGATACTGGTCAGCCTCGACCTGCTGTATTGCGGTTCGCGGATGCGCAAGGAAATCTTGGCGCAATGTCCGCAGGTACCTCCGGAATCTCTTGTACTGGGCGCCAGCCACACCCATTTCGCGCCGGCCACGTCGGAAGAACAGCCGCTGCTGGGCAAGGCGGAAGAACAGTATATCCAGCTTTGCGCCGGCAAGATTTCCGACCTGATCCAGCGATTGCTGGCGCAAGACGGCGAGCCCGCCAATATGGACTTCCGCCTGACGCAGCCGCTTCGGTCGGCCAACAGGCGTCAATCGGTGCGGCGGCTTTCGGCGGGCTTGCGGATCCGCAACGAGATCATGTTCCGGCCCAACCCGGACGGTGAAGTCGATCCCAACGGCCGCGTCGCTACGTTTTCCTCGGCCCGGGACGGACGCGTGCTGGCCGTGATCTGGGGCTGGTCATGCCATCCGGTCTGCTTTCCGCGCCGGACCGAGGTTTCGGCGGAATATCCCGGTGTCGTGCGCAGCAAGGCGCGCGAAGCCTTGGGCGCCGACCTGCCGGTCCTGTTCTTTCAGGGCTTTGCGGGCAATATCCGCCCCCCCGCCATCGGCCGCAGCCGGCTGCAACGCAAGGAAATATTCGTCCCTTGGAGCGAGCCGGAATGGCAGGCCTGGTCTTTGGCCATCGCGCGCGAAGTCGTGGCTGCGATCTCGGGGTGTGGCGCAAAACTTCAAACGGTTGTCAGCCTGCGCATCGAACGCCCGCTGTCGGATTTTGTGTCGTCCGCGCCGTCGGAGCGCAAAATCGGATTTCACGGGGTCCGCCTGGGCGACCTGTATCTGCTGGGCGTGACCGCCGAACCCAGCGTGGAATATATCGGGGTGCTGGACGCGTTGTTGCCGGCCTCCGCGCAGGCGTTTCCCGTCGGCTGCCTGGACGGGACCTATGGCTATCTTCCGACAACCCGGCAAAGCGTCGAAGGCGGGTATGAAGGCGCAGGCTTCCTGTCAGGCTTTTCGCTTCCCGGCGCCCTGGCGGCGGATATCGAAAAGAAAGCGCAGACGGGCTTTAAGGGCCTGATAGACGGGCTTTCCGCCAAACCGGCTTAGCGCGCCTTACACCATTTTGCGGCCGCCAATTTCGCACGACGCCTTGGACTTGAACCTGTCGTCCACGCATTCGTCTTCGGTCTGAATGTATTTGAGAGCGTTGATCACCGATTTCCGGATGCGGTCGGCCATGCGCACCCGCCAAGTGCGCTTGACCAGGCAATGGCCGCGGATGATCAGCCGTTCCGCATCCGGCTTCAGGGAGCCCGCGCTGTGGAAACCGGCCGCGTCGAAAATGACCATGGTGCCCGCTTTCCCGTCCAGGCTGATCCCGCCGCAAGGCACTTCATTCTCGGGGAGATAAGTGGGAAAATCATCGTCGCCCCGGAACCGGTGATAATGAATGCGGTAAATCCCGTGATAGTTGGAGCCGGGAATATATTTCATCGCGCCGTTGGCCTCGCTGATATCGTTCAAATACAGCATGAACTTCAGGCTTCTGGACTGATCGGGATGCCATCCGGCGTTAAAATCCATGCTGTCCACGTCATGGGTCAGATAGACATGCTCGTTCAGCAGATACTTGTGGGGACCGTAAAAACTGTCCGCGATCTTCCTGGTCCGCTCGGAATAGAGCGGCGCGCCAAGATGGCGATATTCGGCGGGCAGCCGGTTCCACAGGCGCGCGATGCGGCTTTTGTTCTTCTTCAGGAAGAGATTGGCGGCTTCCTGTGAGGCCATAAGCCGGAAAAACTCCTCCCGCGCCGGCGGCAGGTCGGCGGCATCGATATAGTCGCTGACGACAGCAACTCCGTAGAGTTCCAGCGTCTGAAGGATTTCCGCCGGGCCAGCCCGCCTGCCATCCAAAAAGACCTTTTCCATCCCGCCCTCTACCTGTTACGCGCCCAGGCGCCCCTTCAGGGAACGCCCGTCTCTATATCACCGGCCGGCAGCGATGAAAAAGGCCCCCAATTGAGCGCTTTTCCAATTTCTCACTCTGACAGGCGTCGGCGATAGACGCTGATATGCGCGTTGGGGGGGCTGTCACCGGTCGGAAAACTGGCCTGGCGATCGAACACGCCGCTCGCACATTCCAGAACCGGCGGCTGCCGCTGGTCGGTGAGCAGGAATGCTGGCCGGAAGGTTGAGGGCCGGTAGAGATTGACATGGTCCGCCGGCAAGCAGGCAAGTTCGATATGAACCGGCCGGCGGAAGCGTTCACCTTTGAGCATCCGCCAGAAGACATACTCATTGCCGTCCACCAGCAAACCCACTCCGGCGCTGGCGCGGTCACCGATGGCGTCCACGGCATCGCGAATGGCGTAATATCTTTTGGGATTGTCCCAGGAGAGAATCTGCCAGGGGCTGGCGGAGGCAATGTTCGGGGCGAAATGGTTGGCGAACATCCGGACCGGATTGCCGTAGAGCGGACGCTCCTGATTGGCGATTACGAAGGGAACTGCTGCAACGATCAGGCAGGTACCTGTCGCCAACAGCCAGGAACGCCCAAACCGGGCAACCATGATCGTTGCCAGCGCCGGTGCGGCCAGGATGAAGAATGTGAGTTGCAGCCGGGTGATCCAGGGTTGCCAGCGCAGCAGCGCGCAAAACAGCACGCCTCCGGCGATGACCATGGCAAAATAGGGCCATACGGCCGCGGGCAGCGTGGACCGGCCCGCCCCCCGCACCAGCGTCAAGCCAAGCATCGCCACCGCCAGGAACACCAGCAGGACATGCAGAGGGTTGGGGGCGCTGTCGCCGCCCACCACATTGCGCGGGAGGTCGGCAAAGCGTGTATGCGCCAAAGTCGTATCGGGATCGTTGATGTCCATGCCGATGACGCGATGGATGCGATCTATGCCGTCCACCAGCGCATCGTTTATCCGCGCCGACGGCGTTACGAAATTGGATCCGATATTGCGCAGAAGGGATGAGGCAATCGCGGACGGGCTGTGATCAAGGCTTGCGGTTCGGTCAACCAGGCCCGAAGGCGCAAAAATCACCTGCGCATTGCGATAAAAATGGGCGGCGTTGATGACCAGAATGAGAATCACCATTCCGGCGCCAACGCCAACCTCTTTCCATCGGCGCTTTGCGATGATGATGGCCAGCACGCCAAGTCCGATCGGGGCGGCATAAATAAAAGCAGTGCCCTTGGTGAGGATCGCCAGCCCGACAGCGCAGCCCACGCCGAGGCCATCACTGACCCGTCCGGACGCATGCCATGCGAGCAGGCGCTCGGCGGCAGCCAGGACAAAAAAGGAAACCACCAGATCATTCTGCGTGCTGCTGCCCTCAAGAATTGCCATGGGCAGAGTGGCAACCAGCAGCGCTGCCAATATCTGGCCGTTTCTCGGGGCACCCAATCGCCGGGCTATGACCGCCGCTATGGTGATGCATCCCGCAAACGACAGTCCCTGAACCAGATTGTCGAATCTGTCGCTCTCCCCCAGAAGGCGAAAGTGCAGAATGAGCATCTCGGCCAGCGGATTGCTTGACAGCTGGCGCGTGTCCGATGTGGGGAAGTTTACAAATGATCCTTGCTGTATCCACTGCTCGATCCGGGGCAGATGATAGCGCAGGGAGTCGATGTTATTGGGTGGCGATAGCAGGCCCACGATCAAGGTGAGTCCGACGATAACGGCGGTGGCGATCACAAAAGCCGTAAAGGCGGGATCGCCGGCCGGACCATTGCGAACCACGCCCTGGCCGGCAGCCATGCGCAGACGTTGATAAAATATCGCCGCAACCACAAGCGCGCTGAGTGTCCAGAAGACGTACAACGACACCCAGTTGATCAACGCGATAGCGCTTAACGCCTCCAACGAGGCGACCGCCAGCAAGGACCAGATCAAGGCACCGGGGATGATTGCGTCAATGAGAGGTGTTGCAGGCCGCCGCGCAGCGAACACTAGAAGGACAAGCAGTATGAGGGGCAGCAGACCGCTGAGGATGCTTACAGATGCCATTTCAGCTATTTGGGAATTCTCCAGTCACAGATACCAGTCAGGAGCCTGCCTTTCAAGCTACCCTGGTAGAGCTCTTGCCTTTGAAAAAGTGGCGCCTTTGCCTTTTGTATCGATGGTTATCGGCCGGCTGAATGGCCTCGTATTCCGGCCTTTCGACCTGCGACATCGCTGCATAAGCAGACCGGGTCGCGCCAAAAGCCCCTGCCTTACCAGCCTGCGGGAGGATGGCGGGCCCCGTGAATGATCGAATGCGATTCAGACCGGGCCGCAAAGCGTCCCTCCCCCTGGGACGTATTGGCTGGATAAAATAACGTCGATTCGATAGTCTGGTTCGCCGATAACACTTCATCAGGTTCCTATGACATCGCGCGTCAGCGTTATCGTTCCCGCTTACAATGAAGAGAACACGATCCTTCAGATCTTGCGAGAGATCCGCAAGCAGAGCGTGACAGATGTGGAATTTGAAGTTGTCGTAATTGACGACGGATCGCGCGACCGAACAGTTGCCCTCTTGGAAAGCAGTCCGGAACTCTACGACAAGCTGGTCAAGCAGCCCAAAAATGGCGGCAAAGGCGCCGCCGTTCTGGCCGGACTGAGGGTCGCGACGGGGGATTTCATTCTGTTCCAGGACGCGGATCTCGAATACTCGCCGTCGCACTACGCGATGCTGCTATTTCCCGTGCAGAATTTTGGCGCGCAGATCGTGATGGGAAGCCGCTTTCTGGCAGCGCCGTATAGCCGCGTGCAATTTTTCTGGCACAAGGTCGGCAACAAACTGGTGACGCATATCTTCAACATTCTTTTCAACACGACATTTACCGATATCTATACCTGCTACCTGCTTTACAGGCGCGATCTGCTGAAGCCGGCAGAACTGGTTTCAACGGGGTGGGAACAGCATGCGGAGATTCTGTGCCGCGTCGTGCCTCGCGCCAGAGTCGTTTATGAAGTGCCGGTGAGCTACCATGGCCGCAGCTATGACGAGGGCAAGAAGATCAGGGCCCGCGATGCCATTCCCGTGATCTGGACCATTATTCGCCGCAGGCTGGGACGATCCCGGTCAATGCCTGCCTAGTGCCAGCGGTTGCAGGAATTTCGTCATGAGTATTTCTCCGTCCGAAAGTGGCAGGGCCTATGAGGGGCAGCGCATTCTCGAAGCCATGCATGAAGCCGTGCTCTACACGCGCACTATTTTCAATCTTGTTGAAAGTGTCATGCCGGCATCGGCACGGTCAGTGCTCGAGTTCGGCGCGGGTGACGGCGCCTTTGTGAAGCTGTTTCGCGAGCAGGGATTCAGCATTGATTGCGTGGAAATCGACAGCGACTTGCGTCACGGACTTCTTCAGCTGGCCCCGCATGTCTATGAGAACCTCCGTGAAGTCGGGGACGGCAGCTGTGACTTCATATACTCGGTCAATGTACTGGAGCATATTTCGGACCTTGGCCGGGAGCTTGATGAACTGAACCGGAAACTTCGGGCCCCTGTCGCCGGCCTTGGGGGAACAGTCTTCATCTTCGTTCCGGCTTTCCGGATGCTCTGGACAAGTCTCGACGATGAGGTGGGACACGTCACCAGATTTACGCGCAGGTCCCTGAGAAGGGCGCTGGAGGACAGCGGCCTGGAAATTCAGCGCATGGAGTATTTCGACTCTTTGGGATTTGCCGCGGCTCTAACCGTTAGACTTCTGGAGAAAATGAAGCTGTTCCGCTATGGCAGCAGCTCCGTTAAATTTTATGATCGGTATGTTTTTCCGACAAGCAGAGTGCTGGATTTCGTTTTCCGCCATTTCCTGGGGAAAAACATCATAGCCGTGGCACGACGCGCGCGATAAAGCGCCGCTATTCATTTTCCAGCCTTTGCAATCGCCTCCCCTACCATCTCACTGCCCTTGACGGAAAAATGGCCATTGTCGAAGTAGACGGGCGCGCCATTCGAAAGAGCCAGGCATGTCCCGCCGTGCCGGCACAAGAGGCGCTGTATGTCCACGAACGGGATCGCGAGCCTTTTGGCCATATCCCGAACCGCGCGGTCCGCTTCCCTGGCGTCCTGCGCCTTGAGGTAGACATCTCCGTCCGTGGGCAGTCCCGCCCGCACGATCGTTTCCAGCGGGTCTTTTTCATAACCAGGCGTTTGACCCAAAACGACGACGCGCGCGCCGGTGCTCTTCAGTCGCGTGAGTAACGCGCCCAGCATTTTGGAGAAAGTGCTCCGTCCGGCCGACTCGAATGCGTCTTTCCAGTTGGATGAGACAATCACTATGTTGCTCGCGGACAAAACGGGAATGATCTCGCGTTCAAAGGCGCGGACAAAATCACGGCATCGCTGGTCATTTTCGGGATAGTCGATGGACCGGCAACCTGTGGCCGTCCATTGACTGACCGCATAGGCGGACGCGGGATACGCGCGATGGACACCGGACATCAGATCGGCAGCCTGGGAGTCCCCATAAACAATGACGTTGGCAACCTTGCTGCTGAAGGTCACACAGCGTTGTGCGATCAGATCGGCGAAAGTCTGGTCATAGTCGATGAAGCACTTTCGCAACCCGAACACATTCATGGTTTGCCGGTAATTTTGCGACATATCGGCCAGCAATTTTTGCTGGTCTGGCCGGAAACGGTTCGGGAATCCGTCGGCAGCGATTGCTACCGCCCCAACAGCCATGAACATCAGACAGCCGCACAGCGTCGAAACGAACAGTTGGGGACGGGTGAAATTGCGCCGGTCCCTGAACGGCCGCTCGACAAGCCACCAGCTGGCGGCCGCCAATGCCAGGGTTGCGATGATAAGAATAACGAACGTGACGGTGCTGGGCGGCTGTTCGCTGCGATGCCGGGCAAAGGCAAAGAGCGGCTGGTGCCAGAGATACGCGCTATAGCTGATCAGGCCGATGCCACGGATTGGCGCGCTTCCCAGAATTTTGCCTGCCAGCCTCTGCGTGTCGCCAAAGGCGATCACCAAAGCTGCTCCAGCGGCCGGCACCAACAGCCAAACGCCCGGCGACGGGGTCTGCCTGTCAAACAGCACAACAGCCGCAACGATCATCGCCACGCCGGCTGCCGCGAGCCCGTTCCTGACGGCGGATTCCGGCGCTGCGGCACGCTCGGCGACATGCACCGCGATCAGGCTGCCAAGCAGCAATTCCCACCCACGGAACGGCAACAGGTAAAATGCGTAATCCGGGCGCTGGTGAACCGCATATTCGGCCAGCCCAAGGCTGGCGACCGTCAGGGCAGGAATTATGCACCACCGCCACCGCCAGGCCCAACGCCGCAGGATCATCAGGAACAGCGGGAACAGAATGTAATACTGTTCCTCGACACCCAGGCTCCAGGTATGCAGCAATGGCTTGAAATCGCCGGCGCGGTCGAAATAGCCGGTCGTCTGCAGAAACAGGAAGTTGGACGCGAACACCGGAACCGCGATCAGGCTCTCTCCCAGATCCGACAAATCCTTGGGCATGAGCCATATCCAGCCGGCCGGGATCACAGCAGCCATGACAAGAAACAGCGCGGGCAGAATCCTGCGCATGCGGCGCTCGTAAAAGCTTGTCAGTGAAAAGCGGCCTGCGGCCATTTCCGCATTGATGATGGACGTAATGAGATAGCCGCTGATGACAAAAAAAACGTCGACACCGACGAAGCCGCCAGGCGCCATCGGGAAACCCGCATGAAACAGCAGGACGGGGACAATGGCCACCGCCCGCAAGCCGTCAATTTCCGGTCTGTAGCGCAACCCCGTCCCCTCAAGATGCCGGGTTATTCCCAAAGCACCAATCCCCGCAACCCTATATTTCACGTCACGAAGGCAATCGGCAACTCAAATGGCACGTCGCGCGATGAGCAGGCGCGCAATTCGCTTTCGCCATTTCGTGGTTGAATTGTCTGGTCAGCAGTGATGCGGAACAGCTTTGCAACACGGCTTGGTACGCTATAATGGCGTCCCATGACAGATGCCTTTGAGAAGAAAACCCGTCAGGTTTTTCACGAAATTCAGACCGCAATTCTGGATGATGAATCGCAAAAGCGGCGGACACTCCTGACCAGTTCTCCGGAATATATGGGCGTCGAGCCTTCATTTTTCGAGGGCAAGACATGCCTGGAAGCCGGCTGCGGCTCGATCGCTCCAGGCACGCAAAGCATGCTGGCGGCCGGCGCAAGTATGGTGAAGGCTGTTGATCTGGATGAAAGCATACTCGAGATCGCGCCGAAATATCTCGCGCAGTTCGATGGACGGTATGAGCTTGTCGCCGGCAGCGTCCTGAAGCTGCCTTTTCCGGACAAGACGTTTGATTTCTCGCTGTGTTGCGCAGTGCTGCATCATACGTCGGACCCGTTGCGGGGCCTTCGCGAAGTTTGCCGCGTGACCAAGCCTGGTGGAAGCATTTTCGTGAATACGCAGGGCGCCGGCGGATTGATGAAAGCGATCACGCGCGCAGCGCATGACTTGTATCTGAATGACGAAAGCTTCCGTGACCATATCGACGGACTGACCGCGGAAACGATGCGGGACGCCTTGCGCCGGATCGGGCGTGAAATGCTGGCCAACGACGACAAGGCGGGCAATACGATGCTCGCGGACAGCATCGGCAATCTTTTGGATCAGGACCTGGTTCTTACGATTTTTGATCGCATAAAGGCTCCCGCTTACAACGACATCACAGAGGCCGATCTGCTGGCGGTGCTGGACGAGTTTGGTTTCACGCAGCGTCGCCGGATCAGCCACTATCACCAGTTTAAAAATGTCAGACGCTTTCTGGCCCCGATGTATTACCGCCCACACGATCCCCTAGCAAAGGTGATGTATGGTGAGGGAATGCTGGAATATTTCGCCACACGCGACTGATCGCAGGGACCAACCGCTGTGATCGAAAGTTGGTGAGCCCGGATGGTATCGAACCATCGACCCTCTGATTAAAAGTCAGATGCTCTACCACTGAGCTACGGGCTCACGCATGGGACCAAACAACAGATTGGTCCCGTCACCGAACTGCGCGATTCGTTTCGAAATCGGCGCAAGTTGCCGGACGTGGCCCGTTCTTCTGCGACAGCCGCCACGGCAATACAAGCGAAAATAAGCGGGGCGGAGCGCGCGCAAAATCAGTACCGGCCGGCTTGTTGCCGCCACCTCCCCCCTTCCTTCTATCCCATTGAATTTACGACGTTATGTAGCTTGTGCCACCAATTTCCAACGGTCGCGGACCGCAGGCGCCAAGGCCTCCAGTTCCAAAAAAGGGATCCGCTGCCTATGGCGCCGTCAGGGCTTTCGCAGCGGCCTGTGCGGCGGCGGCGTTTCCTTCCGGCGTCCAGTGGATATCGAGCCAGTAGTACAGGCGCTTGCCGTCCCTGGCGGCGGCCCGCAGATCGCCCGAAATATCGACGCCGGGAATGTCCCGCCCGTTCAGATAGCCGATAAAGGCGGCGTCATAGGCCTGCTGGGCCTGAATGTCTTTAAGGCCCAGGTGACGCCAGCGGCTTTCGTCCTGCGGGTGCACGCCATAGCTGAGCGGAAAATACACAATTTTCAGCTGCGCGCCGGACTGCCGCACCGTTTTCGCCAGATGCTCATAGAAGCTAATGGCGTCGCGTTCTTCCGGCTTGGCGGGATCGAAACTCGACGCCTGATGCAGTTCACGCCCGGCGCCCATCACCGCGCCGCTGCCCGTATCGGCGCTGAGCCGGGCATCGATCTCAGTCCAGATCATCCAGCCATAGAAGATGGTCGCCAGCTGCTTGGCCCGCTGGCGCCAGCGCTGCGCCGCCGACAATCCACGTTCGGTCAAATTCCCGTCGGCATCCACCGTGAACCGGACCACGGTGCTGCTCGACACCGCCATCGAGCCATAGACAAATTGAAGCACCAGATCGGGCTGATAGAGCTTGCCGACATGCTCGTACCAGTTGCGCTGGGGCGCGGCATACATGGCCGGCACGCCCGCATCGATCAACTCGATCTTGCGCCCCGGGGCAAAGCCCCGCTCCGCCAGCAGGCGCGGCAACAGAGCGGCGAAACTCTTTTCATACTCGACGCCCCAGCCATAGGCGAAGGACGGGCCCAGCAGCATGATGCGGTACGTGCCGGCGGGCCTCTTGATGGAATATTCGAGGCCCGGCCGCGGCACCCGGAAGCCCGCTTTGTTGATGAAGTAATGGGCGCGGAATTCGTTGGTGTGATGGTCGAAGGAAAGACCGGGCCGGTTCATGAAACCGGCAAATTTTTCGCCCTGATATATGGGCAGCGCGACGCGCCGGAACAGAAAATCACCGGCCGTGGCGTAATAGAAAACCTGTAGCGCGATTTCGACGACCGCGAAAAGAAACAGCAGATAGGCAAAAACGCCAAGGAGCTTTCTTTTGTGCATCGCCGCGGATCAGCGCCCTTCTGCCAGGAAAGCCCGGTAGGCATCCGCCAGCCCGTCGCGCAGGCCCTTGGCGGCGCGCCAGCCCAGACCGTTCAGGCGGGAAACATCCATCAGCTTGCGCATGGTGCCGTCGGGCCGGGCGCTGTCAAAGGCGATGGCACCCTTGAAACCCACCACCTGGCGGACCGCTTCGGCCAGCTCGCGGATGGTCAGGTCTTCCCCCACCCCGATATTGATCAGCGGCGGGTCGAACGCCTCGCCCTTGCTGCCCAGGAGGGTCGCGAACCGCGCGTCGGGCAAATTCATCACAAACAGGCAGGCGGCCGCCATGTCGTCGCTGTAGAGAAACTCCCGCCGCGGCGTGCCCGTGCCCCAGACCGTCACGTCCCGGGCACCTGCCAGCTTGGCTTCGTGAAACTTGCGGATCAGGGCCGGGATCACATGGGAATTTTCGGGATGATAATTGTCGCCCGGGCCATACAGGTTGGTCGGCATCGCGGCGACGAACTTGGTGCCGTACTGGCGGTTGTAGCTCCAGCACATTTCGATGCCGGCGATCTTGGCCAGGGCATAGGGCCGGTTGGTGGCCTCGAGCGGGCCGGTCAGCAGATAGTCTTCCTTCAGGGGCTGCGGCGCGTCCTTGGGATAGATGCAGGAACTGCCCAGGAACAGCAGTCGCTTCACACCGCTTTTCCACGCCTGGTGAATGACATTGGTCTGGATCGCCAGATTGTCGCGGATGAACTCGGCGGGAAAGGTGTTGTTGGCGTGGATGCCGCCCACCCGGGCGGCAGCCAGGAAGACATGGGCGGGCTTTGCGCGCTCGAACAGCGACGCCACCGCGCCGGCATCGGTCAGGTCGCACTCGGCATGGGTGCGGGTGACGATCCGGCTATAACCCGCGGCCGCCAGGGCGCGCATGATGGCCGATCCCACCAGTCCGCGATGGCCGGCGACATAGATAATGTCGTCCTTATTCATGATAGTCGTACGCGGAGAAGCCGTGGCGCTTCACCAGTTCGTCGCGCTCCGCGCCCTTGAGGTCCTCGCGCACCATTTCCGATACCAGCGCCTTGAAATCGACCTTGGGCACCCAGCCCAGCTTTTCGCGGGCCTTGCTGGCATCGCCCAGGAGGGTTTCGACCTCGGTGGGACGGAAATAGCGCGGATCGACCCGCACGATCTCCTGCCCCTTGTCGGTCACCGCGACCTTGTTCACGCCCTCGCCGCGCCACCTGATTTTCAGGTCCAGCTCGGCGGCCGCCTGTTCGACGAACTCCGCCACGCTGTGCTGCTTGCCGGTGGCGATGACAAAATCATCGGCTTCCTTCTGCTGCAGCATCAGCCACTGCATCTCGACATAATCGCGGGCATGGCCCCAGTCGCGCAGCGCATCCAGGTTGCCCAGATACAGACAGTCCTGCAGGCCCAGCTTGATGCGCGACAAAGCGCGCGTGATCTTGCGGGTGACGAAGGTTTCGCCGCGCAGCGGGCTTTCATGGTTGAACAGGATGCCGTTACAGGCATACAGGCCGTAAGCCTCGCGGTAGTTCACCGTGATCCAGTAGGAATACATTTTCGCCACCGCATAGGGACTGCGCGGATAGAAGGGGGTGGTTTCCTTCTGCGGGATCTCCTGGACCTTGCCGTACAGTTCGGAGGTCGAGGCCTGGTAGAAGCGGGTCTTCTTTTCCAGCCCCAGGATGCGGACGGCTTCCAGCAGCCGCAGCGTGCCAAGCCCGTCGACATTGGCGGTATATTCCGGGCTCTCGAAGCTCACTGCGACATGGCTTTGCGCACCGAGATTGTAGATCTCGTCCGGCTGCACCTGCTGCACGATGCGGATCAGGTTCGACGTGTCGGTCAGGTCGCCATAATGCAGGATGAAATTGCGCCCCGACACATGCGGGTCCTGATAGAGGTGATCGATGCGGTCGGTGTTGAACAGCGACGCCCGGCGCTTGATGCCGTGAACGACATAGCCCTTCTTCAGCAGGAACTCCGCGAGGTAGGCGCCGTCCTGGCCGGTAACGCCGGTGATAAGCGCAACCTTGTTCGACATGACAGACAAGCTCCTGAATTTTTGCAAAAACGCGCTGGGACAGCGCGGGGGTGCATAACAGGTTTTGCCCCCGTTTCCAACTCGCCTGCCCCGTGCGAACGGGAATTTATCGAGGTTTTACAAGGCTATAGGGCGGCCTCGGCCGGCGCATAGGCGTTTCGAAAGCCGGCCACGAAGCTATTGAGCCGCCCCTCGCTGATCGCGCCGCGCAACTGCGCCATCAGGTCCTGATAGTAGGTCAGATTGTGCCAGGTCAGCAGCATGGCGGCGATGATCTCGCCCGACTTGACGGTATGATGCAGATAGGCGCGGCTGAACCGGCGGCAGGCCGGGCAACCGCAGGCATCGTCCAGCGGCGCCGCGTCTTCCGCAAAGCGGGCATTCTTGAGATTGAGCGCGCCGGCGCGGGTGAAGGCCTGGCCGTTGCGGCCCGACCGGGTGGGCAACACGCAGTCGAACATGTCGATGCCGCGCAGCACCGCGCCGACAATGTCGTCGGGCTTGCCCACGCCCATCAGATAATGCGGCTTGTCCGCCGGCAATTGCGGCACGGTGGCCTCCAGGGTCTCGAACATGGCCACCTGGCCCTCGCCCACCGCCAGACCGCCCACGGCATAACCATCGAACCCGATTTCCATCAGTCCCTGGGCGGAGCGCTGGCGCAGGTCCGGATAGGTGCCGCCCTGCACGATGCCGAAACAGGCCCGCCCCGCCCGCTCCTCTTCGGTCTGCAGGCCGAAGGCATCCTTGGAGCGCTGCGCCCAGCGCATCGACAGCGCCAGGGATTTCTCGATCACCGGCTTTTGCGCCGGCAAGGCGGGACATTCGTCCAGCACCATCTGGATGTCGGACCCCAGCAGGCGCTGGATTTCCATGGCGCGTTCGGGCGAGAGAAATTCCGCATGGCCGTCAATATGCGACTGGAAGCGAACCCCTTCTTCCGTGATCTTGCGCAAGGCGGCCAGCGACATGACCTGAAAGCCGCCGCTGTCGGTCAGGATCGGCCGCTGCCAGTCCATGAACTTGTGCAGGCCACCCAGCCGCGCGACGCGCTCGGCCCCGGGACGCAGCATCAGGTGATAGGTATTGCCCAACAGGATGTCGGCGCCGGTTTCCCGCACGCTTTGCGGCAGCATCGCCTTGACCGTGGCGGCCGTTCCGACCGGCATGAAGGCGGGCGTGCGGATATCGCCGCGCGGCGTATGGATGACGCCCGTGCGCGCGGCGCCGTCGGTGGCCAGAAGCTCAAACCGAAAATCGCTCATGACGGCCTGATTAGCAGGCAGGCATCGCCATAGGAATAGAAACGGTAATTCTCCCGGATCGCCTCGGCATAGGCGGCCCGCATCACGTCCAGTCCCATGAAAGCGCAGACCAGCATGAACAGGGTCGAGCGCGGCAGATGGAAGTTGGTCAAGAGGACGTCCACCGCCCGGAAGGCGTAGCCCGGGGTGATGAAAATATCGGTATCGCCATCGAAGGCCTGAAGGCGCCCTGTGGCGTCCGCGGCGCTTTCCAGCGAGCGCAGGCTGGTGGTGCCCGCGGCCACGATACGCCTTCCGGCGTCATGGACGGCATTCAGCCGGACGGCGGTGGCCGATGCCAGCACCAGCCGCTCGGCATGCATGCGGTGCTGGCCGGTATCTTCCGCCGTCACCGGCAGAAAGGTTCCCAGCCCCACATGCAGGGTGACCGCCTCACGCGAGACACCCATGGCAGCGAGGCGCGCCAGCAGTTCGGGGGTGAAATGCAGGCCCGCGGTGGGCGCCGCCACCGAACCGAATTCCCGCGCAAAAACCGTCTGATAGTCCTGCGCGTCGCTGCCATCGACCGCGCGCTTGCCTGCGATGTAGGGCGGCAGGGGAATTTCGCCCTGCGCCGCGATCGCATCGTCCAGCGCCGTCCCGGCGAGTGCAAAGCGGATATCGGCTTCGCCGGCATCGCCCCGGCTTACCACGCTGGCCTTGATCGGGCCGAACTCCAGCGCGTCACCGGGCGCTAGCTTGCGCGCCGGACGGGCCAGCGCGGAAAAACTGTCGGACGACAGGCGGCGGTGCAGCAGGATCTCGATCTTGGCCGGCCCCGCCTCGCGCAGCCGAACGCCATGCAACCGGGCCGCAATCACTCTTGTGTCATTGGTGACCAGCGCATCGCCGGCCGACAGGAATGCCGGCAGATCGGATACCAGGCGATGCTCGAAACCATCGGGGCGCACCACCAGCATCCGGGCGCTGTCGCGGGGGCGGGCGGGACGCAGGGCGATCAGCCGCTCCGGCAGGTCAAAATCAAAGGCATCAACCTTCATGCCGGCGGAACGTCCGCCCGTTCCTCGGCATAGACCTGGGCGCTGGCCGCCGCCGTCAGGACCACAAAGACGATGTAGGCAATGTTGGTCATCACCACCATCGGCAACAAATTCTCGCGGTAGGAAGAGACATATTCGGCCAGGGTGGCAGAGGTCGGCAACGGCGCGATCAGGCCCACCGCATGCAACAGCATGCCGACCCCGGCCTGCACGAGATACGCGGTCAAAAGAACCGCCACGAGCAGAAGCGCGATGCGCCAGAAACGTGCCGCGGAGCGGCGCCATGCCGCCAGCAGCACCTCGCCCTTGGTCTCGGTGACGCAGACCGGCGGCAGCAGGAACCACAATCTCGCAGCCAGCCAGAACAGGAAGCCCCCCTGGACAATATGCACCGCCGCGCCATGCGGCCAATTGAGCCGCTCGGTGATGGCGTGAAGCCCGAAAAATGCCAGCACGAAAAACAGCACCACGATGCAGAACTGCAGATTGGCGGTGTAGAGCCGCCACTCCGCCCGGCTGACGCCCAGAAAATCGCCTTTTGTGGCCGTCAATCCCAGCGCCAGCTGGGCGATGCGGGCCACCACGAGAGAATGCAGGAAAACCAGCACCAGCAGGGCCAGCGCCGCGATGCCCAGCACGCGGCTGCCGACGCTGTCCTGGGGGTTCGAGAGATAGGCCTGCAGCTCCCACATATAGGCGGAGAAGAAGCCGTAGATCGACAAGGCACCGGCCAGGCAGGGCAGCCAGATACGCCGCGTGATCGGCGCGGCATTGCGGCTGACGAACTGGAAGGGGAAGAACAGCGGCGCGCGGGGTGCAGGCGTCAGGGCGGTCATGCTGCTTCCTCAACCATGCCCAGCTAACGCCGTTCGCGGTGACCGCCAAGGGAAACAACGCGTCCGGCCGTGGCCTTGCCGGTGTCGGTGGCGTCCTCCTGCGCGGCTTCCACTTCGCCTTCCGAGAGGCGCGCGAAGCTGAAATAGAAGGCGCAAAGCCCGCACACGCACAGAAGCGCGAAACGGGGATAGAGCGTCGCGATCAGCGAGGAAGAGGCAACCACGGCGATGTAGAGCACCGCGCTCCAGCGCATGCCCATCGAGTCGATCAGGCGATGATGGAAATGGTCCCGCCCGCCCTGGAAGATGGAGCGGCCCTGCAGCGGCCGGGCGATCATCAGCCTCAGGCAATCCATCACCGGGATGAAGAACCATACGATCACGGTCTCCAGCGACACCAGATGGTCGACATGGGCGCGCGCCACCAGCAGCCCGAGCGCGAAGGTGACGCCATAGGAACCGCAATCGCCCAGGAAGACCTTGCCGGTGAAATTGAACAGCAGGAAAATCAGCGACAGGCCCAGCAGGATCGCCGCCACATCGGCCATGGTGCCCGACGACACCAGGATCAGGCATCCGGACCAGATGGCGAACATGCTGCCGACCAGGCCATTCTGGCCGTCGGCCATGTTGACGGAATTGACGATGCCGATCGTGGTCAGGCCCATCAACGGGACATAGACCCAGGGCGAAATCGGGGTCTCGGCGAAACTGTACCAGTTCAGGGTCTTGGAGATCAGGTGAGGATCCAGCGCGAAAGCGATCCCCATGAAGGTCAGCAGCAGCATGATGCGCAAGGGCGGGGAAAGATCACGCTGATCGTCCACGAAACCGACCAGCCCCAGGCCCGCCGCCGACAGCAGGATGGAAATCAGCAGCGGATCGGCCGGCGGGGCGGAGAGCGCCAGGCTGCCGATCATCCACACCATCAGGCCGGAGAGAATTGCCAGTCCGCCGACCTGCGGCGTGGGAATGGCGTGACGCTTGCGGCGATTGTCCGGCACCGCCATGACGTCGAAACGCTCGCCGATCGGCCGCGCGCCCAGGCAGACCACAAGAGCGGTCAGAAAAGCCGCGAGCGCCAGGAGCTGGGAAATCATGGTGAACTCATACCCAATCGCTTTGGTCAGGCCAATGCTGCGACTGCAAAAGCTTACAACACATTATACAACGACATATGTCCTAGAATTTACTCAGTAAATTCAAAGGCTTATTTTGACGTCGGCGGAGAGCGCGCGCCATGGGCGTACCGATGTCACCGTGCTGCAGCCAAATAGGCGGCTTAGCGCAGGGAAGCATCCGCGCTTTTGAGCACCGCGTGAATCACCCGGTCCTGGGTGACCTCGTCCAGATAGGGATGCATCGGCAGGCTGACGACCTTGGCGCACAGCGCCTCGCTCACCGGCGTCGGCGCGCTCGGATAGTGGGCATAGGCCTTCTGGCGCGACAGCGGCAGCGGATAATAGACCATGGTCGGCACACCGGCTTCCTTCAGGTCCGCCTGGAACCGGGTGCGATCTTCCACCTGCAGCGTGTACTGTGCCCAGGTCGACGTGGCGCCCGCGATGACCACCGGCGCGACAATGCGGTTGGAGCCGGCAAAGGCATCGTTGTAGCGCTTGGCCACGCGGTTACGGGCTTCGATCTCGTCCGGAAAGATTTTCAGCTTTTCGATCAGGATGGCCGCCTGGATGGTATCGAGCCGCGAATTCAACCCGATATGGACATGCTCATAACGGTGGCTGCCCTGGCCGTGGGAGCGCAAGCTTCGCAAGATTTCATTCAGGCCGTCATCATTGGTGAAACAGGCGCCGCCGTCGCCGTAACAGCCCAGTGGCTTTGCGGGAAAAAAGCTGGTCGCCGCGGCGTCGCCGATGGCGCCCGCGCGCTTGCCGTCCAGCAACCCGCCGAACCCTTGCGCGGTATCGCAGAACAGCTTGAGGCCCTCGCGGACCGCGATGGGCGCCAGGGCCCGGTAATCGGCCGGCTGGCCGAACAGGTCCACCGGCATCACCACCCTGGGTGTCAGCTTGCCCTCGCGCTTCACCAGCGCAATGGCCGCTTCCAGGCTGGCCGGATCCATGTTGAAGCTATCGGGCAGCACATCCACGAATACCGGTGACGCGCCGGCCAGCGCCACAACCTCGGCGCTGGCGGCAAAAGTGAAGGCCGGCACGAACACCGCATCGCCGGGGCCCACGCCCCAGGCCCGCAGCACCAGCAGCAAGGCATCGGTGCCGTTGGCACAGGCGATGGCGTGTTTCACGCCCGCCCATTGGGCGACGTCCTTTTCGAACTGCGTCACCTGCGGCCCCAGAATCCATTGGCCGCCTTCCACTGCCGCGGCAATGGCGGCATTCAGCGGCGCGCCAAGGCGGCGGCGCTGGGCTTGCAGGTCAATGAACGCTATGGGCTGACTCAACGCATCACCATGTTTGGGAATCGCCGTGTTTTAGGCCGTGATTCCGGCCCATCCGACACACGAAATATTGCAGAATAAATCCTCGCGAAAATCTTCAGCCCGGCTTTGTCTCTGCCGGAGCGCGGCCATAGGTGTCTTCGAAACGCACGATATCGTCTTCTCCCAGATAGGCGCCCGATTGCACCTCGATCAGATGCAGGGGCTCGGGCCCCTGATTTTCCAGCCGGTGCTTGGCGCCCAGCGGAATGTAGGTGGACTCATTGCTATTGAGTTCAAATTTCCGCTCGTCACAGGTCACCAGCGCGGTGCCCTGCACCACGATCCAGTGCTCGGCGCGGTGGTGGTGCATCTGCAAGGAGAGCTTGGCGCCCGGATTGACCACGATGCGCTTGACCTGGAAGCGCGACCCGGAATCGATGCTCTCATAGGTGCCCCAGGGGCGATGGACCACCGCATGGTGGATATGCTGGTCGCGCTTCTGGCCTTCCAGTCTTTCGACGATCTTCTTGACGTCCTGGCAGGCGTCGCGGTGGCTGACCAGCACCGCATCCTTGGTGGCGACCACCACCAGGTTTTCCACCCCCAGCGCCGCGACCAGCGGTCCCTCGCTGCGGATGTAGGAATTGCGCACATTTTCCGCCAGCACGTCGCCCTGAAACGCGTTGCCGTCTTCGCTCCGCTCGGCGATGTCCCACAGCGAATGCCAGGAGCCGACATCGCTCCAGCCCATGTCCACCGGCACCACCGCCGCACTGGCGGCTTTTTCCATCACCGCATAGTCGATGGAATCGGACGGACAGGCGAGGAAGGCCGGTTCGCCCAGCCGGATGAAATCCAGATCGTGATGGCCATGCGCCAGCGCGTCGCGGCAGCAGGCCAGCATGCGCGGCTGCAGCCGCTCCATCTCCGCCAGGAAGCTGCCGGCCTGGAACAGGAACATGCCGCTGTTCCAGTAATAGCCGCCGGCATCGAGATAGGACTGGGCCGTGGCGCGGTCGGGCTTTTCCACGAACCGCTCGACGACAAGCGCGCCTAGTGCGCCCGCCAGCGCGGCGGCACTCTTGATATAGCCGTAACCGGTTTCCGGTCCGGCGGGCCGGATGCCGAAAGTCACCAGCGCGCCCTGCCGCGCCGCCCTGACCGCGACCGCAACGCCCGCATGGAAGGCGGGCACATCCAGCACCGCATGGTCGGATGGCATGATCAGCATCAGGCCATCGGGATTGTCCTGCACGATCTGCAGCGCCGCGATCGTCACTGCCGGCGCGGTGTTGCGGCCGGCGGGCTCCAGAACAATCCTGGCCCCCTTGATGCCGGCGGCGCGCAACTGCTCGGCGATCAGGAAGCGATGGTCCTGGTTGGAGATCACGATCGGTGGCGCGAAGCCGTCACCCTGGACGCGCCCCGCCGTCTCCTGAATCATCGAGCCCTTGCCGGCCAGCGACAGAAACTGCTTGGGCAGCGCCTTGCGCGACAGCGGCCACAGCCGGGAGCCCGAGCCACCCGACAGGATGACGGGCGTGATGATGTCGCTTTGAGACATAGATACTGGTCCGTGAACGCACTGGAAATTGCGTCAAACAAACCGCCAAGACAAGGCAGCCGGCAAGACAGGTGATTTTTCTTTCAGATCAGGCCATTAGACCTAGTGGGCGAGATATTCCCGGGCCAGGATTTTACCCTCTTCCACACCGGGTTGGTCAAACGGATCGACCCCCATCAGCCGCCCCATGATGATGGTCTCCAGCATGAAGTGCATCATCAGCGCCCCGATGTGGAATTCATCCACTTTGGGCAGATGGACCTGGCGCACCGGCCTGCCATTCTTGAACAGGGTCTGGGCCGTGGCGCGGGCTTCCGCATCCACCAGGTCGCCCAGTTTCTTTCCGGCGAGATACTGAAGCCCAAGCGCATTGGCGCGGGCGCGCGGCGCGGCCGGGCCTTTGCCCTTGGTGTCCACCGTCACCAGGGTGAACAGGGCCGTCGCCGGCCCATCGCGGAACATCTGCAGCTGGCTGTGCTGATCCACCGGCCCCAGCACCGAAACCGGTGTCGAGCCCTTGCCATCCTTGCCCAGGCTCTCGGCCCAGAGCTGCCGCCACCAGCCGCCGAACACTGCCAGATCGTCGGCATAGGGCCACAGCACCGTGGTGGCGAGCTTGCCTTCCTCGCTCAGCGCCTGATGCAGCGCCGCGCCGACTGCGGCGGGCGCTTCGTCGGGCGATTTCGCCCCCAGCACATTGTCCAGCACCGCCTGGGCGCCGGCCCGCAACCGTTTCACGTCCAAACCCATCAGCAGCGCCGGCAACAGACCCACCATGGTCAGCACCGAATAACGCCCGCCCACGCCCAGCGGATGGTCCAGCTTCACGGCCTGAATCGAGTCGGCGAAGTCGGCCAGCGCGCTTTTGTGCGGCTCGGTGATGATGGTGAAATGCTTTTTGAGCGACTTGACGCCGGCTTTCTGCAGCGCCTCGGCCGCCGTCAGCACCTGCATCAGGGTTTCGGCGGTACCGCCGGATTTGGAAATGGCGACGAAATGCGTCTTCTTCAGGTCGAAACGCTTGAGCGCCCTGGTCCAGCTGAAGGGATCGGGATTGTCGTGAAATTCGACAAACGGCTTTGTCTTTTTGCGCAGCGCCGTCAGCGCCTGACCACCAAGGCTCGACCCACCGATACCCAGCACGGCAACAGTGGCGAATCCCTTCAGCGCCGCAGCCTGCTTGGCCGCCGCCCTCACATCATCGGTCCGGGCCGGAACCCCGAGAAGCTCAAGGCCCTTGCTCTTTTGCTGCTGACGCAACCAGTCCAGCGCCGCCACGGTACCGCCCAGCGCCTTGGCATAGCGGGTGGGCGACGGCGCGCCCGCGCCCGCTATGGCAAGTTCGATGGAGATGTTGAGCGGAGACTTGGCCATGGACGCGCCCTCATCCTTCGGATTCGATACGTGCTTTCAGAATCTTGTCAGGTTCGCCGCTGATCGAGCCGTTATTGTGCTCGCCGCCCTTCTTGATCTTGTCGACATTGTCCATGCCTTCGACCACCTGGCCCCACACGGTATACTGGCGGTCCAGCCAGGGCGCTTCATCGAAGCAGATATAGAACTGGCTGTTGGCGCTGTCGGGATTGGCGGTACGCGCCGCCGAGACCGTGCCGCGGCCATGCTTCTCGTCGGAAAATTCGGCCTTCAGGTTGGGCAGGTCGGAACCGCCGCTGCCGGTGCCCGTGGGGTCGCCGCTCTGCGCCATGAAGCCCGGAATGACACGGTGAAACACCACGCCGTCATAGAAGCCCTGGCCGGTCAGCGTTTTCACGCGCTCGACATGATTGGGGGCCAGATCGGCCCGCAGCTTGATCTTTACCGGGCCGTCCTTGAGATCCAGAACCAGATAGTCGGTCATTTGTGCATTTCCTTGCAGCGTTTAACGAGAGCCTCGGCGACAGCCTTGGTGGTGAAGGGGGTGATGTCTCCGTCCAGCAGGGCGATTTCCTTCACCAGCCGCGACGATATCGCCTGATGGCGGGGATCGGCCATCAGGAACACGGTTTCAATTTCGGTATTGAGGCGCTGGTTCATCGCCACCATCTGGAACTCATATTCGAAGTCCGACACGGCCCGAAGACCCCGGATGATTACCGAGGCGCCGACCTGGGCGGCGAACTTCACCAGCAGGGTATCGAAGGGAACGACGTCGATGGTGGCCTGGCCGGCCGCCAGCCTTTCGGCTTCCGAGCGCACCATCGCCACCCGCTCGTCCAGGGTGAAGATCGGCGACTTGGAGGCATTGGTCGCCACGCCGATCACCAGGTGATCCACCAGCTTGACGGCCCGCTTGATGATGTCGAGATGGCCCAGGGTCACCGGATCGAAGGTGCCGGGATACAGGCCGGTGAGCTGCTTGTTTTCGGAAGACGGGACGGTCATTCGTCGCCGCCGACATCGGCGATACGCTCCACCGACACGACCCGCTCGCCCTCATCCACCCGGAACACGGTGACGCCCTGCGCGGCGCGGCCCTGGATCGAGATGCCGGAAACCGCGACACGGATGGTCTGGCCGCCGTCGGAAATCATCATCAGGTCGTCGGATTCCTCGACCGGGAAAGACGCAATCACGGCGCTGTTCTTCTTGCCCATGCCGATGGCGACGATGCCCGAGCCGCCGCGGCCGGTGACGCGATATTCGTAAGACGAACTGCGCTTGCCAAAGCCGGTCTGGGACAGGGTCAGCACGAACTGTTCGCGCGCGCCCAGCGCCGCATAGCGCTCCGAAGTCAGGGTCGCTTCCTCGACGCCGTCCTCGGCATCGTCTTCGATCTCGACCGGGGCTTCCGCCTCGCCGCTTTCGGCCCGGCGCACGGCGCTGGCCTGTTTCAGATAGGCGCGGGCCTCGGCCGAGCTGGCGTCGGAATGATAGAGCAGCGACAGGCTGACGACCTCGTCGCCGGAGGCGAGCTTGATGCCGCGCACGCCGGTGGAATCGCGGCCCTTGAAGACGCGCACATCCCCGACCGGGAAGCGGATGGCCTTGCCGCCGCGGCTGGTGAGCAGGAAGTCGTCGGCATCGGTGCAGGTGGCGACGCCGACAATGCCGTCGCCCGGCTCCAGCTTCATGGCGATCTTGCCGTTCTTGTTGACCTGGGCGAAATCGGACAGCTGGTTGCGCCGCACATCGCCGGACTTGGTGGCGAAGACGACATTGAGCTTTTCCCACTCCGCCTCGTTTTCCGGCAGCGGCAGGATGGTGGTGATGCGCTCGCCATCCGCCAGCGGCAGCAGGTTGACCATCGCCTTGCCCTTGCCGGCTATACGCGCCTCGGGAAGGCGCCAGACCTTGAGCTTGTAGGCCATGCCGGTGGAGGAGAAGAACAGCAGCCAGGCATGGGTCGAGGCGACGAACAGGCTGGTGACGAAATCCTCGTCCCGCGTCGCCATGCCCGAACGGCCCTTGCCGCCGCGGCCCTGCACCCGGTATTCGGCCAGGGGCGTGCGCTTGATATAGCCGGCATGGGTGACGGTGACGGCGACGTCCTCGCGCTCGATCAGCGCCTCGTCTTCCATCTCGATTTCAGCGTCGATCAGTTCGGTCTTGCGCGGGGTGGCGAACTCCTCGCGGATGGTGCTCAGCTCGCCCTCGATGATCGACATCACCCGCGTCCGCGAGGACAGGATGTCGAGATAATCGGCGATGGCCAGCCCCAGCTTCTGGGCCTCGTCGTTGATTTCGTCGCGGCCCAGCGCGGTCAGGCGCTGCAGGCGCAGATCCAGGATCGCCTTGGCCTGTTCTTCCGACAGGTGGATGGTGTTGCCCTCTTCCACCTTGTGGCGGGGATCGGCGATCAGGGCCACCAGCGGTCCGACATCCTTGGCCGGCCAGGCACGAGCCATCAACTGTATGCGGGCGGCGGACGCATCGGACGCGGCCCGGATCAGCTTGATCACGTCGTCGATATTAGCGACGGCGACGGCCAAGCCGACCAAAATGTGGCCACGGTCGCGCGCCTTGGAGAGATCGAACTTGGTGCGGCGGGTGACAACTTCCTCGCGGAATGCCACGAAGGCCACCAGCATGTCCTTCAGGTTCATCTGAACCGGCCGGCCATCGTTGAGCGCCAGCATGTTGACGCCGAAGCTCTGCTGCAGGTTCGAGAAGCGATAGAGCTGGTTCAGCACCACCTCGCTGGAAGCATCGCGCTTGAGCTCGATCACCAGGCGCATGCCCGAGCGGTCGCTTTCGTCGCGAATGTCTGAAATGCCTTCGACGCGCTTGTCGCGCACCAGTTCGGCGATGCGCTCGGTCAGCACGGCCTTGTTCACCTGATAGGGCAGTTCGGTGACGATGATGGCTTCGCGGTCCTTGCGGATTTCCTCGATGGCGCAGCGCGCGCGCATCAGGATCGAGCCGCGGCCGCGTGCCAGGGCGGCCCGCGCATTCTGCTTGCCGATCAAAAGCGCGCCGGTGGGAAAATCAGGCCCCGGCACGATTTCGGTCAGGGCTTCCAGGTTGATCGACGGGTCCTTGATATAGGCCAGGCACGCATCGATCACTTCGCCCAGATTGTGGGGCGGGATGTTGGTGGCCATGCCGACCGCGATACCGGCCGAACCATTGACCAGGAGATTGGGAAAGCGCGACGGCAGCACCACCGGCTCGCGCTCGGTGCCGTCGTAATTGTCGCGGAATTCGACGGTTTCCTTGTCGATATCTTCCGTCAGGGCATGGGCGATCTTGGCCCGGCGCACTTCGGTGTAACGCATGGCGGCCGGCGGATCGCCGTCGACCGAACCGAAATTGCCTTGCCCGTCGATGAGCGGAGCGCGCATGGAAAAATCCTGCGCCATGCGCACCAGCGCGTCGTAAATCGACTGGTCGCCATGCGGGTGATATTTACCGATGACGTCGCCGACCACGCGGGCGGATTTGCGATAGGCCTTGTTCCAGTCATAACCATTTTCGTGCATCGAAAAGAGAATGCGGCGATGCACGGGCTTGAGACCGTCGCGCGCATCGGGCAGCGCGCGCTGGACGATGACGCTCATGGCATAATCGAGATAGGAGCGTTTCAGCTCGTCTTCGACGGCGATGGTGGCGATGGGATTGCCGCTGTCGGGGGGCGATTTGGTCTCGGAATTGTCGCTCAAAATGCGTCCTCAGGCGCAGGCAGAAGCTGCGCGAAAAACAGGGCTGATTCCTAGCATTTCAGGGACGGTGAAACCAGCAAATTAACCCCAAATAACACCCTGATCTGAAAGGCTAATTTGCCGGTTTTTGCAGGGCGGAAAGCTCGGCGCGCACCCGCTCCATGTCATAGGCGTAAATCAGCCTCTGGCGGCCCGAATCCTTGTAGCCGAAGGTGATGCCGACCAGCCGTCCGGCGGTATCCAGCACCGGCCCGCCGGAAAAGCCGGGACCGGCATTGTCCTCGCGCCGCCGGTCATTGGCAAAGATGAAATAGTTGGCCGCCGCGCAGTCCTGGCAGCGCACGATCTCCCGCACCATGCCGCGGGCGATGCGCAATGCCCCGCCGCCGCCCTGGCCATAGGCGACCACGGCGGCGCCCACCGCCACCGGCGCGGTCTGGGGCGGCGACCCGTGCCGGGTGCGAAAGAACATCAGGTCGTAATCGCTGCGCCGGCCGATAATGCTTTTGGGATCGACCAGGTTGGCATTGTGCGCATTGGTGACGGCAATGCCGGGCGCGATCACCACCGCCGCCCCATCGGCGGTATCGATCCCCAGATGGATGCGGGCCTGCAGCGGCAGGTAGGCCTGGGCGATCTGCGGCTCAGCGATGCGCGCCACCGGCGCCCCCGAAGAGGCGCAGGCGGCAAGCATCAGGAAAAGCGGAAGAAGCGCGATTCTAGAAAGGAATCTCGTCATCCATCTCGTCGCGCTGGAAGTTGGCCGGCGTCTCATTGGTGCCGCGTCCACCGCCGCCAAAGCCGCCCTCGCCGCCACCGCCGCCGCTGCGGCCGTCCAGCATCACCATCGTGCCGTTGAAGCGGTTGAGCACGATCTCGGTGGAATATTTCTCGGCGCCGTCCTTGTCGGTCCATTTGCGGGTCTGCAGCGCGCCTTCCAGGTAAACCTTGGCGCCCTTCTTCAGATACTGCTCGGCGACCTTGGCCAGATTTTCATTGAAGATCACGACGCGGTGCCACTCGGTCTTTTCCTTGCGCTCGCCGCTGCTCTTGTCTTTCCAGGTCTCCGACGTGGCAACCGACAGATTGACCACCGGCTCGCCCGACGTCATGCGGCGCACTTCCGGGTCCTTGCCCAGATTGCCGACCAAAATCACCTTGTTGACACTACCCGCCATGCTCGTCTCCGTTACTTTGTCAGGACGTTAGACAAGCGCGGCAGCCCGCGCCATCGACCGGCCCTCGCCGCCTGTGGACAGGCGCAGCAATAGCATCGTTCCCTTTTCGTTCCAATAGCGTTTTGGCCACGGTTCCGGCGATAAAGCACCCGGCGCTGGTGAGCGGGTTCATGCCCTTTAATTCCTATCCCTATTTCCTCTTCCTGGCGGCGGCCGTGCTGGGCTACCGGCTGCTGGAAAGCCGCAGCCCCGCCGGGCGGCGGGTGTTTCTGCTCTTGGCCTCCTATGCCTTCTACGCCTGGTGGCGGGCCGACTTCCTGCTGCTGCTGATGGGATCGACCCTGGTCAACTACATGATCGGCCGGGAGATCGAACTGCGCCGGACCCGCAGCGCCGACCGCCGGGCGTTCCTGATCGGGGGGCTCATTTTCAATTTGGGCCTGATCGCCCTTTTCAAATACCAGACGCTGTTCGTCGGCACCGCGAACGAGATGCTGAACATCGGCCTGCCGGTATCGGAATTCTTCCTTCCGCTGGCGATCTCATTTTTCACCTTCGAGCAGATCAGCTATCTGGTCGACGCCGACAGCGGCAAGACGCGCAACTATTCGCTGCTGGATTATGCGCTGTTCGTCGCCTATTTCCCGCATTTGATCGCCGGACCAATCGTGCGCCACAACGACCTGATCCCGCAATTCCATGCCATGCGGTCCGCGCCCAGCCACGACCTGGCCGCCGGCATCACCCTGTTCACCATCGGCCTGGCCAAGAAAACCCTGATCGCCGACAATCTGGCGCCCTTTGCCGATGCCATCTTCAATGCCGCGGGACGCGGCACGCCGCTGGGACTGACCGACAGCTGGCTGGGGACGCTGTTTTTCTCGTTCCAGATCTATTTCGATTTCTCGGCCTATTCCGACATGGCGCTGGGCTCGGCGGTGATGCTGGGCATCCGCCTGCCGGTCAATTTCCTTTCGCCGTACAAGGCGGCCAGCATCATCGAATTCTGGCGGCGCTGGCACATCTCGCTGTCGGCATTCCTGCGCGACTATCTCTACATCCCGCTGGGCGGAAACCGGGGCAGCAAGGCGCGGCGCTATCTCAATCTCTTCATCACCATGCTGCTGGGCGGGCTGTGGCACGGCGCCAACTGGACCTTTATGCTGTGGGGCGGGCTGCATGGCCTGTATCTCTCGATCAACCATGCCTTCCGCCACCTCACCAAGGGCATGACACCGCCGCCCATGCTGCGGCTGCCGCTGCATGCCCTGTCGGTGCTGCTGACATTCGCGGCCACCAGCCTGGCCTGGATCGTGTTCCGCGCCGAGACCCTCGCCAGCGCCGGCAATGTGGCGGGCGGGCTGATCGGGCTGGGGGATTCCGCGGTGGTCAGCTTTTCGCCGCTGGCCGCCGTCACGCTGCTGCTGCTGTTCGTGATCGTCTGGTTCATGCCCAACAGCATGGAGATCATGTGGCGGCACAATCCGGCCCTGCCCTCGCCTTATGAGAATGAGCCGGTGCGTCCGGCGCACCGCTTCGCCTGGCAGCCGACCAGGATGCAGGCCATAGCCTACGGCCTGCTCTGCATCGTTGCGGTGCTGGCGCTGTCCAATCTCAAACCCTTCATCTATTTCCAGTTCTGATGAAACAGACCCGCTACGCATTCTGGTTTCTGGGCACGGTGGCGCTGGGCATCGCGGCGCTGATCGGATTCAACTGGGCCGCGGGCGCGTACATCCTGCACCACCCGTCGGGTGCCAGCGTTCAGACACTGTCCGGCTTCGAACGCGCCCTCAAGCCCGTCTGGCTGACGCAGATAAGGCCAGACCTGGTGTTTGTCGGTTCCAGCCGCATCCGCGACGGCTTCGATCCGGTGCTGATCGATCCCGCGCTGAAGCGCAAAAGCTTCAACTATGGCGCTTCCAGCATGACACCTTACGAGGCACGCCGCTTCGCGCAGGATGCCCTGGCCCAGCCTTCCGTCAGGCAGGTGGTGGTGTCGCTCGACGCCTTCACCGGCAAGGGCGGACCGGGCGAAGCCCTGCCAAGCTTTGATGAAACGCGGCTGGCGGTGACGCCGGAGGGAACGCCGACGCCGCGCCGCGGGCTGTGGCTGTTCACCACCCGCTTTCTGAGCGGCGGCGCCTTGGGGATGAATGCGCTCAGCGCCTATGCCCTGGCGCGGCTGAAGGACGGCCAAAGCGCCGCCGACCGCCCGGACATCTTCAACGCCTATAGCCATATGAGCGAAGCGGTGATGCAGCGCGACCTGACCTATCGGCGGGCACGGACCCTGACGATGGGGCCGGGACCGGCACGCGAGCTTTCCACCCTGCTGGACCGCGCTTGCCATGCGAAGGCGCGGCTGATCCTGTTCTTCCCGCCCGACCATGCGGCGATCCAGGCGCGCTACCGGGAAGGCGATGCCGCCGGGCTGGTGGCCTTCAAGCAGACCGTGCGGGGCGCGGTGACACGCCACAACGCCCGCTGCCCGTCACAGGCCGTGCTGTTCGATTTTCTGGATGCGAATGACCTAACGACAGAGGCGCTGCGGCAGGGCCGCAGCGCCTCTTATGTCGATCTGGTGCACTTCCGCCCGCCCGCCGGGCTCTGGCTGCTGCGGAAGATGGGAGTTGACTGAATTAAGGCGCGCCGGTGCTGGTCGTGGCGGGCGCATTGCAGGCCGCGCCGCAGGAACTGTCGCCGGAATTGGTCAGCGCGATCGCCAGACCGCCGGCAACGGCAATGCCGACGCCCAAAGCCACCAGCGCATTCGGGCTGCCCTGGGCTTGCTTGACGCCAGCCGGCTTGCCGGTCGGCAGCGGAGAGACTTCGGCGGCATGGATTTGCGAGCCCAGCATGGTCAAGGCGGCGGCTGCGATCATCACTTTGCGGAAATTCGTCATGGCATCCCTCTGAAACAGTTCGCTTTTCGCGTGAATAACAGGTCTTTCGGGCTGGTCACGGGGTGATCTCAACCGCTTGTAGTTAGTAGGCCGCTTTGCGGGTCTTTTGCAAATGAACAATGATGGCTTTCGTTGGTTGTTCTCTTTTTGTTTTCGGGACCGGAAACGGTTATGAGTGGCCCATGGACTTCCTGACACAGATTCTCGAGCCCCAGCGCCCCACGGCGGTCGTGGATGTGGGCGCCAATCCCATTGACGGTGATCCACCGTACAAAGCGATGCTGGCGGCCGGGCTGTGCGAGGTCGTGGGATTCGAGCCCCAGGCCGAGGCGCTGGCGCGGCTTCAGGCAAAAGCGGGCCCGCGCGAACGTTATCTTCCCCATGCGCTGGGTGACGGAACCCAGCGCACGCTGCATGTGTGCGGCATCGAGGGCATGAGCAGCCTGCTGGTTCCCGACCCCGCGCAACTGGCGCTTTTCAATTTGTTTCCTATATGGGGTGAAGTGAAAAACACCACTCCCGTCGCCACCAACCGGCTTGATGACGTCGCCGAGATCGCAAACATGGATTTCCTCAAGATGGACATCCAGGGTTGCGAGCGCGATGTGCTGCTGCATGGCAAGCGCAAGCTGGCGCAAACCGTGGCGGTCCAGACCGAGGTTTCCTTTGTTCCGCTCTATAAGGACCAGCCCAGCTTCGGCGAGATGGACCTCCTGATGCGGGAACTCGGGTTCCTGCCCCACTGTTTTGCCGATCTCAAGGTCTGGCCGCTGGCGCCCACCGTGGTTTCCGGGCAGCCCAATCGGGGCCTCAGGCAATTGCTGGAAGCCGACATGGTCTATGTGCGCGACTTTACCCGTGCCGGTAACATGAGCGCCGAACAGTGGAAGCATCTCGCCCTGATCGCCCATCATTGCTACCGCTCGGCGGACCTGGCGGCGCGCGCCCTCAACATGCTGGCCGAGCTGGGCGCGGTGCCGGTGGATGCTTCCGAACGTTATCTCTCCAGCCTTGGCAGAAAACCGAACTGATGCTGAAAAATATCTCCATTCGCGGCGCCCGCGAGCACAATCTCAAGAATATCGATGTCGAGATCCCGCGCGACACCCTGACCGTGCTGACCGGCCTGTCCGGCTCGGGCAAATCCAGCCTGGCCTTCGACACCATCTATGCCGAGGGCCAGCGCCGCTATGTCGAGAGCCTGTCGGCCTATGCCCGCCAGTTCCTGGAACTGATGCAGAAGCCCGATGTGGACCATATCGAGGGCCTGTCGCCCGCGATCGCCATCGAGCAGAAGACCACGTCCAAGAATCCGCGTTCCACCGTGGGCACCGTCACCGAAATCTATGACTATCTGCGGCTTCTGTTCGCTCGCGTCGGCGTACCCTATTCGCCCGCCACCGGCCTTCCCATCGAAAGCCAGACCGTCAGCCAGATGGCTGACCGCATCCTGGCATTGCCCGAAGGCACCAGGCTTTTCCTGCTGGCCCCGATCGTGCGGGGCCGCAAGGGCGAATACCGCAAGGAACTGGCGGAGTTGCAGAAGAAAGGCTTCCTGCGCGCCAAGGTGGACGGCAAGTTCTATGACATCGGCGCCACGCCCGCGCTGGACAAGAAACTCAAGCACGACATCGAGATTGTGGTGGACCGGATCGTGGTCAAAGCCGATATCGGCAACCGCCTGCCCGATTCCATCGAGACGGCGCTGAAGCTGGCCGACGGCCTGCTGGTGGTGGAATTCGCCGACGAAAAGGAAAAGGATGGCAAGCCGCGCCAGATGCTGCTGTCGTCCAAGTTCGCCTGCCCGGTGTCAGGCTTCACCATTTCGGAAATCGAGCCGCGGCTGTTTTCCTTCAACAATCCCCATGGCGCCTGTCCGGAATGTGACGGCCTGGGCGTGCAGAATTATTTCGACGAAGCGCTGGTGGTGCCCGACGAAAGCCTGAGCCTGAAAAAGGGCGCCGTCGCGCCATGGGCCAAGTCCTCGTCGCCCTACTACCTCCAGACGCTGGAAGCGCTGGCGCGGCACTACAAATTCTCCATGAACGAGCCCTGGGAGGACCTGCCCCAAAAGGCGCAACAGGTGATCCTGCACGGCTCGGGCGAAGAGGTGATCAAATTCACCTATGACGACGGCATGCGCCGCTACGATACCAAGAAGGAATTCGAGGGCGTCATTCCCAACATGGACCGGCGCTATGGCGAGACCGACAGCGCCTGGGTGCAGGAAGACCTGGAACGCTTCCTGGCCGAAGCGCCATGTGATGTGTGCAGCGGCTATCGCCTGAAACCCGAAGCCCTGTCGGTCAAGATCGGCGGCCTGCATATCGGCCAGGTCTGCGAGAAATCCATCCGCGATTCCGACGCCTGGTTCCGCGACATCGACAAGAAGCTGACGCCGCAGCACCGCGAAATCGCTGTGCGCATCCTGAAGGAAATCCGCGCCCGGCTGAAATTCCTCAACAATGTCGGCCTGGATTATCTCACCATGGCGCGAAATTCCGGTACCCTGTCGGGCGGCGAAAGCCAGCGCATTCGCCTGGCCTCCCAGATCGGCTCTGGGCTAACCGGCGTATTGTATGTGCTGGACGAGCCCAGCATCGGGCTGCATCAGCGCGACAATGGCAAGCTGCTGGAATCGCTCAAGGGCCTGCGCGACATGGGCAACACCGTGCTGGTAGTCGAGCATGACGAGGACGCCATTCGCACTGCCGACCATGTGATCGACATGGGTCCGGGCGCCGGCGTCCATGGCGGCCATATTATCGCCGAGGGTACGCCGGCCGAAGTCATCGCCAACAAGAAAAGCCTGACCGGAAAATATCTCAGCGGGGTGGAAAACATCCCCATTCCCGCCCGCCGCCGCAAAGCCGTCAACAACCGCTGGCTGAAAGTGGTGGGCGCGCGCGGCAACAACCTAAAGAACGTCACCGCCGAAATCCCGCTGGGCACCCTGACCTGCATCACCGGCGTGTCGGGCGGCGGCAAGTCCACCCTCACCATCGAGACCCTGTTCAAGGCGGCCTCGCGCAAGCTGTCCCAGTCGCGCGAGCATCCCGCGCCGCATGACCGCATCGAAGGGCTGGAATATATCGACAAGGTGATCGACATCGACCAGAGCCCGATCGGCCGCACCCCGCGTTCCAATCCCGCCACCTATACCGGCGCCTTCACGCCCATCCGCGACTGGTTCACCGAGCTGCCGGAAGCCAAGGCGCGCGGCTACGCCCCCGGGCGCTTCAGCTTCAACGTCAAGGGCGGGCGCTGCGAAGCCTGCCAGGGTGACGGCGTCATCCAGATCGAGATGCACTTCCTGCCCGACGTGTATGTGAAGTGCGACGTCTGCGACGGCAAGCGCTACAACCGCGAAACCCTGGAAGTGAAATTCCGCGACCGTTCGATCAGCGATGTGCTGGACATGACCATCGAGGCGGGTGCCGAGCTGTTCAAGGCCGTGCCCTCGATTGCCGACAAGCTGGAAACCCTCAAGCGCGTGGGCCTGGGCTATATTTCCATCGGTCAGCAGGCCACGACCCTGTCAGGCGGCGAGGCCCAGCGCGTCAAGCTCAGCAAGGAACTGTCGCGCCGTGCCACGGGGCGCACGCTCTATATCCTGGATGAGCCGACCACCGGCCTGCACTTCCACGACGTCAAGAAGCTGCTGGAAGTGCTGCAGGAGCTGGTGGAACAGGGCAATACGGTGGTGGTGATCGAGCACAATCTGGAAGTCATCAAGACCGCCGACTGGCTGGTGGATCTGGGCCCGGAAGGCGGCGATGGCGGCGGCGAGATCGTCGCCAGTGGCACGCCGGAGGATGTGGCGAAAAATCCGCGCTCGCACACCGGCCACTATCTCAAGACGCTGCTGAAGAACGCCGCGCCGGCAAAGAAGCTGCGCGCCGCCGAATAGGCCCCGCCGGTATCAGGCCTGGATATCGACCGTGGGTTCGGTCTTGAGCGCCCGCCAGGCCGAAACGCTGGCGTGGGAAAACAGCCCGATCAGCACCGGCGAGATGAAGAAGCCCAGTCCGCTGACGATCGGCAGGGTATCGCGCGCCCGCAGCAGGCCGGCCATCATCTGCATCTGGTCGGTGCCGGAGGCTGCGGCGGGCAAGCGTCCGCCCAGAAGCACCTGCAACAGGCCCATCACGATCAGGGCGGGAACAAAGATGCCCGCCAGAATGCCGAGCAGCCGCCAGAAATTTCCGGCCGAGAGTTGCCAGGAGCGGCGCAGCACCGGCACGTTCTCCGCCACGGCCAGCGCGGGCAGCAAGGCCAGGAACCGCGGCACGGCCAGGATCAGCACGCCATAGATCAGCAGCACCAGGCCCGCCATCGCCGGTCCCGCCGTACCGCCGCCGCCCGTGGCTGCGGTGCCGATCACCAGGATGGGAATCACGAAAGCCAGAAGCAGGCCCACGAAGGCGAGGAACGCGCGGAACATCCGCCATTCCTCGGCGCCGAAGGCGAAATGCGCCCAGGTCGGCGCGCTGCGCGTGCCCAGCACCAGCTGCACCACTGCGACATACATCACGGCATGCAGCAGCAGCGCGGCGGCGATATAGCCCAGCATCATCAGCATGGTCGGGCCCAGCGTGGCGGTGGCGCCGCTCGCCATCGCTTCGATGACGGCGTTGTAATAGCGCTGGAAGGTAAAGAACCCCATGACAGTGACCAGCACCATCGGAATCCAGATTAGGCCGATGATCCCGCCGAGATTCGCGGCCGTAAAAACATAGGCATCGCGGATGGTGGCGACGACCGGAACGCGCGCCATCACCTAAGCCTTAGAATTCATCGAACGGGCGCAGGTCGTCGAACACCGGCGCCTGGGGCGCGGTCGCGTCATGCCAAAGGCCCATGGCCCAGGCCGTCACCGCGGCGGCGATCGGCAGCTTGGCCAGGCCTACCAGCGGCTCGGCCACCAGGGCCAGCTTGCGGCGCGGCACAAAGGCAGCCACGCCGATGGCGGCGGCCGCGAGCAGGCCGGCGCCCAGCGCCAGCTTTGCGTAATTGGTCCCTTTGCCTTCGGCCATTGTCACTTCCGCCTGTTCTGTCCAGAACTGTATATGGGGCAGCAGTGCCGCCATCATCAAGCCTTCGCGCCCGCTTAATCACTGCCGCGTCCGGAATCGACGCAGGCCCGCGCAGCATGGCATTCCAATCGACATAAAATCGTTAAAAACCCGCGCCAAATTAAGGCGCCCGCCGGGCACCGGTTGCGGTTCCCGCGGGCGGGCCAGGACATAGCAAAAGGCCTGCTGTCTTTTGGACAACAGGCCCTTGTCTGTTCCGTCGTACTGGAACGTGAGCGATTCGCCGATTACGGCGCGCTGGTACCGCCGCCCGCGCCAGTGGTCGTGGTAGACGGGAAGTTGGTCGGCTGACCAGTCTTTTCGCCGCTCTGATCGGCAACGATCAGGGCAACGCCCGCCAGAAGGCCGACGCCGGCAGCGCCAAGAATAATCGCGCCGGTTTCCGTCTGGGCCTTATTCACGCCAGCCGGCTTGCCGGGGGCGAGAGCACCGGTGGTCGTCGCGGCGAAAGCCGAAGAACCAACAAGCACAGCCGCCGTAAACGCACCAACAACACTCTTATAAGAAAACATAGGCTTTCCCCCTTTATGTTGGGCGCATACTTCCTCGAAGGTTCGCCGCAAGTCAACCGGACTTTCATAATTCCTTTTTGACTGTGGCCAAAAGGCTTTACCGCATAGACAGGGGCAAAAACCGGGGCCCGTTTGGAACTTTTGATGGAATTTTGGAGGGGCTAAAAGTGAGGAAAACACACGTTTTAGGATAATAGTCCCGATTACGTAGTTGACAACACACGGCCCATGCCCTAGGTATGTAGTCACAAACCGAGCGGATCAGGCCAATGGGCACGAATATCTTCAAAGACAAGCGTTTCTCGGACGAATCAGCCGCTAGGGCTTGGTTCGAGGCCGCCCGCTGGCCCAACGGCCCCGTCTGCCCCCATTGCAATGGTGCGGCGCACTCCCCCACCAAGATCGCTGGCCGGTACCGCTGCAAGGCCAAGGGCTGCCGTAAGGACTTCACCGTGATGGTGGGCACCGTCATGGAGCGCAGCCATGCCAAGCTCACACAGTGGGCTGTGGCCTTCACGATGGCCGCTGCCAGCAAGAAGGGCTTTAGCGCCCACCAGCTTCATAGGCAGTTGGGTTGCCAGTACAACACCGCATGGTTTCTCCACCACCGGGTGATGGAAGCCATGCGTCAGGGCGGCTTGGATCTGCCCCCCATGGGTGGCGAGGGCCAGGTTGTCGAAGCTGACGAAACCTATTTCGGCAACGCCGAAACCCGCGAGCCCTCAAAGCATCGTGGTGCGCGTCCCTACACCAAGGGCGGCAAGTCGGGCGTTGGCGGCAAGCGCGCGGTTGTCACGCTTGTTGAGCGTGGCGGTAAGGTCCGCAGCTTCCATGTACCCCGCGCCGACAAGGCCACGGTTGCCAAGATCGTGATGGACAACATTCATCACGAAAGCCGCCTGCACACTGACGAGAGCCGCCTCTATACGGGCGCTGCCGCTGTGTTCGCCAGCCATGAAACCGTGAACCACAGCCGCAAGGAATACGCTCGCGGCGATGTCACCACGAATACCGCCGAAGGTTACTTCTCAATCTTCAAGCGCGGCATGAAGGGCGTTTATCAGCATTGCAGCGAGAAGCACCTGCACCGCTATCTGGCGGAATTTGACTTCCGCTATAACCACCGTGAGTCGCTAGGTTGGAACGACGAAAACCGCACCATCGCGGCAATCCGTTCGGGTGAAGGCAAGCGGCTCACCTATCATCCAGCTAACTAAAACCAAGAGTCTCAAGGCGTTAGCCGCGCACTTTTCCAAGTGGCGCGATAAACGATCCAGTTAGCCGCTTCTTAACCATGACAATGCGGAGTCCAAGTGCCCGAAGGGACCGGCGATTCCCAACGGGCACCTGAACTGGGCGTGCCGAAAACACGCCGAGAGGGCAGGTCAGTCAACAGCAATCGCCACCTAGCTGCAGAGGAGATAACTCTTGCAGATCACGTTGACTGTCGACGACGCCACCCTTTTTAGGTTGGCGATAATCTTAGTGGTTCTGTTCCACTAAGAGGCGCGGGGGCGGCGCTTGTCGCCCCCAAGCTTCTTTGAGAGCTTCCGGGACTCCCCGGTCTTTTTCGGGATAGCTTTTAATGGTGTCGGCGGGCCACTGAAGGCGCCGGCCAAAATCTTTGAAAGGCGCTCCTGAACGCCCTTTTCATCGTCCTGATTCTTCGAGGCCATGATGTTCAACCTCCAAATACCGCAAAGCATATTCGTTCATGCAGACAGTTTTCTCAAGGCGTCCCAGAGCAAAACGGACCCGCCACACCCCTATGACATAATAGCAATGGTCACGAGTTCAGCGTTCGCAAACGAACTCTATCTCAAATGCCTGCTGCATATAGAAACGGGACAGCTTTTTAAGTCTCAACACAATCTGAGAAAACTGTTCTTGAAACTGAATGAGCAAACTCAGACGGAGATCGAGAGGCGCTTTGACGCCGAAATGGCGAAACAAAAACCTTACGATTATTCAGACGCTCCCGATCCCGAATTAGCAAAGAAAATCTCTGCGATGCGCCCAATGACACTGAGGGCCGCTCTCAAAGAGGGAGCAGATGCATTTATCGAATGGCGCTACCTGTATGAGACGGCTGGCGATAGCAGCGTCTTCAACCTTTTCGCCCTCCCGCCAATACTACGAGAGGCTATCCTTGCGAGGCGGCCAGAGTGGGCTCGCTTCACTATCAAGGCGACAAAGGTAGGCTCTGTTCAACCCACATCCCCCGTTCAGAAAACGCCAGAACAATCCGGCGAGCCTGGCTGATGCCTGCGGGCCGGTAGTCAATTATCAGACCGCCACCCTCGACTAGACCGGGGGTGGTTGTGCCTATCGCCAGAATGGTCGCCCCGACCAGCGACCTCATTGTGTCGGCCCCGTCTGTCGGTTGCCGAATCGCGTCAGGCAGGAAGGGCAAAAGAATGAGTCTTTCGACTTCTGATTCGTCCATTTGGTGACCCGCCCTTTCACGGGATCACCCAAATTTCGCAGTGTCGGCCTGTCGGGGTCTAAATAGGACTATATCCCTATAGGTTGTCAACTACGTAATCGGGATAATAGTCCTTTGCGCCCTCCTTTCGCTACCTGCTAAGGCCCTCGCCATGAGCACAAGACTGCAGATCGTTGGGGGCGGCCTGGCCGGATCGGAGGCCGCCTGGCAGGCCGCCGAGGCCGGAGCAGAGGTGATTCTCCACGAAATGCGCCCCGTGCGGGCCACGGATGCCCACCAGACCGATTCGCTGGCCGAGCTGGTCTGCTCCAACTCCTTCCGCTCCGACGACGCCCAGAACAACGCTGTGGGCCTGCTGCATGAGGAGATGCGCCGCGCCGGGTCGCTGGTGATGCGGTCCGCCGACGCGCACAAGCTGCCAGCGGGCGGGGCGCTGGCGGTGGACCGGCACGGCTTTTCCGCCGCCGTCACCCAGGCCCTGGAAAACCATCCGCGGGTGAAAATCTCGCGCGAAGAGATCACAGCCCTGCCGCCGCCCGAATGGGGCAGCACCATCATCGCGACCGGGCCCCTGACCTCCGCCAGCCTGGGCACCGCCATCGGCGAGGCGACCGGCCAGGACCAGCTCGCATTCTTCGACGCCATCGCGCCCATCATCCATCGCGAATCGATCGATTTCGACATCGCCTGGTTCCAGTCGCGCTACGACAAGGAAGGTCCGGGCGGCGGCATCGCCGACTATATCAACCTGCCGCTGGACGAGACCCAGTACAAAGCCTTCGTCGCCGCGCTGATCGAGGGCGAAAAGACCGATTTCAAGGAATGGGAAAAATCCACGCCCTATTTCGAAGCCTGCCTGCCCATCGAAGTGATGGCGGCGCGCGGCGAACAGACACTGGCCTTTGGTCCCATGAAGCCGGTGGGGCTGATGGACCCCCGCACCGGGCGGCAGGCACATGCCGTGGTGCAGCTTCGCCAGGACAACAAGCTCGGCACGTTGTGGAACATGGTGGGCTTTCAGACCAAGCTGAAGCATGCCGAGCAGGTGCGCGTCTTCCGCACCATTCCGGGCCTCGAGAATGCGCAGTTCGCGCGCCTGGGCGGACTGCATCGCAACACCTTCATCAATTCGCCGCGCCTGCTGGATTCGCAGCTGCGCCTCAAGTCGCAGCCGCATCTGCGCTTTGCCGGCCAGATCACCGGCGTCGAAGGCTATGTCGAAAGCGCCGCCATCGGCCTTTTGTGCGGCCGCTTTGCGGCCGCAGAAGTTCTGGGTGCCCCTGCCACCCCGCCGCCACCCACCACCGCTTTCGGCGCCCTGCTCGCCCATATCACCGGCGGCGCCGACGAACGCACCTTCCAGCCGATGAACGTGAATTTCGGGCTGTTTCCGCCCTTTCCCAAAACCGCGAAGATCCGCGGGAAAGACCGCAAACAGGCCATGAGCGCCCGCGCCCTGGAAGATCTGTCCGGCTGGCTGGGCGGCAAACAGGCGGCTGAATAGTTCCGCGAAACCGGGTACAGTTCCGCACGTTGTCACAACAGCAACAAAACGGATCAGATCATGGATATCCCCCTCGAGCTTTCTTTCCACAACATTGAATCGTCCGACGCGCTGAAGGCGGCGGTGCGCGAGCATGTGAACAAGCTGGAACAGTTTCACGATCACATCATCGGCTGCCGGGTGGTGATCGAGTTGCCGCATCGCAGCCAGAAGGCCAGCGGCAATCCGCCGGACGTCCATATCGTGATCCGCGTGCCGGGCAAGGAAATCGTGATCAGCCGCGAGCTGGCGCATAACGGACACAAGAAGGCGGCCACCGACGCCTATGCCGTGCTCGATCGCGCGTTCCTGGTCGCCCAGAAGCAGCTCAAGGACCATCGCCGCATCAGCCATGGCGATGTGAAATACAAGAGCGGCGAACCGCGCGGCACCGGCGGTCCCAGCGCCCTGGACGCTTAAAGGCGTCTTTTCATCGCCGCGCTGAGCAGCGCCATTTGCCGGCGATGGATTGGAACATCACGGCCGGTCGGCAATCGTCTGAGATAAACCGGCACCAGTGCGGCGGGCAGGATGGCGGCCAGCGCCGGGCCCGGTTTGGGCGCGGCCCGCGCGGCCAGGAAATGGTCGCGCGCTTTCAGGCTGACCTGCCGGATGGCGGCTCCCCTGCGCGGATCGTCTTTTTCGAGATGGAAGAATTCTTCCGGGGTGACATGCAGCGCCGACAGCAGATCGAGCGGCAGGTACAGCTTGTGCCGGCTGTTGTGGAATGGCAGCGACCGCAGCAGCCCCGCCAGGCCATAGGCGCGCGCGGCTTGCGCCGTCAGCGCGGGATTGCCGCCCAGGATCTGCGCCGCCAACCGCATCACGGCGCCGCCGGTGGCATCGATGTAATTCTCCAGCGCGGCAAAATCGGCGAAACGGTCGGCGGAGGAATCGAAGGCGCGCGCCGCGATCAGGTTTTCCAGATCGGCCAGCGCCACGCAGCCTTGCGCGAACAGCGCGGCCAGGCCCTTGGCGACATCATGGTTGCGCGGCTTTTCCTTTGACGCGCCCTCGGCGGTCTCGCGCCACCATTCCAGCCGGATCGCGCCCAGCATCGGCTCGCGCACCGTCTGGGCCACGCGCGCCAGTTCGGCATTGAAAGCGTAGAGAACAAACAGGCTGGGGCGGAGCGCGGCGGGCGCGAACAGGGTTGAAAAATAGCGGTCGGGATCGGCTTCGCGCACCGACACGGCCAGGCGGTTGACCAAAGCAGCGTCTATGTGAAGCGCGGTGTCCATCTAAAATGAAACCGCCCGCTTGCGCGGGCGGTTCCGTGCCTTTTTGAAGCCCTGCCTCAGTAGAGATGCCCGGCCGCGACCATGCCGAACAGCATCGGCGCCGACAGCAGCGTGTTGACGCGGCTGAAGATCATCGCGGTCTTGCCGGCGGCGGCTTTGTCGGCCGGCGCCAGGTCGGGATACTTGTTGCCGATGTTCAGCGCCTTCTGCTGGTTGGGCCAGATCACAAACCAGACGTTGAACCACATGATGGTGCCCAGCCACATGGCGATGCCGATGGCGAGGTACTTCGGCACCACCGGCCAGCCTTCCAACCCGTCGCTGAGGTCCAGCGTATAGGCTTCCAGCAGATAGCCGTTGCGCAGCGCCAGGATCACGCCCAGCACCATGGTGACCATCGCGGCCCAGCGGAACCAGAACAGCGCGGCCGGGGCGATGAAGCCGGTGACGCCCTTCTTCAGCTCATCGGGCACCTTGGGCATGGTGGGGATCTGGACGAAGTTGAAATACCACAGGAGGCCGATCCACATCACGCCCGCCGCGACATGCAGCCAGCGCAGCAGGAACAGTTCGAACAGCAGCCCGTCAAAGCCCTGGGTGGCGCAATAGATGCCGACCATGACGAGGGCGAGCGCAAAGCTCGCAATCACCACATTGCGAAGATTTCCGAAAAACGCGGCCATTGGGTTCCCCTCCCCGAAGATTCGAGGCCGGAATTCTAGCTGACGGCGAATTGTTTGTCGCCCTCCCCCGCGCACGCGCCAGCGTGCTTGCATGGGGGGAGGTAGCCGTAGCGACTGAGGCATCCGCAAAGCGGATGGCCGACAGGGAGCGAAGGCCGGAGGGGGCTAAAGTGCCAGCTTGCGGGGGCGGCGGATGTTCAGCCAGGCGATCACGATCAGCCGCGTCACCATCACCGAGGTATAGAAAGAGGTGATGATGCCCACGCCCAGCGCCACCGCGAAGCCCTTGATCGGGCCGGTGCCGAGCTGGAACAGGATCAGCGACGCGATCAGATGGGTCATGTTGGCGTCGACAATGGTCGCCATGGCGCGGCGAAAGCCCGTATCGATCGCCGCCAGCATGGTGCGGCCGTTGCGCTGCTCCTCGCGGATACGCTCATAGATCAGCACGTTGGCGTCCACCGCCATGCCCATGGTGAGCACGATGCCCGCGATGCCGGGCAAGGTCAGGGTGGCGCCGAAAATGGTCAGGATCGCCAGCAGCAGGATGACGTTCATCGTCAGCGCGATGTCGGCGAACAGGCCGAACAGGCCGTAACGCAGCACCATGAACAGCGCGACCATGGCCAGGCCCGCAAAGGCCGCGTAGCGGCCCAGCTTCACCGAGTCCGCGCCCAGTTCGGCGCCGACGGTGCGCTCCTCGATGATGTTGAGCGGGGCGGGCAGCGCGCCGGCGCGCAGCAGGATGGCAAGGTTGTTGGCGCTCTGGGTGGTGAAGCTGCCGGTGATCTGGCCCGATCCGCCCAGGATGGGGTTGAGGATGTTGGGCGCGGTGAGCACCTGCTTGTCCAGCACGATAGCAAAGCGGTGATTGACGTTTTCCTTGGTGACATCGCCGAACTGGCGCGCCCCGACGCTGTCGAAGCGGAAGGTCACAACCGGCTCGCCCGTCTGCTGGTCGAAGCCGGTGCCGGCGTCGGTCAGCCGGTCGCCCGAAACCATCACCCGGCGCTGCACCACGATTTTCTGGGCCGGCTGATTCTGGCTTTGCGCATCGGCCATCATGGGCAGGATTTCACTGCCGATAGGCGGAACGCTGGCGGCCGGATTGGCCTGTTCGTCCACCAACTGGAAGGTCATCTTGGCGGTCTTGCCGAGAATTTCCTTGAGCTGGGCGGGATCCTGCAAACCCGGCACCTGCACCAGGATGCGGTCCTCGCCCGAACGCTCGATGCTGGGCTCGCGCGTGCCCAGTTCGTCGATGCGGCGGCGGACCACCTCGATCGACTGGTCCAGAACCTGCTGGCGCGTCAGGGCCTTGAAGGGCGCGGTCATGGTCAGTGTGAAGACGCCTTCGCCCGGCTCGCGCATGTCATACTGCTTGCCGCCCACCGCCAGGACGGAACTGCCCATCACCGGGTTGAGGTCGGTCAGGAGCTTGCGCGCCTCATCGAGACGCGAAGGATCGGTCACCCGCACCGTGACCATGTCACCCCTGGTGTTGAGGTCCGTCAGCGGAATCCTGGCACGGCGGAAGGCGGCGCGGATGTCGCCCACCATCGCCTCGGCGCGGTCGCGCGTCACCTGGTCGAAATCCACCTGCAGCAGCAGATAGGAACCGCCCTGCAGGTCCAGGCCGAGATTGACGGTGGAGCTGGGCAGCCATTCGGGGAAGCGGCTGCGGACGGATTCGGGCAGCGCATTGGGCAGCGCGATCAGTATGCCCCCCACCAGAATGAGCGCGGTGAGCAGGCGTACCCAGAGAGAAACTTGCAGCACGGAGCGGTCAGTCCTTGTCGGCGGGCTGGCTCTTGGAGCGCACGTCGGACAGTGTCGCCTTCAGAACCCGCACCTGCACATTGTCGGCGATCTCGATCAGGATTTCCGGATCGTCCGCATTTGAGGCCTTGACCACCTTGCCCAGGATGCCGCCCGAGGTCACAACCGTATCGCCGCGGCGCAGCCCCTCGACCATGGTGCGCAACTGCTTGGCGCGCTGGCTTTGCGGACGCCACAGAAGAAAGTAGAAGATCGCGATCATCGGCAGCGCGAGAGTCAGCGTCTGGAACATCGGATCGTTCGGATTCATATTGCGGGTCTTTGGTTGGAATGCGGGCGGGACTATAGCGGCGCGGCCTTCCTTTGCAACCACGGCAAATCAAGGGGTTAGCATGGCAAACAGCGACAAAAACGGCGCCTTGGGCGACCCGGCCCTGCTGGCCCGGATCGCCGATGCGCTGGAGCGGCTGGCGCCGATGGCCTTGGGCAGCGGCCTGCCTGACGGCGATGCCTTTGTCTGGGAGCCGGCGCAGGGCGGGCTGGTGGCGGTGCCCCATGTCGCCCATGTCGATCTGTCGCTGCTCAAGGGCGTCGAATCCCAGCGCGACACGCTCCTGGCCAACACCAAGCGCTTTGCCGAAGGCCTGCCCGCCAACAATGCGCTGCTGTGGGGCGCGCGCGGCATGGGCAAGAGCTCTCTGGTCAAGGCGGTGCATGACGAGATCAACCAGGGCCGCAAGGCGCAAGCCCGCCTGGTGCTGATCGAGATCCACCGCGAGGATATCGACACCCTGCCCTTGCTGCTGCGGACCCTGCGCACGTCGAAGCGGCGCATCGTGCTGTATTGCGACGACCTGTCCTTCGACAAGGACGATACCAGCTACAAGTCGCTGAAGGCGGCGCTGGAAGGCGGCATCGAGGGCCGGCCCACCAACACCATCTTCTATGCCACCTCCAACCGGCGGCACCTGATGCCGCGCGACTTGGTGGACAATGAACGCGGCACCGCCATCAATCCCGGCGAAGCGGTGGAAGAGAAAGTGTCACTGTCGGACCGCTTCGGCCTGTGGCTGGGCTTCCATCACTGCGGCCAGGACGAGTATCTGGCGATGATCGAAGGCTATGCCGCCTTCCACAAGCTCAAGATCGCGCCGGAAGAGTTGCGCAAGCGCGCCCTGACCTGGGCGATGGGGCGCGGCGGACGCTCGGGCCGCGTCGCCTGGCAGTTCATCCAGGATTTGGCAGGCGAACTCGGCCAGAAACTCGACTAGTTGGAGGCTGACGTCGTGGTCAGATACGAGCGCGGATTGACCGGGGTCGTATTCGAGCGGATCTCGAAATGCAGCTGCGGGCTGGTGACATCGCCGGTCTGGCCGGAATAGCCGATGGTCTGGCCGCGGGCGACAAAGTCACCCTTGCTCACCAGCAGGCGCTCGGCATGGGCATAGGCGGTGGTGTAACCGCCCGAATGCTTCAGCAGCACCAGATTGCCATAGGCCTTCAGTTCGTTGCCGGCATAGGTGACGGTGCCGGACGCGGACGCGTGGATCGGGGCGCCCATGGCGGTGGCGATGTTGATGCCGTCATTCTTGCCGCCGCTGGCGGTGGCGCCGAAATCGGAAACAACGCGGCCGCTGACCGGCCAGGCGAAGGGCGGGGCGCCGCCGACCGGCGCCAGCGGCTGGGCGGTCACCGGCGTGTAGGGCGTCACATTCCTGGTGACATAATTGGGCGCAGGCCGCGGCGTCGGCTTCGCCGCCGCCGCCGCATACTTGTCCTGATAGACATAGGTCTTGGCCGAGGTACCGCTCTTGGGCGCGGCGGCGCGCTTGCCCATGCGGGTGTTGGCGTCCCACGTCAGATGGGTTTGCGGCGTTTCGGGCATGCAGCCCGCCACCAGCGGCGCGGCCAGCGCGGCAAATGCGGCCAACGCAATCTTGCTCATATAGTCCATCGGATGTGCCTTCTGCACTGTCTCGAAACGGATCATGGCGGCGAAAAGTTGAGAAGGGTTTAACCCTGCGAGCGGCCTTTCTAGGCGCGCGAGTACCCGCAACCACATGGGCTGGTAGGCAAAAGGCGAAAGTTAACGATTTCCTATTGGCCCAGCCGCGAGCGCAGGGTCTCCAGAACCGACAGTTCCGTAAGGTTCAGATGCAGCGGCGTCACCGCGATCTTGCCGGCATAGACCGCGCCCAGATCGGTTTCCTGCGGCGGGGTGGCACGGCGGCGGCGCAGGCCGATCCAGTAATAGGCGCGCTGGCGCGCATCATGCCGCTCTTCGATCTCGGTGGATTGCAGGTCGTACTTGCCCTGCGGCACCACCGAAACGCCTTTGACCTCGGCGGCGCGGCAGGCCGGGAAGTTCACATTCATCAGCGTGCCGGCCGGCCAGCCGGCTTCGACGAGGCGGCGCACCACATCGGCACCGTGCGCCTCGCCCGCCGACCAGTCGATCTCCAGCCGCGACGCCTCGTCATAGGCCTGCGACAGCGCGATGGACGGGATGCCCAGGGCGCAGCCTTCCATCGCGCCGGCGATGGTGCCGGAATAAGTGACGTCATCAGCCATGTTGGAGCCCCAGTTGACGCCGGAGATGATCAGGTCCGGCATCTTGTCCTTGAGCAGATGCAGGCATCCCATCATCACGCAGTCGGTGGGGGTGCCGCTGACGGCATAATGGCGCTCGTCCATCTTGCGCATGCGCAAGGGGGCGCTGAGGGTCAAGGAATGCGATGCGCCGGACTGCTCGCTCTCCGGTGCCACCACCCAGACGTCATCGCATATGGCGCGGGCGATGTTCTCGGCGACGGTGAGGCCCGGCGAATGGATGCCGTCGTCATTGGTGACCAGAATGCGCATCAGAGTTTTTCGATAACTTTCTTGCCGCCCATGTAAGGCTGCAATGCATCCGGAATGGCGACGCTGCCATCGGCCTGCTGATAATTTTCGAGGATCGCGACCAGGGTGCGGCCCACCGCCAGGCCGGAGCCGTTCAGGGTATGGACCGGGCCCTTCACCTTGCCTTCCGCGCCCTTGAAGCGCGTGTTCATGCGGCGGGCCTGGAAGTCGCCGCAGTTGGAGCAGGAGGAAATCTCGCGATAGGCATTCTGGCCCGGCAGCCAGACTTCGATGTCGTAGGTCTTGGTCGCGCCAAAGCCCATGTCGCCGGTGCACAGCGTCACGACACGGTGGGCGAGATCGAGCTTTTTCAGGATTTCCTGCGCCGCATCCGTCATGCGCTCATGCTCGGCATTCGACTGGTCTGGCGTGGTGATGGAAACCAACTCCACCTTCGAGAACTGGTGCAACCGGATCATGCCACGCGTGTCCCTTCCCGCGGCACCGGCTTCGGCGCGAAAGCAGGGTGTGAAGGCTGTGAAACGCAGCGGCAGTTCGGCTTCGCTCAGGATTTCGTCGGCGACATAATTGGTCAGCGGCACTTCCGCGGTCGGCACCAGCCAGAACGGGTCTTCATTGGTGGTGCGGAAAAGATCTTCCTCGAATTTGGGCAGCTGACCGGTGCCGAACAGCGCGGCACTCTTCACCAGCACCGGCGGGGAAACTTCGGTGTAGCCAAACTTCTCCGTATGAGTATCGAGCATGAAGGCGCCCAGCGCCCGCTCTAGCTTCGCTAGATCACCTTTGAGATAAACAAATCGCGAACCCGACACCTTGGCGGCGCGCTCGAAATCCATCTGGCCCAGGGCCTCACCGATTTCAAAATGCTGCTTGGGATTGTTGATCCCCGGCGGCTTGCCGAACGCCCGCGCCGCAACCGGCACATTGGCGCTTTCATCGGCGCCACCCGGCACATCATCAGCCGGAATGTTCGGGATCACCGCCAGGGCCTGCTTCAGCGCCTCTTCCAGCTCGCGCTGGCTGGCTTCGCCCTGCTGGATGGATTCCTTCAGACCCGCCACTTCGGCCATCAGGCTGGCGGCCAAGCTATCGTCCTTTTTCGCCTTGGCCTGGCCGATCAGCTTGGAGGCTTCGTTGCGCCTGGCCTGCTGCGTCTGCAACGCCACCAGCAGATCGCGCAGCGCCTTGTCCTTTTCCAGCAGGTCGTTCGCGATGGCCTGCGCGTCCGCCATGCCGCGGCGGCTCAGGCCTTTCACAAAGGCGCTGAAATCGTCGCGGATAGCCTTGATGTCATGCATGGGAATCTCTCTCCCACAGGCTCATGCCATGACCTCCCGCACCCGTCAAAGGCGGCCGAAAGGCCCGGTTTGCGGGCCGGATTTCCCTAACGCTTCCCTAAGGCGGCCCCGACAATTGCAAGGGTGCGTGAAACCACGCCGCAACCGGGGGTGACGTAACATTTCCTCACAGTGAGGGGGATGCCGGGTGAACCGGAAGGCAGGACATTATAATCTTTCCGTGCGGCTGCGGTCCGCGCTGGATGCACTGGATGCCCAGCTATCGCGGCTGGGCCGTTACGGCTCGACCGCCGCCCTCACCGCCATGGCCGTCTGTGTCGCCGCGCCGCTGCATGTCCTGGTGCGCGCGCTGCAAGGCCAGCCGGTCAGCGTACTTGCCGTCGCCAACCTCTCCATCGTGATCAGCGTCGTGGCGGCGCCGATCATTTTCTACGCGCGCGACGTCATAAGCCAGTTGCAGAAGAGCCGCGCCCGGCTGGACGAGATGTCCCGCCACCTTGCCATCGCGGCCGACCAGGCCAAGCAGGCCAACAAGGCCAAGTCCGCCTTCCTGGCCAATATGAGCCATGAACTGCGCACCCCGCTCAACGCCATTATGGGCTTTTCCGAAGTCATGAAGGAGGAGCATCTGGGCCCGATGCACAATGCGCGCTACCTGGGCTATGCCGGCGACATTCATTCCAGCGGGCGTTACCTTTTGGGCATCATCAACGACATCCTGGACCTGTCCAAGATCGAGGCCGGGAAAATGTCGCTGGAAAATGCCGAGGAATTCCCCCTGCGCCATTCGCTGGAAGGGTCGATGGCGATGGTCTCAGACCTGGGCGAGAAATATGGCGTGCGCCTGATCGGCGAAATGCCGCCGGGCCATGTGCAGCTGGTGGCGGTGGACCGCATGATCCGCCAGATCATGATCAACCTGCTGGGCAACGCCATCAAGTTCACGCCCGCCGGCGGCAGCGTTCGGGTCAGCGGCGCCGCGCTGAAGGATGGCGGCTATGCCGTGACGGTGCAGGATTCGGGCATCGGCATGACCCAGGAGGAAATCGCCGAGGCCCTGACGCCGTTCGGCCAGATCGAAAACAAGATGACCGCCACCCATAACGGCACCGGGCTGGGCCTGCCGCTGGCCAAGGCGATGGTGGAACTGCATGAGGGCACAATGGCCATCTCCAGCATGCCGGGACACGGCACCCGCATTGTGCTGAATTTCCCGGCCCATCGCATCCGCAGCAACCGCAGCGTCGCTGCCGCCTAGGCGGGCGTTAAATCCCTTGCGGCGCGGGCAGCATCTTCCTTGGCGCGGTTACGCTCGATGATGATCACGCACCAGATGGAAACTTCGTAGAGCAGCACCAGCGGCACCGCCAGCGCCAGCATGGAAATCGCGTCGGGCGGGGTGAACACGGCGGCCACGGCGAACAGGCCGACAATGGCATAGCGGCGCATCTCGCGCAGGCCCTGGCTGCCCACGATCCCGACCTTGCCCAGAAGCGACAGTAGCACCGGCAACTGGAAGGTCAGGCCAAAGGCGAAGATCAATGTCATCACCAGGCTGAGATAGTCGCTGACCTTGGCCTGCAGCTCGATCCCCATGGCGCCGTCGGTGGTCGGGGTCTGGTAGCCGGCGAAAAACTCGATCGAGAAAGGCAGCATGATGTAATAGACGAAGGACGCGCCGATCGCGAACATCACCGGCGTCCAGAGCAGGAAGGGCAGGAACGCGCCCTTTTCATGCTTGTAGAGTCCGGGCGCCACGAAGATCCAGAGCTGCGCGGCGATGGCGGGAAAGCCCAGACAGATGCCGCCGAACATGGCGATCTTGATCTTGGTGAAAAAGACCTCGGTCAGCGCCGTATAGATCATGTGATCGTTGGGCTTGCCCTTCAGCGCCTGGTGCAGCGGCTCGGCCAGGAAATTGAATATCTGCGTCGAGAAGGCGAAGCAGATGACAAAGCACAGGCCGAAGGAAACCACGGACCAGATCAGCCGCCGGCGCAGTTCCAGCAGATGCTCCATCAGCGGCGCCTTGGTGGCGTCGAGCGCGGCTTCGTCTTCGGGGGTGGGCGTGACCAAGGTTAAGCCTGCGACGTGCTGCGGGCGGGCGCGGGTTCATGCGCCGGTGCATCACCCGTCACAGCCGGCGCGGCCCCGGAATCCGTCATTGAATCCGTCACTTCAAACTCGCCGCTGCGCGGCTCGGGTCCGCCTTCCAGGGCGGCGGAGGTTTCCGCCGGGGTCTGGCCGGCGCCGTCCGTCATGTCGCCCAGCGGGTTGCTGAGGCTGCTTTGCACGTCGTTCATGGTGTTGGTGAAGTCGGACACCGGATTGTTCTTTTTCAGGTCTTCGATTTCCTTGCGCAGCTCGTCCAGTTCGGTCTGGCGCGCCATCTCGTCGAAGCTCTTGCGGAATTCGCTGGCCATGCCCCGGGCCTTGCCCGCCCACTTGCCTGCCATGTTCATCAGGCGCGGCAAATCCTTCGGCCCCACCACGACCAGGGCCACGATGAGCAGGATAAGGATATGACTCCAGCTGAACAGGTCGAACATCAAAGACGCCCCCCGCGATCTTGAAAAAACGCGGGCCTAAAAAACGCGCGGGGTAACGCGCAAGGAAATGAAGACGCGGATCAGACCGTGGTCTTGTCCGTGTCCTTGGTCTCGGCGTTGATCACCTTGGGATCATCCTTTTCCGCCAGACCCTTCTTGAAGGAGGTAATGCCCTTGCCGAAATCGCCCATCAAGTCGGAGACCTTGCCGCGACCGCCGAACAGGACCAGCGCGATGGCGGCGAGAATGGCGATGTGAACCCAGCTGAACGCACCCATGACGTCACTCCTTAAGTCTTTGAAAGACTGAACCTTTGGCCGCGCTTCCCGCCCGTGGCGCGCCCTTGGTCCCCTTTAAAGCCTTACCCGAGCCGGGGCGCAAGAGTGGGTTCCGAAAGCGGTTATTTTTCGCAGGCGCAACAAGGTCTTAGCCGACCAATATTTCGCCCTTGCGGCCCAGCGCGTCCGCCAGGGTGCCCAGCCGTTTCTGCACCGGCTCGCCGGCAATGGCTTCGCGCCGGGCCGGCACTTCCAGGATGATCTTCGAAGGCGTCATACGCAGGCGGTACTGCGCCAGCTCGCCTGCGGCCGAAGCCGACAGCGAGAAAGCAAAGCGCCAGGCCAGGCCCAGCACCAGCGCGCGCTTTTCATCGTCCTTGTCGAGAAGGCCCGCCAGCGCCAGGCCTTGCGGAACATCCTCGTCGCCCGAATAGCGGTGGAACACCGATGCCGCAATCAGGGCGCGGGCCCGGTGGCTGGCCCCGGCAAAGGGCGCGGTCAACACTTGGCTGAACGCGCCCAACGCCCGGTCATCGGGATGACGCCGCCAGCCCACGTCCGAGAAATAGGCGGATGCTTCGCGTATGCGCGCCAGCTCCCCGATTTCGCCGTCGAACAAAGGCGCGGTCCACCGGATCATCTCGTCGGCATGGGCCGGCACCCGCGCGATGCGGACATTGGTGGCGCGGGCGAATTCCACCAGCGGGTCCTTGGCGCGTTCCTCCGGCGAAAGCCCGCGGAACAACAGGCCTTCGCGCAGGCCATAGGCCGAGATCACGACGTCCTTGATGTCACCGGCCTCCAGCAGGCGCTCCAGCACCACGGCGCCGTAAGGCAGGCTTTCGGCGCGGCGCTTGGACACGACCTTGATCTTGCGCACGCTGTCCTTCGACAGCCCCGCCAGAAGCCGGCACAGGCGCAGCGCCCGCCCGCGCGGGATGATGTAATGCTGCAGCACATGGAGCGGATAAACCTGCTCCTCCATGTCCACCCGCGCGAAGCTGCGCCAGGCGCCGCCCACCGCATACAGCGCCGGCGCCGAGAGGCCGGGAATATTCCTGAGTCCCTTGTCGACGATGTCGCGCGCCTTGTCGGGATCGCCCTTGGACTGGTCCATCAGCCGCAAGGGACCGAAGGGCAGCGTGACGGCGGCGCCGGTCTTGCCACCCTTGACCGTGACCATGTCCAGGCTGCCGCCGCCCAGATCGGCCGCCAGCCCGTCGGCATCGGGAATGCCCGCCACCACGCCTTCGGCGGCGATGCGCGCTTCATCCTCGCCCGCCAGGATGCGGATCGGGCCGCCCCAGGCCTTTTCGGCCCGGGCGATGAATTCGGCGCCGTTGACCGCGTCGCGCGCCGCCGCCGTCGCCACCGCTTCGCGGGTCTCGACATTCAGGCCGTCGACGATGACGCGGAACCGCGCCAGCGCTTCCAGCGCAGCGGCGCAGCCTTCGGCATGCAGCCGCCCGCTGGTGACCATGTCCCGGCCGATGGCGCAGATAGATTTTTCGTTCTGGAGGGTGGCGGCGACGCGGCTGGCGGCCTCATAGACCACCAGGCGCACGGAATTGGAGCCGATATCGACAATGGCGGCGGGCCCGCGCGCCTTGGCGGCACCGCGGCCTGAAGCGGCCTGCAGATCAGACAAGATCGATACCCACGCTCAATCCCGGCGCTTGCGCGTGTCCGAACTCTGGATCTTGAGCGCGCGACCGCGGCCCGAAAGCGACGGATTGGTCATGAAATAGGTGTGCGCGGAGAAAGCATCGGCGTCCTCGGAATGAGAATCACGGACATAGCGCCCGTCCGGCTCCATATACCAGCTTTGCGCCTGGTCTTTCAGCTGCGCCACCATGATCTGGTCAAGGACTTGTTGATGGACCGTGGGGTTTTCGATCGGAACCAGGGTCTCCACCCTTCGGTCGAGATTGCGCGGCATCCAGTCGGCCGAGGACACGAACACCTTGGCGTCCTTGTGCGGCAGGCCATGGCCATTGCCGAAGCAGATGATGCGGCCATGCTCCAGGAAGCGTCCGACGATGGATTTGACGCGGATATTTTCCGACAGCCCCGGCACGCCGGGGCGCAGGCAGCAGATGCCGCGCACCACCAGGTCGATCTTCACCCCCGCCTGGCTGGCGCGGTAGAGGCCGTCGATCATCGCCGGGTCCACCAGGGAGTTCAGCTTGACCCAGATCGCCGCCGGCCTTCCGGCGCGGGCATGCATGATTTCCTGCTGGATGGCTTCCACCAGCCTGCCGCGCAGGGAGAAAGGCGACATGGAAAGCTTTTCCAGGCCCGTCGGTTCGGCATAACCAGTGATGAAATTGAAAAGCTGCGCCGCATCGCGTCCCAGCGCGGGGTCGGCGCTGAACAGCGACAGGTCGGTATAGATGCGCGCGGTATTGGGGTGGTAGTTGCCGGTGCCGAAATGGCAATAGGTGCGCAGCTGCCCGCCTTCGCGGCGCACCACCAGGCTGATCTTGGCGTGCGTCTTGAGCGCGATGAAGCCATAGACCACCTGCACGCCGGCCCGTTCCAGGTCCCGCGCCCATTTGATGTTGGCGGCTTCGTCGAAGCGGGCCTTCAGCTCGACCAGCGCGGTGACCGACTTGCCGGCTTCCGCCGCCTCGATCAGCGCCGAGACGATGGGACTGTCATGGCTGGTGCGGTAGAGCGTCTGCTTGATCGCCACCACATCGGGGTCGGCGGCGGCCTGGCGCAGGAACTGCACCACCGTGTCGAAGCTCTCGAAGGGATGATGGACGATCAGGTCCTTTTCGCGGATGGCGGCGAAACAGTCGCCATGATGGTCGCGGATGCGTTCGGGGAAGCGGGCGATATAGGGCTTGAACTGCAGGTCGGGGCGTTCGGGCAGGATCAGCTTGGACAGGTCCGACAGGCCCATCAGGTTCTCGACGGTGACGATTTCGGAATTGTCCAGGCCCAGATGCTCGGCGATGAAATGGCGCAGCGGCCCCGGCATGGAGGCGCTGCACTTCATGTGGATCACGCTGCCGCGGCGGCGGCGCTTGAGCAGCGATTCAAACAGCAGAACCAGGTCTTCGGCTTCTTCCTCGACTTCCACGTCGCTGTCGCGCAAGAGGCGGAACATGCCCCAGCCAGACACGGTATGGCCGGGGAAAAGCCGGTCGAAGAACAAGGCGATGACATGTTCCAGCGGAATGAAGCGCACGTCGCGGGGCGTTGCGGGATTTTCGCTGTCCGGCAGGCGGATGAAACGCTTGAGCTGGGACGGCACCGGGATCAGGGCCGAGAAATCCTTGCCATCGCGCTTGTTGGTGAGCTGGACGGCGATGGTGAATCCCAGGTTGGGAATGAAGGGAAAGGGATGCGCCGGATCGATCGCCAGCGGCGTCAGCACCGGGAAAATCTGCTGGGCGAACTGGGTGCCGAGATAATCGCGGTCCCGGGATGCGATTTCCTCGCCGGTCACCACCGCGATGCCGGTGCGGCGCAGTTCGGTGTGAAGCTCGGCCCAGATGCGCTGCTGGTCGGCGATCAGGCCACGGGCGGTTTCATCCACCCTGGCCAGCTGCTGGGCGGGCGTCATGCCGTCGGCGCTGGCGGTGGTAATACCCTCGCGCACCATGCCCATCAGGCCGGCGACACGCACCATGTAGAATTCGTCCAGGTTCGAGGCGGAGATGGACAGGAAGCGCAGCCGCTCGAACAAGGGATGGCGGCGGTTCAGCGCCTCTTCGATGACGCGGCGGTTGAAGGCCAGCCAGGAAAGTTCGCGGTTGAGGAAACGCTGCGGTGACGCCGGGTCAAAGGACAGCGTCTCATGATGCTTGAGCGCCACCACATCCTCGGTCGAAACGTCGGACAGGTCGGTGGAATCCTCATTCGCGGCGAGGCTGGGGGTCGGGCTGGTGGACATGGCCCAAGCCTACGCGCCAATCGGTGAAGATGTCATGACAAAAGGGGTTAATGCGGCGCCGGACCGGCCAGCAAAGTCTTGATAAGACCAAGATTTACCGGCCTTTTCTCGGCCAGGGCGGCGGCATCGGCGCGGGCCACGAAATCGCGGATGGCGGCGGGGGAACGCTCCAATGTGGCGATCATGTGGCTGACCACGCTTTCGGGCACCAGGAGCTGGCGGTCGGCGAACAGTTTCACCGCCAGGCCCATCAGCAGAGCGTCGTCCGGCGCCCACAGGTCAAAGGCCAGCAGCGCGCGGCTGCGTGACACCAGGTCGGGCAGCGCGAGCTGGAATTTCCCCGGCCAGTCGGCGGGCCTGACCTGCGAGGTCAGCAGCAGCGGCGAACCGCGTTCCAGGAGCGCGAACAGCGGCGCTTCCGGCACGCCGGCGGCGACATTTTCCACCACCAGCGGTCCGGGCGGGATGTTGGCATTCAGCGCCATCGCCTCGATCACCCCTGCCCCGACACGCTCAGCCCATACCGCCGCCAGATGCGACTTGCCGCTGGCGGGAGGGCCGATCAGGGCGGCGGCGGGCGCGGGCCACTGCGCAAAAGAGTCGATATAGGCCACGGCGCGTTCATTGCCGGGCGCGACGATGAAATCGGCGCGGCCCTGGGCGCTGCGCGTTTCCAGCGGCAGAACAAGCTGGGTCACGGAGATTTTTTCTCGTTCAAGGCGCCGCGCAGGAAGGCACCGGCATAGGCGGCGGCCGAACAGACGGTGACAAGCCCGGTGATCCAGGCGGCCGCGTCGGAGATGCCCGGCGCCTGGATTTCCAGCGCCAGCAGCAACAGCATGGTCAGGATATACAGCACCTGCACCACGGTGGAGATCTTGCCGATCAGCAGCGGTTCGCTGCGCTGTGGCAGGCCCAGATGATTGATCAGCAGCCAGCCCGCAGCGATGGCGGCATCGCGCGCCACCACCAGCGCCAGCAGCCATACCGGCGTGGCACCGACCAGGTAGAGCGCGGTGAGGCTGAACAGCATCAGCATCTTGTCGGCCACCGGGTCCAGCCAGGCGCCGAACCGCGAGATGAAGCCCCAGCGCCGCGCGACATAGCCATCCAGCCCGTCGCTGGCGCCAGCCAGCGCAAAGACGATCAGCGCCGCGGTATCGCGGTCGTGCAGGATCAGCCAGGCGGCGAAGGGCGCCGCGAGCAGCCGCAGTCCCGACAGCATGTTGGGGATATGCCGGATCACCCCGGGCCCTATTGACCGGCGCGGGCCAGTGTCCACTGCCCGCCCCGGTTGGTGAGTGAAAGACCTGCGCCGGCGAATGCCTCACGCAGTTGCTCGGCGCCGCCCACATAGGTGAGGTTCACCCGGGCGTAACCGACCGTCATTGCCGATACCGTCATGCCGGTGACCGTGCTGATGGCCGCAAGCTGGGTCTGGAGTTCGCCCCATTGCGCCAGCGAGGCGATGCGCACGTCGGCGGTCAGCCGCCCGCGCTGGCTGAAGTCCACGGCGCTGCGGGTTTTCCACATGTCCTCGATGGTGCGCACCGCGGCTTGCGCGGCGGCCGGATAGGTGGTGCTGACGGTCTGCACCATCGGCACATCCACGCTGACGCGGGCCGGGGTTTCGCCCAGGCCAAGGCGGCGAATGTTCACCGTCATCTTGCCATTGGCGTAGACGGCCTGGACCAGCGCCACTTCGGTCACACGGTTGCGCGCGGCGACGGCGGCGACATCGTTATAGCCCGCGGTTTCGAAATTCAGCCCGGCCAGTTCGGCGTCGCTCTCCGCGCCCGTCACGGTGAAAGGCACCGTGCTGCCTTGCTGCAACCCCGGCGCCATCAACGCCTGGGCCCAGGGGCCGCGGCTGACGCCGGGCGACATGGGGATCACCAGGATCGGCTTGGCGGCGGTGCGGGCGAAGGCGATGTTGGCGGCGCGCAGGGTCTGCGCCACGGCATTGGGGTTGAACATGTACGTAACGTCCGCGACGTAACGCGTGGTCGAGCGGCGCTCATTGGCGATGGTGTAGCCACGGCTGATGCGCAGCAGCGCCGCCGCATCCAGCGACGGCTGGCGGGCCCAATCGGCTTGGCGGGTCAGGCGGCGGAAGAGAACCTGGAACGCCCGGCCCCGGCCTTGCGTGATGGCCGCGTTCAGCGCCTCCGTCGAGGAGGCGCCCCCGGCATCCACATGCACATTGGGCACGGTGTAGAGCGCATCCTGCGCCGCAGCGGGGACTGCGAAAAACGCCGCTGCCAGGGCGACGGCGGAGAACAGAATGCGAAAACGCGGATGCATGGGACGCCTGTGAAATGCGGCGCGACTATACTGGCCGGACCGGGCTGGCGAAAGGCGTCTAACTCCGTGCCAAAACAGGCAAAATTAGGACCGACCGCACCGCCTGTGCGTGTTCCACCCCCTCGTCTTGCGCCTGCCCCGGCGGCTATTTAAACGAAGGCCATGCCTTACCCTGAAAATGGCCTGACTTATAAAGACGCGGGCGTCGATATCGACGCCGGCGAAGCGCTGGTCACGCGCATCGGCCCCGCCGCCAAGGCGACCCGGCGGCGCGGCGCGGACGCCGACCTGGGCGGCTTTGGCGGGCTGTTCGACCTCAAGGCGGCCGGTTTCAAGGACCCGATTCTGGTGTCCGGCACCGACGGCGTCGGCACCAAGCTCAAGCTGGCGATCGACACCAAGCGCTATGACGGCATCGGCCAGGACCTGGTGGCCATGTGCGTCAACGACATCGTGGTGCAGGGCGCCGAGCCACTGTTCTTTCTGGACTATTACGCCACCGGCAAGCTGGAAGTGGAATCCGCTGCCACCGTGGTCGAAGGCATCGCGCGGGCCTGCAAGGAATCGGGCTGCGCCCTGATCGGCGGTGAGACAGCGGAGATGCCCGGCCTTTATGCCAAGGGCGATTTCGACCTGGCGGGTTTCGCGGTCGGCGCGGTGGAACGCGACGCCATCCTGCCCAAGCTTTCCAGCATGAAGCCCGGCGACGTGCTGATCGGCGTGCCGTCCAGCGGGGTGCATTCCAACGGCTATTCGCTGGTGCGCAAGGTGGTGGAGAAATCCGGCCTGACGCTGGAATCAGACGCACCCTTCGCGACCGGCAAGACACTGGGGGAAGCGCTGCTCACCCCCACCCGCCTGTATGTGAAGGACGCCCTGGCCGCGATGCAGAGCGGCGGCGTCAAGGGCCTGGCCCATATCACCGGCGGCGGCATCACCGACAACCTGCCGCGCTGCCTGCCCGAAGGGCTGGACGGGGAAGTGGATCTTTCGGCCATTACCGTGCTGCCGGTGTTCCAGTGGCTGGCCAAGGAGGCCGGTATCGTGGAATCCGAAATGCTGCGCACCTTCAATTGCGGCATCGGCATGGTGGCGGTGGCCGACGAGGCCCATGCCGACGCGGTGATCGCGGCCTTTGGCGGCGGCGTGCGGATCGGCAAGCTGATTGCGGGTTCGGGCGAACCCAAGGTGGTCTATCGCGGGGCCTTGAAGCTTTGAGGGGGAAGCTTTGAAGCGCGTCGCCGTTCTGATTTCCGGGCGCGGCAGCAATCTGGCCTCGCTGATGGACGCAGCAGACGGCAGCTACAAAATCATTCTGGTCGTCTCCAACGTCGCAGGTGTCGCCGGACTGGATCGCGCCCGCGATGCCGGCATCGCCACCGCCGTCATTCCCCATGCCGGCAAGAGCCGCGAAGTCTTTGATGGTGAAATCGACAAGGTGTTGCGCGCGGCGAATGCCGAGCTGGTGGTGCTGGCCGGTTTCATGCGCATCCTGTCCGACGGCTTCGTGCGCGGCTGGGAAGGCAAGCTGATCAACATCCACCCCTCCCTGCTGCCCGCCTACAAGGGCACGCGGGTGCATGAGCGGGTGATCGAAGCCAGGGAGGCCTTGAGCGGCGCCTCGGTGCATTTCGTGGTGCCCGAACTGGATGCCGGGCCGGTGATCGCCCAGGCTTCGGTGCCGGTGCATCCCGGCGACACGCCACAAGCGCTGGCCGAGCGGGTACTGGAAGTGGAGCACAAGCTCTATCCCGAAGCCCTCAGGCTGCTGGCGCAGGACAAAGTGAAGTTGCAGAACGGCCTGGCGGTTTTCGCCTAGCCGATTCCGGCAATCCTGGCCGATATCTCCCACAGTTTCAGCGCATCGACATCGCTGCGCGCCTCGGCCGTCGGCGTGGTGATGGCGCAGTCATAGAAATATTCGCGGGTGACACCTTCCACCGAAGGCGCGGAGGCCAGGTAGATGATGGTCTTGGCGCCTTCTTCCGGCGAGATCGCGCCGATCGGCTTGGCCACCTGGAACATCCGGCGCAGCAGCCCGCCGCTATTGTCGCCGAAACGGGTGGCGACAAAGCCAGGATGCAGGGCGTTGGCGGTGACGCCGGCGGGCGCCCGCCGCGCCAGTTCGCGACTGAACAGGATGTTGGCCAGCTTGGAGCGGCAATAGACCGGAAAGCCGGAATAGCCATGCCGGGATTGCAGGTCGTCAAAATCCAGCTTCGCGCCGCGATGGGCGTTGGACGCCACCGTCACGATCCGCGCCCCGGACTTCAGTTTGGGCAGCAGGATGTTGGTGATGACGAAATAGGCCATATGGTTGAGCGCGAAGGTCATTTCCAGCCCGTCACCGGTTTCGTGACGCTTGCCGAACGTAGCCCCGGCATTGTTGACCAGCACGTCGATCCGGGGCTCTCGCGCCAGTTCGGCGCCCACCCGCTTCATTTCCGAAAGGCTCGAAAGCTCGGCCATGTGCAGGGCGTGCTCGACCTTGGGACCTGCGGCGCGCAGTTTCGCCATCGTGTCGTCGGCGCGGCGGCGGTCGCGGGCGGTGAAGACGATGCGGGCGCCCTTTTCCGCAAGCCTGATGGCGGCGACTTCACCGATGCCGGAGGTGGCGCCGGTGATAACAACGGTCTTGCCTTCCATGATTCACTCACTCGTCATGGCCCGGCCTGTCCGGGCCATCCAGTTAAGGCGTCAAACAAGCGTTTCCGCAAGATCGTCCCACGCAGGATTCCGGCCAAGGATCAAATTGATCTTCCAGGCGCGCGGATACTTCTTCAGTCGGGTTTCACGATGAATGGCATCAGCTGCCGTTGCAAACGTTTCGAAATATACCAAGGTTTTGATCCCGTACCGCTTGGTAAAGCCCTCCACCAGACTTTCGCGATGCTCATATATCCGCCGCGCCAGATCGTTGGTCATGCCGATGTACAGGGTACCGTTCGGCTCGCTGGCAAGAATGTAGACGTAGTAAAAACGCTCGGGGCGCATACCGCATTATCGCGGTACGCGCCCTGACCATTCAAGTCCGCAACTGGATGGCCCGCATGAAGCGGGCCATGACGAAGGGGTTAGCCCACGATATCCAGATCACGGAAGAAGAACTTGATCTCGTTGGCGGCGGTTTCCGGGGCGTCGGAACCGTGCACCGAGTTGGCTTCGATGCTTTCGGCGAATTCCTTGCGGATGGTGCCGGCGGCGGCGTTGGCCGGATTGGTCGCGCCCATCACTTCGCGGTTCTTGGCGATGGCGCCTTCGCCTTCCAGCACCTGCACCACGACCGGACCGGAGATCATGAACTTGACCAGGTCGTTGAAGAAGGGGCGTTCCTTGTGGACGCCGTAAAAGGCTTCCGCGTCGGCCTGGCTCAGGCGGATGCGGCGCGACGCCACGACCTTGAGGCCCGCGTCCTCGAACTTGGCAATGATCTTGCCCGTGAGGTTCCGGCGCGTGGCGTCCGGCTTGATGATCGAAAGGGTGCGCTCGGTGGCCATGGGGACTCCGTAAAAGTTAAAGCGGCGGGGTTATGCATTGGGTTTGCGCCTAGGGCAAGCATCGTTATAAGGCCCCACAAATGCTGGCAATTGACAACATCGTGGTGCGGATCGCGGGGCGGGAAATTCTTTCTGGCGCCACCGCCAACCTGCCCGCGGGCCGCCGCATCGGCCTGGTGGGCCGCAACGGCGCCGGCAAGTCCACCCTGTTCAACGTCATCCTGGGCCGCCTGCACCCCGATGACGGCGAGGTCAGCTGGCCCAATGCCTGGCGCGTCGGCGCGGTGGCGCAGGAAGCGCCGGGCACCGATGTCAGCCTGATCGACACCGTGCTGGAAGCCGACCAGGAGCGCCTGCAGCTTCTGGCGGAAGCCGAGCACGAAACTGACGGCCATCGGCTGGGCGACATCTATCACCGGCTGGAGGCGATCGACGCTTACACCGCGCCGGCGCGCGCCGCCGAGATCCTGGCGGGCCTGGGCTTTTCGGCGGAAGACCAGCTGCGGCCCTGCAAGGAATTTTCCGGCGGCTGGCGGATGCGCGTGGCCCTTGCCGCGATCCTGTTCTCGGCGCCCGACCTGCTGCTGCTGGACGAACCCACCAACTATCTCGATCTCGAAGGCGTGTTGTGGCTGGAGAACTTCATCCAGAAATATCGCGGCACCATCCTGATCGTCAGCCATGACCGCGACCTGCTGAACACCGGATGCGAATTCATCCTGCACCTGGAGCGCGGCAAGCTGAAGCTCTACACCGGCGGCTACGACACCTTCATGGCCACCCGCGCGGCGGCGCGCGCCAACGACCTGGCGTTCGCGAAAAAGCAGGAAGCCGCCCGCGCCCACATGCAGAAATTCGTCGACCGCTTCAAGGCGTCGGCCGCCAAGGCGGCGCAGGCGCAAAGCCGCATGAAGGCGTTGGCCAAGATGGCGATAACGGACGTGCCGCCGGACGAGCATGTCGCGCCGATCCGCATTCCCCAGGCGACGCCCGCCTCCCCGCCGCTGATCACCATGGACCGCGCCAGCGTCGGCTATGAAGCCGGCAAGCCGATCCTGACCAACATGTCCTTTCGTTTCGATCCGGAAGACCGCGTGGCGCTCCTGGGCAAGAACGGCAACGGCAAATCCACCATGGCCAAGCTGCTGGCCGGAAAGCTGCAGGCGATGGGCGGCGAGTTCACGCCCGCGCGCAAGCTGGTGGTGGGCTATTTCGCCCAGCACCAGGCCGAGGAACTGGATACCGCCATCACCCCGATCCTGACGCTGCAGCGCCTGCGCCCCAAGCTGACGCTGGAGCAGGTGCGCGGCCAGCTCGGCGGCTTCGGCTTCGCCCAGGACAAGCAGAACACCGCCGTCGGCAAGCTGTCGGGCGGCGAGCGGGCGCGGCTGATGCTGGCGCTGGCGACGCTGGACAAGCCCAACCTTCTCATTCTCGACGAGCCCACCAACCATCTCGATATCGACGCGCGCAACGAGCTGCTGACGGCGCTGAACGATTTCGACGGCGCGGTGATCCTGGTCAGCCATGACCGCCGCCTGGTCGAAGCCACCGCCGACCGGTTGCTGCTGGTGGCCGACGGCAAGGTCGAACCTTTCGAAGGCGACCTGGACGATTACCGCAAGTTCCTGCTGACCGGCACCAACGCGCCGACCCGGCGGGTGGAAGAGCCCGCGCCCAAGGTGAACAAGGATGTGGCCCGGCGCAGCAACGCGGAACGACGCATCCAGCTCAAGCCGCTGAAGGACAAGATCACCGCCGCCGAATCCCAGATTGCGGAGCTGAACGCCGAGATCGCCAAGCTGGACAAGAGCCTGTCCGACCCCCTGCTGTTCAGCAGGGATCCGGCCAAGGCGGCATCGGTATCGAAGAAGCGCGCCGATGCGGTGCGCAAGCTCGAAGTGGCCGAGAAGGCCTGGCTGGCCGCCACCGAAGCGTATGAAAGCGCCGACGCCTGACAACGGGCGCCAGTTGACGACGCCTGCCCCGCGGCCCCAAAAAGATCGCACGACGACCCATAACAAGAACAGGACGGTCGCAAATGGCGCAGGCGCAGCTTTCCAGCATCATTCCCAAGCTGCATCGGCATCTGATGCCGACCCTGCTGATGATGTATGTGCTGGCCTTTCTCGACCGAGCCAATGTCGGCTTCGCCAAGGAAGGGCTGCAGGCCGATGCCGGCATCGGCGTTGCCGCCTTCGCCTTCGGCGCCTCCGTCTTCTTCATCGGCTATGCGGTCCTGGAAGTGCCGTCCAACCTGATCCTGCACCGTGTCGGGGCGCGGGTCTGGCTGTCGCGCATCATGGTGACCTGGGGCCTGATATCGGCGGCGACCGCTTTCGTGGAAGGCCCCACCTCCTATTACGTCATACGTTTCCTGCTCGGCATGGCCGAGGCCGGATTCTTTCCCGGCGTGATCTATTATCTCACCACCTGGTATCCGGCTTCGGCGCGCGCCCGCTCGGTGGGGATGTTCTTTTACGGCGCGCCGCTGGCGCTGACCCTTGGCGGGCCGCTATCGGGACAGCTGGTCGCGCATGACGCGTTCGGCCTGCATGGCTGGCAGGTGATGTTCATCGTCGAGGGCCTTGCCGCGTCGGTTGGCGGCATCGCCGTGCTCTGGCTGCTCAAGGACGGTCCGCAAAAGGCGCCCTGGCTGAATGACGACGAGAAGCAGGTGCTGCAGGCGGAACTGCGCAAGGACAATGACAAGCGCGAGCATGCCAGCGTGTGGCAGACGCTGCGCAATCCCCGCGTGCTGTTCCTGGCGCTGGTCTATTTCCTGATCCAGGCGGGCTTCTACGGCCTGACATTCTACCTGCCGACCCAGATTGCACGCCTGTTGGGAACCACTGTCGGCCTGGAAGTTGGACTTGTGTCGGCCATTCCCTGGGCGGCGGCACTGGTGGCGGTGACCGTGCTGCCTCGCTGGTGCGACGCGCGCGGCAATGCGCGCACCGTGGGCGCCCTGGCGCTCGGAATATCAGGTTGCGCGCTGGCGACCTCGGCGCTCGCCGCCTCGCCGGTCATAGCCATGATCGCGCTGACCATCGCCGCCGCCGGCCTGATCGTGGCCCCGGCCTTGTTCTGGACCATGCCGACTGCGATCCTCAGCGGCGCGGCGCTGGCGGGCGGTATTGGGCTGATCAACGCCATCGGCAATCTGGGCGGCTTTGCCGCGCCCAACCTGCGGGCCGCGCTGGACGCCGCCTTTGCCAACAACACGGCCGGCCTTTTGGGGTTGTGCGCCATCTGCCTGGTCGGGGCATGCTGTTACGCCGTCGCGCCCCGCGCGGCGCGGCGAACTGATTCTACTTGATGTGGGCTTTGGCCAGCGAAACCCATTCGCGCTGGCGGCTGCGATAGTAGGACGGCGCCCCTTCGACCGAGGCCAGGATTTCCGCAAACAGCGCCTGGGCGCGCTGCGCCTGCCCCATGCTTTCCAGCAGCAGACCGAAACGGGCGCGGGCTTCCTCGCCGGGATAGCGGGCGACCACCTTCTCATATTGCGCCACCGCCTGGTCATTCTTGCCCTGCAGCGCCAGCGCGCGGGCGTAATCGAGTTCGGCATCGGCATCGAAGGCCGCCGGATCGACTTCCTTTAATCTGACAAACAGCGCTTCCGCCGCGGGGCCGTCGCCGGACAGCATGCGGGCGCGGCCCAACCCCTTCAGCAAGGCGGGGTCGGATGCGCCCAGCGGCCCCTGCATCGCGCTTTCATAGAGTTCGATGGCATCGCCGAAGCGTCCGGTGCGGATACATTCTTCCGCCAACGCGCGCTTGGAATCGACCGAGCCCACCAGGTCGACATTGCGCTTTGCCACCCGGTAGTCGCGGCCCGGATCGGTGACCTTGACCATGCCGTCCTTGAAGCGCCGCACCGAGTCCGAGCGCAGCAGGTCAGGGATCACCGCCACGACCAGATAGCCGATCCACACCGCGATGGTGGCGAAGAAACTGATAAAGGAGGCCACCGCCAGGCCCAGCAGCCACATCGGCGACTTGCCGGTGCGGATGATGTGCCAGGCCATGGCCAGGCTTACAAGAAAACTGCCGATCATCCAGGGACTGAAATAACCACCCACGCCTGCTAACCCTGCTTCTCGAACTTTCCGTTCGGTTGTTCTTTCCAGTAGGTCACATCGTGACCGCTTGCCCTGGCATCCTTCCAGGCTGCGCGGGCGCCGGCGAGCGCGGCTTCATCGCGCCCATCGAACAACAACACCACCCGCGCCAGATCGTTCAACACATTCCAGTCGGACGGCATGGCGCCGCCGACATAAAAGACAATCTGGGCCGAATTGGGATTGCCCTCTTCCACCGTGATCAGCACCGGCTGCTGCGCCGCTTCGCCATCGCCGGACTGCGCGTGCGGCAGAAAACTCTGATCGTCATAGGTCCACAGCAAGGTATCCAGCGCATCGGAGCGTTCGGACGAATCGGTCCTGATCGCCGCCCGCCAGCCGCGCTGCAGCGACTTCTCGACCAGACCGGGCAGGATGTCTTCGAGGGAGCGACGCTCCAGATGGTAGAATAAAGTTTCAGTCATTCATTACACTCACCATGGGCGGGCTCGACCCGCCCATCCAACTTCTTTTCGGCATGGATGGCCGGGTCAAGCCCGGCCATGGAGAGCTAGTTTTCATAGTGTTCCTTCACCATGCGGTTGAGCAGGCGCACGCCCCAGCCGGTGCCCCAGCTCGGGATGGTGGGTTTCTGCTCGCCGTCCTGCCAGGCGACACCGGCGATATCCAGATGCGCCCAAAGCGTGCCCTTTTCGATGAAGCGCAGCAGGAACTGCGCGGCGCTGATCGCGCCGGAATTGCCGCCGCCGATATTCTTCATGTCGGCGATCTTGGACTTGATCATCCGGTCATAAAAAGGATCGAGCGGAAGCTGCCACACCCGCTCGCCGGTGGTGCGGCCCGCCGCCTGGATGCGCTGCACCAGCTGGTCGTCATTCGAGAACACGCCGGCATGCTCAAAGCCCAGGGTCTGGACGATGGCGCCGGTCAGGGTGGCAAGGTCGATGACGAATTTCGGCTTGAAGCGGCGCTGGGTGTAGGTCAGCGCATCGGCCAGCACCAACCGGCCTTCCGCATCGGTGTTCAGAACCTCGATGGTCTGGCCCGACAGCGATGTCAGCACATCGTCGGGACGGGTGGCGTCGCCGCTGGGCATGTTCTCGACCAGCCCGATCACGCCGACCACATTGACGCGCGCCTTGCGCGAGGCCAGCGCCAGCATGGTGCCGGTGACGCTGGCGGCGCCCGCCATGTCGCCTTTCATGCCCATCATGCCGCCGCCGGGTTTCAGCGACAGGCCGCCGGAATCAAAGCACACGCCCTTGCCGACAAAGGCGATGGGGCGGGCCGACTTCTTGCCGCCGTTCCATTGCATCACCACAAGCTGGCTTTCGCGCGCGCTGCCCTTGCCCACGCCCAGCAAGGCGCCGAAGCCCTGCTTCTTCATTTCGGCTTCGCCCAGGATTTCGATCTTCACCCCCAGCTTGGACAGAAGCGCCTTGGCGCGGCGGGCGAATTCCTGGGGATAGAGAATGTTGGGCGGCTCGTTGACCAGATCGCGCGCCAGGAAAATGCCGTCCGCCACCGCCGACAGGCCGGCAAAGGCCTTCTTCGCCGCCACCGTGTCGGGCGTGACAATGCGCAAGGTCGTCAGCTTCTTCTCATACTCTTCCAGATTGCGGGTGCGGTACTTGTCGAAGGCGTAGCTGCGCAGCCGCGCGCCGAACACCAGGTGCGCCGAAGCCTCCGGCTTTTTGACCTTTGCGCCTTTTGGAAGGTCGATCTCCAGGCTGGCGGCACTTTCCCCGCCGGCATACAGCCGCGCCACGATCTGCGCCCCCAGCGTCTCCAGCCCCTTCTCGTCGACCGCCTCGGGCTTGCCCAGTCCCACCAGCAGCAGCCGCGACACCGTCATGCCGGCGGGCGCCAGCACTTCGAGCATCTGGCCGGCCTTGCCGGTGAAGCGCGAGTTTTTCAGGGCGCGGGTCAGGGCCCCGCCGGAGGCCTTGTCGGCGCGCACCGCCGCCGGCAGCAGCGCCGCCCCGTCCACGGCCCCCACCACCCAGGCGCCTGCGGCGACATTAGAGGGCGCAACAAAGGATATCTGCATGCTATATCTCCGAACGGGCGGGGGAATTGGCGAAAAACTGAATTCTGGTGCTAGTTTAGGTCGAATCCACAATGGGGCGAAAGGCCATGGGAAACGCGCGCCCCAAAGCGCCCGGAAGGCTGGCAGGCGCCCTGCGCCCGCCGCGCCTGTCCCTGTATGTGCTGGGCCAGCTGCTGAGCCCGGTGGCGATGCTGACCTTCCTGCTGACCAGCGTGGTCTGGCTGGTCAATATCCTGCCGCTGCTCAACCTGGTGATCAATCGCGGCCAGTCGGCCCCCACCTTCCTCTACCTGATCCTGCTGCTGCTGCCGACGCTGCTGATGATCATCCTGCCCATCGCCTTCTTTTTCGCGGTGTTATTCACGCTGCATCGCCTGTCGGGGGAAAGCGAGCTGGTGGCGATGGCGTCGGCCGGATTCTCGCTGCGCCAGCTGGCGATGCCGGTGCTGGCCGCGGCGGGCATCGTGATGGCGCTGACCTATCTGTGCGGCGTGTGGCTGATGCCGGCCGGGCAGCGGGCGCTGCGCGACAAGGTGATGGACATCCGCGCCGACATGGCGGGCGCGCTTCTCAACGAAGGCGATTTCAACACGCCCACCCAGGGTCTGACCGTCTTCATCCGCGAACTGGGCGGCAATGGCGACATCAAGGGCATCCTGGTGCACGACAATCGCGACCGGAAGCGTCCCGTCACCTATCTGGCGGAGAAAGGCATCCTGGCCCAGACGCCGGTGGGCACGCGGCTGATCATGCTGGACGGCACCGTCGAGATGAGCGAACAGGGCGGCAAGCAGCTTTCGGTGCTGAACTACAAGAGCCACACCATCAATCTCGACCAGTTCGCCGGTCCTACCCGCACCACCCTGCGCAAGAGCCAGGAACGCTATCTGGGCGAACTGCTCCGGCCGTCGGAAGAGGGCGTCACCGAGCGCGTCCGCAACCAGTTTTTCGCCGAAGCGCATGACCGGCTGTCGCAGCCGCTTTACGCCATCGCCTTCGGCCTGATCGCGCTGGCGGCGGTGGTGCGGGGCCGGCGGCAGCGCGGCAGCGTCGCCCTGCGCCTGACCATGGCAAGCCTGGCGGCGGCAGGCCTGCGCATCGGCGGGTATGGCATCATGGGACTGGCGCAGCGTCATCCGCCGCTGGTGGCGGTGTTCTATTTGCTGCCGCTGCTGGGAGCCGCGGGCGCCATCGCCGTGATGGCGGGCTACAGCCCCTCTTCCCTCTGGGCGCGGCGCCAGATACAGGCCCCGGCATGAGCTGGTCCTGGACCCTTTACCGCTATCTCGCCGTGCAATACCTGGTCGGGGTGGCGACCGTCTATGCCATCTTCCTGGGGCTGGCATTTTCGATCGACATCGTCGAACTGCTGAACCGCACCGCGGGACACAATGTCTCCACCTCGGTGGTGATCGGCATGGCGGTCCTGCAATTGCCCAATCTCGGCCAGAAGATGCTGCCCTTCGCCATCCTTCTGGGCGGCGTCTTCACGTTTGTGCGCCTGTCGCGCAGCCGCGAACTGGTGGCGACCCGCGCCGCCGGGGTTTCAGCCTGGGACTTCCTGATGCCGCCTTTGACCGTAGCGGTCCTGATCGGGGTATCGGTGGTGACGCTGTTCACGCCAATATCGGCGCGGATGTTCTCCGAATTCGCCGGCCTGGAAGCGCGCTACGTCAAGGGCCAGGAATCCCAGCTTTCGGTTTCGATCAACGGGCTGTGGCTGCGCCAGGGCGACGAGACCCAGCAGTCGGTGATCCACGCCCTGCGCGTGGCGCGCCAGGGCGAGCATCTCGAGGATGTTGTGGTGTTTCTCTACGGCGCCAATGACCGCTTCACCGGGCGCATCGACGCCAGGTCGGCCCAATTGCATGACGGCTATTGGGTGATGAACGAGGCCTGGGTATCGGGCCCGCAAGGCTCGCCCGTGAAACATGCCAATTACCGTCTCAACACCACGCTGACGCCCGAGCAGATCGTGGAAAGCTCGGCCTCGCCCGACACGCTGTCCTTCTGGGACCTGCCCGGCTATATCCGCGCCGCCCAGGCCGCAGGATTTTCCGCCACGCGTTACCAGCTCTATCTTTACACCCTCTATGCCCTGCCGGCCTTGTTCGCGGCCATGGTGTTCATGGCGGCCAGCTTCAGCTTGCGCTTCGGGCGCGACATCGGCCTGACCAAGGTGATCCTACTCAGCGCCGCCGCCGGTTTTGGCGTGTACTTCTTCCAGGATCTCACCACCGTTTTGGGCCGTTCCGGCGCGGTGCCCATTCTTCTGGCGGCGACCGCCCCCGCCATGGCGTCCATCCTGATCGGCATGACGCTGGTGTTTTCGCAGGAGGACGGCTGATGCCGCCCTCCTGCTTCCTATTTTCGGCACGCCTGCGGGCGCATTCGCGCAGGGAGGACGGATGACCTCCTCCGCCCTGCGGCTGGCGGCGCTTGGCGCCTGCGCCCTGCTGCCGCTGATCGCCCAGGCCGCGGCGCAGATCAACGCGCCCGCGCCCCGAACCACCGCCAAGCCCGCGCCCGTCAAGCCCGCCAGCGGGGAATCGATCCTGCTGGAAGCCGACGAGGTCGTGTATGACGACGAGCGCAAGCTCGTCTCGGCCGTCGGCCATGTCGAGATTTCGGATTCCGGCCGCACCCTGATGGCCGACCGGGTGGAATATGACCAGACCAAGGACACGATAACGGCGCGCGGCAATGTCAGCGTCACCGATCCGCGCGGCAATGTCGCGTTCGCCGATCATGTGGTGCTGACCGACCGGATGCGCGACGGGGCGCTGCGCGGTTTCGGAGCCCTGATCGGCAAGACCGGACGCCTGGCGGCGCGCAATGCGCGGCGCGACAATGGCGTGGTGGTCGCCAACCGCGCGGTCTATTCGCCCTGCACCATCTGCGCCGACAAGGGCAATCGCACGCCCTTGTGGCAGGTGAAGGCCGAGCGGGTGATCTATGACGAAGCCAAGCACAAGGTGCGGTTCAACAATGCGGTCATGGAAGTGGGCGGCGTTCCCGTCGCCTGGGTGCCGACCATGTCGGTGCCCGATCCCACCGTGCGCTATGCCAGCGGCTTGCTGACGCCGGAAGCCGGAAATTCCACCAAGATCGGCTATTTCATACGCACCCCGGTTTACCTCGCGCTGGACCAGACTCAGGACATGACGCTGTCGCCCATGGCCTCGACCAAGGGTGGCCAGTTGCTGGAAGCGGAGTACCGCGCCCGCTGGAACAATGGCGGATTGTGGTTCCAGGGCAGCGGCGCCTACAACCGGGAAGGCGGATTGTCGGGCACCAACCGCAACCAGACCTATGGCCATCTGTTCGGTTCGGGCCGGCTGAACTTTACCCCCAGCTGGCGCACCGGCTTCGACCTGCAGACCACCAGCAACAACGCCTATATGCGTTTCTACGACATCTCGTTCCTGGACCGGCTGGTGAACGATATTTTCGTGGAAGGCACGCCGGGGCGCTCGCGCTTCGCGCTCACCAGCTATTATTTCGAGGGCCTGCGCTCCTCCGACGTCCAGTCGCAGATTCCCTATATCCTGCCGCGGCTGGAAGCCTCCTTCATTCCCGTCCGCAAGGTGGCCGGCGGCTCCTTCCGCTTCGATCTCAACGGCGCCGCCATCGGCCGCAAGACCGGCTACAACAGCAATCGCCTGACCGCCGAGACCGAATGGAAGCGGCCGTTCGTTTTCGGGGACGGCCAGCTCTGGACCTTCGTGCTGAACGCGCGTGGCGACGGCTATCACTTCCACAATGACGCCTTCGGGACGACGCCGGCCAGCGACTACACGCTTAAGCGCGGCACCGCCTATGCGGCGCTGGACTGGCGCTGGCCCTTCATGGCCCAGGGCGGAGCGGGGCGTTCCTACATCGTGCAGCCCATCGCGCAAGTGATCGCCCAGCCCTATGGCGGCAATCCGGCGGGACTGCGGATCGAGGATTCCAACGACTTCGAGTTCGACGACAACAACGTCTTCAGCTTCAACCAGGTGCCGGGCTACGACCTGATCGAAAGCGGGCACCGGGCCAATCTCGGCATCATGGCCGAGGCGCTGTTTCGCGGCGGCAAGGTGCAGACCCAGCTGGGACAGACATACCGCCTCAAGCCCGACCCCCTGTTCGCGGCTTTCTCGGGCAACAGCGGCACCGCGTCGGATCTGGTGGGCAGCTTCTCGGTCAAGTTCCCCAACCTCGACATCACCGACCGCATCTCCATGGACCGGGGCAACGGCACGGTGCGGCGGCATGAAATCTATGTCACCGGAACCTATGCCCGCTCCTCGCTGCAGGTCAGCTACGTCCAGCTTCCGACCTCGGCCCTGTCGCTGGGGCTTCCCAGCCGCGAAGAGATCAATGCCCAGTTCGACCTCAATGTCTGGCGCAACTGGCAGGTTTTCGTGGCGGGCCAGCGCGACCTGCAGTCGGAAAAGTTCCTGAATACCGAATTCGGCCTGGGCTATGAGGACGAATGCCTGGCCATTTCCCTGGCCTATCGGCGCAAATATACCCAGGACGTGGTCCTGGGCCTGCCGCCATCCACCTCGGTGATTCTGCGGTTTAACCTCAAAACCGGCGATACCCCGATCCAGCCCTTCAGCCTGTTCCCCAGAGACGTCTTTGCGCTGACCCACCCCTGAGGCCCGGTTGGGGCCTCTTTTCCGCCCCGGGGCCCCGGGATGCCCGGCGCCTTGATTGCAGCGCAAAATTCTTTATTTTGGCAGCGGGTTAGGGGGCGCGACGCCGGTTTTTCGGCGAGGAACGGTCCTTGGCTATAGGTCCAAAAAATTGACGATGCGGATTACCAACGGTCTCTTGCTGGGCGCTGCCGCGCTGATGTGGGTCAACGCGCCGGTCCTGGCGCAAGGCGCAGGCGCGCCGGCAGTCCCGCCTTTGCCCGGCCAGCAGGCGCAGGCGATACGGGCGCCCGCGCCAGCCCCCGTTGCCGCACCTGTTTCAGCGCCGGCCCGCACGGCGCAGGCCGATACCGCCCCGCCCACCACCGACGATGTCGCCGCACCCACCGCCAGCGATGCGGCTCCGCCCTCCATTAGCGAGCCCGCCCCGGTCGCCGCACCGCCTGCCGCACCTGCGCCGGTGGCCAGACCCGCACCTGCGCCCGCGCCTGTCGCCGCGGCGCCCGCACCGGCCGTCACCACCGCCGCCGCGCCCGCAACACCTGCCACAGCGCCAGCCTCCACCGAGCCCGCGCCCTTCGTTCCAGCCATCCAGGAAGCCGGCACCGCGTCCGCCACCGCCGCCGCACAGGAAGGCAATCCCGACGATTCCAATTCCATCGTCGCCACGGTCAACGATGAATCGATCTCCGATTACGAAGTGCGCCAGCGTGTGGCGCTGTACCTGGCGACGTCCGGCATCAACCAGCAACTGACCCCCGAACAGAAGAAAAGCATCCGCGCCCAGATCCTGGAAACCCTGGAAGCCGAAAAGCTCCAGCTGCAGGAGGCGGTGAAGAAGAAGATCACCGTCAGCCCCACCGAGGTGGACAAGCGCATCAACCTGATGATGGCGGACAACAAGTTCACCATCGCGCAATTGCGCCAGACCCTGACCGCCGCCGGCGCCAGCGAGGAGGCCTTGCGCGCCCAGATCACCGCCTCCATCGCCTGGATGAAGGCGGTGCAGGACCAGTATGGCGAGCGCGTGAACATCACACCGGAAATGGTGGATGCCGAAATGCGCCGCCATGCCGAAGGCGCCAACAAGCCGCATTACCGCGTGATGGAAATCTTCCTGCCGGTGGACAATCCCGAGCAGGACGCCAAGGTCAAGAAAGACGCCGAGAACATCCTGTTGCAGCTGCGCCAGGGCGCGCCTTTCTCCATGGTGGCCCGCCAGTTCAGCCAGCACCCTTCCGCCGCCACCAATGGCGACATGGGCTGGGTGAATGACGGCCAGCTGGCGCCCGAACTGAACAGCGTGGTGGCCAAGCTGTCGATCGGCGAAATTTCCGATCCCGTCCGCTCTGCCGGCGGCTATTACATTCTGGGCCTGCGCGAACGCCAGGAGCCGCTGGGCACCAAGATCGATACCGGTCCAAAGGCTTCGATCGGCCCCGCCGGAACCCTGCCCCTGGCGCGCCTGCTGTTTCCGGTGAATCCCAAGGGCCCCAAGGCCGAACTCGACAATGTGATGGCGGTCGCCGTCCAGTTGCAGCAGCGCTTTGCCGGCTGCGCCCCGCTGGCTGAGGTGCACAAGCAGATGCAGGGCACCGTCTACAACAATCTGGGCGATATCCGGCTGGCCGATCTCAGCCCGCAGATCCAGAAGGCGATGGAAAGCAGCGGGCCCGGCGACGCCGCCGCCCCCTTCATGTCGGAGGCAGGCATCGAACTGATCGTGCGCTGCGACAAGCGCCCGGAGATCAAGACGGCCTATGTGATGCCGACCCGCCAGCAGGTCGAGGACCAGCTGTTCCAGGCCCAGATTTCCGCCCTGGCGCGGCGCTATCTGCGCGACCTCAAGCGCGCCTCAAATATCCAGGTGCGCGACGACAGCAGGCCTGATGCCCTTATCCGCTGAAAGCGGATCGTTGAAGACGTCCGGTAACGATCCGGCGTTACCGATCCTTATCACCATGGGCGAACCGGCCGGCATCGGGCCCGAAGTGGCGCGCGCCGCTTTCGACCATTTCGGCGGCCGCATCGGCCACCGCCCGCTGAAGCTGGTGGGCGATGCGCAGATTTTCGCCAGCCACGCGCAAGCCCTGATCCCGACCACCGCCCGCGCAGCCGCCAGCCCCGGCAAGCCGGACGGCGTCAATGCGGCGTGCGTCATCGAAGCCATCGAGATCGCGGTAAGGGCCTGCATGGCGGGGGAAGCCGCCGCCATGGTCACCGCGCCGATCAACAAGGCGGTGCTGCAGGGCGCGGGGTTCGGCTTTCCCGGCCATACCGAATTCCTGGCGCACCTGACCGGCGCGCGGCGGGCGGTGATGATGCTGGCGAGCGAGAAATTGCGCGTGGTGCCGCTGACCATCCACATGCCGGTCGCCGACGTGCCCAAAAGCATCAACAAGCTGGCGGTGTTCGAGACCGCCGAGATCATCCTGACCGCGCTGCGCCGCGACTTCGGCATCCTCAATCCGCGCCTGGCGGTGGCAGGGCTCAATCCCCATGCCGGCGAGGAAGGCGTGATGGGCGGCGAGGACGCATCGGTGATCGCACCGGCCATCGCGGCGCTGAAGGCGCGGGGCTTCGCCGTCACCGGCCCGCTGCCGGCCGACACCCTGTTCCACGCGGAAGCGCGCAAGCAGTACGACGCGGCGCTGTGCATGTATCACGACCAAGCGCTGATCCCGATCAAGACACTGAGCTTCTGGGACGGGGTCAATGTCACGCTGGGCCTACCCATCGTGCGCACCTCGCCCGACCATGGCACCGCCTTCGACATCGCCGGTACCGGAAAGGCCGACGCCCGCAGCATGATCGCGGCGGTGAAGATGGCCGCGGATATGGCCGATGCCAGACGTCGATAAACTGCCGCCGCTGCGCGACGTGATCGCGGCGCATGCTCTGGCGCCCAAGAAATCGCTGGGCCAGAACTTCCTGTTCGACCTGAACCTGACCGGCAAGATCGCCCGCGCCGCGGGCGCGCAAAGCGGCGGCACCTTCTACGAAGTCGGCCCCGGCCCCGGCGGCCTGACCCGCGCGCTTCTGGCCGAAGGCGCCGGCAAGGTCATCGCCGTCGAACGCGATGCGCGCTGCCTGCCGGCGCTGGAAGACGTCGCCGCCGCCTGGCCGGGCAAGCTGGAGGTCATCTCCGCCGATGCCATGACGCTGGACGAAGCCTCGATTCTGCCGCCGGGGGCGCGGGTCGCGGCCAACCTGCCCTATAACGTCGGCACCGCGCTGCTGATCAAATGGCTGACCGTGCAGAGCTGGCCGCCGGTCTGGGCCAGCCTGACCCTGATGTTCCAGAAGGAAGTGGCCCAGCGCATCACTGCCCAGCCCGGCACCGAACATTATGGGCGGCTGTCGGTGCTGGCCCAGTGGCGCTGCACCGCGAAAATCCTGTTCGACGTCAACCCGAACGCCTTCGTGCCGCCGCCGTCGGTGACCTCGTCCATTGTGCGGCTGGAGCCGCGCAGCGAACCGCTGGCCCCGTGCGAGCTGTCCGACCTTGAAAAGATCACTGCGGCGGCCTTCGGCCAGCGCCGCAAGATGCTGCGCCAGAGCCTGAAACCGCTGGGCGGCGAAGCCCTGGCGCAAAAGGCCGGCATCGATCCCACCGCCCGGCCCGAAGACCTGACCATCGCGCAGTTCGCGGCGCTGGCGCGCAGTCTGAACTGATCAGCCGAAGATGCTGCGCAGTAGATTGGTGGATCGCGCCACAGGATCGGTGCGGATTTCGCGTTCTTCCACCGCCAGATAGTGGAACAGCCCTTCCATCGCCTTGCCGACGGTGAAGGTGACCAGATCGAAATTGTTCAGGCCCTGCCCCAACCCTTGGCCAAATCCCAGCCCCTGCCCCAGGCTCATGCCCTGGGCGATCAGCGGAATTTTCCCTGCGCGGGTTTGCACCGCATCCAGCGCCCGCATCGCGCCCGCACCGTTCAAACTGGAACGCACGATCGGCGTGAAGGATGTGGTCAGCGGACCGGCGCAGGTGCGCTCGAAATAGCGGGTCACCGAATCCTGCGGGCCCGTCAGGATGCCGCGCGCATCGTCGAAACTCATGCCGGACGCGGCATCGACGAAAATATTCAGCGCCTTGGGCGCGGCCTGTTCGGCACCACGGTTCATCCGCAGCACCAGGTCATCCAGCATCCCGCCGGCGCCCACGCTTCGCAGCGGCTGGGCGATGCGTTCCAGCGCACCGGGAAGCGGAATGCGGATGGCGGGATCTGCGAAAAAGCCGTTCGGCTTGCCCACCTGGCCGATCACGTTGCGCGACGCGACCTTCATCGCATCCTTCAGGCCCGCGGCGATCTGGTTCTGGCCCAGTGAGGCACCGGCGGGAACAGCCCCCGCGCCGCCCATCTTGCGGTTCAGGAAATCAGTGGCTTCCCGGGGCAACTGGATTTGCGCCGCGGCCGTCAGGGGCGCAAGCGACAGCAACCCGCCCAGAACGGCGCGCCGCGAATTGGAGTTCGACATGGTACCCCCCTTAAATTGAGTGCTTTGCAAATAGGACAAAAAATACAGTGACGTTCTAAATGAGCTTGCCGACGAATTCGGAAATGCCGGTCTGGCGGCTGCGGCGCAGGCGTTCGGCGTTGAGGATCGCCTGGATGTCGCCGAGCGCCTTTTCGACGTCGGTATTGACCACGACATAGTCATATTCGGGCCAGTGGCTGATTTCGTCCGCCGCCTTGGCCATGCGGCCAGCCACGATCTCGTCGCTGTCCTGGGCGCGGGTCTTCAGCCGGCGCTCCAGTTCGTCATGGCTGGGCGGCAGGATGAAGATGCTGACCAGATCGTCGCGCATCTTTTCTTTCAATTGCTGGGTACCCTGCCAGTCGATGTCGAACAGCACGTCGCGGCCCGCGCCCAGTTCATCATTCACCAGATGCGACGGCGTGCCGTAACGGTTTCCGAACACGCTGGCATGTTCGAGGAACTTGCCTTCGCCCAGCCAGGCTTCGAATTCCTCGGCCTTGAGAAAATGATAGTCCTTGCCATGCACTTCGCCGGGCCGCATGGCGCGGGTGGTGGCCGAAACCGACAGCGAGATAGTCTTGTCGCTTTCCAGCAGGCGCCGCGACAGCGTCGTCTTGCCCGCGCCCGACGGCGAGGACAGGACCAGCATCAGGCCGCGGCGGCTGATATTCTCATTCGACATTCTGGGACTGCTCGCGGAACTGGTCGATCACCGCCTTAAGGGCGAGGCCGATGCGGGTCAATGCGATGTCCGAGGATTTCGAGCATAGCGTGTTGGCCTCGCGGTTGAATTCCTGGGCCAGGAAATCCAGCTTGCGGCCCACGCCCTTGCCTTGCGCCATCAGGGCGCGGGCGTCCTGGACATGGGCGGTGAGCCGGTCCAGCTCTTCGCGCACATCGGCGCGGGTGGCCAGCAAGGCCACTTCCTGCGCCAGCCGGTCGGGGGCAACCTGCGCGCCCGCCATCAGTTCGGCGAGCTGCGCTTCCAGCCGCGCCTTCAGGGCCTCGGGCTGCGCGGCGGCGAGGGTGGCGGCTTCCTGGGTCAGACGTTCAATTTCGCCGATCTGCGCATTCATCAAACCCGCCAGCTTGGCGCCTTCATTGCCGCGCGCTTTTGCCAGCTGATCGAGCGCGATTGCCAGGCTCTCCAGGATCGCCGCGTCGCGCAGCCCCCGCGCCTGCTCGTCCAGCACGATCCCTTCGTCCTGCACGATCACGCCCTTGAGCGCCAGAATGCCGTCCACCCGTGCCGGCGCCATGCCGGTTTCGGCCGCCACTTCGCGCGCGATCCGGACGGCGCTGGCCAGCGCCGCGGCGTCGATGGAAAGGCCCCGCGCCGCCGCTTCGGTTTCCACCGTCAGGGATATCTGGAACGAGCCGCGCTGGAAGCGTTCGCCAGCCAGCCGCCGCGCCGGCGGCTCCAGCCCGTCATAGCCGGGAGGCGTGCGCAGCCGCATGTCCAGGCTGCGGCCATTGACGCTCTTGGCTTCCCAGCGCCAGCGCAAGGCTCCATGGCTGCCCGCGCTTTCGGCAAATCCGGTCATGCTGGCGACTGTCATCAACGACTCTCCGTGCGCGGCGAACTTACCGCGCGCAACGCTGGCCTGTCACGCAGGGGGCGGCACGCAGGGGGAGGCGTAAACCGTCAGCGGGCGCGGGGCTTGGCGCCGGGCTTGGATGTAGGCTTGGGCAAGGCCGGCAGCGCGGCGTCCGGCAAGGGCACATTGCCGGTCTCGTTCAAGGTTTCGCTGGCCTGCACCTCGCGCCGCGCCCTGCGCTCCATATTGCGCCAGGCGACGACATTGCGGGCATGTTCGCTCATGGTGGCGGCGAAGACATGGCCGCCGGTGCCATCAGCGACAAAGAACAGATCATCGGTCTTCAGCGGGTTCATCACCGCCGCCAGGCTGTCCTTGCCGGGATTGGCGATGGGGCCGGGCGGCAGGCCGGCGATGACATAGGTGTTGTAGGGCGTGGCGCCCTCGATCTCGCTCTGGCGGATGCCGCGCCCCAGGGGATACCCCTTGGTGATGCCGTAAATGATGGTGGGATCGGATTGCAGCCGCATGCCGACCTTCAGCCGGTTGACGAAGACGCTGGCGATATGGGGCCGTTCGGCGGGAAGCGCGGTTTCCTTTTCCACGATCGAGGCCAGGACGATGGCTTCGCGCATGGTGCTGTAGGGCAAACCCTCGGCGCGGCCAGACCAGCGGGCGGCGAGAAACCGTTCCTGGGCGCGGCGCATCTGGTCCAGCAGTCCGGCGCGGCTTTGCCCGCGGGTGAAGAGATAGGTTTCGGGCAGCAGCGTGCCTTCCTCAGGCACGGGGCCGGCATCGCCCGACAGCGCGCTGTGGTTCTGGACCATCTTCCAGATCATGTCGCTGGTCAGGCCTTCGGCCGCCGTCAGCCGGTGCTGGATGGACTTGCCGTCCACCAGGATCGCAGCGATGGCGCCCATCGAGGCGCCGGCGGGCAGCGCGTATTCGCCCGCCTTGATCTTGTCGGCCAGCTTGCGGGCGCGCAGGCCCAGTTCGAACAGCCAGACATTGGGCACCGCGCCCCGGTCTTCCAGCATCTGTGCGACGTCATGGGCGCGGGTGCCCGGCGGGATCAGGATAATGGTTTCGCCTTGCGACGGGCCGGGCTGGTCCCAGGAGGCCTGGACCCAGGCAAAGGCGCAGGCCCCGATCACTCCCAGTACGACCAGGAGAACGACTAAGCGTCTCATCTAGATCTTGGAGACGATCAGCGCGGCATTGGTGCCGCCGAATCCGAAGCTGTTGGACATGGCGACATTGACCTCTCGCTTCTGGGCTTTGTGCGGCACCAGGTCGATCTGGGTGGTGACGTCGGGATTGTCCAGGTTGATGGTCGGCGGCACGATGCCGTCGCGCATCGCCAGGAGGCAGAAGATCGCTTCCACCGAACCTGCGGCGCCCAGAAGATGGCCGATGGAGGATTTGGTCGAGGACATGGCGGTCTTGGATGCCGCATTGCCCAGCAGCCGCTCCACCGCGCCCAGTTCGATGCCGTCGGCCATGGTCGAGGTGCCATGGGCATTGACGTAATCGATGTCCGACGCCGCAACTCCGGCGCGCTTCAGCGCCATGGTCATGGCGCGGAAACCGCCATCGCCGTCTTCGGACGGGGCGGTGATGTGATAGGCATCGCCCGACAGGCCATAGCCCTTCACTTCGCCATAGATTTTGGCGCCGCGCGCCTTGGCATGCTCATACTCTTCCAGCACCACGATGCCGGCACCCTCGCCCATCACGAAACCGTCGCGGTCCTTGTCATAGGGACGCGAGGCCTTGGTCGGCGTGTCGTTGAAACTGGTGGACAAGGCCCGGCAGGCGTTGAAGCCGGCGATGCCGATGCGGCAGACCGCGCTTTCGGCGCCGCCCGCCACCATCACATCGGCATCGTCGAACGCGATCAGCCGCGCCGCATCGCCAATGGCGTGAGCGCCGGTGGCACAGGCGGTGACCACCGCATGGTTGGGGCCCTTATAGCCATGCTCGATGGAGACATAGCCGGACACCAGATTGATCAGCCGGCCGGGAATGAAGAAGGGCGAGAGGCGGCGCGGGCCTTTTTCGTGGACCAGGATCGAGGCCTGCTCGATCCCGTCCAGCCCGCCGATGCCCGAACCGATCAACACGCCGGTGCGGCAGCGGTCTTCCTCGGTCTTGGGCTCCCAGCCGGAATCGCGCACCGCCTGCTTGGCGGCGGCCAGGCCATAGATGATGAAATCATCCATGCGCCGCTGTTCCTTGGCATCCACCCACTGGTCGGGATTGAAGGTGCCGTCCGAGCCGTCACCCCGCGGCACCTGGCAGGCGATCTTCGTCGCCAGGTCGTCCACCTTGAATTTGGTGATGGGGCTGGCGCCGGACTGTCCGGCCAGAAGGCGTGACCAGGTTTCCTCCACGCCGCATGCCAGCGGCGTGACAAGACCCAGGCCCGTGACGACGACCCTGCGCATAAGGCTCAGACCTTTATCGCCGGATCAGGAGGCGTTGGCTTTGTCGATGTACTTGACGGCGTCGCCGACGGTCACAATGGACTCGGCCGCGTCATCGGGAATTTCGATGCCGAATTCTTCTTCGAACGCCATCACCAGTTCGACGGTGTCCAGGCTGTCGGCACCCAGATCTTCGATGAAGGACGCAGTATCCGTGACCTTCTCGGCGTCGACATTCAGATGTTCGACAACGATCTTCTTCACGCGCTCGGCAGTATCGCTCATGGACTTGTAAGCCTCTCTAGATTTCAAACCGGCAACTGGGGAAACGCCGGACCCCCCACATTGGGTGCTTCGTGAAGGTGGCCGGTTAGGTAACATAAACCTTTCCCCGCCGCCAACAAAGCATCTATCCCATTGATTTTAATACGATATCATCGCCATCCCGCCATTCACATGGATGGTTTCGCCGGTGATATAGGCCGCTTCCTCGGACGCCAGATAGGTCACCGCAGCGGCGATTTCGGCCGGGGTGCCCATCCTTCCGGCGGGGATTCGGCCCGAGATCATTTGCTTTTGCTGGTCGGTCAGGCTGTCGGTCATCGCGGTCTGGATGAAACCGGGCGCCACGGCGTTGACCGTGATGTTGCGGCTGGCGACTTCGGCAGCCAGGCTTTTGCTCATGCCCACCAGGCCGGCCTTGGCGGCGGCGTAATTGCCTTGGCCGGGATTGCCGGTGGCGCCGACCACCGAGGTGATCTGGACGATGCGGCCCCAGCGCTTTTTCATCATGCCGCGCAGCACGGCGCGGGAAAGGCGGAAGGCGGCGGTGAGATTGACCGCGATCACCTGATCCCACTCGTCATCCTTCATGCGCATGAAGAGATTGTCTTTGGTGATGCCAGCATTGTTGACCAGGATGTCGATCGGCGCGCCGGCGGCTTCCTCCGCCGCCTTGGGCAGCGCTTCGACGGACGCGATGTCAGACAGATTGGCGGGGGCGATGAAGGCATTGGCGCCCAGCTCAGCCCGCACCGCTTCCAGTGCCTCGGCGCGGGTGCCCGACAGGACAACCTTGGCGCCCTGTCCGTGCAGCGCCTTGGCGATGGCGCCGCCGATGCCGCCGGAGGCGCCGGTGATCAGTGCGGTCTTGCCGGAAAGATCGAACATCAAAGGGCCTTTCCAAAAGCTTCCAGGTCGGCGGGGGTTTCCAGCGCGATCGTGGCAAGGTTCTTGTCGATGCGCTTGACCATGCCGGTAAGGACCTTGTTGCCGAACTCTACCGTCGTGTCCACACCCAGCGATTTCAGCGACAAAATGCTTTCGCGCCAGCGCACCCGGCCCGTCACCTGTTCCACCAGCAGGCGGCGGACGGTTTCGGGATCGCTCGCCTCGGACGCGGTGACATTGGCCAGCACCGGCAGGCTGAGCGGGCGGATGGTCACGCCCGCCAGCGCCTCGGCCATCCGCTCGGCGGCAGGTTTCATCAACGGGCAATGGAAGGGCGCGGACACCGGCAGCGGCAAGGCGCGCTTGATGCCTAAAGCCTTTGCGATCTCGCCGGCGCGGGCCAGCGCGTCCAGGGTGCCGGAAATCACCACCTGGCCCGGGGCATTGTCATTGGCGACGACGCAGGTGCCACCGCCCGCGGCGGCTTCCCTGGCGACTTCCTCGGCCTGTTCGATTTCCGCGCCGATCAGCGCGGTCATGCCGCCCTCGCCCAGCGGCACCGCCGACTGCATGGCAAGGCCGCGGGTTTTCAAAAGGCGCGCGGTATCGGCCAGGGTGAAAGCACCAGCGGCGCAGAGCGCGGAATATTCACCCAGGCTGTGACCGGCCACCAGACGCGCATGTTTGGAAAGGTCGAGCCCCATCTCTTTTTCCAGCACCCGCACCACCGCCATGGCGTTGGCCATGATCGCGGGTTGGGCATTTTCGGTCAGCAGCAGGTCGGATTCCGGGCCTTCCCACATGATGCGGGACAGCTTCTGGGACAGCGCGTCATCCACTTCCTGGAAGGTCTCGCGCGCGGCGGCAAACGCATCGGCCAGAGGCTTGCCCATGCCGATGGCCTGGCTGCCCTGTCCGGGAAAAAGGAATGCGCGAGTCATGGCGGCATGACAAATCAAGAGCATCCTCTCAAGTCAAGGCTTGAGCCATTTCTGCATATTGATCCGCGGCATGGGCTCATAGCCTATGCGCTCGTAAAACGCGGCGACCTGATGATTGGTTTCGCGCACCATCAGATGCGCCTTGGGCACACCGCGCTCTTTAAGCCACGCCTCGGCGGCTTCCACCAGCATCCGCCCGATGCCCTGGCGCCGCAGCGTTGGCGTGACTGCAACATAGTAAAGCCAGCCGCGATGACCGTCATGGCCTACCATGATGGTGCCTGCGATATCGCCCGACGCGGCAAGCAGAATGTCGGAAGACGGCTTGCCCTGCGCGAAGCGGAAATCCTGGACCGGATCATTATACGAAGTGGTGAGGCCGCAGGCATGCCACAGCGCGACCACGGCCGCCTCGTCCTGAGCCTTCGCGCTGCGGAGCATCACCTTGCAGCGACCAGCGCCTCGGCGGCGCGGCGCGAGGCGGCCTGCAGGCGCGAACCCCAGACATAGCGGCAGAAGAAGGCGAAGACGGTGATGCCCACGACCAAACCCGGCAATTCCATGCCGGTGGCGCGGATGGTCCAGTGCGCCAAAAGCCAGGTGACGCCCAGCCCGAAGCCGACCGGAGCGCACAGCACCGCCAGCGCCAGCAGGATAATGGAAAGGCTGGCGATCTCCGCCCCAATGCCGGCCAGCAGCCGGTCGAGGCGCAGCCAAGTGGCGCGCAGCTTGTGCGCGCGAACCTGTTCTTCGATGGAATCCATCTTCATGGGACAGCCCCTCAACCTCTTCGCACTATAGCGGTTTGGCGGACCTTCGGGAAATGACCCGATCTATTTGAAGGCCTCGATATTGCAGCTCACCAGCACGCCCAGGAAACGATAGCCGCTGCCATCGTCCTTGAATTCGCCGAATTCCGGCACCCGGCGGATATCGCGAAAACCCGCCTGGGTGAGGAAATTCCCCAGAAAATCGAAATTCAGCCCGCTGAGGTGCACGTCATGGGCATCCTGGCGGCCGCCGAACAGCATGCGCATGATCTGAAAACGGCCATCCACCTTCATGTTGGGATGCAGGAACAGCCTGCACAGCGTGTCCATGTCGGGCACAGAAACGCGCAGGCGTCCGCCGGGCTGCAGCACACGGTGAAAGCCTTTCAGCGCATTCTGGATTTCGCCGTCATAGCCCAAATGCTCCAGCACATGGGAGCAGTAGATTTCGCTGCAGCTCTCGTCAGCCAGGAATGACAGGTCGCGGCAATCGCCGACATGATCGACATAATCGCGCGGCTCGGCATCGAGGATGAACCAGCCCTCGCGCGGCTCCTGCCCGCCGATATGCAGCCTTATGCCGCTCATGCGGGACGTTCGCGGAAAAAGGCGCGGCCGATCACGATCACCGACACGCCCGCCAGCAGCAGCATGCAGGCCAGCAATTCCATGCCGAAGACGAAATTGCCGGTGGCCTGCCGCGCCCAGCCCATCACATAAGGGCCGAAGAAGCCGCCGAGATTGGCGAAGGAATTGAGCAGCGCCAGCCCCGCCGCCGCCGCGGTGCCCCGCAGCAGCATCGCCGGCAGGGTCCAGAATACCGCCAGCGCCGCATAGATGCCGCAGCAGGCCAGGCAGAGCGAGGCGATCACCAGCCCGTGATGATCGAACCAGACCGCGCCCAGCAATCCGGCCGCACCCGCGAAAGCGCCGAAGGCGACATGGCCGGCGCGTTCGCCGCTGCGGTCGCTGGACCAGCCCAGTGCCACCATCGCGCCCATCGCCAAGAGGTAAGGCAGCGCCACGATGAAGCCGGTCTCGATATTGGAATAGCCCATCGCCTTGACCATCTGGGGCTGCCACAGGTTGAGGCCGTACAGCGCGATGACGATGGAGAAGTCGGGGATCATCAGGATCCAGATGCGCTTGTCCCACAGCATTTCCCTGAAGCCGTGCAGCGCGCCGATTTTGGAATCATGGGACGTGTCGTCCGCCAGCCGGGCCGCGATGATGCGCTTTTCGTCCTGCGACAGCCATTTGGCCTTGGCCGGACCGTCGGGCAGCAGCCACAGGGTGGCGATGCCGATCACCAGCGAGGGAATGCCTTCCAGCAGCAGCATCCATTGCCAGCCCTTCAGGCCCATGCCCTCCAGGCCGAGCAGTGCGCCCGAGATCGGCCCCCCGATCACCACCGCCAGCGGCACGCCCGCCAGGAACAGCGCGATAAAGCGCGCCCGCGTCGCAGCGGGAAACCAGAAGGTCATGTAGAGGACCATGCCGGGGAACAGGCCCGCTTCCGCCGCGCCCAGCAGAAAACGCAGCACGCAGAAGCTCACCGGCTCGGTCACGAAGGCGGTCATCATCGACAACACGCCCCAGGTGACGCAGATGCGGCACATCCACAGCCGCGCGCCCACCTTCTGCAGCATCAGGTTCGAGGGCACCTCGAACAGGAAATAGCCCCAGAAGAAGATGCCGGAGGCAAAGCCGAAGATTTCCGGCGTGAAGCCCAGGTCCTGGTTCATCGACAAAGCGGCGAAGGAGATGTTCACCCGGTCCAGGAAGCTGGCGACATACATTACCGCCATGAACGGGATCAGCCGCCAGGCGGCGCGCGTCAGAATGCCATCGGACGCAATGCGGTCAGCTTGCGAAATCATCTAGCGTTTTCGAACGAGGCTTTTGGACAGAAGCTGCATCGAGCCGGCCGCGATGATCAAGACGCCGACGCACATCCAAAGCCCCGCGCGGTGATCGCCGGTCGTCTGCCGCAACCAGCCCATCAGGTAGGGGCCCAGAAAGCCGCTGAGATTTCCCACACTGTTGATCAGCGCGAAGGCCCCCGCCGCCGCCGTGCCGCCCAGGAACAGCGGCGGCACCGTCCAGAAGGTCGAAAGCCCCGCATAGACCCCGCCCGACACCAGGCAGAATCCGGCGATCACAATCACGTCATTGGTGCCCATCGCCGCGACGGCATAGCCGACGGCGGCGATCAGCGCCGACAGGCTGAAATGCAGCGCCCGTTTGCCGGTGCGGTCGCTGGAGACCCCCATGCCCCACAGGATGAGCAGCGAGAAGAGATAGGGGATCATCACGATCGCGCCGGTCTCGTTGTTGGAATAGCCCATGCCCTTGATCATCTGCGGCATCCAGAAGCCCAGCGCATAGATGCCGAACACGATGCAGAAATCCGGGATCATCAGCGCCCAGACCCGCCAGTCCTTGAACATGCCGGACAGGCCATGGACTTCGGCATGCGGTTCCTTGGCGAGCTGCGCCAGCGCCACGTCCTTTTCGCGCTGGGACAGGAAGTTCGCCTTGGTCGGATTGTCGGGCAGGAACCACAGCGCCAGGATGCCCAGCCCGAAGGTGGGAATGGCTTCGAGGATGTACATCCACTGCCAGCCGGCGAGGCCGCACATGTCCAGGCCCAGGAGCCAGGTCGAGAGCGGCGCGCCAATGATGTTGGAGATGGGAATGCCGGCGCAGAAGATCGCCAGGATTCGCGCCCGCGTCGCGGACGGGAACCAGTATGTGAAATACAGCAGGATGCCGGGATAGAAGCCGGCTTCCGCCACGCCCAGCAGGAAGCGGATGATGTAGAAGCTGATGGGGCCCTGGACGAAGGCGGTCGCCATCGAGATCACCGCCCAGGTCAGCATGATGCGCGACAGCCACAGCCGCGCGCCCACCTTCTCCATGATCAGGTTCGACGGCACCTCGAACAGGAAATAGCCCAGGAAGAAGATGCCGGCAGCAAAGCCGTAGATCTCCGGCGTGAAGCCCAGATCCTGGTTCATGGTCAGGGCGGCGAAGCCGACATTCACCCGGTTGAGGAAGGCGGCGATGTACATCACCACGATCAGCGGCACGAGGCGCAGAGCCGCCTTGCGGAAAACCGCTTCCGCTTCGCTATTCACGACTGTCATGAAGCCCCCGATTGCCGGCGCAAAGGTGGCGTGAAGCCAGCGCCGATTGCAAGCGCGGGTGTTTGCGGCTGGAGAGGCAAAGCCGGTCAGATGCGCGCGCAAGGCGGCTGTTCGAGGGGGTATCGCGCACCAGCCCAACCTGGCTCGCCCGCCCGCAGGGCGTCTGGCCTTGGGCCGCTAAGGTACTGATTTCATTAGGGGCGGCCAGGCGGCGGGGGCGGAAATCCAGGTTTTTGGCGCAAAACCTTGCCCCCATGGCCGCCTTCCTCTATAGCCCCGCCCTCAACGGCTGCGGTCGGCCGGGGCCCTCTCACAAGGAGGGTGTGCGCATGGTGCGCCTCCCGGACGAGCCAAGGCGAGGTGCAGATCCCCTGCCCTTCGTTCCGCGGCCAAATGAAAGGGACGCAAGATGGCTCTTTACGAGCATCTTCTGATCGCGCGCCAGGATATCAGCGCGCAACAGGTGGACGCACTGGCCACCCATCTCAAGACCATCGTCGAAGGCGAAGGCGGCAAGATCGAGAAGCAGGAATATTGGGGCCTGCGCGGACTTGCCTATCGCATCAAGAAGAACCGCAAGGGCCATTACGTCCTGCTGAACATCAACGCGCCGGCCGTCGCCGTGATCGAGCTGGAACGCCAGCTCAAGATCAACGAAGACGTGCTGCGCTACATCACCGTCAAAGTGGACCAGTTCGACGTGTCGTCGAGCAAGGCCCGCCGCGACGACAAGCCCGAAGGCGCCAAGCCCGAAGGCGAAGCCGAGGAGATCCTGGTATGAGCTTTGGTGGAAACCGTGACGGCGGCCGCGAAGGCGGACGTGGTGGAGATCGTGATGGGGCCCGCGGCGGCGACCGCGAAGGCGGACGTGGCGGCCGGGAAGACGGCGCGCGCCGTCCCTTCTTCCGCCGCAAGAAGACCTGCCCCTTCTCCGGCGATAACGCGCCGAAGATCGACTATAAGGACGTCAAGCTCCTGCAGCGCTTCATTTCCGAGCGCGGCAAGATTGTCCCGTCCCGCATCACCGCGGTCAGCAACAAGAAGCAGCGCATTCTGGCGAACGCCATCAAGCGCGCCCGCTTCATGGCGCTGCTGCCCTACGTCGTGAAGTAGGAGAACCACCATGCAAGTGATCCTGCTCGAACGCGTCGAAAAGCTCGGCCAGATCGGCGACGAAGTGAAGGTGAAGGACGGCTTCGCCCGCAACTTCCTGCTGCCCAAGAAGAAAGCGCTGCGCGCCACCAAGGCGAACCGCGACTACTTCCAGACCCAGAAGGCCCATATCGAAGCCAACAACCTGAAGCTGAAGGGCGAGGCCGAGAAGATCGGCAACAAGCTCGACGGCCAGAAGTTCGTCCTGCTGCGTCAGGCCGGCGACCGTGGCCAGCTCTATGGTTCGGTCAGCCCGCGTGACGTTGCCGACGCCATGGAAAAGGCCGGCTTCAAGGTGGACCGTCACCAGGTCTCCATCAGCGTGGCGATCAAGTCGATCGGCCTGTTCACCCTTCCGGTTGTTCTGCATCCGGAAGTGAAGGTGAACATCGTCGTCAATGTCGCCCGCAGCGAAGACGAAGCCGAGCGCCAGGCGCGCGGCGAGAACGTGCTGGCGGAAAAGACCGACGCCGAGGAAGCCAAGGTCGCGGCCGAAGAACTGTTCGAAGAAGGCGCCGGCCCCAAGGTCGAAGCCGAAGAGGACGTGGTTTCCGAATAAGCGAAAGCACTTCAAAACACTGCAAAAAGGCCCGGGTCACACCGGGCCTTTTTCTTTCCCCACTAGGTACGATATTTTTCGTTGACTCTACGATAAAAATCGTTGACGCTGTCCGCATGGCAAAGAAAAGCGCAGCAAAACCCACCCCCGCAGAAGTCGAAATCCTCAGCCTGTTGTGGGATCACGGTCCCGCGACCGTGCGCGAAGTTCATGAACGCCTCGGCGCCGACAGATCGGTCGGCTACACCGGCGCGCTCAAGCTGCTGCAGAACATGCACGCCAAGGGGCTGGTCAATCGCAGCCAGGACGGCCAGGCGCATGTCTATGAAGCGCGCGAACCTGCCCGGATGAAGCGCCAGTTACTGGGCGACCTGGTGCAGCGCGTATTCGCCGGATCGGCCAGCCAGCTCGTCCTGCACCTGCTGGAAGACGAAAAGGCCTCGCCCGAAGAAATCGACGAGATCCGCCAACTGCTGGCGAAACACCAAAGGAGATCCAAATGACTGCTTTGCTTTCATGGATGCCGCTCGACACCGCGCGGGACCTTGGCTGGACCCTGGTTCATTTTCTCTGGCAGGGCCTTCTTCTGGCGGCACTGCTGGGTGCGATCCTGCCGCTGTGCCGCAGCGCCGTCGCCCGGCACAATTGGGCGCTTGCCATCCTGGCGGCGATGGCGCTGGCGCCCGTCCTGACCTTCGCGTCCCTGCACGACGCCGCGAACACTAGCGGCGCGGCGCCTGCGGTCGGTTCGCTTTCACCGGCCGCCGCTTTCGCGCCCTGGATGGATGCAGCGGTGGTGCTGTGGCTTACCGGGATTGCCTTCCTGAGCCTGCGTGCCGCGGCCGGCTGGACCATCGTCCGGTCGCTGACCCGCCGCGACACGCTGGCGGTGCCCGCTGAACTTTTGCAGCGCTGCCGCGAATTGCAGCGCCGCCTGGCGGTGACCTCGCCGGTCCGCTTCGCGCTGTCGCGCCGCATCGATGTGCCGATGGTGATCGGCTGGCTCAGGCCCGTGATCCTGATCCCGGTCTCGGCGGTTTCCGGGCTGCCGCCGCATCAGCTCGATGCGCTGATCCTGCACGAACTCGCCCATATCCGCCGGCTCGACACCGTCACCAATATCGCGCTGGTCGCTGTCGAGACCGTCCTCTTCTATCACCCGGCCGTGTGGTGGGTGAGCCGCCAGGTTCGCATAGAGCGTGAACATTGCTGCGACGACTTCGCGGTCTTCGCCTGCGGCGACGCCGCCCTGTATGTCGAGGCGCTGACCGCGCTGGAAAGCGGGCGGGTGACAGCCAGGCTGGCGCTGGCGGCCAACGGCGGCAAGCTGAAAGACCGCGCGGCGCGGCTGCTGAACGCGCCGGTGGAAACACCGCGCTTCTCGCTGTCCGCCGTGACGGGACTGATGCTTCTCAGCCTGGTGGCCGGCTCGGTCGCCGTGGCGCAAACCCAGACGCAACCGCGTGCGCAAAAGTCCCAGGCGAAAGCGCCCGCCACGACGGAGCTGCGGCCGGTCAAGGAAACCCGCTCCCTGCCGCCCTACCCCAAGGAATCCATCACGCTGCACGAGGAAGGCACGGTGACGCTGACGGTGAAGATCGGGACCGACGGCGCCGTATCGCAAGCCTCTGTCTTCAAGGCCAGCGGCCATTCACGGCTCGACGTCGCCGCCGCCGATTATGTGAAACGCCACTGGCGCTGGTATCCGCCGACCAAGGCCGGCAAGCCTGTCGCGGCGACCACCCGGGTTGCGGTGCATTTCAAACTGAAGCCCAAGCCTCCCGCAGCGATGAAGATGTAACCGCGATACACCCACGCAAAAAGGCTCGGATCGCTCCGGGCCTTTTTCTTTGGGATCAGCGCAGGCGGCGCTTCCCGCGCAGCCGGGTGGCCAGCACCTTGTCGACGCGGCGGCCATCCAGGTCCATCACCTCGAAGCGCCAGCCATCGGTCTCGAAGCTTTCGCCGACATTGGGCAGGCGGCCAAAGCCATGGATCACGAAACCGGCAGCGGTGTGCACCGTGCTGGGGTCTTTCAGCCGGATGCCGGTCAGTTCCAACAGGTCGTCCAGCGGCATCCAGCCCGCCAGCAGCAGCGAGCCGTCGTCGCGGCGCACCACCGGCAATTCCTGCGGCCCGTCCTCGGTGGAGAATTCCCCCACGATCGAGCCCAGAATATCGGCGGTGGTGACCAGGCCGCGGAAATGGCCGTACTCGTCATGCACCAGGCCCATGTGAATGGGCGAATCCTTGAGCGCGAAAATCACGTCGCGCGCGTCGGCGCTGTCGGGAATCACCGGGGCATGGCGGATGAAGTCGCGGATATGGGGAATGTTTCCCGCCAGATAGGCGGCCAGCAATTCCTTGGCCTGCACCACACCCACCACGTCGCCGCTGGCATCATAGACCGGCAGGCGTGAATGCTGGCTGGCGCGCAGCCCGGCCCGGATCGCCTCCTCGTCATCCTCCAGGTTGAGCGAATCCACATCATGGCGCGGCGTCATCACCACCTTGACGTTGCGGTCGCCCAGCTTGAGGACGCCGGCGATCATTTCCTTTTCGCCCGGCTCCAGCACGCCGGAGCTTTCGGCTTCCGCCACCAGGGAGCGGATTTCTTCCTCCGTCACCTGGTCCTCGCGCACGCCCTTCTGGCCCAGCACCTTCAGCACCAGCCGCCCGGACAGGTCGAGCAACCAGACAAGCGGCGCCGTCACCTTGGCGACCAGCACCATGGCGGGCGCGACGCGCACAGCCACGCCTTCGGGATTGCGCAGGGCGATCTGCTTGGGCACCAGCTCGCCCACGATCAGCGAGGCATAGGTGATGGCCACCACCACCAGGCCGACGCCCAAAGCATCAGAGACATCGGCGGAGAGGCCTTGCGCCATCAGCCAGCCGGCGAAGCGCTGGCCCAGGGTCGCGCCGGAAAAAGCGCCCGACAGCACGCCCACCAGGGTGATGCCGATCTGTACCGAGGAGAGAAAACGGCCGGGGTCGGCGGCCAGGGCCAGGGCGCGGCGCGCGCCGGTGACTTCCTGTTCCGCCAGCGCCTTCAGCCGGCTGATGCGCGACGACACAATGGCCATTTCGGACATGGCCAAAAGCCCGTTGACGACGATCAGAAAGCCAACCGCCGCGATCTCAAGGGCCAACATGGTGGTAGAAACGTCTCCGTGCCGTAGCGGCTGTGTTGCGAACCGCCACTATGGCACAGATCGCGCGGCTGTGGGGGCGCTTTTTAGGCCGCTCCCGACTGGACGGCGAATTCGCGCCGGGTCAGTCCCCCGGGCGGATCACCGAAGAAAACCTCCACCGATTTCAATTTCCCTGATTCGAAGGTCATCAGTTCGGCATTGCGGAAGGTCGCCGCCGGGTGGACCGCGTTGGGCAGGCGCATCTGCGCATCGTAAGCCACGAATACCCTGTCGCCGTCCTGCATCACGGCGACGAAGGTGAACTTGCGATGCAGCGGCTCGTCCCGCCAGCAGCGGCGGAAATATTCCTCGCGACCGATATGATCGTCGAACGGGCTGGTGAAGGTGAAGCCGGGCGCCAGGGCGTTTTCCACAAAGGCGCGGTCGCCGGTTTCATAGGCGCGGAAGTAGCCCCTGGCGAGTTCGGTCAGGTCCATCTGTCTCTCCCTCAACCAGCCAGTGATTTTTCCAGCGCATCCATCAGCGCGTTGGTGCCATGTTCGCGGCTGCCATTATCCTCATAGCCGTCAAGATAATCGCCATATTCGGTGAGGACGAATTTGGTGCCGTCGCCGTCGGGCGTCAGTTCGATGGCCGTCTGCGACACTGAAATCTTGCGGTCATCCAGATGCATCACATAGCTGTAGATGATGCGCCCGCCTTCATTTCCGGACGGGGGCACGATGTCCAGATAGATGCAGTCGAACTTCGACACCACGCCGTTCGGCCAGCGCCCCGCCTCATGCTCCTTGCCGCCTTCGCGAAAATCGAAGCTGCGCGACAATTGCGTACAGGTCGGCCCGCCGCCGAACCAGACGGCCTTCTTTTCCTGATCGGCGAAGGCGGCAAAGACGCGCGCCGGTGACGCGTTCCAGCGCCGCGTGATGGTGAAGCTGGCATGGGTGACGGAACGGCTCATGTTTCATCCTCTTTGGTCATATCCAGAAAAGCGCCCAACCGGTCGAGGCTGCGCTCCCACATCGCGCGGCGCTCGGCCACCCAGTGTTCCGCCTGGCTCAGCATCCGGGGATCGATCCGGCAGGTGCGCACCCGGCCCCGCTTTTCGCTTTTCACCAGCCCGGATTCCTCCAGCACCTTGAGGTGCAGCATCACGGCAGGCAGCGACATGGGGAGCGGCGCGGCCAGTTCGCTGACGCTGGCGGGGCCGGCCACCAGCCGCTCGACCAGGGCCCGGCGGGTGGGGTCGGCCAGGGCGGCAAAGGTGCGGTCCAGTTGATAGTTAAGCATGTACTTAAGTATAAGCCCGGACCCATGCCCGTCAAGCAGGCCTGCCACAATTATCCGCAGGTCCACAGGTAGGCTATATTCTCCTCGTCCAGCGAAAGACGGCCCCATGTCCCTCCAGACCCAGACGCGGCGCATCACGGTGCCGGACATCCGCGCCCACAAGGGCGCCAAGCCGGTCGTCTGCCTGACCTGCTATCACGCCCATACCGCCAAGCTGCTCGACAACCATGTCGACCTGATCCTGGTGGGCGACAGCCTGGGCATGGTGATGCACGGGCTGGAGAATACGCTGGGCGTGACGCTGGACATGATGATCACCCATGCCAAGGCGGTGATGCGCGGCTCCAGCCGCGCGCTGGTCACGGTCGACCTGCCATTTGGTTCCTATGAAGAAAGCCCGCAGGTGGCGTTCCGCAACGCCGCCCGCGTCATCCAGGAAACCGGCGCCACCGCCGTGAAGCTGGAAGGCGGGATGCGCATGGCCGAGACCATCCAGTACCTGACCCAGCGCGGCATCCCGGTGATGGGCCATATCGGCCTGACGCCGCAAATGGTCAATGTTCAGGGCGGCTTTCGCACCACCGGCCGCACCGAGGCGGAATGGCCGGCGCTGGAAGCCGATGCCAAGGCCGTATCGGACGCCGGTGCCTTCGCGGTGGTGCTGGAAGGCATGGCCGAACCCCTGGCCGCCCGCATCACCAACCTCATCCCCATTCCCACCATCGGCATCGGCGCCAGCGCCACCTGCGACGGCCAGGTCCTGGTGATGGAAGACATGCTGGGCCTGAACCCGAACCCGCCCAAATTCGTGCGCCAGTATGCCCAGCTGGGCCCGGCTATCGAGGCGGCGGTGGAAGCCTATGCGCGGGACGTGCGCGAACGGCGCTTCCCGGGGGCGGAAAATGTCTACCCCATGAAAAAAGCCCAGTGAGCGGCGACCGGCACAGCCGGGCAAACCGATCCTGCGGATCGGTTTGAGCCGCGAACGCCGTGAGCCTTTGGCGAACGGCTAGCCGGACGTTCAGGCGCAAAAGCCGTAAATTGGGCCTTTTTTGGCCTTATCCTTACGGAAAGGCGCATTGCACGGGCAGCCGCAGCGGGCTAATTAACATGCCTTCTCAAGGGCTTCGCCCTGCCAAACAGGGCCGCGCAAGGCCCTGTCGAAAAAGGTTTTGGAACTGTGAGTGATATTTTCCGCGAAGTCGAAGAAGACGTTCGCCGCGAACGGGCCAAGAATATCTGGAAGCGCTACGGCGCCTATATCATCGCGGCCGGCGTGCTGGTGTTCGTCGGCATCGGCGCTTGGCAGCTGTGGCAGCGCCATGAGCGCCAGCAGCGCGAAGCCATCGCCGCCCAGTATGTCGCCGCGCAGCGCATCAGCAATCCGCGCGACGCCGCCAACGCCTTTGTCGATCTGTCCAAGGGCACCAGCTATGGCCCCCTGGCGCGCCTCAGCCAGGCCAGCGCCATGTTCGCCGCCGGCCAGCGCAACGAAGCGATCGAGATCTACAAGGAGATCGCGGCGTCCGACAACGGACCGGTCGGATCGGTGGCGCGGCTGCGCGCCGCCTGGGCGATGTCCGAAACCGCGACCCGCACGCAGCTGGCTGAACTGCTGAAGCCGCTGGACCAGCCGGGCAGCCCCTGGCGCGAGAACGCCGCCGAGATCCTGGCCTTCGCCGACTACAAGGCGATGGACCTGAAGTCGGCCCAGACCAAATACGCCGCGCTGGCGGCCAATGCCGAAGCGCCCGATGCGCTGCGCGCCCGCGCCCGGGCAATGGCGGAATATCTCAGGAATGGTGGCGCCGTGACCTTCGGTACCGTCCCGCCCGAAGTCGTGGTGCCGCCGCCGCCCCAGGCGACAGCCGCGCCGGCGGCGGCTCCGGCGCAATGATGCCGCGTCGCGCCATAGCGCTTGTGATGGCAGTGGCGGCGGGCACCCTGCTGCTGCAGGGCTGCGCCGTCACCGACGAAGTCACCAGCTGGTTCACCACCAGCGGCAAGAAATCCAACCTGCGCGGCGTGCGCATTCCGGTGATGTCGCTGGACGAAGCGCTCAAGCCCGATCCCGAACTGGTCAAGACGGCGGTGCTGCTGCCCCCGCCCTATCGCAACACCGAATGGCCCCTGCCCGGCGGCTATGCCGCCAATGCCATGTATCACCTGGCCGCGCCGGGACGGCTGCGCGAAGTCTGGAGCCAGGATGCCGGCAAGGGCACCGATTCCGCGTCCGCCCTCACCTCCGCGCCGGTGGTCGGCGGCGGCATGGTGTTCGTGCTGGATTCCGAAGCCCATGTCTTCGCCTTCCGCGCCAGCGACGGACGACCGGCCTGGGACAAGGAGCTGGCGCCTCGCGACGGCACCGACATGCCGACCCTCTGGGGCCTGCTGGGCAAGGCCAATACCATCGACCCGGCCCAGGGCATGGGCGGGGGCGTCGCTTTTTCCAATGGCCGCCTGTTCGTCACCAGCGGCTTTGGCGTGGTGATCTCAATGGACGCGCGCACCGGCAAGGAAATCTGGCGCAAGGACATGCGCATGCCCATCGTCAACGCGCCGGTGGTGACGGCGGGGCGGATTTTCTTCTCCACCCATGACAATCATTTCTACGCCCTGGCCGAGGATGACGGCCGCCAGCTGTGGGATCACCAGGGCATCACCGAAGCCGCCGGCATCCTGGCCTCGACCAATGCCGCGATCTCCGGCGAAACCGTGGTCGTGCCCTACACCTCGGGCGAACTCTTCGCGCTGCGCATCCAGAACGGCCAGGTCGGCTGGAGCGATGTGCTGTCGCGCACCGGCCATGTCACCGCTTTGTCCCAGCTGGACGATATCGCCGGACGCCCGGTGATCGACCGCGGCGTGGTCTATGCCATCAGCCAGTCGGGCCTGATGGCGGCCTTCAGCATCAACACCGGCGACCGCATGTGGTCGCGCGATATCGGCGGCATCCAGACCCCCTGGGCGGCGGGCGAGTATGTCTATGTGCTGGACAACAATGCGCGCCTGCTCTGCTTGACCCGCAAGGAAGGCAAGGTGAAGTGGATTCACCAGATGCCGCAGTATGAAAATCCCGAAAAGAAAGCCGACCCCATCCTGTGGGCCGGTCCCGTCCTGGTGTCGGACAAGCTGATCCTGGTCTCGTCCAACGGCTATGCCCAGGCGCTGTCGCCCTATGACGGCCGGCTGGTGGGCCGTGTGGAAATTCCCGACGGCACCACCATTGCCCCGGTGGTGGCCGACGGCACGATGTATATCTACACGGCCTCCGCCGAACTCGTCGCGCTCCGGTAAGATGCGCCAATTTTTCTTAGTGAACGCAGTGAACTTAGAAAAATTGAGCGCCACCGAGCGGCAAAACCGCGAGTGGGCGCCATGCCGCTGAAACTCGCGATCGTCGGACGCCCCAATGTCGGGAAGTCCCGCCTCTTTAACCGCCTTGCCGGGCGCACCGCCGCCATCGTGCATGACACGCCGGGCGTCACCCGCGACCGCCAGGCGGTGGATGCCGAGTATGAAGGCATCGCGCTGACCCTGATCGACACCGCCGGTTTCGAGGACGCCGTCACCGGCAGCATCGCCCACCGCATGACCCAGCAGACCATCACCGCCATCGCGGAAGCCGAGGTGCTGCTGTTCCTGATCGACGCCCGCGCCGGGATCACCGCCGGCGACCAGATCATCGCCCAGACGCTGCGCAAGTCCGGCAAGCCGGTGATCCTGGCGGCCAACAAGTGCGAAGGCCGGGTGGAGACCCCAGCCGAAATCTATGGCCTGGGACTGGGCGACCCGATCCGCATTTCCGCCGAGCACAATCTGGGCATGGAAAACCTGGTGGCGGCGCTGGAAGAACTGGTCCCAAAGGCGGCAGCGGCCATCGAGGAAGACGGCGAGCAGGAAGACGAAGAATACAGCGAAGAGATCGAGGAGGAGGAAGAAGACGAGTTCTCCGAAGACGATGAGCCGCTGGAAGACATCACGGTCAATTATCTCGACCGCCCGCTGCGCCTGGCGCTGGTGGGGCGGCCCAATGTCGGCAAGTCCAGCCTGTTCAACCACCTCCTGGGCGAGGAACGTTCGCTGGTGGGACCGGAAGCCGGACTGACGCGCGATTCCATCACCGCCCCCTGGAAGGCGGGGACGCGCGACGTGCTGCTGCATGACACCGCGGGCCTGCGCAAAAAGGCGCGGATGGCCGGCGAAACGCTGGAAGAAATGTCGGTGGCCTCCACATTGGAAGCCATCCGCTTTGCCGACTGCGTCATCGTGATGATCGACGCCAACGCGCCATTCGAAAAACAGGATCTGACCATCGCCGACCTGATCGCCCGCGAAGGCCGGGCCATTGTCTTTGCCGTCAACAAATGGGACCTGCTGGAGAACAAGGCGGGCGGAATCTCGAAGATGCGCGAGAAGCTTGACCGGCTGCTGCCGCAGGTCGCGGGCGCGCCGCTGATCGCAACTTCCGCGCGCACCGGCGAAGGCCTCGACCGGCTGGCCGACGCCGTCACCGAAGCCGACAAGGCCTGGAACACGCGCATCTCGACCTCGACCCTGAACCGCTTCCTGGAAGGCGCCTTGCAGCGCCACGCCACGCCGGCGATCAGCGGTCGGCGGGTGCGCATCCGCTACATGACCCAAAGGAAGGCGCGGCCGCCCAGCTTTACCCTGTTCGGCAACCAGCTCGACGCCCTGCCGGAAGCTTACCTGCGCTATCTGTCGAACGGTTTGCGTGAGAACTTCAATCTCAAGGGCACGCCGCTGCGCTTTTCGGTGCGCAACAGCAAGAATCCCTACGCGCCGAAAAAGCGCTGATCAGCGGCGGAAATTGGCGACGGTCTCGTTCTCGCCAAAGGACGGCGACAGCATCGCCACGATCTGGGGCGCGATCTCGTCGGTCGTGGGCAGTGTCGCGGGATCCTCGCCCGGCATCGCCTTGGCCCGCATGGCGGTGCGCATGGGCCCCGGATTGAGCAGATTGACCTTGACGGTCGTATCCTTGCATTCCGCCGCGTAAGTCAGCGCCAGCATTTCCAGCGCCGCCTTGCTCACTGCATAGGCGCCCCAATAGGGCGTATGCTTTTTGGCCGCGCCGCTGGACACGAACAGCACCCGCCCGGCATCGGACTGGCGCAGCAAAGGGTCCATCGAACGGATCAGGCGCCAGTTGGCGGTGACGTTGACGTCCATCACTTCGGCGAAATTCTTGGGCGTGATCTGCGCCAAGGGCGTCAGCACGCCCAGCACACCGGCATTGCCCAGCATCGCGTCCAGCTTGCCCCAGCGCTCATAGATCGAGGCGCCCAACCGGTCGATGGCGTCGAAATCGCGCAGGTTCATCGGCACCAGGGTGGCGGTGCCGCCGATCTTCTGGATGGCGTCGTCGGTTTCTTCCAGCCCGCCTGTGGTGCGCGCCACCAGGATGACATGGGCGCCGGCCCCGGCCAGCGCCAGCGCCGCGGCGCGGCCGATGCCGCGGGACGCGCCCGTGATGAGCGCGATGCGCCCGTCCATTGCCTTGTTCATGGGAAGTCCTTTAGGCCACGTCCGCCAGCAGCGAGAGCTGCCGCGTGCCGCCCGAAATGTCGGTCAGCGAGATGGGATAGTCGCCGGTGAAACAGGCGTCACAGAAACCGGGCGCCTTGGCGTTGCGCTCCGCCTTGCCCATGGCGCGGTAGAGGCCGTTCATCGAGATAAACGCCAGGCTGTCGGCGCCGATGAAGCGGCGCATCTGCTCCACATCCATCTTGTGGGCCAGGAGTTCGTCGGTGTTGGGCGTATCCACGCCATAGAAGCAGGAATGGGTGGTGGGCGGCGAGGACACCCGGAAATGCACTTCCGACGCGCCGGCATCGCGCACCATGGCGACGATCTTCTTGGAGGTGGTGCCGCGCACGATGGAATCGTCCACCAGGATCACGCGCTTGCCCTTGATCTTGGCGCGGTTGGGATTGTGCTTCAGGCGCACGCCCAGGTGGCGAATGGAATCCGACGGCTCGATGAAGGTACGGCCGACATAGTGATTGCGGATGATGCCCAGTTCGAACTCGATCTTGGCGGCATTGGCAAAGCCCAGCGCGGCGGGGACGCCGCTGTCGGGCACCGGGATGACCATGTCGGCATCCACCGGCGATTCCTCGGCCAGCACCGCGCCGATATTCTTGCGCGCCTCATAGACGTTGCGACCTTCCAGGGTGGAATCCGGCCGGGCGAAATAGATGTATTCGAAGATGCAGAAGCGCGACTGCTGGGTCTTGAAGGGGAAATGGCTGCTAACGCCGTCCTTGTCCACCACCACCATCTCGCCCGGCTTCACGTCGCGCACATATTCGGCGCCGATAATGTCCAGGGCGCAGGTCTCGCTGGCGAAAATGAGGGCGCCATCGAGCTGGCCCATCACCAGCGGGCGCACGCCGTTGGGATCGCGCACGCCGATCAGCTTTTTCGAGGTCAGCGCCACCAGCGAATAGGCGCCCTGCACCTGGTGCAGCGCGTCGATCAGCTTTTCCACGATGCGCGGCTTGGTGCTGCGCGCGGTCAGGTGAATGATGGTTTCGGTGTCGGAGGTGGAATGGAAGATCGCGCCCTGGGCCACCAGCTCGGTGCGCAGGGTGTGGGCGTTGGTCAGGTTGCCGTTATGGGCGATGGCCAGCCCGCCGCCCGCCAGGTCGGCGAACATGGGCTGGATGTTGCTGGCGCGGCTGCCGCCGGCGGTGGAATAGCGGTTGTGGCCGATGGCGAAACGGCCGCGCAGATTGCGGGCGGCCTGGGAGCCCCGGCCGAAGGCGTCGCCCACCAGCCCCATATGGCGCTCGGCGATGAACTGGCCCTGGTCATAGGTGACGATGCCCGCGGCTTCCTGGCCGCGATGCTGCAGCGAATGCAGCCCCAGCACCGACAGCGCGCCGGCATCGGCATGGTCGAAAATGCCAAACACGCCGCACTCTTCGTGCAGCGCGTCGTCATTCCAGATGTGATCGCTATGGCCGGTCATCGGGTGCGGTTTCCGCCGGTCTCTATGAGCTTCTCTAGCCCCTGACGGTCGGTCGCGCCATAGGATTTCGGGGCCGGACCTGCGCTCTTCTGCTGCACCGGCCGGGGAGCGGGAGAAACACGGTTAGCATTGCCCTCGGAGCGGATCAGGTCTGCCATGGGGTCGGGGCCGGTGCTTGCTGGAGGGCTTGCCGGAGGGGTCAAAACCCGAACGTTTACACCCGAAGGCGCCTGGCGCACCTCTTCCCGGGGAGCAGGTTCGTAGCTGACATTTTGAGGCCCATCGGGGATCACCGTCAGCAGCACCTGGGCGGTGCTCTGGACCACGGGCAGGAGTTCCGCCTCGGTCAGCCAGCGCGGCTGCTCGCGGATGGGGTTGAAGTAGGTATAGGCGAGATAGGCGATCCCCACGATCACCAGTCCGCGTACCACCCCGAAGGCGACGCCCGCCGCTCGGTCCAGGGGGCCGATGGGCGAGTTCTTCACGCTTTCGCTGAAGCGGTGGCTCATGAAGGCCAGCGGAATGAACACCGCCAGGAAGACCGCGGCATAGGCCAGCACCGACGCCAGCCAGAACTGGCTGACCAGGCTGCGCATCATCGGAATCAGATAGGGGCCGAAATAGAGGCAGGCGAAGGCCGCCGCCACCCATTCGAAGATGGTCAGGGTTTCCCACAGGAAGCCGCGCCAGGCGGCGTAACCCGCCGACACGATAATGACCAGAACGATCAGACAGTCGAGGAAGGTGACCGACAGGCTCATGATTCGACTTTACCACGGCGCGGGGTAGGCTCGGGCGCAAATCTCAGCAGTCCGGCGACGCTGGTAATCTCTGTTAACGTCATGCCGGAAACCTCCGCCCGGGTTCCGGCGGGCACGAAGGCGTGCTTGAAGCCCAGCTTGGCGGCCTCTTTCAACCGGCTTTCGGCCTGCGGCACGGGACGGATGTCGCCCGACAGCGAAATCTCGCCGAAAAACACCGTGTCGCGCGGCAAGGGCTCTCCACCGAAAGACGAAACCAGCGCGGCGGCGGCCGCCAGATCGGCCGCGGGCTCGCCGATCTTTAATCCGCCCGCCACGTTCAGATAGACATCCGACGCGCCGATTCCAACCCCGGCGCGGGCGTCCAGAACCGCCAGGATCATCGCCAGCCGCCCGGTATCCCAGCCCACCACGGCGCGGCGCGGCGTGCCGTAGGATGTCGGCGACACCAGCGCCTGGATTTCGCACAGCAAGGGGCGCGTGCCTTCCAGCCCGGCAAACACCGCCGTGCCGGGCGAGGCGGATTTGCGGTCGCCCAGGAACAGCGCGGACGGATTGGCGACTTCCGCCAGCCCCTTGCCGGTCATCTCGAACACGCCGATTTCGTCGGTGGCGCCGAAACGGTTCTTCACCGCGCGCAGCACCCGGAAGTGATGGCCGCGCTCGCCTTCGAAATAGAGCACCGCATCGACCAGATGCTCCACCGCTTTGGGGCCGGCGATCTGGCCGTCTTTGGTGACATGGCCGACCAGCAGCAATGCCGCGCCGGACGCCTTGGCATAGCGCACCAGATCGAAGGACGCGGTGCGCACCTGGGCGATGGTGCCGGGCGCCGCATCCAGCGCCCCGGTCCACAGCGTCTGGATGGAATCGATGGCGACGATGCCCGGCGGCTTGCCGGCTTCCAGCGTCGCCAGAATGTCCTCGACGCAGGTCGCGGCGCCCAGCATCAGCGGCGCATCGGCCAACCCCATGCGGGCGGCGCGCATGCGCACCTGCGCCATGGCCTCTTCGCCGGAGATATAGATCGCATGGCCGCCATTGTTGGCGTACTGGCCCAGCGCCTGAAGAATGATCGTCGATTTGCCGATGCCCGGATCGCCGCCAACCAGCAGCGCGGAACCCGGCACCAACCCGCCGCCGGTGACGCGGTCGAACTCGGCGATGCCGGTGGGGCGGCGCTCGGGCGGCGCGTCCTCGGTCTTGAGGTCTTCCAGCGTGATCTTGCGGCCCTTGGCCCGGCGGGTTGCTCCCGACCCCAGGGGCGGCGCAACGCCCTCTTCCACGATGGTGTTCCAGCCGCCGCAGGCGTCGCACTTGCCCGACCATTTGGGATAGGTCGCACCGCAGGACTGGCAGGCAAAGGAGGTGGAGGATTTCGCCATGATTCGAGTTTACCACAGCCGTCAAGAACAGCGGAAAAGCTCAGTCTTCCGGGGCCATCAGGCTTGTGGGCATATACTTGGCCATGACCGCACGTGCCTGGTGATAACCCAGCTTGACCTTGAGACCCTGCTTTTCGGTTTCGAAGCGGTCCTGGGGCAAAAAACAGGCATAGCCCAGCACCAGGAATTTCAGGTTGAGGCCCAGATCCTCCGACACCGCCTTGATCTGGCAGGTGGTGTAATATTTGCGCTCGCCCAGGATCATCACCAGCGTGGGGCGAAGCTCGGCGGCATAGCGTTTCGCCCAATAGTGGGTGCGCAGGTAGCGGATAGGACCCATTACACAACATCTCCCACCGGTCCGGCCGCGCGCCCAAGCGCGCGGCGTTCGTCGCTCAAATCGGTTCGCTGAACCGATTTGCCCGGCTGCGCCGGTCGCGCCTCACCCACTAAGCCTTCACCGCCATCTTGATGGGGCCCTCGGCGCGGCCATGGATGAACTGGTCGACATAGGGATTGCCGCTATTGTCGATATCGCCGGTCGGGCCCTGCCAGATGATCTTGCCGCCATAGAGCATGGCGATGCGGTCGGAAATTTTGCGCGCCGAGGCCATGTCATGGGTGATGGAGAGCGCGGTGGCGCCGACGTCCTTCACCGTGGAGGCGATCAGGTCGTTGATCACGTCGGCCATGATCGGGTCCAGGCCGGTGGTGGGCTCGTCGAAGAAGATGATCTCCGGATCGGCGGCGATGGCGCGGGCCAGGCCCACGCGCTTCTGCATGCCGCCCGACAGTTCCACCGGGAACAGGTCGCCGACATCGGCGGTCAGCCCGACCTTGGCCAGCTTCTCGATCGCGATGTCGCGGGCCTGGGCGCGCTTCATGCCGCGACCTTGAATTAAACCGAAGGCGACATTTTCCCAGACCGGCAGGCTGTCGAACAGCGCCCCGCCCTGGAACAGCATGCCGAACTTCTTCATCACGCGGTCACGCGCCGCGCCGTTGATATGGGTGATATCCTCGCCATCGATCAGGATGGTGCCCTCGTCCGGGCGGATGATGCCCAGGATGGACTTGATGGTGACGGACTTGCCGGTGCCCGAGCCGCCGATGATCACCAGCGAGGAGCGCGGCTCGATGGTCAGGTCGACGCCATCCAGCACCACCTTGGCGCCGAAGCGCTTCTTGACGCCGATCAGTTGAATCTTTGGCGTCATTTGGAGAACAGCAGCGAGGTGAGAAGATAGTTGGCGGCCAGGATCAGGATCGAGGACGACACCACTGCGGAGGTGGTGGCATTGCCGACGCCCTGCGCCCCGCCCTTGGAATTGAAGCCGTGATAGCAGCCCATCAGCGCGATGATGAAGCCGAAGGCGCCCGCCTTGATCAGGCCCGACACGATGTCGGCCTGGGTGGCGAAATCCACCGTGTTCTTCAGATAGGTGCCGCCGGAAAAGCCCATGCTCTGGGTCGCCACCACATAGCCGCCGAACACGCCGATGCTGTCGGCGATACCGACCAGGATCGGCATGCACAACACGGCGGCGACCAGGCGCGGCACCACTAGATACTTGATGGGATTGGTGGCGAGCGTGGTCAGGGCGTCGATCTGCTCGGTGACTTTCATGGTGCCGATCTCGGCGGCGATGGCAGCCGCCACGCGGCCCGCCACCATCAGGCCGGCAATTACCGGACCCAGTTCGCGGGTGATGCCCAGCACGACAATCTGCGGCACCACGGCTTCGGTGCCGAAGCGGTTGCCGCCCAGGAAGATTTGCAGCGCCAGCGCGCCGCCGGTGAAGAAGGCGGTCAGGCCCACCACCGGCAGGGAGAAATAGCCGATGCGCATGATCTGCTGGCCGATCAGCCGCCAATAGATCGGCGGCGCGACGATGGCGGCCAGCGCGGTGCCGGTGAAAACGGACAGCCGGCCGATATGGGCCAGCAGGTTCATGGTGGACCGGCCTAGGAGTGCAAGCGGATTCATGACGGTTGGCCTGTCGTCCCTTCATAGACGCGCGGCATGCGGCGCAGCCGGGTGAGGATTTCATATTCGTTGGTGCCGGCGCCGGCGGCAACCTCGCCCAGGGTGACGGTTTCGCCCAAAAGTTCGGCGGTATCGCCGGGGTTCACCTCGATGCCGGTGACATCCAGGGTGATGAGGTCCATGGAGACCCGTCCCACGATGGGCGCGCGCGCGCCATGGATGGCCGCCACCCCCTTGCTGGACAGGGTGCGCGGGATGCCGTCGGCATATCCGAGTGCCACGGTGGCAAGCATGGTGGGCCTTTTTGCGCGGAACGTGGCTGCGTAGCCAACGCTTTCGCCTGAGTCAATTCGGCGGACCTGCAGCACTTTTCCGGTCAAAATGGCGGCAGTCTGCATCAGGTTTTGCGCACTGTTCTGGGGGTTGGCCCCGTACAGCGCCACGCCGGGCCGCACCAGGTCGAAATGATATTCCATGCCCAGGAAGGCGCCGTGGCTGGCCGCCAGGCTGGCCGGCGCGGGCGGCAGCATCGCCAGCGCGTGGCGGAAGCGCGACAGCTGCTCGCCGTTCATCGGGCTCGCTTCGTCGGCGCAGGCCAGGTGGCTCATCACCAGCACGATGTTGAGCCCCGCCAGCCGCTGCGCACTTTGCCCCGACAGGATGGCGAGCTCGTCGGGCGCCAGCCCCAGCCGGTTCATGCCAGTATCGACATGGATCACCGCATCCAGGGTGGTTTTGGCGGCGCTGGCCGCGGCGCTCCAGGCAGCGATGTCGGCCAGACTGTTCAGCGCCGGGATGAGGCGATGGGTGAGCAACGCGGGCACCGCATCGGCCTGGCACCCGTCCAGCACGAAGATGCGCGCGGCCGGGGCAATCTTGCGCAAGGCGACGCCTTCGGCCAGCCGCGCCACGAAAAAGCTGTCGCAGCCGACGGCAGCCAGCGCGGGAGCGATCCTGTCCGCGCCCAGGCCATAGGCATCGGCCTTGACCACGGCAGCGACCGCGCAAGGCCCGGTCATGCGGCAATAGGTGCGGTAATTGGCGGCGATGGCGCTAAGGCGCACCGTCAGGCGCGCGGCTTCGAAATCATCCCCCATGTTTTCGCCCGTCATGGGGCGAGGATGGCGGCGGTGCGCGGGCGCGTCCACTAATTCCCTCCCAGAATATTGATGCCGCCGCCGCCCGTGGAGGGGCTGAGGCACGGCGTGTGCTGCAGGATCGGGCAGCCGTTCAGGGTGGGATTGCGGCCCATCTGCAGGTCGCGCTGCATCTGTTCGCCGCCGGTGACGCGAATGCCTTCATTGGGATCGGGATCGCGCAGGCGCGGCATGACGTTGCCCGGCACCATCACCAGCGACCCGTTGGGCAGCTTCATGCCGCGCCAGGGAATGCCGCCGCAGACCTGGCGTTCGGCCTTGGAGAGATGCTCCCAGCTGCCGGCGCTGCAGGCCAGCTCGCGGCCGATCGCGCTCAATATGTCGCCCGGCGTCGCGGTCTGCCGGCCTTCCGAATCGGGCTGCACCTCCGGCTTGGGGATGGTGATCGGCGCGGTCATGATCAGGGGCGGCGTGGCGTTCTCAACATCCGGATTGATGGTGCGCAGCGGCGGGGCGTTGGGATTGTTGCCCAGCGCCGGGAACATCATCAGGGTTTCGATCACGGGACGGTTGCGGACATCGAACGGGCGGATGGACACCACCAGCACCGTGAACAGCAAGACATGCAGCGCCCCAACCATCGCCCAGGAGGTGGCGCGGGACGCATTGGTGCGCTTGAGCTCCGCCGGGCGGCCACTGGGGCGCAGGAAGGGATGCGCCAGGACAGGAGTATCAATCGTCAAAAGCCACTATCCGTCGCAAAGCGCTTCCCCGCCCCCCCACCATATAGAAGCCGCAGCAGGGGCAAAACAGGGGTCGGGCACCGATAAACCCCTGCCGCAATGGCGGAAAAGGGGCGAAAATGCTAACGCCAGCCGGATGCGGATTTACCTGATCAACCTGGCCCGCCGTGCCGACCGGCTGGCCGCCATGCAAAGCCAGGCCGGAACCCTCGCTTTGACCCGGGTCGAGGCGCTGGACGCCGCCGTCACCGAGCCTGGCGGCATCGACCGCTGGTTCGCGCCCAGCGGCCCCCTGGGCGAAATCCCGCGCGGCGACAAATGCTGTCTTCTGTCCCACCGCAGCGCCTGGGAGATGTTCGTGGCCTCGGGCGACGCGCATGCCGTGTTTCTGGAAGACGATGTGCGGCTGTCGCGCGTCGCGGCGGCGCTTCTGACCAGCGACAACTGGATCCCCGCGTCGGTGCCGGTGGTCAAGCTGGAGCATTACGGCCCGCCCGGGCAGCGCGTGCTGCTGAACGATCTGCGCCGGGTCGGGGAGGATTTTACCCTGGGCCGGATGCTGTCGCGCCATACCGGGGCGGCGGCCTATATCCTGTCGCGCGGCGCGGCCGAGGCCCTGCTGGGCGAGACGCGCTTCAACCTGCCGGTCGATCACCTGCTGTTCAATCCCAACAATTCGGCGCTGTTCGCGGCGCTGTCGCCGTGGCAGCTGGTGCCGGCCATCGCGCGGCAAACCGAATTCGTCGGCGAGAAATCCGATATCGACGGCACCCGCGCGGGCTTGCGCCGCTGGAGCCTGCGCTATGCGATGCGCGAACTGATCCGGCTGGGTTATGACCTGCGCCTGCTGCCGATGCAGTTCATGGCGCTCCGGCGCGGCGCGAAGTTCATCGCCATGCGCACCGACTGACCAGAATTCCCGTCAGCGCTGCGGAGGCGTGTAGCCGTCCTGCGCCATGTTGCTGAAGCGGGTGTACATGCCCTCGAACACCAGGTCGATGTTGCGGGTGGCGCCGTGACGGTGCTTTTCCACCAGCACCTCGGCGCGGTTGGTGGCGCGCTCCAGCTTTTCCATCCACTTGGCATGTTCGGCGCTACCCGGCTCGGGCTCGCGTGACTTGAGGTAATATTCCTCGCGATAGACGAACATCACCACGTCGGCGTCCTGTTCGATGGAGCCGGATTCGCGAAGGTCCGACAGCACCGGGCGCTTGTCGTCGCGGGCATCGACGCCGCGCGACAGCTGCGACAGCGCCAGCACCGGCACGTTGAGTTCCTTGGCCAGGGTCTTGAGGCCCTTGGTGACTTCGGTGATTTCCTGCACCCGGTTCTCATGGCGGCGCGAGGGTTCGACCAGCTGTAGGTAATCAATAATAATAAGCCCGATATTCTTTTCGCGCTTCATGCGGCGGGCGCGGGCCGCGATCTGGGCGATGGAAATGCCGCCGCTGTCGTCGATATACAGCGGCAGCGAGGACAGGTCCTGCATGGTGAGGACGAATTTTTCCCATTCGCTTTCGCTGAACTTGCCGTTGCGGATCTTCCACATTTCCAGCTCGGCCTGCTCGGACAGGATACGCGCCGAGAGCTGCTGGGCGGCCATTTCGAGGGAGAAGAACAGCACCGGCGCGCCGCTGGGATATTCGGCGTTTGCCTCCAGGTCGCGCATGTATTGCTGGGCGGCATGGAAGGCCATGTTGGTACCAAGCGCGGTCTTGCCCATGCCCGGACGCCCCGCCAGGATCAGAAGATCGCTTGGCTGCAAACCGCCCAAGAGGCTGTCGATGTCAGTAAAGCCCGAGGTGATGCCCGAGATGCGCCCGCCGCGGGCATGGGCTTTTTCCGCCGACTCCACCGCCTTGCGCAGGGCTTCGTGGAAATCCAGCGCGCCTTCGCCATACTTGTTGGTCTCGGCCACCGCATAGAGTGCCTTTTCGGCCTCGGCGATCTGCTCCTTGGAGGTCTTCTCGGTCGGCGCGTCATAGGCGGTGTTGACGATATCCTCGCCGATGCGGATCAGGCTGCGCCGCACATAGAGGTCGGCCAGGATGTTGGCATAGTCGCGCACATTGGGAATGGCGGGCGCCGCGGCGCGCAGGGCGTCGAAATAGGCCTGGCCGCCGGTCTCGATCACGCCGGGATCGGCCTTCATGGTGGCATGCAGGGTCAGCGGCGTGACCACCACGCCGCCGCGCTCGATCATCTGCGACATGGTCTCGTAGATGCGCGCGTGCAGCGGATCGTAGAAATGTTCGGGCTTGACCAGCGCGCTGGCCCGCTCCATCGCCCGGTTGTCGGCCAGGATGGCGCCCAGCAGAGCCTGCTCGATGTCGATATCGTAGGGGACGTGGCGGTAGGCTTCTTGTTCCATGGTCCCTGTGGCGCACTTTTGAAAGTTCGCGTTGCCCTTACCGAATGGGAGCCCCGCGGGGCGAGCAATCAACCGGGGGCGGCGCACCCGTTCAAGCGGCTTGGCCAACCACTCACAGGCGCGTCATCACGCACGAACAAGACTAGCGCCAAATAGCTAGACCTAGTAGGGGGCCGTGAAAACCCAACTATTCCGCAGCGATGGATGCGCCGGGGAACAAGCCGGGCGCGCCTTTTTCGCGCGCCAAACGCACCGAATCGATCAGTGCGAAATCCCGCGCATAGAGCCGCTCGATGCGGCTGCGCTGGGGCGCGCTCAGCATCAGACTGCCGCGCTCTGTTCGGTTGAGCCAGGGCAACGGCCCGACCCGGCGGGACGAAAGATAGCGGCTGAGCGCCACATCATCCTCGCCATAGAGGAACAGGTTCTTGACCAGCGGCGCGCCGGCATGGTCGCAGACGAACCAGCTTTGCGGCCGCATGACAAAGTCGAGATCCAGCGGTCCGCGTTCCTCCAGAAAGGAAAGATAGCTGTCGACCGACGTCACATTCCGGGTCTGGCGCACAAAAACGTCGCTGAGCCGGCCGACTGTGGCGCCGCCGCCGCGCACAAAAGCATAGGCCGAGGCGAAGCGGTCGACGGGATCGCGCAGCAGGGCAAAGGAATCGGCCTGGCGCGCGAAGACGGGGTCCACGGCCTGGTAATAGCGCATGCTGTGATGGCGGATGCCGATATCGCCATAAAGGGTCCGGACCATGGAGGTGCCGGCAACACGGGGCACATGGATGAAAATCAGATTGCGGGCGCGCAGGGCGGCGGGAATGCGCCAATGGAAGGCCCGCATTGCGGTGGGGAAGCGGCTGCAGAAGCGGTCGTAAACATCTTCCTCATACCAGGCGCCGAACACGAAGCGGTTGACGCGCTTGGGATCGGCAAAAAAGCACAGTCCTGCGCAAGTCAGTGTCGCGATCACGAAAAGCCCCGGGCCAATCACCGTCACAAGGGCTAACGGGTTCGCGGAGACGGGTCTTCGCGCAGATGTCGCAAATTTTCGCTCCGCCAAATCCCGCGATGGCGCGATACGATCAGCGTGATTTGTAATGTGGTCCGCGAAAACTATGTTGACGCCGCATCGCGCGTGGGCCGCATCAAACATTGATCGGTATGCTTAAACGCAGGGTCGAGCAGGCTGCGATTTTGCACACGAACGGCGCAACTGATAGAAAAATTCCATGATCGATCACCCGCTGGATCGCGCGGCCTGGCACGCCCTGACCACCCGCCTGGCGCATGTGGCGCTGGGCGATGAACGCGCCGTACGCATGCACCCCGATTACGGCCAGTTTTCCGCGCCGCGCGACTTCAGCCGCGAAAGCCTGGCGGCATTGGCGGAACTGATTCCGCCACAGGGCATGGTGAGCGTGGCGCCAACCGCGCCGTTCACGCCGCCGCCCGGCACGAGGATCGCTGAGGAACTGGTCTGTCACCAGATGCTGGCGGACCGGCTGGCCGTCACCGCGCCAGACTTTTGCGTAACGGCGCTGGGCGATGGCGATGCCGAAGAGATGCGGGCGCTTGTCACCCTCACCGAGCCCGGCCCTTTCTTTTGCCGTACGCATCAGCTTGGCGATTTCGTGGGCGTGCGAGTCGATGGAAAACTGGTGGCGATGGCGGGGGAGCGGCTCAAGCTGGAGGGCTATACCGAGATCAGTGCCGTTTGCACCCATCCCGATCATCGCGGCCGTGGCTATGCACGCGGCCTGATGGGCGTTGTGGCGTCAAGGATCGCGGCACGGGGTGAAACCACACTTTTGCATGTGGTGGCGGAGAAAAATCCGAGATTGCCTTTTACGAACGCCTTGGCTTTCGTGTCCGGCGCGATATCATGATTACCATGCTGGAGCGTGCCTGATTAAAGCGCGGCGATGATGGCCTGCGCTGCCGCTGGATTGCGCTCCTTGGCGCCGCTGATCACGAACAGGAAGACGTCGCGCTTCTTTTTGGGCGCAGGCGCCGCCACCAGCAGCGTGGCCTTGGGAGATGCACCCTTTTCCCAGTCCTTGGCGCGCTCGGCCCATTTCGCCAACTCAGTTTTGGGATAGCCCAGCTTTTCCTTGGCCTTGGTCCCCATGATGCGGGCATAGATGAAGTCCGCCGTGGTGTCGGCGATCAGGGGAAATTCGCTGTCGGCGCCGAATATGATGGCCACGCCATGCTTGCGGCACAAGGCGACGAACTGCGCGCACTTGAAACTGTCATGGCGCACTTCCACCGCATGGCGGATCGCGCGACCCTTCACTTTCTTTGGCAACAATTTGAGAAAGGCGTCGAAATCGGCCGGGTCGAACTTCTTGGTGGGCATGAACTGCCAGTTGATCGGACCCAGCTTGTCCTTGAGTTCGGTGACGCCGCTGTCGAAGAACCGGGTGATGGAGTCGCCCGCCTCGGCCAGCACCCGCCGGTTGGTGGCGAAGCGCGGCCCCTTGAGCGTGAAGACGAAACCGTCCGGCGTTTCGTCATGCCACTTGCGGAAACTTTCCGGCTTTTGCGAGCCGTAATAGGTGCCGTTGACCTCGATGGCGGTCAGGTGCGTGCTGGCATATTCCAGCTCGCGCTTCTGCGAGAGCCCCTTCGGGTAGAAGTTGTTGCGCCAGTCCGGATAAACCCAGCCACCGATACCGATGTAAATGCTCATGCGCCTATCAACGCATGAGCATTGCGTTTCATCAAGCGGTCAGCCCTTTTTCGGCCCAACGAACGCCCAGGTCACACCGAACGGGTCCTTGCACTGGGCATAACGGTCGCCCCAGAACATGTCGGTCGGCGGCATGTTGCCGGTGCAGCCGGCCTTTACGGCGCGGTCGAACCAGGCGTCGACGTCCTGCACCGGAAACATCAGGCTGAAACCGGCGGCCGGCTCGTAGCCGCAATTGTGCTCAGGATAAGGGTCGCTGAGCATCAGCGATGCATCGTTGATGTAGAGATGGACATGCATGGTGCGGCCCTGCTCGTCCGGCGGATAAACATGCGCCTGGGTGGCGGCGAACGCCTTCTGGTAGAAATCGGAGGCTTTCTGGGCGCCCTCGACGCACAGATAGGCGACAATGCCGCCCTTCACGGGGATTTTGGGTTGTTCCATGGCAATCTCCTTTGGCTATGGTCCAAGGACGGCGGCGGGCTCCCCCAGCCGACACGCCCGTCAAACTTTTTCCGCGTCCTGCATCAGCCGGTCGAGATGCTGGCGGATATGGGCGGCTTGCGCCGGGGTATCGGCCAGGGCGATGGCGCGGTCGAAGGCGGTGCGCGCCTCTTTATTGCGGCCCAGTTGCAACAGGAAGGCGCCGCGCGCCCCGAAGTAATGGAAATAGCCGGACAGCTTGTCTTCCAGCGGATCAATCATGTCCAAACCCGCCTGGGGCCCGTGCAGCTTGGCCACCGCCACGGCGCGGTTCAGCGTGATCACCGGCGAAGGCTGCATTCTTTCAAGCGCCAGATAGAGACCATCGATCCCGGCCCAGTCGGTGTCGGCGGCGTTGGCCGCGCGGGCATGGGTGGCGGCGATGGCGGCCTGCACCTGATACGGACCGGGACGGTTGTGGCGCATCGCCTTGTCCATCAGCGCCAGGCCTTCGCCGATCAGCTTGGGGTCCCACAGGGTGCGGTCCTGGTCGTCCAGCAACACCGCTTCGCCGTTCGCGTCGAACCGCGCCGGCAGCCGCGCCTGCTGCAGCAGCATCAGCGCGGTCAGTCCCATGATCTCCGGCTCGGTCTGGAACAGGCGCAGCAGCAGCCGCGCCAGGCGGATTGCCTCGTCGCATAGCGGCGCGCGCGCCGGGTCATTGCCGTGGCTATAGCCCTCGTTGAACAGCAGATAGATCATCGCCGCCACGGCCGCGACCCGCTCGCTGCGCTCCACCGCGCCCGGCGTCTCGAACGGCACATCGGCCTTGGCGACGCGTTGCTTGGCGCGGGTGATGCGCTGTTCCATCGCCGCCTCGCTGACCAGGAAGGCGCGGGCGATCTGCGGCACGGTCAGACCGGAGACGATGCGCAAGGCCAGCGCGATCTGCTGTGTCGCGGGCAGGTCGGGATGGCAGCAGATGAACAGCAGCCGCAAGACGTCGTCGCGGTACTGCGAACCGTCCAGCCGTTCGGCCAGCGGGGTTTCGACATCCTCCAGGTCGGAAATCTCGTCATCCGGCGGCAGGGCGGTGGTGCGCGATTGCTTGCGCACCCCGTCCAGCGCCGCATTGCGGCCCACCAGAATAAGCCAGGCGGTGGGATCGCGCGGCGGCCCGTTCTGCGGCCAGTTCTTCAGCGCGCGCAGGCAGGCATCCTGAAAAGCCTCTTCGGCCCGGTCCATGTCGCGGAAATAGCGCAGCAGGGCGCCGACGGCCTGGGGGCGGGCCGCGGTCAGAGCGCCGTGGATCCAGGCCATGTCGGTCATCAATAGAACTTCACCATTTCGGTGGGCGCGTTTGGCCGACCTTCGGGCACATAAAGCGCGATGGGACGGATCTCATAGACGCTGGTGGGATTGGCGGCGGACAGTTCGCGGGCCACGTCCAGCGCGGCTTCGAGATTTTCCACCTCGATCACATAAAAGCCCAGCAACTGTTCCTTGGTCTCGGCGAAGGGGCCGTCGATCACCAGGTTGCCGCCTCTGAGGGTAGTGGCCGCCGTGGTGGGCAGCAGGCGCAGGGCCGGGCCCAGCTTGCCTTCCTTGACCAGCCTTTCATGCACCACGTTCAGGCGGTTCATCACCGCTTCGTCTTCTTCCTTGCTCCAGGACCAGACGACGTCTTCCTTGTTGTAGCAAAGCAGGGTGTAAAGCATGGGGTTCCTTGATTTTCCTATAGGACGGGGGAGTATGGCCCGGCCCGACATCTCTTGGAAAATAAATCGCGGATTTCTGTCGGCCCTGCCCCCTTTTCGCCGTCCTGGGGTCAGATCGTTGCGGTATTGGAGGCCTTCATCATGCGCAAACTGGCTGTGTTCGAGAATATCTCGCTGGACGGCTATTTCACCGATGCGCTGGGCGCCATGAACTGGGCCCATGATGGCATACCCGATCCGGAATTCACCGAATTCACCACCAGCAACGCCAAAGGCGGCGGGGCGCTGCTGTTCGGGCGGGTGACCTATGACATGATGGCAGGCTTCTGGCCGACCGATGCCGCCGCCCAGATGATGCCCGACGTGGCAAAGCAGATGAACGCCCTGCCCAAATATGTTTTCTCCAACACGCTCAAAAAGGCGGACTGGAACAATACCACCATCCTGCTGGGCGAACCGGCGGCGGAACTGGCACGCCTCAAGAACGAGGAAGGCGGCGACATCACCATCCTGGGCAGCGGCACCATCGTGACCCAGTTGGCCCAGGCCAGGCTGGTGGACAGCTATGCCTTTGTGGTCTGCCCGGTGGTGCTGGGGCGCGGCCGTACCCTGTTCGACGGCGTCAAGGAGCGCCAGCCGCTGAAGCTGGAAACATCGCGCAGCTTCAAGAACGGCAAGACGTTTCTGAGCTACACACTCGCCTAGCCGAACAGCCTTTTGTACTCCTCCGGCTTGAAGCCGACGGTGACCTTGCCTTTGGCCTCCAGCACCGGGCGCTTGATCATGGAGGGCTGGGCCAGCATCAGGGCTATCGCCTTCTTCTCGGTGACATTTTCCTTGTCGGCGTCCGGCAGCTTTTTGAAGGTGGTCCCGGCGCGGTTGAGCAATACTTCCCAGCCGACCTTCTTCACCCAGGCTTCCAGCACCCCCTTGTCGATGCCCATCTTTTTATAGTCATGAAACTGATAGGCGACCTTTCTGGAATCCAGCCAGGTCCAGGCCTTCTTCATCGTGTCGCAATTCCTGATGCCGTAAAGCGTCGTCATGTCTGGTCTCGCAAAATCCGAACGCAGGGTATTCAACTTCCGCGACGACGCCTAGCGATCCTGATAGTCGCTGTTGTCCACCGGCGCGTTCGGCAATTCCTGCTCCAGCGACTGGCGATAGGCGACGCAGCCGCGCAGGAATTTCGGCCAGGGCGGCACGGCAATATTATCCGGGATAGGCTCGGGCAGAAGCCCCCAGAGCTGGGGATGATGCCAGCACAGCTTGTGGCCCGAACTGTCGCGGTGATCGCGGATGCCGGCGCGCAGGCGCAGGACTTCCCGCACCAGCGCTTCGCGCGTCATCTGCTCAAGGTCTTCGTCCATCCCCAGCAAACGAACGAAGGGCCAGATTATTTCCCCGCGACGTCGACGGGAACGGGGTCGTTTGGCGACAGCCACTTATAGACGACGCCCGCGATGGCCGCGCCGATGATGGGCGCCAGCCAGAACAGCCACAACTGCTCGATGGCCCAGCTGCCCTGGAAGATCGCCGGGCCGGTGCTGCGCGCCGGGTTGACGGAGGTATTGGTCACCGGGATCGAGACCAGGTGGATCAGGGTCAGGCACAGGCCGATGGCGATGGGCGCAAAGCCTGCGGGCGCGCGGCCATGGGTCGATCCCAGGATCACGAACAGGAAGGCAAAGGTCAGCACCACTTCGCAAACCAGCGCCGCCGCCAGGGAATAGCCGCCGGGCGAATGGGCGCCATAGCCGTTGCTGGCGAAACCGGCGCTGACGTCAAACGCCGGGCCGCCGCTGGCGATCACATAGAGCAGCGCGGCGCCAAACAGCCCGCCCGCCACCTGCGCCCCGACATAGCCCGGCAGATCGCTTGCCGAAAAACGCCCGCCCGCCCACAGGCCGACCGACACCGCCGGATTGAGATGACAGCCCGAGACATGGCCGATGGCAAAGGCCATGGTCAGCACCGTCAGGCCGAAGGCCAGCGACACGCCGACGAAACCAATGCCCAGTTCGGGATAGCCGGCGGCCAGCACCGCCGAGCCGCATCCGCCCAGCACGAGCCAGGCCGTTCCGATGAATTCCGCAACCAGCTTCCGCATCATGGTCAGCCCCACTTTGAGTCCCGCGCAGCCTAGGCCGATGAAGCACCCGTGTCATGGGCTTGCCCCAATTTGCGTCTAGGTCTTTAGGTCAGGTCGCCGGGGTCAAAGAGGGTCAAAGGAGAATCCGTATGGAAACCCAAGAGCTTCACCGTGGCCGCCTGATCGATCACGTTCAGCTTGTGGTCAAGGATATCAACGCCAGCCGCCGCTTTTACGATGCGATTTTTGCCGTGCTGGGCATTCCCCTGGGGGGCACCATCGGCAACTCCTTCTGGTATGACGAATTGTTCGTCTCGCCCAATGGCGGGCCGGAAACGATCGGGCTGCTGACGGGGCGCGTACATCTGGCCTTCCAGGCGAACGACCAGGCGATGGTGGAGGCTTTCCACAAGGCGGGTCTGGCCGCCGGTGGCGGCGACAATGGCGCGCCGGGAACGCGGCCCTATCATCCGGGCTATTACGCGGCGTTCCTGGTTGATCCCGATGGCAACAATATCGAGGCGGTCTATCATGGCGAGCATGAACGCAGCGCAGCGTCTGTGAAGATCACCTTCTGAAGGAATAATCCGACATGATGTCCCGCCGGCACTTTGCCGCCACCCTGCTTGCCGGTGCGGCCCTGCCCGGCAGCGCGTTCGGCCAGAATGTGGATGCACTGCGCCGCACCGCGCGCGGGCTGGGCCAGCTGCACGCCATCATGGTCCAGCGCGGCAATGACGTGATCCTGGCAGAAGCGCCGCGCGGTGGCGGGCTGGACCGCGCCGCCAATATCAAGTCCTGCTCCAAGAGTGTTGTGGGCCTGATCCTGGGCACGGCTATCGCGCGCGGCGAGATCAAGCGCGTCACCGACAGCCTGCGCACCGTCGCGCCCAGGTTGATCCCGGCCAATGCGACCCCCGGCGTGGCGGCGATCACCATGGAGGACCTGGTGACGCTGCGCGGCGGACTGGAAAGCACCTCGGGCGCCAATTACGGAAGCTGGGTGCAGTCGCCCAACTGGGTGAGCTATACGCTGCGCCGCCCGATGCTCGATACCCCCGGCGGCCGCATGATCTATTCCACCGGCTCAACACATGTGCTGGGCGCGGCGATTGCGACCGCCACCGGCAAGACCCTGTTGACGCTGGCGCGCGAAAGGCTGGGCGAGCCGCTGGGCTTCAACGTGCCGGGCTGGCGGCGCGATCCGCAGGGCTTCTATTTCGGCGGTAATGAAATGACGCTGACGCCGCGCGCCATGCTGCGCATCGCGCTTCTGATGCGCGATCGCGGGCGCTTCGGCGGGGCGCAGGTGATTTCGCAAGCCTGGATCGACGCCTCGCTGACCCGCCGCACCATGTCGCCCTTTTCGGGCCTGGGATACGGCTATGGCTGGTTCCTCAGCGACACCGGCTTTGTCATCGCGCGCGGCTATGGCGGCCAGATCATCGCCGCCAACCCTTCGCGCGGTCTGGCGGTGGCGATCACCTCCGACCCCGGCCTGCCGGCGCGGTCGGGTGGATACTTCGGCGACCTGATGGCGCTGCTGGATGGGCCGGTGCTGGCGCTGGCCTGATCAGCCTGCCCCGGACTGGAGCAAGGCGCGGGCGTGATCGCGCCACTGGCCGGCCAGCCCTTCCATCGCCGCCATGCGCGCCAGCTCCGCGTGGCTGACCTTGCCGTGATAGATGATCTCGACCAGGCGGGTGAAGGCGAAGTCGGGATGCGGGCGGTCCTGCAACGTCACCGCGTCGCCGGCCGCCAGCGTGCCGGTCCGCAGGACGCGGTAATACCAGCCGCTGCGTCCGCTTTTCACAAAGGCCTTGGGCAAGCGGTTGTCCTCGAACCGCAGCGCCATCTTGAAACAGGGCTGGCGCGGCTGACACACCTGCAGCAGCGCCGTGCCGATGGCATGAACATCGCCGACACAGATACCGGCTTCGTCCAGCCCCGCGATGGAGAGGTTCTCGCCCATCGCGCCCTCGACCATGCGGGCGGTGTGCCGCGGCTGCTCGGCCCGCCACAGCGCATAATGCGATCCGGCATAGCCATAGACCGCCTTTTCCGGGCCGCCATGCACCGTGAGATCGGCCTGCTGGTCGCCGTCCAGCCCAAGCGGCGTCACCGCGACCGGACCTTCCACCACATGCTTCACGAAACCGCTGGGCACACCATCTGGCCCCAGCGGCGCGACCCGACCCGTGCGGACAGACGTAAGAATGACAGACATGGCGCTCCCCGCCTGATGGTGCACCGAGGCACCATGTTCGTCCAGCAGTGCTGGTTACTTCGGCGAGCTGATGGCGCTGCGGGGCGGCCCGGTTCTGGCGCCGGCGTGAGCCAAACTGCGTTAACACGCCGCGCCGGGAACTTTCAAAATTCCGGCGAGATCAGCAATTGATTCATACTCGTGGAAGTAGAGAGCAGTCTCGTGTCGCCACTTCGAGGTTTGCGTGTCTCGCCATTCAAAACATTTGTTACTTTCTGCCGCCTTCACCTTTGCCGCGGTCATGCCCGCGCTGGCGCAGGAAACCGTCGAGACCGTCACCGTGTCAGCATCGCGCATCGCGCTTGAGGGCTATCAGGCCCCGACGCCGGTGATGCAGATCGGCCGCGACAAGATCGAGCGCGATGCCAAGATCGACCTGGGCGACCTGATCCGCGAATTGCCTGCCGCCGGTCCCTCGCCGTCGCTGAACAATGGCGGCAACAGTTTGAATGTCAGCCAGGGCGATGCCGGGCTGGAAACGATTTCCCTGCGCAATCTTGGCATCGCGCGCACCCTGATCCTGTTCGACGGCCAGCGCGTGGTGTCGTCCAACCTTTTGGGCGGCGGCGTGGACCTCACCACCCTGCCGGTGACTCTGGTCAAGCGCGTCGATGTGGTAACCGGCGGCGCCTCGGCCGCCTGGGGCTCGGACGCGGTGGCGGGCGTGGTCAACCTGGTGCTGGACAAGGAGTTCAGCGGCTTCAAGGCCAATCTCAATTTCGGCGACAACACCAATTTCAATCATCGCAAGGCCTCGGCGGAAGCGGCCTTCGGCACGGCCTTCGCCGGCGAGCGTGGTCATTTCATCGCCGCCGCCAACCACACCAGCAGCACCGACGCGGTCTTTATCGGCCAGGCCGATTGGTGGAAGGGCACCACCCTGGTGCAGAACCCGCTTTATACCAACGGCGGCAACCGGCCGCTGTTCGTGCACCAGGACAATGTCGGCAACATCCAGGTTACCCAGGGCGGACTGGTCACCGGCAACAGCGCGGGCGGCGCAGGTTCGACGCTGGCCGCCAACGGCTTGCGCGGCACCCAGTTCGGCGCCAATGGCGCGGTGGAGAATTTCAACTTCGGCACGGTCTATGGCAACAGTTGCTACAATGGCTGCAGCGCCAACGAGCGCACCGGCGCGCTGCGCTATTCGATGCTGGCGGTGCCCTATCGTCACACCACCGTCTTCGGTTACGGCAGCTACCGCCTGACCGACACCATCAAGGCGTCGCTGCAGCTCAATTACGGCCTGTCCTCCTCGAAGAATATCGGCGGCCTGCGCCAGTCGTTGCTGGCGGTGCGCCCCGACAATGCCTTCCTGGATCCCGCCATCGCGGCGCGCTTCGGCACCCTGTCCAACGGCTTTAATGCCGGTACCGGAGCGCCGGGCACGGCGGCGGCCCCCACCCAGTCGCTGACGCTGGGCACGCAGAATCTCAACAATATGCCGGCGGGCAGCTATTCCTTCCGCGCGCTGTGCGGAACCGTCGGCTTTCCCTGCAACAACAATCATCGCGCCCTGATGCGCGGCGTTTTCTCGCTGGAAGGCAGCCTGGACGATAATTGGAGCTGGAAGGCCTATGGCCAGCACAGCAACGTTCGCGAACGCCAGTTCCTCTATAGCAACAGCCTGACGCCGCGTTACAATTATGCGGTGGATGCGGTGCGCGTCACGCCCGGCAACGTGGGCGCCAGCGGCTATGCCATCGGCTCCATCCAGTGCCGCGCGCTTTTGTTGGGTGATGCGGGCGCCGCGGGTTGCCAGCCGCTGAATGTGATCGGCACCGGCGTCGCCTCGGACGCCGCCCAGCTCTATCTCAATCCCGGACGCAATCCCAATAGCGGCATCCTCGACCAGGAAACCATCGTGCTGAACCAGAGCGTGTTCGCCGCATCGATGCAGGGCGTGCTGCCGTTCGGCCTGCCCGCCGGCCCTGTCGCCGCCGCCTTCGGCGCAGAGTATCGCCACGAACAGGGCGGCGTCATCGCCGCCGATCCGCGCGGCGCCGCCGGCCAGTGGGCGGCGGGCAACTTCGTGCCCTATCGCGGCCAGTATCATGTCGAGGAAGGCTTCGTCGAACTGGACGCGCCGATCCTGAAAGACAATTTCGTGCAGAGCCTGAATGTCAGCGCCGCGGGACGGCTGACCGGCTATTCCACCAGTGGCATGGTGGAGACCTGGAAGCTGGGCCTGCTGAGCCAGGTCGATGACACGATCCGCCTGCGCGCCACCTGGTCGCTGGATATCCGCGCGCCGCAGATCTCCGAACTGTTCTCGCCCGGCACGCTGTCGGCGCAGTTCTGCCGCTATCCCTCCAACTCGCCGCAATTTGCCTGCTTCGCCAACCAGGGCGGCAATACGGGCCTGCAGCCCGAAAAAGCCATCACGGTTTCGGGCGGCGTGGTGCTGACGCCCGCCTTTATCCCCGGCCTGACGCTGTCGGCGGACTGGTACTCGATCAACATCCATGGCGCCATCGACACCACCGATTTCCAGACCATCATCGACCGCTGCCTGGCCGGGCAAGCCGTCTATTGCCCGCAACTGGTATTTGGCGGCGGCGCGGTGCAGCCGACCCAGGTCAATGTTTTCCCGCTCAACGCGGCGGTGGATTCGGTGTCGGGCCTGGACCTGGGCGTGAACTATGCCCATCCGCTTGCCGGCGGCACGCTGAGCTGGGATGGCATTGCCAACTATACCGACCAGCAGACCCGCACCGCGCGCGGCGTCACCTATGACCGCGCCGGCGCGCTGGGCGCCAGCCCGGATGTCTATGCCAGCGGCATTCCCAAGTTCCGCGCCACGCTGGCGGCGACCTATGCCGAGGGCCCGGTGTCGTTCACGGTGCAGGAGCGGGTGATCGGCGGCGCGGCGCTGAGCAACGGCACGCAGGGCCAGCCCGGCGTGATCTCCGCCTCGCTCAGCCCGGCAGGCGTGCTGACGCGCGGCGACATTAGGGGACTGGTGGACGACAATTCGGTCCCGGCGAAAGCCTATCTGGACCTGCGCGCCAGCTATCGGGTGACCGACAATTTCCTGATCTATGCCGCGATGGACAATGTCGGCAACGTGTCGCCGCCCGCGATCCCGTCAACCGGCGGCAACAATGGCACCAACCAGGCAGTCTATGACGCGCTGGGCCGGGCGATCCGGCTGGGCGTGGGCTTTTCGAACTAGGCTAGCGGGCCATACCAGGCTTGCAAGCTAGGCTTGCGGGGAGCGCTGCCGGGCCTTGGACCGCAAGGCATCCAGCGCCGCCCGGGCCCGGTGGGTCCGGCTCTTCACCGTGCCGATGGGCAGTTGCAGCCGCTGGGAAATATCCTGCAGCGAGCCGGTCTGGCGCAGCGCTTCCACATAATGCGCCGGAAGGTCCTGGAGCAGGAATTCATCCTCCTCGGACAGGATATAGGCCGTGCTGCGCCGGTTTGTGCGGCGCGGCCGTTCGGCAGCCGACGCCTCGACCGGGGCGCCGTGTGAAGGGGTGGTCATGACTGGCTCCATCGGGACCGTTGCTCCATTGGCAACCATGGAAGGACGGAGTGGTTCCAATCCGTGACCATCAAAGTTCCACGGTTCCGCCCCAATGCGCCTTGGTTGGATCGTTTTCATCCTGACAGGAAAAAAGCGGGGTTTGTTTGCAGCCTCTGACCATGGCGATTCTGTTCGTGCTGCTCACAGCGGTCTTCACCGCGCTGGGCCTGATTTTGACTCACTGGATCATTCCGGGGCTGTGAAAGGCTGGACGTACACGCGGCATTGAGTTTACTTCAAATGTCCCAGTCGCCACCTTCTCCGCGCACACGGTGACGGTCGTAGTTGAGTCGAAGCGGCCCTCGGGGGAAGACCAAGTTGTTTAATCCTGTGGCTCTGGGATCATACTGTCGAGCGTAACCCGCTCTGTGCCGGACTTCGAATTGGTCGATATAGTCTACGTAGCCATAAAGAAGCAGGGTCCTTTGACCCAACGCAACCTGCTGACGCTCGCTTGGGGTAATTGCCAACGCACCGTTTCTGTAAAATAAGTCCCCCTCAACCAGAAAGGCATCAACTTCACCTAACATTTCTCGTTGGCCGGTGTTCGTCTGAGGTGGTAACTGCTCGCCAAGCAAGAGAGGCGCACAAGCAACGTAAATGGCGGTAACTCTTGCAGGCGTTCTTCCGAAATTCTTTATGCGAAGACTGAACTCAAAAATTCCACTCGTGCCGTTTTCCCAATCTAAGGCAAACGTCTTATCAGAGACATGAGACAGCTTCACGTATGCCCGCTCAGTAACGCGAAAATGCCGCCACTGACGATATCCAATAGCTGCGATTACGACTGTAAAGATGGCAACTGTATCGTCTGCATCCCAAGAGGAAAGCCAAGTGAAAGCGCCCCAAGCCGGGGCGGTTGGAAACAAATAGTGGAACAGTACCGTCAGGGCGAGCGCCGTGGGAATGGATAGTAGTCCCACTAACAAAGGCCTATCGTGCGTCCGCAATTTCAGCATGAATATCGTCCATTTGCTAACCGTCCCAAGGGCCGTCCAACTTCATAAAAACGCTCACACTGCATTTGCAGCCTTTGCACCAGAAGCCTGGCACCGTCGTGTTGAGCGGCAACGTGACCGCATCGTTCTTCGCTTGATAAATCCGCCAGGCCCACATCGTCCGGTACCGGCTGCAACGCTGACAGGTTATGACGAGTGTCCGGTGCCCGCTGATCGCGTCCTGCACCGTATGAAATGGACCGCGATACTTCTTGAATCCCATGGCACCCCAACATTGCTGCTGGACAGGCCTGCCATGGCTTCAACTCCTCGCCGTCATGTCACCGCGATTCGGCGCGCCTGTCAGCCGCTAGGGATGGTGGCTGTGGATGGTTCAGAACAAGCCCTTCGGGTCTGACACGGTCGGCCTGGTGCGTTTGGCTTTTTCTTCCCGCTCTTCCCGGGCAATGGTCCAGTGGAGGCCGGCCTGCGTTTTCAAACAGGCTTTGACGCGCTCGGGCGAGGCGGCTTCCTCGCCCAGCCAGATCGCCCAGTCACCGGCATCCAGCACGGCGGGCATGCGGTCGGTCGGCAGGGATGCGATCAGGCTGTTGGCCGCCACCGTTACCATGCAGGCCGCCAGCATGGGCGCGGGCAGATCGGGCGACTGGAATCGCCGCCAGACAAAGGCGATGCCGATGGCCGGTTCGTCCCCCGGCGTGATGGTGTGCTGGATGGTGGGGCCTTCGATGTCGGGGGCCTCGTTGAAGGTTTTCACCAACACGATGCCGCGCTGGCCGTCACGGAAGCTTTGCGCAAATGCCTGTGTGGTGTCGATGCTCTCGGCACGGGCATGGATGGGCTGCGGGCGGCGCCAGTCCTTCGGGTGCGGGAAGCCCCAGCGCATCGGCACCACCCGGCGTTTGTTCTCCACAATGTCCAGAACGATCACCGGGACATTGGTCATCACCCGGAAGGCGATTTCCCTGTCGGCGTCGCCCTTCTGCTCGAAACGCTCGCTGGTCAGCGGTTGGGAAAAGGCAACAACTTCCGCCCAGGATGCCATCGCTGTGAACTTGCCGCACATGGCGGCCATGGTGGTGCGCCCCTCGTGCAAATGCAAATTTGTAACGGTGGATGTAACGGTCCCAGATACAGAGACAGACTCAAAAGCAGAGACAGAAACAGAAACACACAAGACTTGCGTTTGATTTTGTAGGAAACCACCGACAAGACGAAATTCACCGTCGCTTCCGGCAAAATCTCCCGCCAGAGCCATTTTCAGGCTCGTACAAGCCATCTCGTGCTGCGGCAGGTATCAGGGCAGCGGACGTGCTTTCTGCACGCGGAAATCGCGCCGCTAAGTGAAGTCCGCCATTTCATAAAGGGGACGTATCTCGATGTCGCTGGGGCCTGGCATGGGGTTGGGGCAGCGCTTCACCCAGGCGACCGCCTCGTCCATGTCCGCGACCTGCCAGATCCAGAAGCCGGCGACCAGCTCGCCGGGAGGGGCGAAGGGCCCGTCGCTCACGCTGCGGGCCGCGCCGTCGAACCGGACGCGCTTGCCGTCCGAGGAGGGCCGGAGGCCGTCGCCGGTGACCAGCACCCCGGCCTTTTGCAGCTCGTCGTTGAAGCGGCCCATCGCCTCCATCATCGCCATGTTCTCGGGGGTGCGGACATAGCCTTGTTCGCTGTCCGCCGTGGCCTTCACCAATATCATCACCCGCATTGTCCGTCTCCGCGTTCAAAGAGGCCCCATCGGCCTGATACCGTAACGACGAACGGGGGATGCGGGAACCGACAACGGCCGCGAATTTTACCCGGCATGCGCCAAATCCCGCGGATTTCCCGCTAAGGATTTAAGGCCGCCTTAAACAAACTTTGCGACCATGGGCGGATGCGCCAGTCGTCGTTCCTCTCAGCCATTTCCTGGTCGGGGCGTGCCCCGCGAAAGACTTTCTGGACCTATGTGGGCCTGTTTGCGCTGGTCACCATACTGGCCGTCGTGATGGTGGGCGGTACCCGGGTCACATCAGCCTCCGGCACCTCGGGGAAAATCTGGCTGTGGCTGACATACCTAGCTTGGATTCCGCTGATCGGCGCACAGGTTCGCCGGCTTCACGACGCCGACTACAGCGCCTGGTGGCTGCTGCCGTTCACCGCCTTCCCCCTCCTGCTTGTCTATGTCGGCAAAATCCTGCGCAACTTGGACGCGGACAAGACCGCCGACCTGGGCTTTTTCCTCTGGTCCGGGCTCCTGATGTGGGGGTTCATCAGGATGGGCTTCCTGCGCGGCACCGCCGGGCCGAACCGGTATGGGTCAGACCCGCTGGCAAGGCCCGCAACCATCGTCGACGGGTCCATTCCCATCGCATTGGTCGAAGCGGCGGGGGCCCCTGCAAAGACGCGGTCCAATACAAAATGGGCGTTCATTTCAGTGGGCGCCGCACTGTTGCTGGTCGTGCTTTCCACCGCCTTGGAGACATGGCTTCAGGTCAAGAGCATGTCCCCTGAAATGCGCGACCGGATCGTCGGCTGCGCCCGGGCGCAGCGTTTCGCCAAAGCGAAGTTGAAATCGCCGGAGACGGCGCAATTCCCGGCCTGCCTGCCGCAGATGTTCGCGCTCAAGATAGCAGCCGATGAATGGATCGCGCGGGGCTTTTTCGTGGAAGATGTCGCAGGCAAGAAGACGCGGTCCATCTATGTGGTGAAGATGCGCCACACTACCGGAACGAAGGACTGGTCGCCGATCATCGTGTCGATCAGGGCCTGGCCGCAAAGAACGCGGGCCGCCCCCCGGTTCGAACCGCAGAACACCGCGCGCAATACCTGACACAGGCGGGTTGCCGATGCCGCCCCCTTTTGGAAGCGGCATCAAGCTGTTTCAGTTCGCAACCCGGCCGAAGCGGCCGCTGTTGAAGTCGTTGATCGCCTGGCGGATTTCCGCCTCGCTGGTCATCACGAACGGGCCATGGCCGACCACCGGCTCGTCGATCGGCTCGCCGGTCAGGACCAGCAGCATGGCATCGCCGTCGGCGCGCAGGGTTGCGCCCTTGCCCGCCACCGAAAAGCGCACGATCTCGGCCTCGCGGGCGTCGCGGCCATCGACCGTGACGCGGCCCGTCAGCACCGCGACCATGGCGGTGTGGCCCTCGGGCAGGTCGAGCGTGACCTCGGCACCGGCATCCAGCCGCACATCCCACATGTTGATGGGGGTGAAGGTGGTGGCCGGACCCTGGACGCCGTTAAATGCGCCCGCGATGACGCGCGCCTTGCCGCCGGCAAACGGCACCAGCGGAATCTGCGCGTTGCCGATCGCCTGGTACTTGGCGGGCGTCATCTTGTCCTTGGCGGGTAGGTTGACCCAGAGCTGCACCATGCGGAACGGACCGCCGGTCTTGGAAAAACCGGCCGAATGGAATTCCTCATGGATGATGCCGCCGGCCGCGGTCATCCATTGCACGTCGCCGGCGCCGATGGTGCCGCCGCCGCCGCTGGAATCCTTGTGGCTGACCTCGCCGTCATAGACGATGGTCACGGTCTCGAAGCCACGATGGGGATGCTGGCCGACGCCGCGCGGCGCGCCCATGTTAGGCCCGAAGACATAGGGCCCGGCATAGTCGAACAGCAGGAAGGGGCTGATCGCCTTGGTATCGCCCTGGTAGCTGAACAGCGAGCGGACGGGAAAGCCGTCGCCAACCCAGTGGCCGCCCTGAGGGGCGTGGATGATCTGTTCGATGGTCTTGGTCATATCGTCCTCCGGACATTGCGGTTCTTACCAGAGCGACATATGTGAAGGTACGAGCTAACGGACAAGTACGATCCCAGAGGATACCGTGAATGACCCTGGAAAAGCCCTCCTGCCCCGCGGAAATCACCATGACGGTGATCGCCGGGCGCTGGAAACTGATGGTGATCTACTGGCTGATGCAGGGCACGCGGCGCTTTAACGCCCTGCAGCGCGACCTGGGCGCCATCACCCATCGCACCCTGTCCAAGACGCTCAAGGAGATGGAAGACGATGGGTTGGTGCAGCGCCACGACCATGGCGAGATTCCGCCGCGCGTGGATTATTCGCTGACGGCGAAAGGCGCATCGCTCGCTCCCATCCTGACCGCGATGCAGGATTGGGCGTTGGCGCATGGGGCTCCGAACAGATTGTAAAGAGCGGCATCGTCCTGCGGATTTCCCTGTTGCCACGCATTGTTGCCGCGGGCGGCAGAGAGGTCCACACTGCCGGCACCCCAACACGATTATCGCAAAGGCGCCGGTCCCGGTCTGATGGTGGAAACGCACGATATCGTGGTGATTGGCGGCGGGCAGATGGGCCTCTCCCTCGGCTATTATCTGCGCCGGGCCGGTGCGGATTTCGTGATCCTGGATGCGCAAAACGAGCCGGGCGGCGCATGGCGCCATGGCTGGGACTCGCTGCGGCTGTTCTCGCCGGCCGGATACAGTTCGCTGCCGGGCTGGCTGATGCCGCCCCCCGCGCATCCCGGCTACCCCACCCGCGATGATGTGCTGGACTATCTCAGCCGATACGAGGCGCGCTACCAGCTGCCGATACGGCGCCCGGTCAGGGTGGAAACTGTTGCGCGCGCGGGCGAACGCCTGGATATCGTGACCGACAGGGGACGGTTTTCCGCCCGGTGTGCGGTCAGCGCGACGGGCACCTGGTCGCATCCGTATTTTCCGCCGATTGCCGGCCGGGATTTGTTCCAGGGCATCCAGGTTCATTCCGCCCGTTACCGGCAGCCACAGGACTATGCCGGGCAAAATGTGCTGGTGGTGGGCGGCGGCAACAGCGGCGCACAGATCATGGCCGAAGTTGCGCCGGTGGCGCATGCGCTTTGGGTCACCCTGCACGATCCCGTATTCCTGCCCGATGACGTTGATGGCCGCGTGCTGTTCGAGCGCGCCGTGGCGCGGATGAAAGACGGACCCAGCGCGACCCCGGTGGGCGGCATCGGCGACATCGTGATGGTGCCCCCGGTCAAGCAGGCGCGCGACCGCGGCGATCTTGTTTGCGTGCGCCCGTTTGCGCGCATGACCGCAACGGGCGTCATCTGGCCGGATGGATCGGAGATGGCCGTGGACGCCATCATCTGGTGTACCGGGTTCCGCCCCGCTCTGGCGCACCTGAACGGTCTGGGCGTGGTCGAGGATGATGGCCGCGTGCTGGTCGAAAACGCGCGGTCGCTCAAGCTGCCCCAGCTCTGGCTTGCGGGTTACGGCGACTGGACTGGACCGGGATCGGCCACCTTGATGGGTGCTGCCCGAACGGCGCGCGGGATCGCCGGATCGCTGGCCGGGGCAATCGCGAGCGGCGCGCCGCTCACACACTAACCGGCGGGATGAAGACCGGGGGCTTCCTGGCCCGTGCGCGCCACATATTCGGTGTAGCCGCCGGCATATTGGTGCACCTCGCCGTCCGTCAGCTCCAGCACCCGGTTGGACAGCGCGCTTAAAAAGTGGCGGTCGTGGCTGACGAACAGCATGGTGCCTTCGAACCCGGCCAGCGCTTCCACCAGCATTTCCTTGGTCGCCATGTCGAGATGGTTGGTGGGTTCATCCAGCACCAGAAAATTCGGCGGATCGAACAGCATCTTGGCCATCACCAGGCGCGCCTTTTCGCCGCCCGACAGGACACGGCAGCTTTTCTCGATATCGTCGCCGGAGAAGCCGAAGCAGCCAGCCAGCGTGCGCAAGCTCCCCTGGCCTGCCTGCGGAAAGGACTTGTCCAGCGACTCGAAAATCGTGTCGTCGCCGTCCAGCAGGTCCATCGAGTGCTGGGCGAAATACCCCATCTTCACGCTGCTGCCGATCACCACCGTGCCCTGGTCCGGCTCGGCCGCGCCCGCCACCAGCTTCAGCAAGGTGGATTTGCCCGCACCATTCGCGCCCAGGATGCACCAGCGTTCCTTGCGGCGGACCAGGAAATCGAGCCCCGCATAGATGGACTGGCTGCCATAGGCCTTGTAGACGCCCTTGAAGTTCGCCACGTCATCGCCGGAGCGCGGCGGATTGCGGAATTCGAACTGCACCGCCTGGCGGCGCCTGGGCATCTCGACCTTTTCGATCTTGTCGAGTTTCTTCACCCGGCTCTGCACCTGGGCGGCGTGGCTGGCGCGCGCCTTGAAGCGCTCGATGAACTTGATCTCCTTGGCCATCATCGCCTGCTGGCGGTCGAACTGCGCCTGGCGCTGTTTTTCGCTCAGCGCCCGTTGCTGCTCGTAGAAGTCGTAGTCGCCCGAATAGGTGGTCAGGGTGCCGCCGTCGATCTCCACCACCTTGCCGATGATGCGGTTCATGAAGGCGCGGTCGTGCGAGGTCATCAGCAGCGCGCCGTCGTAATTCTTGAGGAACTCCTCCAGCCAGATCAGGCTTTCCAGGTCCAGATGGTTGCTGGGCTCGTCCAGCAGCATGCCATCGGGCCGCATCACCAGGATGCGGGCGAGCGCCACGCGCATCTTCCAGCCGCCGGACAGAAGGCCGACATCGCCGTCCATCCGCTCCTGGCTGAAGCTCAGGCCCGCCAGCACTTCGCGCGCCCTCGCATCCAGCGCATAGCCGTCCAGTTCCTCGAAGCGGTGCTGTACCTCGCCATAGCGTTCGACCAGCGCGTCCATCTCGGCCATGCGGTCCGGATCGACCATCGCGGCCTCAAGCTGGCTCATCTCGGCGGCCAGCGCGCTGGCCGGTCCCACGCCGTCCATCACCGCCGCAACGGCGCTCTGGCCCGACATTTCACCGACATCCTGGCTGAAATAGCCGATCGTCATGCCGGTTTCGATCGTCACCTGGCCATCGTCGGGCGGATCCTGGCCCGTGATCATGCGGAACAGCGTCGACTTGCCGGCGCCGTTGGGGCCGACCAGGCCAACCTTTTCGCCTTTCAGGATGCCCATCGATGCGTCGATGAACAACAGCTGATGGCCGTTCTGCTTGCTGATGTTGTCGAGGCGGATCATGTGGGGTTCTGGTCGAAAGATATTTCGGAGATTTCTGAATTGCGCCTCGCCCAAGCTCGGCGCGTTCGGCGCTCAAAACGGTCCACTGGACCGTTTTGCCCCGCTAGCGCGGGTCGTGCCTCACTCCCACTCAATCGTGCCAGGAGGCTTCGACGTGATGTCGTAGACCACCCGGTTGATGCCGCGCACCTCATTTACGATACGGGTGGCGGTGCGGGCCAGGAAGCTGTGCTCGAAGGGATAGTAATCGGCCGTCATGCCGTCCGACGAAGTGACGGCGCGCAGGGCGCAGACATGGTCGTAGGTGCGGGCGTCGCCCATCACGCCCACGGTCTTTACGGGGAGCAGCACCGCGAAGGCCTGCCAAATCTTGTCATAGAGCCCGGCCTTGCGAATTTCGTCGAGATAGATGACGTCGGCCTGGCGCAGGATTTCCAGCTTTTCGTCGGTGATCTCGCCGGGGATGCGGATGGCCAGGCCCGGTCCGGGGAACGGGTGGCGGCCGACAAAGGCGGGCGGCAGGCCCAGTTCGCGGCCCAAAGCGCGCACCTCGTCCTTGAACAGTTCGCGCAAGGGTTCGACCAGCTTAAGCTTCATGAAATCCGGCAACCCGCCGACATTGTGATGGCTCTTGATGGTGACCGACGGCCCGCCGGTGGCCGAGACGCTTTCGATCACGTCGGGATAGAGCGTGCCCTGGGCGAGGAATTCGGCGCCGCCGACCTTGTGGCTTTCCTTGTCGAACACGTCGATGAAGGCCGCGCCGATGATCTTGCGCTTCTGCTCGGGGTCGCTGACGCCGGCCAGCCGGCCCAGGAACATCTCGCGCGCATCGGCATGGATCAGCGGGATGTTGTAGTGATTGCGGAACAGCGAGACGACCTCTTCGCTTTCGCCGCTGCGCATCAACCCGGTATCGACGAAGATGCAGGTGAGCTGCGCGCCGATGGCTTCATGGATCAGGACGGCGGCGACGGAGGAATCCACGCCACCCGACAGACCGCAGATCACTTTACCGCTGCCGACCTGCTTGCGTATTTTCTCCACCATCGCGGCGCGGAAGGCATGCATGTTCCATTCCGGCTGGATGCCGGCGATGCCGCGCACGAAGTTCGACAGCAAGGTCGCGCCGCGCGGCGTGTGCACCACTTCGGGGTGGAACTGGACGCCATAGAAGCGGCGCTTCTCGTCGGCGATCACCGCATAGGGCGAGGATTCCGACGTCGCCACGACTTCAAAGCCCGGCGGGATGGCGGTGATCTTGTCGCCATGGCTCATCCAGACAGGCTCGCTGCCGCTTTCGGCCAAGCCTTCCAGCAGCGGCGAGCGGGTCTTCACATGGATGTCGGCGCGGCCGAATTCCTTGTTGGCATGGCTTTCGACCTTGCCGCCCAACTGGGCGCTCATGGTCATTTCGCCGTAGCAGATGCCCAGCACCGGCACGCCCATTTCGAACACGGATTGCGGGGCGCGCGGCGCGCCCTCTTCATAGACGCTAGCCGGACCGCCCGACAGGATGATGGCCTTGGGCTTCTTGGCCAGCGCTTCATCGGCTTTGTTGTAGGGCACGATCTCGCAATAGACGCCGGCTTCGCGCACGCGGCGGGCAATCAGCTGGGTGACCTGGCTGCCGAAATCCAGAACGAGAACGCTCATGGAGCGGCGTTCGCCGTGGTGGCGGGCTTGGCATTGCCCAGCGCCGAGATCGCCTTCAATGCCGCCGGCTCCTGGGGATCGATTTCCAGCGCGGCATCATAATAGTTGCGGGCATAGTCGGGCTGGCCGGCGGCGGCATGGATGTCGCCCAGCGCCACATAGGAGGTGGGGCGGGAGGGATCGGCGACGATGGCAGACTGGGCCAGCCGCAACGCCAGCTCCACCGCGCCCCGGGACATGGCGGCGCGGGCATCGCTCAGCAGGGATTCCACGGTGAAAACAGGGGCCGCCGCCGCCTTGACGGGTTTGGAAGGCGCAGCGGCAGCGGGGGCCGCCAGCAGCGCCAGGGCGGCCAGAAGTTGAATCGGACGGAAGGTCATGGCTGCAACATAAGCCATTTTTGGCGGTCCTAGCTATGCGCCAAAGTGGCGTCAGGCGCGCTGAAAAGCGGCGCAATAAAACCCGTCGGTTCCGGTGGACAAGGGGCTGGCGCGAAAGTCCGGGCCCAGTCCCGGCGGCGGATTGGAACCCCAGTTTTCCGCCAGATTCACCGCGGCAAAGCCGTTGTGGCGGGCCAGGAAGGCTTGGGCCCGGTCCTGGTTTTCGGACGGCAGGATCGAACAGGTGGCATAGAACAGACGCCCGCCGGGACGGACCAACGGGGCGGACTGATCCAGCAGCTTGTCCTGGGTTTCCATCAGCACCGCCAGCCGGGCCGGGGTCAGGCGCCAGCGCAGTTCGGGCTGGCGCCGCCAGGTGCCGGTGCCGCTGCAGGGCGCATCGACGAACACCGCATCGAACAGGCCCGATGGCTGGCCGTGATCGAGGGGGAGCGTCTTGATGATGGTGACGCCGGCGCGGGCCGCGCGTTTTTCCAGTTCGAACAGCGCCTCGCCGCGCGTGTCGCAGGCGACGATCTCGCCGTCATTGTTCATCGCCGCCGCGAAAGCGAGGCTTTTGCCGCCCGCCCCCGCTGCCAGGTCGAGAATGCGCATGCCGGGCTTCGCGCCGCACAGTTGCGCGGCGATCTGCGCCGCTTCGTCCTGGAATTCGAAAGCGCCGGATTCGAACAGCGGCGACTTGGACAGGTTGCCCGCTTCGCCGCTGATACGGATGCCGTGCGGCGCATAGGGGGTGGGGGCGCAGGCGATGCCGTCGGCCGTCAGTTGCGCGATGACCGCATCGCGCGTCGCCTTCAAAGTGTTGACGCGGATGTCGGTGGGGGCGCGGCCGATGAAGGCGGCCATCTCGTCGGCCAGACTTCCGGCAAACGCGCGGCGCAGTTCGTCTTCCAGCGCCTGCGGATATTCGCCCTTCACCCAATCGGGCGCGGCGGGCGGCGCGGCGCCGATGACGCGCTGTTCGCTTTCGCTCAGCGGCGCGGGGCCATACTCGCCGCCGATGAACAGCGCGGGGATGTCTGCGCCTGCTTCCAGCAGCGAGGCGATCACCAGGGCGCGTGGCGTATCCATGCCCATGCGATGGGCATGGCTGGCGCGATGGCGCTGCACCGAGAACACCCGTTCGCCAATGGCGCGGCGGTCCTTGGATCCGGCAAAGCGACGGATGCGAAACCAGCTTTTGAGAAAGCGGTCGGTGGGCTGGGCGGTCTTCTCCAGCCCCTCCAGGATCTCGATGGCCATTTGCAGGCGGGCTGCCGGTGTCATTTTTTGAGGTAATCCAAGGCGTTAAGCCGGAAAGGAGGCATTGAGGATTGCTCTTATAGAGTGTGCGTCCATCTTAAAAGCCGCTTGGATGCCCCGCACCGCCTCGCCTGCCCTGATCTTTGCCCTGTTCGCGGGGCTGGCCGCCTTTGTCCTGGCGGCGTTTTCGCCGGGGCTGCTGAACGACAGCGACACCTATTGGCATATCCGCGCCGGCGAATGGATGCTGAGCCACGGCCAGGTGCTGCGCGCCGATCCTTTCTCTTACACCGCCGCGAATGCGCCCTGGCACACCCAGGAATGGCTGGCGGAAATCGTGATGGCGCTGGGCTGGCGCGGCGGGTGGCCGGGCGTGCATCTGCTGTTCGCCGTTGCCGCCGCCCTGACCGCCGCCGTCACCGCCCATGCGGTGCGCAAGCGCGTGGATTTTCTTCCCGCGCTGTTGGCGGTTGTGCTGGGCCTGGCCTGTGTCACCGGCAGTCTTCTGGCGCGACCGCACGTTTTATCTTTGCCGCTGCTGGCGATCTGGACGGCGGGGCTGGTGGCGGCGCGCGAAGAGGATCGTACACCGCCCTTCTGGCTGATCGCGGTGATCCCGCTCTGGGCCAACCTGCATGGCAGCTTCGCTTTCGGACTCGCCTTGGCTGGCGCGCTGGCGGTGGAAGCGGTGATCCTGTCCAACACGCGCGTGAAAGCCGCGCTGCTCTGGGGCCTGTTCTGCGGCCTGGCCTGCGCTTCGGCATTGCTGACGCCGTTCGGGATCGAAGGCCTGCTGTTTCCCTTCAAGCTGTCGGGCATGCAAAGCCTGGCCCATATCGGCGAATGGCAGCCGGCGGATTTCTCCACGCTTTCGCCCTTTGCCATCGCGCTGCTCGCGGCGATGTTCGTGCTGGGCACCGGCAAGGTGACGGTACCGCCGCATCGCCTGGCCCTGGTGCTGGGCCTGGTCGCCATCGCCGCGATGCACAGCCGCCACCAGATGCTGCTGGGCATTGTCGCGCCCATGCTGCTGGCGCCGTCCTTGGCCAAAAGCTGGCCGGCCCGCGAAGAAAAGGCTCAGCCCCTGTTCGCCGCCCTGGCGATGATCCTCTTGGCGGTCGCGGCGGTGTCCCGATTGATGCTGCCGGTGACGCGCGGCGATGACGATGTCACGCCCGCCACGGCGCTGGCGCATGTGCCGCGCTTCGTGCGTGAAATGCCGGTGCTGAACGATTACGCCTTTGGCGGGGCGCTGATCTGGAACGGGGTCAGGCCCTTCATCGACAGCCGCGCCGACCTGTATGGCGACATCTTCCTGCGCAACTATGCGGTGATCACCTCGCCCGACAAGGACGCACTGGCCGCCGCCCTGACCTTCCATCATGTGCGCTGGACCATTTTCCAGCGGGATCAGCCGGTGGTGAAGCTGCTGGACGCCATGCCGGGCTGGCGGCGACACTATGTGGACAAGCTTGCAGTGGTCCATGTCCGCGAATAGCGTTGGAGCGTCCGCGCAAGCGGGAGCGACCAACAAAAGAAGCCCATGAGCGATGACATCACGGCGCGCGTGAAGCTGCGCGAAATCAAGATTCTCTCCGACGATTATTATGTCCTGCGGCGCGCGGATTTCGATTTTCGCCGCAGCGACGGCGCCTGGCAGAACCAGACCCGCGAAAGCTATGACATCGGCGAAGCCGCCGCCGTGCTGCCCTACGATCGCAGGCACGGCAAGGTGCTGATGGTCCGGCAGTTTCGCTGGCCGGTGTTCGAATGGGGCTATCGCGAACTTCTGATCGAAGCCGTCGCCGGCAAGCTCGACGGGGACGATCCTGAAACCTGCGTCACCCGCGAAGCGATGGAGGAAGCCGGGGTGCGGATTTCCAACCTGCGCCTTGTCGCCCACGCCTTTGTCAGTCCCGGCGCCGTCAAGGAACGCCCGTCCTTCTTCCTGGCCGATTACGATTCCACCGCCCCGCGCGAAAAGGGCGGCGGCGATGAGGCGGAAGGCGAAGACATCGAAGTCCTGGAAACCACGCTGGACGAAGCCCTGGCCATGATCGCGCGCGGCGAGATCGTGGACCTCAAGACCATCATGCTGCTGCAGGCCGCCAAACTGTCAGCGCCGTAAGACGCCGCCCAGGGTACCGCGCACGATGGCCCGGCCGATGGTGCCGCCCATCTTCTTGCCCAGCAGCGATTTTCCGACATCGGCAGCAACCTGCCCCGCGACGCGGTTGACCACCGAACGGGTGACCTCACGCGTCACCACCTGCGTGGTGGAGAGCCGCTGGCCGCGCGGCCGCGAGGTGCCGAACAGGGTGCCCAGCGCTTCGCCAAGTCCGCCAAAAAATCCGCCGCCCGAGCCAGCCTGTTGTGCCGGCACATCCTGCTGCACCGGCGCGGGCGCCGCCGCGGCCTGGGCGCGGCCCTGGAGCACTTCATAGGCGGATTGCGCATCCAGCAGCTTTTCATATTTTCCGACGCAGGGGCTGGCGGCGATCACCACCTTGCGTTCTTCCGGCGTCACCGGTCCCATCCGCGCGGCGGGCGGGCAGATCATGGCGCGGTCGACCATCGCGGGCGTGCCATTGCCTTCCAGCAACGAGACCAGCGCCTCGCCCTTGCCCAGCTCCATCATCACGCGGGCGGTATCGAGATCGGGGTTGGGGCGGAAGGTATCGGCGGCGGCCTTGACCGCCTTCTGGTCGCGCGGCGTGAAGGCGCGCAACGCGTGCTGCACCCGGTTGCTGAGCTGGGCCAGCACCCTGTCGGGCACATCCAGCGGGTTTTGCGTCACGAAATAGATGCCCACGCCCTTGGACCGGATCAGCCGGACCACTTGCTCGATCTTTTCCATCAGCGCCTTGGGCGTGTCTGTGAACAGCAGGTGCGCCTCGTCGAAGAAGAACACCAGCTTGGGCTTTTCCAGATCCCCGACTTCCGGCAGCTCCTCGAACAGTTCGGACAGCAGCCACAGCAGGAAGGTCGCATAGAGGCGCGGCGTCTGCATCAGTCTGTCGGCGGCCAGGATATTGATGAAGCCGCGCCCGTCGCGGTCGGTGCGCATGAAATCACTCAGGACCAGCGCCGGTTCGCTGAAGAACTTGTCGCCGCCCTGGTTTTCCAGCACCAGCAACTGGCGTTGTATGGCGCCGATGGTGGCCTTGGAGACATTGCCATACAGCGTGGTCAGTTCGTCGGCATGCTCGGCCAGGAAGACCAGCATGGCGCGCAGGTCCTTGAGGTCGAGCAGCAACAGGCCCTGTTCGTCCGCCACCTTGAAGGCGATGTTCAGGACGCCTTCCTGCACCTCGTTCAGGTCCATCAGCCGCGCCAGCAGCAACGGTCCCATTTCGGAAATGGTGGCGCGGACCGGATGGCCCTGCTCGCCGAAAATATCCCAGAACATCACGGGAAAGCGGTCGGGCTCGTATTCCAGCCCCAGGCCCTTGGCGCACGTTACCAGCGCATCATTGGCCTGTCCCGCCGCGGCCACGCCGGACAGGTCGCCCTTGATGTCGGCGGCGAAGACCGGCACGCCTGCGCGGGAAAAGCCTTCGGCCAGAACCTGCAGGGTGACGGTCTTGCCGGTGCCGGTCGCGCCCGCCACCAGCCCATGGCGATTGGCCAGGCGCAGCAGCAGAATGTCGCTGACCTTGCCCTTGCCGACCAGGATATCGTGATTGCCGTCCATGCCGCGCACCCGCTTGAGACGCGCGAGTTTGCGGCTATCGCCCAACCTTGTCCATGCGGCGATTGCCGATGGCTACTGGCCGCCCGGGTGATAGTTCGGGGCTTCGCGCGTCACCGTCACATCGTGCACATGGCTTTCGCGCAGGCCCGCGCCGGTGATGCGCACGAACTGCGCCTTCTTGTGGAATTCCTCGATGGTGCGGCAGCCGGTATAGCCCATGGCGGCGCGCAGGCCCCCGATGATCTGGTGCACCACGCTGCCGACCGGGCCCTTATAGGCAACCTGGCCTTCGACGCCTTCGGGCACCAGCTTCAGCGCATCGCTCACTTCGGCCTGGAAATAGCGGTCGGCGCTGCCGCGCGCCATGGCGCCGACGCTGCCCATGCCGCGATAACCCTTGTAGGAGCGTCCCTGATAGAGAAACACCTCGCCGGGCGATTCCTCGGTGCCCGCCAGCAGCGAACCCACCATCGCCACGCTGGCGCCCGCCGCCAGGGCCTTGGCCAGGTCGCCGGAATACTTGATGCCGCCATCGCCGATCACCGGCACGCCCGCGTCGCGCGCGATGCTCACCGCGTCCATGATCGCGGTCAGTTGCGGCACGCCCACGCCCGCCACGATGCGGGTGGTGCAGATCGAGCCCGGGCCGATGCCGACCTTCACCGCGTCGGCGCCGACATCGATCAACGCCTTGGCGGCGTCGGCGGTGGCGATATTGCCGCCCGCGACCTGGGTATAGTTGGACGCCTTCTTGATGCGCCTGATGGCATCGATCACGCCCTTGGAATGACCATGGGCGGTATCGACCATGATCACGTCGCATTCCGCCTCGATCAGCGCCATGGCGCGGGCATAGCCGTCTTCGCCCACACCGGTGGCAGCGGCGACGCGCAACCGGCCGCGCTCGTCCTTGCAGCTGTTGGGATACATCTGCGCCTTCTCGATGTCCTTCACCGTGATCAGGCCGACGCAACGATAGGCGTCATCCACCACGATGATCTTCTCGATGCGGTGCTGGTGCAGCAGCCGCTTGGCCTCGTCCGACTTCACGCCTTCGCGCACCGTGACCAGTTTGTCCTTGGTCATCAGTTCGGACACCTTCTGGCGCGGATCGGCGGCAAAGCGCACGTCGCGGTTGGTGAGGATGCCCACCAGCTTGCCGGCGCCCTTGGCGTCGACCCCGTCCACCACCGGCACGCCGGAAATGCGGTGACGTTCCATCAGCGCCAGCGCATCGGCCAGCGTGGCGCCCGGGGTGATGGTCACGGGATTGACCACCATGCCGCTTTCGAACCGCTTCACACGGCGCACATGCTCGGCCTGTTCCTCGATGCCGAGATTCTTGTGAATGACGCCCATGCCGCCGGCCTGCGCCATGGCGATGGCCAGGCCTGCTTCGGTGACGGTGTCCATCGCGGCGCTGACCAGCGGGATTCCCAGCTCGACCGTCTTGGTCAGACGGGTGCGGGTATCGACCTGGCCGGGAAGGACTTCGGAGGCGCCGGGCACCAGCAGGACATCGTCGAAGGTGAGGGCTTCGCGGATGGTTGAGCTGGTCATAAATGGGGCGCTCCCTATGGAGCGCCGAGCCTGTATCAGCGCCCCGGCTCCCGCGCAAGGGTCCGGGAACCCCGATCATTAAATCCCTGTTAAATCAGGGTTTCTCCTATTTGGATGGGCGGGAATGGAACTCGGTTCGTACCGAAGCGTTCTTGCAATACGACCGGCATCTTGCCGAGTCCCCCAATTTTGCCCAGGAGACGATTATGAAGAACTTCCGTTTGATGCTTGGCGCCGCGATTGCTGTGGCCGGTCTGGCCACCGCTGGCGCCGCCAATGCCGCCCCCGCCGGCATCAAGATCGGCACCCTGACCTGCAACGTCGCCGCGGGCGCCGGCTTTGTGTTCGGGTCCACCAAGGACCTGGCCTGCAGCTACGAGCCGACCAAGTCCCGCGTGGAGCATTATACCGGCTCGATTTCCAAGTGGGGCGTCGATATCGGCTACACCAACAAGGGCAAGCTGATTTGGGCGGTGTTCGCGCCGACCTCGGACGTGCGTTCGGGCGCGCTTGAAGGCGAATATGCCGGCGCCAGCGCGCAGGCCACTGTCGGCGTCGGCCTGGGCGCCAATGCCCTGATCGGCGGCCTGGACAAGTCCATCGCCCTGCAGCCCCTCAGCGTTTCGGGCTCGACCGGCCTGAACGTGGCGGCGGGCATCGGCTCGATCAGCCTGAAGCACGTTCGCCGCTAGTCCATCATCTCTATCGTTTTCGCAAAAGCCCCGGCGCTCACGCGTCGGGGCTCTTTGCTATTTGGCCCCTTTGAAGCCCAGTGCCACCACATAAAGCTCGACCGATTCCGCGCGGCTGGCAGGCGGCTTGACGTGCTTCACATCGCGGAAATTCTTCTTCAGCCGGGCCAGAAGTTCGTTGGACGAGCCGCCCTGGAACACCTTGCCGACAAAGGTGCCGCCCGGCTTCAGCACATCCTCTGCCACTTCCAGCGCGATCTCGACCAGCGCGATGGTGCGGATGTGATCGGTGGCGCGGTGGCCGGTGGTGGGCGCGGCCATGTCGGTCAGCACCAGGTCGGCCGGGCCGTTCAACGCCGCTTTCAGCATGGCGGGCACATCCGGATCGGTGAGGTCGGCCTGAAAGAAAGTAACGCCGGGAATTTCCTCCATCACCAGCACGTCGGCTGCCACCACGGTGGCGCCGCGCGCGGCAGCGACCTGGCTCCAGCCGCCGGGCGCCGCGCCAAGGTCCAGCACGGCCGCGCCCTTTTTCAGGAAACGGAATTTCTCGTCCAGCTCCACCAGCTTGAAGGCGGCGCGGCTGCGATAGCCCTTGGATTTGGCGGCGGCGACATAGGGATCGTTGAGCTGGCGCTGCAGCCAGGTCTGCGACGAGGTGGTGCGGCCGCGATTCTTCTTCACCTTGACGGGCACGCGCCCGCGTCCCGACGCGTCTCCGGATTTCATGACAATTCCTGGCTCAGCTGCCGCAGCATGCCTTCGCGCAGGCCCCGGTCGGCGACGCGTAGCACCGGCGAGGGCCAGAGGGAACAGATCGCGGAGAAAATCGCGCAGCCCGGCAGCATCAGGTCGGCACGCTCGGTGCCGATGCTGCCGATCTGCGACAGCGCGGCGGTGTCCATTCCCACGAGCCGTTCCACCACATTCAGCATGTGGCGGGTTTCATGCCAGCTGCCATCGACGCGCGTGCGGTTATAGCGCGGCAGCTTCAGCGCGATGGCCGCCAGGGTGGTGACGGTGCCCGAGGTGCCCAGCAGGTGGTTCCTGCGGGTGTCGAAGCCGCCGCCCATTTCCCGCGCGAAGGGCGTGAAGTGCTCGATCAGTTCGGCGCGCATGCGCACGAAACCTTCAGGGGTTGCGGCCGCCGCGCCATGCTGTTCCGCCAGGCTCACCACGCCCACCGGCACCGAAGCGGTGAGCCGCGCCCGGGGCCCTTCGGGCGTCTTGGCCAGCCAGATGATTTCGGTCGAGCCGCCGCCGATGTCGAACACCAGCGCGCCCTTGTATTTGCGCCCCATCAGCGGGGCGCAGCCGCTGGCGGCCAGCGCCGCTTCTTCTTCCGCCGAAATCACCGACAGTTCGAGGCCGGCTTCGGCGCGGGCGCGCGACACCAGCACATCGGCATTCCGGGCCAGCCGTGCGGCCTGGGTGGCGATGACCCGCACATGCTGGACATTGTACTTGGCGATGCGGTCGGCGCAGATTTTCAGGGCGGCGATGGTGCGGTCCAGGGCGGCATCGGACAACAGCCCGGTCTGGCCCACGCCTTCGCCCAGCCGCACGATGCGCGAAAAGGAATCCGTCACGCGGAAACCGCCCTTGCTAGGGGTGGCGATCAGCAGGCGGCAGTTGTTGGTCCCCAGATCCAGCACCGCCAGCAGCGGCCCGGAGGATGCGGACCCGGCGTCTCCCGATTTTTGCCGGTTTCCGTGCAATTTTGGCCCCGTTTCGCGGCTCGAAGCAGCGTCCATGGACATAAGGTAGCACGGCTTGCGGACGGGGGTGCGCCTGTCTGCCACGCCTGCGCAAAAAAGGGGGCTTGTGCCCCCCTGCCCGGCCCACCAAATTGGCCCCAAAGCCGAACGAGCCAGAACAAGTGTTGGGGGAATAGCGTGTCAGCACCAAAAACGACCATGCAACGGCTGCGCGCCATCACCACCGGGTCCATCGGCAATCTGGTCGAATGGTATGACTGGTACGCCTATAGCGCCGCCGCGCTCTATTTCGCGCCGGTCTTCTTCCCCAAGGGCGACCAGACCGCCCAGCTCCTGCAGACCGCCGGCATCTTCGCGGTGGGCTTCCTGGCCCGCCCGGTGGGCGCCTGGATCATGGGCCGCTATTCCGACAAGCATGGCCGCAAGAATGCGATGGTGATTTCCGTCGCCCTGATGTGCTTTGGCTCGCTGATCATCGCCTTCACGCCTGGCGCCGCCGCGATAGGTGTCTTCGCGCCCATGATCCTGTTCATCGCCCGCATCCTGCAGGGCCTGGCGCTGGGCGGCGAGTATGGCGCCAGCGCGACCTATATGAGCGAGATGGCCGGCAAGAAGCATCGCGGCTTCTGGTCCAGCTTCAATTACGTCACCCTGATCGGCGGCCAGCTTCTGGCCCTGACGGTACTGATCTGCCTGCGCTACAGCATCGGCGAACAGGCGATGATGGACTGGGGCTGGCGCGTGCCCTTCGTGATCGGCGCCATCCTGGCGGTGGTGGCCTTCTGGCTGCGGCGCTGGATGGAAGAATCCGAATCCTTCGTGAAGGCCAAGGCCTCGGGCGAGGAACTGGGCAGCACCAAGATGCTGTTCCAGCGGTTTCCGCGCGAGACCCTCACCGTGCTGGGCCTGACCGCCGGCGGGTCGCTGACTTTCTATATCTACACCACCTACATGCAGAAATTCCTGGCCAACACCGCCGGCTTCACCCGCGACCAGGCCACCGAGCTGAGCGCCGCGACGCTGGTCTGCTTCATGCTGGCCCAGCCCCTGCTCGGCTGGATTTCCGACAAGATCGGGCGCAAGCCGCTGCTGCTGATGGCGTTCGGCGGCGGCACGTTGATCACCTATCCGGTGATGACCACGGTCGCGCAGGGCGGCTCGATGCTGATGATCTTCTTCATCCTGTTCGGCGCGATGATCGTTCAGGGCGGCTATACCGCCATCAATGCGGTGGTGAAGGCGGAACTCTATCCCGCCTATGTCCGCAGCCTTGGCGTGGCGCTGCCCTATGCCCTGGCCAACGCCATCTTCGGCGGCACGGCCGAGTATGTGGCGCTGTGGTTCAAGTCGATCGGCCTCGAACACGGCTTCTATATCTATGCCTCGTGCATCATGGCCTTCGGCTTCCTGGTGGTTCTGACCATGCCCGATACCCGCCGGACCAGCCGGATTCAGGAGGATTAGCCGACCCTTGGCCGGCTGCGGCTTCGTCCTTGAAAGGGCGGGCGGGCTGGTCTAAACGGGCGGTCCCACGGGGGGTGCGCCCCCCATGTTGGGGGATCGTCTAACGGTAGGACTGCAGACTCTGACTCTGCCTGTCTAGGTTCGAATCCTAGTCCCCCAGCCATCCCGCCCCGGACCGGACGGGCTCCCAGCCAAAATCAGAAAAGCTGCTCGGATGCAGGCATTTCCCCATGCCAGGACCGGACGCTGTCGCATGCAGGAAATCTTAATTTCCGGGTGGCACTCTGAGCGCCAGACAATAGCAATGACAGGGGACACCTGTGGCCAGGAAGCATGCATTGGCAGTATCCGGCGCACCAGACGGCGAGCGACGCGCCGTGCTGAGAGAGTTTTCCGATCTGCCCGTTCTCGATCTCAAGATACTCAGGGCGCTGGAAAAGGAACTGACGCCGCAGGGCCTTCGCAGCTATTTGCGGTTTTTCCTCTCAGGCGGATACGAACGGCTCGAAGAGCTCACCGCGGTCGCCAATGCCAAGGACCTCGATCAATTGTCCTGCCTGGCCCATGACATGGTCAGCACCGCCGGAAACATCGGCGCCCTGCAGACCAGTTGCCTCGCAAGGGCGCTGGCGCGTGCCTGCCGCATCGGCGACAGCAAGGCGGCCCGTCCGCTGCTGGGCGAACTGGCCATCGCGGCGCTTGCTTCCAACGCTGCCATTCGCAAGTGGCTCAACACCAACTAGCGCCAACGCCCCGCAGGACGCTGTGACCGGCGTTCAGAACGCATAGACCAGCGATATCCGGCTTGTCGTGTCGGTGTTCTTGGCCAGCGGGCGGGACTTGGCTTCGCGCTGCAGCCGGTAGGAAATGCGCGCCGACAGCGCATCGATCAGCTTCATCGTCAGCGCCGATTCCGACATCAGCGTCTGGTCGCGCCCTTCCCGGAAAAACGAGCCGTCCTCGGTCAGGGTGACCTTGGGCGTCAGGGCCCATTGATAGTTGCTCGCCACGCGGATCGCGAACTGGCTGCCGCGCCCGCCGCCGCCATAATCGGTTTCGCGCAAGGCCGGTGAGGCTTCCACCGACAGGGTCATTTTCGGTACGTTGATCAGCGAATAGCCGAAGCCCGCCGAGGCGATGGCGCGGCTGCGGAAACCCTGGGCGCGGTTGCCTTCCCAGCTTGCCAGGCCCAGCGCATACAGCCGGTCGTTGAACTTGAAATTGCTCTGATGGCCGACGAAATAGCGGTTGCGCTGCTCGGCGCCATTGTGCCTGAGATAATCCACCGAGGCGGTGGAGGCGTTCTTCCAGCGAAGCCCGTCCTTCACCAGCGATACCGTGCCGGTCACGCCGGTGCTGGTCACGGTCCCGGTCGTGTTGGAGGCGCCGAATTCGATCCGGCTCTTCCAGCCCTGGGCGAACCGCTGGCGGCGAAGCTTGATGCGGCGGCTGACATCGGCGCGGGCCTTCAGGCGCGAAAGCAGCGCATCGATCTCGGCGGCTGATTGCGGGCTGGATTTCTTCGCCAGCCGCGCAATCGTGTTCGCGGCGGAAAGGTCGCCGCTTTCGACCGCATCCCGGATCATGTCGGCAACCGGTTTGGGCACCGGCGCGGCCTGCGCCAGTGCGGGCGCCACAAGCAGCACGGCAAGCGGAAGGATTTTGCGCAAAGCAGTCATATCAGTCTCTTCGGCGAACAGGCATGGGGTGTCCGTGAACCTGCCAAACCGCGCTTCTCGAAATCAAGTGAAAATGCCCTCACCGGCGCACCTTGCGGATGTTTCATCGTGGCCCGCGCATTGCGGTTCCCTACCTCGTTCGGCGCACAACAAGGCCGCACATGTTGGCAACGAACGCTGGGCGCACACCACGCCGCAGAAAAGCTTTCGCATCATGCCCCGCGCTGCGACCGGCATCCGCAAGCTGGCGAAACAGGGCGCGCCCCGGCCTATGGCGTGTTGTCACATGGTACCGGAACCAGCGCCGCGAAAATCGCAAATCTGGCAGCGGAATCCATGCGATAGGCGCAGATTCCGGGGGGTAGGCGCGCGGTTTCGGCTCGACCCCGGACGGCACCGGCGATAGCATCAAAGCCATAATGGCCGGGGTACCCGGCACGAAGGAGGAAAGCGTCTTCAGCATGCGCGAAGCTGTTGGTCCCTTGAGGGACCGTTCGGCGGCGCGTGCCGGCACCTTTCCCGATCAAGCGAACCGGATGACCCGCCCATGAACATCGAGATCAAGAACATGAACGCCGCCAGCCTCAGCGCCGAAGAGCGCGCCCGCCTTGAAGATGTCGGGTTCATGACCTGCATGACGCTGGTGATGCTGGGCAACTATGCCCAGACCGGCCATTTCGGCGGCCCCCTCGCCTACACGCCCTTCAACGTCATTGCCCATCTTCTGGGTCCGGAGCGCGGCGGCCTGCGGTACGACATCCGCCGCCCCAAGCATCCCTTCGGCGACAAGTTCATGATGGCCGCCGGCCACAGCGTGCCGACCTGCTACGCGCTCTACATGATCCTGGGCCAGGCGATGGAACGCCGCTTCAAGGCGACCGGCGACAAGAAGTATGCCGTCGATCCCGAAGTCGCGATCCTGCCGATCGATGCGCTGGGTTTTCGCCGCGGCGCCGGCGCGCTGGAAACGCTGCTGTCGGACCAGGGTCTGGAGAACGATCCGCTGTTCGCCCAGGCCAAGGCGCGCGGCATCAAGGCGCTGTCGGGTCACGCCGAAAGCATCGACGTCACCAATGACGTCAATGGCGGTCCGTCGGGCGTGGGCGTCGCCACCGCCGCCGGCAAGGCCGCCTTCTGGGACATGGCGGGCGCCACCGACACGCCCAAGATCATCGCCCTGGAGGGCGAGTTCGCCATGACCGAGGGCCATGCGCAGGAACTCAAGACCCAGGCGCTGGCGCTGCAGGTGGGCAAGCGGTTGCGCGTGATCCTGTCGGACAACAATGCCGGCATCGACGATGTGCTGCTGGGCGGCGTAATCCCGGCCAAATATGCCGACAGCTACAAGCTGGCTGACCAGTGGACATCCTATGGCTGGAACGTGCTGGGGATCGAGAACGGCGCCGACTATGGCCAGATCGCCGCCAATTTCGCCGCCATGGAGAACTGGGACGCCAGCGACCGCCGCCCGATGATCTCCATCGCCAAGACCACCAAGGGCTATTGGCCGAGCGCCGCCGACGGCAAGCTGGGCAGCGTCAAGCAGGTCGTCAGCTATGCCAGCCATCCCTATGGCTACAAGATGAACTCGGAATATTTCGTGGCGCTGGCCGAAAGCTTCGAGCAGCGCTACGGCGTGACGTTCGACGGCATCCGCGAGGGCGCGGTGACCGACCCGAAACAGCGCCTGATCCAGTTCAAGACCAATATCGACAAGGTGATGTCGGTGATGGACAAGAACGGGCTGGGCGACTGGCTGGCCGACCGTCTGGTGGAAATCGGCGATGGCGTGAAGGACGACCGCAAGCTCAGCATCGACAACCAGAACGACCCCTTCCAGGACGAGCGCCTGCGGGTGGCCAAGCTGCCCACCGAGGCCCAGAAGCTGACAGTGAAGAACCGCATTTCGGGCGCGGAAAAAGAAGTTTCGATCAGCCTGTTCAAGAAGCCGGGCGAAGCGGCGGGTGCGCGCCGCGCCATTTCCGAAGTCATCAAGTGGATGAACTATGTCACCGACAACCGCTTCGTCACCCTGGCGGCCGACCTGTCGGAATCCATCAATGTCGAGCATGGCGCCTTGTGGGGCCATTACGATCCCGAGACCAACCCGCTGGGCACCCGCATCAAGGCGGCGATCCAGGAAGCCGGCAATGTCTGCTCCGCCATCGGCATGGTCAGCCAGAGCGCCAGCGTCGATCCCGACAAGTTCGCCGGCGTCTGGGCACTGTCGGGCACCTATGGCGCCTTCACGCCCTTGATGTACACGCCGGCGCGCGTCTGGAGCCAGCAGAACCAGGACAGCCGCTTCCGCATGGGCGTGCTGCACATCCTGGCCGGCCATTCCGGCCCGGAAACCGCCGCCGACGGCCGCACCCATTTCGGCATCTTCGCCACCCAGGTCTGGCGCCTGTTCCCGCGCGGCCAGGTCATCCACCTGAACTTCTGGGATTATAACGACGTGGCTGCCGGCTATTTCGCCGCCGCCGAAATCGCGGCGCGCGATCCCAAGGTCGGCGTCATCATCATCGAGGTCGCCCGTCCCGATAACGCCGTGACGGATCGCAGCAAATTCGCCGACACCGACATCAAGGCCGCCGCCAAGGGCTTCTATGTCATCCGCGACTTCACCCCGGGCAAGCCGCGCCACGGTTATGTGGTGTCACAAGGCGCCTCTTCCACCGTCAACCTGGTGAAGATCCTGCCCCGCCTGGAAGAAGCCGGGATCAATGTGAAGATCATCTCGGCGATCAGCGAGGAACTGTTCGACCGCCAGCCGGAAGCCTATCGCAATGCCGTTCTGCCGCCCGAAGCGCTGGTCGATGCCATGGTGGTTTCCACCGGCACCCGCCGCGTCATGCCGGTGAAGAATCTGGGTCCGCTGGCCGACGAATATTCGCTGACCTCGGACTGGGACAATCAGTGGCTGACGGGCGGGCTGGAAGGCGAAGTCATCGAGGAAGCCCATCTCGACCCGGAATCGATCTTCAAGGGCATCTCCCGCTTCGCCAAGGACCGCGAAAAGCGGCTGGCGAAACTGTCCGCCCAGCTCAAGGCGCTGGAGACGTAATCAGGTTATCGTCACCGCGACGCGGCCGAGGGCGCCAAAATCGCCCTCGACGCGGTCGCCTGCCGCAATCGCCAGCGGCTTGACGCAGGTGCCGGTTGTGACCACCTGGCCTGCTTTCAACGTCATGCCGTGACGCGACAGTTCGTTGGCCAGCCAGGTCAGGGCGATGATCGGCCCGCCCAGCACGTTGCTGCCCTGCCCCTCTTCCGCGATCCGGCCGTTGCGAAGCCCGCTAACCCTGTGCGCCGCCAGGTCCAGCCCGCGCCAGTCCTTCGCTTGCGCGCCCAGCATGAAGCGATGGGCGCAGGCATTGTCGGCGATCAGGCTGGCAAGACCGACCGTTTCAAACTTGTTGTAGCGCGAATCCGGAATCTCGATGGCGGGGTGCAGGCTGGCGACGCTGGCCATGACTTCATCTTGCGAATAATCCGTGGCGCGCGGCGGCAGATCCTGTGCCATGCGGAAGGCAAATTCCATCTCCGCCACTTTCATCAGGTTGCTGCCCAGTATGCAGCTGCCGCCATCCTCGATCACGCGCTCGGCCAGAATGCAGCCCGCCAGCGGACCGTCGACACCGATATGTTTCTGGCCCGCGACGCTGGTGGCGGCGATCTTCCAGCCATAGAGCGGCTGGCTTGTGTGACCTTCGATCAGCGCCTGGACCTGATAGGCCTCGGCGCGGCCGGACGGCACCAGCGCCGGCGGCAAGCCGTCCAGCCGCGTGCCCTGCTCCCAGTGGCGATACAGAAGTTCGCAGGCTTCGCGCTTTTGCTCCGGCGTCACGGGCTACCCTCAGGATTTCTGGCGCATCCGGTCCGCGATCTTGATCGCGGTGAAGATGAAGATCAGCGCCAGCGGGATCACCGCGATGGAGCGGAACGAGGCTTCGGCTGCTGCGGCCAGGATTTGCTGCAGCTCCGCGCCCTGCGCGCTGGCCACGACAGCGGGATCGCCGCCCGCCGCCGCCAGCTTGGCGGCGTCGGAGATTCGTCCCAGCGTCGGCAGCACCACCCAGGTGCAGGCCGCGCCCGCCGCGCCCATCAGGCCGAACACCATGGTGCCGGATCGCGGATAACGTTCCGCCACCGTCGCCAGCATGGTGGGCCAGAAGAAGCAGACGCCAAAGCCCCAGGCGGTCGAGGCCAGGATGGCGCCCAGCGGGCCATCCACCAGGCTCAGCGCAAACAGCCCGATGGTGGCGAAAATCGCCGAGACGATCAGCAGTCCGATATTGCCCAGCAGCCTAACCATCGGTCCGGCGAAATGGCGCATCACGAACATCAGCGCGCTGACATAGACCAGCAGCCAGATGCCGCGCATGCCCACGATCTGGCTCAGCGCCACATCCACCCACTGGCCGGGCGCGAACTCGGCCGCCGCGGTGAACATCATCAGGATCACCCACAGGAAGATGGTGGGGCTCTGGATTGTTGCCTTGATCATCTCGCCCGGGGTCACCGGCGCGTCGGTGGAGGCGCTGACGGGCGGAAAATTCTCCACCCAGGCCAGCGCGGCGAAGGCCACGCACAACACCGCCAGCACGGCGAGTTCAAGCCGCCAGGGCACGCCTGCGCCGTCCACCGCCAGCCCCATCAGCGCGCCGCCGACCAGGCCGGCGGGATACCAGGCGTGCAGGATGGAAAGGCGCGAGACGCGGTCTTCGGCATAGATGGCGCTGGTGAGCGGATTGATCACCGTCTCCACCATGCCCCAGCCCAGGCCCTGGATCAGCATGCCGACCCACAGGCCGGTGTAGGGCGAAATTCCAAGCGACCCCGCGCCGGCGACAACGGCAAAACCGATGATCAGGAGCGCGGCGGCGGCCAGCAGCGCATTGCGGAAACCGATCTTGGCCAGCACGGCGCTGACCAGCAGCAGGGTGATGGCGAAACCGGCAAAGGCCGCGCCCAGCACGGCGCCCAGCATCGCCCCCGCATTGCCCGCATCGATCGGGTCGAGATATTCGCTGCGCATGTGCACCGCGGTGGCGGCGCGCATCGAAACCGCCGCGCCCGCCGTGAACAGCGCCATCAGCGCGACGATGAACAGGCGTCCGCGGCGCAGGGGCATGTCGGTAGTGGCGGTCTGCATGGTCCTGCCCCGTTGTTTTTTGTGAGTAGGCCACAGGATCGCCCTTGCGCAAAGGCGCCCCGGGCCCGCTGACGGCCCTCCGGCGGCCCCTTTTGTCTTTGCGGGCCGCTGACGTTACCGTTACCATCCCGGCGCGTCCCGCTCAATGCGCGCAGGGCGCGAAAACAATAACGGACCCGCAATGGACGGGCCGGTGGAGGGTCTGATGCGCCGCTATATGGGGATCCGCTGGATCACCATCGCCCTGATCATGATGGGCGCGATGGTGAACTTCCTGTCCCGCGCCACGCTCTCGGTGGCCGCGCCCACGGTGATGGAAGACCTTGCCATCACCACCCAGCAGTATGGCCTGATCACCAGCGCCTTCCAGTTCTGCATCATGCTGCAGCCGCTGGTGGGCTATATCATCGACATACTGGGGGTGAAGACCGGCTTTGCCATCTTCGCCTTCGCCTGGTCGGTGATCTGCATGCTGCATGGCTTCGCCACGAGCTGGCAGATGCTGGCTTTTTTCCGGGGCGCGCTGGGTTTTGCCGAGGGCGCCTTCTCGCCCGGCGGACTGAAGGTGGTAGCGGAATGGTTTCCCGCCAAGGAACGCGGGCTGGCCGGCGGGCTCTACAATATCGGGCCCAGCATCGGGCAGATGCTGGCGCCGCCGCTGGTGGTGTGGGCGATCCTGTATTTCGGAAACTGGCAAGTCTCGTTCGTGATCGTGGGCGCCATCAGCCTGAGCTGGGTGGTGTTGTGGATGCTGTTCTATCATCCGGTGGCAACGCATCCGAAACTGTCGGCGGAAGAACGCGAACTGATCACTTCGGGCCAGGAGAATTACCTTCTCTCCGACGACAAGAAGCCTTCCGTCATCAGCATCCTGATGCGGCGCAATTTCTGGGGCATCGCCCTGCCCCGCTTTCTCACCGATCCCACCTGGGGCATGCTGTCCTTCTGGGTGCCGCTGTATCTCACCCAGGTGCGCGGCTTCGACCTCAAGCAGATCGCCATGTTCGCCTGGCTCCCGTTCCTGGCGGCCGACCTGGGCTGCCTGTTCGGTCCGGGCGTGGTGCTGTTCCTGCAAAAGCGCGGCTGGGACCTGATCGATGCGCGGCGCGGCGCTTTCACGGTGGGCGCGATCCTGATGATCGGCGTCGCCTTTACCGGCACGGTGCAGAGCGCCTTTGCCGCCGTCGCGCTGCTGAGCCTGGCGGGATTTGCGCACCAGACCCTGTCGGTCACCATGATCACCATGGCCACCGACCTGTTCCGCCGCAACGAGGTGGGCACGGTGGCCGGCATGGCGGGCACTTGCGCCAATCTCGGCATCTTCATTTCCACGCTGATCATCGGCGGGCTGGTGAGCACCATCGGCTACTCACCCTTCTTCGTCGCGCTGGCGGTGTTCGACCTGATTGCCGCTGTCGTCGTCTGGACCGTCATCAGGAAACCCGCGCCTCATGCCTGACATTCCGAACACCGTCACCGAGATTCAGAATCCGATTCTCAAGGGCTTCAATCCCGATCCCTCCATCGTGCGGGTGGGCGACGACTATTACATCGCGACCTCGACCTTCGAATGGTTTCCCGGGGTGCGCATCCACCATTCCCGCGACCTGGTGAACTGGCGGCTGATGCCGCCGCCGCTGCGCCGCCCCAGCCAGCTCAACATGATCGGCAGCCCGGATTCCTGCGGCGTCTGGGCGCCCTGCCTGTCGCATGACGGCGAGCAGTTCTATCTGATCTATACCGATGTGAAGCGCTATGGCCGCACCTCGGTCGCGGGGGCAGCGGGCGCGAGCCTGCGCGATTTTCACAATTACATGGTCACATCCAAGACCATCGAGGGCGAATGGTCGGACCCGGTCTATCTCAACAGCAGCGGCTTCGACCCTTCGCTGTTTCACGACGATGACGGGCGCAAATGGCTGGTCAACATGCTATGGGATCACCGCCCCGGCCATAACCGCTTCGGCGGCATCGTGGCGCAGGAATATTCGGTGAAGGACCGCAAGCTGATCGGCGAGCGGGTCAACATCTTCAAGGGCACCGAGCTGGGCCTGACCGAAGCGCCGCACCTCTACAAGCGCGGCAGCTATTACTATCTGCTGACGGCGGAAGGCGGCACCAATTACGGCCATGCCGTCACCATGTGCCGTTCCCGCAATCTGCTGGGGCCGTATGAACTGCATCCCGACACCACCATCATGAGCGCCCGCAACAATCCGGAAAGCCCGCTGCAACGTGCCGGCCATGCCGACCTGGTCGAAACGCAATCGGGCGACACCTACATGGTCTATCTGTGCGGACGCCCCCTGACGCAGCGCGGCCGCTGCACCCTGGGGCGCGAAACCGCGATCCAGAAGATGCAATGGCGGGGCGATGGCTGGCTTTATACCGAAGGCGAGCCGGGCCTGCCGCAACTGACGACGCCGGCGCCCGCGCTGGCGCCCCATCCCTTCCCCGCCGAGCCCCAGCGCGACGATTTCGCGCTGGGCAGCATCAGCAGCCAGTTCCAGTGGCTGCGCAATCCCTGGCCACAAAGCTTCATGAGCCTGACGTCACGCCGCGGCTATCTGCGATTGTTCGGCCGCGAAAGCATCGGCAGTCATTTTACCCAGGCGCTGGTGGCACGCCGCCAGGAGTCGCATTGCTACAGCGCGCAAACGCAGATGGAATTCGAACCGGCGCACTTCCAGCAGGCGGCGGGGCTGGTCTGCTATTACGGCAGCAACAAGTTTCACTATCTGTATGTCAGCCACGACGAAAAGGTCGGCAAGCATATCGCGGTGATGTCGATGTTCCCCGACCTGCCGCCGCGCGATGCCCATACCGCGCCGATTCCCATTCCGTCCGGCGAACCCATCGGCCTGCGCGTCGAGGTCGATGGCGCGCGCCTGTTGTTCGCCTGGCGGGTGGCCAGCGGCCCATGGCAGCGTTTGCCCGAGGAATTCGACGCCTCCATCCTGTCGGATGAGGCGACGGTGGTGGGCGCGCCCAATTTCACCGGCGCCTTTGTCGGCATGGCCTGCCAGGACATGGCCGGCACCGCAGCGCCCGCGGACTTCAGCTTTTTCAGCTATCACGCCCGCGACGTCCGCGACGACCCGTTCGCCGGTTAGGGGCTGGAAGACGGCAGCCTGTGCAATGGGTGATCAGGCGGCCGCATACTGCGGCAGGCCGGGAACGCCGCTTTCAAAGCGAAACAGTCCGCCCGCCAGCGGCTGCGCCGCCAGCTCTTGCGGCGCCAGGCCCTTGGCCGCCGTGGTGGCATAGACCGTGGTGAGCCCCCCGCCGCCGAAGGCCAGCTTGGTGACATTGGCGACCGGAAACGTCACGGTCTGCAGCAGCGCGCCTTGCGGCGAATAGCGCCGCGCCGCCCATCCGCCGAACAGCCCCGTCCACAGGCACCCTTCCGCATCCACCACGCAACCATCGGGATAGCCCGCACCCTCTTCGATGCGGACAAAGACACGCTTGTTTCTCAGCGGCGCGCCGAGATCGAAGGCATAGATCACCTTTTCCAGCGTGTCGGTATGATAGAGCGTGGCGCCATCGGGGCTGAAGGCCGGACCGTTGGTGATGACATAGCCACTGTCCATCACCGTCAGGATGCCATCCTCCAGGCGATAGAGCTTGCCGGTGGCGCACTGCTCGTCATCGTCCATCGAGCCGAACCACAATCGGCCCCGCGCATCCACCGCGCCGTCATTCAAACGGTTGCCAGGCGCCTCCGGCTCTACCGCGCGGATCAGGGAAAAACTCCCGCTGGCGGGATCGAAGTCGTAAAGGCCCGCTTTGGTGCCGGCGATGAAATGTCCATCACGTCGCGGCGCAATGAATCCCACCGGCGATGGTGCGGGCCAGCTTTGCGCCTGCCCCGCCGGATCGAAGCGGTGGATTTTGCGCTGCTTGATGTCGGTGAACCACAGCGACCTGTCCCACCATACCGGGCCCTCGCCCAGGGTCGCCGCGACAGGCCAGATACATTCGGGTGCGCTCAGCGCCATCCCGCATCGATCCAGTATTCATGCCCCGTGCACATGCGCCCATCGTCCGACGCCAGGAACAGCACCAATGATGCGACATGTTCAGGCAGCAACCGGTCTTTCAGGCATTGCTGGGCCACGATCCCGGCCTCGTCTTCCGGCGTGTACCATTTTTCCTGGCGCGGAGTTTTCACATTGCCCGGCACAACGGCGGTGACGCGGATATTGTCCTCGCCCAATTCGCGCGCCAGCGCCCGTGTCATGCCCTCGATGCCCGCCTTGGCGGTTTCATAAACCAGCAGGCCCTTGAGGCCGAGATGCCAGGAGATCGAACCAAAATTGATGATGGCGCCGCCGCCACGGCTTTTCATGCCCGGCGCCGCCGCCTTGGCGCAGAACAGCATATGGCGCAGGTTGATCGCGATGCGCCCGTCCCAATAGGCCGGGGTGATGTCTTCCAGCGCATGGCGGTCGTCATTGCCGGCATTGTTGACCAGCACATCGACCGGCCCCAGCGACCGGAAAAACACCTCGATAGCGGCCAGGTCGGTCAGGTCGAGGCGATAGAAGACCGGCGCGATGGGCGCGTCTTTCAGCCCGGCAATCAGCGCAGCGCTTTCCTGTTCCAGGATATCGACGAAAATGGTCTCGGCGCCCTGACGCGCAAAGGCTTCCACCAGTCCGGCGCCGATGCCGCTGCCGCCGCCCGTCACCACCACGCGCTTGCCCGCCAGGCTGGGATAGCGGGCGGTTTTCAAAGCATCGCTCATGTCATTTCGCCTTGCGCTGGCGGCGCGGCGCGGGCTTGGTGGAGACGGCGGCCGACGACTGGCGTTCCACCAGGGTGAATTTGAGGAGCTTGTGGATCACGGTCGGCGACGTGCCGGTGCGGCGGCCGCGAATCTGGTCGATCAGCAAACGCACCGCCTCACGCGTCATGTCGGCGATGGGTTGGCGGATGGTGGTCAGTTCGGGCCACACCGTGGTGGCCAGCGGCGTGTCGTCGATACCGACAATGGAGATGTCGCCGGGCACATCCAGCCCACGGCGATGGGCAATGGCCATGGTGGCCAGCGCCATGTCGTCATTGCTGGCGAAGATGGCGGTGGGGTTGAAGTTCTTCAGCAATTGCTCCGCCGCCGTCAGGCCCGAACGGTAATCGAAGTAACCCTGTGTCACCTGATGGGGGCCGACGGTCAGTCCCGCTTCGGTCATGGCCTCGATGAAGCCGCGAAAACGCTGGCCGCTGGACGCCTGGGCGGGATGCCCGTTGATGAAGCCGATGCGCTTGTGGCCCAGCGACAGCAAATGGCGCGTCATGGCGCGGGCGGCTTCGAAATTGTTGATAAGGACCGCCGAATGTTCCGGTGGAGGTTGCCCGGGCGCGACCAGCACGGCCGGGATGCCGGCTTCGGCCACCCCTCTCAATGCTTCCTGGGAATCGCACAGCGGCGCGGGCAGGATAACGCCGTCAATGCCGCCCTTGACCAGGCGATGAATGGCCTCGCGATCCTTTTCCTCCCCCTCGCATTGTTCGATTACCAGCTGGCAACCGCTGCGGCGCGCCTGGTCCAGGCTGCCCAGCAGCAGCTCGGCCAGATAGCCCGAGCTGGGATTGCGGAAAAAGATGCCGATATGCATGCCGTTGGCACTGGCCAGGCTGCGCGCCGCCAGGTTGGGCGAATAGCGCAGCGTCTTGACCGAGGCCATGACGCGGGCGCGGGTCTCCTCCCGCACATTGGATTCGGAATTCATCACCCGCGACACCGTCATGGGCGAGACACCGGCATGGCGCGCCACATCATGGATGGTCACGACCTTGCCGCTGCGGCGTGCGCTTTTCTTGGCCAAATCCGTCTCCCCGTCAGGGAGTCCTAGCAAACATGGGCTTTTTGTGAAAGCTGCATGGTTGACTTGGATCGCGGCGGCGGAATATCGCTCATGGCGGTTTCAGCAAGGCTTTGGCATGAACCGGACCCTTTACGGCAACAAACGCGACGGCTCCCCGGTGCATGCCTTCACGCTGGTCAATGCGCGAGGCATGCGCGCGACGGTGCTGGATATGGGCGGCACCATCACCGCCATCCATCCGTCCGGGTCGGCGCCCAACATGGTTCTGGGCCTGAAGGATGTCGCCGCCTATGAGACGAGCGGTTGGTGGAATTGCCTGATCGGCCGTTATGCCAACCGGCTGAGGGGTGGCTTCACCCTGGACGGGCGGCATTATCCGCTGGCGCAGAACGAGCATGGTGTCACCCTGCATGGCGGCCGCGGCCAGAGCTGGGGAACGCGCATCTGGGATGTTGTTTCCTGCGATGACGCGGCACTGACCTTGCGCCTGCTCAGCCCGGACGGCGATCAGGGATTTCCCGGCAATCTCACCGTAAGCGTGACCTTCACGGTGACGCCGGACAATGGATTGCGGCTGGACTACACGTGCGTCACCGATGCGCCGACGCCGGTCAATCTCACCAACCACACCTATTTCAACCTGGCGGGACAGGGCGCGGTGACGGGACAAATACTGCAGCTCAACGCCGATCGCTTCACCCCGACCGACGACAAGCAGATCCCCACCGGCGAAATCGCCGGCGTCGACGGCACCGCGCTGGATTTTCGCAGCCCCACCACCATCGGGGCACGGGTGGACAGCCGCGAAGCGCAAATGGTGCTGGCGCGGGGCTATGATCACAATGTCGTGCTCAACAAGCCCGGCACGGGGGCGCTGGAATGGGCAGCGCGGATGCACGATCCCCAAAGCGGCTACCGGATGGAATTGCTGACCACCGAGCCGGGCATGCAGGTCTATTCCACCAACAATGTGAACGGCAGCCAGGTGAATGCGGCGGGCGAAGTCATCCAGCCGCGCGAGGCGCTGGCGCTGGAAACCCAGCATTTCCCCGACAGCCCCAACAAAGCCGCTTTTCCCGCTGCCATTCTGGCACCGGGCGGGACATTCCGCTCGACCACGCTGCTGCGTTTCTCATAGGCTGTCTTCCATGCCCGTACATCCCCAAGTCGCCATCGCCATCGCCAGAGCCGGAGATCTGCCGACCGACCTGTCGCCGGCCGACCTGCGCATCGCCTATGAGCGCAATCGCATGACCCTGCTGCCGGAAAAGCCGCCGGTGGCCGTCACCTATCAGCTTTCCATCGCTTCCGATTACGGCCCGATACCGGCGCGCTTCTATCGCCCGGACCGCAGCGCGGCGCCTGCTGCGCTGCTGGTCTATTTCCATGGCGGCGGCTTCATGCTGGGAACGCTGGCGCTGTACGACACCGCCTGCCGCCGCCTGGCCATTGCGGGCGACTGCGCGGTGCTGTCGGTGGATTACCGCCTGGCGCCCGAAACCATTTTCCCCGGCGCGGTGCTGGACGCCTATGCCGCGACGCGCTGGGCATCCGACAATGCCGAGCTTCTCAACATTGACCCGGCCAGGATCGCGGTGGGCGGCGACAGCGCCGGCGGCAACCTGGCGGCGGTGGTGGCGCAGATGGCGCAGGACAGCGGCGAATTCAAGGTCGCGTTCCAGGCGCTGATCTATCCCATCACCGACCACAGCCGCGAATATCCCTCCTATGAGCGCAACGAAAGCGGCTACATGCTGACCCGCAAGGCGCTGCACTGGTTCGCGGACAATTACATTCCCGATCCCGCCGACCGCCTGGACCCCCGCGCCTCGCCCATGCTGCGCGAAAGCCTCGAGGGCCAGCCGCCGGCGCTGATCATCAGCGCGGAATTCGATCCCCTGGTCGATGAAAACGAAGCCTATGCCCAGCGGCTGAAAGAGGCCGGCGTGCCGACGCAGTTCGTCATTTTTCCCGGCATGGTCCATCCCTTCTTCACCCTGGGCGGGGTGGTGGAGGACGCCGCAAAGGCCGAAGGCCTGATCGGCGCGGCGATGCGCAAGCTATGATACTCAAGTCCGGAATTCTTGGCGCGGTGATCGCGCTGGCTTTGTGCGGCGCGGCCAGCGCGCGCGATTTCACCAGTACCGTCACCGAAAGCGCGGCCATCGCCCAGATGCGCCCCGAATTCAAGCGGCCGGACGAGCCGAACCAGCTTTTCTACGTCCAGCGCTCGCCCAATTCGAACACGGTGATCTATGCCGCCAGGCTCGACGCCAAAGGCGCGCTCGACAAGAGCGAGCCGGTGGAAGGCTTCTGGCGCAAGTTCAACATCGACGGCAGCAAGCAGCCGCTGAACTTCATCGAGCGTATGATGGCCTATGGCGTCAAGCAGGCCCGGACCGACAAGAACGGCGTGACGACTTTCACCATCGCCGCACTGCCCGAGCGTAGCATCACGCTGAACATGGATGCCGCGGGCAAGCCCCAGGCGCTGATGCAGGCGGGCAAGCACACCATCAAGCTGTCCTACGTCTATCTGCATGTGGTGGAAGGCGGATTGATGCCTGAAGTGCCCAAGCTGGAAATCTTCGGCACCGACATCGCCACCGGCAAGGCGATCCACGAACACCTGGTTCAGAAATAGTCCTCCCCCGCGCGCGCAGCGCAAGTGGGGGGAGGTGGCCGTAGCAGCCTGTGCTGCGAAGGCCGGAGGGGAAACTAAGCCTCGTCGGCGAATTTCGGCATTTCGCGCATGCGCAGTCCCAGACCGCGCTGCCTCTGGATCGCCAGCACCACGCCGGCCACGCCGCAGGCCAGAAGAAGCGTCGGCAACCAGGCCGCCACGACCGGGTGGATGTAGCCGAACTCGCCCACCAGATAGAGCCCCTTGAAGGCGAAATGGGCCAGGTATCCGCCCAGCAGCACCATCACCAAAGCGCGCCAGCGCGTTTGATAGGCGAAAAACAGCATCGCCAGGGAAGCCCCCAGCAGCGCCATGGCGCAGGTGAAGAATGGCCCGCTGAAAAGCGCCTGCAGCCGGGTGCGATAGCCGCTGAGGTCGCGCGACATGATCTCGGCGCTCGACAGCATGCGAAGCTCGGAAAGCCACAGATACTGCGGCGAAAGACCCTTGTTGTGCAGCCATAGCGGATCGAGGTTCAGCGACACGGTGCGTTCCCGGAAGGGAATCTCCACTTCCTCATTGGTCTCGCCGGTGGAAAGGACATTGCCGCGATTTTCAAAATCGGCGCGCCAGTAGCGGCCATTCTCCAGCCGCCAGCTCTTGTCCGGCAGGGGATGCGCGACGGCGGCGGTGTTCACTTCGGCGAGATGGCCGGCGCTGTCGAGCTTGTAGATGGTGACATTGCGCAGCCGCACCGGCGGGCCATATTCGATCTGGGCCCGCATCACCCCGTCCGGCAGGGCGATCCACTGATTGGCGCCGCTCTGGCTGCGGTCCAGGCGGATGCCTTCGCGGCCCAGCACCTCTGCCATCTGGACATGGATGGCGGCCGGCCGCAGCACGCCGTCCAGGACAAAGAGCGAAGCACCCATCATGACGCCCACCAGAGCCGCCGGCACCAGGCACAGCAGCGGCGAGCGCCCGCTGTTCCAGATCAGCAGCCGTTCGCGGGACTCCGTGAAGGCACTTTCGCTCCACACCACGCCCAGGAAAGTGGCGAAGGGCAGCAACGGCGGCAGCAGGTCCGGCAGCCGCAGCACGGCGAGCCGGGCGACATGCCAGAACAGCAGTCCGCCGCCGCGCGCCGGGTCGGCGCTGAGCACCGTCACCTGCGGCCACAGATCGATGGTCAGCGCGATGGTCATCAGCGCCCCCACCACCATCAGGATGTGACGCAGATAGGCGCTCAGCATGTAGCGCGAATGCAGCCCCAGCGGCGTCAGGTAGATCGGACGGCCGCCGCGCGGCTTGAAGGGAGGGGCGGTCATGAGCGCCCCAGTTGCGGGCGGACAAATCTGTTATGCCCCCACACCACCAGCGTCAGCACCAGCCCGGCCACCGCCACATAAAGGAAGAAGACCGGCAGCAGCGCCCCGGCCACGCTGGTGGCGCCGATACTGCCGATCAGCCACTGGCCGCCCAGATTCACCGACATCAGCGCCAGGCAGGAGAGCGGCAATGCGAACCAGTTGGTCAGGCGGGTGGTGAGCGCAACGCCCAGCAGCGCCACCAGCGGCGCCAGGGCGGCCAGCAGGCTGCGCGAAAAGCGCTCGGCCAGCAGACGCATCTGGGTTACGCGCGCCTCCGCATCCGTGTTGTCGGGCATGAACAACTGCTCGATCAGGGTCTGTTCGGCGGGAATGGAGCTGCCGCGCGTTCCGAAGGGCAGCAACTGGTCCACCATCATTAACTGGCTCATGTCGCGCACCTTCATGTTGACGCGCGGCACGTTCTTGAACTCGCTCATGCGATTGCCGAGCGGATCGGGGCGGGTCACCGAGCCGTCCGCGCCCGGAGCGGGATTGGTGTCGACAAACGTGTGCGAGGTGAAATCATTGAGGTTGAGGACGATGCGCCCCGCACGGTCGGGTCCGTCCAGCCGCGCCTGGGCGGCGGTGACGACGCGCGAGGTCTGGGGCGCGATCTGCTGATAGACAAACAGCGTGCGGTCATTGCGGGTCACCTGCCCCGAGGCATCGATCACCGGCACGGCGCCGGGCGCGGTGGGCGGCGGCGCACCGCCGCGCACATGATCCATGGCGTAAGCGACATAGGACGGGAAGAAATAGAATTCCCCCGTCGCCACGCCTTTCTTGAGCGAACGCAATTCCGAGCTGAACAGGATGGAACGCTGGGTATAGCGCGCCAGAGGATCGATGAGCCCCGACCCGATGGTGCTGACCATTTGCCCGGCCAGCGCCACCACCAGGATCAGGGCGCTGAGCTGGTAGGGCCCCAGCCCGGAGGCAAACAGCACCAGCATCTCGCGGTTTTCCCGCATCCTGAGCAACGTGGCATAGCTGGCCATCAGGATCGCGATGGCCAATGCCAGGTCGAAAATCTCGGTGCTGGTCAGCATCAGGATCAGCGAGATGCCGAACAGATCGGCTTCATGCCGCACCGCGTCCTTGAACACCCAGGTGAAATGCTCTGCCAGGAAGATGGCCTCGATCAGCACGATCACCGCCACGCTCTGTCCCAGCACGCTTTTGAAAAAGCCGCGCGCGTAATCGCCGCGCGCGAAGGACAGCAGCATGGCCCGCAAGCTGCCTGCCGGGGCGCCGCCGCCGATCACCGGGGGATCCGAACGAGACGTCCTCAAAGCCGGAACGCCTCGCCCAGGTAAACCCGGCGTACCGCATCGTTGGAGACGATGCTGGCGGTTTCGCCTTCCGCCAGAACCCGGCCGCTGTCGATCACATAGGCGCGGTCCACGACACCCAGCAATTCGCGCGCCTTATGGTCGGTGATCAACACGCCGATGTCGCGATTGGACAGGTGCCGTATCAGGGTGATGATTTCCTCGGTGGCATGGGGATCGACGCCCGCAAACGGCTCATCCATCAGCGCGAAGCTGGGTTCGCAGGCGAGCGTGATCGCAATCTCGCAGCGGCGGCGCTGGCCGCCGGACAATTCTCCCACGCGCTTGCCGCGCTGTTCTTCCAGCCGGAATTCCGTGATCAGCTCTTCCAGCCGCGCCTTTCGCGCCGGCTTCTCCCCCAGACGCGCTTCCAGCACCAGAAGGATGTTCTGTTCCACCGTCAGGCCGCGCGGCACGAACGGCGCCTGCGGCAAATAGGCGATGCCGAAACGGGCGCGGTCATAGAAAGGCATGGTGGTGATGTCATGGTCGTCGAGCACGATGGTGCCGGCATCCGGCGTCACCATGCCGGTCAGCATGTTGAAGGTGCTGGTCTTGCCCGCGCCGTTGGGACCCAGCAGGCCCACGACTTCGCCGCGCTCCAGCCGCAGAGTCACATCTTCGATGACCCGGCGTCCGGCAAAAGCCTTCACCAGATGCTGCGCAGAAAGCATGGCTTGCTCTTCGAATCTGAGGGGTGTCGCGGCCGGAGGGACCGTGCCGACTCGGGCCACGGATCCGGCTTTTCGCCCTTTTAAGGATACTATGACGCAGCTTTTTGGCTGTACAGGCGCGGTTCTCGCACGCATGGACGCATGCGGTATACCGGCCAAATACTACCGAATATTACGCGCGCGCTGGCGCGAAACCGGCAAATACGGGGAGTCGGTACACAAACGCGTTACCCCAGCGTGCTTAACAGCGCGGCAAAACCTGCCCAAAAGGGGGTTTTTTGCGCCAGACACTTAGACTTACCGTGGTGGCGAAGGTTGTGGCATATAGATTTCAGGTTATGCTTTGCCGACATCGGCCAGTTTGGCCGTGGGGGCATTTTTTTAAAGATAGTTTGAGGGGCAATGACGACCCATTCCGCGGCCGCCGAGCAACCGGCCACCCCGGCCGAAAACGAATCCGAACGCAAAAGCGTCGTTGACGATTTTGCCGGCTATCGGGCGTTGCGCCGCCGGATCAACGATCTGCATGTCAACGGCCAGGACCTGCCCTTCTTCCATCCGCGCGACGGCGTCAGCCACAGCGTGATCCGCCGCGACGGCGCCAGCCTGATCAGTTATTCGGGCTACAATTATCTGGGCCTGAACGGCCATCCCGCCGTTACCGCCGCCGCCAAGAACGCGATCGACAAATACGGCACCTCAGCCTCGGCCAGCCGCATCGTGGCCGGCCAGATCGAGCTGCATGGCGAGCTGGAACAGAAGCTGGCGAACTTCCTCGGAACCGAGGACGCGCTGATCTTCATCAGCGGCTACCTGACCAATGTGAGCGTTATCGCGCACCTGCTCGCCCGTCCCGACGCGGTGATCTACGACTCCGGCGCCCATAACAGCATCATCACCGGCGCGCGCCTGTCCGGCGCCAAGACCTTCACCTATGAGAATGGCAACTGGGACGAGTTGGACGCGCTGTTGACGCGCGAACGCGGCAATTTCCGCCGCGGGCTGATCGTCGCCGAAGGCGTCTACAGCATGGACGGCCAGATCCTGGACCTCGCCAAGCTGGTCGCGATCAAGAAGAAGCATGATGTGCTGGTGATGGTGGACGAAGCCCATTCCTTCGGCATTGTCGGCCAGACCGGCCGAGGCGTCTGCGAAGCCGCCGGCCTGCCGGTGGACAGCATCGACGTCTATATGGGCACGCTGAGCAAGACCCTGGCGTCCAGCGGCGGCTATATCGCCGGCGACGCCGGACTGATCGAATATATGCGCTTCCTGTGCCCGGGCCTGATCTTCAGCGTCGGCCTGTCGCCCGCCGACACCGGCGCCGCCATGGCGGCGCTGGACATACTGGAACGCGAACCGCACCGCCCCAAGCGCCTGCGCGACCGCGCCCGTTTCTTCCGCAAGGTGGCGCGCGAGAACGGCCTGACCGTCGGCGGTGACGAGGAATCCCCGGTCGCCTCGCTGATCGTGGGCGACGACAAGATGGCGATGATGCTGTCGCACAACCTCCTGGCCTATGGCATCGAGGTTCAGCCCATCGTGCGCCCGGCGGTGTCGGCCACCACGGCGCGGCTTCGCTTCTTCCTGACCGCCAACCACACCGAGGAACAGATTCTGGAGACCGTTCCGGTGGTGGCGCGCGAACTGGAAAAGCTGCGCCGCAGCGCCGAATAGTTCGTGACCGAGGAACGACCCATAAGGGTCGCGCTGGTCACCAGTTCCTACAATTTCATCCCGGACGGCGTCGCCCTCACCCTCAACCGGCTGGTGGGCTATCTGCTGTCGCAGGGCGTGGCGGTGAAGGTGTTCGCGCCAACGGCCGCCGAGCCAGCCTTCGTCCATGCCGGCGAGGTAATCTCGGTGCCGTCGCTGCCCCTGCCCGCGCGTCCCGAATACCGCCTGGCGCTGGGCATGGCCGGTTTCGTCAAGCGCCAGTTGCTGGATTTCAAGCCCGACATCATCCACATCGCGGTGCCGGACCTGCTGGGCCATGCCGCCCTGGCGCTGGCGCACAGGAACGGCGTTCCGGCTGTCGCGACCTATCACACGCGCTATGAAACCTATCTCAAGCACTACTGGTACCTGGCGCCGCTGGAAGGAGTCCTGAAGCGCATCCTGCGCCGCTTTTATGGCCGCTGCCGCACGGTGTATGTGCCGTCCGACTCCACCCGCGAGACCCTGCTGGCCGACGGCCTGATCGACAATTTCAAGCCCTGGCCGCGCGGCGTGGACACGCTGCGCTTTTCGCCGGACAAGCGCAGCATCGCCTGGCGCACGCGCCATGGCATCGGCGAAGACGAACTGGTGATCCTGCACGTCTCGCGGCTGGTGCGCGAAAAGCGGCTGGACACGCTGACGGCGGCGCTGAACAGGCTGGATTTCCCGCACCGGGTGGTGATCGTGGGCGATGGCCCGGACCGCGCCATGGCGCAAGACGCGTTGCCCGATGCCATCTTCGCCGGCTTCCTGACCGGAGACGAACTCGCCGCCGCCTATGCCTCGTCGGATATTTTCGTTTTCCCGAGCGACAGCGAAAGCTTCGGCAATGTCACGCTGGAGGCCATGGCGTCGGGCCTGGCTTGCGTCTGCGCCGACGCCACCGGCAGCCGCTCCCTGGTGGTGGCGGGCGAGACCGGCCTTCTGGCGGACGCCAGCGATGCGAAGGGGTTTGCCGACAATATATCAGCCCTGGCCAAGGACGCGGCCCTGCGCCAGCGCATGGGCCGGGCAGCCCGGGCCCGGGCGCTGGGTTTTAGCTGGGACGAGACGATGGCCCGCATGCTGGGCTATTATCGGGCGCTGCTGGCCGGGGCCTCCTCGTGAAGATCGTAGATGTTTGCGAGTTCTATTCGCCCACCGGCGGCGGCGTCAGGCGCTATATCAACCAGAAGCTGGCGCTGGCCCATCGCTTCGGCCATGAGTTGACGGTGATCGCGCCGGGCGCCGAAACGCGCATGGAAAAGGCGCATGGCGGCACCATCGCCTGGGTGAAAAGCCCGCATCTTCCGCTCGACCGCAACTACCGCATGTTCTGGCGCGCCAGGGATGTGTGGCAGGTGCTGGACGCCTTGCAGCCCGACCTGGTGGAAGGCTCTTCGCCCTGGCGCGGCGGCTGGCTGGCGGCGCGCTGGAAAGGCCCTGCCACCAAGGTGTTCTTCATGCATGCCGATCCGGTGGCGGTGTATCCCCAGACCTTCCTGGGCGGACTTTTGGGGCCGGAACGGGTGGACCGGCTGTTCGGCTTTTTCTGGAATTACCTCAACCGGCTCAACAGCAATTATGACGCCGCCATCGTCACCAACCCGGCGCTGGCGCAGCGCTTTGCCGGTTTCGGCCTGGAGAATATCCAGGTCGCGCCTTTCGGCGTGGAGCGCAGCAAATTCTCACCGGACTTTTACGACGCCACGGCGCGGCGCGAGATGCTGGCGACCTGCGGGCTGGATGAAGACGCTTCGCTGCTGATCGCGGTGGGCCGCCATCACCCCGAGAAGCGGCTGCGCACGCTGATCCAGGCGGTGAGCCGGGCGCAGAAGTCGCGCAAGATCGGGCTCTACATGGTCGGCGACGGATTCCTGCGCGCCTCGGTGGAACGCTGGGCGCAATGGGCGGACAATGTCTATGTCGCCGGCCAGATCAACGATCCGGATCAACTGGCCACGGTGATGGCCAGCGCCGATGCGCTGATCCATGGCAGCGCGGCGGAAACCTTCGGCCTGGTGCTGGCCGAAGCGCTGTGCTCGGGGACGCCGCTGATCGTGCCCGATGCCGGCGCCTCCGCCACCTTTGCGGGGCCAGGCTATGCCGAAACCTATCGGGCCGGCGACGCGGAGGATGCCGCGGCCGCGATCCTGCGGCTGCTGGCGGGCGACCGTCCCGCCCAGTCGCGCGCCGCGCTGGCCGCCGCTGACGCCCAGGTCTTCCATGTCGAGCAGCATTTCCAACGGCTGTTCGAGATTTATGAGCGGATCGCGGCGGCACGCTCGACGCGGTAAAGCGTGTACCAATAAAGAGGCAGCAGCTTGAGCCAGCCATGGCGCTGCGCGAATTTGGTATAGCCCGCGATGTAATCCACGCCCGCCTGGCCTAATCCAAAGGGCGCCAGCGGGAATTCCGAATAGAGCAGCTCGGCCCGCGCATCGGGAGAAAGCTCCGGCGGCGGCATCGGCCTGTCCGACATCAGATAGACCGGGCCCTTGTCAAGCAAGGCTTCCAGTTGCAGCGGGCTTTGCAGCTGCTCGGCGCGAAAGCCGGCCGGGCGATAGAGCGGATAGGACCGGAATGGCTCTCCGACGCTGTAGATCACGCCCGGGGCATGACGATGGAGATACTGCGCCATGGGCATATGCGGCCGCACCCCGAAGGGGTACAGCGCGAAATACACCATGCCCGCCACCGAAATGCCGACCGTCACCTTGGCGGCAAGGGACGAGCGCCAGCCCCAGATGCGGGTGAAGGCTCCGCGCCAGCGCGGCAAGTGCGGCGAGAAACCCAATACCGGAAATGCCGTCGCCAGGATCACCAGCGGAAACAGGAAACGGGCTTCCTTGTGGGCGACGGCGACATGCAGCAGCACGAAGGGCAGGCTCACCCAGGTCAGGACATGGCGGGGATTGCGCGCCCACATCGCCAACATCGCCGCCATCAGCACCAATGTGATGGCGAAGAAGATTTGGGCGGGCAGCAGATAGAGATAGGCGAAGGCGGGTTCGCTGCCGAAGTTCTTCGCGGCGACGCCCTGTACAATATTGACCTGGAAATAGTCCCAGGGTGGAAACACCCAGGCGCCATAGCCCCAGCGGTTGGCGCAGGCGCCGATCACCAGCGCAACCAACCCGCCGCCGACAAACGCGGCAAGCCCGCCGAAACGCGCGCGCGCAACCAGAGCCAGCCAGGCGAACAGACCCAGCCCGATCATCGCGGTCTGATAGCGCGCTTCAAACGCCAATCCGCACATCAGGCCGGCCAGTGCCAGCAGCCGCACGGAATTTCCGCGCAGCACCAGCGCCACAGCGATGGCGGCGAGACCCGCCGACAGGGTTTCGGACGCGGTCCGGACAAAGAGATAGGGCAGGAAGCCGAAGAAGGGCAGATACAGCGCGAAGGCGCGTTTCTCCGCTTCGTCCTTCAGCGTTTCCAGGATCGCGCGGGCGAAGATCGCCAGCGCCGCCACCGAAAACAACCCCGTGACCAGCCGCAGCACAAAGACGATGTCGAACAGGTCGGTGACGCCCAGCGCCATCAGCGGGCGGGCGATCAGGTAATAAAGCAAGGGCTGCAGCCACGGCCGGATGCGGGCTTCATGTTCCCAGGGCAACTCTGAAGCCGGGGTGATGCCCAGCTTGTGGCCCATGAATTCCAGCACCTGGTAATGCTCATCCGGGAAATAGAAGGTGTTGCTGAACCAGGCGGTCACGATGGTGACGCCGGCCAGGATCGCCAGGCTGCGCCGGAGGATTTTGATCAGCTCAGGTGACACGCGCACCTGCCAGTTCGTCGAACCAGTCGAGGAAGGTCCGGGCGCTGATCTCGGGCGCAAACGGCATGGCGAGGGGCCGCAATGTTTCCAGGTCCGGGCGGGCGCGGCGGCACACATCCGCCAGGGCGGCGGCCAGATCGCCGGGCTCGCGCGACGCCACCACGCTTCCGGCTTCGGGAATCGTCAACACCTCATGCACCAGATAGGAGCAATCGGTGGTCACCACCGGTGTGCCGTGCGCCAACGCTTCCACCGCCACCGCGGGGCCGCCCTCATAACGCGAGGTCACCAGCAGGGCATCGGCATCGGCATAGAGCGGCGCAATGTCAGGGACATGCGTCAAGTGGGTGATGCGATCGCCCAAACCCATGGCGGCAATCCGGCGTTCCATGTCACCGCGCTCCGCGCCGGTGCCCAGCACGGTCAGATGCGCCGGATGGATTTTGTTGAGCGCCTGAAGGCTAGCGAGCGCCAGACCGACATCCTTCTGCGGCTCCAGCCGCCCGGCCCAGAAGATGCGCCAGACATCGCCGCGCGGCCGGGGCGGCGACACCGCCGCCGACAATACATCGAATGGCGGCCGCAGCATGGTCACGGCCTTGCCCGGCGCCAACACCGCCACCTCCCGTGCCAGGCCATGATTCATGGCGGCGAAACCGTCCACGCTTTGGGCATAGAAACGGTAAAAGGGCTTGATCAAGGCGCCCGCGACACCACCGGGAAGCGGCGGATTGGAAACCTTCTGCACGATCAGTCCGCCAAAGCCGGCTTGCCGCATCCCGCGCGCCAGCGGCAGGTGAAAATTGCCCGGCAGGTACACCAGGTCGGGGCGCAGACGCGCCAGCTCCGCGCCCATGGCCCGTCCCAGCCCGAAGCGTGACGTCAGCGTGCGATGCACCGGCGGCTCCAGCACCACCACCGGAACGCGCCCATCCACCTCCTGGCGCAACCCGCCATCGCTGGCGCCGCACAGGATGGTGACATCGCGCCCGGCCTCAAGCCAAAGGCGCGCGAAGGTCAGGCTCACCCGCTCGGTGCCGCCCCGGAAGAAATCATGCATGGCGATGACGATGCGCTGGGGGGTCATGGCAGGCGCTCATAGATGACGATGGGCTCGGCCAGGCTGTCATGGATGTGCACAGGCGCCCAGAAGCGGCTTTTATATTGCGCGACATGCACCAGCCGGTAACCCAGGCGGCCTTCGTCGAGCGCCGAAAAATAGCGGCGCCCATCAGCATCCTGAAAGGCATCGCGCTGGGTCTTGTCATATATGCGCCCCGGCCGGAGCGGCGGCGGCTCCCACAGATAACGCCGCCCCCAATTGGTGTTGAGAAGGATGAACCTGGCATCGCGCCGCGCGCTGAACGGCTCCCTCAGCTCGGTCACGCCCGGCAGCGGATTGCGGATTTTCAGATCGCCCTGCCCTACCCGGATCACCCGCGCCTGCGCCGGAAAGCGCGGCTGGAAGATGTTCTGGCCATAGATTTCGATCGTGTCGCCGGGTCGTACATGCGCCGCCATCCAGCGCTCCGCCTCATAACGCGGGTCCAGCAGCATGCTGGCATTGACGGCGATGCAGGCATGGAGGGCGGCCAGCGCGGTAGCCGCAAGACCTATTCGCGCGCCCGCCGCCAGCCAGCGATTGGCGTGAAACACCGCCCAGGCGCCCGCGATGCCGATATAGACGCAAGCGAACACCGCCTGGGGTAGCAGGAAACGATGATCGGTGCGCAGCGCGGAGAAATTGAAGCAGACAATAAAGGAAATGATGGCCAGCGCCGGCAACAGGCCCGCCACCCAGACGGGCCTATCGCCCCGCAACCGCGACAAATGCAGGCTAAGGCCCAGCGCCGCGAGCAGAACCGCTACGGCGCCATAGCCGCGCAGGAAGAACGTCATCATGTCCTGCAGCAGCGCCAGCCATCCCGCGGGCGCGGCCATATACTCGGCATAATCCTGGCTGGCCGGTCCGGCGAGAAAGGCCAGGCGCCGGGCAAAGCCGGCCGGGTTGGTAATGGCGCCGTCTACCAGCAACAGCGCGGCAAGCGACGCGGTGGCGGCCAGCAGCAGGGTGACAAGGACATTGCGCGCATGGCGGCGCGGCCAGGGATCGGCGGCAAACCAGGCCAGCAGAAACAGCGGCAGGCTGAGGGCGAAGATCGCATAAGCCTGGTCCTTGGTCGCCACCGCCGCGGCCGCCAGCAACGCCGCCCACCAGAATAGCTTTGGCTGATGCTGTGTCACGCCGCGCATCACCAGCAGCAGCGACAGCGACGACCAGAAAAGATAGGGCACATCCAGATTGCTGACTTGGCCGTAATAGGTCAGCACCACGCCCAAGGCACAGGCCCCGGCCGCCAGCAGCCCGGCGCGCGCGCCCGCGACCAGGCGGGCCATTTCACCGATGCACCAGATGATGCCCAGCGACATGGCCAGGCTCACCAGCCGCGCCACGACAGCGAAGAATGTGGCGACCCCGGGCCTGGTGAATTCCGCGATCACATCGGCCTGGGCGAAGGACGGCACCTGGAACAGCACGAGCAGGATGCCGGGCAAGGTCAGGATCGCCAGCACGAAGGCGTGCAGCGGCGGATAGGTGAAATAGGAACCCGGCGTATAGGTCAGCGCCAGCGCGGTGAGGAAATTGCGCGGGGCAAAACCGTCATTGTCCCAGCCGTCGGCGGCGGGCAGTCCCCAGAACAGGCCAGTGACGCGCAACGCCGCCGCCGCGCACAATATCCAGATCAATGGACTGCGAACGGCCGCGCGCATCATGCCCGGCCCCGCTTGCGCAGCTGTTCCAGCGCCCAGGGCAGACCCGCCACCAGCGTCACCAGTCCCAGATCGGCGGCGGCCAGGATCACCAGAACCGTCGCGATCGGCGTCACCGGCAGGTTGGCGATGCCCGCCGCCGCAATGCCGGCGCCGACATAGATAAGGTCCTTGTTGGGCACCATGGGCAGGCGGGTCACCACCAGCCGCAGCGCCACGAATTGCAGGCAGGCGACCGCGGTCGGCAGCGCGCCGGACAGGTACCAGAGGAAAAACTCCACCGTCAGCACCGAGAAGCTGCGTGCCAGATGGATGCCAAAGGTGGCGGCGATCTGGCCGCGGCTCAGCACCGTCACCTTGCGGTGCGCCAGCACCAAAATCGCGCACAGCCAGAGCGGGATCGAACCGATCGCCAGATAGAGCCACAGATTGTCCGAGACGCTTTGCGGAATCCGCAAGCCGCCGGTCGCCAGCAGCATCAGCGCCATGATCCACACCATGGCAAGGCCCGCGCCCGCGGACAGCACGTTGCTGTCCTTGATGGCGTGGATCAGCATGCCGGGCGGCAGCTTCAGCCGCGCCTGCGCCCAGAAATAGAAGAAGACCTCGCCGGAATAATCCAGCATGGCGGTGTTGAGGAACCGCTTGCGCAGGATCACCGACAAAGGCGGCGCGCTGGAGGCGCCCCACAGGTTGCGATAGACCAGGAAATCGCCCAGCGGCTGCAGGAAGAACTGCGCCACCAGCATGATGTAGAAGCCGAGGTTGGCGGGACGGGCCGCCCACATCTCGCTCCAGCCCAGCTCGCTGAGACGAACTCCGACATAGGCCAAGAGCGCGATGGGAAACAGCCAGCGCAGCACATAAATGGTGCGCACCGCCCATGGCCGCCGCGCCAGGAAAGCGGGCAAGGTCGGCTGCGGATTGAAAGCCGGCGCTTCGCTCATGCGCGGCCGAGAACCCAGCGCACCAGGGCGCGCGGCAGCAACGACGTCGCGGCGCGGATCACCGCGAACTGCCAGGGCACCACGATGCGGCGGTCGCCGCGCGCGATGCGGCGGGTGATGATGGCGGCGGCGGCATCGGCGGTCATGAGGAAGGGCTTGGCTTCGGGCACGCCGCGGCTCATTGCGGTGTCGACGAAGCCGGGGCATACCAGCGTGACACGCACCTTGTGTTTGGCCATGCGGATGCCCAGCGCCTCGGCGAACATGGCAAGCCCCGCCTTAGTTGCGGCGTAGGTCGGCGCCATGGGCAGGGGATAGGATTCGGCGATCGAGCCGACCAGCACGATCTGCCCGCCGCCACGCCGCGCCATGGCTTCGGCGATCAGGTTTGCGCCCATGACAGGCGAGACGAAATTGACTTCGGCGGTGGCGCGGGCGCGCTGCGGGGTTTCGCAGGTCGCCTCCCGGGAAACACTGCCACCCAGCCCGGCGTTGAAGATGGCCAGATCGATCGGTGTTTCACCATCCTGCGCCGACAGCCGCATCAGCATGTCGTCCAGGTCGCGGATGTCGAACGGCACCGTGATGCAGTGGGCACCCAGCGCACGGCATGCATCGGCGGTCTGATCCAGCCGCGTCTCGTCCCGCCCCCAGAGCAGCAGCGTGACACCGGCGCGCGCATGGGCGCGGGCCAGGGCGGCGCCAATGCCGCCCGAAGCGCCGGTAATCAGGATGGTTCTTGCAGACATGAATCGCGCCGTTATGCCCTCGCAAATTGGGCCGTTGCTTACTATCAAATCGGGGTGGTGGAAGCTATGGTGCGCCCGCTTTCCACGGGAAATCCCGCCTTGACCGCCGTTGATATCGTGCCGGTTCGCACCAAAAGCCAATGGCGCGACTTCCACCATCTGCCGTTCAAGATCTACGCCGGTGACCCGCAATGGGTCCCGCCCCTGCTGCTGGAGCGCAAGCTGCACTTCACGCCCAGGCACAACCCCTATTTCCAGCATGCCACGGCCGAATTCTTCCTGGCCACGCGCAACGGCGAACCGGTGGGACGCATCACCGCCCAGATCGACCAGTTGCACCTGGACCGCTATCAGGACGCAACCGGTCACTTCGGCTTTATTGAAGCGATAGACGATGCCGAGGTTTTCGCCGCGCTGCTGGCCGCCGCCGAAGGCTGGCTGAAGGCTCAGGGCATGAAGCGGGTGATCGGGCCGGTGAGCTTTTCGCTGTGGGATCAGCCGGGCCTGCTGATCGACGGCTTCGACACCCCGCCCTATGTGATGATGGCGCACGCCCTGCCCTATTATCAAAAGCACATCGCGCAGCTTGGGTTTGAGAAAGCGGAAGACCTGATCGCCTACCGCTATGGCCCGGAGGCCGACACCGGCAAGTTCGAGAAACTCCGCGCCCGTGCCCTGCGCAATCCCGATGTGAAGCTTCGCAACATCCACATGGACAAGGCGCGCTTCCGCGATGAAGTCGGCATGTTGCTGGACATCATCAATGACGCCTGGTCGGACAATTGGGGCTATGTCCCCATGACCAAGGCGGAGATCGACGACCTGGCCGGTATCCTGCGCCTGCTGCTGCGGCCCGGTGACGTGGTGATCGCGGAATATCAGGGCAAGCCCGTCGCCTTCACCGCGATATTTCCCAATCTCAATGAGGCGATCCGCGACTTCAACGGCCGGCTCTTTCCCTTCAACTGGATCAAGCTGTTGTGGCGCATGAAGGTTCGCGGCCTGAAAACCGCGCGCATGCCGATGATGGGCGTGCGCAAGGAACTGCAGGCCTCCTCGCTAGGGGCGGGCCTGGCGGTGGCGGTGATTTTCTCGGTGCGGGAATTCAATTTCGGCGGCGGCATTGTGGACAGCGAACTGTCCTGGATCCTGGAACGCAATACCGGCGTACATAATGTGATCCAGATGGTCGGGGCGGTGCCGTACAAGACCTACCGGCTTTACGAAAAACCGCTTTAACACCCGGGTCTTTTATTCTCCTGTTTCATGGGCGCGCGATTGCCGCAGCGCGCCGACGCTGCATCGTGCTATAAAAAGCCAACAGGGAGGTGCCGCTTGGATCCGGTCGATCTGGCCCGCGCACAATTTGCCTTCACGATGACCTTTCACATCGTGTTCCCGGCCTTTTCCATAGGCCTGGCCTCCTATCTCGCTGTGCTGGAAGGCCTGTGGCTGAAGACCGGCAAGGAGGTCTATCTCAACCTCTTCAAATACTGGATGAAGATATTCGCCGTCGCCTTCGGCATGGGCGTGGTGTCGGGAATCGTCATGTCCTACCAGTTCGGCACCAACTGGTCGGTGTTCGCCGACAAGACCGGGCCGATTCTCGGGCCGCTGATGGCTTATGAAGTGATGACCGCTTTCTTCCTGGAAGCCGGTTTCCTGGGCGTGATGCTGTTCGGTATGGGCCGGGTGGGCAAGGGCCTGCATTACACGGCAACGCTGGCGGTGGCGGCCGGCACGCTGATGTCGGCCTTCTGGATCCTGTCGGCCAACAGCTGGATGCAGACACCCACCGGCTACGCCATCAACGCGCAAGGCCAGTTCGTGCCCGCCGACTGGTGGGCGGTGATCTTCAACCCGTCCTTTCCCTATCGTCTCGTCCACATGTCGCTGGCCGCCTATCTGACCACCGCCTTCATCGTCGGCGGGGTGGCGGCATGGCACATGCTGCGGCGGCATTCGACGAAGGAAGTGCAGACCATGTTTTCCATGGCGATGTGGATGGCGGCGCTGGTGGCGCCGATCCAGATTTTCGCCGGCGACCAGCATGGGCTCAACACGCTGGAGCACCAGCCGGTCAAGGTGATGGCGATGGAAGGGCACTATAAGAGCCATCCCGAAGGCGCACCGCTGATCCTGTTCGGGATTCCCGACCAGGATGAGGCTCGGATCAAAGCGGCGATCGAAATTCCCAAACTGGGATCGCTGATCCTCAAGCATGACGCCAACGCCCCGATGGCGGGGCTGGATACGGTGCCCCGCGCCGACTGGCCGTCGGTGCCGATCGTGTTCTGGAGTTTCCGCATCATGGTCGGCATCGGCCTGGCCATGCTGGCGTTGGGGATGGCCAGCCTCCTGGCCCGCTGGCGCGGCGGTCTTTACACATGGAAGGCGCTGCACTGGTCGGCGCTGATCCTGGCGCCATCCGGCCTCATCGCGGTGGTCGCAGGCTGGGTCACCACCGAGGTCGGCCGGCAGCCCTATACCGTCTATGGGCTGCTGCGCACGGTGGAGTCCGCCTCACCGCTGGCCGCGCCCGCCGTGGCCAGTTCGCTGGCTGCCTTCGCCATCGTCTATTTCATCGTTTTTGGTGCAGGGCTGTTCTTCATCCTGCGGCTGATGGGCGCCGCACCCCATCCCCATGAAAGCGGGCTGGCGACCGGCGCGCCGGTACGCAGCGCCGGCATCACGCCTGCCCCCTCGGTCGGAAAGAAAGGCGCCAGCCATGATGCCGGATGACGTTTTGACGCTGGTATGGGCCGGCATCGTGGCCTTTGCCGTCTTCACCTATGTGGTGCTGGATGGATTCGACCTGGGCGTCGGCATCCTGTTCCCGATGTTGAACGATCATGGCGACCGGGGCACGGCGATGAATTCCATCGCGCCGGTGTGGGACGGCAACGAGACCTGGCTGGTGCTGGGCGGCGGCGGATTGATGGCGGCCTTCCCGCTGGCCTATGCCGTGGTGATGCCCGCCATCTACACCCCGCTGATCGCCATGCTGCTGGGGCTGGTGTTTCGCGGCGTGGCGTTCGAGTTTCGCTGGCGCACCACGCGCGGCCGCGCCTGGTGGGACTTCGCTTTCTTTTCCGGTTCCGCCATCGCCGCGCTGGCGCAGGGCATCGCGCTGGGCGCGATCCTGCAGGGCGTCACCGTCACGGGCCGCGCCTATGGCGGCGGATGGTGGGACTGGCTGTCGCCCTTCACCCTGCTGTGCGGCGTCGCGCTGCTGCTGGGTTACGCGGCGCTGGGCGCCTGCTGGCTGAACATGAAGACCGAGGGCGGGCTGCAGCAGCGCGCCCGGCGCATCGCCGCCTTTGCCGGGCTGGGCCTGGTGGCGGGCATCGTCGCGGTCAGCGCCGCCACACCCTTCCTCGCGTATGCCTATTATGAGCGCTGGTTCGCCTGGCCGTACGTCCTGGGCACCGCGCAGGTGCCGCTGCTGGTGATCGTCACCACGGCCGCCTACTTCTTCACCCTGGCGCGGGGGCGCGAAACGCTGCCCTTCCTGCTGGCGCTGGCGCTGTTCGCTCTGTCCTTCCTGGGGCTGGCGGTCAGCATGTATCCCTACATCGTGCCGCCCAGCATCTCGATCTGGGATGCCGCCGCGCCGGCCAGCGCGCAGGGCTTCATGCTGGTGGGCGCCGTGATCCTGCTGCCGATCATCCTGGCCTATACCGCCTACGCCTATTGGGTGTTCCGCGGCAAAGTCGGCACCGACGGGTACCACTGATGGATCGCCCGGTGATAATGCGTCAGTTGCTGTGGTTCGCCGGCCTGTGGGTGGCCAGCGTCGCGGTGCTGCTGGTGGTGGCGGGCATCCTGAAGCTGTTTTTCGGCGCCGTGTTCACCTAGCCATGCGGCATTGGTAACGATACCGTTCCGACAACGCCAGGATGGGCGGCAGGGTGGGACACATGAAGAAATCTCTGATCCTTTGCATCGGCTTCGCGCTGTGTGGCACGGCCTTCGCCGCGCCCGTCACCTTCACCACCCAGCAGGACCGTCAGAACATGATGGACCAGCTTGGCATTGCGCAATTGCGTCCCGGCCGCTCGCCCGATCCGGCATCGCCCAACGCCGCCAACACCGACGAGAGCAAGGCAAATCCCTATCCTGACTGGCCCGCGCTGATGACCTTGAAAAACGGTCAGGCGGTGACGACGACCGTGGCGTGGCAGCGCCGCCGCGCCGAGATCATCGAGGACTTCGACCGCGAAGTGCTGGGCCGGGTGCCCGCCAGCGCGCCCAAGATCACCTGGCGGGTGGTGTGGACCGACCAGGAGATGCTGGGCCGTACGCCCGTGACGGTGAAGAAGCTGATCGGCCGCGCCGACAACAGTGCAACGCCCGAAATCGACGTGAATATCGAAATGACCTTGGTGACACCCAATGGCGTTTCCGGCCCGGTGCCCGTGCTGATGATGTTCGGCCGCGCCGATGCGCCCGCGCCGTCTTCCCCCAACGCGGCGGAACTGGACCGCCTCAATGCCGCGCTCAAACGCGCCCTGCTGAAGGAAGACCCGTCTCTGAAAGGCGCGCTGGAAGGCCATCCCGCCTGGACGCCTTTCCCCCGCCCGCCGCAATTTGCGCCGCCGCCGCTCAATTCCAATGGCGACCCGGCCAATGAATATGCGCTGGTGGCGGCCGGCTGGGGCTATGCCAAGATCGATCCGGCCAGCATCCAGGCCGACAATGGCGCGGGGCTGACGCGCGGCGTGATCGGCCTCAGCAACAAGGGCCAGCCCCGCAAGCCGCAGGACTGGGGTGCCTTGCGCGCCTGGGCCTGGGGCGCCAGCCGGGGCCTCGACTATCTCGGCACCCTGCCCGAAGTGGACGCCAAGCGCGTCGGCATTGAAGGCGTCTCGCGCTACGGCAAGGCGGCGCTGGTGACCATGGCCTATGACACCCGCTTTGCCATGGTGCTGGTGGGCAGCAGCGGCGAAGGCGGCGCCAAGCCGCATCGCCGCGATTACGGCGAGGCGGTGGAGAATCTGGCCACCACCGGCGGCTATCACTGGATGGCGGGCAATTTCCTGCGCTACAGCGCCGACAAGAATGCGGGTGACATTCCGGTGGATTCCCACCAGTTGATCGCGCTATGCGCCCCGCGCCTCACTTTTATTTCCTACGGCATTCCCGAACAGGGCGATGCGCACTGGCTGGATCAACAAGGCAGCTACATGGCCACGGTGGCGGCGCAGCCGGCCTGGCGCCTGTTGGGCGCGCGCGGCCTTGGCGTGTCAGATGATTACAAGACCGAGAAGATGCCGGCGGTGAATGTGGGGTTACTCGACGGGCAACTGGCCTGGCGCCAGCATGACGGCGGCCATACCGACGCGCCGAACATGAAATGGTTCATCGGCTGGGCCGACCGGCATTGGGGACGCACGAAATGAAAAAGTTTCTTCTTGTTGCCGCCTTCGCGCTGGCGGCGTTCGGCGCGGCGGCGCAGACCCTGCCCAATGTCGCCATGGTGTTCGAGCCGTTCAACCAGAACGGCATCTATCGCGTCGGTGAACGCGCCGGCTGGACCATCCATGCTTCGCTGGGCATGGCCTATACCAGGTACAATTACGAAATCCGCGAAAACAATCTCAAGGTCCTGAAGGCGGGCGTGATCGATCTGTCGTCGGGCACCGGCACCATCGAAGCAGTACTGGACAAGCCCGGTATGCTTTATGCGCGGCTGAGCTTCATCGGCGCGCCGGAACCGGCCACGGCCCCGACAGCGCAGGAGCTGAACAAGATGACGGTGGCCGCCGCCATCGCGCCGGAGCGCATACAGCCGGTGGTGGGCAAGCCCGTCGACTTCGACGCGTTCTGGGCGGACAAGCTGGCGGCGTTGAAACAAGTGCCGCTGAACCCGCAGGTGGAAACCGCCGCCACCGACCGCGAAGGCGTCGAGCTTTACACCGTCAAGGTCGACAGCCTGAATTCCCAGATGCAGGGCTATCTCGCCAAGCCGAAGGCACCCGGCAAATATCCGGCTCTGGTGATCTACCAGTATGCCGGCGTCTATGCCCTGCAAAAAAGCCAGAGCACCGACCGCGCGGCCGAAGGCTGGCTGGTGCTGAATGTCAGCTCGCACGACATGCCGCCCGACCAGGCCACCGCGCCGCGCAACTATGCCTCCATCGGCAATACCGACCGCGAAGCTTCCTACTTTCTGAATATGTATCTGCGCGACACCCGCGCGCTCGACTATATCCAGAGCCGCCCGGATTGGGACGGCCGCACCATCGTGATCATGGGCACCTCGATGGGCGGGCAGCAGAGCTTCGCCACCGCCGGCCTCAACCCCGACCGCGTCACCGCCATGCTGGTCAATGTCCCGGCCGGCGCCGATATCAGCGGCGACCTCACTGGCAGCAAGCGCGGCTTTCCGAGCTGGGCCATCGACGATCCCAGGGTGGTCGAAACCGCGCGCTATTTCGACATCATGAATTTCGCGCCCGCCATCCGCGCCCAAAGCCTGGTGGCTGTGGGCCTGATGGACACGATCTCCCCGCCCTTTGGCATCTTCGCCGCCTTCAACCAGATCAAGGGCCCCAAGGAGGCGGTGGCGATGGCGCAGTCCGACCACAACAACCTGTCGCCCCAGGAGCAGGGGCGCTGGTATGTCCGTGCCCGCGAGGCGCTGGAATCCTTGCGAAAAACCGGCAGTTTCACGCCCAACAGAAGCTGGAGCCGGCCCTAGTTTTCGCCGCGCCAATGCGGCTATAACGCCTTCGCAAAACGGGGTCTTTCATGGCTTTTGACGACGAGTTGCGGGCCACCCGCATCGTGCCGGTGATCGTGATCAAGGACCTGGCCCATGCGGTGCCGCTGGCCAGGGCATTGGTCGAAGGCGGGCTTAACATCCTCGAAATCACCCTGCGCACCGATGCCGGATTGGCCGCCATCAAGGCCATCGCATCCGAAGTGAAAGGCGCCATTGTCGGCGCGGGCACCGTGATCAATGCCGCGCAATTCGCCGCCGCGGTGCAGGCCGGCAGCAAGTTCGTGGTCAGCCCCGGCCTGACGGATGAGGTGGTGAAGGCCTCGCGCGATCACGCTGTGCCGATCCTGCCCGGGGTCGCCACCGGGTCGGAGATCATGCACGGCCTGTCGCTCGGCCTTTCCACCTTCAAGTTCTTCCCGGCCGAAACCAGTGGCGGCGCCCCCGCCATCAAGGCGCTGGGTGGCCCCTTCCCGCAGGTCCGCTTCTGCCCCACTGGTGGCGTGTCCCCAGGCAACCTGAAGACCTATCTGTCGCTGCCCAACGTGATCTGCGCCGGCGGGTCCTGGATGGTGCCGTCCGACCTGAATGAGGCCGACGCTTTCACCAAGGCTGCCGCGATGGCCCGCGACGCCAAGGAGCTTGCCCTTTCATGACCAGCGCGATCTCCATCGGCGAATGCATGGTCGAGCTGCGGCCCGTCGAGGACGGCCATCTGCGGCGCAGCTTTGCCGGCGACGCCTACAACACCGCCGTCTATCTCAAGCGCAGCGCGCCCGATATCGACGTCGCCTTCCTCACCGCCACCGGCGATGAAAGCCTCAGCAATGCCATGGTGGAGACCTGGCGCGGCGAAGGCATCAGCGACAGACTGGTCTTCCGCATTCCGGGCGAACGCCCGGCGCTATACCTGATCGAGACCAACGCCAAGGGCGACCGCAAATTCCATTACTGGCGCAGCGACACGCCGGCCAGGGAATGGCTGCGGCTGCTGCTGGCGGCGGGCGGCGCCGAAGTGCTGAACAAGGCCGATCTGGTTTATGTCTCCGGCATCTCGCTGGCCATCCTGGGCCATGACGACCGCCAGGCGGCGATCAAGTTGCTGGGCACTCTCAAAACGAAGGTGGCGTTCGATCCCAACATCCGCCCGGCTTTGTGGAAGTCGATGGATGATGCCCGGCACACTTTTGAAGACATGGTGAAGCTGGCTTCCATCGTGCTGCCCAGCCGCCAGGACTATCAGCTGATGTACGAGATGAACGATCCCAGGAAGCAGATCGAATTCACCGCCACGCTCACCGAAGCCGAAATCGCCCTGACCTGCGATGAGGATGGCTGTCTTCTGCGTGTGGGCGATGAGATCACCGCCCTGCCCACCCAGGCGGTGAAGGTCGTGGACACGTCCGGCGCAGGCGACTCCTTCAACGGCGCCTATCTGGCGGCGCGGCTGAAAGGCAAGCCGCCGCAGGAGGCCGTGAAGGATGGACTGGCGCTGGCAGCAAAGGTCGTGGCCCTGCCCGGCGCGCTTATTCCGCGCTAGCTACTTGCGAACGAATTTCACCACGTCCTGCTGCCCCACCCGGGCACTGAAGACCGCGTCCTTGCCGTCGGCCCACACGCCTTCGCCGCCGCTGGTGCTGGAACCTTCGGCATCCACGAAGCTGTCGGGAATGAAGTCGGTGACGATGCCGTCCTTCAGGCTGCCGATGCGGATGCCGCGCTTCCAGCCCGGGTTGTGGCCATACTCCTTCTTGTCCTTGGACTCGGAGTCGGTGACATAGATCGTGTCGTTGCGGTCGATGGCGATGCCGCTGGGCCGACCGAACTGCTTCAGCTGTCCCAGCAGCTTTCCCTCCTGGTCGAAGATCTGGATGCGGTTGTTGTCGCGGTCCCCGACATAGAGGCGGCCCTTGCTGTCCATCGCCAGCGCATGGGGCTGGCCGAACTGGCCGGGGCCTGAACCGCCGCTGCCCCACTGCTTGATGAACTTGCCCGTGGAATCGAACTTGATGATGCGCGGCGTGTTCTTGTCGCCGCGGGTGTGGCCTTCGGAAACGAAGATGGTGCCGGTCGGCGTCACCAGCACCGCATTGGGTTCGCGGAAGCGGTCGGGGCCATCACCCGGAACGCCCGGCTTGCCCAGGGTACGCAGCAGCTTGCCGTCCGGCGCAAATTCCAGCACCGCATGGCCCTTGTTGCCCTTGCCGTCGGGCGGGACCCCATCGGTGATCCAGAGGTGATCCCTGGCGTCGATGAAGAAGCCGTGGGGGAACTGCAGCAGTCCGGCGCCGAAGGACTTGATGAAATTCCCTCGCGCGTCGAACTGCATGATCGGCGCCAGCTTGCTGCCGGTGCAGCTGTTGGCGGCGCAGCGGTCCACCACCCAGATATTGCCTTTGCTGTCGGCCATCACCGAACTGGAGGCGCCCATGTCGCGGCCCTTGGGCATTTTGAAAAAGCCCGGAACTTCAACATAGCGGTTGGTGGTGGGGTTGGGCGTGGCCTTGGGCCGGTCCGGCGGAAAGCCCTGCGCGGCGGCACCCACGGGAACCGCGAGCAGCGCGGCGGACAGCAGGATGGTGTGCAGTTTCATGATTCCCTCTCCCGAAAAACGGATCTTTGCCCGGCGGCGTGAAGGATAGCAGGCCTTGTGGCATTTTCCGGACCGGTGATTTTTTGTCCGTGACGGCCATTTTGGTATTTCTACACTCATAAAGACATAAAAACCGCCCATTTTTCGAGCCGTCTTGAGAACCGTTCTCAGCAAAAGAGGTTCTTTAAAGGCAAAAGCCAGAAACAGCTTGCGCCGGGAAAGCCCTGCCATTCTAATCCGCGCCAACACGGAAAGCCTTGTCCGGCTTATGTTTTTTCCGAGAAGGAAATACAAATGAAGATCAATCCCGCCAAGTGCGTCGCCTGTGGCAACTGCACCTATGTCTGCCCGATGGGCGCGATCTACATCGATCCGCTGCTGCAGCGCGCCACCATCAACCGCGACGAATGCGTCGAGTGCTATGCCTGCTACAACGGCCTCTCCAAGGAAGTGCTGCCGCCCTCGACGGTGCGCTTCGTCCGCCGCACCCTGGCCAACTTCCGCGTGCGCTTCGAGCCGGAGCCCGATGTGTGCCCCACCACCGCGTTTGAGCCCGACCAGCTGGAATGGCCGCGCGTCGTGCGCCGCGCCTTCTCCGACCCGCGCGTACCGCATGAATCGACAGGCGTTTCGGGCCGCGGCACCGAGGAAGTGAAGACCAACGACGTCACCGACCGCGTCGGCATCGGCGAAGTCGGCTTTACCATCGAGCTGGGCCGTCCCGGCATCGGCGCCCGCTTCCGCGACTTCCAGGAAATGAGCCGCGCCCTGGCCAAGGCCGGCGTGTCGTTCGAGAAGAACAACCCGATCTCCACCCTGATGACCGACGTCTCCACGGGCGACATCCGCACCGACATCCTCAATGAAAAGGTGATGAGCGCCATCATCGAGATCAAGGTGCCGGTTGCGCGTACCGAGGAAATCATCCGCATCATCTGGGAAGTCGAAAAGCGCATTCCGACCCAGGTCGTGATCGGCGTGGGCGTGCGTTGCGACGCCGACGGCGAAGAGACCATGGTCCTGCCGATCCTGGAAAAGCTTGGCTACAACCCGCAGCGCGCCAAGACCAATATCGGCCTGGGCCGCAAGGTGATCCGCGATCTTACGAATGCCGCGCCGCTGGCGCAGCCCAAGGAAATGGTGAACGCATGACCAATACCCTGCATCGCTACGGCAAGTCCGAAAGCTTCGTCGACGACTACATCGTCTTTTCGCTGCCCGCCAAGAGCAAGGCCGCCGGCCAGACCGGCGACGCGCTCGCGGCGCAGAAGCGCTTCATGCAGATCGCGGCCGAATACAAGCCCGCCAGCCTGGGCGACGCGCTGCATGGCGGTTCGCTGCGCCCGACCAAGAGCAAGAGCATTTTTGGTCACTGGGGCAAGCGCAACAAGCCGAACTTCAAGAAGGTGCTGGAAGGCATGAGCAAGGCGGGCACCATGGCCGCCGTGTTCGACAGCCGCGCCAATGCCGAAGCCTTCGTCAAGCGCATCAAGGAAGAAGATCTCGGCCTGTCGGTCAACATCTCCTCCTCGATCGACAATGCCAAGAACGCCTGCAAGCATGCCGGCATCCCGCGCCACTCGATCGCCTATTCGCTGGGCTTTGAGGAAGTGGGTGACAACACGCCGGGCAAGCAGGCCATCATGCTCTCGACCATGTGCGGTCACGGCATGCTGTCGATCAACCTGGCGCAGAAGATGATGAGCTTCGTGAAGGAAAACCGCCGCACGCCGAAGGAAGCCGCCGAGACCATGGCGCGCTTCTGCTCCTGCGGCATCTTCAATACGACACGGGCCCGCCGCATCCTGGAAGATGTCCGGGTCGGCGTAAAATAGGCTTTATTTTAAAGGCTGAAATGAAAAACCCGCCGGGTGACCGGCGGGTTTTCTTTTACCATTTGGCGGGCTCTACCATTTGGAAGCTTGCGCTTCGCCCACGATGCGTGCCGCATCCGTTGCCAGCATATAGCGCTGCGCCACCAGCGCGTCCGCCGCCGCTTTCACCTTGGCGACATGGGCGGCGTGGCTGGGATAGCGCTCCTCCAGCGAGGGGCGTGGATCGCCCTTTTCCAGCCGCTCGGCCCTGGTGGCGGCGAAGGGGATATAGCCGCCGGTGTTGCCGCAATAGCGGCCGGCCTGGAAGCCCGTCTTGTAGATGTTCCAGCCGACATAGGATCCCAGCGGCGCCTGCAACAGCGGCGAGCGGATGCCGTCCAGCTCGTTGCCATCCGCGTCGATGCGGGGGAAGAGCTGCGGGATGGTGCGCACGATCTGCGGCGGGTTGGTGCTGATGGCCCCCGTCATGTCGGCAACGTTAAAGTCCTTGCCGAACTCATACTGGTAGAGCGGGCTATAGGCCGGGCGCGGCTGGCCCAGGATGGCGGGAAAGGCCCGGTCATAGGCTTCCGGCGTGATCAACTGGCCTGCCGCAAGCGTGGGATACTTGCTGGGCGGCGGTTCGGTGCCGTCGCTCACCCAGTCCAGCAGCGCCTTGAACAGCGCCCGGTTGGCGTCGGAGGTGGGGTTGGGATTGGACGCCAACACGCAGGCATTGTGCGGCACGCCCGCCCGTTCGAAGCCGCCGGGACCGCCATTGTGGTGCGTGCCGGCATTGTAATAGCGGCGGACATTGGCCGGCAGCGGAATGTCGGACTTTGCGTCGGTGCCCACGAAATTGACGCTGGCGCGCAGATTCCAGAATTCCGCCGAACCCAGTATCTCCACCACCTTGGGGCAATGGCCGGCGGCGGTGCAGCGCGCCATGAGGCTATGGCGGCCCAGGCCACGCACCGTGTCGTCATACTCGGCCCACCAGTTGGTGCCTTCGTTGCCGACTTCATACAGGCCCACCAGCCCGCCGGGCGCGGCAAAGCGGTAGCTCATGGAATTCATCCGCATCGCCACGATGGGATTGATGCCGCTGAATACCGCAAGGCCATTCTCGCCGGTGTTGAAGCCCAGATTGACGAAGGCGCGCAGGAAATTTCCCGATTGCGACACGCCGCGCCCCACCGCCCAGCGCATCTTGCCCGCCAGGGGATTGGGATTGCCCGCCGTGTCGCGCTCGCCATAGCGCAGAAACGCCACCAGGTCGCGGGTGGCGGCAAAGCCGACGCCCAGAACCTTGGGGTTCTTGGCGGTGAAGGCCAAGGTGTAAGCCAGCTTGGGGTCGAAGCCGTCCTTGACGCACAGCTTGGTCAGATCGAGCTTGCCGGGAAACGGCGTCTGGCTGCAGTCGGCCAACGCGAAATTGCGGCCCTGGATCTCATGCTGGTTCCCGGCATCGTCGTCGGAGGCGCCGAAGAACAGCTTGGCATTTTCTTCCGTGGCCACTTCAAAGCCGCGCCCACCCTGTTTGCCCTGGGGTCCACCCTTGATGGACACAGTGTTGGTGTTGGCCGGTATGTCGAGAAAGCGCACATAGGCCGGGCCGCTGAGCTGCGCCGACGGGGCGCGGAGGGATTGAACATCGGGGCCCTCGTCCAGGTCGCCCTGCCAGCCGCTGACCACATGGACATGGCCGTCACCGATATTGGCCGCCTTGCCATTGCCCCGGTTGGGCACGTCATAGACCAGCATGCCCGATGAGCGGCTGACATCCTCCGGCCGGGCGATGGCGAACGTGGCGGAATATTCGACCTTCCCCGCTGCGTTGCGCGGCGCCAGCTTGATGTCGTTGATCTGGGCATTGTGCGGGCCGTCGGGGTCGAGCTCGCCATGAAAGCGGCCTTCCAGCAGCACATACCCGCCCGGCATCGGCGTGGTCTTTTCGACCGTGAAGCGGGTCAGCCCGGCGCTGGCCGGCGTGGCCAACAGCGCAAAGGCCAGGACTAGAGAATGGGTCTTCATGATTCCGCCCCGTGATTTTTGCAAAGCTTAGCCGTTTTGGGCGGAAGCGTCAGCGGCGATCCAGGCTGGAAAACTCCGCATCGCTCAGTTGGATGGCCGCCGCGGCACAGTTTTCCTCCAGATGCCCCAGCTTCGAGGTCCCCGGAATCGGCAGTATGACGGGCGAACGCTTGAGCAGCCAGGCCAGCGCGATCTGGCCTGTGGTTACGCCCTTCGCCTTGGCCAGCGCGGCCAGCTTGCCGCCGGCCCGTGCCAGCTCGCCGCCCCCGCCCAGCGGGTAATAGGGAATAAAGCCGATGCCATTGGCCTGGCAATAATCCACCACATCGTCGCTGCCGCGATCGGCCATGTTGTAGGCGTTCTGAACCGTGGCCACCGGGAAGATCTTGGACGCCGCCTGGATGTCGGCGACGGTGACTTCCGACAGGCCGGCATGGGCGATTGTGCCTTCGTCCAGTAATTGCCTGACGGCGCCAAACTGTTCGGCGCGCGGCACGCGGCTGTCGATCCGGTGCAGCTGCCACAGGCCGATCTGCTCCACCCCAAGCTGGCGCAGGCTTTTGCGGGCGCTGGCGATCAGGTGCTCGGGGCGGCAGTTGACGTGCCACATGTGCGGACCGGAGCGGGTGAAGCCCGCCTTGGTGGCAATCAGCAGGCCGTCATAGGGATGCAGCGCCTCGCGGATCAACTGTTCCGATACGTCCGGGCCGTAGGAATCGGCGGTGTCGATGAAGTTGACGCCCAGCGCCGGCAGGCGCTTCAACACGCGCAGGGCTTCGGCGCTGTCGCGCGGCGGGCCCCAGACACCATTGCCGGTGATCTGCATCGCGCCGAAGCCAAGCCGGTTTATCGAAAGCTTGTCGCCAATCTTGAAAACGCTCATGAATCCAGCCCCCTTGGCTCCTTGATAACCTGGCGGGTGGACCAGGTGCGCGGCGTGTGGCCGCTGATCTCGGTTCCCGCCTCGTGGGAAAAACGCCGGTTCCAGATGGTGGCACTGAGCGAGATGATCGCCACCGCCCAGAAGGCGATGGTGAAATCGAACAATTGCGGCACGGTGCCGCCGCGCACCACCATGGCCGCCTGCAACCCCGCCGCGCCGGCGCAAATGCCGATCGACAGCATCAGCTGCTGGAAGGTGGTGTAGAAGCTGGTGGCGCCGGCCATGCGCTCTTGCGGAATCTCGTCATAGGCAATGGTGTTGTAGCCGGTGAATTGCAGCGACATGAAGAAGCCGGCGATCACCATGATCAGGAACATCACCGGCATCGGCCAGCCGGGGCGGAACAGGCCGCACAGCGCGTAACCGGCGCTGCACAGAAAGCCATTGATCAGCAGGGTGTCGCGGAAACCATACCGCCGCAGCATGACCGGCGCGACCGGCTTGGCGACAATCGAACCTATCGCCGTCGCCAGGGTCATCATACCGGATTGCATGGCGGTAAGGCCAAAACCCAACTGCATCATCAGCGGCAGCAGAAAGGGATGCGCTCCTTGCGTAATGCGGGTGATGGCGCCGGCGATCACCGAGGTGCCAAAGGTCGGGAGCCGCATCAGCGAAATATCCAGGATGGGGTCTTTGGTGCGCCCGGCATGCAGGATGTAAAGCGCACCCAGAATCCCGCCCACCGCCAGCAGCGCCAGGGCCAGCGGCAGTTTTCCCCGATGGCTGATCAGCTCCAGGCCGAACAGCAGCAAGCCCAGCGACAGGCTGGACAGGAATATGCCGCGGAAGTCGGTCTTTTCCGGAACATCACCGCGCGTATTGGCGATGTAGATACTCACCAGCACGATGCCCAGAAGTCCGATCGGAACATTGATGTAGAAGATCCAGCGCCAGTGTAGATAGGTGACGAAAAAACCGCCCAGCGCAGGCCCCAGGATCGGGCCGACAATGGCGGGAATCAGCACCCAGGAGGTTGCCTGGATCAGGTCGCGCTTCTCCACGCTGCGCATCAGAACCAGCCGGCCGACCGGGATCATCAGCGCGCCGCCCAGGCCCTGGAAGAAGCGGGCTGCTACCAGGAATGAGACATTGGGCGCCAGGGCGCAGGCGATGGAACCCAGGAGAAAAACGATGATGGCGCTGCGAAAGACGGTGCGCGCGCCGAAGCGGTCCGCGATTCGCCCCGATACGGGGATGAAGATCGCCAGGCTGATCAGATAGGACGTCAGGGCAATGGAGAGGCTGGGCGCCGAAACGCCCAACTCGCGGGCCATGGTCGGCAGAGCCGTGGCCAGCACGGTGCTGTCCAGCCCTTCCATGAACAGGGCGGCGCCGACGATCAGGGCAATGGTGCGAAAATGCGGGCGTGGCTCGGACATAGCCGCTGTATACAAGGAGGCAGTCCCGTTTAGGCCCGGCTCAATCGATGTGCAAGGCGCCTGGCAAGGGGACGGGAAAGCCCATGCGCTCTATCAACAAAAAGGGCCCCGGCACTGCCGGGGCCCTTTGTTGCCGCACAAGTCCTCGACTAGTAGCGATAGCCATAGCGCTCATAGCCATAGCGCGAGCGATAGCGCGGCGGGGGCGGCGGGCCGTAGTCGTAGCTGTCATAGTAGCGCTCGCCATAACGGTCGCGCTGGGACGAAGCGGCGATCGCACCCAGGGCAAACAGCCCCAAGCCAAGGCCGACCAGGGCCGCGCCGTTGCCACCATGATGGCTGCGGTGATGACCGCCGCCGCGCTGGTAAGGCTGGGCGGAAGCCGCGGTGGCTCCCAGAAGCGACAGGGCAAGCGTGGCGCATATCAGGCGTTTCATGGACTTTGTCCTTTCCTTTGCGCGCTCCCTAGCGCGTCTGGACGTCATCTGGCGTCGTTGGAATGGACTATGGCGCCCGGCCCCTGAACCCGGTCTGAGAGCGTCGTTCATCTGGCGTACAGGTAAAGTTCCCGATCCGGCCCGCACAAAGAAAAAGGGCCCCCGTTTTGCGGGGGCCCCAATTCTTGACGGTCTGCTTTTCGATTAGTTCGAGAAGCGGACGCCGACGCGGTACATGCGACCGATCACGTCATACAGGGTGTTGTTCGGATTCTGCGCACCCGTATCCGGCGGACGGATGTTCGTGAGGTTGTCGACCTTCGTGTACAGCTGGGTCTTGTCGCTGACATTCCAGTTCAGGCCAACGTCCAGATACAGGATCGAAGACACCTTGTTGAAGTTGATGGTCGGGGTCTGCGTGGTCGGAGCCGGGCAGGTGCCAGGCGCGCAGACAAGCGTGTTCTTGTTGGTGAAGCGACCGCCGGCATACCAGCGCTCGGTGACCGTGATGCCCCAGACGTCGTTCTGGTAGCTCTGGGTCTCCTGCAACTTCCAGGTCAGGGTGTTACCGCCCGACTGGTTGTAGGTCTGGCTGTTGCCACCGCCGCCGAGAACGCCGGCAAGTTCGACGTTTCTCTGGGTGCCCGGAATGCCCGAGTCAGAGACGAACTTGCTGATGTTGCCCGCCAGCGAGCGGAAGGTGAACTGACCGGGGATGTCGTAATCCTGCAGGTCGAACTGGTAGCTGGCTTCGATGTCGAAACCTTCCACAACCAAGGTCGCCGCATTGAACGCCTTGGAGTGAACAGCGGTCAGCTGGCTCGGCACGGTGCCGACAAAGCCCGGACCCGGGGGACCACCCGGATTGGCGAAGCTCTGCGGCTGGCCGTTCGCGGTGGTGATGGCGTCCTGGTTACAATAGACGCTGGTGGTACCGGCAACGGCGGCATTGTAGCAGAGCAGTTCGACCTGCTGCAGGCCCAGCGCCTGGATAACGCCGCGGATACCGATGCGGTAGTAGTCAACCGAGGCCTGGAAGCCGGGGATGAAGTCCGGCTGCCACACGATACCGGCCTGGGTCGTCTGCGCCTTTTCCGACTGCAGGAAGGGGTTGCCTTCGTTCAGCTGGCGAACCTGCTGGCCATTCTGGCCGGTGAACAGGTTGTTGACCGAGCCATTGAGACCCTGCGGCGGCGAGAACAGTTCCGACAGGTTCGGCGCACGAATGTCGCGCGACTGCAGGGCGCGAACGCGGATGCCGGGGATCGGCGTGTCCCAGGTGATACCAACCTTCCAGGTGTTGGCACCCTTGTCGGCCTGGCTGTAGCGGGCGTGACGGCCGGCCAGGGTCAGGTCGGCCTTGCCCCAGAAGGCATCGTCGATCAGCGGGATACCGACTTCCATGAACACTTCGTTCACGTGGTAGACGCCGCGGCCGTTCTGGTAGTTACCTGCGTTCCAGGCGCCAAGCGCGCCGTTGGTGGTCAGGCCGCAATCCACGAAGGGATCCGAGCAGGGATTGTTGACGGTCGCGGGGGTCGAGGCGGTGACACCGCCGGAGTACGGGTCCGAACGCTGGGTGTAATACTCTTCGCGATACTCGTAACCGAGGGCGACGGCGACCGGGCCGGCCCACAGTTCAATCGGCGAACCGTTGACAGCGAAGCTGAAGGCTTCCTGGCGCTGGGTCATGATCGCGACCGGGCCGAGGGTGGTGCCACCCGGGCCGTTCTGGTTGTCGAAGTAGGCGATCGCGCCGGGGCTGATCTCGGTGCCGCCGAAGGGGCTCCAGGCGACGCAACCATGCTGCTGGGCAACGGTGTTGCGGCAGACGATGTTGCCGGCACTGTTGACGACCGCATCCTGCGACAGGTTGAAGCGCGAGAACTGGCCGTTGATCGTGCCAGCGCCACCGGCGGTGGTGGCACCGGTGCCGCCGACCAGCGGCGCGCCCGACAGCGGCATGTTGTAGATCTTGATCGAGGTGCTGTTCTCGCCGTGCTGGAAGTACGAGTCCCAGCTCCAGGTCTTGCCGAACAAGTCGAAGGTGCCGTTACCACCCACGACATAGCGGCGCTGGGTGCGCATCAGGAACATCTGCTGGCCGGTCTGGATGTTGGCCCAGTCGCTGGCATAGCTGATGGCGTTGCCCGGATAGAAGGACAGGCAGTTCGCCTGGGTCTGGGTCATGCCGGTGCCCGTGATCGGGGCCTGGCCGCCGGTGGCGCCGATCTGGAAGATGCCCGTGCCCGGCAGATAGGCGTTGTCGCAACGCAGGGTCATGCCGGTCTTGGTGGAGTTACCCTGGGCCGGGGTGTTCTGGGTGCGGCCGACGCCGTAGTTCAGGGTGGCGTAGATTTCCGTGGTCGGCGTCAGGTCATACGACAGGCGCATATAGACGTTGCCGCGGGTGATCGGATCGACCAGGCCCTGGGTGAACTGGCGGGTGGTGTTCTGGTCACCCGGATCCTGCGGCGTGCCAACGCAAGTGCCGTTGATCGAGTTAATCAGCGTACCGGCAGCGTTCACATAGCAGGCGCCGGCCAGGTTCAGTGCGAAGGGATTGCCCTGCGGGCCGAAAGCAGTGAACGCCTTCGGGCCTGAGGTGATGCCGCCATAGGCGAAGTTCTGGGTGCTCTGCACGATGTTGTAGTAGCTGGTGCGCGGCTGGCCGGCCGGGGTGGCGGCGTCGGTGCCGTAGGCAGCCTGGCCCGAGATACGGCCCAGGTTGCGGCCACCGATGTTGACGGCCTGCGCGCTGTGCTGCTGGGCCTGCGGGAAGCGCGGCAGAAGACCGTCGCTGTAGGAATATTCGCCAGCGATCGAGAAGTGCGCACGGCCGCCCAGGAAGGAGGTACCGGCAGCAGCCTGGAACAGGGTCTGGCCCATGTCGCCATAGGTCGACAGACCGGCCTGGGCATTCATCTTGAAGCCTTCGAACTTCTTGTCCGTCACGAAGTTGATCACGCCGGCGACCGCGTCCGAGCCCCAGGAGGCCGAGGCACCGCCGGTCACAACGTCAACGCGCTGGATCAGCATCTGCGGCATCTGCGAAACGTCGACCGCGCCGTTGAAGTTGCCGCCGATGACGCGCTGGCCGTCGAGCAGAACCAGGGTACGCAGCGGCGACAGGCCGCGCAGACCCAGCGAGGACAGGCCGGTCAGGCCGGTGGTGGTCGAACCGGTGTTGTAGCTCACGCCGGTCGAGCCCTGGAGGGCGGGCAGTTCGGTGATCGCGTTGAAGATGTTGACCTTGGCCGAAGCTTCCAGGTCGGCGGCGCTCACGACCGTGGTGGGGGTCGGAGCATTGAAGCCGGCAGCCTGCAAGCGGCTTGACGACACAACGACCGACTCGACCGCTTCCTGCGCCATCGCGGCACCGGCGCTCAGCGCGATAATAGCCGCGCTACCCGCAAGACGCGCACGAGTCTTCGTCAAACCGTAATTCATAGGATATTCCCCCTGGACGTTTTTCTTTCCGGCACGATGCCGAGCTACAGCCGGTTGGATAGCAGACCATCGCGCCGCTAATCGAGAGAATATTCTCGAAAAATGCCGTCTTCAGGCGTGGAAAGGAGCGAACGTCACATTATTGCAACGGCAAAAGTCAGCCCATTTTATGTTGCAGTGCACCGTAAAACGCCAGGACCGCTCAATGCCACGGCGTCAAAATCACCTAAAATCCAGTGTTTCCGGGCCTTGAATCGATTTCTCCTCACGCGCGCCCGAACCTCTTCCTCTTTATCGCTATTATATAAGTAGGCTGGCCTCCATACGCGGAACTGCGAATATCCGTATACGGATAGCCCCCCATGGGGCGGCCGAGTCGGAGAATCGCACCGAATCTGCCGCGATTGCGGTCCGCAAAGTGCCGCTTTAGCGTCGGGACGACCTGTTGGGCCAAGCAAACAGGCGCGTGAACGCCAGACGCCGACTCGAAACGGCAGCAGAGGGGCAAGAGCCGCATGAAGCCGCACAAAATTTTCGCTGCCGTCATCCTGATCGCAAGCGGGCTGCAGGCCGGGGCGCAAACCGCCAAGCCCGCGCTCTATACCGCGGATCAGGCGCAAGCCGGCGCCACCGTCTATGCGCAAGCCTGCGCCAGCTGTCATGGCGGCGCCCTGGAAGGTGGCGGCGCTCCGGCGCTCAAGGGTACCGCTTTCGCCGAACGCGCGGTGGCGCAGGGCATGACCCCGCAATCGCTGTACGACGTGGTGGCTTTCACCATGCCGCAAGTCGATCCCGGCGGGCTCAAGCCGGAAGAATATGCCGCGCTGGTCTCTTTCATTCTGCAGCAGAATGGTTATCCCGCCGGGACAACGGCGCTCGCACCGGGCGCGCCGGCCCTGAAAGAAACCAAGGTCACACCCTGATGGACGCGAAGATCAAAGCCATTCTGGAAGGCATTTCCACCGCCACCCTCACAACCGTCCTTTTGAAAAAGGGTCTGCGCAATGTCTGGCTGCGCGGCGCCTTTCCCAAGCAGCCCCATCAAAAGCGCCTGGTGGGAACGGCTTTCACGCTGCGCTTTGTGCCGGCGCGAGAAGACCTGGCCACGCCGGCGAGCTGGGCGTCGCCGATATCGACGCGCGCGGCGATTGAAGCGATGGAGGAAGGCGTGATCGCGGTGGCCGATGCGATGGGCGTCACCGATGCCGGCATCTTCGGCGACATCCTTTGCGCCCGCATGGCCAGGCGCAAGGTCGCCGCCCTCGTCACCGACGGCGTGGTGCGCGACATGGAAGGCGTGCTGGCCACGGGTTTGCCGGTATGGTGCGCCGGCGCCGCGGCGCCGCCATCGGTTGCGGGGCTGACATTCGTGAACTGGCAGGAGCCTATCGCCTGCGGCGGCGTGGCAGTGTTTCCCGGCGATACCATCGTGGCGGACGGCGATGGCGCGGTGGTGATCCCGCAGGCGATGCTGGCCGAAGTCACGGACATGGCGGCGGAACAGGAAGCGCAGGAATCCTGGATCATGGGCGAAGTGCAGAAAGGCGTGCCCCTGCCCGGCCTGTATCCGCCCAATGACGAGAACAAGGCGAAATACGCCGCCTGGCGCAAAGGCCAGAAAGACTGATCAGTCGCTGATGAAGTCGCGCAGCCGCCCATAGCTGCGCTCGATGTGGCGGCGCATGGCGCTTTCCGCCGCCGCGCCGTCGCGGCCGCGGATCGCCGCGATCACCGCGTCATGTTCATGCACCGCCTCTTCCGCGATCTCGCTGCGGAAACAGGAGCGGAAGATATGGACATGGATATGCAGCCGCGCCAGCGAATCCGCGATCAGGTGATTGCCCGCACCTTGCGCGATCAGCTTGTGGAATTCGGTGTCCATGTCGGCGAAACCATCATGCGACGGCGCCTTGTCGCCGCTGACCGCGCCAAGACTGTCCATGTCGCTTTGCGCCATCGCGTCGGCCGCCTTGCGTGCGGCATGGGGCTCGACCAACAGGCGGAATTCGAACAGTTCGTCGAGCTGGGCGCGATCCATGCGCGGCGCGGTGGCATAGCCGGTAAAGTGTTTCTTGCTCACCAGCCCGTTGGCTTCCAGCATCGACAGCGCCTCGCGGATCGGCGTCTGCGAGACGCCCAGTTCGCGCGCCAGGCTGTCGACCGAAACCCGGGTATCGGGCGGCAGCTTGAGCGACATGATGTCGGCCCGGATCCGGCGATAGACCTCTTCCGCCAGTCCCGAGGGACGGGCGATTTGCCTATCTGATGTTGCCTCTAGCGCTGACATAATCGGAACTTTCCCACAGAAAGGCTGGATTTTGCCATTGACCAGGTAGAGCATAACCCATACGGTCCGCCAATCCTATAGGATATTTGATCCGTATGCTGGCTTCTGTCGCGCAAGTCCGAGAACTGGCTGAAGGCATCCTGATCGCCAATGGCGTGCCGGCGGATCATGCCCGCACCCAGGCCGGTCTCTTTATAGAAGCGGAGATGCGGGCGATCCCGTCGCACGGCCTTTTGCGGCTTCGCCGGGTGATCGAGCGCATCCATGCCGGCCTTTCCGTGCCGGGCACCAGCGGCAAGCAGGTCTGGACCGCGCGCAGCTTCCTGGCGGTGGACGGGGAACGGGGCCTGGGGCCGGTGGTCGCCATGGCGGCGCTGGACACGATCGTGCCGCGCGCGCAAGCCGACGGCATCGCCATCGCCGCCATCCGCAACACCAATCATCTGGGCGCGCTGGCCTATTACGCCGAGCATGTCGCCAATCTGGGCCTGACCTGTATTTCGCTCACCATTTCCGAAGCGCTGGTTCATCCCTATGGCGGGCGCAAGGCGATGATCGGCACCAATCCCATCGCCATCGGCGTGCCCGCCGCGCCCCACCCCATGGTGCTGGACATGGCCACCGGACTTGTCTCGATGGGCAAGATTCACGACCACGCCAATCGCGGCGCGCCGATCCCGCTGGGCTGGGCGCTGGACGAGAATGGCGATCCCACCACCGATGCCTCGGCCGCCAAGAAAGGCGCCATCGCACCGTTCGGCGGTCCCAAGGGTTACGCGTTGGGCATTGCCTTTGAAGTGCTGGTCGCAAGCCTCGCCGCCTCCGCCATCGGCACCGATGTCAAAGGCACGCTGGATTCGGTGAATGTCAGCAACAAGGGCGACATCTTCATCGTCATCGCGCCGCCGCATGCGGAATCCGCCAAGATGCTGGTGACCGAATATCTCGACAGTATCCGCGCCGCGGCGCCCGCCGATCCGGAGCATCCGGTGCTGGCGCCGGGCGACCGCGCCCACAAGGTGCGGGCGCAATCGGAAAAACGCGGCGTCTATCTCGACGACGGCCTGTGGGACGACCTGCAGAAGCTGGCGGCGGAATCTGAAAAAAGGAAAACGACATGACCGGTATCTTCGGCGCCCTGCGCCTTCCCGCTTCCGTGATCTTCGGTTCCGGCCAGCGCGCCGCCATCGGCATGATGACCGCCCAGATCGGCAAGCGCGCCCTGATCTGCACCGATGCGCGGCTGGGCAATGATCCCCAGTTCAAGGCCATCGTCGCCGACATCGAAGCCAATGGCGTTGCGACCAGGGTCTATGACCGCACCGAGGCCGACCTTCCGATGGAAGGCATTTCCGGCTGCGTCGCCGAATGCGCTGACTTCAAGCCCGATGTGGTGCTGGGCATTGGCGGCGGCTCCTGCATGGACATGGCCAAGTGCGTCGCCGTGCTGCTGCAGCATGGCGGTTCCTTGCGCGATTATTATGGCGAGAACAAAATCCCCGGCCCGGTAGCGCCGGTGATCGCAGTGCCGACCACCTCGGGCACCGGCTCGGAAGTCACCCCGGTGGCGGTGATCGCCGACACCGAACGCGGCACCAAGGTTGGCATTTCCAGCCCGTACCTGATCCCCCGCGTGGCGGTTTGCGATCCGGAACTGACCGTGTCCTGCCCGCCGGGACTGACGGCGGTCAGCGGCGCCGACGCCCTGACCCACGCCATCGAAAGCTTCACCGCCGCCCGCCGCGAAATTACGCCGGACCTGACGGTGAAGAATGTGTTCGTGGGCAAGAATGTGCTGTCCGACACGTTCGGTCTGCTGGCGCTCAAGAACATCTTCCAGGCGCTGCGCACCGCGGTGAAGGACGGCAAGAATATCCAGGCGCGCGAGCAGATGATGCTGGCTTCCCTCGCTGCGGGGTGCGCCTTTGGCGCGGCGGGCACCGCGGCGGCGCACGCCATCCAGTATCCGGTGGGCAACGAAACCCACACCCCGCACGGCATGGGCGTGGCGCTGCTGATGCCCTATGTGATGGAATTCAACCGCCCTGCTTGCGTTGCCGCCTTTGCCGAGATCGGCCGTGCCATCGGTCTTTCGGGCACGGACGAAGAATTGTCGCGCAAGCTGATCGATGAAGTCGCCAGCCTGCTGAAGGACATCGGCATTCCGGTGACGCTCAAGGACCTCGGCCTGCCGGAAGACAAGCAGGACTGGACCGCGGAAAGCGCCATCGGCGCCGCCCGCCTGGTCAACAACAATCCCCGCAAGCTGGACCTGGACGCCATCAAGGCGATCACCCGCGCCGCCTATTCGGGCGACCGCGCCACGCTTGCTTCGTAATTCGCCAGCAGAGAGACCCATGACCAACACCGTCACGATCCCCACGCCCAAGACCGGCCCCGCGCCTTTCCCGATCCCCACCGACCTGTGGATCGGCGGCAAGTGGGTGGAAGCCGCCAGCAAAAAGCGGGTCGATGTTTTCGATCCGTCGAACGGCAACAAGATCACCGATGTCGCCGATTGCGATGCGGCTGATGCGCTGGCGGCGGTGGATGCCGCCGACAAGGCCGCCGCCGCCTGGGCCGCGACCACGCCGCGCTTCCGCGCCGAGATCCTGCGCAAATGCTATGAGAAGATCGTCGAGAATATCGAATGGCTGGCCTATCTGATCAGCCTGGAGAACGGCAAGGCGCTGCCCGACGCACGCGCCGAAGTGCTATATGCCGCCGAATTCTATCGCTGGTACGCGGAAGAATGCTGTCACGTGCTGGGCGAAATCGCCCTGGCGCCGGCCAGCGGCGCCCGCATCCTGGTGCAGTATCAGCCCATGGGCATCGCGCTTCTGATCACGCCCTGGAACTATCCGGCGGCGATGGCCACCCGCAAGATCGCCCCCGCTTTGGCGGCCGGCTGCACCATCGTGCTCAAGCCCGCCACCGAGACGCCGCTCACCGCCTTTGCCGTCGCCCAGATCATGCATGACTGCGGCGTGCCGGCGGGCGTGGTCAATGTCGTCACCACCGGCAAGGCCAGCGCCCTGTCCAAGGCGGTACTGCACGATCCGCGCGTGCGCAAGATTTCCTTCACCGGCTCGACCCCGGTGGGCCGCGCCCTGCTGCACGAAGCGGCTGATCAGGTGATTTCCTGCGCCATGGAACTGGGCGGCAACGCCCCCTTCATCGTCTGCAAGGACGCCAATTTGAACGACGCGCTGGACGGCGCCATGCTGGCCAAGATGCGCAACAGCGGCGAAGCCTGCACCGCCGCCAACCGCTTCTATGTCCACAAGGACATCTACCAGCCCTTCACCGACGGCATGGTGGAACGCATGTCCAAGATCAAGCTGGGCGAAGCCACCGATCCGGAATCCACCCTGGGCCCGATGGTGAACGAGAAGTCCGTCGCCAAGATCGCCGAACTGGTGGACGACGCCGTCGCCAAGGGCGCCAAGCTGCTGTTGGGCGGCCAGCGCCTCAACCGGCCCGGCTATTACTATCCGCCCACGGTCTTGTCGGATGTGCCGGACAATGCCGACATGATGAAAGAAGAAATCTTCGGACCGGTGGTTTCGCTGCAATCCTTCACCGACGAGGCCGAGGCGATCCGCAAGGCCAATGATACCGAGTACGGCCTGGCGGCTTACGTCTATACCCAGGACCTCAAGCGCGGCATGCAGATCTGCGAAAAGCTCGAAGCCGGCATGCTGGGCCTCAATCGCGGCCTGATGTCGGACCCGGCGGCGCCGTTCGGCGGCGTCAAGCAGTCGGGCCTGGGCCGCGAAGGTTCACACCACGGCCTGATCGAGTTCTGCGAGATCAAGTACGTTTCGACGAACTGGTAGTCAGGACGAACAACTCACTTCCAGATCGCACATGTTTGGCGGCGGCGGAGCGGCAAAGGCTTCGTCGCCGTCATGCGTTTCAAACGGCGACTGCATCAGCTTGAAGATGCGGTCCAGAGTGGCGATGTCATTGTTGTCTTCCACCGCCCGGATCGCGGTTTCGGCCACCCAGTTGCGCAGGACGTATTTGGGATTGACCCGGTTCAGGTTCGAAAGGTCTTCGCTTTCCGTACGGACCCGGTAGCGCGACAGCCAGGCTTCCGCTTCGGCATTGGCCTCGCCGAACAGCTTCAGCCAGTCCGCGTCTTCGCCGATCAGATTGCGGAACGACAGGGTGTAATCGGCGCGGGTCTTGTTCATCAGCCCCAAAAGGCCGCCGATCAGTTTGTTGTCGCCTTCCACTTCGCGGGTCAGACCCAGCTTGGCCCGCATCAACCCGTGATAGGTGCCGCCGAAATGGCCTTCGAAGGTTGCCAGCTTTTCGATCAGTGTTTCCGTGGGGATCAGGTCGGACAACGCCAGCGCCAAAGCGCGCAGGTTCCAGTGCGCGATCACCGGCTGGTTGATGAAGCTGTAGCGGCCCTGGGTGTCGGTGTGATTGCAGATGAACTGCGGATCATAGGCATCCAGGAAGCCATACGGCCCGTAATCGAGGGTCAGGCCGAGAATGGACATATTGTCGGTGTTCATCACGCCATGGGCGAATCCCACGGCCTGCCACTGCGCCACCATCACGGCGGTACGCCTGACCACTTCGCCATACCAGGCGGCATGATCGCCGATCATATCGGGAAAATATTCCGCGATGACGTGATCGGCCAGGACGCGGACCTTGTCCTTTTCGCCGCGATGGAAGAAGTGTTCGAAATGGCCGAAGCGGACATGGCTCCTCGCCAGCCGGGTCAGCACCGCGCCCGGTTCGGGCGCCTCGCGCATCACCGTCTCGCCGGTTGCCACGATCGCCAGGGCGCGGCTGGTGGGGATGCCAAGGGCCGCCATCGCCTCACTGCAAAGATATTCGCGGATGGTGGAGCGCATCACGGCGCGGCCATCGCCAAAGCGTGAATAGGGGGTTTTTCCTGCGCCCTTGAGCTGGATGTCCCACAATTCGCCGCCCTGGTTGCGGGCCTGCCCGATCATCAGTGCGCGTCCGTCGCCAAGCTGTCCCGCCCAGACACCGAACTGGTGCCCGGAATAGACCATCGCCAGGGCTTCGAAATTTTCCAGCGGACGGTGGCCCGACAGCACTTCCACAAAGGCAGGATCGCCAAACACAGCCGGATCGAGATCCAGCAGCGCCGCCGCGGATGGATTGGCGTGGATCAGTCGCGGGCGCTCGCCCACCCTCTCGGCGGGCATCTTGGTATAAAAATCATCCGGCAGGCCGGCATAGTGGTTTTCGAGTTTGAGACCGAAATCGGACATGGGACCTTAACGCGCGACAGTCGCGCCGGGGTTCGCGCGCTTCAGCGCCATGATGGTATTTTCCAGCTCGCCCAGGAACCGCGAACGGTCCTGCTTTCCAAAACCGGAATGGTGGGTCTGTTCGCCGGCGGTGAGTTCGCGCAGATGGCGGCTGAGTTCGCGCATCCCCAGCGCCATGCCGATGCCTTCCGGCGTGAACGGCTTCCCGTTCGGGCCCAGCACGCGCGCGCCCTTGTCCAGGCAGCGCGAGGCCAGCGGAATGTCGGCGGTGATGCAGATGTCGCCGGCGGCGATATTCTCGACGATCCAGTCGTCGGCGGCATCCGCCCCTTCGGCCACGGTGACATGGCGCAGGAGCGGATTGGCCGACGGACGCAGGCCCCCATTGCTGACGATGGTGACGGCCAGGCCATGCCGGGCCGCCACCTTTTCGACTTCTGCCTTCACGGGGCAGGCGTCGCCGTCAACAAAGATTGCCGTCAAGCAGCGCCTTCCCGCTTCTTGTCATTGCCGCGGTGCCAGTGCGGGCGCGAACCGTTGCGCTTGGCCGGGGCATGCGGATCGCCATGCGGCAGGCCATCACGGCCGCCGGCCTTGTGACCGCCGCCCTTGTGGCCGCCGGGCTTGCCGCGGCCGCCGCGATTGTGAGCGTGCGGACGGCGCGGTTCTTCCTGCTGCTGGCGCTGTTCTGCCGTCAGTTCCGGCAGGTCGTGCGCCACCAGTTCGATCTTCATGCGGATGATGCGCTCGATGTCGCGCAGATAGCTGCGCTCCGAGGCGTCACAGAAGCTGATCGCGATACCCTCGGTGCCGGCGCGCGCGGTGCGGCCGATGCGGTGGACATAGCTTTCCGGCTCGTTGGGCAGTTCGTAGTTGATCACATGGGTTATGTAGTCGACGTCGATGCCGCGGGCAGCGATGTCGGTCGCCACCAGCACGCGCGCCTTGCCGGTCTTGAACATGTCCAGCGCCCGCTGGCGGGCATTCTGCGACTTGTTGCCGTGAATGGCTTCCGCCACCACGCCGGTGCGCGACAGCTGCTCGGCAACCTTGTTGGCGCCATGCTTGGTGCGGGTGAAGACGATGACCTTGTTCATCGACACATCCTTCAGCAGCTCGTTGAGCAGCTGGCGCTTCTGCTGGGTCGGCACGAAATACATCTTCTGCGCGACGCGGTCGGCGGTCTTGCCCTGGGGGGCGACCTCGATGCGCTCGGGCTGGCGCAGCATGTCGTGAGTCAGCTTGACGATATCGTCCGGCATGGTGGCCGAGAACAGCATCGACTGGCGCTCGCGCGGCAGCATCGCCACCAGCTTGCGCACGTCGCGGATGAAGCCCATGTCCAGCATGCGGTCGGCTTCGTCGACGATGAAGGTGTTCACCGCGTCGAGGCGGATCATCTTCTGCTGCACCAGGTCGAGCAGGCGGCCCGGCGTGGCGACAAGCACGTCGACACCCTTGGCCATGTTCTTGATCTGGGTGTTCTGGTTCACGCCGCCCAGGATCACCGTCATACGGAGATTCAGGTGGCGGCCATAGGTGCGCAGCGCTTCTTCGATCTGCACCGCCAGTTCGCGGGTGGGGGCCAGGATCAGCGCCTTGGCCTGCTTGGGCTGGGGCGGGACATGGCCGATCGACAGCTTCTGCAAGAGCGGAATGCCGAAGGCCGCCGTCTTGCCGGTGCCGGTCTGGGCGATGCCCAGAAGGTCCTTGCCGGACATCAGCGCCGGGATGGCGCGGGTCTGGATGGGGGTGGGGGTGGTGTAATTCTCGGCCGCTAGGGCGCGGAGGATCGGCTCGGCAACGCCAAGCGATTCAAAAGTCACGTCAGTCACAAAAGTCCTTAAAAACCGTGGGAACGCGCCAAAAGGCACGGATTTACGGCTGGTTGCCGTCTTCCACGCACACTGGAGGGAACGGAGGTCATAGCTGGGATCCGGCGGTGCTAGCGTCAAAGGACGCCTTGTGCGGTCGCAAGCGGATGGCCGGTATATCGGGATGTTCGCCCTTAATGTCAACCCATGATTGCTGCGACGCAGCAAGATCGTAACATTTGTGCCCTTAACCCCGTTGCGGGGTGGGGGATTCTATAGGCATCATGTCGCAGTCGCCCCCGCGCAGCCGGGACCAGGGGCGTGTTTGGGGTGTCCAGCCGGCATGGGGTGTGGCGTCGGTTCTCATGGCTTACGGCAATAACGAGTCCAAGCCCATTTCGCAGGCTTCTGCGAAGGGCAAGGTTAAGTGGTTTAACGCCACCAAAGGTTACGGTTTCATCACCTTGGACAATGGCGGCGACGCCTTCTGTCACGCATCGGCGCTGCAGGTGACCGGGCATAGCGACGTGCCGCCCGGCACCAGCATTGTCTGCGACCTGGCGGATTCCCAGCGCGGCTTGCAGGTCGTGGCTGTGCACAGCGTCGATACCTCGACGGCGGAGGCGCCCAGCCGCGCCCCCCGGCGCGATTTCGGCGGCGGCGGCGGCGACCGCTTCGGTGGCGGCGGCGGATATGGCGGCAGCGGGTATGGTGGCGGCGGTTACGGCGGCGGTCAGCGCGACGCCGGCCCCTCGGGCCCGATGGTCGAAGGCAAGGTCAAGTTCTTCAACGACCAGAAGGGATTCGGCTTCGTGATGCCCGACAGCGGCAGCGGCGACATCTATCTGCATGCCAGCGCCCTGCGGCGTTCCGGCGTGCAGGCGGTCGAGCCTGACCAGCGCATCCGCTATTCGACCCGCCAGGGCAACAAGGGCGTCGAGGTAGACCGGGTCGAGATTATCTGACCTTGCTGGACCTGCGGCCCAACTGCGAGTGCTGCGACAGGGACCTGCCGCCGGCCGCGACCGACGCGATGATCTGCAGCTTCGAATGCACCTTCTGCCGAGACTGTGTCGAAACCCGGCTGGGTGGCGCCTGTCCCAACTGCGGCGGCAACCTGGCGCCGCGCCCCGTCCGCCCCGACAGCAAGCTGGCGAAAAATCCGCCTTCGACGGTGCGTGTGCTTAAGAAGGATTGCGCCGCCTAAGCCTGCACCAGGCCCGGGACCACATCCGGGTCGCTCTCGACCTCTTTCAGCTTTTCGCGCGCCGCGGCGGCTTCGCGCTGCTTGTTCCACATCGAGGCGTAGTGGCCGTTCTGCGCCAGCAATTGTTCGTGGCGTCCGCGTTCGATGATGCTGCCATGGTCCAGCACCAGGATCTCATCGGCGTCGATCACGGTGGAAAGCCGGTGGGCGATCACCAGGCTGGTGCGGTTGCGTGAGACTTCGTTCAGCGCGCCCTGGATTTCGCGTTCGGTGCCGGTATCCAGCGCGGACGTCGCCTCGTCCAACAGCAGGATGGGCGGGTTCTTCAATATGGTGCGGGCGATGGCGACGCGCTGCTTTTCGCCGCCCGACAGTTTCAAGCCGCGCTCGCCCACCATGGCGTCATAGCCCTGCGGCAAATGGGTGATGAACTTGTCGATCTGGGCCAATCGCGCCGCTTCCTGAATATCGGCTTCGTCGGCGCCGATCCGGCCATAGGCGATGTTGTAGCGGACCGTGTCGTTGAACAGCACCGTATCCTGCGGGACGATGCCGATGATGCTGCGCAGGGATTCCTGCGTCACGTCGCGGATATCCTGTCCGTCAATGGTCACGCTGCCGCTCTTGATGTCGTAAAAGCGGTACAGGATGCGGCTGATGGTGGATTTTCCCGCACCCGACGGTCCCACGATCGCCACCGTCTTGCCCGCCGGCACAGTGAAGCTGATGCCTTTGAGCACGATGCGTTCGGGATCATAGGCGAACACCACATTGTCGAACTTGATCTCGCCGCCGGTTACCACGAGCGGCTTGGCGCCGGCCTTGTCCTGCACTTCGAGCGGCTGGCCCAACAGCCGGAACATGGCTTCCATGTCCACCAGCCCTTGCGTGATTTCGCGATAGACCGTGCCCAAGAGGTTCAGCGGCTGATAGAGCTGGATGATGATCAGGTTGGCGGCGACGAACTGGCCCAGCCGCACCTCGCCCGACTGCACCATCATGGCCGCCAGGATCAGCACCACGCCCTGCCCGATGGCCATGATCGCCGCCTGGCCAGTGTTGAGGATGGACAGCGATACCTGCGACTGGATCGAGGCGCCGGCATATTTCTTCATGGAAACGTCGAAGCGCTGCGTCTCGTGCTTCTCATTGTTGAAATACTTGACGGTCTCAAAATTCAGGAGGCTGTCCACCGCCTTGGTATTGGCATCGGTATCGGACTGGTTCATCTCGCGGCGGAAGGCGATGCGCCAGCGGGTAATGGCGAAGGTGAACCAGGTATAGGCCACCACCATGGCGATGGCGGTCAGCGCCACCCAGATGTTGAAGATGTAGAACAGCATGCCGCTGTAGATCAGCACCAGGAAGATGGTGGGGAAGATGCTGAACAGCGCGAAGGACAGCAGCGTGTCGATGCCCTTGGTGCCGCGTTCGATCACGCGGCTCAGGCCGCCGGTCTTGCGTTCCAGGTGAAAGCGCAGCGACAGGGTGTGGACATGGGAGAAGGTCTCCACCGCCACTTCGCGCATGGCATGGTACTGGACCTGGGCAAAGACGCCGTCGCGCAACTGGGCGAAGGCCTGCATCAGGATGCGCGACATCGCATAGGCGATGATCAGCGCGGCGACCACGGCGATGCTGGCCCGCGCCGGCGTGGTGCCGAAGGCATCGACCGCCTCGCCCAGGAACTGCTGGGAAATGGTGGTGGTGAGAATGGCCAGGACGAGAAAGAAGATGCTGATGATCACCCGCGCCTTGAGGTCGGGCCGGCCCTTTGGCCACAGATAGGGCATCAGCCGCCACAGCGGCTTGAAGGACGGCGCGCCGTTACCCTCTTCTACCGGATGCGCCACGCTATTGACCCATATCCCCACCGCCGAAGGTGACAAAGCCTGCGATCATTGCGAGCAGGGCCACGGCCCCCAATATAAGCAACCAACGCGGCACGCACTTCTCCTTTGGCTTCGGCGGTGAACCTGTTTAGGAAGATGCCACAACGGGCGCAACCCTGCTGGGACCATGGACAAGACCGACCTTCACAAAAACCGCCCGGCGATCTGCGTTTTCTGCGGGTCTTCCTTTGGCACAGACCCCGCCTTCCGCGAGGCGGCCCGCGACCTGGGCGCCGGGATCGCGCAGATGGGGGCGCGCATGGTGTTCGGGGGCGGCTCGCCGGGCCTGATGGGCGAAACCGCCAAGGCGGCGCGCGAGGCGGGAACTCCGGTGGAGGGTATCCTGCCCGGGTTCCTGCGGGACGTGGAACCGCCGCTGGCCGAGGGCGAAACCACCGAGATCGTGACCGACCTTTTCGTGCGCAAGCAGCAGATGATCGACCGCTCCGATGCCTTCGTCGTGCTGCCCGGAGGCCTGGGCACCTATGACGAGTTTTTCGAGGTGCTGACCGCCGCCCAGCTTGGCGTCCATGCCAAGCCGATCGTGCTGGTGAATGTGAAGGGCTATTTCAACGCGCTCGACGCGCTGGTGAAGGACACGGTCAAGATGGGCTTTGCGGCACCCAGCGCGCTGACGCTTTATCAGATGGCCGACAGTGCGCAAGCCGCGCTTCAGATCATCAAAGACGCTCAGACCCGCGCGCCGTCGCGGTAGAGCTTGTAGATGATCGAATCCGTCAGCGCCTCGAACGAGGCATCGACGATATTCTCCGACACGCCCACCGTGGACCAGCGATTGCCCTTGCCGTCGGCGCTCTCGACCATGACCCGGGTCACCGCCTCGGTGCCGCTGGTGAGGATGCGCACCTTATAGTCCACCAGCCTGAGGTCGGCGAGGAAGGGCGAGTATTTGCCCAGATCCTTGCGCAACGCCGCGTCCAGCGCGTTCACCGGACCGTTGCCGGTGCCGACATTCACCAGCTCCTGGCCCGCCACGTTCAGCTTCACGGTACCTTCCGACACGGTGGCGAAATCGCCACTGGCATTCTTGCTGCGGTCCACCGTGACGCGGAAAGACTCCACCGCGAAATAATCCGGCACCTGGCCCAGGGCGCGGCGGGCCAGAAGTTCGAAAGAGGCTTCCGCCCCGTCATAGGCATAGCCCTTGGCGGCAAGGCGCTTGATGTCTTCCAGGAGACGCGCGACGCGCGGGTCCTTGGGATCGAGCGTGATGCCCGCTTCATCCAGCCGCGCCAGCACATTGGAACGACCCGCCTGGTCGGATACAGGAATGATGCGCTCATTGCCCACGCTTTCCGGTTTCACATGCTCATAGGTCGCCGGGTTCTTCAGCACCGCGGAGGAATGCAGGCCGCCCTTGTGCACAAAGGCCGAGGGTCCGACATAGGGGGCATAGCGGTTCGGGGCGCGGTTGAGGATTTCGTCCAGCAATCGCGAAACCGAAGTGATGCGGGCAAGATTTTCCTTCGACACGCCGGTCTCAAACTGCGAGGCGAAAGGCTCCTTCAGCATCAGGTTGGGCAGCAGCGAACACAGATTGGCATTGCCGCAGCGTTCCCCCAGCCCGTTCAGCGTGCCCTGGATCTGGCGCACGCCACCGCGCACCGCCGCCAGGCTGACCGCCACGGCCTGCTCGGTGTCGTTATGGGCATGAATGCCCAGATTGGCGTTCGGCAACTTGGCCTTGATTGCGCTGACCACGGCATAGGCCGCTTCCGGCATGGTGCCGCCATTGGTGTCGCACAGTACGATCCACTGGGCGCCGGCGTCATGGGCGGCGCGGATGCAGGCCAGGGCGTAATCTGGGTTAGCCTTGTAGCCATCGAAGAAATGCTCGGCGTCGAACAGGGCTTCGCGCTTCCTGGCAACGATGGCTTCCATCGAGCGGGCGATATTGTCGATATTCTCATCGCGCGGGATTTCCAGCGCCACATCGACCTGGAAATCCCAGGTCTTGCCGACCAGGCAGACCGCATCGGCGTGCGCTTCCAGCACCGGCGCCAGCGAAGGATCGTTGGCGGCGCTGCGCCCCGAACGTGCCGTCATGCCAAAGGCAGTAAAGCGGGCATGCTTGAACGACGGTCGATCAGCAAAGAAGGCGGTGTCGGTGGCGTTGGCGCCGGGCCAGCCGCCCTCGATGTAATCCACGCCCAGGCCGTCCAGCGCGAGCGCGATCTGGCGCTTGTCCTCGGCGGAGAAATCCACGCCCTGGGTCTGCGCCCCGTCGCGCAGGGTGGTATCAAAAATGTAGAGCCTCTCGCGGGTCATTTCTTCAATTCCCACGTCGTGCCTTGAGGGCCATCCTTCAAGACAATACCCTTGGCCAGCAAGTCATCGCGTATGCGGTCGCTTTCGGCGAAGTTCTTGGCCTTGCGCGCCGCGAGCCGCGCTTCGATGGCAGCGGCAATCGCCACGCTATCGACCTGCACTTTGGCAGCGATCATCAGCTGCACATTGGAGAAACCGAGAAAGCCAAGCCCGCCCGCCAGCGCCATCTCGTCGGCCTGATGCAGCGAGGCAATGGCGGCAGGCGTGTTGAGATCGTCCGACAGCGCCTCGAAGAAGGCGGCGTTGGGGGCGGGATCCACCAGCGGCTCGGCTACTTCATACCAGCGCTCCAGCGCCTTCCAGCTTTCCTTCAGACCGGCGAGCGTGAAATCGATCGGCTGGCGGTAGTGCGTGCGCAGCATGTTGAAGCGCAGCACTTCGCCCGGCCAGTCGGCCAAGAGGTCCCGGATGGTGTAGAAATTGCCCAGGCTCTTGGACATCTTCTCGCCTTCCACCTGCAGGAAACCGTTGTGCATCCAGACATTCGCCATTACCGGCGTGCCATGAGCGCAGCGCGATTGCGCGATTTCATTTTCGTGATGCGGAAATATAAGATCCAGTCCGCCGCCATGGATGTCGAACATGGTGCCGAGATAGGCTGCGGACATGGCCGAGCATTCGATATGCCAGCCCGGACGGCCGCGACCCCAGGGGCTTTCCCATCCCGGCTCGTTGTCTGCTGACAGTTTCCACAACACGAAATCGTGCGGATGCTTCTTGTGTGCGTCGACATCCACGCGTGCGCCGGCTTGCTGCTCGTCCAGCTTGCGGCCCGACAGCCGGCCATACTCCGGCATGGACTGGGTATTGAACAGCACCTCGCCACCGGCTTCGTAGGCGTGACCGCGCGCGATCAGTTGCGCGATCAGACTCACCATATCCGCCTTGCCGTCGGGACGCGGCAGAACGAATTCGGTGGCGCGCGGCTCGAAGGTCGGTGGCAAGCAACCCAGCGCAGCGACATCGTCGTGATACTGCTTCTCGGTCTTCTCGGTGACGTTGCGAATCGCCTCGTTCAACGGCAGCCCCGGAAAATCGCGCAGGGCGCGTTCGTTGATCTTGTCGTCCACGTCGGTGATGTTGCGGACATAGGTGACATGGCCCGCGCCATAGACATGGCGCAGCAGCCGGAACAGCACGTCGAACACGATAGCAGGCCGGGCATTGCCGATATGGGCGAAATCGTAAACCGTGGGGCCGCAGACATACATGCGGACGTTCTTCGCATCCAATGGCGCGAAGTCTTCCTTGGTCTTGGTCAGGGTATTGAAGAGGCGCAGGGACATCAGACGGCTCGCTAAAAGGGGAACGGATCAGGCAAACGGAAACAGGCGGCAAGTCAGCCGCTAATTCGAATTCCGCTTTGACACCAAATGATCACGCCGTCTGCCCTTTGAGCCGCGCCACACACTTGTCGCGCCCGATCAGGGGTAACAGTTTTTTGAGTTCGGGTCCATGCTCCAGCCCCGTCAGCGCCAGCCTTAACGGGTGAAACAGCCCCCTGCCCTTGGCCCCGGTCTGGGCCGCGACCGCCTTGGTCCAGGCGCCCCAGGTCTCCTGGTCCCAGGGCTCGGGCGGCAGCAGGCCGGCGGCGGCGGCGGCCAGCGCGGCATCCTCGATCACGGGTGTCACAGGGCCCGATACCAGCCGGACCATCTCGGCGATGTCGCTGCGCTTGTTGAGGTTGGACCTGATCGCTTCCCAGAAGGCCTCCCCCGGCGGAACAGAATTGGCCACCGCACTATAGGGCATGGTGTGCAGGGTCTTGGCGTTCAGCGCGGACAATTCCTCGGGCACAAAGTGCGCCGGGGCGCGGCCGATCTTGGCGAAATCGAATTCCTCTGCCAGCTCGCCCAGCGTCTGGCGCGGCTCCACGGGGTCAGACGTGCCGATCTTGGCGAGATAGGCCGCCACCGCCAGCGGCTCCATGCCGTCTTCGCGCAACTGCTCCAGCGACAGCGAACCCAGCCGCTTGCTCAGCGCCTCGCCGCCCGCGCCCACCAGCAGCGGGAAGTGGGCGAATTTCGGAATCGTCGCGCCCAACGCCTGAAATATTTCGATCTGCGCGGCGGTGTTGGTGACGTGATCTTCGCCGCGCACCACATGGCTGATGGCCATGTCGATATCATCCGCCACCGAGGGCAGCGTATAAAGGAATGCACCATCCTCGCGCACCAGCACGGGGTCCGACATGGTGGCGGTGTCGATCTCCACAGGCCCGCGCACCAGATCGGTCCAGCTCACCTTGCTGCGCGACAGCTTGAAGCGCCAATGGGGCTTGCGCCCCTCGCCTTCCCATTTCGCCTTGTTCGCCGGTTCCAGCGAGGCGCGGTTGTAGATCGGCGGCAGCTTGCGCGCCGCCTGCAGCGAGCGCTGGCGTTCCAATTCGCCCTCGGTCTCGAAGCAGGGATAAATCCGCCCCGTCGCCTGAAGCTGGTAGAAAGCGGCGCTGTATTTGGCGAGGCGGTTGATCTGGCGGTCGGTGCCGTCATGGGTCAGGCCCAGCCAGGCCAGATCGCGATAGATGGCTTCTTCAAAGGCTTTGGTGGAGCGCGCCGCATCGGTGTCGTCGATGCGCAGCAGGAAGCGGCCGCCCAGCTTTTTGGCGAACAGCCAGTTGAGCAAGGCGGTGCGGGCATTGCCGACATGAAGCAAGCCGGTCGGCGACGGCGCGAAGCGGACGGTGATACTCATCGCGCGTCCCGGAAAGCATTGGTAATGGGATAGCGGCGGTCGCGGCCGAAATTGCGCGGGCTGATCTTCACGCCCGGTGGGGCCTGACGCCGTTTGTATTCGGAAATATACAGCAGATGCTCGATCCGCTTGACCGTGGCCGGATCATAGCCGCGCGCCACAGTCTCCTCGAAACTGCACTCCCGCTCCACCAGGCATTCCAGGATGCCGTCCAGGATTTCGTAAGGCGGCAGGGAATCCTGGTCGGTCTGGTCGGCCTTCAATTCGGCGCTGGGCGGCTTTTCGATGATGCGTTCGGGAATGACGCGTCCCTGCGGGCCCAGCCCGCCGGCGGGCGAGTTCTGGTTGCGCCAGTGGCACAGCCGGAACACCTCGGTCTTGTAGATGTCCTTCAGCACGTTGTAGCCGCCGCACATGTCGCCATAAAGCGTGGCATAGCCGACGCTCATCTCGCTCTTGTTCCCGGTGGTCAGCACCATCGGCCCGAACTTGTTGGATATCGCCATCAGGATCACGCCGCGCAGGCGCGACTGGATGTTTTCCTCGGTGGTGTCGGCTTTGGTGCCGGCGAAGGGCGCGGCCAGGGTCTCGCCCACCGCCGCCACGGCGCGTTCGATTTCGATGGTTTCGTATTGCACGCCCAGCAAACGCGCGCAGGCATCGGCATCTTCCAGGCTTTCGCGGCTGGTATAGCGCGAGGGCAGCATCACGCAGCGCACACGGTCCGCGCCCAGCGCATCCACCGCCACCGCCGCCGAGATCGCGGAATCGACGCCGCCCGACAGGCCCAGCACCACGCCGGGAAAGCGGTTCTTGTTCACATAGTCGCGCAGGCCCAGCACCATGGCGTGATAGATCTGGGAAGATCGGTCCTGGACGACATTGCTGTCCCCCGGTGCGCACGCCCATTTCCTGTCGGCACCGCGCGCCCATTCGGTGATGGTCACGGCAGGCGCCCAGTCCGGCAGTGCCACCGCTACGGACTGGTCGGCGTTCAGGACAAAAGACGCGCCGTCATAGACCACCTCGTCCTGCCCGCCGAGCTGGTTGAGATAGATCAGCGGCAGGCCGGTCTCATTCACCCGGCTGGCCGCCAGCTTCAGCCGCACATCCTCCTTGCCCGCTTCAAAGGGCGAGCCGTTGGGCACGCAGAGGATTTCCGCGCCCAGCTGCGCCAGCGCGTCGGTCGCGCCCTGCCCCCAGATGTCCTCGCAGATGGGTACGCCCAGCGACACGCCGCGCACTGTCATCGGCCTGGGCAGCGGCCCGGCGGCGAAGACGCGCTTTTCGTCGAACACACCATAGTTCGGCAGATCATGCTTGAAGGTCAGCCCGGCGACCTTCCCGCCGTCCAGCAGCGCCACGGCGTTGTAGAGCTTGCCGTCCTCCACCCAGGGCGTCCCCATCAGGATGGCGGGACCGCTGGCGGTGTCTTTCGCCAGTTCTTCCACCGCCGCGCGGGCGTCTTCCTGCAAGGCCGGCTTCAGCACCAGGTCTTCGGGCGAATAGCCGACAATGAAGAGTTCGGAAAACAGGACGACGTCGGCATCCATGGCTTGGGCGCGGGCAGCGCGCGCTTTTCCCAGGTTCCCGGCGATGTCGCCCATCACCGGGTTCAACTGGGCAAGTGCGATGCGATAACAGTCAGCCATGACTGTTGTTTAGCGTGGCTATGGCAGGTGTTGCTAGCGGCCTGCGGCGGCGCGGGTCTGGTTTGCCGGCACGGCAACGCCCGAGGCCTGCTCGATCCACAGCGCGGTTTCCAGCGCCTGGGCCGCCTGTTCCGGCGTCACCAGCGCATCGGTGCCCGCCCTGGCGGCGGCGACAAAGCCGGCCACGGCTTCGCCCAGCGGATCGCCCAGTTCCAGCGCGCCCAGCGGACGCGGCGTGGTGTTCTTCACGGTGCGGGAGAGGAAATCGATTTCCACCACCCCATCGGCATAAACGGCGCGCAGGCCGCGCTTGCGCTCGGTGGCGACGCGGCTGGTTTCCAGCTTGGCGACAGTGCCGTTGGCGAAGTGCAGCAGGGCAAAGACTTCATCGGCATGGGGACCGTATTCGATCAGGCCCTCGGCCCGGATCTCGGTGACTTCGCCCGGCACCAGCGTATGGACCAGGTCGATATCGTGGATCATCAGGTCCAGCACCACCGAGACATCGTCGCCGCGGCCGGTCCAGGGACCCTGGCGCCAGCAGGTGATTTCCAGCGGCGTTTCAGCCACGTCCAGAAGGCCAGTGCGGGCGAAAACAAAACGCTCCTGATGGCCGACCGTGAGAACCCGGCCAACCTCGCGCGCCAACGCCACCAGCTCGGCGGACTCTTCCACCGTGGTGGCAATGGGCTTTTCCACCAGCACATGGGTGCCGGCCTTCAGGAAGGCGCGCACGATCTCGGCATGGGTGACGGCGGGCGAACAGACGCTGACCACGTCCACCTTGCCCAGAAGCTCGCGCCAGTCGGCCACAGTCTTGCAGCCATAATGCGCCTTGGCCTTGGCGCGCATCTCGGGATTGGGATCGGCGACCGCGAACAGCTCGACGTCACCGCCAGCCTGGCCCAGGGCCTTGTACTTGGTGGCATGGTGATGGCCGAACACGCCGGCGCCGATGACGGCAGCCTTCAACGGTCCACTCTCAGGCACACGGCGACGCAAAAACAAATCGGGGGTTCCCCAGCGAAATCTGAGGCGCATTAGGGCCAGCGTGGCGGCCAGCCGCCAGCAAACAAATGTTCCGCTTTGTTACCGATTTAAGACATTGAATTTAAAAGCTATTTCTCGGGTGCCGCCGCCATCAAAGACGCCAGTGCCGCCACGATCAGATAGGCCAGCATCAGGGGCGCCAGGCCGATCAGGACCGCCCCGGTAATGTCGGCAAAGGCGCTGCAGTTCAGCCAGGGATAGGCCGAGCCGACGAACAGGAACTGGATTCCCACGACCGCCACGATGCCGAACAGAAAAGCGCGCAAGGTCGGGCCCAGCGGCTGCACCCGCTCGCCCGCTTCCAGCCGGATCAGACCCGCCTGCAGCTTCAGCCGCGAGGCGGCGCTGGCCAGGTAGACGATGGCCAGCAGCCAGGCGAAGGCGGCGGCAAAGGCCCGCCCGCCGTCCAGGGTGCAGTCTTCCAGCGCATGCACCAGCGCCCGCTGGCCCGGCACGATGTAGTAGATCGCCCGCTCCAGCGCGCCCGCGGCGCCGCGGTCGATGACGCCGGGCGCCACCAGCGCCTGGTTGAGAAAACTCAGGACCACGAACGCCATGAAGACCGACTCGTTGAAGCCGGGGATCAGGTGATGGGGCTTGAACCGCGCCACCCAGGGCGTACTGGAATGGCCCGCCGCCCCGAAACCCACGACGAACAGCAGGCCCATCGCCATGAACAAGGCGGCGCAGATGCCGATGGCGAAAAAGGAGGATTGCAGCGGTACGCCGGTCAGCAGCGCCAGGCGAATGGCATGGGCGCCCGCGAAGAGGCAGAACACGATCCAACCCTTCGCGAGAAGACGCGCTATGCCCATTCTTGATCAGGCCGACGCAGCCAGCCCCGAATCTTTCATCCGTTCGTCGCGGATGCCCTGGGCAATCAGGAACGCCAGTTCCAGCGACTGGCTGGCATTGAGGCGCGGATCGCAGGCGGTCTGGTAGCGGTCCTGAAGATCGATTTCCTTCAGGCCCTGCGCGCCGCCCAGGCATTCGGTGACATTCTGGCCCGTCATCTCGAAATGCACGCCGCCGGCATGGGTGCCTTCGGCGCGGTGGATGGCGAAAAAGCTGCGCACTTCTTCCAGCACGCGTTCCACGGGCCGGGTCTTGTAGCCGGATTGCAGCTTGATGGTGTTGCCATGCATGGGGTCGGACGACCACACGACCGACGCGCCTTCGCGCTTCACCGCGCGCACCAAAGCGGGCAGCTTTTCGGCGACCTTGTCGGCGCCGAAACGGGCGATCAAAGTCAGGCGGCCCGGGATGTTCTGCGGGTTGAGCGCCGCGATCAGGCGCAGCAGGTCGTCCGGCTCCAGGCTGGGACCGCACTTCAGGCCGATCGGGTTCTTGATGCCGCGCATGAATTCGACATGGGCGCCGTCAAGCTGGCGGGTACGGTCGCCGATCCACAGCATGTGGGCCGAGGTGTCGTACCAGTCGCCGCTGGTGGAATCGACGCGCGTCATCGCCTGCTCATAGGGCAGCAGCAGCGCTTCGTGGCTGGTGTAGAAATCGGTACCGCGCAGCTGGGGCACGGAATCCGAGGTGATACCGCACGCCGCCATGAAGTCGAGCGTTTCGGAAATACGCTGCGCCAGACCCTTATATTGTTCGCCGGCCGGCGAGTCCGCGATGAAGCCCAGCATCCAGCGATGGACATTGTGCAGATCGGCATAACCGCCCTGGGCAAAGGCGCGCAGCAGGTTCAGCGTCGCCGCCGACTGGGCCGTGGCCTGCAGCAGGCGCTGCGGATCGGGAATGCGCGATTGGGCGGTGAACTCGCCGCCATTGATGTTGTCGCCGCGATAGGAGGGCAGCTTGACGTCGCCCTGGGTCTCGAAATCGTCGGAGCGCGGCTTGGCGAACTGGCCGGCGATGCGGCCCACTTTCACCACCGGCACGCCGGCGGCAAAGGTCAGCACCACCGCCATCTGCAGCAGCACGCGGAAGGTGTCGCGGATATTGTCGGGATGGAATTCCGCGAAGCTTTCGGCGCAGTCGCCGCCCTGCAGCAGGAAGGCCTTGCCTTGCGCCACCTGGCCAAGGCTGGCCATCAGGTTGCGGGCCTCGCCGGCGAACACCAGCGGGGGATGGGTCCTGAGCTGGCCCAGGACGCGGTCCAGCGCCGCCTTATCCGGGTAATCCGGCATCTGACGGGCGGTTTTTTCCTGCCAACTCTGCGGGGTCCAGCTCTGGGCCACACGACCCTCCTTCAATTTACGCAAACGGGCCGTGGATATAGGCGGTCACGGCCCATTTTACCAGTATTGCGACGGGCAAGGGTGAATGGCGTGGCGCGGGTTAAAAACCCTGTTACGGCAAAGACTTAGACCTTCAAATCGGCCGGGCTCTTGCTGTAGCTCTTGGTCCGCATGGTCACCAGTTCCTCGGCCGCGGTGGGGTGCAGCGCGATGGTGCCGTCGAAATCCTTTTTGGTGGCGCCCATCTTCATCGCCACCGCCACGATCTGGATGATCTCGGAGGCATGGTCGCCGAAGATGTGGCAGCCCAAAACTTTGTCCGTTTTCGCGTCCACGATCAGCTTGATCAGGGTGCGCACCGGGCGGCCGCCCAGCGTATGCAGCAGTGGCCGGAAGGTGGATTTGTAGACGTCGATGGAATGGCCCTCGCCCAGGGCGCGGGCTTCCGTCAGGCCCACCGATGCCAGTTCCGGGGTGGTGAAGACCGCGCTGGAGACATGCTGGTGATCGGGACGGGTGGGATTGTCCTTGAAGGCGGTTTCGACAAAGCACATGGCCTCGTGGATCGCCACCGGGGTCAGCTGGATACGGTCGGTGACATCGCCCACGGCATAGATGTGCGGGGCGCTGGTGCGGGAATAGGCATCCACCATCACCTCGCCGCGCTTGCCGAGCTGCACACCCGCCTTCTCGACATGCAGCGCCATCGTATTGGGCTGGCGGCCGATGGCCAGCAGGATCTGGTCGCACTCGATCACCGCGCCCTTGTTGGTTTCGGCATGCAGGCAATCACCGCGCTTTTCGATCTTGGTGAATTCGCAGCCCAGCAGGACCTCAAGCCCGCGCGCCTTCATGGACTCGCAGAGGGCATCGCGCATGTCCTCGTCAAAACCGCGCAACGGCTTGTCGCCGCGATAGACCAGCGAGACATGGCTGCCCAGCCCGTGGAAGATGTGGGCGAATTCCAGCGCGATATAGCCGCCACCCGCAATCAGGATGCGCTTGGGCAATTCCGGCAGATAGAAGGCTTCATCCGAGGTGATGCAGAGCTCGCCGCCGGGAATGACGTGGCTGGTGCCCATTTCGCGGGTCGGGCGGTTGCCGGTGGCGATCAGGATTTTTTCCGCCGTGACGCGCTTCCCGGAATTGAGCAGCAGCAGCGTATGGGCATCCTCGAACACGGCGCGGTCCTGGAAGATGGTAACGCCGCTCTTCTCGACATTGGTCCTGTAGAGGCCTTCGAGGCGCGCGATCTCGCGGTCCTTGTTGGCGATCAGGGTCGGCCAGTCGAAGCTGGCATCGCCGAAATCCCAGCCATAGCCGGCGGCATCCTTGACGTTCTCGGAAAACTGGCTGGCATAGACCAGCAGCTTCTTGGGAATGCAGCCGCGGATGACGCAGGTGCCGCCCATGCGCCATTCCTCGGCCAGCGCGACTTTCGCCCCCGCCAGCGCCGCCATGCGGCTGGCGCGCACGCCGCCCGAGCCGCCGCCGATAACAAAGAGATCGTAGTCGTATTTGGTCATGCGTTGGGCCTTGGGCTTGCGCTATAACGCTGTAGCCGAGCCGGAGTTTGGCGACAATGCGGGGCGGGATGAAAAAGAAAATCTGGCGCGATGGCGTGCTGGCGCCCAGCGCGGCTTTGGTTGCGGCCGTGGCCCTGGCCGGCTGCACCCTGTCCAATTCCCTGCGGCCCGAACCGGTCCATTCGGTCTGGCAGAGCGATGCGGCGATCCGGCCGGTCTTCTTCGCCACCGACCGCGAGCCCGTCGGCGGCAGCTTCGGCCTGCACTGGGGCGCGGCGCTGCGCTGCGGCCGCACCGATGTGACCATTCCTGCCACCGCCATGCCGGGGGAAAATCCGCCCGTGACCTCGCAAAGCTGCGACAGCGCGGCGAGTGTTGCGGCATTTGCCCGCCAGATTCGTGACGCGGCGAAGGCGATGAACTGCAACAGCCTGCTGCTGGTGATCCATGGCTACAATGCCACCTTCGCCACCGGCCTGCTGCGCGCCGGCCAGATCGCGCTGGACACGCAATGGCGCTGCCCCACCCTGATGTTCAGCTGGAGCAGCGAAGGCCGGTTCGACCGCTATGCCGCCGATATCGAGCGCAGCGGCTATGCCGTGCCCGCCCTGATCGGGATAATGCGGGAGATGAATGCGGCCGGCCTGTCGGTCAATGTGGTCGCGCACAGCATGGGCGCGCGCATCGTGCTGGGCGCGACCGGGGCGCTGTGCCAGGAACGCGCCCACCGCGTGGTGGACCAGATCATCCTGTCCGCCGCCGATGTCAGCGCCGAGCAGTATAACGATGACTTTGGCCAGTTGCTGAGACGGGCCGGCCCCTGTGTCCAGCGCACGACGCTTTACGCGTCAGACAACGACATGGCGCTGGTGACCTCGGAAAGTTTTCACGGCGGGGTGCCCCGCGCCGGGCGCGTGCCCTTGCGCAACCTGCAATATGGCTCCGGCTATGGCGCGGTCGATGTGGTGGATGCGAGCGAGGCACCGGGCGATTCCGCGGGCCACAGCTATTTCACCCGCTCCTACGAAATGCTGCGCGACATGATGTGGGCCTTGGCCGGAACACCGGCCGCGCAGCGCGCCGCGCCGGACGGCCCGGCAGGACAGACACTGCGCTGCCTGGACTGGGAAGGATCGCTGTGCGGCGCGGGCGGCGGACGGTATGTCCTTGCCGTCCTCCCGGACCGCGAGCCGGACCGCCGGTTGCGGCTGGCCCGTCGGCTCTGGTCGATTATTTTTCCCGTTCAATGACCGCGATATCGCCGGGCCCGGCAATCAGCAGGGTGGTGGCGATGCCGATGAACAGGCCGTGCTCGACCACGCCGGGGACGGCGGAGATGGCGGAGGCCAGCTTGGGCGCATTCTGAATGGCGCCGAAGGCGATGTCATAGATCACGTTGCCGCCATCGGTCCGGAACACCGCGCCATCCTTCTGGCGCAGGGTCATGGGGACATGGTCATAGCCGGCGGCGCCCAGCGCCCGGCCCAGGCGCGCGGCGATGGACTTGTGGCCAAACTCCACCACTTCGACCGGCAGAGGGTATTTTCCAAGCCGGGGCACCAGCTTGGTTTCATCGGCGATGACGATCATCCGGCGCGACGCCGCCGCCACGATCTTTTCGCGCAGCAGCATGCCGCCACCGCCCTTGATCAGGTCGAGATTGCGGTCGGCCTCGTCGGCGCCGTCGATGGTGATATCCAGCGGCGCCAGGTCGTCCAGCGACGCGAGCGTGATGCCCAGCTTGCGCGCCAGGGTGGCGGTGCGCTCCGAGGTCGGCACGCACAGCAGCTTTTCGCCGCCGCGCACCCGGGGCGCCAGCATCTCGACGAAGATTTCGGCGGTCGAGCCGGAGCCCAGGCCCAGCTTCATGCCGTCCTGGACATAATCCAAAGCCTTGGCGGCGACGGCGCGTTTGAGTGCGTTTTGATCGGTCATGGCCGAAGCTTATTCGACCGTCACGCTCTTGGCGAGGTTTCTTGGCTGGTCCACGTCCGTGCCCTTGGCGATCGCGGCATAGTAAGCCAGCAACTGCACAGGAATGGCGTAGAGCAGCGGGGTGATGAAGGCGTTGGTGGTCGGGACTTCGATGCTGGCCCAGACCTTGCCGGCCTTTTCGATGCCTTCGCGGTCGGAGATCAGCAGCACCTTGCCGCCCCGCGCCATCACTTCCTGCATGTTGGAAATGGTCTTTTCGAAATGATGGTCATGCGGCGCGATGACGATGATCGGCACCGCCTCGTCGATCAGCGCGATCGGACCGTGCTTCATCTCGCCGGCGGCGTAACCCTCGGCATGGATGTAGGAGATTTCCTTGAGCTTCAGCGCGCCTTCCAGCGCCAGCGGATAGCTGGGGCCGCGGCCCATATAAAGAACGTCGCGCGCCTTGGCGATTTCCTCGGCCACCGCCTTGATCGCCGGTTCCTGCTTGAGGAATTCGGCGATATGGCGCGGCGTTTCCAGGAGGCAGGCGCAGAGCTTTTTCTCGTCTTCGGCGCTGAGATTGCCGCGCGCCACGCCCGCCGCGATGGCAAAGCTGGCCAGCGCCGCCAACTGGCAGGTGAAGGCCTTGGTCGAGGCGACACCGATTTCGGGACCGGCATAGGTCGGCAGCACGATGTCGGCTTCGCGCGCAATGGAGCTTTCGGCGACATTGACCACCGCGATGGTGACCTGGCCCTTGGCCTTGGCATCGCGCAGCGCCGCGAGCGTGTCGGCGGTTTCGCCCGACTGCGAAACGAACAGCGCCACGCCATTTTCGGGATAGACCGGATCGCGGTAGCGCAGTTCCGACGCCACATCGATTTCGACCGCGATGCGGCCCAGCTTTTCGAACCAGTATTTGCCAACCATGCCGGCGTAGAAAGCGGTGCCGCAGGCCGAGATGGTCAGCCGTGACGCCTTGGTCAGCGCGGGGCGCAGGCCGACACCCAGCTTGCGCACCACCGGACCCGCCGGATCGAGATAATGCGCCAGGGTATGGCCCACCACTTCGGGCTGCTCGTGGATTTCCTTGGCCATGAAATGGCTGTGGCCGGCCTTGTCGACCAGCGCGGCGGAAGCCGTGGTGATCTTGATCTCGCGATTGGCGGGGCGGCCCTGGTCATCGAAGATCGAAACCTGGGGGCCGCGGATCACCACCACATCGCCTTCTTCCAGATAGGTGACGCGGTTGGTGAACGGCGCCAGCGCGAAAGCGTCCGAACCGATATAGGCCTCGGTCTCGGCATGGCCGACCGCCAGCGGGGCGCCCTTGCGCGCGCCGATCAGCAAGCCCTCATGGTCCTTGAAGATCATGGCGATGGAATAGGCGCCGGTCAGCCGTGCCACCGCCTGCTTGGCGGCATCGTCGGGCGAAAGCCCCTGCGCCAGCAGATCGGTCACCAGATGGGCGGCGACTTCGCTGTCGGTTTCGGATTCAAACGTGTGGCCCTTGGCCATCAGCTCGCTCTTCAGTTCGCGGAAATTCTCGATGATGCCGTTATGGACGATAGCGACGCGCGCCGTGGCGTGGGGATGGGCGTTGTTCTCGGTGGGGGCGCCGTGCGTCGCCCAGCGGGTATGGCCGATGCCGGTATGGCCATGCAGCGGCTTTTGTTCCAGCACCGCGCCCAGCCTGTGCAGCTTGCCCGGCGAACGGCGGCGGGAAATCTCGCCTTCCTGCAGGGTGGCGATGCCGGCGGAGTCATAGCCGCGATATTCCAGGCGCCTCAGCGCTTCCAGAATGACCGGGGCCACATCCCGCGTGCCTGCGATGCCGACGATGCCGCACATTACTTTTTGTCTTTCTGCTTTTCGCGGAAGGCTTTCGCCCAGCCGGGTTTTTCCGTCAAGGCCCCGCGCGTGATCGCCAGGGAATCCGCCGCCACATCCTGGGTAATCACGGAACCAGCTGCCGTGATGGCGCCGTCGCCGATCTTCACCGGGGCGACCAGGGCGGTGTCGGAGCCAATGAACGCACCGGCGCCGATCTCGGTGATCGACTTGGTGAAGCCGTCATAATTGCAGGTGATGGTGCCGGCCCCGATATTGGCCCCTGCCCCGACGCGGGCATCGCCCAGATAGGTCAGATGATTGGCCTTGGCGCCCTTGCCCAGATTGGTGTTCTTGATTTCCACGAAATTGCCGACATGGGCGCCTTCGCCGATCACCGCGCCGGGACGCAGGCGCGCATAGGGCCCGATGATGGCGCCGGAGGCGACCTGGGCGCCCTCCAGATGCGAATGGCTGCGCAGGCGCGCACCCGTCGCCACCGTCACGCCGGGACCGAACACCACGAAAGGCTCGATCTCGACATCGTTCTCGATTTGCGTGTCATGGGAGAAGAACACGGTTTGCGGCGCCGTCATGGTGACGCCGTCACCCAGAAGCTGGGCGCGGCGGCGCTGCTGGAATTTGCCTTCGGCCTCGGCCAGCTCGGCGCGGCTGTTGACGCCGGTGACCGAAACTTCGTCGGCCACGGCCAGGGCGCATTTGACGCCATCGGCGCGCGCGATGGCAGGCACATCGGTCAGGTAATATTCGCCCTGGGCATTGTTGTTCTTCAGCAGCGAGGCCCAGTGGAAGAATTTCTGCGCGTCGGCGGCATAGCAACCGGCATTGCACAAAGTCACGCCGCGCTCGGATTCCGATGCGTCCTTATATTCGACGATGCGATTGAGGAACCCGTCCGGTGTCAGCAGCACGCGGCCATACTGGGCCGCATCGGCGGGCTCGAACGCCAGCAGCGCCAGGCCGGTGCGGGTCTGGGCCTTCAGGCATTCGGAAATCACCCCGGCGGTGATCAGCGGCATGTCGCCATTGACGATCAGCAGGTTGCCGGAAAAATCGGACAGCGCGTCCCTGGCGGATGCGGCGGCATGGCCGGTGCCCAGTTGCTGGTGCTGGATGGCGCTCTCGCAGCCCAGTGCCCTGGCATAGTCGCGCACCGCTTCGCCGGCGGGCGAGGTCACCACCACGATGCGCGTCACACCGGCGCCGCGCAGCGCGGCCACGACATGACCCAGCAGCGGCAGGCCCGCCACCTTGTGCAGCACCTTGGGCAGCACGGATTTCATCCGCGTGCCGGCGCCCGCCGCCAGAATGATGGCGGCCCTAGTCATGGCGGGCGCCGTCTATTTTATGGGTCGCATTTTCCCTGCGGGAAAAATGCTCCCGGGGCCCCGCAGCCAGTATGACGGCAGCTATTGTCATGATGCTTCCGGTAGTCCTCAGGCGGAAAAAAACGAAATGACGATTTGCGACTGTTAATGTCGCGTATATTGCCGCGATTCTGACGTAAAACCCCTTAATTCCTGCAAAAGAGCCCCATGCCCGGCCCTGCCCTGATTTTCGACCTGGACGGCACCCTGGCCGATACCGCCCCCGACCTTCTGGGCGCCACCAATGCCGTCCTGGCCGCCCGGGACCGGCCCCAGCTGGACCTGACCAGCCTGCGCCACATGGTGGGCTTCGGCGCCCGGGCCCTGATCCTGCAGGCGATGGAAGCCAGCGGCGCGCCCGTCACCGAGGAAGACCTGCCCCCGCTGGTGGAGATTTTCCTGTCCCACTACCAGGCCCATATCGCCGACGGCAGCGTGCTGTTTTCCGGGGTGAGGCAGACGCTGGCCGATCTCGAAGCCGGCGGCGCGCGGCTGGCGGTCCTCACCAACAAGCCGCAGCACCTGACCGACCTGCTGCTGCCCGAACTGGGACTGGGCGAGCGTTTCGCTGCCGTCTATGGCGCGGGCCGCAAGAGCTATACCAAGCCCGACCCGCGCATCTTCCATGACGTTGTGGAAGATTGCGGCGGTGGCCCGGCGGTGATGATCGGGGACTCGATCACCGACCTCAACACCGCGCGCGCCGCGAACGCGCCCTGCATCCTGGTGTCCTACGGCTTCACGCCGGTACCGGCCCGCGAACTGGGCGGCGATGCGGTGATCGATGACTTCGCCGAGCTGCCGCAGGTGCTGCGGGACCTGAAGCTGCTCTAGAGTTCCCACACCGGCCGTGCCGCGGTGACCTGGCCCCGCGGGGCCCAGACCATGGCGCTGGACTTGACCAGGCGCGATACCCGCTCCAGCAGCACATCGGGATTGAAAGGCTTGACCATGTAGTCGTTGGCGCCGGCGTTCATCGCCTGCATCACCGTTTCGGGATCGCGCTCGCCGGTCAGCATCATCACCGGCAGGGCCGACAGGCACGGATCGGACTTGATTTTTGCCAGCGCCGCCAAACCTCCCGGCAGCGATCCGCCGCCGCCCGGCATCTGCACGTCCAGGATCACCGCGACCGGCGTGTTGGCATGCACCATTTCCAATACGGTCGCTCCATCATTGGCGGACACGACATGGTAGCGCGCCAGGCCAAGGCGCAGCCTGACCAGGTCGATGATGGTGGGATCGTCATCGGCGATGACGATGCAGCGTTGCATGGATGGCCCCCGGTGAAGGCGCGCAGACTGCGGGCGCGGACCTTAAAATTTTGCCAAGCACCAAATTTTGCCAAGCCTGAGGCGCGGTTTCTTCGTACGTCTGGAACGTTTCAAAACTGGCTGCGGCGGATTCACGTCAGGTCTTGCCCGGGGCTGCGGAAAAGGGCCTAGAATGCCGACGATTCTTATCACCGCATTTCAGGCTAGGCATGACTTCCACCCTTTCGCGCGGACAAACTGCAAGACTGGCCTGGATCACGGCCGCCACGTTCGCCGGCGTCTTCGCGCTGGGCTATGGCGGCATCTTCGTCTGGGGCGGCAACAGCAGCTCGATCTCCCCGATCTGGCCGGCCACCGCCTTCGCGCTGGTGATGATGCTGCGTCTCAGCCACAGCCGCGCCAGCGATGCGGCGCTGCTGGGGGCGGTGCTGGCGGGCGGCCTTGCCGCCAATATGCTGGGCGGCGCGCCAACCGCGCTGGCGGTCGGCTACAGCCTGATCAATATGCTGGACGTGGTGGTGGGCATGTTCGTGGTCCGCCGCATGGGCATGCCGCGCATCAAGACCATGGCGGCGGCGGCCCGCTTCACCCTGTGCGCTGGCGCCGTCCCGTCCTTGTTCGGTGCGCTGCTGGCGGCCGCGCTGGTGACCTGGCACGGCGTGGGCGATCCATTCAGCACGGGCGCGCAATGGTTCCTGGCCAATTTCCTGGGCGTGCTGCTGCTGTTCCCGTTCGGCCTGACGGTGTCCTGGCGCCAGTTCGCCAAGCTGAAGCTGGAACACCGCATGCTGGAAGCGGCGGTCCTGTTCTCGCTGATCACGGTGGTGGCGGTGGCGGGCTTTCGCTATGAGGCGCCGGTTCTGTTCCTGCTGCTGGTGGGCGTGTTGGCCTCGGCTGTGCGCTTCCGCCTGCTGGGCGCGGGCGCGGCCCTTTTGGTGATCGCCACCATCGGCTTTGCCGCCGTGCATTCGGTGCCCGGAGGCCGCAACATCTATTGGGTCGAGATGCTGCAATTCTACTTCGCGGTCTGCAGCATCGCGGGCGTGCGCACCGCCATGCTGCTGAACGAGCGCGACCTGCATGTCGCACTCCTGGAAAAAAAGCACCGCCAGGCGGTGCGCGCCTCGCGCTTCAAGTCGCAGCTTCTGGCCCATGTCAGCCATGAAGTGCGCAGCCCGCTGTCGGCGATCATCGGTTTTTCCGCAATGCTGGAATCCGGCTCGCTGTCGGCCGACCGCGCCCCGGAATTCGCCGCCATCATCGCGCACAATGGCGAGCTGCTGCGGCGGCTGCATGACGACCTGCTCGATCTCAGCCGCGCCGAGGCCGGCACGCTGACCATGCAGCCCGAGCGGGTGGCGGTGAACGACACGCTGAAACAATGCGTCGGCGCCATCCGGCTGGACGCGACGCTGGGCGGCAAGGATGTGCTGGTCGACGGCATCGCGGACAATCTGGCGCTGCAGTGCGATCCCGTCCGGCTGGCCCAGATCCTCAACAACCTGATCGCCAATGCGTACAAGTATGGCGACAATTCCTCGCCCATCCGGGTCAGCGCCCGCGCCCTGGGTGACGGCTTCGGCCGCATCGAGATCGCCAATAGCGGACCGGGCATCCCCAGGGACGAGCGCGAGGCGGTGTTCCTGCCCTTCCGCCGCGCCGCCGGGGTGGGCCGCAACGTGCCGGGCGCCGGGCTGGGGCTTTCCATCGCCAAGATGCTGGTCGAGGCCCAGGGCGGGCGGATCGATTTTGACAGCGTTCCGGGCCGCCAGACCCGCTTCTGGATAGACCTGCCTTTGGCCGCGTAAGCGGCCAAAGTTATTGATTGGCCGACCGCCTTACGGCTCAAGGCCTGGCGGCTTGGAAATTCTGGAAAAATGGTGGGCGCGACAGGGATTGAACCTGTGACCCCTCCCGTGTGAAGGGAGTGCTCTCCCGCTGAGCTACGCGCCCGTCCTTCAGACGGAGGGGCGCAGGCTATAAGGTGGGGCTTTGGGCCCGTCAAGCCGGGCTGGTTTCCGGCAGGCTGCACAACAGGTTAGGCTGGCAGCGGTCCAGACGGGTAAGCCATGCAAAAAATCGAAGACCGCGTCTTTGTGCTGCTGGTTGTCGCGGCCACCATCGCCTTTGCCTGGGTCCTCAAGCCGTTTTACGGGACCATCCTTTGGGGCGTGGTGATTGCCATCCTGTTCAACCCGCTGCATCTGCGGCTTCGCCGGGCGATGGGAAAGCGGCATAACCTGGCGGCCGCGATCATCGTGCTGCTGGTGATCGCCATCGTGATCGTGCCCCTCCTGATGGTCAGCGCCGCGCTGGGACAGCAGGCATCGGAACTTTACGGCCGGGTGCGCTCGGGCGAAATCGATTTCGCGCTGTACCTTCAGCAAATTCTCGATGTCCTGCCGGCATGGGCGCGGGACATCCTGAATCATTTCGGGCTGACCGACCTCACCGCAGCCAAGGCAAAACTGTCCGACGCCCTGGCGCAGGCGAGCCAGGCGATCGCGACCCGGACCCTCAGCATCGGGCTCAGCGCCTTCGATTTCCTGCTGGGCATGGGGGTCATGCTCTACCTGCTGTTTTTCCTGCTGCGCGATGGAAACGCGCTGCTGGCGCGCATCAAGCAGGATGTCCCGCTCAGGGTGGAGCAAAAGACGCTTCTGCTGAGCAGGATCGCGCTGGTGCTGCGCGCCACCGTGAAAGGCGGCATCGCGGTCGCCATCCTCCAGGGCATGCTGGGGGGCCTCGCCTTCTGGTTTCTCGGCATCCCCGCGCCGCTCTTATGGACGGTCGTGATGGCGTTTCTGTCGCTGCTGCCCGCCATCGGGGCCGGGCTGGTCTGGGCGCCGGTCGCCATCTATCTGCTGGCCACGGGCAGCATTTGGCAGGGCGTCTTCCTGATCGCCTATGGCGTGGTGGTGATCGGCCTGGTCGACAACCTGCTGCGTCCGTTCCTGGTGGGCAAATCCACCAAGCTGCCCGATTACGTCGTGCTGATCTCGACCCTGGGCGGAATCGAGATCATGGGCCTGAACGGCTTCGTCGTGGGCCCGCTGGTGGCGGCCATCTTCATCGTCAGCTGGGAAATATTCCGAAAGCCGGACCCGGCGGCGCAGGACTGAAGTCACTCAGCCGAGAAGAACTGCGCCGCTTTGCGCATCATAGATGCTGGTTGAACGCGGCGGCACCGAGACGCGCAGGCGCTTGCCGTTCTTCAGCACAAGTTCGCGTTCACCCCCCGTAACGGTATGCACGCACAGGATGCCGCCGCCGGCATGGATCACGTCGCCGGGCGGGACATACATATGCGCACCCGCCTCCTTGAAGATGTGGCCCAGCAAGCCGTCGTTCAGCGGCGGCAGGCTGCTGAACCAGGAGGTGTGGCTGCCCAGGCGTTTGCGGGCCAGCACCGTGGCGCCGCTGCCATCCAACGTGCCCAGCCCGGTCGCGCCAGGGTCGTTGACGGTGAACAGCGGGCTGAAAGTCTTGGGCACTTGCAGCTTGGCGGTCAGCCCCGGCAGGTGGATCGTTGCCTGTGGCGGCGCATCCAGCGCATGGCGCACGACGTTGATGCCGGTGACATTGCGGATCATCGCGGCATCGATCCGCGCGCCGTCGGTATAACCGGGCGCCACCAGCCAGACGATGTGGCGGCCGTCCCGCGCCACGCGGCGGCGGATGAACTCCTTCTGCGCCGGGGTCAGCAGGAAGCAGTTGGCGAAGACCACGCATTTGTAGCGGTGCCATTCGGCGCGGCTCAGGTCACCCAGATGGAAGATGTCCAGGCCTGCGCCGCTGCGATAGGCATGGGTCGGCAGCAGGTCCACAAGCTGCGGCCCGATCACCGGGTCCTGGTCGCCATAGGCGGCGGTGTAATAGAAAGAGTCGGTGTCATAGACCAGCGCGACATCGGCCTGGGGCACATGCGGCCTGTCGTAATAGGGCGCGAACAGGGCGCGCATCGCCGTGACTTCCTGCATCAGCGTCGCGTCGTCCCACCAGCCCTTGCTGGCCCGCCCCGGACCAAAATCATAGAACCACAGCCCGTGGCCCTGGGTATGGGCCTGGGCGAGATTGCGCCGCAGGGTGGCGACACTGTCGCCCAATAGGCCGGCGGCCACTTTCGGTTCCTTGCCGAAGCTGGGCGGCTCCTGGTCCATTTCATCCAGCAGCAGCTTGCCGTGCAGGCGCATGGATTCCGGCAGGCCGCGCGGCTGGCCCGAGCCGCCGACATCGCGGAACGGCTTGCCATAGGCGATGGGCGCGCTGAGATAATCCACCCAGGGCGAATCCAGAACCTTCTGCAATTGCAGGTGACCGCCGGTCTGCTGGCGCCCGAACAGCACGAAGAAATAGCCATAGAAGACGCCGGTCACCAGCGGCCGGTTCCAGCTTTGCTTTGCGATGCGGCAGAAATGGATGATTGAGTCGGTGATGGTCAGATGATGGCATTCAAAATAGTCGCTGACCTGGCGCTCTTTCACCGGATCGCGGAACAGGCCGTCGGAAATGGCGCGCCGCTCGGCCACACCCGGTACGGCGGCAGTGGCGAGCCGCACGGTCGGGTTGTTCCAGGCCGCCTGCAGTGCCGCGTCACTCTTGTATTTCTGCGTCAGCCACTGCCGGAAGAACTCCGTCATGCGCACACCGGTATCGGGATCGTGCTCGATAAAGCCCCAATAGTGCCATTCGTGATAAACGCCGCTGCACGGGTGGATGGCATAGACGCGGGCGCCTTCCGGCGTCGGCGCCAGCCGCTGACAGAATTCGCGCGTCTTCTCGCCCGCGTCCCGGCGCCATTTCAGCGAGGCCATGCTGGCGCGCGGCGTGCGCTCCAGGTCGTTCTCCAAAAGCCGCTGCAGCCCGCGCATCGGAATGTCGGCCACCGGGCCGTTGGCATACTGGGTGATCTCGTCGGGATTGGCCTTGTTCCACCAGGCCGGGGCATTGACGTGCAGACGGATCGAGATCGCAGCCTGCGGATTGACCGCCAGCACACCGCGGATATGGCGATGCACCAGCTCCATGTCCATCTTGCCGTCGGCGGTCCAGATATATTCCAGCCAGATATCCACCTGGATCAGCTTGACGCCGGCCTGGGTGAAGTTCTCGATATTCTCGCGGGGGATTTCCTCCCAGGTCCAGCGCCCCCCGGGCGTGTCGGTCAGCGAATAGATCATCGGATAGACGGGCTTGTCGTCGATCAGCAGCGTCGCCCGGCCATTGTGCATGGCGACCTTGCCGGTCAGGCCCGAGGCCGATGCCGGCTGGGCCGCCGCGCGCGCCAGCGTCACGCCGTTCAGCAGCGGCAAAAGGCTGCCCGCCTGCAGCAAAGTCCGCCGCTTCATCGCTTCCCCCCGCTACGATCAGAATCCGGACAGGATCCAGTGATCGTTCAATTCCGGGCCGCCGCCCCGGTTGCCGCTTCCCGCCAGAACATGGAGGCGATCCCCCACCAGCACCGCCTGCATGCCATGCCGGCCGACCGGCAGCGGCGGCAGCTTGGTCCACACGCCCGTCGCCGGGTCATAGGCTTCAACTTCGGCATGCGCCGGCACCTGCGCGCCGCTCTCGCCGCCCATCACCACAATCCGTTTTCCCAAGGTGACGACCGACACGCCGGCGCGCTGGGTGGGTATCGGCGCCTTGGCGGTGGTCCATGTCGCGGCGGCGATATCGTAGATATCCATCTCGGGAATCGTGAGCTGCAGCGGCTGTTTCTGGTCGGCCGAGCTTCTGCGCCCGCCCACCGCGTAGATTTTTCCGTCCAGCACGGCGGCGTGGAAATGATCGCGGGGCCGGGGCGCATCGGGCAGCGCGGCCCAGGTTCCGGTTTTCGGATCGAAGCGGTCGAGCCAGGGGACGAAGCCCGAATTGTGGCCCAACCGATTGCCGCCGACGAGATAAATTTGGCCGTCATGCACCACGACGCCCGCGCCGCCCCGGTGGCGGCGATCCGGCAGGGCGGGGCCAACCGCCCAGCGGTCACCCGCCGGATCGTAGATCAGGATTTGCGGCACGATGTTTTCCTGCGGGAACGGGCCGTTGAACGCGCCGATCACATAGATGCGTTTGTCGAATACCACCGCCTGGGCGTGATTGATTTCCAGCGGCGACCGCGCGCCCGTGCGCCACTGGCCGGACGCCAGGTCGAGGATATCGAGCGGGCGCTCGCCGCGGCCACCGATGATGTACAGCTTGCTGTCGACCGAAGCCGCGGCGCTTTCATGGCGCGCGGTGGGCTGGCCGGAGGATGCACCCTTCGACCACTCGGCGGCCGACGCGCCGGACACCAAGACGGCAAGGCAACTCGATAGCGCCGTCATCTTAAGCAACTGGCAGAACATGGAATCGTCCTTTCACGTCAGCGGTAGGTCTTGTCGTCCACCTTGCCCAGGTCGGTGCCGTTCATCACCCCGACGGTGACGATGACATAGGTGAAGACTTCGGTGCCCGGCTCCAGATGCCCGGCAATGGCGCTGTCGCCCGTGCCCAGCGTCACATGGGCATGCACCGCGCCGTTCACGACATAGCCGTTCATCCCCACCAGATCGACGGGCGTGTCGGGCTTTTTGGTGAAGACATTGATGGTGGGAAAATCGCGGTTGTTGACCTGATGGACGTGATAGCCGCGCAGCGATCCCACGCCCGCCAGGATCACGCCGTTCCGGATGCCTTCTTTCTTCACAAGGTCCTGCAGCCCGGCCAGCAGGTCGGTCTGGAACTTCATGCGCATCACCACGATGCGCTCGAACTGGCCGCTGATGGCATAGGCGCCCGGCACCGCCGGGTCGTTGGGCTTTTTGTCGGACGGATGCGGCGCGGTGGGCACGATCTGCTGCGCCGCTGCGGGCGATGCCAGCAACAGGAGGGACAAGGCGGTCGCCAGACGCATGGCCGTCACCGGCTGTGGCGGGTGGCGACGGAGCCGGGGCGGGATTCAAAGGCAATCGTCGCCTTGTCGTCGCGCGTCAGGCTTTTGCCATTGAAGCGATAGACCTCGATGGCGCGTTCGGTGGCGCATTGCGCCAGGATCACCTTGCCGTCATCGCTCCAGGCCGCGCCCTGGTTCCAGTGGCAACTGGGGGTCTGGGCCACTTCCTTCAAACTGCCCCGCCCGACCGCGAAGATTTTCAGGATGCCGCGCACCTTGCCGTATGTCGGATCAGTCTTGGTGTTGGCGGCGCCATTGGCCAGTACCACCAGCAGATGCTTGCCGTCGGGCGAGAGGGTAGCGTGTTCGGGGGTCTTGCCCACCGGCAGCGACAAGACCTGCCTGAAGCTCTTGAGGTCGACCATGGCGATGGTGCCGGTCTTGTCCTCGCCGGTCATGGCGCCGCCGACATTGGTGTTGATCAGCCAGTTGCCGTCCGGCGTTATCGTGGCGCCATAGGACGAACGCCCCGTGGCGATCTGCCGGGTGCGGGTCACCTTGCTGCCATCCACCGCCAGTTCGAACACCGCCGGTGCGGTCCAGGCCGTGACATAGGCCCGGCGGCCGTCAGGCGCGAACACCACATCGGTGACTTCGGAGGTCTTGCCCAGCTCGACCTTGCCGACGCGGGTCAGCTTGCCCCCCGCCAGCGTGAAGACGATCACCGCGCCTTCCACGCGGGAGGCGACCAGCACCAGATTTTCGGCGCGGTTCATGGCGACGCCGCTGGCCTGCGCACCCGCCTGGACGGTCTGCAGCACCTTCGGCTTTGTGGGATCGCTGAGGTCGATCAGCGACACCCGGTCGTCCGGCAAGGGCTTCATCGGATCGGCGGGATTGACCTTCTGCGCGGCGGTGACGATGGCGAATTTCTCATTCTCGCTGACCACCACCGCATTGGGCGAACCGATCATCGAGGCCGGAACCCGGACATTGCCGATCACCCGGGGCGGATATTTGCCCAGGTCGATGACGCTGACGCTGTCGGGCGTGATGCCTGCGGCCTCGCCTTTCTGGAGCTGCTTGCCGTCGTTGAGCGAGACCGCCAGGCCGGCCCAGGCACAGGCCGGTACCAGCGACAAGGATGCCACCAAGAGCGCGCTGCGAATTTTCAAGAAAACCTCCCCATCTGCCAATGTCCCGTGCCGTTGACCGCACTTGAAGCCCAAGTGTGCGGCGGACGCGCCGGATCGGCAAGGCCGGACTGTCTCAAACTGGCGCAGCAGCGCCTTGAAGGGGTGTTAAGGGATGGGCCTGTAGCCTCGTCCCATGACCGGCATTCTCACCAGCTTTTCGGGCCGTGACGCACTGCTCTGGGGGCACCAGCCCCTGAAGCTGGCCCATGGCTTGCGCGAGCAGGCGCTGTTCTCGCGCCCCGCCCTCGCCCGGCTGATCGAAACCTATCCGCGCGAGCATTACAGCCTGATCGCCATGGGGCCCCAGCAGGGCGGCAAGCTGTGGCAGGAAGGCGATCTGGCCGGCGCCAGCGGCGAGACCGTGTTGAACGCCATCGAGCAGGGACGGCTGTGGCTCAACCTGCGCAACGTCTCGGGCGTCAGCGCGGCGCACCGCGACCTGCTGGACGGGATCTTCGCGCAGCTGCACCGCACGGTGCCAGGCTTCGAAGCCAACAAGTGGCAAAGCGGCATCCTGATCTCGTCGCCGGGGGCGCAGGTTTACTACCATGCCGACCTGCCCGGCCAGATGCTCTGGCAGATCGCGGGCAGGAAGCGCCTCTGGCTCTATCCCACCGGCGCGCCGTTCCTCACCGACCGGCACTTGGAAGACATCGCGCTGTTCGATGTCGAAGTCGATATCCCCTATGCGCCCTGGTATGACGAGCATGCGCGGGTCTTCGACCTAGCGCCGGGTGAAATGCTGTCCTGGCCGCTCAACGCGCCGCACCGGGTGGAAAATCTCGAAGGCCTCAGCATCTCGATGACGGTGTCCTTCTCCTCGCCCGCCATCCGGCGCGCCGAGGTGGTCCACCTGGCCAACGGGTTGTTGCGCCACCGCTTCGGCATCGCGCCCAAGAGCCGACGCATTGAAGGCCCGGGCTATTATGCCAAGGCGGTGCTGCAAAAGCTGATGCGCAACTCCGGATGGGTGCGCGCCCAGCGCGCTGGCCGGCGCGCGATCGCCTTCCAGCTGGGCGCGTCCGGCAAACCCAACGACCTGATGGCGGCCGAATGAGTCTCGCGGACATCGACATCTTCGCCGACGCCCCGTCGCACGCCACCTATCGCGTCAGCATCAGCAATGACTGGTCGGCGGCCGACTGGCCGTGGCGGCCCGGCCTGTCCACGCCGTTCCAGCGCAGCGAATGGCTGACCGCTTTTTATGAGGCGCTGGCACAGCACGAACCGGACATGCTGCCCCTGATCGTGCGGGTGACGGATGCGGACGGCATGCTGGCCTACAGCCTGCCCCTGCTCTGCCGCAGCGTCGGCGCCTTGCAGGTGATGGAATTCTGCGACCTCAACATGACGGATTTCAACGCGCCCCTGTTGGGGCCGGCCGCGCCGCGCACGGCCGCCGATGCGGCGGCCGCCTGGAAAGCGGTGAAGCGCGCGCTTCCGTCCTGCGACGTGGTGCGCTTCACCAAGATGCCGCCGATGATCGGCACCCGGCCCAATCCGCTGTGCCTGCCCGGCGGCCTGCTGCCGGCGGCGGCGAACGGCAACCTGCTGGTGACCGGCGAAAGCTGGGCCGACTATCACTTCAGCCTGGAACGCACCGTGCGCAAGGAACTGGAACGCAACTGGCGCGTCTTCAGCCGCGCCCCGGCTGCGCACCTGGCCACCATCACCGATCCGGCCGAGGCACTGGCGCTGCTGGTGCAGATGGAAGACCTGCAACGCGTCCGCATGCGCGGTCTGGGCCAGTTTTACGGACTGGATGAGCCGGTGACCGCCGACTTCTATCGCCGTCTGATCGCGGATGGTCTGAAAACGGGCTATGCCGTGCTGACCGTGCTGCGCGATGGATCCGAAATGGTCGCCGGGCTGCTCGGCGTCCATGACGGCGAAACCTATGTGATGATCCGCCTGGTCCATCGCGGCGACGGCAACTGGAGCAAGATTTCCGCCGGCCGCCTGCTGGTCCACAAGACCCTGGAATGGCTGCATGGAGAAGGCTGCCGCAAGTTCGATTTCAGCGTCGGCAATTATCCCTACAAGCGCCGCTTCAACCCCGTCCGCATGCCGATGTTCGATCGCGTCGAAGCGCTGAGCGCGCGCGGCGTGCCGATGATGCTGAAAGCCCGGGCCGCCGGCTGGCTGCGCCGCCATCCGCATCTGCGCGAGCGGGTGCGGCTGATGATGGGCAAGCCGCCCAGCCGCGAAGAAATCTGACCCTTCCTAAACCAGAGGGATGGCCAGCAGCCAGACTTGCTGACCGATGCGGGTCAGCGCGCTGTTCACGGTTTCAACCCTGAGGCCGAAACGTTCGGCCGCGCGCAGGGCATGGCGCAACAGGCCGGGGGTGCAGCCATAATCGCTGGGCCGCTCGGTCACGTCGTGGGAATAGAAGATCAGCCAGGCCTTCTTGCGCGCCGCTTCCTCATAGGCGCGGTCGATGCTGCCTTCGTCCATCTGGCGCCCGGTCAGCGGCAGGGCGTTAAGATACTGCGCATCGGTGCGGCCGTGATTGAGCTGCGGCCGCACGCTGCGGCTGGAGCGGAAGTGCTGTTTGAGCCGCCGCTTCCAGGCCAGCGTGCCGATACCGAAGGGATAGGCGAAATTCTTCAGCGGCAGGCTGGGCTCGATGCCCTTGAGCAGGGCGTGGTTGCGCTGGATGTCGGCCTGGATCACCGCGCCGGTTATCAGGTCGGCCCGTTCATGGCTGTGGCTGTGGCAGCCGATTTCATGGCCGCGGGCATGCAGGTCCACCACCATGCCGGCATCGAGCACCCGCCAATGGTCGGCCTGGGTACCCAGCATGCTGCCCGCGACATAGTAAGTGGCGCGCGCGCCATGCTCTTCCATCAAGGCGGCGCCGGCGGTGGCGGCGGAATCAGGAACATCGTCAAAAGTGAAACTGACGGCCGGAGCAGCGGAGGTGGCATTGAACGGCGAGACCGGCACATGCATGGCCAGCCTGTGGCGCAGGCGCGCGATCAGGCCCAGCCGCTCGGCATCTTCAGGCGGAGGTACCGAATGGATCATCATGGCGATGCTTCCTGGGTGATGAAGCGGTACAGCGCGCCCGCGGACAACAGGTACAGCAGGAGGGAGATCAGGCTGAGACCCAGGCCGATCTGCAGCAGGTCGCCGGTCAGCGACAGCAGCAGCGCCAGCGCGCCGCCATTGACGCAGACCAGGCCGACCGCAACGACGGCGCGCGCCGTCATGCGGCCATGGACGAAGAACAGCTCGCCATGGAATTCCATCAGGTTGCGCAGCGCCGGAACGATCAGCATCGGCGCGAAGAGCTGCGCGGCAATCGCGACATTGGGGCCCAGCAGGTTCGGCCAGCGCCACAGCAGCAGCACCAGCGACAGGAATGCCAGTGTGGACAGGCCCAGGATCGCGCCCTCGACCGTCAGGGTGCGGCGCAGCGCGCCCCGGACCTTCTTGCCCTCCCCGAACAGCTTGCGGGTGTAGAGCGTGTAGAAGGAGCGGAAGGGAATGGCGGTGAAATCGATGATCCGGGTGGCAATGGCATAGACGCCGGCGAATTTCGCATCGGTCAGCGACAGGACGATGATCTTGTCGATCTGGCTTTGGGCGTTGAGCGCGAAATAGGAGATCGCGAACATCACGCCGTCCTTGAGCCGCGACCGGAACATGCGGGTGCGCCAGCGCAAATGCACCGCGGGGCGCAACAGCGTCCAGACCGCCAGCAGCGCCGCCAGGTTCGCGGCAACATAATAGGCGGCCCAATGCTCGACCGTGCCCCCGCCTGACAGGGCGAAGGCGACCGCGCCGGCGGCGCGCAGGGCCGAAGCCACCGTGATGGTGATGGAGCCGGTGGTGAAATGGCCCATGCCGTTATGAATCTGGGTGGTCACATCCACGATGCGCCACACCACCATTTCCACCAGCAGGATGGCGGTAAAGGCGAGAAGCGAAATCGCATGTTCGAACAGCAGGTAATAGAAAGGCAGCGCAATCAACAGGCCCAGCGGCGTGGTCAGGCACAGGCTGCCGAAGAACAGGCCGAGATAGTGACCCAACAGGCGCGGCCGGGCGGCGGCGGCGCGGAAGGCCAGGCTGCCGAAGCCCAGGCCGGAGAAACTGGCAAGCATCAGACCCGCCGCCGAGGCGCTAGCGAAGATGCCCATGGCCGCAAGGCTCAGCGTGTTGGCGAGCACGAAGAAATAGACCGCCTGCAGGCTGACGCGGCCGACCGTGCCGGCCAAAAGCTGGCAGTAATTTTCCATGACGCGGCGCAGGCCGGGGCCAAAAAAGCCCTGCGGGATCCTGTCACGCGTGATGGCGGCAAGAGACATACGGTCGGCTCCGGTCAATCCGGCCAGTGTAGGGAGCGAGAGCTAAGGAAAGCTTGCGGCCGGAGGGCCGCCGAAGTCGCTGGATAAGCGTATGTTTTTAAATGGTTTATTTCAGGGCCGGATGGTGATGGCGGCGCCCTGGGTATAGGCATTGCCCCACAACGAAAACGGATTGGGCGGCGGGGCTTCGCCCACCCGGGGCGCCACCGCCGAAACCAGGGCCACATCCATCACCAGCACCTGGCCCGCCGGCACCGCGCCGCCAACCGCCGGAGCGGCGCCAAAGCCCAGATTGGGCGGTATCGCCAGCTGCCAGCGGTCGCCTTCGCGCATCAGCGACAGGGCCTCGCCCAGGCCCGCCAGGCTGACCGAACTGAGCAGCACCGCCGCCGGAAGGCTGGGGGTGGTGGCGTCCACCACCGCGCCATTGATCAGGCGCATGGCGTAACGGATCTGCACCACATCGCCCCGGCCGGGACGCCGCCCGACGCCGCTGCGCAGCACCTGATACTGGAGCCCGCTGGGCCTAACGATGGTGCCGGGCTTTTTTGCATACGCCGCCAGATAGGCGGCGTTGGCCGGTGCGCTGAGACCGTCTTGCGCAGCGACAACAATTTGCGGCGCGCACAGTGTTGCGGCCAGAACCAGAAGCGCGGTTCTCATGCTGTCGTCATTCCTTGATGAAGGTCAGCAGATCGGCGTTGATCGTATCGGCCTGGGTGGTGCACATGCCGTGCGGAAAGCCCTTATAGGTCTTCAGCGTGGCATTCTTCACCAGCTTGGCGGTCAGCGGCGCGGAATCGGCATAGGGCACGATCTGGTCATCGTCACCATGCATCACCAGCACCGGCACCGTGATCTTTTTCAGGTCCTCGGTGAAGTCGGTCTCGGAAAATGCCTTGATGCCGTCATAATGCGCCTGGGCGCCGCCGATCATGCCCTGGCGCCACCAGTTCTGGATTACGCCTTCCGATATTTTCGCGCCTGGCCGGTTGAAGCCATAGAAGGGGCCGGCCGGCAGGTCGCGATAGAATTGCGCGCGGTTGGCGGCAAGCTGCGCCCGAAGGCCGTCGAACACCTCCCTGGGCAAGCCGCCCGGATTTTCGGCTGTCTTGAGCATCAGCGGTGGCACGGCACTGATCAGCACCGCCTTGGCGACACGGCTATCGCCGTGACGGCCCAGATAGTGGGCCACTTCGCCGCCGCCCGTGGAATGACCGACATGCACGGCGCCTTTCAGATCCAGATGCGACGTCAACGCCGCCAGATCGTCGGCATAATGGTCCATGTCATGGCCTCCGCCGGTCTGGGTCGACCGGCCATGGCCGCGGCGGTCATGGGCGATGACGCGGAAACCCTTGGCGAAAAAGAACAGAAGCTGCGCGTCCCAGTCATCGGATGACAACGGCCAACCGTGGGAAAATACAATCGGCGGTCCCGAACCCCAGTCTTTGTAAAAGATCTCCGTGCCGTCCTTGGTGGTGATGGTCGGCATGTAAACCTCCTGTTGGGAAAGGGGTGAGCATGAAAGGGATATGTGACAGTTTTTGCGCCTACCAGGTCAATACGGCTTTGACCTTTTCGCCGTAACCCCGGCATCATGCGGCAACAAAAATATCAGGGTGGCCCATGGGAAAAATCATCGGACTCGTCGCTGCCGTTTTTTTGATCACTTGCGGCCCAGCCCTTGCCCAACCCAAGCCGGAAAAGATCATCATCGACACCGATATCGGCGATGACGTGGACGATGCCTTCGCGGTGGCGCTGGCGCTCAAAAGCCCCGAATTCGAAATACTGGGCTTCACCGCGCCGTTCGGCGACACACGCACGCGCGCCAAAATGCTCGACCGCATGCTGGGCGAAGCCGGGCGCGGTGACATCCCGGTGGCGATGGGCGCCGCCAGCAACGCCAATCTTTCGGGCTTCAACCAGCGCCGCTATGCCGAAGGCGGCAAGAGCTATCGCGCCAGCTATCCGGATTCCACCGACTTCATCCTGGAGCAGATCCGCCGCCATCCCGGCGAAATCACCCTGGTGGCGGTGGGGCCGCTGCCCAATGTCGGGGCGCTGATCGACCGCGACATCGCAACCTTTAGGAAGCTCAAACGGGTGGCGATCATGGGCGGCTCCTTCCAGCCCATTCCAAACGCCTACGGCCTGGGAACTCCGACTGCGCCGATGCCGGAATGGAATATCAAGAACGACATCAAAAGCGCGCAGAAGCTTTTTACCTCTGGCGTGCCGGTGGTGGTGATGCCGCTGGATTCCACCATCGGGCTGAAACTGCATGAAGTGGCGCGCAATCAGCTCTTGGCGCAGGGTACGCAGCTGACGGACATGCTGGGGACCGTCTATCACATGTGGCGCATGGGCACCAAAAACATCACCCCCACCCTGTTCGATCCCATGGTGCTGGCCTGGCTGGCGGACCCGACACTGTGCCCGGTGACGGTGATGCATGTGCGTGTGCGTAACGACGGCATGACGGTGGCCGAGACAGGCGCGCCCAACGCGCAGGTCTGCCTGAAATCGGATAACGAGACCTTCCTGCGCTTTTATGTGGGGCGCGTTGGCAGCAAATGATGGATTTGGACAAGCTTTACGCCCAGGCCGTGGCGGCGCAGAAAAGCGGCAACCTGCCGGAAGCCGAATTGCGTTACCGCGAAATCCTCACCACCGCCGCCATTCCCGAGGTGATGGTCAATCACGCCAATGTGCTGGTGGCGATGGGGCGCCGCGAGGAGGCACTGGCCGGCTACAACCGGGCGCTGGTCCTCAAGCCGAACCTGTTCGAGGGCCTCTACAATCGTGGCAATCTTCTTTTGGAGATGAAGCGCGCCGATGCCGCGCTGGCCAGCTTCGAGGCGGCGCTGGCGGTACGCCAGGACATGGCCGGTGTGTGGAACAATCGCGGCACGGCCCTGCGCGAGCTGCGGCGGCAGGATGAAGCGCTCGCCAGCTATGACCGCGCCCTTGCCGTCGCACCGGGCCATGTGAATGCCCTGACCAACCGCGCCATAGCCCTGCTGGAGATGCGGCGGCTGGACGAAGCGCTGGCAGCAACGGATGCGGCACTGGCACTGCAGCCGGGATTTGCCGAGAGCCTGTATGTGCGGGGCAATATCCTGCGTGACATGGGCCGCATGGCCGATGCGCTGGCCAGCCATGAACAGGCGTTGGCGGCCAATCCCGCCCATCCCCATGCGCTGAATGGCGTGGCCCAGGCGGCGCTCAACCTGTGTGACTGGCCGCGCACCGCCGGACTGGCGCCGCGCCTGGCGGAGACTATCGAAGCCGGCCGCGCCCTGATCCAGCCATTTGTGATGCTGGGCTATAGCGATGACGCGGCGTTGCAACGGCGCTGCGCCGAAACTTACGTCCGCCGCACCGTGCCGCGCCAGCCACCCCTGTCGGACGGCAGGCGCTACGGCCATGACAGGATACGCCTCGCCTATCTGTCGGCGGATTTTCACCAGCACCCGACGTCGCAGCTGATGATCGAACTGTTCGAGCGTCACGACCGCGACCGCTTCGAGGTTACCGCCATCGCCTTTGGTCCCGATGACGGCAGCGCGATGCGCAAGCGTCTTCAGAAGGCCTTTGACCGGTTCGAGGATGTGCGGAACCTCAGCGACCTCGACGTGGCGCGGATGCTGCGGGAGCGTGAAACCGATATTGCCATCGACCTGAACGGCCATACCCATGGCGCCCGGCCCGGCATCTTCGCGCACCGCCCCGCACCCGTGGCGGTGAACTATCTGGTCTATCCCGGCACCACCGGCGCGGAGTTCATGGATGTGATCCTGGCTGACCGCATCGTCGCCCCCGCCAGCCAGCAGGAATTCTTCCGCGAGAAGATTGTCCATCTGCCGGACTGCTATCAGGCCAATGACGGGGCCCGCGCCCTTGCGCCCGCGCCCAGCCGCGCGGCCTGCGGCCTTCCGGATACCGGCTTTGTCTTCTGCTGCTTCAACAACAACTGGAAAATCACCGCGCCCGTCTTCGACATCTGGATGCGGCTGCTGCAGGCGGTGCCCGGCAGCGTGCTGTGGCTGCTGGATGGCCCCGCGACGGAAAATCTGCGCAAGGAAGCCGCCGCGCGCGGCGTGGAGGCTGGGCGGTTGATATTCGCCCCCCATGCCGCACCCGAGGCGCACCTGGTGCGTCACGCGCTGGCCGACCTGTTCCTCGACACCCTGCCCTACAATGCCCACACCACCGCCAGCGATGCGCTGTATGCCGGGGTGCCGCTGGTGACCTGCATCGGAAAGGTGTTCCAGAGCCGCGTCGCGGCCAGCCTGCTGAATGCCCTGGACATGGCCGAACTGGTGGCCACCTCGCCCGCCGCCTACGAAAGCCTGGCGCTGGACCTGGCGTCCAACCCGGCGCTGCTCAAGGCCACGCGGGAAAAGCTGGCGCGCAACCTGAAAACCGCGCCGCTGTATGACAGTGCGCGCTTCGTGAAAAATATCGAGGCGGCTTACGAGGCGATGCTGGCCTAGGGCGAACTAGGGCGCCGGCCGGGATCGAAGCCGTAGAATTTCTCGGCATTCTCCACCAGAATCTTGTGGCGCAGACTCTGGTTTGGCGTCCAGCGGGTGGTGAGGTTCAAAAGGACCACGTCATCGGGCATCGCCACGGGATTGAGCGCCTTGGTCGCGTCGGGATGCGGCCAGTCGCTGCCCCAGATGCAGCGTTCCGGCGCGGCGGCGATATAGCCGCGCGCCGCGTCGCTGGCCCCGACATACAAAGGCGCAATTCCGCCGCCATACAGATAGGCGCCCGACACCTTGACCCAGCCCTTGCCGCTGTCCAGCAGCTTGCGCACCGTCTTGTATTGCGGCGACGAGGTGTTGGTGGCACGGCCCAGATGGTCGATGATCACCGGCACCGGCAGGCTGAGCAGCAAAGATTCCATCTGCACCAGCTGTTCGGGCGGCATGTTGCACTGGATGTGCCAGCCCAGCGCGGCGATGCGCTTGGCCAATGGCAGTACCTCGTCGACGCCAACCGGATTGCCCAGGCCGAACTGGATGCGCGCGCCGCGGATGCCGCCGTCATGCAGCCGCTTGAGCTCGGCATCGGTGACACTGGCATTGACCACGCAGACACCGCGGGCATCGCCAAGCTGGGAAATGGCATCCAGGGTGCAGCTATTGTCGGTGCCATAGGTCGAAGGCTGCACCACCACGGCGCGGGTTGTGCCGAGCTTTCTCTGCAGCGCCTTGTAATCGGCCACCGTGGCCAGCGGCGGCTTCAGCACCGCACTGGCCATGTAAGGAAAACGCGCATCGTAAATATGCAGGTGGCTGTCGCAGGCGCCGGCTGGCACCGTGAAACTGACGCGCCGGTCAACGGCGAAGGCGGGCGTGGCGGCCAGCGCCAAACTTGCCCCCACGAAACTGCGGCGATCCAGGTTTTTCATGAGGCTGTTCCTACTTCTGATACGTGACTTTCCACACCGTGTTGCTGGCATCGTCCGCCACCAGCAGGCTGCCATCCTTGTGAACCGCGAGGCCGGTCGGGCGGCCCCAGACCTTGAACGGATCGGCCCGGCCATCCCAGAAACCGGTCAGGAAATTCTCATAGCCGCCCACGGGCCTGCCATTCTTGAACCGGATGCGCACCACCTTGTAGCCGGTGGGCTTGGCGCTGTTCCATGACCCATGCAGCGAAACGAAGGCGTCGCCCTTGTAGTCGGCGGGGAAATTGTCGCCGGTGTAGAAGATGGTGCCGGTCGGGGCGCTGTGCGCGGGGAACAGCACGTCGGGCGTGATCGACCTGGCCACCATGTCGGGACGCGCCGCACCCATGTCGGGGTCGGGAATCTTGCCGGCATAGGCCCAGGGATAGCCGTAGAAACCGCCCGGCTTCACATAGGTGAAGAAATCCGGCGCCAGCGCATCGCCCAACCCGTCGCGTTCATTGACCGAGACGTAGAGATTGTTGGTGCCGGGCTGGAAGGCGATGCCCACCGGATTGCGCAAGCCGCTGGCGTAAGGCACCAGCTCGCCCTTCACCACCTTGAAAATCTCCGCGCCGGGCCGGTAGTCCGAGACATTGTCGCGGCTGCCGATTTCCAGCATCAGGCTGTCGTCGGCGCCGAAGGCGAAATTGCGGGTGCCGTGCATGGCGGTAAGCCGCAGGTCTTTCGCCCTGGTCACCCGTTCCAGCTTGCCGGCCCTGGTCGCGCCCGCGACATAGGGTGTGCGCCAGATCGCGTTCTGGTCGCTGATATAGACATAGCCCTTGTGCACGGCGACGCCCGATGGATTGCGCAAGCCTTCGGCGAAGGTGAAGCGCTGGTCGGCGACGCCGGTATTCTTGCTGTCGCGCAGCAGGGTAATCTTGCTCGCCAGGCGCTCGGACAGGAACACATCGCCATTGGGCGCGACCGCCAGGAAACGGGCGATGGTCAGCCCGCTGGCAAAGACGGTGACCTTGAAACCCTTGGGGGCCGTCGGCATGACGCCGGCGGGCCGCGGGATGACTTCGTTGCGATTGGCCACCGGCGGCGTGGCGTAAGGCTTGGGCAGATCGCCAGCCTTGAGCAGGAAGGTCTGGCCCGGACGGTCGGCGGCCAACGCCGCGCAGGGTACCAGAACCGTCAACATGAACAAAGCAGCGGCGCGTTTCGCCATGTTTCCCCCAAAGCCGGTTTTTCCCGGTCGTTCTTGGCGGATGATGGCGGGCCTGCGGCGCAAAAACAATGGTGCGGCCCATGTCAAACGGCTAAAAGCGCGGCCATGGCCGATCTGGAAAACCGAAAGAAACAGGCGCGCGCATGGTTCGAAACCCTGCGTGACCAGATCATGACCGCGTTCGAGACGCTGGAACGCGAAGCGCCGCTTGCGCTTTATCCCGGCGAGCCGGGACGCTTTGAGAAAATGCCCTGGACACGGGGTACCGGCGATGAAGGCGGCGGCGTCATGGGCATGATGCGCGGCCGGCTGTTCGAGAAAGTCGGCGTGCATACGTCCACCGTGTTCGGCGAGTTTTCGCCGGAATTCGCCAAGCAGATTCCCGGCGCCGCGGATGATCCGCGCTTCTGGGCCAGCGGCATCAGCCTGATCGCCCACATGAAAAATCCACGCGTGCCCGCCGTGCACATGAACACCCGCATGATCGTCACCACCCGGGGCTGGTTCGGCGGCGGCGCCGATCTCAATCCCACGCTGGAGACGGCGCGCAGCGAGGCCCACCCCGATGCGGTGGATTTTCATGCCCGGCTGAAAGCGGCCTGTGACGGCTTCGATGCCGGCTGGTACGACAAGTACAAGAAATGGGCGGACGAGTATTTCTGGCTGCCCCATCGCGGCGAGCCGCGCGGCGTCGGCGGCATCTTCTACGACCATCATGACAGCGGCGACTGGGACAAGGATTTCGCCTTCACCCGTGCGGTGGGCGAAGCCTTTCTCGACATCCAGCCCGCCATCATCCGCCGCCGCATGGGCGAAAGCTGGAATGACGCCGAGCGTCATGAGCAGGCCAAGTGGCGCGGACGCTATGTCGAGTTCAACTTGCTCTATGACCGCGGCACCACCTTTGGCCTGAAGACCGGCGGCAATGTCGAAAGCATTCTCTCGTCCATGCCCCCGATCGCGGAATGGAAATGATGCTGCGCCTGGGATCGCGCGGCTCGCCGCTGGCGCTGACACAAAGCCGACGCGTCGCGGACTTGCTGGCGCAAAAGCATGGCGCCGACATCGCCCGGTTCCCGATTGAAAGCTTCATGACCAGCGGTGATCGCATCCAGGGCCGCTTGCAGGATCAGGGCGGCAAGGGCCTGTTCACCAAGGAGCTGGATGAAGCCCTGCTGGACGGTCGCATTGATTGCGCCATCCATTCCATGAAGGACCTGCCCACCCGCATGCCGCCCGGCATCGTGCTGGCCTGCGTGCCGGAGCGTGAAGATCCGCGCGACGGCTTCATCGCCCTGAGCGCCAAAAGCCTGGCGGAGCTGCCGGCCGGCGCCACGGTGGGCACCGCCAGCCTCAGGCGCCAGGCGCAGACGCTGCACCTGCGCCCCGACCTGAAAGTGGAATTGCTGCGCGGCCGGGTGGAAACGCGGCTGGCCAAGATCGAAGCCGGCGCCTTCGACGCCACCTATCTCGCGCTGGCGGGACTTCGGCGGCTGGGCCTGGAACGGCATGTCGCCAGCGTGGTGGACAGCGAGGCGATGCCGCCCGCCCCCGCGCAAGGCGCGCTGGCCATCACCGCACGCGAAGGCGATGACAAAACCCTGGCGTTGCTCGCCCCCCTCGACATCGCCGAGCATGCCATCGCCACAACCTGCGAACGCGCTTTTCTGCAAGCCCTCGACGGCTCCTGCCGCACCCCCATCGCGGCGCTGGCGCGGATCAGCGGCGGCAGGCTGGATTTTCAGGGCGAAGTTCTGACCCCCGACGGCAAGCATCGCTGGCGGCGGCGCGAAAGCGCGAGCCTGGGCGACGATCCGTCTGAAACCGCCCGCGCCCTGGGTGCAAAGCTGGGGGCTGAAATCGTGGCCGAGGCCGGTCCGCTCTATAAGGCGCATTTCGGGGACAATGGCTGGTAGCCTCTTGCAAAAGGCCTGAATCGGCGCAGCATCCCGGTCACAGCCATCAGAGCTGACGGGAGACACGCCATGTTCAACAAACGCGACTTCATCACCGCCGCCATCGCCCTGGCCGCGTCCAGCACCGCGAACGCGCAAACCGCCAAACCCGACACCCGCACGCCGCAGCGCAAGATCGCGCGCGGCATGATGAAGACCACGCGGATGTTCAAGTCGCCGCCCGGCTTTTCCAATGGCATGGCCGTGACCTCCGAAGGCCTGTGGCTGGCGCAGCAGAAAGTGTCGGGCGAATCCGCCAAGCGCTATGGCCTGCCCGAACCCACCGACCTGCGCGAGGCCGCCTGGCTGGTGGACTGGAACGGCAAGCTGCTCAAGACCGTCATGACCAACTGCCGCAACTGTTCGGGCATGGCGGCCGGCGGCGGTTATCTCTGGATGATGGCCAACCAGGACCCGTTCGGCTGCTTCCAGGTGGACATGAACGGCAAGCAGATCAGCCATCGCCAGATTCCGCTGGCCATGCCGGGCCAGCATGGCGGCGGCAGCCATGGCGCGCAGTGGCGCGACGGCAAGCTGTGGATCGCGGCGCTCAGGCCCAAGCTGCTCATCCGCGTCGATCCCAAGACCTGGATGCCGGAAGTGGCGATCGCGGCGATCAACTCGCCGGACAAGCCGCGCTCGCATGACCTGACCTTTGATGCCAATGGCGATATCTGGCTGGTGACCGGCAATGAGAGCCGCAACTACAAGGAGGGCAAGCCGGGCCTGACCAAGTATGACGGCAAGACCGGCCAGGTGATCGGGATGTACGACTTCCTCCCCGGCTCCGCCGATCCGCACGGGCTGGAATTCCACAATGGCTCGCTGATCAGCTGCGATGCCGGCATCCATCCCGGCTGGCCCAACAGCGACAGCCCGCATACGGGCTGGGTGTTCAAGATCGAGCCGGCCTAATCGACCCGGAAGCCGGGACGCATCGCGACATAGGACGCGTCCACCTGGTTGATGCTGGAACAGCCCAGCAGCATGAGCGTGCGGATAATGTCGGCGCGGAAAATCTCGATCGCCCGCTCGATGCCGGCATCGCCCGCCGCCGCCAGGCCGTAGGCATAGCCGCGTCCCAGCAGTACCGCATCGGCGCCCAGCGCCTTTGCCCGCACCACATCGGCGCCGCGGCGGATGCCGCCGTCGAACAGGATCTCGGTCTTGCCCTTCACCGCTTCCACGATGCCCGGCAGCACGCGCAAGCTGCCCGCCACACCATCAAGCTGACGCCCGGCATGGGTCGAAACCACGATGCCCTGCGCGCCTTCATCCACCGAGCGCCGCGCATCGTCCGCCGTCATCACGCCCTTGATCACGATGGGACCGCTCCACAATTCGCGGATCCATTTGAGGTCGGTCCAGGACACCTGCGCCGCCTGCAGCGCCGCCCCGACATCGATTGCCGCCAGCGGGCCGGAGCCGGGCACCACGATATTGGGAAAGGGCCGCGACATGCCGTCAAGCATGTAGCCGGCCAGCCAGCGCGGATGCATCAGGATGTTGGGAATGTAGGGTATGCGGTGAAACCAGTTGGGCGACATCAGCTGGCGCATGCCGTTGCGCACGTCACGCTCGCGGTTGCCCGCCACCGGCGTGTCGATGGTGACGAACAGCGCCTTGTAGCCGGCGGCCTTGGCGCGGGCGATGGCGCCTTCGGCGGCGCCGCGGCCGCCCGCCAGATAGAGCTGATAAAAGGTGGGGCCCGGCGACTCCGCCTTCACATTTTCAATCGTGTGGCCGGACATGGTGGACAGGATATAGGCGGTGCCGTGACGGCCCGCCGCCTTCGAGGCCGCCAGTTCGCCGCGCGGATGCATCAGCCGCGAATAGCCGATGGGCCCCAGCAGGAACGGCAGGTCGAGCTTTTGACCCAGCACCGTCACCGACAAGTCGCAAGCCGGCGTCGCCACCGCGAAGCGCGGCTTGAACAGCACTTCCTTATAGGCCTGCTCGCTGTCCAGCAGCGTCACTTCATCGTCGGCGGCGCCGTCCAGATAATCGAACACCGCGTCCGGCAGGCGGCGGCGGGCCAGACGGCGCAAATCCTTGATATTGACGACGCGCGGGGCAGCCAGGCTCATGCGGGACACTTTTAAAAATCGGGGCGTTTATGCCCGCAAACAGGCCGCTTTAAAAGGCAGAAATGCCCGTCTGGGCGCGGCCCAGCACCAGGGCATGGATGTCGTGGGTCCCTTCATAAGTATTCACCGCTTCCAGGTTCAGCATGTGGCGCACCACATGATAATCATCCGCCACACCGTTGCCGCCGTGCATGTCGCGGGCATCGCGCGCGATTTGAAGCGCCTTGCCGGCATTGTTGCGCTTGAGCAGGCTGATGGTTTCCGCCGCCAGCCTGCCTTCTTCCATCAGCCGTCCCGCCTGCAGGCAGGCAGCAAGACCCAAGGTAATCTCGGTCTGCATGTCGGCCAGCTTCTTCTGGAATAGTTGCGTGGCGGCCAGCGGGCGGCCGAACTGCTGGCGCTCCAGGCCATAGCTGCGCGCTGCATGCCAGCAGAATTCCGCCGCACCCATCGCGCCCCAGGCGATGCCGTAGCGCGCATGGTTGAGACAGTCGAACGCCGCCTTCAGGCCGTGCGCTTGCGGCAAAATGCGATCCTCGCCGATCTCGACATCGTTCATGGCGATTTCACCGGTGACGCCGGCGCGCAGCGAGAACTTGCCCTCGATCTTCGGGGTGGAAAGCCCCGTGTCGCCGCGTTCCAGGATAAAGCCGCGCACCCGGTCTTCCAGCTTCGCCCACACCACAAAGACATTGGCGACGGGGGCGTGGGTGATCCAGGTCTTGGTGCCCGACAGCACAAAACCGCTTTTGGTCTTGCGCGCCCGGCTTTGCATCGACCCGGGATCGGAGCCGGAGCCCGGTTCGGTCAGGCCGAACGCACCGATCCATTCGCCGCTCGCCAGTTTGGGCAAGTACTTCTGGCGCTGCGCCTCATCGCCAAAGGCATGGATGGGGTGCATCACCAGGCTGGACTGGACTGAGAGCGATGATCGGAAGGCAGAGTCCACTTTCTCGATTTCGCGCGCGATCAGCCCATAAGCCACCGGCGAGACACCGGGGCAGCCGTAACCGTTCAGCGTACTGCCGAGCAGTCCCAGCGCGCCGAACTCCTTCAGCAGCGCCGGATCGAAACGCTCATGGCGGTGCATATCGCGCACCAGCGGCATCAACCGGCTTTGCGCAAAAGCGCGCGCGCTGTCGCGTACGAGTTTTTCCTCCTCGCGCAACGACGATTCCAACAGCAGCGGATCGGCCCAGTCAAAGGCGGGCCAGTTTTCCTTGCTCATCCCCAGCCAACAAAAACGGGGAGGCGAAATGCTTCCCGTGCGGAAAGCATATCGCCATCCCCGTCTTTGATAATAGAGGGGCGGCCCTAAGGACGGACTTGGCCGGCTAACGGCTAATTCGACTTCGTGACCTGGCCCTCGGCCACGCCCGCCTTACTGCCGACGCCCGGATTGACCGGGTTCTGACCGCTGGCCGGGAGCGGCATCACCTTGTCTTCATGACCGGGAAGCTGGGTCTCGGTGGTCGGCGCGGCATGGGGTTTGCCGTCACGCAGGTCGGGCTTGTTGGTCATTGTCAGTCTCCGAAGGGGTTCGGAGGTGATAACGGGCGGAGCGGCTAATTGTTTCGCTTCAATACCCAATCGGCCACATCCTGATGCACGATGGCGCGCTGCAGATCGCGCAGCAGCATGTGGTAGCCCTTGTCATAACGGCGGACGGTGGCGCGGTTCCCGAGTTCCGCGATCACGGCCTGCGTCGGTTTGGCCGGGATCACCTGGTCGTTGGCGCCATAGACCATCAAGATCGGCGGCGGATTGCCGAGCCGCGCGGGCGCGGTGCGCGCCTCGTCCATCAGGTTGACCAGCCCGTACAGCGTGTCGGTGCGGGTGCGCTTCTGGAACAAAGGGTCGCGGCCCAGCGCGCGCAGCATCTCGACATTGTCCGAAGGCACGATTTTCACCACCTTGCCGGCGGCATTGTTCGACAGGATCACGCCCGGGATCAGATGCGCGGCCAGGAACAGCGCGGCACGATAGGTCAAGGGCATGTCGGCCCGCGACCACACCGCCGGCGCCACCAGGATCGCGCCGTCCACCGCCGGCGGCGAAGCCGACGCCAGCGCCGTCAGCAGCACCGCCCCGCCCATGCTTTCGCCCAGCGCGAAAACCGGCACGCCGGGATACCGGCTGCGCGCCGCATCCACCGCGTCCGCGAGATCGGCACGCATGGCGTCAGCACCGGCCCAAACGCCCGGATCGGCGTTCTTGCCGAAGCCGCGCTGGTCATAGGCGATGGTGGTGATGCCATTCTTCGGCCAGGCCTGGCCCGGCATGTCGAACGCGTTGGAATAGTCGCTCATGCCATGCACCGCGACGATCACGGCCTTGGGGGCGCCTTCGGCCTCCCAGCGGCGCGAAGACAAATGGGTGCCATCGCGGGTCACCAGATCCTCATCGCCGATCACCGCGGCCCGGTTTGGGTCGCGCGGCGCGCCAGATTCGAAGCGCGGCGCACAGGCTGTGAGACTGGCGAGCATCAGGAGGATCAGGAAACGCATGCATGGGGTCTGGCGGTTGGGGCGTGAAAGACTAGGGGCACAGGGCTAAAGCGGCAACAAGCCGATCATGGCAGCGGACAGGCTGCTGGCCAGCACACCCGCCACCAGAGCCTTTAACGCCAATCCGACGATTTCGTCGCGCCGGTCGGGGATCAGGGCGCTCATGCCGGCGATCAGAAAGCCGACGCTGGCGAAATTGGCGAAGCCGCACAGGGCATAGACCATGATCATGCTGGAACGCGGATCCAGCGTGCCGGCCGGCAGCGCCGCCATGCGCAAGTAAGCGATCAGCTCGTTGAGGATCACCTTGACGCCCAGAAGCCCGCCCGCCGTCACCATCTGGTCGGCCGGCACGCCCATCAGCCAGACCAGCGGCGCGAACAGCCAGCCCAGCATGCGTTCCAGGGTCAGCGGCGCGCCCATCACGCCCGGCAACTGCGCCAGCATGATATTGGCCAGCGCCACCAGCGAGGTGGTCACCACCAGCATGGCGATAATCTGCAGGTAAAGCCTCAGCCCGTCCTCGGTGCCCTTGGCCATCGCATCCATGGTGGAGCGGTAGTGCACGCTGGCTTCCTTTTCATTGAGGTCGGTCTCGGCGGGACCCGGCACCATCAGCCGCGCCATCAGGATGCCCGCCGGCAGCGACATGAAAGACGCCACCAGCAGGTGACCCAGCGCGCCGGGCAGCACATTGGCGAGGATGGTGGCATACAGCACGAACACAGTCCCTGCGATCACCGACAGGCCCACCGTCATCAGGATGAAAAGCTCGGTGCGGGTCAGCCGCGCCAGATAGGGGCGGATCATCAACTGGCCCTCGATATTGCCCAGGAACACCATCGAGGCGGACGACAGGCCCACCACCCCGCCCAGCCCCAGCGCCTTCTTCAGCCCCGCAGCCATCGCCTTCACCAACAGCGGCGAAATCCGCCAGTACCACAGCATGGCCGACAGCGCCCCGATCACGATGATCAGCGGCAAAATGGAAAAAGCCAGGTTGATCATGTTTCCGGGCTCGGTGACGGCAAAGGGCGCCGCGCCGCCGCCCATGTAACCGAACACAAAGCTGGTTCCGGCCGTGGTGGCGGTGGAGATCGCCGTCACCACCCCGTTCAGCGCCAGCAGCAGATCGCGCGCGATGGGCGCTTTCAGCAGCAGAAGCGCGATGGCCGCCTGCAGCAGCAGCGTGCCCGCCACCATGCGCCAGTTGAAGGCCTTGCGGTCTTCCGAAAAGGCCCAGGCGATGGCGATGATGACAACAATGCCCAAGGCGGACTGAAGATGCGGCACCATTCGCCCCCGCGAAAAACATCGCGGCAAGGCTACACGATTCCGCACCGCCATCCCATGACAGAAGGCCGCGCCCAATCTAAGGTCGCCGCAACCAATGCAGGCGAGACGCGTGACCGGCAAGACGGGGAGAACGGGGGCGACCCCTTCAAAGACAATAGGCGCGCTGGCGGGCGCGCGCGCCTTCCCACCCTTGATGATCGTGCTCTATCACTTCAGCGAAGGCCATCATTACACCGGCCTGCTCTGGTTCGACCGCATCGCCGCGCGCGGCTATCTGTGGGTCGAGTTCTTCTTCGCCTTGTCGGGCTTCATCCTGACCTACGCCTATAGCCACCGGCTGAAGGACATCCTGCAATGGCGCGGCTATGGCGACTTCCTGCGCGCCCGGCTGATCCGGCTTTATCCGCTGCATCTCTTCATGCTGCTGTTCGTCCTGGGCATGGTGATCGGCTTGCGGGCGCTGGCGGCGGCGGGCGGCTATGTCTCGATCTACGACCTGCCCTGGCATCAGGATGTCAGCCCCAAGGGCTTCGTGCTGAGCCTGTTCCTGGTGCAGGCCTGGGGCACCATGGACCGGCTGACCTGGAACGGCCTGTCCTGGTTCGTCAGCGTGGAATTCGCGCTCTGCCTGCTGTTTCCCGCCCTGCTCTATTTGTCGAATGGCCGGCCCTGGCGCGGCGCGGCGCTGATTGCGGCGGGCGTGGCGGGATTGCTGGCCTTGCTGGCGACCTCCACCCACGGCCTGGACATCACCTTTGACTTTGGCGTGCTGCGCGGGCTTGCCGACTTCACCATCGGCATGGGCATGGCGGTGCTGTTCATGCGAGTCCAGGACCAGCGCATTCCCGAATGGGCGCATTCGCTGATCCAGGCGCTGCTGTTGCTGCTTTTGATCTATGCCGTGACCCGCACCGGCTGGGCGCATACCCGCAACGACATCTACACCGTGCTGCCGCTGCTGGGCCTGGTCTTCGCACTGGCCTTCGACAAGGGCCTTCTGGCGCGTGGCCTGAACACCCGCCTGCCACAGATGGTGGGAGAATGGTCCTATGCCATCTATCTGGGTCAGACCACCTGGCTGATGACGCTGCGCTTTTTGAAGCAGCGGGTCTGGCCGCCCGCCGATACGATGGTGCTGGGGATTCCGTTCGGCGACTGGATGTGGTGGATGGAACCGCTGGGCCTGGTGATCGTCTGCACCATCTGGGGCGCGCTGCTGGCGCGGTTTGTCGAGTTTCCCGCCGCCGCCTGGCTGCGCCGGAAACTGGGCCGCCGCCTTGACCCGTCCAGCGTCTCCACCCCATCGTAGGTTCAGAACAACATCACGGAGGATTCCCCATGGCCATCTCGTTCAAGGACAAGGTCGTCATCATCACCGGCGCCGGCGGCGGCCTGGGCCGCGCCCATGCGCTGGAATTCGCCGCCCTCGGGGCAAAAGTGGTGATCAACGACCTGGGCGGATCGCTGGACGGCAGCGGCGGCAATTCCGCGGCCGCCGAAAAAGTGGTGGAAGAAATCAAGGCCAAGGGCGGCGAAGCCATCGCCAACGGCGCCTCGGTAAGCGACGATGCCGGTGTCGCCCACCTCGTCAAGCAGACCATGGACGCCTTCGGCCGCGTCGACGTGCTGATCGCCAATGCCGGCATCCTGCGCGACAAGAGCTTCGGCAAGATGGAGCTGAAGGATTTCACCGCCGTGATGGATGTTCACCTGCTGGGCACGGTGAAAACCTGCAAGGCGGTGTGGGACATCATGAAAGCGCAGGGCTATGGCCGCATCGTGGTGACCACTTCTTCCACCGGGCTTTACGGCAATTTCGGCCAGACCAATTACGGCGCCGCCAAGCTGTCGCTGGTCGGCTTCATGAACTCGCTCAAGCTGGAAGGCGCCAAGGACAATATCAAGGTCAATGCCATCTGCCCGGTGGCCGCCACCCGCATGACCGAGGCCCTGATGCCGCCGGCGGTGCTGGAAATGCTCAAGCCCGAATTCGTTTCGCCGGCGGTCGCCTATCTCGCCAGCGAGGACGCGCCCAATGGCATCATCATGACGGCCGCCGCGGGCGCCTTCGCCGCTGCCAGAATCGTGGAAACCGACGGCGTCAACCTGGGCCAGAACGCCACCGCCGACGATGTCGCCGCCCATTTCGCGCAGATCACCGACTGGAGCACCGCCAAGCCTTACGGCCAGGGCGGCGAGCAGAGCGCAAAATTCTTCGCCCGCGTTCAGGAAAAGCCGCTTTTGGGTTGATCCCCTCCGATTTCAGCTTCCGCTCGGCTTCGCCTCGCACGCTGAAATCACCTCCCCTTCCATGCGCTTCGCGCGAAGGGGAGGAAGGCCTGCGTATTCCGGCCTGCGTCGCGACGGTGTCAAGCGTAACAAGGCGTCATAAATTTTTCGCACCGCGATAAAATGACTCTTGCGGGGCGGCGCGGATTGGCTCACGCTTGAGCCATGAACGACCTCGCGCTGAGTGTTCGGATTGCGCGGCCTGAAGATGCCGCAGACCTGGCGCGCATCTATATCGAGTCCTGGCAGGACACTTATGCCGGACTGATTTCCCATTCCCTGCTGGGCGCGATGTCGCTCAAAAGCCATACCGCGCGCTGGCAGACCACCATCAAGGGCCCCGGAACGGTGCTGGTGGCGGAAGATTCGCAAGCCGGCCTGATCGGACTGGCCAGCCTGGGCACGGCGCGCGACAGCGGCCTGGGGTTCGACGGCGAAATCTACACGCTCTATGTCGATCCGGCCTTTATCGGGCGCGGCACGGGCCGCACGCTGCTGACCGGCGCCTTTGACACCTTCAAGGATCGCAAGCTGCGGTCCTGCCTGATCTGGGCGCATGCCAGGAACAATGCCTGTTTCTTCTACGAAGCGATGGGCGGAAAACCCGTCGCCACCCGCACCACCCGGCTGATGGGCGAACTGACGCCCGAGATCGGCTTCGGCTGGCGGCACCTGACGACCCGCAAGCAGGCACGGTCGCTGCCCCTGTAGGTTTTCAGATATCTTTCGGCCGCACGAAATCCACCAGCTTGCCCGACCCCTGCGCCACGTCGCGCCAGCGCCCGACGTCGAAATCCAGGATGGCAAGCGCGCAGGTGGGGAATTTTTCTTCCAGCGCCTCATGCCGTGCGCGCTCCTTGCGCCGCACCGGCTCGCGCGCCAATTGCGCGGCGCATTCCTCCATGCCGGGATTGTGCCCCACCACCATCAGCGCTGACACCGTGGCCGGCGCGGCCCGCACCGCCGCCAGGATTTTTCCAGGGTCGGCCAGATAGAGCGCGTCGCGATACTCGATACTGGCGACCAACTCATGCAGCACCAGTTCGGCGGTCTGGGTGGTGCGGGCGGACGAGGAGCAGATGATCGCATCGACGGTATAATCGTTCCGGCGCAGATGCCGCGCCATGGCGGCGGCGTCCTGCATGCCGCTGAGCATCAGGGTGCGGTCGAAATCCTCGCCACTGCCGTCGGCCGGTTGGGCTTTGGCGTGACGTAGCAGAAACAGGCGTTTCAAAGCACCACCGCCTTTACGGCCTCGCGACCCCTGCGAATCCCGCATAAAGCTTATGTTCTTGACCCATGGGGGGCAACGGGGCCACAAAAACGGCCTTAAGGGACAAGACGTTAATGGCCACCAACAAAAAACCCGGCAAATGGCGCAAACGCACGATCGCGGTGCGCGGCGGACAAGTGCGCACGGCGTTCCAGGAAACCTGCGAGCCGCTGATTTTCACCGCCGGCTATGCCTATGAGGCGGCCGAGGAAGCCGAGGCCCGCTTCAAGGGCGAAAGCCCCGGTTTTCAGTATACCCGCCTGTCCAACCCCACCATCGCGATGTTCGAGGATCGCATGGCGCAGCTGGAAGGCGCCCCCGCGGCGCGCGCCACCGCCACCGGCATGGCCGCCGTCAGCGCCGTGTTCCTGGCCGGCCTGAAGACGGGCGATCATGTCGTATCCGCCAATGCGCTGTTCGGTTCCTGCCGCTATGTGATGGAAAATGTGCTGCCGCGCTTCGGCATCACCGCCACTTTCGTCGATGGCAGCGATCTGTCCGCCTGGAAGGCGGCGATGAAGCCCCAGACCAAGCTGCTGTTCGTGGAGACGCCGTCCAACCCCACGCTGTCCATCGTCGATATCGCCGCCGTGGCCAAGATCGCGGAAAAGGGCGGCGCCCGCCTGGTGGTGGACAATGCTTTTGCCACCCCTGCCCTGCAGCGGCCGATGGAGCTGGGCGCCCATATCGTGGTGCATTCCTCCACCAAGTTCATCGACGGCCAGGGCCGGGCGATGGGCGGCATGATCCTGTGTCACCAGGATTTCCTGGACGAGAATCTGCACCAATTCCTGCGCAACACCGGACCGACCATCAGCCCCTTCAATGCCTGGCTGCATCTCAAGAGCCTGGAGACGCTGGAGCTGCGCATGAAGCAGCATTGCGAGAATGCCCAGATCGTCGCCGACTTTCTTGCGGATCAGAAGAAGGTCACGCGGGTGCTGTATCCTTTCCGTCCCGACCACCCCCAGCACAATCTCGCCAAGGCGCAGATGGATGGCGGCGGCGGCGTGGTGACGTTCGAAGTCGATGGCGGCAAGGCCTCGTGCTTCAAGCTGGCCAATGCGCTGGGGCTGATCGACATCTCCAACAATCTGGGCGACACCAAGAGCCTGCTGACGCACCCCGAGACCACCACCCACCAGAAAATGACTCCCGAAGCGCGCGCCGCCGCCGGCGTCACCAGCGGCATGCTGCGGCTGTCGGTTGGGCTGGAAGATCCGCAGGATCTTTGCGACGATCTCGCCCAGGCCCTGAAGGTGGCGTGATGTCCGAACATCGCATCCGACTGACCTGGAGCGATCGCGGCAAGCCTTTCACCTACGAGACCTATCCGCGCGAACATGACATCGTCTTCAAGGACGGCCAGACATTCGCGGCCAGCGCTTCGCCCGTCTATCTCGGCAATGGCACCGATGGCGATCCGGAAGACATGCTGGTGGCGGCGCTGTCCTCCTGCCACATGCTGAGTTTCCTGGCGATCTGCGCCAAGAAGAAGATCACGGTGCAATCCTATGAAGACGATGCCGTGGGGTTCCTGGAGAAGGAGGGCGGGAAATTGTGGGTCACCCGCGTCATCCTGAGGCCGAAAATCGCCGCCAGTGTTGATGCGGCCACACTGGAGCCCATTCACCACCTGGCGCATGAGGCCTGTTTCATCGCCAATTCCGTCAAAACCGAAGTTGTTGTGGAACCGCGTTAATCACTGCGCGCAATTGCCACTTGCGGGATTTGCCCCCTCCCCCGATACTTGGCCCATGTTCGACATGGACAATCGCCCCTTATCCGCGCGTGAGAAAAGTCACCAGTATGAGCTGGAGACCAAGCGCATCCGCGTGGCGGTGAAGCCGGCCTATCTGGACGACCAGTCCGATCCCGAAGACGACCGCTATGTCTGGTCCTATACCGTCACCATCGAAAACAAGGGCGCGGAGCCGGTACAGCTCCTGTCGCGCTACTGGAACATCGTGGACGGCACCGGCCGCATCCAGGAAGTGCGCGGCCCGGGCGTGGTCGGCGCCCAGCCGGTGATCGCGCCGGGCGAAAGCTTTCAATACACCAGCGGCTGCCCGCTGGAGACCGCCTCGGGCACCATGAGCGGCCGCTATCAGATGATGAGCGCGTCGGGCGAAAGCTTCGAGGCGGAAATCCCGGCTTTCCTGCTGGAAAGCCCCTACGAACGCCGCCAGATTCATTAAACCTTGTCGTCGGCAAGGTTGAATCGCACCGCTGCGCGGGCGAAACTTTCCCATGACCAGACCGACACGCGAAGAGGCCGAAAAGGCCGTCCATACCTTGCTGCGCTGGGCCGGCGACGATCCCGCCCGCGAAGGCTTGCGCGATACCCCTGCCCGCGTCGCCAAGGCGTTCGAGGACTGGTTCTCCGGCTACGGCCAGGACCCCGAAGCCTATCTCGCCCGCACCTTCGAGGAGATCGAAGGCTATGACGACATGGTGATCCTGAAAGACATCCGTTTCGAGTCGCATTGCGAGCATCATCTGGCCCCCATCATCGGCCGCGCCCATGTCGGTTACCTGCCGACCAACCGGGTGGTGGGCATTTCCAAGCTGGCGCGGGTGGTCGAGGCCTATGCCCGCCGCTTGCAGGTGCAGGAAAAGATGAACGCCCAGATTGCCAACACCATCGAAAAGGTTCTGCGCCCCAAGGGCGTGGCGGTGGTGATCGAGGCCGGGCACCAGTGCATGACCACGCGCGGCGTGCACAAGACCGGCGTCACCATGGTGACCTCCACTATGCTGGGGGACTTTCGCAGCAACTCCGATACCCGCCGCGAATTCCTCGACATCATCGGCAATCCGGCCAGCCGCACCGAACGCTGAAGAGGGGCCGATGACCGTTCCCGCGCTCGATCTGGTCAAGGCGCTGATCGCCTTCGACACCACAAGCCGCGACTCCAACCTGGCGCTGATCGATTACGCGCAAAGCCTGCTGGAAAAATCCGGCGCGCGCTGCCGCCGCTCGTATGACGCAACCCGCAAGAAGGCAAACCTGTTCGCCACCATCGGACCAGAAGGGGATGGCGGTTACGTATTGTCGGGCCATACCGATGTGGTGCCGGTGGACGGCCAGGACTGGACGCTGGACCCGTTCAAGCCGGAAGTGCGGGACGGCAAGCTGTATGGCCGGGGCGCCTGCGACATGAAGGGTTTTGTCGGCGCGGCGCTGGCGCTGGCGCCGGAAATGGCGCGCGCCAGACTGACCAGGCCGATTCATTTCGCCTTGTCCTATGACGAGGAAGTGGGCTGCGTCGGCGTCACGGGACTGCTGGACGACCTGAAGGCGCAAAATCTCAAACCGGCGCTGGCGATCATCGGCGAGCCCACCCTGATGAAGATTGTCGGGGCGCACAAAGGCGGCGCCAAGCTGACCACCCGTTGCTGCGGCCGGGAGCATCATTCCAGCCAGCCGGAACGCGGCGCCAATGCCGTGATGATGGCCGGCGACTTCGTGCATATGCTGGATAGCGTGTGGGACGAACTGCGCGCCGATGCCGATCCGCGCTTCGACCCGCCCCATTCCACGGTGCAGGCCAATGTGATCGCCGGCGGCACCGCGGTGAACATCCTGGCCAAGGAAGCCGAGATCACCTGGGAGTATCGCTGCCTGCCGGACCGGGACGCGGCGAAAATCGCCGAACGGGTTGCAGCCCGCGCGGCGGCCGAAGTGCTGCCCAAATACACCGCCCGCGCCCCGGAAGCGCGGCTGGAAACCACCCTGCACGCCCGGTATCCGGGCCTCGCCATGGATGAAGATTCTCCCGCTATCCGGCTGGCGCGCGAACTGACCGGCGCCAACCAGGTGGAAGCCGTGGCTTATGGCACCGAGGCCGGGCATTTCCAGAATTACGGCATTCCGGCGGTGATCTGCGGCCCCGGCTCGATCGAGCAGGCGCACCGGCCCGATGAATTCTGCGAAATCAGCGAAATCGACGCCTGCACGGCGTTTTTGCGCAAGGTGATCGCGAAGGCGAGCGCCTAGGCGAGGTCCTGCGGCCCAATCTCGTGGGTCTTGCCGCAAAATTCGCAACGCGCCCGGATGACGCCATCGGGATCGGCCAGGCCGGCGCGCTCTTCCACCGCATAGCTTTTCAGCACCTGGGTGATGCGGTCGGCATTGCAGTCGCAGCGGAAGATCACCGGCTCGGGCGGCTGCACCCGCACCTCGTCTTCGTTGAACAGGCGCCACAGCAAGGTTTCGGGCGCCAGACTCGTGTCCACCAGCTCCAGGTCCTCGACGGTCTTGAGCAGCAGCGTCAGCCGTTCCCAATCGTCGGATTTGGTTTCGATGCCCTGTTTGGCGGATTCCGGGGTCATCTGCAGCATGATGCCGCCGGCCCGCCAATGGGGGTTGCGATCGCCCGCAATATACAGCGGCGCGGCCGCCAGCTTGATCACGGTGGGAAGCTGCTCGCTTTGCGCGAAATAGGTTTCGGCCGACGGCGCGATGCCGTCTTGCGAAAGCTCGACAATGCCCTGATAGGTCTTGCCGCCGACTTTCGGCTCGATGGTGATGGCCATCACGCCCTTGCCCGCAAGCTGCGCGAAATCCCGCCCGTCCAGCGCCTCGAAGCGCGCCGCATCCAGCCGGGCATAGCCGCGCACGCCGCGGGCGCGGTTTTCGTCGGCGCCGTAATAGTCCGCCGTGATCAGATCGAGCGGGCCGTCGCCCTTGGTCTGGACGGTCAGCCGCCCGTCCAGCTTCAGCGCGGTGCCCAGCAGCGCGCCCAGCGCGACGGCTTCACCGGCGATACGCGCGGCAGGCTCCGGCAGGGCATGGGCGCCCAGGGCGCGGGCGGAGGATGCGTCCAGACGGACCATGCGTCCGCGTACGCCGGCATTGGCGATATCGAACGGCAGGACGAAGTCGCCATAGGGCGACGCTGGTTCCATTTTGTCAGGCATGAACCGCTATATGGGACGGCAGCGGGGCGATTTCAACTAAGCCAGCGACCAGGCCAGGATCGCCTTCTGGGCGTGCAGGCGGTTCTCCGCCTCGTCGAACACCACCGATTGCGGCCCGTCGATCACCTCGTCGGTGACCTCCTCGCCGCGATGGGCGGGCAGGCAATGCATGAAGATGGCGTCCTTCTTGGCCCGGCTCATGAGCCCCGCATTGACCTGGAAGGGCTTGAGCAGGTTCTGACGCTTGGTGGCGTTGTCGTCGCCCATCGAGACCCAGGTGTCGGTCAGGACGCAGTCGGCGCCTTCGGCGGCGGCCTGGGCGTCGGTGGTGAACGTCACCAATCCGCTGCTTTGCGACCAGTCGCGGGTTTCCGCATCCACCGTCAGTTCCTTGGGCGAGGCCACGTTCAGCCTGAAGCCGAACTTCACCGCGGCATGGACCCAGCTGGTCAGCACATTGTTGCCGTCGCCGCTCCAGCACACGGTGGCGCCGGCGATGGAGCCCTTATGCTCCTCATAGGTCATCACATCCGCCATCACCTGGCAGGGATGGGACCATTTGGTCAGGCCGTTGATCACCGGAACGGTGGCATTGGCCGCCAGTTCCTCGACCATCTCATGGTCCAGGAGGCGGATCATCACCGCATCCACGAAGCGCGACAGCACACGCGCCGTGTCGGCGATGGTTTCCTCGCGCGCCAGCTGCATCTCGTTGCCGGTCAGCATCAGGGCGCTGCCGCCGAGCTGCCGGGCCGCCATGTCGAAGGAAATGCGGGTGCGGGTCGACTGCTTGTCGAAGATCATCGCCAGCGTCTTGCCGTCCAGCGGACGGTCGGCATCGACCATGCCCTTGGACATTCCGGCGCGCGCCAGCTTGCGCTTCTTGGCATCGGCGATGAGCGCCTTCAGGGTGGCGCTGTCATGGTCCGACAGGTCCAGGAAATGGCGGGGCATGTTCTTGAGGGGCGCGTTCATTGGGCGGCGGCTTTCTGCGCGTCCAGTTGCGACGCGGTCCTGTTCAGCAATTCCATGCCCTCGCGGGCTTCGTCTTCGCTCAGCGTCAGCGGCGGCAGCAGGCGCACGACATTGTCGCCCGCCGGCAGCACCACCAGCCCGTTGGCCCGGGCCGCGGCGATGAAATCGGCGGTGGGGGTCTTCATCTTGACCCCGATCATCAGCCCCTGCCCGCGCACGCTTTCGAACAGGTCGGGGTGACCGGCGACCAGCGCGCCAAGCTGCTGGTGCAGATAGTTGGCGATCTTGTTGACGTGATCCAGGAAACCCGGCGCCAGCACGATATCGATAGCGGCATTGCCGACCGCCATGGCCAGCGGATTGCCGCCATAGGTGGTGCCATGGGTGCCCACGGTCATGCCTTTTGCGGCTTCGGCTGTGGCCAGCACGCCGCCCAGCGGGAAACCGCCGCCGATGCCCTTGGCCACCGTCATGATGTCGGGCGCGAAGCCCAGCCAGTCATAGGCGAAGAACTTGCCGGTGCGACCCACGCCGGTCTGGATCTCGTCGAAGATCAGCAGCATGCCGGTGTCGTCGCACAGCTTGCGAAGCGCGCGCAGGAATTCGGGTTCGACGGTGCGCACACCGCCCTCGCCCTGCAGCGGCTCGATGATCAGGGCAGCGGTCTGCGGACCGATGATCTTCTTCAACGCCGCCAAGTCGCCCAGCGGCACCTGGTCGAAGCCCGGCATGCGCGGGCCGAAGCCTTCGAGATATTTCTCGTTCCCGCCGGCATTGATCGCGGCCATGGTGCGGCCGTGAAAGGCGCCTTCGAAACTGACGATATGGAAGCGCTCGGGCTGGCCGTTCACGAAGTGGTAGCGGCGCGCCATCTTGATGGCGAGCTCGATCGCCTCGGTGCCCGAATTGGTGAAAAACACCGTGTCGGCAAAAGTGTTGTCGACCAGCTTGCGCGACAGGCTTTCCTGCCCCGGCACCCGGTAGAGATTGGAGGTGTGCCACAGCTTCCCGGCCTGCTCGGTCAGGGCGCCCACCAGCGCGGGGTTCGCATGGCCGAAGGCGTTGACCGCGATCCCGGCGCCGAAATCCAGGTATCGCTTGCCATCCTCGGCGAAGAGGTAGGAGCCCTCGCCACGGACGAAGGCGATATCCGTCCGGTTATAGGTGGGAAGCAAAGCCGGGAACACGGGCGGTCTCCTTTGGGGATGAAATAGTGAAATAATATTACAACGACGCGGCAGGGAGGGCGATTTATCCGATTTCCGCACCTTCCAAACAACCCCGCCGCCCGCAGGCATGGCCAGTATGCATCTTGTGGACAAGGGCTGGGCGGGTACCGGCAAAGCTTGTGCGGCGCACCAGCGGGGGTACTGTATCTAGTGCCTTTTACGAGGCTAGAGGGGGCCAGTTATCGGGCCGCCCACCGCAAGGAGCGATTCCCATGACGCAGGCAAATTGGTCGGATGACCGGGTCGAGCAGCTCAAGACACTTTGGACGGAAGGGCTTTCCGCCAGCCAGATCGCCCGCGCCCTGGGCGGGGTCACCCGCAACGCCGTGATCGGCAAGGTCCACCGGCTGGGCCTGGCGGGCCGCGCCAGCCCGTCGCGCAGCGAGCGCCCGCGCCTGCCCATGGCGCCCAAGGCCCCCAGCATCCGCAGCCACGTCCCCGCCGTCGCGGTGGTCGAGGAAGATCCGCTGCAGCTCGAAGACGGCAGCCACGCCACCGTGCTGACCATCAGCGACCGCATGTGCCGCTGGCCGATCGGCGATCCCGCCGCGACCGAATTCCATTTCTGCGGCCACAGCCCCAAGCAGGGCTCGCCCTATTGCGAAGCCCATGCCCGCAAGGCCTACCAGCCGCAGCAGGCCCGCCGCAGCGACAACAAGGGCCGGATGACTGGGTGAGGAGCGGTTCGCCCTTGGGCGAACGAAATGGTCCGGTGGACCATTTCGAGCGACGAACGCGCCGAGCTTGAGCGAGGCGCCGGGGAGCTTTCGAAACCTGGTACGCTACAAAGCCAGCCCCGACGGGCTGGCTTTTGCGTTATGCTTCGAATGCCTGCACGGAGCCGATCATGAGCATCTACAAATACAGCGCCGCCGCCCTGTCGGGCGAGGAAGTCTCGCTGGAAACCTGGCGCGGCCGGGTGCTGCTGATCGTCAACACCGCCAGCGAATGCGGCTTCACGCCCCAATATGCGGGGCTGGAAGAACTGTACCGCAAGCATGAGCCGGCCGGCCTGACGGTGCTGGGCTTTCCCTGCAACCAGTTCGGGGCGCAGGAGCCGGGCGATGCGGCCCAGATCGGCGCTTTTTGCCATAAGAATTACGGCGTCAGCTTTCCGATGTTCGCCAAGGTGGATGTGAAGGGCGCCAATGCCCACCAGCTTTTCCAGTATCTCACCCAGGCCAGGCCGGGGCTGCTGGGCACCGAAGCGATCAAATGGAATTTCACCAAGTTCCTGATCGACCGGAACGGCGATCCGGTGGCGCGCTATGCGCCCCAGACCAAGCCGGCAGAGCTGGAAGCGCCGATACAGAAGCTGCTCTAGGCGGCGCTGGATCCCAAGGCGCTTTGGTCCAGCGAGTAACCCGCCGAACGCACGGTGCGGATCGGATCGGTGGCGCCTTCCACATTCAGCGCCTTGCGCAGGCGGCCGACATGCACGTCGACGGTGCGGGCCTCGACATAGACATCGCTGCCCCAGACCGCATCCAGCAGCTGCTCGCGGCTGAACACCCGGCCCGGATGCTGGATCAGGTGATCGAGCAGGCGGTATTCGGTGGGACCCAGATGCACTTCGACGCCGCTGCGGCGTACCCGGTGGGCGGCGCGGTCCATCTCGATATCGCCGACCTGCACCACGTCTTCGGCCAGGCTGGGGCGGATGCGGCGCATCACGGCGCGCAGACGCGCCAGAAGCTCGGTCATGGAAAAAGGCTTGGTGAGATAATCGTCGGCGCCGGTGTCCAGGCCGCGGATACGGTCGGTTTCCTCGCCCCGCGCGGTGAGCATCAGGATCGGCACGTTGCGGGTTTCCTGGCGGCTGCGCAGGCGGCGGCAGACCTCGATGCCCGACAGTTGCGGCATCATCCAGTCCAGGATCACCAGATCGGGTTTTTCCTCGGCCGCGACCAGCAGGGCTTCCTCGCCATCGCGGGCTTCCAGGACGCGGTAGCCTTCGCGTTCCAGATTGTAGCGCAGCAGGGTGACCAGCGCGCCTTCGTCTTCGGCAACCAGGACGGTGGGCTTGCTCATGCGTGGCTCTCGTAAGGCACCGCGGTTTCGGAAGTTGTATCCGCCTTGGGCCGGTTGGTGGCGAGATGATCAGCGCGGACCATATGATACACGACCTCGGCGATGTTGGTGCAATGGTCACCGCTGCGCTCGATATTCTTGGCGACGAACAGCAGATGGGTGCAGAGCCCGATGGTGCGCGGGTCTTCCATCATGTAGGTCAGAAGTTCGCGGAACAGGCTGTTGTAGATTTCGTCGATCTCGCCATCGCGGTTCCAGACCGTTTCGGCTTCCTCGGCATTGCGGTTCGAAAAGGCATCCAGCACCTGCTTGAGCTGGTTCTGCGCCGCCTTGCCCATGCGGGCGAGACTCTGGGTCAGGCGGATCGGCGGCTCGCGGTTCAGCACCAGGGCGCGCTTGGCGATGTTCTTGGCCAGGTCGCCGATGCGTTCCAGCTCGGCGGCGGTCTTGATCGCCGCCAGCGTCTCGCGCAGGTCCACCGCCATGGGCTGGCGCAGCGCCAGCAGCTTCAGCGCGCGCTCCTCGATCTGGATCTGCATCTCGTCGATGCGGGCATCGCCGCCCACGGCGCGTTCGGCCGCCGCGCTGTCGCGGCGCGAAATTGCTTCGATGGCGCTGGCGAACTGGGCTTCGGTCAGTCCCCCCATCTGCGCCACCAGCGCCGACAAGGTTTCAAGCTGCTCGCCAAAGGATTTGACAGTGTGATCGGTCATCGCGGTCTTTCAGATCGGATACGAAGCCGGGCTTACGGGCTTCACACCACTGCTATGCGACAGTTTTATAACATTTCCGTGACAGGCTCCGGGACGGGCGGAATTGCTGCTTTTTCGGCCGGTGCGGGCGGCAGAAAGACGGTGAAAACGCTGCCTTCGCCCTGGCGGCTCTCGATGCCCAGCCGGCCCTGATGGCGGTTGACGATGTGCTTGACGATGGCCAGGCCCAGGCCCGTGCCGCCGCGCTCGCGCGAACGCTTGACGTCCTCGCGGTAGAATCGCTCGGTCAGGCGGGGAATGGCGCTGGGCGAAATGCCCGCGCCCTCGTCGCGCACCGCGGCGGACAACTGACCGTCCTGCAGCCCCAGCGTCACCGTCACCCTGCCCTGCTCCCGGCCATACTTGATGGCGTTGTGCACCAGGTTCTGGAACAGCTGCACCAGTTCGTCGTGATCGCCCAGCACGGGCGGCAATCCGGGCGCGGCGTCCACCACCATGGTAATGCCGTCATCGGCCGCCAGGGGGGCCAGCGCCGCCACGGCCTGGCGCACCACGCCTTCCAGCTCGACGCGCCCTTCGGGCGGGACATGCTCGTTCATCTCGATGCGGGTGAGCGACAACAGGTCCTGGATCAGCCGGCGCATGCGCGCGGTTTCGATAGCCATGATTTCCAGGAACTGTTCGCGCGCCACCTCGTCATCCTTGGCGTGACCGCGCAAAGTGTCGATGAAGCCGGTCACCGCCGCCAGCGGGGTGCGAAGCTCATGGCTGGCATTGGCGATGAAGTCGGCGCGCATCTGCTCGCTGCGCCGGACCATGGTGAGGTCGTGCAGCAGCAGCACCGTGACCGGCGGCGAGACGCTGATGCGTGCGGCATAGGCCTGGTAATACCGTTCCACCGTTCCGGACATGGTGAACGGCACGTCCGAGGATTCGCCAAGCCCGGCGCCGGTGATCGCCACCAGCACTTCGGGATTGCGCAGCACCTGGCTGACGCGCTTCCGGTCCAGCCCCGGTCCCAGGACGCCGCGCATCGCCTGGTTGGCGAACAGCACCCGCTGGGCGCCGTCCAGCAGCATCACCGGCATGGGCAACTGTTCCAGCAGCAGCCGGGTCAACGGCGGCAGGATCGCCAGCGGATCGTCGGGCGTCTGCTCGGCGGGGCGCAACACCGGTTCCTGGAAGGTGATGAACTGGGTGATCAGCGCGACCGCCAGGGTCAGCATTACCACGCCCCAGAACATGGTGGGGCCGCCAAACAGCACCGCCGCGCCACCAGCAATGGCACCCATCAGCAATGGCCAGATTTTGCCGCGCAGCCCGGCAAGCGATTCAAGCATCCCCGGCATTATACAACCGATTGCGCCAGAGTGATAACAAGAGTGATACCGGGCCGGTTAATCCGTCCTGCTGCGGTCCTGCTTGATCCGGGCGCGGTGCTTTTTGCCCTCCAGCCGCTTCTTCTTGCTGGCCTTGGGAATCTTGGTGGCGCGGCGCACCGGCGGCGGCGTGGCGGCCCGGCGGACAATGGCCCCCAGCTTTTCCCGGGCGTCGGCGCGGTTGCGGTCCTGCTCGCGGAAGCGCTGGGAGGTGATCACCAGCACGCCATCTCGCGTCAGCTTGCCGCCGCGCAGCAGGGCTTCGCGCGCCACATCGGTCAGGTTGAGGGACCTGCGAACATCGAAGCGCAGCTGCACCGCGCTCGATACCTTGTTGACGTTCTGCCCGCCGGGGCCGGAGCTGCGGATGAAGCTTTCCCCGATCTCGCTTTCGGGAATGGTGATGCGGTGGGTGACAAAGAGGCCGCTCATGTCGCGAACGCCTTGCGCAGTTCGCTCTTGACCAGCTTGCCGCCGGCGTTGCGCGGCAAGGCCTGCCGCAGGATCACCACCTGCACCGGCACCTTGAACGCCGCGAGGCGCGCGCGGACGAAATCCTGCAACATCATCGCGGTCACCTCGGCGCCCGGACGGGCCTGTACCAGCGCGGCCGGCACCTCGCCCAGCACCGGATGCGGCAGGCCGACCAGCGCCACATCGGCCACGGCGGGATGCTCGGCAAGAATATTCTCCACCTCGATGCAATAGATATTCTCGCCGCCGCGGATCACCATGTCATGGCTACGGTCCAGGATGGTGCAGAAGCCTTCGGCATCCAGGCTGGCGAGATCGCCGGTCTTGACCCAGCCCTGATCGAAAGTTTCGGCGGTGGCGTCTGGCCGGTTCCAATAGCCCTTCACGACATTGGGACCGAAGGCCCACAATTCACCCACCACGCCCGGCGGTGCTTCCGCGCCACTCTGCATCACTTTGAGTTTTCCGACCGGCAGGACCGGGCCGCAACTGGCCGGACGATGCAGGAAATCTTCCGCCGAATGGGTGGTGCAGGTGGCCGAGGTTTCCGTCATGCCCCAGCCCTGCCCCGGCATGGCGCCCAGTCTGCTGCGGATACGTCCGGCCAGCGAGGCGGGCGACGGCGCCCCGCCATAGGTCACCAGTTGCAGCGATGACAGGTCATGCCCATCCGCCTGTTCCAGCAGCGACAAGACGATGGCAGGGACCCCGCCCGTCACGGTGACGCGCTCGCGCTCGATCAGCGCCAGCGCGGCTTGCGGATCGAATTTGTGCATCAGCACCAGGGTGCCGCCGGTCGCCATGTTGGGCAGCAGGATGGAGAGGCTGCCGATGACATGGAAGAACGGCACGGCGATCAGGGTACGGCGCGGGGCATCCTGCGGCAGCGGCTCACCCCGGCGCAGCGCATTGCGCGCATTGGAGAATGGCATGGCGAAGATGTTGGTGGTCAGCGCGCGATGGGTGCCCACCGCCCCCTTGGGCGCGCCGGTGGTGCCGGAGGTATAGAAGATGGTGGCGTCATCCTCGGGCGACAGCGCCACATCGGGCAGCGCGGTGCCCGGCAGGTCTTTCCAGCTTGCCGGAATGCCGATCACATCTTCCAGCGCAGACGCGCCCTCGCCACGCGTGACGTAAATCTTTTCCACAGACGGCGGCAGGTCCTTGAGCCGCGCCAGCCGCTCGCCATCGGCAAAGACAAAACGGGCGCCGGAATCCAGGATGCCGTAAGCCAGCTCCGTGCCGCTCCACCAGGCATTGAGCGGCACCATGATCGCCCCCGCCAGCAGGGATGCCAGGAACACCACCGGCCATTCCGGCAGGTTGCGCATCACCAGCGCCACCCGGTCGCCTTTCTTCAGACCTTCTTCTTGCAGATGCGCCGCCAGGAACACCACGGCCCGGGCGAAAGCGTCATAGCTGACGCGCTCATCCTCATAGACCAGGAATTCGCGCTGACCGTATGACGAGGCCTTTGCAAAAGCCTCGCGCGCCGTGGCCGGGACATGCTTCCACACTTTCGTGGATACGCCCCGGATTACCGCGTCCACGGTTTCAAAGCGCGACCCCGGCGCGGTGAGGCGCGCATGCGCCTCCTCCAGCGACAAAACAGGCCAGCTTTTGGGAATGTCATTCATGGCGGGGCCCAGTATAACCCAGCCCATGACCGGACCAGCGGGATTTTCGGAAGCCAGCCTGGCGCGCATACCGCGCTTCATGGAGCAGCAGGTCGCGAGCGGCGCCCTGCCCGGCGCCCAGACCCTGATCTGGCGGCACGGACGCCTCGCCCATCACAGCCTGGTGGGGCTGAGCGATATCGCCCGCGCCACGCCGATGCGCGCCGACGCGATCTTTCGCATCTATTCCATGACCAAGCCGGTCACCCTGGTGGCGCTGCTGATGCTGCTGGAACAGGGGCGCATCGCACTGGACGATGCCGTGGCCCAATACATCCCCGGCTTTGCCGACCTGCGGCTGGCGGACGGCAGCGCACCGCGGCGCGCCATGACCGTGCTGGACCTGGCGCGTCATACCGCCGGCTTCACCTATGGCTTTCACAACCGCACGCCGATCGACGCGCTGTACCGCCAGCAGAGGATCGGCGAGTTCGACACCGAGGGCGGCATTGCCACCATGATCGGCCAGCTCGAAAAACTGCCGCTGGAATATTCCCCCGGCGAGGCCTGGATCTATTCGGTGGCGACCGATGTGCTGGGTTATCTTGTCGAAGTCGTGTCGGGCCAGGGCTATGCCGATTTCGTCCGCCAACACATCCTGACGCCGCTGAAGATGGTGGATACCGACTTCTGGGTGCCGCCCGCCCGGCAAGATCGCTTCACCGCCTGCTATGTGCAGAAGGACAGGCTGGAGCTGTTCGACGATGCGCGAGGTTCGACCTGGTTCCAGCCGCCGAAACTGGAATCGGGCGGCGGCGGGTTGACCGGCACAGCAGCGGATTACCTGCGCTTTGCCCGCATGCTGCTGAACAAGGGCGAACTGGATGGCGCGCGCCTCCTCAAGCCCGAAACCGTCGCCCTGATGACCCGCAATCACCTGCCCGGCGGGCAAGAGATTGCCGACCTGTCGCCCGCCGCCGATTCCTTCAACGAAAGCGGCTATCGCGGCATTGGTTTCGGGCTGGGCGTGGCGGTGACGCTGGACCCCGCCCGGGTGGGCATTCCCGGCAGGAGCGGGGAGTTCGCCTGGGGCGGCATGGCCTCCACCGCCTTTTTTGTCGATCCCCAAGAAGACATGGTGGTGGTATTCATGACCCAGGTGATCACGGACACGGCGCGGCGGGTCAAGCTGCGCCGCGAACTGCGCACCCTGGTCTATGACGCGATGACGGAGCGGGAAGCTTGATCGAAGAACTGCCGCTATCCCAATGGCAAGGTCCGTTTGATGCGGAGATGAAAGCGCGTGCCTTGTCGGCGCTGGAATCCGGAAGCGTGCTGTATTTCCCGCAACTGCCGTTCCGCCTGCTGGACTCGGAAGCGGAGTTCCTCGACGCGCGCGTGGCCGACGGCAAGGCCAAGAATATCAGCCTGGATCACACCAGCGGCAAGATGCAGGCCTCGTCGCTGACCGGCGAGCGCGCGGCACGGCTGGCGGCGATGATGGAACGTTTCGGCAGCAGCGCCGCCGCGCTGGTCGCGGACCTGCTGCCCTATAACAATGTCGAACGTGCCCGCACCTCCTTCCGTCCGGTGCAGGTCAAAGGCCGCAGCTATTCGAAGATCAGCGACGACCGGCTGCTGCACATCGATGCCTTTCCGACGCGTCCCATGCATGGCCGTCGCATCCTGCGCTTCTTCGCCAATGTCGCGCCGTCCTCGCCGCGCCACTGGCATGTCGGACAGCCTTTTGAGGAATTCGCGCGCGGCTTCCTGCCCCAGGTCGGGCCGCACCTGCCGGGAAAATCCTGGCTGTACGACAAGCTGGGCGTCACGCGCGGCAAGCGCAGCCTGTATGACGAGCTGATGCTGTCGCTGCATGACGCGGGCAAGCTGGACAGCGATTTCCAGAGCAACAGCCCGCATCGCAACGTGATCTTCGCGCCGGGTTCCTGCTGGCTGGTCTTTACGGATCAGGTTCTGCATGCGGCGCTGGGCGGGGAGTTCGCGCTGGAACAGACTTTCCACCTGGATGTCGCGCAAATGCGCGAACCCGAACGGGCACCAGTAAGGGTGCTGGAACGCTTGAGCGGAAAAACGCTGGTCTAGGCGACGCCGATATCGGCCAGCTTGGCACGGACGGCAATACCGTCGAACGGCTTCATCACATATTCGTTGGCGCCCGCCGCCATGGCATGGGCGACTTCGGTGGCGTCATTCTCAGTGGTCGCGAACAGGATCACCGGATGGCCGCCATCGGCTTGGCCGCGCACGCTCTTGACGAAATCGGTGCCCTTCATGGTGGGCAGGTTCCAGTCCAGGAAGATCAGGTCAGGCATTTTTTCGCGCACGGCGCGCAAGGCGGCCATGCCGTCCTCGGCTTCTTCCACCGTGTATTTCAGATCTTCCAGAATGCGGCGCGCGACCGTGCGGATCACGCGGCTGTCGTCCACGACGAGGCAATGTTTCATCGGCAATATTCCGCGTGAAACCCCGGAAGCGGCAGTTTCGCAGGCCGGAATCTAAGGCCGATAGGGTAAAAATTGCCTTACCGGCGTACCGATCCGCACGCTTATAAGCAGCCTTATCCGGCGGCGAGTTCGACAGCGCCTTCCAGCGGCGTGATGGTCATGGCGGCATTGACGGTGCGCGACAGCTTGTGCGTCAGGAAAGGCTGCACGTGACGGGCGTCCACATTCAGCGCCTCGCCCTGGAAGGCGCGGTTCACTTCCTCGGTGACACGGGCATTCAGGCCTTCGGCGCGAATGCGGAAAGACGGCGCGGCGGGGTCTGCTCCGGCCTCCACCGTCACCACGCCGCCGCGCGGCAGGCAGTCGGCGCCGAGCAAGGTCGCGTTCATGATCAGCTTCGCCCAGTCCTTGCCCCAGTACAGCCGGGGCACGTTCCACACCAGCTGGACCTTGCCGCCTTCCAGAAGGCCGGTGATCAGGCGTCCGATCTCGCCCAGGTCGAGTTCGGCACCCGCCGACCCGGCGGCGCCGAAGGCGATGCGCATGAACTGGATGCGGGCCAGCGCCTGGTCGGCGCTCATCGTCACCAGCTTGATGGCGTCGGCCCGCATGGCCGGATCGCGCTCATCTTCCAGCACTTCCATGCCGTTGACCACGGCTCCCAAAGGCCCGACAAGGTCGTGGCAGACGCGACTGACCATCAGGGCGGCGAATTCGATCTCTGTCATGACAGACTCAATGAAGTCCCAATGGTTACCAATTGGTTAATTTATAGCGGCGTCTTAAGGAATTCTTAATATGGACGCAACGCTCTCCCCCAAGCTCCAGACCCTGGTGCGCATCGCCCAAGACGCGGGCGTGGTGGTCATGCGCCATTACGAGGCCGGGGCCGAGGCGCGGGTGAAGGCCGACCGCTCGCCGGTGACCGACGCCGACGAGGAAGCGGAAAAACTGATCCTGGCCGAACTGGCGTCCGCCTTTCCGGACGTGCCAGTGGTGGCCGAAGAAGAAGCCGCGGCGGGACTCGTCGCCGTGGTCGGGACGCACTTCTTCCTGGTCGATCCGGTGGACGGCACCAAGGAATTCATCAAGCGCGGCGGCGAGTTCACCGTGAATATCGGCGAGGTGCGCGGCGGCGTTCCGGTCGCCGGCGTGGTGTTCGCGCCGGCGCTTCGCCGGCTGTTCGTCGGCGCGCTGGACGAGGGCGCGTTTGAACTGAGCGGCGGCATCCTGAAGCCCATTGCGGCGCGGGTGCCGCCCGACGACGGATTGATCGCGGTCAGCAGCCGGTCGCACCCCGACGCCCAGACCCACGCGCTGCTGGGAAGCATGAATATCAAGGGCCATATCAATGCCGGCTCGTCGCTGAAATTCTGCCTGGTGGCGGCGGGCGAGGCCGATATCTATCCGCGCGCCGGACGGACGATGGAATGGGACACGGCGGCGGGCGATGCGGTGTTGCGCGCGGCCGGCGGCGACACCAGCAACTGGGACTACACGCCCTTCACCTATGGCAAACCCGGCTTTGAAAATGGTCCGTTCATCGCGCGCGGGCGCTAGCGGTCCTGCCCACACCGAAGGCGTGCTAACGATCCATGTCGTGGCGGGCGGAATAGAAAACCAGCGCCATCAGTCCCGCACCAAGCCCGATTGTCACCACCACGCCAAGGCCCAGGAACGTCCAGCCCCAGCCGCTCATATGGACGCCTTCCATCGCGGTCCACACCTTGACCGCGTACCACAGCGACACCCCGAACAGGCCGGCAAGGACCACCAGCGTCAGCCAGCCGGCGGGTGAAAGCTTGTTGTGCGGCCTGTTTTCCATCATCTCGTCCTGATCCTTAACTTCATTCTGTCCGGCCGTTAATGCAACAGGCTGTAAAAATGCCCCAATCTGGGCAAAGCTTGCGCGCGGTTGGGCCAGTGATTCGGCGCGGCGCTGCTGCGCGAAGGAGCGAACATGAACCGCAAGAAATTCATCACCGGATTGATGGCCGTCGGCGCAACGCCGGCTGCGGCGGGCAGCCTGCTCAGCATCGGCGCCGCGCGCGCCGCCGACCAGACGGCCCCGGCGCCGCAGGCCCGGGAACGCGCTTCCAGTCTCACCTACACCGCCGACGAAATCACCGAGGCGGGCGCCAACTTCTTCGGCATCACCTCCGAAGCCATGGCCAAGGGCGTGCAGTATGTGTTCGGCGACCTCGGCCAGCCCGACGCCTATATCAAGGGCGATGAAGGCGGCGGCGCGGTGGTGGTGGGCTTTCGCTACGGCTCCGGCTGGCTGATCCGCAAGACGCGCGAACCCAGGCAGGTTTACTGGCGCGGTCCGTCGGTGGGCTTCGACCTGGGCGGCAATCTCTCCAAATGCTTCACCCTAGTCTACAATCTCCAGGACGACCGCCGTCTGTTCCAGCGCTTCCCGTCGGTGGAAGGCAGCATCTATGTCGTGGCGGGCCTGGGCATCAATTACCAGCGCAGCGGCGGCGTGACGCTGGCCCCGATGCGCACCGGCGTCGGCCTGCGCGCGGGCGTCAACGCCCAGTACCAGGTCTATACCGACCGGCGCGACTGGTTCCCGCTCTAGGCATGGGCAAGCGTCCCGCAGCTTCTGTTGGGGCGTTGGCAGTCGGCACCTTTGCTCTGGGCAGCTTTGCCCTGGGCGCGCTGGCGATCGGCGCGGTGGCGGTGGGCGCGATGGCCATCGGCGCGGTCGCGATCAAGCGGCTGAGGATCAAAATCGCCCGAATTCAAAGACTCGAAATCGACGAGCTGGTGGTGCGAAAGATCACGCGCCCACCCGAAGCGTAAGGCGCTTCAGGCCGTCGCTTCTTCGGCCTTCGACGTATCGGTCTTGCCACCCACTTCGGGCATGTACAGCAGCAGCATCGAGGCGACATAGGTGGACGAGAAGGTGCCCACCACGATGCCGAACAGGATGGCGATGCTGAAATTCTGCAGCACATGGCCGCCGAACAGCAGGGGGATCACCGAGGTCGCGGTGGCGACCGACACCAAAGTGGTGCGGGTGGCGATCTGGTTGGTGGACAGGTTGATCATGTCCACCAGCGGCATGCGCTTGTACTTGCGCCGGTTCTCGCGGATGCGGTCGAACACCACCACCGTGTCATTGATCGAATAGCCCGCCAGCAGCAGCAGCGCCGCCACGGTGTTGATGTTGAAGTCGAGCCCCATCACCGAATAGAAGCCGGCCGTGACAAACACGTCGTGCCCCGTGGCGATCAGCGCGCCGACGCCATACTGCCACTCGAAGCGCACCGCGACATAGATCGAGATCAACGCCACGGCGAGGAGCGTGGCGATGATGCCGTCATCCAGCAGTTCGCCTGAAACCTTCGGCCCCACCACTTCGGTGCGGCGGTATTCGTATGCGGGGCCCAGCTTGTTCTTGACCGCCTGCACCACCACCTGGTCGGCCTGGTCCACATCGCCGCCCTGCGCCAGTTCCTTGGGCTGGACCCGGATCATCACGCAGCTGTTGACCGGCTGGTCGCAACCGCCGCCGCCGCCGAAATACTGCAGATGGCTTTCGGGATAGCCCAGGCTGTCGACATCGGCGCGCATCTGGGCGATGTCGATGGTCTGCTTGGACTTCACTTCCATCAGCACGCCGCCGGTGAAGTCGATGCCCAGGTTGAAGCCGTACCAGAGGATGGAGATCACGGCGACGACCATCAGCAGCCCGTCGACCGCGAAGGCCGCGAAACGGTATTTGACGAAATTGACGTTGGTCGTCTCGGGGATAAACCGCAGCAACGGCATGGGGATGCTCAATGTGGCAAAATGCGGGCGGAACCTACTCGGGGCCGCGCTCCCGAACAAGCGGGGCAAAACCGCGCAAATCCGCCCTTGCGGGCGCCGCAGTTTGCGGGGAACCTTGCCCGCTCAAGACAGGGAGATCGACATGCCGCGCAAACTGCTTCTGATCCCGGCTTTCCTGGCGGCCATGGCCCCGGCCTTCGCCCAGCCCGCCATCGATCCTGCTCGCGCCATCGGGCTCAAGCCCGACCAGATCCAGTGGACCAAAGGCGAGCGCAACGACACGGCCTGGGTGATCGGCGATCCCAAGAAGGAAGGCGACTGCCTGCAACTGATCCGCTGGAAGGCGCCGCATTTCAGCCGGCCGCATTATCACGAGCGGGCGCGCTATGCCGTGGTGCTGTCGGGCACCTGGTGGCTTTCCACCAGCAATGTCTATGACCCGATGAACAACACGGTGCCCTTTCCGGCCGGATCGGTGCTCACCAACCTGGTGGGCGGCGTGCATTATGACGGCGCCAAGCCCGAGACGGGCGACGCCGTCGTCGCCATCTGGATGAACTGTCCGCTGACCGCCGTATCGGCCGAGAAGAAATAGCTACCGTTTCACTGGCGCTTCACCGGCGCCCGATCCGGCATGAAGAACATGATGACCGCGGAGGCAAGCAAGGCCGCCGCCATCAGCAGGTACGACATGCCCGGATTGCCGGTGGCGCCATTCAGCCAGCCCACGCCATAGGCGCCCACGAACGATCCCAGCGCGCCAAAGCTGTTGATCAGCGCGATGGCACCGCCCGAGACGTTGGACGGCAGGATGTCGGGAATATAGGCGAAGAACGGCCCATAGGGCGCGTACATGGCGGCGCCCGCGATCACCAGCAGCACGAAGCTGGCCCAGAAATGGGTATCGCCCAACAGGTAGGAGCCATAGAAGGCCAGCGCCGCGACCACGAAACAGGGCCAGGTCGCCGCCGTGCGCTTGCCGGTCTTGTCCGACCAGGTGGAACAGGCGATCTCGGCGAAAATGGCGGCCAGATACGGCACCGCCGCCAGCCAGCCCACCTGCACCATGGTCATCTGTTGACCGGTCTTGAGGATGGAGGGCAGCCACATCACGAAGCCGTACACACCCAGGCTCCACAGGAAATAGACCGCGGTCAGCACCAGCACGCGCGGCATCTTGAAGGCGGCGAGGTAATTCTTCACCGGCGGGATATCGCGCTGTTCCTCGGCCAGCTGCGCTTCCAGCGCCTGACGCTCGGCGTCCGGCAGCCATTTCGCGCCGCTGGGGCGGTCGGCGATCACCTTCCACCACACGATGCCCCACAGCACCGCCGGCAGGCCCTCGATGATGAACATCTCGCGCCAGCCGAAATTCTCGATCAGGTAACCCGACAGCACCGCCATCCACAGCATGGTGACGGGATTGCCCAGAACCAGGAAGGCATTGGCGCGGGCGCGTTCCTTGCGGGTGTACCAGCGCGACTGCAGGATCAGCATGGCCGGCAGCACGGCGCTTTCCACGATGCCCAGCGCGAAGCGCACGCCATACAGCGCGTTGAGGTTGTGCAGCAGGCCGGTAACGGTGGCCAGAAGGCCCCAGCCGATCAGGCCCCACAGGATCAGTTTCTTGACGCTGTATTTCTGCGCATAGGCCGCGCCGGGAATCTGGAACAGGAAATAGCCCAGGAAGAACAGCGCGCCCAGCAACGCATTCTCGGAAGCCGTGATTCCCAGATCCTTGGCCATGCCGCCGGCGGCGGCAAAGCTGAAATTGGCGCGGTCGAGATAGGCCAGGCTGTAGGTGATGAAAATCACCGGCAGCAAAAGCGTCCAGCGGCGGCTCATGCCGACTCCCCCTGTTATAGTTAAGAGACAGGCAAGCATGTCTGACGGCCCGTTTCAAATGGATCATGGGCGCCGACCATGAAGAGGGCCAATGGAATTGATTCAAATTTTCGCAAATCTTGAATTACACGCTGTGCGTAACTGCGGCTTTCGATAGTTTACAATTGCCTGCCAGCGGCGGCGTTCGCATGTTTCCCCGGTGCTTCGTTAACGACTGTCGAGGGTTCCATGCAGATTGATCCGGTGGTGTTTTTGGCCGAAGAGCTGCGGTGCAAGGAGCGCGCCCTGCGCACCGCCATCAAGCGCTATGAGCTGGACCATGCGCGCGAGAATGGCGAAACCGTCAACGCCTTGCTCGGTACACTGAAGGTCCTCTACCGCGAGTTTTTCGAGACCGTTCCCACCAGCGTGCTGGGCGCCAGCGAGATGGTGCGGATGGCGGCGCAGCGCCTGCCCTTTTCGCTGGCCCGCTACACCAGTCATTTCCACGAAGTGGCGGACCGCCTGAGCGAGGGCAAGCGCGAACATGCCGACCTGGTCTGGCTCAGGGCGATGCGCACTGCCCTGAAGGAAGGCCAGGGCGGCGAACAGGGCGAGAAGGCCGCGCCCCTGCTGGGCCTGGCGCTGAAGGGCGCGGCAAGGCCCATCGTGGTGTTTCGCGCCTTCGCCCCGCCGCCCGATGACGATATTCCCGCCCGGCATCATTGAACGCCCCATTGAAGGGCGGCAGGCCCTGCACTAGCCTTGCCGCATAACAAATGACGGGGATAACCATGAAGATCGCGCAGGCCGCTTTTGCTCTCATCCTGATGGGGACCGGCACCGCCCTGGCCGACACCAAGGTGCTGGATCGCCACGGCGTCACCATCAAGGCCGGCGACCTGGAAGGGGTGATGGCCGACTATGCGCCCGATGCGGTGGTGGTGACCCCGCCCGGCGCCATGTCGCCGACCGGCGTCTTCGCGGGCAAGGATGTGCGCAAACTGTTCGCCATCCTGACCAACAAGGAGAACAATCCGGCGGTCAGAACCATGGAAACGCGCTATGTGAAGGTGAACGCCGACACCACCATCATGCATTGGGTGCAGAACAAGGGCACGGCCAAGGAACTGTCCGGCCATGACGTGTTCGTGATCCGCGGCGGGAAGATCCTTTTTCAGACGGTCAGCATCGATCCGCCGAAAAAATAACTATTGCCAAGCCCGCGCGTGACGTGAGGGCGGGCGCGTAGAACACACGCTGGAGATATCCCTCAAAGCTTGCAGCTCTTTTTCTTGCCCTCGGCGGCAATCGCCTCACGGTACGCTGTCAGTTCTGCAAGATTGCCCTTGGCATCGGCCTGATCGTCCCAGCTGAAGAAGCCAAGCCCGAACGTCGCAAGGGTGGCGGCACCGATCACGTTGCCCGCCACGGTACTGTTGTCGGCCTGACGAATCTGGTCGGCCAGTTCTTTTTCCGCGGCGGAAAAATTGTGATGCTCTTCGATGATTTCCTCGCAGCTGGCAGCCGCGATGATGGCCTGGTCTTCTGCGTCCACCAGCGATGCAGCGCCCGCCTGGCCGGCGAACACCAATGTCAGTGACAAGACGGCGACGATTTTCCGGGTGTTGCGCATCACGGATCCCCAATCCAAAGATGACAGGGCCGCATTGAGCCATGTGTGGACGGCCCGGGCAATGTGGGGCGTTTGCACGGCAAAAGGCTGAACGATATCAAGGGTGGGCTTCACGCTCGTCATGACCGCCATCTCGTCACAGACAGGCCCATCGCCATCACTGAGGGTCTGGCAAGGCGAAGACGTAGAGCGCTTGTCCATTGTTGGGCCGGTTGACCTCCGTCAGCATGGTGATGGGCATATTCTGCGGACTACCCCCGCCGAGACCTGTGGTGACAGCGAGGTACTGCTTGCCGTCAATGCTGTAGCTGACCGGATATCCCTGGACCGTCGTGCCCAGGCGCGTCTGCCAAAGCAGTTTTCCGGTCTTCACGTCAAAGGCCTTGAAGCGGCGGTCGTAGTCGCCGACGAAGGCGACGCCGCCGTCAGTCGAAAGCACCGCAGACAAGAATGGCGCCCGCTGCTGGTAGGACCAGACCTCTCGCATCGTCCGGGGGTCATAGGCGGCCAGCTTTCCCAGATTGCCATCCGTCCCTGGCATCTCGTAGACCTTCATGGTGGCCGCAACGCCGCCATTGCCCTCCCGCTTCTCTATCTCTCGGCCCATAAGCTCGGCGCAGCTTTGGCTGAGCGGAATGATCAGCAGCTGGGTCGGCACATTGAAGCTCATCGCCTGCCAGTTCTTGCCGCCCTCCTGGCTCGGGCAGTGGTTGATCCACTGGTTGGTCTTTTGGTTGATGATGTCGTCGCGATAGGTAGGAAAGCCCGTGATGGGATCGATTTTGGTGAAGACGTTCTGCAGCACGGTCTCCTTGTAGCCTAGGAACTTCCCGGTCACTCGGTCGAGCTTCCAGAGGATCCCGACCTTGCCCATCGTGAACAGGGTTTTCTGGCCGTCGAGATCAAGCAGCACGCGCTCGAATACCTCATCCAGATCCAGCGATTCCCCTGGCGCATGCGAGTGATGCCACTTGAGTTCGCCCGTGTCGGGGTTCAGCGCCACTGTCGCGCTGGTGTAAAGCGCTGCTCCGTCAGCGGTCCCGCGACTGGCGCGCAGCCAGGGCTTTGCCTGGGCGATACCCCAGTAGGTCAGGTTCAGCGCCGGGTCGTAGGAGCCGGCGATCCAGGTCTCGCCCCCCGCGCGGAACATGTCGGGGATGTTGTTCCAGGTGTCACCGCCTCGGGTGCCGGTGCGAGCGGTGGTGTAGAACTTCCAGAGCTGCTTGCCGGTGGCGGCGTCATAGCCGCTAATGTAGCAGCCCGTGGGCGCGAAGCGGCTGCAGCCCGTTAGTCCGGCGACGACCTTGCCGTTCATTACCATAATGGCGCCGGCGTTGCCGTAGCCTTTGCCCCGCTCGCCGACATCGGCGTCCCAGACGATTTTGCCGGTGCGGGTGTCCAGTGCATAGAGGCGGGCGTCGGTGGTGCCGACAAAGACCTTATCCTCGTAAAGGGAAAGGCTGCGCGTGCCCGAGTAAAGGGACGTGGCCACTGGTCCGATACGGTTTTCCCAAATCAGATCTCCGGTACGTCCGTCCAGGGCCTGGATGGTGTTGCTCGTATTGGACAGGAAGATGATCCCGTCATGGACTATCGGAGTGACCTGGCTGGCGCCACCCTCGTTCATCGCCCAGACCCAATGCAGCTTCAGGTCCTTCACGTTCTGGGGCGTGATCTCCTTGAGAGGGCTGGAGCTCCAGCCCTCATAGTTGCGCCGTGCCATCAGCCAGTCACCTGGCGGCGGGTTTCGCAGCATTTCGTCCGTAACGGGACGATAGTCCTTCAGGGTCTCCGATACGGTGAGGCCACTGGTCGCCAGCGGCGGGGTGCTGTTGGAGAGGAAGCCACTTATGCCATCACGCGGCCGCGAAGCGGCAGCAGGCACCATGGGGGTCGCCGGCGCCTGGGCGCGCGTCGCCGGGCGGCGCCCGGTGGCGACCGTTCCGATGCGGGTGGTGGAGGTCGGGTCCAATGGCTGCGCGCCGGATGGCGCCCCATTGGCTTGAAGTATGTATGCCACCAGCTGCACATAAGCCTCGTTGCTGAGGCTGCGCGGCGCGCCTCGGGGCATGGTGCCGTGGGTAAGGGTGTAGATGTCGGCGATGGAGCGGTCGCGCCACGTGCTCATGAAACTGCTGCCGATCAACGGCAAGGCTTCGTTCTGGCCTGCGAGGTCGGGCTGATGGCAGCCCGAGCAGTTCTGTTGATAAATCTCGGCGCCGGCTGCCGCCTGCGCCTCTGTGTACTGTCCTTGAACAACGCCGTTGGCCATGGGCCCCATCGCCAGCAGGCTGACGGTCATGCAAGCTCCGGCCAGGAGAGATCGTTTCGTTACTTGCGATGTCATGAGCATCTCCCGATAGCTTGATTTTTATCGATCGGGAGGACTGGAAACCGGCAGCAGCCATCCCCACAAATGCCCGTCAGGAGCGCCTTCGCTCTGCAACTGGATGTACATCCGGCCGCTGCGCAGCGCTGCTGCCTGGTCTGGGCTGAGCCGCACCGCGCCATTGAGAACGCCTTGTCGACTACCTGACACTGCCAGCTTGAAGGCCAGCTTTCCGCGTGCGCCCACTGCAATTCCCTGGTGCAGGTTCGCGCTCGTCACCGCCGACGGCAGCCCCTCGAACACGCCGCTCAGTGTCAGTGTGTCATGGGTGAGCACCGCCGTGGCGCGGCCAACGCCCGCGACGGAGTCGCGCGTCAGCAGGTCCATGGCGATAGGCGACAGTCGCGTCTGGAAATGTTCTTCGCGCGGCGCGGCGAAGGCCAGGGCCATAAAAGCGGTGAGACCGACCACGGCGCCGAGAGCGGTGCTGAAAATTCGCATGGTCGCTCCTGGCCGCGCCAGATCAGGCGTCGTCATCGACGCGTTTGATGATGGTCCAGACGAAATCAACCGGGTTTATAGACGGATTCCAGGGTTCGCACCAGTCGCGGCGGAACACGCCTGCAAGCCGTCGAACGGCGCCGGCTGGACGGGAGCGCGCCGCGTGACCATGCTTGCTCCGTCTTGAGGGAGGCCTGACCATGCCTGACGTTACTGCAAACGGCATCACCCACCACTATGAACAGCAGGGTGCGGGCGAGCCGCTGATTCTCATTCCCTATCTGGCGGCGGACAATGCCTGCTATGCCTTCCAGGTGGCCGAATATGCCAGGCACTTCACCTGCATCTCGCTGGATCTGCGCGGCACCGGCCAGAGCGCAAGCTCCGAGGAGCCCTATTCGACGCAAGACCTGGCCGATGATGTCGCTGCGGTGATGGCAGCGCTCAGGATCGAGCGTGCCCATGTCCTCGGCCTGTCGCTGGGCGCGGCGGTGGGCATGTGGCTTGCGGCGAAACATCGGGACAGGGTTGCATCCCTTTCGCTGCATAGCGGCTGGGACCGGTCGGACCCCTTCCTGAAGACTGTCGTGCAGGGCTGGCAGGTGATGGCGGGCGGCTTGAGCGACGTGGCGGGCATGGTGATCCAGGGCATCTTTCCCTGGTGCTTCACGCCGGAGCTTTATGCGGCCAGGCCTGAATACATTGAATCGCTGGCCGACTTCGTGCGGGGCCGGCCGCGCCAGACGCTGGAAGCATTCATCCTGCAATCGGGCGCGGTGATCGGGCATGACGCTACCGCCGCTTTGTCGTCCATTACCGCTCCCACCCAGATCACGTTTGGCCGCCACGACCTGGTGACGTCAACGCGCTTTGCACAACCGCTGACGCAGGCGATCCCGACAAGCGAGCTGCATGTCTTTGCAGACTGCTCGCATGCACCGATCTATGAAAATGTCGCAGCCTTCAACGAGGTTTCACTAGCGTTCCTCAAGCGGCACGCTGGCTAGCGCCCGGCTTCCGGATGGGATGCAGCCACAGGCAATTCTGCGTTAGCTCATCGATCACACCCAATGTCCGCTCTTGGCGCAAAGCGGACATTCGAACTGCGACTATACAGCTCCCGAATTATGCGAGTTGGACAATTCCGCAAAAATTCCCAGCAATCAAAGCCCGCAGTTGGACTTTGGTGCCCCCAAGGGGAATCGAACCCCTGTTTCAGCCTTGAGAGGGCCGCGTCCTGACCGCTAGACGATGGGGGCCAGCGGGACGGGGCTTATAGCGGTCCCCCGACAGAACCTGCAAGTTCCGCCGCCTGCGGATTTTTCGGACCGGAACATCCCCCTCACTCAGGAATTAGAATGAGTTGAATGCTTTAGGTCACACGCCATGCCCCATTATTATTTCCATGTCCGCGAAGGATCGGACATCAGCCGCGACACGGAAGGCCAGGAGCTGCCCGACGCCGAAGCGGCGCGGCACGAGGCCATCAGCACCAGCCGGGAAATCCTGGGCGAAAGGCTGCTGCATGGCGGTTCGCTGAACGGCCGCACCATCGAGATCGCCGACGAAACCGGCCGCGTGGTGGATGTGATCACGTCGAACGATGTGCTGTTCAAGGGCGGCAAGTTTCGCACCTATAGCGACGACGTCACTCAGTCCGCGCCGGTGACGCAGCCGCGAAAGCCGCCGTCCACATAGACGAAGGCATTCAGTTCGCCGCCTCCCGCGATCAGCCAGAGGAAATTCTCGTCCTGCGCCCCTGCCAGGTCCGCGGCTGAAGGCTGCGCCGCGCCCTGGGGATGGGAATGATAACAGCCGATGATCGCCCGCCCGTTTGCGCGCGCCGCCTTTTGCGCCTTGAAGTGATCCGCCGGGTCGATCTGGAAACGCTCGGGATCATCGCAAAGGTTGCGCGCCGGATGCAGCACGGTGACGCGAAAGACCTCCCCGTCGCGAAGGCCCTCCAGCAGGCCGCAACATTCGCGCGGGAACGCGGCTGCCGCCGCTGCCGCGATCGCGGCAGCCAGCGCGGGCGCCAGCTCAACGCGCCGGGTCAAACGTCGCCTTGACCTGGCCGACCAGGCGGCCGTTCTGGATATCGATGATGCGCACTTCCTCGGCCCCGCCGTCGCGGATACGCAGGATCAGCCGGCCCGGCTGGGTCTGCATCTCCAGTATCTGGGCGCCCGGCGGAAGCTGGACGGTCGCGGTATCGCCGCTGGAGGCCGCCGGTTTGGCGCGCATGGTGCGAATGCCGCCCACCACCAGCGCAATCAAGGCTAGGATAATCAGGGTGGACAGAATAATAACGGCCAGCTTCGCGGCCTTGTAGGCGGTCGTCTGGTTTTCCGGCACCGGGGTATTGGATAAGGGCGGCATGTCTGACAAGGAAATCTCCTCGAACGATCGGCGCGAAGCTTTGGCCGATGAAAGCCATGCCGGCTGGCGACTGGACCGTTTCCTGGCCGCGACCCTTCCCGATTTCAGCCGCTCGCGTCTCCAGCAGTTGCTGGAAGGCGGCGCGGTGTCGTTGGGCGAGCGGACGATAAAAGACGCCAATCACCGGGTCAAACCGGGCGACGCCTTCGCGCTGGTCGTGCCGCCCACAGCGCCCGCCATTCCCCAGGGCGAGGACATCCCCCTGACGGTGATCCATGAGGACAAGGACCTGATCGTGATCGACAAGCCGGCCGGGCTGGTGGTGCACCCGGCGGCCGGCAATCCCGACGGCACCCTGGTCAATGCACTGATCGGCCATTGCGGCGAGGACATGCTGTCGATCGGCGGCGAAGCGCGCCCCGGCATCGTGCACCGGCTGGACAAGGATACCTCGGGCCTGATGGTGGCGGCCAAGACCGAACGGGCCATGGCGAGCCTGGCCAAGCAGTTCGCCAACCACACCATCGAGCGCGCCTATAACGCCGTGGTGTGGGGCGCCCCGCGCGACAGCACGGGCGTGATCGAAAGCCAGATCGGCCGCAGCCCGTTCGATCGCAAGCGCATGACGGTGCTGCGCACCGGCGGCAAGCGCGCCGTGACACGCTACAAGGTGCTGGAGAAATTCGGGCCTGTGGAACGGCCCTTTGCCTCGCTGATCGAGTGCCGGCTGGAAACCGGGCGTACCCACCAGATCCGGGTGCACCTGACCCATCTGGGCCATCCGCTGGTCGGCGATCCGCAATATGGCCGCAGCCGCGCCGCACCTCGCGGGAAAACCGAGGCCGAGACGGCGGCGTTTACAGCGGCCACCGAGTTTCCCCGCCAGGCTCTGCACGCTTTTGTCTTGGGATTTCAGCACCCTAGCCTGCACAAGACCCTGCGTTTCGAATCCCCCTGGCCTGCGGATTTCGCGGCCCTTGTCAGTGCCCTGCGGAACTTGAATTCGCCGTAAGCAGGCATATCTCTTCACAACTGTCGGGGTGTTCAGGCGTTATCTGATCTCACGCCCGGATAAGGGGGAATTATGAGCAGTCGTGGACTTCCCGCATTGTCGGGCGAAGCTGGCCTCTCGCGGTATCTCACGGAGATCCGCAAATTCCCGCTGCTGTCCGCCGAAGACGAATACATGTTCGCCAAACGCTGGAAGGAACATGAAGACCCGGAGGCCGCGCGCCGCCTGGTCACCAGCCATCTGCGCCTGGTCGCCAAGATCGCGATGGGCTATCGCGGCTATGGCCTGCCGGTCTCTGAAATCGTGTCCGAGGGCAATGTCGGGCTGATGCAGGCGGTGAAACGCTTCGAGCCCGACAAGGGCTTTCGCCTGGCGACCTATGCCATGTGGTGGATCCGCGCCTCGATCCAGGAATATGTCCTGCGCTCGTGGAGCATGGTCAAACTCGGCACCACCGCCGCCCAGAAGAAGCTGTTCTTCAACCTGCGCAAGGCCAAGACCAATATCGGCGCCATCGAGGAAGGCGACCTGACGCCCGAGCATGTCGCGACCCTGTCCGACCGGCTGGGCGTTACCCCGACCGAGGTGACGGACATGAACCGCCGCCTGTCGGGGCCGGATGCGTCGCTGAACGCGCCGCTGCGCTCGGAAAGCGAAAGCGAATGGCAGGACTGGCTGGCCGACGACACCGCCGACCAGGAAACCCGCCTGGCCGAGCGCGAGGAAATGAGCGACCGCCACGCCCTGCTGATGGACGCGATGAAGGAACTGACCGAGCGCGAGCGCGACATCATCCAGGCGCGCCGCCTGCAGGACGAACCCGTCACGCTGGAAGACCTGTCGCAGAAATACGGCGTCAGCCGCGAGCGCGTGCGCCAGATCGAGGTGCGCGCCTTTGAAAAGCTGCAACGCGGCATGAAGGCGGCGACGAACACCGCCGCGCTTCCGGCGCCGGCCTGACCCTTGTCATTCCCGCGAAAGCGGGAATCCATCGGAATAAGGCGTATTACTGTCTGGCCGGCTTGTCGGGCATATTGCCGAGCGGTTCGTTCTGGCTGTTCAGGCCTTCGCGGGTGTCGGCTTCATCCACGATGCCTTCGTCGAACATGGCCAGACCGTCTTCCAGATAATCGCCCAGCAGCGGCAGACCGAGCAGGTATTCCGCGGTGCGGCGCGAATGTTCGGACTTGGCGGTGGCAATCGCCTCTTTCCATTCGTCCAGCCCGAAGGTGCCGCGGCCCAGCCAGGCCAGCGCCACCAGCCGGATGCGCTCATCGTCATTCAAGCCGCGAATCGCGCCGAGCAATTCCTCGCGCACCGGGTCCTCGGCCTTGTCAGTCAGAACGTCGGTCTGGCCGTCATCGATGGCGTTGGAGCCAGTGTCGGGATCGACATCGCTTTCCTTCACATCGTATTCGCGCGCCTTCAGGATGATGAAGCTGACCTTGTCCAGCGGCAGGTTAAGCGAGGGTTCCTGGACGGATTTGCGCGGAGAACCGGAGGCGGGCGTGAGGGAAGCCATGGAAGTTCCTGTGTTTTTTCTCATTTGCGGGAACGCGCAGACCGGGTGCGTCGTTCCCGCATGGATTTGCGCGTTGACGCGCACCGCATCACCCCCCTATATCGGCGGCGGGCCACACCTCCCCAACGAGGTGCTATCATTCTGGAAGGAATGAACCGCGATGACTGAAGTTGTTCGTCCGGCTGTGCGTCCTGCGCGGCCTTTTTTTTCGTCCGGACCCTGCGCCAAGCGGCCGGGATGGACGCATGAAGCCCTGAAGGGCGCGCTGGTGGGACGCTCCCACCGCTCCAAACCCGGCAAAGCCAAGCTTTCGGATGCGATCAACCGCACCAAGAAGCTGCTCAACCTTCCCGAAGGCTATCGCTGCGGCATCGTCCCGGCATCGGATACCGGGGCGGTGGAAATGGCGCTGTGGTCGCTGCTGGGCCCGCGCCCCGTCGACCTGTTCGCCTGGGAAAGCTTTTCGGAAGACTGGGTGACCGATACGGTCAAGCAGCTCAAGATCAAGAATACGCGCACATTCAAGGCGCCCTACGGCCAATTGCCGGACATGACGCAGTACAATCCCGCCCATGACGCGGTGTTTGTGTGGAACGGCACCACCAGCGGCGTGAAAGTGGCGAATGCCGACTGGATCCCCGATTCCCGTGAAGGCCTGACCATCTGCGACGCGACTTCGGCCGCCTTTGCGATGGAGCTGCCCTGGGACAAGCTCGATGTCGTGACATTCTCGTGGCAGAAGGTGCTGGGCGGCGAAGCCGCGCACGGCATGCTGATCCTGAGCCCTCGCGCCGTGGCGCGGCTGGAATCACATACCCCGTCCTGGCCGATGCCGAAAATCTTCCGCATGACCAAAGGCGGCAAGATCGTCGAGGGCATCTTCGAAGGCGAGACCATCAACACCCCGTCGATGGTGGCGGTGGAAGATTATCTCGACGCGCTGAGCTGGGCCGAGAGCGTTGGCGGACTGAAGGGGCTGATCCAGCGTTCCAACGCCAATCTCAAGGTGCTGGAAGACTGGGCCGCAGAATCGAACTGGGCCGGCTTCCTGGCGCAAGACAAGGCCATCCGCTCCAACACCAGCGTCTGCATCAAGATCACCGATCCCTGGTTTGAATCGCTGGGCGACGAAGCCAAGGCCGACGCCGCCAAGAAGATTGCCACCCTTCTGGACAAGGAAGGCGTGGCGCTGGACATCGCCGGCTACCGCGCAGCCCCCGCCGGCCTTCGCATCTGGTGCGGCGCCACGGTGGAGCAATCCGACCTGGAAGCGCTTACGCCATGGCTCGACTGGGCCTGGGCGCAAGTCAAAGGCCAACAAGCCAAAGCCTAACTGAAGGAAACGCCGCATGCCGTTCATCTCGGAAAACAAGCTGGAAGAAGCGCTGGTGCGGGCGGTCAAGAGCCCGGCCACCGCCCCCGACTTCTATCGCCTGCTGCTGGAAAGCGATCTGCTGGTACTCGGCACGGTCGAGGGGCAGGACGGCAGCGAAAAGTTCAGCCTGGAGCCGGGCGGCCAGTTGCAGCTCGTCACCGGCGACAACAACGGGCAGAAATTCCTTCCCGTCTTCTCGTCGCTGGCCCGCATGCAGGAGTATCTGAAGGAGGAGGCCAAGTATCTCTCCATCAACGGCCGCGCCCTGCTCGACCTGACGCGCGGCGCGCCGGTGACCCTCAACCCGGCTTCCGAATATGGCCGCGAGTTCACGCCCGGCCAGGTGGAACAGCTGCTCAATCCCGTGGCACCGTCGGCCAGTGTCATGCCCGGCGTCAGCGATGCTTTCTATCCCATGCCGCTGATCAATGCCCTGACCTCGGTGTTCGAAAAGCATCCCGAAGTGCAGACCGCCTGGATGATCCGGATCGGCATCGGCGATCAGGGCACCCAGGTCCAGCCGCTGGTCGGCGTTGAGACCAGCGGCGACATGGCCGCGCTGGTGGCCGACATCGAACGCGCCGCCGCGCAAGACGCTGCCGGCATCGCCTTTGATGTGCAGCGCGTGGACCGCACCCGGCCGACCGGCCTGGCCAGCGCCCTGCTCCAGGCCCAGCCTTTCTATCAGCGGACCGTCCCCGGCCGCCTCAACTAATCCTTCAAAAGGCCCTCTTTCCCAAGGAAAAACCGTCCCATGCCCAAGGTTCTGATCGCCGACAAGCTTTCGCCCGCCGCCGTCGCCATCTTCAAGGAACGCGGCGTCGAGGCCGATGTGAAGACCGGCCTTTCCAAGGAAGAGCTGATCAAGATCGTCGATCAGTATGACGGCATCGCGGTGCGTTCGGCCACCAAGCTGACCGCCGACGTGCTGAAGGCCGCGAAAAATCTCAAGGTGGTCGGCCGCGCCGGCATCGGCGTCGACAATGTCGACATCCCCGCCGCCACCGCCGCCGGCGTGATCGTGATGAACACGCCCTTCGGCAACTCCATCACCACCGCCGAACACGCCATCTCGCTGATGCTGGCGCTGGCGCGCGAATTGCCCGCCGCCAACGCTTCCACGCAGGCCGGCAAGTGGGAAAAGAACCGCTTCATGGGCGTGGAAATCACCGGCAAGGTACTGGGGCTGATCGGCGCGGGCAATATCGGCTCGATCGTCGCCGACCGCGCCAAGGGCCTGAAGATGCGGGTCATCGCCTATGATCCCTTCCTGTCGCAGGAACGTGCCAACGATCTGGGCATCGAGAAGGTCGAGCTGAACGACCTGCTGGCACGAGCCGATTTCATCACCCTGCATGTGCCGATGACGCCGGAGACCAAGAACATCCTGTCGGCCGACGCCATCGCCAAGACCAAGAAGGGCGTGCGCATCATCAATTGCGCGCGCGGCGGGCTCATTGATGAACTGGCGTTGAAAGCTGCCCTGGACAATGGCCATGTCGCGGGCGCGGCGCTGGACGTGTTCGAGGTTGAACCGGCAAAGGAAAATGTCCTGTTCGGCAACGAAAAGGTGGTGGCGACGCCGCATCTGGGCGCGTCTACCTCAGAAGCGCAGGAGAATGTGGCGCTGCAGGTGGCCGAACAGATTTCCGATTTCCTGCTGACCGGCGCCATCACCAATGCGCTGAACATGCCGTCGATCTCGGCCAGCGAAGCGCAGAAGGTGCGCCCCTGGATCAGCCTCGCGGAAAAGCTGGGTTCGTTCGCGGGCCAGCTCACCGGCACCAGCCTGACGGCGGTGGAGATCATCTATGAAGGCACGCCGTCGATGCTCAACACCCGCGCCCTGACCCAGGCGGCGCTGGCGGGCTTGCTGAAGCCGATGCTGGCGGAGGTCAACATGGTCAACGCGCCGGTGATCGCCAAGGACCGCGGCATCAAGGTGAGCGAAACCCGGCGCGACGCGCAGGGCATCTATGAAGGCTATATCAAGATCGTGGTGAGCATGACCGACCCCAAGGGCGGCGACACCACGCGCCGCGTCGCCGGCACCGTCTTCTCCGACGGCCGCCCGCGCCTGATCCAGATCAAGGACATCAACCTGGATTCCGGCTTCGCGCCGCACATGCTCTACATCGTCAACGAGGACAAGCCGGGCTTTATCGGCAAGCTGGGCACCATGCTGGGCGATGCCAAGGTCAATATCGCCAACTTCACGCTGGGCCGCAGCGCACCGGGACAGGACGCCATCGCGCTGATCGAGGTGGACGGACCGGTGCCGGCGGACGTGGCGGAGGCGGTCGCCAAGCTGCCGCAAGTCAAACACGCCAGGCCGTTGGCTTTTTAAGACGGAAGCACAGGCCTGCCTCCCCCTTCGCGCGCAGCGCGGCAAGGGGGAGGTGGCCGCAGCGATCGAGGCGAGCGCGAGCGAGCCGAGAGGAAGCTGCGGACGGAGGGGGATGGAAATAAAAAAGGGCGCCGATGGCGCCCTTTTTTATTTCCGCTTTGCGATCGCTTCGTGATGGCGGATCACTTCTTTCACGATGAAGTTCAGAAACTTCTCGGCAAAGTCGGGATCCAGCTTGGCCTTCGCGGCCAGGTCGCGCAGGCGGGTGATCTGGGCCGCCTCGCGGGAAGGATCGGCCGGCGGCAGGTCATGCGTCGCCTTGTACTCGCCCACCGCCTGGGTGCATTTGAAACGCTCGGCCAGGAGATGGATCAGCGCCGCATCGATATTGTCGATACTGTCACGCAAACGCAGCAGTTCCGGATGGGTCATGGCGATCTCTGAAGGGATAGGAAGTACGGTCAACATGCCTGTTTAAGCCAAGGCTCCGGCCACGCCAAGCCGCCCGGAAATCGCCGAAATTCCCAAGGCCTGACTGTCTTTCAACGATCCGCCAAAAATGCTCTAACCCGCCTCCATGAAGATCGTGGAGCGCATCGTCGCCTTCTGCTGCCGCTGGCCCCTGATGGTCATCGCGCTGTCGCTGCTGCTGGCGGTGGGCGGCGGCTGGTACACCAGCCAGAATTTCGCCATGAACACCGACAGCGAGCAGCTGATCGACGCCAAGGTGGACTGGCGGATACGCCAGGCGCGCATCGACCTGGCCTTCCCGCAAAAGACCAACCTGACGGCGGTGGTGATCGACGGCAGGACGCCGGAGCTGGCCGAATCCGCCGCCGCCCGGCTGACCGAAAGGCTGCAGGCCAATCCCCAGCTGTTCACCCTTGTGCGCCGCCCCGATGGCGGCACCTTTTTCAACCAGAACGGCCTCCTGTTCCTGTCGCTGGACGAAGTACGCGACACCACGCAGCAGTTGATCAAGGCGCAGCCGTTCCTGGGCGGGCTGGCCAGCGATCCAAGCTTGCGCGGCATCATGACCAATCTGGACACCATGCTTCTGGGCGTCGGCGCGGGTGAAGCCAGGCTGGCCGATATCGACGGGCCGATGGCGCGGTTCGCCGATACGTTCAGCGCAGCGGCACAAGGCAAGACCGAATTCATGTCCTGGCGCTCCCTGATTACCGGCGCGCCGGCGCGCCCGGAGGAAATCCGGCGCTTCATCGAAGTCAAGCCGCGGCTGGACTTCAATGCGCTGGAGCCCGGCGCCGAAGCCAGCAGCGGCATCCGCGCCGCCGCGCGTGAATTGAACCTGACACCTGCGCATGGCGTCACGGTGCGGTTGACGGGACCGATACCGCTGGCGGACGAGGAATTCGCCACCCTCACCGACCGTGTCTACCTGATGACGGCGGTAATGATGGGCGGCGTGCTGCTCACCCTGTGGCTGGCGCTCAAATCCTTCAAGATCATTTCCGCCATTCTGGTGACACTGTTCGTGGGCTTGGCCATCACCATGGGCGCGGGCCTGATGCTGGTGGGCGTCTTCAACATTATCTCCATCGCCTTCATCGCGCTGTTTGTGGGACTGGGGGTGGATTTCGGCATCCAGTTCTCGGTCCGATACCGGCACGAGCGCTATCTGGACGAGAACCTGCCCCGGTCGCTGCGAGCCGCCGGCTATGGCGTGGGCGTTCCGCTGGCGCTGGCGGCCATCGCGACGGCCGTCGGCTTCTTCTCGTTCCTGCCCACCACCTATACCGGGGTCGCCGAACTGGGGATGGTGGCAGGCGTCGGCATGATCGTGGCCTTCGCGCTGTCGATCACCATGCTGCCCGCACTGCTGATGCTGCTCAGCCCCCCCGGCGAAGCCGAGGAAGTTGGCTTCACCGCGCTGGCGCCGCTGGACGATTTCATGGCCCGCAACCGCAAGCGGGTAAAACAGGTGGCGCTGGTCGCCGGCGTGATCTCGCTGGCGCTCGCGGCCTTTGTGCAGTTCGATTCCAATCCCCTCAATCTGCGCAGTCCCAAGGTGGAGTCGGTTTCCACCCTGCTGGACCTGATGAAAAATCCCCAGACATCTCCCAACCAGATCGACGTGCCCGCTCCCTCGCTGGCGGCGGCCAATGCGCTGCGGGACCGCATCGCGCAAGGATCGCTGGTGGCCCAGGCCATCACCCTGTCCAGTTTCGTCCCGGACCAGCAGGCCGAAAAGATTGCATTGATTGCAGATGCGAATTCGCTGCTGGATGCCACCATCAATCCCTTTGAAGTCGCGCCGCCCCCCAGCGATGCACAAGTGGTCGACAGCTTCCGCAAAACCGCGCTGGCACTGCGCGCCGCCGCCGGTACCAATCAGGATGGCCCGGCCGCGAACGCCCGCCGCCTGGCGGCCAGCCTGGACGCATTGATCAAGGGTGGTCCGGCGGCGCGCACCCGCGCCACCGAAGCGCTGGTGCCCGGCCTGCAGACCATGCTGACCCAGGTTTCGGATTCGCTCAAAGCCGCGCCCTTCACGGCCCAGACCATACCCGCCGAAATCCGCGCGGACTGGATCGCCAAGGACGGCACCGCACGCATCCAGGTGTCGCCCAAGGACACCAGCAACGAGCCCGCCGCGCTGTCGGCTTTCTCCGACCAGGTCTTGCGAATCGCGCCCGAGGCCACCGGCGCGCCCATTTCCATCCGCGAATCCGGCAAGACCATTGTCGGGGCCTTCACCCAGGCGGGCGTCCTGTCCTTCGTCGTCATCACCCTTCTTTTGGGGATGGTGCTGCGAAATTTCCACGATGTGCTGATGACCCTGGCGCCGCTGGTGCTGGCGTTTCTTCTGACCCTGGCGACCTGCGTGTTGCTGGATCTGCGGCTCAACTTCGCCAACGTCATCGCCCTGCCGCTACTGCTGGGAATCGGCGTGGCCTTCAACATCTATTTCGTGATGGCCTGGCGGCATGGCGAGCGCTGCTTCCTGGCCTCGCCCCTGACGCGCGCGGTGATCTTTTCGGCGGCGACCACGGCATCGGGCTTCGGCACGCTATGGCTCAGCATCCATCCCGGGACGGCCAGCATGGGCGAACTGCTGATGATTTCGCTGGGCTGGTCGCTGCTGACGACGCTGTTCCTGTCGCCCGCGCTGCTGGGCCCGCCGCCGCATACCCTCCAGATGCATGATCCGGAAGTTTAGTTTTCAACCCCCTCCGATTTCAGCTTTCGCTCGGCGGCTTCGCCGCTCTCGCACGCTGAAATCATCTCCCCCTTGCCGCGCTGCGCGCGAAAGGGGGAGGCGGGGCTGCGCTTGCTGCACTAGCCCAGCATCTGGTCGGTCAAAGCGTTAATGCGCTTGGTCAGCCCCGAAGCGCCGCCGCTCGCCAGCGTGCTGGCGAAGTCGGAACGCTTCTGCGCCATCTGGCTGATGTTGCCCGCCAGATAGACGTCGGTGACCTTCCACTCCCCGCCGACCTGGTGGGTGCGATAGTTGAAGGCGATGGTTTCGCTGCTGGTCTTCATCGTCGATTTGACGAAGCGCTCGCTGCCGCGCGTGATCGAGGCGGGCTCGACCGTAAAACTCTCGCCATGATGGGAATCGAAGCTCTTGGCGTAATTGGCGACGGTCAGGCGGGTGAAGGCTTCGATCAGCCCCTTCTTGTCGGCCTCGGGCATGGCGGCGAAGCTGGGGCCGACCGCGGTCGCGGTCATGGCGGGCAGGTCGAAGGCCTTTTCCACCGCGGGGCGCAACCGCTCATAGCGGCCCTTGGTGCTGCCGCCCATCTTCATCGCGGCGGTCAGCGCGTCATAGAAACCGCGCACCTGGGCGACCGGCGCATCGGCGGCCTGCGCCTGGGCGGGCTGGGAAGGAACGGTGAGAAGCGCGGGCGCGGCAGCCAGAGCCAGCGCGACGGCGAAGGACTTCAGAAAACGGCTCATCGAAAAACTCCCTATGCCCCGGGTAACGCACTAGAGCTGAAATTTGACGCCGGATCGCGGCTTTTTTGGGCCCTGGTGACGGGACGTCAGGCGTCCCGTCCCAACAGGAAAAAGGGCAGCGCCGACAGTTCGGGCGCCTTGGCGGCATACGGGCCCAGCGCGTCGACCGCGCGGGCGGCGCGCTTTTGCGCTTCGGCGCGGGCGCCTTCCAATCCCAGAAGGGTGACCAGGGTCTGCTTGCCCATGTCGGCATCCTTGCCCACAGCCTTGCCGGTTTTTTCGGCCGTCGAGGTCACGTCCAGCAGGTCGTCGGTGATCTGGAAGACCACGCCCATATCCTCGGCATAGGATTTCAGCCGGGCGCGGTCTTGGGCCGAGGCACCGCCCAGGATCGGCCCGGCCTCGCAGGAAAATTCGAACAGCTGGCCGGTCTTGAGGCGCTGCAGGTTGATGACATCGTCAATACCGAAGCTGGCATCGGCCAGCATGTCGATGATCTGGCCGCCGATCATGCCGCTGTGACCCGAGGCTTCCGCCAGCCGGGCCATCAGCGCGCAGCGCACATCGCCGGATGGATGGGTGCGGGCATCGCTGAGAATTTCGAAGGCGATGGTGAGCAGCGCGTCGCCCGCCAGCACCGCCGTCATCTCGTCAAAGGCGATATGGGTGGTGGGACGGCCGCGGCGCAGATCGTCGTCATCCATGCAGGGCAGATCGTCATGCACCAGGGAGTAGGTATGCAGCGCCTCGATGGCGGCGCCCACGCGCAGGGAGCGCGAATCATCCACCCCGAACAGGCGGGCCGAATGCAGCACCAGGAAGGGGCGCAGGCGCTTGCCCCCCGCCATGATGGCGTAGCGCATGGCGTCCTGGACCCTCGCTTGCGGGCCGGCCGGCTGGGGCAGCACCGAATCCAGGGCCTGATCCACCAGCCTGGCGCTGGCGGCGATGGCCCCCGGCAGCTCCGCCAAGGCCGCCATTTTCACATTGTCTGACACGATATTTCCCCTCAGGCCCCCAAGGACCGGCTGGGGCCGCTTTTAGCCCCGAAAGCCGCGCTTTTGCCAGTGGGGTGTTGGCCGCTTTTGGCTTGGGTTCTGGCCCGGTTTGGGGTACGCCCCCGCGCAGGCTATTGCCGTGCCGGGGCCAGGGGTTGCACCCCTTTCCCCGATGCGGGACAATGGCATGTTGCAGTGCCGCGAACGGGGGGCTGGTGCTGCCCGCGAGCGCAACCTTAGGATTTCAAAGGTCAGATGCGAGTTATCCTTGCCCAGCCACGCGGCTTCTGCGCCGGCGTCGTGCGCGCCATCGATATCGTCGAGAAGGCGCTCGATAAGTATGGCGAGCCTGTCTATGTGCGCCACGAGATCGTGCACAACAAGCATGTGGTGAACACCCTCAAGAGCAAGGGCGCGCGCTTCGTCGAGGAACTGGACGAGGTTCCCAATGGCGCCGTCACCGTGTTCAGCGCCCATGGCGTGCCCCAGTCGGTGGTCAAGACCGCCCAGGCGCGCGGCCTGCCGGTTCTGGACGCCACCTGCCCGCTGGTTTCCAAGGTGCACAATCAGGGCAAGCGTTACGTCGCCCATGGCCGCACCCTGATCCTGATCGGCCATGCCGGCCATCCCGAAGTGGAAGGCACCATGGGCCAGGTCGGCGCGCCGGTGCATCTGGTGCAGAACGAAGCCGACGTCACCACCCTGGAAATTCCGGTCAACACGCCGGTCGCCTATATCACCCAGACCACGCTTTCGATCGACGACACCAAGGGCATCATCGTCGCCCTGAAGAACCGTTTCAGCGACATTGTCGGGCCCGAAACCAGCGACATCTGCTACGCCACCCAGAACCGCCAGACGAGCGTGCGCGAACTGGCCAAGCTGGCCGACGTGATCCTGGTGGTGGGCGCGGCCAACAGCTCCAACTCCAACCGGTTGCGCGAAATCGGCATCGAGGAGGGCATCCCCTCCTACCTGATCAATGACGGCAGCGAATTGAAGGCCGAATGGGTCAAGGGCAAGAAGGTGGTCGGCCTGACAGCCGGTGCCAGCGCCCCCGAGGAACTGGTGCGCCATGTGATCGAGGCGCTGGGCGAGATCGAAGACGTGGAAGTGGAAACGATGGACGGCAAGAAGGAACATATCGAGTTCCGCCTTCCCGCCGAGTTGAGGGCTTAAGTCATGGGACTTCCGTTTCGCCAGGCCGCCAAGATCGGCGCCTATGTCGTCAAGAAGCAGCTGTCGGGCAAGAAATACCCGCTGGTGCTGATGCTGGAACCGCTGTTCCGCTGCAACCTGGCCTGCGCCGGCTGCGGCAAGATCGATTATCCCGACGAGATCCTGAACCAGCGCCTGTCGGTGCAGGCCTGCATGGACGCGATCGACGAATGCGGCGCGCCCGCCGTCTCGATCGCCGGCGGCGAACCCCTGCTCCACCGCGACATGGCCAAGATCGTCGAAGGCTATCTGGAACGCGACAAGTTCGTCATCCTGTGCACCAACGCGCTGCTGCTGGCCAAGAAGATCAACCAGTACAAGCCGCACCCCAATTTCACCTGGTCGATCCATCTGGATGGCGACAAGGAAATGCACGACAAGTCGGTCTGCCAGGACGGCACCTATGACCGCGCCATTGCCGCCATCAAGCTGGCCAAGGACAAAGGCTTCCGCACCCAGATCAACTGCACCCTGTTCGACGGCGCCGATGGCGAGCGCACCGCGAAATTCTTCGACCTGATGATGGAAATGGGCGTGGACGGAATCACCGTCTCTCCGGGCTATGCCTATGAGCGCGCGCCCGACCAGCAGCACTTCCTGAACCGCGAGCGCACCAAGAACATGTTCCGCGACATCCTTTCGCGCGGCCGCGGCGGCAGGGACTGGAAGTTCACCAACTCGCCGCTGTTCATGGACTTCCTGGCCGGCAACCAGACCTATGAATGCACCCCCTGGTCGATGCCGCTCCTGACCGTGTTCGGCTGGCAGAAGCCCTGCTACCTCCTGGGCGAAGGCTACGCCAAGACCTTCACCGAGCTGATGGAAGGCACGGAGTGGGAGAAGTACGGCGTCGGCAAGTATGAGAAGTGCGCCAACTGCATGGTCCATTGCGGCTTTGAAGGCACCGCCGCCACCGACAGCATCAAGAAGCCGCTGAAAATGCTGCCCATCCTGATGCGCGGCGTGAAGACCGACGGCCCGATGGCGCCGGACATCTCACTGGCCAATCAGCGCCCGGCGGAATTCACCTTCTCGCGCCATGTCGAGCACAAGATGTCACAGATCAAGGCCGGCAATTCCAACACCACAGAGGTCGAGGCAGCGGAGTAATTCCGCGAAGGCCTTGTTCGATCCGCGCGCGGTGCGGATCAGCGCCGGGATCTGGGTGGGGCGGCGCAACAGCGATCCCAACACCCGCCCGATGGCGATGCCGCCGTCCGGCTTCATCGCCACAAGGGCGGCCGGCGGCAGCACATGCGCCGCGTCATCCGAAATCACCCTTAAAGCCGCCAGCGGCAGGTTGCGCTTGGCGGCAAAGCGCGCCGCTACTTGGCTTTCCATATCCACCGCCAGCGCACCGGTGGTGTCATGCAGGCCGGTCTTGGTCGCGGCTTCATGGATGATGATGTCACTGCCGAAGATTTGGCCTTGATGGGCGGCGGGAAGGCGCGACATCAGCCGCACCCGCCAACCTTCATGGCAATCCCAGGCTTCCAGGCCGGTGATGATGCGGTCGGCGATCACCACGTCACCGGCCTTCAGATGCGGCGACAGACCGCCGCCCAGTCCGATCGAAATCACGCCGCGAATATCGCCGTGCAGGGCGTCGAGCTTGGCCGCCAGACCGTCACCATCGCCGCCGCCCGCAATCGCCACCACGCCGGCGACACCCACCATTTCGGCTTCTTTCGCCAGACCGGTGACAGCCAGCACCGTCACAGGCCGAATTCCACGCGGCGGGAATTGCTGCTCTTGAGATTGCGGTAGCGCGCCAGCGCCCAGAGCGGGAAGAACTTCGGATAGCCGCGATAGTTGAGATAAAAGACGCGCGGGAAGCCGCCGCCGGTGTAATGGGCCTGGGTCCAGAGGCCATCGGCCTGCTGGGTGGCTTTCAGATAGGCGACGCCGCGCGCCACGGCAGGATGATCCACCTGCCCCGCCGCCATCAGGCCCAAGAGCGCCCAGGCAGTCTGTGACGCGGTCGAAGGCGCCGGCTCATAGCCTTTGTAATCCAGCTTGTAGCTGTCGCAATTCTCGCCCCAGCCGCCATCGGGATTCTGGATCGCCGCCAGCCAGTCGGCGCCGCGCTTCATGGCGGCATGATCCGGCGCCAGTCCCGCGCCGTTCAGTCCCGCCAGCGCCGACCAGGTGCCGTAGATGTAGTTGACGCCCCAGCGGCCCCACCAACTGCCATCGTCGCGCTGGGTCTTGATCAGGTAATCGACGCCGGCCTTCAGTTTCGGATCGTCGGGCTTGGCGCCCAGCTGCGCCAGCATGCCGACGCAGCGGCCCGACACGTCTTCGGTCGGCGGGTCCAGCAGCGCGCCATGATCCGCGAAGGGAATGTTGTTGAGATAATAATAGCTGTTGTCGGCGTCGAAGGCGCCCCAGCCGCCATCGCGGCTTTGCAATCCTTCGACCCATTCGGCGCCGCGCGCGATGCCGTCTTTGTGGTCAGCGCGTTCGCGGGCACGGTCCATCGCCATCACCACCACGGCGGTATCGTCCAGGTCGGGATAATGATCGTTGCGATACTGGAAAGCCCAGCCGCCAGGGCGCACATCGGGCTTTTCCTCGGCCCAGTCGCCTTTGACGTCCAGAACCTGCAAGGGCTTGAGCCAGTTCAGGCCGCGCGTCACCGCATCCAGGGCGCGGGCATCATTGGTTTCCAGCAGGGCGTGGGCCACCAGCGCGGTGTCCCACACCGGCGAAACGCAGGGCTGGCAATAGGCTTCGTCCTCTTTGATCACCAGCAGCTTTTCGACCGACAGCCGCGCGATGGCGCGGTCGGGATGGCTTTCGGGATAGCCCAGCAGGTCATACATCATCACGCTATTGGCCATGGCGGGATAGATGGCGCCCAGCCCGTCTTCGCCGTTCAGGCGTTCGGTGGTCCAGACGCGGCACTTTTCAACCGCGCGGTCGCGCAGGCCTTTTGGCCAAGGCACGAGTTTGAGAACCTTGTCGAGCGCATTGAAGAAGAAGGACCAGCCGGCGCTCTGGTGCGGGGCGCGCTTTGAGGCGGCAGGCACGCCCTCCACAAAAAGTTCGGTGATATGGATGCCGCGTGGATTGCGCGCCACAGGCTGGCGGGCGCACAGCACCAGCAGCGGCACGATCACGGTGCGCGCCCAATAGCTCATCTTGGACAGATGCACCGGGAACCAGCGCGGCAGCAGGATCAGTTCGACCGGCACCGTTGGGACATTGGCCCATGACGTTTCGCCGTACAGCGCCAGAAGAATGCGGGTGAAGACATTGGCCTTGATGGCGCCGCCACGCTCGCGGATCGCGGCGCGGGCGCGCACCATATGCGGCGCGTCGATGTCGTCGCCGATCATCTTAAGAGCGAAATAGGCTTTCACCGTCGCGCTAATATCGAAGGCGCCTTCATGATAGAGCGGCCAGCCACCATGCGCGCCCTGGATGCGGCGCAAGTACACGCCGATCTTTTTCTCCAGCTCCAGGTTCGGCTCTTCCGCCAGGTAATGCACCAAGAGGACATATTCGGCCGGGATGGTGGCGTCAGCCTCCAGCTCATAGACCCAGTGCCCGTCCGGCTTCTGCTGGGCCAGGATCGCGTCGGTGGCGGCGCGGATGGCGCCTTCCACGCTGTCAAATTCGTGCGCGTTGAGCTGGTTCATGGCGGAACTATAGGCGCAAGGTGCGCAGCGCCAAAGCCGCCGCCTGCTCGCCGGACCGCAGGGCGCCTTCGATGGTCGCGGGCAGCCCCGTCTGGGTCCAGTCGCCCGCCAGGAACAGGTTGCGCCAGCGGGTTTTGGCGTCGGGGCGGCGGGCGTCCTGCGCCGGCGTGGCGGCGAAGGTGGCGCGCTTTTCCTTGACGATCTGCCATGCCGGCATCGGGGCGTCGATGTTCAGCGCCCGGGTGACGTCGGCCCAGATGCGCATTGCCAGCGCCTCGCGGTCCTGGTCGACGATGGCGTCGGCGCCCGAGACCGTCACCGAGATGCGGTCCTCAAAGCCGAAAATCCATTCCGCCGTGCCGCCGATCACCCCCAGCATCGCGGGCGCGCCATTCTTCGCAAGGAAAGAGGCGGGCGGCACCATCTTGAAGTGCGCATTGACGATGGCGCGGAAATCATCAGGCGCGGTCAGGCCCGGGATCAGGTCGGAGGCCGCCCAGGGCGGCACCGCCAGCACCACCACGTCGCCCGGCCCGACCGGCAAAGTGGCGTCGGCGATGTCGAGGGTCATGACGTCTCGCGGCCCCAGCGTCATGCCGCGCAGCCGGGTGCTGAGCCGCACGGCTCCCTTATGCTCTTCCAGATATTTCACCGCCGGCTCGACAAAGGCCGCCGCCAGCGTGGGATGGGCGATGCGCGGGCGATAATGCTTCCCGCCCTTGGCCAGCGTCTCGCGCAGGATCGCGCCCGCCAGTTTGGCGGAGGATTCCTCGGGCGCTGTGTTCAGCGCCGCCAGCAGGAAGGGCCGCATCAGCCGCTGCCACAGTTGGCCACGCTCATGGACCACCGCGTCCAGCCGCGCCCCGGGGCTTGCCCACATCAGCGGCGCATATTGCAGATAGTCGCCGGCGCGGGTGCCGGGAACGCGGCGCTTTTCCGATGCAACCCAGTAAGGGATCGGCCCTTCATTGGGGCGCAGGGTCCAGCGCGTGCCATCGCGCAAATCGGCAAAGGCGAACTGCGCGTGGGGCGGGCCGGCCAGCGCATTCTTCGCGCCGATGCGGGCCAGATAGCTGTGCACCGCCTGGTTGCCCGACAGGACCAGGTGATTGCCATTGTCGATCACGCAGCCCATGGCCGGATCGAAATAGGAGCGGCAACGGCCGCCTGCCTGCCCCGCCGCCTCGATCACTTCGACCGGCACCCCGCGCGCCGCCAAAGAAGTGGCGGCCGACAGGCCGGCAAGCCCGCCGCCGACAATGTAGGCCCTGCCTGTCAAGAAAAGAGTCCTTGGCGCAGCACCAGCGACAGCAGCCGGCGCTTGCCCAGCGAGACGCGGCGGCGCGGCGCGGCAAAGCCCTGCACTTCGCTGGCGCGCAGGATCTCGGAATAGACCGCACCCATCAGGCGGGGGGTCTTGATACGGCCCCTGGGACGGGCAGCGAGAATGCGCGCCGCGTCGTCGTAATGGCGATGCGCAAGGCTTGCGACACGGCGGCAGACGGTGTCGATGCAGGGGCTGGCAATAATGGCCTTGGGATCGAGCGCGGTGATGCCGGCTTCCTGCAGATATTCGCGCGGCAGATAGAGGCGGCCGATGGCGGCGTCCTCATCGATGTCGCGCAGGATGTTGGTCAGTTGCAGCGCCCGGCCCAGATGATGGGCAAGATCGAAGCCCGGTCCCTCGTCCATGCCGAACACCTTGATGGACAGCCGCCCCACCGCGCTCGCCACCCGGTCACAATAGGTATCCAGCGTGGCCAGGTCGGGCGCGACAATGTCCTCGGCCACGTCCATGTCCATGCCGTCCAGCACGGCAATGAAATCGTCCAGCCGCAAGCCATAGGCGGAAACGTGCGGCGCAAGAAACGCCACGCGCTGCGGCCTGGCCCCGGCATAGAGGCCGGCAAGGTCGGCGCGCCACTGCTCCAGCTTTTCGTGCCGTTCGGCGCGGGTGCCGATGCCGTCATCGGCAATGTCATCCACCTTGCGGCAAAAGGCATAGATCGCGAACATGGCGTCGCGTTCCTCGCGCGGCATCAGCCGCATCGCCATGTAGAAGGAACTGCCGGCGGCCTTTTTCTGGACGGCCGCCGCGGCGGCGCCGCCGATATTTTCTGCGTTGGTCATGAGCGTCTCAGGCGCATCAGCGCGAAAGCGGGAAAGCGTTTCAGGAACAGCCCCGCCACATTCCATTTGGAATGATGCACGGCTTGCGACAGCGGATCGCGGGTCATCAGCAGGCAATTGAGATCTTCGGCGAGTGTCTGGATGAGATCGACTTCCAGCGCAAGCCGGCTGTCTTTTATGGCCTGCGAAAATGGGCCGGAAACCGCCAACAGCTCGGCATTGCGCCGGGCCAAGCCTGCGATCACCCCGGCCAGGGCAGGGCTGGCCTTGCCTTGGGCCAGCGCCTCGACGCCGATTCCGGCCAGCAGCGGCTCGGGTATGTAGACGCGATTCAGCTCGCGGTAATCCTTGCCGCAATCCTGCAGGTGGTTGATCACTTGCAGGGCGGCGCACAGCGCGTCATTGGCCGGCCACAGGCTTTGCGGCTCGCCATGCACATCCAGCACGAAGCGGCCCACCGGCATGGCGCTGTAGCGGCAGTAATCGATCAACTCGTCCCAATCCTGATACCGCAGCTTGGTGCAATCGCGGCGGAAGGCTTGCAGAAGATCCAGTGCATGCACCGGCGACAGACCGCGCTGGGCCAGGATGGTGCGCAGCGCCACGCCTTCGCGCACGGCATCGCTTTCGCCGACCAGGCTGGCGCGCATCTGCTCCAGCAGCGCCAGCTTTTCCTGTGGCGTGGCGGCAGGATTGTCGGAGACATCGTCGGCGGCGCGCACGAAATGATAGAAAGCCAGCACCGGCGGACGGTGCCGGGGCGCGATCAGGACCGACGCGACGGGAAAGTTCTCGTCCTTTTGGCCCTTGCCGGATTGAAGCTCCGCGACCGCACTCATGCCTTTTCGCTCCTGGCGGCATTGGCTTGCGCCCGGCCCTTCCACATGCCGCCCTTGCCCGACCAGTATTGTATCGCCGATTCTAGGGTAAAGGCGGCATAGAAGGCGCCGATCAGCGGCAGGGCCGCGCCCCACAGGGGCGACAGGCGGTAAAAGCGCAGGATGGGCTGGAACATCACCGCCATGATCAGCCAGGCCAGCCACCCCGCCAGCTGGGAAATGCCCCAGGCGAACAGCGCCGTCATCACCGGGGCGATATAGACCATCGCCAGGCCCAGCAGCGTGCCCGCCAGCAGCAAGGGCGAATAGCCGAGCTGCGCATAGGCTGATCGCGCCACCATCTGGCGGATGTCGGCCAGATGCTCGTAGGGGCGCAGCGACACCGCGCGGTCGGTCAGTCCCAGCCAGATCGGACCCTGCTGCTTCATGGCGCGGCCGAGCGCGCAATCGTCGATGATGTTGTGGCGGATGGCGGCAATGCCGCCGGCTGCTTCCAGCGCGCCGCGCCTTGACAGCATGCAGCCCCCCGCCGCCGCCGCGACCTTCGATTTGGGATCGTTGACCGCACCGAACGGAAACAGCATGTCGAAGAAAAAGACGAAGGCCGGGATCAGGAAATGTTCGGACGCGGTCTTGCAGGACAGCCGCGCCATCAGCGAGACCAGGACATTGCCGCCCTCTTCCGCCCGCGCCACCAGCCGGCTGAGATTTTCCGGCGCATGGGCGATGTCGGCGTCGGTGAACCAGATGAATTCCGGGGCGCGCAGGGCAGCCTGCTCGCTACCCTGATGCATGGCCCACAATTTTCCCGTCCATCCGGCGGGCCGGTCCGCGCCGGTCAGCACGGTGAGCCGGGGCGAACCCAGGGCCCTGGCCAGATCGGCGGTGCCGTCATCGGACTGATCGTCGACCAGCACGATATGGAACTGGCCGGGATAGTCCTGGGCAATCAGGCTGCCGATGCTGCGCTGGATCACGTCCGCCTCGTTGCGCGCCGGCACCACCGCCACCACCGACGGCCAGCGCGCGGGATCGCGCACCGCCAGCGTGTCGCGCTCGCGCAGCAGCCAGAAGCCCCTGTGGAACAGCAGCAGGTACAGCCACACCGCCAGCGGCAGGAAGCCGAACAGGATACCCGCGATCATCTGAGATACCCGTTCTGGGCAAACCAGGAGAGCGCGTCGGACAGGCCTTCGCGGTAGGGGCGCGCGGTGTAGCCCAATTCGCGCCTGGCCTTTTCCGAGGAAAAGAACATGCGATAGCGCGACATCCTGAGCGCATCGGCGGTCAGGAACGGCTCCTTGCCGGTCAGGCGGGCGATGAATTCCGCGCCCCAGGCCAGCGGAAACAGCGGCGCGCGCGGCAGCTTGATGGTGGGCGCCTTGCGGCCCGCCATCCCCGCGATATCGGCCAGCATGATTTCCAGCGACACGTCCTCGCCGCCCAGAATGTAGTTTTCGCCGATCTTGCCCTTGTCCAGGGCCAGCAGATGGCCCTGGGCGACGTCATCGACATGCACCAGGTTGAGCCCGGTATCGACAAAGGCCGGCATGCGTCCGGTGGCGGCTTCGACGATGATGCGGCCCGTCGGCGTCGGCTTGATGTCGCGCGGGCCGATCGGGGTGGACGGGGCCACGATCACGGCGGGCAATCTTTCGGTTTCGATCAGGCGTTCGACTTCGCGCTCGGCCACGAGCTTGCTGCGCTTGTAGGCGCCGATCACGCTTTGCGGCGTATGGCGCGAGGTCTCATCGACTGCGGCTGCGCCCGGCTTCAGCGCGGCAACCGACGAGGTATAGACCACCTTTTCCACGCCGCATTTCAGTGCCGCGCCCATCGAGGCCTGTGCGCCCTTCAGGTTGTTGCGCTCGATCTCGCCCGGATCCCGGGCCCATAGCCGGTAATCGGCCGCGACATGGAAGAAATAGCGCGCGCCTTTCATGGCGGCGGTCATCGACGCCTCGTCCCGCATGTCGCCGGCGACCGGCTCGCATTGTGTTCCCGCAATATTGTCGCGCGCGGCGGTGGGACGCATCAGCACCCGCACGTGCAGCCCGCGCGCCACCAGCGCGCGCGCCACGGCCGAACCGACAAAGCCGGAAGCCCCTGTGACGAGTGCGATGTCAGACATTGCTGCCCTCGCTCGCGGCAAAGGCCCTGCGGCCTTCATAGCCCTGCCAATACAGCAGTGCCGGAACCCCCAGCACGATCTCGCGCGCCCGTTTGAGCAGCGACACCGCAAGTCCCATTTCGGCCGGCAGGCCGAACAGCGGCGCCAGCATCGCATAGCCCCATTCCTGCACCCCGATCGCGGCGGGCACCGGCGTGGCGATGCTGCGCAGGGCGCACAGCAGGGCTTCCAGCGCGATGGCGTCGAGCAGGCTGATGTCGCCGCCCACCAGCTGGAAAGACAGGAACGTGCCGCCGCCCGCACCAATCCAGGCCAGCAGATGCCAGCCCGCCGATACCGCCAGCCGCGAAGGCGAACTGTACAGCTCGACAATCGCCTCGTGAAACGAAACGCCCTGCTGCATCTGCGGGAAAAACCGCCGGGCGATGCGCTCGGCAAAGCCGGCGCCGCGTTTCTGCAGGAAGATCAGCAGCGCGATTCCCGGCACCGCCAGCAGCAGCAGCGCCACCATGGTCAGTGTCAGCGGGCCCGTGCCCTCGATATTGCGAAAATGGGTCAGGCCCATGCCCAGGCCGAAGGCCAGGAATACCACCTGCGCCATCGCTTCGGTGGTGGCGTCCGCCGCCACCGAGCCGGCGGCATAGGCCGGCGTCATGCGCTTGAGGATCATCAACCGGGCCGCCGCCACCATGCCGCCCACCGGCGAGAAGGGCGAGATTTCGGCGATGGAGTCGCGCACCAGCCGGGCGATGTAGAAATTCCACAACCGGCCGCGTTCGGACGGCGGCATCAGGAAGTACCAGGCGAAGGCCAGGGTGATGAAGATCACCGCCGAATACAGGCAGAGCAGCGCCAGGCCATCGAATCCCGCGCGCGACACAGCATCGAATACCGGGTCAAAGCCGATCGACCAGACCAGATAGACCGCCGCGATCACGCCGGCCAGCAGTGCCAGGACCACTCCCCACTTCATCAGGCAGGCAGCGGCTTGGCGCGGAAGCTCCACAGGCGCATGGCGCCCAGCGCGGTTTCCGCCAGCTGGGGCAGGAAGCTGGGGCGCAGCAATTCCGGTTCGAACACGCCCATGCGGCGGCGGTTCTCGGAATAGCAGTCTTCCAGGAAGCGGCGGAAGGTGAAGCCATCCAGGAACACGCTCGCCTGGGTGGCGCTGAATTCCTTGCCGTCGTTCAGGTCCTTGCCGCGCTTGGCGGTGCCGATCATGCGGCCCAGGGCGCGCATGTAGTAACGGAAGTCGGTCAGCGGCAGCATCAGCTTGGCGACGAAGCCCTTCTGCGCCTGGTTGTAGGCCATCCAGTTGACGAAGAAGACGATGTGCCGGGTTTCCTCGTACATCAGGGTTTCAAAAATCTGGAACATTTCCTTGGGCAGGAACTGGGACTGCATGGCGATCTTGAAGACGCCGAAGCCCAAAAATGAATCCATGCATTCGCCAAAGCCGAAATCCTTGAAGCGGGTTTCGACATTGTCGCTGACATCCTCCAGCGGACGCTCGGCGGCATCGATGCCGTATTTCTCGATCATCACCCGGATCAGCTTGGCGTGGCGCGCTTCCTCGAAGCCCTGCAGCGCCACGGCTTCGCGCATCACCGGATCTTTCACGGTCTTGACGAATTCAGCCACGATCGCGCCGGCCCGGCGCTCGGTATAGAAAACCTCTTCCCAGAAGGGCACGGATTTCAGGCGCTGCAACGCCTCGGCGTCCAGCTCCGGCCAGGGCAGCGTATCGGGATCAAACTCCGTATAGGTCTGCATGAAGTGCTTGCAGAAGGTGTCGCGATGTTCCGGCGATCCGATTTTCATCTCAGGCAGCTTTCTCTTTCGGACCGATGAACTTCAGGGCGATCCTGGCCATGAAGGGCACAAAGCGCGGGCGCTTGAGGCGCGCGTCATAGGGCGCCAGGCGGCGGTTGTTCTCGGCCAGGCAGACGGCGACCAGCTCGCCGACATTGATGTCGGAGCCCAGCGCCTCGGCGCCGTTCATGGTGAAATTGTTGTCCTGCTCGCCATGGCCGACATCCTTGGCGATGCCGATGCGCTCATAGATCAGGAACAGCCAGACGGCGAGGACCTTGAGCTCGAAATACGGACGGCGCCACAAGGGCATGTTGCGGCGATGCCAGGCGATCCAGTTGACGAAGAACAGGATGTGCCGGGCTTCCTCATTCACCACCGGATCGAAGGTTTGCACCAGCTCGGGCGGAAAATAGCCGGTATCCTTGGCCGCCTTGAACAGGCCGAAAGCAAAGAAGCTGTCGATGCATTCGCTGTAGCCGGTCACCAGAAAGGCCCATTCCGGGTCCTTCGGCCTTGCGGGCACCGGTTCCGGGGCCAGCTTGACGCCATAGGCTTCCACCAGATTGGCCAGCACATGACGGTGGCGGCGCTCTTCGAAACCGTTCAGCTCGATGGCCTTGCGCAGCAGCGGGTCGCCCACGCCTTCGGCATAGGTGCAGACATTCATGCCGGCCTTGTTCTCGGTCTGCACCGCGATGTCCCAGATCGGCAGCGAGGTGATGCGCCTTTCGGCCTCGGCTTCCAGCTTGGGCCAGTCCAGCACCGCCGGCTTGTAGGGGTCATGGGTGTCCAGCAGGGTCTTGCAGAACAGCCGCTTGTGTTCGTCCGAGCCGAAGCGGATCGGCCCCGGCTGCGGCCAGGTGCCGGTATCGCGGGTCAGATCGGGCGGAATGGCAAAGGCCGGACTACTCATCGAAAAGCCTGCTCACGGGCGTCTCCGTATTCGCTACTGCAATACCCTTTTGGGGCAGCCAATTGAACCGCAAAATGCGCGGGTCTGTATTTGATCTAAATCATTGAAATTATTGGGCTGAAAAGTCCCCAAAGCCGCCGGTTTTTACCCCTGCGGCCTCCAGCAGGCCCGGCATGCGCGGGTCGGTCAGGGCGGCCAGTTCGGCCTCATACCGATAGCCGGGCGCCGAACCCGGATAAGGCCCGGTGGCGGGGTGCAGATAGATCTCGGACAGGCCGTCCGGGAGATGGGTGATCAGGCCGGCCAACCGGTCGGCCGTCATGGCGCCCGACCAGGCCAGGCCGAACACGCTATCGGGCGATGCGATGCCGGCGCGGCGGAAGCGGGCGCGCAGCATCCTGGCAAAGGGCGCGGTCAGCGCCACCACGCCCGACGGCTTGTGGCTTTCGATGCGGCCCAGCACGTCCTGCGGCTCCAGCGGCACCCGCGCGCCCCTGACGCGGTGACTGCGCGCCGCTTTCACGATTTCGCCCGCGATGGTGGGATGCAGGTGGAAGTGCTTGTGGGCGTTGACATGATCCAGCCTGAGGCCGGTGGCGGCGAAGGCGGCGAACTGGGCTTCGATCTCGGCGGCGAGCTGGCGGCGGACCTTCGGGCGAAAGAACATGGCGGCGCCGGCGCGCGCCATGTCGCTGCGGAAGTGACCGGATGAATCCACCAGATCGGGTACGGAAGAGGCCGGCAGCACCGGCCTGCCCTCGACCAGCACCAGATGCAGGCCGACACGCAGGGAGGGAAGATTGCGGGCCCGGGCCACGGCGTCGGCGACCGCATCCCCTGCCACCATCAGGCTGGCGGCGGACAGGATGCCGTCTTGATGCGCCCGCGCAACAGCTTCGTTGACCGCCAGTGCGGCGCCGAAGTCATCGGCGGTGACGATCAGCTTCTTCAAAGACGTCAGGCGGCGTGCTGCTTGCGGTCCTTGAGGAAGTGGAAGAACTCCACGCCCTCGCGCAGGCGGCGCTTCATCATGTCGGGCTGGGTCACCATCTCCTTGACGATGGAGCCGATCTTGGCCGGGCGGAAATAGAACTGGCGGTAGAAGGTCTCCAGCGAGTCGAAGATTTCCTTGTGGCTCAGATGCGGATAGTGCAGCGGCGCGATCTGGATGCCGTGCTCGTCGATCAGTTCGGCATTGGCCTCGTCCAGCCAGCCATTCTGCAGCGCCTGATTGTAGAGGAAGGTGCCGGGATAGGGCGCCGCCAGCGAGATCTGCACGGTATGCGGATTGATGCGCTTGGCGAATTCGCGCGTTTCGCGCATGGTTTCCAGGGTTTCGCCCGGCAGGCCCAGGATGAAGGTGCCGTGAATCTGGATGCCCAGCGTGTGGCAGTCGCGGGTGAACTTCTCAGCCACCTCGATGCGCATGCCCTTCTTGATGTTGTGCAGGATCTGCTGGTTGCCGGATTCGTAGCCGACCAGCAGCAGGCGCAGGCCGCCCTCCTTCAGCTTCTTCAGCGATTCATACGGCACGTTCGCCTTGGCGTTGCACGACCACTGGATGCCCAGCTTGCCCAGTTCCTTGGCGATCGCCTCGGCGCGCGGCAGGTCGTCGGTGAAGGTATCGTCGTCGAAGAAGAATTCCTTGGTCTGGGGGAAGGCCTTCATCGCCCATTTGATCTCTTCGACCACATGGCCGACCGAGCGTGTGCGGTAATTGTGGCCGCCCACGGTCTGGGGCCACAGGCAGAAGGTGCAGCGCGACTTGCAGCCGCGTCCGGTATAGATCGAGATATAGGGGTGCTTGAGATAGCCGATGAAATAATTCTCCATCACCAGGTCGCGCTTGTAGACCGGGGTGACGAAGGGCAACGAGTCCATATTCTCGATGATCGGGCGGTCGGCATTGTGCACGATCACGCCCTGCTTGTTGCGATAGGAGATGCCCTTGATCTCGCCCCAGGGCATGTCGTCGGCGACATCCTTGATGGTGAAATCGAATTCGTTGCGGGCGACGAAGTCGATCGCCGCGCCTTCGCGCAAGCTTCCTTCGGCATTCACCGCCACCTTGGCGCCGATCAGGCCCGCCTTGAGGTTCGGGTTGGCCGCCTTCATGGCATCGATCACCTTGACGTCCGACTTGAAGGACGGCACCGAGGTGTGCGCCACCACCAGGTCGAAGTCCTTGGCCTGAGCCACCACGTCGGCCAGGCTGGTATTGTGCGGCGGGGCGTCAATCAGCTTGGAATTTTCCACCAGCGCGGCGGGCTGGGCCAGCCAGGTGGGGTACCAGAAGCTCTTGATCTCGCGCTTGGCCTGGTAGCGCGAACCGGCGCCGCCATCGAAGCCGTCAAAGGACGGGGCCTGCAGGAAAAGGGTCTTCATCGACATGGTCAAACCTCGGGAACTCTGGGAGACAAACCGGGAGATATTGCGCCGCAGCGCTGTACCGTAAAGTGGCTTCCGCGCCAATGCACTGTTTGGCCGAACAGCGAACCCAGGAACACCGCGAAACTCAGCAAATCGCGCACGGGCAGCAGGTACCAAGGGCCGGCCTGGGTGGCAAAAAGTCCGTCAATCCGCCATTTCAACGCCAGACGGGCCGCCAGGACGCCCAGCAGAATCGCCACCGCCGCGGGGCTGAATCCCAGCAGCACGGCGCCCTTCAGGGCGAAGGCGAAGCCGTGGGTGACGATGCTGCCCAGATGGCCCGCCGGGTTCACCTGCCGGATGGTGCGGGTCCAGCGCAGTTCATGCCGGAGCAGGTCGGCCAGGGTGTCTTCGGCGGCGGTGTGTCCGACGCTGAGGGCGGGAATCGCCAGGGCATGGCCTTTCGAGCGCACGGCATTGCCGATCTCGTAATCGTCCGCGAGTTGGTCGGCGAAGGCCCGCAGCCCACCCACCTCTTCCAGCGTCTGGCGCCGAAGCGCGATGGTGGAACCGAAACAGGGCGCCGCCAGGCCCAGGCTGAAACCCAGAGTCGCGTTGGGCAGGAAACCGTACGAGGTGCCCATAGCCGCCAGACCGGACCACAGCTTGTGGCCACCCGTTGCGGGTTCGCCGGTATAAAGGCAGCTCACCACGCCCACATTCGGGCGCTGCAACGCCGATACGACCTGCGCCAGCCAGTCGGATTTCACCGCGATGTCGCTGTCCGAAAGCACCAGCACATCGTGCTTGGCCGCCGGCATCATGTTGATCAGGTTTGACACTTTCGCGTTGGCGCCATGGCGTGCGTCATTGACCATGATGGCGGTGTCGGCCTGGGGATACTTCGCCTGCAGCATGCGCACGATGCCCAGGGCGGGATCGCGCGCATCATTGGCGCCAAACACGATCTGCACCGCGCCCGGATAGGCCTGGTTGAACACGGTCTCCAGATTTCGCGCCAGGTCCGGCTCGCTGCGGTGCAGGGGCTTGAGAATGGTGACGGCGGGATGATGGGTGGGCGTTACGGGCTTGGGGCGCATGAACCTCTCCGCCAGCACGGCGGACAGCAGGGCATAGCCCCCGCCTATCAACGCGACCGCGCAAAAGGCCCAACCCAATATGGTGAAAAACGAACTCATGCTTCGTGCCACAGCCCCCGCAGGCAATCACTTATTAGAACATCCCTCCCCCAGGGGGGAGGGACATTCGATGACAGAATGCGACAGGGCTGGATATCTGTATAAGACACTGATTTTAAATGATATTTTATGACAATCCGTCATGGCCGCCGACGGCTGGGAAAAGCCCGGCCACTCATTATAGGGTGGCCGAATGCTCCTTCCTTCCTCCTCGCCGGCCCTGCAACAGGCCCTGGCCACCGCCACGCGGGCCCTGCAAAGCGGCAACCTGGCCCTCGCGGAAATGGCGCTGGCGCCCTTTTTCGCCGCCGGGCTGCCGCGCAATCCCGATCTGCTGAACATCGCGGGCACGGTACGGATGCAGCAGGGGAAGGTGAGCGAAGCGGCGGATCTGTTTTCGCAGGCCGCCAGCGCGGTGCCTCGCGAACCGCTATATGCCTTCAATCACGGGCTGGCGTTGTCGCGGCTGGGCCGGATGGCGGAAGCGCAAACCGCCCTGCGCGCCGCGCTGAAGCGCAAGGGCGATTTTCCCGAAGCGATCTTCGAACTGGGCGCGGTGCTGCACCGGAGCGGAAAGCTGGAGGATGCGGAAAAACAGTTCCGCCACTTGCTGCGGCTGATGCCGGGCCATGTGCGCGCCAAGCTGGCGCTGGCGGCGGTGCTGGTGGATGCGCGCCGGCCAGACGAAGCCGAGGCGCCGCTGCGCCGGGGCTTAAGCGAAACCACCGAGCCGCTTCTCAAGGCCCAGCTTTATCTGCAACTTGGCCAGGCGCTGCGCCGCCAGCGCAAGGACACCGAAGCCCTGGCCGCGCTGGACCAGTCCCAGGCGCTGTTTCCGAACCTGCCCAACCTGCCGCTGCACCGCGCCGAAACCCTGCAGAACCTGGAACGTTTCGACGAAGCGCTGGCGATCTTTGAAAGCGAACTGGCGCGCGCGCCGGGCAATCCCGAGCTACATCACGATTACAACGCCCTGCTCTATCAGCTGGGGCGCAGCGAGGAATTCCTCAAATCCTATGACCGGGCGCCGCAGACCCGCGAAGTGCTGATGGACAAGGCCTTCTTCCTCAGCCACGAAAAACGCGACGCGGAAGCCCATGCCATCTATGCCAGCCTGGCGGCCCGCGATCCCGGCGACCGGGTCGCCGCGCTGTGCGCCGCCAACGAACTGACCATGATGAAACGCCATGGCGAGGCGCTGGCGGCCTTCGAAGCCTTGCTGGCCCGGCATGGCCAGGATGCCGACCTGCTGCGCCGCGCCGCCGAGCCGGCGCTCCTGACCGGCGATCCCGGCAAGGCGGCCTGGCTGTGCGAAGAGGCGCTGCGGCTGATACCCGGCGACGGCAGCAGCATCGCCATTCTCAGCATCGCCTCGCGCATGCTGGAAGATGGGCGCGAGGATTTCCTCAACGGCTATGACACGCTGGTGAAGAGTTTCGACCTGGCGCCGCCGGACGGCTTTTCCGACATGGAAAGCTTCAACCATGAGCTCAATGCCGAGCTGGACCGGCTTCACCCCGAAACGCGCGAATTCGTCAGCCAGTCCCTGCGCGGCGGCACCCAGACTCCCGGGCATCTCTTTCCCGCGGCCCTGCCGCTGGTGACGAAACTGAAGCAGCGGATCGACGAAGCGGTGGCGCGCTATATCGCGGACATGGGCGAGGATGCCGCGCATCCCTTGCGGGCGCGGCGGGCCGGGGATTTTGCCTATGCCGGCTCCTGGTCGTCACGGCTGCGGGACTGCGGCTTTCACGTCAACCACATCCATCCCGATGGCTGGATCAGTTCCTGCTATTACGTGGCGGTGCCGGACGCGACAAAGGATCAGGCCGCGCGCCAGGGCTGGATCAAGTTTGGCGAACCTGCGCTGGATGTCGAACTCAAGACCCCGATCCGCCGCGCCATCCAGCCGGTGCCGGGAAGGCTGGTGCTATTTCCGTCCTATATGTGGCACGGCACGGTGGCGTTCCGCGATACCGCTGCCCGGACGACAATCGCCTTCGACGTCGTGCCGGCCTAGCCGGCGCGCTTGCGGGTATGGACGCTGCGCGAGCTGGTGCGCCGCGCCTTGGCGGCCGCCACCAGCGTCAGCCAGTTGGAAAACAGCCGCCCGGTATGCAGCCGCCAGGACTGCAAGGTCAGCGCCCCGGTCACGATCTCGCGGATGCGGGCCAGATCGGTCCCGGCTTCGCTGAGGCGGTCTTCGGTGGCGCGGTCGAAATAATTCTCAGGCATGGCCGGCGCCGTCGGCAGGTCTCCGGCGTGAAAGCGTTCCAGGTCGCGCAGATATTCACGGGCCAGCGTGGCCCGGTCATACTCGGGATGACCCTGCAGGAAGACAAAGCGGCTCTGGCCTGCCGGCTCGCGGGTGAAGATGTCGACCTGGCCGCTCGCCAGCCGCGACAGTATGCGGTAGCCGCGCTGCGAAAGATCGCTGTCCGCGATCTCGTGGCTGCGGCCATGCGGCACCGGCATGGTGAGCGTCTGGCTGAAGAACAGTGGATCGTCTTCCACCCGCATGGCGGGAAAGACGCCGGAAAGCTTGCGTCCCAGCGGATGGGCCTTGATGCCGTCCAGATGCAGGACCCCGGCCTCGGCCGCCTGGCCCGAGAACAGCGTGGACAGCGTGCCGGTCTCGGCCCAGTCGATCAATTGCGTCAGTTCCGGCCACCAGGCCTCGGCCTTCATATCGCCGCCGGAATCAGGCGCGCCGGTGACGATCAGCGCGTCGATGCTGGCAGCCTGCAGGAAGGCGGCGTCATCATAGAAGCCATCCATGCGCGAACGCGCCTGCTCGCCGCGCGCAATGCCGCGCAGCGAGAAAAGCCGCAGCCGCACATCCAGCGCGCCGGAGGATTCCTTGAGCAGCTTGGCGAATTGCAGTTCGGTGGCGCGCATGTCCGCATCGGGCATGTTGTTGACCAGCCCGACATGGATCGTCGAACGGTTGTGGCGGCCACCCAGCAGAAAATTCTCAACCCGGCTCATCGCAAAAAACCCCAGTGACAAGCGGCAGTTTAGGCGCGTTGGATTAACAAAGTTTCGGCGCAATAGCAGAGCGGCGAAAGCCCCGCAGTTGCCGTTTCAATCTGGGACAAGCCCGCGCTATCATGTGATTTATCTCAATGGAAAAGCCGCATGACGCCGCGCCCCGCATCCCGAACTGCCGCGCAAGTTTTGGTGGACCAGCTTCGCATCCAGGGCGTGCAGCGGGTTTTCTGCGTGCCGGGCGAATCCTATCTCGCCGTGCTGGATGCGCTGAAGGACAGCGGCATTGAAATCATTGTCTGCCGCAACGAGGGCGGCGCATCGATGATGGCCGAAGCCCATGGGAAGGCGACGGGGCGCCCCGGCATCTGCTTTGTCACCCGCGGGCCCGGCGCCACCAATGCCTCGGGCGGCATCCATATCGCCCAGCAGGATTCCACGCCCATGATCCTGTTTGCCGGCCAGGTCGAAAGTTACAACCGTGGCCGGGGCGCCTTCCAGGAACTGGATTTCTGCGCCGTGTTCGGCAGCATGACCAAGTTCACCGCCGAGATCGACGATCCCGATCGCATGGCGGACCATGTCACGCGCGGCTTTGCCGAAGCGATGGACGGGCGTCCGGGACCGGTGGTGCTGGCGCTGCCGCATGACATGCTGTCGCGCAATTCCGCCGCGCCCGATGGCGCTTATGTGGGCGAGGATGAAATCGTACCCACCCCCGCACAACTGGCCGAACTGCAGAGCCTTTTGGCGCAAAGCCAGCGTCCCATGCTGCTCCTGGGCGGTTCACGCTGGGACCAGTCGGCCTGCGACGCGATGATGGGGTTTGCCAAAAGCTTCGGCATTCCGGTGGCCACCGGCTTTCGCCGCGCCCATCTGTTTGACGCCACCCATCCCAACTATGCCGGTGACCTGGGGTTGGGCGCCAATCCCAAGCTGGTGGAGCGCTTCAAGCAAAGCGATCTGGTGATCGTGGCGGGCGGGCGGCCCAACGAACTCACTTCGCAGGGCTACACCCTGTTCGACCTTCCCCAGCCGCAGATGAAGACGGTGCACTTGTATCCTGGGGCCGAAGAGATTGGCCGGGTGTGGCGCCCGCATCTGGGCATCCATGCCAGCCCCCGCGCCTTCGCGCCCGCGCTGGTGGCGCTCGTCCCCGCCCAGGCGCGCGACGTGTCGCAAGCCCGCCAGGACTATCTGGACTGGTCGGAAACGCCGACGTCGCAACCGGGCGCCGTCAACCTGAGCGAGATCATGATCTGGCTGCGCGGTCATTTGCCCGCCGATGCCATGCTCACCAACGGCGCGGGCAATTATGCCGCCTGGATTCACCGCTTCTACCGCTTCCGCCGTTTCGGCACGCAGGTGGCGCCGATCAGCGGCTTCATGGGCTATGGCCTGCCGGCCGCGCTGGCGATGAAGAGCCTTTACCGCGAGCGGCCTGTCATCGTGCTGGCGGGTGACGGGGATTTCCTGATGACGGGCCAGGAATTCGCCACCGCCGTCCAGTACGGCCTGCCGGTGATCGTGATCGTCTATGACAATGGCTGTTACGGCACCATTCGCATGCACCAGGAGCGCGAATATCCCGGGCGGGTGTCGGGCACCGACCTTCGCAATCCGGATTTCGCCGCCATGGCGCGCAGCTTTGGCGGCTTCGGCGCGACGGTGGAGACGACGGAAGAATTTGCACCGGCCTTCCTGGCGGCCCAGGCCAGCGGCCAGCCAGCCATCATCCATGTGAAATATGATGCCGAAGGCATCACGCCCGTGACCACGCTGACAGCCATCCGGCAAAGAGCTTTGAAGGCCTAGTGGCCCAGAGCCACCGGCAAGGCGTCCTTGACCGGCAAGACATCGATGCGGGCGGCCTTCAGGCGCGACAGCGCCCAGTCCAGCATCTGCGGCGTCGAGCCATACAGGCCCGGATTATCCGACACGCCATGGGTGTAAAGGATCAGCCAGCCGTGATCGTGCAGCGTGCGCAAGATGGCATCCTGGATGCGTCCCTCGTCCCACAACCGGGTTTCCAGCGAGATGACGTTGAGCTGCGCCAGGTCCACCCGGCCGATATTGATGCCTTCATGGGTGCCGCGCAGCGACGAGAATCGCGGCGCCTGGAAATGCTTGGCTCCCGGGCTGACGCGGCCGAAGGGATAGGCATAGCTGACCGGCACCGCGCCCTTCAGGAAGGGCTTGAGAAAGTCCTGGTTACGGTGCGCATCTTCGCCCAGCTCTGCGGCCGACAATTCCGAAACCGGGCGATGGGCAAAACCATGGCAGCCGATCTCATGGCCCGCGGCCACCAGTTCCGTCAGATCCTGTGCATCATAAAAGCGCGTGCCCTCCACGGTCTGGCCGCAAAAGCTGCCCCCCGTATAATAAGTGCCGTGCACCCCGTGCCGGGCGAGCACCTGCCCGCCCAGGCTCCAGGCCGATTTGGGGAAATCGTCGAAACTGATGCTGGCCACCGGCCGGTGCCCCGCCAGGCGCGCGGGACGCACCTTGAGGTGGCGGCCGATCAGGCTGGCGAGCTGGGTTTTCAGGCGCATGGCGGGATTTTTACCGCCAAAAGCCTTAAGGCCCGGGTAATGACCGGGACAGTCCAACAAGTATCTTGCATGACAAGGTATCGTGTGATAGGTAATAGGGTATGACAGAATCGCTGCAAATCCAGCTCAAGAAAGGCGTCCTGGAAATGTGTGTCCTGGCGCTGCTCTCCAAAGGCGACAACTATGCCTATGACATTGCCAGCCGGATGGCCGAGGCGGTCGGCATGGGCGAGGGCACCATCTACCCCCTGATGCGCCGCATGCAGAATGACGGCCTGGTCACCACCTACCTGCAGGAATCGGGCAGCGGCCCGCCGCGCAAATATTACAAGCTGACGAAAGCCGGAGCGAACGCCTTGAAGGCGCAGATCTCGGACTGGCTCGCCTTCGAAATTGCCGTGCGAAAAATCCTGGGGGAAGTGACATGAACCGCGCGAACTTCATTGCGCAGCTTCGCGCCGGCCTGTCGGGCCTGCATCAGAATGACATCAACGATGTCGTTTCCGATTATGAATCCCATTTCGCCGACGGCATGGCCGCCGGACGCAGCGAGGACGAAGTCGCCGAAGCGCTGGGCGATCCGGCGCGGCTGGCGCGCGAACTGCGCGCCGAGGCCGGCTTCAAGCGCTGGGAACAGGACCGCAGCGCGGGCAACTTCGTCGGCGTGGTGCTGGCGCTGGTCGGCCTGGCCACCATCGACATCATGTTCCTGCTGCCCATCCTGGGCGTGATGCTGGCGGTCTTCTTCGCCATCGCGCTGGTCTGTGTCGGCTGCGTGATCGGCGGCGCCATCCTGCTGGGCAACCTGATCCCCGGCGGCTGGGAGCTGATGATGGGCAACACCGTGCTGCAGACGCTGACCGGCATCGGCCTGCTCAGCGGCGGCATCGGCGGCGGCGCCCTGCTGCTGATGATCCTGGACTGGGTGGCGCGCGCGCTGATCCAGTATGCCCGGCTGCACTTCCGCCTTTTCAAGTCCGCCAACGATTCCATCTGAGGAAGACGCCCATGGTTCACAAGCTCGCTATCGTCGCCTTCACCGGCCTGGTGGTGTCCGCCGTCGCCATGGGCGCGGCCGCCGCCATCGGCGCGCGCGAATTCGGCGAAACCTTCGAAGGCATGGATTTTTCCATGTTCGGCGACCGCCCGCGCTGCGAGCGGGTTGCCGATGGCGCGCCCGGCAGCCGCACCCTGAAATGGGATGGCAGCGACCATGTCTCGCTGAACGTGCCGGCCACGGCGCGCTATGCCCCCAATGGTTCCAAAGAGTGGCATATCAGCGGCGATCCGGAAGTTGTGGCCCATGTGCGGGTGCGCAATGGCCGCATCGAACTCGATTGCCGCGGCCGGGGCTGGAATGACGACAGCCTGCAGATCACCCTGCCCGGCACGCCGATGGAAAAGTTCGGCATCGCCGGCAGCGGCAAGCTGGAACTGGATAATCTCGACCAGCGCGATCTCACCGTCTCGATCGCCGGCTCGGGCAGCATCCGGGCCAGCGGCAAGGTGCGGGACCTGACCGTGGCCATCGCCGGTTCGGGCGATGCCGATATGGGCCGCGTCGCAAGCGAAGATGTGAAAGTGAAAATCGCCGGCAGCGGCAATGCCGACATCGCGCCCAGCGACGAGGCCGAGATTCACATCGCCGGTTCGGGCGACGTCAACCTGCACTCCACCCCGCGCAATGTCGAAACCCGCATCGCCGGATCGGGCCGCATCCACAACGTCGCCCCCCGCAGCGGCGACGGCAACATCTGACGCATCCGGAGATAATGTGATGGGCCGCAAACTTGTCCTGGTCGCCATCCTGGGCCTGACCGTGTCGGGCGTCTGCATGGGCGCCGCCGCCGCCATCGGCGGCGAGGATTTCGGTGACAGCATCCACCTGGCGTCCTTCTTCGACGGGACAGAGCGCTGCAAGGTCATTCCCGGCGCCACCGCGCGCCAGCGCACCCTGGACTGGGACGGCAGCGATCATGTCGGCCTGTCGCTGCGCGGCCATGCCCGTTATCGCCCCGGCACGGATGACAAGGTGCATGTCACCGGCGATCCGCAGGTGCTGGCGCATCTGGAAGTCGATGAAGGCGACATCCAGATGGACTGCCGCGGCTGGGGCGGCCGCACCAAAGACCTGGAAATCACCCTGCCCGGGCGCATCTTCAAGCGCTTTGAAATCGCCGGCACCGGCAAGCTCACCCTCGACGCGCTGGACCAGCCCGAGGTGAAGATCGAGATGGCCGGCGTCGCCAAGGTCGAAGCCAACGGCAAGGTCGACCGTGTGGATATCGAGATGGCGGGCATTGGCCATGCCGATTTTTCCAGGGTCACCGGGCGCGAGGCGCGGGTGGAACTGGCGGGCATCGGCAAGGCGGACATCGCGCCGACCGAGGAAGCCCATATCGAGATCGCCGGTCCCGGCGAAGTGCGGCTGCATTCCCACCCCAAGCGGGTCGATACCGAGATCGCCGGGCCGGGCCGCGTGCGCAACGTCGGCAACTAGCCTTTAACTCGACAAACCGGGCTGGCGGGACTATGTCCCGCCTCCATGTCCGCGCTTCCGAAGACCACCTTGAAAATAGGTGACGTCACCATTCCCGGCCGGGTCCTGACCGCGCCGATGACGGGTGTGTCGGACCTGCCCTTCCGCCGGATCGCCAGCCGCTGCGGCGCCCCCTATGTGGCGACCGAGATGGTGGCCTGTGACAGCTTCGCCCGTGGCCGCCCCGATGTGGTGCGCCGCGCCGCCATCGGTGATGGACTTCCGCTGATGGTGATCCAGCTGGTCGGCCGCACACCCGAATGGATTTCCAAGGGCGCGAAACTGGCGGAAGAAGCCGGCGCCGACATCATCGATTTCAATATGGGCTGTCCCGCCAAGGAAGTGACCGGCGCGCTGTCGGGATCGGCCCTGATGCGCGAGCCCGAACTGGCGGCGCGTTTGATCGAAGCGGCGGTCAAAGGCACCTCGCGTCCCGTGACCTTGAAGATGCGCCTGGGCTGGGATGACAACAGCCGCAACGCGCCCCAGATTGCCGCGCTGGCCGAAGGGTTGGGCATCCAGGCCATCACCGTGCATGGCCGCACCCGCCAGCAATTCTATCGCGGTCAGGCCGACTGGCGCGCGGTGGCCGAGGTGAAGAAGGCCACACGCTTGCCGGTGATCGTGAACGGCGACATCATTGATGCGATGTCAGCCCGCAATGCGCTGGCACAGTCGGGCGCCGATGCGCTGATGATCGGACGCGGCGCTTATGGCCGGCCCTGGATTGCATCGGCGCTGGACCGCGTCTTGGACAGCAACTCTGAAATGTCAGAGCCGGACACTGCCTCCCGTTTGGGCATTGCCCTTGATCACTTTAGGGACACTCTGCGTTTTTACGGCGATACGCTGGGCCTAAAAGTATTCCGAAAGCATCTGGGCTGGTATGTCGAACAGGCATCCATGCCGTGTGATCTGCAGCTAAGGCGCGCGCACAAGGCCCGTTTGTGTCAAATTGACAACCCGCGTGACGTGGAATCCGCCTTAACCGCGCTATGGGCCCCATTTTCCTCCCATTCGGCCCTTCCTTTTTTTGCAGTTGCACATATGTAAGGGGCGCCGGCGGCATTACGCTGGGGGATCGTTATTTATTGACGGATGTCTGTTACGGCCTTGCCGGTTCGTCATTCTAAAGCAGCTATTGGGGACTTGCATGTCGCGCCTTTTCCTTTTCGCCCTGGCCTCGTCTCTTGTCCTGGCCGGTTGCGGCGAAGCTCCGCAGCAGCAGATGCCGCCGCCTTCGGTTGGCGTTGTCACCATCAAGGAAACGCCGGTGGCGCTGACCAGCGAGCTGCCCGGCCGCACCAGCCCCTATGCGGTGTCCGAAATCCGGCCCCAGATCACCGGCATCGTCAAGGCGCGGCTGTTTGTCGAAGGCTCCAGCGTCAAGGCGGGCCAGGCGCTCTATCAGATCGATCCCGCGCCCTATGAAGCCGCCTATGCGGCCGCCGCCGCGACGCTGACTGCTGCCAAGACGCGCGCCGACCGCTTCGCGATCCTGCTGAAGGAAAACGCCGTCGCGCCCCAGGCCAATGACGATGCCCGCGCCGCCTATCTGCAAGCCAAGGCCCAGGCCGATGCCGCGCGCATCAACCTGAATTACACCCGCATCACCTCGCCGATCTCGGGGCGCATCGGCGCATCCAGCGTGACGGTCGGCGCGCTGGTGACGGCGCAGCAGCCCACCGCGCTCACCACCGTCTCCACGCTCGATCCCATCTATGTCGATGTCGACCAGTCCAGCTCGGAACTGGTGGCGCTGCGCCGCGCCGCCCAGGCCGGCAGCCTCAGCGAAGGCGGCACCGCCGTCGTGAAGCTGAAACTGGAAGACGGCAGCGACTATGCCCATGAAGGCAAGTTGCAGTTCACCGACGTGACGGTGGATCCCTCCACCGGCGCGGTGCGCCTGCGCGCCATCTTCCCCAACCCGGAAGGCTTGTTGCTGCCCGGCCTCTATGTGCGCGCCACCGTCACGCAGGGCACCGATCCGCACGGCATCCTGGCGCCGCAGCAGGGCGTCAGCCGCAACGCCAAGGGCGAGCCCACCGCGCTGGTGGTGGACGCCAAGAATTTCTCGCGCCTGCGCGTGCTGAAGACCGGCCGCTCCATCGGCGGCGACTGGCAGGTGCTGGAAGGCCTGAAGGTCGGTGACCGCCTCATCGTGGAAGGCCTGCAGCGCGTGCAGCCCGACATGCCGGTGATGCCGCGGCCCGCCGGCGCAAAGCCCGCGGCCCCCGCCGGCGCGCCGGGCGCGCCCGCCAATCCGGCGGCCCACTAAATGTCGCTCTCGCGCTTCTTTATCGACCGCCCGGTTTTCGCCTGGGTCATCGCCATCGTCACCATGCTGGCGGGCGGCATCGCCGCCACCAGCCTGCCGATCGAGCAATATCCGACCATCGCCCCGCCGGCGGTGGTGATCAACGCCGTCTATCCGGGCGCCGACGCCCAGACGGTGCAGAACTCGGTCACCCAGGTGATCGAGCAGCAGCTGACGGGCCTGGACAACCTGCTCTATTTCTCGTCCGCCTCGAACGCCAATGGCAGCGCCTCCATCACCGTCACCTTCGCGCCCGGTACCGATGCCGACATCGCCCAGGTGCAGGTGCAGAACAAGGTGCAGGCCGCCGTGCCCAAGCTGCCCACCCAGGTGCAGCAGATCGGCGTCACCGTCGCCAAGAACCAGCCCAACTTCATCATCGTCATCGGCGTCTATGACGATACCGGCCGCTACAACAATGTGGACGTGTCGGACTTCATCACCAGCCGCATGGCCGACCAGCTCGCCCGCGTGCCGGGCGTGGGCAACACCCAGGTGTTCGGCGCGCAGTATGCGATGCGCATCTGGCTGGACCCGTTCAAGCTGAAGAATTTCAGCCTGATGCCGTCGGACGTTTCCGCCGCGATCCAGGCGCAGAACGTGCAGGTTTCCGCCGGCCAGATCGGCCAGCAGCCCGCCGTGAAGGGCCAGCAGCTCAACGCCACCGTCACCGCCCAGTCGCGCCTGCAGACGCCGGAGCAGTTCCGCGAAATCGTGCTGAAGACCTCGCCCGGCGGCGCCGTCGTGCGCCTGCGCGATGTGGCCCGCGTCGAACTGGGCGCGGAGTCCTACGAAATCACCAGCCTGTTCAACGGCCATCCCGCCGCCGGCGTCGCCGTCATGCTGGCGCCGGGCGCCAATGCGCTGAGCACCGTGGCCGCCGTCAAGGAACGCGCCGAGGAACTGCGCGCCACCCTGCCCCCCGGCATGAAGATGGTCTATCCGGTGGACAACACCACCTTCATCCGCCTGTCGATCCATGACGTGGTGGTGACGCTGATCGAAGCCATCATCCTGGTGGTGCTGGTGATGTATGTGTTCCTGCAGAACTGGCGCGCCACGCTGATCCCCGCCATCGCCGTGCCGGTGGTGCTGCTGGGCACCTTCGGCATCCTGGCCATGTTCGGCTACACCATCAACACGCTGACGCTGTTCGCGCTGGTTCTGGTCATCGGGCTATTGGTCGACGATGCCATTGTCGTCGTCGAAAATGTCGAACGCATCATGCATGAGGAGCGCTTAAGTCCCTACGACGCCACGCTCAAATCCATGCAGGAAATCACCGGCGCCCTGATCGGCATCGGTCTGGTACTGACGGCGGTGTTCCTGCCCATGGCATTCTTCGGCGGTTCGACCGGCGTGATCTACCGGCAATTCTCCATCACCATCGTGTCGGCCATGACGCTGTCGATCCTGGTGGCGCTGATCCTGACGCCGTCGCTCTGCGCCACCATGATGAAGCCGGTGGAAGGCGACGGCCATAAAAAGCACGGCCGTTTCTTCACCTGGTTCAACCGCAACTTCGACGCCTTCCGCGACTGGTACCAGAAGCGCACCGCCTGGTTCCTGCACAACACCTGGAAGGTGATGGCGGCGTTCGCGGCCATTGTGGCCCTGATGGCTTTCCTGTTCGTCCGCCTGCCCACGGGCTTCCTGCCGGACGAAGACCAGGGCTTTGTCATCACCCTGATCACCCTGCCGACCGGCGCGGTGCAGGAACGCACCATGGCCGTGGCCAAGGAAGTCTCGAAATTCTACCTGGAAGACGAGAAGGCCAATGTGGACTTCACCTTCGTCATCGCCGGTTTCAGCTTCTCCGGCGCCGGGCAGAATACGGGCCTGGCCTTCACCCGGCTGAAGGACTGGGACGAGCGCAAGGGCAAGCAGAACACCGCCCAGGCTGTGGCGGGACGCGCCTTCATGAAGTTCATGCAGCTTCCCGACGCGCAGGTCTTCGCGCTGGTGCCCCCCAGCGTGCAGGAACTGGGTCAGTCGTCCGGCTTCGACCTCCAGATGCAGGACCGCGGCAATGTCGGCCACGCCGCACTGATGGGATACCGCAACCAGGTGCTGGGCATGGCGATGCAGAATCCCAAGCTGCGTGGCGTGCGCCCCAACAGCCTGGACGACACGCCCCAGCTGCACATCGACATCGACCAGGCCAAGGCCAACACGCTGGGCGTACTGCCGTCGAACATCAATTCGACGCTCAGCGCCGCCTGGGGCAGCGCCTATATCAATGACTTCCTGGACCGGGGCCGCGTCAAGCGCGTCTATATGCAGGGCGACGCGCCTTATCGCATGAAGCCGGAAGACCTGAACCGCTGGTATGTGCGCAACGGGGCGGGCGACATGACGCCCTTCTCGTCCTTCGCCACCTCGACCTGGAAGCAGGGTCCCGCCTCGCTGACGCGCTACAACGGCTTTCCCTCCATCCAGTTGATGGGTGCGGCCGCGCCGGGCGTGTCGTCGGGCACGGCCCTGAAGGAGATGGACACTATCTTCAAGCAGCTGCCGCCGGACATCGGCTATGAACTCACCGGCCTGTCCTATCAGGAACAGGCCAGCGGGGCGCAGGCGCCGGCCTTGTATGCGCTGTCGATCCTGGTGATCTATCTGTGCCTGGCCGCGCTGTACGAAAGCTGGGCGATCCCGCTGTCGGTGATGCTGGTGATCCCGCTGGGCGTGGTGGGCGCGCTGCTCGCGGCCTGGAGCCGGGGCCTGTTCAACGACATCTATTTCCAGGTCGGGCTGCTGACCACCATCGGGCTATCGGCAAAGAACGCGATCCTGATTGTCGAGTTCGCCGTGGATGCGGAGCGACGGGGCGCCAGCGCCTTCGATGCCGCCATGGAAGCCGCCAGGCTCAGGCTGCGTCCCATCCTGATGACCTCCATCGCCTTCATCGCGGGCGTTGCGCCGCTGGCGCTGGCGACGGGTGCGGGCGCGGGTTCCCAGAACGACATCGGAACCGGGGTGATCGGCGGCATGATCAGCGCCACCGTGCTGGCGATCTTCTTCGTGCCGGTTTTCTTCCAGCTCGTGAATACGCGACTGCAGCACCATAAGTAAGCTTAAAGGCATTCACACCTGAGGCCTTGCGAGCCGCCCTGTTTGCTCATTAGCCTGATGTCACAAAATCAGGCATGAGGCGGGGCGTTTCCCAGCCTGTCGTAGCGAAGAGCCGCAAGGCCTTGCGTTCCGCGACATGTCGGCAGGGCGGGAAAGCAGTTGCATGCGGCCAGATGGAAAAAAAGGTTCTGTCCCGCAGACGCGCTGGACGACCAACAATCCACGCCTCGTCGAAGACTGGGAAGCAGCCCGCATTTTCCTGGAAGTCGCGCGCTCCGGAAGTTTTCGCAGCGCCGCGCAGGCCCTCGGTCAGTCGGTCAATGCGCTGCGCAGGAAGGTGGACGAGTTTGAGAAGGCGTTGGGCGTTCCGCTGCTGACCCGGCATGTGAACGGCGTGCGACTGACACAGGAGGGCGCCAACATCTATGAGGCAGCCCTTGAGATGGAAAAGGCCTCCTTCGGCCTGCTCCAGGCCCATGACCGGTCGGAGAATAAAATCGAAGGCGAAGTCCGGCTGGCGGTCACCGAAGGGCTGGGAACATTCTGGATAATGCCCAAGCTGGTGGATTTCCAGCGCGCCCACCCGGGGCTGGTGGTCAACCTGCAATGCGGCATGAAAGCCGCGGATGTGCTTCGTCTTGAAGCGGATCTGGCGATACAGCTGGAGCGCCCCCAGTCGTCCGACCTGAAGGTAACGCGGCTGGGCCGTATGCATGTGATGCTTTTCGCCGCCCGGTCCTATCTCGACATCCACGGTTATCCGCAGAGCCCGGCCGACTTCGCCCGACACCGCTTTGTCGTCCAGAGCGACAGCAACCGGCGGTGGCACGATATGGAGGAAACACTCCTGGGCGGCTCGCGTGGTGTGCTCACGCTGCGCAACAATTCTAGCGTGGGGCACTTCTGGTCCATCGTGAAAGCCGCCGGCATCGGCGCCCTGCCCACCTATTGCCAGGCGCTGGGCGCCAACCTTGTCCCGATCAACCCGGGCACTGCCTATCCGCTCGATATCTGGCTCACCTATCATCCGGACGCCAAAAGGATTGCGCGGGTTCAGAGCACCATTGACCTGGTTCAGCAGGCGTTCGACCCGCGCAAATTTCCCTGGTTCCGGGACGAGTTCATCCACCCCGACCGCCTGCTGCAGGTGTACAAGGGCGAACCCCTGGGAATCCTGGTGCCGAACGGCTAGGCGCTGGCGCTTTGCGGAGCCGCCGCCCGGCTGGTCGTCACCGCGCCCAGCATCACGCCCAGCGTCAGGCCCAGGCTGAGATCATGCAAGGCAAAGCCGAGCGCGACGCCATAGGCCAAGGCGAGGCCCATCAGTATGGCTTTCATGTTCTGCGCCCCGGCATCCATCCCATTTGGAGGAGATTCCGGCCGCCGTCACGCGCTAGTTGCAGCCTTGCCGTTCCAGCCACCGAACATGGCGTTCCGCTTGCCGCACACCCGCGCGCCGGACGATACTCCCCTGCGCAAAACAGGGGCCGGGCATGAAACGCTGGATATCACTGCTTGTTGGAGGATTGGCGCTGGCCACCGGATCGGCGCAGGCGCAGGGCATGCGCGAACACAGCGTCACCGTCACCTCGACCGTGCCCGCCATTGCCGGACAGAAGGTGAAACTCTATTTGCGCGAACGGGCGCTGCCGCAGGTCCTGCGCCGGGGCGCAGGCGACAAGGTGGTGCTGTTCATCCATGGCGCAGGCACCCCCGCCGAAGTCAGCTTCGACGTGCCGTACCAGGATTACAGCTGGATGGCTTACCTGGCGAAGGCCGGTTACGACGTCTTCAGCATCGACATGACCGGCTATGGCCGCTCGTATCGCCCGCCGCAGATGGATGACAAGTGCAACCTGTCGCCCGAGCAGCAGAAGCTGTTCGGCGTCGCCTGCGCCCAGACCTATCCCGGCGCCCTGACCAACATGGGTTCGGACTGGAACGACATCTCGGCGGCGGTCGATTACATCAGGAAATTGCGCAAGGTGGACAAGCTCAACCTGGTCGGCTGGTCGCAGGGCGGTCCGCGCGCCGGCGGTTGGGCGGCGCTCAACCCCACGAAGGTCAACAAGCTGATCCTGCTGGCGCCCGCCTATGGCCGCGCCGTCAAGGCCGAGCCGCCGCCGCTGCCCGTACCGGGCCCGGTTTTCAACGTGCAGAGCCACGAGATTTTCACCGCCAACTGGACCCGTCAGGCGCCCTGCGAAAAACAGGTCGATGCGGCGGCGGCCGCCTCTGTCTGGTCGGAAATGCTGAAATCCGATTCCGTTGGATCGCGCTGGTCGCCCGCGGTGCGCCGCGCCCCCATCGCCACCACCTTCGGCTGGACGACCGAGCGGGTGAAAGCCATGACCACGCCCACCCTGATGGTGGCCGGCACCCACGACGTGCAGGTCACGCCGGGGCGGGTGCGCGAATTCTATGACGACCTCGGCAGCCCCCAGAAGGTCTATGTCGAGCTGGGCTGCGCCTCGCACAATGCGATGTGGGAAAAGAACCGCCACATCCTGTTCAAGGCCTCGCTGGAATGGCTGGAAAAAGGCACGGTGGAAGGCCAGACCAACACCATGCTGCGGCTGGGGTTCCAGTAGCGTTAAAGGGTTCGGAGCGGTAAAAGCTGCGTTCATGTACCACCGCTTTTCCGTCGCCCCGATGATGGACTGGACCGACAGCCCCTGCCGGGTGCTGCATCGCTGCCTGACCAAAAACGCGCTGCTTTACACCGAGATGGTGACGGCGGATGCGGTACTGCATGGCGACCGCGCGCGGCTGCTGGGCTTTGATGCCTTCGAGCATCCGCTGGCGCTGCAACTGGGCGGCTCCGATCCGGCGAAGCTGGCCGAGGCGTCGAAGATCGCCGCCGATTTCGGCTATGACGAACTGAACTTGAATGTCGGCTGCCCGTCGGACCGGGTGCAGTCGGGGAAATTCGGCGCCTGTTTGATGCGCGAGCCCGCGCTGGTGGCGGACTGCGTTGCCGCCATGCGCGCCACCGTCCAAATTCCCGTCACCGTCAAATGCCGCATCGGGGTCGATGACCAGGACCCCGAGACCGCATTGCGCACGCTGATCGATGGCTGCGCGAGCGCCGGCGTGACGGTGTTCGCGGTGCATGCCCGCAAGGCCTGGCTGGAAGGCCTGTCGCCCAAGGAAAACCGCGACGTGCCGCCGCTGGATTACGGCCTGGTCTACCGGGTCAAGGGCGAGCGCCCGCACCTCACCATCCTGGTCAATGGCGGCATCGAGACGCTGGAACAGGCGCAAGAACATCTTCGCCACGTCGATGGCGTGATGCTGGGGCGCGCTGCCTATCAGAACCCGGTGCTGCTGGCCGACGTCGATGCGCGTTTCTTTGGCGGAGAGACACGCGACCTGGACGCGGCGGTGGCGGAATATTGCGATCATGTCGAACGCGAACTGGCCAAGGGCGCGCGACTGCACAGCCTGACCAAGCCGATGCTGGGCCTTTTCAATGGCCGGCCCGGGGCGCGGCTGTTCCGCCGCCATGTGAGCGAAAACGCGCCGCGCCATGATGCCGGCATCAGCGTGCTGCGCGATGCCCTTGCCTTTGTCGGGCAGCGCCGCGCCGCCTAAGCGCTCTTGAAGAATCCGTGCGTCGCGCCCCAGCGCAGCACCAGCTCCGGCCACACCGCCGTCGGACGGCCCACCGCGCGCGCCAGGCCGAAGCCATGGCCGCCGGTTTCAAAGATATGGATTTCGGACGGCACCCGCGAGCCTTGCAGCGCGGCGTAATAGGCCAGCCCGTTGGGCACCGTCGGCACCACCGTGTCGTCGGCGGCGGCGACGATGAAGCTGGGCGGGGTGGCGGCGATCACCAGCCGTTGGCAGGAATAGGCATCGATCTGTTCATTGGTGGCGTTCGGTCCCAGCAGGTTGTTGCGCGATCCGACATGGGCGCCATGACCCAGGGTGATCACCGGATACATCGGCACCGAGAAGGAGGGCCGCGCATCCACCTTGTCGATCTCGTCCAGCGGCTTGTAGACGGTGTCGTCGAAACGGGTGGCGATGGAGGCGGCGAGGTGCCCGCCGGCGGAAAATCCCATGAAGCCGATCTGCGCCTCGTTCACGCCGTATTTGGCGACATTGGCGCGCACCAGCCGCATGGCGCGCTGGGCATCCTGCAACGGCACATCGCTGCGATTGGCCCAGCCTTCGCCCGGCAGGCGGTAGCGCAGCACAAAACAGGTGACGCCGGCCTTGTTGAAGCGGCGCGCGATATCCATGCCCTCGAAGTCCAGCATCTCGCGGGCATAGCCGCCGCCCGGCGCGATGATCAGGGCCGAACCATCCGGCTTTTCAGGCCGGAAGACATTCATCACCGGCACGCCGATGCGGTCGATGGCACGGTCGTGCGGGGTGATGTAGGGCGGCTCGTGATTGCTGACGCGGATCGGCGGCAGCGAAAGCCCCTCGCCGCCGGGCGGCGTGCCCGGCCACAGGATGATATTTTCCTTCGGATCGCTGGGCAACACGCCATCGCCCGGCACCACCGTGTCGCCCCAGGCCGGTCTTGCGACAGCGGCAGCCAGTCCCAGCCCGATGGCAGTACGGCGGTCCATTCCTGCGCTCCCTTTTGTGGCGGGCAAGATCACACTCTTTCCCTTTTTCGGGCAAGGCGTAATGTGCGCGCATGATCAAGCGCGCGGCACTGCTGTTGTTCCTTTCCGTCCTGCCAGTGGCGGCGCAGGAGGCGCCGGTCTATGGCGCGCGGCTGGAAGGCTTCGAATACCCGCACCCGGTCCAGATCTTCCGCTTCAACAGCCAGAAGACGGCCATGGAAATGGCCTATATGGACGTAAAGCCCGCCAAGCCGAACGGACGCACCGTCGTACTGCTGCATGGCAAGAATTTCTGCGCCGCCACCTGGGAAGGCACGATTCAAGCGCTGACGGGCGCGGGCTATCGCGTGATCGCGCCCGACCAAGTGGGTTTTTGCAAATCCACCAAGCCCACGCATTACCAATATTCGTTTGAACAGTTGGCGGCCAACACCAGGGCGCTGCTGGAATCGCTGGGCCTCACCCGCGTCACCATCCTGGGTCATTCCATGGGCGGCATGCTGGCGACGCGCTTTGCCCTGACCTTCCCGCAAATGACCGAGCAGCTTGTGTCGGTCAATCCGCTGGGATTGGAAGACGGCCGCGCCAAGGGCGTGCCCTGGGGCAGCGTGGATGAAAACTACAAGGGCGCGCTGAACACCACCGCCGACAGCGCCCGGGAATATCAGCGCACAGTTTACTATGCCGGTATCTGGAAGCCCGAATATGAGAAATGGGTGCAGATGCAGGTCGGCATGTACCGCGGCGCTGGAAAAGAGATCATGGCGTGGAACAGCGCCCTGACCTCGGAAATGATCGCCACCCAGCCGGTGATTTATGAACTGGAACGGTTGAAAATGCCGGTGCTGTTTTTGATCGGCGACAAGGATACCACCGGCCGCAGCAACCGCGCGCCGAAAGAGGTGCAGGCCACGCTGGGCAATTTCCCGGCCATGAGCGAAGCCGCCAAGGCGCGCATTCCCACCGCGAAACTGGTGCGCTTCGCCGACATGGGCCATTCACCCCAGATCCAGGACCCGGCGCGGTTTCATGCGGCGTTGCTGGATGGTCTCGCTAAGCCTTGAAGCCGTGGCTCGCGGCCCAGGTCAGGAACAGGCTGGGCCAGGCGGCCGCCGGTTTGCCGATCGTCCAGTGCAGGCTGAAGCCGTGGCCGCCTTCCTGGAACACATGCAGCTGTGACGGCACTTTGGCGACCTGCAACGCCTCATAGAAAGCGATGCCATTGTCGAAGGGCGGCACGATCTCGTCATCGGCGGGCAGCGCGATGAAGGACGGCGCGGTAGCCGCCGTCACATGCTTTTCCAGCGAATAGCGAAGGATCGCCTCGGCGGGCGGGTTGTCGCCCAGCAGCTTGTCGCGCGAACCGGGATGGGCGCCGTCACCCATGGTGATGACGGGATACATGTGGACCGCGACCAGCGGCTTGGCGTCCAGCGCATCGGCGCCGTCCACCGCTGCATAGGTCTTGTCGGCATGGCGCATCGCCAGCATGGCGGACAGATGGCCGCCGGCGGAAAAGCCGATGGCCGCAAGCTTTGCCGGATCGATGCCATAGGACGCAGCATTCTGGCGGATCAGCCGCATGGCGCGCTGGGCGTCCTGCAGCGGCACCTCGCTGCGGTTGGCCCAGCCTTCGCCCGGCAACCGGTAGCGCAGCACAAAACAGGTGATGCCGAGCGCGGAAAAATGCTGCGCAATCTCGCGTCCGCCGCGGTCACCGCCCTGCGCGGCATAACCGCCGCCCGGAATGATCAAGAGGCCAAGGCCATTGGGCCTGGCGGGGCGATAGACGAAAAAGCCCGGGGTCTGGATCTGGCTGATGGCGCGCACATGAAAGCCGTCCGGCTGCACCGTATCGGTGACCTTTAGCGTGAGACTGACACCCTCGCCGCCCGGGGGCGTGCCGGGCCACAGCGTCACGAACTCTGTGGAATCGCCGGGCAAATAGCCGTCGGCGCGCATGGTCTGGGCCAAGGCGGTGCGCGACAGCAGCGCGGTCATCACACCCAGGCCGATGGCGTGGCGGCGATCCATGGGCATCTCCCTTTTCAGGCGATGTTAGATTTTCTGGTCGTATTCGCCAACCTCGGGATGCCGCGACAGGCGGGTGTCGATGTCCTTGAACATGGCCCGCATATTGGCTTCGGAGGCCGGGCTTTCCACCACCACCACCAGTGACGGCTTGTTCGACGATGCCCGCACCAGGCCCCAGGTGCCATCTTCCAGCGTGACGCGCACGCCGTTCACCGTCACCACCGACATGATCTTCTGGCCCAGCAGCTTCTCGCCCTTTTCGGCGAGGCTGGAATATTCCTTCACCATCGCCTCGACCACAGCGTATTTTTTCTCATCGGGGCAGAAGGGCGCCATGGTGGGCGAACCCCAGCTTTGCGGCAGGCCGTCATACAGCGACGACAGCTTCGCGCCTGGACCGGCCTTGTCCAGCATCTCCAGCACCTGGATGCCGGCGACAATGCCGTCGTCATAGCCCAGGCCGATGGGCGGATTGAAGAAGAAGTGTCCGGACTTTTCAAAGCCCGCCAGCGCCTTCAATTCCGAGGTGCGGCGCTTGATGTAGCTGTGGCCGGTCTTCCAGTAGTCGGTCTTGACGCCATTAGCCTTCAGGACAGGATCGGTGAGGTACAGCCCGGTGGATTTCACATCGACCACGAACTGCGCATTCTTGTGGCTGGCGGACAGCCCGCGCGCCAGCATCACGCCGATCTTGTCGGCGAAAATCTCGCGGCCCTTGTCATCGACCACGCCGCAGCGGTCGCCGTCGCCGTCAAAGCCCAGGCAGAGGTCGGCGCCCTGTTCCTTCACCGCATGGCCCATGGCATGCAGCATTTCCATGTCTTCGGGATTGGGATTGTACTTGGGGAAGGTGTAATCCAGCTCGGTGTCCATGCCGATCACCTCGGCGCCGATGCGGCGCAGGGCCTCGGGGGCAAAGGCGCCCGCGGTGCCGTTGCCGCAGGCCGCGATCACTTTGATCGGGCGCGACAGCTTGTGGCCCTTGGTCACCGCCTGAAGATAGGTCTCGCGCATGTCGGCCACGGCGATGTACTTGCCGCCATCGCGGGTCCGGCCCTTGCCGTTCAGCACGATGTCCTTGATGGCGTTGATCTCGTCGGGCCCAAAGGTCAGCGGCCGCGCCGCGCCCATCTTCACGCCCGTCCAGCCATTCTCGTTATGGCTGGCGGTGACCATCGCCACGGCCGGGCAGTCGAGATGAAATTGCGCGAAGTAGGCGACCGGCGACAGCGCCAGGCCGATGTCATGCACCTCGCAGCCCGCCTGCAGCAGGCCCAGGATCAGCGACTGCTTGATGGATTGGGAATAGGAACGATAGTCGTGGCCGGTGACCACTTTGGGCGCCACGCCGATATCGTGCAGATAGGTGCCCAGCCCCAGGCCCAGCGCCTGGATACCCAGAAGGTTGATCTCCTTGCCGAACAGCCAGCGCGCGTCATATTCGCGAAAGCCGTTGGCGGTCACCAGCGGCAGATTCTCGTAATCGGCCGTGTTGGGGACGAGGTCGGCGCGGGGCTTGATCATACATGTCCGGAAACTGAGATGCCGGAGGGTTTTAGCGGTCCCCCAGCGCCTTCTCAACCCGCTGATTTGGGGTTCAACCCGGCTCGTGCGGCCCCAGCGTGCCGTCCTTGCGCTCGAAACGCGGGTTGGAAATATCATAGGTGCCGAAGCCGCAATGGGGACAGGCGGAAATCAGGTCGCCTTGCGCGAAACGCGTCACCTTGTGGCACTGCTCGCAGCGGTAATCGGACGATTCGCGCGCGATTTCACCGATCTTCTCGCTCATTTTCAGCCTCCATTTGCCCAGAGCCAACGCGGCAATGGAGGGCTGCGTTCCTGTGTCGTGCTGTTTTTTGCGGTATTGGGCCGATATAGTCCCATCATGCACCAAGGGATCGTGGCGGGGCTCAACCTGCCGTCGCTGGAAAAAGGCTGGGTATGGCTGGTGGGCGCGGGACCGGGCGATCCGGGCCTGATCACGGCGCTGGGATTGCAGGCGCTGGCCCAGGCCGATGTCATTCTTTTTGATGCGCTGGTGGACGAGCATCTGCTGACACTGTCCACGGCCGAGAAAATCTATGCGGGCAAGCGCGCGGGCGTGCGCTCCTGCAAGCAGGACGAGATTTCGCAAACGCTGGTCGCACTGGCCAAGGAAGGCAAGCGCGTGCTGCGGCTGAAGGGCGGCGATCCGTTCGTGTTCGGGCGCGGCGGCGAGGAAGCCCAGGCGCTGGCGCGCGCGGGCGTGCCCTTTCGCATCGTGCCGGGCGTGACGGCGGGCGTGGGGGGCCTCGCCTATGCCGGCATTCCCGTCACCCACCGCGACACCAATCATGCCGTCACCTTCATCACCGGCCATGGCATTGACGGCAAGCTGACAAAAATGGACTGGGCAGCTGTGTCGCGCGGCGCGCCGACACTTGTTCTGTACATGGCGCGCAGGTTCGCCGCAGAGATCGCGCAAGCCCTGCTGGCAGCGGGCCGCAAACCGGACGAGCCGGTGGCCATCGTCGCCAATGCGGCGCGCAGCGATCAGCAGGTGATCGTCACCACCCTGTCCGGTATGGGCCAGGCGGCGGAGAATGCGCCGGCGCTGTCGATCATCGTGATCGGCGAGAATGTCCGCCTGGCTGAGGAACTCAGCTGGCTGGCGCGGACAAAGCCCTGAGCCGCTCGGGCAATTGTTCCATAACCGCGCGGCGCTGATCGTCGCTCATGGAAAACCAGTTCCCGATTTCCGCCAGGGTACGACCGCAGCCGCGGCAAAGCCCGCTGGCTTGATCGTAAGTGCAGATTTTGATGCAGGGGCTTTCCATTTGCCCGCAAAACTAGCGCTTTTGATCGAAACGCAGCAATCACCTTAACCGGGGTTTAACAGCACTTCCCTAGGCTTGTGCGGCAGTTTTTCGGAAACCTTGAGTCATGGCAAAAGCGCAGTTCCACAAGAACCAGCGGGTCTATGTGAAACCGGTCGGCACCTGGGCGCTGATCGAACACGTCGTGCCGCACTGGGCCAAGGGCATCGATGAGCCGATCCGCGTGCATTACGATGTGGGCCTGGGCCGTGAATTCGCCGCCGACGAACTGCTGAGCGAAGAGCCGCTGGGCGAGAAAATGTCTGCCGTGTCCCAGACCTGGCGCGTGGTCAGGGCCCGCAACAAGTGGCAGCCCGAGGAAGATTGCGCCCGTCACCCCGTGCCGGGCACCTATCCCGTCGTCATCACCGGCGAAGCGGAATGGGGCGGCTGGCGCGTGCCGGGCGCGGAATACGACCTGGACCCGTCCAAGGTCGAGGAACAGGCCCGCCTGATCGCCAGCGCACCCAAGCTGGCCGCCTTCGCCAATAGCCTCGTGGACTGGGCGCGCAAGTCGGGCGAAGACATGCCCAATGCGCTGGCGGAACTGGCGCACCAGGCGCAGGACCTGCTGACCGAGGTCAAGCGGCCAGCGTAAAGCCCGATTTGAGGGTGTTGCGGACGGGGCGGCGGGCTATAAAGCCGCCTCCCTTACCCTGAGTCCGCCATGCGTACCGAAGAACCCCGCGCCATTCACCTTGCCGATTACCGGGCGCCGGAATTCCGGATCCCCACCGTGCATCTGGACTTCGCGCTGGAGCCCGAGACGACGCGCGTCACGTCGCGTCTGGCGATCGAGCGTCAATCCGGCAACGGCCCGCTGGTATTGCAGGGCGAAGAGCAGAAGTTGTTGTCGGTGTCGGTCGATGGCCGCGCCCTGAGCCCGGGCGACTATCTGCTGGATGACAAGAGCCTGACCATCGGCCAGGTCCCCGCGAAATTCACGCTGGAGATTGTTTCCGAGATCGACCCCAGCGCCAACACCGCGCTGGAAGGCCTGTTCCTGTCCAGCGGCATGTTCTGCACCCAGTGCGAGCCGGAGGGCTTTCGCCGCATAACCTATTTCCTGGACCGCCCTGACAACCTGTCGGTCTTCACGGTGCGGATCGAGGCGGCCAAGGAGCAGTATCCGGTGCTGCTGTCGAACGGCAACCGCCTGGAAAGCGGCGACCTTGCTGGCGGGCGTCACTTCGCGCTGTGGCACGACCCCTTCCCCAAGCCGTCCTATCTGTTCGCGCTGGTGGCGGGCGACCTGGGCAGCATCCATGACAGCTTCACCACCATGAGCGGGCGGCGCATCGAGCTGGCGCTGTATGTCGAACATGGCAACGAGCTGCGCGCCACCTATGCCATGGGGGCGCTGAAGCGTTCGATGACATGGGACGAGGAAGCTTACGGCCTCGAATACGATCTGGACATCTTCATGATCGTGGCGGTCAGCGCCTTCAACATGGGGGCGATGGAAAACAAGGGCCTCAACATCTTCAACGACAAGGTGCTGCTGGCCTCGCCGGAGACCGCCACCGACGATGACTACGCCCGCATCGAAAGCGTGGTGGCGCATGAATATTTCCACAACTGGACCGGCAACCGCGTCACCTGCCGCGACTGGTTCCAGCTGTCCCTGAAAGAGGGCCTGACGGTCTTCCGCGACCAGAAATTCTCGGGCGACATGCGCAGCCATGGCGTGCAGCGCATCCAGGATGTGCGCGCGCTCAGGGCGCGGCAGTTTCCTGAAGATGCAGGACCCCTGGCCCATCCGGTGCAGCCGCAAAGCTATATCGAGATCAACAACTTCTATACCTCGACCATCTATGAAAAGGGCTCCGAGGTGATCGGCATGCTCCAGACGCTGGTGGGCGATGACGGTTACCGCAAGGCGACCGATCTGTATTTCGAACGCCATGACGGCCATGCCGCGACGGTCGAAGACTGGGTCAAATGCTTTGAAGATTCTTCGGGACGCGATCTTTCCCAATTTCGCCTGTGGTATCGCCAGTCCGGGACGCCGGTGATCGAGGCGCGCACGTCTTACGATGCGGCCGCGCGCACCTTCACACTCGACCTGACGCAGAGCCTGGCGCCCACGCCGGGCCAGCCCGAGAAAAAGCCGATGCACATTCCGGTGCGCATCGGGCTGGTCAGCCGCAAAGGCGCCGGCCTGCCCGCGACGCTGGAAGGCGAGAACCGCAGCGGTCCGGACAGCCGCGTGCTGGAGCTGACGGAAAACTTCCAGCGCTTCGTCTTTGTCGATGTCGCTGAAGAACCCCTGCTGTCGCTGGGCCGCGGTTTTTCCGCCCCCGCCGTCTTCCGCACGCCCTATGGGCGCGCGGAACGCGCTATCCTGATGGGCTGCGATCATGACGATTTCAACCGCTGGGAAGCGGGGCAGATCCTGGCCGCCGAGATCATGCTGGAAGTGGCGGGCAAGGCGCGCGCCGATGCCGACCATGACTATATCGCCGCCATCGGCATCGTGCTGAGCAAGGCCGAGGAAGACCCCGCCTTCGCCGCCCAGATGCTGATGCCGCCGACCGAAAATGAACTGGCGGCCAGGAAGACGCCGGTCGATCCCGAAGGCATCCACAATGCGCGGCTGGCGCTGGTCAAGGCCATTGCGCTGGCCCATCGCGAGCGTCTGGCGCAGCTTTACGAACATATGCGCGACGAGGATGACTTCAGCCCGGATTCAAAATCGGCCGGACGGCGCGCCCTGCGCAATGCCTGTCTGCGCTATCTCACCGCCGGCGATGACGAAGCCGCCGCGGGTCTGGCGGAGGCGCATTACCGCAGCGCCACCAACATGACCGACATGATCGCCGGGCTGGCGGCGCTGACCCGCATGGAGTCGCCGCTGCGCGACAAGGCCTTCACCCATTTCCACGACCGCTTCAAATCCGACCCGCTGGTGCTGGACAAGTGGATGGGCCTGCAGGCGGGCTCGCCCCTGCCCGACACGGTGTCCAGCGTGCGGGCGCTGATGAAGCATCCCGCCTTCGACATCAAGAATCCCAATCGGGTGCGCGCGCTGATCGGCGCCTTTGGCGGCAATCACCGGCGCTTCCATTCCGCCGATGGCGAAGGCTACCGGCTGGTGGGCGAAGTGATCCGCGCCCTCGATCCCATCAACCCGCAGGTCGCCGCCAGGATGGCGGGCGCGTTCGAGAGCTGGCGGCGCTACGATCCGGCACGCCAGGCGCTGATGAAGGCCGAGCTGGAGGCCATTGCCGCCCTGCCCGGCATTTCGCCCAACCTGTCGGAGATCGCCGGGAAAATGCTCGGCTGATTCCTTTCGCCGCGCTGCTCTCTATTAACTGGCGGCGCTGACGAGGCGGATTCATACTTCCCCCAGCGCGAATCAGCGCGCGGGTGGGATCAAATGACCGAGGCAATAGCACGGTCCTGGAACTGGCTGGATGGCGCGCTTGCCGCCGCCCTGAACCACCCCCTTGCCCGGCGCTTCACCCGCAACAACCGCCTGATCATCCCGCTCTGCATCCTTTTGATCTGCAGCAGCTTTGCCGCCGCCGCCCTGCTGCAGATGCGGATGGACCGCCAGCATGCCCTGAACGCCGCCGCCCAGAATGGTGCGGCGCGCGCCGGCGACCTGGCCGCCGTCACCGCCATGTCGCTGGACCGGCTGGCGAGCGTCGGCAGCAGCTTTGCCGCCAACCCCGCCGCCGTCGCGGCCCTGCCGGGCCTGCGCAACATCGCGGTCCATGACGGCGACGGGGCGCGCCGCGCCGTCCTGCATCCGCTCGCCGCCATGGCGCCCGCACCAAAGGGCAAGGCGCGCGGCGTCTTTGCCTATGGCCCGCAAGGCGCGCTGGCTTTCTCCAGCGGCGACCAGCGCATCGTGGTGATGTTCGACAAAAGCGCGCTGGCGCCGGCCAGCCTGCTGGACCGGGCGGCGCTGCTGCCACCGTCCGGCCCGGCTTTGCTGCCGCTGACCCAAAGCGAGGGCGTGGAATGGATCCGCGCGTCCGTGCCGGGCTGGCCACTGACCGCCGCCACGCCCATCAGCAAGGATTACGCGCTGGCCGACTGGCTGAGGGCCCTGCCGCTGTACCTGTTCGTGATCCTGGGCCCGGCCATCGCGGGCGCCTGGCTGGCGGCGCTTCTGGTGGGCGCGTTCGAGCGCCACGCCAAGGCGAAGGACGCCATCCGCAGTTTGCGCGCCACCCGCCCCGTCGAAGGCAAGCTGATGGTGCGGCTGGCCAATGCCGAACGCGGCGCGGCGGAAGCCTTGCGCTCCAAGTCCGAATTCATCGCCCATATGAGCCATGAACTGCGCACGCCGCTGAACGCGGTGATCGGCTTTTCGGAGATCATCGCCGACGGGCTTTACGGGCCCGCCGGCCATCCCAAATATGCCGAATATGCCCGCGACATCGGCGATGCCGGCAGGAACCTGCACGGCAAGATCGGCGACATACTGGAATTCGCCAATATCGAGGCGGGTCGCTTTCCGCTGAGACCGGAGCCGGTCGAGCTGGCGGCGCTGGTGGGAAGCTGCATCGACGAACAGCAGGGCCGCGCTTTCTCGCGCCGCATCGCGCTGAGCCTGGGCTTTGGCGAGCCGGGACTGGTGCGCGCCGATCCGCAAGCCGTGCGGCGCATCCTGTCGAACCTCCTGGCCAATGCCCTGACCTATACGAGCGAAGGCGGTTTCGTGCGCGCCGATGTGCGCTTCGTGGACGGCGCCGGCGTCATCGTCCTGACCGACAGCGGCGCGGGCTTCTCCTCGGCCGAGCGCGCCAGGGCCGGCAAGGCCTTCGAGCGCTTCGACCGCGCCGGCAAGGTGACAGGGGCGGGCCTGGGCCTGGCCATTGCCATGGAGCTGGCGCGGCGGATGGGCGGCGCCATGCGGCTGGCCAGCCAGGCCGGGGACGGCGCCATCATGGAAGTGAGGCTGCCCCGGCTATGAGCAGCATTTACCCCTTGTTAACCACGGTTAATGAAGCTGTGCCCGCGCCCACAGGGGTGGTTCGCAGGGGGATATGCATGCTTGGCGGCTCGGCACGGATTGGCGCGATTGCGCTGGCAGCGGCGCTTATGCTGTCCGCGCCTGCCTTCGCCCAAGGTCAGGGGCCCGGTCCCGGGCCGGCTTCCTATCAGGTCACCAGCCAGGGCCCCGACGGGCTGGAAATCCGCTTCCGCGGCATGCCGCTGCGCGCGGTCAGGGCCGATGACAGCCAGAATGCCCTGTCGCTGGACTTCCACGCGCCGGTCGACGCCGCGGTGTTCGAGCGCCTGCCATATGAAATGCCGCAATGGATCTCGATGGGCTATGCCAGCTTCGACAATGGCGTGATCCGTTCGCCGCGTCCCGTCACCTTCCTCACCCGCGCGGAATCGGACGGCTTTTCGCTGCGCATCGTGGCACGCAATCCGGGACCCGGCCCGGCGCCGATGGCGCAGAACACACCCCCGCCGCCCATGATGCGCGGTGGTGAATATTCCCAGCAGCAGGTGTATCCGCCGCCGCCCCAGCCCTACGTGCCGCCGCAGGCCGCCTACCGGCCGTTCCACACCTATGGGGAATATACGGCGCTGCGGAATTACGAGGCGCAGGAGCTGGCGGTGCGACGCGGCGATCCGGTCTGGCTGATGGCCTATGGCCGCGCCGCCATGCAGAGCGATTCCGGCATCGGCACCCACACCGAGGCCAACTGGTACAATGGCGGCGACCTGGTTCTGTCCACCAATGTCGACGGCAAGTTCAGCTTCGCCAACGGCATCGCGGTGGTGGGCAAGGTCACCTACACCAATCTGGAAGGCAGGAATGTCCGGCTGTCCGACGGCAGCATCGCCGGTACGCTCAACCAGGACCTGCTGAGCGGCCAGGGTGGTATTGCGCTGGAGCTGGGACGCGACAGCGAGCTGCGGCTGGAAGCGGTGCAGGGTAACGACCTGACCGGCGCCAAGGCCAGTCTTTATTCCGGTGGCCCCAACGGCTTCGGCTACGTCAAGCTGGACTGGCACGCCCCCTATCTCGATACGCCCACCGCGGTTGCCTGGGGCGCCAATATCGACAAGGCCGCGCTGGGCTACAGCCAGCTCCTGGCCTATGGAGTCTGGGCCAGCGTCAACGGCAGCTACACCCGGTACGGCGTCCTGGGCGACGATGACGTGGCGCGCACCGCGGGCTGGGATGGCAACCTGCGCTGGAACAGCGATGTCTGGAACGGCTTGATGGCCGGCATCTCCTATGACGGCCATGCCGAATACCGCATCGGCTTCGACACCCGCGCCGGCGCCGCGCCCACGCCCTATGTGCCGCTGGGCATCCGCAACATCGAGAACCACGCCTTCACCGCCACGCTGTCCTCGACGGTGCTGGGCGGGCTGTGGTTCAGCGCCTATGGCGGCTACATCACCGACCGCTACTCCAATGACGGGCTGCTGGCCGGCCTGGACCTGCATTATACCCCCGCGCCGGGCGTCGACCTGGCGCTGGGCATCCGCCATTCGGAAGTCTCCTGGGTGCAGGGCCAGACCGGAAAGCAGACCACCGCCGGGCTCAACCTGACGCTTGGCATGGGCGCCCCGCCCCAGCCGAGCTGGCTGTCCAACCAGTTGTGAGAAGTGCCGTCACGCGTTTAACCTGACTTCGCTGTTGCGAAGGGGTTGGGCATGAAGACGGGCTGGACATCTTTCCTGAAGATGGGTGGCGGCATCCTTGCCGCGCTGGTGATTGCGGGCGGCGGTCTTCTGACGAGCTGTTCGCCGCCTGAAACCCAGGTGACGCTGTTCCAGTGGGAAGACTATGTACAGCCGCCGTTCCTGGCGGGCTATGAGGCGCGCTTCGGTACAAAGCCGGCCACCATGATCTTCGCCGACGAGGACGAGGCCTTCGCCAAGATGCGCGCCGGCTTCAAGCCGGACGTGATGGGCCCCTGCTATTACGAATTCCCCCGCTGGCGCGAAGCCGGGCTGCTGAAGCCCATCGACACCGCGAAGCTGAAGAACTGGAACAATATCTCGCCCACCTTGCGCAATCTGCCGGGCATTTCGGCGGGACCGGGCAAGGTGTGGTTCGTGCCGCATTACTGGGGCAACACCTCGCTGACCATCCGCACTGACCTGGCGCCCGAATATGCCAAGTCCCAAAGCTGGGACATCCTGTTCGACCCCAAATACAAGGGCCGGGTGTCGGTGATGGACGGGGTGGACGACACCGTGCCCTTCATCGCCCGCATGATCGGCGTCAACGCCTATGAGATGAGCGACGCGGACTGGACCCGCGTCCAGGCGAAGTTGCGCGAACTGGTCGGCCAACTGCGCTTTGTCTCATCCGACGCCACCGCGCTGGCGCAGGGGCTTGCCTCGGGCGAGCTGGTGGCCGCCATGAGCTGGCGCAACACCTTCGCCGCCCTGAACCGGGAGAAAAAGCCGGTGGCGTATCTGACGCCCCCTGGCGGCATCTTCACCTATGTCTGCGGGCTGGTGATGCACAAGGACGCGGCGGACGAGGAACGGGCGCTGGCGCTGATCGATTCCGGGCTGGCGGACGCCGCCGCCGTTCACACCATCACGCAGATCGGCGACGGCCCGGCCAACGTGGAAGCTACCGCCAAGGTGCCCGATTCGGTGTTCCAGGCCCTGGGGGTGCAGCGCGACCTGGAAGCCTTCCTGAAAAGCGGGATCTTCCAGCAGCGCCTCAGGAACAAGGACAGGCTGATCAGCGCCTGGACGGATATCAAGAGCGGGGTGCAATGATGCGGGAAGCTCTTTTGCTTGGCGTCCTGCTGGCGACACCAGCTTTCGCTCAGACATCGACCCAGCAAGAGACCTTCGATGACTGCGGCTGGCTGGTGGTGCGTGGAGAGGTCCTGGTGGATTCACCGGACTCCAAGCTGAATCCGCGCAGTCCCGAGCCACTGGCGACGCCACCCGCTGATGCCAAGGCGGCGTACTGCGCGCGGGAAAAATTCACCATAGCCGATGGCGACACGCGTCTGATCCAGATGCGGCTGCCACTGATCATCCGCGCCAGGGGCACGGAGGGCATCCTGGAATTGGTGCCCGAGGTGCCGTTCAACTATCACAAGGATGGCGACCGCTATCTGCCGGGGCGCGGCGATACCAGCAACGAGGAAACCATCACGGTCGCAGACCCAAAGAAAAAGGCCGGAGCGTCGCCGCCCCGGCCCTGATTCTTGGATGCGAGGCGTTTCTTACAGAACGCCGCGCTTGTGTTCGCCGACCACGACGCGGCCGGGCTGGAAGGCCTTCTTGAAGACGTCCAGCGCCTTGCGGGGCTCGGCGTCGCCGCACATGAACACGTCGAAGGCCGCGAAGCCCTTTTCCGGCCAGGTGTGGACGGAGATGTGGCTTTCGGCCAGCACCGCCACGCCGGAAATGCCGCCGCCATCCTCGAACTTGTGGAGATGGATGTGCAGCAGGGTCGCGCCCGCCGCCTGGACCGCGTCGATCAACGCGGTTTCGATCCGGTCGCGGTCATCCAGGCCCTTGGCTTCCCAAAGGTCGATGATCACATGGCTGCCGGCATAGACCACGCCATTGCGGTTGATGAAATGATCCTTGTAATCGTCGTTCGAAGGCATGACGACAACAGGGCGCGGCGCCTTGGCGGCGCGCGGCTTGATTTGCTTCTGCGGATTGGCCGCCACCAGATTCAGTCGAGCCATTAGACACCTACCCGTCTTGGAGTTGACACCTACGCCTTGGCCTTACGGACTTCCGGACGCGCCTAAAGAAGAAAGCGACGCACGGGGTCACCCGGTCGCCGCTTTGTCCCGCTTTTTTTCTCGCGGGGTCGAACTGCAAATAGGGCCATACCCCCCCCTATGCAAGAAAAAATTTCCCCCCGGGGCAATTTTTTTCCGGAGCGTGTCTGCGCGCCGCTTTCTCGGCACCTCGCGCAAGCTGTCCACAGGCGCGCGCAAGCGCCGCCTGCTGGCGAGAGAAAGCCCAATGAAATGGGCACAAGTTGCACCCACAGCCGCGCGGTAGACAGCGGCGCGAAGCAGTCCTATACGGCGGTCGCTGTCACATCTCTTAAGGAAACGTTATGGCCCGTCCCCAGCCCCAGCCGACCAAGAGCAAGCGCCACAAGGTCTCCGACGACCAGCAGGTCGAGCGCCTGCACAAGGGCTACGCCCAGTCGATGGAAGTGACCAAGGTCCTGGCCGACGAAAACAGCAAATTCCAGCACATCCGCATTTTCGACACAGTTGCCAACGGCCGGGTCATGACCCTGGACGACATCGTCCAGATCACCTCCCGGGACGAATCGGCCTATGCCGACATGCTCACCCACCTGCCCATGCTGGAGCATGGCAAGGTGGAGCGGGTGATGATCGTGGGCGGCGGCGACCTGTCGATCGCCGACGAGGCCCTCAAGCACAAGAACGTCAAGGAAGTCGTGCTGGTCGATATCGACGGCCAGGTGATCGAGCTGTGCAGGAAGCATTTCGCCGAGATCAACGCCAAGGCCTTCAAGGACAAGCGGATGGTGATCGAGGTCGCCGACGCCTTCGAATATCTGGGCCGCAAGTCCAGCAAGAACCGCTTCGACCTGATCATCGCCGACCGTCCCGATCCGGTGGGCCCGGGCAAGGCGCTGTTCGGCGAAACCTTCTATGACCGCGTCAAGGGCGCCCTGAAGCCCGGCGGCTACGCCACCTTCCAGACCGGCGTGCCCTTCTACCAGCCGTGGGAGATCACCGAGGCGCTGCAGGAGCTGAAGCGCTTCTTCCCCAAGAGCGGGCTCTACCTCAGCGTGGTGCCGACCTATATCGGCGGCTTCATGGCGCTCTCCTGGGCCAGCAAGGGCGGCAAGCCGCTGGGCACGCCCGCCGGCATCAAGAAGGCGGCCAAGGCTTACAAGAAGGCCAAGCTGAAGACCGACTATTACAACCCGGCGATGCACGCCGCGGCCTTCGCCCTGCCCAACTGGATCGCGAAACTCGTCCCTTGAACGAGAAACGGCTGCTTCAGCTCGCCGTCGCTCTCGCCGGTCTCGTGCCGGTGACGGCCGGCGCGGCGGGCGCCTTCTGGCCGGAAGCCTTCTTCCTCCCGCACCATCCCGGCGGCCTGACCCATGGCGCCTATCTCAGCGGCCTGCTGCTGGGGATCGGGCTGTGCTTCTGGTCGCTGGTTCCCACCATCGAGCGCCAGGCCCGCGCCGTCAGCCTACTGACCGCCATCGTATTCCTGGGCGGATTGGCGCGGCTGGCCGTAGCGGCCCGTCTGGGGGCCTGGGGGCCCTCCGTGGCTTTGCCGCTGGTGATGGAACTGGGCGTGACGCCCGCCCTGTGGCTTTGGCAGAGGCGCGTGGCGAGGTCTTCCCTTTTGGGGCCCGAGTGACCACATTCCGGACAGAAAACTTCGGAACACTCGACACATGGCATTGATCGGTCCCGGCGGACGCCCCGTCACCTCCCAGCCGGCCCAGAGCGCGGCCGCCAGCAACAGCCCGCACGTCAAGGATACGGGCCTGGCCACCTTTGCCGCCGACGTGCTGGCCGCCAGCCGCGAGGTGCCGGTGATCGTGGATTTCTGGGCGCCCTGGTGCGGACCCTGCAAGACGCTGGGGCCCCAGCTGGAAGCCGCCGTCAATGCCGCGAACGGCGCGGTGAAGATGGTCAAGGTGAACATCGACGAGAATCCGGAGATCGCGCAGCAGCTGCGCATCCAGTCGATCCCCACCGTCTATGCCTTCAAGGACGGCCAGCCGGTGGACGGCTTCATGGGCGCCATCCCCGAAAGCCAGATCAAGAGCTTTGTCGCCAACCTGGCCAGCGGCGCGGGCGGCCATGACCATGGACATGATCACGACGATGGACATGGGCATGGCCATGGCGGCCCCGAACACACGGTCGAGGTGCTGACGGTCGGCGACGAAGCGCTGGCGGTGGGCGACTTCGCCATGGCGGCGCAGGCTTACGGACATGTGCTGCAGGACGAACCGGGCCATCCCCAGGCGGTTGCGGGCCTGGCCCGCGCCTATCTGCAGGGCGGCGATATCGAGCGCGCCAAGGCGACGCTGCAGATGGTGCGCCCCGATGCGGTCGCGGACGACGCCATCCGCGCGGTGGAAGCCGAGATCAGCCTGCGCGAAAATCCCGCGCCGGAAGCCGCCGAGACCGCGGCGCTGCGCGACAGGCTCGCCGCCGATCCCAAGGATCACCAGGCGCGCTACGACCTGGCCATGGCGCTGGACGCCAGCGGCGACCGCGAAGGCGCGATGAACGAATTGCTGGAGCTGGTGAAGCGCGACCGCAAATGGAACGAGGAGGCGGCGCGCAAGCAGCTCGTCACCCTGTTCGAAGCCATGGGCTTTACCGATCCGCGCGCCGTGGAGGGACGGCGCAAACTGTCGGGGATCCTGTTCTCCTGATGCTGCGCCGCTACCACTCCTATTCCGACCTTCCCAAGTCGCTGCCGCTGTTTCCCCTGACCGGCGCGGTGCTGCTGCCACATGGGGCGATGCCGCTCAACATCTTCGAGCCGCGCTATCTGGAGATGGTGGACTATGCCCTGACCGGCGACCGGCTGATCGGCATGATCCAGCCCACCGAGCATGAAGACACGACGCTGAAGCCCAAATTGTCCAACGTCGGCTGCGCCGGGAAGATCACCTCTTTCCGCGAAACCGATGACAACCGCTACCTCATCACCCTGTCGGGCATCTGCCGTTTTCGCCTGACCGGCGAGATGGAGACCGCCACGCCCTGGCGCGCCGGATTTTGCGACTTCGCGCCGTTTGGCGGCGACCTGGCCCAGGCGGGGGACGAGGACTTCCCCCGCGACCGCCTGCTGGCGGCGCTGAAGACCTATCTGTCCAGCCGCGACATGAAGGCGGACTGGAAAAGCGTGATGACCGCGCCCGGCGAGTCGCTGGTCAATGCGCTGGTGATGATGTGCCCCTTCGATCCAGCGGAAAAACAGGCGCTGCTGGAAGCGCAAAGCTTTCAGGACCGCGCCTCGACCCTGATGGCCTTGCTGGAAATGGGCGGCGAAGCCGGCCCCACAACTTTGAATTAGCGATTTTGAACTGATGGATACCGATCCCAAGCTGCTGGAGATTCTGGTCTGCCCGCGGACCAAGACCACCCTGCATTACGACCGCGAGAAGCAGGAGCTTGTTTCGCGCGCCGCGGGCCTGGCCTATCCCATCCGCGGCGGCGTGCCGATCATGCTGGCGGATGAAGCCCGGCAACTGACCGACGAGGAACGGCGCTGATGTCCAATCCCTGGCCGACCGAGGTTCGCCTCAATCCGGAGCGCGACATCCTCAACATCGCCTTCGACAGCGGCGAGACATTCGCGCTGCGCGCCGAGTATCTCCGGGTGGAATCGCCCAGCGCCGAAGTGCGCGGCCATGGCGGCGGCCCCCGGCAGATTCTTTTGGGCAAGGAAGATGTGAAAATCGCGGGGCTGGAGCCGGTGGGCAACTACGCCCTGCGCATCGGCTTTGACGACGGCCATGACAGCGGGCTGTTCAGCTGGGACTATCTGCACCGGCTGGGCCGCGACGAAACGAAAATCTGGGCGGACTATCTTACGGCGGCGAAGCGTTAGGCGGCTTGATACCGCCCAGCACCAGCGCGGTGGCGAAGCCGGTGACATCCTCGATATCCTGGCCCGCCTTGACCTGTTCGCCAAGCTCAAAGGCAATCCCCACAATGGCCGAGGCCAGCAGCGCGGCATCGAGCGGCGGAAACAGGCCGCGCGCGACCGCGCTTTCCAGGTCTTCGCGCAATTCGCCGAACCCGGCCAGGACTTCGGGCGAATCCATGCGGAAGCGGCTGGTCTCGGACACCGCCTCCGCGTCCCGGCGCGACAATATGAAGGTGAAAAAGGCGCGAAAGCCGCCGGCCAGGAATTCGTCCGGCGTGGCGGCGGCCAACCGGGCCTGGCGCAAGGAGGGGCGGATCGCCAGCGCCGCCTCGTCGCGCAGCGCCTGATACACCTCTTCCTTGGACTTGAAGTAATTGTAGAAGGTGCCCGAGGCCAGCGGCGTGGCGCGGATCACGTCACGCACCGTGGCCTTGGCAAAACCGATCTGCGCGAAAACGCTGCGCGCCGCCGTCAGGATGACTTCGCGGTTCTGCGCCTTGGTCAGATCGCGGCGGGAGGCTTTGGGCTCTTCCATCCGGGGAACTGTAGACGTTCGTGACGCCGCGTCAATTTCTCTTCCCCCTCCGGTTTCAGCTTGCGCTCGGCGGCGATGCCCGCCTCGCACGCTGAAACCACATCCCCCGCGTCCATACGCTGTCGCTATGGACCACTGCGCGCACGCGCCGGAGAGGCGGACCTGCGTATCTGTCGCTATTTTCCAACCGCCGCTGTCACATTCGCGAAGCCGTCACGCGCCAGGCAGGCCAGAAGATCGCGCTTGATGCGCGTCACCAGTCCCGGCCCCTCAAAGACCAGCGCGCTGTAAAGCTGCACCAGCGAGGCGCCGGCGCGGATCTTGGCGTAAGCGTCCTCGCCGGACGAGACGCCGCCCACGCCCACCAGCGTCACCGCCTGACCCAGGCGCTCGCGCATCTCTTTCAGGACAGTGGTGGAAGCTTCGAGCAACGGCTTGCCGGAAAGCCCGCCGGTTTCGCCTGCGTGCGCGGATTTCAGCGCCGGGCGGGCGATGGTGGTGTTGGAGACGATCAAGCCTTCGATGGTGCTGGCCCGCACCACATCGGCGATCTCGTCCATCGCGGAGGCGTCGAGGTCGGGCGCGATCTTGAGCAGCAGCGGCTTGTGGCCGTACCGGACGCGCGCCTCCACCAGGGCAGAGAGCAGCCGCGTCAGCTCTTCCCTGTTCTGCAATCCGCGCAGGCCCGGCGTGTTGGGCGAGGAGACATTGACGGTGACATAATCGGCCAGCGGCGCGAGGCGCTCAAAACACAGCGCGTAATCGGCAATGCGGTCGGCGCTGTCCTTGTTGGCGCCGATATTGATGCCGACAATACCCCGTCCCCGGCGTGCCTTCAGGTTCGCGGCGGCGGCGTCCATGCCGCCATTGTTGAAGCCCATGCGGTTGATCACCGCGCCGTCCTCGCCGAGGCGGAACAGGCGCGGGCGCGGATTGCCGGCTTGCGGCCGGGGCGTGACGGTGCCGCATTCGACAAAGCCGAAACCGAATTTCGCCATCGCGTCCGGAATGCGCGCATCCTTGTCGAAGCCGGCGGCCAAGCCGATGGCATTGGGAAAATCCAGGCCAAAGGCTTTGACGGCCAGCCGCGCATCGTCGTCAGGCGGCGCGGGCAGCAGCGGGCTGATCGCACTCGCCAGGCTCAGGGTCGCGTGATGGGCGGTTTCGGCGGGCAGTTGCCGCAACAGCCGGGCGCCGAGATCGAACAGGGACAAGCGGGTTTCCTTCCGGCGGGGACCCCATCTCTAGACGGGCCACGGGCATCTTTCTATGATAGGAATATTAGCCGCTAAACCAGGTTTGAGTCCTAGCGATGCTGACCCATCCCCAGATTTGGCGCGCCATCGACGCGCTGGCCGCCCGCAACGGCCTGTCGCCATCGGGTCTGGCCAAGCTTGCGGGCCTGGACCCCACCACCTTCAACAAGTCCAAGCGCGGCGCCAGTGACGGCAAGGCGCGCTGGCCCTCCACCGAAAGCCTGGCCAAGGTGTTGTCGGCCACCGGCACCCGCCTGCACGACTTCGTGGCGCTGGTCAGCGACGCGGAGGCGGTGCGCAGCCGCATGGTGCCACTGATCGGCATGGCGCAGGCAGGCGGCAAGGGATTTTTCGACGATTCCGGTTTTCCCGCCGGATCGGGGTGGGAAGACATCGTCTTCCCGGACGTTCCCGACGAACATTGCTATGCGCTGGAGATCACCGGGGAATCCATGCTGCCGGTGTTTCGCGACGGCGACCGCATTCTGGTGTCGCCCTGGGCCACGGCGCGGCGCGGCGACCGGGTGGTGGTCAAGACCCATGCCGGGGAAGTGATGGCGAAACAGCTGGGCCGCATGACGGCGCAGCGCATCGAGCTGAAAAGCTTCAACCTGGCCTTCGAGGATCGCGGCTTTCCCCTGAGCGAGATCGCCTTCATCCACCGCATCATCTGGGCCAGCCAGTAACCAACAACGCGTTGGCGATGAAGTGCCGTTAGATAGGAGAGAAGCATGAAAAAAATAATCGTCGCCATCTTTTTCGCGCTGGGGCTTATGCCCGCCACGGCCAATCCGAACCTTGAGCTGGGACCGGCAATCGGCACCCCCGCCCCTTCCCTCGGTCAGCCGCTGGATGCAGGAGGAAAGCCACGCCCCCTGGATTCGCTGATGGGCGAGAAAGGCCTGGTGCTGTTTTTCATCCGCTCCGCCGCCTGGTGCCCCTATTGCAAGGCCCAGATCATCGACCTGAACAGTGGCGTCGGCGAGATCGGCAAGCGGGGCTATCGCCTGGCCGGCATCTCATATGACAAGCAGGAAGTGCAAGCGGACGTCACGGCAGAGCATCAGATCAAATATCCCCTGCTCAGCGATCCGCAATCGGTGGTGATCGACCGTTTCAAGCTGCGCGATCCGCAATACAAGCCCGGCAGCCGCGCCTTTGGCGTGCCACGGCCCATCATCTTCATTCTGGACCGCAAAGGCGTGATCAAGGCCAAGCTCTATGAGGAAACCTACAGGACGCGCCCGCCACTTCCCCTGATACTGGGCGCCCTCGACAAGGTTTCGGCGCAGTAGCGCCGGCCATCACTCGTAGCGATAGGTCAGATTGGCTTTCCAGGGCTGCGCCGCCTGCGCCTTCAGCGCGGCTTCCAGCGAAGCGCGGCTGGTGAAGGTGCAGGTGCCGTAATCGCCCGCGCTGACGCCCGGCAGTTTCGCCGCCATGCTGGTCTTGTCGCAATCGGGGCTGGTGACTTCGGCGCCGGTCCTGGTCAGGCGCATCAGCCCGTAATAGCGCTCCGACGCCGGCGTGATGCGGTTGCAGGCCTTGCCGGCTTCGCATTTGTCGTCCGACACGGCTTCAAACACGAACACGCTTTTGGGAAGTCCGGCCAGGATGAAGAAGCGCACCACGAAGGCATCGCCATAGTCCGAGGTGCCCTTGTCGGCATTTGTCAGGCGGTAGGCACCATCCTTCTGGCGGGTCAGCACGGCGTGGCTGATCTCCTTGGGATTATCGGGACTGGTGGAGGCGACCTTGCCGGTACGCAGGGCCTCCACCGGCTGCGCCTTGCCATACAGAGAACCCTTCGACTGCCAGCACCCGGCCGTCAGGATGCAGAGCGTCAGGACGGCAAGGACTTTGCGCAAAGTCTCTCTCCTTCAGTCGGCGTAACCCTGGAAGGTCCGCACCCTGGCGGTCAGCGCATCCTGCGCCCCGCGGTTCACCAAAGCCAGCAATTCGCCCGCCCGGCCCTGCATGGCCTTTTCATAGGTGGTGGCGGGTTGGCCGGCGATGGAGGCGCGAAGTTCCGCCTGAATCCGGCTGCGGTACTTGTCGGCATCAAACCCCAGCAGCGCGAGCGCGATCTGGTAATGCACCGCGACATTGCCGGGATCCAGTTTCAGGGCGCGGTCGAACAGCCCCACGCCTTCCGCCTCCGTGGCGCCATAGAGCAGCCGCGCCAGATAGGCGCCGCCGCCGCGCACGATCTCGATATGCCAGCCGCCCAGCGCCGACACGGCGAAGGGATTTTTCGGATCGGCAGCGACCGCCGCATCCAGCGCGAGCTTGGATTGGCCCGGCGCATCGCGCAGCCGCGCCTTGACGATGCCGGTGAGGCGCGACTGGTAGCCCAGCGACACCGCCAGCCAGACCTGCCCGAAAGCATGGCGCGGATCGGCGGCCACCGCCTGGCGGGACAGCTTTTCCGCCTTGTTGAGACACTCCATGCAGGGCCTGTCGCGCAGCACGGCATCGGCCAGCACGGCGCGGGCGGCGATGGCATAGCCCGGCGCGGTACGCGCGCCTTCGCCCATTTTCACCGCCTGTTCGTAATCGCCTTTGGCATAGGCCGCGAAGATTTCCTCGGTGGTCGCGGCATGGGCGGCCAGCGGCAACAGCAGCAACAGCGCGGTCAGCGCAGCCTTCATTTGAGGAATTCACCGGCCAGCGCGCTGCGGATCATGGCGGCGGTCTTGGCGCAGCCGAACAGCGCGGCGAAAGAGCCGAAGCGCGGGCCCTCGGTCTGGCCCAGCAGCACTTCGTACAGGGCGCCGAACCAGGCGCGCAGCGGCTCGAAGCCATGCGCCTTGCCGACTTCATAGATCACATCCTGCACCAGCTTGCCGTCGCGCTGGTCGCCCATCGCATCGAGCCGCACCGCCAGGTCTTCCAGCGCGGCGCGTTCCTTGTCAGTTGCGGCGCGGAAGGTCTTTGCCGGCTTCACAAAGTCTTCGTAGTAGCGCAGCGCGAAACCAACCAGCTTTTCCAGGCCCGGATTGGCTTCAGGCGATGCGCCCGGCGCATAGGCACGGATGAATCCCCACAGCACGTCGCGATTGTGCGCGTTGGAGGCCGACACCAGGTTGAGCAGCAGCGCGAAGCTGGCGGGATAGCGTTCATCCGGCACCTTGCCGCCATGGATGTGCCACACCGGATTTTCCAGCCGCTGTTCCTCGGTGGTGGTGTTGGCGTGATAGGATTCCAGATAGGCAATATATTCGTCCACCGCCTTGGGAATGACGTCGAAATAGAGCCGCTTGGCGGTACGCGGCTTCTGGTACATGAACAGCGCCAGGCTTTCGGGCGAACCGTAGCTCAGCCATTGCTCGATGGTGATGCCGTTGCCCTTGGACTTGGAAATCTTCTGCCCGGTATCGTCCAGGAACAGTTCGAACATGTACTGCTCGGGGGGCAAGCCGCCGGCGATCCGGCAGATGGCGTCGTACAGCTTGGCGCTGGTGAGATGGTCCTTGCCGTACATCTCGTAATCCACGCCCAGCGCCGCCCAGCGCATGCCCATGTCGGGCTTCCATTGCAGCTTGCAGTGACCGCCGGTGACCGGAACGGTTTCGTGTGAACCGTCTTCCTCGACATAGGTGATGGTGCCCGCCGCCACATCGTGGCTCACGACCTTGGCCAGCAGCACCTTGCCGGAATGGGGGCTGACGGGAAGAAACGGCGAATAGGTTTCCTGGCGCTCCTCGCCCAGGGTCGGCAGCATCACCGCCATCACCTTGTCATAGTTGGCGAGAATCCTCAGCAGCGCCTCGTCAAAGCGTCCCGACTTGTAGGTCTCGGTCGAGGAATAGAATTCGTAGCGAAAGCCGAAATGATCCAGGAAGGCGCGCAGCCGCGCATTCATGTGATGGCCGAAGCTTTCATGGGTACCGAACGGGTCGGGCACCGAGGTCAGCGGCTTGCCCAGATTGGCCGCCAGCATGTCGGGCTGGGGCAGATTGTCGGGCACCTTGCGAAGCCCGTCCATGTCGTCGGAAAAAGCGATCAGATGGGTCGGGATGTCCGACATGGTCTCGAAGGCATGGCGTACCCAGCTGGTGCGGGCGACCTCGCCGAAGGTGCCGATATGCGGCAGGCCCGAGGGGCCGTAGCCGGTCTCGAACAGCACGCCATCGACCTTTTGGCCGGCCTTTTTACGGGCCTCAATGCGGGCCAGAAGCTTGCGGGCCTCCTCAAAAGGCCAGGCTTTTGCGGCAAGCGCCTGATCAGCCATGTTTTTCACAGATAAATTCACTCTTCGTTAAGCGGGGTTTAAGCGTTTTGAAAGGGCGCGAAAGCTAAGCTGGCGCAGGGATTTGCGCAATGAGCTTGGACCAGCCGACGCAGGAGAAAAGCGCCGATACGGTATTCGCCGGGCGCATCGATATCCTGTACGCGCTCGGCCGCCATTACCTGTCCCTCCCCTTCGCCGTGCTGTGTGTGCCGGCCACCCTGTTCGCGGGCACCGCGCCAAGCGTCCTGCCGCTGATGCCGCTGCTGCTCCAGATCACCGTGGTGATCGCCGCCGAGCAGCTCACCACCGCCTACAAGAACCGCGCGCCCGGCAGCGACCCGCATTTCTGGGCGCGGCGCTACACGTTTGTGTCGGCCATTTCCGGCGCTACCTGGGGCGCGGCCGCGCTGTTCTGGTTCGTCTGGGATTCCTTCCCCGCCCAGGCCTATCTGTGCCTGGCCTATCTGGGCATGGCGGCGACCGAATTCATCGCCCGCTCGGCGCACCGCCCCGCCTATATCGCGCATACCGTCTTCGCACTGGGCCCGCTGATCGGGCTGCTGCTGTGGCAGGGCGGCCTCTACGCCACCATGGCCGCCGTTCTGATCGTGCTGTTCACCGCCGTGCTGGCCAGCTATTGCCACGGCATGGCGCGGTTGCTGGACGAAAGCGTCCACCTGCGCAACGAAAACGACATGCTGATCGTGCGCCTGCAAAGCGAGAAGATCGAAGCCGTCCAGGCCCGCGACAGCGCCGAGGCGAGCGCCATGGCCAAGTCCTCCTTCATCGCCAACATCTCCCATGAGCTGCGCACGCCGCTGAATGCGCTGCTGGGCATGGCGCAGCTCCTGGAACGCGCCGAACTTCCCAAGCAGCAGGCCGATCATGTGAAGGTGATGCTGCAGGCCGGCCGCGGCCTTCAGACCCTGATCGACGATGTCATCGCGCTGACGCGCGACGATGACGGCCAGCTGGAGGACGAGGATTGCGATCCGGTCCAGGCGGCGCGCGCCGTGGCGCGGCTGCTGCAGCCGCGCGCCTGGGAAAAACGCCTGCACCTGACGCTCAGCGCCGGCGGCAACCTGCCCCGCGTCGCCGCCGATCCCCGCAAGGTCCGCCAGGCGCTGCTCAAGCTCACCGACAATGCGCTGAAATTCACCGAACGCGGGCTGGTGGACATCCGTCTCGATGTCACCGAGGACGGCAATGGCGTGCGCTTCTGCGTCTCCGATACCGGACTTGGCGTTTCGCCCGATGTGACGCATCTGCTGTTCAGCCCCTTTTCGCCCGGCGATGTCTCCTATGCACGCAAGGAGCAGGGCGCGGGCCTGGGCCTTGCGGTGGCCAAGCGGATCGTCGAACAGGCCGGCGGCACCATCGGCTTTGAGTCCAGGCTGGGCGAAGGCGCGCAATTCTTCTTCATCCTGCCGGTGTCCGGCGTTGCGTCCAGCGCCGCGGCAAGCGCGGGGGACGCGGAAAACCAGCAGGCCGCGCCGGGCAAGCTGTCGCTGCTGCTCTATATGCGCACGCCGTCGGTGGGTGAAGCGCTGGCCCATCTAGTCGAGCCGTTCGGAAACAGCGTGGCCCGCGCCACCAGTATCGCCGATGCGGTGGAGCGCGCGGGCAAGGAAAATTTCGACGCCATCATCACCGGCGCGGGCGACGCCGACATGCTGGCCGCCGCCCCCGGCGTGCGCGCGCCGCTGATCGCCGTTTTGCTGCGCGGAGACCGGGCGCCGGCCGCCACCGACACCGTGCTCCGCTGGCCGGTGGAAGCCGACCAGTTCTACCAGGCGCTGAACGAGGTGTGCGGGACCGGACAGGGAGAAAAGGAAAGCGTCGCCACCGCCGCGATCGATCCCGTCGCGTTCAGCACCCTGGAAAAGTCGGTGGGGGTGAAGACGCTGGTCGAGATTTTGCAGTGCTACATCGTCACCGCCGAACAGCTTACCAGCGCGCTGGCGCAAGCCTGCAGCGAAGAGAAATGGGACGATGCGGCGCGGCTGGCGCAGGATATCGTCGGCGCGGCGGGCGGCCTCGGACTGCTCGCCATCACCCAGGCGGCGCGCAACTTCGCCAACGCCGCCCGGACCGGCGAGAACCGTCACGAATTGCGCAATGCCGCCCAGCTGGTGGTGGGCGAACATGTCAGGGCCAAGGAAGCCCTGATCCACCTCTATCCGGATGTCGCATAAAGCATTGGGATTCTGACGCCCCGCGCCGCATATTCGCGCGCTTATGGCCGACTCTCTTTCCAACCTTGTGGCACTGGTTCCCGCCGCCCCCGGCGCGGTGATCGCGCGCGGCGACGGCACGGCGCAGCGCGCCGAACTGCGCGAGGCCCGCGCCTTGTTCGAAAGCAGCAACGCGCTGGTGGCCCATGCCGGCTTCGTCGCCGGGCGGCTGGGCACCCGTGCCGAGACGCCGTTGTTCGATGTGCTGGAACTGTTCGCCTTTGTCCGGCCGGGCATGCCGGTGGTCCCCAGCGCGCTGGGGCTGGCGCGTGCACTGGGGCTCGGCATGCCGCATACGCCCGAAGAATCCGCCAGGGTGCTGCACGCCATCGCGGCCGCGCTGCTGAACGAGGTGGCGGGCTGGCCGCAGGATGTGCGCGAGGGCCTGGCGCCGCTGGTCGGCACCATGGACCGCGCCGGGTGGCGCTGGGCGCCGCTGCTCAAGCAACATGTCGGGGAGGCGCCGCATGGCTCGCCCATCGCGGGGCTGGAAGCCTGGCGCACCCTGCCGCAATGGGAAGACGAGGCACCGGTGGGCCAGCCCGGAACCCATCCGGTCGAACCGGCGGAAGCCCGCGCGCGGCTGTCGAAAATGGTCGGGGTGACGCGCCCCGAACAGGGCGCCTATAGCGATGCCGCGACCTATGCCTTTGGACCGCGCGAACAGGCGGGCGCGCCCCGCATTGCCCTGGTGGAAGCGGGCACCGGCACCGGCAAGACGCTGGGCTATCTGGCGCCGGCCAGCCTGTGGGCGGAGAAGAACGGACCCGGCCTGTGGATTTCCACCTACACCCGCAATCTGCAGCGCCAGATCGTGCAGGAGATCGCGCATCTGTGGCCAGATCCTGTCGAGCGCGCGGAAAAGGCTGTGGTGCGCAAAGGGCGCGAAAATTACCTCTGCCTTTTGAATTTCGAAGAAGCGGCCAAACGCACGGCGCTGGCGCCCGGCCAGCGCTCCATCGCGCTGGGGTTGATCGCGCGCTGGATTTCCTCGCACACCGACGGCGACCTGTCGGGCGTGGGCTTTCCCGCCTTCCTGGCCGCACACATGCCGCTGTCCACCGTCACCGACCGGCGCGGCGAATGCATCTATGCCGCCTGCCCGCATTACCGGCTGTGCTTCATCGAGCGCGCCATCCGCCGCGCCCGCCATGCCGACATCGTGGTGGCCAATCACGCGCTGGTGATCGCGCAAGCGGCGCAGGACTGGCTGGGCGTGGACGAGACCACCGACACGCCGCCCGAGGAAGATGGGCGGCGGCTGCGTTACGTCTTCGATGAAGGCCATCACTTGTTTGACGCCGCCGACAGCGGATTCTCCGCGCGGCTGACAGGGCGCGAGATGGCCGAGCTGCGGCGCTGGATTCGCGGCCCCGAAGGGCGCGCCCGCACCCGCATGCGCGGCCTCGAAGAACGGCTGAAGGACCTGATCGCCGATGACGAAGCCGCGCAGCATGCGCTGGAGGACGCGGTGCAGGCGGCCAGCGCGCTGGCGGGCGAAGGCTGGACGCAGCGGCTGGGCAGCGGCCCGCGCGGCCCCGGCGAAGTGTTTCTCGCACTGGCTTACCAACATGTCCGCGCCCGCAGCCCGGATGCCGACGCCTTCTACAGCCTGGAAGCCGAACCGCATCCGATGGGCGACGACCTGATGGCGGCGGTGCGCGAGCTGGGGCGCGGCCTGAAACGCATTGCCGATCCGCTGGCCAACCTGGCGCGGCTGCTGCGCAAGAAGATGGACGACAAGGCGGCAAACCTGGAGCCTTATACAAAAGCGCGGCTGGGAGCGGCGGCGCGCGGCGTCGACCGCCGCGCCAAGATCATCCTGCCGGCCTGGATCCAGATGCTGAGCACGCTGGAGAATGGCGAGATCGCCGAAGAGTTCGTCGACTGGTTCGAACTGTCGCGCGAAGACGGACGCGATGCCGATGTCGGCCTGGCGCGGCACTGGGTCGATCCCACCGTGCCCCTGGCCGGCGAAGTGCTGGAAGGGGCGCATGGCGCGCTGATCACGTCGGCCACCTTGCGCGACTCGGGCGGCGACAATGACGATCATTGGGCCAGCGCCGAAGTGCGCACCGGCGCCGGGCATCTGCCGATGCCCGCGCGCCGCGCCCATTTCGGATCGCCGTTCAAATATGCCGACCAGTCGCGCGTGTTTGTGATCACCGATGTGGCGCGGCGCGAACCGGCCGCGCTGGCGGCGGCCTACCGCGAACTGTTCCTGGCCTCGGGCGGCGGGGCGCTTGGCCTGTTCACCGCCGTGCGCGCGCTGAAAGACGTTGCCGGCCGCATCACCGCGCCGCTGACCGAGGCCGGGCTGGCGCTCTATGCCCAGCATATCGACCGGCTCGATACCGGATCGCTGGTCGACCTGTTTCGCGCGGAGGAAAATGCCTGCCTTTTGGGGACCGATGCGCTGCGCGATGGCGTGGACGTGCCGGGGCGCTCGCTCAGGCTGGTGGTGTTCGACAAGGTGCCCTGGCCCAAGCCCACCATCCTGCACAAGGCGCGGCGTGTGAAGTTCGGCAAGGGCTATGACGACCTCCTCACCCGCTTCCGGCTGAAGCAGGCCTTCGGGCGGCTGATCCGGGGGCCGGAGGACAAGGGCTGTTTCGTGATCCTGGAAGGGGCCACCCCCAGCCGCCTCCTGCCCGCCTTTCCGCCCGACGCCCCGGTCAAACGCTGCGGATTGGCCGAGGCCATTGGGGATATCCGCCAATTCCTGGGGCACGAAGCCGTGACCGGGGGCCACCCGCCGCTTATAACCGGGTGATGGCCGCCACAATTGAAACCCTGCCCACCGCTGACGAGAGCTACGGCCGCTTCTCGACCGGCATCCTGCCCAGTCACGTCTTGAAGCGCCTGCTGGACCAGGGCCGGGAAATCACCGCCAGCGAACCCTTCGCGCCGGGCCAGATCCAGCCCGCCAGTATCGACCTGCGGCTGGGGCCGGTGGCTTACCGCGTGCGGGCCAGCTTCCTGCCCGGTCCCGCCGCCACGGTGGAAGAACGCCTCAAGTCGGTCTTCATGCATGAAGTCGACCTGACGCACGGCGCAGTGCTGGAAGCGGGCAGCGTCTATATCGTGCCGCTGCTGGAACGCGCCGAATTCTCGGCGCGGGTATCGGGCGGCGCCAATCCCAAAAGCTCGACAGGGCGCATCGATGTCTTCACCCGGTTGATCACCGATTACGCGCCGTCCTTCGACCGGGTCGAGCCGGGCTATCGCGGCCCGCTCTATGCCGAAATCTGTCCCCAGACCTTCCCGGTGCTGGTGCGCAAGGGCTCGAGGCTCAATCAATTGCGCATCCGCCACGGCTCGCCCCAGTCCAGCGACACGGCGCTGCGCCGCCTGCACGAACAGGTGCCGCTGGTAGCGGGCGAACCCAATATCGACAACGGCCTGGCGCTTTCGATCGACCTCAGGGGCAGCGCGGATGCGGGCATGCGCATCGGCTTTCGTGCCAAGAAACACACCGGCCTGATTGACGTCGACAAGGTCGGCCTGCTCGATCCGGCCGACTTCTGGGAACCGATCCAGGCCAATGCGCGCGGCGACATGGTGCTGGACCCGGACGAGTTCTACATCCTGGTGAGCCGGGAGCAGGTGGCGATCCCGCCCGACCATGCCGCCGAGATGGTGCCGTTCAATCCGCTGGTGGGCGAGTTCCGCGTCCATTATGCGGGCTTCTTCGATCCGGGCTTCGGCTATGCGCCGGGCAAACCGCCATCGGCCCGCGGGGTGCTGGAAGTGCGCTCCCGCGAAGTGCCCTTCATCCTGGAACATGGCCAGATCATCGGCCGGCTGGTGTTCGAGCGGCTGACCGATCCGCCCCCCCAGGGCTATGGCGCGGGGCTGGGTTCCAACTATCAGGGCCAGGGCCTGAAGCTGTCCAAGCACTTCAAAGCGCCTTGAAAGCCTCTTGATGGGAACCCTTCGTAACAATTGTTGCGAAAAACCCACACGGGTCACCCAAAGCACCGCAAAGCTTTGCAAAACCGTTGCGCATCACTGTGTCTCCGGCACATTTAGCGCACTGCAGACGGACGGTTTGGGGAAACCCTGCAGCAGTTGGTTCGAGGCTCCGGTCTTGCAACCAAATGTCCAATTTGAAGGGGGCAGTGTGAGGCGGCTACGGCGCGGAATGTGCCGGCCGCCTCATGTTTTTCAGCCCTACATTTTTCAATGATTCTAAACACCGCCCGCCTGACCCTGCGCCCCCAGCAGATGGGCGATGCCGCTTTCCTGTTTTCCATCCTGGGCGATCCGCAAGCCATGCGGTTCTGGAGCCGCCCCGCCATCGCGCGCATCGCGGTGGTGGAAGAACAGGTGCGCGAACAGCAGGAGGCGATGGCCAGCGGGCTTTGCCGGTACTGGACGGTGGAGGAAGACGGTGACGCCATCGGCAGCATCGATCTCAGCCTGATCGAGGGTGCCAGCGCCGAACTGGGATTTTTGCTGCGCCGCGACCGCTGGAATCGAGGCCTTGGTACCGAAGCGGCCGGCAGCGTGATCGCCCACGCCTTCGGACCCATGGGACTGAAGCGGCTGGCGGCGGGCGTGATGAGCGGGAACCTTGCCGCTGCCCGGCTGCTGGAAAAGTCAGGATTTGCGCGGATCGACAGCCGCCCGGTCCGGCTGGCGGGCGGCGTTCTGGCGGACTGCGCCTTCTATGCGCGGGACCGCGGTTAACACCTCTTAGGATCGAATGCAGATTGCCTCTGCGCAGCAGCCCCGCGCGGTGCTATAGTCGCTGCGGGCAAACGCCCGTGTTGCATATGCCAGGAGACGCAATCGAAAACAGCCGCCACAAGGCGGATTCACATCCAGGAGGAAACATCATGAGTGGCTTAGGCGAATTTCATCATGCGGAAGAAGCTGAGACCAAAGGCACGAAAATCACTCATTGGATAATTTTCGCAGTAGTGATCGCCGCGATGGGCGCTTTCTACCTGGCCTGGAGCTAAAACAGACAGCACTCTTCGCGCCTTGCAACGGTTGCCGCATCAACGGCGACTGAGTTGAACTGATTGATTGCGCGAGACAAGCTCACGCGCAGGATTTTGGGGACTGGCCAGGAGCCCGCGCGGAGCGTGCTGGCAGCACGTGAGCATGGGCGACAACGCCAGGCGCCAAAAGACAAGCGTTGGTTACGAGCGTTCTCTGCCGGCCCTGCGCCAGCGGGAGACGATTTCGTCCAAACCCTCCCGATCCATGTTCGGCGCCTTCCAGCTTGCCGAGAAACCGGTATGGCGGCTGCGCGGCACGCCGCGCTTGCCCAAGTCGTCGAAGCGGATGCGCATGGGCATGGAAACACCCTGCCCCAGCACGATGGCTTCGCGGTCGCCCAGCAGCGGCAGGAAATCCACCAGGTCGATCATGCCTTCATAGGTCGAGCCGCGAATGACTTCCTGGTCGCGCTCGCTGGACAGGCGCAGCACCACGGCGGTGCCGCACTGGGAGAGAATGGTGGAATCCAGCTCGCTGGGACGCTGGGTCACCAGGCAGAGGCTGAGGCCATACTTGCGCCCTTCCTTGGCGATGCGCGACAGCGCCTGGCGGGTGGGGACGAATTTCTGGTCGCTGGCGGGCGCGTAGCGATGGGCCTCCTCGCACACCAGCAGCATGGGAAGGCCGCCCTTGCTCCACACCGCCAGGTCGAAGGCCAGGCGCGAGATCACCGAGATCACCACGTCCAGGATTTCCGGCGGCACGGTGGAAAGATCGATCACCGAGATCGGGCGGCCCTCGCCCGGCACGCGGAACAGGCGGGCCAGAACATCGCCCATCGTGTCCTGCACCGACAGGCTGCCGAACATGAAGTTGTAGCGCTGGTCGGTGACCAGGCTTTCGATGCGCGCCTTGAGACGGCGATAGGGCAGCATGAACTGGGTGCGTTCCAGCTTGCCGAGTTGTTCGTCCAGCCAGGCGGTCACGTCCGACATGCGGAACGGGGTGGGGGTGTCGACGGTGATGACATGCTGTTCGGCGGATTTGCGCGCCAGCGCGCCGGCGCGCGCCGTGGCGGATTCGCTGTAGCGGCGCTTGGCGTGCACCACCGCGTCGGACAGGATTTCGGCCTCCGCATCGTAATGGGCATCGCGGCTGACCAGGGCAGCGATCATTTCGGGGAAATCCAGCATCCAGAAAGGCAGGCTGAAATTGTCGAGATTGATCGGCTCCACCAGCCCGCCAAAGGCGGCGGAATATTCATTGTGGATGTCCAGGATCACCACATGGGCATGGGCATGCTCGGCCAGCAGGCGCTGCAGGATGCAGGTCACCGCCGAGGATTTGCCCGAGCCGGTCGAACCCACGATCAGGAAATGCTTGGACAGAAGATCGTCCACCAGCAGCCGCGCGGGCACCGTCGGTTCCTGGAACAGGGTGCCGATCTTGATGCTGGCGGCCTGGGGCGGGGCATAGACGCGCGTCAGGTCGTGCTTGTCGGCCAGCAGCACGGCATCGCCCAGGGTGGGCAGGTTGGAGACGCCGCGGCGGAAGGTCAGGCGGCGGTTCTGGTCGGGCACCACTTCGCCCGCCAGGTTGATCTCGATCAGGCCCAGGCTCTGGGGTTCGCCTTCGGCCGCCGGCATCGGCGCGCTGACGGCGGTGATCACGCCCATGGCGGCGCTGGTCGGGGTGACGACCTTGATCAGGGCGCCGATCTGCACCCGGGCATCGTTGGCAATCGCGTCCTGGCGTTCCAGCACGGCGACGGCATGGCTGCCGGACACCGACACGATATGGGCGAGCCGGATCGGCGGCGCCGCGGGTGTGCCGCGCCGTTCGCGAAACGGCGGCGCGGAAGGGCTGGACGTGGGCGCGGCGGCAGGGGGCTTTTCGATATGGAGTGTCATGCGACTTTTCCGATGTTCGCGGACGGGTTCAGGGACGCGGCCTGGCCTGGCAAGGTCACCACGGCGGTTGTGCCGGCGCCGGGCTGGCTGTGAAGGTAAAGACTGCCGCCATGCAGCTTGGCGATACCCATCGCCAGCGGCAGGCCCAGGCCCGTGCCTTCCTGGGTGCGGGCAAGATGGCCCTGCACCTGCGCGAAAGGCTTCAGGGCCAGGACGATCTGCTCATGGGTCATGCCGACGCCGGTGTCGGCGATGGCGATGGTGACGCCGCCGCCCTTGACCGCCTTGGCCATCACCAGGATGCGGCCCTTCTCGCCGGTGAACTTGCTGGCGTTGGAGAGGAGATTGTCGAAAAGCTGGCGCAGCCTTTTGGGGTCGCCGCTGATATCGGGCAGGCCCGCTTCCAGCCGCAGATCCACCGACTGGTGCTTGGCGGCGAAAAGCGGCCCGGCATTTTCCACCGCGACCTCCAGCACATCGCCGATGTAGAGCGGCAGCATGTCCAGCGTCAGGCTTCCCGATTCCAGCCGCGACATGTCCAGCACGTCGGACACGACCGTCAGCAGGCGGCGTCCGGCATTGGCGATATGGTCGGCATAGTCGCTGGCCTGGGCGGGCGTGGTGGCGCCGGGCTGGCGGATGATATCCGAGAATCCGATGATGGCGTTGAGCGGCGTGCGCAGCTCATGGCTCATGGTCGAGAGGAAGGCTGACTTGGAGCGGGCGTTGAGCTCGGCTTCGGCGCGGGCGGCGCGGATGGCGCGCTCGGTATACTTGCGCAGCTGCATTTCGCCGAAGGTGTCCGAATACCTGGCGAGCAGTCCTGGCGCTTTGCTTGCGCGCGCATGTTGGCCCGGCATGGGCTTGGTCCCGTAAAATCAGCCCAAATCTAGGGTCCCAGCCCTTTGGAGAGCGTTAACGGGCCGACAATTGGTCAGGCCCAAGGGGCTGGTGCCGGTTCCCAAAAGAGCGATAAAGCTGGGAAAACAGGGGGCCATCATGCAGCTGCCGATCAAGCACAGCCTGGAACGCATTCCGGGGGGCATGGTGATTGTGCCCCTGGCGCTGGGGGCCACCATCGCCACCTTCGCCCCCGGCGCGGGAAGCTTCTTCGGATCCTTCACCGGGGCGCTGTTCACCGGCGCCCTGCCCATCCTGGCAGTGTTCTATGTCTGCATGGGCGCCACCATTCCCTTTGAATCGCTGCCGCATGTCGCGGGCAAGGGCGGCGTGCTGCTGGCGGCCAAGGTCGGCATGGGCGTGGCCGCCGCCATGATCCTGGGCCACTTTCTGGGGGTGGAGCCGGTCAAGGCGGGGTTCTTCGCCGGGCTTTCGACGCTGGCGGTGGTCGCCGCCATCAACGACACCAATGGCGGGCTCTACATGGCGCTGATGGGGCGTTACGGGCGGCCGCAGGATGTCGCCGCCTATTCGGTGATGTCGCTGGAATCGGGCCCCTTCATCACCATGATGACGCTGGGCGGGCTGTTCATGTTTCCGTGGCAGACCCTGCTGGGTGCGATCCTGCCGCTCTTGGTGGGTGTGACGCTGGGCAATCTCGACCGCAACATGCGCGACTTTTTGGGAAAAGCCGCGCCGGCCTTGATCCCGTTCTTTGCCTTTGCCATCGGCGCGTCGCTGAACCTGACCATGGTGTGGCGCGCGGGTCTTCTGGGCATCGCGCTGGGCTTTGCTATCCTGATCGTGTCGTGCAGCGTGATGTTCCTGGCGGACAAGATCAGCCGCGGCAACGGCGTGGCGGGACTTGCGGCATCGGCCACGGCGGGAAACGCGGCGGCGGTGCCCGCTTTGGTCGCCAGCGCCAACCCGGCTTACGCCGAGGCCGCGCCCTTCGCCACCGTGCTGGTCGCCGCCAGCGTGGTGGTGACCATGCTGTTCGTACCGCTGATCACCGCCTGGTGGGCGAAGAAGGTTGGCGTGGCGAAGGCCTAGGAAAGAGCCTCGATCAGCCGGAACCGCTCGCAGAGCAATTCCATGTCTGGTGAAAAGCCGCCATTGCGTTCGAAATAGGCGCGATGACTTTCCCGCCATTCGCCAAGAGTCCGCGAACCCTCCCCTTCCTCGAAGGCGAATTTTTCATCGACCTGATCAAAGCGCCGAACCGTAACTTCCACGGTTTCGATCACCGCCGCCCGCCTGCCTCGGCCATCCAGGACGACATCGCGGCGGCCAACCTGCGGACGCGCGGCACTACCTTCGGGAAAATCGCGCAAGGCGCCACAAGTGGCTGTTTTGGTCCCAGCCAGTACCAGAGCCAGCAACGCATCCGCCATCTGGGGCGAGTCACCAAACGCGAAGGTCGTGGCGTCCGCGTAAGGGCCAGCCATGAGGCAGATTACCCTCTCGGATAATCCCGCCACAGCCATTCCAGCGCGCTGGGCAGCGTTTGCATCACCACGCGCGGATCGACGTGGCGGGATTCTTCCGACCAGACATATTTGTGGTCGTAACCCTTCTTCTTCAGCGCCGCCGCCATCAGGTTGTTGGCCCGCGGCCAGTTGTGCCAGGTGCTGTCCGGATCGTCGAAATGATTGTCCTGGGCGCTGACATGCATCCACATGCGGATCGGCTTTTTCGCCGCCTTGGGGATCATGGTGGCATGATATTCCCAGCCGCCGCGCGGCGTCTTGGGATCTTCCGGCGAGGCCTGGTTCACGAAGGTGCCGGAATAGGAAAGTATCTTGCGATAACTTTCGGGATGGAACCAGGCCATGGTCCAGGCGCAGATCGCGCCGGAACTGCCGCCCATCGCGCCGCGCCCTTCCGGGTCCTTGGTGAAGGTGATGCCGTAATTCTTCGACACCGCCGGCAGCAATTCGGTTTCCACGAACTGGTAATAGCGGTCCGAGATGGTGTCGTATTCCAGGCCGCGCTGTGAGCCCTGCGCATCGCTGCCGCCGGAGTCGGCGGCCACGATCACCATGGCGGGAAGGCGCTTGGCGGCGATCATGTTGTCGAGCGTGGGCGCCAGCCGCTTGATGTAACCGCGCCCGTCCTGCACCACCATGAAGGGCGCGGGCGTGCCGGGCTTGTAGCCGGGGGGAATGTAAACCCAGACGTGACGGCGATAGGGCGCGGGCGCGGAGATTTCCTCCGCCGGCCAGGCCAGCCTGTTGCCATAGGCGTCGCGCTTGGCGGTCTTCTCGCTCTCCACCCTGACGATGCCCGGATAGACCTTGCTGTCATAGGAATAGAGGATGAATTCGCGCACCTCGCCCTGCGGCACGGCGGGATTGGGCACCGTTTCCGGCGCATCCACATAAGGCGGACGGATGATGCTGTTCTCCGCCGTCTCCTTGGGTGGGGGCGCGGGGAATTTGGGAAGCTTGGAGGTATCGACCTGCTGCGCCGAGGCCGAAAGCGTGACTGCCATCACGGCCGCCATCATCAGGGCCAAAGTCCTGCACCGCGTCATGCGTTTCCCCCGTCTTGTTTTACGATTGTAACCCGACCGACTGCGCCGCCTTGACCAGCAGCGTCGGTACATTGTGCGAAATATCCAGGATCACCGCGTCCTCGTCCGGACCGGGCCGTTCCAGCGTGGCGAGCTGGCTGTCCAGCAGCGATTGCGGCATGAAATGACCCTTGCGGCCCAGCATGCGCTTGGAGATCAGGTCGCGCGATCCATCCAGCAGGATGAAGCGGACCCGGCCATTGACCTTTTTGCGCAGGCAGTCGCGATAGACATGCTTGAGCGCCGAGCAGGACACGACCACGCCCATGCCGGCGGCGCGCTCGGCGTCGATGCGCGCGCCGATCGCTTCCAGCCAGGGCCAGCGGTCTTCATCGGTAAGCGGCTGGCCACCCGCCATCTTGGCGACATTGGCCGGGGGATGCAGCGCATCGCCCTCGATGAAATCCACGCCCAGCTTTTCGGCCAGGCCCGACGCGATGGTGGACTTGCCCGAACCGGCCACGCCCATCACCACGATCAGCGGCAACTCATTCTTGTTTTGCTCAGACGACAGCATGCGTTCCTCGAAAGCCCTTCGTTCTTTTGGCAAACCTGCGAAAACGGCACCGATGCGCCTGCCGCCCTGTTTGCCCGAATGGGCCCAAACCCCGCCCGTGAATACTATAGGATCGGGGCCGAAAGCCACTGGCAAAGGCGCCATAAAGCTGGGGGAAAACGGGGGCCGGCCTGCGGGTTCCGCAGGGCACGGACAGGCGGCGTGAATCCGGCACTTTTCAGGCCGCGGTCCAGCCGCCATCGATCAAAATGTCAGTGCCGGTGACGAACCCGGCCAGGTCCGAACAGAGATAACAGGCCAAGGCCCCGATTTCCTCGACATGACCCCAGCGGCCAACCGGCAGCCGGGAGAGGAACAGCTTGTTGGCCTCCGGATCGTTGATCACCGGCAGGTTCATTTCGGTGGCGAAGGGGCCCGGGGAAATGGCGTTCACCGTAATGCCGTCCAGCGCCAGCTCCAGCGCCAGGGACTTGGTGAAGCCCAGCAATGCCGCCTTGGCCGAAGAATAGGGCGTGCGGTTGGGCAGCGAGATATGCGCCATCATCGAGGACAGGTTGACGATGCGGCCATAGCCGGTGCCCTTCATGCCCGGCACGAAGGCGCGGCAGGCCAGGAAGGTGCTGAGCACGCTGGCATCCATCACGCTCTGGAATTCGGCGACCGTGTAGTCGGTCATGGGCTTGCGCACATTGATGCCGGCGCTGTTGATCAGGATCTGGGGGTTGCCGAATTTCGCATTCACCTGGTCCTTGAGGCGCGCGACATCGGCTTCGTCGGTGAAATCGGCGGTGAAACTTTCCGCCGTGCCGCCTTTTGCTGTCAGGGCGGCCTGCACCTTGTCCAGCTTGGCCTGGTTGCGGCCCACCAGCGCGATTGCCGCTCCGGCGCCCGACAAGGTATGCGCCATGGCTTCGCCCAGACCACCGCTGGCGCCGACAATCACCGCCGTGCGGCCACTCAGGTCAATCTTCACGGCTCGAACTTTCTTTCAAAAAAATCAGGCGCGGTCCCGGTCGGGCTCGATGAAGAACCAGCACAAGGCGGAGCCCAGCGCCGCCGCCGCCATGGTGTACATCACATAGCTCCAGTTGTTGCCGGTGTTCTGGAGAATGAAGCCGAACACCACCGGGCCGACAAAGCCGGCGAAATTGCCCAGCATGTTCATGGTGGAGGAGACGGTGGCGGTATACTGCTTGCCGATCTCCACGCAGGTGTTCCAGGAAATCGGCATGGTGAGGTCGCCGCAGAAGCTGGCCGCCGCCATCAGGATCATCGGCAGCACCACGCCGGGCACATTGGGAATGAAGCAGATCAGGATCGCGCTGGCGAGGAAGCCGCAGATCGCGACCCATTTGCGCGGGATGGAGAGCGGCAGGAAGCCCGAAACAATGGAGCCGAACCCGCCCGCCGCCAGCGGCATCATGGCGTAGCCGGCGGATTCCAGCGCGCTCAACCCGCGCGCCTGCTGCAGCCAGGTGGGCAGCCAGGTGACGTAGAAATACCAGGTGTAGGAGAAGAAGAAATATTGCAGGCCCAGGAAACCGATGTCGCGCTGCAGCAGCAGCCTGTACCAGGGCATGCCATGATCGTGCAGCACGAGCTTGCGCGACGATTCCAGCAGTTCAAGTTCGGCGGCGTTCACCCCCTTGTGTTCGGCGGGATCGTTGCGGAACCAGGGCAGGAAGAACGCCACCCAGGTCACGCCCAGCACCGCCAGCGCGACGAAGCCCCAGCGCCAGCCCAGATGATAGATGGCGAAGAATGCCACCGGCGGCGCCAGCGCCCCGCCCCAGCGGCCGAACGCCCACATCACCGCCTGCGCCTTGACGCGCTCGCTCAGCGGCAGCCAGGCCGACAGCATGCGGGTGAGATTGGGAAAGCAACCCGCTTCGCCGGCGCCGAACAGGAAGCGCATGATCCACAGCGAGGTCAGATTCCACACCGCGCCATGCAGCGCCAGGAAGGCCGACCAGGCCAGCACCAATTGGCTCAGCACCCAGCGCACGCCCAGCTTGTCGCCCAAAAGCCCCATGGGAATTTCGAACAGCGCATAGGACAGGCCGAAGGCGCCCAGGATCATGCCCTGCTCGGCCTTGCTCAGATTCAATTCGAGGGAGATCGGCACGATCGCCTGGCTGATCGCCACGCGCTGGATGTACATGATCATCGCCAGGGCCAGCGCGAAGACGACGACCCAGTAACGCGTGTTCGTGGCTTTCATTGCGTATCGCCCCTGCTGTTTCTTGCCGGCTATTGGCCCATTTTATCGGGGCTTCAAAGCTTCGTGCCGCCGCCTTCGCAAGAGCGATCGGGCTTCACATCGGCCTTTGTTTTCTATACTAAATTCGGGCGGCTGTAAGTCAATGCAGCCGGGGGTTTTGGGGTATCGGCGTCCGGGCGGACAGACAATAACAAGGGCTTGGGAAAGCCCCGCCGCCTTTCGGATAGCCAGCCAGATGTGCAGTCGGAGTAGCGGATTTTGAGCCACGACTTCAAAGGCGCGGTGGCGCTGGTGACGGGATCGGGGCGCGGGTTGGGGCGCATGATTGCCGAGACGCTGCTGGCCGGCGGCGCGCATGTTGCACTGCACGACATCCATGAAGACGCCCCCGCCCAGTATGGCGAAAGCCCCAGCCTGACGGCGCTGGCTGACGAATTCTCAAAGCGCGGCGGCACGAGCATCGCGGTGACCGGCGACATATCCAAGGAAGCCGAGGTCGCGGCCATGGTCCACAAGATCGAGGCCGCGCTGGGGCCGATCTCGATCCTGGTCAATTGCGCCGGCGGCGATATCGGGGCGGCGGGCGGCAAGCCCAATCCCAATGGCGCGCTGGATATCAGCCTGGAAGATGCCCATGCGGTGATGAACCGCAATTTCATCGGCACCATGCTGATGTGCCGGGCGGTGGTGCCGGGCATGGCGGCGCGCAAGAAGGGCGCGGTGATCAACTTCGGATCACTCAACGGCCATGTCGGCGTGTCGCCCGAAGTGGTCTATGGCTGCGCCAAGGCCGCCATCATTCATTACACGCGCTGCCTGGCGCTGGAGATGCGAGCCTCCGGCGTGCGCGTCAACGCCATCAGCCCCGGCCCCACCACAACGGCGCGTTTCATGGCCACCCGCCAGACCGATCCCGAAAAGCTCGGCGGCCCGTCGCTGGACCGCTATGCCACCCCCGCCGAGATCGCCAACGTCACAGCTTTCCTTGCCAGCGACCAGTCCGGTTTCATCAGCGGCCAGGTGCTGCGGGTGGATGGCGGCATGACGCTGTTCGCCGCCTGATCGATTTTTTTAGCTTCTCTCTGTAGGAAAACCGAAAATGTCCAAATCCGCCGACAACAAGACCAGGAAACTGCGCAGCCGCGAATGGTTCGACAATCCCGACAATCCCGACATGACGGCGCTGTACCTTGAGCGCTACCTCAATTACGGGCTGACGCGCGAAGAACTCCAGTCGGGCAAGCCGATCATCGGCATCGCCCAGACCGGCAGCGACCTGTCGCCCTGCAACCGCCATCACCTGGAACTGGCCAAGCGCGTGCGCGAAGGCATCCGCGAGGCCGGCGGCATCGTGATGGAATTCCCGGTTCATCCCATCCAGGAAACCGGCAAGCGCCCCACCGCGGCGCTGGACCGCAACCTGGCCTATATGGGCCTGGTCGAGCTGCTCTACGGCTATCCGCTGGACGGCGTGGTGCTGACCATCGGCTGCGACAAGACCACGCCCGCCTGCCTGATGGCGGCGGCTACCGTGAACATTCCCACCATCGCCTTGTCGGTCGGCCCGATGCTGAACGGCTGGCATGATGGCGAGCGCACCGGTTCGGGCACCATCGTGTGGAAGGCGCGCGAAATGATGGCGCGCGGCGAACTGGACTATAACGGCTTCATGGAGCTGGTGGCATCCAGCGCGCCGTCGGTGGGTTACTGCAACACCATGGGCACCGCCACCACCATGAACAGCCTTGCCGAAGCCTTGGGCATGCAGCTGCCGGGCTCGGCCTCGATCCCTGCGCCATACCGCGAACGCGCCCAGATGGCCTATATCACCGGCAAGCGCATCGTGGAGATGGTGGCCGAAGACCTGCGCCCGTCGCAGATCATGACCAAGGAAGCGTTCCACAACGCCATCGTGGTGAACTCGGCGATCGGCGGCTCGACCAACGCGCCGATCCATATCACCGCCATTTCGCGCCACATGGGCGTGGAGGTGCCGCTGCAGGACTGGCAGACCGTCGGCCACAAGGTGCCGCTGCTGGTGAACCTGCAGCCGGCCGGCGAATATCTGGGCGAGGATTACCACCATGCCGGCGGCGTGCCGGCGGTGGTGAACATCCTGATGGAACAGGGCCTGATCAAGGAGGGCGCCCTGACCGTCAACGGCAAGACCATGGGCGAAAATTGCAAGGGCAAGAAGGTCAAGCTGCCCGAAGTCATCTGGCCGTTCGACAAGCCGATGAAGAAGGATGCGGGCTTCATCGTGCTGTCGGGCAACCTGTTCGACAATGCCATCATGAAGACCAGCGTGATCAGCAAGGAATTCCGCGACCGCTATCTGTCGAACCCGGCGGACCCGGAGGCCTTTGAAGGCAAGGCCTTCGTGTTCGACGGGCCGGAGGATTATCACAAGCGCCTGGACGATCCGGCGTCGAACATCGACGAGAACACCATGCTGTTCATGCGCGGCGTGGGCCCGATCGGCTATCCCGGCGCCGCCGAGGTGGTGAACATGCATCCGCCGGCCGCCTTGTTGAAGCGCGGCATCAACGCCCTGCCCTGCATTGGCGACGGCCGCCAGTCAGGCACTTCGGGCTCGCCCTCGATCCTGAACGCCTCGCCGGAAGCCGCCGCGGGCGGCGGTCTGGCGATACTGAAGACCGGCGACAAGGTGCGCATCGACCTGCGCAAGGGCACCGCCAACGTCCTGATCAGCGATGACGAGCTGGCCAAGCGCAGGGCGGACCTGGAAGCGGCGGGCGGTTACAAATACCCCGCCTCGCAGACGCCGTGGCAGGAAATGCAGCGCGGCGTGGTCGGCCAGATGGGCACCGGCATGGTCCTGGAGAATGCGGTCAAGTATCAGGACCTCGACCGGACCAAAGGTGTCCCACGCGATAATCACTAGCTCGCAAGACAAAGAAAAAGGGCGCCGGAGAAAATCCGGCGCCCTTTTCGTTTCTGCCCACTCAGGCTTCCCCCCCTTCGCGCGCGAAGCGCCTGCGAGGGGGAGGTGGTTTCAGCGTGCGAAGCGGAGCTTCGCGAAAGCTGAAACCGGAGGGGGTCAAACTTTCGTGCGATAGACCTTCTGCTTCTGGCTGCCGAGCTTGTCGATGCCCAGCTCCATGACATCGCCTTCCTTCAGGAAGACCGGCGGCTTCATGCCCAGGCCGACGCCCGGCGGGGTGCCGGTCGAGATCACGTCGCCCGGCTGCAGGCTCATGAACTGGCTGACATAGGAAATGATGGTCGGAACGTCGAAAATCAGCGAGGCGGTGGAGCCGGTCTGCATGCGCTTGCCGTTCACATCCAGCCACAGGCCCAGAGTGTTGAGATCGCCCACTTCATCCAGCGTCACCAGATAAGGACCGAACGGACCGAAGGTGTCGCAGCCCTTGCCCTTGTCCCAGGTGCCCAGGCGCTCCAGCTGGAATTCGCGTTCCGACAGGTCGTTGACCACGCAGGCGCCGGCGACATGATCCAGCGCCTTCTCCTTGGTGACGTAGCGCGCTTCCTTGCCGATCACGATGCCCAGCTCGACTTCCCAGTCGCCCTTCTTGGCGTTGGGCGGCAGGTAGACATCGTCATTGGGGCCGATGATGGCCGAGGTCGCCTTCATGAAGATGATGGGCTCGGCCGGTTCGGGCATGCCCGATTCCTTGGCATGGTCAGAATAGTTGAGGCCGATGCAGATGAACTTGCCGACCCTGGCGACCGGCTCGGCGATGCGCACATCCTTGCCCACCACCGGCAGGCTTTCGATCTTGGCGGCGCGGATGGCCGACAGGTCGGTCAGCACCTTGCCGTCGATGTCCGCGACGATGCCGGACAGGTCGCGGATCTGGCCGCTGTCATCCAGCAGACCGGGCTTCTCCTGGCCCTTGGGCCCATAGCGCAAAAGCTTCATTGTTCTTGTCCTTGAAAATCAGCCGGGAAAATACGCGCCGTATCAGTTCGGCGGGAAAGTCTGGGTCAAATACCTGATGATGGTTTCGAATTCGGCGTCGGTGCCCTGGGCGCCGTTGTTGGCCATCTGATTGACCATGGCGCGCCAGCCGGGCTCGTCCATGCGCTGGTTGGCCACCAGGTCGGGCGCATGGCATTGCGAGCAGACCTTGATGGTTTCGGCGCGGCCTTCGCCGGCCGGCAGGGCCTTGAACTCGTCCTGCGCAAAAGCGGGGGCGGAGATGGAAGACAGCAGAAGAGCGATCAGAACAGGGCGCAAGGCTAAACTCCTTATTTCGTGAACTGCATGAAGGCGGCTCGCGCCGCATTCAGATCGGTGGCCCCACCGGGGGCGGTGCTTGCCACAAATCGCGGGTTACCGGAACCCCCATTTGAAGGTCCAGGGAACCGCCGGCCCGGCAAACCGCCCATTTGGGAGTTTCTCTCAGGATTTGGGCAGGGCGAAGGCGACCACCTGGTCGCTTTCCAGCGCCGCCCCCGATCCCGCCGCCCGTGGCGGTCACCACCACGAACTGGCGGCCATCGGCGCCCATATAGGTCGCGGGCGTGGCCTGGGCCGAGGCCGGGAGGCGGGTGGTCCAGAGCGCCTTGCCCGTGGCGGTGTCGAAGGCCCGGAACCGCCGGTCGGTGGTCGCCCCGATAAAGGTGAGCCCGCTGGCGGTCAGGATGGTGCCGCCCAGGCCCGGACGCCCGGTGTCCTGCAACGCAGCCGGGAAGCTATCGGTGACGCCGAGATTGCGGCGCCAGGCGATGTCGCCGGTATCGACATTGACCGCGACGTTGCGATGTCAATGCGCCTGGTCGGCCAGTTCGCCGATGGGGCGCTTTCCCGCCCAGGCGATGCCGCGCAGCATGACGCTGCGCATCCTGGGATTGTCGAGATTGTCCACCATATGGCCCTGCATCCAGACAAAGGCCCGGGCCGGCTGTCCGCCCGGCAGCGTGTGCTCATAGGTCCACATTTGCGGCACGGTCTGGCCGACGCCGCCGCCTTTCCGCGCCGCAGGCGTGTCGGGCATGGTGACGGTGAGCAGCGGCTTCACGCCGGGCGCGAAATCCATCTTGTAGAAAGCCTCGTCGTAAATCTCCATCGGCATGCCGGCGATGATCGGATTGGCCTTGTCCACCGCCTGGTAATTCAGCGTCGCGGTCCAGGTATAATTGACCTCGCCGTGTTTTTTCCCGGCGCCGACCAGCGTCGCCATGTCGGTGGGCTCGGGGCCGCACAGCGAGTCGTGGAAGGTGACGAGCCCGCCGCCGCGCTTCACATAGGCCTGCAACAAGGCGCGCTGCTGCGGCGTCATATAGCCGGCATCGCCGCGATAGATCACCATCACGTCGGTATTGTTCAACTGCGCCTCGCTGGGGAACGAGAAGGCGCCGTCCACCACCGCGCCATGTTCGGTCAAAAGCTTGCTCCAGGTGTCGAGCCAGCGCGGATAATCATGCGCGCCCGCGCCATGGCTCTTGAGGCCCGACAGCATGAAGACGCGCAGACCGCCCTTTTTCTGGCCCTGGGGGGCGGGGGCGGTGTAGCCGCTGTAGCGGGCGAAATCCGCGGCGGTCTGGGCGATGGCGGACGGCGCGGCAAGGCCGAGCGCGGCAGCGGCCAGCAGGATTTTCGCGAACTGCATGGAATGTCCGATCAGGAGGTCTTCTTGGCCAGCGTCGAATAGCGTTCCGGCTCGGTATAGGACATGCGCATATGGGTCAGCAGCGCATCCTGCGGATCGTCATCGCTGCGCCCCACCACGGCATCCAGGATGATGCGGTGGTGCGACAGCCGCCAGCGGCGGATTTCCTGGGTGACATGCTCCAGCGTCTTGTGCGCGAAGAGCGGCACCATCAGGGCGTTGAGCGCCCGTTCCAGATAGGGATTACCGGTCGCCTTCCAGATCTCGCGATGGAATTCCAGGTCGAGCGCCGCGGCTTCCAGCAGGGTGCCGTTCCAGGCATCCATCTTGGCGACCAGGGCGTCCAGCTTGCGGGTGATCTCGGGCGTCATGCGCGCCTTGGCCAGGCGCAGCGCCTCGGTTTCCAGCACGATGCGCAGCGAGGAAATCTGGCGCACTTCCTCAGGCCCGATATTGGTGACGAACATGCCGCGCCGCTCGCGGTTCTGCACCAGGCCCTGCTCCTGAAGCTGGGACAAGGCTTCGCGCACCGGGATGCGGCTGATGTTGAGTTCGCGCGCGATCTGGCTTTCGTTCAGCCGGTCGCCCGGCTTGTACTTGCCCGCCAGTATGTCGGCCGACAGCATCCTGACGACATGCGCCCGCAGCGTCGGCGGCGCATTGGGCCGGATGGCAGGTGATGTGCCGGTTTGGATATGTTCCACGCCTGATCCCCCTTCTGGCAGCATCGTCCTGCCGTTACGCAACGCCGAGCCCACGCCAACAGGCTGGCGCGGGTGTAAGTCGGGGGGCATGGAGTATCGGTCACCGTATTTCCGGTTTCCGGCTTTCTGCCCTATCCTGCTTGCTTCCAGAGACTCTTTGCGGTCCCGTGTCCCAAACTGTATTTTATATACAGTGATATTGGCGACTGCCCGCGGGGGCGTCTAGTGGCTTGTGCCCGGCACCGGCCCAAACACACATAATAATAAGGCGACCCATGCAATTTTGCCGCGAAAGAATTCCCGCCGCGCACCACCTGTCTGGAACCTGCGGCACGGGCAGCTCGCCGACCAAGTGTCCGTGAGCCGCGTCTGATGGAAAACCAGGTGTTTGAACAGGGTGTGGCGGCGCATCGTGCCGGTCAGTTGGCCCGCGCGGAAAGCCTGTACCGCCAGGTGCTGCGCGCCGATAACGGCTTCGCCCCGGCGCTGCACATGCTGGGATTTCTCAAAGCGCAGCAGGGGCAGTTCGACGAGGCGCTCACGCTGCTGGGCAAGGCGGTGAAGCGCAGCCCCGGCGACATCGCGGTGCTGACGCATTACGGCCATGCCCAGCTGGCGGCTGGGCAGTTCGAGCCCGCCCTGGCCACCTATGACCGCATTCTCGCAACCCAGCCGGGCCACTTCGAGGCGTTGTACAATCGCGGCGTCATCCTCTCCCAGCTACAGCGTTTTGAAGAAGCATTGGCCGCGCTGGATCAGGCGCTGGCGATCCAGCCGGGCGTGGCCACCGCGCTGTACAACCGGGCCGTGGTGCTGGTGGCGCTGGAACGCCATGCCGAGGCGCTGGACTATTACGACCGGGCACTGGCGGCGGATCCGCGCTACACGCCGGCCCAGGCCAACCGCGCCATGGTGGCGCTGAACCTGTGCGACTGGCGGCGGGTGGCGCAGATATCGCCTGAAAGTGTCGCCCTTACCGGGCCGTCCCTGACACTGATGGGGTACAGCGACGACAAGCGGCTGCAGCGGCAATGCGCCATCGATACCGTCCGCGCCCTGCCCCGGGCGCAGGGGCCGCTATGGCGCGGTGAAAAATACCGTCACGACCGTATCCGCCTTGCCTATGTCTCGGCGGATTTCAACGAGCATGCCGTCGCCGCGCAGCTTGCGCCGCTGGTCGAGCGCCACGACCGCAGCCGTTTCCAGGTGATCGGAATCGCCACCGGCCGCCGCGACGAAAGCGCCACCCGGGCGCGGCTGGTGAAGAGCTTCGACCGGTTCCACGATTTCGCCGCCCTCAACAGCGACGAGATCGCCCGGCGGCTGCGGGAAATGGAAATCGACATTGCCGTCGATCTGGGCGGGCATACCGGCCTGTCGCGCTTGCAGATTTTCGCGCACCGCCCGGCCCCGGTGCAGGTGAGCTGGCTGGGCTATCCCGGCACCACCGGCGCGGATTTCATCGACTATCTGATCGGGGACCCGGTGGTGACCCCGGCCGAACATCAGGAGTTCTTCACCGAAAAACTGGTGCAGCTGCCGGATACCTATTTCCCCACCGACGATGCGCTGCCCATGGCTTCTCCGCCCAGCCGCGGCGAAGCGGGCCTGCCCGACAGCGGCTTTGTCTTCTGCTGTTTCAATGCCAACTGGAAGATCACCCGGCCGGTGTTCGAGACCTGGATGCGGCTGCTGAAGGCGGTGCCGGGCAGCGTGCTGTGGCTGAAGCAGCCCAATGAAGCGGCGCGGCACAATCTGGCGAACGAAGCCGCAAGCCACGGCGTGGATGCGTCGCGGTTGATTTTCGCCGGCGAGGCATCGCTGGCCGATCACATCGCCCGCCATGAACTGGCCGATCTGTTCCTGGATACCCTGCCCTACAACGCCCATGCCACCGCCGCCCATGCCTTGTGGGCGGGACTGCCGGTGCTGACCCTTCAGGGTGACGCCTTTGCCGCGCGCGTATCGGCCAGCCTGCTCAGCGCGGCGCAGTTGCCGGAGTTTGTGACGCAATCGTTGGACGAATATGAAGCGCTGGCTCTGCGCCTGGCGCGGGAGCCGGACTTGCTCACGGGCTATCGCGATCGGCTGAAAAGCAATCGGTCGGTCCTGCCGCTGTTCGATGGCCCGCGCTTTTGCCGCAACATCGAAGCGGCCTTCCTCGCCATCCACAAATGACATCAGGCCCGCATTTTCATGCGGGCCTGAAGGAAGCTTTACGACTTAGCGGTCGCGATAGGGACGGCCGCAGCGGCGTTCGTACGAACCGCGATCGTTGCGCCACACCGGGTCACCCAGGTTGAGGTCGCAGGGATCGGTGGCCGCGCCGACGACACCGCCGGCAACGGCGCCCGCGGCGGCGCCCATGGCGGGATTGCCCGCAAGGGCGCCGATGGCGGCACCACCCGCGGCGCCGACCATGGCGCCACTGGCCATGCGGTCACCCGTGGTGGTACCGCAGCCGGCGACCAGCAAGGCCGCCGCAAATCCGATAAACATTGTCGTGCGCATGTCTGGCTCTCCCGTGTGTTGTGCTGAAAAAACGCCGGACGATGCAGAATGGTTCCCCTCACGCAGCCATTGCCGTCCGGGGCCCGCGTTTCCCCGCCCCGAAGCTGCCTTATTCGCACCCGGCCGGCCGTCCCTGCAGCCTTGTTATGGAGGAGCCGGAGCGCCAATCTCGGCAGGATTTGCGAATCATCGAGCGCCATGACGGTTCACTACGCCCCCGGCTATGCCGCGCACCGCTCCGTAGAACCCGGCCTGCTGGCCACGCTGGCCTATATCGCCTTTCTGCTGCTGATCTTTGTCGGGCTGGATGCCTTTTCACCGCCGGCGGCGGTGTCGCGTTTCGGCGGCGCGCAGGAGACGGGCGGCGACGCCCTGCGCCAGGTCGCCTTCCTGGGCGCCGCGGCCCTGGTCACCTTCACCGCCTGGCAGCGCTTTGGCCTGGGCCTGCTGCGCGCTTTGCCTGTCAGCATGCTGCTGCTGCTCGGCTGGTGCGTCGCCAGCGCCTTGTGGGCGGGCGACCCCGGTGTGGTGGTGCGCCGCGCGGGGCTTCAGGTGCTGATCGTCTGCTCGGCGCTGCTCAGCGTGGAAACGGTGGGGCCCCGGCGGGCTTTCGAGATATGGCGTGTGCTGCTGGGCATCGTGCTGATCGTGAATTTCGCGTCCATTCCCCTGATCGGGGCGGCGCGGCATGGCGGTGACGAGATCGACACCGCGCTGATTGGAAACTGGCGCGGGCTCTACGGCCACAAGAATATCGCCGGCGCGGTCACGGCCCTGACCATCATCCTGTTCCTGTTCACCCGAACGGGCGCGAAGAACTGGATCGGCATCCTAATGGCGCTGTTGGCCAGCGTCTTCCTGGTGATGACGCATTCCAAGTCCAGCATGGGCTTCCTGCTTCCGGCCCTGCTGGCGGGCCTGCTCTATCACTGGAGCTGGCGCGATGGCCTCAGCCGCGCCATCCTGATCGCGGGTACCGCGCTGCTGCTCTGCGCGCTTGCGGCATTTGCGGTGCTGGATGCGGAAGCCATCACCCGCTTCTTCCAGGACCCGGAGGAATTCACCGGACGTTCGGCGATCTGGGCGGCGGAAATCGCCTATATCCGCGATCATCCCTTCCTGGGCTCGGGCTTTGGGACCTTCGCCAACACCGGCGGCGCCTCGCCGCTGAGCGGCTATATCAACAGCACGTGGCTGCAGGCCGTCAGCCATGGCCATAACGGCTATCTGCAGTTGCTGGTGACCATCGGCGGCATTGGCTTCGTGCTGATGTTGGTGGCCCTGGTGATCCGGCCCTTTCAGCACTTCTGGGCACTGGACGGCAATGACAGCGCTTTCAAGCCCATGCTGTTCGCGATCTTCGTTTTCCTGCTGCTGCATAACGTGATGGAAAGCGATTTCCTGGAGGGCGGCGGCGCCTGGGTCGGGCTGGTGCTGGTGATCGCGGCGCTGAACGCCATGGCGCGGCAACCCGCCGACACCTAGGGCGTGGGCGGCGAAATCCGGAACAGGGCCTGAGCCGGACTGTTCCAGCGCGCGGCTCCCTGCGCGGGCGCCTGCTGGGCGGCGGGCTGTTCCTGGGCGGTGAACGTCCAGACATGCGCGGGCGGAAAATTGCGCCAGACGATGATCTTTTGCGGTGCGATGCCGAAGGCCGCGCTGATGGGCGGGCGCCAGCCATAGGAAAGCTGGATGAACCGGCCGCCCGGACCCTGCAGCGCCAGGGAGCGGGTGATCAGGGCGCGGCGCTGGGACAGCGGGAAGTTCAACAGCGGCACGCCCGACACCACCGCCGCAACCTGCGCGCCGGCGGGAAGATGGCGTTCGAAGGCAAAGGCATCGCCCTGCACCACGGTGATGTGCGCGAAACGCTGCGCCAGCAGCCCGGCGAAATAGGCGCAATATTCGACGGCGATCAGCCGTTCGGGCGCGACGCCCCGTTCCAGCAGCGCCTGGGTCACCGCCCCGGTGCCGGCGCCCAGTTCCACCACCAGGCCGCTTTGCAGCGGATCGACCTTGGCGGCGATGGCGGCGGCCAGGGCCGGACTGGACGGGGTGGGAGCGGAAACCGCGCCGGGCTCGCGCAGCAGGCCTTTGAGGAAATCGGCATATCCGGACATGGACATTGAACCGTCCAGGGCCACCGAAGTTCCCGCCGAAATGTGCCAGGACATTCCAGGGTGGCGGGCGCGGAGCTGCTTTCGGTTAAAGCCATGTTTAGCAAGGCGTTTCCCGCGTTCATCGGCCCGGCTCAGACATCCAACCGTTGACGCCGCCCGGTGGCGGGAGAAGACTGATGCCATGCAGCACTACCGGCTCTATCACCTCAGTCCGACGGGGCGCATCGTTTCGGCGCAGGACCTGGAATGTCCCGATGATCTCAATGCGCTGGCGCGCGCCGAGCGCGAGCGCGAACATCACAATGTCGAGCTGTGGCAGGACATCCGCCTGCTGGCGCGGTTGAAAAGACTCACCGTCCACTGACGGCGTGCGCGCCTTGCGCTAGGCTCCCGCCCAATAACCGGGGGAAATAATGAAAAACAAGATCTCCATCGCGCTGGGTGTTGCCCTCGCCTGCTCCATCGCCGCTCCGGCCTTCACGCAGGATTCCGAGGTCGACCAGGCCGAGCTGAAACGCATCATGGCAGAGCATCCCGCCTGGGCCGTGTGGCTGGCCGATCCGGCGCTGGCCAGGCTGGCCCTTGCCGGACCGAAGATGCCGAACTCCAACTGGCGGGTGGCCGACATCCGCCGCCCCCAGCCGGTGCGGGTGGAAACCGGCAAGGTCTGCGCCGCGCCGCCGCCGGACGATGCGGACGTTTTGTTCGATGGCCGCGATCTTTCCAAGCTGACCGGCGACAAGATGGAACAGTGGAGTGTGAAGAACGGCGAACTGGTCGCGGGCGGCAAGACCTACAACTTCATCCGCAGCAAGGCGTCTTACGGCGACGTGCAGATTCACCTGGAATGGAAGACGCCAGACCAACCCAACCCGCCCGCCAATCCGCAGCGGCGCGGCAACAGCGGCGTGTTCCCGATGGGGCTCTACGAATTGCAGATCCTGGATTCGCATGGCGCCGACACCTATCCCGATGGCGCGGCGGGCAGCATCTACAGCCAGTCGCCGCCGCTGGCCAATGCGACGCGGCCGCCGGGTGTCTGGCAGTGTTATGACATCGTGTTCCGCGCGCCGCGCTTTGAAGGCGACAAGGTGGTGAGCCCGGCGCGGATGACCGCGCTGCTGAACGGCGTGCTGGTGCAGGACGATACCGAGCTGATCGGCGCCACCATCCACGGCAAGGTGGCGCAGTATACGCCGCACGCCGCCGAACTGCCGCTGGCGATCCAGGATCACGGCAATGCCGAGGCCCAGGTCGCGTTCCGCAATATCTGGGTGCGCAGGCTCCCCCCACGCTAAAGAGTGGCCGTTAAACCGGCTTGAGGTTCAACTTCGTCAGCGCGGCACCCAGATGCGCCAGCGCCTCGGGCGTGGGGCCGGGATATTCGCCGGCGCTGGGTGCGTTGCCCAAATAGCCGATATCCTTCATGCCTTCGGGCAGCGAATAGAAGCCGCCAATCATCAAAGTGCGCAGCCGCACGAAGAATTCGGCGGGCCGGGCATAATCGGGCTGCACCTTGTTCTTCCACGCCACAAGGTCGAACACCTTGCGGCGTTCGACGTCGCTGGCCTGGGCGAAGGATTTGTTCCAAAGATGCTGGCTTTCCGCATCCAGCCAGGCGAGCCCTGAGATGAGCAATTCGCGATCCGCCTGCATCACCGGATAGGGCGCGCTGATCCATTCGTCGATAAAGGCATCGATGTTCAGCGTTCCGGCGGACGGCGAATGATCGTCCGCCGGAATCATCAGATCGGCGGCGATGCGCAAGGTTTCACGCTGCGACTTGTCCAGCGTCAGCGGCCAGGGTGTCACCGGCTCCACCAGATTGGGATCCTGGCCGTAACCGGCGGCTTTGACCGGCTCCACGATAAGATCCTTCCAGCGCCCGATCGCCGGGCCTTTGGAGGGCGGCTCGGAATCGCAGGCGGTCAGCGTGGTGGAAGCGGCGGCGGTGATCCAGCCCAGGGTGACGCGGCGGGAAATCTCCATCAGATTTCTCCCTTCTTCAGCCGCTCGACCAGCCTGGCGGTGCTGCGCCAGGCCAGCGCCATGATGGTCAGGGTCGGATTCTTGTGCGCGTTCGAGGTGAAGACGCTGCCGTCCACGATCACCAGATTGTCCACGTCCCAGGCCTTGCCGAAACCATCAACCACCGAATTGGATGCCTTGTCGCCCATACGGGTGGTGCCCAGTTCATGGATGATGACGCCGCCGTCCTCGATGGCCTCTTCCGGGGTGCGCTCCGGCGTCAGCACTGTGCCGCCCAGCCGCGCGATCATCTCTTTCGCCGTCTTGATGCCATGGGCGATCTGGCGGATCTCGTGCTGGGTCCACTGCCAGTGGAAGCGCAGCACCGGCATGCCGTATTTGTCTTTCACGCTGGGATCGAGCTCGCAGAAGGAGCCCGCGTTGGGAATCATCTCGCCGCGCACGGTGTAGGAGAGCTGCGCCCCGTAATAGCGCCGCGCGTCTTCCTTCAGCGGCAAGCCGTAACCGTCTTCCATGTTGCCCAGCGACAGGCTGGCACCCGGCGCGTTGAAACGGCCGCCGATCTCATAGTGATAGCCGCGCGGGAAATCGAGCTTCCCCGCCGCCTGTTCCTTGTACAGCCACCAGGGGATGTACATGTGGGCGACATCCAGACCGTCTTCATTGTAGCGCGGGCGGCCTTCCAGCGCGGGAATATGGCCGCGCACATTGGTGCCGGTGGTGTCGAGCAGGTTCTTGCCGACCTGGCCGCTGGAATTGGCCAACCCGCCCTGCTTCGAATTCAGCAAGATCTTTGCGGTGTCGCAGGCGCTGGCCGCCATCACCACGACGCGGGCGCGCGCCACCTGTGCCCTTCCCGCCTTGTCGAAATACTCCACGCCCGTCGCCTTGCCGTCGGCGCCGGTCAAGACGCGCGTCACCGTGGCGTCGGTCTGGATGCGCAGATTGCCGGTGGCCATCGCCATGGGCAGCAGCGATGTCGTGGTCTGGAACGCCGCCCCGATGGCGCAGCCGCGGCTGCAAGGCGAAGCGTTGTAACAGGCCTGGCGCGGCACCTTGGGATCGGGAATGTCGCGTGACAGCACGGCGTAGTGCGAGGGGATGCACGGGATGCCCAGGTCATTGGCGGCCGCCGCGATCATCATCTCTGTGACGCGTGGCCGGGGCGCGGGCATCAACACGCCCGGCGACGAGTTGGGATGGTTTTCCAGCCCGTTATTGGCGCCAATCACGCCCACCAGCTTTTCGGTACGGTCGTACCAGGGCGCGATCTCGTCATAGGACATCGGCCAGTCCATGCCGAGACCGTCGCGGCTGTAGGGCTTGAAGTCGTAGGGCCCGAAGCGCGGCGAGTGGCGGCCCCAGTGATTGGTGCGCCCGCCCAGCATGCGCGAACGCCACCAGCGGAATTTGGAGCCCTCGGCCACGGTGTAGGGCTCGCCCGGTACGGTCCAGCCGCCATTGGCGGTGGCGTCGTAGAAACCGAAATGCTTGTCAGGGGTGGCACCGGCGCGCAGCGGCGCTTCATGATTCCATTTCAGCATGGCGTTTTCGGCGTTGGGGTCGTAGTCGCGGCCCGCTTCCAGCACCAGGGTCTTGATCCCGGCGCGGGCCAGGACATAGGCAGCCATGCCGCCGCCCGCGCCGGAGCCGACAACGACAACATCGGGTTCGAAAGCGGCGGCTGGGGTCTGCTGGAGCATGTTTTTTGGGCATTTTCTTATAACAACAGCGCAGGGAAGGTAGTGCAGGAAAGCGGGTTGATCCAGTGGCGCGCGCCCCTTATCAGGCGCGGGCGAAAGGGCACGGGGTTGGCACGTTATCCACACGGCATGTTTGCGCTGGCACTGCTGGCCTGCGCCACACCGGCGCACGCGGCGGACACCCGCATCGAGGCGCTGGAGCGCCAGTTGCTGGATGCCCAGCGCCAGCTGGCCGAGATCAAGGCGGCCGCCCCGGGCAGCCGCGCCCTGGACCAGCTGCGCAAGGAGATGGACGAATCCCATGGCCGGCTGGCCAAGCGGCTGGCGGCCCAGCCCCGCACCAGCCTGGACAATGGCCGCCTGACCATCGCCTCCGCTGATGGCGCCTTCAGCCTCTCGCTGCGCAGCAACGTGAATTTCGACGCCGCTTATTTTGCGCAAGGCCGCAACCCGCCAGGCACGGATTTGAACAGCGGCACCAATCTCCGCCGCGCCCAGGTCGCGATCGCGGGCACGGCCTGGCGCGACTGGTCGTACAATTTCACTTATGAATTCGGCGGCCTCAACGCCCCGCGCGCCGGCTACATCTATCGCGCCTATCTGCAGTATGACGGGTTCAAGCCGTTCGGCGTACGCATCGGTGCCTTCGCACCGCCCGCGGGCCTGGAAGATGCCACCGGCGCGGGCAATGTCGTATTCATGGAACGGGCCAGCGCCGCCAGTATCGCCCGAGGCATCGCCGGGGCCGGCGGACGCAAGACCATCAACCTGTTCGCGCAGGGCGAACGCTATTTCGTCTCGCTGGCCTATACCGGCGGGCGCACGAGCGATGCGGCCACCTTTGACGAGCAGCAGGGGCTGGTGGGGCGCGCCGCCTGGCTGGTGGCGGGTGACCGGCTGAAATGGGTGGTGGATGCGAACGCCACGCATGTTTTCAAGGTGGCGGATGTCGCGCCGGGGCCCAATCCGCCGAACACGGTCACGCTCAGCAACGGGCCCGAACTGGCGCTGGATTCCTTGCGCACCGTCAGCACCGGCGCGATCGATGCGCGCAGGGTGACGGCCTTCGGTCTGGAAAGCGCCGCGACGTTTGATCGTTTCTATGGCCAGGGCGGCTGGTTCCATTATTCCATTGCCCGGCGCATGGCGGTGCCCGATCCGGATTTCAGCGGCTGGTACGCGCTGGCCACCTGGTCGATCACCGGCGAGACCCGCAATTACGATCCCACCGCCGCCGCCTTTCGCAACCCGCTGCCCGCCCGTCCGCTGGGCACACCGGGCGGCATCGGCGCATGGGAAGCCAAGGCCCGCTACAGCAACATCGCGCTCGATTACCTGCCCGCACTCGCGCCTGCTTCGGGCGGCATCAAAGGCGGCGTGCAGAATGTCTGGAGCCTGGGCCTGAACTGGTATCCTACCGCCGGGCTGCGCTTCATGCTGGACTACGACAATATCCGCGTCCGGCACGCCAGCGCGCCCGCCAACGACATCTCCGCCGATGGCATCGGCCTGCGCACCCAGATCAGCTTCTGACGATACTTAAAACCCGACCGAACCCTTTAAGCTTGGCGCAAGACGCATCGGCGCAAAATCGCCCTGAGCGAAAAGGACGATGGCGAGACATGATGACCAGCGGCATGGCGAATATCCGGGACATTGGCCTGGCCAGCCGGCGCCAAGTCGAACGCCGCAAGGTCCTGTGGGGCAGCCGGATCGCCAATCTGGACGGCAGCCGCTACATCAAGTGCGAAACCCGAGACATTTCAGCGGCAGGCGCCCGGATTCACCTTGAGGACCAGCAATATGTGTCCGAGCGGCTGTATTTCATGGATATGCGCAACCGGATTGCCTACGAGGCCCGGGTAATCTGGCAAAAAGCCCCGGAAATGGGGCTGCAATTCCTCCGCAGCTACCGGTTCGACGAGGTTCCCTCGCCCCAGCTTCGTAAACATCTGGCGGCCGAGGGTTGAGCGAAACCCTTGTCCGGATTGCTTTTTACGCCGGTGTAAATCGTCAAACCGTCTGCTAAAGTAGGGGGATGACTGACAACACCTCTCCCGCCCAGCAACGTCCCAGCGTCGTGGAGCGCGCCTTCCAGATCGCCAAGAGCGGCAAGGTCGCCAACGTCCCGGCCCTCCAGGCCCAGCTTGCCGAAGAAGGCTATCCCAACGGCGTGCAGGCGCTGGCAGGCCGCGCCTTGTCCAGCCAGCTGATGCGCATGATCACCGAGTCCCGCACCGCCAAGTAGCGCCGCAGCTTATGCTGCGGGTGCTTGGTGTACATTCGCCGGTGATTGTCCCCATAACACAGGACATCAACCCGGAGATCTCATGCGCTTTGTTGCACTGACCGCTGCCGCCTGCAGCCTGTTTGCGTCTGTTGCCCTGGCGCAGGAGACCCCCGCCGCGGCGCCCGCCGCCGCCGAGAGCAATCTTCCCGGCACCTCCGTCTTCAGCGAGTCGGAAGCACGGCGTCATGTGGAACAGCGCGGCTTTACCCGACTGCGCCGGATGGAAAAAGGCGCCGACGGCTTGTGGACCGGCACCGCCAACAAGGGCGGCACGCTGGGCATCTTCGCCATCGAAAAAATGGGCAAGGTGAATTTCACCCCCGCGTCGTAAGCCAAACCCGGTTACAAAAGAAAACGGCTTGCCGGCGAAATTCCGGCAAGCCGTTTTTTCATGCCGGGTGGCTAGATGCGTTCCAGGCGCGTGGTGGAATCGCCGAACGCGTCCTGCTTGATGCCGAACCGGTCCATCAGAGAAAGATACAGGCTGCACATTTTGCGCTTGTCTTCCTTCTCATTCAGATAGTTCAGCGTGCGGCCCGTTTCCAGCGTGCCGCCCAGCCCGCCCGCCAGCACCAGCGGCAGGCGTGAATTGTCATGGGTCCGGCCAACCCACATGTTGGACAGGAACATGATGCAGCTATTGTCCAGCACGGTGCCCTCGCCTTCCTTCATGCTGTCCAGCTTCGAGATCAGATACGCGTACTGGCTGACATGGAAGTTGGTGATGCGCTCGTAATCGTCATTGTTGTTGTAGTGGGAGGCCGAGTGATGGCCATCCTTGACGTTGATGAACGGGTAGTACATCGCCGACAGGTCGCGTGAGATCAGCAGCGAGGCGACGCGGCTCTTGTTGGTCTGGAAGGCGATCGCGATGATGTCGCACATCAGCTTGGAATGTTCGCGCAGGTCTTCCGGCAGGCCGTTGACGGGGCGGTCCATGGTGGCCAGCGAGGCGTTCTTCAGGCTGGCATTCTCGGCCGCATTGTCCGCGCCCTTGCGCATGACTTCCACGCGGCGCTCGATCTCGCGCACGCTGGTCATGAACTCGTCCAGCTTGCCGCGGTCGGTGGCGCTGATCTTGCGCGACAGGTCCTTGGCGCGGTCGTTGACGCGGTCCAGCACCGAGATGTTCAGGAGGCTGCCGCGATTGTCGAACAGGCTGTCCCAGGCCAGCGCCGGATAGACCTCGACCGGCACCGGCGAATCCGCCGTCTGCCAGGACAGATGCGAGCTGTAGGCGAGCGAAAAATTGGTTTCGTGATAGCCGGTCATGGGCTGTTCGCAGGACAGCACGATGGAGGATTGCGCCGTGTCCTGGCCGACATGGCCCGCGATCATCTGGTCGACGCTGATGCCCGAATGGATCAGCGCGCCCTTGGAGATCTGCACGCCCGACAACAGGCTGCCGGTCTGGGCGGGATGGATGCCCTGCCCCATCAACGACTTGACCTGGAGGCCGTCGATCACGTTGATCTTTTTCTTCAGCGGCTCCAGCGACTCCAGCGACTTGCTGAGCTTCATCGCCGCGCCCTGTCCTTCGGCGCTCCAATGGTTCTCGTTGACGCCGCAGCCCATGAAGACCACGCCAAAGCGCTTGGGGAAATCGGCCGGCGTGGGCGCCTGGGCCATCGCGCTGACCGATTCCAGCCAGGGCAGCGCCATGGCGCAGCCGGTGCCGCGCAGCACAGCGCGGCGGGAGAAGGCGCGGGACTTGAACGAGGGCGTGTCGGTGGGCTGGGTCATATCAATTCCCCTTCTGGAAGGCAGTTTTGACGAATTTCACGGCGGGCTGCAAATCGGCTTTCTGAAGCGGGGCGGCTTCGGGCGCCCGCCGGTTCAGGAATTGCGGGCTTAAAACAATGGCTTCGACCAGGGCGCCGAAGCGGTAACCATTGGCCGCCATGTGCAGGTTCAGCCTGTCGACCAGCGATTCGTCCGACAGTTGCAGCGACCGGCCCAGGCCATAGGCCAGCAGCTTGCGGCTGAGATTGTCCACGAAACGGTCCTGGCGGTGGTCCCGGATGAACTGCTGCAGGCCCGGCACGCCGACGGCCTCGACCTCGCCGGGGAAGGTGGCGGAGACGTCCACGGGACGGCCCGCGCCGTCCTTGGTGCGGGCGTCGCCAACGGGTCCGAAGCCCTCGAACACCAGGCCGAAGGAGTCGAACTTGGAGTGGCAGGCGGCGCACATCGGCACCGAGCGATGCTGGGCCAGCATCTCGCGGATCGGACGGTCGGTCTTGGTTTCGTCATTGGGCAGTTCGGGCACGGCCGGCGGCGGCGGCGGCACGCGGATGCCCAGCACCTTCTGCACCACCCAGTTGCCGCGCTTCACCGGCGAAGTGCGCAGGCCGGGCGAGTTCTGGGTCATGAACACCGCCATGGGCAGGATGCCGCCACGGCCATACTTGTCGGCATTGTTGATCCGAACCCAGTTGTTCACGTCACCGGGCACGTCGGGCATGCCATAGTGCTTGGCCAGCGGCGGGTTCACGAACGTGTGCTTGCCATAGAGCAGGTCGAGCGCGGAACGATCATTGACGATGGTGTCCTGCACCAACCGGATCGGCTCCTGGAACATGGATTCGCGCAGGGCGTCGTTGAAAGTCGGGAAGCGCTCGCGGTCGACCGAATTGTTGGTCTCGAACTGGCGGAACACCAGCCAGTTGCCGGTGAACTCGGTGGCCAGGCCCTTGACCTTGGGATCCTTGAGCATGCGGCGGACCTGGGCCGTCAGCACCTTGGGGTTTGAAAGGTCGCCGGCCGCCGCATGGCGCAGCAGTTCGGCGTCGGGCATCGACGACCAGAGGAAATAGCTCAGCCGGTTGGCCAGGGAGTAGCTGGAGAGCCGTTCGGCGACGAAGGGCTTGGCCGGGGCATTGGTCGCGGCCTTGATCAGCCCGTCCTTGCCGGCAGCCGAAGCCGACAGGTCGAACCGGTAGAGGAAGTCGGGCGACATCAGCACGCTGACGACCGTGTCCTTGATGGCGTCATTGTGCGACAGGCGGTTCTTGGTTCGCGCGGTCTTGTAATAGGCCAGCAGGCTGGTCTTCTCGGCGCTCGTCAGCGGGCGGCGATAGGCGCGCTCGGCGAAAGTCGCCAGGGCCGCAAGGTGTTTGGGCTCGGACGCCTTCCGCTCGCGTTCGACATGGCGCAGCGTGTCGTCGATCCGCTTGAACTCCAGGCGCATGGCTTCGGCGGCACCGGGATCGTTCTTCTTGTCGGCCAGCGCCTTGGCGACATACTTGTCGCGCGCGTCGTTGATGACGGAGGTTTCGGTGATCTCGCGGCCCTGTGGACGGGGCAAGCCCGATTCCGCGCCCAGCCCATCGACCACGCCCGCATTGTTGAAGAACCACTGGGTGTAGGTGCGGTTGGTGTGGTCGGCGATATAGTCGAACTCGTCCCACAGCCGGTTGATCTCGCGCTGGCCCTTTTCGTCCAGGATGAGCTGCATCAGCGCGGTGTCGTCGCGGTAATAGCCGCCGGAATTGTGATAGCCGGCGCTGAGGAAGCGGCCCTTGTCCTCGGACTCGTCGGGCCAGTAGCGGCCGCGCTCGGTGACCATGAAGGTGTCGGGGAAGACCGAGGCGAAGCGGTCGAAGGCCTTTTCATACTGCTCGCGCTGACCGGCGGGATAGACCAGGTCGCTGTTGGCGGCACGGGCATGGGCCATGACCGTGTTCCAGCGCGGCGTGGCGTCCTGGTGCAGGCCGGGATATTTCGGAATCTGCGGCAGCGCGGCCGGCGGCTGGTTGTCGGCGCGCAGGGCGGCGGGATCGCTCTTGCGATGGCCCGCGGCATAGGTCTTGAGGCGCACATTCTGCAGCGGCTGGGTCTGGCCCGGCAGGCCCTCGATCTTCAGCGAGGTATACTGCATGGCGGTGTGCTTCCTGATGCGCACCGTGAAGTCGCGCATCTGCACGGCTTTGGCCTGGACCTGCGGCGCCAGGCGCGCGGCGGGGGTCTTGGCCGACGGCGCAGGCATGGCCAGCCACATCTTCTGCAAAGTGGCTATCGGACCGACCGCGTTCTGTTCGTTCAGGATGCCCCAGACCATGGGCAGATACTTGGCGCTGATCTTCATCGACGCGGCGGTGGAGGCCAGCGTGGCACCCTGATTGCCCAGCGCGGCGCGGTGGCGGTAGCGCCAGGCGGCCTCGAAGTACTTGGCGAAATCGGTGGGCTGGGCGCGATAGAAATCCATGATGCGACCGACCGTGTAGCGGTCGCGGTCGCTGTCGACCTGCACCAGGTGCGAGGCGAAATCGAAACCGTCGGGCTTGAGCACCAGGTGATCGGCGATAGTGCGCGCGGCCTGCAGATACTTGGTCAGCAGCGCCGGCGACATGGTGAGGGACTCGCCGGAATTGTCGAAGCCGGCCGGGTTGGCGGGATCGACCGGGAACTGGCGCGCGACCTTCAGGTCCTGACCCGTCAGGTCGCGGATGGTGTAGCCATATTCGGCATTGGAAAGACGGCGGGCCAGGACGATGCCCGGATCGCCGGCGGCGCGCTTGATCTCCTCGGCGCGCACCGCTTCGACAAAGGCCATGACCTTGTCCATCTCGTCCTGGGGGGGCGCCTTCATCGGCTTGGGCGGCATCTCCTTGGCGTGCAGCCGCTCGGAGACCAGCGCCCAGCGCGGGAATTCCGCCTTCACTTTAGCAAGGGTGTCGTAGGACTTGATGTCGAACTGGGCGGCGGGTGTCTTGCCGCTGTGGCAGCCCGCGCAATATTTGGCGGCGAAGGGCTGCACCGTGTCGTGAAACTGCTTTTGCAGGTCGGCTTCCGCGGCAAGGGCCGGGGTGGCAACGACGCAAGCAACGATCGCAATGGCGGACAGTCTCATGAACACAGCTCTTTGCTTTTTGATGGCCGCGCCAGGGCGCGGTGCTTCCTGGGCCAATTCTTTGGCCTAACTGCCGACAAATAATCAGAATTTCCGCGTTCTGTAAATTTTCGGGCGGCGAGGAAGCGCGCGATTGTGGGGATCAGTGCAACGGCCCGCCAAAGCCCGGCATTTTCCCGATGCTGCGCCGCAACAAAGAACAGCCTGCCGCAGGCTGGAACTTGAAAAACGCGCCCGAGTCGCCCCAAACGAAAAAACCCCCGCGCTTTTTGGCGCGGGGGTCTTTGTCGTCAGCGGACGATTAGTCGGCCGCGAAGTTGTGCAGGATCGGGGGACGCGGGTTGAATGGAACGCGCGTCGACCAGGGCGCAGCCGGATCGTTGCCGGCGCGGTGCCAGCGGCCCACGGCGGCGCTCATGATGTCGCCCGGTTCGGTGGTGAAGTAGGGCAGACCTTCGATCTTGATGCCGATCTTGCCTTCCATGATGAACCAGAACTCATTGAAGTCATTGTGGAAGTGACCCAGGGCGGTATCGGGCGGAACCGAAGCCGCAGCCTTGCCGCGCAGGATGTTGGAGGTGAAACCGTCATCCCAGACGAACTTGCCGCCATAGGCCTTTTCGGTGCCGTTGAACTCCTTCATGTAGTCGACATAGGTCGGATTGTTGTCGTCCTTGGCCGGACCCGGCGTGCCGCGCACCTTGACGTAGGTGTGGCCGGCAAGGGCGTCAGGCGTTTCATTCAGCGCATACAGCGGCATCATGCCGGCGCGGCGCACTTCGAAGCGCAAAGCGGGCTTGTCGCCAACCGATTCCAGCGTGAACATGTGGCGGAAGGGCACGTTGACCATGAAGCCCTTGGTGGCCGTGAACGGCTCCTTGCCTTCGATGCTGACCTTCAGCGCGCCGTCCCAGACGATGAACACGACGCGGTCGTCGCCATACATCATCTGCTTGGTCTTCTTGCCGACGCCCATCGAGATGTAGTCGGCTTCCTGGTGCTTGTTGCGCACGATCGGCTGCACCCAGTCGGTCTGGCCCTTATGCGAGGCCAGGATTTCCGACAGCTTCCAGTGCGGCTTGTTCGGCGCCACATAGGGGTTCAGCTTGGTCGGCTTGGCCGACAGGAAATTCTGCGGATAGGCATTGCTGGTCGTCTTTTCCTCGTTCTTGCCGAGGAACTGGGCCGAGGCCGCGATGGGCATCAGCAGTGCGATCGCCGCGGCGGCGATCATAAACTTCGACTTCATGGAGTTTCCCTTTTGTGCGTGGCGCATCCCAATCGGGCCGCCCAGTGCGCCAAGGTTGTAAGGGGTGCCGGGGTTTGTTGACAAGGATCGCCCCGATCAGTGTGCGGCGCAGCAAAAATGCTGCCGAGAAAAGCAGCAGCGCAGCGGATTTGTCGCTAAGTTTGTCGCTCATGCTTCGAACCATCACCAACCTGACACCTGGCTACCGTTTTGCGCTGGCGGCCGCCGCGCTGGTGGCGCTGCAGATCGCGGTGCTGTGCTGGCTGGGCCAGCCCTGGATCGCGGAAAGTGGGCGCATTCTGTTGTGGGCGGGCAATCCCCTCAGCACCGATACCTCGCAGCAGATCAGCGACTGGTACAGCTTTTCGCACGTCATTCACGGCTTCCTGTTCTATGCCCTGCTGCACTATCTGACACCGCGCCTGCCGATGGCGACGCGGCTGCTGATTTCCATCGGCCTGGAAGTGGGATGGGAGATCACCGAGAACCTGCCCATGTCGATCCAGCATTACCGCCAGCAGGCCTTGGCCGTGGGCTATGCGGGGGACAGCATCCTCAATTCGGTGCTGGACACGGTGATGATGGGCATCGGCTTCGTGATGGCGCTCAGGATGCCGGTCTGGGCCGTGGTGGTGCTGGGCATCGCGTTCGAGGTCTTTACCATTGCGATGATCCGGGACGGGTTGATCCTGAACATTATCGGCTTTGTCTGGACGCCGGCGTTCATCGCCCAATGGCAGGGCGGGCCCTAGCGGGCTATAGTTGGCGCAAGAACAACAACAACCCGGGGAGACAGTCATGAAAATGCGCATCACGGCAGCTTTGATGATGACGGCAAGCCTTGGCCTGATGGCGGCGGGCGCAGTGGCCCAGACCGACGTGGATACCCATGTGATGGCCGCGCAAACCGCCGCCGGAACGGATTTCGCAGGCACCCTGAGCGTGTTGTGCATCCAGCCCTCGGACGGGTCGGACCCCGGCGTCGCCCAGCGCGCCGCCAATGCCGGAAAGCCCCGGCCGATCCCTGCCCGCGACACCTGGTACGCCGAACCCGCCCAGGTGTTCGACAATGTCTATTGGCTGGGCACCAAGTTTCATTCGAGCTGGGCGATCAAGACCAGCGCCGGGATCATCCTGATCGACACCATGTTCAACTATGCGGTCGAAGATGAAATCGTCGGCGGCCTGAAAAAGCTGGGGCTCAATCCCGCCGACATCAAGTATGTGATCATCAGCCACGCGCATGGCGATCATGACCAGGGCTCCAAGCTGCTGCAGGACCGTTATGGCGCGCGCGTCATCATGGGCGCGCCCGACTGGGACGCCACCATGAAGGCGACCAACATGGCCGGCGGGATTCCCAAGCGCGACCTGGATGCGGGCGACGGCCAGAAGCTGACGCTGGGCGACACCACCATCACGATTCTGCAGACGCCGGGCCATACGCTGGGCACCCTGTCGTACCTGATCCCGATCAAGGACAAGGGCAAGACACTGACCGCGGCCTATTCCGGCGGCATGGGCTTCAACTTCCCGCGCAGCCCGGAGCGTTTCGACACCTACATCGCCTCGGCGGAGAAAATGCGCCTGGCGGCCCAGGCGGCCGGCGCCAGCATCGTCTTCTCCAACCACTCCATGTACGACCATGCCTGGACCCGCAGCCGCGTGGCGCGCAAGCCCGGCGAGGACAGCCCGTTCGTGATCGGCGCCGAAGCGGTGGACCGCTATTTCACGGTGCTTCGGGAATGCGCGGTGGCGGGGAAGTTGCGGCTGAAGAAGTGATCCTGGGGGCGGTCGGTGCCCGGCTATTCGGACAAATCGCTGCAACCTGAAATCAGGAAGATTGTTGACGAAGCCGCCAGCGTCGCGGAGCGAGAACATCGCTTGGCGATCATCGGGATCTCCGGAGTCGATTCTTGCGGAAAATCAACACAGGCGATGGAAGCCGAACGTTACTTGACCAATGCCCGCATGGCGGCGACCGTCTTTTCCATCGACGATTTCATGACGCTACGATCCGTGCGAAACGCCAATCCCGATCAAGCCCATGGCTATTACAACGGCGCGTACGACTTTAAACGGCTTGTGACCGAGGTTCTCCAGCCGGCGCGCTCCCATAACGAACTACCGGCCAAGGTCATGCAGACTGACTGGATCAACGATCTGCATTATCAGCGAGATATAACGATACAAGCGCCGGGCGTCCTGGTGGTCGAAGGCGTGTTCATTTTTCGCCGCGAGATTAGAGACTTGTTCGATTTTCGCATCTGGATAGACCTCACGCCAGAAGAAGGTCTTCGTTTGGCTGTTCGGCGAACCCGCGATCTCGAATACTACGGCTCAGTAGAAGCCATCGAAAGTCGCTACAGGAGCCGCTTTTTCGAGGGGCAGAAGTTGCACTTTGAATTGGATGATCCGCAAAGCCACGCCACCTCGGTCAGGCCATCGAATTTGGATTTTGATAGCTGATCGCGAAATGTCGCATCAGAGGGACTGGAGCGGGTGAAGGGAATCGAACCCTCGTATGCAGCTTGGGAAGCTGCCGTTCTACCATTGAACTACACCCGCGTCCGGCGGCGGTTATATCGCGCAAAACTCCCGTTTGGGAAGCGCTCACACCCTACACCACAGCGCATCAGCCAACCTTTTCTGGTTGCGTTTCCGGCGCATCCCGCACCGCCAGCACGGTCAGTTCTTTCAGAGAGCCACGGCGGTCACGCCACTGGATGGACTGGCCCGGCGACAGGCCGATCAGGGCGGCGCCCACCGGGGTGAGGATCGAGATATGGCCCTGCTGGGCATCGGCCTGATCGGGATAGACCAGACGCACGCTTTGCACCGCGCGGGTTTCGTCGTCGCGGAATTCCACACGGCTTCCCATGCGCACCACCGGCGCGTCAGGCGCGCCCAGCGCTATATCGGCACGGCCAAGTTCGTCCAGCAGGAAGGCGGCCACCTCGGGCGCGTGACGGCTGGCGCTTTCGGCCAGGTTGCTCAGACGGTCGTAATCGAGGGTCGAGATGGTGATGGCGGGTTGTGCGGTCATGGCTTTTGAATCCCTTGCAAGGAACGAAATGGATTTCCCCTGCGGGGCCTTCACCGCAGCGGTTCGAAAAACGGATGGAATGGGTCAGACGCCGGACGCCGCGCGCGGCGTCCGGTCAGGAGCCTGCGTGAATGCGGCTCGCGCGAAGCGCTTCTCGGGGGAGAACAAAGATCGTCATGGCTTAAATATAGGGTGGCCGCGCGATATTTCAATGCCAATCGCCCGTTGCCATTTGCCCGTCAGCGCGTCTTGTGCCTCTAATTGTCCAAAAGATGCCGGGGAGTACAAAGATGACCACGCACAAGATTCAGGCCTTCGACTCCAACGCCATGGCGTGGAAGGAAAGTGTGATACCGGCACTCGGCAAGGCGATTTTCGTCAAGCCGTTCATCGAAGACCCCGAGACCGGGGTCACGGTGCGGATGGCGAAATATCCGGCCGGCTTCATGAACACCTGGCACACCCATCCCTGCGCCCATGGCATCTATGTGCTGGAAGGCACGCTGGTCACCCATGAGGGCAGTTTCGCAGCCGGCAATTTCGTCTGGTTCGAGGAAGGCATGCGCATGCAGCACGGCGCCACCCAGACCGAGGACGTGACGGTGCTGTTCATCACCAACAAGAAGTTCGAGATCTGGCACGAAAATCCGGTCGGCTGACGCCCTAGCGCGCCGTCATCGCCTCGCGGATCACGTGATAGATGGTGTGCTGCTCGATGGTGCCCTTGAACAGGTGCGCCATGGGGCCCGAGGCGCGCACCGCCACATCCTCGCCGCCATGGGTCTCGCCCGCCAGCGGCACCAGGGCCTGCTGCTTGTAATCCAGCGCCGTGGTGTCGGTCGCGGCGGGATCGCTGCGCGGCTTGTCGGTCGTGGCGCCCGGGCCGTTGGCATAGCCCAGCGTGGTGTAGGCCTTGCCGTCCTTGGCCTCGATGATCTCGCCGTCCACGCCGCGCACCACGCCCAGGATCGGATTGCCGCGCTGGGGATAGCCGCTCATCGTCAGCGTGTGGCTGTGATCGGCGGTGACCAGCACCAGCGTGTCTTTCAGATTTACGCTGTCGAGGGCCGCCCGGACCGCGCCGTCCAGCGCGACGGCGTCTTCCAGGGCGCGGGCGGCATTGCCGGCATGATGGCCGTGATCGACGCGGCCGCCTTCGACCAGCAGGACATAGCCGGTCCTGTTGCTGCCCAGCTTGGTGATGGCGGCGCGGGTCAGCTCGGCCAGCGAGGGTTCGCCCGCCTTGTCCCTGGCGCGGTCGGCTTCATATTGCATGTGATCGGGCTGGAAGAGGCCCAGCACCTTCTGGTTCGCCTTCATGTCGAGCGCGGCGAAGTCGCGCGCATTCCACACGAAGCTGCCGCCGGGGTTGCGGCGGCTCCAGTCGGCGACCAGATCGCGCCCGTCGGTGCGGCGGCCCTTTTGGTCGGCATATTCGGGATCGGTCATGGTGGCGGGCAGGAAATTGCTGCGCCCGCCGCCCAGGATGATGTCGAGCTTGGCGCCGACCGGATTCTCGATCATCTGGCGGGCGATATCCAGGCAACCTTCCGCCTTGGCCGCGACCGGCATGTCGCTGTCGGCTTCCCAGTCGCGCTGCGGCGTGTGGGCATAGGTCGAGGCCGGGGTGGCATGGGTGATGCGCGCGGTGGAAATGATGCCGGTGGCGCGGCCTGAGGATTGCGCGAAATCGAAGATCGTGGGGATGTGCTTGTCCTTCGAGCCGGGGCAATCGTTGACGATGGCTTCGGGGCCGACGCCGATCACGTCGTTGCGCGCCTTCACCCCGCCCATGATGGCGCTGGCGGTGGGCGCGGAGTCCGACACCTGGGCGTCATGGGAATAGGTCTTGACCAGCGCCGCATGGGCCAGGCTGTCCATCGCGGTGGTGAAGGATTCCCCGTCGCGGCCCAGTTTCTGGCCCTGGTAGATGCGCGCCGCCGTCAGGGTGCTGATGCCCATGCCGTCGCCGATGAAGATGATGACGTTCTTCGCGCGCGCGTTGATCGGCGCCGAGGCCTTGAGCCGCGCCACTTCGGCTTGCCCCTGGCGGCGGTAATCGTCGGTCGTGACCTGCGCGCCTTTGGTGATTGTTGGCGTAATGGTTTGCGCCGTCGCGGTTGTGGATAAAAGCAATGCGGCGAACAGTGCGGCGAGCGGGCGGGTGTTGATCATTGTTTTTCTGTCCTGCGAAAAGCGCCAAAAGCGGGCATTTCCTAGCATGGCGGCACATTCGTCTCAAACTGGAATCAAACCCGGTCATTCGCAGTTTTTAGGGATTGCCGTAAGCCCTTCGAAAATTCCGCTCCGCTAGGGTGATGGCGATTTGAAAAAGGGGTTTGTCATGATTTTGAAGAATTTCTGGAAGAATGAAGATGGGGCCACCGCCATCGAGTATGGCCTGATCGCGGCGCTGATTGCCGTTGTCATCATCACCGGCGTCACCGCCGTGGGCACCGGTCTTTCCACCACCTTCACCAACCTGTCGACCAACCTGAAATAGGCTGGCACTGCGTCCCCTGCCCCGTTAGCCTGAGGCCAAACGGGGTGGGGCATGGCGCAGAAACTGCTGGTCTATCAATCGCTGTGGGCGATGGAACGCCGCCGCCCCGACGGCCATGAATGGGAGCTGGACGAAAAGCTCGCCATGATCCGCGATGCCGGTTTCGACGGCTGCGGCGTGCGCTTCATCGATGCCGGTTATGCGCGCCAGGTGACCGGTTTCTTGCGCGCCAACAACATGACCTGGCAGGCGCAATGCTATCCCCAGACGGTGGACGACCTGAAGCCGGTGCTGGCGCTGGTGAAGGAACTGGGCGCCGATCACCTGAACCTGCAGCCCGACGTGCGGCCCTACACGCTGGAAGAATGCGTTCCCTACATCGAGGGTTGGCGCAGGCTGGCGGCGGATGCCGGGATCGAGATGCATATCGAAACCCATCGCGACCGCATGACCACCGACCTGTTCCTCACCCTCCACCTGCTGGACCGTTTTCCCGACCTGCGCTTCACCGCCGATCTTTCCCACTATGTCGTGGGGCGCGAGTTCGCCTGGCCGATCGCGCCCGAGAACCACGCGATGATGAAACGCATCCTGGACAATAGCTGGGGAATCCATGGCCGCGTCGCCAGCCGCGAACAGATCCAGGTGCAGTTCAATTTCCCGCAGCACCAGGACTGGCTGGAGCTGTTCATGGGCTGGTGGGAATATGGCATCCGCAGCTGGAAGCAGCGCGCCGGGCCGGACGAGACCTTGACCTTCCTGTGCGAATTCGGGCCGCCGCCCTATGCCATCACCGGCGCGGATGGTTACGAACTGTCCGACCGCTGGCAGGAATCCCTGCAGATGAAGGACATGATCCGCGATCTGTGGCAGCGGATCGAAGCCAGTCCCTAAGCGGGGCGATCCTGCACATCGTCCTGGCTGATGTCGTTCTTGTAGGTTTCCGGCCCGCACCACACCGCGAAGGCCGTCACCAGCGATACCGCGATGACATAGACCGCCACGCCCCAGGGCGCGCCCGCCATCCAGGCCACCAGTGTCGCGGCGATCAGGGGCGCCGGGCCGCCGGCGATGATCGATCCCAGCTCGCGAGCAAAAGCAAAGCCGGAATAGCGCAGTCGGGGTCCGAACAGTTCGGCGAAATAGACCGCCTGCGGCCCGAACATGGCACCGCAGCCGATCCCCATCACGATGGCGAAAGCCAGGAAGATCAGGAGCGGATTGGTGGTTCCCACCAGCAGGAAAAAGGGAACAGCGGCCACGGCCGAGAACAGCGCCCCGAACATGTAGACCGGGCGGCGGCCGATGCGGTCGGACAGCCAGGCGAAGTACACCAACCCGCAGACCATGGCGGCATTGCCGATGATCACGGCGGTGATGGCGGTTTCGCGCGGCACGCTCAGCGTGGTGATCAGGTAGGAAAGGCCGAACACGGGATAGAGATAGCCCAGCGCATTTTCCGCCAGCCGCGCGCCCACCACCACGAAGAAATTGCGCGGGCTACGGCGCACCGCTTCCAGCGCGGGGAGTTTCAGCGGCGGGCGTTTGGCGCGGGCGGCTTCGAATACCGGCGTCTCGCTCACCTTGGCGCGGATATAGACGCCCAGCCCCAAAAGCAGGATCGACCCCAGGAACGGCACGCGCCAGCCCCAGCTCATCAGGTCGTCGGCGGCCAGCATGCCGATCAGCCAAAAGGTGAGCCCGGCCAGCGCATTGCCCACCGTGGTGCCCATCGGCGCGAAGGCGCCGTACAGGCCGCGCCGGCCTTCGGGCGCGAACTCCACCGCCATCACCACCGCGCCGCCATATTCCGCGCCCGCGCCGAAACCCTGCAGCAGCCGCATGGTCAGAAGCAGGATGGGCGCCCAGATGCCGATCTGGGCATAGGTGGGCAAGAGCCCGATCATAAAGGTGCTGCCGCCCACCAGCAGCAGCGTCGCCACCAGCATGGGCTTCCGACCCCAGCGGTCGCCGAAATGACCGAAGAACAGGCCGCCGAAGGGCCGCGCCAGGAAGCCCACCGCGAAGGTGGCGAAGGAGGCCATCACCCCGGTGGTGGGATCATAGCTGGGAAAGAACAGCGGCCCGAACACCAGCGCCGAGGCCATGCCGTAGATGAAGAAGTCGTACCATTCCAGCGCCGAGCCGATGCCGGCGGCGAGCATCACATGACGCAATGTGGTGGGCGATGGGGCCGGCGCGTCGCTCACACTGTTCCCCTGCGCAGCGTCTGATGCGCGCTGCTTAGACTTTCGCCGGTTCGCGGCGCTGAAAGTATTTGTTCTGCGCCGTGCTCTGGTTTTCGTAGATCGAGCCCTGGCGCGGCGATGGCGGCAGCGGCATGCGCACGGGGGCCGGAACGATGCGCGGCTGGTTGGTCGGCGTACCCGACACCAGGTTGCGGTTGTACTGGTCCCAGTCCTTGATGCCCATCAGCGGGAAGGCGTCGCCGGCGGAGAATTCATACAGCAGCAGCCGGCGCGGCTTGTCGGAGACATTCTGCGCCGAGCCATGCACCAGCCGTACATGATGGAAACTCATCGAGCCGGCCTTGCCCATCAGCGGCACGGCGCTTTCGAAATCCACTTCCCGGCGGGTCGGGTCCATCGCGCCGCAGAAGTAACCTTCGGAATGATGGTCCCAGGTCGGGCCCTTGTGCGAGCCGGGCACCACCATCAGCGGGCCGTTTTCCATGAAGGCGTCGTCCAGCATCACGCCCACCGCCAGCATGTCGTCATTGGTGTGGGGATAGAAGGCCCAGTCCTGGTGCCATTCCACCGGCGAGCCGTAATGGGGCGACTTGAGGTTGATCTTGGAACTTTGCAGCCGCACGCCCGACGGGCCCAGCAGCTTTTCCAGGATGGCGACCATGGGGCGGTACTGCGCCAGCTCCCAGAATACCGGCGTGTGGCTGTGGGGCAGCTTGATGCGGCGGACCATGGGATTTGCGGGCGTGTGCCCCGGCTCCAGGTCATAGACATCGGTATGCTCACTGACCGACCCGGCATCGGCCACCAGGGCATCCAGCGCGCCGCGCAGCCGCGACAGCAGCTGCGGCTCGATGACATCGGGCACAACCAGATAGCCGGTCTCGTGATAGCGCGCGATGTCGCGGTCGGTGATCATGGCGCGATGCTAGGGCGCGTGGCTTGCGGGCGTCAATTGCGCAACTGCGAAACCAGCAGCGCCTCCCATTGGGCGGCGCGGGCGGCCCAGGTACTGATGCGGTTTATGGCCTGGACCTGGGCAAAGCGTTCCTGCGCCCATTCCTGCGGCGCGCGCAAAAAATCCGCCTCGTTCCTGTCGAGAAGCGCCGTGATGCCTGCGACATGGGTCTGGCGGGTGAAATTGCCTGACACCGGCAACAGGTCCGCAAAGCCCATGGTGGTTTCGGGCAAGGCGCCGAACGTGTTGCTGATCACCTTCAAGCCGGCGGCCAGGGCCTCCTGCGCCACGATGCAATAGGTCTCGATGAAAGTGGAGGGATAGACCAGGAAGGCGCACGCGCGGAACTGGCGCGCCAGCTCGGCCTGCCCCACGCCGCCATGATGATGGATGCGCGGATTTTGTCCCATCGCGGTGAACAGCGCGGCAAAGCGGGCGTCGGATGTCTGGTAGGCCTGCATGGAAGAGAAAACATGCAGCTCGGTCTGCGCCCTGGTGCGGCCCATCACCTCGACCAGTTCGTCCAGCCCCCGAAACGGCATGGAGGCATAGACGGCGCGGTTCTGCTTGGCGGCCAGCAGGTCCTCGGCCGAGGCGAACATGTTCTCGAAGCCGGGGCTGACGGCATTGCCGATCACCACGCCGCGCGTGGCGAGCTTGAAATCGGCGCGCTGGGTCTCGCTGACATAGACAATGCAATCGAGCTGATGCTGGACCTGCGGCAGCAGGGTCAGCGCCGGCTGGTTGGCGAAGACATGCGGCCAGGCGATGTTGAAGGTGCGGGGGCTGCCGCTTCGGATATAGGGCGCGATGTCGGGATAGTTGACCGCGATGGCGGCGTCGTAATTTTCCTTGGCGAAAAAACCCGCCGGATCGCCCAGCACCGGCTGCACCGGCACATGCCGCACTCCCATCAGCACCGGCGGCGTGCCGTCCGGCAGCAGCGAGATCAGCGTGACGTCATGGCCGCGCGCCGCCAGCGCCCGCGCCAGGTAACACAGGCAGGAGGCGATGCCGCCCAGCGGCGCCGCTTCCGGCGTCGCCACGTTGAACGCCATGGTGCTGGGATTGAAGAAGGCGATTTTCATGGGTGGGAGACTAGCAGCAGGACGGCATTATTTGCAGCTCAAGCCGCAGGCGCCGACATCGTTGGACTTGCGCATCGGCGCCACCTTGCCATCGGTCCCGATATCCAGGCCCCTGGCATGCAGCGCATTCCATTCCCGCGCCGTCTTGCACACTTTGGGGGCGTTGACGCGGCTGCCGGTCCGTACAGCGGGCGCGGTGCAGATCCGCTCCGCCGGCTTTTCTTCCTCGGGCAAGGGCGGCGGCAGCGGTATCACCATGTGGATCACCGGCGGATCAGCCGCCAGCGCCGGCGCGGGCTGCAGGCAGGCAACCGCCAGCAACAGCCGCCGCATCACTTTCATATGGTGACGTTGCCGGCCTTGGCGGCTTTCACCAGATGCTCTGCGCAGCGATAGGCCAGCGCCGAGATCGTCATGGTGGGATGGTTGCGCCCGCCCGTGACCATGCTGGAGCCGTCGACCACGAACAGGTTGGGCACGTCATGGGCGCGGTGATACTTGTTCACCACGGATGTCTTCGGATCGTTGCCCATGCGGCAGGAGCCACGGGCATGCGAACCGCCGCGGCTGTCCGACAGCGTATCGGCCCAGACTTCGGTGGCCCCGGCGGCCTTCAAAATCTCCACCGACTTGTCGATGAAGAAGCGCATCGCCCTGAAGTCATTCTCATGGCTGGTGGTGGTGATGCGCAGCGCCGGCAACCCCCAGGCGTCTTTCAGATCCGGGTCCAGGTCCACCATGTTGGTCTCCAGCGGCAGCTGGGAGATGAAGTTGACCAAAGTGAGCCGGCGGTTGGCCTGCTCGATCAGCGCCTTCTTGTAGCCCGCGCCCCAGCTCGGGGCGTTGCGCGGACCCGACAGCCCATACTGGATCGGCGATTGCTGGCCGCGCGCCGTCATGCGGCCGCCGCCATACCAGCCACGGCCCTTCACATCGTTGGGGACATAGGACAGCACCGCCGCGCCGGTGACGCAGCCTTTATACTCGTTGAGCGGATCGGCGAAGAGCGCGGACGCGCCGCCGCCATTGCCCACCATCAGGTATTTTCCGACCACGCCGCTGGAATTGGCCAGGCCATTCTGGAAACGGTTCGACTTGGACATCAGCAGCAGGCGCGGCGATTCCGTGCCATTGGCCGCCAGCACCACGCACTTGGCTTTCTGGAAGACTTCGCGATTGTCGTTCTTCTTGTCCAGATAGATCACGCCGGTGGCGCGGCCGGCGGCATTGACCGAAATCTCGCGGACATAGGAATTGGGGCGGATTTCGCAATTGCCGGTCGCCACCGCGATGGGAAGAAGGGATACCGCCGAAGACGAACGCGCCTTCACCTGGCAGCCATAGCCCGAGCACATGCCGCAATGGATGCACCCCGAGCGGCCATTATAGGGTTCGGTGATGATGGCGGCGACATTGGGCGTCACCACCAGGCCCAGCTTGTCGGCGGCCTTCTGCACCAGCGCGCCCGAGCTTTTCAGCGGCAGCGGCGGCACCGGATAGGGCTTGGACATGGGCGCGATCAGCGGCGACTGGATGTTGGGACCGGACACGCCGATCTCCCATTCCGCCTGGACGTAATAGGGCTCCAGCTCCTTATAGGTGATCGGCCAGTCGGCAATGCCGGTGCCCTTCATGGTGCCGAAGCGGCTGGCCTCGTCGAATTCCCAGGGCAGATGCCGCCAGGAGGAGGCGCCGTAGGTGACGGTGCCGCCGCCGACCACGCAGCCGAAATTGTGATTGCCGGGCACCGCCTTTTCGCTGGCGTTGCGGCGGAAAGTGTTGACGTGTTTTTTCGGATCGCTGATCAGCTGCTCGTCTTCGGTGGGGAAACGGTTGGAAAGCTCGTCCTTGCTGTAATCCTGCTCATGGCCATAGGCGCCCCAGCCGCCCTGCTCCATGATCACCACCGAGAAACCGGCGATGGCGAGTTGCTTGGCCATCACCGAGCCGCCGGCGCCGGTGCCGATCACCACGAAATCCACTTCCTCGTTCGGGCTGTATTTTTTCATCGCATCACGCCTTGTCATAGGCGCCGAAGGGGGCGCGGAAGTTGAGGCTGTCGTCGAAGCCGATCTGCTTCCAGCCGACCTTCTGGAAATTGCCGCCATGCTGGGGGGCGGAGAACATGCCCATGATGGTGTGGTCGCGCACGGTGCGGAAGAAGGGCGTGGTCTCGATCGACGTCAGCAGCGCGATCTGATCGGCCACCGGGAACGAGCCCAGCGGCTTGCCGCCGGTCTTGGCGGCGAGCTCGCCGAAGCCCTTTTTGTAGATCTCCTGCTTGTCCTTCGCGAAGGTGACCAGCGCCAGGTCGATGAAATAGATCACCTGCGCTTCCTTGGCGCCGGGCGTGGAGTCGCTGGGATAGATCTGCTGCGCCATGGCGTCGATATCCATCGCCTGGGCGCGGGTGAAGAAAGTGAAATGGCCCATTTGCTGCGCGGCTTGCGCGTTTGCCACCTGGTCCGGCCAGTTGGCCGCCAGCCAGGCCGTGGTGGTGGCGCCGAAGCCTTTCAGCAGGAATGTCCGCCGGGTGCTGCTCATCGAAGCCTCCTTACTTTTTCTGGTAGCGGGTGATGCCGCGCGGCACGACATTGACCGCGCCATACATATGGCCGTTGGGCGCGACCACCACGCCCTCGCCTGCCGTGTCGTCCGGCACAAAGGCTTCGGCCCGGCCTTCGCGGATCGAGCCGATCCACACGCCCTTCTTCCAGCCGCCGGGATGGTTGGCCTCGCTGGAGTCGGCGTCGATGGCATAGAGCCGGTCGCCGGTGATGTAGAAGCCGCTGGGACGGCCGAACTGCCGCCAGTCGGCGATGAACTTGCCGTCCTGGTCGAAGATCATAGTGCGGTTGTTGCCGCGGTCGGCGACATACAACCGGCCGCGCGCATCCAGGCCCAGCGCGTGGGGATTGTTGAACTGCTCGCGGCCCGCACCCGCCTTGCCGCCCCACTGCTTGATGAACTTGCCGTCGGCGCTGAACTTCATCACCCGCATGGCGAGGTCGGGCGGCACGATATTGGCGATGGGGGCATGGCCGTCGGTGACGAAGATGTCGCCGTTTCGCGCGGTGATCACGTCGCTGGGCGACTGGAAATGGCTTTCGTCATTGCCGCGCTGGCCGGCGGTGCCCAGGCGCATCAACACCTTGCCGTCCGGCGACAGCTTGATGACCTGGAGGCCCTTGGCGCCATCCTTGGACACGCCGCCATCCGTCACCCAGACATTGCCGGCGCGGTCGACATGCAGGCCGTGCGGAAACACGAACAGGCCGGCGCCGATGCTTTTGATCGCCTTGCCGGTGTTCATGTCGAGCTGGATGATGGCGGGCTTGTCCGACCCGTCGCAGCTGTTGGCGCCGCAGCGGTCGATCGCCCAGATTTCGCCCCTGGGACCGCGCTCGATGCCCGCGGTCGAACCCCAGGCGCCTTCGGGCGGCGAGGCCCACTGGTTTTCGCCCCTGCCATAGGGCGAGGGAATCTCCTGGGCCGACGCCATCATGGGCAGTCCCACCGCCACGGCCAATGCAAAAACGAATTTCACGCCCCACCCCTTTGTTCTGCCGATTCCGGCACTGTTGCCGCCACGCTAATCCTGCCCCGAACCCGCGTCAAAAACCCCAAATCGTGCGAGGTGGTCTTATCTGCCGCTGCGGCGCAGCATCGCCGCTTGCCGCAACGATCCGTTGGGTTATGGTCGCGGCCGTGAAAACAGCGAAGGAAGAACGGGACATGAAGATTCTGGTTACCGGCGCGGGCGGCATGATCGGGCGCAAGCTGGTCGAGCGTCTTGCGGCGGACAAGCAGCTGGGCGGCAAACCGGTCACCGGCCTCACCCTGGTGGATGTGGTGGACAGCCCCATCCCCGAAGGCTCGCCCAAGGACAGCAAGAGCATCATCTCCGATTTTTCCGAACGCGGCGTCGCCACCACCCTGATCGCGGAGCGGCCCGATGTGATCTTCCATCTCGCCGCCATCGTCTCGGGCGATGCGGAGGCCAATTTCGAGAAGGGCTACAAGATCAACTTCAACGGCAGCTGGGCCTTCTTCGAAGCCATCCGGCTGGAGAGCGAAAAGTCGCCCTACAAGCCGCGCTTCGTCTTCGCCTCGACCCTGGCGGTGTTCGGCCCGCCCTTCCCCGATCCGATCACCGACGATTTCGCGCTGACGCCGACCACCAGCTATGGCACGCAAAAGGCGATGACCGAGCTGATGCTGGCCGATTACAGCCGCAAGGGTTACCTGGACGGCGTCGGCGTGCGCCTGCCCACCATCTGCATCCGCCCCGGCAAGCCCAACAAGGCGGCTTCCAGCTTCTTCTCGGGCATCCTGCGCGAACCGCTGGCGGGCGCCGAAGCGCCGCTGCCGGTAGGCGATGAGGTGCGGCACTGGTTCGCATCCCCGCGCGCCGCGGTCGATTTCTTCATCAATGCCGCGACCATCGACACGGAGGCCCTAGGCGTTCGCCGTTCCATGACCATGCCGGGCGTCTCCGCCACGGTGGGCGAGCAGATCGAGGCGCTGCGCAAGGCCGCTGGCGACAAGGCGGTGGCGCTGATCAAGCGGGTGGACGATCCCTTTGTGCAGAAAATCGTGCTGGGCTGGGCCGGACGCTACAAGCCGGAGCTTGCGACCAAGATGGGTTTCAAGGCCGAGAAGAATTTCGACGAGATCATCAAGGTCTATCAGGAAGACGAGATGGGGAAGTAATTCCCCGCACACAATCAGGGTTGGGAACGACATGAAGAAGATGCTGCTGGGCGTGATCGCCCTGTGCCTGCCGCTATGCGCCTCGGCGCAGTCCACATCGAAGGGCGGCGACTGGCAATCCTATGGCTATGACGCGGGCGGCGGACGCTTCTCGCCGCTGACCCAGATCACGCCCGCCAATGTCGGCAAGCTGCAGGTCGCCTGGACCTATCACATGAACCCCATCCCGTCGCAGAAGCTGGCGCGCATTCCCTTCGCCACCACCACGCCGCTGGTGGTGGGCAATCGCATGTTCCTGGGCACGCCGTACGGCCGCGTCGTCGCGCTGGATTCCACCAGCGGCAAGCAGCTCTGGGCCTATGACCTGCCGACCGGCGACCAGCCGCCGTTCCGCGGCCTGGCCTACTGGCCGGGCGACAAGGCTCACGCACCGCGCCTGATCTTCGGCACCCTGCGCGGACGGATGATCGCGCTGGACGCCGCCACCGGCGCGCCGTCCAAGGGCTTTGGCGAAAACGGCATCATCGATACCAAGACGCCGGAGATCATGAACGGCCTGCCGAACGCCTTTTACGGCTATTCCGCGCCGCCCACGATCTACAAGAACCTCGCCATCACCGGCAGCCGGGTGCAGGAAGCGCCTGCCAAGGGCGCGGCGGGCGATGCGCGCGCCTGGGACGTGATCACCGGCAAGCTGGCCTGGACGTTCCGCTCCGTTCCGCAACCGGGCGAGAAATTCCACGAGACCTGGGAAGATGACGGCTGGAAGCAGGTTTCCGGGGTGAATATCTGGAACCTGCTGACCGTGGATACGGCGCGCGGCATCGCCTATCTGCCGTTCGGCGCGCCGACCTTCGACCGCTATGGCGGCGATCACAAGGGCGCCAACCTGTTCTCCAACTCTCTGGTGGCGGTGGACGCCAGCACCGGCAAGTATCTGTGGCACTTCCAGACCGTGCATCACGACATCTGGGACCTGGACCTGCACACCGCGCCGGTGCTGCTGACGGTCAAGAAGGACGGCCCAAAAGGAATAGAATCCATTCCCGCCGTCGCGGCGATGAACAAGACGGCGATGCTGTTCCTGCTCAACCGCGTCACCGGCGAGCCCATCTTCGGCGTCACCGAAAGGCCGGTGCCGCCCTCGTCCCACCCGGACGAGAAGGCCTGGCCGACCCAGCCCTTCCCCAACAAGCCCGAAGTCATGACCCGCATGAGCTTCGACCTCAGCGAAGTGGCGGACAATACGCCCGAGCACCGCGCCATCTGCGAGGACATCATCAAGAAGGGCGATCTGGTGGGCATGAAAATGTATGAGCCGCTGCGCACCGACAGGGCGCAGGTGCGCTTTCCCGGCGCGGCGGGCGGGCCGGAATGGGGCGGCGGCGCCTTCGACCCCAAGCTGGGCCTCTTCATCTTCAATTCCAACGAGATGGGCTATGTCGAGCGGCTGGTGAAGCGCGGCGAGGAATGGCACATGACCACCGGCCGCTTCGTCGATCCCAAGACCCAGACGCCCTGCCACATCCCGCCCTGGGGCGAGTTGATCGCGGTGGACGTCAACAAGGCCGAGGTCGTCTGGCGCTCGCGTCTGGGCGTCACCGATCACTTCCCCGAAGGCAAGAAGGATACCGGCCGGGCCAGCAATGGCGGGCCGATCGTGACCGCCAGCGGCCTCACCTTCATCGGCGGCACCGACGATGCGCGCTTCCGCGCCTTTGACAGCAAGACGGGCAAGGAATTGTGGACCTACAAGCTGGACCATTCGGCTCATGCCACGCCGATCACCTATCGCGGCCGGGACGGACGGCAGTTCGTGGCGGTGGTGGCGACCGGCGGTTCCTACCTGAACAGTCCCGGTGGGGGCGACAGCCTGCTGGTGTTCGCACTGCCGAAGTAGCGGTCACGCAAAGAAAAAGCGCCGGAAGGAAACTTCCGGCGCTTTTTTCATGTCTGAAAGATTTTAGGAGAAGAGCTGGATCGCGCCATAGACGATGGCGACCAGCACCGCGAACAGTCCGCCCACGATGGCCACCGACACCCAGAAGGGGAACGCGCCGCCGCCATTGGCCAGCTTGGTTTCGTCTTTGCCCTGTACGTCTGCGGTCGCCATGAAAAATCTCCCTATTGGGCGGTGTTTTACCCCCGGCCCGGACTTTGTCAAATACTGGGGATTCAGACAGCTATCGGCGCCTTGATTCCGGCATGGGCCTGGTAATTTTCCAGGGTGAAATCGCCGTACTGGAAGGCGAAAATGTCCGTCACCGCCGGGTTCAGCGTCATGGTGGGCAGCGGATAGGGCTGGCGGGAAAGCTGGGCGTCGGCCTGTTCCAGGTGGTTCAGATACAGGTGGGCGTCGCCGAAACTGTGCACGAAGGTTCCCGGCTTCAGCCCCGTCACCTGCGCCACCATCATGGTCAGAAGCGCGTAGCTGGCGATATTGAACGGCACGCCCAGGAAGATGTCGGCCGAACGCTGGTAGAGCTGGCAGGAGAGTTTTCCGTCCGCGACATAGAACTGGAACAGGCAGTGGCAGGGCGGCAGCGCCATGCGCGGCACGTCGGCGGGATTCCAGGCGGTGACGATCAGGCGACGGGAATCCGGATTGGCCTTGATGTCGCGGATCAGATTGGAAATCTGGTCGATGGTGCCATCGCTTTGCGACGGCCAACTGCGCCACTGATAGCCATAGACCGGGCCCAGCTCGCCATTCGCATCGGCCCATTCGTCCCAGATGCTGACACCATGTTCCTGCAGCCAATGGACATTGGTTTCGCCGCGCAGGAACCAGAGCAGTTCATAGATGATGGATTTGAGATGCACCTTCTTGGTGGTGACCAGCGGAAAACCGTCGGCCAGGTCGAACCGCATCTGGTGTCCGAAAATCGAACGCGTACCGGTGCCGGTGCGGTCGTGCTTTTCCACGCCGGTATCGCGCACAAGTCTCAGCAGGTCGAGATATTGCTGCATGGTAAAATCCTAGCGGATTCGGATGGGGGCTTCACCCTTAGAATGGCAATGGCTTTAGGTCGGGAAGCAGCCATTCCCGCCGGGCTTCCACCGACATCAGCCGTTCCCGCGACCAGTATTCCAGCAGCCAGTTGGGGTCGGCCAGGCTGGAGTTCATCACCGCGTTGACGATCTGGTGGATCGGCATATCGGGCGGGTTGGCGTCCAGCACGCCCTTCAGCGCCCGGATCGAGGCCAGGGTGATGGTCTCGTGATAGCCGCCATGGTCGTCATTCACCGTGCCCACCGCCTCGTTATGGGCCCGGATCATGGCCGGCATGTCCGCGGCCGCGTCCAGATCGGGGCGATAGCGCATCACCCACAGCGCGGCGGCCATGTGCCCGGCATGGGTCCATTCGGCCCGCGGCAGGGTGTGGGCGGCAAAGCGCGTCCCGAGGCTGACAATCTCGTCTTCGCTGGCATAGACCGTCTTCATTTCCGCCCCGTGCCTCGTGCAAGCGTCGGAGTCAAGAAAGTTCCGCCCTTCAATTCTTAACCCCCAGCGCCTATATTATGCAGGTCACTCGGGTTCGCCCGGGCGTCTATGGCGATAAACGACTGTGTAATAAGCAGCCCGGACCCGGGGGCGGTACCCGGCGCCTCCACCATAAGCCCATTTTCGGATGGGTTTTTGTGGGGGCGAAACAGGATCGACGGATGTGTAAAGGCAGTTCTTTTGCTCGGTATGGTTCCGCCGTCATCGGACTATTGTTTAGGTGCCAACGATAATGAAATGGCCCTCGCTGCCTAACTTCGGTTAGCCAAGCGCGGTTCGGGGGGTACCGGGCAACAGAAACCCCCCACTCATTGCACCGGGCACGCCTAGCTTTTCTTATGAGCGCAGCGAATTAGAAAAGCTGGCGCAAGCGAGCCGCGCAGCGGCGAGACGACAGAAGCAACTGCCACCCAATCTTATTGCGTGATCTTGATCGCGATGTCGCCGCGTTTCGACACGATGGCGACTTCGGTATTCGCGCCGCGGCGGCGCAGGCGCAGATTCACGGATGCATCGCCCAGCGCCAGGTCGTTGATGGCGATCTTGTCCAGGAAAGCGGGAAGCTGCGGGTTGTCGAAGCGGATTTCCCGCCGCGCGAAACACATGTCCAGCCCCAGGCAGGCCTGCAGCAGCGCAAAGGGCACCACGCTGGCCCAGGCCTGCGGCGCGCAGGCCACCGGATACAGCACGGGCGCGACGCCGCGGCGGCGGGGAAAGCCGCAGAACAGTTCGGGGAAGCGCATCATCTCCATATGGGTGGCGGCGTCGAACAGGCCCTCGAAAATCGCGCTGGCGGGCCGCTTGAGGCCATAACGCGCCAGGCCCAGCGCGATCAGGGCATTGTCGTGCGGCCAGATCGAACCATTGTGATAGGCCATGGGATTGAAGCGCGGCGCATCCGTCGACAGGGTGCGGATGCCCCAGCCGGAGAACATTTCCGGCGTCATCAAGCTCGCGGCCAGGATTTGCGCCCGCTCCGGCGAGGCGATGCCGCAGAACAGCACCTGCCCGGCATTGGACGAACGCACCTTGCAGGCGCGCTTGGCGCCGTCGAGCGCGATGGCGTAGCAGCCAAGCTCTTCGACCCAGAATTTTTCCTCGAAGGCCAGGCGCAGTTTTTCCGCCGCGATGTTCAGCGCCGATGCGGCCCTGCCCTCGCCCAGCGCCGCCGCCAGCTGCGCCGCGCCATGCTTGGCGGCATAGACATAGGCCTGCACCTCGGCCAGCGCGATGGGACCGGTGGCGAGATGTCCATCGGCATGCATCACGGAATCGGAGGAATCCTTCCAGCCCTGGTTGGTCAGGCCGTTTTCGCTCACCCGGTAATATTCGACGAAGCCGTCGCCGTCCTGGTCGCCATAGGTGTCAATCCAGGCCAGCGCCGCCTCGATATTGGGCCAGAGCGCGCGGATGGTTCCGATATCGCCGGTGCGATCGAAATAGCGCGCCGCCAGCAGCACGAACAGCGGCGTGGAATCGACGCTGCCGAAATAATGCCCGAACGGCACTTCACCCAGCACCGCCATTTCGCAGGCGCGCGTCTCGTGCAGGATCTTGCCCGGCTCGGCATCGGCGCGCTCGTCCAGCTCGGTCGCCTGATGGGCCGCCAGATAGTGCAGCACACCCTTGGCCAGCGCCGGATCCAGCCACAGCATTTGCAGCGCGGTGACCAGCCCGTCGCGTCCGAAAGGCGTGGAAAACCACGGCGTGCCGGCATAGGGATAGGGTCCGTGCGGGGTTTGCGTCACCAACATGGAGAGGTCGGCGCCGGCGCGGTGGAACATGCGGTTGGCCAACTCGTTGCTGGACGCGACGCTGCCGCCCAGGCTGCAGGTCCGCGCCGCGGCCCGCCGCGCCGCGCGGTAGCTGTGGGAAAACTCCGTGCCCTCGCCGCGCTTCTGGGTGCTGTTGGTGCAGCGGACCGTCGCCACGATGGCGAAATTCTCGCCGGGCTTCAGCTTCAGCGCATACAGGGCCTGGTGCTTGGACAGCCGCGCCGGCTTGGGAGTGAAGCAGACCTCGCTGCGGCGCTCGACATGGTCCAGGCCGACATAGCGGAAGATGGTCTTGGTCCCGCCGATCACCGCTGTGGTGATCTCGCCGCGCGCGGGGCGCTGCATGCCGCGGATCTCGAACAGATCGGCAAAGTCGGCGGCGAAATTCAGGCTCAGCCAGCAGGACTGGGGCCGGGTGTCGAAATTGTGGATCGCCAGCCTTTCGTGCAGGCAGCCGTCCCAGAGGAATTTCGAGCGGCGCACATGCAGGGTTTCGCGCGGCAAGACGATGGTGTTGTCCTGATAGATGTCGGGATTGGTCAGATCGACGGTCAAGACGACATTGTCGCTTTCGACCGCGGAAGACAGCAGCAAGGGCCGCCGGCCGTCGATCATGAGCTGCATGCCCGACAGGTAGCGCGTGTCGTTGTGAAAGACCCCGCCAGGCGTCAGGCCCGGATTGATCACATCGCCCAGCGCATCGAACAGGGCGAAGGTATCGCCCTGTTTTAAGGTTCGCGGCCAGCGCTGCAGGATGGATTCGGTGGCCTGGATATAAAAGGACGAAGTATCTTCCGGCGAGTCGGGGAGGATCTTTGCCTCCATGCCTGCACTCCTGTGAAAAAAGCTCTGTAAAATTATTCGGCGGCGACCGCGCTCACGTCCCCCGACGTGGCCAGATGCCGGTAAATCTTCACATATTCCCGCGCCATGGCGGAGACGCTGAACCGTTCCTCGAAACGGCAACGGATCGACGGGCGAAACAGGCGGTCCAGCTTTCCCACCGCCGCCACGGCCTGGTCGACATCGTCGACCACAAAGCCGGTCAGCCCGTCTTCCATGATCTCAGGCACCGAACCGCAGTTGAAGGCGATCACCGGGGTGCCGCAGGCCATGCTTTCGATCATCACCAGCCCGAAAGGCTCGGGCCAGGAAATCGGAAACAGCAGAGCGCGCGCCTTGCCGAGGAATTCGGGTTTGCGGGCGTCATCGATCTCGCCGATGAACGCGACATGCGGGCTGGCGTCCAGCACCGGCCTGACCTGCTGGTCGAAATAGGCCTGGTCCGCCGGGTCCACCTTGGCCGCCATTTTCAGCGTCATGCCGGCGCGGCGGGCGATCTCGATTGCCTCCAGCGGTCCCTTGTCGGGACAGATGCGGCCCAGGAAGGCGAGATAGCCGCCCGCGCCATCGCCCTGCCGCAGCAGGTTCGCCGGCAGGCCATGATAGACCGTGCCCATCCAGTTCACCGGCGGCACCGGCAGGCGCTGATGGTTGGAAATCGACACCAGGGGCATGTGCGGAAAGGCGCGGTAGATGGCGGGGAGTTCCGGCAGGTCCTGGCGGCCATGCAGGGTGGTCAGGGTCTTGTGCGCCATGCCGCGGAACAGCGGGTAGTGAAAAAAATCGATATGGAAGTGCATCACGTCAAAGTCGCCCTGCCGCAGGGCGACCTGGTCCAGCATGATCAGGTTGTAGGGCGTGCTGTTGTGGATGCCGTCCAGCCTGAGGGCGCGGGGCACGATGGGCACCAACTGGGCATTGGTCCGGGAATCACCTGACGCAAAAAGCGTCACCTCATGGCCCTGGGCCACCAGTTCCTCGGTCAGCCAGGACACCACCCGCTCGGTCCCGCCATAGAGGGTGGGCGGGACGCTTTCGACCAGGGGGGCAATTTGAGCGATTTTCATGACAGACAACCCCAGGACACGAATGGCACGGCTTATTCACAACGGCGTTTATGCCGCTCCGGTTCCGTTTTCCTTCGCAATTGCGTCAATTTGGGCTTTTGGACGCCCGGCCGGCGCGTTGCCGCAATTGACTTGACCGCTTGCACGCATAGTCTGCGGCCCATATGGCAAAAGACTTTATCGGCTATCAGGCTTTGACCGATGCGGCGCTGCGTGGCGTCGTGCGCGACGCATTGCGGCGCATCGAGAAATCCGGCCTGATCGGCGCCCATCACTTCTACCTCACCTTCCGAACCCATGCCGATGGTGTGGACATTCCGGAGTTCCTCAAGGAGCAGTATCCGGAGGAAATGACCATCATCATCCAGCACCAGTATTGGGCGCTGAAGGTGAAAGAGGACTATTTCGAGGTGACGCTGACTTTCAAGAAGCTGCCGGCGCCGCTGCATATTCCCTTCAATGCCCTCACCGCCTTTTTCGACCCCGGTGTGCAGTTCGGCCTGCAATTCCGCGCCGAGGGCGAAGTTGCCAAGCCCGCCACCGGCCCCGTGATGGTGCCGAACAATCCGCCCGAAAAGGCGGAGGACGAAGCGTCGGCCGAGCCGGAAGCCAAGCCGGCGGAAAAGCCCGCCCCGGGCGAAGTGGTGAGCCTGGATTCTTTCCGTAAAAAATAGCTCGAAGAACTTCCCACATGACCAAGACACGCACCGAAACCGATACGTTCGGACCGATTGAAGTTGACGCCAGCCGCTATTGGGGGGCGCAGGCCCAGCGGTCCCTGGGCAATTTCAAGATCGGCTGGGAAAAGCAGCCGCAGCCGGTGGTGCGGGCCCTCGGGATCGTCAAGCGCGCCTGCGCCGAGACCAACATGGCGCTGGGGGGCCTCGACAAGAAGATCGGCGACACCATCATCGCCGCCGCCCAGGAAGTGATCGACGGCAAGCTGGACGAGCATTTCCCGCTGGTGGTCTGGCAGACCGGCTCGGGCACCCAGTCCAACATGAACGCCAATGAAGTGATCAGCAACCGCGCCATCGAGATGCTGGGCGGGACGATGGGCAGCAAGAAGCCGGTCCATCCCAACGATCACGTCAATATGAGCCAGTCGTCCAACGACACTTATCCGACGGCCATGCACATCGCCTGCGCCGAGGAAATCCAGCACCGCCTGCTGCCCGCGCTGAAACACCTGCACACCGCGCTGGCCGCCAAGGTCGTGGCCTGGAAAGACATCATCAAGATCGGCCGCACCCATACCCAGGACGCGACCCCGGTCACGCTGGGCCAGGAATTTTCCGGCTATGCCACGCAGGTCGCCAATGGCATTGCGCGCATCGAGCAGACCATGCCCAAGCTGATGGAACTGGCGCAGGGCGGCACCGCCGTCGGCACCGGCCTGAACGCCCCGGTCGGTTTCGACAAGATGGTGGCCGAACGCATCGCCAAGATCACCGGCATGGGTTTCACCACCGCCCCCAACAAGTTCGAGGCGCTGGCCGCCCATGACGCCATGGTGTTCAGCCATGGCGCGATCAACACGCTGGCCGCATCGCTGTTCAAGATCGCCAATGACATCCGCCTTCTGGGTTCGGGACCGCGTTCGGGCCTGGGCGAGCTGTCGCTGCCGGAAAACGAGCCGGGCTCGTCGATCATGCCGGGCAAGGTCAACCCCACCCAGTGCGAGGCCATGACCCAGGTCTGCGTGCAGATCTTCGGCAACAATGCCGCGCTGACCTTTGCCGGATCGCAGGGCCACTTTGAACTGAACGTCTACAATCCGGTGATGGCCTACAATTTCCTGCAAAGCGTGCGGCTGATGGCCGACGCGGCGGTGAGCTTTACCGATAACTGCGTGGTGGGCATCGAGCCGCGCCGCGACAATATCAAGGCGGGGCTGGAACGCTCGCTGATGCTGGTGACGGCGCTGGCGCCCAAGATCGGCTATGACAATGCCGCCAAGATCGCCAAGACCGCGCACAAGAACGGCACCACTTTAAAGGAAGAAGCGGTGGGCGGCGGCTATGTCACGGCGGAAGAATTCGACGCCGTGGTCCGCCCCGAAGACATGATCGCGCCGAAATAATGCGGTCTTCGCCCGCGCCGGGCCATGTAATCGTCCAGGACAATCGCACCGGCAAGGTCAGCTACTGGCAGAAGGAATATCACCAGAGCGCCGGTGACGCTGACGGCGTTTCCACCGCCGACTATATCCATGCGATGTACTTCTTCCTGCGCCAGGCCAAATGCAAGGACGTGCTGATGATCGGCTGCGGCGGCGGCACACTGGCCACCATGTTGCGCAAGGCCGGCGTGGCCGTCACCATGGTCGACATCCACAAGCTGTCGTTTGACATCGCCCGGGACTATTTCAGCCTGCCGGCCGATGTGCCGTGCCACGTGGCGGACGGCGTCGCGTATTTGAAGAAAAACCGCCGCCGCCATGACGCGCTGATCCTCGACGCGTTCGGCGAAGGCGGCATGCCGGCCAAGTTCAAGACCGCCGCCTTCTTCCGCCTCGCGAAGTCCCGCATGAAGCCGCGCGGCGCGCTGTTCCTGATGAACGTGATCGTCGATGGTGACGAGGACAGGACGCCCGATCGCTTGGTGCGGCTGCTCCGCCAGCAGTGGAGCAAGGTGCGGCTGCTGGATACCGACGGCTGGGTGGACCGCAATGCCGTGATTGCGGCCGGCGCCGTCACCAAATTGACAAAGCCCAAGGTGCTGATGCCGCCGCGCACCGGCGCCAGCAAACTGCGCAAGGAACTGGCCGTTCTCGACTTCCGGGCCATCCGATGAGCCTGCAGAAACGCTCCTTCTCGCTGTCGGGTCATCGCACCAGTGTGGCGCTGGAAGCCGAGTTCTGGGCGGTGATCGATGCCAGCGCCCAGCGCGACGGCATCGCCCTGGCGGCGCTGGTGGGAAAGATCGACGCATCGCGCGGCGAACGCCCGCTGGCATCCGCGCTGCGCCTTTTTGCGCTGGATGCCAAAGGGCGCTAGCTTTTCGCCATGGCCGAGATCGTCAACCTGAACCGGATGCGCAAGGCCAAGGCCCGTGCCGAGAAGGGCAAGCAGGCCGAGGCCAATCGCGCCCTCCACGGCACGCCCAAGGCGATCCGCAAGCTGTCAGAGGCCAGGAAAGACAAGGCGGAACAACGGCTGTCCGGCCACCGGCTGGAAAACAGCGAAGACGATAATTAGATGGGATTTTCGTCCCCTCCGTTCTAAAATCGTTCTCATGTCCCCAGATTCCCGGATTTCGCCATGAGTGGCTATGGCGACCGCTATTCCGACCCCCTAGATTCCGCCTTCAGCGAGGAGCCCAGCACTGCGCCGGTTCCCCGCGACCCGCCCTATTTAAATGGGCTGAACAAGGAACAGCGCGAGGCGGTGGAATCCGCCGACGGCGCCGTTCTGGTGCTGGCGGGCGCGGGCACCGGCAAGACCCGTGTGCTGACCACCCGCCTCGCCCATATCCTGGCCACCCGCCGCGCCTGGCCGGGGCAGATCCTGTGCGTCACCTTCACCAACAAGGCGGCGCGCGAAATGAAGGAGCGCATCGGCGCCCTGATCGGCGGCGTGGTCGAGGGCATGCAGTGGCTGGGCACGTTCCATTCGATCGGCGCCAAGATGCTGCGCCGTCATGCCGAGCTGGCGGGCTTGAAAAGCAACTTCACCATCCTCGACACCGACGACCAGCTTCGGCTGATGAAGCAGTTGATCGAGGCCGAGGGCGTGGACGAGAAGCGCTGGCCCGCCCGCGCCCTGGCGTCGATGATCGATGGCTGGAAGAATCGCGGCCTGCGGCCCGACGATGTCTCGGAAGGCGAGGCCCAGGGCTATGCCTTCGGCAAGGGCAAGACGCTGTATCGCCAGTATCAGGAACGGCTGAAGGCGCTGAACGCGGCCGATTTTGGCGACCTGCTGCTGGAAACGCTGCACATCCTCAAGACCTATCCCGACATCCTGGCCGATTACCGCGACCGCTTCCGCTATATGCTGGTGGACGAGTATCAGGACACCAACGTTGTCCAGTATCTGTGGCTGAACCTCCTGGCCAAGGGATCGGGCAATGTCTGCGTGGTGGGCGATGACGACCAGTCGATCTATGGCTGGCGCGGCGCGGAGGTGGAAAATATCCTGCGTTTCGAGCGCGATTTCCCGGGCGCCAAGGTCATCCGGCTGGAACGCAATTACCGCTCGACCTCGGCCATCCTGGGCGCGGCATCCGGCCTGATCGCCGCCAACAAGGGACGGCTGGGCAAGACGCTGTGGACCGAGGGCGATGAAGGCGAGAAGATTCGCGTCGCCGGCGTGTGGGACGCCGAAGAAGAAGCCCGCAATGTCGCCTCCGAAGCCGAGGACCAGCACCGCCAGGGCCAGGCATTTTCCCAGATGGCGATTTTGGTGCGCGCCTCGTTCCAGATGCGCGAATTCGAAGACCGCTTTATTTCACTGGGCCTGCCCTATCGCGTGATCGGCGGTCCACGCTTCTATGAGCGCCAGGAAGTGCGCGATGCCATGGCGTATTTGCGCCTGATCGCGCAGGGCGATGACGATCTGGCGTTCGAACGCATCGTCAACAAGCCCAAGCGCGGCATCGGCGATGCCAGCGTTGCCACGTTGCATGCTTTCGCCCGCGCGCGGGCTTTGCCGCTGCTGGCGGCTGCGCGCGAAGTGGCCGACAGCGACGAACTGCCGCCCAAGGCGCGCAAGGCGCTGGGCGAACTGGCGGCCAATTTTGCGCGCTGGAGCGATACCGCCAGGGTCCTGCCCCATACCGAGCTGGCGGAAATGGTGCTGGACGAATGCGGCTATACCGACATGCTGAAGGCCGACAAGTCGGCGGAAGCGCCGGGGCGGCTGGACAATCTGAAGGAATTCGTCCGCTCGATGGAGAGTTTCGAATCCCTCCCCGCCTTCCTGGAGCATGTGAGCCTGGTGATGGAAATCGCCCAGGATGAATCGGGCGACCGCATCAACCTGATGACCCTGCACGCCGCCAAGGGGCTGGAGTTCAACACCGTCTTCCTGCCCGGCTGGGAGGAAGGATTGTTCCCCAGCCAGCGCACCATGGACGAGAACGGGCTTGCGGGATTGGAAGAGGAACGGCGGCTGGCCTATGTCGGGCTGACACGGGCGCGCCAGCGGATCCGCATCTCCTTCGCCGCCAACCGACGGGTGCATGGCTCGTGGCAGAGCGCGTTGCCGTCGCGCTTCATCAAGGAGATTCCGGAAAACCTGGTCGATGCCAGCGTCGATGAAGGCTTTTACGGCGGCTATACCGGTTTCCGCGACAATGAGAACGCCGCCAATTTCGGCAGCACCTATGACTCGCCCGGCTGGAAGCGGGCCCAGGCCAACCGCGCCGCCAGTGGCGGTTTCCGCAGCCGCCCGCCCACCATCGAGGCCCAGGCCTGGAGCGTACAGACATCCGATCCCGGTGCCTCGCTCTATGCCCGCGACGACCGGGTGTTCCACCAGAAGTTCGGCTATGGCCGGGTGCGCTATGTCGAGGGCAACAAGCTGACGGTGGACTTCGACAAGGCGGGCGAAAAGCGCGTCATTGACCAGTTCGTCTCGCGGGCTTAAGCAGCCGCGCATGATCAATCCGCCCCTGTGGAAAGCCAGCGTCGCGCTGACCAAGCAAGAAGCCGCCGACGTATCGGCGGCGCTGGAGCTGGAAGGCAGCGCCCAGGCTGTGCTGATCGTGGAAGAACCCTTCGCCGACGGCGCGGTGGTCGAGGCGCTCTATACCGAGGCACCAGACGCCGCCTATCTGTCGCGCATTGCGCGCCGCGATATCACCGTCGCCCCCCTGCCCGACCAGGACTGGATTCGCCTGTCGCAGGAAGGCCTGCCGCCGGTGCGAGCCGGGCGCTTTTTCGTTTACGGCGCGCATGATGCCGGCACCGTGCCCCATGGCGTGATCCCGATGAAGATCGAGGCAGGGCTGGCCTTCGGCACCGGCCATCACGAGACCACGGCGCTGTGCCTGGCCGCGCTCAGCGACATCGCCCGCCAGCGCCAGTTCTTCAACGTGCTGGACCTGGGCTGCGGCACTGGCTTGCTGGCTATCGGGGCGGCGAAATTGTGGAAGCGGCGGGTGCTGGCTAGCGACATCGATCCGGTTGCCGTCGAGGTGACCCGCGACAATGCCCGGGCCAATGGCGTGGGGCCGCTGGTCACCGCCGTCACCGCGGAAGGCCTGACCAATCCGCTGCTGGCCAATGCCGCTCCCTATGACCTGCTGATCGCCAACATCCTGGCCGGGCCGTTGACCCAGTTGGCGCCCGCCATCCAGCGCGCCTTGGCGCCCGGCGCGGTGCTGCTGCTGTCGGGGCTGCTGACAAACCAGGAAAAGCTGGTGACCAGCTTCTATCAAAGCCTGCGTTTTGCGGGCGCGCGGCGTTCCGGCCCGTGGAGCGCGCTGGTGCTGGAAAAGCCCCGCCGCTAAGCTGGTCCGCATGGACAAGCCTTTCCAGACTTACGACGACACTTCCGATGCAGCGACCTGCGCCCCGCGCCTGGCGGCGCTGCGCAGCGAGCTGAAAAAGCGCGGGCTGGACGGGTTCGTGGTGCCCCACAGCGACCAGCATATGGGGGAGTATCTCCCCGCCTATGCCGAGCGGCTGGCCTGGCTGACCGCCTTTACCGGGTCGGCCGGCGCGGCGGTGGTGCTGACGGACAAGGCAGCGGTGTTCGTCGATGGCCGCTACACGCTGCAGGTCCAGAACCAGACCGACACCAGACTGTTCGAGCCGCGCGATCTGGTGGCCGAAGGCCCGCAAGGCTGGATACCCGGCAATCTCCCGAAGGGCGCCAAGCTGGGCTACGACCCCTGGCTGCACACCGCCCATGGCGTCACGCATCTGAAGCTGGCCGCCGAAAAAGCCGGCGGCACGCTGGTCGCGGTGGAGAGCAACCCGATCGATGCGGTGTGGAACGATCAGCCCGCGCCGCCGGTGACGCCCGCCAAGCCGCACGCGCTGAACCTGGCGGGCGAGCAGAGCGAGGCCAAGCGCATCAGGCTGGGCGAAGGGTTGAAGGCGGCGGGCGCGGAAGCGGCCGTGATCACGCTGGCGGATTCGGTCTGCTGGCTTTTGAACATTCGCGGCAGCGACGTGCCGCACACGCCGTTCACGCTAGCCTTTGCCATCCTGCATGACGATGGCGGGGCCGACCTGTTTCTCGATCCCGCCAAGCGTAATCCCGAGCTGATGGCGCATCTGGGAAATTCGGTTCAGGTGCACAGCCCCGAACAATTCCCCGCCGCGCTGGACGCCATGAAAGGCAAGAGCGTGCTGGTGGACCCGGCCACCGCCGCAGCCGCGATCTTCGACCGGCTGGGCAAGGCGGGCGCGAAAATCAAGCAGGGCGCCGATCCCTGCCAGCTGCCCAAGGCCTGCAAGAACAGCCTTGAGATCGAAGGAATGCGCAAGGCCCATATCCGCGACGGGGCGGCGCTGGCGCGGTTTCTTTCCTGGTTCGAGAGCAATGCGGCGGGCGGCGAACTGACCGAGATCGACGCCGCCGAACAGCTGGAAGGTTTCCGCCGCGCCACCGGCGTGCTCAGTGACGTGTCGTTCGATACTATATCGGGCGCGGGCAGCAATGGCGCCATCGTGCATTACCGCGTGACGCGCAGCACCAATCGCACCATCGGCAAGGGCGAAATGTTCCTGCTGGACAGCGGCGCGCAGTATCCCGACGGCACCACCGACGTCACCCGCACCATCATGGTGGGCGAACCGGCACCGGAAATGCGCGACCGTTTCACCCGTGTTTTAAAGGGCCATATCGCGCTGGCCACGGCGCGCTTCCCCGACGGCACCATCGGCATGCAGCTGGACAGTTTCGCCCGCCGTCCGCTGTGGGAAGCGGGGCTGGACTACGATCACGGCACCGGCCATGGCGTCGGCAGCTATCTGTCGGTGCATGAGGGGCCGCAGAACATCTCCAAGAAGCCGGTGATGCAGAAGCTGATGCCCGGGATGGTCTGTTCCAACGAGCCCGGCTTCTACAAGACCGGCGCCTTCGGCATCCGCATCGAGAATCTGGTGGTGGTGACGCCGCCCGAAGATGTGGGCGGCGAACGCAAGATGATGGGCTTCGAGACCATCACCCTGGCGCCCATCGACCTGAACCTGGTGGAGCCGGATTTGTTAACGGTGGACGAAAAAGGCTGGCTGAACCTGTATCACGCCCGGGTGCGCGACACGCTTTCGCATCTGCTGGACGAAGAAACCCGCGTCTGGCTGGATCACGCGACGCGGGCGATCTAATCCATTCTCCATGGGCGGGCTTGACCCGCCCATCCAGTCTGGATGGCCGGCTCAAGGCCGGCCATGGTGAGATTTAGTTTCCAATCAAATTCAGCCAGGCGTCTTCGTCCATCACCTGGACATTGTGTTTCTGCGCGTCCTTCAGCTTGCTGCCCGCGCCCGGTCCGGCCACCACGATGTCGGTCTTGGCCGAGACGGAGCCTGACACTTTGGCACCCAGGCTTTCGGCCCGCGCCTTGGCTTCCTGCCTCGTCATCTTTTCCAGTGTGCCGGTGAACACCACCGTCTTGCCCGACACCGGTGAAGACTTGGCGGGCGCCGCCATGTCCTGCACGGTCAGCCATTCCAGAAGCCGTCCCAGTGCCTTCACATTGTGCGGCTCGCCGAAGAAATCATGGATGGCTTCGGCCACCACCCCGCCGATGCCCTCGATGTGCTGCAACTCTTCCAAAGCGCCTTCCGCCGTCATGCCATTCAGAAACGCGTCCAGATTGAGATAACGCCGCGCCAGCAGCCGGGCGGTGGTTTCGCCGACATGGCGGATGCCCAGCGCGTTGATCAGGCGGTCCAGACCGATGGTGCGGCGGCGTTCGATGGCGGCCATCAGGTTCTCGACCTGCTTGCCTTCGCCCTCATCCTTTTTCTTGGCTGAAGCCTTTGCGGCCACCTTGCCTTCGGCGGCGCGGCGCTCTTCCGACAGCGCGGCGCGGTGCTCGGCGAGCACCTTGGCGACCTGGGCGGGCTTGTCGGTCAGGGCAAAAATATCGGCGGGCTCTTTCAGCAGGCCGCGATCGTGGAACAACTCGATCAGGGTACCGCCCAGCCCCTCGATGTCGAACTGGTCGCGGCCGACGAAATATTTCAGGCGCTCGACGGTCTGGGCATCGCAGACCAGCCCGCCGGTACAGCGGCGGTCGACATCCGTCTTGCCGGTCTTTTCGTCCACTTCCCGAACGGCATGGCTGCCGCAGATGGGACAGGTGTCGGGAAACTTATAGGGCTTGGCATTCTTGGGGCGCTTTTCCAGGATGACGCGCAAAATCTGCGGGATCACGTCGCCGGCACGCTGGATCACCACGCTGTCACCGATGCGCACATCCTTGCGGGCGATCTCGTCTTCATTGTGCAAGGTGGCGTTCTGCACCACCACGCCGCCCACGGTCACCGGCTTCAGCCGCGCCACCGGCGCCAGCTTGCCGGTGCGGCCGACCTGGATCTCGATTCCTTCCAGCACGGTTTCGGCCTGTTCGGCGGGGAACTTGTGCGCTGTGGCCCAGCGCGGCGAGCGCGAGACGAAGCCCAGCCGCTCCTGCAAATCCAGCCGGTCCACCTTGTAGACCACGCCGTCAATGTCATAGCCCAGCCGGGCGCGCTTGCTCTCGATGCCGCGATAGAATTTGAGAATCTCGGCCAGCGTCTCGCAGCGCGTAGTGAGCGGGTTCACCGGCAGGCCATAGCTTTCGAATTTTTCCAGCACGCCGGAATGGGTTTTCGACGGCAGCTCGCTGACATCGCCCCAGCTATAGGCAAAGAAATTCAAGGCCCGCGACGCGGTGATGGCGGGATCGAGCTGGCGCACCGATCCGGCGGCCGAGTTGCGCGGATTGGCGTAGGTCGGCTTGCCGTCCTTCTCCTGCCGCTTGTTCAGTGCCGCGAAAGCCTTGTGGGTCATATAGACCTCGCCGCGCACTTCCAGCACGGCGGGCGGCTTGCCTTTGAGCCTGAGCGGAATGTCGGCGATGGTCCGCAGGTTGGCGGTGATGTCCTCGCCTTCCTGGCCGTCGCCGCGGGTGGCGCCCTGCACCAGCACGCCGTTTTCATAGCGCAGCGAGGCGGACAGGCCGTCGATCTTGGGTTCGGCGGTGACGGCGATCTCGTCTTCTTCCTTCAGACCGAGGAAGCGTCGCACGCGGCCGAGGAAATCGGCCACATCCTCGTCGCTGAAGGCATTGTCCAGCGACAGCATCGGCACGCGATGCTGGACCTTGGCGAATTTCTCCGACGCCCTGGCTCCGACCCGGTGCGACGGGCTGTCGGCCCGCACCAGCAGCGGAAAACGATCCTCGATTTCGGCATTGCGGCGGCGCAGGGCGTCATAATCCGCGTCGCTGATCTCGGGCGCGTCGGCGCCGTGATAGGCGCGATCGTGGCGGGCGATTTCCTTCGCCAGCCGGTCGAGTTCCTTCTCGGCCTCGGCTGAGGTCAATTTATCGACAGATTTAAGCACGCTTGCGCTGTTTCTTCGCAGGGCCGGAAGCTTCCGCCATCAGCCGCTTGGCGGCGGCGCGGGCTTCGGCGGTGACATTGGCGCCCGACAGCATGCGGGCGATTTCTTCCAGCCGCTGGTCATCGTCCAGCAATTCAATCTTGGTCTTGTCCTTGGCGCGGCTGATGCGGAAGTGGCGCGCGGCGCGGGCCGCGACCTGCGGCGAATGGGTGACCAGCAGGACTTGCGTGCTTTCGGCCAGGCGCTGCAACCGTTCGCCCACCGCATCGGCCACCGCCCCGCCGACGCCGCGATCGACCTCGTCGAACACCATGGCGGCGGGCGACGACATCTGCGCCAGCGCCACTTTCAGGGCCAGCGAGAAACGCGCCAGCTCGCCGCCGGAGGCGATCTTGGCCAGGCCGCCAAAGGCCGCGCCTTCCACCGTCGCCACTTCAAAGGCGATGCGTTCCAGCCCCGTGGCCGCACCCTTGTCGTCGTCGAGTTTTTCCAGCGCGACGCGGAACTTGGCATGGCCCAGTTTGAGCGGCGCCAGTTCGCCCGCCACGGCGGCTTCCAGTTTCTTCGAGGCGCCCTCGCGCGACTTGGAGAGCTTGCGCGCCGCCGTGAGATAGGCTTCGCGGGTGGAAACAACCTTGCTTTCCGCTTTCTTGATCTGGCCGCCGCCGGCGCTGAGCGCGTCCTGCTTGGCGGCATACTCGTCGCGCAGTTTGGGCAACTGGTCGGGCAGCACGCCATACTTGCGGGCCAGCGCCCGGAGCGCGAACAGCCGTTCTTCCTTGCGCTCCAGCGCATTGGTGTCGGTGTCCAGCCGCGATTGCAGCGATTGCAGTTCCTGGCGGGCTTCCTCGGCCAGGGCATAGGCCTGTTCCAGTGCGGCTTCGGCCGGGGCCGCGATCTTGCGGGCCTCTTCGTTCATGCGGCTGAGTTTCTTCATCGCCTGGGCGAGGCCCGTCTGCGCCCCGCGGTCACCCTGCAGCGATTCCAGCGCGCTGCTGACATCTTCCACGATCCGCGCCGCATTCATCATCAGGGCGCGTTCGCTTGCCAGGCGTTCTTCCTCGCCCTCTTCCGGCGCGAAGTCGGACAATTCCATCGCCGCCGCCCGCACATATTCGGCCTCGGCCTGGGCGCGTTCCGCCAGCGCCTGCAATTCTTCCAGCGCGGTGCGGGCCGCGGCCCACTCGCCATGGAGCGCTGCCACGGTCTGGGCGTCGCCGTTCAGGGCGCCGAAACCGTCCAGCAGGGTGCGGTGGGTGGCGGTGTCGAACAGGCCCCGGTCGTCCTGCTGGCCATGCACTTCCAGCAGCAGGCTTCCCAGGTCTTTCAGCAGGCCCACGCCGACGGCTTCGTCATTGATGAAGGCGCGGCTGCGGCCGTCCGCCGCCAGGGTCCGGCGCAGGACGATCTCGTCGCCGCACGGCATGTCCTGACTTTCCAGCAGGGCGCGGGCCGCATGGTTCTTGCCGGGCTCGAAAATGGCGGTGGCGGAACCTTGGGCGGCGCCGGCCCGCACGCTGGCGCGGCCACGCCCGCCCACGGCCAGGCCCAGCGAATCCAGCAGGATGGACTTGCCCGCCCCGGTCTCGCCGGTCAGCACGTTCAGGCCGGGCGCGAATTCCAGCGCCGCCTGTTCGATCAGGACGATGTCACGAATGGTCAGGGCTGACAGCACGGGCGCCCCTTTGCGCAGAATCAGAGAACCTTGCGGAAAGCCTGACTGATCCAGGAGCCTCTGTCTTCCATCGGCTTCAGGTTACGCCCACGCAGGATGTTGTAGGCCGACTGGTACCAGCCGGAACCGGGATAATTGCGGCCCAGCACGGCGGCGGCGGTCTGGGCCTCGGTGTTCAGGCCCAGGCTGTAATAGGCCTCGGTCAGGCGTTGCAGCGCCTCGGCGATCTGGGGGGTGGTCTGGTACTGGTCGACCACGGTGCGGAAGCGGTTGATGGCGCCGATATAGTCGCCGCGCGTCAGGTAATAGCGGCCCACCGCCATTTCCTTGCCCGCCAGATGGTCGTTGGTCAGGTCGATCTTCAGCGTGGCGTCGCGGGCATATTCGGTGTCGGGGAAGCGCTGCACCACGTCCTGCAGCGCCACCAGCGCGCCTTCGGTGTTGGACTGGTCGCGGCCGACGTCCACGATCTGCTCATAGAGCGAAACCGCCTTGATGTAGAAGGCATAGGCCACTTCGCGGCTGCCCGGATGCAGCGAGATGTAATTGTCGGCGGTGGCGATGGCGGCGGGATAGGCGTTGGCCTGGTAGGAGCAGAAGGCGCTGATCAGCATCGCCCGGCGGGCCCAGACCGAATAGGGATGCTGGCGGTCCACTTCGTTGAACTGCTGGGCACAGCCTTCCCAGTTCTGCATGTTGATCATGCGCCAGCCATCGACATAGATCGCCTCGACGCTGCGCTCCTGGTAGCTGGCGGCATCCTTGTTGACGTTGTTGCTTTCGTCGTCGGTGCCGAAGAGGGACGAGCAGCCGGAGAGCCCGACCAGGGCCAAACCAAAAAGCGCGGCGCGCAGCGAAGCGGAAGGCGAAAGCGGCATCACGAGTCCTTTTGCGCGAAAATCACGTTAAATCAATGGTTTAACGGCAGCCCAACGGCGGCTTCGCGTCTTACGGTCTCTATATACCGCGCCCGGCCCGATTCAGGAAAGTGTCCTGTTTGTCAGGTGGAACCGGCTCAGGCCGCCACGCGCCGGTAGTTGGTGGGGTCGGAAAACAGCGCCCTGAGCAGGGCGTTGTTGGTGGCATGGCCGGATTTGCGGCCCTCGAAGCGGGCGATCAGCGGGGCGCCCGCCAGCGCCATGTCGCCGATGGCGTCCAGGATCTTGTGGCGGACGAATTCGTCGGCGAAGCGCTGGGTTTCGCGGTTGACCACGCCGGTGGCGTCCAGCGCCAGGGTGTTGGCGAGGCTGGCGCCCTTGGCCAGGTTCATCTTGTTGAGGGCTTCCAGTTCGCTGAGGAAGCCGAAGGTGCGGGCCGGGGCGATCTCGGCCTTGAAGCCGGCACGGGTGAAGGCGAAGCGGTAGAACTGCTCGCCGATCACCGGAAAGCTGAGTTCATAGGAATAGGACAGGCGGTCGTCGGGCAGCAGCGAGGCTTTTGCGTCGCCGCTTTCCACCGTTACGGGCCGGATCACCTGGATGGCGGTGCGCGCCTCCCCCTGCTCGGCCATGCCGCCGCTTTCCAGCAGGGTGAGATAGGACAGGGCATCGCCGTCCAGGATCGGCGGCTCGGGGCCGTCCAGCGTCACCAGCAGGTCGTCGATCTCCAGCCCGGCGGTCGCTGCCATCAGATGCTCGACCACGCCCACCTTGGCGCCGCCCTGCTCCAGCACCGTGCCCAGCCGGGTTTCCCCGACATGGGAATAGAGCGCGGCGATGTCGGCCTTCAGGTCGGCGCGGCGAAAGACGATGCCGCTGCCGCTGGGGGCCGGCGCACAGGTCATGGTCACCTCTACCCCGGCATGGAGAGCTATGCCGGTGGCGGTAACGGGGCGTGCAAGGGTACGGCGGGGCGTCATGGCGCCACTGTAGCCCGCGCCCGCAAAAAAGACGAAGGCCGGCCCCACGGACCGGCCCCGTTTTTACAGCCGCGCCGTCAGCGAGATGCCGTAATTGCGGCCAGGCTGGGTATAGGCGTCGGTGACGGTGGACGTCGACGGCAGGCCGCGGACGTCGGACCACCAGCTATACTTCTTGTCGAACAGGTTGAAGGCGCCGCCGCGCAGCGTGAAGTTCTCGGTGATGCTCCAGAAGGCGGTGGCGTCCACGATGTTGAACGAGCCTGGCAGGTAGCAGGCCGGCGTGCAGGTCACGGGATTGACGCGGTCGATCTTCTTGGCCGCCGAATGGACCAGGTTGATGCGCGCGCCCCAGAGATTGCCGTCGCGATAGCCCAGGCCCGCAACGATCTTGACCGGATCGACGCTGTCGAGCGGACGGCGCACGCCGGCATTCTTGGAATTGCCGTGGGCGTAGGAGGCCGCGATGATGGCGTCGAAACCGTTGCCGAAGTCCACCATGCCCTTGGCTTCCAGGCCCTTGATCAGCACGCTGCCCTGGTTGACGAACTGGTAGACCGCCGGATTGGTCGGGGTGAAGTTGCCCGAGACCTGCACCTGCTCGATGAAGTCCTTGTACTGGCCCACGAACGCCGTGCCGCTCAGCCCGAAAGTGTCGTCGTTGTAGCGCAGGCCGCCTTCAATGGTCTGGCTGGTTTCCGGGCGCAGGTTGGGGTTGGGAACCGAAGTGTAATTGGACACGGTATTGAAGAAGGCATTGTTGACCTGGCCGGGCGCCGGGGCCTTGAAGCCTTCGGCCCAGTTGCCGAACACCTTGATTTGCGGCGTGACCGAATAGATCGCGGCGAATTTGGGCGAGACGTGCGACTTGCTCTGGCCCGAGGTGACGATGCCGGCCATGGATTCGGGATCGAGCGAATAGGTATCCAGACGGATCGCCGGATAGAGCTTGAGGTCGCCGTTCAGCAGGCTGATTTCATCCTGGACGAAGAAGCCGGCCAGGGTGAAATCGGTATTGGGGAAGGCGCGGGTGGGGAAGGTTTCGCCAACCGGCGGCACCGTTCCGTCGCGGATGCCTTCCTGGCGGGAGACGGAGACGTCGAAGCCCGCGATCACCACATGCTGGGCAATGCCGGTCACAAAGCTGGTCTCGGCCTGGCCGGTGAAGCCGTACACGGCATTGTCGAAGGTGTTGATGCGCAGGCGGTCGGCGGCGGTGTTGCGGTCCTCGCTGGAGAACTGGCGCGTCTTGCTGTTCTGGTAATAGCCGGCCAGGAATGCGCTTTCGATCAGGTCGCCCGCCGCGCCCTCATAACGATAGTCCAGGCTGTAGCGGCCGCGCCTGATGGTGTCGCGCGCGGTCAGGCCCAGGGTGCTTGTGGCGGCCAGCGGCGGCTTGGCGATGGCGGTGAGCACCAGCGCATTCATCTCGCTGTCGAAATACTCGTAGGTACCGCGCAGGGTGTGGGCGCCCGAGGGCTGATAGACAATCTTGGCCAGAACCGCATTGGACAGGATGTCCTGCGGGTTGGGCGCGGTGCGGTCGGTGTTGCGCGCATAGTTGGTGCCCTTGGTTTTGAGTTCATGGCCGTCGCGGCGGGTGAAGGACACCATGCCGCTCCAGGCGCCCTCGCCCGCGGCGCCGACCACATTGGTGGAGACGGTATTGTCGGCGCTGGTGTAGCTGGGGGTGCCCTGCACCGCGAAACTGCGGCCGTCCTTGATATAGTCGTAGGGGTCCTTGGTGACGAAGCTGACAGCGCCGGCAATGCCGTCGCTGCCGTACAGCGCCGAGGCCGGGCCGCGCAGGATTTCCACCGACTTGAGCGTATCGGTATCGAAATAGTCGCCGCGGCCGACATTCTGGCCGCCAAAGCTGAAACCGTCCGGCACGCGGATGCCGTCATTGATGATCAGCACGCGGTTGCCTTCCAGGCCACGGATGTTGAAGCCGGCATTGCCGTCGCGCCCGGTATTGGCGCCGGCGGCGGTGAAGCGCGCGGGCGCGGTGCGGACCGAGACGCCGGGCTCGTAGCGGACCAGGTCCTTGATGTCCTGGACGAAGTTTTCCTCGATCTCCTGGGCGGTGATCACGCTGACGGTGGCGGGAACGTCGGTCACCAGTTCCGGGCGGCGGGTGGCCGAGACGGTGATAGCGTCATCGGCGGCGGCCAGCTGCTGCGCCTGCGCGCCGGTGAGCGCCACGGGCGCGCAGCTGAGCATCAGCGCCGACAGGCTGGCGCGGAGAAGAGTGTTGGAAGTCGACATAGTAAGCCCCTTGGGTGTGTAAATATTGCGAGTAAGAGTCATTCGCATAAGATAAATGGCATTCCCCTGTTTGCCGGATGTCATTTTTCGCATGTCGTGAATTCAGGCCGGCGCAGCGCGCCGTGGATCAGAAGTTTTCGGCCTTGTCCTTTTCGTCGACAATGCCGTCCTTGTTGCTGTCGAAGGCGGCGAACAGGTTCTTGCCGGTGGTGTCGAACTCGTCGGACGTGATCTGGCCGTCCTTGTTCTTGTCCAGCACCTTGAAGCGCGAATGGCCCTGCTTGATCTGGCCTTCGCGGGTGGCGGCCAGCTGGCGATCCAGGCGCACGGTGAACTCGCCGACATATTCGCCGTCATTGACCGCGCCGTTGCCGTCGGCGTCGATGCGCTTGTAGTCGCTGGTGCGCTGGCCGTTGAACTCGGCCAGGGTGACGACGGCGTCGCCGTTGACGTCGTAGAAATCCAGGAAGTTGATCTTCTCATGCCCGCCGGCGGCGCGTTCGGCCGGAATGGTGGTGGGCGTGGCAGATTTGGGCGGCGTGGCCGCGGTCTGGGCCCAGGCAGCACCGGAGGATATCGCGGCGGCGGTGACGAGGAGAAGGATGCGGTTCATGGTCGAGCTTTCTCTTAACGTGTGACTTCAAAGGTGAGCGAGGTGGTGTAGCTGCGATAGGGGGTGGCGGCGCCCGCGGGCGCGTCGCCCATGCGGCGGGCCATGATCATGTAGACGCCGGGCTGGGCGAATTTCAGCTTCAGCTTGCCATTGGCGTCGGTCTTGTTGATCTCTTCGAACTTCTTCTCGTCATAGTCGCCGCCCTGGCGATAGAGGAAGGTCTCGAAACCGGCCAGCGGCTTGCCGCCCCAGGACACCGACATCTCGAACCCCTCGTCCAGGAAGATGGCATTGGGATGGGTGATGGGGGTGAAAGCCAGCTGTCCCTGCGGCGGCAGCTTCAGCACTGCATCGCTGGGCTTGCCCTTGGAGACATAGACGTCGGTCACGGTGGCGGTCTGCGACTTGGAGACTTCGGTGGCGTCCTTGGGCACCTGGGCCTTGGGATCTTCCGGATTCACCGTCACCCACTCGCCCTTGACCCTGGCGATGGTGGACATGCGGCCCAGGCGCTCACCGCTGGTGAACAGGTACGTGCCCGGTTCGTTGATGTCGCTTTCCAGGATGGTGATCTGTTCGAAGCTGGCAATCTTGTCGAACGAGTCCCGCTTGCCGTCGGGGCGGTAGAGGCGGAATTCCTTGGAAGTCAGGGCCACGTCCGACGAGAACATCTTCTCGGCGAAGCCGCCTTCCAGGGTGATCATCTTGCCTTCGGTCACCGAGAAATAGTTGGGCAGCAGGTAGGAGGTGTGCGCCATGGCGGCAGCGGGCAGCAGCACCAGACCCGTACCCAGAACAGTTCGCAGAACAGTCTTCATCGCAAAATCCCCTTGGATGCCCCGGCACCCTTTCGGCGGGTTCCATAAACCCTTTGCGACATACTTGCAAGTGAGTCTCATCTGCATTAGCAACTGGGTTCGTTTTCGGGCTAGTTTTCCGCCAGATTCCAAGGGTTCGACGATGCGCATCAGATACGGGCTGGGACTGACGGGCAGCGCCATCGCGGCGCTGATGCAGCCGGCCCAGGCGGAAACCGGCACCTGGCGCTTCCATGCCGACCATGTGCTGGGGACCTCGCTCGATATGGCCGTGGTGGCGAAAAAGCCGCTGGCGGCGGCGCTGGCGATCGACGCGGCGCGCACCGAGATCGCCCGGCTGGACCGGATATTGAGCGCCTGGCGCAGCGACAGCGAGCTGATGGCATTGAACGCGTCGCAGTCGCTGGCGGTGTCGCCCGAGCTGTTCGCCGTGATCGTGCTTTGCGAGAAGATGCGCGGCACCACCGGCGGCGCTTATAGCGCGCGCATCGGACGGTTGCTGGAGGCCTGCAAAGACAGTGCGCGGCTGGCGATGAAGATCGAAGCGGCGAATCTGCACCTGGATGCCAGCACCCGCACCATCACGCGGCCAAGCGATGTGATCTTCGCCGTGGACGGCCTGGCCAAGGGCTTCATCATCGACCGCGCCCTGGCGGCGGCGCGCTGCGTGCCGGGCGTGGACGGGGTGATGGTGGATATCGGCGGCGACCTGGCCTGCTGGGGCGCGGCGCCGGATCAAAAATCGTGGCGCATCGGCATGGTCGATGCCGCCAACCCGTCCGACAATGCGCCTTCCCTCACCCATCTGCCGGTGAGGAACCAGGCGGTCGCCACCAGCGGGCGTTCGGGCCGCGGCCAGTTGACCGTGTCGCCGCTGAGCGGCGCGCGCCTGAACCATGTCGCTTACGCCACCGCGGTCGCGAACAGCGCCGCCGAGGCGGACGCGCTGGCCACGGCTTTCTCGGTGCTGCCACCCGGCGAAGCCCTCGCGCTGGCGGACCGCCTGCCCGATGTCGCGGCCCGCATCGTCACCCGGAAGGGCGAAACCCTTGCCTCGTCGCGCTGGCAATGCGCCGCCACGCCGGTTTCCGTGGCGCAGGCGCCCAGTGGCGGCTGGCCCGCCGGCTTCGGCCTGAACATCGAATATGAAGTGCCCAAGGTGAATGCCGGCACCTATCACAACCCCTATGTCGCGATCTGGATCACCGACGAAAGCCGCACCCTGGTCCGCACCCTGCTGGTGCTGGGCAAGGAGACGCGCTGGAAGGAAGAGAATTACATCTATTGGCGCCGCTTCGGGCGCAACGACGTCAAGCTGGTGGATTCGGTCAGCCGCCCCACCCGGCCGCCGGGCCAGTACAGCATCAAGTGGGACGGGCTGGACGATGCCGGCAAGAAAGTGGCACAGGGCAAATACGTGCTGAACATCGAGGCTGCCCGCGAAAAGGGCGGCCATACCGTGCAGCGCCTGGAACTGACGCTGGGCGCTGACGGCGCGGTGACCGAGACCAAGCCGGACGGCGAAATCGGACGCGTGCGCGCGAGTTATGGGAGAAGCCAGTGAGTGACGTGTTGCGTGACATGGTCTCGGATGCGCTGCCGCGCCGGCCGCGCCCGATGCCGCGCTGGAAGATCGAATTCTACCGCCAGTCGCGGCTGTGGCACGGATACCTGTCGGCCTTCGCCTTCATCTCGCTGATGTTCTTTTCGCTGACCGGCCTGCTCCTCAACCATCCCGAATGGCTGAAGACGCAAGAGGCCGCGCCGCAGGAAACCCGCTTCACCCTCGCCGCCACCGACCTGGCGGCCGCCAGGAAGGCCCCCGACCCGGCCAGGGCGCTGGGCGCGCTGATGGCGGGCCGCGATGGCGTCGGCGGGATCTATTCCAGCGGCGAAATCGACGGCGACGAGGCCTATCTGCGATTTGAAGGCGTCACCGGCAATGCCAGCGTGGTGGTGGATTTGAAGTCCCGCACCGCCGAGGCGACGCGCCAGAAACCCGATGCCGTCACTATCCTCAACGACCTGCATCGCGGCAAGAATGTGGGCGACGCCTGGAAACTGTTCATCGACATTTCCGCCGCGATCTTTTTGATCCTGTCGCTGGTCGGCTATGTGCTGTTTTTCAGCCTGCGCTACCGCCTGGCGCAAACCCTCACCCTGACGGTGGTCAGCCTGGCCGGCATGGCCGCGGTATTTTTGTGGCTGGTGCCCTGAACATCAGCGGCTTGTCAAAGACGAAAGCGAATCTGGTCTTGCCAGAATCTATCGAGCTTTTTGAGCCCCGTGTTCAACGCTGCAATGTCATCGCCGCTGACTTCGGCAATGCTTTCAAAGCGGTCCGTGTGGTGATCGAACATCTCGCCCAGCAGGGCGGCGAGTTCCCGGCCCTTGGGCGTCAACTTTACAAAAACCACGCGCCGGTCGGTTTCTGACGGTTCGCGCTGGACATAGCCGGCCTCCACGAGCTTCTGCACATTGTAGGTGACATTGGAGCCCGCATAGCGGCCTTGCGCCCGCAGGTCCGATACCCGCAGGACTTCATCTTCAAAATGGAAAAGAATCAAAGCCTGGACATTGTTGATCGCACGTATGCCGCGGCGATCGAGTTCGTCCTTGAGGACGCACAGCATCTGCTGATGCGCCTGCCCGATCAGCTTCATCGCGCTGCGATATTCCTGCCGCAGGGGCGTCGCAACCGGTTTGATCGTCTGGAAGCTTTTTTCACCCGTTGACACGGACCGCAGATGGCGGCTGACGCGAGCAACGTTCGCATTATCGCATACCGCGCCGGGCAGACCGCGTGCGGCCCGCTCCGTATTCCTGCTTTGCGCGTCGCTGTGATGTATCATCGGCCTGTGCTCATTTCCTGACGTCTGCCGAAGATAACGCACAGGTTCGGCCGATGGCGTTGACATCGGTCAAAATTGCGGACGCAGAACGAAAAGCGGAACTGCCGTGAAGCTTTTGTTAAGCCAAGCTAAGCGCGCGTTAACAAAACGCCCAGCCGTTATGCATTCAAACAACCGGTCAGGCGGATTTCGCCGCCTGACGGTTGTTCCACATAAAGCCGATGATCAGCAGCACCGCCATCAGGACCTGCGCAATCACGCCTTCCTGGGTGGGATAGACGCCCAGCAACTCCGAGCGCGGGAAGCCGGCCAGCGGATTGATGGCGATGTAGCCCGCCTCCTGCAATGCCGAGGTGCCCTTGCCGATCAGCACCACGGCCAAGCCTGCGATCATCCACGAGCTATACTTGAAAAACTCGCCGATCGGCAGGCGGCGACTGAAATACATCATCGCCACCGCGACAACCGTCAGCACCACGATAGCCGACAGTGCGCCGGCCAGCATCGCCCCGCCATTGCCCTGCGCCCAGATCGCCGCATAGAACAGGATGGTCTCGAACACTTCGCGGTAGACCACGACAAAGGCCAGGGCGAAGAGGAACCAGGCGGACCGCTTGTTCAGCGCCGCGCCCATCTTTTCGCGGATGTAACGCTGCCAGGCGTCGGCATGGCTCTTGCCATGCATCCAGATGCCGACCCACAGCAGCACCGCGGCCGCCAAGAGCGAGCCGAAGCCTTCGGTGAGTTCGCGGCTGGCGCCGCTGATCGTGATCATCCAGGTCGCCACCACCCAGGTCACCGCGCCCGCCACCAGCGCCGCGGCCCAGCCGCCATGGACGTACGGCAGCACGTCGCGGCGGTCGGCCTTGTTCAGGAAGGCGATCATGGCGATGACGATCAGCAGCGCTTCCAGTCCTTCGCGTACCAGAATGGTGAAGGCGGCCAGGAAGCTGGCGGTGCTGGAGGCTTCGCTGGAGCCCAGCACGGTCTCGGCCTCGCCGAACAGGCTGTCCAGCGTCGCGACCTGGCCGCGCACGGTTTCCACCGGCTGGCCGTTGGCGATGCCGGCGCGCACCGCGATCATGGCGGTTTCGATGCGCAGCATCAGCGCATTGTCGCGCGCCGCCAGCACCGCTTCGACCGGCTCGAAACCGTCGAGATAGGCCGAGAGCGCCAGATCGGTGGCGGCCTGGCGATCCTGGCGCTGATAGGCGGCCAGCGCCTCGTTCAGCTTGCCGCGCGCAAAGGTCAGTGCGCCGCTGGACTGCTGCTCGGCGATGGCTTCGGGGTGACGGCGCAGATAGGCGACGGCCTGTTTTGTCCGGTCTTCGCCCAGCGCGGCGGCCAGGGCGTTCGGCGTCGCGCCGACCAGCTTGTCCATGGTGAAATCGGCGCGCAGCGCGGCGTCGCTTTTCCAGAGCTTTTCGCCTTCGCCCGTTTGCGGATAGGCCAGGGTGCCGCTGTAGAAGGCCACGGCCCAGCGGTCCTCGACCGACAGTTCTGTGAAGGCGCGCATGCTGGTGCCGTCCAGGCCCTGCTCGATCACCTGATAGAGCGCAAACAGGCTGCGCTCGCGGGCGCGGGCTTCATCGGTGAAGTCGATCGGCGGCGGGTCCATGCCGGCGGAGTCGGGGCCCTTGCCGTCGCCATTGGCGCCATGACAGGAGGCGCAATTCTGGGCGTAGAGCTGCTGGCCGCGCGCCAGGTCCGGCGTCTTGCTGGGGGCCAGCGGCACCGGATAGGCCTTGATCAGGTCGGCGGCGACGGCGCGGGCCGCAACCGCGATGGTGTCCGGCGGCTGCTTGCCGGCGATCAGCTTTTCCAGCGCCACGGCCTGCTGCTGCAGGCCCTGCTTGGCGCCGGTTACCGGAAGAAGCGCGATGCGTTCACGGGCCGACTTGGAGAATTCGACCATCTCCACATATTCCGCCTCGTTGACGATATTCCCGTCCCGCACGGCTTCCCGGTAATCGACCGCGATATAGTCCAGCAGGCGCCAGATGGTCTGGGCCGGGGCGGTCTGGGCGCTGGCGGGCCCACTGCCCAAGGGCGAGGCACCCAGCAGCAGGACGGCAAACAGCAGAACAGCGCGGGTCAGCATGGCGGGAGGTCTCTTGAGAACGGTTCTCATTAGTAACCAGCGCCAGCGCCAAAAGCAAAGGGCGGGCTCGCGCCCGCCCTTCTTTATTATATGCGTCGAAGCCTAATTCGACTGGCGGCGCAAAAAGGCCGGGATTTCGAACTGTTCGTCCCGCTTGTGGTCGGGGAACAGGTCATCGTCCTTGGCGGCCGGCGGCTGCTGCGGCGGCATGGTGGTGGCGGTGGCGCGGGGGCCGGCGACACGCGGCTCGGGCGCCGGTTCGGTGCGCAGGTCGGCTTGCTTCTTGCGGCCGAAGAAGCCCCAGCCGCTTTTCTTTTCGGCCGCCGGCTGGGCCATCGGCTGCTGTTCCAGCGGGCGATAGCTTTCGGTGGCCGGATACTTGACCACCGGCGCGGCGGTGACTTCCGGCGCGTCGGCGCCGCCCAGGATGTAATCCTCGGCCGGGCTCTTGTCGGCGCCGATTTCCTGGGCCAGCGCGTCCATGGTGGCATGCACCGGATTGGCCATGGGCGCCGGAGCGGGCGCGTAGGTCGGGCGCACCGGTTCGGCAACGCGAGCCGGCGATTTCAGGTTCAGGTGGGGGTGAAGCGTGCGCACCTTTTCCGGCAGCGGCATGCGGATCTGGTCGGCATCGATCCCGGTGGCGACCACCGAGACGCGGATGCGCCCTTCCATTTCGTCCAGGATGGTGTTGCCGAAGATGATGTTGGCGTCGGGGTCGACTTCCGAACGGATGCGGTTGGCGGCCTGCTCGACTTCGAACAGCATCAGGTCCGGGCCGCCGGTGATGTTGATCAGGACGCCCTTGGCGCCCTTCATCGTCACATCGTCCAGCAGCGGATTGGAGATCGCCATGTCGGCGGCGCGCTGGGCGCGGTCTTCGCCTTCGGCCTCGCCGGTGCCCATCATCGCCTTGCCCATCTCGCTGATCACCGACTTGATGTCGGCAAAGTCGAGGTTGATCAGGCCCGGCATCACAATGAGGTCGGTGACGCCGCGCACGCCGGCATGCAGCACTTCATCGGCCATGGCGAAGGCCTGGGCCATGGTGGTGCGCTCATTGGCGACGCGGAACAGGTTCTGGTTGGGAATGACGATCAGGGTGTGCACGAACTGCTGCAGCTCGGTGATGCCGCGTTCGGCAACGCGCATGCGGCGGTCGCCTTCCAGGCTGAAGGGCTTGGTGACCACGCCGACGGTGAGAATGCCGGCTTCGCGCACCGCGCGGGCGATGACCGGGGCTGCGCCGGTGCCGGTGCCGCCGCCCATGCCGGCGGCGATGAAGACCATGTGCGAACCGGCCAGCTGTTCCATGATCTCGGTCATGGATTCCTCGGCGCCCGCGCGGCCCACTTCCGGCTGGGCGCCTGCGCCGAGCCCCTCGGTGGTGGAGACGCCGAGCTGGATGCGGCGGGTGGCCTTGGACTGGGCCAGGGCCTGGGCATCGGTGTTGGCGACCACGAAGTCGACGCCTTCCAGCCCCGCCTCGATCATGTTGTTGACGGCATTGCCGCCGGCGCCGCCCACGCCCAGGACGGTGATGCGGGGACGCAGTTCCTTGGTCTCGGGGACTTTCAGGTTGATCGCCATATTCAGATTCTCCTCATCAGGTTGGTTGCTCCGGCCTTCGCCGTCGCTTGCGGGATGTTTCGATCACCTTGCGGCACGCCAGGATCCCCAACTGATTCGCTGTTATATTGTTGAATCATTAGAGCCATCTCCGGGTCAACCGGGTGAGCCAGTTTTCGCCCGCGACACGGTCCGGACCACCCATCGCGATATCCGGATTGAGCAACTCGGGCGGCAAGGTCGCGCCCGCCATCATCAGGCCGATGGCGGTGGCATAGTCGGGGCCCGCGGATGCCGCCGCCAGGCCCGAAAATGCCTGCGGCCGGCCGATGCGGACCTGCTTGTTGAGGATGCGGGCGGCCAGTTCGCGGGTGCCGGCAAGCTGGCAGGCGCCCCCCGTCAGCACCGCGCGGCGGCCCGCCGCCACATCGAAGCCCGAGGCGCGAAGCCGCGTCTGGACCTCGCCGAAAATCTCTTCCAGCCGGGCCTGGATGATGCGGGTGAGCATGGAACGCGGCAGCCGCAGGGCGGAATCGTCGCCCTCCTCGCCCATCTGGGCGACCGAGACAACGTCGGAGCCGCCGTCCATCTCGCCCATCGCCGCGCCATAGAGGGTCTTGACCCGTTCGGCGGCGCCCAGGGGCGCGGCCAGCATGCGGGCGATGTCGCTGGTGACGGCAAAGCCGCCCACCGGCACCACATCGGCATGGACCAGATGGCCTTCCAGGAACACGGCGATGGAGGTGGTGCCGCCGCCCATGTCGATCACGGTGGCGCCGATCTGCTTTTCATCCTCGGTCAAAGTGGAGATGCCCGAAGCGTACGCCCCAAATTGCGTGCCGATGACATTGAGATGGCAGCGTTCCACCGCCAGCTTGAGATTCTGCAAGGGGCTGGGCTTGACCGCCACCGCATGCATGGCGACGCCGATGCGCTGGCAGAACATGCCGGACGGATTCTTCACCCCGCGCGCTTCATCGACCACGTAAGCGGTGGGCGCGCTCTGGATGACTTCATGGCCTTCCAGCTTGGCGCGGGCGCGGCCGTCATTGAGCAGCACCCGCAGGTGATCGTCGGAGACCAGCGCGCCGTCCAGCGCCATCACCGCCCGGCTGGTGACCGAGACCGGCTGGCCGCAATTGACACTGATCAGGACATTCTGGATGCGGGCGTCGGCCATGTTCTCGGCCGCCGCCACGCAGTCGCGGATGGACTCCTCGGCCTGGTCGAGGCTGGTGATGGTGCCGGCCTTCAGGCCGGAGGATTCGCGCAAGGAGCTGCCCAGCACCTTGAGCGATCCCGCCTCGGCCTGGCCGATGACGCAGACGATCTTGGAGGTGCCGACGTCCAGCGCCGAAACAAGCCCGGGGCGGTAGGCGGGGATTTCGTTGTTCACGCGCAAGCGCAGCGTCTGGTTCATGTCTCTTTGCCCCTCTGGACGTCTTTCTTTTCGCCGTTGCGCAGCATGAAGAAATAGTGCGTCGGCGAACGCAGGTCGATTTCGGTGACATCGCGTTCCAGGATGCCGTTGTCGATGATCAGATGTTCCAGCGCCGCGAGCTGCTTGTCCCAGCCGGCTTCCGGCAGCTTGACGATGACGCCATCGTCCAGGATCAGGTTCCAGCGGCGTGAGGAGATGCGCGCGAAGGCGGCGGTGCGAGCCGAGACGGCGCGGTGGGATTTCACCGCGTCGACCAGTTCGGCGGCGCTTTGCGGCGCGCCGGCGCCCACCAGTTTGGGGAGCCGGCTGAACTTCTCGATCTCGCGGGTGGTGATGATATTGCCGTTGCGCTCGACCAGCGCGATGGGGGCCTCACCCCTGGCATTCATCGGCGCCTGCCATAGCGCGAAAGGCCGCTTTTCCACCAGCGTCACGAAGATCGCGTCGGGATAGCGGCGATGGACTTCGGCGGAGGCGATCCAGTCGAGCTGCGCCAGGCGGTTGCGCGCCCCGAACAGGTCGGCGCTGAAAATCGACTGGCCGGGCTGCATCGCCAGCACTTCCAGGATCTGCTTGTAGGGCGTGCGGCGGTTGCCGGTGATGTGAATTTCCGAGATCCCGAAACCGGCATGGGCCAGCGTCTGGTTGATGCCGGTGTCGATGGCGCGGAAACCGCGGCCGATGATGCCGCTGGCGAACAGGGCGGCGATCAGCGCCAGCACCACCGACAGGCCGGTCATGGCCATCATCGGACGGTCGGCGAAGAAGGCGAAGCGCGGCATCAGCTTCGAGAAGAAGCCGGGCGTTTTTTTCGCGCCGGACGGTGCCGGGCTGTACCTTGGGCAGGTCGCGGCGGGTCGAAGTCCGCACGGCCTGGGCGCGGACGGGTTTGCCACGGCTCTTGCGGTCCAGGGTTACCGATCGCATGACGCGTCCTCCACCATCCAACGGCACAATTTTGCGTAAGACATGCCGACATAGGCGGCCTGTTCCGGCACCAGAGAGGTCGGCGTCATGCCCGGCTGGGTGTTGGTTTCCAGCAGGATCAGGCGCGGCTTTGCCGTGGTGTCGTCATAACGGAAATCGGTGCGGCTGACGCCGCGGCAGCCCAGCGCCTTGTGGGCGATCACCGACATTTCCATGCAGTCCTTCGCGATATTGTCCGGGACAATCGCGGGCAGGACGTGCTTGGAGCCGCCGGGGGCGTATTTGGCTTCATAGTCATAGAATTCAAGTTCGGTGGTGATTTCGGTGACGCACAAGGGGCGCTCACCCATCACGCTGACTGTGAGTTCGCGGCCCGGCACGAATTCCTCCACCATCATCTCGCTGGACAGGTTCCAGTCCTCCGCGCCGAGCGCGGGGGGCGGACGGTTGTCACCCTTGCGGATAATGAAGATGCCGACGCTGGAGCCTTCATTGACCGGCTTGACCACATAGGGCGGCTCCATCATGTGGCGCGCGCCCGCTTCCTTGCGGTCACAGACGATGGACTTGACCACCGGCAGGCCGGCGGCGCGGTAGATGTCCTTGGTGCGTTCCTTGTGCATCGCCAGTGCCGAGGCCAGCACGCCGGAATGGGTGTACGGCAGGCGCATCCATTCCAGGATGCCCTGCACCGTGCCGTCTTCGCCGAAGCGGCCATGCAGGGCGTTGAACACGGCGTCGGGCTTTGCGGCGCGCAATTGGGATTGCAGATCGTCGGCGGGATCGACTTCCACCGCGTCAAAGCCTTCTTCGGTGAGCGCCTGCATCACGCCACGCCCCGACGACAGAGACACTTCACGTTCGGCGCTGCGACCGCCCATGAGCACAGCGATGCGCTTGAAGGGGGTCATGCAACCCCCACGCGCTTGATTTCCCATTCCAGCGTCACGCCGGATTTTTGCTGCACGCGCTTGCGCACTTCTTCGCCAAGATTCTCAAGGTCGGCGGCAGTGGCATCGCCCGTGTTGATCAGGAAGTTGGTGTGCTTTTCCGAAACCTGGGCGCCGCCGATCTTGAGGCCCCGGCAACCGGCTTCATCGACAAGCTGCCAGGCCTTGTGGCCGGGCGGGTTCTTGAAGGTCGAGCCACCGGTCTTGGACTTGATCGGCTGGGCGGCTTCGCGGTTGGCGGAAAGTTCTTCCATGCGGGCGCGGATGGCGGCGGGATCGTCCGGCGTGCCTTCGAACACCGCCTCGATGAAGATCAGGTCGTCGGATGCGCCTTTTGCCTTGCGATACTCGAACGCCATGTCGGCGCTAGAAAGCTTGATTTTGTTGCCTTTTCCATCAATCGCGGTTGCTTCGACAAAGATGTTCCTGATCTCGCGGCCATAGCAGCCGGCATTCATCCTGAGCGCGCCGCCGATGGTGCCGGGGACGCCGCGCAGGAATTCGAGGCCTGCAATGCCGGCATCCGCGGCGGCGCGTGCCACCGCGCCATCCAGGACGGCGGCACCGGCGCGCACGCGCATGCCATCAATCTCGATCTTGCCGAAGGCCGAAGACAGCCGCACCACCGCGCCGGGAATGCCGCCGTCGCGCACCAGCAGGTTGGAGCCGACGCCGATCACCGACACGCGCAGGTCAGCGGGTTTGGCGGCAATGAAAGCCGCCAGGTCGTCGGCATCGGCGGGACGGAACAGCACTTCGGCGGGACCGCCGGCGCGAAACCAGACAAGATCCTTCAGCGGCGCGTCGCGCGTGATCGATCCGCGCACCGGGGGAAGCATGTCGCAGGGTCGCGTCATCATCAAACGAGGCCCTCCAATTTCTTGGGGAGGTTGTACATCCAGGACGTGATCGAACCCGCGCCGGTGCCGATGATGGCGGCGCCCGGCTTGACATAGGGCGCGACGGCGGCGGCGAGATCATCCTCGCCGTCGATCACGATGACATTGCGGTGGCCATGGGCGCGCAGCGCCTCGGCGTAACTGTCGCGGCTGATGCCTTCGATTGGAGCTTCGCCCGCGGCATAGACCGGCGCGATCACCGCCACATCGGCATCATTCAGGCAGGTCGCGAACTGTTCGAAGGTGTCGCGCAGGCGGGTATAGCGGTGCGGCTGCACCACCGCCACGATGGGGCCCTTATAGGCCTGGCGGGCGGCCCGCACGGCGGCGGCGATCTTGAAGGGGTTGTGGGCGTAATCGTCGATGATCGAGGCGCCGTTCACTTCACCCACCTTGGTGAAGCGGCGGCTGACGCCGCGAAACTCCGACAGGCCTTTCTTGATGGTGGCGTCGGCAACGCCGAGCTGACGCGCCACCACGATGGCGGCCATGGCGTTCTGGACATTGTGTTCGCCGGGCATGGGCAGCGACATGCCGTCCATGCGTTCTTCGGTGTTCTTGCGGCGGTCGGTGAAGACCATGTCGAAATGCGAGGCGCCTTCGGAAAAGCTGACATTCACCGCCCGGGCGTCAGCCTGGGGCGAAAAGCCATAAGTGATCATGCGGCGGTCGGTGATGCGGCCCACCATCGCCTGCACTTCGGGATGGTCGATGCACAACACGGCAAAGCCGTAGAACGGCACGTTCTCCACGAAACGCTGGAAGGCGTCGCGCATGTTGTCGAAAGTGCCGTAGAAATCCAGGTGATCGGGGTCTTCGTTGGTCACCACCGCGACCGTCGCGGGCAGGCGCAGGAAGGTGCCGTCGCTTTCATCGGCTTCGACCACCACCCATTCGCCCGCGCCCAGGCGCGCGTTGGTGCCATAGGCGTTGATGATGCCGCCATTGACCACGGTGGGGTCCATGCCGCCCGCATCCAGCAGCGAGGCAACCAGCGTCGTCGTGGTGGTCTTGCCATTGGTGCCGGCGATGGCGATGCAGGAGCGCAGGCGCATGATCTCGGCCAGCATCTCGGCGCGGCGCACCAGAGGCAGCGACAGCGCGCGGGCGGCATCGAACTCGACATTGCCGGGCTTGACGGCCGAGGAATAAACCACGGCGTGCGCGTCTTTTAGATTGTCGGCGTTATGACCGACATGGACGGTGATGCCCATGCCGCGCAAGCGCTTGACGTTGGCATTCTCGGCGGCGTCGCTGCCCTGAACCTTGTAGCCCAGATTGTGCATGATCTCGGCGATGCCGCTCATGCCGATGCCGCCGATGCCGATGAAGTGGATGGCGCCGATGTCCAGCGGTACGCGGGTGGTGACGGGCGTGGCCATTATGCGGCCCTCTTGTTGGCGAGATTTTCCACCACGTCGGCCAGCTTTTCGGCGGCGCGCGGCGTCGCCAGGGCATGGGCGCGGGCGGCGGTGCGGGCCAACGCCAGGGGATCGGCAAAAATCCTGATGATCATCTGGGCCAGTGAATCCGGGCTTAAATCGGCCTGCCGCACCCGCCAGCCGGCTTCGGCGCGGGCCAGGATGTCGGCATTGGGCGTCTGGTTGTCGTCCAGCGCCCCGGGCAGCGGCACCAGGATGGCGGGACGGCCAATCGCCATCAGCTCGGCGACGGTGCCGGCGCCGGAGCGGGCAATCACCAGATGGGTTTCGGCCATGCGCTTGGGCAGATCGCTGAAGAAAGGTTCGAGCTGGGCGCGGATCTCGGCATTGCGATAGATGGTGCGCACTTCTTCAATGTCTTCGGGACGGCATTGCTGCACCACCGACAGGCGCATCTTGATGTCATGCGGCAGGCGCGTCAGCGCGGCGGGCACGATTTGCGACAGCGCGCGGGCGCCCTGGCTGCCGCCGAACACCAGCAGGCGCAGCGGGCCGCTGGACTCCGGCACATTGTAAGGCGCACCCCACAGCGCTTCGACTTCCGGGCGCAGCGGATTGCCGGTGAGCACGATCTTGGACAGGTCGGTGGGGGCGAAGCGGGCAATGGGGAATGCGGCCGCTACCGTCTTTACTTTGTTCATCACCAGCCGGTTGGCGCGGCCGACCACGGCATTCTGCTCGATGATCGCCGTGGGCAGGCGCAGCAGGGTGGCGGCCAGCATCACCGGCACGGATGGATAGCCGCCAAAGCCGATCACCGCGGCGGGCTTCAATTTTGTCAGCCGCAGCAGCGCCGCGACAATACCGGCGGCAATGCGGAACGGCGCCAGCACGCTATTGAAGGGCGAGGACGGCACAGTCTGGATGGCCGCCGTCGGAAAATGCGTGGCGTAATGGGCGAAGCGGGCATCGGTCATCACCACGATCTTGCGGCCGCGCTTGACCAGCTCGTTGGCAAGCGCCTGGGCCGGGAACAGATGCCCGCCGGTACCGCCCGCGGAAAGCACGATAACGCTCATGCCCGCACCATGAAAAAGCTGGGATCATCGCGGGTCAGGACCTTGGGGCGCTGGCGCGTCACGGCCAGCGCGAAGCCCATGGTCACCGCCACCGCGAACAGCGAAGAGCCGCCGTAGGAGATAAAGGGCAGCGTCATGCCCTTGGCCGGCAGCAGCGACACCGCCACGCCCATATTGATGAAGGCCTGCACCGCGGTGACCAGCGCCAGGCCCGCGCCCGCCAGCTGCGCAAACGGTTCGCGCGCCGCCGCCGAGCGCAGCAACAGCCGCACGGTTAGGACGCCGAAGGTCGCGGCAATCAACCCACACAGCAGGAAGCCGAATTCCTCGCCCGCCACCGCGAATATGAAATCCGAATGCACGTCGGGAATGCGGTACTTGACGGTGCCCGCGCCGGGACCGACTCCGGTGAGGCCGCCATGCGCGAAAGCCTTCAGCGCAAGGCCAGCCTGATAGCCAGTTTCGGAATGGCCTAGATACTGGTCGACGCGGCGATTGACGTGCGGGAATATCTGATAGGCGAGGAAGCCCAGCATGCCGGTGGCGGCGATGCCCGCCGATACCCAGACGAAGGACATGCCCCAGAAGAACAGCATGCCGCCCCACAGGCAGAGCAGCAGCGCGGTCTGGCCGACGTCCGGCTGCTTGAGCAGGATCAGCAGCGCCGGCAGCAAGAGCAGGCCGGTGACCACAGGCTTGGGAATCGCCAGCGGCTGGCGGTCGGCCAGGATGGCGGCGGCCAGGATGGCGAAGCTGGGCTTGAGAAATTCGGAAGGCTGCAGATGGAAGGCGCCGAAATCCAGTTCGCGCTTGGCGCCCAGAAGGTCCGCGCCGATGAACAGCACCAGGAAGGAACCGATCAGCGCGCCGGCAAAAGTCACCGCCGCGGCGATACGGATCTGGCGCAGCGACAGCATCGACATGCCGCACAGGATGGCGATGGCGAACACCGCGAACATCACCTGGCGCGCGGTGTAACGGAAATCGCCTGCCGACATCGGCCCGCCTGTGGTGGCCGGGCTGGCGGCGAAGGCCAGCATCAAGCCGATGCCCGCCAGCAGCAGCATGCAGCCCAGCGCCACGCGGTCGACGGTGAACCACCAGTTGGCGAAGCTCGAATTGTTGGCGCGGTTCATCATGACGCCGCCTTCAAATCGCGCGGCAAGCGCGCCACGGCATCGCGAAAGGCGTCGCCGCGCTGCTCGAAATCCTTGAACTGGTCATAGGAAGCACAGGCCGGCGACAGCAGCACCACCGGGGCGGGCGCGGATGAGGCGACGGCGTCGCGGGCGGCGGCTTCCACCGCCTTGTCCAGCGTGCCGGACATGTCATAGGGCGCCTTGCCGTCCAGGGTGCGGGCGAACTGGGGCGCGGCTTCGCCGATCAGATAGGCCTTGCGCACGCGGGGGAAGAAGGCGCTGAGGCTTTCGATGCCGCCGTCCTTGGGCTTGCCGCCGGCGATCCAGAAGATGTCGGGATAGACCGCCAGCGCGCGGGCCGTGGCATCGGCATTGGTGGCCTTGGAATCGTTGATGAAGCTGGCCTTGCCGATATGGCCGACATCTTCCATGCGGTGCGCCAGGCCCGGGAAACTGGCGATGGCGGCGATGATTTTCTTGGTGTCGCTGACGAACGGCCGGACCGCGCCATAGGCCAGCGCCGCATTCTGCCAGTTGTGCGCGCCGGGCAGATGGGCGGCATCGGCCATCTCCATCACCTTGTTGGCGCGGCCGAACGTTGCGTCGTACAGCGCGCCATCGACCACGAAGAGGCCGCGCCCCAGCACCTTGCCCACCGAAACCGGATGGGCGGGGGCGGCCCCCTTGGTCTTCGCGGCGGCGGACAGCTGGGTGAAGATGGAGGCGGAATAATCATCATCGACGCCGATCACCATCTGGCCGTCCGGCGCCGTCTGCCTGAGCAGGCGCGCCTTGATGGCGGCGTAATTGTCCATGCTGCCATGGCGATCGATATGGTCGGGCGACAGATTGGACAGCAGCGTCACGTCGGGCTTCAGGCCGGGCGCCAGGTCGATCTGGAAGCTGGACATTTCCAGCACATAGATGGTTTTGGCGCCGGGCATCGAAAGCTCCAGCACCGAATTGCCGAAATTGCCGCCGATCTGGGCATCGAAGCCGCAGGCCTTCAGGATATGCCCCACCAGCGCGGTGGTGGTGGACTTGCCGTTGGTGCCGGTGATGGCGATCACGGGCGCCTTGCCGGGAGCATGGGGATCGGGACGGATTTCACGGGCGAACAGCTCGACATCGCCGATCACCGGGACCTTGGCGGCGTTGGCGTGTTCGACCACGCCATGGGGCTTGGGGTGGGTCAGCGGCACGCCCGGCGACAGAACCAGGGCGGAGATTTTTTCCCACGGCCATTCGCGCCAGGGCATCAGCTCGGCGCCTTCCTGGCCGCCCAGGTCGCGCGCCGTCGAGGAGTCGTCCCAGGCAATCACTTGGGTGCCGCCGGCCACCAGCGAACGCACCGCGCCGAGCCCGGTGCGGGCCAGGCCGAAAACGGCGACGGTGCGGTTGGCAAAGGCGCGGCTGGCGATCATCGTGTCACCGCAGCTTCAGGGTTGCGAGGCCCAGCAGGGCCAGCACCACCGCCACGATCCAGAAGCGGATCACGATAGTGGGTTCGGTCCAGCCAAGCTGCTCGTAATGATGATGGATCGGCGCCATGCGGAAGACGCGCTTGCCGGTGAGCTTGAACGACACCACCTGCACGATCACCGACACGGTCTCGACCACGAACAGACCGCCGACCAGCGCCAGCACGATCTCATGCTTGACGGCGACGGCGACGACACCCAGCGCCCCGCCCAGCGGCAGCGAACCGGTATCGCCCATGAAAATCGCGGCGGGCGGCGCGTTGTACCAGAGGAAGCCCAGCCCCGCCCCGACCAGCGCCGCCAGGAACACCGCCAGCTCGCCGGTATAGGCGACATAGGGAATCTGCAGGTAGGCGGCAAAGACCTCGTTGCCGACCAGATAGACGATCAGGGTGAAGGTGGCCGCCGCGATCATCACCGGCACGATGGCAAGCCCATCAAGACCATCGGTGAAGTTCACCGCATTGGCGGCGCCGGCGATCACAAACGCGCCTATCATCAGGAAGAACAGGCCGAAGGGCAGCAGCACGGTTTTCAGGAAGGGCACGGTCAGCACGCCCGACAGGTCGGGGGCCTGGATGCGCATGATCAGCCAGGTGGCCAGGGCCGCGACAGCGAACTCGATCAGGATGCGCGACTTGCTGGACAGGCCGTCGGAGGTGCGCTTGGTCACTTTATAATAGTCATCCAGGAAGCCCAGCAGGCCGAAGCTGCCGACCACCAGAAGCGCGATCCAGACATACGGGTTGGACAGGTTGGCCCAGAGCAGCGTCGCCCCGATCCAGGGGATCAGGATCAGGATGCCGCCCATGGTGGGGGTGCCGGCCTTTTCGACGATGTGGCGGGCGGGGCCGTCGGCGCGGATGGGCTGACCCTTGCCCTGCTTCACCTTCAGCCAGCGGATCAGCATGGGGTTGATCAGGAAGGCGATCAGAATCGCGGTGACCACCGCCGCGCCGGAGCGGAAGGTCAGGTAGCGGAACAGGCGGAAGAAGGCGAGTTCTTCCATCTGGGTGAGGAGCGACAAATAATAAAGCATCAGGCCCCCGCCTTGAGTGCGTCGATAACCGCCGACATTTTTGCTCCGTTGGAGCCTTTGACCAGCACGGTGTCGCCCGGCTTCACCGCCGCCATCACTTGCGGCGCCAGCAGTTTGGAATTCTCGGCATAGGCGCCGCGCTGCGAGGACGGCAGTGCATCCCACAGCGCCTTCATCTGCGCGCCGCAGGCGAACACCAGATCGACCTTGTTGGCGGCAAGCGGCACGGCAAGGGCGGCATGATGGGCCAGGCCGCCCTCGCCCATTTCCAGCATGTCGCCCAGCACCGCGATCTTGCGACCTTTCGCATCTCCCAGCAGCGCCATGGCAGCGGCCATCGAGGCCGGGTTGGCGTTGTAGCTTTCGTCGATCACCGAGATGCCGTTCGCATCGAACCGCGCGCCCCGGCCTTTCAGGGCGGTGAAATCCTTCAGCGCCGCGGCGGCGTTCAGCACGTCACCTTCCAGCAGCGCCACGGCGGCGAGCGCCCCCACGACATTCTGGGCGATATGGGCGCCGGGCGCGCCGACGTAACAGTCCACGGCGACACCAAGTATGTCAGCCTTGACCCGCATGCCGTCGCCATCGGGCGTAGCGGAGAGAAGCCTGGCATCGCCATGGGCGCCGAAGCTGACGATGCGGGAAACCTTCGCCTGCCGGGCGCGCATCACGAGGCGGGCGGCATAAGGCGAGTCCGAGGGGATCAGGGCCGCGCCGCCGGTCTCGATGCCTTCAAAGATTTCCGACTTGGCGTCGGCGATGGATTCGCAATTGCCGAAGAATTCCAGATGCGCGGGGGCGATGGTGGTGACCACGGCCACATGCGGGCGCACGAAGCTGACCAGATTGCGCAGCTCGCCAAAGTGATTCATTCCCACTTCGAAAATGCCGTATTCGGCGTTGCGCGGCAGCGCGGCGAGGCTCAGCGGCACGCCCCAGTGATTGTTGTGGCTGGCGGCGCTGGCATGGGTGCGGCCCAGGGCGTTGCAGGCCAGGCGCAGGATTTCCTTCGTGGTGGTCTTTCCGGCGCTGCCGGTGACCGCCAGGATTCTCGCATTGCTGCGGGCCCTTGCGGCACGCGCCAGATCTTCCAGCCCGCGCTGGGTGTGGGCCACGGTCAACAGCGGTCCCCAAGATTCAACAGGGCCGCCTTCGGGCGTGTGGGTCACCAGAGCCGCGCCGGCATGCGCCTCGAAGGCGGCGCGCACGAAATCATGACCGTCGCGATTGTCGCCCTTCAGCGCCACGAACAGGTCGCCTGCTTTCAGAGTGCGGGTGTCGATCGAAAGCCCGGAGACTTCAAAGTCCCGGCTGGCCTTGCCCAGCGTGGCGGCTTCGGCTTCGGAGGAGGACCACTGGCTCATGCCGCGCGCCCCCCAACCGCCAGGGCAGCGTTCAACGCCTGCTCGCGGTCCGAGAAGGGATGCACTTCGCCCTTTATATACTGGCCGGTCTCGTGGCCCTTGCCGGCGATCACCAGCACGTCGCCGGACTTGAGGTCGGCAACGGCGGAACGGATGGCCTCGGCCCGGTCGCCGATTTCGCGCGCGCCCTGGGCTGCGGCCATGATCTGGGCGCGGATGGCAGCGGCTTCCTCGGTGCGGGGATTGTCGTCGGTGACGATCACGTCGTCGGCCAGCTTCACCGCCACCGCGCCCATCAGCGGGCGCTTGCCCTTGTCACGATCGCCGCCGCAGCCGAACACGACATGCAGGCGATTGGCGGTGTGGGGACGTAATGCTTCCAGCACCTTTTCCAGGCTGTCCGGGGTATGGGCGTAATCGACATAGATCGGCGCGCCACTGGCGGCGAAGGCGACCTTTTCCATCCGGCCCGGCGCACCCTTGAGATGCTCCAGCGCCGCGAACACCTTTGCCGCGTCGGCGCCAAGGCCGATGGCCAGGCCCGCCGCCACCAGCGCATTCGACGCCTGGAATTCTCCGGCCTGCGGCAGTTCGACATAAAAAAGCTTGCCCTGGTAATGCAGGGTCAGCGCCTGGGCGCCGCCACGGTCCTCGCGGCGGTCCAGATGAATGGTCTCGCCCTTGCGGCCGACGGTGATCAAGGCCAGCCCCCGCGCCTTCGCGGCATCGATGAACTTGCCGGCATGTTCGGCATCGGCATTGACCACGGCCACGCCGCCATCCTTCACCACATCGCTGAATAGCCGCAGCTTGGCCGCCAGGTAGTGATCGAAGGTGGGGTGATAATCCATATGGTCGCGGGTGATGTTGGTGAAGCCGCAGCCCGAAACCGTCACGCCATCCAGCCGGCGCTGGTCCAGCCCATGGCTGGAGGCTTCGATGGCGAGATGCTCGACGCCATCGGCTTTCAGTTTCGCCAGCAGTTCGTGAATCTCGACTGGATCGGGAGTGGTATGGGCCAGCGGCATCTCGCCGCCCGGCGCGATCACGCCCACGGTACCCAGGCTGGCGGCGGGCTTGCCCAGCGCCGTCCAGATTTCGCGCAGGAAAGCGACAATCGAGGACTTGCCCTTGGTGCCGGTGACGGCGGCGACCGTGTCCGGCTGGGCGTTGAAAAAAGCGGCGGCATAACGCGCCAGGCCCAGGCGGGGATTTTCGTCCGGGATGAATGTCACCCCCAGCGCCGCAACTTCGCCTTCCAGCGCGGGCGCGCCCAGCACCGCGGTCGCGCCGCGCGCCACCGCGTCTTTCACAAAGCGCGCGCCGTCGGTTTTCGTGCCCGCCAGGGCGGCGAACAGGTAACCGGGCTTCACCTTGCGGCTGTCGCTTGTCAGACCCGTAAAGTCCTTCACGCGCGAAACAATGGCCCCCGATTGTGGCGTCATAGGGCCGGGCCCTCGGCAAGCTTGGTCGGCAGGGGAACATTGGGCACGCCCAAAAGCGGCGCGATGCGCTGGATGATGCGGCCGGCCTGGGGCGCGGCGGTATAGCCGGCGGTGGCGAAGCCGAAGGTGTCCTTGGTCGCCTTGGGCTGGTCCATCAGCACCATGACGGCATAGCGGGGCGCGTGCATCGGGAACACCGCGGCAAAGGACGAACGCAGCGCGTTCCTGATGTAGCGGCCGTTGGGACCGGGTACTTCGGCGGTGCCGGTCTTGCCGCCCACGGCATAGCCGGGCGTATCGGCGTTGCGGCCCGTGCCGTTGGTGGCGACATAGCGCAGCATCTCGCGCATCTTCAGGCTGGTTTCCTCGCGGATCACCTGTTCGCCGCGGCGGTCGGTTCCGGGCGCCTGGCGCGCGAAGGTCGGGGTGATGCGGCGGCCGCCATTGACCACGGTGGCCAGCGCGGCGGTGAAGCTGAGCGGCGACACCGATATGCCATGGCCGAAGCCGACGGTGGCGGTTTCAATCGCACCCCACTGGCGCTTGGGATACAGCGGATAGGCTTTTTCCGGCAGGTCGGTGACGACCGGCGTGAGCAGGCCCATGCTGCGCAGGAATTGGCTCTGGCGCTGGCCACCCGAGCGCAGCGCGATCTGCGAGGTGCCGATATTGGATGACTGGGCGAGAATGTCCCAGCCCGACATCGAACCGGGCATGCCATGCGCCTCGCCGATCTCATGCTTGCCGATGCGGAAACTTTTGGGGATGGTCAGCACATCGTCGGGGCGGAAGGTCTTGTCGTCCAGGCCAAGCGCAAAAGTGAAAATCTTGAAGATCGAGCCCAGCTCATAGACGTCCTGCGCCATGATGTTGCGCTGGGAGTCGCCGGGCATCATGCGGCGCAGGTTGGGATCGAAATCGGGCAGCGACACCATCGCCAGCACTTCGCCGCTGGTGACGTCCATCACGATGGCGCCCGCCGCCACGGCGCGGAATTTTTCGCGGCTCTTGGCCAGCTCGTCGGCGACGATGAACTGGACGCGCATGTCGATGGAGGTCGCGACCTTGCCGCCCGGGACCTTGCGCAGTTCGTCCTGCAGCCCCAGCTCAAGCCCCGACACGCCGCCGCCGTCAGGATCGGTCACGCCCAGAACCTGGGCGGTGGTGCGGCCGTCGGGATAGTAGCGCTTGGCGCCCGCCTCGAATTCCAGACCCGGCAGGCCCAGCGCCATCACGCGCGCTTCGGCGTCGGGCGTGATCTGGCGGGACACCAGCACGTAAGGACTCTTGGCGGTGTTGAAGGCGCGCAGCAGCCGGCCTTCATCGGCGCCGGTGGCCTGGGAAAGACCGCGCGCCGCTTCCGCCTTGTCCCAGAAGACGCGCGGGCGGGCATAGAGATCTTTTACCGGAAGATCGCGCGCCAGAAGTTCGCCATTGCGGTCGGTCAGGTCGGCGCGGGCGGCGATGGCAGTGGCGGCGCGCCCGCCATCCCAGGGTTGCAGCAGCGTGACGTGAACCAGGCGAAGTCCCACCAGCGCGAAAGCGACGACACAGAGTCCCGCCCCGATGACAATGCGGCGCTGAAAAACGGTGGGAGTCTCGCTCATGCCCTCACATGCCGGAGTGGGAAGTCGGAACGGGTACCGCCGGGACGGACGCGGCAGGAATTTCGGCGTTGGCGTTGCGCAGCGGCGCATCGTTCAGCGGCGCAGGATCGGCGCCCCGGCGCGGCAGCAGGTCGAAGGACGAGAGCTGTACCGAAGCGCTGTCGCCCATGCCAAGGCGCGACACCGCGAGCTTCTGGATCTGCGCCGGCGAGGCGACATGCTGCCATTCGGTTTCGAGCACGCTGAGATGGGACTTTTCCTGCCCGATGTCGCGGTTGACCTTGCTGAGCGTCAGATGCGCCACGCGGGTCTTTTCGGAGACATGGTAGAGCGCCAGGATGGAGAGCCCCATCAACGCCACGCAGAAGAAGTTCAGCACGCGAACCATATTCTCTCCTATGCCGCCAGTTTGATGCCGGCGCGCAACTTGGCGGACCGGGCTCGTGGATTGGATTCGGTTTCCTCGAAGGACGGCGTCTGCGCGCCCTTGGTCAGAAGCTGGAAGGCGGGCTTGGCCGGGGCCGCATCCGGCGCATGGCGCGAGGCGCGCGGCGCGCTGGTGCTGCGGCTGCCCAGGAACTGCTTGACGATGCGGTCTTCCAGGCTGTGGAACGAGACCACCACCAGCCGGCCTTCGGGCTTGAGGATTTTGAGCGCCGCATCGAGACCGCGCTCCAGCTCGCCCAGCTCGTCATTCACGTGAATGCGCAGGCCCTGGAAAGTGCGGGTGGCGGGATGGATGGCATGGCGCAGGGCGGCGGGGCCTTGCGCCTCGGATACGATTTTCGCCAGCTGCATGGTGCCGGTGACGGGGCGCGCGGCGATGATGGCGCGGGCAATGCGGCGGGCGTTCTTTTCCTCGCCATAGCGCGAGATGATCAGCGACAGGGTGCGCTCGTCGGCGGTGTTGACCACATCGGCGGCGCTTTCGCCCGACAGGCTCATGCGCATGTCGAGGGGCCCGTCCTCGCGGAACGAGAAGCCGCGCTCGGGCTGGTCGAACTGGAAGGACGACACGCCGAGATCAAGCACAACGCCGTCGCTTTCGCTGGCGAACTGGTCCATCGCGGAGAACTCGCCCTGCACCAGGGTCAGGCGGCCGGCGAAGCGTTCGACCAGCGTCTGGCCGCGCGCAATCGCGTCGGGATCGCGGTCGATGCCCAGCACCGTGCAATCGGCGGCTTCGAGGATGGCGCTGCTGTAGCCGCCGCCGCCGAAGGTGCCGTCGACATACTGCGCGCCGTCGCGCGGGCTCAGCGCCTGCAGCACTTCGTTCAGCATCACGGGAAGATGGCCGCTCATTGGGCATCTCCGCTGCGGGCACGTTCCATGCGGGCCTTCACGCGGGCCAGCGCTTCGGCTTCGATCGGGGCATAGGCGTCGGCATCCCAGATCTGGAATTTCTGCGCCTTGCCGACGAAGACGATTTTGTCCTTCAGCCCGGCATGGGTGATCATCGGATCGGGAAGGCGCACGCGGCCATTCTCGTCGATCGGCAGCGCCTGGGTGCGCGCGATCAGCGCGGTGGCTTCGTCATCGAAGCTGGCGGAGAAAAATGGATCCTGCCCGGCGAGGCGCGCGGCGATGGAATCCAGCAGCGACTGGCCGAAGGCATCGAGAGCGCCATCGATGAAGCTGGGGCAGACATAAACGCCGATGGTGTTCTGCGCAGACAGGATGTGGCGATAGGTGGCGGGAATGCAGACCCGCCCCTTGCTGTCGAGCGACCCTGGCACCGTCGAAATGAACGGCTGGACCAACCCGGTCATAGCGCCTGATACCCCCTGGCCCCGGAAGCCTGAGCGGCCGCTTTGGGCGGCGGCGCGTCAGGCGGGCTGATAAGCCCTTTGGGACGGTATGGGATAGCATGGGATAGATTGGGAGGTCAAACCAAAAACCCAAAGATTTGAGGGGCTTGGCTAGTATCGTTAACCTTTTGGACCCCTAGCGGCGGTACCAATGAGAACGATTAATGAACAGGGTAATACTGTGGTGATGCCGGTAAACAAGGCGTTAACGATTTGGACCCGGACACAACCACAGATTGTGTCATCAGGCCTTCGCCGAGACTCGTTCCGGCCTGCAACCGCAGGATGATTCGAGGCGCTGGACATCGCCGCAGCGATGCGGAACCTCATCCCCGGACACGCGCAAAGGACATCACATGAAGATCGGATTTATCGGCCTGGGCCGCATGGGTCACCACGTCGCCGCCAACCTGATGAAGGCGGGTCACAGCGTGACGGTGTGGAACCGTTCGCAGGAGCCGGTGCAGGCGCTGGTCGCCAAGGGCGCGGCCGCCGCCAGGACGCCGGATGAGGCCATGCAGGGCGATGCGGTGTTCTCGATGCTGTCGAACGACCAGGTGATGCGCGATGTCGGGCTGGCGGGACCGTTGCTCGAAAAAGCCAATAAAAACCTGATCCATATCAATCTCGCCACCATCTCGGCGGCGTTCGCGAAAGAGCTGGCGGCGGCGCATGCCAAGGCGGGGCTCGGTTACATCTCGGCCCCGGTGTTCGGCCGCCCGGAGATGGCGGAAGCCGCTCAGCTGGTGCTGGTGGCGGGCGGACCCGCCGAGCAGATCGCCAAGATGCAGCCGGTGTTCGATGTGATCGGGGCGCGTACCGTGCCGCTGGATGCGGCGGAAAAAGCCAACCTGTTCAAGATCGCCGGCAACTTCATGATCGCCGCCGAACTGGAAGCCACCGGCGAAGCCTTCGCGCTTCTGCGCAAGGGCGGCGTGGACCCTGCCCTCTTCCATGACGTCCTGAGCGGGCGGTTGTTCACCGGCGCGGTGTTCAAGAATTACGGCACCATGATCCTGAACCGGGTCTACGAGCCCGCTGGTTTCGCGCTGACGCTGGGCCTGAAGGACGTCAACCTCGCCCGCAGCGCCGCCGAAGGCTTAGGGATGACCCTCCCCACCGCCGAACTGCTGAAGACGCATTACGATGAAGCGGTGAGCTGGGGCTGGCAGGACAAGGACTGGGCCGCCATCGGCGAAGTCCCCGCGAAGAAGGCGGGCGTTTGAGCGCTGTGAACACAAAGCATTACCTTGACTTGGTACAGGAGCGAGATGCAGCACCCAATCGGCTCAAATATTGTCCCGAGGGAGAAAATGAAAGGCATCTGACAGAAGCAGCCGTCATGATTTCATTCGCCCTCCATTTGTTTGACCAGAACCCCAGTATTCAATCTGTAAGAATTTGCCCTGACGGCGAGCATGCCAAGCGATTTGATATTTTGAAGTGGCTGACCTCGAACGGTTTTGAAAAAATAGAGAGTCATGGATCAACCGCCTATGGTGGAAAATATGTCCGAGATACCAAGACCATTCTTGTAACACCTACGTCGGGAATTGGTGATGTGGTGGTTGATGGAGAAAACCGTCTCATCGCGGAATGCAAAGGCGGAATAATAAATACTCGGCATCCAGGGCAGCAATCCAGACTGCGCAAAGGCCTATGCGAGACGGTAGGACAATTGATGGCTTCGCCTAACGGAGGCCGCCAAGTGGCAGTCGTACCTTATTCACCCACAACGCTTCGTACAGCCGAGCGTATGATTTCAAGATCCGCGCCGATAGGAATTGAAATCGCGCTGGTACACACGAATGGTTCTGTCGAATATGTAAAAGAAAAGAAAGCGTCAGATGGCCTGTAAGCCGGGTTCTGTACCGCTTGCGCGGTGGTGACCATTCCTCTGGGATGGGTGTTACCACCCACCTCACGCGACCGACCCGGACGACGATGCGAAAAACATCACGTGCCGTCCCTATTTGGTCTTGCTCCCGGTGGGGCTTGCCTAGCCGCTCCTGTTGCCAGGAACGCGGTGCGCTCTTACCGCACCATTTCAACCTTGCCGCGGCTTTAGGCCGGTAGGCGGTGTCATTTCTGTGGCGCTATCCCTGGGGTTGCCCCCGCCGGCCGTTAACCGGCACCGTTTTTCCGTGGAGCCCGGACTTTCCTCGAACCTCTTGCAAGGCCCGCGGTCACCCGGCCATCTGACGCGGGCCTTATACGCCCGCCTGCCGGATGAGGGAAGCGAGCAATCCGGCGCATTCCGGGTCCCACACTCCGTCCAGTTTTGCGGGGCGGAAATGGCGCTGGAAGGCGGTGATCACCTTGTCCAGGGGCGCCCTGGGATCATAGCCATAGCGGATCAGGGCATCAGGGCCGATGTCGCTGGCGATGCCTTGCGGCCACAGGCCGATCCCTGCTGCCGCCAGCTTTTGCCAGGGAAACAGTTCGCCCGGATCTTCCTTGCGCGTGGGGGCGACATCGCTGTGGCCCAGAACCTGTGAGGTGGCGATGGGGTGACGCAGCACGATGCCCTGCGACAGGCGGATCAGCGACGAAATCTGCGATTGCGGAAAGGCGCGATAGCCCCATTCGTGACCGGGATTGACCAGTTCGATGCCGATGGCGCGTGCGTTCACATTGTCGGCGCCCGCCCAGTGCGAAATGCCGGAATGCCAGGCACGGCGGTCTTCGGGGACGTGGGCATAGACCGTGCCGTCTTCATCGATGGTGTAATGGGCGGAGACTTTGGCCTGCGCATCGCACAACCGCTCCAGCGCGGCGGCGGCGCTTTGCATGCCGGTGTAGTGCAGCACCAGCATGTCGACCGCGCGGCCGCGTTCGTCATGGTTGGGCGAAGGCCGCTCGATGATTGTCATGGCGCCCTCTTCATGGCGACAGGCCCCGCTCGACGCGAATCTTGTCATAGGCGTTGTTGATCGCCGCCAGCTTGTCGGTGGCCAGCTTGATGAATTCGGCCGGTACGCCGCGCGCCATCAGGCTGTCGGGATGGTTTTCGCGCACCAGGCGGCGATAAGTCTGTTTCAGCTCGTCTTCGTCCGCCGAATAGCTCAGGCCCAGGATCACGTAAGGGTCAGTCAGTTCCGGCGCGAAATGGCTGGCGCGGATGCGGCGGTATTCGCCCGGCGCGAAGCCGAATATCTCGGCCACCCGTTCCAGGAACTGCGCCTCGGCGGGATGCAGCACGCCGTCGGACTTGGCGATCTCGAACAGTCCGTCCAGCACGTCTTCCAGCACCGCCGGGTTGCCGACGAACAGCCGGGCGATCTGCTGGGCATAATGTTCGAAGCCGGCAATGTCCTGCCGCGCCAGGTCGAAGATGCGCTTCACATTGGCGACTTCGTGGTCGGGAATCGAAAAGACCTTGCGGAAGACCTCGAAATCCCGGTCGGTGACCACGCCATCGGCGCGCGCCATCTTGCCCGCCAGCGCCACCACCGCGATGGTGAAAGTGACGCCGGGATCGGTTTCGCGGTCGAGCAGGAAATGTCCCGCGACCGCGCCGACAATCGCGCCCAGGGGCCCGCCGACAAACAGACCCGCCGCGGCGCCACCAACTTTGCCCCAGACTGACATGTGCCTAATCTAACTTGTCAGAACGCGATTGCGAACCCCGGCGTCCCAGCCAGAAGCTGGCACCGATGCCCGCCGCCAGCATAAGGCAGGCCACCAGCCATTGCTCGCCCTGCAGCAGCGCCACACCGGCGGCGCCGATATCGACCTGCGCCAAAGTCATGGGCAACATGCCCGCGAAGGAACCGATCAGGTAATTGCGCCAGGAAAGGTTGGTCATGGCCAGAAGTGTGTTGGTGACGCTGTGCGGCAGCGGCGTCAGGCGCAGGATCGCCACCGTGCGCCAGCCGCCGGTTTCCGCGCGCTCCACCAGACGCCCGATGCCCGGGGAGGTGTCGAGCATGCCGGTGGCGCCGAACCAGCGCACAAAGGCAAAGCCCGCCGCCGCGCCGGCCAGCGCGCCGGTGAGCGCCCAGACCGTGCCCCAGACGAATCCAAAGATCAGGCCTGCCGCGATGCCCAGCACGGTGCGGGGCACGAACAGCAGGCTGGCCGCCACCTGAAGGCCGATGAAGATGACCGGCGCAAAGGGATTGGCCGCGATGGCGTCACGGATCGCCACCGGATCGATCATGTCGCGCCAGAAAATCGCAGCGGCAATGCCCGCCGCCACCATCACCAATGCGACGATGCGGAAAATCTTCACCTAGGCAGCATCCACCTTGCGGGGGTTGTAGTTGAGAAGCGGCGCCAGCCAGCGTTCGGCGGTGGCCATGTCCCAGCCCTTGCGGCGGGCATAGTCTTCCACCTGGTCGCGCTCGATCTTGCCGACGCCGAAATAGCGGCTTTCGGGATGGGCGTAATAGAAGCCCGACACCGACGAGCCCGGCGTCATGGCATAGCTTTCGGTCAGCTTGATGCCGACCTTGTCCTCGGCGTCCAGCAGCTTGAATAGGGTGGCCTTTTCGCTGTGCTCGGGCTGGGCGGGATAGCCGGGCGCCGGGCGGATGCCGCGATAGGTTTCCTTGATCAAGTCCTCGTTGGTTAGGGTCTCGTCCGCCGCATAGCCCCAGTAATTCTGGCGCACCAGCTGGTGCATGCGTTCGGCAAAGGCTTCCGCCAGCCGGTCGGCCAGGGCTCGCAGCAGAATCGCGGAGTAGTCGTCCTTGGCGTCTTCGAACTTCTTGATGTGCTTGTCCTCGCCCAGGCCCGCTGTCACGGCAAAGCCGCCGATGTAATCCTCGACACCGATGGGCGCGATGAAGTCGGACAGCGCCAGGTTGGCGCGGCCCGCCTCGCGCGCCATCTGCTGGCGCAGGGTGTGCAACGTGGCAATGGGAAATTTGCGCGCCTTGTCGCCATAGATGACGATGTCATCGACATTGTCGGGCGACTGGTTGGCGGGCCAGAAGCCGATCACGCCGCTGGCCTGCAGCCATTTGCCCTCGATGATCTTGGCCAACATTTTCTGGGCGTCGGCGAACAGCTCGCTCGCGGCCTTGCCCACTTTGTCGTCGGTAAGGATGGCGGGATAGGGCCCGGCCAGTTCCCAGGTCTGGAAGAAGGGCGTCCAGTCGATGTACTGGGCCAATTCCGCCAGATCATAGTTGGTGTATTTGCGCGTGCCGAAGAAGCTGGGCGCCGGCGGCTTGTAATCGGCGAAATCCGGCCTGGCGCGGTTGGCGCGCGCCTGTTCCAGCGTCAAGCGCTTGCCGCTGGACTGCTTGTTGGCATGGGCCGTCGCCATCTTTTCATATTCGGCGCGGATGTCGGCGGCATAGCTGGCGCCGGTCTCCTTGTGCAGCAGGCTGGAGGCCACGCCCACGGCGCGCGACGCGTCGGTGACATAGACGGTCTGGCCGCGACGGTAGGACGGATCGATTTTCACCGCCGTATGCACCTTGGAGGTGGTGGCGCCGCCGATCATCAGCGGAATGTCGAAACCCTGGCGCTCCATCTCGGACGCCACGGTGACCATCTCGTCCAGCGAGGGGGTGATCAGGCCGGACAGGCCGATGATGTTGGCCTTGTGCTCTTTGGCAGCATCGAGAATCTTCTGGGTCGGGGTCATCACGCCCAGGTCCACCACTTCATAGCCGTTGCACTGCAGCACCACGCCCACAATGTTCTTGCCGATGTCATGCACATCGCCCTTGACCGTGGCCATGATGATCTTGCCCGCAGGCTCCTTCACCTGGCTCTTGTCGGCATCCATGAAGGGCAGCAGATGCGCCACAGCCTTCTTCATCACGCGGGCGGACTTCACCACCTGCGGCAGGAACATCTTGCCCGAACCGAACAGGTCGCCCACCACGTTCATGCCCGACATCAGCGGACCTTCGATGACATGCAGCGGCTTTTCGGCGGCCAGGCGCGCTTCCTCGGTGTCCTCGACGATGAAGGCGTCAATGCCCTGCACCATGGCGTGGGCAATGCGCTCATTGACCGGCAGGCTGCGCCAGGCGGCATCTTCCACCGCCGCCGTGGCGCCGCCGCCCTTGTATTCCTGCGCCAGAGTCAGCAGGCGCTCGGTGGCGTCCTCGCGGCGGTTGAACAGCACGTCTTCAATGCCTTCGCGCAAGGGCGTGGGGATGTCCTGATAGACCGTGAGCTGGCCGGCATTGACGATGCCCATGTCCATGCCCGCCTTGATGGCGTGGAACAGGAACACCGAATGCATGGCTTCGCGCACCTTCTCATTGCCCCGGAAGGAGAAGGAGAAGTTGGAAACGCCGCCCGAGATATGGGCATGTGGGTTCTGGGCGCGGATGACCTCGGCGGCCTCGATGAAGGCCTTGCCATACTCGTTATGCTCTTCCAGGCCGGTGGCGACGGCGAAGATGTTGGGATCGAAGATGATGTCTTCCGGCGGGAAGCCGACCTTGTTCACCAGTATGTCATAGGCGCGCTTGCAGATCTCGATCTTGCGTTCCTTGGTATCGGCCTGGCCGACCTCGTCGAACGCCATCACCACCACGGCGGCACCGAAGCGGCGCACTTGCTTGGCGTGCTCCAGGAACTGCTCTTCGCCTTCCTTGAGCGAGATCGAATTGACGATCACCTTGCCCTGGCAGCATTTCAGGCCGGCCTGGATCACGGCCCACTTGGAACTGTCGATCATCAGCGGCACGCGTGAGATGTCGGGCTCGCCCGCCATCATGTTGACGAAGCGGGTCATCGCCGCCGCGCCATCGATCATGCCCTCGTCCATGTTGATGTCGATGACCTGGGCGCCGCTCTCGACCTGCTGACGGGCAACCTCCAGCGCGGTCTCGTAATCGCCCGCGACGATCAGCTTGCGGAACTTTGCGCTGCCGGTGATGTTGGTGCGCTCGCCGACATTGATGAAGTTGAGGTCGGGCGTCAGCGTGAACGGCTCCAGCCCCGACAGGCGCATGTATTTGGGCTTTTCCGGGATCGCGCGCGGCGTCACGCCCTGGATCGCCTTGCCGAAGGCGGCGATGTGATCGGGCTTGGTGCCGCAGCAGCCGCCGACAATATTGACCAGGCCGGAGCGGGCGAACTCGCCGATCATCTCGGCCATCTGTTCGGGGGATTCGTCATAGCCGCCAAATTCGTTGGGCAGGCCGGCATTGGGATGGGCCGATACCAGCGTGTCGCAGGCGCCAGAGAGTTCAGCGATGTAGGGGCGCAGTTCCTTGGCGCCCAACGCGCAGTTCAGGCCGATGGCAAAGGGATCGGCGTGGCGCACCGAATGCCAGAAGGCCTCCGGTGTCTGGCCCGTCAGGGTGCGGCCCGACAGGTCGGTGATGGTGCCGGAAATCCACACCGGCAGGCGCAGGCCCATCTCCTCGTACACTTCCTCGATGGCGTAGATCGCCGCCTTGCAGTTCAGCGTATCGAACACCGTCTCGATCATGATGACGTCGGCGCCGCCCTTGATCAGGCCGCGGGTGCCGTCGCGATAGGTTTCGCGCAGCTGGTCGAAGGTGATGTTGCGGAAGGCCGGGTCATTGACGTCGGGCGAGATGGTGGCGGTGCGGTTGGCCGGGCCCAGCACGCCCGCGACCAGGCGCGGCCGGTCGGAGGTGGAGAACTCGTCGCACAAGTCGCGCGCCAGTTTGGCGCCCGCTTCATTCAGCTCGCTGACCAGGTGACCCAGGCCGTAATCTTCCTGGCTGGTGAAATTGGAGTTGAAGGTGTTGGTCTCGATAAAATCGACCCCGGCGTCCAGATACTGGCGGCCGATATCCTGGATGATTTCCGGCTTGGTCAGGGTCAACAGATCGTTGTTCCCCTTCAGCTCCGACGGATGGTTGTCGAAGCGCGCGCCCCGGAAATCGCCTTCGCCCAGCTTGAAACCCTGGATCATCACACCCCAGGAACCATCGAGCAGCAACAGGCGCCTCTTCGCCTCTTCCTTCATCCAGGCAATGCGGGCGTCGCGTGTAAAACTCATGTCAGTTCCTTGGGTCGAAGTCCGAGAATGCGGCAGGCCGCGTAAGTCAGGTTGGCCTGGTTGAGGGTGTAGAAGTGAAACTGGCCGAAGCCCCGCTTGCGCAACTGGCGCACCTGGTCGGACAGCACGGCCGCGGCAACGATGCGGCGGGTTTCCACATCCTCGTCCAGGCCTTCATACGCCTTGGCCAGCCAGGTGGGAATGGAAGCGCCGGCCTTGCCCGCCATGCGCGCGATGCCGTTGAAATTGGTGGTCGGCATCACACCGGGGACCACCGGAATGGTGATACCCGCCGCAACCGCATCGTCGCGGAACCGCGCCGTCACGTCATTGTCGAAGCAGAACTGGCCCAAAGCGCGGCTGGCCCCGGCATCCATCTTGGCTTTCAGCAATTCGATGTCATGGCCATGGCTGGGCGAATCCGGATGGCGTTCGGGGTAAAAAGAAACGCTGACTTCAAAATCGGCGATCTTCTTGATGCCCGCGATCAGTTCGGGTGTCGAACGATAGCCTTCGGCATGGGGCTGGTACGGCCCCGTCATGTTCGGCATGTCGCCGCGCAGCGCCACGATATGGCGAATGCCCGCATCCCAATAGGCGCGCAGGATGTCGTCGGTTTCGCCGCGCGAGGCGCCGACACAGGTCAGGTGCGCCGCCGGCTTCAGGGTGGTTTCCTCGACGATGCGCTTGACGGTGGCGTGGGTCCGCTCCCGTGTTGATCCACCCGCCCCATATGTCACCGAGACGAAGGACGGCTGCAGCGGCTCCAGCCGGCGGATCGCGGTCCACAGATTGGCTTCCGCCTCGTCGGTCTTGGGCGGGGAGAATTCGAACGAGACCTGCAAGGGACTCGGATCGGTGATCAGTCTTTCCAGGCTCATGCGGCTTCTTTTTTGCTTTTGGACTTCGCGGTTGCGAGCCAGAGTTTGACGGTGAGTTTTTCGCCTTCGCTTTTGGGGGCGATGGTTTCACTGCCCGCGCCCGAAAGCCCGGCGGCGGCGAACCAGCCTTCCACCTCGCGGTCGGAAAAGCCCAGGCGGCGATGGGCATATTCATCGCGCAGGAATTCCTCGCGGTGCGGGGTGAAGTCCGCGATCAGAATCTTGCCGCCCGGCGCCATCACGCGCGCGGCTTCCGCCACCGCCGTGCCCGGATCGTCGAGATAATGCAGCACCTGGTGGAACAGCACGACGTCGAATCCATTGCCCGCCGCCCCATTGGGAAACGGCAGGCGATAGGTGTCGCCCAGCCGCACCTGGGCGTTCTGGATATTCTCGCGCAGCAGGCGGTCGCGGGCGATGGCCAGCATGTCGGGACTGACATCGATGCCGATGGCGCGGGCCGCATGGGGCGCGATCAGTTCCAGCATCCGCCCGGTGCCGGTGCCGGCGTCCAGGAAGCTGTCGATCTTGCCGGCGGTGAGATGGCGCGCGATGGCGGCTTCCACATCCTTGTCCGGGGCATGCAGGGCGCGGATGCGTTCCCATTCGGCGGCATTGGACTTGAAGTAGGCGGCGGCGGCGGCGGCCCGGCCCTTGCGCACATGTTCCAGCCGCGCCTTGTCGGCTTCCTGGGCCTGGGGGTCGGCCAGATGCGCGATCACCGCGCCCAGCTCGGCCCCGATACCCCGGTCGGCGGCGCGGCAGAACACCCAGCTTCCTTCCTTGAAGCGCTCGACCAGCCCGGCCTCGCCCAGGAGCTTCAAGTGGCGGGAGACCCGGGGCTGGGACTGGCCGACAATCTCGATCAGCTCGCTGACCGTCAGTTCGGCCTGGCGCAGCAGCAGGAGCAGGCGCAACCTGGTGGGGTCGCCCGCGGCACGCAGCATGGATACCAGCCGGTCCAAGACATCATCTCACATATAAACATATCTTTATATGCGCGACGGGGCTGCGGCTGCAAGGGGTCTGGATTTACGCGGGCAAAACCGGCAAAACCCGGGCAATTCTTGGGTTTTGGATCGCAAATGCGCCGGGGACTGGTTTTGGGATTGTGCGTAGCGGCGCTGTGCCAGCTTCTGGCCGCCTGCGCCTCCACCCCGCCCACCGCCGAAGCCCTGGCGGCCAATGACCCCTATGAGATGACCAACCGCGAGGTCATGGCGTTCAACCGCCAGGTCGACAAATACTTCGTCATTCCCACCGTCGGGATTTACTTCCTCACCGTGCCGCCGGCGGGCCGCCGCGGGGTGCACAATTTCCTGGGTCACCTGTCGCTGCCCATCATCTTCGTCAATGACGTGCTGCAGGGCGAAACCACCAAGGCGGGCCATGCGCTGGGCCGCATCGTGATCAATTCGACCTTTGGATTGGGCGGTTTCTTCGATCCCGCCGTGACGCTCGGCATGCCGCCGCACCGCGAAGACATGGGCCAGACCCTGGCGGTGCACGGCGTGAAGGAAGGGCCCTATCTGGTGCTGCCCTTTTTCGGGCCCTCCAATCCGCGCGATGCGGTGGGGCTGGCGACCGACTGGGCGATCGATCCCACCAACCTGATTCCCATGAAGCAGCATGTCTGGTGGGCAGGTGCCCGCGCCTATTTCACCATCCTGGACCTCAGATCCCAGAATTATCAGACCCTGCTGGATATCCAGCGCACCTCGATCGACTATTATTCCTCGCTGCGCAGCTTCTACCGCCAGTACCGGAACCAGCAGATCAGCAATGGCCGCCCGGCCGAAACCCCTGCCGAATTGCCCGATTTCTGATGATCCGCCCGCCCGGAACAATCGTACAGAAACCTATATAATAAGACATTTTCTCGCCTTGAACTTGCCATAGCAAAACAGCAACATCGCCAAAACTCAGGATCTCCCAATGTCCCTGCCTGCCCTGTCCTTGCCGCTGATGCGCCGCGCCGTGCTGGCGCTTGGTCTTTTGCTGGCCGCGCCGCTGCTGGTGGCTGAGCCCGCCGCCGCCGCCACACCCGCGGAAAGCTTTGTCGGCGACAATATCCAGAAGGGTCTGGAGATCCTCCGGGACAAGAAGCTCTCGGTCGTGCAGCGCCGCGACCAGTTCAAGACCCTGCTGCTGGGCCTGGTCGATACGCGCCGCATCGCGCTCTACACGCTGGGCCAGTATCGCAACACCGCCTCGCCCGCCGATATCGACGCCTTCGCCGCCGCCTTCCAGAATTATGCGAGCGCCGCCTACCAGACCTATTTTTCCAAATACACCAACCAGACCCTGAAGGTGACCGGTTCCACCCAGCGCAATCCCACCGACTTTATCGTCCATACCCAGCTCATCGATCCGGGCAGCAGCCAGCAGCCGGCGGCGGTGGACTTTCGGGTGCGCACCGATGGCGGCAGGCCGGTGCTGGTGGACGTGGCCTATGAAGGCGTCTGGCTGTCGCTGGCCCAGCGCGACCAGTTCGTCAATTTCCTGGGCCAGAACAACGGCAATGTCCGCACCCTGATCGCCCATCTCAGCGACATGGCCGTGAACCTGGGCAAGCCGTCGAACTAGGCGTCCTTCGTTAACAAAAGCTTGCCGCGCCCGGCGGTGCGGCGCCTGACCAAAGTTCCTTCAAGCCGTCTTAACCAGCCGCGCCCGATAGTGCCCGTCGCTTCTGACAGGACGATGGCACGTGAACGAGATGTGGCGACCGACTGCTGAACCGCGCGCATCAGCGCCGCCGATTGGCGCACCGCGCCCGCTCGCATCACCCGCCCCGCCGCCGCCCGCAATGCAATCAGCACAAGCGCCCGCGCAACCGGTTGCCGCACCGCGCCCGCCGATGCCGCCGCAAGTCCAGCCCGCTGCCGCGCGTCCCGCGATGCAGCCTGGCATTCCGCCCATGCCCGCCGCGCCGCAAGCACCCGCGCCGGCACAGATGCAGCCGAGACCGGTCCCCGCCGCCACTGTTACGGCCCCGGTTCCTGTGCCCGCCCCGGTTCCTGAAAGGCGAGCCGCGCCGCGTCCCGCGCCGTCGCCGGCCCATATCATCGGTCGCGTCGTCAGCGTGTCCGGCTGCAACACCCAGGTCGAACTGGCGCCGCACATTCCCGGCCAGCCCGCGGCGCGCGCCGAGATCGGATCGCTGGCCAAGATCATCGCGCAGGACGCCACCGTGGTCGGCATCGTTTCCGGGATGGCGGTGCAACCGGGCCAGCGCGGCGAAAAGACCGTGCTGGAAGTGATCCTGGTGGGCGAAGTCGTCCCCGAAGGCTTCCAGCGCGGCGTGGCGCATTTTCCTTCCATTGGCGACGATGTCTTCCTGGCGGGCAGCGCGGATCTCGCCCATGTCTATGCCCAGCCGGCCATGTCCACCCTGAATGTCGGCACGCTGTACCAGGATCCCTCGGTGGCGGCGCGGCTGATGGCCGACGACCTCTTTTCCAAGCACTTCGCCATTGTCGGCACCACCGGCTGCGGCAAGTCCAGCGCGCTCACCTGCATCCTGCGCGAAGCCCTGAAGGAACGGCCCCATGCCCATGTGCTGGTGCTGGACATGCACGGCGAATATCACCGCGCCTTCGGCGCCCAGGCCGAAGTGATCGGCGCGGGCGACCTGCACCTGCCCTTCTGGCTGCTGAACTTCCAGGAACTGCGTTCGGTGCTGACCAGCCCCGACGATCACCATGACGCGCAGGTGGAAATCCTCTGCGACGCCATCATCAGCGCCAAGAAGCGTTATTCGAATGCAGCGGCGGGACGGGTGCGCGCAGCCCTCGACACCTCGACCGCGACGGTGGATAGCCCCACCCCGTTCCGCCTGTCGGACCTGATCAGCTATATCGACGAACAGCTCGGCAAGCTGGAACGCCCCTATCCCACCCTGGCCTATCGCCGCCTCAAGTCACGAATTGAATCGCTGGCCAGCGATCCGCGCTACGTCTTCATGTTCGGCAATCCCAACATGGAAGACACGATGGTGGAGATCATGGCCCGCCTGTTCCGCATTCCCAATGACGGCCGCCCCATCACCGTGATCGAACTTTCCACCGTGCCGGAAGAAATCCTGGACGTGGTGGTGCTGCTCCTGGCCCGCCTGACCTTCGACCTGGCGGTGTGGAGCAATGGCGGCCTGCCGGTCCTGCTGGTGTGCGATGAAGCGCATCGCTACGTGCCGGCCGACGACCGCAAGGGCTTCTTTCCCACCCGCCAGGCGCTGTCGCGCATCGCCAAGGAGGGCCGCAAATACGGCATCTCGCTGGCGCTCTTGACCCAACGCCCCTCGGAGCTGGACACCACCATCCTGTCCCAGTGCAGCACCATCCTGGCCATGCGGCTGGCGACGGAAAGCGATCAGCGGGTGATGCGCTCCAACGTGCATGACTCCACGTTTGGCATCCTGGAATATCTGCCGCTGCTGGCCGACCGCGAAGCCATCGTTTTGGGGCGCGGCGCGCCGATGCCGATGCGCATCAAGTTCCACGAACTGCCCGCCACCATCCTGCCGGGCCAGAGCCAGAACGAGTTCACCCAGCGCTGGGCGGCGCCCAACATGGACCGCCGCATGCTGGAAGACACCGTCGCGCGCTGGCGCAGCAACAGCGGCCGCAAGTAGGATTTTCAGCTAGGCGCTGGCCTGATCGGCGGCCGCGTGGGCATCGCACCACGCCGCCAGTGCGGCGGACGACTGGGCCACCGACTGGCGCAGTTCGTCGAGCAGCGCAGTCAGCCCGTCGCTGTTTCCCGACCGGCAGAAATTCTCCAAGTCGCGCGCCAATGCGCTGGTCTGCATCGCGCCCAGATTGCCGCTTGAGCTGACCAGCATATGAGCCTGGCGCGCGATGCCGGCCAGGTCGCCCATCTTGGCGTAGCGGGCGATCTCCAGCATCTGGTTCTCGGTGTCATGGAGGTACAGCGTGACCAGCCCGGCAAGGTTGGACGGCTTCAGCACCGAGCCCAGCTCCGCCAGGTTGGCCGTGTCCAGCACCGGCAATTCCGGGCGCTGGGGGGCGCAGACCGTTTCGGGCGGCCGCACGCCGTCCTGGTTCAGCCGGTCCAGCTTGGACAGCAGCACCGCCGGCTGGAAAGGCTTGGTGATATAGTCGTTCATGCCGGCGGCGATATATTCCTCGCAGGCGCCGCGCATGGCGTGCGCGGTCATGGCGAAGATCGGCACCGCATTCCTGGGCGCCGGCAAGGCGCGAATTTTTCGGGTCGCCTCCACTCCGTCCATCCCGGGCATCTGGATATCCATCAGGACCAGGTCGAAATCGCCGCCCTCGACCGCCGCCACCGCCTGATGGCCGTCTTGCGCGATGGTGACGTGATAGCCCGCCTTGTTCAGCACCACGGTGGCATATTGCTGGTTGATCTTGTTGTCCTCGGCCAGAAGGATACGCAGCTTCGCCTTGTCGGGATTGGCCAGGGTGAGGCCGGCGACCGGCGCGGCTTGCGGCTTTTCACCACCGGCCATGACCCCATAGATATTGACCAGCGTGTCGACCAGCTCCTGGTGGCGGATCGGCTTTTCCAGCACCGCTTCCAGTTTCAGATTGGCGCATCCGCGAATGAAATCGCGGCCGACCGACGAAGCGATCACCAGGCGGGTATCGGCCAGGAACTTGTGGGCGCGAATGCGGCCCGCCAGCTGGTCGCCCGAAAGCCCGGGCATCATCTGGTCCAGGAACACGATGTCGTAAGGCTGGTTCTTGTGCCAGGCACGCTCCAGTTCGGCCAGGGCGTCATAGCCGTCATTGACCACGCTGGCATGCATCCCGAAATTGCGAAGCTGGCGGCCCATGATTTCCAGATTGACGTCGATATCGTCCACCACCAGGGCCCGGAGATTCTTGAAGTGGCCGGTCAGGGCCTCGCGGTCCGCCAGATCGGCGCTGGAGCGTTCCATCGGCACGGTGAACCAGAAGGTGGAGCCTTTGCCCAGCCTGCTGCTGACGCCGATCTCGCCGCCCATGCATTCCACCAGCTGCTTGCAGATGGCCAGGCCCAGCCCGGTGCCGCCGAACCGGCGGGTCACCGAGGAGTCGGCCTGCGAGAATTTCTGGAACATGCGCTCGCGCACGTTTTCGGCCATGCCGATACCGGTATCGACGACCTCGAAGCGCAGCGGCAGCCTGCCGCCGGCATCCGGACCGTCGGCCAGCTTGACCGCCACCTGCACCGCCACGCCGCCTTCTTCGGTGAACTTGATGCCGTTGCTCAGAAGATTGAGCAGTATCTGGCGCAGCCTGGTGGGGTCGCCGCGATAGATGCCGCGCGCCGGCGGATCCACATACATCACCAGGTCGATATTCTTTTCCCGCGCCTTGGGGACCATCAGGGCCGCGGCGCTTTCCACCGTCGCCAGCAGGTCGAAATCCGTCATCTCGATTTCCAGCTTGCCGGCTTCCAGCTTGGAGACATCCAGAATGTCGTTGAGGATGCTCATCAGGCTCTCACCCGATTCCTGCACCACCATGGCGAAGCGGCGCTGCTCGGCATCCAGCCGGGTATCCAGCAAAAGGCTCGCCATGCCCAGAATGCCGTTCATGGGGGTGCGGATTTCATGGCTCATATTGGCCAGGAATTCCGACTTGACCCGGTTGGAAGCCTCCGCGGTTTCCTTGGCGCTGCGGTTTTCCATCACCTCGGTCTTGAGGCGTTCGCGTTCCAGCGCGCTGTCGCGGAACATCTGCAGGGCGCGGGCAAACTGGCCGATCTCGTCGGCGCGGTGTTCATAGGGAATGGGCGCGTCCAGGTGATGCTCGCTGAGCGAGGTGACCGTGCGGGTGATGCGCTGGAGCGGCCGGATAACACGCAAGATCACATAGAGCGCGGTGAAACAGGCCAGGCCCAGCGACAACAGCATCAGGGCGATGGCAATAAAGAAGGCGCGCTGCGCGCTCGCCACCTGCTGCCGGGCCAGGTCGCGCGTCTGGGCGAGTGCGGCCGCGGGGATCGTCCGCAAGCTGGCCAGGCTGGGATTGGAATTCTCGACAAAAGCCTTGCCCGAAATGGAAAGCTTCCGCCCCGCCATCAGCTGCGCCAGGATGGCCCTGCGCATGTCGCGATAATCCTGAAAATACACCTTGCGGACGCCGGCAATCGCCACCTTGAGCGGTGCGGGCGTGGAGACGCGCCTGGCTTCGGTTTCCAGGTCGCTCCAGCGGGCATCGATCTTGCCTTTGGTCTCCGCCAGGAACTGCTGCAGGCTTGGTTCGGGAACGCGATTGTCGAACACCGCCGTCTGCATGTAGCCGCGGTCGCGGCCCGCATCCAGCAGCATGCTCCAGGCGGTGTTGTTGACCTTCATCATATGGTCGATGGCGGGATCGGCGCCGGCGATATGCTCGCCCAGGAACGCGGACTGGACGGCGAGTTGGCGCGATACGAGCGTTGTCACGCTCTTCCAGTCGCTCAGAAGGTTGGGGTCGCGCCGTGCGCGCGCAAGGCGGGCGGCGGCGATAACGCGGGTGAACATGGCGCGGTAGCGCCGCTCGGCCGGACGCAATACGGCCAGCGCGAACCGGGCGTCCACGATAGGGCGCTGCTGCACTTCGCGCAGCACCTGGTCCATGGCGGCTTCGGAATGACGGTGCAGGGAGACGAGGCGCGTCATGTCGGCGGGCGACGTTCCTTCGGGCGCTTCCAGAACCAGGTTGGCGAGGGCGAGCTCGCTGCGGATCGCCACCATGGCGGACATGATGGTACGCACCCCATCCACCGCCGACAGGACGGAGCGGGCCTGTTTCTCGCGCTGATAGGCGCTGAGGGCGGAGATCGCGAATGCGGACACCAGGACCACGACCAGCAGGCCGGTGATCACGGAGAGCAATGCCCCGATGGACTGAAAGCGTTTCACGAAGCGTTCCCCAGCCAGGGATCGCGCCCCTGTTGGAGAAACCCTACCGCTCCAGTGGTATGAATAGTTTTAAGGCAATTGCGGGCAGGGGTTCCGGTTTAACACTTGCCCGTGGGAAAGCGCGGCGTCCCCGTTGCAAATCTTAAACACGACAAACTGTCAGGCCCGGGCGAACCTTTTATACTTGATGCGGTGGGGCTGGTCGGCGTCCACGCCCAGGCGGCGCTTCTTGTCGGCCTCGTAATCCTGGTAGTTGCCCTCGAACCATTCGACATGGCTGTCGCCTTCAAAGGCCAGCATGTGGGTGGCGATGCGGTCCAGGAACCAGCGGTCATGGCTGATGATCATGGCGCAGCCGGCGAATTCCTCCAGCGCCGATTCCAGGGCGCGCAGGGTTTCCACGTCCAGATCGTTGGTAGGTTCGTCGAGCAGCAGCAGGTTGGCGCCTGAGCGCAGCATCTTGGCAAGGTGGACGCGGTTGCGCTCGCCGCCCGACAGCTGGCCGACCTTTTTCTGCTGGTCGCCGCCCTTGAAGGCGAAGTGGCCGCAATAGGCCCGGGCATTGATCTTGGTCTTGCCGAATTCGATGAAGTCGGTGCCGCCGGAAATTTCCTGATACACGGTCTTGTTGGGATCGAGCGCGTCGCGCGACTGGTCGACATAACCAAGCTGCACGGTGGAGCCGACCTTGAGCGTGCCGGCATCGGGCTTTTCCTGGCCCGTCAGCATGCGGAACAGGGTGGTCTTGCCCGCGCCGTTGGGGCCGATGACGCCGACGATGCCGCCGGCCGGCAGCTTGAAGTTCACGTTCTCGTACAGCAGGCGGTCGCCATAGCCCTTGGCCAGATTGTCGGCCTCGATCACCAGATCGCCCAGGCGTTCGGCCACCGGGATCATGATGGTGGCGGTGCCGGCGCGCTGCTCCTGCGATTTCTTCACCAGCTCTTCATACGAATTGATACGCGCCTTGGACTTGGCCTGGCGCGCCTTGGGCGACTGGGCAATCCATTCGCGTTCGCGCGCGATAGTGCGCTGGTTGGCGGCTTCCTCGCTGGATTCCTGCTTCAGGCGCTTTTCCTGCACGCCCAGGAACGAGGAATAGTTGCCCTCGTGCGGGATGCCCTTGCCGCGATCCAGTTCCAGGATCCAGGACGTCACATTGTCCAGGAAGTAGCGGTCATGGGTCACCAGGATGACGCAGCCGGTATACTCGCGCAGCGTCGCTTCCAGCCATTGCACGGATTCGGCGTCGAGATGGTTGGTGGGTTCGTCCAGCAGCAGGACATCGGGCGCGTCCAGCAGCAGCTTGCACAGCGCGACGCGGCGGCGCTCGCCGCCCGACAGGGTCTCGACCTTGGCGTCGCCATCTGGGCAGCGCAGCGCATCCATCGCCTGGTCCACCTTGGAATCGAGATCCCACAGGCCCTGGGCCTCGATCTCGTCCTGGAGCCGGGCCATCTCGTCGGCGGTCTCGTCGGTATAGTTCGACGCGATCTCGTTGTAGCGGTCGACCAGCGCCTGCTTCTTGGCGACGCCTTCCATCACATTGCCGCGCACATCCTTGTCGGGATCGAGCTGCGGTTCCTGGGACAGGTAGCCCATCCGCACGCCATCGGCGGCCCAGGCATCGCCGGTATAGTCGTTGTCCATCCCCGCCATGATCTTCATCAGGGTGGACTTGCCCGAGCCGTTGACGCCGACGATGCCGATCTTGGCGCCGGGATAGAAGCTCAGCCAGATGTCTTTCAGCACCTGCTTGCCGCCGGGATAGGTCTTGGAAAGACCCTTCATCACATAAACGAACTGCGGGCCGGCCATGGGCGTGAATCCTTGGAATACTGGGAAAGCGAAGGCTTTTTAGCGAAGCGGGCGGGCCGGAGCAATGCACCGCTAGCGAAGGCTCAGAAGCGAGATTTCCGGCGGAACGCCAAGTCGCACCGGCAGGCCGGAGGTGCCGATGCCGGTGCTGACAAAGAGCGTTTTGCCGCCCTCGCGCACCAGGCCCGCGGCATAGCGCTGGCCGGTGCGCAAAGGCAGGATCGGGCGGCCCAGCAGCGGCAGGCGCACCTGCCCGCCATGGCTGTGACCGGCCAGCGTCACGGCGCAGGTTCCCGGCAGGCGCGGGAAGATATCGGGCGAATGGGTAAAGCAGATCGCGGACGCGCCGCGCGGCACGCCCGACAGTGCGCGCGCCGGATCGGACTGGCGGGTGTGATCGTCGCCGATGCCAACCAGATAGAAGCCGCCGATCCGCACATGCGCATTCTGCAGCACAGGAATCTTCACCGCGCCGAATGCGGCGATGACGCGGTCATTGCCAACGCCCTCCCAGCGTTCGTGATTGCCCAGCGCCGCATAGACCCCCAGCGGCGCGTGCAGCGCCCCCAGATGCGCCGCGATGGTCTTGATCGGGATGCGGCGGCCGCCGAATGTCCTGGGCACGCCCACCACATAGTCGCCCGTCAGCACGATCAGGTCGGGCCGCGCCGCATTGGTCAGCGCCACCACCCGGTCGATCTTGGCTTCGTCGATATAGGGGCTGCCGCCATGCAGGTCCGCGATCACCGCGATCTTCAGGCCCTTGAGCGGTGCGGGTGCCGGCACGTCGTAACGGCTGAGGCGCAGCGACGCCGGTTCGATGCGGAAGGCATAGAACAGCAGCCCTGCGCCGGTCAGGACAAGCGCGGCCACAATGGCGGCGGCGGTTTTCAGAACTTGATCTTGGCGCGGCTCAGCAGCGACACCGCGGTGGCGCCGCGCTGGCCCTGGGCGTTGGTCTGGTAGGCGGCGTTGGTCTGCAGCGCCACGGCCCCGTCGAGGAAGTTGGTGACATAGCCGACGGTGAAATCGGTTTCCGCCGCCTGGCCGCGGCCGATATTGAGCGACGGCGCCTGGGAGATGATCAGCGGCGGCAGTTCACCCGATCCGATCAGGCTGGAGAAGCTGCCCGCCATGCTGGGCGCGGGACGGGTGAAGGCAAAGCCCAGCGTGTCGGTGCTGTCGAACAGGCCGTGCTTGGCGATGGCCAGCGAATAGCTCTGCTCGCGCAACAGGGGCTGGCTGCCCTTCTGGTTGAGCTGGGTCATGCCTTCGCTGAAAGCCGCCGTGGTCACCCAGCCCTTGCCCATGTCGGCGGAGGCCGAGACGCTGAAGGCATTGGTCTGGGCGCGGTTGGCCAGCTGAGAGGCATTGGCAAAGCCCAGCGGCACGCCGGAACGGTCCGAGGAAATGGCGGTGAAATCGACGCTGAGGGCTTCGGTCACGTCCCAGGAGACGCCGCCCAGGATCGAGCGCGTCTGGCTGGCGTCATAGGTCATCGCCAGGGGGCCGGTGGGCGCGATGGGATCGAAGCGGAAACGGTCCAGCCTTTCGCTGTTGATGCTGGCGCCCAGACGCATGCGCAGGTTCGGCGCCGGCACGTAGGTCATGCCGGCATAGCGGCCGCCATTGGCAAGGCTGAGATAGGGCGCATTGACGGGCGTGAGGAACGGCGATTGCGCGCGGTCGAAATTGGTGAAGCGCGCGCCGATGTCCAGGCCCCGTCCTGCATCCAGCGCCAGGGTCGGCGACACCACGGTGCTGCCGGCGAACTGTGTCAGGTGCAGGGCTTCATCGGTGGGAACGCCGCTGCCCAGCGCGGCTACCGCAACCGGGCGCAGCGAGAAGCCCGCGGGACCGGTGGCGGAAAGTTCAAAGGCGGAGACGGCGCGGCTGACGCCGAAGGATTGCAGCGCGGGCGGCAATTCGGCAGCCGTCACTGGCATCACCGCCGCCGAAGCGACGGCAACGCCAACGGCCATTACCGCTGCACGCGCCCAACTGCTCATCGTCTACCCCTGCTCAGGGGCCCCTCTGATAGAGGCAAGAAAATACCAGACCGGAGGTTCCGATCCAACCAAAACAAGAGGATTTCTGCGGCTTTCGGGTCACAGACGGGGCCGCCGGACAGCCCAGGGTTACCATTTGGTTAACGCTGGTTGTAATTATATTACAACGCTACTGGAAGTCGTGCTGGATTCGTACCCCGACCTGGGGTCCGGTGGTCAGGCGGCGGCGTTCGATCAGGCTGAGGGGCGAGGCCCCCCGAAGGCCGCCATAGATCGCCCGGTTGCGCTGATAATGGCTCGGCGCCATGTCATTGGCATAGACCCGCAAGGTCCAGTCCGGCGCCGGCTTGTGCTCGATGAAGGCCCCCAGCTTGAAGACGTGATACTCGGCGCTGATCTCGTCGATGCGGTATTCGGTTTCGGTGGTGACCAGGTGATCGTGCAGGGTCAGGCCAAAGCGCAGATCGTCCTGGGGCCGGTCATAGGTCGCTTCAAAGTGCATCACCACTTCCTGGTCGCCCGAGATGGGGCGGATCAGCTGCGTTGCCGGATCGCGGACCCGACTGTGGGTATAGGAGCCGCTGCTGGTGAAGGTGACGCCGGGCAGCCCGGCCTCGTCCAGCGGCAGGATCAGGCTGGTTTCCACCACGTCGCGGCGGCCATTGCCGATATTGCCCACCGCGTCGAACACGCGCCCGCCGGCGAATACCGGCACATGGTCCACGACATTGGAAATGTGCTCCTGGCGCGCTTCCAGCACGAATGAACCGCGCGTCCAGAAATGCCGCTCCCAGGTCAGGGCGAAGACCCAGGCGCTGTAGGGCTCCAGATTCTTGTTGCCGGCATTGATCACATTGCTGTTGAGCGAGGTGGAGCTGGCGAAGTTGCGGAAATTGAGCTGGCCCACCTGGCGTTCGACCAGGAAGCGAAGCTGGTTCTGCGGCGCGACATCAAAGGTGGTCAGCCAGCGCGGCTTCCAGAAGGACAGATCCTTGACCAGAGAGCTGTCGCCGCTCTGCTTCAGGGTCGAGTTTTCGTAGCGCAAGCCCAGCTCGGACAGCAGGACCGGGCTGAAGCGCTGGGTGGCGGTGGCGAAGAATTCGGCGCGCTCTTCTTCCACCCTGAGATTGGCGGCGGGCAGTACCACCGGCGCATTGTTCACCGTCAGGGTGCTGCGGCTGGAGAGCACATTGATGGTGCCTTCCACGCCCGCATCCAGCTTCAGGTCGCCGGTTTGCAGCTGCCAGGCCAGGCGGCCGACATCCTCGCGCTGGTTGAACAGGCTGCGCGCCCGGTCGGTGCCCAGGGAGGTGGTGGTCTGGCTGATCTCGTCCTGCTCTTCCTGGCGATGGACGGCGAAAAGCTGCACCTGGCCCCAAAGGCCCAGCGGACGGGCATATTCCAGCCGCGCCTCGCCATTCCTGGCGCGGTCGCTTTCCAGGCCGCTCTGCTGGGAGATGGCGGGAAAGGTGATGTATTCGCGCACATCGGAATATTCGCGCTCCTGCTTGAGCACCAGGCCCAGGCTGAGATCGCCTTCCCACAAGGGCTGGCGGTAGCTGGTGCTGAAGTGGGTGAAATTGGTCAGGCTGGGGAATTCATACTCCGAAAGCCGCACCGGCGTGCCGTCGGGCGCAAAGCGCTCGCGGGTGCCGAAGCCCAGATTGTTGCCGACGCTGCGGCCATGGCTGATGGAGACGTCCAGCACCGACACGATGCCCTGGCGGGTGATGTTGAGCGCCAGGCGCGGCATGGTGGAGCCGGTGAGATTGATCGCGCCTTCGACTTCGGCGCGGCCGCGCAGCGACGCGCCCTGGATACGCACCACATTGGCCAGCACCGGATGGCCGTACATGTCGGCGGCGCCGCGTATCAGCTCGATGCGCTGCACCGCCGCGGCCGAGATGCGGCCCAGAAGCTGTTCGACGCTTTCTTCCTTGCTGGTTGGCGGCTGGCCGTCGACCAGCACGTTGCCGACCGTGCCGGAAAAGCCGCGAATGCCGGAATCGCCGGCCTGGACCCGGAAGCCGGGCAGCCGGCGCACCATGTCGAGCGCCGTGGCGGGCTGATACTCCTGGAAGAAGGCGGCGGGATAGGCGGTGACGCCGTCCGGGGCCGGCTGGGCCAGAGCCGGCAGCGTGGAGGCGGCGATCAAAAGCGAAGCAACAAGGGCGCGAAGCATGGCGGTATTTGGCGGATTCCACCCCACGCCAGCCCAACGGGCCTTGTCAGTGTGTTGTCAGGCAATCTGGCCTAGATCGGCCCGGAAACCTGCGACACAATGGCGGGCGTCATGATGAAATGGATTCCGGGACTCCTGGTGGCGGCGGCGCTCTCCTTGCACGGCGCGCAGGCTAAGGAAAGCCGTGACTCTTCGACCACATCCGTCGCAAAATCGTCAACGGCGAACAACAGCACCTCTTCCTCATCCCCCTCGTCATCGAAACGCCCGCATTCGCGCTTCAACCAGGATGATGCGCGCGAAGCGCTGAAAAAGGGCAAGGTGATGCCGCTGACCGCCATCCTCGACATCGCCGCCAGACGCGAACCGGGCGGCGTCATCGCAGTGGACCTCGAAACTCAGAACGGCCGGCTGATCTACGAGATCGACGTGATCACCGACGACGGACGCCGCCGCGAACTTCAGATCGACGCCCGCAAGGGCGATATCCTGTCCGTGGAAGACGACTAGATGCGCGCTTTGGTGGTCGAGGACTCTCCGGACGTCGCACAGCACGTCGCCGAAGCCCTGAGCGCGTCGGGCTTCGTGGTGGACCATGCCCGCGACGGCGAGGATGCCTGGTTCCGCGGCGACACCGGCGAATATGATGTGGTCATCCTCGACCTGGGCCTGCCCAAGCTGGACGGCCTGTCGGTATTGAAGCGCTGGCGCAATGCCGACCGGCTGTTCCCGGTGCTGATCCTGTCGGCGCGCGGCGACTGGATCGAAAAGGTCGAAGGCATCGAGGCGGGCGCCGACGATTACATGGGCAAGCCCTTCGAGATGGGCGAGCTGGTGGCCCGCGTCAAAGGCCTGGTGCGCCGGGCGGCGGGACGCGGCGCCAGCGTGATGCGCTTCGGCGCGCTGGTGCTGGACACATCGCGCATGGCGGCGAGCGTGGGGGGCACGCCGGTCCGGCTGTCGCCGCTGGAATACCGGCTGCTGAATTATCTCGCCCATCATGCCGAACGCCCGGTCTCGGCGGGCGAGATCGCCGATCATCTCTATGGCCTGTCCGAACAGGCAGACGTCAATGCGGTGGAAGCCCTGATGACGCGGCTGCGCCGCAAGCTGGGCGCCGATGTGATCCAGACGCGGCGCGGCTTCGGCTATCAGATCGAAGGCGAAGCGTGAATATCCGCTCGCTGCGCCTTCGCCTGCTGGCGGGCGCTGCCATCGCCATCCTGATTTCGCTTGCCGTGGCCTGGTCGGTGATGACGGTGCTGTTCCAGCGCCACCTGGAACGACGCGAAATCCAGGAGCTGGACCGCCAATCGGTGCCGCTGATCGCCGGCCTGCAGGTCGATGCCGGGGGGCGTTTGTCGGTGACGGCCCAGCCGCCCGATCCGCGCTTCACCCGCCCTTCCAGCGGACTGTACTGGCAGATTTCCAGTGTGCATGGCCGCATGCGTTCGCGCTCGCTATGGGACCAGGAACTGCCCACCGCCCATGCCGATGCCGGCGACGAGCATAGCTGGCACAACCGCACCGTGGCGGGGCCGTTCGAGCCCGAACTGCTGCTGCTGGAACGGCGGCTGAAGATCGCGGGCGGCCATGACGTGCTGATCCAGCTTGCCGAGGACCAGGCGCCGGTGCGCAGGGCCAGCACCGAGTTCGGCTATGAACTGCTGATGTTTCTAGCTGCGCTCTGGCTGGTACTTTCGGGCGCGGCGGCGGTACAGGTGCAGCTTGGCCTCAAGCCGCTGACGCATCTGCGCGATGCGTTGCGCGCCCTGCGTCTCAATCCTTCCGAACGCCTGGCGGTTGCCGAGCATCCGCCGGAGGTCGAACCCCTCACCCGCGCCATCAACCAGCTCGCCGAAACCCGCGAACAGGATCTGGCGCGGGCACGGCGGCGGTCCGCCGACCTGGCACACGGCCTGAAAACACCGCTGTCGGTGCTGGCGGCGGAAAGCCGGCAGCTGCGCGCGCGCGGCGACAGCGCCATCGCCGATGGGTTGGACCGCGCCATCTCCGCCGCCGCCGCCGCCATCGAAGCCGAACTGGCGCGCGCCAAGGCCGCCGCCGCCCGCCAGAGCATCACCCCGCAACTGGTGCCGGCACGCGTGGTGGCCGAGCGCGTCGTCGCCGTGGTCGAACATACCGAGGCGGGCGGCAAGCTGGCCTTCGACATCGAAGTGCCCACCGATCTGACCGTGCCGGGCAGCCCGGAAGAACTGTCCGAAATCCTGGGGGCGCTGAGCGAGAATGCCGCCCGCTTCGCGCGGCGCCTGGTGCGCATCTGCGGCGACCGGGACGATAAATCCGTGCGGCTGACGGTGGAGGATGACGGGCCCGGCCTGGGCGACTGGGACGCCGAACAGGCGCTGATGCGCGGGCGGCGTCTGGACGAAAGCGGGCCCGGCCACGGCCTGGGCCTGTCCATCGCCCGCGATCTGGTGGAGGCGCGTGGCGGCAGCATCAACCTGAAGCGTTCGTCGCTGGGCGGACTTCAGGTGGAGATGATCTGGCCGCTGGTGTGAACCGCGCCTGCCGGTGCGCCGATCATCAGCCTGGCCAAAGCGCGCCTGAGATCGTCGGGTTGGAAAGGCTTTTGCAGCACCGGGCAGCCGCGATGGCGTTCGGGGATGCCGCGCTCGCCATAGCCGGTGGCGAAGATGAAGGGAACCTCCTCAGCCGTCAGCTTGTCCGCAAAATCGAACACGTTGCGGCCGTTGAGATGCACGTCCAGCACGGCCAGGTCGTAGTCATGTTCGCGCTGCATCGCCTCTTCCAGATGACTGACCACGCCGGCCACCTCGTAGCCGAACTCGCCCAGGATATCCTCCATGAACATCGCGACGATGATTTCATCTTCGACAATGAGGATTCTTGTCATGGGCATCCGCGCATTTTTTTAATTGCGCGCGTCCGCGCGCGGGGGATTTCATTTTCCACTATCAGGATGCGCGGCATCGTCACTCCAGTTTCATGATCCATTCGCAGATGAGCCCTTCCGGCGCAAAGTCCAGCCGCACCATGCCGCCCAGTTCGCGGCCCAGCCCATGTTCGATCAGCCGAAGGCCGAAACCACGGCGCTCGGGATGGACAACCGCGGGCCCGCCGCTTTCGCGCCATGTCAGCTTCAGGCTCTTGCCGCCCTGGTCGATCTCCCAGCCAACCGCCACATGGCCGGTGGCATTGGAAAACGCGCCATAGCGGGCCGCGTTGGTCGCCAGTTCGTGAAAGCCCATGCCCAGCGCCAGCGCCCGCTTGGTGTCCAGATGCACCGCCGGTCCGTCCACGGTGAAGCGGTTATGACCGTCCTCGCGCCAGGGACGCAGGGCGCGGCGCACCACGCCTTCCAGCGAGGCGCCTTCCCAATTGTCCAGGGTCAGAAGGTCATGCTGGCCCGACAGCGCGAACAGCCGCGCCAGGAAGATATCGCGCGGGCCCGCATCCACCCCCTTGAGGGTTTGCATCGCCATGGCCTGCACCGTGGACAGCGTGTTCTTCACCCGGTGATTGAGTTCGTCGAGCAGCAGGTTCTGGTGCCGCTCGATGCGGCGACGATGCTCGATCTCCAGCGCCAGCATCTGGGACGAGCGCACCTGGTCGGTTTCATCGGTGATGATGCCGATCACCCCGCCGACCGCGCCGCCTTCGTCGCGCACCGGCGACAGCGAGAAGGTGTAATAGCTTTCTTCCACCGCGCCGCGGCCCATGGCCAGCGGTTCGGCTTCGAAATAGCAGGAATGGCCATCCATCGCGGCACCGGCCCGATCGGCGATCTGGGCCCAGCTTTCGCCCCAGGCACGGCTGGCCGGGATGCCCAGCGCGCCGGGATGACGTCTGCCCAGCATGGGGATCAGCGCGTCATTGTAGAACTGAACGAGGTCGCTGCCCCACCACAGCCACATGGGCTGCTGCGAGCCCAGCATGGTGCGCAGACAGTTCCGCAAGGTGAGGGGCCAGGTTTCGGGGCGGCCCAGCGCGGTGGCCGGCCAGTTGAACCCGCGCAAAAGCGCGCCCGAGGCGCCGCCGCCCTCAAGGAAATCCGGCACCGAGTTCATGGCTGAAAGTACATGAAGTGTCATGCTTTACGGGACCGCCGAGCGTCCGAGGGACGCCCACCTATACTTACAGTTCCAACGCCCGCGCTGGACGCCAGTTTCAAAATGGCCCCAAATATCTGGAACTATTCCAATATCTGTGTGGAACTTTGTCCGGCGCCAACGGTATTCTTGGCCAACAGCCAAGCATCAGGGCCTCGTGAACCAAGCCGCCATTCAGCCCGTCACCCGTCTGGCCCAGCGCTATGCCCAGACGCGCGCCCACAGCCTGGCGCTGGCCGCCCCGCTGAGCGCCGAGGACTGCGCCATCCAGTCGATGCCCGATGCCAGCCCGGTGAAATGGCACCTGGCCCATACGAGCTGGTTCTTCGAAAACGTGATCCTGTCGCGCAGGCCCGGCTATGCGCCGTTCGATCCGCGCTTCGCCTATCTGTTCAATTCCTATTACGAGGCGCTGGGACCGCGCCATCCGCGCCCGCGCCGCGGCCTGCTCACCCGTCCGTCGCTGGACGAGGTGCTGGCCTATCGCGCCCATGTCGATGCCGCGATGGCGGCGGCGTGTGAAGATGTGACGCTGCACGACGCCATCGCGCTGGGCCTGCATCACGAACAGCAGCACCAGGAACTGATCCTGACCGACATCAAGCACGCGTTTTTCTCGAACCCGCTATTGCCCGCCTATCGCACAGAGGCGGCGGCGCCCTGCGTGGCCGCGCCGGTGAACGGCATCACCATTCCCGGGGGCGTGACACTGATCGGCCATGACGGCTCCGGCTTTGCCTTCGACAATGAATCTGCGCGCCACCAGGTGCTGCTGCGCCCCTTTCGCATCGCCTCGCGCCCCGTCAGCAATGGCGAATACCGTGCCTTCATCGAAGATGGTGGCTATCGCCGCCCCGAATTCTGGCTGTCGGACGGCTGGCAGCGGGTGCAGGACGAGCATTGGGAAGCGCCGCTCTACTGGCTGAAGGATGACGACGGCACGGAAAGCGTCTTCACCCTGGCGGGGGCGCAGGCGCTCGACCCCCATGCGCCGGTCGAGCATGTCAGCTTTTTCGAAGCCAGCGCTTACGCCGCCTGGGCGCGCGCGCGGCTGCCCACCGAGTTCGAATGGGAAGCCGCGTCCCAGCTGATCGATCATGGCCAGGTGTGGGAATGGACCCGCTCTGCCTATGATCCCTATCCCGGCTTCAAGCCGTTCGACGGCGTCGCCGCCGAATATAACGGCAAGTTCATGGTGGGCCAGATCGTACTGCGCGGCGGCTCATCCGCCACGCCGCCCGGCCATATCCGTTCGACCTATCGCAATTTCTTTCCGCCGCAGGCGCGGTGGCAGTTCAGCGGCATTCGCCTGGCGGAGGATATCTGATGGACGCGCAACTGGCCCGTAGCGCCGCGCCGCAAGAAGGCTCCTTCGCCGACTATTTGATGACAGGCCTGCGCAAGAATCCCAAGGAAATCGCCTGCAAGTATTTCTATGACGCGGCGGGCTCAAAGCTGTTCGACAGGATCTGCGAGCTGCCGGAATATTACCAGACGCGCACCGAGACCGCGCTTTTGACCCGTCATGCGCCCGAGATCGCGGCACTGATGGGCGGCGGCGTCGAGATCGTGGAATTCGGCGCCGGGTCGTTGCGCAAGGTGCGCATCCTCCTGGATGCCGCAAGCCCCGCCGCCTATACGCCGCTGGATATCTCCGGCGAGTATCTGTCGGATGTCGTGCGCCGGCTGGCGGCGGACTATCCGCACCTGGCCCTGCGCCCGCTGGTGGGCGACTTCACTTTGCCCCTGGCCATTCCCGCGCTTGCCGGCAATCCGCGCCGCGCCGGATTTTTTCCCGGCTCGACCATCGGCAACTTCAAGCCCGATGCCGCCATGGCGATGCTGCGCCGGATGCGCGCCGCGTTGAACGGCGGCGGCCTGCTGGTGGGTGTCGATCTGGTCAAGGACCCGGCGCGGCTGCATGCGGCCTATAACGACGAGGCCGGGGTGACCGCCCTGTTCAACAAGAACCTTCTGGCGCGGGCCAATCGCGAACTGGGCGCCGATTTCGATCTGGACGCCTTTGCCCATTACGCGCCCTATAATCCCAACGCCCATCGCATCGAGATGTACCTGCTGAGCCTGAAGCGCCAGCGCGTCACCATCGCCGGGGAAGTGTTCGACTTTGCGCATGGCGAAGCCGTGCATACCGAGGACAGCCACAAATACACCATCGAATCCTTCCGCGAGATGGCGGCGCGCGCCGGTTTCAGCCCGCGCGCGGTATGGACCGATGCCGAGCGGCTGTTCAGCATCCATTGGCTGGAAAGCTGATCTTAGAGCCTCACGGAACAAAACCTGCGAAAAATCCGTTCCGCACTGGCACGTTGCCAGGAGGAAAAATTGGCTAGGAAATATTCCAAGAGCGCGTCCAAGGATGTCGAAAGCGCCGTGCGGCGCAAAAAGAAAGGCACGCTGAAAAGCGGTCCGGGCGGCAAGGGCGGCAAGGTGAAGAGCCGCAAGCAGGCCATCGCCATCGGCCTTTCGGAAGCCCGCAAGAAGGGCAAGAAAGTTCCCAAAAAGAAGGCCAGTACCAAACGGAAGAAGGCCTAAGCGCCGCACGCATGCCACCGGGGGCATGCAGGCGCGTTCTGCATCCTGCTACCGGAAACACGCCTATGGCTGGATTGCGCCTGACCCCCGACATGTTGGAGGCGGCCTATGAATATCTGAGGGTCAGCCCGCCCTTTTGCCGCTGGAACCTGCCCCATGCCGACCAGGTCAGTTTCCGGGTGATGGGAACTCGCGACCGTTTTGGTCATTTTCGCGGCCGTCACAAACGGGCATCCGGCAATGACGATTTCAGCGAAATCGCCATTTCGGCCGGCATGGTCCGCAGCAGCGATGTGCTGATCGCCACCATGGCGCATGAAATGATCCATCTTTACCAGGACGAGACCGGCACCGCGCGCGGCCATCACAATCCGGCGTTCCGCAAGCTGGCGAAACGGGTTTGCGCCGCGCACGGCTTCGACCTGGAATCCTTCTGAGGCCGGCGTGCGCCCGCTTGACTCCGTACCATGGTACGTACCGTAAGCCTTGCGGGTCACCAACCAACGAGGTCACCCATGACGAAGAACCAGACTGCCAAAAGCTGCAAATGCGCGCCCTGCACCTGCAAGCCCTGCCGCTGCGGCGCGAAGTAGGACGGTGACACGGGCCCGGCGATGCCGGGCCCGTGCGCCACTTTTTCAGGCGCCCCTCGCGATGCTAAAATCCCGGCCGGGAGGGCGTCATGTTCGTGGGGCATCTGGGCGCGGGCCTGGCCGCAAAGGCAGTGCGCCGCGAGGTAAATCTTGGCGTGGCTATGGGCGCGGCGCTGCTGCTGGATGCGGTGCTGTGGCTGTTCGTGCTGGCGGGCTGGGAAAAGATGATCGTTCCGGCCGACTATGCGCAAAAGCATTTCCTGCTGTTCGACTTTCCCTTATCCCACAGTCTTGTGGCGGCGCTGCTATGGGCGGCGCTGGCGGCCCTGTTGTGGGCGGCGGCATCGCGGCGCGCGCTGCTGTCGCTGGCCACCGGTGCGGTCGCGCTGGCGGTACTGTCCCACTGGCTGCTCGATTTTTTGGTGCATGCACCCGACATGACGCTGTGGGGCAATGCCTCGCCGCGGCTGGGGCTGGGTTTGTGGAACAATCTCACCCTCGCCTTGGCGGTGGAAATGGCCATCGCGCTGGCGGGGCTGGCGCTGTTCCTGTCGCGGGTCAAGCTCAGCCCGGCGCGGCGCCTCGCCGTCATCGCCATGACGATGATTGTCGCCGCGCTCACTTATATGGGCATGCAGTCGCCGGAGCCGCCACCGGGCGCCGCCCTGCCCGCCATCACCTCGCTGATCGCGATCGCGCTGCTGGTGACAGTGTCGGCCTGGGCGGACCGGGCGCGCTGATCTAGATCTTGCCGCCGCGCAGGCGGATCGCTTCCGTCACGGATTTGAGATCTTCGCGCACGCCCTGGGTCTGGCGCCCGCCCAGCCGGATCACCGACTGCACCGCGCCGGCATATTCGCCGGGCAGCGCGGCGCGCACCGCCACCACCGCCAGCGGATCGACCAGGATTTCCGATCCGTCGGGCCGGGTGAGTTTCGCGGCGAAGATCGAGGTGCCGTCATCCTTGCCGCCCAGGATCGCGTTGATGCGCACGACATAGTCGCGTGTTTCCTTGGGCAGCGGATTGCCCTTCTGCATCGCCGCATCCACCTGGCCGGGCCCCGCATTGTAGGCGGCGAACATCGCCGGATAGGCATACTTGCCCCGCAGCCAGCGCAGGTAAGCGGTGCCGGCATGGATATTGTCTTCGGGCTTGAAGGCGTCCGGGCCCAGCCGGTGGTCGGCCGCCATTTCTTTATACGTGCCGGGCATCACCTGCAGCAGGCCCATCGCGCCCTTGTTCGACACCATGCGCATGTCTTCCGACAGCATGGTGCGCCCGCCGCTTTCTACCCGCATCACCGCATTGATCCAGGCCACCGGCACGCCGAAGCGCTTCGACGCCTTGGCCACCGGCGCTTTCCAGCGCCGGATCAGCTGGGCCGGGCTCATCGCCTGTTCTTTCTGATATTCCGAAAGAACAATTTTCTGGGCGAGGGACTTTTTAAGTGAAGACGCCTGCGCCGGCTTTTTGACCGGCGCAGGCGCGGCTTCCAATTGGGAAGCGAACATCACGAATGATGCAAGTGAGGCCGCATGTATGACGGCCTTTCGCATTATCCCGGCAGGCGATAGGCAACCAGGTCGGCGCCGTAACCGCTGCTGGTGGCCAGCACGATATACTGCTTGCCGCCCAGCATGTAGGTGATGGGCGAACCGGTCTGGACCTTCTCCATGAACACGGCGCCCTTTTCCTCGCCGGTGTTCTTGTCATAGGCGCGAAGGCGCGCGGCCTTGCGGCCCTGCTCGTCGGTGAAGACGCCCGCATCGCCGCAGATCACAAGCGTCTTGGTGGCCAGCGTGCCCAGGATGCCCGACTGGCCGGTGCGCGGAACCTTCACGCCCTTGAGAAGCCGGTGGTTCCGGATGAAGTCCGGGGTTTCGCCATGCGCGACCTGCCAGGCCATGGTGCCGTCATTGAGGTCGAGCGCAGTGATGCGGCCGAACGGCGGCTTGTTCAGCGGCAGGCCCTCGATCGACAGCATGCGCGGCACGATCGGCGCATCGATGGCGTCGTTGACGGTGACGAAGCTGCGGGTGGTGCCGCCCTTGAGGCTGGCGGCCGATCCGAAGATGCCGCCATTCGGGTCGGCGGTGTTCGGCGCGGTGACCAGACCGGCCTGCTGCAGCTGGGTGGGATTGCCCGGATTGTACTGCATGCCGACCGCTTCCATGCGGGTCTTGGAATAGATGAAGACCTTGCGGCTTTCCGGATCGTAGGAACCGCCTGGCCAGTTGGCGCCGCCCTGCGTGCCGGGCAGCATCATCAGGCCGAAGATGCCCTTGCCGGGGGTGACGAAGGGCGGCGGCGTGAAGGCCGGGCCCATCTTGTAATGCTTGGAGATCGCGACCGCGCGCGCCTTGATCTCGGGCGTCCAGTCGATCAGGTCCTTTTCCTCCATGCCGTTCGCGTCATACGGCGGCGGGCGCGAGGGGATCGGCTGGGTCGGCGAATACCATTCGCCCGGCACGTCGCCCTTGGGAACGGGCTTTTCCGGGATCGGCCAGACCGGCTTGCCGTTCGTGCGGTCCAGCACATAGAGGTAACCCTGCTTGGACGGCTGGGCGATTGCCTTGACGGTGCGGCCGCGGATATTCAGGTCGCAGATGATCGCGGCGCAGGGAATGTCATAGTCCCACAGCCCGTGATGGGTAAGCTGGTAGTGCCACTTGCGCTTGCCGGTTTCGATATCCAGCGCCACCAGGCTTTCGCTGAACAGCGCGTTGCCGTGACGCTGGGTGCCGTTGAGGTCGGTGGGCGGCAGTTCGACGCCCGCATACACAAGACCCAGCTCTTCATCCGCCGACATGGGCGCCCAGACGCCGACATTGCCGGCCTTCTCGGCCTGGCCTTCCACCAGCCAGGTGTCGTAGCCGAAATCGCCCTTCTTCGGGATGGTGTGGAAGATCCACTTGCGCGCGCCCGTGCGCACATCGAAGCCGCGCAGATAGCCCTTCACCGCCGCGGTGGGAGCATTGCCGACCACGATCACATTCTTGGTGACCAGCGGCGGGGCATGAATGCCGACGATGCCGCGGGTGGGATCGACTTCCTGATCGAAGTTCTGGCGCAGGTCGACGATGCCGCCGGTGCCGAACTTGGGATCGGGCAGACCTGTCTTGGCGTCCAGCGAAATCATGTGATAGCCGCGGGTGCAGAAGATCACGCGCTCTTCGGTGCCGTCGGTCCAGTAGGAACAGCCGAAACCGGGACCACCGCGGCTGCCGATGCGCTGGCCTTCGTCATAGCGGTAGGCCCAGAGCAGTTCGCCGGTGGCGCCGTCCAGGCACACCACGTCGCGGCGCATGCCGGCGGTGGTGTAGATGCGGCCCTTCACGATCAGGGGCGTGGAATTGAAATAGGCGTCGGGCGTCGGGCCCAGCGAATCCGTGTTGAACTTCCAGGCCAGCTCCAGCTTGTTGAAGTTGGAGGCGTCGATCTGGCTGAGCGGCGAATAGCGCTGGCTGGCGAGATTGCCGCCGAACTGGTCCCAGTCGGTGTCGGGAATCTTGGACGGCGTGGGCGCGGGCGCGGCGGCCGGGGCCTGCGCCCATGCCTGCTGGCCCATCAGCGCGACCACCGAGGTGGCGGCCAACATGTTTCTGCGATTGATACCGGACATACTATCTCCCTTGACGCACACGCGGGACGTTTGTTCGCCCCTGCCCGCGCCATTTAACCGTGCCTAGCTGCGCCAAAGAAGGGGTTTCTTGCGCCACGGGGCTGCAGGAAAGCCGCAGGCGCTGACACACTTTGACAGACTCTCAGTTGCTGCGCTGCCGAAACAGCTTGGAAAACAGGTGCCACAGCACCAGTCCGGCCACGAAACCCACAAGGGCCGCGATCAGGGCGAATTTGAGAAACAGCCCCACAAGCTTGAGCACGACGAACAGGACGCCCGCTAGAATCAGGGCGAAAACGATCTGGGCGGTGCGCATCCTACAGCCGCAGCTTCAGCTTTTCGGCCAGCGCTTCAACCTTGGGTGCGGGAGGCGCCTCTTTCAGGGTGGTCAGCACATGCTGGGGCGGCGTGACGGGCCGCACCCCGCCCTGGTACTTGGCCAGGCCCGGCCACAGTCCGGCCACAAATATGATCGCCGCGAAGATGGTCAGTTTCATGCTGCTTGAACGCAGCCGCCGGCTTTGGGTTGCCGCAGGCGCGCCATTGCCTTCTGATTGGAGGAAGGCGAAAAGACGGCGGAATGGTAAGAGCCGGCTTATAAAGGCCCGTCTTTATATAGGGGACAAGCGCGCATGACTGTCAGGCTGGTGCAGTTCAAGACCAAGGAGGGCAGCCGCGCCGTCGCTGCCCTGGACGCCGATGCCAAGGGGCGCATCGTCAATGGCGTCGCCACCACCTATGACCTGGCGCGCGGCGCCATCGCCGATGGGCTCTCGCTGGAAGCCAAGCTGGCCGATCTGGGCGTCGGCGATAGTGTCGATATCCGCGCCGCGCTTGCGGAAGGGCGCGTGCTGGCGCCGCTGGATCATCCCACCGACAGCGCCCATGTGATCGTCACCGGCACCGGCCTGACGCATCTGGGCAGCGCCGAAGGGCGCGACGCCATGCACAAGAAGCTGTCGGGAGAAGACACGCTCACCGACTCCATGCGCATGTTCAAGCTGGGACTGGAAAAGGGAAAGCCCGCGCCCGGGGAAGACGGCGCGCAGCCGGAATGGTTTTATAAAGGTGACGGCGCATCCGTCGTCGCGCCGGAAGCCGCCTTTGCATCCCCCGCCTTCGCCCAGGACGGCGGCGAGGAGCCGGAGATCGTCGGACTTTATATCATAGGCGATGACGGCCAGCCCTGGCGGTTAGGCTATGCACTGGGCAACGAGTTCTCGGACCATGTCACCGAGAAGTTCAACTATCTCTGGCTGGCCCATTCCAAGCTGCGCCAGTGCAGCTTTGGGCCGGAACTGCGCACGGGAGCTTTACCCGATGCGGTGACGGGCTCATCGCGCGTGCGCCGTGGCAATGAAGTGATATTCGACAAGCCGTTCCTGTCGGGTGAAGCGAATATGAGCCACACCATCGCGAACCTGGAAGCACATCACTTCAAGTATGCGGGCTTTCGCCGCCCCGGCGACGTGCATGTGCACTTCTTCGGCACCGCCACCCTGTCGTTCAGCGCAGGGGTGAAGACGCAGCAAGGCGATGTGTTCGAGATCGAGGCCGACGCCTTCCTGTTCCCGCTGCGCAATGCGCTGGGGATCGCCCCGGCATCGAGCGCCGAGGTCAAGGCGCTTTAAGACAGGCTTTTTTTCTTCTTGGCCTTCACGGGCGGGGGCGGCTTGGGCCGGGCGGCCTCTTCCTCCTCCTGCGCCAGCCGCAGCGCCTTCAGCCTTTTGGTCTTGGCGTCGGTGGCGGCGCGTTCCTTTTCCATCTGGTCGCGGACCATCTGGGTACGCCGGTCGGCGGCGTCCTGGCGGGATTCGGCGTTGGTAATCGTCTTCTTCTTGTCAGCCATGCCCAAGCATAGCCGCGCGGCGCCCATACAGCCAGCCTTGAGCGGCTTGGGGCAGCCTTGCGGACAAAGGGCTGAAACGCCATCCTGACGCCACTTTGCGGGAGGAAAGCATGAAAACCGGAGCATTTGTGGTGGCGGGCGCGGTTCTGGCGGGCGGCGCGGCGCTGTGTGGGATGGGCGGTTCCGCCGCCGTGGCGCAGTCCGGCGGCGTGATGGCCGTGAGCCAGGGCCCCAACACCAAGACGTATGACATTCCACCCGCCTCCAAGCCCCAGACCGTCATCATCACCACCCGCGATTTCGTGGCCGGCGAGACGGTGGGCGCACACATCCATCACGGCGTCGAGATGACCCAGGTGGTGAAGGGCAGCTTCGAGATCTTCATCAAGGGCCAGCCGCCCCAGGTGATCAAGGCGGGCGAAAGCTTCATGGTACCGCGCGAAGCGGTGCATGACGGACGCCCCGCCGCCGGCAGCGGCCCGGTGCATGTGGCGGTGACGTTGGTGCTGGACAAGGGTACCGCGCCGCGCACCCCGGTTACCGACGTGCTGATCCCGAAATAGGCGCCGTCAGGCGGCGAGGCTTTCTTCCGTGCAGGCGGGAAAGCCCACCGTGACGGTGGTGCCCTGGCCCAGCGCGCTTTCGATGGCGAAGGAACCCTGGTGCAGCGCCATCAGCGCCTTGACCAGTGCCAGGCCCAGCCCGGTGCCCTCGCTGGCCAGAAGCGGATTGTTGGTGGCCTGCTCGAACGCCTGGCCGATGCGCGGCAGTTCGCTTTCGGGAATGCCGATGCCGGTATCCTTGACCGCGATCCGCCATTCGCTGCCCGCCAGCGCGGCGCTGACCACGACCTCGCCCCCGGCGCTGCTGAACTTGATGGCGTTGCTCATCAGGTTGAGCAGGACCTGCCGCATGGCGCGGTCGTCGGCGATCAGCGCAGCCGCGCCGTCGGGCAGATCGGTGCGCAGGACGATGCCCTGCCGCTCGGCCCGCTCGCCCAGCATGCGCAGGCAGTAATCGACGGTGTGGGAAAGATCGAGCCGCACCGGCTTGATCTCCCATTTGCCGGATTCGATCTTCGACAGGTCGAGAATGTCGGTGATCAGGCTCAGCAGATGCAGCCCCGACTGGTGGATCAGCTGGGAATATTCGGCATAGCGCGGCGTCAGAGGGCCGAACAGCTCGCCCCGCATGACTTCGGAAAAGCCGATGATCGCGTTCAGCGGCGTGCGCAGCTCGTGGCTCATATTGGCGACGAATTCGGTCTTGACCTTGTTGGAGACCTCGGCCGCGTGCCGGGCTTCCTCGGCGCGGCGATGCTCGGCCAACGTCTTGCGCAACAGGCCCAGGCTGCGGGCGAACTGGCCGATCTCGTCCTGGCGGTTCTCGAAGGGAATCGGGCCGGGGCGCTGCCCGGTCACGATGGTGGTGATGCTGGCGGTGATGCTCCTGAGCGGACCCACCACACGTCGCTGCATATAGACGATCACCAGCACCGCCAGCCCGACCGAGGCCAGCATAATGCCGATGAAGATCACCAGCCGGGTGTTGGCGGTCTGCAGTTCGGCATTGGCATGGGCGCGCGTCAGGGCAAAGCTGGCATTGGCGACGTCGGTGATGCTGTTCAGCCCGTCATTGGACAGCTTCATCCATTGCGGCCCGCTCAGCGTGACGATCTCGCCGGCCTGCAGCTTCGCCACGATCTGGGCGCGCAGCGGACGGAATTTCTGGAAATAGGATTTTTCCACGAGGGCAACGGCACCCTGCAGTTCGGGCGCCATGCCGGGGACTTGCGTCTCTTCTTTAAGTGCCTGCCAGCTGCTGTCGATGCGCCCCTCGCTGTTGGTCAGTTGCGTTGCCTGCCCGGGGCTGAGCGGGCGGCGTTGCAGGATGGCGCGGGAGAGATAGCCGCGGTCGGCCCCGGCATCGGTGCGCAGCCGCCACGCGATGTTGCCGATCTTCATCAGCTGCGCATTGACCGGATCGCTCAGCGCGATCTGCTGCGACAGCGCGCGGGAACGGCCATCCAGCGTCTGGAGCAACGGCGTCGCGGTGGCGCGGAATTTTTCGTACAGACCCTTGGGGCGGGCATCGCGCGGCACCCGGCTGACGGCCAGCGCCTGATCGACGATGCGGTCGAAGGCGGCGCGCTGCCTCAGGAATTTTTCGCGCTCGGCGGGCGGCGCACCCGCCAGCGTGAGGGCGTCGAGCAACGGGGCCGACGCCTTGTGCAGCGCCATCAGATGCGCCCGGTCCCGCGCGGTGGAGGGACCCGGGGTTTCCAGCGCGGCGCCGAGAAATCCCGCCTCGATGCGCACGGCCTGCTTGGCCGCCAGCAAACCCCCGGCCTGGTGCACGTAATCGAGATCTTCCGAGGCGACGCGCTGCCGCTCCATGGCGGACAGGGCCGCCACGAAGAACACCATCACCAGCATCATGGCCAGGAGCCCGGTGATCAATGTCACCAGTGCTCCGATAGAACGCCCCCGCATACAGTCCCCGATTTTGCTCAGGAGAATAGCGGCCTGGTTCTGTGCAACCGGTTAAGGCGACAGCCAACCGGTTACCAGCCGGTAACCGGTTTTGCCCGCGTCTTCATTGCATTTTGACGTCAGGGCCTGTCGCGCAGGCTGAGGATATAGGCCGCAACATTCTGAATTTCAGCGCGGCTCAGGTTGAAGTCCGGCATGCGCGGGTGCGACGTGACCAGAAAGACCGTCAGCGACGCCTGGCTCGTCGATGCGCGCCGGGCGATCGCGGGGAAGGACGGCACGGCGTCATTGCCGGCTTTCTGCTGGCCGGAATCCACCACATGGCATCTGCTGCACCAGCTTTGGGCGATGCGCTCGCCGGCTCCGGCATCCTGGGCGTGGGCGGGCTGCACCGCGGCAAGGCCGCAGAGCATGGCAAACACCGGAAGGGCGCGCAGGAGCATCGGATCATGATGGGGCCTGTGCGCCGCTGCGCCTTGATACAGATCAAGCCCGCGCGGCGCGGGACGTGCGAAAAACTGCCATGCGCTACGTGCTTGCTGTCTTTTTCTGGCTCGGTGTGACGGCCACGGCCCAGGCCGCCGGCGATGCCGGGCTGGGGCGCGCCATTGCCATCGAGGCCTGTTCGGCCTGCCACAAGGTGATGCCCCACCAGAAGCAGCCCGATCCCGTGCTGAATCCCGATGAGGGAATAAGCATCACCGCGCCCGATTTCCGCAGCATCGCCCGCAAATATGCCCGCCGTCCCCGGGCGCTGCGCGCCTACATTGCGGCACCGGCGCACCCCATGCGCGAACAGATGTGGAATCCCGAAGACCTTGATGCGGTCGTCGCTTTCATCCAGGCCCTGCCCGCCAAAAGAACCGAAAGCCCATAGTCATGCCAAACCTGCGCTATTCGTCCATTGCCATCCAGCTTCACTGGCTGACGGCGCTGCTGATCGCCGCTGCCTTCGCATTGGGACTGACGGTGGACAGTTTCCCGGACGCCTATACGGGCACGATCATCAACCTGCACGCGCTGCTAGGCGTGGCGATCCTGGTAGCGACTTTGGCGCGGCTGGTGTGGCGGCTGACGCATCGCCCGCCCGCGCTGGAGGCCAGCAGCGGACCTTTCATCCGCCTGACCTCCAGGATCGTGCATGGACTGCTTTATGTGCTGATGGTCGTGGTACCGCTGATCGGATTTCCCACCCTGTTCTATCGCGGACGGGGACTGGATTTCGGGCTGGTGCAGATCGCGCCTTTCCTGCCGCGAACACCCGAAATCTATCGCCCCCTGACCGACCTTCATGAGTATGCCGCCTTCGCGCTTGTCGGCCTGGCCATCGGCCATGCCATGGCCGCGCTCTATCATCAGTTTGTCCTGAAGGATGGGCTGCTTTCCCGCATGGCCTGGGCGCGCCGATAGGACGCAAAACGGCCCCGGATCGCTGCCGGCCCGTTTGTGTTTGCCGCCGTGACTAGAAGCGCAAGGCCAGCCCGACGCTGATGTCATCCGCCACGCCGCCGGCATTCTGGCGGTGGAATCCGGCGCGCAGGCCCCAGTTGCGGCCCATCCAGTATTCCGCGCCGACGCCGGCGCGATAGCCGCTGGAAGAGGTGGAGAGTTTTATGGTGGTCGGCGGCGCGGTCAACAGCGTCACGCTGGTCTCGGCGCGCGCATAGGCGCCGCCGATCGAGCCATAAAGCTGGAAGTTGGACGCGAGCGGCAGATACACCAGGCCTTCGAGATAGCCATTCATGATGTCGACGCCCGACTTGCGGAAATACTGGCCGCCGATCTGCGCCCCGAGATAGCGGCTGAACCGCCAGCCCGCGCCGATGCCGCCGCCATTCAGCGAGCCACCGGTGGCGGAGTAGTGATCATACTCCGCGAAGACAAAGCCATAATTGGTGGGCACCCGGCGCGTCTGCGCCTCGGCCGCGCCACAGATGGACGCGCCCAGAACAAGCGCGGATGCCAATGTCACGATTTTCATAGCGATCCCCGACCCCGATGACCGGCGCAGCCTGCTCCCGTTTGCGGCAAAGTCCAAGGGGCGGCCGCGCCTTTCGCAGTTGCGATGCGGGATGCAAAAGCCCCGTGAAAAGGCGGTTTCCCGCGCGATTTCCGCTTGCCCGCCCTATGGCTTTCATGCGCCACTTCCGGCCAAATTATGCCCGAAGGGCACCAAGGGGAAATACATGCGGAAAATGACGATTTGTCTGGCCGGCATGGCCGTGGCGGCAAGCGCTATGGTCGGCGCGGCGCTGTTCGGCGGCGCCCTGGCGCAAGGCGGCAATCAGGGCAGCGCGGGCGCCAAGGCGGCACCGTCCAAGATCGTCGATATCGATCCCAAGACGCTGCCGCCGCACAACGGCAGGATATTGCCGAACGATCCTTTGCCCTACTGGGCCTTCGCGGTGGCGACCCATCCCTGGCCGCCGCAGGACCCCAATGAAAAGCGCACCCTGAAGGGCTCGAAAAAGACCTTCACCACGGCTCAGGTGAACGACCGCTGGAACGTGCCGGACTGGTTCCCGGAGACGCATCCCAAGATGCCCCCCATCGTCGAGCATGGCAGGAAGCCGGAAGTCTCGGCCTGCGCCTTCTGTCACCTGCCCAACGGCCAGGGCAAGCCGGAGAACCATTCCGTCGCCGGCATGTCCGCCAACTATATCGTGCAGCAGGTCAAGGACATGCGCGAAGGCACCCGCAAATCCTCCACCAACCGCATGGGCTCGATCAATTCCATGCTGAAGATCGCTCGCCACTCCAACGACGCCGAAGTGCGCATCGCCGGCGAGTATTTCGCCAAGATAAAATACAAGAAATGGATTCGCGTTGTCGAAACCGACACGGTGCCCAAGACCGACATCGACCGCCGCAACATGCTGATCGTGGTGCCCGGCCCGCGCGAACCGATCGGCAAGCGCATCATCGAAACCCCCGAAGACGAACACGCCATCGACTCGCGCGGTTCGATGATCGGCTTTGTTGCCTATGTGCCCAGGGGTTCGGTCGCCCGCGGCAAGAAGCTGGTGGAAACCGGCGCCGGTGGTTTCCCCTGCGCCGCCTGCCATGGCCCCGATTTCAAGGGCAATGGCGATATCCCGCCGCTGGCGGGCCGCTCGCCCAGCCAGATGACGCGCCAGCTTTATGACTTCAAGACCGGCGCGCGCAACGGAGCGGGCGCCGCCATGATGAAGCCGCAGGTGGAGAAGATGACCGCCGATCAGCGCATCGACATCGTTGCGTATCTGTCTTCGCTCAACCCGTAGGGCCTTGTCATGACCAATCGCACGCGCCGTGGATTCCTGATGGGTTCGGCGGCCGCCATCGCCTTGCTGCCGCTCAGGCTGAAAGCCGCCGAAACCGCGATCAGCATCAAGACCCCGATGGAGCCGCCGGAATGGGCGCTTTTGGAGCGCGAATTGCTGCGCGCCAACACGGCGGCCTGCGTCAAGTTCTTCCAGCGCTATTTCAATCCCACAAACGGCTATCTGGAAACCATCGAACGCTGGGGCGGCAATGACGGCCCGGACGATGCCATCGAGCATCTCAACGACTGGCCGCATGTCTATGCGCTGGGCGGCGACGAAGTGCTGCGCCAGATGTACGAGAAGGGCTATGAAGGCCATGTCCGCCAGTTCACGGCCGCCAAGACCACCGACGTGCCCTTTGCCAAGGGCGGCATGTACTACAAGGAATGGCCCACCCAGATGGACTGGCAGCATAACGGCGAAGGCCTGACGGTCTTCGCCCAGATGCCGCTGGCCAATCCCTATGACCGGCTCTATCGCGCGCGGGTCAAGCGCTTCGCCGGTTTCTACATGGACGAGGATCCGGGCGCGCCGAACTACGATCCCAAGCTGAAGCTGATCAAGAGCATGATGAACGGGTCGCGGGGCCCGATGCTGAGGAAGGCGACGGCGCTGGACTGGGCCGGCGATCCCATCGATGTGGTGCACCGCTTCCCCACGCTGGCGCATGGCGAGGCGGACTATCAGGGCTTCCTCGACCACTTCAAGGACTATAACGACGTGGTGGGCGACAACCCGCTGAACCTGGTCGCGACCAGCCTCGCCGCCACCGCCTACATGCTGACGCACGAACCCAAGTACAAGAACTGGATTGTCGAATATACCGACGCCTGGATCGAACGCACCCGCGCCAACAACGACATCATCCCGTCGAATGTGGGCCGCGACGGCAAGATCGGCGGCGACGCCGACGGCAAATGGTATGGCGGCGTCTATGGCTGGAGCTTTTCGCCCATCGTGCCCCAGACCGGCAAGCGCGCCGACCGCAACCGGTTGCCGCGTTCCTTTGTCGGCTTCATGAACGCCTATCTGGTGACCAAGGGCGACGACAAGTATCTGGATGTCTGGCGCCGCCAGGCCGACCGGATCGACGCCCAGGCCCGGGTGATCGACGGCAAGAAATCCTCGCCCACCATGCATGGCGACCAGGGCTGGTACAGCTATCGCCCAGGCAACTACAATTTCAATTTCCTGGAAAGCTATTACCTATCGATGAAGCCGTCCGACCGGGCGCGCGCCGAAGAGACCGGCTGGTATTCCTACCTCGAAGGCAAGAACCCCACCTATCCGGTCAAGGCGCTGCGCGCGGCGCTCACCGAAATCCGCAAGCGCATGGAACAGCTCGACGCCGACAGCACCGCGGCCGACATGCGGCTGGCCGATGCGGCGCTGGAGTTCAATCCCGGCACGCCGGCCTGCGAACCCCTGACACAGTTGATGTGCGCCGGCCTCTATATCGGCCATCCCAGCTGGGCCCCCACCTCGCCGGGCCAGGGCGGCGCGCTGCAATTCTCCCGCCTGCGCTATTTCGATCCCGAGCGCCGCCGCGCCGGCGTGCCCGAAGACGTTGCGGTGCTGATCGATAGCTGGAGCGCCGACCATGTCGCCGTCACCTTCGTCAACCTCAACCAGAGCGCCAGCAAAAGCCTGATCGTGCAGGGCGGCGCCTATGCCGAGCACCAGCTGGTCTCGGTGACGGAAGGGGCGACCACCACCAGGCTCGACGCGCCGCACTTCCCGCTGCGCCTGGCGCCCGGCGCGGGCGCGCGGCTGACCATCCGCATGAAGCGCCATGCCAACGATCCCACCCTGGCCTTCCCCTGGGATGCGACGGTGGCGGACCGCGGCGACATTGCGGTGCTGACCCCGGCCGCCGCGCACTGATCCTGCCGCATGGGCGCGCTTGCCAAGCGGCCCCAACAGGCGTTTCCTTGGGTGATAAAACCAAGACGTCTGGGGGACCCGCCATGATCAAATTCGCTCTACCGCTTGCCGCCGCGCTGCTGCTGACGACGCCTCTCGCGGCGCAGCACATACCGCAGCAGCCCGAAGCCAAGCTCATCATGCCCGACGCGCCGGAGCTGCCCTATCATTTCGGCAAGCGGCCGGTGGCGCCCAACGGCGAACAGTTCGGCAATGTGGCGGCGCTCGCCCTGCGCCCCAACGGCAACCTGATCGTGTTCAACCGCAACCCCGCCATCATGATGGTGGAATACGATCCGACCGGCACCAAGGTGCTGCGCGTGTTCAATCCCAACATCGCGATGAACCCGCACGGCATCCGCATCGACCGCCACGGCAATATCTGGATCATCGACAGCTTTATGAACATCATCTGGAAGCTGAATCCGAACGGCGACGTGATCCGCACCTTTGGCGTACGCGGCGAGAATGCGCCCTGGGACGATGCCAAGTGGAACGGCATGTTCAACCAGCCGCTCGACATCGCCTGGGACAAGGACGACAATTTCTATGTCGTGCAGAGCCATGGCGGCACCTCGCCGCCCGCCGACTGCACCTTCTGCGCCACCTATGACCTGCCCCAGGTGCGCGCCGCCATGCCGCGCGGCGTGTTCGTGAAGCCGCCCGCCATCCCCGGCAGCGATCCGCGGGTGATGAAGTTCGATCAAAACGGCAAGTTCCTCTCCAGCGCCGCGATGGCGCGCAGCGACGGCATGCTCCCGGTGATTCACTCGGTGGTGGTGGCGCCCACCGGCGAAGTCTGGGTCGCCGACCGCGCCAGCGCCAAGATCGTGGTGTTCGACAAGGATCTGAAAAACCGCAACCGCGAAATCCAGCTGGGACAGCTCACCTGTGGTTTCTATGAAGACGCCACCGGCCAGCTCTGGCTGTCCACCGGCCGCCACGGCCAGGTGCTGAAGATGGGCTGGGACGGCAAGGTGCAGGGCTGGTTCGGCAAGGCCGGCACGGTGAAGGATTCCAACGATGTCGGCGAAGGCCATTACATGGCGGTGTCGAAGGACCAGAAGACCATCTGGGTCGCCGACTCCGTGCTGGCCAAGGTCCACAAGATCGAACGGAACTAAACTATTCAGCATGGGCGGCCTTGTGCCGCTCATCCAGCGCCGCGCAGCGGCAACATGGATGGCCGGGTCAAGCCCGGCCATGGAGAGTGAAAAACAAAGGCGGCGCCTGAAAGCGCCGCCTTTTATTTTTGTCCGCTCGACGTCAGCTTGTAGGCCACCGTCAGCCGCTCCTCGTAACAGCTTCGCGTCGGCACATTGGCCCGGTGCAGGATGGCGCCGCGCGCCACCACCACCCGCCCCGGCTTGGGCGACACCGCAAGCACCGCATCCTCGTCATCGTTATAGAAGATGGTCTCGCCGCCCCAGTCGGTCTGCCAGATCAGGTTGGCGTAATAGAGCACGGTGACGTTCGGGCTGGTCTCGGGACAATCGCGATGGGAATAATAGCTGTCGCCATAGACGCTGGAATTCACATAGGCGCGCAGGTCGGTCAGCGCCTCGCCGGGAAACATCTTTTCGGCGATGGCCTTCAGGCGCTGGAAAAAGGGATCGGCGGTGACGATGGCCGGCTCGATATCGGCGGCGGAGGCCAGCGCCGGCACGTCGGGGCGGCTCTTTTCCTTGCGCTGGTAATGCAGCCCTTTGACGGCGATGCCCAATTGGGTCGCCATGCCCGGATCGATCAGCCCGTCACACAGGAACAGGTCGCGGCCCGAAATCTGGACCTTGCGCACCTTGCCTTCCATCGCCATCCCCGCCTCGCCTTTTGGGCGACTATAGACGCGGGACGGCAGCGAAAACTAGGCGCTGGGGGTGCGGGGATTCTTGCCCTTGTAGCCGCCACCCGGCTTGCCGAACTTCTTGCCGCCGAATTTCTTGTCGCCGAACTTTTTCCCGGCGAACTTCTTGCCGGTATACGGCTTGTCGCCGCCATCGGGCTTTTTTCCCTGAAAATCGGGCTTGGCGTCGAACTTCTTCTTGCCGTGAAAATCGGCGCGCGGCTCGCGAGCCGGTGCGGGCGGCGCATCTGACACCTTGTCGGCGGCGTCACGCTCGCCATAGGGACGTCCATGGGATTCGCCGGTCTGGTCGCGGGCGGGCAGGATGCGCACCCCGCCCTTCTTGCGCGCCGTCACCAGCTCGCTGAACTTTTCCACCGCGCCGGGCGCGACCTGGAACAGGGTCTCGGTCTCGAACACCCGGATGGCGCCGATTTCCTTCTTGGTCACTTCGCCCTGGCGGCAGATTTCCGGCAGCAGCCATTTGGGATCGGCCTTGCGCTCCCGGCCGACATTCAGCCGGAACCAGACGCCGTCTTCCATGCCGCCCGGCTTGGAGCCGCGTTCTTCACGAGGCTTGTCAAAGCTGCGCGGGGTGTATTCGCGCGGCTTATGGTCCTTGTGTTCGCGGGGTCCATGCTCGCGGGGGGTACGTTCGCGCGGCGAATGCTCGCGCGGTTCACGATGCTTGTGCTCGCGTTGCGGTTTGTCACCACGCGGCTGGTACGGCACATCTTCTTCAATATCTTCCGGCGCCGGCAGCCCGGCGCGGTACATCTTCACAAAGGCCGCCGCCACCTGGCGCGGATCGCTGCTGGCCAGCAGCTCGTCCGCCAGCACCAGTTCGTCTTCGCTGGCGCCTTCGGTCAGCAGCGGATTGGCCAGCAGCCGCTCGTGATCGACCTTGCGGATCTCGTCGGCCGATGGCGCGTTGCCCCAGTTGGCGGTGACGCGGGCGCGGCCCAGCATTTCCTCGGCCTTGCGGCGGCGAGACGGCGGCACCAGCAATACCGAAACACCCTTCTTGCCCGCCCGGCCCGTGCGGCCGCTGCGATGCTGCAGCACCTGCGCGTCATTGGGCAGGTCGGCATGGATCACCAGGCTGAGGCTGGGCAGGTCGATGCCGCGCGCCGCCACGTCGGTAGCGACGCACACCTTGGCCCGGCCATCGCGCAAAGCCTGCAGCGCATGATTGCGCTCGCTCTGCGACAGCTCGCCCGACAGCGCGACGCAGGAAAAGCCGCGCTCGGTCAGCTGGGCTTCCATGTGGCGCACCGCGTTGCGGGTGTTGCAGAATACCAGCGCGCCCGGCGGATCGATGAAGCGCAGCAGGTTGACCACCGCGCGTTCGATCTTGTTGCCGGCAATCCGCACCACGCGATACTCGATATCGGCATGGCCGCTGGTTTCGCCGCGCGCCGCGATGCGCAGCGCGTCTTTCTGGTAATGCGTCGCCAGGGTGACGATGGCCTTGGGCAGCGTGGCGCTGAACAGCAGCGTGCGGCGCGTTTCCGGCGTGGTTTCCAGGATGAACTGCAGATCTTCGCGAAAGCCCATGTCGAGCATTTCGTCGGCCTCGTCCAGCACCACGGCCTTCAGCGAGGTCACGCGCAGGGCGCGGCGTTCCAGGTGATCGCGCAGGCGGCCCGGCGTTCCAACAACAATATGGGCGCCGTCGGAAAGTTCGCGCCGCTCGCGGCCCGGATCCATGCCCCCGACGCACGACACGATGCGCGCGCCCGCATAATGATACAGCCAGGACAATTCGCGCTGCACCTGCAGCGCCAGTTCGCGGGTCGGCGCGATGATCAGCGCCAGCGGATCGCCCGCCGGGCCCAGCGCATCGGCGCCTTCCAATAAGGTGTCGGCCATCGCCATGCCGAAAGCGATGGTCTTGCCCGATCCGGTCTGGGCCGAAACCAGCAGGTCGCGCCCCTCGGCTTCCGTCTCCACCACCGCCTTCTGCACCGGCGTGGGCGTGGTGTATTCGCGCTCGGCAAGGGCGCGGGAAAGAGCGGGATGGGTGGCGGGAAAGCTCAAGGGAACTCTGGGTGGGGGATTTCGGCCCCTCCTTTATTCCCATCCCGGCAAAAAGATAGGCAAAACCCCGCTTCAGGGCTTCATACCGCCTATGCCGGCCATCATTTTCCGGTCCTGGTTGTCCTGCATTAATAGAGTGAGGCCGGAAATCGTGCCCAAACCCAGCCCGCCGGGCATGCCGCTGTCGGGATCGGCCTCGATCTTGGAATAGCTCTCGCCCGAGACCTTTTCCCACTTCCCGGCCGGTTTCTTGATCTCGACACTGGCGACGGTGGCCTTCAGCACCAGCCGCACGATGGCCGGATGCGGCTTGGTGGGTTTGGTCAGGCTGGGAAAGCCGTCGATCATGCTCCAGCCATTGGCCAGCGCCCATTGGGTGATTTCGTCTTTGGTCATGGAGGGCTTGTAGCACATCGGCCAGCAAAAAACCCCGCCGGCCAAGAGGCGGCGGGGTCGGCAAGCGACGGCAGGGGCACCTTATTTCGCGAGCCTGTTGGCGAACCAGCACACCAAACTGGCGATCAGCAGGAAAACACCGAGGATGCAGGACATGGCAGCCGTATTCATGATCGCACCCGTCAACACCGGATTCGCTTCTACCCCGGGCAGCAGGATCGTGGCGGCAATAACGAACGTGCCGATGAAAAGTAACAGGCCGAGATATAGCGACGGACGCGCCCATTCGCCCAGCCCAGCCTGACGCCAATGCGGACGCAGATCCAACAACGACACAATGCCAATCAGTATGAATATCACCGGGAGGAAGGGCATCAGTTGCGGCAGGCTGCGAACCAGCAGAAGAGCCACCGCCCCAACCAGCAAGAACGTAATCCAGATCGGCCTCATGTCCCTACCATCTGCATTCGGGATCTTCATCCGGCCCGAATACGGTATTCAAACCCTTCGCCGTGGCATAATCAACATAGGGTTGTGCCAATGGTGGCGCGAATTTCCCCGTCGCCTGGGATATCCCCGCTTCCAATACAGGTCTGGTATTTCCGGTCGCCGCCCGCGCCCACTCCCATTGGTCCCAGAAACTTGGATTCGGCATTACAACCGCCGAAGCATCATCGCGATTTCATCCAGCTTTTCGCCACCGCATTCACCGCATCCAGCTTGTCGCGGCAGTCGTCGCCGGCATCGCTGTCGGCCTTCTTGTAGAGCGCCCAGGCCCGGTCATCGGCTTCCACCGGCGGCGGGGCAGGCTTCCTCGCGCACACCGTCGGCGGCAGCGGCGGATAAACAATCCGGGTCTGGACTTGCGGCTCAGGGCTGGGGCCGCAGGCGGCGCACAGCAATGCGGCCACCGCAAAAATCAATTGCGAGCGTATGATGGTCCTTGTCACAATCGGATTACTGCGGCTGTTCGCTTGGGATGGTAGAGCGCACCGTCAATGCGGGCGTGACGGTCAAGATGTAGTGCTCGGCCAGACCCGCGCCGACATAGTCGATTGTTTTGTATCTGGCCTTTCCCTTCACGGTAAAGGCGATATCCAGCGTGCCGTCTGTATCGGGCATGGTGTAGACCCAATCGCTCCCGCCCGGCGCCAGGGTGCCCAGGTTTCGCACCCGCCCCGGCATGATCACCCGCACATCGGTCAACGCATGGGGCGACTGGTTCACCACCGTAATAGTATAGACCATCCAATCGATATACAGATAACAGAAGCCTGCCACGGCCAGCGCAACGACCGCCAGTGCCACCCCCAAGACGTAACGAATCCGGGATTTCATCGTCCGGTCCTGTATGGACTGTTGCGCGTGATGCCCCGCGCGATAGCTTCTTGGACGGCGCCGATCGCCGGCCCACCGTCCATAGCGGCCAGCTCGCGGCCAACCTGGTTGTTATACAGGTCCATCCGCCGCTCACCCTCAGGGTTCGAACGGAAAATCTCGTAAAGGTTTGAAAAATCACGCGCCCGCTCTTGGCCAAAAGCCCGGGTCATCTGGTAATTCCAGTAGGCGTGACGGAAGGCATCCGCCTCGTCATTGTGGCGCCTCCTGCCCGCAAGCGGGTCGTCGGGATATAGCTTCCTGGTCAAGCGCTTTGCTTCCTCACCCAGCTTCTCCGCAGCGGAAACAGTGGTGCGGTCAAGCAGTCCTGTCAAATACTGACCCGGTCCCCATGGATCAAATTCCAGGAAGGAATCCGATGGCGGCCGGGCGGCAGGATCGTTGATGGACGCCGCAAGATTGGGGACCGGCCTTTCCGACATGACAGCCATCGGCGCCCGTGCAGCTCTGGAATTGTCCACCACCAGCTTCGGCTCAGGCTTCTGGTACGCCCGCGCCCATTCCCATTTGTCCCAGAAACTTGGTTCTTTCATTTTACTTCCCTTATCGGCTGCACGCTGCGGCGAAAAGCAAGCTCAGCAGCAGAAGCGCCGCAAGCATGTGTTGCAGGGGCATCGGCGATATCCTTGACGAACTGCTCGTTGATCCTGGCGCGCACCGCCGCCCTGGCCGCCAGCCGGTCCAGCGCGGCGCTGACCTGTGCCGCCGAGGCGTTCAACGCGGTGACGGTGGCGTGTGCCGCATCCGCCCGCGCGATTTCGCGCGCCGCCACGCATTGCGCGGTCTTGAGTTTTTCCGCCGCGATGCCCGGTGCTTCCACCAGCCCACGCGCCGCCCAGCCGCTGCCCGCGCCCGCCGCCAGCAGCACCAGCGCGATAGCGCCCAGGATCCAGCCGCCGCCTGCCCCGGACAGCAACCTGAGCAGCGCGCTCACTTGCGCCCGCCCGGCAGCCAGCCGGTGAGGAATTGCAGCACCACCCCCAGCGCCCCGTCGCGCGCTTTTTCAAAGGTGGACATCAAAAAGGCCGAGCCGACAAACACCACGAACACCACCACCGCGCAGGCCAGCGCCAGGCTGAGCGAAAAGCCCAGCACCACCACCCCCAGCACGATGCCGGTCGGCATGAACAGGAAATCCCCGATCACCCGCTTGCAGTTCAGCGTCCCGGCCAGCGGATGGCGCGTCTTGCCGTCAGGCAAGGTCATCTCGTCGGGATAGAACCAGTAGCGCCAATGCCCGATGGTGATGGCGGTGGCGATCAGCAGCATCAGCGCCATGTCGCCGCTATGCGCCGCCAGATAGGCATGGAGGTCCAGCCCGGCGCGCGGCGGCGGCTGGGTCTGGGCGGAGCTATGCGGCACAGCCGGGAACTCGGGGCTCACGGGCGCAGCTACTTGAATCCGAGCAGCGAAGCGCCGATCGTGCTGCTGCCCGGTATCCCCAGGCCGGCAACACCCAACCCGACTTTTGCGACGCTGCCGAGTATGTCGCCAAAGCCTGGCTTCGAACTGCTGGTGCTGGTCGTAGTCTGTTCGATGGGCATCATTCCCAGGGCCGCGCTCCGGATGGCCTGTTGCTGCGTCGGATAGCCGATCATCCGCATGAACTCCTCATACGCCGCATCGTCGCGCATCTGCTGGTTCTGCTGCTGCGCATCGCCCACCGCGCCCAGCGCGCCGGCCCGCTTCAGCGCCGCATTCAGCTCCTGGTCGCCCAGCCCGGCCATGGCGCCCGCCGCATTCAGCCGGAAGTTCGCCCCCGCCAAGTCGTTGGCCACGTTGGTGCGCGCCACATCCAGCGCCGTGCCGGTGTTGAACTGGTCCGCCGCCAGCCAGTTGCCGATGTTGGTCTTCTGCGCGTCGTAGCTCTGGCCCGAATTGAACTGGCTGGCGCCCAAAATCCGGCCCCGGTCGCCGGATCGGCGGCATCGTCCACCGCCCTGACTGCGATCGCCGGCGCATTCTGCCGCGCGTCATTGACCACCTGGCGGATAAAGGCCGGCATCCGGTTGATGGTCAGGCACGGCCGGCCCTCCGCCGCCCGCTGCTCTTCATCCTCTGGCCGCCACTGCCGCGCCAGCCGCGCGAATTCCAGATCGTCCAGCGCCTCGTCGCGATTGTCCGCTTCGCGCTCCTCGCACTGGCGAAACAGGTCGCGCGCTTCGTCCAGGATGTCGTCGTCCTTGGCCATGGGATGTCCGGCAAGGCGCGCGGGCATGAGCCCTGCGCGTCCGATGAGATGGGATGTTGTGTTGTTTTACGGAGTGTGCGGCGAACGCATCAACTCACTGTGACGGAAGGTATGATGGGTTTCCGGAAGGGGCGCAATTGGTTTCTCGTGCGTTCGGGTCGGGTCAGTTGAACTCCTCGCCCTTGGGATTCATCAGCGCCAAGTCGCTCTTGCGCACGATGGCCGTCCACCCACCGTCGAGATGCTCATAATCGCAACCAAAAAAAGACTTCGGATGCCTGGGATGGAAGGTGATGAACCAGACTTCGCGGGCATCCCGCTTCACCGAATAGGCTCTGTCACGCCCGGCGAAGGTATAGTCGCCCGTGCCAAGATAAGTGCGCACCCCAAGGCCGGAGGGCGGATTCACAATGTCCTGCGGCCCCTGCCGCGCTGCCACTTGCATTGCGGCATATTCCGGCGTGCCCGACTTCAGCGCCGGATACTCTTCCTCGATATAACAGCCCAGCGGCGTGTTGCGGTAGATCCATTCGCCCGGAAATAGCCAGGCGAGCGCCGCCAGAACAGCAAGGCCAATCCCCTTCAGGATGGAGCGGAGGCGGGGCAATGCTATCTCCAGAATTGCCAGCCCGGCACCGGCCGGGGCGGCTTGGCCTGCCCATAATAGTACATCCCATTGGGAGAAACTATAATTCCCGGAAATTTTCGGCCCACGATCGGTTCGTCATAATTCTTGCTTGGGCCATTCCCACTGGGATGGGTATGGGCAATCCCGATGGTCCGCGCACCCACGATCCAGTCATAGGTATCTTGCCAATCGGTGCGCGGCGGCGGCATGGAGATTTCGTTCCTGCCGTCGTTTGGCTTGGGAAAAAAGGATTCGGCCCATACATCGCCTCGGGAATTTTCCCGGATCAGCAAGCCGCGTTCCACGCTTTTGCTTTGCGCTGTCGGGCGCGAGTCTTCCAGCGCCCGTCGCAGGTCGTTCCGGAGATACTCGTTCCTGTAACCTTTGACCACTCTCTCGAAGTCCTCGTGCCCCTTCTCACTGAAGGGTGCGCGCCGGAAGAACCCTTGATCTGAGGACGCCATAACTACTCCCGAGTAGAAAAAATGGAAAAGTTTGTGCCGATGTTTTCGCTCGGCGGCTCGCTGGGGCTCGCCGCGCTGAACGCTCAAATCGGTCCACCGGAACGATTTGACTGGCCCTTTGGGCCGGCCCGCGTTCAGCCCATCCAGCTTCCCAGTTGCAGCGGAGGCGCAAAGTCGTCGCCATCCTCGCCCGCCACCACATCGGCAAACAGCTCGGTCAGACCCCATACCAACGCGTCCACCCGGTCGGGGGAGAAGCCGTCGCTGCGATTGGCCGCCCGCTCCGCCGTGAAGCCGATCATCTGGTCTTCCAGCGTGGCCAGCACCCCGACATGCTTGACCCGGCCCTGCTCGTACAGCGCCGATACCGGCTCGGCCCGCACGAACTTGCCGCGCGTCGCCCGCACCATTTTCACTGGCGCCTCCGCCAGGACCGAGCGGATCACGGCGGCCACCATCTCCCCGCCCTGGTTCACTTCCGCCACGATGCAGTCGGCCTCGTGCAGCCGGTACGCCGCCACCACCTTCCTCGCCCATTCATCGGGCGAGCCTTGCGCGCTCCAGTCGTCCAGCACAAAGGCGCGGCCACCCTCGTCCACCCCCACCACCACGATGCCGCATTCATTGGCGTGCTCGCCGCTGGTCGCCGGCGGGTCCACCGCCACGATCACCCGCGCCAGGTCGGGCGCGGCTGACACGCGGCACTCTTCCAGCGCCCGGCGCGACCACAACGCGCTCGGCACATCCTCCAGCAGTTCGGCGTATAGCTCCTGCCGCCCCAGCCTTGAATCGCGATAGCGGTCGATGACGTTGCGACGATAACTGGGCGACAGGTTGTTCAGATTCTCGTCCGAGGTGCCGCGCGTGACCCTGACGCCGCCGCCCCCTTCCCGCGCCAACAGGCTACGGATCAGCGCGATGTTGCGCGGCGTGGTGGTCGCCATCCAGCGCGGCGCCGCCCCCAGCCGCAGCCCGAACATCGCCTGGTCGAACACTTCCTGCGCATAGCGGAATTTCGCCAGCTCATCGAACCAGACAAAATCATGCTGCGGCCCGCGCAACTGGTCCGGCACCCGCGCGTCATACAGCGTCGCGATGGCGCCGTTGGGCCAGGTCAGCTTGGGCCGCCCATCGCTCTTGGCGAACACCGGGCGAAACCAGGGCGGCGAACAGGCCAGTATCCCGCTTTCGCCATTCACCAGCACGTCGCGCCCGTCGGCCGATGTCTCCGCCACCAGCCCGATGCGCCTGGAACGTCCTTCGCGCGCCTCGGCGCACACCGCTTCGGCGCCCATGCGCGTCTTGCCATAGCCGCGCCCCGCCAGGATCAGGCAGCCATCCCAGTCGCCCTCCGGCATCAGCTGGCCCGCGCGCGCCCAGGCATTCCAGTCATAGAACAGCGCGGCGGCCTCTTCGTCCGTCAACCCGGCGACAAACCCGTCCCGCGCCTTAAGGCTGAGCGAGGCGAGCAAGCTTCTCGGCGAGTGCATGCTTGATTGCCGTCACATCGATAAGCGGATTGTCCTTGTCGCCCGCCACCGGCTGGGTCGCCTTGCCGTCGATCCGGTCGCAGATTTCGCGGATGGCGGCGAGATTCCCCTCCACCCCCAGCGTCACCAGCTGGTCCGCGATCAGCGTCAGCCGCCGCACCCGGGCCGCCTTGCCGCCGCGCTTGACCGCGACCTCGCTCTCCAGCGCGCACCATATGGCATCGCGCATCGGCTTGTCGGCCTTTGCCGGCCCTTTTCCCATGTCAGTTTTTCCGTGAAACAGCGCGGCTGCGCGCGCAGCAATTCACAATGCCAAATTCAATGCCCGATTTCGGGAAGTGCGGCAATCGCCCTCTCGTGCCCAGGCACGAGAAATCAGGCCGCCTGCTGCGCCGCCGCGCGCAGCGGCAATTCCACCGTCACGCAGGTCCCGACATTCTCTGCCGAGGCCAGGTGCACCGTGCCGCCATGGGCATCGGCCAGCTGGCGCACCAGCGCCAGGCCCAGGCCCGTGCCTTCGCGCGCCAGCATCGGATCGTTGGCCGCCTGCTCGAAGGCTTTGCCCAGCCGCGGCAGCACATGGTCGGGAATGCCGATGCCCTTGTCGCGCACCCGCAGCCGCACGAAATCGCTCTTCATTTCCAGCGACACTTTCACCGACCCGCCCGGCTTGGAGAACTTCACCGCATTCGACAGCAGGTTCAAAAGGATCTGCTTGCAGGCCCTGCTGTCGGCATGGATCAGCACCGCCCCATCCGGCACATCCTTGATCAGGCGCACCTGGCGGCTGTCCGCCATTCCCGCCGACAGTTGCAGGCAGCTGTCCACCACGGCGCCCAGGTCCGTCTCCTTGATGTCCAGCACCATCTTGCCGGCCTCGATCTTGGCCAGGTCCAGTATGTCCGACACCAGGTGCAGCAGGTGCGATCCCGATTCATGGATCAGCCTGGCATACTCCTCGTATTTTCCCGGCAGCGGCCCAAAGGCCTTGTGCAGCATCATGTCGGAAAAGCCGATCACCGCATTCAGCGGCGTGCGCAGCTCATGGCTCATATTGGCCAGGAATTCCGACTTGATGCGGCTGGCCGTGACGGCGGCCTCCATCTCGACATTCTTGCGCAGCACCTCCACTTCCAGCGTCTTCTTCTCCGCCACGTTGCGCTGAAACAGGTTGAGCGCGCGGGAGAACTGGCCGATCTCGTCCGCCCGTCCGTCAAACGCCGTGATCGGCGCCGGCTCGCCCCCATTGGCGGCGTTCAGCGCCTGGGTGATCCGGCGCAGCGGCCGCACCACCCGGAAGATCACATAGACCGCGCCCAGCATGGCCAGCGCGATCGACACCAGCATCATCGCCAGCGCCTGATACAGATCCCGCGTCGCCGCGACCACGCTCTCTCTCGCCCGGCTTGCGGCGATGTCCAGCGCGGTCCGTGATACCGCCATCAGGCTGCCCAGCGCCGGCGCCGTCATGTCCTGCCATTGCGGCACCGTCAGCGGCGGCCTGCGCCCCGCCAGCACGTCGCCCAGAACCTTTTCGCGCATCGCGCGATAGTCGATGAAATAGCGCGCTTCGGCATCCTTGACCGCCTTGCGCAGCTCGGCGGGAAAATCCTTCTGCAGCAGCGCCATGCCGATGAACTGCCAGGGCCCGTCGATCGCGCCGCGCGTATGGGCCAGGTGATCCAGCGCCTGCCGGCCGGGTGCGGTGTCGCCCGACACCAGTCGCGACATGATACCCCGCTCCTCGCCCGCATAGCTGCGCACAAACCAGGCCAGGTCGCCCACCTTCATCAATTCGCTCATCGCCGGACTGCCGGAGGCGGCTTCCCGGGAAATGTCGATGGCGTGGCGGTCGATCTCGGCCACCAGCTCATAGATGGAACGGCGCGGATCGAACTCCATCTGCCTGGGGCGCTGGTCCTGCGGCTGCTTCAGCGCCGCCATCACGCGGGGAAGCAGTGCTTCATATTTGGCGTGGCTGACCCGGATCCGGGTGATGTCGCCGGCACCCTTTCGCACCGGATATCTTTCCAGCGCCCGCTCCAGCGGACGCAACAATGCCCCCGAACGGGCATGGGCGCTCTCCAGTTTTTTCAGCGTGGCGGGCGTGGCCGGCGCCGCATGCCACATCGCGCCGACGATCACGCCCAGTTCCACCCGCAGCGCTTCACGCAGCAGCACGATATCGCGCGCAATCGCCACCTGGGTCCTGATGTGCACCGCTTCGCGCTGGCCCTGCAGCGCCCGCAGCGCCTGCCAGGCGAAGACGGACACTAGCGCCACCACCAGGATGGCAGTGATCGCGGTCACCAGATGCGAGATGGATTGCGTGCGCCGCACTTTTGCCCGGCTGTTTTTTCCCCGCCGCCAGTGTAAGCCCGCGCCCGTATGCAAAGCGTTACTGCGGAGCCCCCCGTCCGGCACCCCGCTTTTGCGCCGCCCGCGTGGTTACTGCCCGGTTAAACCGCGTCTTCACGCCGCGATGGACGTCGCCTGGCGGCGCGGCAGGATCACGCGGACACAAGTGCCGACATTCTCCTGGCTCTGAATATCCAGCTCGCCGCCATGTTCGCGCACCAGCGCCTGCACCAGCGCCAGGCCCAGCCCCGTGCCCTCCCGCGCCAGCATGGGATCGTTGTTGGCCTGTTCAAAGGCCTTGCCCAGCCGGGGCAGCACATGGGCGGGAATACCGATGCCATTGTCCTGCACCGTGATCTCCACCTTGTCGCTCTCGGCGCGCAGCGAGATCTCCACCAGCCCGTCGGAGCGCGCGAACTTCACGGCATTGGAAAGAAGATTGAGGACGATCTGCTTGCAGGCCCTTGTATCGGCCTGGATCACCACCGGCTCGTCGGGAAGATGCGCCGCCAGGTTCACCTGCTTTTCCTCCGCCCGGCGCCGCACCAGCGCCACGCAGTTTTCCAGCGCTTCGCGGATTTCCACGTCGCGGAATTCGGCCTGGAACCGCCCCGCCTCGATCTTGGCCAGGTCCAGGATATCGGACACCAGGTTCAGCAGATGGTTTCCGGCCTCGTGAATCAACGTGGCATAGGACTGGTACTTTTCCGACAGCGGGCCATGGACCTTGTGCAGCATCAGGTCCGAAAAGCCGATCACCGCGTTCAGCGGCGTGCGCAGCTCGTGGCTCATATTGGTGAGGAATTCCGATTTGGTCCGGCTGGCGCTTTCCGCCGCTTCCTGGGCCAGATGACTGCGCAGCACCTCGTTCTTCAGCCGCAGGCGGTCCGCGGCGCCCTTCTGGAACTTCAAAAGCGCGCGGGAAAATTGCCCGATCTCGTCGTCGCGCGCATTGTACTTGAGGGTCTGCAGCGCGGCGTGATCGCCCAGGGTCTGCAAGGCGTCCGTGATCTGGCGCAGCGGCGTGATAACCCGCCGTATCACCACCCAGGCGGCATAGCCCGCCAGCCCCGCCGACAGGATCATCAGCACGATGGCGATCCACAGCCGGCGCTTGGCGCTTATGGCCTGCGCCTGGGCAACACTGTCGCTCTTGTCCAGCGACACTTTCGAGATTTCCATCAGCGTGTTCAGCGCCGGCGTGGTGGTCTCCAGCCATTGCACCGCGTTGAAACCGGTCTTGCCGTTGCGCGACAGCTCGCCCAGCACCTTGGCCCGCAATGTGCGATAGCCGGCGAAATAGGCCTTGTCCGCCCGATCGATCGCTTCCCGGACATCCTGCGGGAATCCCGGCTGCTCGGCAGCCGTCCGGATCGAAGCCCAGGGCGCATCGATCTCGCCGGTCACCATCCACAGATGCGGCAGTTCGGCCGGCAGGGGCCCCCGCCCGGCCCGGATCAACCTGGATAGCGAGCGCCGGTCATCGCCCGCGGCAGCCCGCAAGCGCCAGGCAATGTCGCTGACGCGCATCATCTCGCTCATGAAGGGACTGCTGCCGGCGACATGACGCGACAGCGGCGCCGCCTGCGCGTCAATGGCTTCCGCCAGCGCGAACATCCGCTGCATCATCTCGGCTTCCAGATTCGCAGGGCGCCGCTCCCCCGTCACGGCGGTGGCATTGAGCACACGGGCAAAGACATCGTCATAGGCCAGACGCGCCTGGCTCAGCTTCGCCAGCGTCGGACCCTGCCCGCCCGGCAAGCGGCCCACGCGCCGTTCGATGGCATGCACCTGGACGTTGGAGCGCGAATGCACGCGGACAAACCAGCGGCGCTGCTCCGCATTGGTCGCCCTGGGTTCGGTCAAGGCCGTGGCCATGATCGCCTGTTCGCTGCGCAAGGCCTCGCGCGCCGATACCACATTGTGCAGAACCGCCACGATGCTGGCGACGCGGGAATTCTCCCGCGCATGGTCATAGGCGCCCTTCGCCGTGATGGCGAAAACCGACAGAAGAATGACAATGAGCGATCCGATCACCAGCGTAAGCAGGAATCCGACCGAGCGCGTTTTCTTCACAACCCGAGAGCCCAGAAAGACGTCCTCAGATTAGGCAGATAATAGTATGAAAGCCTTTAACCCCCGGCCGCAGGTGTTAAGACGCCTTAACATCTCAGGGTTGACATCAGACCGCGCAAATCTGAGTTTTCCCCCCGCCAAGGCGGGTCTCAAACCCGCCGCCAGGCTGTAAAACAGGGGTTGTTCATGAAAATCGCGTCCTTGCTCACCGCCACGCTTGTCGCCGGCCTGCTTTGCGGCACTGCCACTTTCGCACAGTCCACCGGCGGCCCCTGGACCCACGACACCGCCACCATCGGCGAATTGATGGCCAACCCCGCCGCCAACGCCATCCTGGTCAAGAACTTCCCCGACATCGTGAAGGCGCCACCGGAAGCGCGAGACTTCACCCTCGCCGAAGTGCGCCAGTTCGCGCCCCAGCTTTATACCCGTGCCAAGCTCGAAGCCCTCGACGCCGACCTGCGCGCCCTCCCCGCCCGCCCGGTGCCGGTAAAGGTGGAAGTGCCCGCTACCGACGAATGGGTAACCTGGGGCTATGACCCGGAACGCTCGGGCTGGAACCGCGCCGAGAAGACGCTCAACACCAGGAATGCTTCGCGCCTGCGCAACGTCTGGACAACCCAGCTTTCCACGCCCACCGAGCTCAACACGCTTTCCACCGTCACCGCGCCCGTGATCGCCGGGGGCGTTTCGACGCCGCAGGGCACAAGGAACCTGCTCTATGTCCATGGCCGCGACGACACGCTGTTCGCGCTCGACGTCGCCTCCGGCCAGATCGTCTGGCGCAAGACCTTCATCAATCCGGTCAAGGCCACCAAGCCGCCGGACTGGCAGTGCTCCAACACCCCCCAGGCCACGCCCACCATCGACAAGGCGCGTAATCTGATCTTCGTCATTTCCAATGACGGCAATCTGCGCGCCCTCAATCTGGCCGACGGCGCCGAGATGATGACGACCACCGAATTCGTCTCGCCCTTTGCCCGCGCCTGGAGCCTCAACCTGATCGACAATGTGGTCTACACCACCTCGGGCCGCGCCTGCGCCGAAGTCGTCAATCCGGATTCCCCGATGTACGCCGCCGCCATGTCCGGACTGATCCGCCGCGGCTCCGGTCCGCTCAAGGACGCCAGCGCCGTCAGCGCGATGGACGTGAAGAACCTGAAAAATCCCCGCGCCACCTACTTCTTCACGTCCGGGGCGCGTCCCGCTGCCCCCTGGGGCCGCGGCGCGCTGGCGCGCGGACCGCGCGGCACCGTGATCCTGGAAACCTCCAACGGTCGTCACGATCCCCTGCGCGGCGATTTCAGCGAAACCATCCTCAAGCTCGCGCCCAAGGCCGTGCGGGCGGTCGATGCCTTCCTGCCGAAAAATTATGCCCACAATCTGAAGATGGACCTGTCAGGCTCCGCTTCGCCGGTGGTGTTCGAATTCGCCGGCAAGACGCTGGTGGCCGCGACGCAGAAGGAAGGCTATCTGCGTCTGCTCGACGCCAACAATCTGGGCGGCGACAATCACATGACGCCGCTGTGGGAATCGACCCGCCTGGGCAATGACGAGGAAACCGGCACCGATCCGGGCCGCGGCGTATGGGGCGCCATCACCACCTATCTCACGCCCGATGGCCGCCGCTTCCTCTATCTGCCGATGCATGGCGGCAATTCCAAGTTCGCCCCGCCCTTCCCGGTGAACCAGGGCCCCACGCCTTACGGCAGCATCATGGCGCTGGAAGTGATCCAGAAGGACGGCAAGATCAGCGCCGTTCCGGTCTGGCAGTCTGGCGACATGATCATGCCCGACCCGCCGGTGGTGGCGAACGGCGTGCTCTATGCCACCCAGACCGGCGGCCAGGCGATGCAGAACTTCCTGAAACAGGGCGACCGCCGCATGGCGATCCGCGAAAGCAACACCATGCGCGCCACGCCCGTCGGCAACCTGCGCCTGTTCGCCTTCGATGCGGTCACCGGCAAGCAGCTCTATGACAGCAAGAACACCATGACCAACTGGGTCCATTTCAGCGAGCCGGTCGTGGCGATGGGCAAGGTGTTCCTGGTCACCCACGACGCCAAGGTCCACGCCTTCGGCCTGGGGCGGTAACGCAGGACCGCGGATGGGAATGGTGGCGAACGAAGCCGAAAGCCAGACGGTTTTTTTCTACAGCCACCATCCCATCTCCAGCGGCATGGTCCTGGTCAAGCTGCGGGAAAGCCGCGGCCATACGGACGATGTGCAGCCGCCAGAACTCTGGCCGCATGATCAGGACCATTTTGGCGGCACGGCGGCCACCGATGCGCTGGTGCGTCAGGCCGGGATCATCAAAGGCATGCACGTCGTGGATTTCTGCGCCGGTCTGGGCGGCACGGTCCGCTATCTCGCTCATTGTTACGGGGTCACGGTGACCGGCATCGAACTGACGCCGGACCGTGTCGCCGGAGCGCTACAGTTGATGAATCTGGTTGGCCTTCAGGATCGCGCCCGCGTCATCCAGGGCGATGTGATGGATGTGCCACTACGTGATGAAAGCGCCGACATGGTGATAAGCCAGGAAGCGCTCTGCCATGTGCCCGACTTGCCGCGCGCGATGGCCGAAGCGTTCCGCATCCTGAAGAAGGGAGGCCGGCTGGCCTTTACCAGCTGGATCGCCAACCGTCTGCTGACCGACGCCGACGCACAGCTGATGTGGGACGGCATGGCCATTCAGCCGGTTCAAAGCATTGCCGCCTATCGTCGCCTGGCCGAGGCGGCGGGATTTCGCCAGGTATCGACCACGGACCTGACCAGCGAATGGGGTCCGATCCTCACCCAAAGGTTGGCGATGTATCAGAAGCTGCGGGGCGAGGCGCGGCTGGCTGGCACCCCCACCGGCCATGATGCGTTTCACCGCTCCTATGTGCGGTTTGTGGAGCTTGTGCAGCAGGGCGCGCTTGGCGGCATAAGGCTGATCGCCGCGAAATGATCCCGCAGGCGCACTAGTAGCCGCCCAGGGTCTTTTTCATGTTGAAGGCGATGGAGCCGCGCTGCCCGATATAGGACAGCGCCGCATTCATCCGGTAGAGACCGCGCAGATAGGTGACGTCGATATCGGTCAGCGCCGCCGGCTTCATTTCGGGGCCGCAGCCCGCCGCCATCAGGTTGGTGATGGTCGGGATGTCCTGGCAGACGTCGTAATACTGCCCCTGCGACAGGGCCAGCATGGCGATGTAATCGGAGACCGGGCCGATCTCCTGTCCGGCGATCCTCCTGGTGTCCACAATGATGATGGCCGAGGTGAACTGGCTCTTCAGCCCGTCACCCGTCCGGTTGCCGCTCACCGACATGCCGTTGGGCAGCAGGAAGTCGGTGGGCAGCAGGCCACTGCTCTCGAAGCCCGGATTCATGGTGGGATAGTCCTTGAACAGCCTGCCGCGGAAGTCCTCGGTCACGGTGCCGTACCAGGCCTGGATCGGCAGGCTCATGGTGGCGATCTTCTCGGCGCGCGAGCGATAGTGGAAACCCAGCGCCATCGGATTCTTCTTGCGGATATCGTCCAGCAGGGCCTGCGGCTCCGCTGTCGCCAGCACAATCAGGTTGGTGCGGCAGGGCTCGGCCGACGCCAGCGGCGCGCCGGCCGCCATCGCCACCCGGATGATGCGCTGGGTGACATACTGGTTGAACTTGGCCGGCAGGCCGATGGTCAGCGGGCAGATGCCGTCCTTCCAGCGCGCGATCTTGCCGTTGGGACGCGCGGTCTTGGCATGGGCGATGATAAAAGTATCCAGCGCCTTTTCGGGGCGCAGCCTGGGCGCGGTCACGATCACATTCTCGACCGCATCATCCCGCGGCTCCGCCACCGCTTGCGCCGAAGCCGTGGTGGCCAGCACCAGCGGCGCGGCCAGAGCCGCCAGCCGGACGGCGAGAGTCTTTATTTCCATGTCAGGGACTCCAAGTTCGCGGCGCGTGGGAATTTCCGCGAATTCCGCCGCCGGTAATGGCGCGGCCGGTTCGGGACTGCTGATCTCGGCACTTTCGCGCATCGGCGTTGCCGCGAATGCCCGCGGCACATCCGGCAGGGCGGTGCTTAAACGCGCCTTGGCCTGCGCCACCGGAATGGGCGCGGCGATCCCCAGCAGTGCATGAGCGGCGCCCAAGGTCGCGGCAAGGAAAACAAGACCGCCCGCAAGTCCCAGCATGCGCTGACCGGCATGAACGGGTTTGCGTCCCAGCACGTGCAGGATGCGCCGGGGCAGCGATCCGCGATTGGCGGCCATGGCCAGCATCGGCGCGGCTTTCCATTCCGCCATCAGCGCCAGCGCGCTGGCATATTCCAGCCGGTCGCCGGTCAGCGACACCGCGATCTCGTCACAGCACAATTCGCGTTCGGCGCGGATGCGGCGGTTCAGCCACCACATGGCGGGATGATAGAACAGCAGCGTCTCGACCAGGATCTGGAACAGGTTCACGAACGCATCCAGCCGGCCGATATGGGCCAGTTCATGGGCGATGATGGCCCGCAACTGGTCCTGGTTCAGCCCGCTCAGGGCGCAAACCGGCAACAGGATGACGGGGCGAAACCAGCCGATCACCGCCGGCGCTTCCAGCCAGCCGCATTCCAGGTAACGGATGGCGCGGGTGATGCCGAGCTGGCGCTCCAGATCGCGGCACAAGGCAACGATGCGCGCGCCGGGCAACGCGGATTGATGGCGGCGGCGATGCGCCAGCAGAAGAAAGCCTCCCGCAAAACGCAGGCCGAACAGCGTCACGCCGAGCAGCCACGCACCCACCAGCCAGGGCAGAAGGTTTTGCGAAGGCTGCGCGAAAATCTCCGATGCGCCTGCCGCGCCCCGCGCCTGTGTCATGAAGGGCGCGTCAACCGGCGCCGCGCGCCCGCTTTGCGGCGCAGCCGAGAGGGCGGCAACCGGAATGCCGGGAATGACGGGCAGGAAACGCTGCACCGGTGTTTCGGATTTCAGCAGGGCCATCAGCGTGGCCACCGGTGCCGCCAGCATCACCGCCAGCGCGCCCACCGCGATCAGGTAACGAACAGAAGCGCGGCGGCAAACCGCCATCAGCACCGCCGCCAGCGCGGCGGCAGCCAGGCCCTGCCACAGCGAATGCACCAAGGCCCAGCCCAGGGCCTGCATCACATCGGGCGAAAGCCAGCTACTTGGACTTGCCATCCTTTTCCCCCTTGCCGTGCTTCTCGCCCTTGTAAGCGTCCAGGATGCGGCGAATCTCTTCGATCTCTTCGCGCGAGGCCTTGTGCCCGGCCAGCGCATGCATCATCAGCTGGCTGGCCGAACCTTCGAACACACGCTGCAACATGTCGGTGGCCAGTTGACGCTTGGTCTGCTCGGCGGGGCGGAAGGCCTCATACACATGGGCGCGCTGGCTTTCGTCGCGGCGCACCGTGCCCTTGGCGGTCATGATCTGCAGCAGCTTCAAGACGCCGGTGTAACCGGTGTCCTTGGTCTCGTTCAGGGCCTCCAGCACTTCGCGCACCGTCGACGGCCCCTTGCTCCACAGCACATGGAGGATTTCGAGTTCGGACTGGGTCGGCTTCTGGGGCTGGTTCTTCATGGTCCAAAACGTAATACGAAGCCATTCGTAGAGTCAACGAGCGCCTGAACCATGCTGCAATGCGAGATATGCCTTGCGCGCCGAAAGGCGGTACAGCGTTCATCCGGGGTTCAGCTTGAAAGGCTCACCTTGGAGACCAACCGGGAGGCTTTCATGAACAAGATTGCGAAATTGGGTGCGGTGCTTGGCCTGGTCGCGCTGGGCGGCTGCGTCGATCCCTATGGCAACTATGAAACCAGCTATTACGGCGGCTATGGCGCCGGTCCCTATGACAACGGCCCGGTGCGCTACGATACCTATTACGGCCCCGACTATTATGGCGACAGCCCCTATTATGGCGGCGGCGGCTACCGCGCCTACAATCCGGGCCGCCAGGACGGCGGCTATCGCCGCGGTGACCGCGACGGCAACCGTGACGGCTATCGCGGCTCCGATCGTGACGGCCGCCGCGATGCGCGCCCCGATGGCGGCCGCCGCGATGGCCAGGCCGGCCAGCGCCCGCAACAGCAGCAGCGCCGCGAGCAGCAGGCCCAGCCGCAATGGCAGCCCCAGCCCGGCGTTTCAGCCCGCACGCAAATCTTCGGTGGTGGTGGTGGTGGTGGCAATGCCGCGCCGCAGGCAGCACCCGCGCCTTCGTCCAGCGGCTGGAACGGCTTTCAGGGCCGCAATCCCAACGATCCGAACAATACGGACTAGCTGGCGGCGTCCAGCGAGCTGAAATTGTAGAAGGCCATCACCGACGCCAGCTCGCTCAAGACCTTCTCGGCTTCGGCCACCGACGGCGTGGCGGCGCCCGGGCTGAACAGGCGCAGCGCCATGACATGGACATGGATCGGAGCGGCATCGCTGCACCGGCTGCGGATCAACCCATCGGCCATGTCGCAAAGGCCCCGCGCGGCGCGGTCCAGATAGTCATAGCCGAAGGTGCCCGCCAGGGTGACGATCTGGTCGGCCTGCTCCAGGATTTTCTTCATGTCCTCTTCGGACAGCACATTTCCTCTGGCGCCGGCCGCGATGGACGCAATGGCGGCAATCGCTTTTTCGATCTCGGCATCGCTCTCGCCGCTCTCGGCCCGCAGGCTTTCGATCGCCCCGCTGATCGCCTCGTCGCGGCCGATGCCACCGGGACGCAACAGCATCTGCTGAAGCTTGATCTTGGGAAAATAGACCTTCTTCATCACGCCACTCATTCGGCCGCACTCCTGCTCGTATCATCCGCGACCGCGGACTCTTTGGGCGTATCGGTTTCTCGCTTGAACACACTGTCGGGCGGCGCCACGTCCTTGAAGCGGCGGTCGGGCCCGACATAATTCTTGGTCTCGATATAGGACCTGGGCGTGCGCGCCAGCCAGGCCAGCCGGTCGAACAGCGCCTGCGCCGACAGCGGCTTCTTCAGCAGCAGGTTGGCGCCGGCATCGCGCGTGGTCGACAGCAACCGCATCTGGGTATAGCCCGACAGCACCAGGATCGGCACGAAGCGCAGCGGCTCTTTATTCTCGCGGCGGATCCAGTTGATCAGCGCGGCGCCGGTCATGTCAGGCAGGTCGGCTTCGATCACGCACAGCTCGACGCAGTTGGTCTTGAGCTGGTCCTGCGCTTCCGCGCCGGTCTCGCACGAAATGACGGTCTGCACCCCGAATGCACGAAGCATCTGGGCCACGAGGCTGCGGCAGTAATGGCTCCGGTCCACCAGCAGAACGGAGACGCCGCGGAAATTGAGACGGGGTTGCGCCATTTGTAGGCAAACTAGCGCGCCACGGTTAAAAAGTTCCTTCCCACATGCCTCCCAAAAAGCAGTTTATTCATGCCACACTGGGTGCAAGGCCAGCGAAACAGCGGCGAATGCGGGGAGAACCAGTGAGAAGCGAAGCGCGGATTTACGCCGCGGCAAGCTGGCGCATCATGCCCCTGCTGATGGCGGGATGGCTGTTCGCCTATATTGACCGCGTTAACATCAGCTTCGCCCGCGCCCAGATGGGCGAGCATCTGGGCTTTTCCGACGCGGTATTCGGCCTGGGCGCCGGGCTGTTCTTCCTGGGCTACTTCCTGTTCGAAGTCCCCTCCAACCTCGTCTTGTACAAGGTGGGCGGGCGGCGCTGGATCAGCCGCATCATGATCAGCTGGGGCGTGATCTCCGGCCTCACCGCGCTGGTCGAAACCCCCACCCAGTTCTACATCATGCGCTTCCTGCTCGGCGCCGCCGAAGCAGGCTTCATCCCGGGCGCGGTCTATTACCTCTCCACCTGGTTTCCCTCCCATCGCCTCGGCCGGGTGTTCGGCATCTTCTATCTGGCGCTGGCCGGCTCCGGCCTGGTCGGCGGACCCATGGCCGGTTTCATCCTTTCCAACTTTTCGGGCGTATGGGAGGTGGCAGGCTGGAAATGGCTGCTGGCGCTCGAAGCCATCCCCTCCGTCATCGTCGGCGTGCTGATCCTCGCTTTCCTGCCGGAGAAAATCGAAAGCGTCTCCTGGCTTTCAACCGAAGAAAAGGCCTTTGCCCGCGCCCAGCTCGAAGCGGAGAACGCGAACAAGCCGCCGGTGACGCTGGCCTCCTTCCTCGCCACGCCCGCGCTATGGACCATGATGCTGATCTATTTCCTGCTGAACTATGCCGCCTATGGCCTGTCCTTCTGGCTGCCCACTTTCATTTCCGATCTGGGCGTCAAGGACCCGATGCAGATCGGCCTGCTCTCGGCCCTGCCCAGCCTCTGCGCCATGACCGGCGTGGTGTTGTTCGGCTTTTCCGCCGACCGCAAACGCGAACGGCGCTGGCATCTCACGGCGATGTTCATGACCGGCGCGGTCGGGTTCTTCGTCTTCCAGCTCTCGGGCAATGCCGCGGTCTCGGCCATGGCCGGCCTGTGCCTCGCCGCGATCTGCACCCAGGCTTTCCCCTCGCTGTTCTGGGCGCTGCCCAACCGCATCTGGACCGGCATGGCATCGGCGGGCGGTGTCGCCACCATCAACGCGGTGGGCAATCTGGCCGGCCTGGTATCGCCCGCCATCATCGGCGCCATGCGCACCCATTTCGGCCAGGCCGACATCGCCATTTTCAGCCTGGGCATCGCGCTGGCGCTGGCCACGGCGCTGGTGCATCTGCTACCCAGCCGGTTGATCGATAACTACGCCGACACCAAACCATGAAAACCATCAGCGGCACCGTCAACCCGGCAACCGATGCGGTCACGCTGATCGACGCGCATCACCATCTCTGGGACCTGTCGATGGACCGCCATCCCTGGCTGGGGGCGCATCCCGAGAAGCAGTTCTTCCTGGGCGACTATGGGCCGATCAAGAAAAACTATCTGCCCGCCGATTACCTGAGCGACAGCGCGGGCCACAATGTGCTGGCCACCGTCCATTGCGAAGCGGAATGGGACCGGGATGACCAGGTCGGCGAGACCCGCTGGATTTCCGCCCTCCATGCCCGCCACGGCTTTCCCAACGCCATTGTCGCCCATGCCTGGTTTCACACCGGGAACGCGGCCGACATACTGCAGCAGCAGGCGGCATTTCCGCTGGTCCGCGGCATCCGCTCCAAGCCCGTCACCACTGCGTCGCCCAACGAAAAGCCGGCGGGCGGGCCCGGCACCATGCGCGACGACAAGTGGCTGGCCGGCCTGGCGCGGCTGCAGCAGCACAACCTCTCCTATGATCTGCGCGTGCCGTACTGGCATCTGGAGGAAGCCGCCGCCGTCGCCGCGCAATTCCCCGAAATTCCCATGGTGCTCAATCACACCGGCTTTCCCTGGGACCGCAGCGCGGAAGGATTGAAAGCCTGGCGCGCGGCGATGGAGGCCATCGCCCGCGCACCCAACATGCATCTCAAAATCTCGGAGTTCGGGCTGAAAGATGCCGCCTGGGATTACGATTCCAACCGCGCCATCGTGCGCGACGCGCTGGCCATCTTCGGGGCGGAACGCTGCATGTTCGCCAGCAACTTCCCGGTCGCGGCCCTGCGCATCCCCTATGGCGCGCTGGTCAGGGCCATCGCTCATATGGTGGAAGACCTGCCCGAAGCCCGGCGGAGCGGGTTTTTCTGGGCCAATGCTGCGCGATTTTACCGATTAACCTTATAAAGCGGCAAAAATGTCTAAGGGTTGGGGAACCTTCTGACTTTTCAGGCGTTTCTAGCCGGATGGGGAATGTTTTGGGCCGGGCGGACTATTTCGACAAAACGCACAGTTCGGATAGCCGCTACCAGCTTCTGGTCGAGTCCATCCACGACTATGCCATCTACATGCTGGACCCCACCGGCATCGTCTCCAGCTGGAATCCCGGCGCCCAGCGCTTCAAGGGCTATACCGCCGACGAGATCCTGGGCGAACATTTCTCCCGCTTCTATGGCGAAGACGACCGCGCCGCCGGACTTCCCGCCCGCGCGCTCGCCACAGCGCAAAGCGAAGGCAAGTTCGAAAGCGAAGGCTGGCGGATACGCAAGGACGGCACCCGCTTCTGGGCCCATGTGGTGATCGATCCGGTGCGTGGGCAAGATGGCGAGCTGATCGGTTTCGCCAAGATCACCCGCGATCTCACCGAACGCAAAGCCGCCGAAGCCGACCTGGTCCGCAGCCAGGAACAGTTCCGCCTGCTGGTGCAGTCCGTCACCGACTATGCCATCTACATGCTCGATCCCGCCGGCAACGTCGCCAGCTGGAATGTCGGGGCCCAGCGCATCAAGGGCTATAGCGCCGGGGAAATCGTCGGCCAGAATTTCTCCCGCTTCTATACCGAAGAAGACCGCAAGGCCGGCCTGCCGCAGCAGGCGCTCGCCACTGCCGCGCGCGAAGGCCGCTTTGAAAAGGAAGGCTTTCGCGTGCGCAAGGACGGCACCGCCTTCCTCGCCCATGTGGTGATCGATCCCATCCGCGCCGACAGCGGCGAGATTCTCGGCTATGCCAAGATCACCCGCGACATCACCGAGCGCCAGCTTGCGCAACAGCAGCTGGAAGAAGCCCGCGAAGCCCTCTTCCAGTCCCAGAAGATGGACGCGGTGGGCCAGCTCACCGGCGGCGTGGCGCACGACTTCAACAACCTGCTGATGGCCGTCATGGGCAGCCTGGAAATGGCCAAGAAGCGCGGCATCGCCGACCCCGCCATTGCCCGGCTGATCGACAATGCACTCCAGGGCGCCCAGCGCGGCGCCAACCTGACCCAGCGCATGCTGGCTTTCGCACGCCGCCAGCCCTTGAACGCCAAGGCGCTGGATGTCGCCACGCTCGTCACAAACATGGGCGAACTCCTGCGCCGCTCGCTGGGGCCCTCGGTGGAGCTGGCGCTGGATTTCCCGTCCGGCCTGCCCCACATCCAGGCCGACGAGAACCAGCTTGAGCTCGCCTTGCTCAATCTCGCCGTCAACGCCCGCGACGCCATGGCGGGCGGCGGCACCATCCGCATCGGCGCATCACACGAGACCATATCGGGCGACCGCGCCCTGGCCAGCGGCAGCTATGTGCGGCTGTGGGTCGGCGATGACGGCGAAGGCATGGACGAGGACACCCTGGCCCGCGCCGCCGAGCCCTTCTTCACCACCAAGGGCGTGGGCAAGGGCACCGGCCTTGGCCTCGCCATGGTCCATGGCATGGCGGCGCAGAGCGGCGGCCGCCTCCTGATCAAAAGCCAAAAGGGTATCGGCACCACCGCCGAAATCTGGCTGCCGCTGTCCGAGCATCTCGCCGCCGCCCAGGCAGACGGCAAGAAAGCGGCCCAAGCCGCGGGCCCGCGCGCCCTCACCGTCCTGGCGGTGGATGACGATGCGCTGGTGCTGTTCAACACCACCGCCATGCTCGAAGACCTGGGTCACACCGTGGTCGAAGCCTATAGCGCCAAGGAGGCGCTGGCCGCGCTCGCGGCCCAGACGTTCGACCTGGTGATCACCGACCAGGCCATGCCGCACATGACCGGCGCCCAGCTCGTCGCCGAAATCCGCAAGACCAGCCCCGGCCTGCCGGTGATCGTGGCCACCGGTTATGCCGAACTGCCGCCCGGCACGGTGGATGACGTCCAGCTGCTGAACAAACCCTTCACCGGCGACCAGCTCGAAGCCGCCCTGCGCACCCTCTTCGCAGGCCGCTGAGTCTTCCCCAAGCTCTAAGATCGCTTGCCCCCGCCCCTCTATTGTGCATAACATGATACCGTGCTATGCACGTACTGACAAAAGGGCTGAAAATGCAGACGAGACGGGGATTTTTTGGCAGCGGAGCGGCTCTTTTGGCGGCTGCCGGGCCTGCCCTGGCGCAAGCCAATCCCGAAGCGCGCGCCATCGCGCAGGAGATTGCGCGCACCGTGCCCGCCCTCTCCGTCGCGGTCATGCGCGCGGGCCAGCTTGTCTGGGCGGAAGCTTTCGGAACGGCCGATATCGAACTGGGCGTTGCCGCGACCACCGATCACAGGTTTCGCATGGGCAGCGGCGCCAAGCCGGTGACCGCCACCCTGGCGGCGTTGATGGCGCAGGAAGGCACCATCGATCTGGATGCGCCGATTATACGCTACCTGCCTGGACTGCCGCAGATGCATCACGCCACGACCTTGCGCCAGTTGCTGACCCATCGCGGCGGCATCCGCCATTACACCGACCGCGATTCCGACCGCATGGCGGTGGGCGGCGCGATCGACACCCGCACCTACATGACCCGCGACGACATACTGGCGATTTTTATCAACGATCCCCTGGTCGCCGCGCCAGGCGGCAAAATGGTCTATTCCACTTTCGGCTATACGCTGGCGTCGCTGGTGCTGGAACAGGCGGCCAAGACGCCCTTTCTCGATCTGTTGAACCAGAAAGTCGCCCTTCCCTTCGGCCTTACCTCGCTGTGCGCCGATGCGCCGCGCCAGATCGTCAATAACCGGGTCAGCGGTTACGGCCCGGCCCAGGCCGTGCGCCAGTTGCCGCCGGTCACGGGACAATGGGCCAACTCGCCCGGCAGCAATCCCGCCTACAAATGGGCGGGCGGCGGACTGCTGATGACGGTGTCGGACTTCGCGCGTTTCGGGGCGGCGCATCTGGCGCCGGGCGTCCTGAGCAAACCGGTTCTGGAAACCTTGTTCACGGTTCAGGTGCCCGGCGGTTCCCCGCCGCTGGGTCTGGGCTGGCGGATCAACCGCGATGGCACGGGCCGGCTGCGCTGGCATCATGCCGGCGGACAGGACGGCGCGCGCGCCGTGCTGGTGGTCTATCCCGATCAGAAGCTTTCCATCGCCTTCGCCACCAACGCCACCGGACTTCCCGGCGACGTCCTTACCCCCTGTGAAAGGCTGGCCAATGCTTTTGGCTGACGGAAAAATGCCGCAGCCCTGCATCCAGCTGACGTCAGCCCGGCATCAGGCTGATGAATATAAAAAACGTAATGAAACATACAGGCAGATTGTACAGCCCGGCCATTGCACCGGCAGGTTCAACGATATACGAAAGTCTTCGTTGATTTAACAGGCCCCGATAGCGTTGCACATTTCTATATAGTATACAGTGTATGACTAATACAGGAGAAACCCTCATGCAAAAATCCCGCGCCCTTGCGACCGCCAGCCTGCTGGCTTTCTCCACCCTCTGTGCTTTTGCGCAAGAAGCCGCGACGCCCGAAGCCATCAACACCTTCGTCCAGACCTATGCGGCGACCACCGCCAAGCTGGAAAAGATTGCGCGCTGGGAATATCCCGTCTGCCCCACCACCGTCGGCCTGGCGCCCAACTATGCCAAGTTCATCAACGACCGGGTCAAGAAGGTCGCCGCCGATGTCGGCGCGCCGGTCAACCCCGATCCGAACTGCGATTCCAACATCGACATCGTCTTCACCACCACGCCGCAGGCGCTGATGGACGGAATCCGCCAGAAAAATCCCGTCTATCTGGGCTATTACGATTCCAGCTCCCAGGCCGATGCCATGGCCAAGGTCGTCCATCCCATCCAGTCCTGGTACACGACCGAAACCCGCGACGTGCTCGGCAAGCCCATCATCGACAGCCGCAACACCCGCACTACCTCCACCGCGATCGGCTCGGGTTCGGTGAGTTCCACCGGCAGCCATCTCAACGACGGCCTGCGCAGCGCTTTCTATCACGCCGTGATCGTGGCCGATCCGGGCAAGCTGGATTTCGAGATGGGCGCCATCGCCGACCAGATCGCCATGCTGGCCCTGTCGCAGCCCGCGTCGCGCACCACCTGCTATGGCCTGCCCTCCATCGCCAACCTGACCACGCCAAACTGCGGCACGCCGCAGGCCGCGCTGACCAAGAGCGACGCCGCCTATCTGACTGGCCTCTACAAGATCAATCTGGGCGGCGGGCTGCTCGGCCAGCGCGACGCCATCGCATTCCAGATGCGCTCCAGCCTGGGTGCGAACTGACAGGAAGGCAAAAGCCGCGGCTTGGGAACCACGGTTAAGCTCTTCGAAACCATCGCGGACAGCGTTTTCCTGCCCGCTTGGTACATTGGGGCTTAAACGTTTTTAACACCCTGACGGCTGTAAAGTAGCGCCTGACAACACGACAGGCGCTGCGTGAAAAGACTGCATTCCATCGGCACGCTGCTGTCCGCGATCACGGGCCTTCTGGCCATCGTGCTGGTGACGGCATTGGCCGTGCTGGCGCACAGCGCCTTCGAGCGCAAGCAGGAAGCCGAACGCATCCTTTCCATCATCCGCATCGAACGCGGCATCCTGGTGGTCAAGGAAAAGCTGCGCGACGAGATCAGCGGCGTCAGCCTCGCCGCCAATGGCTCGTCCGGCGCATCCGCCCGGCTTGCCGCCCTGCATGCCGCCACCGAGGCCTCGCTGGGTGCGGTGCTGGGCGACATGGCTGCCAGCCCGCTGGTCGCGCCGTCCGCCGCCGCACCGCTGATCGCGGCGCGCGCCCGCAGCAATGCCGCGTTTGGCGACATCGAAGCCGGCATTGCCCCGCGGCAAGGCGTGCGCCGCGCGGCGCAGTTCACCCGCTGGCGCGCCGCGATCAACGACCTGGCGGCTGCCGCCAACGGCACGGCCGAGATCCTGACCCACAGCATCACCCTGATCAGCCCCGATCCGTTCGTCACCGCGCTGATGCAGATCAATACCTTTGCCTGGAATGCGCGCGTCCAGGCCGGCGTCGATCGCCGCCTGCTGTCCGATGCCGTCGCCCGGTGCGTGCTGACCGCCGCCGAACGGCAGCAGACCCTGCGGATGACCGGCGAGATCGACGCCCTGTGGAAACGTGTCCGGACGGAATCCCACCTGTTCCCGCCCCCGCCCGTCCTGACCGACGCCATGCGCAAAGCCGAGGAGAGCTACTTTCAGGACTTCCGCGCGGTCCGGGCGCGCCTGATCGAAGCGTTGGCGCAGGGCGACGCCCTGGAGATCTCCGAGCAGCAATGGCTGAATCTTTCCAACCCGGCCCTGAAGGACCTGGCCGATGTCTCCACCATGGCCCTCGACCTCACCGAGCGGCATGTCGAGCGCCAGGTGGCGCAAGCTGGGCTCAATTTCGCGATAGCCGTCCTATTGATGCTGCTGTCCATCACCTTTGCCGTCTGCACCACCATCTATGTGATGTGGCGCGTGATCTGGCCGCTGCAGCACATCACCCGGACCATGGGCGCGGTGGTCAAGGGCGACCTGACCCACCCCATCCCCTTTGGCGAACGCCAGGACGAGATCGGCCAGTTCGCCCGCACCCTCCATGCCTTCCGCGACAGCGCCGCCGCCAAGCAGCAACTGGAAGTCGAACTGGTGCGCAACCTGGCCGCCCGCCAGGTCGCCGAAACCTCCAACCGCATGAAGTCCGAATTCCTCGCCAATATGAGCCACGAACTGCGCACACCGCTGAACGCCATCCTGGGTTTCTCCGAAGTGATCTCAAAAGAGACCTTCGGGCCGGGCCTGCCGCGCTACCGCGACTATGCCGGCGACATTCACGGCGCGGGCAGTCACCTGTTGTCGCTGATCAACGACATTCTCGACCTCTCCAAGGCCGAAGCCGGCAAGCTGGAGCTGCGGCCCGAGGATGTCGACATGAACGGTCTGATCCACGAAGCCGTGCGCCTGATGCGCGGCCGCGCCGCCGAGCATGACCAGCGCCTGACCATCAACCTGGCGCCGCTGCCGCCGATGATGCTCGACCGGCTGCGCGTCAAGCAGGTGCTGCTGAACCTCCTGTCCAACGCCATCAAGTTCACCCCCGATGGCGGCAGCGTCACCGTCGAGGCCGCTTGCGATGCAAACGGCGACGTCACGATCTGCGTCCGCGACACCGGCATCGGCATCGCCGCCGACCAGCTCGCCATGGTGTTCGAGCCCTTCCAGCAGATCGAATCCAGCATGTCGCGCAAATATCAGGGCACGGGCCTCGGCCTGTCGCTGGTCAAATCATTGATGGAGCTGCATGGCGGCAGCGTGCGGATCGAAAGCAAATTGCAAACGGGCACCGCCATCTTCATCACCTTCCCCGCCGCCCGCCGCCTCGCCCCCCCGGTCGCCCGCACCGCCTGACGGCTAACCCGAACGTGTGAAACCGCACCGTTCCCGGTCGAAAAGCCGCGAGCCGTTCGCATCTGAACACCCTTGCAGCGCAATCGCTTCAACCGGGCGCCGCAACGGGAACCAATGCGGGATGCCCGGCTTATCTGCTCAGCATTTCAACGCCTCAAAGGACTTCCATCATGGCCGCCAAGACCGAAAAGCCCGACGCCATCGCCCTGCTCAAGGCCGACCATCGCAAGGTCGAGGACCTGTTCGAGAAATTCGAAAAGGCCAAGAGCGACTCGGTCAAGAAGACCCTGGCCGAACAGATCTGCACCGAGCTGATGGTGCATTCCACCATCGAAGAGGAAATCTTCTATCCCGCCTGCAAGGGCGCGATTGAGGACGACCTGCTGGACGAAGCCTATGTCGAGCATGACGGCGCCAAGGTGATGATCGCCGAGATCCTGGCCGCCAGCCCGGGCGACGATTTCTACGACGCCAAGGTCAAGGTGCTGTCGGAAGAGATCAAGCATCACGTCAAGGAAGAGGAAAAGCGCAGCGAAGGCATGTTCGCCCAGGCGCGCGAAGCCGGCCTCGACATGGACGCGCTGGGCGACCAGATGGCGGCCCGCAAGCAGCAGCTGCTGGCCGAGTTCAAGAAGAACGGCCTGCCCGCCCCCAAGACCCGCAGCTTCACCGGCCACAAGCTGGAACAGAGCCAACCCGTCGCCGCCTGATTGTCCCCCGCATTTTAGAAAGGTGATTTCATGTCCATATTATTGATCGTTCTGCTCGTCCTGCTGCTCGCCGGTGGCGGCTTCGGCTACAACCGCTTCGGCGCGGTGGGCGGCAGCGGCATTGTCGGCACCATCCTGCTGGTGATCCTGATCCTGTGGCTCCTGGGCGCACTCGGCGCCCGCGTCTAGGGAACTCCACGCCACGAACGGCCCTTTCGCACGTTGTTGCGGGATGGACAGTGGCCTCAACCCCGGAACCTGGAAGCGCTCGCACCTTAGGGTGTGGGCGCTTCTTGTCGTGGTCGGCGCCATCGGCGGCATGATCTTCGGCTGGTTCGTCTCGCCCTTCGCCGCCCTGGCGCCGCAAACCGGCGCGCCCACCATGCTGGCCGCCTGGCTGCATTATCCGCAAAGCTACTGGCCCTACATGATCGGCGGCGCGCTGGTGGCGGGCCTGGCCTATTACGCCGCCGATCTTCTCACGGGCGCGCGCTAGCTGGTGACTTCATCGGTGATGATGTGGAACTTCACCAGCGTGTTGGCGCCGAAGGCGGTGGAGATCGCCGCATCGGTGGCGTCACGCCCCCGCGCCATCAAGACCCGCCCGATGCGCGGTGCATTGTGGCGCGCATCCACCGTATGCCAGCGCCCGTCCAGATAGACTTCAAACCAGGCGCTGAAATCCATCGGCGCGGGGTCCTTGGGCACCCCGATATCGCCCAGATAGCCGGTGCAATAGCGCGCCGGGATGTTCATGCAGCGGCACAGCGTGATCGCCAGATGGGCGTAATCGCGGCACACCCCCACCTGTTCGGCATGCCCCTGGCTGGCGGTGCGGTCGGCGCGGGCATGCTGATAGCCGAACTGGATTCGGTTATGGGCATAGTCCAGGATGGCATGCACCCGCGGCCAGCCGCCCTCGATCTTGCCGAACAGCTCCCAGGCCTTGGTCGCCAGAAGATCGGTGTCGCAATAGCGGCTGCCCAGCAAAAACACGATCACATCATGCGGCAGTTCCTCGATCGGCGCCTGCCTGGCACCCCAGGGCAGCGTGTCCTGGATGCCGCTGTCACGGATGGTGAAGCGGTTGGACAGCGTCAGGATGCCCTTGGGCGCCACCAGCCGCGAGCAGCGGTTGCCGAACTGGTCGATATAGGTCTCGTGCGGCACGTCCGGCGTCAGGTGGATATGCTCGGGCGACAGCAGGTCGCCCTCCCGCTCGGGATGAACGTGCATCTGCAGCAGCATGGGCGTGGCGCCCGGAAATTCGAACGAAATATCAAAACCGCACTTAATCAGCACAAAACGCTCCTGCCCTGGTCGACCTAAGTAATCACACCGGGCACCTAAAGTTCCCGATCTCCTGCAATCCGGCGCTTTGCGTCGCAGTCGCCCCTGCAATCGTGAACAATCCCGGCACCTTACAGATTGTGTCCGGATAGTGGGGAATTTCCGAGATAAAGCGCGGCAAACGCGCCAATCGTGCTAGGCTCATTTGCGCTGGAACCATCGTCAGCGCGGGGTCCCGGATGGCTTTCGCTCTGCGAGCCTCGGGTTCCCCCCCGAAAGTCCAATTGGTCCCGCATCCGTCACCCGAAGTATCCCTCAATCTCGCCCTGGCGCTGATCGCCTCCTCGACCGCACCGCTGCTGCTGCTGGACAAGGACCTCAACGTGGTCACCGCCAGCGCGTCGTTCTGCCGGGCCTTCCAGATCGATCCCGCCGCTGCCGACTGTCCTTTTGCCGCGCTGGGCGGGGGCGAATGGAATGTCCCGCAACTGGTGTCGTTGCTGAACGCGACGGCCGCCGGTTATGCCGACGTCGCGGAGTATGAATTCGAGCTGGTGCGACCCGAACAGTCCCCGCGCTGCCTGGTGGTAAACGCCCACAAGCTGCATTACGGCCAGGACGACGAGGTCCGGCTGGTCCTGTCGGTTGCCGACGTCACCGATGCCCGCGCCGTCGAGAAATTCAAGGAAAACCTGGTCCGCGAGAAAGAGGTTCTGCTCCAGGAGCTGCATCATCGCGTCGCCAACAGCCTTCAGATCATCGCCAGCGTGCTGATGCAGAGCGCCCGCAAGGTCCAGTCCGAGGAATCCCGCCTCCATCTGGTCGATGCCCACCAGCGCGTCATGTCGGTCGCCTCCCTGCAGAAACAGCTTGCGGTCTCCAAGCTGGGCGATGTCGAACTGCGGCCCTATTTCAAGGCCCTGTGCGAAAGCATCGGCGCGTCCATGATCCACAATCGCGACGAGGTATCGCTGGAGGTGACCGCCGATGACAGCATCACCACCGCTGATACCTCGGTCAGCCTGGGCCTGATCGTCACCGAGCTGGTGATCAACGCCCTCAAGCACGCCTTCCCCGGCAACCGCGTCGGACACATCACGGTCGATTACCGCGCCCGCGGCTCGGACTGGACCATGTCCGTGGCGGATGACGGCGTCGGCATTTCCACCAATAGCGACGTCGCCAAGGCAGGGCTCGGCACCAGCATCGTCGAAGCGCTTGCCCGCCAGCTGGACGCGCGCGTGAGCGTGGTGAGCAAAAGCGGCGGACGAAAGTCTCCATCGTTCATACCTATGTGCCCGCGATTGTCGGCCAGGCCGCCCATGCCGTCAGGCCAGTCTAGGGAACGCAAACACAGATCATGACAACCAGCACACCGCTTTCGATTCCCCAATATGAGATGATGGCCGCCGAGCTGCAGCGGATGTCGGACATGATCCGGGCAAGACCGGAAATGAACCATCACTTCGCCGAGCGTCTCGCCGCCCTCAGCCAGGAAATGCGCGAAGACGAGGCCCGGGTTCATCCGGAAACCAGCTAGACGCCTTGCATCACGACCCGTCGGGTAACCCGCGCTTGCCGCGCAAGAAAGGCCCTCATGTCCTTCATCCTGTATGTCATCGGATTCTTCATCCTGCTCGCCGGGATCGGTTATGGCGCCTATCTGCTCCATGTCCCGGAAACCTGGATCATCGTCGGCGCCCTGATCATTGTCGGCGCCGGCGTCATGTCTTCCGGCTCGCACATCAAGCGGCACTTCTATCCGGGTGACGCCCCAGAAGCCTGATCACTGCGCGAAGGATGCCCATGAACGTGCCCCAGGTCGATCAATCCATTCATCACCCGCCAAGGGGCGTGTCCGACCGGATCGCCATCGGCTTCACCAAGGCGCTGCGCTGGTGCGCCGACACCTTCTTCGCCAAACGCTACGGACACCGGGCCGTTGTCCTGGAAACCGTGGCCGGGGTTCCGGGCATGGTGGGCGCCACCATCAACCACCTCACCTGCCTGCGCCGCATGTCCGACGACCGCGGCTGGATCAGGACACTGATGGAAGAGGCGGAAAATGAACGCATGCACCTGATGACCTTCGTCGAGATCGCCAAGCCCAGCCTGTTTGAACGACTCGTCGTCATTGCCGTGCAATGGGTATTCTACGTCTTCTTCTTCATCCTCTATCTCGTTTCCCCAAAGACCGCACATCGCCTGGTGGGATATTTCGAGGAAGAGGCGGTGATCAGCTACACCTTCTATCTGGCTGAGATCGACGAAGGCCGATCCCCCAATGTCGCGGCGCCCGCCATTGCCCGGCGCTATTGGGGGCTTCCCGACGGGGCAACCTTGCGCGACGTCATATTGGTGGTGCGTGCGGATGAAGCCCATCACCGCGACGTCAACCATGGCTATGCGAACGAGCTGGGCGGATTGCCCGTCGGACCCGCCGCGCCCTACCCGCCGCATGAGATGCCGGAGCCCGGCTGGAAAACGATATCATGACAAGAAGACGCCCCGGCCCGATCTGGCCCATCTACCTCGTAGCCGGCCTGTTGATCGCGTCGCTGGCTTTCGATTTTGTCGAATTGGACAACATGCCGAACGGTGTCTTTGTAACCGTGGGCTTGGCCATCATCCTCGCTGTGCTGCTTTGGAGACGACGCGCTTAAATCCCGGAACACCGGGGTCGAAGCGTTCGGCGAGGGCAAGCTCAGTGCCTGGCACCCGCGCGCGCGCGCCGTTCCGGCCTCACATGTACCGGAAAGGCCAGGCGGTTCGCCCGCGCTTCCAGCGCGCGGGCAGTTTCGAGGAACAGCCCGATATAGGTGATGTCCGAAGTTTGCGCCGCGCTGGCGCGCAGTTGCTTGGCCAGCGTCAGCAGGGCCCGCAGATTTTCAAAGGATGTGTGCTCTTCCATGCCGTGATAACGGCCAGTCCGCGTCTTGGGCGCGCCGCGTCTGCCATCGTGATGAAGGAAGCCTGTGTTTATTGGGGCATTCCCCGCCTTTATTGAAAATCGCGTTGCGCCAAAGGCGCTTGGCATGCGTGGTTGCAAAGTAACCTTTCGTAAATAATTGAAAGAACACATAAAAATGGAACGAATGCCCCACGCAGGCCTTATGTTGGCATGACACAGGCAACAGACCCGGCAACGATACTGGTGGTGGAGGACGAAGCCCTGATCCGGATATCGACGGCCTCCATGCTGGAAGATGCCGGGTTTCGCGTGATCGAAGCACAGGACAGCGCCGAAGCGCTTGAGATGCTTTCGCAGCATGACGAGATCAGCATCATGATGACCGACGTCAACATGCCCGGCCCGATGAATGGCCTTGGCCTTGTCGCCCAGGTAAGGTCCGATTATCCGTCCATCCGCTCGATTGTCGTGTCGGGCAACGCCAGCGCGGTGGAAGCCAGCAACGCCGGCGCCACGGGCTTTCTGTCAAAGCCCTACATGGCCCAGAGCATCGTTCGGGCCATCACCGACACCATCCAGCGCAATTTGGCCAAGCCGGCCTTCGCCTGACCCACGACCCGGAACCTTTGGTTGTGCCGGGCGTTTCTTGTGCGCCGTAATTTCTGAATTTTTTGATTTGTCGTTCGCTCCAGCCGCCGGCTGAGCCAGTATCATTGGAGACACCGCATGAAAATGAAAATTGCCCTGCTGGCCGCAGCCGCCGCCCTGTGCCTGACGTCGCTTTCCGCCGGTGCCCAGAACTATCCGCGCGACACCCGTTCCTATGAGCAGCAGCGCGATTCGCGTGACTATTACAGCCAGGATGACCGCGAGGGCTACTATGACCGAAGCGGTTCCTATCGGCGCATGCAAGAGCGTGAGGCCAGGCGCGAAGAACGCCGCGAGCAGCGTCGCCAGGATGCGTACTACCAGCGGGGCGCCTATGAGCAGAATTGCCAGCGCGGCAACCAGACGGCCGGCACCATCTTCGGCGCGCTCGCCGGCGGTGCGCTTGGCGCCGGTGTCAGCAACGGCAATGGCGGCGCCGCCATCGGCGGCGCAGTGCTGGGCGGCTTGCTCGGCAATGTCATCGCCAAGGACATCGACTGCAACGACCAGCCCTATGCCTTCGGCGTCTACACCAATGGCCTGAACGGCCAGGTCGGCCGCCGCTATGACTGGAATCGCGGCCAGAACCGCGGCTATTTCACCCCGGTGCGCGAATACCGCCGCCGCGGCGTGATCTGCCGCGACTTCACCACCACCACCTATCGCCGTGGCCGTGAAATCACCCGCACCGGCACCGCCTGCCGCGACACCCGTGACGGCAACTGGCGCTTCGACTGATCCAGGCCAATTTTTCGATCAAATCGAGCCCCCGGCCTCACCCGCCGGGGGTTCTTTTTTGGCAAACACGGAACAACCACCTCGCCCAGCCGTTCTGTGTGCGCACGCCTAAAGATGAGCAACCGCTCTTTGGCGCAAACCCACACAAGGACCGCGCCATGACCTCCTATGCCCGCAGTATGACTGTCACCCTGATGGCCGCCGCCAGCGGCCTCGCTTTGACCGTCTTTCTCAGCCCCGCCTTCGCCCAGACCCAGGACTCGCCCGAGCGCGGCCGGGTGAATGCCGACGGCATGCCCACCACCCATTCCACCCCGGCCGAGAAAGCCGAAACCGCCCAGATCAACCGCGAAGTCGGCGCCGCCAACGCGGCGGTGGACGCCCAGACCAATGCCAACAATGCGCAGTATCAGTCGCAGCAGCAGCAGTATCAGGGCCAGTTGCAGAACAACCAGATCCAGCAGGCCGCCTATGCCGACAAGAACGCGCAATACAACGCCCTGCGCAACCGCTATGCGATCGAACGCGCCGCCTATCGCCGCGGCGAATGGCCGAACCGTTATCGCACCTGGGTGGTCGCGGCGACGGACAGGAACCTGATCGGCGGGCGCGTCCAGCTGATCAGCGGCAGCCGTGTCGGCACCGTGACTGACACCGCGCACGGCGCCAATGGCGACGTCACCGCCCTGCTGGTCAGGCTGGACAACGACAAGGTCGTCTGGATCGACAGCGGCGACGTGCGCTACAACCGCGCCGACGGCGTGGTGATGACCAATCTCAATCGCGCCGACCTGCGCCACATGGCCGATCAGCGCCTGTAACCCGCTTTTTGCACTGCTTTGGCGTCAAAGGCCTTTCTTCGGAAGGGCCTTTGACGTTTGAGATTATCGGCTACGGATGTGGTACCATCCGCTGCGCCGCGACCAGTCTCGCCGGCTACCACCAGGACAATTGAGATGATGACGCAAAGCACCCGCGCGGCGCCATGCGGTCTGCGCTGACGCGATGGACCGCATTCCCAGCGCCCTGGAATTGACCGAGGCCGAGCATGCCTCGCTGCGGCTGACCTGCCAGGGCTTTGTCATGCGCATCATTCCGCATGCACACGAACTGCGCCTGGTCGAACTGGGCCTGATTCAATCCATGATGGGCGGGCTGATCGCCACGCCCGCGGGCCGCATGGTGGCGCGCGTCTGAGGCGCTTATTCCCGCGTTGGCGTTGTAATCGGCGCATCACTCCCCACATCAGATATGGCCGCGCCTGATAGCCGCCAAAGAAAGATCCTCACCATGTCGCAGACCACCGCCAATACCACCGCGCCCGCCGTTTCGCCGGCTCCGGCCGCCACCCCCGCCGCCGCCACGCCCGCCGTGGCGCCGGTCGATGCCGACAAGCCCGCGACCGAAGACAAGAAGTAAGGATGCAAGCGGGAGGGCGCATGCGCCCTCCCCTTCGTCTTCCTCAACCCTCCAGCAAAAAGCGGCGAACATGATGCCTGGCGCAGATGCTTCGTCCTTCCAGCGCGACCTTGTCGCCCTCATCCCCCATCTGCGCGCCTTTTCGCGCATGCTGTGCCGGCGGCCGGACATCGCCGACGACCTGGTGCAGAACACGCTGGCCAAGAGCTGGGCGGCGCGTGCCCGCTTCGAGCCCGGCACCAATCTCAAGGCCTGGCTTTTCACCATCCTGCGCAACGAATTCTATTCCCATGGCCGCCGCGCCTGGCGCCAGGCGCATTGGGATGCGGAAAAAGGCGAGCGCATTCCCGCGCCCGCCGACCAGCAGGTCTGGTCCGCCGAACTCTCCGACGCTGTCCATGCGCTGCACAGCCTGCCGCGCAACCAGCGCGATGCCGTGATCCTGGTGGCGGCCGGCGGCCTTTCCTATGAAGAAGCGTCCGAAATCTGCGCCGTGCCGCTTGGCACCATGAAAAGCCGGGTCGCGCGCGGTCGCCTCGCCTTGACCGCCGCCCTGGAAAGCAAGACCAAGCTGAAGCGGTTCGTCCTGAACGGATCGCCGAGTGAAGATGTTCTGGCGCAGCTGAGTGCCCTCACGCCCACGCGCGCGCCTGGCGCTGCGTCGGCTTGATATCCGGGTAAAAGCTGCGCCGCGACGCATCCGGGTGGCAGCCATGCCGTCCGGCCGCGGACCACACCCAATGGCAGTCTGGAAAAAGTGATGGAAACCCGAACCACCCATTCGACCGTGATCTTCCGGCATCCCTTTCAGCTTGCCGGCATGGACGGCACCGCGCCCGCGGGCCGCTACCGGCTCGACATGGAGGAAGAAAAGCTCGACACGCTGACCTTCGAAAGCTGGCGCCAGACCGCGGTGATACTGCAGGTCACCCGCGCCGGCGTCACCGAACATCTGCCGATCGATCCGCAGGAACTGCGTGATGCGCTGGCGCGTGACAGCGCGATCTCGCCGCTGGCCCCGTATCCCTTGGTGGAGCGCAATCGCCGCCTGCGCGGCGCCCTCAGGCTGAGAACCCAGCGCACATGAAAAACGCCCTTCGCCAGGAATTTCACAGCAGCCGGATTTTCGCCCAGGGCTGGAATGCGGCACGCGATAATTCCCTGGATCCGGAGCAGGCTGCGCCCAATCCTTATCCGCCGGGCCCCGATCATGCCCGCTGGAACGAAGGCTTCAGCCAAGCGCAACTTCGCTAGCCGGCTCGTAGTCCGGCTGCAACCGCGCCAGCGGCAAGGTCAGGGTGAACACCACGCCGTCCGCCAGGAAATCCAGATGGCCGGTACCGCCGAGCTGGCGCGGCAGCGCCTCCTCGATCAGCTTGCTGCCGAAACTCTTGCGCTCGCGCGCGACCACCATGGGTCCGCCTTTTTCCACCCAGCGCAGCACCAGGGCCGCGTCGGCGGTGGTCCAGCCGATCTCGACATCGCCCGCATCGCGCGACAGCGCGCCATACTTGGTGGCGTTGGTGCAAAGCTCGTTGAGGATCAGGGTCAGCGGCAGAATGGCGGCGGAGGTGATCTGCAGGGGCTCGCCCTTCACCACGATGCGGGTGGCGGCCGTGTCATGCTGCTCGATGGCGCCCTTTACCACCGCCAGCAGGCCCGCGGACTTCCAGTCCGCCTTCAGCAACAGGTCATGGGCCCTGGCCATCGCCAGCAGCCGCACGCTGATGGCCGCTTCCGCCTCGCCCAGGCTGTCGGCGGCGCGCATGCTCTGGCGCACGATCGCCGTGACCATGGTCAGCATGTTCTTCATGCGATGGTGGATTTCGTCGGTCAGGACGGTCTGGATGCGCTCGGCCACGTCGCGGGCCTCCGCGTCCAGCCCGGCCTGCTTCAGCATCTCGGTGAGATAGGCATTCTGGGCCGTCAGCTTGCTGCTGCTGTTCTGCATCGGCCACCTTGTGAATCGCCCCCGCGACGCAGTCCAGCCTAGCATGTCCCCGCCGCGAGATCGCCTTTTATCTGGCGGACAGCCGGGCCGGGCTAAATCCGGTTCACCGGCAGCTTCAGATAGACCTGGCCGCCCGCGTCCGGCGGCGGCATCTGCCCGGCGCGGATATTCACCTGCACCGAGGGCAGGATCAGCACCGGCGCCGCCAGCGTCTTGTCGCGGGCATTGCGGGTGGCCACGAAAGCCTCCTCGCCGATGCCGTCATGGACATGGATGTTCTTCGCCCGTTCCTCGCCCACCGTCGTGCGCCAGGCGGGCGTGTCCCGGCCCGGCGCCTTATAGTCATGGCACATCCAGAGCACCGTATCCTCGGGCAGCTCCAGGATGCGCCGGATCGAGCGAAACAGCGCATGGGCATCGCCGCCGGGAAAATCCGCCCGGGCGGTGCCATAATCCGGCATGAACAGCGTGTCGCCCACAAAGACATTGTCCCCGATCCGGTAGCTGACGCAGGCCGGCGTATGGCCCGGCGTGTTCATCACCGCGATCTCCAGCCCGCCGACCTTCAGCACCTCGCCTTCGCGCAGCAGCCGGTCGAACGGCGCCCCGTCGCCGGTCACGTCATCGGCGCCGAAGATCGGCGCGAACACCTTCTGCACCTGGCGGATATGCTCGCCGATGGCGACCTTCGCGCCGGTGCGCTGGCGCAGATAGGCCGCCGCCGACAGGTGATCGGCATGGGCATGGGTTTCCAGGATCCATTCGACGGCGATGCCGCCGTCGGCGGCCGCCGCCAGCATCCGGTCCGCCGAGGCCGTGGTGGTGCGGGCCGCCTTGGGATCGAAATCCAGCACCGGATCGATGATGACACCCCGCCGGGCCACCGGATCGCTCACCAGATAGCTGATGGTGAAGGTCTGCGGATCGTAGAAAGCCTGGATTTGCGGTTGCATTTCGTCCTCCATTTCCCCTTGACTATATATTAGCAAATACTAATATACAAGCCTGACAGGAAGGACGCCATGCAGAATATTTCCGCCACCGACCTCAAAGCCATGCGCAAGCACTCCGCCGATGCCGCCGCCATGATGCGGGCGCTGTCGCACGAAGCGCGCCTGCGGGTCTTGTGCGACCTGGTCGGGGGCGAACGCATGGCGGGCGAGCTGGTGGAACGGTCCGGGCTGAGCCAGTCGGCCCTGTCCCAGCACCTTGCCAAGCTGCGCGACGAAGGCCTGGTGGCGACGCGCCGCGAAGGCCAGTCGGTTTTCTACCGTATCGCCGATCCCCGGGCGGCCCGCATCCTGGGCGTTCTCTACGACATCTATTGCAAGAGGTAACAGACATGACCATGCCCACCATCACCCCGGCCGAAGCCCGGCGCCGCATCGCCGAAGGCTCGGCCGTCCTGGTCGATATCCGCGAACCAATGGAGCATGCGCGCGAAGCCATTCCCGGCGCCGCGCTGCGGCCTTTGTCGGGACTTGGCGAACAATCCCTTGCCGGGCTCGGCGGAAAGAATGCGCCCGCCATCATCTTTCACTGCCAGAGCGGCAAGCGTACCGCCGACAATGCGGCGCGCCTTGGCGTATGCCGCGCCCCCGAAGCCTATATCCTGCAAGGCGGCCTGACCGGCTGGAAGGCGGCGGGCTTTCCCACCGCCCTGGACCGCACCAAGCCGATTGAAATTCAACGCCAGGTGCAGATCACGGCGGGTCTTCTGGTGCTGACCGGCGTGCTGCTGGCCTGGCTGGTGGCGCCCGGCTTCATCCTTCTGTCCGCCTTTGTCGGCGCCGGGCTGGTCTTTGCCGGCGCGTCGGGCTGGTGCGGCATGGCCACGCTGCTGGGCGCGATGCCCTGGAACACACGCTGATGAACCCCGCCGACCTGCTTTCGCTGGGATCGGGCGGACTCGTCGGATTCGCGCTGGGCCTCTTGGGTGGCGGCGGCTCCATCCTCGCCGTGCCGCTGCTGGTCTATGTCGTGGGGATCAAGGATCCCCACGTCGCCATCGGCACCAGCGCGCTGGCGGTATCGGTCAATGCCTTCGCCAACCTGATTTCCCATGCGCGGGCGCAGACGGTGAAATGGCCCTGCGCCACCGCCTTTGCACTGTCGGGCATGGCGGGCGCGGTGCTGGGCGCGTTCCTGGGCCGCCATGTCGATGGCCAGCACCTGCTGTTCCTGTTCGGGCTGGTGATGCTGGCGGTCGCGGCCGGCATGTTCGGCAACCGCGCCGCCGGCGGCGACCCGCTGGTGCATATCAACCCGGCCATCGCCGTGCGGCTGGTGGGCGCGGGGCTGGTGGTCGGCTTTGCTTCGGGATTCTTCGGGATCGGCGGCGGCTTTCTGATCGTGCCCGCCATCATGCTGGGCAGCGGCATGGCCTCCCTCAACGCGGTGGGATCATCGCTGGTCTCGGTCGGGGCTTTCGGGCTTGCGACCGCCATGACCTATGCGGCGGCGGGGCTGGTGGACTGGCGCGTGGCCGCCCTGTTCGTGCTGGGCGGCATCGGCGGCGGGCTGGTGGGCGTCAAGCTGTCGGTCCGCCTGTCCGCCCGGCGCGGGCTGTTGTCCAAGGTCTTCGCCTCCGCCACGGTCTGCGTCGCGCTGTTTGTCCTGTGGAAGTCCGCGCAGGGCCTCCTGCCCTGACGGGGGCGCATTATTGATCCGGCGCAAGGCGCCCGTTGTCCCATTGCGCTTTTATCTTCGCAACAAAAGAGGAGACCGCGATGCGGCCGAACATCGGAAGTGTGGACAGGATCGTCCGCGGGATTGCCGGGCTGGCGCTGATCGCCTTTGCGCTGGGCCTGGTTTTTCCCGGCACCGGCTGGAACTGGCTGGGCTGGATCGGCCTGGTGCTGATCGGCACCGCCTTGGTGCGCAGGTGCCCCGCCTATTCGCTGATCGGCATCCGCACCGGTCTTTAGCGCGCAAGACAAGAAAACAACCCCGGCGGTTTCCCGCCGGGGTTTTTCTTTATGGGTGTCAGAAAACGGCTTACTTCAGGTTGGTGCTGATATTGGTGAAGCTGGTGGACAGCTTGGTGCCCACCGCCGTCACGCCGGTGATGATGACCACCGCGATCAGGGCCGCAATCAGGCCATACTCGATGGCCGTCGCGCCGGATTCGTCCTTGACGAAGCGGCGCAGCAAGTTGGTATGAATCTTCATCGGTCTCTCTCCTTGGCCTTGTGGCCATGCGCGCATCATGCCGATCAAGATTTAAAGCGTGCTTAATCGGGAACATAAGACACGCTCCCAGCATGGCTAAAATCGTCTTAACGCGGCGCCGCAAGCAGGCCCGCACGCGCAACGGGAGATTCTGCGATTCAGGCGAAGGTGTCGAGCAACGCGCCGATGCCGGGGCCGGCCTGGCCGATCCGCGTCAGCGCGGTCTTTTCCAGTTCGGTGGCGGAGCGCTGGATTTTTTCCGCCAGCTCGGGCGCCGGGGCCTGCTTGGCGGCGCGGCGCAGTTCGCCGGCCATCGACACCATATCCGTGACGGACGTAATGGATTGCCCCATGCCCAATGGCCTATCACAAGGCGGGCCCGCAGCGAACCAGAACCGCAAGTTAGTACTAAAAGAAGCTTAACTGCCCTTCGGATTGTCACCCCGGGCATGCTAGGCTCGGGCCTTCACCGCGGAAGGGCCGCCCATGGATATCGAAACCAGAGTGAGCGCGGTCCTGAGAAAGGCCCTGCTGCTCAGCCCCGAGCAGATTTCGCCCAAGGCGCTGCTGGTCGAAGACCTGGGCGTTTCCAGCCTGGACCGTTTCGAGCTGCTGATGGGCCTGGAGGAGGAGTTCGGCATCGAGCTTCCCGAACAGGACCAGGACCAGATGAAGTCGGTGGGCGACATCATCGCCTATATCGAACAGCACATGACGAAAGCCTGACATCCCGTGGAAAAAGCTTCGCAGTTCATGCAGGAGATTGTCTGCCCCTCCTGCGCGCACCAGGGCCATGCGACATGGGAATCCAGTGATGCGGTCGGGGGGCTGCGCAATCTTGCCACCCTGTCCGACGGATTTCAGAGCTGGACGCCGCAGGAAGGTTTCGATCCGGTGATCACCTGCCGCAATTGCGGCACATCCCAACCCGAACAGCCCGATGTCGGTGCCTGAACCCGGCTTGACCGTTCGCCCATGAAAAACCCCGCCGGCCTGCGCCGGCGGGGTCTTCATTTGAGCGGACCTCAGACGCGGCGATAGGCGTCGCGTTCCCGGCGAACCTGCTCGGCGCTATAGGCGGAGGCGGTGGGGTCGTACCCGCTCCAGCCCGAGCTGCGATAGTCATTCTCGCGCGCCGCGATGTCGAAGGCCGAACGATCCATGATGTCGGCATACTTCTCATATTCATCATCCGGCACCTTGGCCGTCACCACCGCACCGCCGCGGCGCAGGGCCTCGGCATACAGTTCGGCATTCTCCTTGCTGGTGCCCGATTCCACCAGCGCACCGATGATGCCGCCGGTAGCGCCGCCCGCGGCCGCGCCGGCCGCCAGTGCGGCAAGCCATCCCGCCGCAACCACCGGACCGATGCCCGGAATGGCCAGCATGCCCAGGCCCGCCGCGACGCCGGCCGCGCCGCCGGCGATGGCGCCCAGACCGCCGCCGGTCACCGCGCCTTCGGAACGGTCATCCTTGCCGTCGCGGTCCTTGTCATGCCTGGGGTTGACGTCGCCGCCGCCCGGCTTGTGCCAGCCTTCGGCATTGCTGGCGACGATGCCGATATGGCTGTCGCCGAGGCCGGCGTCATTGAGTTCACGCACGGCAAGTTCCGCCGAGGCATAGTCGCTATAAACGCGTGTCAGTGTCTTGGTCATTGCAGTTTCCTTTGTTTGATAAAGCGGCGGCTAGTGAACGTTGCCCTGATAATCCAGGCTGACCGGCACGCTCGCGCCGTTCTTCATCGCCTTGCCGCGCCAGATGCCGTCGGCATCCTTCTTGAGGTCGCTAACCTTGGTGAAGCCGCGGGCTTCGATGTGTGACTTGGCTTCGCCCATGGTGAAGCTGTTGGCCCCGGCCACCGGTTTGGACGCGCTGTTCTGGTGCATGTCCTTGACCGCGGGGTTCTGCGGTCCTTGCTGCGCCGGTGTCTGTGCGATTGCCACCGTGGCGCAAAGTGCGATTGCGGAAGCAGTCAGTACGATAAGGCGCATTTGGGTTTCTCCTGTTGTTTCCCAATGGCCTAACTCGCTGCGGTAGCTGAAGTTCCTGTCGTGCCTGCCTCGCGACGCGTTGCGACATTTGGTTGCGAAAGCCGCGAAACGCATTCACCCGCGAAACGGCCCGCGCGCATTTAAAAATCTTGTCTCGGGAACAGTCATAGCAATGCGGCGTTACTCGCATGCTGGAACAATTCCAATATAGCGACGCACAAGGGGTCCAATATGGCCAAAGCACGCGGCAAAATACCATCATCGAAAGCTGTAGCGAAGAAGCCCGCTGCCAACAGTACGGTGTCGGACACTCGCGGCAATGGCGGCGAACTGCATCAAGTGGCGGGCGGCGATGTTCCCACGCTGACCAGCCAGCAGGGCATTCCGGTCGCCGACGACCAGAATTCGCTGCGCCAGGGCGCGCGCGGTCCGACCCTGATGGAAGACGCCCACTTTCGCGAAAAGATCTTCCACTTCGATCACGAACGGATTCCCGAGCGGGTCGTGCATGCGCGCGGCTATGCCGCCCATGGCTTCTTCGAGCTGACCCAGCCGCTTTCTGATGTTACCCGCGCCGATATTTTCCAGCGCAAGGGCGAGCGCACCCCCGCCTTCGTGCGCTTCTCGACCGTAGCCGGCAGCAAGGGCTCGTTCGACCTGGCGCGCGACGTGCGCGGCTTCGCCGTCAAGCTTTATACAAAGGAGGGCAACTGGGACATTGTCGGCAACAACATCCCGGTCTTCTTCATCCAGGACGCCATCAAGTTTCCCGACCTGGTCCATTCCGTCAAACCCGCCCCGGACCGCGAATTTCCGCAAGCCGCATCGGCGCATGACAATTTCTGGGACTTCATCTCGCTGACGCCCGAATCCATGCACATGATCATGTGGACCATGTCGGACCGCGCCATTCCGCGCTCCTTCCGTTTCATGGAAGGTTTCGGGGTTCACACCTTCCGGCTGGTCAACGCCAAGGGCAAATCGACCTTCGTCAAGTTCCACTGGAAGCCCGTTCTGGGCCTGCAATCCGTCGCCTGGAACGAAGCGGTCAAGATCAACGGCGCCGATCCCGACTTTCATCGCCGCGACCTGTGGAATGCGATCCAGACCGGCAACTTCCCCGAATGGCAGCTCGGCGTTCAACTGTTCGACGACGCCTTCGCCGACAAGTTCGATTTCGACGTGCTGGACCCGACCAAGCTGATCCCCGAGGAACTGGTGCCGGTGAAAATCGTCGGGCGCCTGGTACTCGACCGGATGGTCGACAACTTCTTCGCCGAGACCGAGCAGGTCGCCTTCATGACCCAGAACGTGCCGCCCGGCGTGGACTTCAGCAACGATCCGCTGCTGCAGGGCCGCAATTTTTCCTATCTCGATACCCAGATCAAGCGGCTGGGCGGCCCGAACTTCACCCATATCCCGATCAACGCCCCCAAGTGCCCCTATGCCCATTTCCAGCAGGACGGGCACATGGCGATGCGCAATCCCGTCGGCCGCGCCAACTACGAACCCAACAGCTGGGGCGATGAAGGGGGTCCGCGCGAGAATCCGCAAAAGGGCTTCACCAGCTTTGCTGAAGAAGCCGATGGTCCCAAGCAGCGCGTGCGTTCGGAAACCTTTGCCGACCATTACAGCCAGGCGCGGCAGTTCTTTGTCAGCCAGACGCCGATCGAGCAAAAGCATATCGCCGATGCCCTGGTGTTCGAACTCAGCAAGGTCGAGCGCGAAGACATAAGGGCGCGCGTTGTCTCCCACCTGCGCAACATCCATCAGGTGCTGGCGGGCAAGGTCGCCGACGGGCTGGGCCTGCCGCTGCCGCCTGCCGCCAAGGCGGCGCGCGAGCCCCTTGCCAACCTGCCACCCTCCGATGCCCTCAGCATCGTCAAGAACGGCCCGGACAGCTTCAAGGGCCGCAAGCTCGGCATCCTGATGACGGATGGCGCCGATGCGGCGCTTTTCGCCGCCGTCACCGCAGCCTGCGACAAGGAAGGTACGGCGTTCGAAGTCATCGCCCCCAAGATCGGCGGGGTTACGCTGTCGGACCGCAAGAAGGTCCCGGCCCAGCAGAAGATCGATGGCGGGCCCTCGGTCCTCTATGACGCGGTGGTGCTGCTGGTCTCGGATGCAGGCGCCGCGCTTCTGGCCAAGGACAAGCCGGCCAAGGACTTCATCAACGACGCCTTTGCCCATTGCAAATTCATCGCCCACAGCCCGGCGGCCGCAACGCTGCTGAAGGCCGCGGGTGTGCAGCCCGACAAAGGATTTGTGGCGCTGAAAGCCGCCAAGGATGCGAGCGCCTTCATCAAGGCCTGCCGCGAGCTTCGCTTCTGGGACCGCGAAGCCGATGTGGATGCCGACGCCTAGGAGAGATGCCGATGACCTTCACGCAGCTCAATCCCACCTTGCCGGTCGATGTCATCGGCAAGGGGCCAGGTTATGCCTTCGCCGTCATCGACTACGGCCAGGAGCATAACCTGATCTGGGTGGTGGCCCTGAACGACAGCGGCGAGATCTGGTGCTCTCCCAATCCCAAGGTCCGCATGTGCGCCAACTGGACGATGGGCCGCGCCCCTGCTCCCGCCCTGAAGATCGCGGCGGAGTAGCGCGTCAGCGCTCGATCATCTCGCGGACCTTGTTGGCCAGGGTGGACATGGCAAACGGCTTGGCCAGGATTTCCATCCCCGCATCCAGGTGCCCGTTGCCCACGGCCGCATTCTCGGCATAGCCGGTGATGAACAGTACTTTCAGGTCCTTGCGCAGCACCCGCGCCGCATCCGCCACCTGCCGCCCGTTCATGCCGCCGGGCAACCCGACATCGGTGATCATCAGGTCGATGCGGCGATTGCTTTCCAGGATTTTCAGTGCCGACGGCCCATCGCCGGCTTCCACGATATTGTAATAGCTTTCCGAGAGCACCTCGGCGATCAGCATCCGCACCGTCGCCTCGTCATCGACCACCAGCACGGTTTCGCCAAAGCCGCGCTCCATCATCTCGGCGCCCTGCGGCACATCTTCCTCGACCACGCCCATGTGGCGGGGGAAATACAGGCACATGGTGGTGCCCTGGCCTTCTTCGGAATAGATCCGCACCTGCCCGCCCGACTGGCGCACAAAACCATAGATCATCGAAAGGCCCAGGCCGGTGCCCTGGCCCAGCGGCTTGGTGGTGAAAAAGGGATCGAAGGCGCGGGCGATGACTTCGGGCGTCATGCCGATGCCGGTATCGGTGACGCAAAGCGAAACATACTGGCCCGGCGGCAATTCGCGTTCGCGGGCCGCGCGTTCGTCCAGCCACTTGTTGGCGGTTTCGATGGTCAGCGTGCCGCCTTCCGGCATGGCGTCGCGGGCATTGATGCACAGATTGAGCAGCGAATTTTCCAGTTGCGACGGGTCCACCCTGACAGGCCACAGCCCGCCCGCCCCCACCACTTCGACCCGCACATTCGGGCCCATGGTGCGCCGGATCAGTTCTTCCATGCCGCCGATCAGCCGGTTGGCGTCGGTGGGCCGGGGGTCCAGCGTCTGGCGGCGCGAGAAAGCCAGCAGGCGATGAGTCAGCGCCGCGGCGCGGTTGGCCGATTCCACCGCCGCCTTCAGGAAGCGGTCGACATCATTGTGCCGCCCCTGGGCGATGCGGTTCTGCACCCGGTCCAGCGCGCCGGTGATGCCCTGCAGCAGGTTGTTGAAGTCATGGGCGATGCCGCCCGTCAGCTGGCCCACCGCTTCCATCTTCTGGGCTTGGCGCAGGGCTTCTTCTGACAGCGCCAGCGCCTGGCTGCGTTCCTCAAGCCGCTTCTCCAGAAGCGATTCCGCATTCTTCTGATCGTCGATATCGGTGTTGGTGCCGATCCAGCGCACCACCTTGCCCGCCTCATCGTGCACCGGCACGGCGCGGGCGATATGCCAGCGCCAGGCGCCATCGGCGCGGCGCAGGCGAAATTCGGTCTGGTAGGCCTCTCCCGCTTCCACCGCGGCGGCCCAGGCCCCGCCCGCGGCCTCGATATCGTCGGGATGCACGATCGCAGCCCAGGCGGTGCCGTCCAGGCTTCCCCTCGCCGCACCGCTATAGGCATAGACCTGGTTGTTGAACCAGTCGAGCAAGCCGTCAGGCGATGCGGTCCAGACGTGATGCGGCATGGCCTGCGCCATGGTGCGGAACTGGTTTTCACTGGCGCGCAAGGCGTCCTGCGCCTCGACGCGGTCGGTGATATCGAAGGTGACGCCGGGAAAATGCGAAGGGCGGCCTTCGCCGTCCATCCGGCACTGTCCCTCCGCCTCCACCCAGCGCACGCTGCCGTCGGGCCGCACCAGCCGGTATTGCGAGTTGAACCGCGCGCCGGTTTCGATCGCCTGCTTGACCTCGGCCATCACCCGCGCGCTGTCGTCCCGGTGCATCGCGCCGAAGAACTCGCCCAGCGGCGCGCCTTCGCGGGCGCGCGCCGGGTCCACGCCATACAGATGCGCGAAGCGCTCGTCGGCAACGACGCGGTCTTTGCGCACGTCCCAGTCCCAGGTACCGATGCCGCGCCCGGCCGACAGCGCGGTCTGCAGCCGCCTTTCGCTGTCGGCGAGGTTGCGGGAAATCTCCATCTGCTCGGTGACCTCCACCACGATGGCGATCACACCGCCCGGCTTGCCGCTTTCGTCGATCACCGGCGAATAGTCGAGATTGAGCCAGCAGGGCTCCAGCTTGCCGCGACGGTCCAACGCCAGTTCCTGCTCGCGATAGGACAAGGTGCCGCCCGCAAGCCCCACCTTCATGATGTTGTCGTTCCAGTCGGCCACTTCCGGCCAGCCTTCGCGCACCTTGGCGCCCAGAAGCCGGGGATGGCGGGCGCCCGCGAACACCGAATAGGCGTCGTTATAGATCATGATGCCGTCGGTGCCCCACAGCAGCACCAGCGGCACGGGGGAATGCAGCATCAGGCCGACGGTGGTTTTCAGGCTGCCGGGCCAGTCCGCCACCGGTCCCAGCGACCGCGACCAGTCATGGCCCGCGATCAGCCGCGCCATCTCGCCGCCGCCCAAAAGGAAAGGCTCGGCATGATCGGATGGGTTGGAATTCATGGAAAAAGGCGCTCCCCGAAAACTTGAAACGGTCCGGGGTCCAAAAAGTTCCCGGCCCTATAAAGCAAAAGGCGCGGGGGCCGCCCGCGCCTCTCACTTATATACGGCAGGCGTCAGCCCCCGGATTATCACTTAAAGATTTTGGTCCGGTTGGCCTTGGCCCAGGCATGGGCTTCCGGCGAGGCCGCCCACTTGATGGCGTTGCGGATCAGCTGCTGATAGGCCGGCACCCGCCAGGCATTATTGTCGTGGCCCATCTGGGTATAGAAGACCGGGCTGCCTTCCGACACCTTCACCCAGGTCGACAGGTTGCTGTACTGGCGCCCCGGACCAAAGTTCACGCGCGGATCGGGCGGCGTGAAGCTGGTGGTCAGGATCGGCTTGACCGATTCCGGGAACCAGGCGCAGCCATAGGCTTCATCGGTGATGTCAAAACCATCGCCGAGGCCCGCGACCACCGGATGGCTCTTGTCCACCACTGTCTGGCGCTGCGCCGTGCGCGGATAATAGCCGTGATGCGGATCGAGGATGCCGCGCACCGTCACCGGCGAATACCAGTCGCAGGCGCCGCCCACCACTTCGGCATATTCCGGCCAGGTATGCGTCCAGGCCGCCGAGGCGTGGTGCAGGAACACCATGCCCTTGCCCTGCTTGAGCAGCGCGGCGAAGCCCTTCTTCAGCTCCGGCGAAGGATCGGGGTAGAAGCGGTTGCGTTCGCCATTGGGGCCAAGCTGCAGCACGCCGGGACCACCCAGGTCATAGAACACGAAGACGTCGAAATTCTTCGAGCCTTCCGGGGTCATCAGCACGTCGGCGGCGGGATGCTCGGCATGGGCATAGGTAATGTCATCGCCCAGGCAGTCGAGCATGCCCAAAAGATGCTCGCGCTCGAACTCATGGCCCTTGGAGATGAAGAGCACGCGGATCGGGCCGCGGCCGCCCTGGGGCGGGCGGGCGAGCGGCTGGTTGTTCGCGCCCATCATCGGCACGCCGCAGGTCATGGGGGTGAGCGGAATCGGCGGCAGCGGCTTGAAGCCGGCGGCGGTGGCGGCAGCTTGCTGTGCCTTGAGCTGCGCCTGGATTTCCGGCGTGCCGGTCTGGATCGCCGGCGCGCAGAGCGAACCGCCCGGCACCCGCTTGCAGCCCACCCATTTGGAGACATCCAGCTCCAGCGGCTCGCGCGAAATGGCGACGGCCGGCGGCAGGGTCGGCGTCTGGGCCATCAACCCGCCGCTCAGACCGATGGCGGATGCGCCAACGCCGATCAGAACGGGAAGAATATGCTTGGCGAAAATCATGAAGACAGCCCCCTGAAAGTTGTTCTTGTTGGGGCGGATCATAGCCGCAGGCATGGCGAGAAACTAGCCGTCTTCAAGGCCTTCCGGGCCATTCACATCCGGTTCATCGCGGGGGTCCCATAACCCGCCTGCCCGATGTCGGGTAGGAATATCGAAAGATGGCTCATGGCAGTTTATCGCTTCCGTTACGCAGACGCCTCGGGCGCCGCGATCCGCACCACCATCATGCAGTGCGGCGATGATGCCGAAGCAATCGGTAAAGCCGAAGACACGATGAAGGATCGCTACGCCACCCTTGAAGTCTTCGAAGGCGAACGGCTGGTCCATGGCGCCCATCACAGCTCCCGCACGAAAAATCGCGATCAAACGTCCCAATCCGCGCAAGTCTGACAGCCTGGCTTGCGGACAGCAGAGCCGGCGCACCGATCACTGCGCGCCGGTTGCCCTGCCGCCGCCGCTATGGCTGAATGCGCCTCAAGAACATGAGGGACGCATGACCGGTAAAAATCATTTCAGCCGCCGCGCCATGCTGGCCGCCTCCGGCGCCGCCCTGGCCATGCCCGGACTTGCTTCGTCTGCCTGGGCCTATATGCCGAACGAAGGCCCCGACACGCCGAAGATTTGCCTGGGCCCCATCGTCGAAAGCGAACTGAACCCGCGCGGCATCCAGCGCTTCCGCCAGATCGGCATCACCCACATCATCCTCAACAATGCCGGCTTTCCCTGGAAGGAAGATTATCTCAAGGCCCGGGTCGCGCTGTTGAAACAGCATGGCCTCACCACCGGCGATATCGTGCTGCCCTATGTCGGCCCCGCCCGCGAGATCATGCGCGACATCATCCTGGGCCGCCCGGGCCGCGACGCTTCCATCGAGATCGTCAAATCCTGCATCCGCGCCGCGGGCGCCGCCGGCATCCCGGTGGTCGAATATAATTTCTATGCCCACCGGCTGGAGGAAGGCTATTTCCACGCCCCCGATCCCACGCGCGGCGGCGCGGTGGTGGAAAGCTTCCACTACGACCGGGTGAAGGACCTGCCGCCCCTGCCCGAGACGGGGCGCGTCAGCGCCGACCGGCTGTGGAGCAACCTCGAATATTTCCTCAAGGCCGTGGTGCCGGTGGCCGAAAGCGTCCATGTGCGCATGTCGCTGCATCCCAACGACCCGCCGCCGCCGGTATCGCGCGGCTCGGCCCAGATCATGACAACCTTCAGGGACTGGCAGCAGCTTGTCGGGCTGGTGAATTCCCCGTCGAACGGCATGACCTATGACTGTGGCGTCAGCCGCGAAATCGGCGAGGACCCGGTGGCCGTGGCCCGCTGGCTGGGGGAACGCGACCGCATCTCCCACTGCCATTACCGCAACGTGGTGGTGCGCAAGCCGATCGAGGATTACTCCGAGGTCTGGCCCGACAACGGCATGGTCGACATGCTGGCGGTGATGAAGGAACTGGTGCGGCAGAAATATCCCCGCATGGTCCATCCCGAGCATGCCCGCGGGCTGAACGTGAATGACGGCGTCACCGAAAAGCTGCGCGATCCCGCCGGCGAGCGCGGCACCAGGCTGGCCGCCGACGAAGACCCCAACCTCAACAGCTATGCCGCCTGGGCCTATCACGCCGCCTATACCCGCGCGATGCTGCAGGCGGCGCTGCTGACGCGCTAGCCGGCCACCCTGTCAGGCGACCCTTGCGTCTTCCAGGCAGCGCGTGGCGGGAAATGACACGAATACGGCGGTGCCGGCCCTGGGCGCGCTTTCAATCGTGACGTCGCCGTCGTGAAGCTCGATCAGTTTCCTGACCAGCGGCAGGCCCAGCCCGGTCCCTTCGGCTTCGCGCGCCAGGGTGGAATCGATCTGCCGGAACGGCTCGAACGCCATCGCGATCATCTCGGGCGCGATGCCGATGCCGGTGTCGCGCACGCAGACGACCACGCGCCCTGACGCGTCGCGTCCGGCGGTTACCGTTATGGCGCCATTCTCCGGGGTGAACTTGACGGCGTTCGACAGCAGGTTGAGCAGGATCTGCTTGCTGCGCAGCCGGTCGATCAGGAGCGGCGGCAATGCCGCGATATCGAGCGTGAGCGCCAAGCCCTTCTTCGCCGCCCGATCGGACATCATCCGCGTGCTTTCCCCGATCAGTTCGGCCAGGTCGACCGCCTCGGCGTGAAGCTCCAGCTTGCCGGCTTCCGCCTTGGAAAGGTCCAGTATGTCGTTGATCAGGCTGAGCAGGTGCCGGCCCGCGCCATGGATATCCGTGGCATAGGCGCGGTAGCGCGGCAGGCCAGGCCCATACACTTCCGCCGTGATCATCTCGGAAAAGCCGATGATCGCATTCAGCGGCGTGCGCAGCTCGTGGCTCATATTCGCCAGGAACTCCGACTTGGTCCGGTTGGCCTTTTCCGCCAGGTCCTTGGCGGCCTGGTTCTGTATCATCTCGCTCTTCAGGCGCACCTGTTCGGCGGCGCTGTCGCGAAACATCGACACCGCGCGCGAAAACTGGCCGATCTCGTCATTGCGGTCGGTAAAGGGAACCGCCTCGTCGAAGTTGCCGCCGGTGACGGTCTTCATGGTCTTGGTGATCCGCGTGAGCGGCCTGATCACTCTCAGGATCACGTACATCGTGGTGAAGGACGCCAGCCCGATCGAAAGAAACATCAGCGCGATGGCAACATAGAAATTGCGCAGGGCGCTTTTGGCCTGCTCGGAGGCATGCGCCTCGGTCAGGTCCAGCGCAACCTTCGATATCGCCATGATGCTGTTCAGGCCGGGATTGGAGGCCTTCAGCCAATCGTAGTTCGACATCGGGACCGGTTTTCCTGCCACCATGTCGGCAATGGCCCTGGCGCGCACGGCGCGAAACCGGTGGAAATAGATATGTTGTGCCCGGGCGATCGCCGCGTTGAGCTGCGGCGGGACGCTGGACCGCGCGGCAAAGTCCCGGATATCGGCCCAGCGGGCATCGATGCTGCCGGTGGACCGCGCCAACTGCTGGATCCTGGCGGTCGAAAGCGTCTCCTTCTCCCGGATCGCAATCCCCACATGGCCGCGGTCGCTTCCCGCATCCAGGCGTACCAGCCAGACCGCGTCGGTCAGTGTCATCATGCTGCTGATGAAGGTGTCGGCATCGCCGCGGTTGCGTGTCAGCGTGCTCGACAGCTGGTCCACCGCCGCCGTAAGCCGTTCGGCGGCCACATGCCAGTTCTCCAGCGGTTTGGTCGAACGCAGCGCCTTGGGCGTCCTGGCGGTGGCCAGTAGCGGTGCAAAAACCGGAGTATAACCAGCCCTGCTGTCGACGAGTTCGGTCAGGGCCGGCGGGGATTTTTCGGGATGCTGCTGGCGGAACTGGTCGATCATCGTATCGATCGCCCTGTTCGTTTTTTCCCGCAGCTCGAACATGCGCGCGACCGTTGCGGCGCTCGCCACATCGGACGCGGTCGATGCGGCATGCGCCACGCCGCCCTCGATCCGGATATTCTCCTTGGCGGCAAGCGTGCTGCGCATCAGGTTGACGATGGACAGCATGCGCGCCGCCACCTGCTTCTTCTCATACGCATCGCTCGCCCAAAGCGCGAAGATGGAAACCAGCAGGACCACCAGCAGGCCGGTGATCGCTGACAGAAGCGTTCGTATGGGCATGAAGGTCTTCACGGCCGCCAGTCCTTCGCGGAAAATCCCGCTAAGTAAGGATTTTAGGCAGCAATTGTGATGGGAGACTTAACGCCCCCGCGCCCGCGCCCGCCGTCCGGAAATGCGGGCGTTCGAGGGTTATCGAAGGGTAAATTTCGTGCGTCCCGCGCTAGCGCTTCGGCAACCCCGCCGGCCGGGGCGGCGGCGGGGCTGCGTTGCGGCGCGATTTTTCAAATTCATATTCGACCATGGTCTGCCTGGCCCGCGCGCGTTCCGCCTGTGTCTGGCGCATCATGCAGCCGGTCTCCGACTGCCCGCCGCCCCAGGCATTCATGAAGCAGCTGGGGGTGAATTCCCGCGCCGCCAGATCCTCGGCCCACCGCACCGCGTCGCGCGAAAGGCTTTTGGGCGGTGCCAGCAGATTCGCATCGGGCAGACGCGCCAGTCCTTCGGCGGGCGGCGGACAGCGCGCCTGCTCTTCGCGCGTCAGCAGGCCATAGCGTTCGGGACTGCAGGCAAACAGCGCGCGCCCGATTCCTTCCAGCGCGCCCGGCGGCGCGGCCAGCATGTTCGCCGCGCGCTCGCCCGGGCTGGGCGACGCCACCGAAGCGGGCGGCACGATCATGCGCGGCAGCGGACGCGGTGGTTCGGGCGCCGGCTGGGGCGGCCGCAGCAAAGGCCTCAGAAGCAGCATCATCTCGCGCGCCACCTGCTGCGGCTTGCCCGGCGCAAAGGAATGGGCGAACAGCAGGACCAGCGCGATTTGCACGAGGATGGCAGCGCTCGCCGTGGCGAAGCGTTGTTGGGAGCGCGTCATCAGCCCGTCCGGTCACGGGCCGAAAAATCGGTTCGCCCCGCCAGCGCCCCCGCGCCGCGCACATGATTATGGAGTTTTTATCATCCTGCCAATTGTTGCCCACATGCCGCGCCTGTGGCTGAATAGTCAAAACCGGGCCGGGGCAACAACAATGATACGAATAACGGCCTTTGCATTCACCATATGGACGTCGGCATTTGGCCGCGCCTGGGCCGCCCGCCCGCACCAGCGATGTCATCGGGTGCCATGTTGGTGACAAGCAGTTCATGCAGGCGGCCCTGATGGCATCGCTGCCCCCCGCGCCCGGCAAGCAATGCGGCGACTGTTCGCTGTGCTGCAAGACCCTGGTGATCCCCGAGCTGGAGAAGCCCAAGGATCAATGGTGCCCGCATTATGTGCGCGGGACCGGCTGCGAAATCTATGACACGCGCCCCGGGTCCTGCCGCGACTTTTCCTGCCACTGGCTGATCGATCCCACGCTGGGGCCGGAGTGGAAGCCGAACAAGTGCAAGATGGTGCTGCACGCCAAGGATGACGCCCTGGCGGTGCATGTCGATCCCGGCGCCGGTTCGCCCTGGCGCCGCGAGCCCTTCTATTCCCAGCTGCTGGAGAAATCCGCGCGCAACATCGACCGCGGCGCCATGGTGCTGGTGATGGAGCATGGCCGCACCACCATCATCCTGCCCGACCGCGGCGTCGAGCTGGGCGTCATCGGCCCCGGTGACCGCATCGCCCTGGCCAGGACCATGACCGCCGCCGGCCCGGTCTGGCAGGCCCGCCTGGTCCGCGCCTGAGAGCGTTTCAGGATCAGGCACTTATCAGGGCCCCGCAGGTCAGGCCCCGCAGGATCGCATTTTGTGCTACGATCCGGATGCTTCGCCAAAAACCGGCAACCAAGACCGGTTCAGAGGAGGAATTATGACCCTGCAAAAACGCCTTCTGCTTTGCTCGGTGGCTGCAGCGGCACTTGCTGCTGCGGCCCAGCCGGCGAGTGCCGCGCCCTGGCAGCGCGGATTTGTCGTCGCCACATATGAATATGCCTTCCGCTATGGCGGACGCAGCGGATTCTCGCGCGATGGCGAGATCGAACCGGGCTCGGATTGCCCGCATGGCAACACCGTTCATTTCGCCAATGACAAGAATACCGAGGCGGCGCTGAAACAGCCCTTCCGCAGCAAGTACGAGATCGAGGCCATTGCCAGACCGCCGGGTCTGGAGAATGTCCGGGCGCCCGTCAGCACGCGGTTCAACATCTGGAACCGCGCCATCACCTATCGCGCCTGGAAGCGCGGCATCGAGACCTATGTGAACCCCTGGGCGGCGGAGGATCCCGGCCAGCCGGAAGTCACCGGCAAGATCGCCACCGGCTTCAACCTGGACAACAATTCCACCACCGGCGGTTTTGTCGCCGAGGATGGCGAACAGGGCATCGACCATGCGCTCTACCGCGCCTGGGGCTGCGATGCGCCCTGGCGCGGCGATGGCAATGCCACGCTGCATCTTCGCGCCAACGACAAGATGCAGGGCGGCCTCTACACCATGGTGATCCGCGTTTCGGGCAACAAGGACCCGATGAATGACGACAATGCCATCGTCGAGATCGGCTATTCGCCCGACAAGATCACCAAGAATGCCCGCGGCGATGTCGCGGCGGATTACTCCTATCGCCTGATGAAAAGCGAGCAGTACACCAGGCTGAAGGCGAAAATCCGCAATGGCGTGGTCGAGACCGAACAGGTCGAGGAACTGCATGCGCCCCGCATCGCCTGGTGGTACAATCATGTCGGCGACGTCAATATCCGCAAAGGCAGGATTCGCCTGGAGATCGCGGCCGACGGCAATACCAGGGGCCTGATCGGCGGCTATCGCGACTGGCGCGAATTATACACCGAGAACACGTTTTCCCAGGATGGCGGCCAGCAGGGCATTCGCGAACATGAAGATCATGTCGCGCTTTATTATGCCCTCAAGCGCAACGCCGACGGCATCCCCGATCCCAGGACGGGCGAAAAGATGGGAATTTCCTCCACCTACCGCATCACGGCCATGCCGGCCTATGTCGTCGATCCGAAAACGCCGGTGGGCGTCACGGTGATCCAGGCCGACGAGGGTCGCAAGAAGTCGTTCCTTGCCATCCGCGAAGCCACCATCAAGTCCACGCGGACCAAGACGGTGCAGGCCGTGCCGCCGGGCACCACACAAGGCGCCTTCCCGGGCCTGGAACGCAATATCGGCGACCTGCCGAGCAAGGATTTCTTCCTGACGACCCTGGACCGGCCGCACTATGACAAGGATTACGAAGCAGCACTCCTTTCGCGCGGTCTGGCGATTTTCGACGATCCCCTGGATCAGCCCAAGCCGAAGCCCGAGCCAAGTCCTGCAGCCGACAAGCAGGTGCGCAACGAAGCCGCTCCGGCGCAGGTGGCCGACGCCGGCAACCACTGATCAGCCGATGACCGGCGCCGGCCCGGTTTGAAAGCCCGCCCGGTCCGCGCCGAAGGCCAAAAAGGCAGGAAATTCCGGTGATCGCGGTCGGAAAACCCGCCAAAACCGGCCCGCCGCCGGAACAGTGTCCGCACTTCGCCCGTTGAATCGGCATGAGCAGGAAACCGTTCCTTCCGCCAGCGCCGGTCCCGGCCGTGGCGCTGCTTCTCACCCTCTGCTGTCCGGCCGTGGTGCTGGCGCAGGCCGCGCCGCCGTCGGTGGCGTTTGCGCAGGTGACGGCGATCCCCGTCCCGCTGCAAAGCACCAGCGGCCGCTTCAGTTCGCTCAATCCCACCCGGCGCACGACCTGTCCCGTCCAGACGGTGAGCGGACGCGTCGTCTCGGCGCGCCTGATCATGGTGGAGGAAAGATTCTGTGGCCCGGCCCAAAGCGGCAATGAGCTGGTGAATGTCGAGTTCGCCAATCCCGCCGACGCAGAAGCGATGGTGGTGGGACGGCGCGTCACCATCAAGGCCCGCTTCCGGCGCGCCGAGGAAGCCCGCACCGACGAATTCTATGCCCATTTCCTGATCGCCGAGAACGCCGCGCTGGCGGATGCAGAACCGCGCACGCAAGCTGTCCCCGCCTTTACCAGCTACATCATGTGCCAGCCGCCGGAGCTGGACGCGATGGCCAAAGAGCTTGGCCGCGAACTGTGCGTGCAGAACACGATCACGGAAAATCTCGCCACGGCAGGTCCGGCACTGGAAGCCGCTGCCCGCGCGCCGCTGAAAGTGTCGGCAACGCAGGACGTGTCCGGCGATCCCAACGCGGTTATCTGCATTCAGGACCATGAGCGTTCGGATATCCACCTGCCGGCGACCGCCTGCGCCCGGGGCAGCTATTGGGCCTGGTACAATGCCAAGTGGCGCGACCGCCTCTATTCCACGCCGGCCCCGCCGTGACAGGCGCGTCATGAGCCTGTCGGAATTTTCCCACGGCACGCCGCCACCCCACGCAGATGCATCCAGCCGCGTGACTGCGGGGCTGTTGACGGCCGCTCTCTATGGGCTTCTCGCACTGGTAATCTGGGCTTCGTCCCTGGCGGTGTTGCCGCGTCCTCCCGTGCCCGAGTCCGTCGCCACCCTGCTGCGGGAGCGGCCGACAAAGTCGGTCGTCGAGCCCGCGCCGCCCGTCAACCTGATCGGGCCGCGTGCCGAAAGCAACGCGCCGCCGGTTTTCACCATGGGACCGGGTGCGCCGCCCACGGCGCCCGCACCGCTTCCCGCGTCAGCCGCACTGTCCTCGCCCCTGACGGGCGGCACCGCCGGTGACGGCACCATGGGACAGGCGGCGTCCGGCACTGGCACCGGCGGCAGCGGCGCCGGATCGGGCGGCTGTCTTGATCCGGTATGGATGCGCGCGGTGACCGAGCGGGTGCGCCAGTTCTTCTATTATCCGCCGCCCGCCCTGGCATCGCGCACCACCGGCGTGGTGACGGTGCACTTCACGGTACGCCGCAACGGCCGCATCGACCGGCTGCAGGTCAGCCAGTCGTCCGGCCATGACGCACTCGACAAGGCCGCCATCGACATCCTGCGCAAGGCCCAGCCCCTGCCGCCGATTCCAGACCGCATGCGCACCGAACGGGTCGAAGGCGACCTGCCGATAAACTTCGGCGTGCGCAGCTTCAGCGGCACGCCGAACAAGGGCAACTGCCCCACCTGAGCTGTCCGAGCCAGAGCGGCGATGGCTGAACCGCTACGCGGACGTCCGCTTTGCGCCAAAAGCGGACATTGGTACCGCCGTTGCACTGCTATTCATCGGCGCCACGAGCGATTGTAGAAACCTAGGCTGTTGCCGGGGCCCGTGACCGGCTCACGCGGATAGGTTCCGATGAAGGCGGGTGCTTTTGCTCCACGGCTTCCGTCGCTCTGCTGATAGTCTATCATCTCTTCCAGGGCGTCGATTTGCGCGGGTATCAGATCGTCGAATTCCTTGCCGCCATGCCCCATGCCGGGGATATAATATACCGCAAGCAGCTTCTCCGCTTCCCTTGGACCTATGGTCTTAGCGACGAGATTCTTGTATCCCTCGCCTTCGCCCGCGCTCACGATGGTGTCGGCCGTTCCGTGCATGATGATGAGCGGGCGGGCCAAATGGCCATGGCAATCTTGCCGCCGCATGTCGATCTGCACGTATGCCGGGCTGTTCAAGGGATTCCAGAGCTTGGCTTCTTCGTTGGTCGGCCGGCCGCCGCTCGGACGGTACGTCTCATCCCATCGCGGTACCGAATCGCTAAGATAACCCAGAAGACTGTTGTAACTGCTCTTCCACTCGACCTCCGAACCGAACCAGCGGCCACCATTGTACCGGAACCCGTTGGTGAGCTGCACCGGGATGTCGTAGATATTGCGCAACGCTGTCAGTTGGGCCTTTGTGAGAGGTGGAGACAGACGCTCCTTGAACGGGTCCCACCGCGCGTTCTTCGCGCGCTGGGCGATAATGTCGTCGATGCGCGGAGCGATCACATCATAGTTGCGCACCAGCTGGGCCACGCTGCCCCATTGGGTCAGCTGCGAGTTGTAGCCGTATCCGGAAATGCCGCCGTCAAACATCAACGGATACGCCTCGACCATCCACCTTGTGTGGTGGCCGCCGTTGGAGCCTCCGACGAGCAAGGTGCGCGACGCGGCCCGTCCGTAATGCGTCTGAACAAGCGCCTTGGTATAGACCGTCAACTCCACGAGACTCTGCCGTGACTCGTAATAGTCGTCCTGGGGGCTGGTCGCGATCGTCGAACGAGACCACCCTTCGTCACACGAGGCGAAGGCGTAGCCCTTGGTGATGGCGGCCGTCGGGAACGCTCCAGCGCTGAGTTCTGTTCCTGAAAATCCGCGCGTGAGAATGGCGATTTTTCCATTCCATGCCACGGGCAAAAGGACCTGGAATTTGACGTCGGAGCGCATCAAGCCGTGGATGTAGCGGTGCGGAACGGGCGTGGTCCGGACTTCATCGGTGTCCGAAGTGGTCGCGACAACGGGCGCGGCTTCCAATGAGAATGCTTGTATTCCGGCTAACGGTATCGACGCAGCCCCAAGAAGCACGCTTCTACGATTCATTCCCAAAGTCATGATCCCCCCGTCTTCCATAGCGGCCGCACGATAATCGCTGGAATCAAAGTTTGATTATACTTCGATTGCCGGCTCAAGCTCTCCTTTAAGCCACCGAATTAATGAAGTGAATTGACCGCTGATTGTGCGAGTTGACCAAGCTGCACAATTCAAATGTCCGCTTTGGGTCAGGAGCGGTCAATCGTCCCCGATCCGCCAGATGTCCGCTATGCGCCAAAAGCGGACATTCATATGCGGATGCCGGCCAGGAAACCTGTTCTGACCCCATTTCCTTGGGTGTGTTGGTATGCATCACGATAATTCGTCTGCTAAGGTCAAATAGCGGGAGAGCGGAGTGGGGGCATGACGGCGGGCGGCGCGTACTTAAATCGTAGGAAACATTTTGGCAGATTCGTCTTTCCAGCGCTTGTTCTAATATTTGCGAGTGGATCCTCTGCTCAAGTGGACGTCTCTCGCCCAATCGATCACGACCGCCTTTTAAAAGAGAACCAGAATAGCGATTGGCTAACTTACGGCCGCACTTATTTTGAGCAGCGCTTCAGCCCCCTCCAGCAGATCGATCAATCGACCATTGGGACATTGGGCCTCGCCTGGTGGGTGCAGTTCGACACCAACCGTGGTCAGGAGGCGACACCGCTTGTCGCCGATGGCGTAATTTACACGACAACTGCCTGGTCAAAAGTCTATGCGTTCGACGCCCGAACGGGCCGCCAACTCTGGACCTTCAATCCCAAAGTTTCTGGAAAGACGGCAGTTGCATCGTGCTGCGACGTGGTCAACCGGGGTGTTGCACTGTGGCACGATCGGGTTTTTGTCGGCACGCTGGACGGCCGCTTGATCGCTTTGGATCGCAAAACCGGAAAACCGGCATGGTCCGTACAAACCACGGACCCAACCCTGCCTTACACGATCACGGGAGCGCCTCGGGTCGTAAAAGGCAAAGTCGTCATCGGCAATGGCGGTTCGGAGTATGGCGTCAGGGGCTATGTTTCGGCATACGACGCGGAAACCGGAAAGCAGGCATGGCGGTTCTATTTGACGCCAAACCCGGACGGCAAACCGGATGGTGCTGCGTCCGATGAGATATTTGCCAGGATCGCCAACGCGACCTGGTTTGGCGATGTCTGGAAAACATCGGGTGGGGGCGGCACGGCCTGGGATGCGATTACCTACGATCCCGATACCAACAATCTCTTGATCGGGACAGGCAATGGCGCGCCCTGGAATCACTACATCCGGTCTCAAGGCAGAGGAGACAATCTGTTTCTCGCTTCGATTGTGGCCGTAAAGCCTGAGACGGGTAAATATGTCTGGCATTACCAAACCACGCCCGGAGAGACCTGGGATTATACCGCAACGCAGCCCTTTATTATCGCGGATATCTTGATCAAGGGCGCCAAACGGCATGTTGTGATGCAGGCGCCCAAGAACGGCTTTTTCTATGTGCTTGATGCCGGGACCGGCGAGTTGCTTTCGGCTGACAAATTTGCCCCCTGGGTTGACTGGGCGCATGGCGTCGACCTTGGCACCGGCAGACCCGTTGAGCGTATCGGCGTTCGCTGGGGCGCCGGCGGGAACAGCCGCCAGAATCCCGGCCCGTCCGGGGCGCATAGCTGGAAGTCCATGGCGTTCAATCCCAATGAGGGGTTGGTATATATTCCCGCGCTGAATAGGGCCGGAAATTTTGCCTCACCACCCAATCCCGAAGCGTACAGGCACATTCCCGGCACGCAAAACCGTGGTCTCGGCGTTCAAGGCGTGGCTCCGGGAAAGCAAGCGGCGCCGGGCGCATTGCAACGGGCCAGAGCCGCAGCCAACGGCGATCCGTTGCCGCCTGTTGCCAGTGGCGAGCTGATTGCGTGGGATCCCGTCGCCCGTGAAGCCCGCTGGACTGTGAAATACTCGGACGCTGAATGGGGCATGGGCGGTGTTTTGACCACCGCAGGGAGCCTTGTCTTCCAAAGCGTCAAGCATGACCTAAAAGCTTATGATGCGGCGAGCGGCAGAGAGGTTTGGAGTTATCCACTCGGCGCATCCGCGATCGCCGCACCAATAACCTATTCATTGGACGGTGTTCAGTATGTGGCGCTCATGGTGGGGAATGGCGGCGGTAACGGGCAGGGATATTCCACGCTGACGGACACTCCGGTCCCTGGCAGATTGCTGGTGTTCAAGCTGGGCGGAAAGGAAACCGCGCCAGATCACATCCGAACACGTCGAATGGAGCTGGATGTCTCCAAGGCCGAGGTATCCACGGGAGACGCTTTGGCGGGCGATGTGTTCTATAACCGGTACTGCAGGTTCTGCCACGGTCAGAATTTCATTTACCCGGATTTGCGCCGCTCTCCCGCTCTTTCGTCGAGAACCAGATTCCAGAGCGTTGTTTTTGATGGCTTGTTGGAGAGCCGGGGCATGACAAGTTTTGCTGCTTTCCTAAATGAACAAGAGGTTGAAGACATCAGGGCGTACTTACTGCGAGGAAGTCCCAATTTGCGTTGATTTTGTAGAGCAAAGTAGATTTGCAGCTAGCAAATAAGATCGGGGCTACCGGAAGAATAGAAAGCGGAAGGCGGTAAAAGATAGTCAATCACATTACTTAGAGTTGGCGCCTAGCACTGGCGAGCCACCGCTTAGGCTTCTGTAAACATCAATAAACTTGTGATCAGTCTCAATCTATTCTTTCGATTATTTTCCCATTCTCATCAACCAAGTTTCCGTCCTTATCTACCAACCCATTTAGGTTGATCCGAACAATCGCATCTGAGTAATGGGGGCGATCGAGCGTCTTGAGGAAAAACTCCTTACTGGGGAGATCCTTGATCGTCCGCTCCAGGGCAGGGAATGCTCCCTCGGTAGTACCTGGCGGGACGTCTTGAACAATCTTAGTTTTGGTAGACTTGATGGTAGCATCGCGGATGGCGATGAAAGAATGCTTACTTGGCTCATCATCCTGGATCACCGCAATCCCAACGGGCTTTTCAGAATCCACAACATAGGCCGGCATTGCCGTGATGCGGTAGGTGGAGGAAATTCCCGTCTTTTCGCCCGTTTTTGAATCGGGGATACCGTCGGCGTTGCGCTTGAGGGCATAATAAAGCGCAACATGATCTTCATGTTCGCGGATGCCTTGCTGGCCACCATCCTGCGAAAACGTATTCTCCGTGTATAATTCGCGCCAGTCGCGATAACCGCCGATCAGACCCTTGGCGTTGCCGCCCGCGCCGATCTCTAGACGGATTTTTCCCTTGTGGAGGTTGGCACCACCGACATGATTGTACCACCAAGCGATACGGGGCAAATGTAGGTCCTCGACCTGTTCGGTCTCGACTACGCCATTGCGAATCTTAGCCTTCAGCTTGGTGTACTGCTCGCTCTTGACGATGCGGTAGGAATAATCAGCCGCCACGTCGCCGCGCGCATTCTTGGTGATCTTGTCCGGCGAATAACCGATTTCGACGATGGCATTGTCGTCATTCATCGGGTCTTTGTTACCGGAGACACGGATCACCATAGTATAAAGACCGCCCTGCATCTTGTCGTTGGCACGCAGATGCAGCGTGGCGTTGCCGTCGCCGCGCCAAGGCGCGTCACAACCCCAGGCACGGTAGAGCGCGTGATCGATGCCCTGCTCGCCATCCTCGGCGACAAAGCCGCCAGTGTTGGAATTGTTGTCCAGGTTAAAGCCGCTGGAGATCTTGCCGGTCACTTCGGGTTGACCGGGATCTTCCGCTGCCCAGGGATTTACATAGGTCTCAATGCCGCGTTTCCAGCCGCGATAAGTGATGGCGCGATTCCAGATTTGAAACCTAGTAATGGTTGGGCCCCGTACCATCTCAAGCCCGGGCGGTCGAGAGATAGCCTCGATTTCGTACTTGCTGCGAAAAGGCTGCTTTAGAGCCGCTTCCGTGTTCTTGTCATTGGCGAAATGGAGGCTGCTCCCGTGCTGGCAATCTGAGCCCGGTTCAATCTCACCTTCACGGGCGAACCCGGCACGGCCGCCATAGCGGAAGGCATACTCATAGGTGGCGACGACAAAGCCTCGCTCCCATTGCGCGGCCGATCCAGGCTGGGCCATTGCGCTGAGGGAAATGATAGAAACCGAGAATCGTAATATATTTTTGAACAGGGCCATCAGTCATATTACCCCTATTTTTCTAGCTGATTTTTATCAATAAAGTACTTTGGCGTAAAGAAGGGGCTGGCCTGGCGGATATTTTTGCACCAGCGTGATTGAGATTACTGCATAGCTGGCGTTCCATTCAGATGGGGTGACGCAGGCGGGGTTGCCCCCAAGGGCGCCATCAAGAATGAGCCTGCATACTATTCCGCGCCCTCAGATAGCCCCAACAATTGCCTTTGAGTACGGGCTGCTTGGCAGCCTCCGCTATCTCCTAAAGGGGATGGAAGCAGGCCAGGCTAGGCTCTTCGGCTCATCGGCCAAGCCGTAGGGCGAGACCCTTGGAAAGCGCAGATGATATGCAGAGGCCTTGGGGCGGCAACATCGTTGGGGCCGGCTTCCGGTCGGCGAGCGGGCTTGGGTTGGTGGGCCAGACGTCAAAAAGAAGCATCGGGTCCGCCACCACTTCCTCGAATTGCTAGACCTTGCCGATTAGAGCCTTTGCGAAGCCCGTTCGCGGGCGAGCCGGGGTGGCAGGCCATTGAAAACCGGCCAGGGATTGCTAGGCCCAGCGCGCGCTGGTTGCCGGGCAGAGCGATTGGAACGAATGTCCGCTTTGCGCCAAAAGCGGCCATTGCCACTTTGGCTCGCTCCGGCGCTGCGGAAACCATAATACATTTGTATCTTGACTCGATAATACGCGTGTGTCATGGCATGTCTCATGACTAGGAAAATCGGCATATCCGAAGCGGAAAGCCAGATCATGGAAGCCTTGTGGAGCAAGGCGCCCTTGACACCTGAACAGATCATCGCGGCGGTGGGGCCGGCCAATGCTTGGGCACCTGGGACGGTGCGCACCCTGATAACCCGCTTGTTGCGCAAAAAGGCGCTGGCCGGTTCGCGGGAGAAGGGCGGTTATCTCTATCGCCCCCTGGTCGCGCGCGCCGATTATGTGCAGGCCGAAAGCCAAAGCCTTCTTGACCGACTGTTCGGCGGGCAGGTGGCGCCGCTGGTGGCGCATTTCGCACGGCACCGCGCCTTGTCGGCGGCGGATTTGCGGAAATTGAAAAAACTGATAGCGGAATTGGAGAGTGATCGTGGCTGATTTTCTATTCCTTATGGCAAAGATCAATCTGGCGATGGGTGCCGCCATTGTGATGGTCGCGATTTTGCGCAGACCCGTGCGCACCGCCTTTCACGCCCCAGTAGCTTATGCGTTGTGGCTGTTGGTGCCCGCAGCGATGCTGGCCAGTCTTTTGCCGCCGCGTATCGTAGCGGCTGCCGCCGATCCGGCTAGTGCGCAAATTCCTCTTTTCACCGGACCGGTTTTGCAGGCGCAACTGTCCGGGGGCGAAGCGCAGTACGACTGGATTCTTTTGGTGTTCGTGGGCTGGGTGATAGGCGTCGCCGCAATGCTGGCATTGATGGCAAGGGCGCAATTTGAATTTCGCAATGCCGAGCGCCAAGGCGTGGCGGGACCGGCGGTGACGGGATTTTTGCAGCCACGCATCGTAATACCGGCGTGTTTTACCGCCCGTTTCAGTGTGCTGGAGCAGGCGGCGGTGCTCGCGCATGAACAGGCGCATCTGGCGCGGCACGATGCGCGTGTTAATGCCTGTGTGGCGCTGCTGCGCTGCCTCTGCTGGTTCAATCCGCTGGTGCATATTGGCGCAGGACTGCTACGCCGCGACCAGGAACTTGCTTGCGATACCGCCGCCCTGAACCACGTGTCGCGGATCGACTATGCAAATGCTCTGGTCAAATCCCAGATGCGGACAGTGGCGTCGCCGTTGGGATGCGCCTGGCCGGGCAATGAGCATCCTTTGACTGAACGTGTGGAGCTGCTTAAATTCGCGCGCCCGGGGCCGGCCCGGCGTTCGGCGGGCATTGGCTTGGTCGCGGCGCTGACCATCTTTGCAGGCGTTGGCGCCTGGGCAGCGCAGCCGGTGCAAACAGCAGGCAAGACGTTCACTGGAAAATACTTTTGGGCCATGCCTGCGTTCGACGGTGGGCCGTCACTTACCATGAGCTTGGAATCGGGTCAGGATGATAAATTCAACGGCCCGCCCAAGGACAAGAACAATGTCCAATACAAATATGTTGTGATGCATTTTCCTTATGGTTTTGCACAGTCCGACGATGCCGTGATGGATTTTCGGCTCGACAGCAACATGGCCGAGCACAAGACAATCACCCTCACGGGCAACGTCTGGTTGGCGACGGGCCCAGAGATTCCGGGGACCGCCATACAGGGCCGTACGCTCACTTTCGACGCGCGGACCGGCATGCTGCATATGAACAGCAAAAGCTATCCCAGCGGCATGCCCAAATATGTACCTTGCACCAAGAACTGTAAGCGGATCGAGCGGTGAACGGCGGCCTGTCGGCCTGATCTAAGCCACGTCCACTTTGGGTCATAAGCGGACATTGGGCCCTAAAGTTTGGGCGATCGCCTTTGCCACCCCAATAGCAGAACTGGCACCGCGCCCACCGCGGTGCCCACGCGCGCGGCTGCGGTTTGACGCAGCTGTGAACGAAGGAAATCCGTGGGGAATCTCCCAATTCCTAGTCATTTTCGTCGATGATGCAGATCAGCGCGCCGCAGGCCTTGCAGTGCACGGCGTCGTAATCGTGCCGCACCAGGCCGCAGGCGGGGCAAGGATGGCGCACCTTGTTCGGTCGCATGGCGAGCTGGATCAGGCGGAAGAACAGCGAGACGCCGCCGATCATGATCAGGATCGAGATCAGGCGGCCGGCCACGCCGGGCAGCACGATATCGCCAAAGCCGGTGGTGGTCAGCGTGGTGACGGTGAAATAGAGCGAGTCGATATAGGAGTCGATGGCCGCAACCCGCGCGGCGAAAATGCTGTGTACCAGCCCGGCCATGACAAAGACGAAGACCAGCAGGTTCACCGCCGCCTTGGCCGTGTCGGCGACGGGCGTGTCGCGATAGCGCCCGCCCGCGATCACGCGCCAGAAGGCGGCCTCCTGGATCAGGGAATAGGCGCGCAGCGCCCGCAGGAAGCCCAAGTTGATGCCATAAAAGGGCAGGATCAGCGACAGCAGCACCGCAAGGTCGGCCCAGAAAAGCGGGCGCTTCAGCCAGCGCTTGATGTCGCCATAGGTCCAGGCGCGCAGCACCATGTCGGCCAGCAGCAGGGCGGCGATCAGGTAATCAACGGCATAGAAGACCGCATTGTGGGGGACAAAGGGCGCGGCGATGAAGAAGGCGATGACGGCCAGGTCGAAGATGATCCACATCGCCTGGAAGCGCAGGGCATAGCTGCTCTCGCCGAAATACAGTTCGCGAAGCTGGGCGCGGGTGGGCAGGGCCATCTGATTCCTTTCGCAGGATCGTGCACGTGCCGGGCCGCTGGTGCAAAAGGGGCTAGCGCGGCCCCTTGCCGCCACAGCCGCACCGGCAACCAATCGGTTTAATGTGCTCGTCCCAATATTCCTTGCCGTAGTCGTAACCGAACTCTTCGCCCGCCTTTATGTTCCGTTTGGCCAGGATGAAGATGCGCTGCTGCTTCTCATTTTCCATCGGTTCGCAATTGGGTTTGCAGGAATGGTTGATGTACCGGCCCATGTTTTTTCGGCCCTTGCCATCTATCGCGTCCCCGCTTTCCAGCTCGAAAAAATACTTGCCGCGACTGCGCCTCATCTCTGCGTCGGTGACGACCGGCCCCCAATATTCCGCGACCACGTCGCCTTTCTTGACCGGTCCGGTCGCAAAAAGGCCCAGCCCGTGCGCGCCCCGCTTCACCTTTGCATTCTCGTGCAACAATCGCTTCACAGTGCCTGCTACCCTGAAAAGCGCCCATGTTGAATGGCAGCCGCTTCATTTGCAATTCGCAAAAGGCGGGTGCTCTACGTCGCGCGATCGCATCCCCCCAGCCCTTCGGTTGGAACCGCTGGATCGCATCGCCGTTGCCTAGGTCATGACTTCCGAACCCCGGCACATCGAAATCCTGCCGCCCTTGCACGGCAATGCCGATGAATTGTCCGAGCTGGAATGGCTTGTGGACCTGATGGATTCCCGGTTTGAAATACCGGGGACCAAAATCCGCGTGGGTCTTGATGCGATTTTGGGTCTTGTACCCGGGATTGGCGACGGCGTTAGCGCGCTGGTCAGCGCATTTATTTTCCAGCGCCTGCGAAAGCATAACCTGCCCTGGCACATACAGGCCCGGATGGTGGGAAACATCCTGTTGGATTTCACCCTGGGAGCAATACCGCTGGTGGGTGACCTGCTGGACATTGGATTCAAGGCGAACAGGGCGAACGTTTCTCTTGCCAGAAAGCACGCCGCAAGGTCCCGCGCGCGCGTATGAATCTCCCCTTCGGGTGAATGAAGCCCCATTGCCCGCGCCCGGCCGTCATGGCTGAATAGGCCGGTATTCGCGGGACACCACAACATGACGGCCATGCCGAAAATTTTTTGCCTGATGTTTCTGTCCGCGCTCACCCTGCCCGCCTTCGCCGCCCCGCCGCTGCCGTCCGATCCGCGCGCGGCGCGCGCCGTGCAGGACTACCTCAGAGCGATGCAGGCCGAAACGCAGCGCGACCGCGACACCCGCGTCGCCGACCGCATGGATGCGCTGGCCCATAGCCCCGCCTCGCCAGTGATGGGCAACCCCAGGGGCGACGTCACCATCATCGTCTTCTCCGATTACGCCTGTCCCTATTGCAAGCTGGCCGAGCCGCGGTTGATGGCGCTGGCGGCGGCCGACAAGGGTGTGCGCATCGTGATGAAGGAATATCCCATTCTCACCCGCCCCTCGATGATCGCCTCGCGCATGGCGCTGGCGGCGCACAAACAGGGCAAGTACCGCCAGTTCCATCTCGCCCTGATGCGCCGCGAAGGCGCGCTGGACGAAGCCGGGATTGTCGAGACCGCCCGCGCCGCCGGCCTCGACCTGCCGCGCGCCCGCCGCGACATGATGGCGCCCGATGTGTCGGACGAGATCATCGCCAACTTCAACCTGGCGCGCGGCATCCGCGCCTTCCAGACCCCCACCTATATCGTGGGCGGGCGCATCCTCAGCGCCGATTCCGGCGACATCAATTTCGCCCAGGAAGTCGCGCAGGCCCGCCGCCGCAGGTAGCAACTATCTGGTAGTTCGCTGCATCCAAACCGCCCACATGCCGCATCCTGTCCCGTGACGGAGGAACAATGCTGAATCTGCGATTATGTGCCGTGCTGGCGCTTTGCCTGCAGGCGCTGCCCGCAGCCGCGGCTGGTCTCGTCATCGATCATGCCACCGTGCTGCCCATGACCGGGGCCCCGCCGCTGGCGGATACGTCGGTGGTGATCCAGGACGGCAGGATCACGGCCCTGCTGCGTCCCGGCGCTCCGCGCCCGCGCGGCCTGACGCGCATCGACGCGCGGGGCAAATTCCTGATCCCCGGCCTCACCGATGCCCATGTGCATCTGATGAGCGACGACATGGCCAGGCTCTATCTCGGCATGCTCAAACTCGATCTGCCCACAAAGACCGATACCCGGGACGCGGTGCTGCCCTACCTGGCAAACGGCGTCACCCAGATCTTCAACCTGCAGGCCACGCCCGATGGCTTCGCGCAAAAGGCGCAGATCGCAGCGGGCAAGGTGCTGGGCCCCACCATTCTTTCCGCCGCGATGATCGATGGCGATCCGCCGAACTGGCCGCTTGGCATGACGCGCGTCGCCCGCACGCCGGAAGAAGGCCGCGCGCAGGTGCGCCAGGCCGCCGCCGAGGGCTATGAACTCATCAAGCCCTACAGCCAGCTCACGCTGGAAACCTTCACCGCCATTGTCGACGAAGCCCGCAAGCTGAACCTGCCGGTGGTGGGCCATATCCCGGGGCGCGGCCAGGACACCGCGCCGTACCTGCAGCCCGGCTTCGGCATGGTCGCCCATGCCGAGGAATATGCCCAGCGCACCAAAAGCCCCGACGCGTCGCTGATCCCGCGTTACGTCGAACTGGCCAGGGCCAGCAACACCGGCCTGATTGCCACCCTCACGCTGGATGACCGGCTGCTGGAAATGGTGCGCGATCCCAAGAGCCTCAAAGCCAGGCCCGAGATCGCCACCCTTCACCCGTCCGCCCGCAAGGTCTGGCTGGAACACAATCCCTATGTCACGCGCGGCACGCCCGGCTTCATCGCCTATCTGGAAAAGATCGTCGCCTTCAACAAGACGCTGGTGAAGGCCTTTGCCGATGCCGGCATTCCCATCCTGGCTGGCACCGATTCCAGCGTGCCGGGCGTGGTGCCGGGCTTTTCGCTGCCCGATGAACTGGAAGCGCTGGTCGCCGCCGGGCTGACCCATGAACAGGCGCTGATGGCGGCGACCCGCGCGCCCTGTGCCTGGCTCAAGGCCAACTGCGGCACCATCGCGCCCGGCATGCGCGCCGACCTGCTTTTGTTGGATGCCAACCCGCTGACCAGCATTGCCAGCATCCGCGGGATTCACGCGCTGGTACTGGGCGGGCGGTTGATCGAGAAAAGCGAGCTTGATCGCCGGATGGTTGCTCTCAAAGGCCGGTAGAAATGAGCGGCGGGCGCTTTGTCGCAAGCCTCACTTCTATAATGAGACGCGCAATCACCACGGGTTCCCGGTTTTGCCCTGAAAAGTTGCCGGCGGCCGCACCGTGCCGGCTGACCAACATTTCAGACGCGGCTTGCTTGCCCCGTGCGCGGCCGGTACCGTCCCTGCGTGAACATCCTGCCGGGAACATTTCTGCGGAAAAGCTGCGCGGCGCTCTGCGTCGCGCTGATGTTCGTCTTCACCGCCGCCGCCAGCGCCAGCACCGTCAACACCGTGCAGCACGCGTTCGGCAGTCCCACCAGCCACGAACACATGCCGTTCAGCAACATCTCGCTGGATGACGAGGACAATCATTCCACCAAGCATTACGGCCACGGCGACCATCACCATCATGGCGATATCGGCGCCGGCATGACCGCGCTGCTGATCGGCGTCGCGGTGCATCCGCCGGGCAGCCCTCACCACGCCCTGGCACGCGACAGCGTCCGCACCGACGTGCGCCATTCGCTGCCCGACCGCCCCCCCAGAGCCTGACACCGCCCGAGTCCTGAGCCCCGCGCGATCCAAAGCGCGGGCCCATTCCTGTTTGGCCGTGAGGCACCATCATGCTTGTGCGTATCAACGCGTTCGCGCGCGTAACCGCGATTCTGCTTTCTGCCGGGCTTGTCGCCGGGCCCTGCCCCGCCGTAGCGAAGCTGCTGCCGCTGTCACCCCAGCAGGTGACGAGGCTTGGCATCCGCACCGCCCCGGTCCGGCCCGCCGTCACCAAGTCGGTGGTGTCGGTGCTGGGCCGCGTCACGCCCGCGCCCGGTGCGCGCGTGCCAGTCACCGCGCCCTTCGCCGGCACGGTCAAAAGCCTGGTCCGGCTGGAAGGCGAAAGCGTCAAGCAGGGCGACACGCTGGCGGTGATCACCAGCGCCGACATGTACCGGCTGTCGGGCCAGGAAGCGCGCTACCGCTCCGCCCGGGCCGCCGCGACCCGCGCCAAGGCGCTGGTCGATGAAGGCATCGCGCCGGCCTCCCGCGCCGAAGAGGCAAATGCCGAGGCCGCAGCCGCCGCCGGCGAACTGTCGGCCCTGCGCGGCAGCGCCCCGCGCGCCGCCCGCTCCGGCGATGGCGAGTACCGCCTGCTGGCGCCCGCATCGGGCCGCATCGCGTCCATCGCCGCCGCAATCGGCGAAGCCGTCTCCGCGATGCAGCCCATACTTTCGCTCGAAACCGGAAACGAAATCTGGATCGAAGGCATGCTGCCCGCCGCCATGATCGGCAAGATCGCCCCCGGCGATGGCGTGTCGGTGGACGGCACGAACGCAACCGGCACCGTCGCCGCCGTCGGCTCCAGCATCGATGCCAAGACCCGGTCGGCGCTGCTGCGCGCGCGTCTTGCGCCATCGGCCCGCCTGGTCACCGGCCAGACCGTGCGCCTGTCCGTCACCGCCAGCGCCGATGCGGGAAGCTTCAGCGTGCCGCGCGGCGCGGTCAGCGAACTGCGCAGCGGCCCGCACGTGTTCGTGGCGCGCGCGAAAGGCTTCGAAGCCGTACCGGTTCGCGTGCTGGCGCGCGGGGCGCACGACGCCACCGTCGCCGGCGCCCTCAGCCCCCGCGACGCGGTGGCGGTGACCGGCGTCAGCGAACTCAAAGCCCTTCGCGGTCAGGAATAAGCCATGCTGCGCCGCCTGATCGAATTCGCGCTGAGCCAGCGACTGCTGACGCTGGTGCTGGCCGCTCTCCTGGCAGGGGCCGGCAGCTATGCGCTGCTGCGCCTGCCGATCGACGCCTATCCCGACATCTCCACCACCCAGGTCAAGCTGATCCTGAAAGCTCCCGGCATGACACCCGAGGAAGTGGAACAGCGGGTGATCGCGCCCTTGGAGCTGGAACTGCTGGGCATTCCCGACCAGGTGATCCTGCGCTCCATGGCCAAGTATGCCATCGCCGACATCACCATCGATTTCACGGACGCCACCGATGTCTATTGGGCGCGCCAGCAGGTGGGCGAACGCCTGTCCAGCACCATGGATTCGCTGCCCGACACCGTGACCGGCGGGCTCGCGCCCATCGCCACGCCGCTGTCGGAAATCTTCATGTTCACCATCCAGGGCGGCGACCTTACGCTGGCCCAGCGCCGCAGCCTGCTGGACTGGACCATCCGCCCCGCCCTGCGCACCATTGCGGGCGTTGCCGATGTCAATGCGCTGGGCGGCCATGTCTCGACCTTTGAAGTGGTACCGGACGATGCCGCGCTGCTGTCGGCGGGCCTCAACATTTCCGACCTGAAGACGGCCATCGAACAGGCCAACCGCAATGACGGGGCGGGCCGCGTCGGCGACGGCGAAGAAGCGCTGATCGTGCGCGCCGTCGGCGCCATCCGCACGCTGGAGGACCTGCGCGAAGTGACGGTGACGCATGAAGGCACCGTGGTGCGGCTGGGCGATGTGGCGCAGGTCCGCACCGGCTCGCTCACCCGCTATGGCGTGGTGACGCGCGACGGCGTGGGCGAAGCGGTGCAGGGCCTGGTACTGGGCCTGCGCGGTGCCGACACCGGCGCCACTGTGGCGGGCGTGCGAGCCAAGCTGGCGGAGATCCAGCCCAACCTGCCCAAGGGCGTGCGGATTGAAGTGTTCTATGACCGCGCCGACCTGATCGGCCAGGCCGTCGGCACTGTCCGCAGCGCCCTGCTCGAAGCCACCGTGCTGATCGTGATCCTGCTGCTGGTCTTCCTGGGCAACCTGCGCGCCGCCATCGTGGTGGCGCTGACCCTGCCCTTCGCCGCCATCACCACATTCCTGATGATGTGGATGTTCGGCCTCACCGCCAACCTGATGAGCCTGGGGGGGCTGGCCATCGCGGTCGGCATGCTGGTCGATGCCGCCGTGGTGGTGGTGGAAAACACCGTCGAACAGCTTTCCCGCCACAGGCCCGAAAGCCGCGTGCCGCAATTGCACCTGGTGTTTCGCGCCGCGTCCGAAGTCGCGGTGCCGGTGGCGGCCGGCATCGTCATCATCTGCCTGGTGTTCCTGCCCCTGCTGTCGCTGCAGGGCCTGGAAGGCAAGCTGTTCGCGCCCGTGGCCCTCACCATCATCTTCGCGCTGTCGGCTTCGCTGGTGCTGTCGCTGACCCTGATCCCGGTGATTGCCTCGCTGCTGCTGAAGCCCGGCCATCACGAAGAGGTCTGGGTGATGCGCAAGCTGATGCCGCTCTATTCCGGGGCGCTGGAAAGGGCGCTGGCCGCGCCCCGGCGCCTGTTCATCGGTGTGGCCGTTGCCTTCGCCGCCGCCATGATCGGCTATTTCGCCATCGGCAAGACCTTCATGCCGACCATGGATGAAGGCTCCATCATCGTGCAGCTCGCCAAGCTGCCTTCCATCACGCTGGAACGGTCCGCGCAGGTGGACAGCCTGGTCCAGCGCGCCATCCTGGACAGGGTGCCCGAAGTTCAGGAGGCCATCGCCCGCACCGGAAGCGACGAAATCGGGCTCGATCCGATGGGGCTGAACGAAACAGACCTGTTCCTGATCCTCAAGCCCCGCAGCCAATGGCAGGCTGCGAGCAAGGAAGCCATCGTGGACAAGTTGCGGCTCGTGATGGCCGACTTTCCCGGCGTGGGATTTGTCTTCACCCAGCCCATCGAGATGCGCACTTCTGAAATGCTCACCGGCAGCCGCGGCGATCTGGCCATCAAGGTGTTCGGTCCCGACCTGGCGACGCTGGGCCATATCGGCGAATCTATCCGCGCCACGGTGGCGGACGTGGAAGGCGCCGCGGAAGTCTTCACGGTGGCGGATGACTCGGTGCGCTATCTGCAAGCCGACATCGACCGGCTGGCGGCGGGGGCGGCGGGCTTGCCGGCCCAGACGCTGCAGGAGGAATTGCGCGCCCGGCTGGAAGGGCTGAATGCCGGCACCGTGATGGAGCCCGCGCGCCGCACCAATATCATGATCAAGGGCGCCGACGAACTGCGCACCCGCCCCGAACTGCTGGCCGACATCGCGGTCGCGGGCGAGAATGGCAGCATCGTCCATATCGGCGATGTCGCCCGCATCACCCAGCCCGAAGGCCCGGTGCGCATCCAGCGGGAGAATGCCTCACGCTTCGCCACCATCCAGGCCAATGTCGCGGGCCGCGATCTGGTCAGCTTCGTCGATGCGGCGCAGGCCGCTGTGGCCGCCAAGGTCAAGCTGCCGCTCGGCTATCGCCTGGAATGGAGCGGCGAATACCAGAACCAGCGCCGCGCTGCGGCCCGGCTGATGGTGGTGGTGCCGCTCGCTTTGGGGCTGATCTTCCTGGTGCTGTTCGCCACTTTGGGGTCGGTGCGCCAGTCGCTGCTGATCCTGGCCAACATTCCCCTGGCACTGATCGGCGGCATGCTGCTGCTCTGGGTATCGGGCCAGTATCTCTCGGTGCCCGCCTCGGTGGGCTTCATCGCGCTGCTGGGCATCGCGGTGCTGAACGGCCTGGTGCTGATCGTCTATTTCAACCAGATGCGCGCGCAAGGACTGCCCTTGCGCACGGTGGTCTATGAAGGCTCGCGCCGCCGCCTGCGCCCCGTGCTGATGACCGCCAGCATCGCCGCGCTGGGCCTGGTGCCGTTGCTGTTCGCCACCGGCCCCGGATCGGAAGTGCAAAAGCCGCTGGCCATCGTGGTCATTGGAGGCCTGATCAGCTCCACCGTGCTGACGCTGTTCCTGCTGCCCATCCTGTTCGAACGCTTTGGCCTGGCCAAGGGAGAAGCCCGATGACCCATGTCAAACTGAACCTCTCCTGTCCCGCCGTGCTGGGCGAGCAACTGGTGGAATATCTGCTGGAAAGCGAATGGCTGGAAGGCGGCTTTACCTCGGTCGCCGGTCACGGCCATGGCCGCGAATTCACCGCCGCCACCCTGGCCGAAAAAGTGCGCGGCCATGTCCATGTCCTGACCATCATGGCGATCCTGCCGTCCACCAATGTCGCCCCGCTGCTGGCGGCGCTCAAGCAGCGCTTTCCCAGCCCCCACCTTCTTTACTGGACCGAACCGGTCGCAGATTTCGGAGATTTCGCATGAACAGGACCCTTGCGGCGCTGCTCGCCCTTCTGGCCACGCCTGCCTTCGCGCAAACGCCGGACGCCACCATCGCATCGTCCCCAAGCCTGGCCTTCATGCCGCCGCAGGAGCTGGTGACGGACGTGCTGACCCAGGACCCCGGCGTGCGCCGCGCCGGCGCCATGCTGACCGCCGCCCAGGCCGAAGCCAGGGCCCGCAATGCCGGCCCGCATGAGTTCACCCTGCATGGCGGCTACACCCGCCGCGACGTTCAGATGACGGGCCGCTTCGACGAATGGAACACCGGCATCAGCCGCGGCATCCGACTGCCGGGCAAGGCCGATGCCGACCGCAAGATCGGCGGGCTCGGGATCGATGTGGCGGAGAATGGTTTCGGCGACGCCCGCCACCAGGCCGCGATCACGCTGAAGAATCTCTGGATCGGTTGGGTGATCGCCGAAAGCGATGCGCAGCAATCCGCCGGCGATGTCACCAGCTATGAACGCCAGCTGTCGGCGATCGAGCGTTCGCGCAAGGCCGGCCAGACCGCACAGTTGCATGTGGAGCAGGCGCAGGCCGCGTTGGCGCAGGCGAGAATGCAGGCCGCACAGGCGGTGCAGGCGCAGCTCGACGCGAAGATGACCCTGCAGCGCAGCTTTCCCAACCTGGCGCTGCCGCCATCGCCGCCCGCCATGCCCGCGCCGCAGCCCCTGCCCGGAAGCTGGGATGACTGGCGCGCCGCCGTGCTGGAGGACAATCACGAGATCAAGATGGCGCGCAGCGAAGCCGACAAGCGCGACTGGATGGCACGGCGCGCCCGCATGGACCGTTTCGCCGATCCCACGCTGGACCTGCGCACCTTCCAGGAACGCGGCGGCCAGGAAACCGGGGTCGGCATAGGATTTTCGATTCCGCTGGGCGGGGCGCTGCGCCAGGCCAATGCCGAGCAGATGAGCGCCGAGGCGGCAGCCGCCTCCGTCGCCGCCCACAAGGTGCTGCGCGATGTCGAGATCGTGGCAGACCGCGACGTGATACAGGCCCGCCAGGGCCTCGAAGCCTGGCGCCAGGCCCAAAGCGCCGCCGCCGCCAGCACCGCGATGACGGCGCGCATGAGCCGCGCCTTCGAGCTGGGCGACCAGGGCCTGACCGAACTGTTGATCGCGCGCCGCCAGGATACCGAGGTGCGCCGCACCGAAACGCGGGCGCGCGGCGCGGCCCATGCCGCCATCCTGCAACTGCTGGTCGACGCCCATGAGATCTGGGGCCTTAAGGATGAGCATCACGGTGCGGAACCGGCCCGGCGGTAACCGGTTAACGCTTTGGGCGTTTCGCTCCGTATAAGGCGCATGTTAGGGTCCCGAAATGACCGCAAAATTCCCGATTTTTGCCGCCATGACAGCGGCCCTGCTCACCCCCCTTGGCGCTTTCGCGCAAGGCGGCGGCGCCAACCAGACCCAGGAATGGGAAGCCCTGTCGCAGCGCGTCCGGCCCGCGGAGCGCGAATGGGACGTGCGCATCGGCGCGGCGGCCCTGATGCGCCCCACCTTCGAGGGCAGCGACCGCTATCACTTTTCCGGCCTGCCCTTCATCACGGTCAACTGGCGCGACACCATCACCCTGGGCGAAAGCGGGCTTTCCGCCCAGATGCGCAGCGGGGCCTTGCGCTATGGCGTGGGCCTGACCTTTGACGCGGGCCGCGACGACAATGGCAGCGGCGGCATCTTCGGCGGCGGCGACGACCGCCTGCGCGGGCTGGGGGATATCGATTTCTCGCTGGGCGTGCGGGGTTTCGCCACCTGGCGCTGGCAGTTCCTGGAGTTCGGCGCCGCCGTCACCAAATATACCGGCAAGCAGAATGACGGCATCCTGTCCGACATCGGCGTTTCCGCCGCCCTGCCACTGGCTGACAAGCTGCTGGTGATCCCCAATATCCGCCTGGGCTTTGCCGACGACAAATATATGCAGACCTATTTCGGGGTGACGCCGCTGCAGGCGTCGCGCTCGATCTTCCCGGCCTTCACGGCCGGCGGCGGGCTGCACCAGGTGCGCGGCGGCGCCAACCTGGTCTACAGCTTCACCGATCACTGGTTCGCAGGCGTCAATGCCGGCGTCACGCACCTGACCGGCGACGCCGCCGCCAGCCCGATCAGCGTCACCGACACCTATGCCACCGCGTTGACCTTCGTCGGCTATCGTTTCTAGCGCGGCAAAGTTCCACGACGACATAGGTTCGCCGCAGTTGGGGTGTTAACCTCGGCCATGACCCCAACACGATTGCTGCTCGCGGCCACGGCGCTGCTCCTCGCTTTGCCCGCCGCGGCGCAACCGATGCGCGGCGGCAAAGGCCCGCCCAAGGTCTGGGATATCAGCCTGGGCGCGGGCGCCATGTGGCGGCCCACCTTCGAAGGCAGCGACCGTTCGCGCATCCGCCCGCTGCCGGTGATCACCGTCAACTGGCGCGACACCATTTCCTTCGGCGAAGGTGGCCTGAGCGCGCAGCTGCGGCGCGGGGGCTTTCGTGCCGGGGGCGGCCTGACCTTCGATGGCGGCCGCAAGGATCACGATACCGGCGGCATCTTCGGCGGCGGCGACGACCGGCTGCGCGGCATGGGGGATATCGACTTTGCCCTGGGGCTTCGCGGCTTTGCCGCCTATCGCGTCGGCTTCCTCGAATTCAACGCCGCGGCGGTCAAATATCTGGGCGCGCAGAATGACGGCGTGCTGGCCAGCCTGGGCGCCTCGGCCCCCGTGCCGCTGGGCAGGAAGCTGATCTTCATTCCGGGGATACGCGCCAGCTGGGCCGACGACAAGTATATGCAGACCTTCTTCGGGGTGACGCCGTTGCAGGCATCCCGTTCGATCTTCCCGGCCTTCAACGCGCGGTCGGGCCTGCAGGAAGTGCGCGGCAGCGCCAACCTGATTTACCGCTTCGACAATCACTGGTTCGCGGCGGTGAACGCCAATGTCACCCGGTTGATGGGCGATGCCGCCACCAGCCCGATCAGCATCACCGACACCAACAGCAGCGTCACGACCCTGCTGGGCTATCGCTTCTAGCTAGCGGCGTCCGGCCGAGGCCGCGACATAGCGCGAACCGGCGGCGGTTCCGGTAGAGGCGCCCGCGCTGGGCTGCTGCACGAACTGCATCACGATGGGGCCACCGTCTTCGGACGCGGCCGTGCCGACACCCCCCGACAGATCGCCGATGGTAATCCCGTCGGCTTCAGCCACGTCGATGTCCCTGGTATCCAGGTCCATCACCATCGTGGTCATGGAATCCAGCTCGTCCACGGCCAAAGCCGGGGTCGCCGCCAAGAGGACGGCGGAGGAAAGAAGAAGCGCGCGCAGAGTCATAGGCCCTCCAATATATGTGCCGCCCGGCCAAAGCGTGCCGGGGCGGGATGAACGCGGCAGGGGGCGCTGCCGCGTCTGATCCAGTTTGAGACAAAAGGACATTATTCAAGTCGTGCTGGACTGTCCGTCGCAACCACCGTGCCAGGCGGTCAGGCGGTAAACGTCACCAGCGCCGCGCTGGCGGCGGGCACGGTCAGCACCGCCTGCCCGCCCTGGATCGTGACGGCTTCGCTGAGCCCGCCCCAGCGTCCGTCGTTCGCGACCGCCGCCCCGCCCAGCGTCACGCCGCGCAAGGACGACACCTGTGGCGCGACCAGCCGCATCGCCTGCGCCTCGCCCTGGGGCGCACCGGCAATCGTCACCGCCGCATCGCGCGTCATGTCCTTGTTGATCACCGCCACGCCGATCCCGCCGCCGTCCTGGCGCACCGCATGGACGGAAAGATTGAGCCCGCCCTTGCTGACATCCGCCGCGATCATCTCGCCGTCGGCAATCTGGGCAAAGGCCAGCAAGCCATAATATTCCGGCGCCGCGCCATAGCGCCCCTTGCGGTCGTCGGTGATGGGCGAATAGGAACTGAGGCGCCCCAGGTGATTGATGCCGGTCTGCAAGTTCGCCCCCGCCGCCCCATATCGCGCCAGCACGAACAGGTAATCCAGCACCCACAAAGCCGAGGCGAAACTGTCGCTCACCCCCGGCTTGCCGCCGCCATAGAGCGTCGCGGTCTCGCTCATCCGCCAGGGGATGCCGGCGCGGGCCGCGCTGGCCTGGAACTTGGTCAGGTTGTTCTGCTGGAAGCGCGTCTCCTCGCGCAGCAGCAGCGCATGGGTACTGCCGGGATTGTCCCGGCCCGCAATATAATGATGCGCCGTCAGCATCACGGCGTCGCCGCCCTCGTCGCGGGCGAAATTCTCCACCCACGAAACGCCCGCATCGCTGATGTCGGGCCCGGCAAACTTCGCGCCCGGCACCGCCGCGCGGATGGCGGATTTGAAGCGGCGATACTCCGCCAGCCACTCGCCATAGCCATAAGGCGCGGCGCGATGGCCCTGCAGCACGAACAGGTCGGGCTCGTTGCCGATCTGGAAGGCGACCAGCCGCTCGCCCATCACCTCGGACACGTCGCGCGCCAGCGCCACGGCATTCTCGATCCTGCCGGTGCCGAGATTGAGGCCCCAGATCAGGTTCCAGCCCACCGCATCGAGGAAACCGCGAAACCGCCGCAGGCTTTGCGCATTCAGCACCGTGTCCTTGTGACCGGCGACGGCGGGCGCGCCCGTGTCATAGCGGGTATAGTCCGAGACATTGCCGCCGATGCGGATCACGCCCCGGCCCAGGTTGCGCACCAGCTGCACATAGGCGCGGTTTTCGCGGGTGAGCAGCCCCCGCTCCGCAACGGCCGAGGATTCAAACCCCAGCCCCATGAAATCCAACGGCAGCCTGCCCAGGCGGCGCTGGGGATGAAGCTGTATGGACACAGCGTCAGCCGCCCGCGCCACTCCCGCAAACGGCAATGCCGCCGACGCCGCCAGCAAAGTCCTGCGCGAAATCATGCTGCCTCTCCTGCCGGTCATGCACGCCAGAATGCGCGCATCGCGCCGCCGGGGCAACGGGTGGCGCTAGCGCCCCTGGATAGCCTGGCCGATCTTGTGCACCATCTGGTCGCGCTGCACCTGGATCATGGCCTGGGCGTCCATGCTGTAGAGCCCGCGCAGATAGCCTTCGTCATGAGCGGTCATGCCGGTGGGACGGCTGGCGCAGCCCGGCGTGAACAGGTTCATGATGCTGGGCAGCGGCTGGCAGTCCTTCAACGGCTCGATCTGCGCCAGCGCCAGCATGGCGATATGATCGCCCACCGTGCCCATCTCCTGGTCCAGCAGCGCATTGGGATCGACCACGATGATGACATTGTAGAACACGCTGCGGGTGCCATCACCCAGTCGACCGCCCGTGACGGAGATCGCCCCCACGGCATAGGGGATGCTCATATATCCCCCCGGACAGGTTTGGCTGTGTTCTGAACCGCATGGGATGCGCAGTTCGTTGCCCACACCAACGACCTTGGGGCTGTCGAAGGTGAGCTTGCCGCGCACATCGCGCATCTGGGTGGTGTACCAGGCCTGGATCGGCTGGGTGACTTTCGCCAGTTCGTCCTTCTTCGCTTCGCTGTCGGCATAGCCCAGCATATAGGGCTGGGTCGTACGGATATGGGTCAGCAGGGCCTGCGGCGTGGTGGTGAAAACCACATGGACGTTGGGCTTGCAGCCTGCGTCCCCGTTAACCGGCGCGCCGATGCGGGTGGCGGTTTCCCGCACCCGCTGCGCGATGAAGCGCACCGCTTCGGGGCGCACGCCGGTCACGCCCGGACAGATGCCGACATTCCAGCGCGCGATCTTGCCGGTCAGCCGCGTGGGCGAGGTGAGTTTTGTCACGAAACTGTTGATGGCTTCGCGGGCCTTTTGCGAGGTCACCGTCACCGAATCCGACGGCGCCACCTGCGCCCGCGCCATGCCGGCCGCCAGCGCCACACCCAGAACCGTAAGCCAAACACCGCGCATTGGCTGCCTCGTACTACGACTGTTGTAGTTTTAAATAACACGAGGTTATGCCCGAGGCAATCCGGGACCTTGGTCCATGTGTGTGCCTGCGAACGTTTGCTTCTTTCCGCGCCTGTGGCACGATCCGACCCTGCCCGATGGAGACCGCCCATGCGCACCGCGCCCGTCCTGTTGTCCGCCCTGCTGCTTGCCGCACTGCCCGCTACCGCCCAGACCGGCCCCGACAGCGCCGCCAACATCAGGGCCAACATGGCGTTCCTGGCGGGCGACAGCCTCAAGGGCCGCGAAGCCGGCTCGCCCGGCTATGAGGCGGCGGCCGACTACGTCGCCCGCCAGATGAAGGCGCTGGGGCTAAAGCCCATGGGCGCCAATGGAAGTTATTTCCAGGCGGTGCCGCTGGTGGCAGCGCGGGCGAAAGACGAAGGCAAGCTCGTTCTCAAGGACGCGTCGGGCAAGGAAACCCCGCTGGTGTTCGGCACCGACTACATCACCGGCGGCGACGAGGTCTTCCCAAAGCTGCGCCTCAACGCGCCGCTGGTGTTCGTCGGCTATGGCCTGGTGGCGCCGGAAAAGGGGCGTGACGATTACAAAGGCCTGGATGTAAAGGGCAAGATCGTGGTGGCGCTGTCGGGCGCGCCCAAGTTCCTGCAGACCGAGGAACGCGCCTACTATCGCGGCGGCCGCGCCAAGCTGCAGGCCGCCAAGGACCGCGGCGCCATCGGCTATCTCAGCGTCGGCACCCTGACCGGCGAAAAGCTCTACCCCTTTGCCAACCGCGTGCGCCAGCACAAGAGCTGGGGCATGAGCTGGCGGCAGAAGGACGGCACGGCGTTCAGCCAAGTGCGGCTACCCATCGCCGCCGGCATCAGCGTGGCGGGCGCGCAAAAGCTGTTCGGCGCCAAAACGAAAGAGATTCTCGCCCAGGCCGAAACCGACCAGGGCGCAATTGCGGGCTTCGACCTGAAGATGTCGCTCAGCGCCGCCACCGACAGTGAAACCCGCACCCTGGAAAGCCGCAACATCATCGGCCTGCTGCCGGGCAGCGATCCCAAGTTGAAAAACGAATACATCGTGCTGTCCGCCCATCTTGACCATCTGGGCATCACCCCGCCGGTCAAGGGCGACAAGACCAACGACACCATCAACAATGGCGCGCTCGACAATGCGGCGGGCGTTTCCACCACCTTGGAAGTCGCGCGCCTGCTGTCGGGCAAACCGCCGCGCCGCTCCATGATCTTCCTGGTCAACACGGCGGAGGAAAAAGGCCTGATCGGCTCGGAATATTTCGCCCGCAATCCCCCGGTGCCGGTCTCGCAGATCGTCGCCGATGTGAACCTGGACATGCCGATCCTCACCTATGACTTCAGCGACGTGGTGGCCTTCGGCGCCGACCGTTCCACCATCGGCCCGGCGGTCAAGCGCGCCGCCGAGCGCCTGAAGGTGAAACTGTCGCCCGATCCCATGCCCGATGAAGGCGTCTTCACCCGCTCCGACCATTACCGCTTTGTCGAACAGGGCATCCCGGCGGTGTTCCTGATGACCGGCTTTGCCAATGGCGGCGAAAAGGCCTTCCTGCATTTCATGAAGACCAACTATCACAAGCCCAGCGACGACCTGAAACAGCCGATCAGCTATGAGGCGGGCGCCAAGTTCGCGCGGCTGAACTCCGAAATCGCCCGCGAACTGGGTGACGCCCAGGCGGCGCCCGCATGGAACAAGGGCGACTTCTTCGCCGCACGGTTCAAGCGGAAGTAACCGTCAGCCGCCAGCCAGCCACAAAATCCGCCTGTAGGCCCGCCCCTTCTCGTGCGGACGCACGCGAAACTTGCGTATTCTTGCCCTATTATCCCACCACCATCCCGCCGTTCTGCCACCGGTGACCATGCGTCGTTTGCTTGCCCCTTTCCTGCTGCTGGCCGCCTGCGCCTTTCCGGTGTGGGCGCAGGATACCGCCGTGCAGCCGGAATGGAGCGAGATCGAAACCGTCACCGTGCGCGCCCAGCCCGGCCCGGCGCTGTGGCACCTGACGCGCGGCCAATCTGAGGTCTGGGTGCTGGGCCAGGTCTGGCCGATGCCCAAGGGGCTGGAGTGGAACAGCGACGTGCTGGCCGATGTGATGGACGGGGCGCGCGAAGTGCTGCATCCGCCCCGCCCCAGCATCAATTTCGTTGATGTCGCCTGGTTCCTGGTCTGGCATGGCGGGAAACTGTCGCTGCCGCGCGGCCAGAACCTGGAGACGCAACTGCCGGACGACCTGCGCCGCCGTTTCCTTCTGGCGCGCGACGCAGCCAAGGGCGATGCGGAGGACTACGCCACCGACGTGCCCATCCGCGCCGCCGTGCGGCTGCAGCAGGATTTCATGAAGGCGCGCGACTTCGAGGGCGGCCAACCGCGCGGGAAAATCGGCGACATCGCCCGCCGCCACAGGATCGAACGCCGCTCGGTCACCAATTTCCAGGCTATGGATGTGGTGCGCGACCTTCTCAAGCTCTCGCCCGAACAGCAACGCCAGTGCCTCAGCCAGGCGGTGGACGACGTATTATGGGCCAGCACCCATGCCGAACCCGCCGCCCGCGCCTGGGCGGTGGGCAATGTGAAAAGCATGAAAGCCCATTATGCCGAATCCCGGCTGATGAACTGCGCCATCGGCAGCGTCACCCGCGCCGCCCAGATCGAGGCGCGCAACATTTCCGAAACCGTGACCGCGATCGACGCCGCCCTGAAGAAACCGGGCAAGACCGTCGCCATCGTCAATCTGGGCCCGCTGCTGAGGAAGGGCGGCGTTCTAGAAAAGCTTTCCAGCTTGGGTGTCGCCATCCAGGCCCCGGCGGAAAGCTGAACCGGCGGCGTCTACTCAAGTCCGGCGCCGCCCACGTGTTGGCGAATGCTGAGCGAGTCTTTCTCGTGCCCTGCGCTTGAGGAAAGCTGAACCAACCTGCCCTCCAGTGCGTTTCCGCCATGCATTCGCCTGGAGGATTTCGATGCGCAAACTGCTTTTGGGCCTGGGATTGCTGGCGGTCAGCCGCATGCTGGCCCGGCGCGGGCCAGTGGGGCTTGGCCGTTTCACCTCGCTGCCGTCGCTGGCGGCGATGATCGCGGGGGCCGCCGCGACGCAGATGATGGCCCGCCCCGCATCTGCGAACCGTGCGCCATCGCACAAAACTCCCGCCGGGAACAACCGGAACCATTCATTCTGGCGGCGGTTTTCTCCTCAACCAAACAATGGAGAAGCGACATGAGCGTCAAGGGTCAGATCAAGGAAGCCGCCGGCTACGTCAAGGAAGAAGCCTATGAGCACGGCACGTCTGCGGAAGACAAGGCCAAGGCCCAGGAAGGCCGCAACCTGCGCAACGAAGGCCGTGTCGAAGACGGCAAGAAGCCCATGACGACCGAGCCGGGCACGACCGACAAGCACGACAATAAGGCCTAAGCGGTCCTGAAATGAAATATGCCGCCCGCGTCCTACGACGCGGGCGGCATTTTCTTTGCCTAGGCGGCTTTGAGCTTGAGCGCGACCATGATGCGGTCCAATGCAAACACCGCGATCAGCGACGCGCCGAACAGCGGTAGCAGCACGCCCGCCAGCGCCAGCAATGTCAGCGCGCCCTTGATCCGCGCCTCCGGCACTTTCGGCGGCGCGGCCAGCCGGCCCGCCGGGCGCCGCTTCCACCACATCCAGACGCCGCTGAACACCAAGAGCACGATGCCGATGCAGGGCAGCAGCATCAGGATCTGGTTGGCGCGGCCGAAGTAATTGCCCATGTGAAGCTGCACGCCCAGCTCGATCGCTTTCGCCCCCCAGCCGTAATCGGCATAGCCCACATCCTTGATCAGCTTTCCGCTGTAGCGGTCGAAATGCAGCGTGCGTTGTCCTTGTGGCCGATCCGGATAGATCGAGGCGGTATAGACGCCCGTGGGCCCCACCGGCAGGGTCAGGCGATAGCCGCCGGTGATGCCCATGGCCCATAGCGCATCGGTGATGCGGTCCACGCCTTCCACCGCCGCCGCATCCGCGCCGCCGCTGGCCGCCTGGTGTCCGGCATGGCCGGCATGTTCGGACGCAGGCGAGGATTTCGGCATGGCCGCGTCCGCCAGCGTCCAGGGCGTATCTTTCACGATCCTTTCCATCGGCACGCTTTGCGCGCCGCGCGCCGGATACCCGATTCCCATGGCCGTGACGCCCTGGCGGATGATGCCGCCCTGCACCCCCGCCCAGGGCAATCCGGTCAGGACCATGAACACGATCAGCGCCGCCACCCACACGCCGGTCACCGCATGGATGTCCTTCAGCAGGGCGCGCCCACGCAACCAGACGCGCGGGAAAAACACGCCGCCGAAATGGAACGCCGCCCCGCGCGGCCACCACAAATAGATGCCGGTGGCGATCATCACCAGCGTCCAGCAGGCCGCCAGCTCGACAATCCCCCGGCCCAGCGTACCGATGGTCAGCGAGCGGTGAATTTCCCGCGCCATGCCCACCAGCGTGTCCGCGCTCACATAGGTGCCCAGCACCTCCATGGTGGCGGGCTCCACCGCCACCTGCACCGGCGCGCCCGCCGCCGGGTTGATCGTCACTTCGGCCGGGCGGTCCGGCGTGGCGGGCATGTCGATACTGACCACCAGGCCCGGCTGCGCCCCTTGCGCCGCCGCGATGGAATGGGTGGCCGGCATCGCCGCGCCCTCGACCGTTACGAAGCGCCGGTCATGGTGCAGCCAATCCTCGATCTCCGAATTGAACAGATAGATCGACCCGGTGATGGCCAGCACCAAAAGGACCGGTGCCACGATCAGCCCGGCATAGAAATGCCAGCGCCAGATCGCGCGATACAGCGCGCCGGCGGGCGGCCTTGATGTGTCGGGGTTGGTCATGGCGCGCACCTATACAGCAAGCGTTACAGATTGTACCGCAGGCCGCCATAGACCGAGCGGCCCATGCCGGGATTGAAGATTTCCGAGCCCGCATTGGCAAAGCCGGTGACCGCCACGGTGGAGATGTACCGCTTGTCGGCCAGGTTGCGCCCTTCGATATAGCCCGACCAGCCGCTGCCGGTGTCGTACCCGGCCTTGACGTTGACCAGCGCATAGGGGTCCACGCTCAGGCTGTTGGCATTGTCCGCGAAATAGCGGCTAGGGGCCCATTCGATGTTCGGCCCCGCGTAAAAGCCGCTGGCATGTTTGTAGAGCGTTTCGGCCCGCAGGAAATGCTTGGGCACGCCCGGCAGTTCGTTGTTGCCGAACCGGGCATCGCGGTAAAAGAAGAAGTCGCTATAGGTATAGGCCGCCAACAGCGCGATGGCGTCGTCCGACCCGAACGGCGATACCGGAAAGAGCGCGTCCAATCCCGCTTCCACGCCCTGGTGCACCGTGTTGCCCGCATTGGAGATCGCGCAGGAAGCCGGACCCGTCGCCAGGCATTGCAGCTCGCCCTTGATATTGGAGCGGTACAGCGCGATGTCCCAACCGAAATTGCCCTGATGGCCCCGCGTGCCGATTTCATAGGTGGTGGCGCGTTGCGCCGTCAGGTTGGAGTTGGCGGGCGTGGAAAAGGCATTGACGTCATAGGTCGGAATCTCGGCGCTGCGCGAGACATTGGCGAACACCTGCCAGTCGGAATCGACATCCCACAACAGTCCCAAACGCGGGCTCCAGACGCCATAACTCTTGTTGCCCGACTGGTTGCCATTGGTCAGGAAGCGGTCGCGCCGGTCGCGGCTGGCATCCAGATAGCTCATCCCCAGGATGAAGGCGAAGTCGGGCTGCACATAGAGCGAGTCTTCGGCATAGAGCGAGAAGTTGGTCGAGCTATCGACCATCGACGACGCCAGCGCCCCCTTCACCGCGCCCGCCAGGTTCACATACTGGTTGGTGTCCAGCACGCCATTGTGCAGGTTGGCGCCCACGATCAGCCGGTTGCGCAGGCCCCCAATTTCGCGCTCGTCATTGGCCCGCACGAAGCCGCCATAATCGTCCACCGTGTAATCCAGATACTGGAAGATCGGGTGATCGACGTGCCGGTTGGTATAAAAAGCGCCGAACTCGACCGTGGTGCTGTCCACCCGCCAGGTCGTCTTGTTGGAAATGCGGAAAGAATCGACGTTGCGCTGCTGGTCGCCGAATACCCAGAAGGCATTGGCCATGGTGGGCGTGTTCAGCGCCTGGGCCTTGGTGATTTCGCCCGGAATGCGCTGGTTGGTGGAGGCGGCGGCCAGATAAAAGCGCGTCTCGACATCCGGCGTCACCTGATAACCCAGGTTGGCGTTAAAACGGATGGCGTCGCCATTGCTGTGCTGGCGATAGCCGTCGATCTGCGACAGCGACAGGGTGCCGAAATAATCGACCGCGCCCGATGTACCGCCGGTGCTGGCCGAGCCCTTGAAATAGCCGAAGCTGCCGGCATCGAAGCGCGCGTCCAGCGCGGATGCATCGCGGCCTGTCGGCGTCACCAGGTTGATCGCTCCGCCCAGCGCGTTGGAGCCGTAGCGCAGCGCATTGGCGCCCTTGAACACTTCGGCATAGCGATAGGCGCTGGGTTCGACTTCATACAGATCGTACAGGCCGTCCGAGGTGTTCAGCGGTACGCCGTCATAGAACAGCGACACGCCGCGCCCGCCATAATTGCGCGACAGGCCAGACCCGCGGATCGAAATGCGCGCGTCATCGCCCATGCGCGGCTGGGTGATCACGCCCGGCACATAGCCCAGGATATCCTTGATATTCTGCACCGGCCCGTTCTTGAAGGCCGTGTCGGGCACGACCGCGACCCCGCCCGGTGTGCGCTGGATTTCGGCAAGGGCCTCGGCGGTTTCCCGCATGCCGGTGACGATGACGTTATCCGCGCTGGCGCGAACAGGCTGGGCGACGGACGGCGCGGCAGTGACAAGCACAAAAAGCGAAGCGGTGGCGCAAAGGCGCGAAACCATGGAAGTCATTGTATTCCTCTTTCAGAAAGCAAATTGGTTTGTGTACAAAAGGCCGGGGGGCCACGATCTCGGCCAGGCTCGCGATGCCGCCGCGCGCCCGCGCGTTGATCGCCCGCGGCAGGGGAGCCGGGCTATTGGCCTGTCTTCACTCGCCATGATGCCCCCCCCGCGTGAGACGCAGGCGCCATTCGCATCACGCCTTTGAACGACGCCATCCGGGCCAACCGCTCCGGCGCAATATCCGCTTCCGCGGCCTGGATTTCCCGCGCCAAAGCCTCGGCGGCGGCGGCGGGAACGCCCACCGCCATCAGCCCCTCCTTGCTGCGCAGCGGATCGCCGCTGCACAGGATCAGGCGCCAGCCGTCCTTCTCGCGTCCCAGCAAGGCACGGCCACCCATCTCGCCTTGGGTCCAGTCCACGACCGCAATGTCGCCTTCGATCGCCGCCGGGCCGCTATCCAGCTTGGCGCCGGGCTTGTCGTACAGGGTGTGCAGCACGGCTTGCGCCGCCGCGCGGTCCGTCTCTTCCGACGGACCGCAGGCGGACAGCATTACCGCGACACTCAATGCAAGCATCAGTCGCATCGCGCCCCCTAGAACCGGTACGCGATGCCGGCGAACACCGAACGGCCTTCGCCCGGAAAGAATACGTCGGTCGTGGCCACCAACGCATCGGTGACCGCGCCGAATTCCGCCGTATAGCGTTCGTCGGCCATGTTGCGGGCGTCCAGGAACAGCGTCATGCCGTTGCCGAGTTCGTAACCGGTATTGACGTTGAACAGCACATAGCCCGGCGCTTTCATCCGGTTGGCGTAATCGACAAAGACGCTCTTGATGCGCCAGTCCAGCCCCGGCTCGATGAACACGCCCGATTCATGCTGATACTTCAGCGAGGCGCGGTACTGGTGTTCGGGCACCACCGGCATGCGGTTGTTGCCGTAAACCGGGTCGCGGTCGAAGCGGAAGTCCGACCAGGCATAGGTCTGGCGCAGGCGCAGCGGCGCGTTCAGCCAGCCAGCCGCCAGGTCCCAGTCCAGGCTCGCCTCGATGCCTTGATGGATGGTGTCCCCGGCATTGAAGAAAGCGGCAGGAAGCCCGGTCACGGCGCGGAAGCTGAGAAGTTCGTCCTGGACCGAGGAATGATAGAAAGTGATATCCCAGGTCACCGCGTCCGCACGTCCGCGGGTACCGATTTCGCCTGTCCAGGCTTTCTGGGCCTGCACCGGCACGAAGCCGGGGAACGGCGACTGCACCAGCGCACCGTAATGGGGCGGCTCAACCGAGCGGGTCGCATTGGCATAGACCTGGATGCCGTCGGCATTTTCCCACAACAGGCCGACGCGCGGCGAGAACCAGTCGAATTCCTTGCCCGCATTGTTCGCGGCATTCAGATTGTCGCGATAGTTGCGCGTGGCATGGCCCCAGGATCCGCCCGCGACCAGCGCCAGCTCGTCGGTCACGAACAGGCGCCCCTCGGCGAACAGGTCGCTGCCGCTGGCTTCCTGATGCCCATTGCCGAAGTTGAAGCCGCTGACGCCGCCGGTGTTGGCGTAAAGCTGCTGGTTGTTGGTGCCCTGGCGATAGGAGAAGCCGGCGAACAGGTCGGCCTTCAGCCCGCCGACAAGCCCCGTCCAGTCCAGACGGCCGAAGGCGCCCTGCGCATGGGTGTTCTGGTCGATCACGATGGAAATGGGGTGATGCAGCGCTGTGCCGGTGGCATAGATGCCACCCTCGAACACCAGCTGATCGTCGAAGCGCCAATGCGACTGCAGCGAGGCGCGGAACAGCTGCTGGTCGCGCGCCCAGCGGTTGGCGACAACGCCGGTGCCCGCATTGGTGGGATTGTTCAGCGCGTTAAACAGGCTCAACGTGCCGGGAACCTGCTGGTCGATATCGGCGCCCGTCAGGATCAGCCGCACATTCTGTTCGTCGCCGAAGTTGTATCCGGCATTGACGGTGCCGCGCACCTGGCTCTGCGCGGAATTGGTGCGATAGCCATCCGCCTGCAAGCCGCTGACCGCGGCATAGACGTCCCAGTTGCCGAATTCGCGCGCCACCGCGCCGGTGCCGCGCAAGGTGCCATAGCTGCCGCCTTCCACGCGCAGCATGTTGGGCGAAATCGCGGTGCGCCCGGTGGGCGACACCAGGTTGATCGCGCCGCCCAGCTGCGCCCCGCCGAAGCGTAGCGCGTTGCCGCCCTTGTAGACCTCGATATAGCGGGCGCCCAAGGCATCGACTTTCTGGAAATCGGAAAAGCCGTCGGCATCGGCAAACGGAACGCCGTCCTGCGCGATCAGCACGCCGCGCTGGTGATAGGACTGGTCGATTCCTGAGCCACGGATCGAAAGCCGCGATTCCTCGCCATAGCGCTTGTTCGACAGAACGCCGGGCACGTCGCGCAAGAGATCGGGAAGTCCGATCGACAGCCGGTCCTGCGAGGCTTCCGCCGACACCACCGACACCGCGCCGGGCGTGCGCGACAGCCGTTCGCGCGCCTGGGCGACAATGGGCGGATCGCGCGGATCGCCATTGGCGGTGACGATCACCGTATCGGCGCTGATCGGCGTGCCCGCAGTCTGGGCCTGGGCGGTAAGCGTGGAAATAACGGCAAGAACGGACGCGGTGGCGCACAGGCGCGACGCAATGGACATGAGAATTCCCCAACAATGAACGAATGAGCGCGCGCCGGAAGAATCGGCGCGGGTTAAAAACGGCTCAGACGTTCAGCGGGGGCGCTCGGGGAGAGCCGGGGGAAAAGCGCGCGACGATCGCCGCGGCATAGATCCGGTCGGTTTGGGCCTTGCGGGCATGAACCGCGGGCGCGGTCAGGACCGGGGCGTCGGGGACGAAGGCGACGTGCGGGGCGGCGCCAAAGGCGCAGTCCTGGGACGCCATCTCTTGCGCGGGCGCGCCCGGCGCATCGGGATGCAGGACCTTCTGGCCCTGGACCGAGCAGATGGTGATCAGGGTGCCGGCATCGGCAACCGGCATCCAGCCGGCCGGAACCAGCGCCCGCGCCAGCAGCGCGATCAGTATCAGGTGCTTGAGTACCTGCTTGCCCGTCATGCCCGCTTTCTGGAACCGGGGCCGGGCGAAGTCAAGAAAGCGGGATGCCGCAGGCCGCCGGATGCTGCGCTCGTGCGTTCGCCCTAGAAACAGGCGATCCGGGGCAGCATGGCGCCGCCCGACGCGCTGTTGTTGGCGGCGCGCAGGCAGGCGGCCGGATTGATGCTGGCGCGCTTTTCGAAACTGCTGGCCGAAGGCACGATGCTGCGCCCGTCCGCGCCGATATCGCGGCCCTGCGCCGCCATCTCGGCCCAGGTGCTGGCGCGCAGGCAGACCGGCGGCCCCAACAGCCGCGAGCCCGCGATCTTCTGCGGCTTGCGGCACACCGTTTCATCTTCCAGCACCGGCGGCGCGGCGCGCAACTGGGTCACGACCACGGTCTGGGACGGCGGCGTGCTGTCCACCAGCGGCGGCGGAGCTTCTGCAACCGGCAGTGCGGGACCGGCGATCACCGGCGGCACCACCACAGGGGCTGCGCGCCGCGGCTTGGCGGCCGCGGACACGGGCGCGAAATGCATCTGCGGCAAGGCGGGCGCGGTCAGCACCCGCGCCACCTGCTGCGCCAGCCGGTTGACCGGGGCGCTGCCCGGCGCACCCGCCAAGAGCGGCAGCATCACGGTGACAAGGCCCAGGCTGCCCAGAAGCAAAATGCGCTGGCCATCCAGTTCGTGGCGGCGCTGGTCGGCCATGATGGCGCGCACCCGCGTCTTGAGGTCGCCGCCCGACACGCCCGCGGTGCAGGCCAGCGCCGGTTGCAGATGGAAGCGGCAGATTTTCAAAATCCCTTCCGCGTACGTGCGCGGCGCATTGTGTTCCAGCACCGCCTCGTCGCAGGCGCGCTCGCGTTCGGCGATCAGCCGTCCGCCGATCCACCACACCAGCGGATGGAACCAGAACAGCATCTCCACCAGCATCTGGGCGCAGGCCAGAAGATTGTCGCGGCGATGGTGATGGCTGAGTTCATGCGCCAGCACGGCGCGCATCTCTGAGGGCGAAAGCTTTTCGGCCACGCCGCGCGGCATCAGGATCACGGGGCGGAAGATGCCGACCAGTCCCGGCTCCAGATACGACGCCACCAGCTTGACCGGCACCGGTGCTGAGAGGGGCGGCGCCATGGCGAGATCGTCGGCACCGCGCAGCACGGCGCGCAGGTTCATCCAGCGCATCAGCCACAGGCCCGCCACGAACAACGCGCCCAGCACCCAGACCGCGATCAGGATTTCGGCTACCGGCAAGCCCGGCGCGGGCGGCGCGATCTGGATGGGTGCGGCGAATGTCCGGGACGCGGGCGCGATCAGCGCCTTGGCCGGCGCGGGCAGCGCCGGCAGATAGCCGCCCAGTTTTACCAGCAGCGCCAGCGGCACCAGGAATTTCACGGACGCGGCGAACCACAGCCAGAAACGGATGCCCGCGCTCTGGCGGCGGAACAAGGGGACCATTGCGGCAATCACCAGCGCGAACAGCGTGGATTGCCACAGATGGTCGATCATGGCGTCTTGTCCCCGATCGCATTGCCCATCTGGCGCACCAGTTTTTCGGCTTCCTGCACTTCTTCCAGCGTGACCTTCCCGGTTTCCACCAGATGGGTCATCACCGGCTGGGTGCGCCCGCCGAACAGAGCCAGCAGGTCATCGACCAGGCGGCGCTGGGCGGCGTTGCGCGACACCGCCGCTTCATAAATATGCGCATTGCCGATTTTCTTCAGGCGGGTGACCGCCTTCTTGCCTTCCAGCCGCACCACCGTGGTCTGGATGGTGGTGTAGGCGGGGCGGCCTTTCTTGGGGAATTCTTCCTGGATTTCGCGCACCGAGCGCGCACCGCCGGTCCACAGCGTCTCCATGATGGCCAGTTCCAGCTTGGTCAGGCGCGGCGGGGCCATCGGAGCATCCTACTATGGGCATGGTTTTTTTACCGCGAGTCCCGGGGGCTGTCGACTCCCGCTTGCGGACGTGACGCGGTGCAGCACGCAAAGTCCCATAAAACCTGGCTTGCTGGCCTCCGGCGGCCCTGTTACAAACTACTATCTATATAGTAGGTGACCCATGAAGCCTATCGCGCTCACCCTTTGCCTCGCCGTCCTCGCCTTGCCCGCCGCCGCCCAGCCAGGCCCGCAGGTACCCGTCGCCCAGCCGCCCGCCACCAACGCCGACAGCGTCACCGTTACCGGCGCACGCGAAGCCGCCATCGCAAAGTTCGTCGAGACCCGCGCCGCCGCCACCCGTTTCGCCGGCAAGATCGCGCGCTGGCAGAACCGCATCTGCCCCATGACCTATGGCATCCCGGACAACTACGCCAAGTTCGTCACCGACAAGCTGAAGGAGGTCGCCAAGCAGGCCGGCGCCAGGACCAATGTCGATCCGGCCTGCAAGATCAACATCCAGATCGTCTTCACCACCAGCCCGCAGGCGCTGATGGACAATATCCGCAAGGAGCATCCCACCTATCTGGGCTATCACGACAACAGCACGCAGGCCGAGCAGATGACCCAGCTGAAGCGCCCGGTGCACGCCTTCTACACCACCCAGACCACCGACTATCGCGGCCAGACCCAGATCGACACGAGAAAGCCCCGCGACACCACCGTGACCCTGCCCGGCATGGCCATCCTGTCGCCAAGCGGCAGCCCGATCTCTTCGCCCATGACGACGCTGAACATGTCCGGCGCCATCACGGCGAGCGTGTCGGGCAACCGCTTCCTGGGCGACGGCATCCAGGCCGAGTTCAACCACATCGTCATCGTGGTCGACACCACCAAGGTGGCGGAGCTGGAGATGGGCACGCTGGGCGACTACATCGCCATGCTGGCACTGTCCCAGCCCGAACGCTTCGATGCCTGCCAGGACCTGGCCAGCATCACCAACCTGATGATCACGCCCGCCTGCGCCCCCGCCAACACGGTCGCTGCGATTTCCCCCCACGACCTGTCCTACCTGCAGGGGCTCTACAAGATGCAGATCGCCGGTTCGCTGAACGTGCAGAAAAGCCAGATCACGCATGAGATGAGACAGGCGGCCGAGGGAGACGGACAATGAGAAAGACCATCCTGATCGCCCTGGCTCTGGCTGCGCCGCTCCTTCTGGCTGCGCCGCTGGCAGCCCAGACCATCACCGACATCAATGGCGAACCCACCGGCGAGGGCAATCCCGACGACATCACCTGCCGCACGCCCCAGATCATTCCGGGCACCCGCAGGCGCGGTCCCAAGGTTTGCAAGACCAATGTGGTGTGGGCGCAGTACCGCGAAGACGGCATGACCGTCTCGGCCGACGGCACCCACGACATGCCCATACCCAAGGGCAAGAACTGCCAGAGCGGCGGTTCGGCCGGTGGGGGCAGCACCTCCAGCGCGCGCGGCATGGGCGCCGGCATCACCTGCGAATAGGCGGCCCGCGCGGCGCGGCCGTGAACTCATGAGAATTACTCTTATATTCACGTGACGGGAATAACGCCCATATGCGGCGATAATTCACGCGCCATTAACGTTCATACGACAGTTTGCGACAGACCGAATTGGGCATACGAAACCGAAGATACCGGGATCATCCCGGTTACTTCTGTCGATGCCGAAACTGCCGGGGGGCACAGGTGAACAATTACACTTCAAGGGCTTCGGCCTGCCGGGCGCGGGCTGGCACATGTCACTGACCAGTGCGGACTTCTCGCAGATCAGCATCCTGGTGATCGACGACAGCGAATTTGTGCGCCGCCTGCTGAAGGAGGTTCTCATGAGCTTCGGGGCCAGCAAGGTCTTCCTGGCGGAATCGGCGGCGCAGGCTTTTGCACGGATAGAGATTCAGTGTCCCGACCTGATCATCTGCGATTGGCAGATGTATCCGGTTGATGGCCTCACGATCCTGCGAAAAATCCGGCTCGATGCCTCCAGCAGGGTTTCGCGCGTTCCCTTCATCATGCTGACCGGTCACAACAATGCCGACGATGTCTCGACCGCGATGGGGGAAGGCGCCGACAGCTACATCGTGAAACCCTTTTCCGCGGGAACCCTGATGAGCCACCTGTTGAAGGTTATCCTGGCCGAGGATGAAAAGGCCGAGCAGCCGCAGGAATGGGCCGTATGAGCGCTATGCGATCACTGAAGGCAAGAATTTCCGGACCCAATGCGCGGCCCGTCGCACAGCTTGTGACGATGGGCGAGCGGGCGTCCAAGCGGGTCCAGGACAGCTTCCAAGATTTCCTCGCCGAGCGCGTGAAACTGCTGGAGCAATTGCTCGCCGGGCTGAAGCAGACGCCCGTGTCGGAGGCCTCGTCCGCGCGGCGGAATTTCTTCACGATCGTGCGCGATCTACGAGGCAGCAGCGCGCTGGCGCAAAGCCGGGCGGTCAACCAGTTCTGCGCTTCGTTCGAAACCCTGTTGCAGGCGCGCGACCCCGGCGACCCGCGCATGTTCGCCGCCATCCAGTCCCATATCGATGCCCTCGGCCTGATTGCGGATGGCCGCGCCGGCGATGCGCAGGCCCAAGATATGCTCGCCTCCCATCTGGCGCGCGCCGTTGATGCCCTGCCGGCCGGGATGCAGGATTTCCGGACCTAAAACCTTCGGCCTGACGGCGGAACCGGACTTTTCCCCGGCCGTTCTCTTCCCATGGCGCGCTATTTCATCGACTTGCGTGACGCCCGCGGCACCGTGCGGGACGAAGAAGGGGCGGACTATGCCCATCTCGAAGACGCGCTGGACGAAGCCAAGGCCAGCGCCCGCGACATGGTCCAGCAATATATGGAAGGCCGGGTTTCGATGAACGAGACCTGCGTCGAGGTCCGCGACGGCGCAGGCCGCACCGTGGCAACGCTGACGGTGGCCGAGGTGCTGGAGCATCCGGTGCACCCCGCCTTCAAGAACCACTGCGCCGACACGCCCCGCGCCGGACACCATTAGGCGGCCTGACCGGCCCGCGCCGTCACCATCCAGCAGGCTGCCAGGAAGCGCACCTCGTCACCCTGCACAAAGGACTCGAAGGCCACCCGCACCGTTTCGACAACACGGCTGCGCGTCTGTGCATCCGCATCGTGCAGCACCCGGCCCAGAGGGCCCAGCCGCGCGATATACCCCTCCAGCGCCGCTTGCGGTATCGCGCAGGTGACATCGACCGGCGTGATTGCGATATCGCGCCAGCCGCTTTCTTCCAGGATGGCGCCGATCCGGCGGTGGTCGGCAAACCCGAACTGTCCCGGCGCATCCTTCTGCCGGACCGGCATATCGGGCAGCAACGGCGCGGCGGCGCGCTCGGCCGTGGTCATGAAGGGATTTTCCCCGGCACTGCGCCAGGCGGCGAAACACAACTGTCCGTCCTTCGCGGCGCTGCGCCGCAGGTTTGCGAAGGCCCCGACCGGATCGTCGAAGAACATCACGCCGAAGCGCGAAATGATCATGTCGAAGCTCTCGCGCGCAAAGGCGTGGGTCTGCGCATCGGCGCATACAAACTGTACGGGCACGCCGTCGCGGTCGGCACGGGCCCGCGCGGCAGCGATCATCGGCTGCGAGATATCCACCCCGGTGCAGCGGCAGTCCGGTCCCAGCCGCCGCGCCACGGCGCGGATGACACCGCCGGTGCCGCAGCCGATATCGGCGATGCGCCTGCCGGGCTGGGCACTGACCGCATCCACCAGCATGTCCTCGAAGGGGCGGAACATCCGGTCCAGCACCTCCTGCGCGTCCACCCAGGCCTGGCCGGCATCGCCGTTCCAGAAGGCCTGCTGCGTGTCGCCCGTCGCCATCGTCTTCATGATCATCCTCCTTGTCGGGATTGCTTGACGGCGGCACAATGCCACTTCAAGTCGACTTGAGGTCAAGGGCATGAAAGACCTGGATATCGCGCAAGTTGCCCGGCTTTGCGGGCTTCCCAGCTCCACCTTGCGTTTTTACGAGGAAAAAAAGCTGATCGCCTCTGTCGGCAGGCGCGGCCTGCGCCGCCTGTTCGATCCCGATGTGCTGGAGCGGCTGTCGCTGATCGGCCTGGGCCGCGCCGCCGGCTTTTCGCTGGACGAGATCGCGCGCATGTTTGCCCCCGACGGCCGGGTGCGCATAGACCGCAAGATGCTGGCGGCCAGGGCGGATGCGCTGGACCGCACAATCCGCCAGCTCAGCGCCCTGCGCAACGGCTTGCGCCACGCCGCCGATTGTCCGGCGCCGCGCCACATTGATTGTCCCAAATTCCGCCGCCTGGTGCGCGCCGCCGCATCCGGCGCCATCGCGCCACCCGCCCGCAAAGCACCCCGGCGCAGGTCATAAAGACCGCCGGCTTTCCGCTGCCCTCGGCGCCGCAAGGTGCCCATAAAAAAACCCCGCCAGCTTTCGCTGGCCCCCGGCGCCGCAAGGCGCCCATTAAAAAACCCCGCCAGCTTTCGCTGGCGGGGAACCTCTCTGCCCCCATCACGAGGGGCGGGGTTCGGGAGCAGAGTTACCCTCTAGATACGCCGCTCCCGCCCGTCCGGATCGCCCCGGATGAGCGAAATTTCAGTACGCCATCAGACAGTTCCATGCTGTGGTGCGGCATTGGATCGAAGTGATCCAGCCGGCGTATATAGAAGCGAGAGGGCACCATTGGAGAAACACAGATGATCCGTTCGATTCTGGTGGCCGCCGCTCTGGTTTGCGTCACCGTCCCCGCCGTCGCCCAGTCCTATCAGCCGGGCGAGCGGCCCTGCCTGCGCAATCGCAACATCCTTGACTACCAGCTCGTGCCGGGAAACCGTTCGCTGGTGGTCCGCGACATCGCCCGCAACCGCTACCGCATCAACTTCATCGGCCGCTGCTATGGCCTGCAGCATAATTTCGGCTTGGCCTTCCGCACCCGCGGCGTCGGCACCCTGGCCTGCGTGGAGCGCGGCGACTCCGTCTACAACAATGCCGGCATCGGCACGGACCGCCAGTGCATCGTCCAGAGCGTGGAATACCAGACCCGCGCGCTCGACCGGGCGGACTATGAAGCCATGCGCACCCGCGACGACCGTCCCCGCCGCTAACCCGCACGCCGGACGAACAGGACAGGGCGCATCCGTCACCGGATGCGCCCTTTTTGCGGTGCCGGCCGGATGACCGCATGGCGCGATTATGCCAAATTCGCTTTTTCAACCGGCGCGAAAAGCCGGAGATTTCGAACAGGGGACCATACGCCGTGAAAATCGAGTCCGTTGAATTCTTCTATCTCTCCATGCCCGAAGTTCTGGATATCGGCGATGGCAGCCAGGACGCGCTGCTGGTGCGCGTGCGCGCCGGCGGCGTGACGGGATGGGGCGAGTGCGAGGCCGCGCCGCTGGTCTCGATCGCCAGCCTGGTCTGTCCGATGTCGCACAGCGCCTGCAAGCCGGTCATGGCGTCGGTGCTGGGCCAGGCGCTGGACGGTCCCGAAGACATTGCGCGTATCGGCCGGTTGGTGCGCGACAACAGCCTGGACCTGCTGCAGGCCGACCATACGCTGGCCGGCATCGACATTGCGCTGTGGGACCTGATGGGCAAGAAAAAGGGCGTGCCGGTGTTCGATCTTCTGGGCACCAAGAAATCCTATCCCAAGACGCCCTATGCCTCGCTGCTGTTCGCCGACACCCCTGAACAGACGCGCGTCGCCGCACAGGCGCTGCGCGCAAAAGGCTACACCGCCATCAAGTTCGGCTGGGGCCCCTATGGCCGCACCACTGCGAAAGCCGACGCCGACCAGGTCCATGCGGCGCGCGAAGGCCTGGGCGCCGACGGTCACCTGCTGGTCGATGCCGGCACGGTGTGGGTCGATGACGTCGATCAGGCGCGCCAGCGGCTGGCGGCGTTGCAGGCCTGCGGCGCGACCTGGCTGGAAGAGCCCTTCGTGTCGGGCGCAATCGACGCCTATGCGCAGCTGTCGAAGGAAAGCGGCAGCGTGAAGATGGCGGGCGGCGAAGGCTGCCACAATTTCCACATGGCCAAGCACATGATCGACCATGCCGGGCTGGGCTTTGTGCAGATCGACACCGGGCGCATCGGCGGCATCACCGACGCCAAGCTGGTCGCCGATTATGCGGCAAAGCGCGGCGTCACCTATGTGAACCACACGTTCACCACCCATCTGGCGTTGTCGGCCTCGCTGCAGCCTTTCGCCGGTCTGGAAGATCACCGCATCTGCGAGTATCCGGTGGAAGCCAAGCCGCTGGCCGAAGAACTCAGCCGCGACCGGCTGGAGCGCGACGCCAACGGCCTGGTGCACACCCCCGAAAAGCCCGGCCTGGGCGTGGAGCCAGACCTCGCCGCCATGCGAAAATACCTGGTGGATGCCGAGATCAAGGTCGGCGGCAAGGTGCTGTACCGGACGCCGGAAATCTAGCTGAACCCCGCAACGAACAGGGCGCGTCCATCGCAGGGCGCGCCCTTATCAATGACAGCCGGTCATGGACAGCCGGGTCATTTGACAGCCCTGTTATACTGCTTCTCCCGCTCACCCCAGGAAAGCAAACCATGTCCGGCTTTTTCTCCTCCGACGCGTCACGGGCCTATGACGAAAAGAACCGCAGGCTGGCGCCCATCGCCGACGGCCTGCATTTCCTGACGCGAATGGTACTGAGGGACCTGCCGCAAACCGCGCGCGCGCTGTGCGTGGGGGTGGGAACGGGCGCGGAGATCCTGTCGCTGTCCAAGGAATATCCCGGCTGGCGCTTCACCGGGGTCGATCCGTCCGCCGCCATGCTGGAGGTATGCCGCGAACGGTTGACGCAGGCGGGCGTGATGGACCGCTGCGAACTGGTGGAAGGCTATGTCCAGGACGTTGAGGAGGGTGAGGCGTTCGACGCCGCGCTCAGCATCCTGGTCGGGCATTTCGTGAAGCGGGACGAACGAACCGATTTTTACGGCAACATGCAGGCCCGGCTGAAACCGGGCGGCATGATCGTCAATGCCGAGATCAGCTTCGACCTGGACAGTCCCGAATTTCCGGCCATGCTGAAGAACTGGGAGCGGGTGCAGGCCCTCTTGGGCGCCAATCCGGAATCGCTCAAAACGCTTGCCACCACCCTGCGCGAAGGCCTGACCGTGCTGCCGCCGGCAAAGGTCGAAGCCCTGCTGCAGGACAGCGGCTTTCCCCTGCCGGTGCGTTTCTTCCAGGCCTTCATGATCACGGGCTGGCATGCGGTGAAGCAGACCAAGGCCTGAAACCTGTCGCTACATCCACACCATGACGATCAGCGGCGTCGCCACCGCCACCACGATCACCGACAGCGGCAGGCCCAGCTTCCAGTAATCGCCGAAGCGATAGCCGCCCGGTCCCATCACCAGCGTGTTGCACTGGTGGCCGATGGGGGTGAGGAAATCGCAGCCCGCGCCCACGGCCACCGCCATCAGATAGGCGTCGGGATTGGCGCCCAGGTCCTTGGCCACGGCGGCGGCAATCGGCGCCACGATCAGGACGGTGGCGGCATTGTTGAGGAAGGGCGTCACCGCCATGCCCACCACGATCAGGGTGGCGACCGCCAGATAGGGCGGCAGCGGCCCCAGCATATCGGCCAGCGGCGCGGCGATCAGCGCCGCCCCGCCGGTGCGCTCGATGGCCTCGCTGATCGGGATCAGCGCCGCCAGCAGCACCAGCAGCGGCCCGTCCACCGCGCTATAGGCATCGTTCATGCTCATCACGCGCAGCAGCAGCACCACCACCGCGGCAGCGGCCAGCGCCACATGGGTCGGCGCCCATCCCATGCCGATGGCCAGCACGGCAAGCGCCAGCGCCAGCAGCGGCGCGAAGCCGAAACGCTTGACGCCCAGCGCGATGGAGCGTTCCGACAGCGGCAGCACATGCAGGTCGGCAAAGGCCTCGGCGATTTCGCCCTCGCCCGCCTTGAAGATCACCACGTCGCCGGCCTTGAGGGGGATGGCGCGCAATTCCTTGCGCAGATTCGCCCCTTCGCGGCTGACCGCCAACAGGCTGACGCCAAAGCGCCGGTGAAGCCGCGCCTGGGCCGGGGTCCTGCCCACCAGCGAGGAATCCTGCGCGATCACGCCCTCGATCACCTTGACCTCGTCGGCGGCCTCACCCTCGGCCCGGTGCCGCTCGCCCACCAGTCCCAGCTTGGCGGTGGCGGAGAATTTCTCCAGCGCCGCTTCCTCGCCCTCGCAGATCACATGGTCGCCCGCCTTCAAAAGGGTATCGGCCGACGGCTTTCCCTGCTGCGGTGCGCCCACCACCGAGACCACATCGACATCGGGCGTACCCAGCGCATCCAGTTCCGAGAAGGGCTTGCCGATCCATTCGCTGTCATCGGAAATCGAAAGCTCGGTCACGAAGCGCACAGACTCCAGCGCTTCCTCCACCGATGGCGGCGGCGTGCGGTCGATCCGGAAGACGAACTGGGCCAGGAACAGGAAGACGAAACCGGCGGCGCAGATGCCCAGCCCCACCGGCGCGAAATCGAACAGTTGATAGGGCTCGCCCAGGATCGACTGGCGCACGCCCGACACGATCAGGTTGGGCGAGGTGCCCACCAGCGTCACCAGCCCGCCCAGAAGCGAAGCAAAGGCCATGGGCATCAACAGGCGCGACACCGGCGTCTTGGTCTTGCGCGCGGTCTGGATCGCCAGCGGCATCATGATCGCCAGCGCGCCGATATTCTTGGTCACCATCGACAGCAGCATCACCGCGCCCGCGAATACCGGGATCTGCAGATAGCGGTGGCTGAGATGACCCAGCACGGGATTGAAGGCCCGCTCGATCAGCCCCGAACGCGCGATGGCGGCGCTGAGCACCAGCACCGAGGCGATGATCCAGATCAGGCTGTTGCTGAAGCCGGAGAACATTTCCTTTTCGGGGATCACCCCGATCATGACGCCCGCCACCAGCGCCAGCACCGCCACCAGGTCGTAGCGCAGCCGGCCCCATATAAAGAGTGCGATCGCCGCGCCCATCAGGGCGAAGGCCAGTGCCTGGGGGACGGTCATCGCCGCCCCGCCCCGGTCAAAAATCGCAAGAAAAGCATGGTGTTGGCCCGGCCGCCGCAGACTGTGGAACCCTATAACGCGCGGCAACCCCATCCGGGTTCCCGCACCGCGCCCCCTAAAACCCGATTGCCGCGATCCTGCCGCTGTCTTCCAGAACGATGCGCCAGTCGCTGTCGCCGTTGGCGAACCGGACCTTGTAGACATCCATGCCGTCGGGCTGCACCTTCACAAAGCCGATGGATTTCAGCGGCCCCAGCCCGGTGATCAGGTTCTTCAGCGCCGGCAATTGCCGCCGGGTCACCGCCGCCATCGCCGCATTATAGAGCGCATAGTCCGGCTCGCCCGAAGCCAGCCCCGCGATACTCTTGCGCAGCGCGGCCTGCGCGCCGGCTTGCGGCTTCTGCGCCTTGACCCGCGCGGCCAGGCTGGCCGTCACTTCAGCGGCCTCGGCATCGCTGAGCCGGGCGCGGATCTCGTCCCGCCCGCCGCCATTTCGGAACAGCAGCCTTGCGGCTTCAAAACGGTATTCGATGTCGGCATCGGCGCGGAACCAGGCATTGTCGCCGGCCGCGAACAGTTCGTTCTTCACGCCCTCGATATTGGTGGCGAACAGGCGCGTGCCGTCCTGCGTCACCCGCATCACGCTGTAGGGACCGAGGCGATAGGCCCCGACATGGCGCGCGGAAATATCCGCCGCCACCGTCACCGCCTTGCGTTCCCTGGGCGCGAAATCCGGCCAGCCATATTCGCGCGCGATGCTGGCGCGGATGTCACTGGCCAGCCGCATGCCGCCCATGCCGTTGGTCATGATCGCCACGCCCTCGCCGTCGGTATAGGCGGTGAGATTGGCGACAAAGCCTTCATCCACCCCGCCATGACCGAACCAGGGCCGCGCATCGCTGCCGCCCAGCTCCGGCCCCAGACCCCATTTGCCCAGCCCGCCGCGCTTGAGCATCGCGTCCGTGGTCGCCTTGTCCAGCACCGCGCCCGGCTTGCCCGCCGCCGCCGCCTGCACACCGATGGCATAGCGCGCCAGATCGGAAGGCGTGCTCCACAATCCCGCCGCCGTCATTTCCGGATAGGTGTGCGCCCCGCCCACCACCGCCATGCCTTCGGCGTCATACGGCGTGGCCGCTGACTTTCGCAGCGCGGGCGGCAAGGGCTGTTGATACGTGCTGTGCGTCATGCCCAGCGGCGCCAGCACCATTTCCTTCGCCAGCGCCTCGAACTCTTTGCCCGTGACGTCTTCCAGCATCTTCTGCATCACGACATAGCCGCCGCCGGAATAGCGCCATTTGCTGCCGGGCACGGTATCGACGCGGATCGCCGAGGTGTTGGCGGGCCGCACGCTGTCCAGGATCTGCGTCAGGCTGGGCACCGCCTCGCCCTTCGCATAGCCGGGAAAGCCATGCACCGTCAGACCCGCGGTATGGGTGAGCAACCCGCGCAGCGTCACTTTCTTGTCGGCCGTGAAAACATTGTCGGGCACTTTCCAGCCCTTCAGATAGCCATTCACATTGGCGTCCAGGTCCAGCCTGCCCGCCTGCACCAGCTTCAGCGCCGCAAGCGCCGCCACCGGCTTGCTGATCGATCCGGCCTGGAACAGCGTGTCGGCGGTGACGGGCGCACCGCCTTTGGCCACCACGCCAAAGCCGCGCGCCCATTCGATTCTGCCGTTCCTGAAATAGGCGACGCTGACGCCCGGCACCTTCAGCTGCTGCATCCGCTCAGCCAAGGTGGGCGGGGTGAACGCCACGCCGGTGACCCGCACCGGCCCGGCGACGGCATTTTCGATGGCGCGGATATGCTGGTCGGCATCGCCTTGCGCCCGGGCGGGTAGCGCCGCCGCAAGCGCCGCACATACAAGGATAAAGCCGCGCATATCCGCCCCTTTGTGACGGGCCCGACCCTAGCACGGCTTTTGCGGGCAACCAGCCGCCCCGCTGGGCCGTTTCGTCACCATGGCGCGCAAGCTGAAAACCTATCTGACCGATTCCGGCTTCTTCCAGCTCGCCGTCGCCGCGCCGTCGATGCAGGCGGCCCTGCGCGCCTGGGGCATGACCCACAATGTCTTTGCCGACGGACTGGCGAAGGAAACCAGCGACGCGAAAATCGTCGAGGCAGCGCAGGCCCAGCCCGGCATGGTGCTGCGCCGCCCGCTCGGCACCAGGGGCGCGTTCAGCACCGACGCCAAATTGCCCAAGGTCAAACCATCGAACCTGCCGCGCGACCGGAAACCCCGGGCCGATCCGTCGGCACTGCGCAAGGCCCAGGTCGCATTGGAGGCCGCCCGCAAGACCCACGAACAAACGCTTGCGGCCATCGAGGCCGACATCGATGACGCCAAGGCCCGCGCCCGCGACGAAGCCGCCGCCTGGCGCGCCGAGGAAAAACGCCTGAAGGCGGCGGTGTCGCAAGCGCGCAAAGCCCGCTGAGTTCCATCGGAACCCGCCCGCCCGTTCGGCGGTTATCACGCCAGACCAAGAGGATGCGCGACCATGCGATATAGAATGATGGCGGCGGCCACCGGCCTGTTCCTGCTGGCGGGGTGCGACGATCCCAAGCCCGCGAATGTCAGCGAAGGCCGCGATGTCAGCGCGCCCAGCGAGATGCCCGGCTCCTCCGCCCAGCAGGGCACCGTGGCAAAAGAGACGCCGCAGAACACGATGATGATGCAAAGCGGCGCGCCCAGCGGCGATGGGCAGAGCATGACGCAAGGCTCGGCGATGGATCAGCGCAGCCAGTCGCAGAACCAGCCGCGCCCCGGCCCCGATGGCGAACCGCTGGCAGGCACCCAGCCGCTGAAACCCGCCGCGCCGACCACGCCGATCAGCCCCGTGCCCGGCCAATAGCCGCCCGCCTGCGACTTCGTGCATCGGAAATCTGGATGTTCTCTGACATCTGGATTGTGCGGGAGCTATCCAACCCGCATAAGATATTCCAGATTAGCACTGAAGACATTGGGGCGATCCACCCACTCGCAGGATCAGGGGGGGAGCATAAATATGACCGAACCGACGCGGCGCGAGAATATCGTGCGATTCCTGCAGCAATCGGCGGCGGTGGCCTTCGCCGTCTGGCTGGCGGTGATCTTCAACCGCCGCAGCGAATTGATCTCCCTGCCCACGCAAGAGGTGCTGGGCCTGGTCACCGGCTGGCTGATCGCCGCCATGCCCTTCGGCGTGATGCTGACCGCCATCGGCTGGGGCTTCCGCCTGGTGTTCAAATGGGTGCTCCGCAACAAGTAACTGGCGCTTAGCGTCCCACTTCGCCGATCATCTCGAGCGCGTTGTTGATGATGGTGTCCTCGGCGCAGCCCTGTTTCAACCGCGAGCCGATCACCTGGAAAGTCAGGTGGCTATAGGCGTCATCCGGCGCGATATAGCCCGAGTTGGCCGCGCCATTGGCCAGCGTCACCATCAGGGTTTTCGCGGCGGGCGAACGGGCCTTCAGCCGTGAGGCGATCTGGGAATAGACCTCGCCATTGACGCTGACGAAATGTACGTCGCCGATCCGCAGCACGCCGACTTTCAGATTCACCGGCGCTCCGTCCTTGTAGCCGGGGTTCACATTCTCCCGCGCCGGGTTGGCGGCATCCAGCCGGTCGCGGCCCGGGCACACCAGCCGCCGCTGTGCCGCCCCGATGCTGCCGGTGGGCACGGCGCGCGGCTGTGACCGCATGGTGTTCAGAGCGGCCTGCGCGATCACCGAGCCCATCGCATCCGCCGCCACGCCGCTGCGCGCCACCAGCCGGCGATACACCGCCATGTCTTTTTCCGGTACCGCGTCCTTCATCCGCGCCGTCATCTCGGCCACTGGGTTGGCGGCCTTGCTGGGCGGGGGCGGCGGCCCACCGATGGTTTCGCGCCAGGGACCAAAGCCGGTGCGAACCCGCGCCAGCTGGGCGCGTTCCAGGTACAGCGCGTTCTGGTCGCCCGAGGCGCCTTGCGCAAAGATCGCCACGGTATCGCCGTCGAATGTGTCTTCAATGGTGCGCGACGCCATGCCGGGGAAGTCGGCGCTGATCACGCCGGATAGGTAAAAACTGATGGGATGCATGGCATAGGTCATGAACACGCCGACCGGCACATGGTCCTCGCCGATGAAGCTGACCACCGCCAGCGTCTTGTCCGAGGCGCCATCGGGATTGGGAAGCTGCCGCCACTCCCCGCTGCGGGTGTAAAGGTCGCGGTTGGTGTTGAGGGGCACCTGGGTGGTGCCATAACCGATCGCAACCGGCTTCATCTTCGCCTTCGCCTCAGTGACCGCCGCGACAATCGCATCGGCCACGCGCTTTTGGGTCGGCGCGCCGCCGCCGCCCAGCCCACCGGTGTTGGAGCTGTGGGTGTGGGTCGCGGAAATCAGCACGTTGGGCGCCGGACAGCCCGTAACCTGCGTAATGCGCGCAAGTGCCTCATCCACCAGCTCGTTGCGGGCCCCGCCATAGTCCAGGCCCACCAGCACGGCGCAGCCTGCGCCGCTGCCCACGACAATGGCGCGCGCGAACAGGGGATCCCGGATGCTGTCGGTCTTGGCCACCAGGTCTTTGGCGGTGGGGGTGAATTCGGCTTTGGCGGCGCCCGCCATCAATCGTGAGGGCGGCTGCGCCTGGGTCATAGTGGCGGCGATACACGAGAAAGCGGCTGCCAGCGCGATCCTGTGAAACATGACCTTCTCCCGCAATATCCCCGACCTGCAAAAAGCCTACACCCGCGGTGTTTGCCCTCGCCAAAGAATATCTGGCTCCTGCACGCGAAGGCATTCTATGGTCGGCCAAGCTGACATTCTATCACCCAGCCTGCCTGCGGCCGCAAAGAGACTGCAATGCAACTGACCTTTCCCTTCACCTTCTTCGCCAGCGCCATCATCACGATGGTGACCGCGACCCTATGTGTCCTTCTCATTCGCCGCATCCCGGCGGTGTGGGCGCTCATCTACCTGTTCGCTGCCGCGGTGATTGCGGCCTTCACCGCCATCAACTGGCAGGGCGGCTTTTCACCCATCGCCCTGGCCTTCGATTTCTTCCTCATTACCGGCCAGGCCATGCTGGGCGCGATCATGGGCGCCCTGCCGGCCACGCTCTGGCTCAAGCACCGTGCCCGCCAGGGCGAAAACGGCCCCTGAAATCCCCGTAATCCTAGCAAAAACGGCCAGTTGGCGCTGGCCCCCGCATGCTATAAAACCCGGCCAACCCAAGCCCATACCACCGGAAAAACCATGGCCCTGCCGCGCAATACCATTATCGCCATCGCCGCTGCCGTCGTCCTGGTGGTGGGCGGGATTGGGGCCTGGTTCCTTCTGAAATCCCCCTCGGACGAGGCGGCCCCGGCCGCCACCGCCGCCCAGGACAATGGCCCCCTGCCCGATCCGCGCGTCCTGCTGGTCAGCATGGACCAGGTGACCCAGGGCTCGACTGTGGGCCAGAGCATCATCACCCAGATGCAGGCCCTGGCCACCCAGGCCAAGGAAGAGCTGGGCACCGAAGCCAAGGCGCTGCAGGCCGAGCAGGCGGCGATCGCCAAGCTGCCGGCCGCCGAGCGCGCCGCGCGGGCGCAGGCCTTCGCGCCCCGCCAGGCCGCGTTCCAGCAGAAGGCGGCGCAGCGCGACGCCCAGCTCAAGGCCGCGTTCGGCAATGCCCGCGCCGCACTGGGCAAGACCATCGAACCCATCCTGCGCGAAATCGTCACCAAGCGCGGCGCCAACCTGGTCATGGACCGCCGCGTGGCGGCCGTGGCGCCCGACCCCAGCCTGGACATCTCCGACGAGGTGACGGCCGCGCTGAACGCCCGCATGACCAGCTATGAAGTCAAGCTGCCGCCGCCCCCACAGGCCCCGGCCCAGTAACCGAACGCCACCTGTACTGACGTAACCTGTTGCCACTAACGAAAAAGGAAGACCACATGGCCGCGCGCCGCAACAATGCCCGCAAGAAAGACAAGAGACGCCGTCACGCCGGAGCCCGCGCCAAGCAGCGCGAAGCCATGGCCAGCAGCGCCAAGGACTCCGCACCCCAGCGCACCGCGCCCAAGCGCGCCAAGTAATTCAAGGAACGCATTTTTAGGAAAGGCGCGGCATTTAGTTGCTGCGCCTTTCCTGTTAGGTGGAGTATCACCGCAGTGGTGAGATATTCGGCCACCAAACCGTCGCATGTCTATTCCCCTTCTTCTTCTTCTTCTTCTGCTTTCGCCGGTTTGGTCGGCACAGTCCTGCGCTTCACGGCCTGACCTGCAGGCTTGCTGACAACCTCTACCTCGGCCTTGAAATCTCCATACCGCACTGAATGGTCATGCATGTGCAGGAGTAGCTCAGCAGATTCGATACTCCCTTTCACCGCCGCAGCGATTGCGCTTAGCGCGGTTACTTCCAGGCTGCTGCCTGTCCTTACCTTGCCGCCACTTCGAAACTGGGTTTTCCGACTTACCAGCTGCTCGAATATCTTCGCCGCTTCAAGCTTTCTCTTTTTTTCCATTCGTCCTTTTCATCCTGAATCATTTTTTCATAGGCCTGCGCCGCTTCGCGTACTGACATTGCAGCGTCAATAGGCAGCTCAATGCCTTCGAAAGCGTCCTGACCCTGTTCCTCGCCCCTGAGCAGTCGGGCATAGGCCTCTGCCGGACCTCCTTCGACGCAAAGAGTTCGGAGGGTGGGCTTTTTCGCCGAAAATGCCTCAAATTGGTAAAATACCCGCAATGCCTTTTTATTCTGGTGTTGCGTTGCTTTGGTCCAGAGCATCAGAAGTATGTGGTGCAACACAGTGCGGTATTTCCGCCGGCCCCTTTCAGTCACCAATATCCGATGTGCAAAGGCACCCTCTATGAGTTCGGCAATACTCGACTTTTTTTTCCGTGGGCGTCCTTTTGCATTACCAGATTGACCTTTAACCCAACGCGTTTTCTTTGGTGGAAGGCCAAAGCCGACTTCATAGTTCGGAATGCGCTTCATAAACTTCGGCGCTGACACTGAACTTCAGCAAACGTTTGGCCTGCTTTATTCCGAGCTTCCTGCCCGGTCAGCTGTTGCCACCTGCCTATTGTGGTATCGACAAATTTAGGCTCAAGCTCAATGCCGACTGCCCGCCGTCCGGTTCTCTCTGCCGCAAGAACTGTCGTTCCACTTCCGAGGAAACAGTCCATAATCAGATCGCCTCGTGCAGTGCAGTCTAGAATAGCGTCAGCCACTAGCCTGACTGGCTTCACCGTCGGGTGAAATTCAAGTCTCCGCTCCCTCCCTCTGCCGGAAAAGCTGCTGGTCCCTGGATATGTCCAGACGTTGGTGCGGTTCCGGCCAAATCGGCCGAGTTGAATATTATTGCGATGCCTGTCGCCACCATTCCTCAGCACGAACACCAGCTCATGTTGACTGCGATAAAATCCCCCCATCCCACCGTTGGTTTTCACCCAGACACATAGATTGAGAAGCTTGAGCCGGGCACGATTGGCTGCAGCCATCAACTCTTCCATATGCCGAAAATCCATGCAGGCATATATGACTGCACCCTGTTGGGAGTATCCAGAAAGATGACCAAAGATTTTGGCCAGAAAATCTTCAAACTCCTTCGGACTCATTTCTCCCGAAGCCATGACGAACTCGTCATGCTTTACTTTGCCGAGCCCTGAAACCATCCCGCCAATCTTGAGATTATAGGGCAGATCCGCAAATACTGCGGACGCCCGCTCCTCCCCCAAAAGGGCCTCATAAATGGAATTATCAAGGGCGTCTCCGCAGACGACGCGATGCTCCCCGAGAAGCCAAAGATCGCCCAACCGTGTTACGGACGGCCCGGTAGCCGGATTGATTTGGTCATCATCATCGCCGTCCACATCATCCAGACTTTGTATCCGCAGATCGATTTCGGAGGTCGAAAAACCCGTATCTTCAATCTCAAATTCGAGATTTAGTTCGGAGAGTTCTTTCAGGTGACACGCTAGGAGCCCTTCATCCCATACCGAGTTGTCCGTAAGCTTGTTGTCAGCAAGCATGTAAGCCTGTGCCTGCGCGTCAGTGAGATCCTCCAGACGAATTACGGGTACAGACGTCAGCCCAAGAAGTTTAGCCGCTTGCAAACGACCGTGACCGGCGACAATCCTGGAAGTTCGGTCGACCAGTATTGGCGCGTTGAATCCAAATGATGCCACACTGTCCGCAATAGCCCTTATCTGTGCTGGCGAATGTTTGCGAGGGTTTCGCGAATTGGCGCAAATCTCATCAGGGCTAATATACTCAAGCGAACGCTCAGCCAAACTCATACAGTTCTCCCTTCGCAGAAAAGCTCTGCGTTCAAACAAACTGGACTGGGCTCTCTGTCTCTGCAGTTCATCCCAATCAAATCGAGGGATGTTTTTGTTAGCCTGACGGTTACTGCGTCAGATTATTTAATGGAAAATAGCTTTCTGATTACAAGCGTTTTTTCACGTTACGTGATTTGCCATTCTTCAATTTTGTTTTGGAGTTAGATGATTCTACAATCAATTCTGGATGTTAGTCGTAACCTTGTACCCGCTGTTCGCAGTGACTCTACGAGACTTTTTTAATTGCGGGATTCTCGTCCGAGGTCTTTAGGCAGTGTCAGCCAACGAGGCTTGTGGACTTTCTTGTCCAAAAGACTTGGACCAGATGGGTCTGCCTATCGGCATCTCTCACGATCTGCTGGACAAATGTGAGGGCCGAGCTGCGGCTCAGGCTCATGCTGTTAGTAGAGTGGTGGTGGCGGCAGTCTTGCCGCACCAGTCTCTGGTGGCCAATTCCCTGCTATCAGCGAAAAACGCAAAATCCGCCGGAAAAATTCCCGCAAAGAGCCGCAGCGCTCCTATTTTTACTAAACATTTCCGTGGGTTACCGCGAAATACCCATTGCACAAGAACAGGGATTATATTGCCGCTAAACAGGCAGTTAAATCGGCCCTTTAGGGAAGCTGACGCCGCCGTCAAGACGCATAGGCCCAGTGACCTCCATAACTGCCGACCTGCGTGTTGCACAGCCGTCCGGGGCCAATTGTTACCTGTAGCCAGGCCAGCGAGAGGTTGGCCATAGCAATGGGTCTCCAAGCGCACCAACAGGCCAAGTCTCACGCGCAGCGGCCCCACAAGTCAGGGCCCCGGTAGACCGCGCACCGTGCATCCTGGACCGCCCCGCCTCGGCCGGATCAGTGTACCGCTTTGAGCGCCCCTCACGCCTCATAGCTGCGCGGCGCGAAAGCTGATGTGGATATGGCTGTTCATCTGAACCGATTGCGAAGTTGGGAACAATTGAGTCATCCAAAATAGAAAACGTAGGCAGACGCCTTCCATGGCGGCCCTAAATATTTTTCAATATCCGTTGACCACCCGCAGCGTCCCGATTTAGATGGTCCTAGGCGCTTGATTCGAGAAGCTGTGCTTTTTGATCGAGTTTTAAACGGGGGGGTATGCCCTCCTGCGACTGAGATACGTAGCGGTGCTTCAGTATCTATAGTGGCGGTGCTGACTTTCCAAACTTCCAATCAACCGGAAACGGACATCTGTCCGAAGGAGAGCGCACGCCATGACTACATCTGTAAGAGCAGTCGAGAACGTACTTATAGCGGAATTAAGACCCGCACCGAGGAATGCGCGCACACATAGCGATGCGCAAATCGGCCTCATCGCCAAATCTATCGAAGCATTCGGCTTCACCAACCCAATCCTGATCGATGGAAACCGCAATGTAATTGCGGGTCACGGTAGACTCGCGGCTGCGCGAAAGCTCGGTTGGTGCAGCGTGCCTTGCTTACAGCTTGAGGAAATGTCTGACGCTCAAAAGCGCGCTTATCTAATCGCTGACAATCGGCTCGCCGAACGGGCAGGATGGGACAAGGAGATACTAGCGATCGAGTTTCAGGAGCTTCTCGACCTAGACTTCAATCTGGATGTCATAGGGTTTGATCAGGTTGAAATTGATCTCATCCTGACGCAAGAGCATGACAGTCAACAAAACACGCCAGAGCCTGAGGACGAAATCCCTAGCACGCAATCGGATCTGACCGTTACTCGCGAGGGTGACTTATGGCAACTGGGGCGGCACCTCCTATTGTGTGCCGACGCGCGCGAAATAGGCTCTTTCAACCGCCTGTTGGGTGATGGGCATGCCGACATGGTGTTTGCCGACCCGCCGTATAACGTCCCGATTAACGGTCACGTCTCCGGGCTCGGCGCTACTCGTCACAGGGAGTTCGCAGTGGCATCCGGCGAGATGTCAGCTCCAGTCTTCACCGATTTTCTCTCGAAGACGCTCAGCAATACATCCGCTGTCTGCCGGGACGGCGCCATCGCATTCGTCTGCATGGACTGGCGTCATTTGCCCGAAATGGAAGCGGCCGGCCGGGCAGCATTTTCCGAACTCAAAAATCTGTGCGTCTGGGCGAAGACAAATGCAGGAATGGGCACATTCTATCGTTCCAAACACGAACTCATCTTCGTCTGGAAAGTGGGGACCGCGCCCCACATCAACACCTTCGGTTTAGGAGATAAAGGACGCTATCGGACAAATGTTTGGTCGTATGCCGGCGTCAACACCTTCAAAGCGGAGCGCATGGAAGAAATTGCCTTCCATCCCACCGTCAAGCCCGTCGCACTGGTGGCGGACGCGATTCGGGACGTAACGCACCGAGGAGGTGTAGTGCTTGATCCCTTCGGCGGCTCCGGCACGACACTGATCGCAGCGCATACGACTGGGCGAAATGCTAGGATTATGGAAATCGATCCAATCTATTGCGATGTCATTATACGACGGTTCGAAAAACTCACTGGGAAGACAGCGACCCTCGTGGGCAGTGGCGTTACCTTTGAGATAATAGAACACGAGCGCAACTCTTCTCCCTCTCCGACGCATCCTGCGCCCCCCGCCGTCCCGATACCAGGCACGTGGGCCCGTCCGTGGGTGCAGCCGGAGGATGGGAAATGACCGATCAGAATGATGACGACACGGATTACAAGGTGGGCTTTGGAAAACCACCTCGGCATACGCAATTTGCCAAAGGTAAGTCAGGAAATCCACGCGGGCGCCCACCTAAGATTGAGGCGTCGCGCGGTGAACGGCAGCAGCAAATCGAATTTCTGGAGGTTGCTGAGGAGCCCATTACGGTAATGGTCAATGGAAAACGCAAGCGGATCTCGGGTCTTCAGGCGGTGGCTCTAAAGCTCAGGCAGAAAGCTATAGGAGGGGAATTCCGCTCGATTGCGCTCTTTCTCGCACTGTCAAACCAATCTGGCGGCGCTTTTTCGGCCGCGAATCCAGAAATCACTAGCATGATAGATACCTTCCACAAAGGCAGAGTGCTTCAGCCGGATCCACTTGACGCGGAGGCCATCAAATTCCTCAACAAGATGCACAAGAAAACCCGCGGCCGTTGATCCAGCGGCATGCCTCTGAGGGCGGGTCGTTGGCGGCCGACCAACAGCTAGGCCCGGCTTTGCATACAACGAACGTGACGTGAGCCGTTGTTAATGTCCGCTTTGCGCCAAAAGCGGACATTCTCAACTTGGCATCTCGCTATCAGAGATTAGTGGTCCCGCCCGTGACCGATGGAATAGCCTTACCGATGTCTTTGGTCAAAAGCGTACAGACGGCCCCAAAATGTCTGCTTTTAACCCCACAGAGGACCGTCCAGGGGTGAATCCAACCAGAGCCAGCTTGCTGTGGCAGCGCAGTACGCATGGCATGACCCGAGCCCTCTTTAAACGATTTTGCAAACTTCCACTCTGGGAACAAAGTTATTCGCTAAACTATGTGTCAGATACGCGAGTATTTTCTGCACTAAATGGAGAGACATACATGAAGCATTCCATGAACGAGCACATGAAGATGCACTACAAGCACCTTGCGATAATGGCAGGGCTTTCCTTCATCGCTATGTACATTCTGATGTACGCGATGGTCGATGAGTTCGCGAACGTCTACAACCACTACAATCAACTCTATATGGCGGGGTTAATGGCCGCGCCGATGGTAGTAATCGAGCTAATCGTCATGCGGATGATGTATCAAAACGCCCGCCTGAATATGGTCATCTACGGCGCGGTGGCCGTCTTAGGCATTTTCTTTTGGTTTGGCATTCGTCAACAAGTAGGTGTCGATGACGCGCAGCTCCTACGGGCCATGATCCCACACCATGCAGGCGCCGTTCTGATGTGCGAAAAGGCTTCGCTCTCCGACCCGGAAGTGCAGGCTCTCTGCCGGAAGATACTGGAAAGCCAGCGTGAGGAGATTGCCCAGATGAAGGCCAAGCTCGCAGCGCCTATTTAGCCGTTGGGTGCTTGCAACGGGGTCAACTGCATCGTGAGCCTCGGCACCAGGGATCCCACGGCTAGTTTGGTTTACTGAGTTTCGTTACTGAAGCAGGGCTCTTGCCAGACGGCTCTTCCGCCCAATCTCGACTAGTACCGTCGGCATACTGCTGATGTGCCTTCCACACGATCTGTTGGCCCGAGGCTGGGTTGGTCGCTTCAAAGCTAAACGTCTGGGATTGGCCCGGGGGAATCTCCGCCGTCCAGGTGATGGACGTGGCCTTTCCTGCCCCATTACTGATTGCGCCGCCCTGAGCCGCAATGACTGATACCCCATCCGGTATTTCGAGCACCACTGCCAGGGTTGCTATTTTCCCCTCCGTCGGTACTCGCACCGTATAAACCTGCTTTACTCCCACCAGCGATTCCGTCGGCAAAACGCGGACATGAGCCTGGGCAGGCAATACCGCCAGTGCCAAGCCGACCGATAAAACAACCAACAATTTCCTCATGCTTTTCTCCTTATATGCTTCGTTTTCGGGCTGGCCGTACCGGTTACTCCACCACGGTCAATCGTTTTGCAAAGTTCCGTCCGGTTCTTATTCCCGGTCGCTCTATGAATTTATGCGTTAAGCCGGCCAGTGCCAGGGTCAGCAGCACGACGAGAACCAGCGCCAGGATCAGGAAGTGCCACTGTTCCCACGATCTGGAAAGCCAGAGGAGCAAGGCGAACACCACATACAAGATTGGAATGTGAAGCAGATATACCGAATAGGACACCTCACCAAGCCAAAGTAAGACGCGACTATCGGAAATTCTGCTGAGCAATGATGTCGGGTTGCTTTTCGATGTCAGTAGGACGTGCATTGCTGCAAACCAAACCATCCAGACCAACGGATTGCTTGTTCCAAAATAAATAGCTCCGAAGGCCAAGAGCAGTAGAAAGGTACGGAGTGTAGCGTTCATACCCACGTACCAAGCGGAATGTCGATATGTGTTATATGAAAGGATGCCTACCGCAAAGTAATGTAGTTGGCTGGGAAAATACCCGACCGCGTAATAGCCAAAGCGTCCCAGTACAATCAGAATGACCAGCACCAGCGCAAGCCACAAGTATCGGCCAGACTTTGCGAGTAAGAACAGCAGCGGTGCGCTCAGGTAAAACTGCCACTCAAGCGATACGCTCCAACCTTGGCTCAAGAAGCTAAACGGAGCGTCCTTCAGGAAACGATCAGAGATGGCGCCATGAAGCATCGAAATATGGGCAACCACATGCGACCAAAGGTGGGCCAATGTTTCGCGATGCACATTGATACTATCGGTGATATCGCCATTCCTCCAAGGCAAGGCCTCAAGGGTACGCAACTCAAACCCAACTGCCGCGACCGATATGGGTAAAACGAAGAAATATAGCGGGGCCAGCCTAAAGAAGCGCCGGATCATGAAGTCCCTATAGCCTCCATACTCGCGGTGCAGAAGATGGAATATAACAAAGCCGCTGAGGATCATAAACACATACACCGGAGTGAGCGGTTCCAGTGCGGCCTGCAGATGGAGCTTTCGCACGGTCTCGTCGCTCAATACCCGACTAGCGACATGGGCGACCAGCACCCAAGTTGCTAGCAGCCCACGCAGCGCGTCTAAGGAGTTGAGCCGGTTCTCCACTAGACGCTCGGCGGCTCGGTTGAGGCTAACTGAGCCGCTAAACCAAACACGATAATGGCAATAGCAGTTTCTGAGAAAACGCTACGACGCAGAATGTTAAGCGCATCCGTACTAGTGCCGATTGTCATGCTCCTCTCAAGCGAGGGGGCGAGCCGATAGCGGTTGGCCGCTGCAAGAACTATCATGCCGGCAAGCAACGCGAGCTTCGTAAGGAGTACCTGGCCATACGTGCTTTGGTAGAGTGCGGAAGGGTCGGAGATTCCGACCGCGAACAACCCATTGCCGAAGCCGCTTAAGATTAGCAGCGCCACCACAACCATGCCTACACGCGAGAAGGAATTTAGCCCTTTCACCGTGGCTGGAATGAATTGGCTATTTCGTGAAGCATGAACAAGAAGGACGCATAAGGAGGCGAGCGCCCCGAACCACACCCCCGCCATAAGAACGTGGGTAAAATAGGCAAAGGAATGCCAGGAATTCTCCACTCCATGCCCGGTTAGTGCGAAGCTGCTAAAGATGCCGCCGCCCAGAATTGTCTGAAACGTACTCCTCACGGTGCTAGGAGCAGCAGCGATAATAAGCGCCGTATATGCCGAAAGGCCAATTAGCCTCATGCCATTAAATCCGCCGATCCGAGTTTCCATGATGTACCAAATCAGGTCAGCGAAGGAGACGGCCGCAAGAGGAGATCCTGTAAGAGAGCTAGCTTGCACTATCACCGTTAAAACGGTGGCCAACGCCATGCCACCCAAACTGATCCAGATGATCCGCGTCACCAGCGCACCTGTTTCTCGGGGACCATAAAGGCTGAAGAGTGGAACGCCGAAGAGGACCGCCCCAGTTGCTAACTGGATCAGCCGGAGCAGCGTCGTGCTCAAGTCAAGCATTTGCTACTTGACGGTGAAGCTGATGTTACCACTCATCCGGTGCCCATCGTTCTCGCCCGCGGCCGTCCACCTTAGCCGGTAGACACCTGGCATAAGTGTCTGACCTGGCCGCGCGAGAATTTCGGTGTTTCCGGAGGGAATAATGGCAGCCGAAACCTCCCCGCCCCGTGCATCCACGAGCTTGATAGATGACGCGCGGGAAATGATCGGCCCACTGAACCGCATGATGATCTCAGAGGGGGCAGAAATGGTTGCCCCGTCGCGAGGCGTTGAAGAATCCAAATGAATATGGGCGAGCGCGGGCCCAGCACCCCCAAGGAGCGCCGCACATAGGGTAAGGACTGAAAACAATGAAGTGGGCCTCATATGCTCTCCAGGTATGGTACTGCTTAGGGATATACGCGGGACCGAGAGCCCTCCCTCGCCGAGAGGGATGGAACGGCAGGGCGCGTAGTGGTTGCTGGGAGTGATACCATGCTGGACGATGGAATTAAGCATTTGGATCAACTGGCACAATCTCGCTCGTTGGATGGCCTTGAGGCCTCGGTATGGGCCGGTATTAAGGCCAACGCGCTTCGGTCACGCAGCTCAAAAGCGGTGGCAGCCTGGCAATCGGCCGTGCTGGCAGTCGCACTGGTGAGTAGCATAGGCATGGGTGCCCATGCGGCGACCCAGCTTCCCGATGGTGCTTTGGGCGTTTTCTCGCCGCACGGGTCGCTTTCCCCAGCTACGCTCCTCGGCGGGCACTAATGGCACTCGTTTCTCGCACTGCCCTAGTGGTCATCCTGTTGACTGCGGTGGCCGGCGCCGTTGGCGGCTGGGTGGGTGTCCGGTTTGCTCTAGCAACGTCGCAGCAGCATTCCGGCCTCGATGAGCTGGTGCATCGCAAGCTCGATCTGACAGATGCACAGCTTAAGGCTATCCACGAAATCGAAAGGGCTTTCGCTTCACGGCGTAAAACGCTGGAAGCTGAAATGCGAGCGGCAAACCGCGACCTCGCTGCGGCAGTCCGCACAGAAACGGAGTTTGGGGCGCGGGCGAAGGCCGCTATCACCCGTTTCCATATCGCAGAGAGCGCACTTCAGCAGGAAACTGTCATGCATGTGCTCGGGATGCGAAAGGTCTTAAATCCGGATCAGGCCCGGCAATTTGATGAGGAAATATCGCGCGCGCTTACCACGGAATAGCACGTGATCGATGACAACATAGAGCGCGATGCCGGTCTGGCTATCAAAGCACGAAGCGGTGACAAGCGTGCATTCACACTGCTTATGGAAAACACCAAGCAGCCACTTTATAGGTTCGTCCGACGCTATGTCGCGAGCGACGATGACGCTTATGACATCGTCCAAGAGTCCTACATCGCCGCCTGGACCGCTCTCAAGCGCTACGATGAGCGAAGACCCTTTGCGACGTGGCTCCGCGCAATCGCCCTCAACAAGTGCCGAGATTTTGGGAGGCGAAGTGCTGTACGTACCAAGTTGCGGGTTCTCTTCTCCTTTCTCTTGCCAACCGAGGAGCCGCCCCGAAGCACGGAAGTCGCCCTCGAAGATGCTCGATTGCAGCGCCTCGATGCTGCCATTGCGGCTCTGCCGGCCTTCTATAAGGAACCGTTGTTGCTTACCGCGATCAGCGGGCTTTCTCAAAAAGATGCTGCATCGCAACTCAATACCACCGTTAAGGCGATTGAAATGCGCGTGCGGCGTGCGCGCCGAAAACTTCAACAGGAACTTTCCGGTGAAGTGCCGTCGGAGCCCGTTGATACAAAGCGATCAGTTGATCCAGATCAAGGGTGAGGCTTTAGATACCCTTTAAACAGGTTTGCTTCGGATTACCCGAGATGACAGCAAACTGGAAGGAAATCGAATGAAAAGTATCTTTATAGTGGCTAGCGCTGCGATACTGGTGAGCACTTTGTCAGCATCGGCTGCGGACACTAGTCCCACGGCCGCCAAGGCGGCCCGTTCAACCGAGCACACGAAGGAGCATATGGCTGCAGGTACGCATTTGATGCCAGAGAATAAGCAGATGCACATGAGCAACAAGGCAATGCCTTCGCTTAATCCGCGGTGTTCAGCTGAAGCCCTTGCCAAAATGCCCGCTGAACATCGCGCTGCTTGCGGCAAAAAAGACTAGAGAGATTCTTGCGCTTCTCCCGGCGCCCCCGTCTTTAATTGTCGCTTATCGTTCTAGAAGCAGAGGTAACACCATCATCGCTAGACAATGTCTCCGATGAGGCGTGGGCGTCGGGATTTGATTTTGCTAAATCGGCCTGATGAAATCAGGCCTGAAGTCCGGCGCTTCTCACGGTTTCTGTTCTAACGAAGCCGAGGCGTTATAAACCCATGCCAAAATGGCGCCGCCTGCCGAGCCGAACACCAGCGCACCGAAACTTCCCTGACAGACCGCGTACCAGGACACGACCGGCGCACGCGTAAAGAGCTCGACGAACATGTGCGAGGGACCGGGCAGCGATAGCGCCGCCCCTGCCAAGCAGAGAATAAACAGGATCAACAGTGTGGTCCCGCCTGTAACGGCCAGGCGCAACGGCGAAATTCCATCTTTCATGACCAACCCTCCAACTGCTTTGAGACATTGCGCCTGGAAGCGATTATCCGTTTGCGCCAGATCAAAGTCCTAACGTTTTACTCTGCTAAAGACCTCGATCAGTTCCGCGATCTTTTGGCGCTGATCCGCCTTGTTGCCTGATGTGATGGCGTGTTCCACGCAGTGACTGACATGGTCCCGCAATATTTCATCCTCGACGCGATTGAGCGCCGCTTTCACCGCATCAATCTGGGTGACGATGTCGATGCAATATCGGTCTTCCACAAGCATTTTGGCGATGCCGCGGACCTGGCCCTCGATGCGGGCAAGTCTTTTTTGGTTTGATGTCTTGCTGATCTGGTGCATGATGTCTATATACCCCACAAGGGTATAAGTTGCAACAAGGAAGAATCCGATGGGAGAGAAGAAATCCGGCTGCTGCGGCGGCAGGCACGGCCATCCGAAAGCCCCCCAGCGTTCGGCCCATGCAGGACCCAGCCCACACGCTGTCGATCCGGTGTGCGGTATGACGGTTGACCCGGGCGCTACCGCCTTTCATTTCGATGCAAACGGCAGCACCCATCATTTTTGCAGCGCCGGGTGCCAGGCCAAGTTCGCCGCCGATCCGCAAAAATATCTCGCGCCCCCACCGGAGAACCAAAAAAGCAGCGGCTGCTGCGGCGGTGGGCATGAACACGCCACGGCCGCCGTCCCCGCCGGCACGATCTACACCTGCCCGATGCACCCCGAGATCCGCCAGCAAGGTCCCGGTGCCTGCCCGATCTGCGGCATGGCGCTGGAGCCGCTGATGGTAACGGCGGAAACCGGCCGCAATCCCGAATTGGCTGATATGACCCGCCGATTCTGGATCGCGCTGGTCCTGACGCTGCCGCTGGTGGCGCTGGGCATGTTCACGGAAATGCTGGGGATCAACCACCTGATACCCGGTTCGACCTGGATCCAGTTCCTTTTCGCCACGCCGGTGGTGTTTTGGGCCGGCTGGCCATTCTTTCAGCGGGCCTGGGCTTCGCTGGTCCAGCGCAGCCTCAACATGTTCACCCTGATCGCGCTGGGCACAGGCGTGGCCTGGGCCTATAGCGCGGCGGCCACACTGATCCCCGGCGCCTTTCCCCCGGCCCTGCGCAGCGCCCACGGCATGGTCGAGGTCTATTTTGAAGCCGCGGGCGTGATCACAGTGCTGGTGCTGCTCGGCCAGTTGCTGGAGCTGAAAGCGCGGGAAAATACCTCCGGCGCGATCCGCGCCCTGCTCGACCTCGCTCCCAGGACCGCGCGGCGCATCACCGATCAGGGCGAGGCCGAGGTGCCGGTGGACGCCATTGTGGTTGGCGACCGCATCCGCGTCCGCCCCGGCGAAAAGATCGCCGTCGACGGCGAAGTTGTGGACGGCCGCTCTGCGGTGGACGAGTCCATGGTCACCGGCGAATCCATGCCCGTGACGAAGGAGGTTGGCGCCAAGGTGATCGGCGGCACCATCAACCGTTCCGGCGCATTGGTCATCACGGCGCAAAAGGTCGGCCATGATTCCATGCTGGCGCGCATTGTTCAGATGGTCGCCAATGCCCAGCGCAGCCGGGCTCCCATTCAAAGACTGGCCGACAGGGTCTCCGCCTGGTTCGTGCCCGCCGTGATCGTCATTGCGGTGGCGGCCTTCGCGGCCTGGATGGTTTTCGGACCCGAACCGCGCCTGTCCTATGCCCTGGTCGCGGCAGTCACCGTTCTGATCATTGCCTGTCCCTGCGCGTTGGGATTGGCGACGCCCATGTCCATCATGGTGGGCGTGGGGCGCGGCGCCCAAGCCGGCGTGCTGGTCAAGAACGCCGAAGCGCTGGAACGCATGGAGCGTATCGACACGCTGGTGGTCGACAAGACCGGCACCCTCACCGAAGGCAAGCCCTCGGTCACCGCCATCGTGGCGAATGCGGGATTTGACGAAGCCGAGCTGCTGCGTCTGGCCGCGGGCGTGGAAAGCGCCAGCGAGCATCCCCTGGCGATGGCGATCGTGGCGGCGGCCGGGGCCCGAAAGATCGCAATTCCGCCCGTCAGCGATTTCGACTCCCCCTCCGGCAAGGGCGCCGCCGGCATGGTGGAAGGGCGGGGCATCATTCTGGGCAACCGCAAATTCCTGGAGGAACAGGGCGTACCCGTGACCGCCCTGCAGGACCAGGCCGAACAGCTGCGCCAGGACGGCGCCACGGCGATCTTCATCGCGGTGGATAAAAGTGCGGCGGGCATCTTCGCGGTCGCCGATGCCGTCCGGCCCACCACCCCCGCTGCCCTGGAGGCCTTGCGCAAGGAGGGCATCCGCATCGTCATGCTGACGGGCGACAACCGCACCACGGCAGCCGCGGTGGGACGCCAGCTCGGCATCACCGACATCGAGGCGGAAATCCTTCCGGACGAAAAGCACGCCATCGTCACCCGGTTGAAGGCACAAGGCCGGATCGTCGCCATGGCAGGCGATGGTGTGAATGACGCGCCCGCCCTCGCTGCTGCGGATGTCGGCATCGCCATGGGGTCTGGAACCGATGTTGCCATGGAAAGCGCGGGCCTGACCCTGTTGGGCGGTGACCTGCTGGGCATTGTCAGGGCCCGCACACTGTCAAAGGCGACAATGGGCAATATCCGCCTCAACCTGTTCTTCGCCTTTGCGTATAACGCGATCGGCGTGCCGGTTGCGGCGGGCCTGCTCTACCCCGCCTTCGGCATTCTGCTGTCGCCCATGATTGCCGCCGCCGCGATGGCGCTATCCTCAGTAAGTGTCGTAGGCAATGCACTGCGGCTCAAGCGGGTAAAATTGGCTTGAAAATCTCCTCGCGGCGATCTGTTGCCTGTCTGCTTCTCTGCGGTCAGCGGCTTTCGTGACCGCAGGATTCCCGAGCATAGACTTTCAGGCTCATCGTTTTTCTAAGGTTATCATGTACGGCTACCGTGGCGGGAGGCCAAACCCCCTTCCGCCTTTTTCCCATCAGCGTGGCGAGGGGCCATTGTGGGGAGTGCGTATTACCCATAACACCGCCAGAGGACCGCTATGCCACGTTCCATGTTCGTAACCCGACGCCGCCTGCTTGCCGGAGCAGCCGTGGTTTTGGGCGGGGCAACCGTAGACAGCCTACTGCCCGCATGGGCGCAGCACGCGCACGGGACGGCCCTTGGCGCCGGAGAGCTCACCGGAAATGACATTTCCCTTACCATTGGGCGGATCGAGCTACCCGTAGACGGCAGGCCCGGTCATGCCGTGGCGATAAACGGCACGGTTCCGGGCCCCCTCATCCGGCTCCGGGAGGGTCAGACGGTACGGATTTCCGTCACGAACAATCTGGACGAAGAGACATCCATCCACTGGCACGGGCTCCTCGTTCCATTCCAGATGGATGGCGTCCCCGGCGTAAGCTTCCCGGGAATCGCGCCTGGAGCGACCTTTGTCTACGAATTCCCCGTAAAGCAGTCGGGCACATATTGGTATCATAGCCACTCAGGGCTCCAGGAGCAGGAAGGCCACTACGGCCCCATCGTCATCGAGCCCGCCTCAGAGCGCGCGCCAGCGGACCGCGAGCATGTCATCGTGCTTTCCGATTTCAGCAGCCTCCATCCGCACACCATCTTCGCCCGTCTGAAGCAGGAGGCGGGATTTTTCAATCTCCAGCGGCAAACGGTAGCCGGACTGCTTGCCGGAAAAGATAAGACGTTCGCTGAGCGCCTTGAATGGGCCAAGATGCGGATGGACCCAACTGACATTTCCGATGTTACGGGTGCCGCATACACGTTCCTCATTAACGGTCGCGGCCCTACCGATAATTGGACGGGTCTGTTCACACCGGGCCAGCGGGTGAAGCTGCGCATCATCAACGCCGGGGCACAAACGATATTCAACGTACGCATTCCGGGCCTGCGCATAACGGTCGTCGCCGCAGATGGACAGTATGTGCGCCCGGTCGCTGTCGATGAATTCCAAATCGGCAATGCCGAAACTTATGATGTGATTGTCGAACCACGCGACGATCGCGCGTACAGCATTATTGCGGAAGCGGTGGACCGCTCAGGAATGGGGCAGGCGACTCTCGCGCCTCGTGAAGGGATGACAGCCGACGTACCCGCATTGCGCGAGCGACCGCTCGCAACCATGAAGGATATGGGCATGGATATGTCCTCGATGCAGGGAGGCGCAGACCACGCGATGCATGGCGGTGGAAGTATGCACGCTGGCCATTCCATGCCGATGGCTACGATGCAGCCCGGAATGGCCTCCCCACCCGTTCGTGGCGCTGATGCCATGCACGATATGCCTGGCATGAAAATGGACATGCTGAATCCGAGCAACGCTCCCCAAGTGCCCATGGGACCCGGAGTGCAAATGATAACAGCCACGCCCATGGATCGAACCGGAGAGCCGGGCCAAGGCCTTGAAAGCGTCGGACACCGCGTTCTTGTCTACAAAGACTTGATTGCGCTCGACCCTAACCCCGACACCCGAGCTCCTGACCGCTCCATCGAAATACGCCTTACCGGAAATATGGAACGGTTTATGTGGGGCTTTGACGGGAAAAAGTTCAGTGAGGGGCCTCTGCCATACACGTTCCGGGAAGGTGAACGGGTGCGCGTCACCTTGGCGAACGACACCATGATGACGCATCCGATCCATCTGCATGGGCACTTCTTCGATCTCGTACACGGACCCGTAGGCCATCTTCCCCGAAAGCACACAGTCAATGTCCTACCTTCAGGGAAAGTGATTTTTGACTTCACACCCGAGCACGGTGATTGGGCCTTTCATTGCCACATGCTCTACCACATGCACGCCGGGATGTTTCAGGTCTTCGCTGTTCGCCGCACGGAAGCCAACACGTGAAGCAATCAATCACCCTTCGCGCTTGTGCTCTTATTGTCGCCGGAGCGGTCGCCGCTCTCCCGGCGGTGGGTCAACACGCTGGCCACGATGCGGCACCGGCAGCACCATCCGTAAGGCCTGCCAAGCCTGTCCCCAAGCCTGCTCCCAAACCGGCGCCCAAGGACGATCATTCAAATCACGCGACGCCCGCAACGCCCGTAAGCGCACAGCATGAAGGGCATAAAGCACCTGCACCTCCCGTTGCGGACCCTCATGCTTCTCATGCCATGCCAGCAGCCAGCAGCGCTTCTGCGGCTGATCTACCAGTTGGTCGCGAACCTGCCCCGCGACCAGTCGCTCTTGGCGCTGCCGATGCAATCTATGGCGCATCCGCGATGAAGACAGCCCGTGACGTTCTCGCAGAGGAGCATGGCGGCGCAGTACTGTGGAAAGTCATGCTCGATCAGGTGGAGTACCAAACAGGACCGAAGGGTGCTGGATATGGCTGGGATGCCGAGGCATGGATAGGCGGTGATCTCAATCGCTTGGTGATCAAGACAGAAGGTCAAGGGACAAGCAGGACGGGTCTTGAGGATGCCGAGTGGCAAGCTCTGTATTCCAGAGCCATCGGACCCTATACCGACCTCCAAGGGGGCATACGGCAGGACGTTGGCAGCGATGTTTCGACCTCTGCAGCTTTCGGCATAGAAACCATCCTTCCCTATTGGTTCAAAGTAGACGCAGCGTTCTTCATATCAAGCCATGGCGACGGTTTCGCGCGACTTGAAGGCAGCTACGATTTCTTTCTTACCCAACGCCTCGTGCTCCAGCCGGACTTAGAACTGAACCTAGCGATGCAAAACGTACCCACCGCAATGCAAGCTAGCGGGCTAACCGACGTAAGGGCGGGCCTGCGGCTGCGCTATGACATCACGAGAAACCTTAGCCCTTACGTCGGTGTCGAGCTTGCTCGCACCATCGGAGGCACCGCAACGCTACACCGCGCTGCGGGCGAACGCGTTGAAAATACCCGTTTCGTCTTTGGTATCCGAACGTTCTTCTAGGCCTTGACCTTCCCACGATGGGAATCACCATACTGGATACGTTCCTATGGAGTTGAACGTATGCAGTTTAAAGTTTCAGGCATGACATGCGGCCATTGCGCCCAAGTCATCACAAAAGCAATCGAAGGCGTCGATCCGCGGGCGGCTGTGAAGGTGGATGTGGCGGGCGGCACGGTTACCGTGACCTCCGATGCACCGGCAGCAAAGATTGCTGAGGCGATTCAAGCCGAAGGTTATGAGGTCAAACCAGTCTAGGCGCTGCCTAGCTTGGTGCACTTGCGGTCGCGGGCGTCAGCATGGGTTCGTCAAACTCTGGTGACGCCGCGTCGCCGCGAGTGAAACCCTTTAGGTCCGCAGTGGTGTCCCACGCCGCCGGCGAGCATACCCAATCCACTGGAAAGCTACCGTGATTACGATGGCGGCCGTTGCGACTATGAGCCAGAGAACGTTCACGCTCTTGATGCCCGTGAGATAAATCAGAGTGTGAACCGCAGTGAGTGCGAAGCAAACATAAACCCACCGCTGAAGACTTTTCCAACCTGGAGTACCGAGCTTGCGGAGAGCCGCGTCATTGGAGGTGGCGAGGAGCGCGAGCAAAATCAGAGCCGCGACTAGCCCCGTCTCGTTTGCGATGCCGAACGCATCGTATCGAATGGGCTGAATATGTTTTTCCTCCCAGTTTTCGTAGATGTAGTAGAGCCACGGTCGGCCGCGAAGATGGACGAAGTTCCCCACTAACGCATGAAAAATACCGAACATGCCCGCCCAGATACCAAAGTCTCGCCGGAGGTCCATCGAACTTTGGACGGGAAGCTTGCGCAGCATTCGCCATGGCCCGATAATAAGCGTGAGACCAACAAGTAGCAGCGCTGGATATGCACTCGCGAAGCTCAATCTCGTGATTACATCCGGATAGGGACGCGTCACGTAGAGAAAAGCTGCTGCGCCAATGCTGATACATCCGATTGGGAGATGGTGCGTTACGAGGCGGCGTGCGAGGCGCTTACTAATCATGTCGTGTATGAATCCTTGGACATGGCGGACTTGGGGGCACTAGGCGATACGTATTAGATGGGCCTGGCCCTCTTTGCGATGTCTTGAGCTCAACGAACCCGCGACCTGTAGGCCCTCTTGCACGACAAGGGCCGACAGCATACAATGGACAGCATGATTGCTCGCCACTTCGGATTGCGCATCACCGCAATGATGGTAGCGCTGGGAATGTTTTTCAGTGTCGCGGCGCCCGCTTTGGCAATTCCTCAAGACACGAACGCCGTGTCGGAAATGACGATACCTGGGATGGCGATGGACAGCGGCTGCATGGAAACGGCCCAAAAGTCCATGCCTGCGAAACAGATACCCGGAAAAAGCAGTCGTAGTTCCTGCACGCTTTGCATATCTTGTGCGGTTGAGTTGGCATCGACCTTGATCGCGACGCCCTTTCTTTGGCGCCGCAGCGATAGGCTTATGGGATCCGACTCGAACTCTGATGGCGTTGCCATCCTGCCAGCTCTCCCCCCTCCCATCTCCCGCGCGTGATCGCGACCCTCGGTTCATGAGCCTTTGGATGTCCAGATGCCTGCGCACATCGCAGGTTGTCTAAGCAGCGCATCTAATCGCCGCGGTTGATCAGGTTCGCGCCCTTTTGCGCAGATCATCATTCACGCCCACACAGGGGTCCATCGACCCCGCGAAGTCTCATGACGGCTCGCAGTTCGGATCGTCCTACAAAGGAGTCATATATGAAGCATTTCCTTATCTCGACAGCGGCCCTTTTGGCTATAACGGCTGCCGTGCCGGCCATCGCGCAGGACAGCATGGGCATGGCGATGAAAGGGGCAAAACCGATGCCCACCACCGCCGGCTATCGTTTTGAACTTGCCGGCCCTGTTAAATCGGCGGGAAGTGGCAGGAATGTCGTCGCCGTGCGTTTGGTGCATGATGGCAAGCCCGTAACTGGCGCGATCATTATCCAGTCGCGCGCCGACATGGGGCCGATGGGTATGGCTTCCATGACGGCGCCTATCAAGCCACTCGGCGAAAAGCCACCAGGTACGTACAGCTTCGAGATCAACAACGGTCAAGTCTGGAAAAAGCCGGATGACTGGGCGCTCAAATTCGGGGCCAAGGTCCAGGGGGTGGCGCAGACTGTGATTGGCACTGTGACCGTAAAGCTCTTGCCCTGAACTGGCGACGCCACCGCCCGGTATCGCCAGGCGGTGCCCGCCGCACCTTTTTACGGAGCGCAATCATGCAGACCATTCGAGTACCGGCCGCGGCGATGGTTCTAGGGGCCGCACTACTGCTAGCCGCTGGCGCGGGCGCAGGTTATTGGCTGCATGCGGGAGAGCAGAATGCGTCGGCGGAGAATTCGCTTCCTATGACAAAGTCCGCGTCACAACCCGATCGAACTCCCATCTACTACCAGGATCCCGACGGCAAACCCGACTATTCACAGACGCCGAAGAGAACCGCCGACGGCCGTAACTTCAAGCCGGTCTATGGTGATGCCGCGCCCGATACGCCGATGGGGGAAAAGCATCCTGGGAAGGGCAAGATTCTCTATTTCCGCAATCCCATGGGACTCCCCGACACTTCGCCGGTACCGAAGAAAGATTCGATGGGGATGGACTACATTCCCGTCTATGAAGGCGAAAATCAAGCTGGGGTTGTGACCGTCAGCCCGTCGCGCTTGCAGATGCTGGGGTTTCGGACTGCGCCGGTTGAATCGCGCCAACTACTTGCGCGCAGCATCCGCGCTACCGGCACGGTCCAGGCGGCAGAAAGCAGTCTTGCCGTCGTCAATACCAGGTTCGATGGCTTTGTCGAAAAGCTATTCGTCTCAACCAGCGGCGCCATGGTGCGAGCCGGCCAGCCCCTGGCGCAGGTCTGGATTCAGACACCGGATGTCAACACCAGGATGGGTCCCGATGTTATAACCCGGCAAGTCGATTACATCGTCGCCCTACAACAGAATGACGAAGCCTCTGCGGCGCGAGCGCTGCAGAATTTGCGCAACTATGGCATTCCCGACTCCGCCATCGCGGAAATCCGGCGCACCGGCCGCGCCACGCGCGAGATTATCCTTTACGCGCCACGCACGGGCGTCATCACCGAAAAGCCCGCTGTGGAAGGAATGCGCTTCAACACCGGAGATCCCCTGTTCAAGATCGCCGATCTGTCAATGGTCTGGGTGATGGCGGACATCGCCGAACAGGACCTCGGCCTGATCCGCAACGGCCAGCGCGCCGATCTGCGTTTCGTCGCCTTTCCAGGAGAGAGTTTCAGCGGTAAGGTCGATTTCATCTATCCCACCTTGACGGCCAATACCCGTACGGGGCGGGTGCGGATCGTCCTGGGCAATCGGGACGGACGCTTGCGCGAATCCATGTATGCGACGGTGACGATCGACGCGCCCGCCGGTTCGTCCGGGAACGTTCTTGTGGTGCCGGATTCCGCCGTGATTGACAGTGGCAGACGCCAAACTGTTCTGGTCGTAAAAGGACAAGGCCGCTTTGAGCCCCGCGCCGTCAGGATTGGCGGCCGCAGTGGGGGGCAGGTCCATATCCTCAGCGGTCTTGCGGCCGGCGAGGAGGTGGTTGTCGGGGCGAATTTCCTAATCGACGCCGAAAGCAATTTGCGCGCCGCATTGCAGACTTTCTCGTCCGACAAAGGCAACGCGCCGTGATCGCACGCGTTATCGAGCTCTCCGCCCGCAACCCGCTGGTCATCCTGCTGATGACCGCCGCCATTGTGGCCATAGGCATCTGGGCGGTGATTGCCACGCCTCTGGACGCCATTCCCGATCTCTCCGATCCGCAGGTGATTGTCTATACCGAATATTCCGGCCAGGCGCCGCAGGTGGTGGAGGATCAGGTCACCTATCCGCTGACCACTGCTCTGCTGGCAGTGCCGAGATCGAAAGTCGTGCGCGGCTTTTCCTTTTTCGGGGTCTCGTTCGTCTATGTCGTGTTCGAAGATGGTACGGATATTTACTGGGCGCGCAGCCGCGTCCTCGAATATCTCAACTTTGCGCAGAAGCGACTGCCCGCCGCCGTGCGGCCTTCGCTGGGGCCGGACGCCACCGGCGTGGGCTGGGTATTCGAATATGCCGTGATCGGGAAGCAGCGTACTCTAGCGGAGCTGCGGTCCATCCAGGACTGGTTCATCCGCTTCCAACTTACCAAGGCGCAAGGTGTTGCAGAAGTCGCCAGCGTCGGCGGCTTCGTCAAGCAGTATCAAGTGGTGGTCGATCCCGCAAAGTTGCGCGCTTTCGGCATTAGCCTGCCGCAGATTTCCAATGCCATTCGTGCCGGCAACATGGACGTCGGTGGCCGGACCGTCGAAATGACGGAACGAGAATATATGGTGCGTGGCCGCGGCTACCTCAAAGGCATCGGCGATCTGGAAAACATCGTCCTCAAGAGCGAGGGCGGCACACCGGTCCTACTTAAGGATGTCGGGCATGTTGAGCTTGGTCCCGATGAGCGGCGCGGGGTGGCCGAGCTGAATGGCGAAGGCGAAGTCGTGGCGGGCATCGCGTTGCAGCGCGATGGTGAGAATGCGCTGACGGTCATCAAGAACATTAAGCAGAAGATCGCCGACATTGCCGGCGGCTTGCCCCAAGGCGTCTCAATCCTGCCGGTATACGACCGTTCGAACCTCATTTACCGCGCCATCGACACCCTCAAACGGACCTTGATTGAGGAGAGCCTCATCATTGCGTTGGTATGTCTGGTGTTTTTACTGCATGCACGTAGCGCCCTGGTCGCTATCATCATGCTGCCCATTGGCGTTCTGATGGCCTACATCGTGATGCATGCCATGGGCATCAGTTCCAACATCATGAGCCTGGGCGGTATCGCCATCTCGGTCGGCGCCATGGTGGATGCCGCGATTGTGATGATCGAGAATGCCCATAAACGCCTGGAACGAGCAGCTCCCGGAGAACCTCGCAGCGAGGTTATCATCAAGGCCGCCATGGAAGTAGGCCCTGCCCTTTTCTTCAGCCTGCTGGTCATTACCGTGTCCTTCCTGCCCGTCTTCACCCTGGAACAACAAGAAGGGAGATTGTTCAAGCCGCTGGTCTATACCCACACATTCGCGTTGGGCGCGGCGGCCCTCCTTTCGGTGACGTTGGTGCCGGTGCTGATGCTTCTATTCGTGCGCGGCCGGATTCTGCCCGAACGGAGAAACCCGGTGAACCGCTTCCTGATATGGCTTTACCGGCCAGTGATTGATGCGGTCTTGCGCTATCGCAAGCTCACTATCGGCCTGGCACTGCTGGTGCTGGCAATTTCCCTTTATCCGGTCACCCGCATCGGCAGCGAGTTCATGCCGACTTTGAATGAAGGCACTTTGCTTTACATGCCCGTCAGCCTGCCCAGCATGTCCGTCACCAAGGCGGCCGAACTGATCCAGGTTCAGGACCGGATCATCAAGAGCTTTCCCGAAGTGGAATCGGTGTTCGGCAAGGCCGGACGCGCCGCGACCGCCACTGACCCCGCGCCTATCGAGATGTTCGAGACAGTCATCAACTTGAAGCCGGAAGAGAGCTGGCGCGACGGCATGACCGTGGACAAGCTGATCGCGGAGATGAACCAGGCGCTTCAGTTCCCGGGCGTCAGCAATGCCTGGACCATGCCAATCAAGGCGCGCATCGACATGCTCTCCACCGGCATCCGCACCCCTGTTGGGGTCAAGGTCTATGGCGCCGATCTGGCCGAGATCGATCGCCTCTCCCGCCAGATTGAGCAGGTGGTGCGCAAGGTACCGGGTACCACCAGCGCGTTTGCTGAGCGGATACTGGGCGGCTATTACCTCAACATCGAACCGGACCGGGCCGCGCTAGCGCGTTACGGGCTTTCCATCGACGATGTCCAGAACAGCGTCCGCACCGCCCTGGGTGGCGAGATGGTGACGGAGACCGTGGAGGGGCGGGAACGCTATGGCGTCATTGTGCGCTATCCGCGCGACTTCCGCGACAATCCGCAAGCCATCGCGGGTGACGTTCTGGTCCATGCGCCGGATGGAACGCCGATCCCGCTGGGCCAGATCGCAACGGTGCGCATCGATCAGGGTTCACCTTCCATTCGGACCGAGAACGCGCAGCTTGTGAACTATATCTATGTGGATATGCAGGGCCGTGACCTTGGCGGCTACGTCAGCGAGGCTAGGAAGGCCGTCTTGGAACAGGTAAAGCTGCCGCCCGGCTCGCATATCGAATGGAGCGGCCAGTTCGAGTATCTGCAGCGCGCCGCAGCCCGGCTCCAGATCGTGGTGCCGGTCACTCTGGCGGTGATTTTCCTGCTGCTTTACATGAATTTCCGTCGGCTGACCGAAACGTTGATCGTGATGCTTTCGGTGCCGTTCGCGCTGACCGGCGGCTTCTGGCTGATGTATTGGATGGGATTCAATATGAGTGTCGCGGTTGCTGTCGGATTCATAGCGCTCGCTGGCGTCGCCGCCGAAACCGGCGTCGTCATGCTGATCTATCTGGACAGCGCGCTTTCCGATCTGAGAGCGCAGCGCAGGCGGGAGGGCCGCAGCTTTACCGCTCAGGACCTGTATCATGCCATCATTGAAGGCGCTGTGGAACGGGTGCGGCCCAAGATGATGACGGTGGTTGCTATTATGGCCAGCCTACTGCCGATCCTTTGGAGCACCGGCACCGGATCGGAAGTCATGAAACGGATCGCCGTGCCGCTGGTGGGCGGCATGCTGTCGTCCACCATTCTGACTTTAATCGTGATTCCGGCGATCTATGCCTTAGTGAAAGGCCGGATTGTCGAGCGACACACAGCTTAGGCCGGCCTCAGACAAGCGTTTGTTGTTTATACGCAGGGACGAATTCTCCGCTCACCCAACAAGCTCATCGGTCATCGTGGACATGGGAATGCGACGCTTGCGTTTCTTGAACCACATGATGGTGCCGGTGATGACGAAAAGCAGCGGCACCAGGCCCGCCAGGAAGACCAGGAATTCCCACACCGCGCCCAGATTGCCCTGACCGTCATGCATGGGGCGCTGGAGCGCCATGAAGGTATCGCCGACGCCATTGTTGGCCACGTCGCGCACCTCCAGCACGGCGCCGGTGCTCGGATGGACATAGATCGTGGCGGCGGTGCCGAAGCGCGAGGCCACCGCGGCGGTGAGCGGCTTGTCGGCTTCGGCCGGCATGGTGACGCTGCGCAGGGTGGCGCCCGGCATTGTCTTTTTCACGATCTGCACCACATGGTCGGGACCCAGAACCCTGCCTCCCGGGACCGGCTGGACCGTCGGCGCGGGCGCCGGGGTATTGGCTCCCACGATGGCGCGCATGGTCTGCGGGAAAGAGATGGCGACACCAGAAAAACTGACCGCCATGAACCCCACGAACATCCAGATGCCGGCGGCGGCGTGCAGTTCGCGGTGGAAGCGCAGGCCCGTGGCGGTGCGGCGCACCAGGAAGGCGTATTTCCATTGGCCACGCCTGGGCCACCATAACACGATGCCGGTCAGGCCCAGCAGCACCATGCCGACGCCCAGCCAGCCCACTACCGGGCGGCCAAAGTCGCGGCCCAGCTGCAGGCTGCCGTGGAATTGATGCAGCCATTGAAAGACCGGCAGCCGGCCATCGCGGCGCACGTCCAGCGTCACGCCGGATGCCGGATCGACATAGAGCTGAAGGTTCTCCGGCTGTTCCAGGGAAGCAGGGACTTTGCGGTGCTTGCCCGCCAGGCGCACGCCCACGGTGTCGCCGGGCTCGGGCGGCAGCGTGAACTGGATCTGGCCACCCGCTTCGGCCTGCACCACCTGTCGCACGTAATCGGTCATGATGGTCAGCGGCAGGGGTGGGCCGGCCGTCCGGGCCTTGGGGATGGGCGCCATCCATTCGGTCAGCTTGTCGTCATAGACCAGGATGCTGCCGGACAGGCTGACGGCCACGAACAGCACGCCCAGCACAAGGCCGACCCACATATGGACCTGGAACAGGGCGCTGCGGACTTTGGCGAACGTCATGGCGTCATCCCAAAAGAATTTGCAGCGCACCGGGAAGGGTGCGCTGCAAGATACCTGCATCAGAAGTTCGTCGTGACACTGAACCGCACGGTCCGCGGCGCGGATGGGGTGATGTTGGTGTCGTTGTGGCCGAACTCGTAATAGTAGTTGTCGGTGATGTTTTCGACATTGAGCTGCGCCGTCCAGTTGTCGTTGAACGTATAGTAAAGGGCTCCGTCAACCCGCGCATATCCGTTCATCGACACCGTGTTGCTGGTGGTGGTGTAGCGGGTGCCCTGATGGATAAGGCCCAGACCAGCGCCCCAGGACGAGTCGAAATCATACCGGTTCCAAACCGAGAAAGTGTGCTCCGGCAGGTTGGCGAGATAAGTATACGGGCCGGTGGCCGTGGCCCGCGATTTGCCGAGCTGATACGAATAAGCACCCACGACACTCCACTGGTCGGTGATGTTGCCGGTCAGGCCGACTTCGATGCCCTTGGTGTTCTGACCGTCAATCAGGATGCCCTGGCCGGCCAGCGTGGGATGAGGCACGACGACATTGCTGCGTTCCAGCAGGAACAGAGCGCCAGTCAGGCTCAGGTCCGGAAGGATGTCCCACTTGGAGCCGACTTCGTAATTCACGAACTTTTCCGGCTCGAAAGCGGGATTGCCGGCAGCAGACGCACCCGTCGCCAGCGAGTTTAGCTGCGCGCCGGCACGCGGCTGATAGCTCAGGCTGTAGCTGGCGTAGAAGGACATATTGCCTTCCGGCTTGTAGATCAGGCCGACGCGCGGCGACCACAACCCGTCATGCGACCAGACGCGGCCCTGACCGACCCGCCGATCCAGGAAGTTCACCTTGAAATCGTCATAACGGATGCCCGCGACCAACTGCCATTCCGGCGTGATCTCGATCTGGTCCTGTGCATAGAAGGCCATGACTTCGGCAACGCCGTGATTGGTGCCGCCTGTGGTCTGCGAGAAGGTGATCGGGGTGGTCGTGCGGGGATTGGAAAGCGGTACGCTAACGGTTGTGGGACCACCAAAGCTGCCGTCCAGGCGAATATTGTCCGTTTCCTGGCGACCGAATTCCATGCCAGCAAGGATGATGTGGTTGACCGAGCCGGTCTGCACTTTCCAGTTTAGGTCAGTCTGGTTGAAGGCATTCTTGCGGCGCTGCGCATTGTTATAGGCGCTGATTGAAACCGTCGTTCCGGCAGCGTTCACGGCTCCTGGGAACACGTTCTGGTAGAACTTGTCATAGTCGGCGTAGCGCGTCTTGTTGGTGATCGTCAGGTCATCCGAGAACTGATGGCTGATGTCCAGGGTGACGTTGTTGACAGTCGCGCGAACCGGGCTCTGGGCCGGATTGCCGAAGAAGGTCGACCGCTCGGTCTGCACCGGAAGGCCCCGGAATGACGAGATACCGCGATCGGCAATGCGGCGGTCGAAAAAGTGCTCATAACCGACGCGGATTTGCGTGGCGGGTGTGAGCAGGAAGGTCGCGGTAGGATTCAGGCCATAGCGTTCATAGTCGACGCCATCGCGATAGCTGTCGGCACGGTGATAAAGGCCGGTCAGACGCAGCGCGACATTGTCCGACACAGCTTGGTTGGCATCAAAGGTGCCACGGAACAGGCCAAAGCTGCCGCCTTCCAGGCGCGCTTCAAGACCATCGCTGAAGTTGGCCTGACTGGTCACACGGTTGATGAGGCCGCCGGTGGCACCGCGACCGAAGATCATGGCGTTGGGGCCTTTTAGCACTTCCACGCGCTCGATGTTGTAGACCTCGCGGAAATATTCGACGTCATCGCGCACGCCGTCGAGGAAGAAGTCGCTGGTGGTGGCGACCCCGCGGAACACGGCGGCGTCACGGTTACCTTCGCCCTGCGCGAACTGAACGCCGGGGACATAGCGAACGGCGTCCTGCATGCCGGAAACGGCGCGGTCCGCCATTTCCTTCTTGGTCACAACGCTGATGGACTGGGGAATATCGATGAGCGGCGTGTCGGTCTTGGTCGCGGTGGTCGAGCGCTTCGCGATGTAGCTGTCAATCGGCGTGTCAGTGACCCGGACCGGTGCCAACTGAACAGGCTGGGCAAAGACCGCGGAACTGCTAAGTGCCATAATTGCTATAGAAAATAATGGTTTACGGCATTTAGTACGATAGTGTTTGAACATATATCCGCCTTTAATACTGAGAAGCATTCTTAATGGACGGGTATTTGGTATCGGAAATGTTGTCAATCGAGAATATGGGCATTACCGGCGAACGTCCGATTGCGACACTTAGCTAGGGCCAGATGCCTTGTTCTGCGTTAGCTCATCCCTGTGTGCCGCCGAGAGCAGCAGACTTTGTGAGGCGCCCTATCCGTATGAAAAATCACATATCTGATAATTCCCAGGCTTGGATTGGTACTAAGGCCGTACGCACTAGGCGGGCCTGCCCCTCTTTGCAGGACATAAATTTAAAACCACTAAATCTGGCAGGAACAGGCGGCCCCCCCTGACGTTACGGCTGAACAACTCAGGAGAGAGACCTATGCGCGGACAGTTCTTTACGGCACTCCTAGTCGCCGGCCTCATGTCGGGCAGTGCCTTGGCCCAGCCCGCAAACCACGCTGGGAGTGCGAGCAAGGAATACGAGGCGTCGATGCAAGCCATGCATCACGCGATGATGAAGGCTAACGACAGCGATCCTGACCGGGCATTTGCCTTAAAAATGATCGAGCATCACCGTGGCGGTATTGCAATGGTGGAGGTCCTGATAAAGCACGGCGACGATGCAGAACTAAAAGCTATGGGCCGAAAGACTAGCGATATGCAGAAAAAGGAGATCGGTGAGCTCCAAGCCTGGCTGGACCGCCATGGGGGCAGGACCCCGCGCCCGTAGCCGCCTTTCGCGAGAGGGGCCGCCAGCGCCGCTGCGTATGCATCGTAGCGTGATCTGCTGGGGCCCCGGTGCGAAAAATTCTTCTTATAAGCATGCTGTTGGCAGCTCTAGCCGCAGCGGCAATGGTTTGGCTTTCAAGCGGACCAGGGCAGGCGCAATCCGCCCATGCCACAGACTATGCTGCCGCCACTGCCAGTAAATACGCTACGGCAGCGGCAATCGAGATAATGGCGCGGCAAGGTTCGGCGGTTGACGCTGCGATAGCAGCCCAGCTCGTCCTAACACTCGTCGAGCCACAATCATCCGGCATTGGCGGCGGGCTGTTTTTGCTGGTTTCGGATGCTCAAGGCCAGATGCGGGCATTTGACGGCCGGGAAACGGCGCCCGCTTCGGCCCATGCTAACATGTACCTTCAGAAAAACGGCCAGCCTCGCAGCCTTGAAGAGGTTGCCACAGGCGGGCTTTCTGTAGGGGTTCCGGGCGCCATCGCTGCCCTTGAGCTCGCCCATAAGCAATATGGCAAGTTGCCGTGGCGTGAGCTGTTTGGGCCTGCAATCCGGCTTGCCGAAGGCGGCATTGAAGTGTCTCCCCTTCTTGCCAAAGCCATCGCCGAACTAGAATTTGATCGCCTTAGCTCACAAATGCGGACGGCGTATTTTCATAAGGATGGCAGTCCCCTAAGAGCAGGCGAACGTCTTCGCGATCTTGAGTTCGCAAGGACACTCCGAAAAATAGCAGTCGAAGGTCGATCAGCTTTCTACGAGGGGGAGATCGCACAGGCTATCGTCACATCCGTTCAGAAGGCTTCGCACAACCCGGGCCACCTAACGCTCCATGATCTACGCCGCTACGAAGCGCATGAGCGAGAACCCATTTGCCTTCGATTTCAACTGCACAAAGTCTGCACCACGCCCGCGCCTTCTGGGGGTGCTTCACTGCTACAAATCCTTGGCATCGTCGCTCAGCATCCCGCTGAATCACTTAAGCTTGGAACGCTGTCACAAATTCATCTGATGTCTCAGGCCGAGCGGCTTGCTTATGCTGACCGTGCCAAATGGATGGCAGACCCCGCATATGCATTTGTCCCCACCAAAAGTCTCTTAGATGAAGGCTATCTCAAATCGCGGGCTGCATTGATCGACGCCTCTTCAGATATGGGGCAGGTCGCTGCGGGCACCCCGCCGCAGCGAGATGCAAAGGCAATCGACTATGCCCCCCAGCGCACCAACACACTCCATGGGACGAGCCACCTGGCCATTGTGGACGCCTCCGGGCTGATAGTCTCAATGACAAGTTCTGTGCAGGCAGCATTTGGAGCTCAAATACGAGCCGCCGGGTTTGTCCTCAACAACGAACTCACCGATTTTTCTAGGGAGCCGCGAGTAGCCGGCAAGCCGGTAGCCAACGCCCCGGCCGCGGGAAAGCGGCCGTTGAGTGCGATGAGCCCGTCCATAGTGTTTACGCCCCAGGGCGAGTTCTTTGCTGCCGTAGGGTCGCCAGGAGGGCCCGAGATTATCGCCTACAACGCGCAGGCTCTCATCAACATACTCGCCGGGAAGGAAACACTGCAAGCAGCTTTCTCTGCACCTCACTTCTCAAATCGCAACGGCCCGACCGTTCTTGAAAAGCGCACACGAATTGTCGCAGCGATACCGGGACTCTACTTCAAAGGGCATTCCGTGCGGCTACGAGAATTGCCAAGCGGTTTGAATGGTATCCGAAAGACCCCTGCTGGTTACGAAGTCGCTACTGACGTTCGCGGTGAGGGGCTCGCAGCCGGCGATTAAATCTTAGTGCCGGCGATACTCCTAACCTGGTTAAAGTCTCTGATCCTCGGCCGTACAAACACTAGGGACTGCAGACCTGGGCTGACTCCCTCGAGAAACGAATATGCTGCTGTGTCTAATCAATTAATCAGAAATGGCGCATGCGGTCGGAAGTGCCGACCGTCGTCTCGACTACCGATCCCGGAAAAAAACCTGTAACGCGGCGTCGAGCAGTTTGCGAGCTCCGTCATCATCATGACCTGCAAGCGCCGTCACTTCCTCAGCTTGCGTTCCATTAAGGAGACCGTCCAGCTTTTCAGGTGCCGTAACAGGCTCAGAATATGCAGAGGAAAGGACTTTCACAGCTTGTTGGAAATTGTCGATCTGATTTGTGGAGGTGAAACGGTCAGTTTGGAGCTGCACCATGACCACTGCAAAACCAGCGGCATCTGCCCATCGAGCCGGAGCCACCTTGCCGCGGGCGAAGTCGACAGCAACTGTTTCCGCTTCGCTATCGCTTAGTCGGACCACCCGGCCAGTATCGACAGCTACGCGCTTTGCAATTTCATCCACTATTAGGTCTGCCTGCTCAACTGTTAGATGGATTCCATAAGTTAGTATTGCATCATACAGCCGATGATGCCGACCGTCCCCGGAACATGCCTCCAGAAGGGCAAGCAGCCCTGTGATAATCAGTAATTTTGTAAGTTTCATACCATTCCCCGTCCTGGTGATCGGGGAGTTAGTAAGCCTTACGAGGAAGACCGCCTGCGCCTTTAGGCTTTCGCCCTGAACATACGCACAGGCCTCCCCGACCATAGGGTCGAGGAGTGCGTTAGCGGCAGCACTCATGCCGCCTCGTAAGGGGTTACTACGCCCCACGCGGGAAGCCGCGCGGGGTACCATTACCTTGATTTTCGGGCGTCTCAAAGTCCTTTGCAGGACTGCCGGGCCGGCCTTCTTCGACCAACCTGGGATTAGGTCCCCGGTTTATGCGCTCGCACCGGTGTGAGCAGTGCCAATCACAGATGAAAACTGCGCAGTCAGATGCGAGTGATAAGTGCAAATTATGGGAAATCGCCCTGGAGATCGAGGCTGACGCGCTTATGCTTGCGGCTCAGGATGCTAATACTAACCTTTATCGCTCTGTTCCGAAATCTTATTATCCAGGACTTCCCTCGATCTTCCTAAAGCTAAAGATTGATGGGATAAATCCAGGTTCTCCCTAAGCCCGTTCCAGTTTCACGCTCATACTTACGTATGCAAGGGAAAATAATGCTGGCAGGTTTGCCGCTCAACTCTTGCAAATAGAACAGTGCAAATCCAATGGCCTGTGCCTTTGTGCCCAGCGTGCTGAGATAGAGGTTGGTGATCGGCTTAAGCGTTGATAGCGACAAACAAGCTTCCGAAAGCACGGCCGCCGTGACAAAAGGATCATTGGCACTGCTAAAGAATTGATGGTCGTCGGCGATGTCAATATTGCTTCCAAGCCGATCTAGCCGAAGGACGGCCTCATGGTACATGTCAGCACTCAAAGAAGGCAGTCCATGCAACTGGACCACCTTGGCTTTGTCCTTATTTGAAATGACACTTCCCATTAAAGGATGATCGTAGCCGACACCCAAGATGAGCACGTCATTAGTCATGTCAGTTGAATGTTGCCCCTCGTACCCCCTGACCTGCCGAACCGCATTCGCGTCATCAAGCGAAAACTTTGTCTCCGCTCGCCGAGCATAATGAACAGGCTCCGAGTATAGCAGGTCGAAGCTCGTAACCCCCCGGGCCTTTAGATATTGCATCAAAAAGAGAATGTGCTGCCGCATCAATCCTGTGACATCGACACAAAGCTTCATCCCCGGTCGTAAATTCAGTCCCGCGAATCCAGCCGCGACCAAATCGGCTTCGTCTTCGTCGGCTAAATCTACAATCGTCCCGTCGTCTTCGGGCCACTCGTCCGATAAATACCTGTACTCGGGTAGCATCCACCAGATCTTAGTCGTGGAAAGAACCTGTTTGAAAGGCGCACGCACCCTCTCGCTGTCGTTATAAGCTGATATGAAGCAGTCCCATCTTTCCCGACTCGGGAAGGCGAGTTGTCGCTTTGCATCAATGTAATAATGGAGAGAAGGAAGCATTATGTGAATAATTCTTCCTGGCCCAGACTCTTCCCACTCGAAAAATCAGGAGCAGACATAACGGCAATTCTCGCTTTGACCTTTGGGAGCAAGTTCTCTCGCAGCGCCTTGTCGAAAATCGCGTTGGCAAGATTCGCGGATAGTTCGATGTTACCCCTTCGATTTTCGGAGACCTCCCATTTAGGCGCGAGCATGGGGCTAAGCTGGTATTTTTCTCCAACGCCCCGATCATTCTTCGCCTTCGAGTCGTCGGACGCTTTAATCAGGTAGGACCAATTCTCAGCGATCTTGAGCACCTCGAGCGAGGTTGGCGTCATAGATTGAAGGTCAAGGCTAAAAGTGCAAAGGTCGCATTCAGACGGGCTTTCACTGAAGCGAACATTTCTAAAGAAAAGCCCAAGCGCTTCAATGGCTTCTCTAACTTCCCTCCCAGCGCCGTCAGGGTTGGCATCTTCCCAAAACCATTGAGCGCCATCTCTAACGCCAGAAGACTGCGATTCTATCGAAATAACGCCTTGAGCGAACGGCCTCTCGCCAGCGAACTGCGAACGCCGAATTACATATTGGAGAATGGTAAGAAAGTTTCTCGGTATGCCTTGAGATAACTTGACCAGGGTGTCCCAACCCGCATATGGCACGCTCTGACGGAAATCACGATACAGTTGGGCAAGAATGTCGGACGCAAAGTGGTCAAGCTTCGTAGTGTAATCACTCGGGACGTTTATTCCTGAGCGATGATTACGACAATCCTGCCCAATTTTCTTTGCCGCATTGATAAGAGCAGCTCGATCCTTCGACCAATTCTTATAGAGTACAAAAATGTTCGCCCGCTCCAGAAAGGGATCGTCTGAAACCCGGAGCGACTCAATGATTGCCCCCCTCGCCTCTTCGTCTGCTCCGAAAATCTTCGCGAGGTGCGAGGAAAGCTTCTTAAAATAGGGCCTGGGCTTCCCTTCTCTATCATGCCGACGCGCTAAATCTAGAGAGACGCGCTGGTAATCTGCACGCTCCAACTTCTCGAAATACTGCCCTAGATCGTCAGTTTCCGCTGACGGCATCTGCACCCTCTTACGTACCAGACCTGTTAACAGCTCTTGATAGGCCTTTTTATGCTCGCGCAGAAACTTGTCCAAAAATACTTCCTTGAACTCTGCGTTCGCACGAATTGGCTCTCCAGAACCAAGCGTCTCATGTGTCTTGATGCCGTAGAGGCGTGCCCCCACCCTGATTGTTGCCGGCCCCTTCCTGTACCTGATAAGGGTGTTCAGAAACCTCTGCTGATCTTCGGTGAGGTTTTCGACCTCATCGATTAGGTAAACGATTGTTTTGCCCGCAAAGCTCGGAAGATGCTTTGTAAACAGTTCAGGAATCCCGAAAACCAACTTCCCGTTTGAAAAAGGGAAGTCTATCCCCTCAAGGGATCTGTTGACTGAGCTTTTGTTTACCCGATAGTCGATATCTTTTCGCACTCGTTCCAAATACTTCAATAAAGCTTGAAATGTAGAGAACTCAGCGGACACATCGCTATCAAAGAGATTTGCAACGTCACTAACAAAAGCGCCTTCATCAAAGTCAGAAGGGTCGCCATGTAGATAGCTAGCCAAGACTTCTAATAGTGAGGTCACAAGCCAAAGCTCGAAGTACATAGAATATATTGCCGCCCAAGCCTCCGGGCTCTGTCCCTTCCCTGAGAACTTGTGCGTGTTTATACCTTCGGCATGGACGTAAACGCCCAAGTACCCTTCCGCGCGCACAGCACTCCTCAAATCCCCATGAAAGCGAGCAGTCTGCACAGGCGCTGAGCAAAAGCGCATCAGATGAGTTTTACCGCTTCCTTTTCCGCCCAAAAGCAAAAGCGGCGTAATTGATTTGGGCTGAAGAAGGTTTGTTAGCCCTCCATTCTCGCCCAGAATATCGACCCAAAACTCGAGTATTTCAGAGTCTGAATAGTTGCTCGCTTTGCTGAGCTCAAAAGGATTTTCGTTTGGATTAATACGGCTCATATCAGCTCTATATCTTCGGATATCGCTTAAACGCAGGCAGCCAACCAATTTTTGCACCGTGTAAAGCCTCGGCCCAAATTATCGGAAGCGTATTGTCCGGTGTGTTGTGGTGAAATCCCAGGAGGAGCCCACCGCCTCCGTAACCCGCCCCCTTTCCAGGAAACAGTGCGTTGCCGTAAAAATCGCCAACAGAGCGGACGATTTGGGGATCAATGCCGCCCGGCGCGGCCTTCAGGTATCGAGATATATCTGACAAACACTTATAGCTGGGATCGAGCTCATAAACCGCCGCGGTCGATCCGCCGAATAGGGTTTGAGTTCTGACCTCGTTCATGCCCGCCTCCGTTCCAAACATCGCGAGGTACGAGAATTGTACTGTGGGCTTTAAAGCTTTAATTTCAGGCAGCAGGTCCTTGGAATAGTTTATTGCCGTCTCGCCAGTCCCACATACATCGTCTACAAAAATGTATCGTTCAATATCGGGATGCCGAAGTCGCCACGTGGTCGGATTTGTGGATGCGCGTTCCAATATCTGTGCGGTATCAAGGAAGTGATTTTTAGTAAGGCCGTTCTCTTGTCGAAAAAAGTACAGTAGATGAACGCCACTTTCCGAAGGATTGCCTACCCCTAAAAATCGCGTTCTATCTAGCGCCTGCTTTGTTGCGACCGTTATGGCCGCCTCATCTCTTATATTACCCAGGCTGCTACGCACCTCCTGCACGAGGGGAATCAAGAATAGATCACGAAAGACAGCTCTCAAAAGGATGCGAATTTCCCTGCTCCCGAAGTATAGGAACTGGGAAAGCACAAATAGTGCGTGCAGCCTTTCTTCCTCAGGGCTTCGTCCCGTCTGCCCGTCAAAGTTCGCTAGCCACCTTTCGATCTGGCTCTTACTGACCCGGCCTTCCCAAGCTTTTGCATTCAAGACCGTAATGCGTTGCCATAGCTCCTCCTTGAGGCCTTCTAGACGAGCCTCTACGTCATCGTCACCACTCAACCTCCGCAGGTCGTCTGCAACGGTCATTTCAAGCGCTCGGCTTTTGAAAAAGGACAATCCATTCTTTGGTTATTATCCCCGCGGTCTTGTGACGACGCATCATCAGTCCGCGTGAATGAATCTTATCAACCAGCTTTAACTTTACCTCGAGGCCGACGTCTTCCAGAAACTGGGTTAGTACGCTCGACGATGGGAATGGCTTGCCGCAAACGTGGTTATCTCCGATGACGAGAACTAGCCACCCTCCAGGAGTCAGAACCCGCATGAGTTCGGCGCAAGCGGATTTCATTTCATCCAGGTATATCGCTAAAATTGCCGCTCGGCTTCGATTCACCTTCTCGGTTTGCGCAAGGAACTCATCAACGGCATGAATGCCGATACTCGGCTTGGCAAGTACCTCCCTATGAGTGAGGTGCTCCCGACCTATGGAGGCACACTCCAATTTTCGCAATCCTGCTTCGGGCACAAGATCAAGCCATCCCAAACTCAAGCTTGAAGCCCGAATATACTTTTGTGCGCCTGCATAGGGAGGTGACGTTATAATTAGCTCAACAGATTTTTCGGGAAGCTTTTCAGAAAATTCTCCGCGCCAGCTGGAAGCCTTTCTCAACTCACGCGCATCATTGCCCACACACCTAGCCTGTCCCAGACTAGGCTGGAGATTTTTTAATGCAATTTGCCGAGTGATGTTGGCATCGAATTGTTCGGTGAATAGCCGCCATGCATCCTGTGGTATCTCCTTTTTTTTCTTACGCTTCCTGCGCACAGGAACTGAAAAACGGGGATCGGCGCGGCTAGCTTTCCTTGCAATTGCTGAGAAAGTAATCAGCAAAAAATTCTTCACCTTTCCAGATCTCTCACAATCAATTGCAGCCTTAATCCGGCAAAGTGATCGGATCGTTTTTCGGTGGTACCAGTATTCAAGATTGACGACGCTTGGCACATTTCCGCCCCTGGACAATTTATAACGGGCGGTCACTCGCGCTAGGGCCGCAGTGAGGGTTTTCACGCTAATTTGAGAAGTCTTAGCGGATGTAATCAATCGCGCTAGCGGATTTGCATCAGCGTAAAGCGCATTGCGCCCTGCCAGCATAGCTTCCAGGGCTACAGTCCCTGTTCCACCAAAAGGATCTAGAACTTTATCGCCAACTTTGCATATTGTACTTGCTGCAAGAAAGAAGTGTGCAATTTGCGGCAGCAGCTTTGCAGGATAAGAATGCAAGTAGTGCGTCGCCCGCTCGCCCACTTTTATCCAAGAAACCAAATCTCGAAATGATACCTCAATAGGATTGCCGTTGTAGTTATTGATCAGGCGCCTCAATTCGGCAGAAGTATCGACTGGGTAAGCGTTATGGGTCGGCGCCCCTTTTGCCGGTGCGACAGCCAGACGAGCGTTCTTCTTCTTGGTTTTCTGAACAACTGCAGGCATGCAATCTGGCTAGCCCCCCGCGTTAATCGCTTTTGCTAGCTCCCTGTTGGGAGGGTAGCAACGTGTGGCGGTATTTCAAGGCTTTCATTGATTTTCGATGGAGAAATGATCAGCGCTTTAGAAAGTGCACCCACGATCTCGCACCTCTGGACGTATGATATCGCCCAAGTGCCGGGGGTGAGCGTTCGCCTCGAAATCGGCCCACTCGCCATGGGGTTTTGACTATTCCATACGAAGCGCGCCAGACGTCGAGGTCTGAGACTGTCAAACGTTGGATTGTAGGCATCCCATGCCTCTTGCCATAACATCGAGGGGGAGTGCCTCTTTATTGGTTTCCCCCTGGACTTCCGATGCGAAGGAAGCATGCATGGGTGAGCTCATTTGTCAGTTTCTGCCGCCAACTTGGCCGCCCGATAGAGCCAATCGGGCTTGTCTCAGTGACGGGCCCTGGATTCCCTGAGCCATTTCCACGGAGGCAATCACGGCTACCAAAACTTCAGCTCGCGTCAAGCTTTGCAAACATGCAGTGCTGTGAACCTTTGCGCAGCAACAACCGCGGCACCATCCAGCAGCTGCAAAGGGCGACGGGATGGCAGGCGCACAGCATCGCGGTTTCTTGTCGGGTATAATGGAGAAGCGGCTAGGGATTACGCTGAAATCACACTTGGCCAAAGACGGCGAGCGCCGGTACGTAATCTCGAAGAATTATTATGCCGGTGGATGCTGAATGCGCATTGACAGAGCAAATTGATGACATCTCGACCTTAGCGATGCTGTCGGTCGCTATGAACCTGCGGTTTGATGCGGCTAAAACTAAGGCGCTATCAGCGTCGCTGTGACTACAACTTGGTGGCTGCGCTATTCTTGGCCTGTGCCAAAACAACAAAAGCATTGTGAGCTGCCCGGGCAAGATAGGACTCCGAAAGGCCCTTTACGCGCGATTCCAATTTAGGCCATTCCTGGCAGGCCGGACAGTGGCATCTCTCTAGCGAAGCCAATTCGTCTTTGCTAATCATCCTGCGAGAAGTCTCTCGCCGCCTGTCACGAGGCGACAAGAAACGCTCGCTAGTGCCTGGTAGGTAGATTGTGCCGAAGCCCGCGGCCCTGCGCCAAGCCAGCGAGTCAGTGGAATCCGCGCCGCACGCAATGGCCGCGGCAACATTCTGGGGCGAACCCGCGCCCAAGATGTGAACCACCGATCGCGGAAAGTCGCGCCTGACTGCACCCACAATCGTGCGCAGCCAAGCCACGGATTCAGCGCGCTCCTCGGGGTGGCGCATATTGCGGCGAAGCAGCGGAACCAGACCGCCAATGCATACCATGCGCGGTTTGGGCAAAAGACTCGCGATTGCGAGGCAATTCCTGTCGATCTCTTCTACGGTAGTGCCGTGAACGACGGGCACGATCCGCCCGGTATCGACCACATCAACAAGCAGCGCCAGGTTGTCCAGCGTACGGCGATATTTGCTGGAGCGCTTTTGGCGTGTATCTGTCTTGAGCGGCGGAATGTCCAGAGTGATGCACAATTCGACCTTCGCATCACCATAGATGTTCGCGATGTCTTGAACTCGTAGGCTTCGATTGTTCATCATCATCGTGAAGCCGCCGGAATCAAGCATAAGTGGCCCCTTGACGCCGATACGTTCTCGAATATCGGCTTTGAACACTTTGTCGATTAGCCGTGGCCGGTGCACTGCATCGCCCAAACTCACCATCCAGGATTCTTGTGCAAACTCCGGATAACGGCGGGTGACAACGGTAGTGCGGACGCTCTGGCCCAGCCAGACCATCGGCAGCGCCACCTTGTCATGGCCCGGCAGCTTGAGATGCGTCAGACACTTCATGGCTTAGGCAGCGGTTTGGCACGGCCCACACGCATGACCTTCACGGAACCAACTAATCCTTCTCGCGCCGCAATCTGTAGACAATCCGAATAAGGGCGAAACTCTAGGCAATCGATAGCCATCTTGTATTTGGCTTTCTCGAAAAATCCTCGCATCAGCCTTAACACACGGTAGATATCAGGTACGCCGGAATCGTAGGCGAGCACGACGGGGTGGTTCCACAAGGACATCGGGACGATGCCGATCGAACTGACGACCAGCTGGTCCACTTTCTTAGGGTCGATATTCTGAGTTTTGAGAGATTGCCAAATTCGCTTGTGTGTCTTGCTCTCCCAATAGGGGCGCCGGCGCGCACAGGGAAGTAGGACCGCAATGGTCTGGTCGGCCCGTGCCGATTGCGCGACCAATTCGTTCAGCGCCAAAATCTCGGGCCGGCCATAGGACTGCCAGCCCGTCAATAGGATCGGACCCTCAAGAGTTGAAACAGGCTTGGGTGCTCGCCGGTCGAGCTTGTGCAGCACATCGGCGACAAGTGGGTCCAGCGCGGCGAAGGCTTCGACCATGGAGCGTAGCACGCCCCGGGATTGGGCAGACCTGCTGAGGCGCTCGATCTCGGCCGCCGCCAGATCGCTGGCCAGCGGCACGCCATCAGCAGGCTCCGAAGGAGCCGACCAATTCACGTTGAAGTGAACGAAAAGCGGAATCCACTGCCTGGGAAATCCATGCAGACAAGGACCAGCCGCTGAGGACCTAGCGATTAACCGGACCATCACATCCGCGCCCTTGATCCAGTCGTCTCGCAGGCTGTCGTAACGAACGATCTCGCCAGGACCTACTTGACCCTGCTGGCTCGTCCGCCGTCGATCTTCCAGTGATACCCCGCCCAATTTGCTTTCTGCCCCTCTCCAGATTTCATCTGTCCCCAATTCCACAACGTGTAATCGGCTGCCGCAAGCAGGTCCCACTTTTCGGGAAACCTGACCGCGACTGAGCGTGCCGGAACTGAGAGCCCCTCTTCGGAAGCTTTTCTGACATGTTCAAAGATCCGACGGCATGCGGCGCTGCTGATGCCCACGTCACCGCGGCCCCAGAAGGTAACCTCTTTCTGTTCCGGAAATGTGCGCAGGACACCTTCCTCCAGAAGCAGCCAAGACACGGTTTTCGAGAATGGGGGAAGAAAATCTTCGTTCTTGGCCCAGGGCGTGACATCCCAACGTGTCAAAATCTTGATCAGCTGCGGCCGCATGCTATCGTCCTGCAGCAACGGAAATTTACCGAGTTCGCGATTTAGCCAATAAAGCTTTGTTCCGATGAAGCCGGCATAGATCGGTATCAACTTGAGAACCGAGCCTGCGTGCTCATCCAAGAGCGTCCAGGCTTTCGCGACATAGGACGCCGCACCATAATAATTTTCTGCTGCCACCGCTTCATTTTTGGCAGACATCTTTGCCGCAAGCAGGTCGCGCAAATTCTGTGAGAAAGCTTGGCCCGAAAATGTAGTGAGCACTTGCGGCTCAAACATATTCGTCTCGTCATGAATTTCGGTCAAAGCTTCGTAAAAACTCGTCCACGCTTTCGGCTTTTCCCAACGATTGACTTTGTGAGCTGCTTCAATCAGGCAACCAAACAGTGCGATATTGCCAGCAGCTGCCGTGCTAGCCTTCGCGGGCTTGGGTGCATAGTTCGTGGCCTTGTAATTAGAAGCCGACAGCTTGAGCAAAAGCTCATCGCTGACCCTTTCCATCTCTTCCTGCGCGATCAACAGCGGTTGACCCTTGTCCCAAGTCGCACAGATGCACTCGGCCTGAATCCAGCCAGCGCTGCGGCCTTTAGGCCCAAAAGCGCCCGACAACCCGTCCACGGGGAGAAACGAAAGTCCCCGAAACAGAAAGAGAGCCAGCCGGCTCAACGCATTGAGTTGAATAAAACCGCCCATAACCGTCAGAAACAGCAACAACGGAATGAGATTGTCGAGCGCAAGGAATGGCAATACCTGCTGCACGAACGGCCAATTGGTTGCGGCCTCTGGATTTAGATAATGAATTACGGCTGCGAGCAGTGTGATCCACACCAGCAAGGCGACGCCCGCCATGACGACCTGTGGCACAAAGTAGAACCAGAAGTAGCCCTGCTCGACGCGGCCCGTTTCGCGCTTCATCGCCAGGCTAATGGCGAATTTTGGTTGGAATAGCTGGATGGCGGCAAGCGCAGTGCCAACTGCGGTGACCGCAGCGACAATCGTGACATTCGGAGACCCTCCCACGTTCTGTGCAGAGCCCGTTACAGCATCGGCTGCGTGCTGCGGATCTTTCACAATTCGGCATCCTTCAAGGGTGTGTTGCCTGAGCGTTCCCACTTTACGACACGCGTTTCTATTTCCGCCGGAATCGTCATGCGATAGGCCTGCGCGGAGGCCATATCATCGAAGGCTTCTTTGCGATGATCCTTCCAAACCAAGCTCACGCGATCGCGCACCTGCACTTTATAATAGGGAAACGTCCGCAATTTTCCCGGCGTCAATGTCACCGCACTACTCCCTCGCCGCGTAGCTGATCGTCTTTACCAAATACCGGTGCGCGTCCCACATACATAAGCCGGCTCCTTTCCGCTCAACCTAGAGAGCCAAAATACCGACTTCAGAACAGATTGGGAACATCTTAGACTTATAGGGCGTCGGAGCGTGGCTGGGCGTTGCCAGCACCATAGGACCGGAAAAGTCCCGTAAAATTACTGGGATACCCCCTAAATCCGCAAATTCGTTGGACTTCAGCACCAAGGCAAGCATGCATGTTTGAACCGGTGGAGCCCGCTAGTGGCGCGATCGGCGGCCTGGATACGGTTCCGGGCTTGTCTCAGTGAGGGCGCTGGATTGGCCATTAGCCCAGAACACGGAGACTGTTATGACGGTCAGAACCCCAAAGAAAGCCAGAACTTCAAAGCGTGACCTAATGCTCAAATTGTTGCGCAGCAACGACGGTGCGACCATAGCTCAAATGCAGAAGGCAACAGGATGGCAACCTCATAGCGTTCGCGGCTTTCTGTCCGGGCCTGTGAAAAAGGGACTAGGCCTTACGGTTAAGTCAGAAGTTGGATCTGACGGCGCGCGCCGGTATTCCGTCAGTGGGCGTTAGTATGGACGTTGCTTGCTTCGATGCCACCGTCATGGAGTTGCAGGATCTAGACCTGAATGCGCTCCGTAAGCGATGGCGAACGGAATTCGGTCGCTCAGCTCCTAATAATCTTCCCAAAAGAATTCTATTTCAACTGTTCGTCTATCGGCTTCAAGCGGAAGCTCATGGCGACCTGCGCGCCGAGACAGTCCAATTCCTAAACACAGTTGCCAGGAATAAGGCTGTTCCACTAGCAGATGTGAACAAATCCAATAATGGCGGGATGAAACTTGGGACGGTGCTCGTCAGGGAACATGGGGGTGCCAACCAACGGGTTGAAGTAACGATTGGGGGATTTGCATGGAACGGTGCGACCTACTCCAGCCTCAGTCAGGTCGCCAGAGCCATCACTGGCACGGCATGGAACGGCCCTCGATTCTTCGGGCTTAGGGAACAACGGAATGACTAAGCCATCACCTTCCAAAGTATTCCGCTGCGCCATCTACACCCGCGTCTCCACCGATGCCGGACTTGATCAGGAGTTCAATTCGATTGACGCCCAGCGGGAAGCTGGCGAGGCATATATAAAAAGTCAGGCCCACGAAGGATGGCAGCTATTGCCTGCATCATATGATGACGGCGGCTTCTCGGGTGGGAGTCTGGAGCGGCCAGCCCTGCAGAAACTTCTGACCGACGTCAAAGCCGGGCTCGTTGATATTATCGTCGTTTATAAAGTCGATCGTTTGACCCGTTCGCTGGCGGACTTTGCAAAACTGGTTGAGCTGTTTGACGCAAACCAGGCATCCTTTGTGTCCGTGACCCAGGCCTTCAACACCACCAACAGCATGGGACGCCTCACTCTTAATGTTCTGCTGTCATTCGCCCAGTTTGAACGGGAAGTGACGGCCGAGCGCATCCGTGACAAGTTCAAGGCATCCAAGAAGAACGGTCTATGGATGGGAGGGACGGTGCCACTTGGCTACAGGGTGGCCGACAGAAAGCTTCTCGCCATGGAAGACGAGGCCGTGACTGTCAGGAATATCTTCACCCGGTATCTGGCGCTTGGTTCCATCATTCAGCTCATGGGCGAACTCCGACAGCAGGGCGTAACTACAAGGGTCCGCCATCTCAGAGGTGGTCGAACCGTAGGCGGCGTCCCATTCACTGCCGGCCCCCTACTCTATCTGTTGAAGAATCGGACCTATGTCGGCGAAATCAATCATCGCGACCAAATTTATGCGGGCGAGCATTCGGCAATCTTAGACCGGTCGCTGTTCGACGCCGTTCAAGCAAGGTTGGCGGCAAACTTGGTTGCGCGACATACTAATGGTTCATCGGAAACTCTTCTGCTGGGGCGGATCATTGATGACCGTGGTAATATCATGACCCCTTCTCATAGCCAGAAGGGCAACCGCCGCTATTACTATTATATCAGCCGCGCCTTCATCGAAGGCAGACGTGATGAAATCGGTTCAATCTCACGCGTAGCCGCCAGCGATATTGAGCCCAAGGTTCTAGCGGCACTAAGGCAAGTTGTTCAATCGATAGACGCTTCAGCATCAGCAGGGCAGGATGATCGGTCTATTGTTGAAAGTGCGCTTGAAAGAGTCACCATCAGAAAAGACTCAATTAAAATGGAATTGAAACAGGATGTTTGCTCTTCTTCGCAGCGAATCGTGGAAATCCCCTGGAAGCGAAAGCCAAAACGCCCCAAACGCGAGATTCTGTTTGCGGTGGATGATGCTCCTGAAGGCAGGCCTATCAGGGCGAAAGCCAGAAAGTCGCTCGTAAAGGCAATCGCGCTGGGTCGGACATGGCTGCAGGAACTCATTGCAGGCAAGTCAGCGGATATTGAAGCCATCGCAGCACGGGAGGGGCGCAGCCAACGCTCAGTCCAGATGACTTTGTCTCTGGCCTTTCTGGCACCCGATATCGTTGAGGCAGCAATTATGGGGACGCTGCCGCGCGGACTCGGCGTGACCAGGCTGTTCGATATGCCTCCCGCATGGACCGCGCAAAGACAGACCCTTTCCCACTAATACCCCCGCTCCTTTGATGGTGGGCCAGGTTCGAACCGGTCTCTACACAAGGTTCAAACCAGTCTCTGCCCGACCGCCAGGCACGGCTTCGGAAACAGTTCTTAGCGGCGGGAGACAACAGGGTATTTGGCCTCCCCGTACGTCTCCGGACGCCCACTTCTCGGGGATGCAGAGACGGGCAGTCTCGCAAACTGGCCGCAATAGCCGCGATCGCGGAGCCTATCGCGGAAAAAAGCTCGCGAATCCAGCCCGTCGGGGAATGGATGGTGGAGGGAGAAGAGATCGAACTTCCTGTCCATTCTCTGTCGTCATCCTGTCGGCGCCAACAGAGTTGGTTTTCGCGCAATATTTCGGCGATCGCTCAGGGATCGAACTGGTCTCTACGAAGGTCGAACCAGTCTCTGGAATGACGTGTCACCGAGAGCTGGAAAAGGTTTGACCGGAGCGGAGACAAATGCCGAGTTAGGGCCGTTTTTACGGGCTCAGATGCTTTGGGTAATATTCCAGAGAACGAAATCGATCTTAAATCCGCGGCAATCCCGGCCAAATTCGCTCTGTGTACGGAAATAAATAGTCATTTCTATTCAATGACTTATGGGTGGTGGGCGCGACAGGGATCGAACCTGTGACCCCTTCCATGTCAACGGACCCCCCGCTCTGAAAACCGAGGATAACCAAGACAAATAGCGGATTTCCCCGACCGTCCGAGACCGTCTAGGACCGCCCAGGACGACCAAATACTTCTAACATACTTCTAAGGCTCCCGCCGGAAGGATGCGCCCCAGAGAACCCGCTGCGGGCGTGACCGGGCGCGGTTGGCCGATGCAGGTCCCCTCGTATTCCTTTCGTGAACTCGTGGGCGTGTGGTATAATAGTGCTCATCGTCAACAAACGTCCCGGCGCCTGGCGCTTCGGAAACCCCGACCATTCCACCCCCACCATCTGTGCCCCTCCGCCAGCAGCGGCTGGGTGCGCCTTTCGCCGACTTCATATCCCAAAACATTGCTCATCCCATCGTGATCACCATCCAGCCGAACTACGGCTGGTGCAGCGATGACAAAGGGGTGATCCGGCTCCGGAGGCTGATCGAAAGACTGTCTCGTCTCTTGGACCAGCTCTATTCGGGCTGCCCAGACCCGTTATGGCTGAGGCCCACCGACCGATTTAACGGCTGGGTGTTTGTCGAGAAGCGTAACTCCAATCCCCACGTCCACCTCCTGATCAGCTGCCCTTCCGGGATTGATCAAGTATTCCGCAGCCTGTTCCTTCTCGAAGTCCTCGACAACGTCGTGAAGCAGCGCCAGAGAGCTCAGGATGACCGCTGGCAGCGTGAGACCCGCGCATTCATCAACCACCGTCCTTGGTCCGCTAAGCAGCGCTGGCGCCCCACAGACTCTGTCCTGAAGCCTTTAGCGCCTGGCGCGACAGCAATGGTCCAAGTGCTGCGGACCCAGGAGGATGTACGGGAGGTATCCCACTACATCACCAAGGAATGGCGGTTAAGCACGGAACAGCTGGCGGCCCGGTCGCGGGTGCCATTGATGGACTGGGCGATGGATTATTATGAACTGCAGGAATTCTTCCCGACCCAGAGACGGCCTCCGGCACGGCGTTGGTGTCGCGCACCGGATGGCTCTCAATTGTTAGACCTGGACAGACCGGTGTGGCGCAACCACCGGGGCATCATCAAGTAGTCGCGTTCGCAGCCAGCTCTACCCTCTGCCTGGGTAAGTCGGCGCCGACAACATATCTTTGAAACAAGGGGCCAGATTTTTGGTCACTGTTTCAGTCATGCCCAAAGCATACCGAATAAATCAATAATCAGCAGGGCGGTGGCCGAAGGAGGATGCAATCCTCCGTAGGTCATCCCCTGTGCGGAACGAAGTGGAGCACCTGGGTTCGTCATTGCCATCCTTCAAATAGCATTTCCCACCCGATCTCCGACCTTCTGACCTGTACCTTCCTCTCGAACAACTGAGGAACATTCAATGTCAGGATCAATTTTGTTTTCTGTGTATCTCAACGAACGATTGTCTGCTCGTGGACTCGACAAGCTCGACCTTGGTCGCGAACTTGGATACCGGACACTGGTGCCGGTCAGCAGGTGGTGCAGAGGAGAGGTCCTACCGCCTTCAAGCAACTTGCCCGCCATCGCACAGGTCCTCAACGCTGACCCAGTGGAAGTGTCTGTGGTCTGGTTGATAAGTGAGTGCCCGGAACTGGAAGAGGTGCTGTTTCGTGAAGTGCTGGAACCTAGGGGTTCGCAGGTTCAGCGGATGATCTGACGTGGGGGTAGGTATGTCCTAGAGATACGCCGAGCAAACGGACCCTGGTCCCGGCAGATATTCCCGTCCCATGGCGAGTTCCCTTATGCCCTTCCACTCCCCGCTACGAAGCGCAGGAGCACGGGCCGATGATCACCCAAGGCAGCAATAAATATGCGCTGGGACTGGCTCGGCGCCTACTAGGCTGAATGTCCGCTTTGCGCCAAAAGCGGTCATTCGGACTGGCGTCCGCCATTGCCCATATGACCGCTGCGGAGCGTCAGGGTGATGGCTGGTTAGTAGGCTAGCTTCTCTTCAAGATTCTGCTCGACCTCCGGTCGCGTGTACCAGAGCTTGCGCAACGACTTGTCGGCCAAGAACTTCAACTGGTCGCTGCGGTGCGGCGAGCCGGGCTGGGTCGAGCTGCCGTAGCTCATCGCGCCCATGGCTTTAATGGGAGTCGAGAACTCGACCAGCGACACCCAGGTCTCGCCATGCTGCGGGACGCGGACGCCGTTTTTCATCGGGCCCCAGTTGATCACCCGGAAGACGCCCGTGTTGCCGAACCCGCCGTTGCCAGGAAGAAATACGTCGCCGCCGGCATTGAACTGCGAAACCTCGCCGAACGGGCGGTCGATGCGGCCGTAGAGTTTCTTGGCGTCGACGATTGCCGACTTCAGCATGGCCACGGCCTGGGCCGGATCATTGATGCCCGAAGGGGTCGAGATCGGCGCGTCCGGCGACCAGCGGACCTTGTAGTTGACTTCGCTGAGATGGTTGGGTCCCGCGAACTTGCCGGCCCAAGTCTCGAACAATAGCGCCGCCTTGGCGTCGGCGTCGTTCTTGCGGTTCCAGGCCTTGAATAGGGCCACGGCCTGCTGGACCTCCGGGTCGGAATCGCCTGAGGCAGCGGCGATCAGGTCGTCCAGCACCCGGTCGGTCATCAGCACGTGGGTCTCAAGCTTACGCTTCTGGAAGTCCTCGTAGGAGATCTTCCCCGAGTCGGCCATCAGGTGGTTGGACTGCTGAGCACGCAGCGACATTGGCCCGTTATTGGCCATGTAAGGCGGATAATTCTTGTACTGGATCGTCTGCGGATAGGTGGAGACCCAAGGTGGATCATTGGCGTTCTGCACATAGCCCGAAGGCGGGTCGATCACCTTGGGAAGGTCGACATAGCCGTGGACCTCCTTCCAGAGGGTAGCGGAGGTGTCGCCTGGAACGAGGCCACTCCAGTAGTGCAGGTCGCCCTTGGCGTGCTTGGGCAGGATGCCGTTATAGATATATTCGACGTGCCCTTCCTTGTCGGCGTAGACGATATTGAACGACGGCACCTGCACCCGCTTCATGATCGTCTCGTACTCGGCGAAGCTCTTGGCCTTGCCCATATCCCAGTACTGCAGGAGTCCGCCGGGGCGATCGAGGCCGGCGACCCGCACCGCCACAGTCTTGCCGTCGCGGCGGGTGAAGACCGGCCCGTGCACACTGGTCCGCACCTCGAAGAGCTCGGTCCTCAGGCTGCCGTCCGGCTGGCGGACCCTCAGGCTCTTGGTAACGGTGGTTAAGGGCAGGACCTTGCCGTCGAACAGATAGCCGCCGGGGGCCAGCTTCAGTTCGTAATTGGTCGCGCCCAGGATGCCGTTGACCGTATTGGTGAAGCCCATCCGGTCGTTGAACATGAAGCGCAGCACCGGCAGGCCGACCTGGGTCGCGCCGTAGCTGTGGAAGCCGGGGGCGTTCAGGTCGACCTCGAAATACGTGAAATAGCTCGGCGGCCAGGGCAGGTGCGGATTGGCCAAGAGCATGGTGTTCCCCGACGCCGACTTCTTCGGCATGACTGCCCAGGCGCTGGAGCCCGCGTCGGCGTTTGCGCCCGTGGTCCGCGCCTGGGGCGCGACATAGATGTAGTTCATCAGCCGGTGGGCGTGGGCCATCACATCCACGCCGGTGATCGGCAGCACCTGGCGCATGGCCGGGTCGAGTTTGTCCGGATGCTCCTTGCCATAAGCGGTCATGCCCGCGGCAAAGGCGTCGAGGTCGGCCCGGAACTGGGCCGGCTGGGCCTGGTACCAGACCTGCGAGCGCTCATAGATGCCGTTGGAGATCACCCATTTGTCGGACTCGATCTCAGCCGGCCCCCAGTATTCGGCCCCGCGGCCCCTCGCTTGGCCATAGAGCTTCAACACCAAGTCGCCGTGGTTCTTCACCGTGGCGTAGCCGAAGCCGTAGAACATCGAGGCCTCGTCCTTGCCGTAGATGTGCGGCACGCCGTAGCGGTCCACCAGAATTTCGCCGTGGTAGGCGGGCGCGGCAACCGTTGGGCTCGAGACAAGCCCCAGCGCAAGACTAAGAACGCCGATCAGTTTGCGAATGTCCATCAGTTCGTCCTCATCAGTTCAATCTCGATCAACCATGTCCGCTTTGCGCCAATAGCGGTCATTCGACAGTGCCGATCATGGGGCATTGCGGCCTATCAGCTTCAACGCCTCCTCGCGCGATGTGTGCAGGGGCACACAGGCCGGATACATCTTGGGTGGCGGTCGCCGGAGCTGGGCTGGCGTGACACCGTAAACCGCAGCGTTTGTCAGCGCCGCCTGGTGCGTGACATACATCTGGTAACGGTGGATGCGGGCCATTTGGATGGCGTTACGCAACAGCACGTCCAGCGCGGGCGACGGCGATGGGTGTTTCTCCAGTGCGCGCAGTGAGGCCCAATCCTCCATTTCCTCTCCGTTTGCCAGCTCGTACCTTGCTAAACTGCCATAGAATGCGGAATAGGCCGCCTGCTCCCGGTCGTCGAAGAGGCTGACCGCGCCGGACTGCACCGCGGCCTTGTACCGGTTGTCATCCATGCCAAGATTATGGGGCTGGCCGATCCACAGCGCATCCCGTGGCAGCTTGCCGGCTGCCGAGGCTGCGATTAGCCCATCCACTTCGTCGAGCCTTTTGGCCATGCAGGCTTCGGTGGTTTGGCGCCTAACCATCAAGCCCAGATTGCGGGCCATCTCGGCGCGGATATTGGCACGCGCCTCGGCTGCGCGGCTGCGGTCATGAAGCCATTCCGCCGCTTGCTGTGCCGCGAGTGCCGTCAGCACGCCGACCACGATAATCGCATACTCTTTCAGGTACTCGCGCCAGTTGCGCTTGGGCTTGTCCATCAGTTCGTCCTCATCTGTTCAGCCCCAGTCGGCACCGTCCGCTTTGCGCCAATAGGACATTCACTGACGCATCGGCCTTAGACGGCCTTGGCCTTGATGTAGCGATCAATGACGGTGTCGAGGATTTCAAGCGGGACGAGGCCGCAACCAATTCCCGCGTCATGAAAATCCTTGATGTCATAGCGGGCGCCCAGGGCTTTTTTGGCGCGTTCGCGTGCACGCACCCACACCGTGTGACCGAGTTTGTAGCTGCAGGCCTGGCCGGGGGAAGTGCAGTACCGCTCGACCTCGCGCGCCGCACTTCCGGGGGCTTGGCCTTCCATGGTCACGAAGGTCTGGATCGCTTTCTCGCGGCTCCAGCCCAAGTCAAAAATTCCGGTGTCGACCAGCAGGCGGACGGCACGAAATAGTTGCGCTTGCAGATAGCCGATGCGACCCACCGGATCGTCGTCGTAAATGCCTAGTTCGTCGGCCAACTGTTCGGAGTAAAGGCCCCAGCCTTCGGCATAGCCCGAAAAGCCCATGGTTTGTCGGATCAGCGGCAAGCCCTTGTTGGCGCGTGCAAGGCCAGTCTGCAACTGGTGCCCAGGCAGACCTTCATGAAATGTGACGGTGCCAAGCTTGAATTTCGGCCAGTCGGCGCTGTCCTTTAGATTAAAGTAGACAAGCCCCGGACGCGAACCGTCAATGGGCGGCGCTTGGCTATAAGCGAGCGGCGCGCCCGCTTCGATTTCGGACGGTACGCGGCGCACCTCGAAGGCATATGCCGGACTCTGTCGGAACGCGGCGGACAAGAGGGGGCGGATCGCATCCAACCGCGCGTTGCAATAGGCGATGGCGTCGATCTTTCCTGCATCCGTGTTGGGGAAAAGGTATCTTGGATCGCGAGTTAGGGCCGTCAGTCGCTCACCCACCGTGCCCTTTGTCAGGTTTTGGCCCTTCAGTTCTCTGTCCAGTCGTGCCGAAATCTCCCTGACCTGTTCCAGCCCAAGACGGTGGATTTCCTTGGGCGTCATGCGGGTGGTGGTGTAGCTCTGCAGTGAGGCGGCGTAGAAGGCGGCGCCGTCCTTGTATCCGGAGAATCCGGCGGTGTGGACAGACCTTGGGCGCAAGGCCGAAACCGCGGCAATCTGGCGTTCAAGAGCAGGAACGATCTTATCGGAATAAATCCGCGCGGCACGGGCGACATAATTTTCGGACAGAGCCTTTTCGCGAGCGCGCCGACCCAGCGAGGTGACCAGCACCGTTTGATCGGCAGGCTGGCGCGTCTTGTTCAACTGATCCAGGGCAAGGTCGAGAATGAAATCGGGCGGTATGACGCCTAGCCTGCTGTTATGTAACAGTCTCCTTGTGTCGTTATCCAACTCTACAGCAAAAGCTTCCAAGCGGGAAAGATAGGCGTCGGCATCCTGCGCACTTTCGATGCTGTGTTTGGTGTCGAGAAAGTTGGGGATGTTCTGGTAGGCGCCGTCGAGCTGGCTGACGGCGTAGGGCGAGCCTCCTAAGTCGAAGGCCTGAATTCTGACTGCGGTTTCTTTTGTGTAGCGAACCGTGTCGTAATTTACTCTGTCCATGCCAGTCAGCGATGAGTCGTCGAATTCCTTCAAGCGCCGCAACTGATCCGCGGTTTGTGCCTTGTACTTCGCGATGCCGTCCGCCGATCCGTCATTGAGCCTTGCCTTGAGCGCAGCATTGCCTCCTTTGTCCAGGCCCAGCAAAGTGGCGCCTTGTGGATTGCTCTGCAGGCTTTCATTGAACATCGCGTCGAATAACGTGTTCAGGGAAGCGGCATCGCCAGCGGCGTGCGCGGCACCGGGGGGAAGGCTTGCTAGCGCAGCGGCGGCTGACGATTGCAGGAGCGTGCGGCGATTGATGGTCATGGATTCATCTTTCCCAATTCGGCTTTTTCGGATGGAGTGAGATGCAGGCGCGCGGCGATGGAGAACTGCTTTTTCGCTTCGTCCCTCTTTCCGGCATAGGTCAGGGCCTCGCCCCATTTCAGGTGCAACCGGCCCCACTTGGGGGCGTACTTTTCTGCTTCTGTGAACTTCGCCAGCGCCAGATGCGACTGGTTCTTCGCCATCAGCGCCTCGCCCCATCCTTCCAGCGGATCGGCGAACTTGGGACCTTTCTGATTGGACAGCTTAAACTTCTCGATGGCCGCATCCGGCTGCCCGCGTGCAAGGAGCGCCTTGCCCCAATCATTATGAGCGAAAGGCAATGAGGGGCCGTCATGCACCGCGCGGGCGAACCAGGCATCGCTTTCGCCCGGCTTGTTCGCCAGCGCGGCGATGGTACCGCGGGTGCGAGCGCAGTCGTAACAATCGGCAGGCGTGGCCGCGATCAAGGCTTGCGCCTCCGCGACGTCGCCCAGCTTTGCCTTCGCCAGAGCCGCCCAGGGCCTCAACTGCGTCCCAATGACCGTCTGGGACACCATTTGGCATTGCACAGGCGTGAGGGGCTTGGTGCATTCAGCAAAGGTTTGTTCGGCGGTACTTTCCGTCTCCAATACGCTATGCCAATTTTCAAGAGAGGCTTCTATCGCCGTGGGCGTGACCGCCGCTTGCAACTTAGCATTCTGCGTCCGAGGCGCGGGCAATTCGCGAAAGGCCGCTCGCGCAGCCGCTTCGTCATGCTGGTTCGCCAGAGACCTGGCGACGGTGTTACGAAAGCTATTTCGGAAACCCTGCTGATCGGGCATTGCCGCGCCTTGGCGGGCTTTCCTGACGGCCTCAACATAGTCGCCCTCGGCCACGGGAATCTGCTGCGTCCATTGGAGACGCACATAGTCCAGCGAGCGCGGGGCGATATCCGGGATTGAGCTGCGGCTAAGCAGCTGCTCCGTCTTCCGTTCGGCGTGCAGCACGGCTTCTGTGTGGCCCAATGTCCTTTCTACGCCGGCAATGCCGGAATATGCGATGGTCAGGTCGGGATAGACAGACACAGCCTTACGATAGGACCAAAGGGCGACCGGGTAATTGGGCCGGAAGTTGTAGTTGTTCGACAACACGCCGATCCCGTACCAGGCCCATCCCCGCTCAACGACCGAGGGACTATTAGTCAGGCGCAGATAGATGGCGTGGGCTTCGTCAAAGCGGCGCTGGCCGCGAATATAATTGGCATAGCGATAAGGCTGGGTCTCGTGAAAGACATGCTCGGCGGCTTTCTGCACCAGAGCGTCTATCTCCGTTGGTGCACCCGTAAAACTTGCGCCGCCCTCACCGGTGGTGCGGACGCTGATAGCAATGCCACTGTCGGTGCGCCAGACCTCACCACTGATATGATTGTCGTTCCCCAGCCATTCGCGCAGGAAACGGCGCAGTTCACCGATGGAAACGCCAGTTTGCGGAATCTCAACCTTGATGTCGTTGCCCCAGTTGTTGGCGTAGGATTGTGGCGCGCGATAGGAAAGCGTCATGTTGTCCATAGCGGTCAACTTGGCGAGCAACTGGCCTGCCACCACCTGGCCGCTCAGGCCCCGCGACGCCATATCAGGCGGCACGGCGAAAGGCTCGATCAACAACCCGTTGCTTCGGGACGCTTCCCAGATCATGAAACCGAGCGCGCCAGCAAAGGCGATACCGACTACCGCCGTCGCGCCGCGCAGAAGGACACTTAGACCCTTCTCCCATTGGGTGAGGCGGAATTGCTTCTTTAACTGATGCTTCTGTATTAAGATCAAGTCACGTTGATCGCGAAGAAATGCAGCGACGTCATCCTTCAAAGAGGGATCGGCGCGCGCTTCCTCCATCGCCATGTCCATGGCGAGCCCGCCGGTATCGGGTGCGCCAGGCGAGTTTTCGCCTACGGTTTGTTCAGCCATGCGGCCCCCACAGCCCTATTTTCCGTCTATTGAGCCAGACGGGAACTTTGCTGGCAACGGGGGTACGATTTCGGACGGAATGGTGCGCTATTTCAGGCTTTTGCGGCTGGCGGCGCTTCAGCAGGCCCTATTCGCCCTCTAGGGCATCAGTCAAATGAGAGCTAGAAAGCATCCGCGACGAATGTCCGCTTTGGGTCAGAAGCGGACATTCGTCCAGACACCTTCGACCGGTCCCTAACAACGGCGTACCCAGCTTTACCTTTTCCTGGAGTGGCGCATAACCGGAGTCGCATCGGGCGGGGCGAGCAGACCGGTTTGCCTAACACAACCTATACGTAACCTAACGGAAAAGCCCCGGTAGACCGCCGAAGTTAGGCAAGTCCGGCTGACAGCAACCCCTTCAGCCGCTCGACGAGCCCACAGTCGCGGTACCCAAGCTAAGTATAAGCATCGGTAGAAGACTGGTGGCATTCGCTATTTCGTTCGTCCGGCGACTTGCGGCGTCGCAGTCCGGGCATCATGCGTGAGGGTATAAGCATTTCGGACCCAAAAGCGGGGCTGCCCAAAGAAGGTCGTCACATCGGTGCGTTTTTCGCGCACGCGAGAATGCGCCTTATAGCCCCAATATTAGTATGAGGTGGAGATGGCGCCATCATACAGACTCTTGGCATCGGTCGCCGCGTTGATCGCAGCGCGCACCTCCGGCTTGGTCAGATCCAACACCCGCAACCCGCTGGCGTTTTCGGCTATCGCTTCTATACGACGATATTGACCCCCATGTTGCTCCGCATACGCCGCCAGCCCCTTGAGTTTGGGCAGCGCGTCGGCAAGGTGCGTGCCGTGCGGGTCCACAATGTCCACGACAATTGTCCCGTCAGCCGCCTTGGCGAAGAATACGAAGTCGGGCCGGACAATGCCAAATGTCTTGCCCTCCTTGTAGGAAATACCCAGCGAGTCCTGAGAGGCATGGGCAGGATTGCGATACCATGCAACGAAGCCTTCGCGCCCCATCTCGGTTTTTAGCACCTTGGATTCCCAACTAGTCGCCAGTTGAGCCGGATACTTGCCGTCCGCGCCGCATAGCAGGTGATTCTCGAAAGTCGGGATGGGTTTTTTGGTCCCATTTTCCTCGCGAATCTCTGTCATTTCCAGCCGGGAAGTCGGCTGCGCAAGGTCCACATCCTGCGGCTCATCGCTCATTCCCTTGAGTTGGCGGTATTCGTCCTGCCGCTCGTGGGAAAGACCACGAATAGCGGCTCGGTATTGATCGAACCACTCACTCGCTAACTTTGTCGCGGCGGTGTCCAGCGCGAGTTTCACATCACCAAGCAGACCGAGGGCGGCAATCGTGGTATGCGCTTCGATCAGCGCGTCCTCGTCGTCCTCGACATCCTCTTGGTCCACCAGATAGTTGGCATAGGTGCGGGTGACATCGGGGCTGAACTGCCGAGCTGCCCGCTTATAGGCGTCCTCAATCACCGCAAGGTCGGCAGCCTCCACGAAGCTGTCAAAGCTCCTGGCACCGCCTGCAAGCCTCAGCGTCAGCGCCGCGCCTTCAACCGTCAGCACCTCCTTGCGTTTCTCGGCGATCTTGACGGCATTGGCTGTGGCGGCGGTGTCCAGCGCCTTGTGCATCTCGGCGTGGGCCTTTTTGCCAGCGTTCGGCAACAGCTTGTCGCGCGCGAGCTCATGCGCCAGCGCCGTGAGGCGAGCAACCGGCTTGCTCACCCGCTGCGGTAACGATTGCGACGGCATCGCGATGAACTTTTCCCACACCTCGGCAGGCACCGCAGGATTGGACAACATATCCTTCGGGTTAATCAGCACCCGGCGACCCGGCATCCCACCATCGCCGTCTGTCCCGCCCAACATCAACGCATTGGCGACGTCCTCGACCGACTTCTTGTCGAAATAGGGCAACAGGCAATCGACCGAATTCAATCGCTCATTGCCTGGGATGCGGCGGGCCAGCGGAGTGCGTACCATGCGGCCCAGCAACTGCATTATATGGGTCCGATCAGCCGCTGCGCGAAGCGAAACCATCACCTCGGCACGTGGGCAATCCCAGCCGGTAGAGATCGCATCCTTGGCGATCAGCACGCGCACCCAATCGCGTTCCTGCACGTCCTGCGGCGCGATATATGGTACATCGTAGGAGCCAAACGTCTCGGTCTTGTGCTCGCCAAAGACATTGGCGAAAGCTTCCGGCGTCAGGTCCGGCCATTCTTTGCGAATGGTCTCGATCCATTCTGCCACCTGCTTGGCGTCCGGCTTGTTGGGCACCTGCAATACCATCAGCGGGGCTACAGTTTCGCCGCCCTGTTCCCTGGCGTAGTCGGCCCAAGCCTTGTCCAGTTCCTTGAGCTTGGCGGCGCCACGGCGCACCAGCACAGTTTCAAACGCGCCATCCTCCTCGGGTACGTCGAGAATGATGGTGTCTTTGAGCAAGCCGGAATCCTGCACCTTGGCGGCATCCACGCTCACATGCGGCAGGGTGCTGCGGCCTTCGGCTCCGTCCATTGCCTTGTTAAAACGGTCCACGGTCGCCGAAATGCCCCAGACCACCGGAATGGCTGGTACATCGCCGTAACCATTAATCAGCCGCTTGACGATCGAGGGCCGCTCACCATCGGCCCCACCCATCCCGCGATGGGCTTCGTCCAGAACCAAGTACAGTGTCAGGTCTGGGTCTTCGATGGTATTCCTGATCGTGTCCCAAATCGTATAGCTGCGAAGGTCGGGGCGGATTTCGGCGAACTGCCCCTCAGAATCATAGCCGCGCACGAGCAGGCTCTTTTTCCCTAGCTTCTGTGTATTGAGAAAATAGATTTTGCCGGCTTGCAACTTCTCCCGCTGAAAGGTGCTTTCCACGACCACCATATCGGCCAAGTTTATACGGTCGGCGGCCTGCATCAGCCGATAACGGGTTTGCTCATTCAGGGATGGATCGTCGCTGAACCAGATGACCACTGCTCCAGGGTCACGCTCAAAGTCGCGCTCGTCGTCGCCATGGAATAGTGCTTCAAAGGCGGCGGCAGCCATCACCGTCTTGCCCGCGCCTGTCGCAGCAGTCAGCGAAAAAGCATGTCTGTCCTGATCCCCGTGCCAGCGCTTGCGCGCCTTGCGCAGTCGGTCCAGCACATCGCGAACAGCATCGTCTTGATAATCCTTGAGGGTGAATTTCATTCTTCGCCTCCGCTCGCGAAGCGAAAATTGGTAAGATAACTTTCATAGAGCCGCACCGGTTCTACGCCATCGGGCAGCAGTCTCGCTACACCTTCAAAGCGCCGGTCGTCATTGGTTACGACATAGGCGATCCGAAGGCCTTTCACCTTCCTCACCGACTTACAAAACACACGTGCCTGATCGAGATCAATCAGCAACCCATACGCTTCCACCACTGCCCAGCCCGCGTCGGGCAACGCATCTATCCGCGATCCACGACTGCCCGCGCGCATCCACAACAGGGGCGCGATCCGGGCGAAAGCGCGATTATGATCCACCGCGCGCGGGGTCTCATAAGTCAGTGTGAAAAATTCTGCATTTTCCTCGAACCCGTCGGCCATCGGAAATTCGTCAGTGAATCTGTATTCGCCCTTGATCTGCTGGCCGTCCGGCGTCCTGCCAGTGATGGCGGCGGCAATTCGTGGCTTTGTGATATAGTCGCAAATACCCCATTGCTCCCATTCGGAATCACCAGGACGAAGCTTTTTCTCGCACAGCGCCTTTTGCTCTTCGGCGGTGACTTCGTTGTTGGTGACGCTGATACACTGGCGGTGGCCGCCATCTTGCTTGTTAAGCCGCATCACAGCATGTGCAGTGGTGCCAGAGCCAGAGAAGAAATCAAGGACGACGGCGTTCGGCTTGGACGCGATTACAGCTCGCAAAGCATCCTCAACAGCGTAAAGGGATTTAGGAAAGGGGAAGCCCCTGCCCGGTAAAAACAGCCTAAGCATTGCGCTTCCCTGCATCCCTGCATTATGCGCAGCCCTGTTCCAAACAGTCTTGATTATCGAGCCATTGCCAATGCCACCCGCACCCACAACTTGTCCTTGTTTACCCGTTCGTTCCACGGCCAGCTTGCCGGATTCGATTGCCTTTGTGGTTCCCGACATCAAATATTTGATGGACCAAGTACCCCGTTTGAGATCAGGGGAAGAGGCGTAGGCATAGCCCTTTTCTATCAATCGTAGGAGCCCAAGCCCGTCCTTACGCCAAATGCCAAGGCGTCCGTCTGTCCTTATCGGCCAAGCCGCATCTAAGCCATTGATAACCGTTTCTCTGGACCCTTCGTTGTCACCATCAAATGGCTTCCCTACGCCCTTTATCTCCTTTGTGACCGGATCAATGAGGACAGGGTAACAGAGGTTTTTTCGCATATGCCGATACCAACTGTTCCCTCGGCGCAGCAGAGACTCCCAAGGTAGAGCATCGGAATTAGTTGCAGATTCGGTCAATAGGTTATCGGAAACGCGGCATGGTCCGGCCTTCCCGAAAAACGTAAAGAAAACATGCTCATCAACTCGAGATAGCAAGTCACGAGAAGTGCCGCTCGGATTTATGACAACCGTACACATCTGGATACCAGCTTGAGGAAATAGCTGCTCCAACAGTAATCCAAGCCGATGAACCTCTTTTTCATCAATCGAAATTATCAAAACAGAATTGTCCGGGTTGAGTAATTCCTGCGCGACAAGTAGGCGCCGCTCCATCATCGCGAGCCACTTGCTATGACGATACTGATCGTCACCTTCGACATAATCGTTGTTGTATTTCCAATCCTTTGCCCCGGTGTTGTAAGGCGGATCAATATAGATCGCGTCCACCTTGCCGCGATGGGTATAGGTCAACGCCTTTAACGCATGAAAATTCTCGGCGTTGATTACGGTATGGAACGGCTTGTCACTGGCGCGCTTCACCGAGCCAGTGCTGACCAGCGCTGGATAGATGAAATCTCGGAACTCAGCTACCACCACTAGATCGGCAACCGCTGCGGTGATGGTCTCAGCCTCACCTTCGATCAGTTTCAGCGACGCCGTGCGGCTCTCTCCCTTGCCCCCCAGCGCGGTGACGCGCCACAGCCGTTGATCACCCTTTGCAGTTTTCCCGCGCGAGGACAGCACCCGTACCTTATCGCCCTTGCGCACCGGGCGGCCCGGTAGTTCCACTACCTCGGGCTTATGCCGCTCGAAGTTCAGCCCGAATGCCCGGCGCGACGACAGCGCCCGAAACTCGCGCTCCAGATCGGCCCCGAGTTGCGCATCCTTCGCCTTGGTCCGCGCAAGTAAATCCGTCAGCCGCGACATGGGGAATCCTCACCATGCATTGAGCCAAGGCAGTTGGTACGCATTAAGTCGAAAGCGACGATTGGCAACGGCATCCCCATGTCAGCCCATTCCGATCTTTGACGGGGCTTTGGGATGCTGGCAAGACGGTTGTGCCTCCTAACTCGATAGTAGGCTAGGATGGGTCGTTGCGACATCTAGCATCAGCCAAATCCGGCACCGGCGCCCCGCTGAAGGGACGCTTGCGGTGGGATTTGACACGAAATGGACGGCGGGCTTTGCTTAACATATGCGCTCAAGCATAACAGTGCCTTCAGTGCTGAACGCCAACTCGATGAGCAGCCTGCTGCAGGCCGCTATCGTCGCTGGACAGCCGGTATCAAACGAAGTCGAGTTCGACTTTAGCCGCATCCATTTCATCGAGTCGATCGGGGTGGTTATCCTCTCGAACTTGATCGAATGGCTCAAGAAGCGGCACGTGCATGTCACCTATCGAGTAGCGGATACCCATCACCCAGCCATAAGCTATCTCGACGATATTGGCTTCTTTCGCACCTACTGGGGCGAACCCATTTCCCGGCAGGCGCGATTGAGGGCAACAACATTTTCATTCACCAGTCTTCAGTGCGGCCAGGTCCACCAGTGGATAGACGGAAACTTTTTTCCGTGGCTGAGTTATCATTTGAGCTGCCGCACCACTTCGCTCTATCGCTTGAAAGCGTCAATCCGCGAGATCTTCAACAACATCGCCGACCACTCCGAAGAGGAAATCGGATGTATGCACGCTCAATGGTATCCCGCAAATGAAAGGGTGCGGATTGCGATCTCAGATTTTGGCGTGGGAATTCCAGCGGAGGTGAGGAAGGTATTGCCAGCAGCAACAGATGTGCAGGCAGTACACTGGGCGTTTCAGGAGGGTAACTCTTCCAAACGCGGAAGAAACATGGGTGCGGGGCTCCACTACTTGGTTGAAAGTGCCGTCGAGTATCATAAGGGCTGGCTCGGCCTATATTCAGGGACAGGAAGTATGACGTTTAACCGCGTTACTAGGGCGGGGAACTGTAGTTTGCTGACCACCGGCTATCCGGGTACTCTAATCAACATGGCGTTGCCGACGCAGGACCTGCCTGAACATGAGAATGAAGTGGCCGAGCTCGAATGGTAAAAGTCCTCGACATCGTTGAGAATTGCTACACTTGGAGCACAGGCGAGATTGTCGCTGATGTGATCAGGAAATCTTTTGCTCGCGATGAGAAGATCGTTTTGTCCTTCAAGGACGTAACTGACATTCCCTCGTCCTTCGTCAACGCAGCCTTCATCTCTCTGTTGAATGATTACTCATATGATTACATCCGGCTGAAGCTCACCCTCACGAGCTGTTCGCCGCAGATAGTGGACATGATCAATCAACGCTTCAAATTTGAGCGTGAACGAAGAGATGATCGGTCTACCCCGTTGCGGGCATAGCCGAAGGGAGTCGTGACAAGCGACCCGCACAACCGCTTAGCCGCACAGAAAGGGTGACGCGATGTCATGTTCATGAATCTTTTAATGCGGGAGGGGCTTCTAATTCGGCGGCTGTTCGCCTATCTACTTATCGCGGCAAATCGCCGTTGAACGCCTCGCGCGCCCCGGAACCCCCATCAAGTGGAATCATATACTTCAAGCGGCACCACCATGCCGTCCCTGACCCTATTGGACCTTTTTTGTAAGCCTCGCGGCAGGAGTAGGCAGCAGCCCCTCCCCTCATTTCAACTTCCAGTCACCGAACGGGTCATCAGCCATCACCCGTCAACTCCGGTCGCCGGCCACGCTGGAAGCAAAGTGCTCGACCGTGGTGGCAACAATGCGGACAAGCTCTAAGCTAGGTGTAGGCGGACCTTCCGACCAAGGTAGCTGGCAGAGCATCGGGCTTAATCGAACGCTGGCACGCGGTCTGGGCGCGCCTGGTTCACAATCTGCAATCACCGAAAGATGCCACGGGGGGACGCTCTGTGGCTCGCCAGCCACCAAATTTTGCGACGTGATCTGGACCGTGAAGGTGAGTGCAATCCGCTATGGATAACTCGCCGGGAATACCCAGAATCTACAGTGAAGAACAATTGGCTGTGCAGTTTCATCACCTGGGCGTCACCGTCCGGCTGATCCGCCAGCATCGAAAGGACGGACGCCTTGGATATGTGCCCTTTTCTCCCCGAAAGAACGGATACCCGGAGGACGCTGTTGTTGCGTGGCTGGAAGGATTGTCAGGCGGATGGCTAGATATAAAAAGGACAAGGCGTTCGAGTACAAAGGCTGGTGGATTGAGAAACCATCCAACAGCCCCTTCTGGTATGCCGTGCGATATGACCGTCAAAGCGGAAGAGTCAGCCGCAAGACGCTTGGCACAGACGATCTTGAAACCGCAAAAGACACACTGATCTGTCTTGCACAACTGGAAGGCCCCAAGTCAGACGACAGCATGCTGGCAGCAGTGCTGGAAGCCTACTTCCGTAACGTCTCGGATGCCCAGCCGAGCGCGGAGACGGCTCGTATCGCCGGAATGCACATCCTCACCTTCTGGGGTGACACAGCCCGCGTCTCGGACGTCACCGAGGAGAAGCAGCAGCGTTTCTGGATTTGGTCGAGAGACAAGGGTCACAAACCCTCGACTACGGGTCGCAATCTGACGGTCCTCTCGGCGGCTTTACGCTACGGCATCAAGTCTGGTCAGGTGCCGCGCGTCATCACTTCCAATAGGAAGATCGCGGATTTTCAGGGCGTTCCAGAGCCGCAACCGTCCGAGTGGCTACCAACGGACGATCAACTGGCACGTTTCCTCGACCGCTTGAGCGGCGATCAGGGAGAGCATGTGTTTCGGTATTGTCTCATCGCACTGAACACACTGGCCCGGCCAAAATGTATCCTGGAGCTTGAACCACAGCAGATTGATTTCCGGGGCGGTCTCGTGCGCCTCAACCCACAGGGTCGCTCACAAAACAATAAGAAGCGCCCCACTGTTCGCCTAACCGACACGCTCCGACCGTGGCTCAATTCGTGGCACCCTGATGGCCTGCCCTATGTCCATTTCCGGAACGTCCCGATCTCTTCCGCCCTCCGAACATTCAAGCGCCATGGGGTGAAGCTAGGTATGCCCCTGTTCACGCCCTATACCCTGCGTCACAAGATGGCGACGGAGCTTGCCGCGCGGGGTGTTCCCCCGGAGGTCTTGCGGCGCCAGCTGGGCCATAAGTCGCCGGAAATGCGCGTCACAGACCGCTACATCAAGTTCGACCCACGCCATCTGGCCGAAGCCAAGTCCGCAATCGAGGACTATCTGCACACTCTCAACCGGATCACGCACCGCAGCCTGCTTGGGCCGGATACTCGCAAGATACTTCTAAGTGACGGATTGCAGATGGGTGCAGGCGATCTCGGACGACGCCCGATTATTCAAGCCGGCATTGAGGATAGAAGTGGTGGGCGCGACAGGGATCGAACCTGTGACCCCTTCCATGTCAAGGAAGTGCTCTCCCGCTGAGCTACGCGCCCCACCTGTGGGAAGAAGGCGGCTTCTATAACGTCGAGGGCGGGTATGGGCAAGGACCCCCTCAAATCCCCCTAAACCCGCCCCGCATCCGGGTTTTTTGGCCCTAGCGGCCCGGCGGGGCGACCAGTGCGGGGCGGTAGTTCTCGACCACCAGGCTGAAGGGCGCGGCGCCCGCCAGCAGCACGGCCCTGATCCGCAGCACGGTCCCGGCATCGGCATGGCTATCGGCATCCAGGGTGCGGCGGGAAAAGCCCAGCGGGCGCACCACCGTGCCGAACGGCGTGTCGGTCTCGTCCAGCGCCTTGTTCATGGCCGGCGTCAGCAGCATGGGCCGGTACCAGTTGTCGGCTTCCGACAATATATGCGTGCCGCACATCAGCCGGACCCGGCGATAGCGGATCGGCTCGTCATTTGCGGCGCCCAGCAACGCGCGAACCTCGGCCGTGGCGGGCTTTTGCGCCCCATCGCGCACCGCGCGGATGACAGCGGGCGTGGCCAACCGCAGATCGCCGCACCATCGGGTCAAGACCTGCGTCGCGCTGGGATTGGCCATCAAGTCGGCCTTCAGCCGCGCCAGCGCGCTTGTTTCATGGGCGCCGGCATCGGCAAACGCCGCGCCGCAGGGGCCGGCAAGCGCCAGCAGCAGCAAGGGGAAACGAAGCAAACGCATGGCGCGAGCCTAGGCGGCCGCCCGCATGCGGTCCACTGCGCCGCGATTTTCGGTGGGGCGGCAAAAGCGCATGAAAAAGCCCCGCAGACGTTCGCCGGCAGGGCTTTGTCATTTCCAAGACGGCCCGGCCTAGCGGTGGCGGCGACCGCCGCCGCCATAGCCGCTGCGGCCACCGCGATATCCGCCGCCGCCGTAACTGCGGCCGCTGCTGCGATAGCCATAGCCGCCGCCGCGGTTGTACCCGCCGCGATAGCTGCCGCCATAACCGCCCAGATACAGGCTGGGGCCATAGCCGCCGTAATAGCCGCCGCCATAATAGGGCGCCGGGTAGTAGTCGACGCCGTAATAGGGATCGGCATAGCCAGAATAGGGATCGGCGTAATAGCCGCCGCCGTAACCACCACCATAATAGCCGGGGCCGCCAAGGCCGATGCCGATCGAAACCTGGGCCGCGGCCGGCGCCGAACCCATTGTCATGGCGGCGCCCGCCATCATCACGGCGCCCAGTGCAAGCTTGGTCAGACGATTCATGTCGGTCTCCTCGACCCGGGCAATCCAGGTTTGACCCCGGTGTGGGCGCCGCGCCATGAACCGCACATGAATGGATTGTCACCGGGCGCGACGCACGCGCGCCACCTCACCGCAAAAGGGCTGTATCGCTGCGTTTGACGCGCGGGGAGGGCGCGCAAATAAATGCGTGGGCGCGGGGCGAACCGCGCGATCATCCCTGACGGAACTTTGCGCGCGTTAGGCGGCGGCCAGCATGCGGTCCACTTCCGCCACGATTTCGCGCAGGTGGAACGGCTTGGACAGAACCTTGGCCTGCTTGGGCGCGCCGCTGGCCGGGTGCAGCGCCACGGCGGCGAAGCCGGTGATGAACATGATCTTCAGCGCGGCATTCAGTTCGGCGGCCCGCTTGGCCAGCTCGATCCCGTCCATGCCGGGCATCACGATATCGGTCAGCAACAGGTCGAAATTCTCGCCCTTGACGCACTCCCAGGCATCGCCGCCGTCGCCGAAATCGGTCACGGCATGGCCGGCCTTGACCAGCGCCGCCGCAAGAAACTTGCGCAGGGATTCGTCGTCTTCCGCCAAAAGGATATGCGCCATTCGATCCCGCCTGCCCGTGCCCAATACAACCCTATACAGGGCGAACCTGTAAACCGTGGTTAACGCAGTTCCGGCTGCGGCGCCTTGCCAGCCCTGCCCGCGGGGTGTTTCCCTGTCCCCACGCCATGACTCAGACCCCCGCCCCGCCCCCCTTCCGCCTGGACCGCCCGGCCCCCCAGCGGGTGCCGTTCGTCTTCGCCTCCCCCCATTCGGGGCGGGCCTATCCCGATACCCTCCTGGCCCGCACCCGGCTGGACGCCACCACCCTGCGCCGGTCCGAGGACGCCTTTGTCGACGAACTGTTCGCCGGCGTTGCCGCCCTGGGAGCGCCGCTGCTGGCGGCCCAGTTCCCCCGCGCCCTTTTGGATGTGAACCGCGGCATGGCCGAGATCGACCGCGCCATGTTCGACGGCGCCCTGCGCGTCAAGGTCGATGCCCCCAGCCCGCGCGTCGCCGCCGGGCTTGGCGTGATCCCGCGTATCGTGCGCGACGGGGCCGAGATCTATTCGCGAAAGCTCGACAGTGCCGAGGCCGATGCCCGGCTGGAACAGCTCTACAAGCCCTATCATGCCGCACTTGCCGGGCTGATGGAGGAAACCCGCACCCGCTTCGGCGTCGCCGTGCTGATCGATTGCCATTCCATGCCGTCGGCGCTGGCGGTGCCCGACATCGTCTTGGGCGACCGTTACGGCGCATCCGCCGCGCCGGCCGTCACCGCGCGGGCCGAGATCGCCTTCCTGCGCGAAGGTTTCACCGTCACCCGCAACACGCCCTATGCGGGCGGCCACACCACGGTGCGGTATGGCAAGGTGGCATCGGGTTTCCACGCGCTGCAGATCGAGATCAACCGCGCGCTGTACCTGGACGAAGACAGGATCATCAAGCAGCCGTCCTTCCAGGCGGTGCGCGCGCGCCTGACGCGGGCGATGGAATATCTTACCGCCATCGATATTTCCGAACTGGGCGGCCAGATGCCGCTGGCGGCCGAATAAAGGCAATTGCGGCGCGATAAAATTTGCGCCCTCACGAAACCTCACTCCCGCGAAAACGTTTTTAAAAGGCATCCCATAAGGGGTTCCATATGCTGCATCCTGTCCGCATCGCCGCCGCCAGCGCGCTTCTGCTGATCGCTTTCATGGTTCCGGCGGGCGCCGAAACGATGGCCCCCACCGCGCTCAACAGCCTCACCGCCGCGCCCAATCTGGGTTCCGCGCAAGTGATGGACCAGCATGGCCGCGTCATCGGCACCGCGCCGCGCGTCCAGACCGATCACGACGGCAAGCCCGCCGCGCTGGCCTTCACCGCCCAAAATGGCGCGACCATCGTGCTGGGTGCCGCCGCAGTCAGCTTTGACGGCAGCGTATTGGTGGCCGACAGCAGCCAGCCGCAGATCGTGGCGCTGAACCAGGCGCCCGCGCTGCGCACCGCGGTGAACTGATGCGCGCGCTCGCCGCCGCCTTGGCGCTCAGCATGGCCCTTTCAGTCTCGGCGATGGCGCAACCACAACCGTCCTCGCAGGCCGCCGCCCTGCCGCCAGGACAGCCCGCCGGGCTCAAGCAGGCCCAGCGCGGCGACAACACGCTGGCCCTGATCCTGGGGGTTGGCGCAATCGCCGGCGGCATCGCCCTGGTGGCGGCCAACAACGGCAGCGACAACAATCCGGTCACCTCCACCACCACCACGGCGCCGTAACTTTCCTTTTCGCGCCGCCTTTGGCTAAATCGGCGCATGCATCGCCGCCATCTCCTTGCCGGTCTCCTGAGCCTTGCTGCGCAGCCGCTGTCGGCGCAGCCGCGCGGACGGCGCATCACGGTCCCTTTCGATCCCGCTATCGCCGCGATTGAACGAAAGCATGGCGGGCGGTTGGGGGTGTTCGCGCTGGATACCGCGACCCGCAAGACCATGAGCTGGCGCGCCGACGAGCGCTTCACCATGTGCAGCACCTTCAAGCTTCTTCTGGCGGCGCAGGTGCTGGCCAAGGTGGATGCGGGCACCGAAAGTCCCGGCCGCAAGCTGTTCTATGGCCCGGGCGACCTGATCTTCGGTTCGCCGGTGACCACGCGCCATGTCGATGAACGGGCGCTGAGCATCGCGGTCCTGACCCGCGCCATCGTCGAGACCAGCGACAACACCGCCGCCATTCTGTTGATGCGCGCCATGGGCGGCCCGGAATCGCTGACCCGCTTTGTGCGCAGCCTGGACGACGAGGCAACGCGCATGGATCGCTACGAGCCCGATGCCAATCTCTACGATCCGCTGCTGGACACCACCACGCCGCGCGCCATCATCCTGACCCTGCGCCGCATCCTGATGGGCAAGGTGCTGAGTCCGAAATCCGGCCAGTTGCTGGAAGGCTGGATGATAGCCAGCACCACCGGCACCGAGCGCCTGCGCGCTGCCTTTCCGCGGCGCTGGATCGCGGGCGACAAGACCGGCACCAGCGCCGAACGCCAGACCAACGACATCGCGTTTTTGCGCCCGCCCGGCCGCAGGCCGCTGTTGATCGCCGCCTATTACGACGCGCCCCGCGTCAGCCTGGCCGAGCGCGAACAGGTGATGCGCGAAACCGGCGAGGCCTTTGTCAGCTGGGCGACCCGCGCCTCTTAATCATTGCTGCGTTGCAATAGATGCGCGCAAAGGCAGCAGAGTGCAGCTTTTCCGGGCAGAATTCGCAGAAATTTCAGGCTTTCTGCGGCCTTTTGTCTGGAATCGTTATAGCTTTTATCTTGCGGACAGGGCCTCACAAGAGCATATTGTTGCAGCGCGGCATTAAGTTGCCGCCGCCCTTCCTGGGCGTTTCCTCCCTGAACTTGGCCGCTCTTCGGAGCGGCCATTTTTTTGGCCTAGCTTTTCTGGCGCGCTTTCGCGCGCCAGAAAAGCTGGCCCCGCACCGAGCAACACCGCCCCCCCACAACAGACGCAATGCGAGGGCGGATCGAAACAGGCGCAGTGCTTTTATCTGCGCACGTGAAACACACTGCGTGAAACATCCGTCCGCACACGGAAGTTCCACTTAACTGTTTCCCTTAAGTTTTCCGTCACGCGATCTTCGTCTGCGGGCAACAAAAGAGTCGTGCGAACCGCCTAAACGTCCCGTCATGAACAAGCCGGATGGCATGGCATGAGCGACAGTCTGTGGTTCGAGGATACTAGCCGAAGCTTCACCCCCTTCCTGCCGCGCCCACATTGTGCCGCGCCAACCCGCACCGATACCGCCCGTTTCAATCGCCACCGCACCATCTTCATCTCCGACACCCATCTGGGCACGCGCGGCTGCAAGGCCGAGGCGCTCAGCGACTTCCTCGCCCATAACGATTGCGAGACCCTGTTCCTAGTCGGCGACATCGTCGATGGCTGGCAGATGAAGCGCCGCTGGTACTGGAGTGCGGCGCAGGACCAGGTGGTTTCCGAGATCCTGCGCAAGGTCGATTCCGGCACGCGCGTGATCTTCGTGCCCGGCAACCACGACGAATTCGCCCGCGACTATGCCGGGCGCCTCTTCGCCGGCATCGAGATCGTGGGCGAGACCATCCATCAGGCGGCCGACGGCAAGCGCTACCTGGTGCTGCATGGCGACCAGTTCGACGGCGTGATCACCTCGGCCAAGTGGCTGGCCCATCTGGGCGACCGCGCCTATGCGGCCATGCTGCGCGCCAACACGCTTTTGTTCGCGGTTCGAAAGCGCATGGGCCTGCCCTATTGGTCGCTGTCGGCCTGGCTGAAGCACAAGGTCAAGAACGCGGTCGAATACATCTCCCGCTTCGAGGAAGTGGTCGCCGCCGAGGCCGAACGGCGCGGCGTCGATGGCGTGGTCTGCGGCCATATCCACCACGCCGAAATCCGCATGATCGGCAATGTCCGTTACCTGAATGACGGAGACTGGGTTGAAAGCTGCAGCGCCCTTGTCGAAGATGCCCGCGGCCATATGGAGATTCTGCGCTGGGCAACCCCTTCTCAGACACGCGTGCCGGACAACCGGACCAAAACCCCCGCGCCCGCGCTTATACCCGCGCAGGTCTGAGCGGCTGCAGCCGGGAGCGATCCCCGGCGTGGCGGCGCGATTGAAAATCCTCATCGTCACCGACGCCTGGACGCCCCAGGTCAATGGCGTGGTGCGCACGGTGCAGATCACCGCCGCCGACCTGACAGCCCTGGGCCATGACGTGCGGATGATCACGCCCGAAGGGCGGCTGACCTTTCCCATGCCGACCTATCCCGAAATCCGCCTGGCGGTATTTCCGGGCCGCGCCCTGACGCGGGATATAAAAGCCTTCGCCCCCGATGCCGTGCATATCGCCACCGAAGGCTCGCTCGGCCTGGGGGCGCGCAAGATCTGCATCCGGCACGGCATCGCCTTCACCACCGCCTTCCACACCCGCTTTGCCGAATATGTCCATGCGCGCTTTCCCGTCATTCCGGAATCGCTCATGTGGCGCTGGCTGACCTGGTTCCACGCCCCCGCCACCGCGGTGATGGTGGCGACGCAAAGCCTGCAGCGCGAACTGGCGGGGCATGGTTTCAAGAACCTGCGCATCTGGTCGCGCGGCGTCGATGTGGAGCGCTTTCGCCCCATCCCCGGCGCGCGCCACGCCGATAAAGGCCCGGTCTGGCTCTATGTCGGGCGCGTCGCCATCGAAAAGAACATCGAGGCGTTTCTCTCCCTCGATCTTCCCGGCACCAAGGTGATCGTGGGCGATGGTCCGGCGCGGGGCCCGCTGGAGCAGAAATACCCGCACGCCAGGTTCCTCGGCGCCCTGACGGGTGACGCGCTGGTGCGCGCCTATGGGGGCAGCGATGTCTTTGTCTTTCCCAGCCGCACCGACACGTTCGGCCTGGTGCTGCTGGAGGCACTGGCTTGCGGGCTCACCGTGGCGGCCTATCCGGTGGAGGGCCCCCGCGACGTGGTGGGGCCGCAAGTCGCGGGCGCCGCCGATATCGCCGCCCTCGACACCGATCTGAGGGCTGCCTGCCTGGCCGCCTGGGCGCTGAAACAGAATCCCCCTGGCCTCAGCCCCCGCGCTTTTGCAGAGCAGCATTCCTGGCGCGCCTGCACCCTGCAATTCCTGCGCAATCTGGCGGTGGAACCGGATTCGCCCTGATCGTCCGGGACCCTTGGCAGCATGGGAAAAATCCCATTATGCTGCTTAAAAAGAGGTGCCCGTATGAAAGCCCCGCTGTTGCTTGCTGCCGCTCTTGTTGCCATTTCGGGGGCCGCCTACACCTCCGCCATCGCCCAGCCGCCGCCCACGCCGGCCGAGCAGGTCAAGACCATCCAGACGCGTCATGCCGAAAGCCTCAAGCAGCATGCCGGCCTCGCGGCGATCGATGACGCGGTGAAGGCCGATTGCATCACCAAGGCCGGCGACGACAAGGCCAAGGCTGCCCTGTGCCCCTGCGCCGGCGCGGTGACGGTGCAATACTGGATGGACGACGCCTTCATGCGCGAGCAGGTGGAAACCTATCTCAAGACCCCCACCCCCAAGGGCGTCAGCGAATTGCTGAAATACCAGGGCCCGGAACTTTACCAGATCTGCCAGGTTGCAGCGCCGAAGTAGGTCCGATTGGGTCCCGCCGGCGTTCGGTGCTAGCCTGGCCCACCTGAAAGGGAGATGCCCCATGCGTGTCATCCTCACCGCCGCCTTCTCCGTATTTATGCTGTCCGGCTGCATCGCCGAGTGGAAGCCATCGGATAGAACCCCGCAGCGCACCGCGCTTGAGGGCTTTCCCGGCGTGACCTGCGAGGCAGGGGAGCGAAAGCGGCCCGGCATGCACCTTCCCGGCAAGCCGCTCTGCCTGCACCAGATCCAATGGGCCGCGCGCGACAACCAATTCAGCGACGGCGTGTACAACCCCGCGCCGCTCTATCCCAACTATTCGACCGCGCAGGTGTCCGATTCTGGCGGCCGCAATACCGGCTGGAACATGGTGCAGTAACGCATGAAAACCATCCTGACCGCCGCCCTCGCCGCCGTGATGCTGTCGGGCTGCGCGATCAACTGGCCGACCAAGACATCCGGCCCGCGCTTCAGCTGGAGCTCCGATGCCGACAACCGGCCGGACCATGACACAGCGCCGCCCGCGCGCGCGCTCAGCCCGCGCCCCTAGCCTCATGAGCACCGCCACTTATATGGCGCTGGGGATCGCACTGGGCACCGGTGTTGGTTCGATCTTCGACAATGTCGCCATAGGCATCGCGCTGGGCGCGCTGGGCGGCGCGATCGCCTCGGCCGTCGCCGCCCGCAAGATGGGGCGCCGGGGTCGAAAACACCATTAAAACAACCCTTTAGAAGCCCTACTCCCGGCCCGCCAGACAGGCTAGAAAGGCGCCCTAACTGGGGCCCTCATAACAACAATGCTGCCGACCGGACGCCTCACCGCCCGCGAATGGACCTTTCTGGGGATCACCCTGCTGTTCTGGGCGGGGTTCGTGATCCTGCTCGGAAAAGACACCAGCTGGGACTTCCGCAATTACCACTGGTACGGCCCCTATGCGCTTCTGAACGGACGCATGGGCCTGGACATCGCCGTCGCCCACCAGGGCAGCTGGTACAATCCCTATCTCGACGTGCCCTTCTATCTCATCGCGAACCACACGCGCGCCTGGATCGCGCTGGGATGTTTGGGCGCGGCGCAGGGCGCAACTGTCATCCCGCTCTATCTGATGGGACGCTCCATCCTGCGCGTGGTGACCAAGCCCGGCGATGCCCAACTGCTGGCCGGTGCGCTGGCGCTGCTCGGCCAGTTCGGCGCGCTGACCATTACCGAGTTCGGCACCACCTACTACGACAACATCATGGCCTGCTTCGCCCTGACGGGGCTGGCCATCATCGTCTGCAACCGCGAGGCCCTGCGCACCGGCCCCCTGAAGAACGCCGCGCTGCTGTCGGCGCTGGCCGGGCTGATCACCGGCATGGCGATGGGCCTGAAGCTGCCCGCCATGCCCTGGTGCATCGGCTTTGCCGCCGCCCTGCTGGCGGTGGGCGGAAGCTGGCAGCAGATCGGCGTGCGCCTCATCGCGGGCGGCATCGCCGGCATCATCGGTTGCGCGATCTTCGCCGCGCCCTGGATGCTGTATGTCTATGACCTGACCGGCAATCCGCTGTTCCCCTATTTCAACGCCTATTGGAAATCGCCGCTGGCGCTGGAAGCCCATTACCGCGACCTGCGCTTCGTCCCCACGACATTCTGGCGCCAGCTGTTCTTCCCCTTCCTTTTCACCATGGACTGGCATGTCGCGGGTGACCTGGCGGTGCAGGACCTGCGGCTGCTGCTGGCCTATATCCTGGTGATCCCGGCCGGCATCCTGCTGCTGCTCAGACGCGACAATCCCGACACGCTGGTGGAGCGCCGCGCCGCCATCATCCTGTTTGCCTTCGCCGCCGCGTCCTATTTCGCCTGGCTGAAATTCTTCGCCATCTACCGCTATGCCATCCTGTTCGAGATGCTGGCCGTGCTGCTGGTGGTGACGGCGGTGGGCCTGTTGCCGATTGCCCGCCGCACGCGGTTGCTGACGCTGGTGGGGCTGGCCGCGCTGGTGCTGGTCACCACCCGCAGCGAATTCCTGGAACGCGCGCCGGTCGAAGATCCCTATATCCAGGCCGCGCTGCCGCCCATCCCGCGCCCCGATAAAACCATGGTGGTGATGACCGGCGATGCGCCTCTGGGCTTCATCGCCACCACCCTGCCGCCGCAAATCCCGGTCCTGCGGATCGACGGCTGGTTCCTGCAGCCACGCGACGGCACAAAACTGACGCGGGACATGAAGCGGCGGGTCGGCGAACATCTGGGCAAGGGCGGCGAGTTGTACCTGATCGCCGACGCCATCGACATGACCCGCGCCAAGGATGCGCTGAAGGACTATCGCCTCGCCATTCGCTGGCCCGAATGCCAGCAATTCGATACTAATATCACCGGGCTCTATCAGTGGTGCCCGCTAGCGAGAATGCCATGAAGGTCGCGGTGCTGGTGCCCTGCTATAACGAGGAAGCCGCCATCGCCAAGGTGGTGACGGACTTCCGCGCCGCACTGCCCCAGGCCACCGTCTATGTCTATGACAATAACAGCCGCGACCAGACCATGGCGCGCGCCGCCCATGCCGGCGCGGTGGTGCGCTGCGAGCGCCGCCAGGGCAAGGGCAATGTCGTGCGCCGCATGTTCGCCGACATCGATGCCGACATCTATGTGCTGGTGGACGGCGACGACACCTATGACGCCAGCGCGGCGGACGACATGGTGGACCGGCTGGTGGAAGAGGGCGTCGATCTTCTGACCGCCCGGCGCATCCACACCCAGGCCTCCGCCTATCGCCCGGGACATGTCTTCGGCAACAAGCTGCTGACCGGGCTGACGGCGATGCTGTTCAACGTCCACATGCCCGACATGCTGAGCGGCTATCGGGTCTTTTCCCGCCGCTTCGTCAAAAGCTTCCCCTTCACCGCCGAAGGCTTCGCCATCGAGACCGAGCTGACCATCCATGCGGTGCGGCTGATGATGCCGATGGCGGAAATGGATACCGCCTACAAGGAACGTCCGGTGGGTTCGGTCTCCAAGCTGTCCACCTTCCGCGACGGCTTTCGCATCCTGGGCATGATCTTCTACCTGGTGCGCGAGGAACGCCCGCTGCTGTTCTTCGCGGTCCAGGCGTTCCTCTTCGCCGCCGTGTCGCTCCTGATCGGCATTCCGGTGGTGACCGAGTTCCTGGCGACCGGCCAGGTGCCGCGCCTGCCCACCGCCGTCCTCTCCATGGGCTTGATGGTGATCGCGGTCTTGGCCGCCACCGCCGGCCTGATCCTGGACACCGTCACCCGCGGGCGCTGGGAGGCCAAGCGCATGGCCTATCTCGCCATCCCCGGCCCCCAAAACCTCAAATGAGTGGGTGGTTGGCACGGCTGTCGCAGGTTTCCATTCTGCGCTTTGCCGTGATCGGCGCGCTCGGCATGCCGGTGGATTGGGCTGCCCTGCAGCTTTTCCTGCATTGGGGCACCGGTCCTTATTTCGGGCGCGTGCTGTCCTGGCTGGTCGCCGCCACCTTCACCTGGCTCGGCAACCGCTATTTCACCTTCGCCGACAGCCGTTCGCACAGCGTCACCGGCACGGCCGCCGAATGGGGCCGCTTCCTGGCCGCCAATGCCGTGGGCGGGCTGGTCAATGTCGGCCTCTACAGCGTGATGCTGCGTTTTGCCCCGCCGCCCCTCAACGACATCAACCTGGCCTTTGTCAGCGGCATCCTCCTGGGACTGGCCTTCAATTTCTTCCTGTCCAAGAAAATGGTGTTCCGCCGCGACATCGAGCCTTTCAAGGGACCGCTATGAAAGTGCTGTTATGAAAATCATTGGCATCACCGGCGGCGGCGCAGGCATCGGCCGCGGCATCGCCTGGCACTTTGCGCGCCTGGGTTACGGTGTCTCGATCATGGATGCCGACCGGCAAGCCGGAAAAGAGTCGCTGCAGGTGATGGTCGCGGCGGGCGCCCGGGCGATCTTCACCCCCGGCGATGTCTCCAAACCCGCCGATGTGACGCGCTGGCTGGCCGCCACCAAGAGCAAGCTGGGCGTGCCCGATGTGCTGGTCAACAATGCCGGCATCGAAATCCGCAAGGATGTGCTGAAGCTGTCCGTCGCCGAGTTCGATCGTGTCATCGCCGTCAACCTGCGCGGCACCTTCATCGCCTCGCAGGCGGCGGCGAAAATGATGGCAGGGCGAAAGCGCGGCGGCGCCATCATCAACCTCGCCTCCACCCGCGCCTTCATGTCCGAGGAAGGCACCGAGGGCTATACCGCCTCCAAGGGCGGCATCGTGGCCCTGACCCATGGCATGGCCATCAGCCTGGCCAAACACCGCATCCGGGTGAACTGCATTTCGCCGGGCTGGATCGAGACCAGCGACTGGCAGAAAGCCAGCAAGGCCAAAGCCCCCAACCATTCCAGGGCCGACAAAGAGCAGCATCCTGTGGGCCGGGTGGGAATTCCCGCCGACATCGCCCAGGCCTGCCAATTTTTGACAGAATCTGCCGCTTTCATGACCGGCCAGAACATCATTCTGGACGGGGGCATGACGGTGAAGATGATCTATGACTGATCTCTCCATGGCCGGGCCTGACCCGGCCATCCAGCTTGTTGCTCTGGATGGGCGGCTCAAGACCGCCCATGGTGTGGTTGGGGTCGGTATGCTCAAGGCCTTTGCGGTTCTGCTGTTCGTGCTGCTGACCGCGCCCGCCCACGCCAATCCCGTCATGCACATCATGAGCGAGAGCTGGAGCGCCGCCGACGAGCGCGGCTATGGCGAATTCATCACCGCCATCGGCGAGTCCGGCTGCCGCACCGTGGCCCAGTGCATCGCCAGCCCCGCCAACCCCTTCCGCGCCAGCGACCCGCACCAGTTCGCCTTCCGCGCCGACTGCGCCGACCTTCCCTATTTCCTGCGCTTTTATTATGCCTGGAAGCGCGGCCTGCCCTTTTCCTATGTCCAGCATGTCAGCCCACGCGGCCGCACCCGCGACATCCGCTATTCCCCGCGCGGCAACCAGGTCGCCCGCCGCCGCGACGTGCTGACCGGCGACAATGCCCTGCGCCTGATCAACAACCTGCGCGACCAGATTTCCTCGGCCACCTACCGCATTCATCCCGAGCTGAGCGGCGATGATCTCTATTCCCCGGCGCTGGATGCCCGCTCGATCCGCCCGGGCACCACCATCTACGATCCCAACGGCCATCTGGCGGTCGTCTATAAAGTCGAGCGCGACGGCCGCATCCGTTACATCGACGCCCATCCCGACAATTCGCTGACCCGCGGCACCTATGACCTGCGCTTTGTGCGCGCCTCGCCGGGCATGGGATCGGGCTTCAAGAACTGGCGGCCCGCCCGGCTGGTCGGTGCATCACGCGCCCCCGACGGCTCGCTGGTCGGCGGACGCGTGGCGCTGGCCGCCAATGCCCAGATCACGGACTTCTCACTCACCCAGTATTTCGGCACCGAATTATTGAAAATGAGCCCGCGCCCCGCCGACGCCCAATGGAAAAGCGGCGCCTTCATGCTGAACGGCCAGCGCATGGACTATTATGACTTCGTCCGCGCCTCGCTCAGCGGCGGACGGCTGCGGTTCAATCCGGTGCGGGAAATCGCCGACCTGGTCCTGTCCAACTGCGCCGATCTTTCCTACCGCGCGGAAGCCGTGACCATCTCGCTGGCCGCCGGCATCCAGAACCGCCCGCAACCGCCGCGCCTGCCCCTCAACATCTATGGCACCGAGGGGGACTGGGAAACCTATTCCACCCCGTCGCGCGATGCCCGGCTGAAGACCGCCTTCAAGGAAGTGCGCGACTATGCCGAGCGTTTCCTGACCCTGTGGCGGGCCCGGGATCCGCAGATCGTCTATAACGGCTTCGACCTGGCCAATGATTTGCTGGACACCTATGATCGCGCCGCCGCCCAGTGCACGGTCAGCTATCGCCGCAGCGATGGTTCGCAGGTGCGCTTCGGCTATGAGGAAGCGCGGCGGCGGCTGTTCGCCATGTCCTTCGATCCCCATCACTGCACCGAGCGGCGCTGGGGGGCGAGCGGCGCGGAGGCCGCGACCTGTCCGGACAATATGCTCAAGCGCCGCTGGTATGACGCCCAGCAAAGGCTGCGCAACCAGCTCGACCGCTCCTACGAAGCGCGGATGGATTTCAATCTGAATGAACTGGAACAGGGGCGCGGGGGCGTGGCCCAGCCACCCGATACCGATGCCCGCGCCTTCCTGATGGCGCAGCGCGGCCGCTAACCCTTCTTCTGGTCGCCCAGCGTGTCGCGGATTTTTTCCACCACCGCGTCGAAGTCGAAGGGCTTCCTGAAGAACTGCGCCCCGTTCAACTCGGCGGCCATGTTGGTCTTGCCGCTATAGCCGCTCACCAGGATCACCGGCATGCCCGGCTTGTGCTCATGCACCCACTTGGCGACTTCAAAGCCGTCCATCGGCGCCATCTTGATGTCTGAAAACACCAGATCGATGCGCTCGCCCCCGGAAAGGATATGGATCGCCTCGGCGCCGCTCTCGGCGCAGACCACGGCAAAACCGGACTCCTTCAGGATTTCGCTGAGCACGCCGCGCACAAGATATTCGTCATCCACCAGCAGCACGGTCGGACTGTGCGGCGGCGGTTGCGGAAATTGCAGTATATCGGCCATGGCACTCACGCCCCCCTTAGGCCTTCCAACAACCGCCCCCAGTTCGTTCGGTTCCGTACTCAACGAGATTTCTTGCATTAAAAACAACTTATTAAAGCCGGTGGCGATTCAGCAGGCCGCGAGAATCTCGCAAACTTTCAACCACTTAGGAGAATGCATAGCCCTGCCGCAAACCGGGAACTTCCGCTACAGTCCCGTGGGCAAGGAGGGTTGGGACATGAGCAAGCTGCAAAGCTTTGCGATGGCGATGGTGCTGGCGGCCCTGGGCGTGGCCGCCTTGCTCCAGATCATCCAGGTCGACCATGTGCTCAGGATGGCCAGCATCGGGGCGCTGGGCACCATCTCCATCCTGGCGGCAATGGTCTTCTTCGTGTTCGCCTTCAGGGACCGCGACTAGCCGCTTCGACAACCCTCAGATCGCGACCTGCGTTCCCAGCTCCACCACCCGCCCCGGCGGCAGGCGGTAGAACCGCGCCGGCGACAGCGCGTGTGACGCCAGCCACATGTAAAGACCGACCCGCCAGCCCTTCAGGCTGGGCGCCTGCCCCTGTACCAGCGTTTCGCGTCCCAGGAAGTAGGTGGTGGCGCCCTCGTCCAGCACCAGGCCCTGGCTGCGCGCCAGGTTCAGCGCCGCCGGAACGTCGGGACTTTCGATAAAGCCGTAGGCGATGCGTACCGCGAAGAAGCCCTTGCCCAGCTTCTCCACCGTCACCCGCCGCGCCTCGGACACATGCGGCGTGTCAGCCACCGTGATGGCGCAGATCACCACCCGTTCGTGCAGCACGTGATAATGCTTGAGGCTGTGCAGCAGGGCACCGGGTACGATGTCCAGCCGCGGGCTGAGAAACACCGCCGTTCCCGCGATGCGCTGGTTGAACCGGTCGGCACGCTCCAGGAAGTGATCCAGCGTGAGGGCGCCGTCGCGCATCTTGTCCAGATGCACGCGCCGCCCGATGCGCCAGGTGTCCATCACGATGAACACGCCCACCGCCACCAGCAGCGGCAGCCAGCCGCCTTCGGCGATCTTGAGCCCATTGGAGGCCAGGAAGGCGAAATCGATCAGTCCCAGAACGCCGAACACGGCATAGGCGACCCAGGGACGCCACTTCCAGCGATATATCGCCACCACCCCCACCAGCAGGGTGGAGATCACCATCACGCCCGTCACCGCGATACCGTAAGCGGTGGCCAGCGCCTCGGAGCTCTTGAAGATCAGCACGATCAGCACCACGCCGACGCACAGCATCGCATTGATGCGCGGCATGTAGATCTGTCCCACTTCCTGCGCATTGGTGTGCTGGACCGCCATGCGCGGCAACTGCCCAAGCTGCACCGCCTGGCGGGTGATGGAATAGACGCCCGAGATCACCGCCTGGCTGGCAATGATGGTGGCCATGGTCGCCAGAGCCACCATCGGATAATGCGCCCAGTCCGGCACCATGGCGAAGAACAGGACCGGCGCGGTTCCCGGATTGGTCAGCAGCAATGCGCCCTGGCCGAAATAGTTCAGCATCAGGGCCGGAAAGGCCACGAACAGCCAGCCCCAGCGGATCGCCCGCGCGCCGAAATGGCCCATGTCGGCATACAGCGCCTCGCAGCCCGTCACCGCCAGCACCACCGAGCCCAGCACGACAAACGCCGCCCAGGAATCGTTGGCGAACAGCTGCACGGCATAGACGGGATTGACCGCATGGAGAATCTGCGGCGCCTTGAAGATCGCCATCACCCCCATCACGGTCAGGCTGGCGAACCAGATCAGGATGATCGGCCCGAACATGCGGCCTATTTTGTGAGTGCCGCGATTTTGCACCGCGAACAGGCCGATCAGGATCGCCAGCGTCAGCGGCAGCACCAGGTGTTTCAGCGCCGCATTGTCGACCGCGATGCCTTCCACCGCCGACAGCACCGATATGGCGGGCGTCAGCATGCCGTCGCCATAGAACAGAGCCAGCCCCAGGAGCGCCACCACGCCGATCGCCGTCTTGACCGGGCGGCTGACCGGGGCGCGGTGCGCCAGCGCGGCCAGCGCCATCACGCCGCCCTCGCCGTTATTGTCGGCGCGCAGGATCAGGAAAACATATTTGACCGTCACCACCACCATCAGCGCCCAGAAGATCAGCGAGACACAGCCATAGATCGCGTCCGTGCTCGGCCCGCCGGCCGCCTGGATCGAGGCGCGCATGGCGTAAAGCGGGCTGGTGCCGATGTCGCCATACACCACGCCGAGCGCGCCCAGGGTGAGCGAAAGGGTGCGCCAGTTCGGCGCCTGTTTATGCGTTGTCATTTTGGGGGAGTGCCTCGCTGTTGAAAGCAGGCCGGGCGGTAAAAGGCGCCGTCAGGTCTCTTGTGTTACCGGGCTAAAGGTCCGGCTCCGTTGAGGGGCGGGAACTTAGCACTTGCAGCAAAATCCAAAAGGGCACGCGGCAGCCAGAATGTCGCAGGTTTTTTGGCGCAAATGGCGGCCTTTTGCGCGACCAGTGTAAACTGGGGCGCATTTTGAGGCATGCATGTCGCCGGGCTGGTGATTCCCGTTCCGCGTTTTCGCGGGCCCTGGCGCAAACAAAAAAGGCGCCGGAGAACCGGCGCCTTTTTCGTGTTGATGGGCCTTCGCCTAGCGACGAGCGGCCAGCGACCAGAGATGGGCGACCATCGCGTCCTTCTCCGGCGCCTTGACGCCGGCAAAGGTCTTCTGGGCGTCGGCCTTCATGCCGGCGGCCAGCTGGGCATGGCCCAGGCGGATCTGGCCGTTGGCTTGATCCTTCACGCCCTTCTTCAGGGCTTCCTGGACCAGCGGCAGGCCTTCCTTGCCCTTGCCCTGGCTGACCAGGTCACCGCCGACACGCAGCAGCGCCTCGCCCGTGGGCTGGGCCCGGGCGGCGGCGATGTTCTTCTGCAGGTTGGCGGCATTGGCGGCTGCCTGGGTCTTGGCCAGGTTGAGCAGGCGGGTGCTGCGTTCGTCATTCAGCACCTTGGCGGCGATGCCCTTCTCGGTCACGGACTGGGCCTCGGCGGCATTGCCAAGCTGCAGGGCGAGCTGGGCCAGCAGCAGATACTCGTCCTTGGTGGTGATGTTGCCGGTCATCATGCGGATGCGGTTGACGTCCAGCGAGTTGTTGTCCGACAGGCCGCGCGAACGCTCGGCCAGGCGGAGCAGGCTCTTCCAGTGTTCGGGCTTGCCGCCGCGGGCAACCAGGGTTTCCAGCGCCTGGCGCTGGGTGACCACGTCGCCATTTTCATAGGCGCAGCGGGCCGCCAGTTCCAGGGCGGTGTCGCTGTTGCCCAGGCTCTTGACGTAGCGCGAGCAGCCGGCGAAGTCGCCCGACCGGTAATAGGCCTGGGCGATGATCAACTGCTCCTGGGCGCCCAGGGCATTGAACTTGCGCAGCGTGTCGGCGGCGCCGATCACATCGCGCCACTTGCCGGCATTATAGTCGTTGGCGAACTTCGCCCGGGCGCCGGCGGCGGTCGAGGTATCGCCCGACTTCACCGCGACGAAGTTCCGCATCTGGTTGATGACGGTGGTGTCGGTGGCGGTCTTGCCGGGGGCGTTATCGGCTTCGTTGATCTTGCCCATGGCGGCCTTGTAGTTGCCGGCCGCGGCCAGGGCCTGGGCTTCCTTCAGGGCAGCGCCGACACGGGCACTGACCGTGGTCTGGGCGTGCGCGGGCATTACCGCAAGACTCATGGAGGCGGTGCCCAGAAAAATCGCGGTCAGGGCGGCACGCAGGTTACTCGCAGGCATAACAGACCTCTTTCGCATTCGTCTAAAAAAGGGAAAGCGCGCGGGATTGCCGCGCGCTTTACCGACGGCCGTGTCCCTCACGACCTAATTATACTGATCAATCCCCGTGAAGCCAATACTGGTGGCACCCAGGCGCTGGGCGTCCGCCAGAACGCGGGCAACCGCGTCATATTTGGCCAAACGGTTGGGACTGACATGGATTTCCGGCTGCGGGACCTTCAATGCGGCATCGCGCATATAGGCCTGCATGGTGCCGCGGTCGACCGCGGTTCCGTTCCACAACACAGTTCCGTCAAAGTCCACCACCAGTTCCACCGTCTCCGGGATGACCGTCGGCGGGTTGGGATTGGGGGCGGGCATGTCCAGCTTCACCGCGTGAGTCTGGATCGGCAGGGTGATGATGAGGAGAGTAAGAAGAACGAGCATCACGTCGATCAACGGCGTGGTGTTCATTTCCACCATTACTTCGCCTTCAGCGGTACCTGAACTCATTGCCATGGCGAATTACCTCAATAGCTGCTTGCGTCCAGAGCACGGGGTTCGGTGATGAACCCCACTTTCTGGATGCCGGCCTGCTGACAGGCCAGGATGACGCGGCCGATCGCCTCGAAGCGCACATTCTTGTCGCCGCGAATATGCACTTCGGGGAAGTCAATGCCCGCCGCCTGGGCATTCTGCAATGCCTGGACGAAGTTGCGGCGCATGGTCTGCTGGTCGATCGGCTCGTTGTTGTAGAAGACGTCTTCGCCCTCTGTCACCGCGATCACGATATTCTCAGGCTTCGTGGTCGTCGCAATGTTGCGATAGGTCGGCAACTCAAGCTCAACGGTCTTGTTGATCACCGGGATGGTGACGAGGAAGATGATGAGCATCACGAGCATCACGTCCACCAGGGGGGTCGTGTTGATCGTAACGTTCAGGTCTGCCTCGTCGTCCTCGACGGCATGTTGGACGTCAACGGCCATAAGCGTTACTCCGATTCAGCGTGTGTGCGCTTACTTGCTTTTGCTGATCAGGTAGGCCTGCAGGTCGCCCGCGAAGGCGCGCAGCTTTTCGGTGATCATCTTGTTGCGGCGGATCAGGTAGTTGTAGAGCAACACGGCCGGAACCGCGACGCCCAGACCCAGGGCGGTCATGATCAGCGCTTCACCGACCGGGCCGGCAACGCGGTCGATCGAGGCCTGACCCGACACGCCGATGGCGATCAGGGCGTTCAGGATGCCCATGACGGTTCCGAGCAGACCGACGAACGGCGAGACCGAACCGACCGAACCCAGGAACGCGATGCCGCCCTGCAGACGCGCATTGGCGTCTTCGAGCTGGCGGGTCAGGGTCATGCCGATCCAGTCGCTCATGCCCACCAGGGTGGTGCCGCCGGTGGAGGCCTTCATGCCGGCTTCGGCAATGCCGCGGAACACCGAGTCCTTGGGCAGCTTGTCGACGCCTTCATTCAGCGTGGCGGAGGTCCAGAACTTCTTCTCCACGGCATTGGCCTGGGAGAGGATGCGCTGCTGGTCGATCCACTTGGTGAAGAAGATGTACCAGGTGCCGGCCGACATGATGGCCAGCGACAGAAGGATCGCCTTGGAGATCCAGTCGCCTTCCGACCACAGATGGCCCAGCGAATACTGGTTGGGGACCGGACCGTCGGTCGGGGCGGCAGCCGGAGCGGCCGGAGCCGGAGCAGCGGCCGGGGCTTCCGCCGGGGCCGGAGCGGCGGCGTCAGCAGCCGGAGCTTCGGCAGCCGGGGCGGCCTGCAGCGCGTAAACCGGAGCAACGGCGCTCAGGCTGGTCATGGCGACGATGGCAGCGGCGACCGTCAGTTTCTTGAAGTTCATTTTTCCTACTCCGTGAAAATTCAAAAGAATTGAGAAGATTTCTGATTACCTGGCGTCTTTAAGATCCCACTTGACCGAGACGCGGGTCGAGACGGCAACCGGTACGCCCTCTTTCGTCGGGGGCTGCCAACGCCACACGCGCTTGACATGATCGCAGGCGGCCTGGTCGAGACGTTCCGAGCTGGAAGAGGTGACGACCTTGCAGTCGTCCACATTACCTTCGGTGGTGATGTGCACTTCCATCAGGGTGGTGCCCGATTCATTCAGGCGCACCGAGATCGGCGGATAGGGCGGCAGGGTACGCGTGCGCGCGATGGGGCGCAGCGGGTCGCTGGCGCGAACCTGGGCCGGGGCCGGCGGGGCCGGCGGCGGCTTGGGCGCGGTGGTGACCGACGGCGGCGGCGCCGCGGTGGCGACCGAGAAGTCCGGCACGATGGCGACCGGCGGCGGCGGCTTGATGAGATCAGGCGGCGGCGGCGGCGGCGCCTTGGGCGGAGTCTTTTCCGCTTCGACGGTAGCCTGAATGTCTTTCATCGCCTCGATGATCTCGCCCTGGTTCAGGGCGGCGACCAGGCCGAGAATGGCGACGACGTGAATGGCGGCCACGATGGCCAGGCTCGTGGCACGGCTGGTGGCAGTTTTCTTGCCAAGCTCTAAATGATTTGGACGTTCCATGCTCTCTCACTCAAGACAGGACAAGGACCCGGCGCTGGCTGCCCCCGGGTCCGACAAATTTCTTCGAGATCGATTTTACGTCTAAGCCCGAAGGTTACCCAACCTGACGTCTATGCCTGACGTCTTGCCGGCCGCTTTTAAAGCAATCGCTTATGCTCTTTGCAAGAGGCATAACCGATCCTTCTCCTGCGGCGCCATCATCATTCCACTATCCCTGTCGGAGGCAAAGCTTTTCCGCATGATGGTTGACGCCTTAGCGGCTGCGCACTTCGCAACTGCAACATGAGATGCGAGCAAGGTTAAACCTTGGAAGGAATGATGAAATCCGTAGTTTTGCGTATGGACCGCACATCCGGAGCCCCCATTTCGTGTGCGGCGCGGCAACAAGGAACACGCGTTTCGCGCGCTAAGTCCCGGGTTCCCTTGCGACATTGTTGCCTGCGGGCCCCGCACATCATCGCAGTGCGACGCGCCGCGAAACGCGCGATAAGGATTCTTGCGACAATTGCGAAGGACAAAATTTCAATGCGCTATCTGCACACCATGGTGCGTGTTTCCGATCTGGACGCGTCGCTGGACTTCTATGTCGGCAAGCTGGGCCTGGTGGAAGTGCGGCGCATGGAGAACGAGAAAGGCCGATTTACATTGGTTTTCCTGGCCACCCCCGATGACGCCGCGCGCATCAGGGCAGAAGGCAGTACCGAACTGGCGGCCGAAAGCCCGGTGATCGAGCTCACTTATAACTGGGACGAGAAGGGCTATGCGGGGGGCCGCAACTTCGGCCATCTCGCCTATCGCGTGAAGGACATCTATGCGCTGTGCCAGAAGCTGATGGACGGCGGCGTCACCATCAACCGCCCGCCGCGCGACGGCCACATGGCCTTTATCCGCTCGCCCGACGGCATTTCGATTGAGCTGCTGCAGGAAGGCACGCTACCGCCCGCGGAGCCCTGGGCCTCGATGCCCAACACCGGAAGCTGGTAGGGCCATCGCGCTGCGCAAACAAAAACCCCGCCATCGCTGGCGGGGTTTTTCTATTCCCAGCAGATGTGCGCTGTTACGGGATCGGGACAGCCGTGACGCGGTGCGCGGGACGTTCCACCACCCACAGCGTCTTGCCATGGGGCTCCAGCGCGCAGGGGCCTTCCAGGCCGGTCTTGATGGTTTTCAGCGTCGCGACATCACCCTGGATGCTGACTTCGCTGACCGTGCCGTTGCCCGCTTCCGCCAGGTACATCTTGCCGTTAAGGGCCCGCATGCCGTCCGGTCCCTTGAGCACGCGCGGGGTGTGGATCTGCACCGGCGCGCCGGGCTTGGCGCTGGTGGCGTCCGGGATGCGGTACAGGCCGCCGGCCCACACCGTATTGATGTAGAGCTGGCCATCCAGGAAGGCCAAACCATCAGCGCCGTACAGCGCCGAATTGTGGGCCACGATCTCGAACGTGCTGGCGCCGGGACGCAGGCGCAGGACCTTGGCGTTGGAGGTATCGGCGACATACAGCGCCTTGTCCGGACCGACAACGAAATCGTTGCAGATATTGGTTTCCTCAGGCAGCGGGATATTCACCTTGGGCGCGCCGTTCTTCAGGTCGAAGCCGCGCAGGATGCCCTTGCCCTTCAGCAGCGGCGAGCCGCGGTTCATGTTGACCATCTCGCAGGCCCACAGCGTGTTGCTGGGACCATCGGCCAGAACGCCCAGCACGAAGGCCGAAGGGCGCATGTCGATGAACTGCTGGGCGACCGCCTGGCCGGGCGCCGCGCGGTAGATGCGGGCGTCCTTCTGCGAGCCGATATAGAGCGTGCCGTCAGGCCCGACCGCCATGCTTTCGGGGCGGGATTCCGCCTCGCTGGGCGACACGGATGTCTGGGCAAGCGCGGCTGTGGACGCGGCTAACAAGGCGGCGATCGCGACGGCGATTTTCTTCATGGGGTCCCCCGGTGGCTGAGCCTTATCTTCGCCCGCCATCTTTGGCCGATTTGTGACCGCCCACAAGCAGCCTCGCAGCACAGGCAAACAAAAAGCCCGCCAGTCTTGCGACGGCGGGCCTCTGGTTGACGGTACTTATCCTAGATGCGGCCCAGCACGCTGATGGTGCCGACCTGCGTGGTGCTGCCGTTGTTGCCGCGCACCCAATCGTAATTGACGCCGACATGCCAGGTGTCGGTGCCCGCGCCCAGGCTGACGCCCAGAAGCGTGCTGCCCTTGTCCGGATCGGGCCCGACGAAGGTCAGCACATTGCCCGCGGTGGCCAGGCCGCCGGTGGATTCAAAGCCGGCCTTCACCTTGATGGGCTGCTGCAGCAGTTCGTAGCGATAGCCGATGCGCCCGCCCGGCGTCAGTTCAAAGCCCCAGATCGGCAGCACCTTCTTCATGTCCAGGCCCACCGCGGTGCGCAGCGAGGTGGCGAAGAAGGAGTCGACCTGCAGGTTCATGCCGGTGCCGCCGCCGCTTTCGGTATAGCCCTCTTCGCGCATCGTCATGCCGTCCAGCGCCAGATAGGGGTCCATGTCGATGCCGAAATACTTCAGCATCAACCCGCCCTTGGCGCCCAGGGCGCCCATGGCGCCGGCATGCTTGCTGGCGGCGGTGCGGGTGCCGCCGCCCAGCGAGAGCGGACGCTCGGTGTTGAACTGGCCATAGGCGGCGCTGAGCTGGGTGTCGAAGAACACCTTGCGGCCCTGCCAGTGGGTATAGCCGGTCAGCATGAACCACTGGGTGTTGGTCTTGGAGGTGCGCGGCAGCTGCTGCTGCACGTCGCCGGTATAGAAAGTGAAGGCGCCGCCATACCAGCCATTGCGCGGGCCGCCGCCGTCCAAGCCCAGGGCGAAGCCGAAGCCGTGATCCTTGAAGGACGACACGGTGCCGGCGCCGCCGACCCGGCCCTTGTTGGTGATCTGGCCGGTGAATTCCTCGCCCCACAGGGTCATCTCGCCCGGGACCTTGCCGTACTGGCGCAGAAGACGCTGGCGCGCCGCCACTGGACCGGTCGCCTGGTCGGTGATCAGGATGGCGATATCGCGGGTGCCGCCCGACACGTCCGGCGCGAATTGCCCGAAGACCTGCTGGGCCTGCTGCTGGCTGGCGGCGACATTGATGCCGCTCGAAGCCACGCCGGGCGTGTTGTAGACGGTCATGCTGGTGGCGACCGCCGCGCCCAGGTCGTTGTCGGTGGCCAGCGCCGCGGCGATGAAGGGGAACTGGTTCTTGGCGTCGCCCGACAGGTTCAGGCCCGGCGAGCCATCGGCGTTGACGGCATTGACCGAGCGCGGCTTGAGGTTGAGCAGCAGGGTCTGCTGGCCGCCCGAGGTGCTCAGCGACAGCGGCTGGATACCGCTTTCTGCCGGGGTCTCGAACAGGAAGGGCGTGTTCTGGCCCAGCTTGGCATTCTGGTCGGCCAGGGAGTTGTCGACGATGATCGGCGCGCGGATCAGGGTCACGGTCTGCACCGAGGGATTGGCGACGCTGGCGGCGGTGAAGCCCGACGAAATGAAGGTGCCGAACTGCAGCGCCAGGTTGGCGCCGGTCAACCGGGCGTTGTCGGCCTGCACCACCGGGGTCAGGCTGTTGAGGTTGGCCTGGGCGATGGACAGGCCCAGCACGCCATTGGTTTCGACGATGAAGTTGCGCGCCTGCAGCGAGGTGGTGGTGTTGGCGACGAACAACAGGCCGTTATTCTCCACCCGCACGTCCAGCGCGCCCACGCCCGAGCGGATGTCGGCATTGATGTAGCCGAAGCCGCCGACATTGAGCTGGTGGCCTTGACCCGAACCGAAGTCCAGGAGCGTCGGGGCCGCGGTGGGCACGCCCGTGGTGGGGCGGCTGATCAGGGAGGCGCCGACGATGGCGTAGTTGCTGGGCGTGTTGACCACGGTGGTGGCGTTGGCGGTGCCCAGCGTGCCGGTGTTGCCGACATTGAGCACATTGTTGTTGCCGGCCGAGCTGAACAGCAGGTCGCCCAGAATCACGCCGCTATTGTTGATGGTGGTGCCGCCGAAGGTGGAGGCCGTCAGGTCGATGGCCCGCTGGATGCTGACCACCGAGGTGCCCGCCGACGGCGTCAGCTCGGTATTCACGGCGGTGATGCTGCCGGCATTGTTGATCAGCTTCACGCTGCCGGACTGGTCGGTGATGGCCTGCGAGATCAGCGCGAAGGGCGAAGACGAGCTGGCGACGTCGGGGCTGGGCGTGATGGTGTTGGTTTCGACCTGGGCGATGACCGAAGCGCCGCGGCCGATATTGATGAAGGGCACGGTGGCGTTCTGGGCAATGGTGATGGCGTTGGCGGTGCCCTGGCCGATGCCGGACACCAGCGCCTTGACGGTGCCCTGGGTCAGGGTGGTGCCGCCGACGGTCTGCTGCTGGATGTCCAGGCGCGGCACGGTCGAATAGGCGCCGATATAGATCGCGGCGGCCGAGATGGTGCCGGCGGTGCGGCTGGTGATGTTGGTGAGCGCCGTGGCCGAGATGTCGCCGGTCGACAGCAAGCCGCCGGTGTTGAGCTGCGGATTGGCGTTGATGCCGTTGGCGCCCGCCGCGCAGCTTCCCGCCGTGGCGCTGAGGCAGGTGAAATAGGTGGTGGAGCTGCCCTGGATGATCAGCGCCGCGGCCGAAAGCTGCGCATCCAGCGGCTGGGCCTGGATGGCGCCGCGGTTGATGAAGGAATAGAGCCCCGCTGCACCCGGATCGATGTCGGCGGTGACCGGGCCCAGGATGGCCGGGCCGCGCGGCGTGGGCGACAGCGCCGTCACCGACCGGGACGGATCGATCAGCATGGTGGGCTGCACCACGCCGGTGGTGACAAGGCCGTTGGACGCGATCAGCGCAACGGGAAGGTTGCTGCCGGTGCCCGGGCCGGCATTGAGGAAGCCGCCGGCGATGGAGCTGGCGATGACAACCGCCGAGCCGCTTTCCGGATTGCCGCCGCGCGCGCTGGGGGTGCCGGTGCCGGTGAGCGAGATCACGCCGGAATTGATGAAGCTGCCGCCCGAAGCGGTGGGACAGGTGAAGCCCGCGGGCGCTCCGGTGTCGCTGGCGCAGGTATTGATGCCGCCATTGACCTGGATGCCGATGATGCCCGGACCGGCGGCCGAGATCGAACCGTTATTGATGAAGTTGCCGTTCAGCGTGCCGTCCAGAAGGGCGACGACCGAGTTGGACTGCTGCGAATTCTGGCTGGCATTCTGGATGATGCCGCTGCCGCCCAGGAGGATATTGCTGGTGACCTTGGTGTTCTGTTGCAGCCAGAAGGCGACCGAACTGTCGCCCTGGATCAGGATGGACGAGCTTTGGGTGGTGAGGCCGGTGGTGGCGCCGGTCAGCCCGGTGAGCGTGATCGGGCCGTAATAGGTGCCGTTGCCGGTGATGAAAACGCCGCGCTTGCCGGTGCCGTTGCCGGCCAGGTCGATGGTGCCGGTCGAGGAGAAACCCGTCGCGGGCGGAAACAGCTTGCCGCCATTGACGCTGGTGTCGATCTGGACGCCGGTGGCGTCGGACGTGCCGGTGTTGGCGATGAAGCCGTTGTTGCTGACGAAATTGTTGGAGTTGATCGTGATCGTCGGGCTGGCGGCGGAGATACCGATACCGCCGGTGGTGCCGATGGTGATGTTGCCGGAGCCGGCGGTGGTCAGCGCGGTGTTGGTCGAGGTGCTGATTTCGACATCGGCATGTGCACTGGCGACAGCCGCCAGCAGGGCAGCCGCAGCGGCGGAAAGCATCAAACGGTGCTTGGTCAACACAACCTCTTTAAAATCTTGCGCAGGGACTGCGGTCGGTCCGCGGTCCCATTGCGAAAAAAGGGAAGGTCCGCATCCGAACCCGCCACCTGGCCAATCCGCCGGCGGCCCACCCGTTTGTCCTCTCGCCGGTCCACCCGTCCGCCCCAAGGGGGTCCGACAAAGGGGTCCTGCGGCGCCTTTGTACCCGGCTATGGTCCCGGTTCAACAGCAATTTTCGCATCCGCACCCGCCCGGGCCCGGCACGTCCGGGGGCGCCGGACGCCCGGATTCCCGCCATTGGCGGGCTTATTAAGGGGCCATTAGCGCCCCGTGACGCAAAATCCCGCGTGAAAAAGCCTTAACCCGCGATCCGTCCATGACCCAGGCCCGTCATACCGGCTTTGCCAAGCTGTCCCAGAAGGATGTGAGCGCGGCAATCGCCCGCCACGAGATGCTCTATTCCGGGCGGATGGGCGGCGCGCGCGCGGTCTTCGCCTTTTGCGATATTTCGGGCCTCGACCTGTCGGGCCGCAACCTGGCCGATGCCGACTTCACCGGCGCGGTGATGGAAGAAACCAATTTCGCCGGCGCCAAGCTGGACAGCGCCAGCTTCTTCGGCGCCGACCTGCGCCGCTGCAATCTCGAAGGCGCCTCGATGCGCCGGGCCGACATGCGCGGCGCGTCCTTGCGCGGTGCCAACCTGATCGGCACCGACCTTTACGAAGCGGACCTGCGCGAAGGCACCATCGCCGAGAAGGACAAGTACGGAAACCTGCGCGTGCTGCAGCATGACATCGGCGCATCGGAAATGCCGGCGGCGATGATGAACAGCGCCAACCTGTCCGGCGCCAAGATGACCGGCGCCATGGCGGTGCAGGCCGACTTCACCGACGCCATCATGAAGGGCTGCCGCCTCACCCGCGCCAACCTGCGCCAGGCGCGCCTGACCGGCGCCAATCTTGAAAATGCCGACCTGTCGGGCTGCAACCTGACCGGCGCCGACATGGCGGGCTGCATCCTGATCGGCGCGACGATGGATTTCGCCACCACCCACGGCGCCGACATGAGCAAGATTCTCACCGAGGCGGTGGTGCCCGACATCGCCCAGGTGCTGCTGGTCGACAAGCTGCTGGAAGAGCATACACGCTGGGCCGAAAGCGACGGCCGCGAAGGCAAGCCCGCCGATCTCACCGACATGGACCTGCGCCATGTCACCTCGCTCTCGCACCGCATGCTCACCGCCCTGATCGCGCCGGGCGCGCTGTTCTATGGCGTCAACCTGGAAGGCGCCTCGCTGCAGGGCTCCAATCTGGCCAATTGCGACCTGCGCTCGGCCAAGCTGGGAGGCGCGGACCTGCGCGGCTGCAATCTTTCGGGCGCGCAGCTCAATCATGCCGACCTGCGCGACACCAAGCTGGGCCCCCTGATGATCGCGGGCGGCCGTTTGCTGCCGGCGCGGCTGGACAATGCCCAGGCGCGCTATGCCGACCTGCGCGGCGCCGACCTGCGCCGGGCGCGGCTGTCGGGTTGCGACCTGTCCTATGCCAACATGTCGGACACCGACATGCGCGACACCGAAACCCAGGGCGCCGATTTCACCGGCGCGAAGCTTTCATCGCATTTTGCGGAAGCCCTGGCGGCTTCCGCGTAAGAAGCGGAACCTCCTGCAACTTTGCGATCCAATCTCCTCCTGACGCGTTTGCTTCAAGCGAACCGAACGAGGAGAGATTCATGAAACTTGCCGTCATCGGCGCGGCCGTCGCCAGTCTGGCCTTTGCCCTGCCCGCCTCGGCACAGCGCGTTCCCGATACCCCGGCGGCCGGCACCAGGAGCAGTTCCGGCGCCACCGGCTTTGTTCCGCCCAACGGCATGGTCAACGGCTCCACGTCGGCGGCGACCTATCAGCCGGGCCAGACATTCCTGCCGCAAGGGTCTTACGCACGCGACTTCGACCGCGAAGCCGTGCTGCTGAGGGATCCGCGCTACGCGCCCTACGAGGAATTGCGCTACCGGAACGACTAGGCGCGTTGCAAGCAAAAGGCCGCCTTCGCAAGAAGGCGGCCTTCTTGCGCGCCGTGATCCGTTTGCGCTGTCATTGCGTATAAGAGACATGGACATCAGACCCACCGCACTGGAACGCGCCTTCGCCCTGGCCGACGCCGGAAAATCCCTCTCCGTCATTCGCGACACGCTGAGGAGCGAAGGCTATGACCAGGCCCATCTGAGCAGCCCCACCATCCGCAAGCAGCTCATCGCCAGAACGGCCGCCGCCAAGGCATCGGCCTGAGCGGTACGATTAGGTACCGAAAAACCGTTACAATTGTTAGCGAATATCCCGATTCACGGCGCGCGTCCGCAATGTATATAGTGCGGTGCGCGCTGAACGCGGCCGCGCGAATGGCGGGGGCGTCATTCTTCGAAATTCACGAGGGTCTGTGAGCACGCAAACATCGCTGAACGACCTGCACCGCGAACTGGCGGATGTCGGTCCTGACCTTGCGGCCGGCGGAGATTTCCTGCGCGGCGTGCTGTCGGGCTGCGGCGACTGCATCAAGATTCTCGGTCTCGACGGCCGCCTGCAGTTCATGAGCGAGGGCGGCAAGCGTGTGATGGAGGTCGAGGATTTCGCCGCGCTGCAGGGTTGCCCCTGGCCGGATTTCTGGGCCGGCGAAGGCAACCTCCAGGCGGCGCGCGCCGTGGCCGAGGCCCGCGAAGGCCGCACCGCGCGCTTCCGCAACGAAGCCAACACCGCCAAGGGCAATCCGCGTTACTGGGACGTGCAGGTCTCGCCCATCCGGGGCAGCAGCGGAACCGTCACCCATCTTCTTTCCATCTCCCGCGACATCACCGAGGAATGGCAGGCGGCGAAAATCCAGCAGGAGAATATCGCACGGTCGAAATTCCTGGCCGAGGAACTGGTGCACCGGGTCAAGAACACGCTGGCCACCGTGCTGGCGCTGGCCAGCCAGACCTTCAAGGGCGATGAGTTCAAGGAACAGCGCGCCAGCTTCAACGGCCGCATCCAGACCCTCAGCGACGCCTACAATCTCCTGACCGAACACAGCTGGACCGCCACTTCGATGCGCGCCGTGGTGGAAGGCGCGCTGGCGCCGTTCCGCACCGGCACCGGGCGCATCGCCATTTCCGGCCCCGATGTCGAGATCAAGCCCGCCCAGGCGCTGACCCTGGCGCTGGCGATCAACGAGCTGGCGACCAACGCCGCCAAGTATGGCGCGCTGTCGGTGCCCGGCGGCACCATCAGCCTGACCTGGACCATCGATCCCCTGCTGCGGCTGGAATGGATCGAGGCAGGCGGCCCCGCCGTCACGCCGCCGGCCCGCATCGGCTTCGGCAGCAAGCTAATCAAGACCCTGCTGGCCAAGGATTTCGGCGGCACCGTCGATCTGGACTATCGCCCCGCGGGCGTGACCTGCGTCCTGAGCGCGCCGGCGCCGTAATTTTTTTCGGAACCGGAGCCGGGGTTTGGCGTTATGGGCCTTTGGCGCGCTTGCGCCGGGGGGCCTTACGCGTGCAGCAAGACAGAAAATCGCATCGCCATCGATATAAGTGTGCGCTGGCCGCGCTGATCGCGTCTTGGGCGATTCCCGCCGCCGCCATGGCCGACGCCACCCTCAGCGATCTCAGCGCCCTGTCGATCGAGGACCTGGCCAATGTGCCGGTGACCTCGGTGTCCCGCCGTCCCCAGCCGCTCAGCCAGGCGCCGGCTTCGATCTTTGTCATCAACCAGGACGATATCCGCCGCACCAGCGGCACTTCGATACCGGAGATCCTGCGCCTGGCGCCCAACCTGCAGGTGGCGCGGGTTTCCTCCTCCAGCTACGGCATCAGCGCGCGGGGCTTCAACCATTCCACCGCCACCTCCAACAAGCTGCTGGTGCTGATGGACGGGCGCACCGTCTATTCGCCGCTTTTCTCCGGCGTGTTCTGGGATGCGCAGAACACCATGCTGGCCGATATCGACCGCGTCGAAGTGATCAGCGGCCCCGCCGGCACCCTGTGGGGATCGAACGCGGTCAATGGCGTGATCAACATCACCAGCAAGAGCAGCCGCGACACCCAGGGCACGCTGATCGACGCGCGCGCGGGCAGCCTGGAAGACAATCTCAGCGCCCGCCATGGCGGCATGCTGGATACCAACACCAGCTACCGCGTCTATGCCACCGGCATTCACGACAACAGTCTTTCGCGCCTCGACGGGCAGACCAGCCGCGACGGCTGGAGCAACCTGCAGGGCGGCTTTCGCATCGACTGGACCGACGCCACCGACACCGCCACGCTGCAGGGCGACCTGTATCGCGGCAGGGGCGAGACCGTGCCCGGCCAGGTCGCGGGCACCGGCATCGGCGGACAGAATCTGCTGGCAAGCTGGTCGCGCCAGTTCGCCGATCAATCCCGTTTCAAGCTGCAGGCCTATTACGACAATGCCCGCCGCACCCTGACGAGCGGCATCCGCGCCACCGTGGATACCTATGACGTCAATGCCCAGTATGATTTCACGCTGGGCGAGACGCAGACCTTCGTGCTGGGCGGCGGCTATCGCCAGACCGATGACAACTTCGTCGGCGGCCCCGGCACCTCGTTCCTGTCGCCGGGGCGCAAGTCGCTGGGCCTGGCCAATATCTTCGCCCAGGACACCATCACGCTGAATCCGGCCCTGTCGCTGACCCTGGGCATGAAGCTGGAGCATAACGACTATACCGGCACGGAATTCATGCCCGATGCGCGGCTGGCCTGGCGCGCCTCCGACACATCGGTGGTGTGGCTGTCGGCGGCCCGCGCCGTGCGCACCCCGTCGCGCTTCGACACCGAGCTGTTCGCCACCAGCACCTTCGCGGGGGGCGCGGGCTTCGTCTCCGAGGATCTGCTGGCCTTCGAACTGGGCTATCGCGGCCAGCCGCTGAGCGATGTCACGCTCTCGGTCTCGGCCTATTTCAACCTTTATGACGACCTGCGCACGGTCGAAGCCACCACGCCCACGGTTTTCCCGCTGATGGTGAGGAACGGCATGGACGGCAACACCTATGGCGCCGAGGCCTGGGGCACCTATGCGGCCGCCGACTGGTGGCGGCTGCGCGCGGGCGCCAACGTGCTGCGCAAGGAATTGCACCTCAAGCCCGGCAGCCGCGACATTTTCGGGGTCAGCTTCGCGGGCAACGATCCGTCATTCCAGTTCCAGGCCCAATCCGACATGGACCTGGGGAGCGACGTGAACCTCAACCTCAGCCTGCGCAGCATCGACGCGCTCAAAAGCCCGCGCGTGGGCGCCTATACCGAGGCCGACGCCAAGATCATCTGGCGCGTGGTGGACAATCTGCAGCTCTCGCTCGCCGGCATGAACCTGCTGCATGAGCGGCACCAGGAGTTCATCAACGGCTCCCTGCCGCCGCTGGCCATTGGGCGCAGCGTCTATCTCAGTGCCCTGCTGGAGCTGCCGTAACGGACGCTGCGGTGCAAAAAAGCCGCCCAAGAGGCGGGAAATTCCCTCTTGGAAGATTTGTACGATTTATGACAATCTGCGGTCCCAGGGGTCTAACCAATGCCCCTGGCAACGTAAGAAGCCCGGCTCCCCCTCAGGACGCCGGGCTTCTTTGTTAGGGGCCTGTTCCTCTTCCGAGGATGTCAGGCGCGCTTGCGCTTCGCGACCTTCTTCTTGGTCTTCTTGGTCGCCTTCTTCTTTGCCTTGCGCTTGGCGGTCTTCCTGGCGGGCTTGCCGACAAAGAATTCGGTGATGGTCTTTTCAAGGGCGGCGAGGCGTTTTTCGAAGGTGCTGGACTTGGCCATGATGGATTCCTCTAAAAGCGTTGATGGCTTGAGGAACTCGTGAGAACGGCAACCGGTTCCCTTACGGCCAGACCTTGCGGCAATGCCCGTCGCTTTCCTGCACGCATACCATCACGTCCAGGCCATTGTGATGATCGCGCTCCGCCGCCCGCACCGCCTGGGCGACCGCGGCTTCCAGGTCATGGGCGAACAGGCCGGTCAGCGCCTCGTCACGCTCCACCACCCAGCCATCCTCTTCGGGGATGACGTGATATTCGCGGATCTGGTTCTGGGATGACGCCATGAAGCGGCAACGCGCCGGCGTGATTCTGTTTCCACCTCGGGCGTCTCACTTCCCGGTCATGTCCTTGACCATCCAGGAGGCGATGGGATCGCGCGTCCCGACCGCCGAGCCGCGCATGTGATACAGGCTGCGCAGATAACTCATGTCCATGGCGCTGAAGCCGCTGGGCGGATTGGGACAGGCCTTGGCAATGAGGTCCAGCACGCTGTTCTGGCAGCCCTTGCCCAGTTGCGGCTGGGACAGGGCCAGCATGGCGATCAGATCGCCCAGCGCCCCCATCTCCGGATCGCCCAGCTTTACCGGGTCCGCCACGATGGTCACATCCTCGAACCGGCTTTTGATGTTGTTGCCAACCCTGAGCGCCTCGTTGTGGAATGCGTTGGGGCAATCGACACTCAGGACATCGATGCACATGCCGATGACACGCACGTCGCGCTTGGCCACGCCACGATCGCCGACGGTCTGGGTGCGATACCAGCCTTGTATCGGATGAATGACCTGCGCCACACGATCGGCTTCGCGATTGGTGCGGGTATAGCCCAGCAGGCCCGAATGGTTCTCGCGCACGTTATCCAGCAGCGCCTGGGGCGTGGTGGTGAAGACGATGCGGATATTGGGCCGGCATTGGGGCGAAGTGTCTACCGGCGCGCCGATATCCCGCGCCACGGCGCGAATGCGCGCGGTGATGAAGGTCAGGAATTCCGGTTTCAGTCCCACCACCACGGGACAGATGGCGATGCGCTCCCAGCGCGCGATCTTGCCGGCCACCGCCGAACTGATGCTGACAGATCCCAGATAGCGTTCGACCTCGGCGCGGAGGCGAGCGGCGGAGACCGTAACGCTGTCCCCCGCCTGCTGCGCCCATGCCGCCGCCGGCAACAACACAAAAGCAATCGCTATGGCGGCAAGCCTGGTCATGCATCCCTCCTGCATTGCAGTGGGGCAAGCCTAATACGATGATCTTCGTAGAGTCAACGAAGGATTTCGTAGATCCCGGTTATGCCGCCATCGCCGCGCTCTTGGCGCGGATGAACTGGGCCAGGCGTGACAGCGAGACCTTGGCCTCGTTGCGCCCGCTTTCCATCTGGAACAGGTGGCCCATGCCGTCATAGATTTCGACACTGACCGAGACATTGGCGTCGGCGGCGCGGTCGCCCAGCTTGGAAGCATCGTCGCGCAATATCTCGGCCGCGCCCGCATGCACCATCACGGGGGGAAAGCCGCTCAGCGGCGCCCAGGCGGGCGAGGCATAGGCATCGCAGGGATTGGATTTGCGCAAATAACTGCGCGCGCACAGAAACAGGCTTTCCCATTCCAGCGCCGTATCGGCGCGGCGGTTGCCCAGCACCGAAAGGCCGGACAGCGACAGGTCGGCCCAGGGCGACAGTGCAGCCACGCCGCCGGGCATCTCCAGCCCGGCATTGCGCACAGCAAGCGCCACCGCAAAGGCCAGGCCGCCACCCGCCTCGTCGCCCGCCAGGATAATGGACGAGGCCGGGACTTTCGCGATCAGCGCCCGATAGGCGTCGATGCCGTCGCGCACGGGGGCAGGAAAGAAACTGGCGGGGGCCAGCCGATAGGCGACGCTGAAGGCGGGCACGCCGCTGGCTTCCACCAGCCTGCCGGCCAGCGCGCGGTGGGTCTCGGGACTGCCGGCGACAAAGCCGCCGCCATGGAAATAGAGGATCGCGCGCCCCGCATCGCTGCCCGGGGTGCGCAGCCATTCGCCGCCGATGGGACCAAGCTGGCCGGGCACGGCTTCCACCGATGCCGGGGCGGCGCCAAAGCGGGCGAACAGGGCGTCATAGCGCGCCCGCACATCCTCGATGCTGCTGGGGGCCTTGGGAGTCGCCAGGGATTGCGGCCAAATCGCCATGCACAACCGAAGCAGCTTCTGCGCTCCGAACCTAACAAAAAATCAGGGGCATCCCAAAGGGATGCCCCTGATCTGCTTAACGCCGAAGGGACCCTCCGGCCCGCCTCCCCCTTCGCGGCGTAAGCCGCGGCAAGGGGGAGGTGGTTTCAGCGTGCGAGCGGCAAAGCCGCGAGCGGAAGCTGAAACCGGAGGGGGTCGGAGTTAAGCCGCCTTGTTACCTTCAATCGTGCGAAGCTCGGGCGCATTGATGGTAATGCGGCGCGGCTTCTTTTCTTCCGGCACGATGCGCTCCAGGTCGACATGGAGCAGGCCGTTTTCCAGGCGCGCGGCCTTGACCTCGACATGCTCGGCGAGCTGGAAGCTGCGCTCGAAGCCGCGGCCCGCAATGCCCTGGTGCAGGAAGTTGGCCTTGGCGCCGTCTTCGCGCTTGCCGGTGACGGTCAGGACGCGGTCCTTCACGTCGACCGACAGGTCTTTCTCGGCAAAGCCGGCGACCGCCACGCTGACGCGGTAGTTATTCTCGTCGCTGCGCTCGATATTGTAGGGCGGATAGCCCTGGTCGGCGCTGGAATCGAGCAGATTGAGCAGATGGTCGAAGCCGACCGTGGAACGGTAGAAGGGGGAATAGTCGATACGCATGAACAACCTCCGATAAAGCGTTGTGGTTCGTCCCGCCGCGCGGCGGGAACCGGGCCCAGTTCGGCACCCGGCAAAGCTGGATTTGGGATCGAAAATCCCGCTTCCAAGGACTTGAAAAGCCGGGTTAAGTGCCTATTCCAGTGAGTTTTGGGGGCAGTTTGCACAAAGTACCATCCGCGGCGTCTGGCGCCCCATGATCCCTGCCGCCGTCATCTTTGACCCCCTGGCCATCAAGGCCGTCGGCGCCGACCTGCGCGCCGCCCGCTTCGACCCCGACCCAATGGTGGAGCGCAAGGGCGTCTGCGTGTTGCTGAACGGCCAGACCGAGTTCATCGAGAAATATTTCGAGGTGATCGACGAGCTGCGTGGCCGGGGCTTCGCGGTCGCCACCATGGACTGGCGCGGCCAGGGCGGCTCATCGCGGCTGCTGTCCGACGATCACCGCAAAAGCTTCATCGGCAGTTTCGACGAATACGACCAGGACCTGGAAACGCTGCTGAACTGGATCGTCACCCCCATGCTGAAGCCCGGCGAGAAGCCGGTGGCGCTGGCCCATTCCATGGGGGCGCACAATTTGCTGCGCGCTCTGGCAAAGAACCCTGCCCGTTTCGCCTGGGTGGTGCTGAACGCGCCGATGATCGCCATCTCGCTGCGCGGCCAGCGCCAGATCATCGTCAATGCGGTCACCGCCTTTGAAGTGTGGCGCGGCAACCGGGCGGGCTGGGTATGGGGCATGGAGGCGCGCGATCCGCACAATGTCTCCTTCGCCACCCAGATGGTCACGTCCGATCCCCAGCGTTTCGAGCGTACCCAGATGCTGCTCCGGGAAAATCCCGACCTGCGGCTGGCGGGCGCGACCTGGGGCTGGCTGGCCGCCGCGCTCGCCTCGATGAAATGGCTGCGGGGCCAGGCCGGGAATATCACCACGCCCATGCTGGTGGTCGGCGCGGGCGAGGACCGCATCTGCCTGACGCCCCAAGCCCGGGCTTTCGCGGCGGCCGCGCCGAACGGCGAATATGTCGAAGTGGCGGACGCGGGACACGAAATCCTGATGGAGAAGAACGCCATCCGCCAGAAATTCTGGGACGCGTTCGACGCCTTCGCGTCCAGGCATGAAAAAACCGCGCCCGGTTAAGGGCGCGGCTTTCTCTCAAGACACCAAACTTACTGCGCGACCTGGCCAGCCGACTGTTCGGGCTGGGCCTGGGCGGGGGAGGCCGCTTCCGGCTGCGGCATCGCCTCGGTCTGCGCCGTCGCCGGGATGTCCTGCGCGGTCACGGCATCGGCCGGGACAGCCGTGCTGGACTGCGGGTTGGCGAGGGCCAGGTCAGACGGCGACGGGGTCGGCGACACCGGCTCCGGGATCGCGGTCACGGCGGCCTGCTGCGACGGCTGGGGCGTAACGGCCTGGCTGTCGGCACCCATGCGCACGGCCGCGCCTTCCGAGATGGCAGGGGCCGGGGTGGCGGCCGGCGTAGCGATCCGCGCCGACCTTACCGGCGCAGGCGCGGCAGCCGGAGCAACCGGTTCAACCACCGGCGCAACCGGAGCAGCATCCAGCGCAGCGGTATCAGCCGCCGGCGTCATCATCGGCGCGGGCTGCACCGGCGGCGGCGCCGGCATGTTGGCGGCGGTGGCCAGGGGCTGCTGCGTGTTGGCCGGGCTGGAGGCGTTATAGGCATAGAGCCCGCCCGCGCCGACCATCAGCGCCACAGCCAGCGCACCGACGATCTTGCCGGTGTTGTTGGGATTGCGTTCTTCGGGGCTGACGGTGTGGAAGGACGAGAGTCCCGCGCCATTGCCGATCGGCTCATGGTTCAGAATCACCAGGCGCTCGTCGGACGGCGCATTGAAATCACGCAAGCTCATGCATTTCCTCCTGAAGGAATCTGTTCTGTTACCGATAAGAGAACGTCAGGAAAGCAGCGGGGTTGCGCGCCGGATAAACAAAGGCAGATTACGGCGAATATTGGAAATACCCCGCCATAATAATGGCGGCGACAAAACAGTATTTGCCGTGTTTTACCCCCGCTTGATGAAGACATCGCGATGGGTACGCCTAAATCCGGACGCGCGTCTTTTGCACGCGCGGCGCAAAAGGATTAGCCTTGGCGCGCCGCCAGGGAGGAAACAGCGATGGCAAAAAGCTTAGCCCAACGCCTCAACGCGCTGGAGAAAATGGTCGCCCGGTTCATGAAGCCCGAGCGATTGATGACGAAGAAAAAGGCCAAAAAGAAAAAGCTCGCCGCCAAGAAGACGAAAAAGAAAGCCGCGCCGAAGCGCAAAGCCGCCAGGCGCCGCAAGCGCCCCTTGCCGATGATGATCCCGCCGACCATCCCGCTGCTGTAACGCTCGCTTGCGCCCCCGACATGGTTGCCCGGCGCAGGGCATGATAAGCATGCGCCGGGCGTTTCGGGGGCAAGCATGCGCAAACTCGTGATCGGCATTCTTTTGCTGGCGGTGTCGCTGGCGCCTGCCCATGGCTGGGGCGCCAAGGGCCACCGCATCATCGGCGAACTGGCGGCGAAGAATTTTCCGGCCACGCTTCCCGCCTTCCTGAAGACGCCCGAGGCGCAATTCCAGATCGGCCAGCTTTCGCGCGAGCCCGATATTTCCAAGGGCGCCGGCCAGCCGCACGATGCCGACCTCGATCCCGGCCATTATGTGAACGTGTCGGATGACGGCACCATTCGCGGTGGGCCCAAGCTTTCCGACCTGCCGCCCAACCGGCGCGATTTCGACACCGCCCTGCGCGCGGTGAACAGCAACCAGTATGCCACCGGCTACCTGCCCTACAGCCTGATGGGCAGCTACCAGCAACTGGTGAAGGATTTCGCCATCCTGCGCATGACCATGGCGGCGCAGAAGCATGCGAGGAAATTCGCCATGACGGGGGCCGAACGCCAGCGCTTCGCCCGCGAACGCGCTTTACGCGAAATGCTCACCCTGCGGGATCTGGGCTGGCTGGGGCATTTTGTCGGCGACACCGCCAATCCGATGCATGCCACCATTCATCTCAATGGCTGGCGCGGCGAGACCAATCCGCAAGGCTTCACCACCGCGCGCAACACCCATGCCCGGTTCGAGGATGTTTTCGTCGAGGCCAATATCGACGATGGCGATGTCGCGGCAAAGCTGAAGCCTTATCGCGGCTGCACCTGCACCATCCAGCAGCGCACCCAGGACTATCTGGCCGCCAGCCAGGCGCTGGTGGTACAAACCTATGAACTGGAAAAGTCGGGCGCCATCGACACCGCCACGCCGGCGTCCAAGAGCTTTGTGGCGGAACGACTGGCCGAAGGCGCCGGCCAGTTGCGCGACTGGGTCACCGACGCCTGGGAAGAATCCGCCCGGTCGACGCTGGGCTATCGCAATCCCATGACCGTGGCCGACCTGGAAAGCGGCAAGGCCGATCCGCGCCTGCTGAACTAGGCCAGCAGCTTCATCACCTGGGCATGCACGCGCCTGTCGCCGCAGGCCAATATCGTCTTGCCGTCGCGGCAGTCGCCGCCGTCCCAGGAGGTGACGATGCCGCCCGCCCCCTCGACCAGCGGGATCAGCGCGGCAATGTCCCAGGGCTTGAAGCCGGCTTCGATAATGACGTCGACAAAACCCAGCGCCAGCGCCGCGAACAGATAGCAGTCGCCGCTGTAACGCGTCATGCGCGCCGCGTCCGAGACGCGCCGGAAACCCGCCGCCTGCTCCGGCGTGAAATAGGAAAAGGGATCGGTGACGCAGAGGATGGCGTCCTGGAGGTCGGCGCATTCGCGCACCTTCAGCGGCGTGCGCACCCCTTCGGACACCAGCACGCTGCGGCCGTTGACGCCGATGAAGCGCTCGCCCAGCACCGGCTGGTCCAGGATGCCCAGCACCGGCACGCCGTCATGTTCCAGCGCGATCAGCGAGCCCCATTCATGCCGCCCGGTGATGAAGCCGCGCGTACCGTCCACCGGATCGAGAACCCAGCGCCACTTGTTGGCCGAAAGCCCGGCGGGCTTTTCGCCATACTCCTCGCCCAGGATCGCGTCCTGCGGCCGGTCGCGCTCGATGATGGCGCGGATGGCGCGCTCGGCGCCCCTGTCCGCTTCCGTGACGGGATCGAAGGCATGCACGCCCGGCTTGTGGGTCACATCGATGCGCTGGCGGAAATAGGGCCGGATCACCGCGCCCGAGGCATCGGCCAGGCGGTTGGCGAAAGCGATCATTTTTTCGTCGACTGTCATGCCCCGGTTATAGAGGCTGGCGGGCATTGCGGGCTAGATGCCTGTGATGCCCTTTCGGGCCGCTGGCGGACCAGACGGTCAAAAGGCATACTGACCCCGCTTTACTCCCGGCCAAAGAGGCATGGATTGCGGCTCGTGGTACTGACGATAACGGCGTCGCTTCTGGCATCTCCCGCCGGATCGCAGAGCCTGCCCGATTGCGATGCCGCCCAGGCCGATATGGGCAAGGCCGTCGAGACGGTTCTCAACTCGGTAAATCAGGTGCTGGCGCAGTCCGCGACCTTCCGGGGCATCATGCAAAGAAAAGCGGAAGACCGGAAAGAAGACCTGAAGTTCTTCTGCCGCAGGGAGACGTTCTCCAGGTATGACGCGGCGGCAGCGGCGCTGGATGACGGCACCGTCCGTGCCCATGCGCTGCGCCGGGCCTGCCGCACGTCCGATCAGCAGGCCCGCGCCCGTCAGGCCATCAGCCGCTTCGCCGCCATGCGGGCGGACCATGACCGGATGCGCCTTCGGGTGCGCAGCGTCTGCGCCGCGCCCGGCGCGGCTCTGCTTTGAGTCAAGCCGACAGCGAACGCGGTCCGAACAGGATCACCGCCATGCCCACCAGGCAGATGGCCGCGCCGGTGAGGTCCCAGGTATCGGGCCTGTGGCCTTCGATCATCCAGCCCCAGACCAGCGCCGCCGCGATATAGATGCCGCCATAGGCGGCATAGGCGCGCCCCGCAAAACCGGCGTCCACCAGCGTCAACAGATAGGCAAAGCCCGCCAGCGCGATGATGCCGGGGATCAGCCACAGCGCCGGCTTGTCCAGCCTGAGCCACGACCAGAAAGCAAAGCAGCCCGCGATCTCCAGCACCGCAGCGCCCGCAAAGGCCAAAAGCGAAGTCATGCCTTCACTCTATTCGCGCCGGCCCGGCGCAGCACCAGCCAGCCCGCCAGGCCGGCAACGAGCGAGCCCGTCAGCACGCCCAGCTTGGCGGCTGCCTGGCTGTCCGGATCGTTAAAGGCCAGCGCGCCGATGAAAAGACTGATGGTAAAGCCGATGCCGCACAGCAAGGACACGCCATAGACCTGCATCCAGCTCGCACGCACCGGCAATTTCGCGATGCCCAGCTTCACCCCAAGCCAGCAGGCGGCCAGAATGCCGATCTGCTTGCCGATGAACAGTCCCGCTGCCACACCAAAGGTGATCGGCTGCAGGAAGGTGGCAAAGCTGATCCCGGCCAGCGAGACGCCGGCATTGGCAAAGGCGAACACCGGCACGATGCCGTAGGCGACCGGGTTGGCCAGCCCGTCTTCCAGTTTGCGCGCCGGCCAGTTGTCGCCAGGCCCGTTGGGAATGACAAAGGCCAGAAGCACACCGGCGATGGTGGCATGGATGCCCGACTTCAGCACAAAGAACCACAACACAGCGCCCACCATCAGGTAAGGCCATAGCTGCCGCACGCCCAGGCGGTTCATGGCGTACAGCAGGGCCAGCGTTCCGCCCGCCAGTCCCAGGAACAGCGGCGACAGGCCGGAGCCATAGAACAGCGCGATGATCAGCACCGCCAGAAGGTCATCGATGATGGCCAGCGCGGTCAGAAAGATTTTGAGCGAAGCAGGCGCGCGCGATCCCAGCATCGCCAGCACGCCCAGCGAGAAGGCGATGTCGGTGGCGGTGGGAATGGCCCAGCCATGCAGCGCGCCGTTCCAGTTGAGCGCCGCATAAATCACGGCAGGCGCCACCATGCCGCCCACGGCCGCCAGGCCCGGCAAGGCGCGGCCTGCCCAGGTCGAAAGCTGGCCCTCGACCAGTTCATGGCGAATCTCCAGCCCCACCAGCAGGAAGAACAGGGCCATCAGCCCGTCATTGATCCAGTGATGCAGGCTAAGGCCCGCGACAACGGCATGCAGACCATCGAAATAGACCGGCGCCATGGGCGAATTGGCCACCGCCAGCGCCAGCACTGTCACCCCCAGCAGCAACACGCCGCTGGCCGCTTCGCTCTTGAAGAATTTGTCGACCGCCATGATGGGCGCGAGCCTAGCCGCCCCGCCGCGCCGATGCGAGCAAAACCGGTCGGCAGTCCGCAATTCGAAGCTAGAAGGCGGCGTAGATCAGCCCCGTACCCGCAATCACCGGGATCGCAGACAGCGCGCGGACGCATAAGGGTGTTAACCGTTGACGCCACCACATTCCATACGCGCCGTGCCAGCGAATTGGCATCAGAAGGATGAGGATCGAAGACAACACAACAAACCAACCGGCGATTGCGAAAACCTGCGGCAGCTTCGAGGCCGCGGCGTGAACGATGAGCGCCGCACCTGCCAGCAGCCTCAACCCCTGCTCCGTGAGGTTCAGCCGCCAGTTGGAGGCCGACAGATTCACCGACATCCTTTCCAGCAGGCGAAGGCTGTAGCGCGGTCGCAGCGCCATCAGGAAAGCCACCGCGACAAGCCAGAGGCCCGTGGCTATTACGACCAGGAAAGCGAGCGTCTGCATGGGACTCTCGAAGAATCTATCGGTCATCAACCCCGTTACTAGAACGGAAAGAAAAAGGGTATCGCCAGCACGCCCACCAGCCAGGTGATCAGGTTCAGCGGAACACCGATCCGGACGAAATCGCCATAGCTGTAGCCGCCCATCTGATAGACCAGCAAATTGGTCTGATAGCCGAAAGGCGTGGCGAAAGCCGCGCTGGCCGCCATCATCACCGCCACCAGGAAGGGACGCGGGCTGACGCCCAGGCTCTCGGCCAGCGCCACCGCGATCGGGGTCAGCAGCACGGCCACGGCGGCATTGGACAATATCTCGGTCAGGAACAGCGTCGCGCCATACAGCAGCACCAGCGCGAAAAAAGGTCCCGCCCCGCCCATCCAGGTCAGCAGCGATCCGGTGGCCAGCGCCGCGAGCCCCGTGATCTCCATCGCAAGACCGATCACCACCATGCCCGCGATCAACAGCAGTATTTCGGGACGCAGCCCCTTATAGGCATCGTCGGCCCGGATCGTGCCCGTCAGGATCAGCAGCACCGCGCCGGCAAATGCCGCCGCCGCGATGGGCACCAGGCCGATGGCGGCCACCACCACGACGCCGACGAAGACCGCCAGGGAAAAACCCGCCGCCAGCGGCTGCAAGGGACGGTCCGCGGGGAATATCGCCGGATCGTCGCCCGCCGGTGTCTGGGCGCCGCGCGAAGACACCAGCGCGGGCGCCGCGTCCTGCGACGCGGCGAGCATTCGTCCGCCCAGCGCGAAAAGATAGAGGCCGCCGGCCAGCGCCACGCACAGTGCGACCGGCGTGATCTCGAACAGCGAAAAAACCGGCTGCCCGGCATTGCGGGCCATGTCGTTGACCAGAAGATTGGTCGAGGTTCCGATCAGCGTACAGCTGCCGCCAAGAATGGTGGCGTAGGACAGCGGAATCAAAAACCGCTTGACCGACAGGCCCTGGGCCTTGGCGACATCGCGGATGACGGGCGCGGCCAGCACGACAATCGGCGTGTTGTTGACGAAGGCCGAAAGCGCGCCCGACAGGGTGATCACGATCCACAGTCCCGCCGCGCCCAGCCGGGTGCAAAGCCGCGTCGCGCCGCGGATCAGAAGACCCAGCAGGCCGGTGAGTTCCAGCGCATAGGCGATCACGAACAGCGAGGCCAGCGCGATGATCGCGGGGCTGGCAAAGGCGCCTTCCACCTCGACCGGGCGAATGGTGCGGGTGACCAGCAGAATGGCGGCGCCCGTCAGCGCCACCACCTCCGAGCGGATCTTGCCCCAGATCAGCGCCGCGATGACACCCAGCAGCACGGCCAGCACGATGATCTGCGGCGTGGTCATGGTGCGGATTTCGGTCCGCGCCGGCGCGGGAACTGTTTGCCCATACGGCCAAGAGAATCGTGGAACACAGGCCGTCCCGTGGCTATGCTGATCGCATGGCTGACAATAAGCCCCCGCCCGGGGATCGCAAGCCGTCATATATTTCACCGCTGATCATCGCGGTGATCGCGGTTGCGATCGGCGCCGTCACGTTTTTCCGCACGCCCGATGCGCCGCCCACGCCGCCCGCCAAGGTGGAACTGCCCGCACCCGTCGCATCCGCGCCGCCGCCCAAGCCCGAGCCCATAGCGCCGCCCGTTCTCACCCGCGACGATCTGATCCGCGAAGCAAATCTTGCGGCCTCCGGCTTCGCGGCGTCGGGCCTGCAGGCCGCCAATTCCGCAGCGCTGATCGGCAAGCGCTTTGCGTTCAGCATTCCGTTCGGCTGCGGCGGCTTTCAGAACAGCGGGTCCGGCTCCCAGACGAGCCTAAGCTATGACGCCGAAAAACAGAGCATCACGCTGACGGCGCGGCCCGGCGTGTGGACGACGTTGCCGCTGATCCAGGCACTGGGCTCGGACCAGATCGACGCGGTGGAAGGTTTCTGGATTCCCCGGCCCTGGACCAGCGCGCAGCACTGCCCGCCGCCGATGAACAATCCCGCGCCCGCCACGCCCACACCGCCGACGGCGCAAACCATCGGCCTGGCGCAGATCTTCGAAGTGGGTGGATCGCGGGTGTCACGCCATGCCGAGCGGCCCTATATCTTCACCCGCAAGGTTCCGCCCGGCGACAATGCGGCGCTGACCAGGTCCTATCGCCTGGTGCTGGAAGGCCGCATCACCGGCTTTGGCAAGGACAGCGCCCTGCGCTGCTGGATGGAAGCGCCCGACCACCGCCCGGTCTGCCTGTTCGCGGTCGCCCTGGACCGCATCGCCTTCGAGGACGAACAGGGCGAGCAGATCGCCAACTGGACGGATTAACCGCGGCCGGCGTGGCCTTACTTCTCCGGATTGACCAGCGCCCCATAGGTGAAGATGCGCGACATCGGGCGCAGATCCTCCACGCCGCCGCCAAGCCGCTGCACCATGCCGACAAAGAACAGGTCGTTGGTGGGATCGGCCCAGAACCAGGTGGCCGCCGCGCCGCCCCAGTCATAGCTGTTCTTGCCGTCTATGCGCCCGATCGCGCGCGGGTTCATCACGATGCGAAAATCCATGCCGAAACCGACATGCTCGCTGAAGCCCTGCGTGCCCTGAAAGTTTTTCAGCACATCCATCGGTACGACATTGGTGTACATCAGCTCGACGGCGGCCGGCGAAAGAATGCGCGCGCCGTCCAGCTCGCCCTTGTTCAGCAGCATCTGCGCGAAACGCGCATAATCGGACATGGTGGAGAACAGCCCCCCGCCGCCATTTTCACGCAGATCGGGCCTCAGGATGTCGCGCAGGACACCGCCACCCGCCACCACCAGCTTTCCGCTGGCGGGATCGCCCTGATAGACCTCGGCCAGCCGCGCCTGGCGGTCGGCGCTGAGCCTGAAAGAGGTGTCCGTCATCTTCAGCGGGTTGAAGATGCGCTGCTCGAAAAACGCGCCCAGTGTCTGTCCCGACAGTCTTTCGATGATCGCGCCCTGGATATCCACCGCGATGGAATAACCCCAGGCGGTGCCCGGCTGGAACTTCAGGGGCGTGGTGGCCAGGCCGTCTATCATCTGCTGATGCGTGGCGGTGGGCAGCACGCCCTTGTCCTGGAACATCTTGTCCACCGCATGGGTGTTTTCCAGGCCATAGCCGAACCCCGCGGTGTGGCTCATCACTTCGCGCATGGTCGGCGGGCGCTTCACCGGCTCGGTGATCATCTGACCCTTGGCATCGGTGCCGGTCATCACCCGCAGGTTCTTGAATTCGGGAATGAACTTGGTGACCGGATCGTCCATCTGCCACCTGCCTTCCTCGAACAGCATCATCATGGCGACGCCGGTGATGGGCTTGGTCATGGAATAGATGCGGAAGATGGTGTCTGCCGTCATCGGCGTACCTTTGGCCAGGTCCGCCTGGCCGTAGATTTTCGAATGCACGATCCTGCCGTGCCGCGCCAGCATCGTGGTCATGCCCGCGACGCGGCCATCGGCCACCACCTTGGCCATGTAATCGTCCAGCTTTTTCAGCCGCGCGGAATCAAAGCCGGCGGTTTCGGGCCGGGCGGTGGGCAGCGGCTGCGCGCCCGCCGGAACGAGGGTCAGCGCCGTCACGGCCAGGGCGGCGGCAAAAGCGGTCAGGCACCGGGCGGATTTTTTCAGCATTGTTTTTCCCCATTTCGTCGAGGCCCGACCCTAGCCGCCGCGCCACGTCCGCGCGAGTAAAACCGGCTGGCATGGGCCACCCGTCCACCCTATGTTGGCTGGGATTTTCGGGGAAACGCATGCGCAAACAGCTTGCCATCGCCACGCTGCTGCTCGCCATCACCGCACCCGCTTGGGCGCAGGAGCCGGAAGAAGGCATGTGCGGGCGCATTCTGTATGACGAAGCCGGAAATCCGCTCAGCGGCGATGATCCCAGCCTGCACATACTGGAGCTGACGCGCGCGCCCGGAAAGTTCAATCCACCGCCCGCGACCGGCGGCAAGCTGGCGGGCTTTTACTGTCTCAGGTCCGACCTTGTGCCCGCAGCCAACGACTGGAAAGTGCTGGCGGCGGGCTATCCCTTTTCCATCTTCGCGCGCATAGACGGCAAGGTGCAGATCCTGCATCAGGAATCGGAAAACGGCGCCGTGCGTATCGGCTGGGCCGGTCCAAAGGTGTTGGGCCAGGCGTTGGCGGACCGCGTTCAGGCCTATGCACGCGAAGCCCAGAAGCATTTTGACGCCGCGATGGCCCAGCAATAGCGAGAACTGCCGTGTGCCGATGCAAGAGCCCGCAGCCATGAACAGCGACGCCATGCGCTGGACCGCCGGACTTTTTCTGGTATCGCCGCTGCTGACTTTGGCCGGCTATTACCTGCTTTTCGGGCTGTTCGGTACGGCGATGGGCATCGGCATGGCCGGCGGCGTCTCAGGTCTGCGCGAGGTCGCCGCCGCGGTCCTGATGTTCGCTGTCCCCATCGCGTTCCTCAGCCTGATGGGGCGTGGCTATTACCGCTATTTTGATACCGCCCACAGGGATGCGCCGCCTGCCATTCTGGGCTCGCTGCTGATCGCGGCCGCCGCCTGGTGGGCGGGCACAGGCGTCTTCCTGCTGTTCTTCGACCGCACGCCGGGCTGGATGTTCCTGATGTGGGGCGCGACGCTGGCCTGGGCGCTCATCACCGGCGTGGCGTTCAAGCGCCACGGGCGGCAAGCACTATGGGCGCTATGGGGAGCGCCTTTCGCGCTCTACGCTCCCACCGTTTTTGTCATCGCCACCGCGATGGGAATGCAAGCCGCCTAAGAAAAAGGGCGCCTCGAAGGGCGCCCTGTTCCAATCCCGTCGTAACGACGACTACGCGTCCATCGCCTGCTTGGCGCGCTTGCGCTCATGCGGCTTCAGGGCGCGCTTGCGCAGGCGGATGTTGAGCGGCGTCACTTCCACCAGCTCGTCGTCCTGGATATAGGCCATGGCCTGTTCCAGCGTCATCGGCACGATGGGGGTCAGCTTGACGGCTTCGTCCTTCGAGGTGGTGCGGATGTTGGTGAGCTGCTTGGACTTGAGCGGATTGACGTCCAGGTCATTGTCCTTGGCGTTCTGGCCGATGATCATGCCTTCATAGACCTTGGCGCCGGTCGAGATGAACAGCTTGCCGCGTTCCTCGATGTACCAAAGGCCATAGGTCACCGCTTCGCCCTGCTCGGTCGAAATCAGCACGCCGTTGGTGCGGCCGCCGACGCTGCCCTTGTGCGGGGCATATTCCAGGAACATGCGGTTCATCACGCCGGTACCGCGCGTGTCGGTGAGGAATTCGCCGTGATAGCCGATCAGCCCGCGCGCCGGGCCGTGGAACACGATGCGGGTCTTGCCGGCGCCGGTGGGGCGCATGTCGACCATTTCGCCTTTGCGCTGGGAAATCTTCTCGATCACCGTGCCGGTATAGGCGTCGTCGACGTCAACCGTGACTTCCTCGATCGGCTCCAGCTTTTCGCCGTTTTCCGTCTTCATCACGACGCGCGGGCGGCTGATCGACAGCTCAAAGCCCTCGCGGCGCATGGATTCAATCAGCACGCCGAGCTGCAACTCGCCGCGGCCGGCCACTTCGAACGCGCCTTCGCCGGTCTCAGTGACCTTCAGCGCGACATTGCCTTCGGCTTCGCGGATCAGGCGCTCGCGGATGACGCGGCTCTGCACCTTGTCGCCTTCGCGGCCCGCATAGGGGCTGTCATTGACCGAGATGGTCATGGACAGGGTCGGCGGATCGATCGGGTGCGACGGCACCGCTTCGGTCACGGTCAGGTCGCACAGCGTGTCGGCGACGGTGGCGGTCTCCAGGCCCGCGATGGCGACCAGGTCGCCGGCTTCAACGCGTTCCACCGGCACGCGCGCCAGGCCCCGGAAGGCCAGCAGCTTGGTGACGCGGGTCTTTTCAATGATTTCGCCGGCGGCGTTCAGCGCCTTGATATTGCGGCCCATGGTAACCGAGCCGGATTCGATACGGCCCGTCAGGATGCGGCCCAGGAACGGATCGGCTTCCAGCGTGGTGACCAGCATCTTGAAGGGATGTTCGTCGCCCGCCAGCTTCTGCGGCTTGGGCGGCGGCACGTCCTCGACGATGCGCTTGAACAGCGGCGACAGGTCCTTGCGCTCGTCTTCCAGCTCATCGACCGCCCAGCCGTTGCGGCCCGAGGCATAGAGGTGATGGAAGTCGAGCTGGCTGTCATTGGCTTCCAGCGCCAGGAACAGGTCGAAGATGGATTCCAGCGTTTCCTTGGGCTGGGCGTCGCTGCGGTCGATCTTGTTGATGACCACGATGGGCTTGAGGCCCAGCTTCAGCGCCTTGGCCAGCACGAACTTGGTCTGGGGCATGACGCTTTCGGCCGCGTCCACCAGCAGCACCACGCCGTCCACCATCGACAGGATGCGCTCGACCTCGCCGCCGAAGTCGGCATGGCCGGGGGTATCGACGGTGTTGATGCGCACGCCGTTCCAGTCGACGGATGTGCACTTGGCCAGGATGGTGATGCCGCGCTCGCGCTCCTGGTCGTTGGAGTCCATGGCGCGTTCGGCCATCTGCTGGTTCTCGCGAACCGAGCCGGACTGCTTGAGCAGCTGGTCAACAAGCGTGGTTTTGCCATGGTCGACATGGGCGATGATGGCGATATTGCGGATTTCCATGGGGACCAGAATCATAAGAGTGAGGGGCGCGGAAGGCGGGCTTATAGGCGGGGGCCTGCTGCGGAGCAACAAGATGTCGTTTCGGACCGTCAGGAAAATGTCAGAATTAACGTGTTTTAATAGGAAATACGGGCATTTAGCGCCAGGTCGATTCACGAATTTCGGGACAATTGTGAGAGGCTTTTCTCATATAAGGAGCGTATAAATCCGTGCAAAAGCCGGATCGGGCCGCCCGCAGACCATCCGTGGGGCGTTTAAATGCCGCCCGATACCCAGCTGGCACGGCCCGCCACCAGCACGGCGGGCATCAGGGGAAACGGGTATCCATCTTGCCCGCCGCAATCAGAAAGCGGCGTGGTGTCTTTGTTGTCAGGATTTTTAAGCCGATGAATGTGCAGATCACCCCGCCGCCCTCGTCCAAGGCGCAAACCGGCCGCACCGGCGCGCCTGCGTCGCCGTCGCACGCCTTTGCGGCCAGGAAATACCTGATCGGCGCCGCCGGCCTGGCCGTCGCCCTGGGCGGCTTCTGGTATTTCACCAACAACAGCGCCCCGCCGCCGCGCCGCGTCATGGCCGCGCCGGTCCGGGTCGCCACGGTCGAGCAGCGCAGCATGCCGGTGATCGAACGCACCATCGGCACGGTGATCGCCAATTCCACCGTGTCGGTGAATGCCCGTGTCACCGGCCAGCTCACCCGCGCCTTCTTCCGCGAAGGCCAGATGGTCAAGACCGGCGACCTTTTGTTCCAGATCGACCCGCGCCCCTACCAGGCGACCTATGACAACGCCGCTGCCTCCATGGCGTCGGCCAAGGCCAAGTTCGACCGCTACACCCGCCTCAAGGGCCAGAACGCGATTTCGCCCCAGGAAGTGGACGATGCCCAGGCCCTGTACCTGGAAGCCCGCGCCACGGCGGAATCCGCGCGCCTCAACCTGGAATTCACCCAGATCCGCTCGCCGGTGAACGGCAAGACCGGCCCGATCCTGATCCAGCCCGGCAACATGGTGGCCTCTTCCTCCAGCGCCAATGCCAGCGCCACGCCGCTGGTGACCATCAATGAGATCCAGCCGGTGAAGATTTCGCTGGCGCTGCCCCAGTCCGAACTGCCGCGCATCCAGCAGATTGTGAACACGCCCCAGGGCCTGATCATCACCATGAACCTGCGCGATGCGGGCGCCGAAAAGGACCTCACCGCCAAGGTCGACTTCGTTTCCAACGCGGTGACCAACACCACCGGCACCATCGAGCTGCGCGCCACCTATCCCAATGCCGACCTGGCGCTGGTCCCCGGCCAGCTGGTCAATGTCGTGGCATCGCTGGCGGAAATCAAAAACGCCACCGTGATCCCGCGCGAGGCGGTCAATACCGGCCCCGAAGGCACCTTCGTCTACAAGGTGACCGATGACACCGCCCAGCAGGTGACGGTGCGCGTGCTGTTCGACGATGGCGACAATGCGGCGATCGACGGCAACCTGCATGCGGGCGACCGCGTGATCGTGGACGGCCAGATTCGCGTGGTGCCCGGCGCCAAGGTGCAGGTCAACGGCACCCGCGCCCAGAATAATGGCCAGAACAATGGTCAGGGTGGCGCCGGTCCCCGCACCAGCGGCCAGTCCCGTCCCAATGAAGGCTGACGTTTTTAGAATTTGAGAAGGCTCAGCAGATGAATCTTTCGCTTCCCTTCATCGAACGTCCGGTGATGACCACGCTGTGCATGGCCGCGCTGGTGATCTTCGGCGGCTATGGCTATGCCAGCCTGCCGGTTTCCGACCTTCCCAACATCGACTTCCCCACCATCCAGGTCAGTGCCTCGCTGCCGGGCGCCGATCCCGACACCATGGCCTCCTCGGTCGCATCCCCGCTGGAAAACCGCTTCTCGACCATCCAGGGCATCGACCAGATGACCTCGACGAGCCAGCAGGGTTTCACCAGCGTACAGATTCAGTTCAACCTCGACCGCGATCTCGACGGCGCGGCGCAGGACGTTCAGGCCGCGATTTCGGCCGCCACCCGCGACCTGCCCAAGTCGATGCCCCAGCCCCCCACCTTCCGCAAGGTGAACCCGGCTGACATGCCCATCCTGTTCATGGCGATCCGTTCCAAGACGATGAAGCCGTCGGAAGTGAACGAGTATGCCGAGACCCTTCTGGCGCGCCAGCTTTCCACCATCGAAGGCGTCGCCCAGGTCAGCGTGTTCGGCAACGCCAAGTATGCCGTGCGCATCCAGGCCGATCCCGCCGCGCTCGCCACCCGCAATATCGGCATCGACAAGCTCTCCAGCGCCATCGCCTCCTCCAACGTCAACATGGCGACCGGCGCGCTGAACGGCCCCACCCGCTCGTCGATCATCCGCACCGGCGGCCAGCTCAACACCGCCCGCGAGTTCGAGGAACAGATCATTTCCTATGTCGACGGCTCGCCCGTGCGCCTCAAGGACGTGGCGCGGGTGCTGGACGGCCAGGAAAATCCCTATGCCAAGAGCTGGTACAAGGGCGATCCCGCCATTCTGCTGGCCGTCTTCCGCCAGCCCGGCTCCAACACGGTCGGCGTGATCGACGCCATCCGCAAGGTACTGCCGCAGTTCCAGGCCAACCTGCCGCCGTCGGTGACGCTGGACGTGGTGTTCGACCGCAGCCAGATGATCCGCGCCTCGATCAACGACGTGCAGCACCATCTGATCATCGCCGGCTTCCTGGTGGTGGGCGTGATCTTCATCTTCCTGCGCCGCCTCTCGGCCACGCTGATCCCGTCGCTGGCACTGCCCATCACCATCATCGGCACCTTCGCGGGCATGGCCGCCTTCGGCTTCAGCCTGGACAACCTGTCGCTGATGGCGCTGACGCTGTCGGTGGGCTTTGTGGTCGATGACGCCATCGTGATGCTGGAGAATATCGTCCGGCATATCGAGAAGGGCATGAAGCCCTATGAAGCGGCGATAAAAGGCTCCGAGGAGATCGGCTTCACCATTCTCAGCATGACCATCTCGCTCGCGGCGGTGTTCATTCCCATCGTCTTCATGGGCGGCATTGTCGGCCGGCTGCTGCACGAATTCGCCGTCACCATCATCATTGCCATCCTGTTCTCCGGCATCGTCTCGGTGACCCTGACGCCCATGCTCTGCGCCCGCATGCTGAAGGACGAGCATGGCGAGAAGCACAACGCCTTCTATCGCTGGAGCGAAAGAACCTTCAACCGCATGCAGGGCAGCTATGAGCGCACCCTGCGCTGGAGCCTGGACCATCGCCGCACCATCCTGGGGATGTTCTTCGCCAGCCTGGCGGCCAGCGTGCTGCTGATGCAGGTCATGAAGCAGGACTTCCTGCCCGCCGACGACAGCGGCCGCATCCAGGGCAACATCCAGGCCGCCAACGGCACCTCCTTCGACCAGATGGCCAAGTATGTTAAGGAAGTGACCGGCATCATCGAGGCCGATCCCGACATTACCGGCGTCCTGGCCAGCATGGACGGCTCGAACGGCGCCGCCGGCACCAACAGCGCCCGCATGATGATGATCACGCTGCGCGACCAGAGCGAACGCAGTTCAAGCCCCGAACAGGTCATCGCCCGGCTGCGCCCCAAGCTGTCGCGCGTCACCGGCGTCAATGTCTTCTTGACCAACCCGCCCACCATCCGGCTGGGCGCGCGCGGCTCCCGCTCCAACTACCAGTACACGCTGCAGGGCCTGGACCAGGAGTTGCTGCAGGAATATTCCGCCAAGCTGATGGCCGACCTCAAGTCGCGCCCCGGCTTCGTCGACATCACCTCGGACTATGAAGCGGCGATGCCGTCGGTGCAGGTGGAGATCGACCGCGACCGCGCCGCCGCCTTCGGCGTCTCGGCGATGCAGATACAGCAGGCGTTGGGCAGCGCCTTTGGTGGCCAGCGCATCTCCCAGATCAACACCTCGTCCAACCAGTATGAAGTGATCATGGAGCTCTTGCCCGAATACCAGCGCGATGCCGCATCGCTGGACCGGGTCTATGTCACGGGCTCCGGCAACAAGTTGGTGCCCCTGACGGCCGTCACCCGCACCACCACCTCGACGGTGGCGCTGTCGGTCAACCATGCGGGCCAGATACCCGCCATCACCGTCGCCTTCGACCTGGCGCCGGGCCGCGCCCTGTCGGACGCGGTGGCAGGCATCCGCGAGGCCTCGGAGAAGATCGAGATGCCCGCCTCCATCCAGGGCAACTTCCAGGGCACCGCGGCCGCGTTCGAGGATTCCACCCAGAACATGGGCATGCTGCTGATCATCGCCATGGTGGTGGTCTACATCATCCTGGGCATCCTCTATGAAAGCTTCATCCACCCGCTGACCATCCTGTCGGGCCTGCCATCGGCGGCGGTGGGGGCGCTCCTCACCCTCTATCTCGCCCATCTGTGCTATGTGGTGGGCATCACCAGCACCGACATGTCGCTGACGCTCTATGCCTTTGTCGGCATGATCATGCTGATCGGCATCGTCAAGAAGAACGCCATCATGATGATCGACTTCGCGCTGGGCCGTCAGCGCGAAGACGCCAGCGTGACGTCGGAGGCGGCGATCTTCGAAGCGGCCATCACCCGCTTCCGCCCCATCATGATGACCACCATGGCGGCGCTGATGGGCACCCTGCCCATCGCCTTCGGCGCAGGCGCGGGCGCGGAATCGCGCCGGCCCCTGGGCCTGTGCGTGGCGGGCGGCTTGCTGCTGTCGCAGCTCCTGACGCTCTACATCACGCCGGTGATCTATACCTATCTCGACCGCTATAGCGGCCGGGCCAAGCCGGTCCCCGCCGGCAGCGCGGTTCCGGCCGAGTAGCCGGCTGTTGCTTTTGCCATGGGCGCGGCATAGTCGCGCCCATGGTACCACCCCCCTTCAAACTTGCCGCGCTGGGGCTTTTGCTGGCCCTGCCCGCCGCGGCACAGACCCCTTCCACGATGGACGCCCAGGCCCGGCGCGTGCTGGCCGACACGCGCGCCAACGGCCTTGCCATCGCGCTGATCGACCAGGGCCGCGTCGTCCATGTTGCGGCCTTCGGCAAGCGCAACGCCCGGGGCGAGCCGCTTAAGACCGATACGGTGATGTACGGTGCCTCGCTGACCAAGGCGGTGTTCGCCTGGCTGGTGCTGCGGCTGGTGGATCAGGGCAGGCTCGATCTCGACCGCCCGCTCGCCTCCTATCTGCCAAAGCCGTTGCCGCAATACCCGGCTTACGCCGCGCTGGCGGACGATACGCGCTGGCAGATCATGACGGCCCGCCATGCCCTGACCCACTCCACCGGCTTTGCCAATTTCTTTTTCCTGGAACCGGGCAAGAAGCCCCGCATCCATTTCGCGCCCGGCAGCCGCTATGCCTATTCCGGCGAAGGGCTGCATCTTCTGCAGTTCGTGCTGGAAGAAGGTCTCAAGCTGGACGTCGGCGCGCTGGCAGCGACGGAGTTCGCGCGGCTGGGCATGACGCGCACGGCGCTGCAATGGCGCCAGGATTTCGCCGCCAACCTGGCCGACGGCTGGAATGACAAGGGCGAGCCGCAGGAACACGACCGGCGTTCCAGCGTGCGGGTGGCCGGATCGATGGACACCACCATTGCCGACATGGCCAAATTCGCCGCTGCGCTGGTCACCGGCAACGGGCTTACGGCGGGCGCCCATGCCGAGCTTTCGGCTGCGCAGCTGGCCATCACCACCGCGCACCAGTTTCCCACCCTGGCGCCGGAACTGCCGCCGGAAGATCGGCGCGACCTCGCCGCCGGACTGGGCGTGGTGACGTTTGAAGGCCCGCAAGGGCCCGGCTTCTACAAGGGCGGCCATGACGGCCAGACCGCCAATACCCTGGTCTGCCTGAAAAGTGCGCAGCGCTGCGTGGTGATCCTGGCCAATGACGTGCGGGCCGAAACCGGCTTCGCCGCGCTGGTGACCGCCGTCTTGGGCGCAACCGGCGTGCCCTATGCCTGGGAATATGGCCTGGGCGCCGGCAAGTCCGAGCCGTAACGGTCTAGGCAGCTCTGCGGCGCCGCCAGCCGATGACTTGCAGCAGCGCCGCCGCCGCGATGGCGCTGCTGGCGGTACCGATCCAGCCCCATTCCGGCGTCTTGACCCCGAACTGGTAGGTCCAGGTATGGACCGCGACCAGCGCGAACACCGCGTAATTCCAGCGCTGCAACTGTTTCCAGCCCGGGGTGCCCAGCTTGCGCAAGGACGCGTCGTTGGAGGTCGCCAGCAGCGCCAGGATGATGAGGGCGGCGATCAGCCCGGTATGGTTTCCCAGCCCGAACCAGTCGTAGCGCAGCGGCATGACATGCCCGCCCTGCCAGTTCTCATAGACATAATAGAGCCACGGCTTGCCGCGCAGATGCTCGCAATTGCCGATCACAGCATGGAAGAGGCTTGCCACCCCGGCCCAGATACCAAGATCGCGCCGCAAATCCAGCGATACCGCCGGCCTCGATCCCGCCAGCGATTTCCACGGCCCCACCAGCAGCGTGGCGGCGACCAGAAACAAGGCCGGATAGGCGCTGGAAAAACTGAGCCGGCTGATGACGTCGGGATATGAGCGGGTGACATAGAGCAACCCGGTCAAGCCGAGCGTGGCCAGCCCAATCGGCAGATGGTGGCGCAGCAAACGCTGCGACAGGCGACGAGAAAACATCTAGTATTTCCCTGTCATTCTTTTTTGTTTCTTTGGGCGCCTGAACGCGCCTTTATCGTCAACGATTCGCAAAAGCGTGCAACCCCATGCAATCCCGGCCCCTGCTCCTTGCCGCCATAGCCGTGACGCTGGTGGGTGCGGGAATGGGTCTTTGGATTTTCCTGGACCCCGAGCCTGCGGAACGTCCCGATAATCGACAGCAGATTGCCGCCGGAGAAAAAATCTACGCGGCGAATTGTGCTGCCTGCCACGGCGCCAAGCTGGAAGGCGAGCCGAATTGGAGGGTGCGTAAGGAAAGCGGCCGTCTGCCGGCACCGCCTCACGACGCCACGGGTCATACCTGGCATCATTCCGACGAACATCTGTTCGGCATCGTCAAGGACGGACTAACGGCTTATGCACCGCCGAATTATGCGACCGACATGCCCGCGTTTAAAGGCGTTCTTTCGGACGCGGAGATTCGCGCCGTACTTGCCTATATAAAAAGCCGATGGCCGCAGGACATCAGGGACCGTCAGCGCGAAATATCAGAACAAACCGATTAGCTACTCCGCCAGGATTCGCGCGAATACCATATTGCCGCGCGGGGTGGCGCCATAACCCAGCGCGGCGGGCGCAAAGGCAAAGCTGTGCGAGGCGCCCAGCCCCAGTTTCCAGTTCTCGCTGAGCCGCCAGTCATGCACCGCGCCGATGGAGAGCTGGCCCACACGGTTCACCGCGTGGTGCGCGCCCAGTTCGGCATTCTCCACCCACTCGCCGCGTGCGAAGACCGACCAGGGATCGGAGGGCTTGTAGGTGGCTTCCAGCACGGCGGCGTGCAGATTGTTGCCGTCGCTGAGCTGCTTGAGCCCCCAGGCCGCCGTAAAGGCAATCGACTGCTGGCCTTCCAGCTTTCGGAAATACTGGGCGCTGGCGGTGAAGCGGTCTTCATTCTTGGTGGGATCGAGCTGTTCGGGACTGTTCAGGTGCCCCCAAGAAGCCTGAAGCGACCAATGTTCATCGGGATTGAAGCTCAGCCGCACGGCGGTGGAATCGAATTTCGGCTTGTCGAAATTGAAGCGGAACTGGTCCGGTTCGCGCCCGGTGAATTGCGAGGCTTCCAGCTTCCATTTGTCATGCACAAAACCCGCCGTCGCCACGCCAAAGGTGATGTGGGTGGAATCCAGCCAGTGATGCGTGATCGGGGCCGACGGATTGGCCGATGCGCTGGCGCGGTGCATGAAGGCCGGCGGCCCCAGCGCCGGTTCGCCCGGATAGCCCAGATACAAAAAGGCGGAAGAGGCGTCCGACAGGCGATGGCTGTAGCTCGCCGCCATCTCCATCACCAGTTCGTGCGGATGCTGGCGGTCCAGCAGGTGGCGCTTTCCATCGGCGGTCTCGCCGCTGGCCAGCAGCAAGGGATAGCCATCCTTGCCCATCAGGGGATCGGGGCTGAGCATCAGCCGCAGGTTCAGCGTGCCGTCGCCCCAGTCGCGCCTTGCGGAACCCATCGCCATGCCGGCGGCGAACCCCTTGTCGTCACCGCGCGGACCCGACTGGTTGCTGTAGACGCCTGCCAGTGACAGGTGCCCCATCAGCATCCAGTCGCCAGCCGCGGTGTGCACCCCGCCATGGGGCGCGGCATCCGGCTGCCAGGCAGTGCCGGAGGCATCGCGGTTCATGGGATAGCCGCCCAACGTGCCCGTCATGGCACCCATTTGATGGCCGGAATGATCCATCGGCATGGCGTGACCGGCATGGGGATCAGGCGCGGGATGCTGATGCTCCTGCGCCAGTGCCGGCGCGCCCCAAACCATCCCGGTCAGAAGAAGAACTGAATACCGCATACCGCTCCCTGTCGCGTTTGAATCCGTCGCCAGCCTAATGCCCCGGTGCGCCGCCGTCGGCGCCATGCATTTTCTGGTGCATGGCATGACAGTCCATGCCTTTCTTGTCCGTATCCTTCTGCATCATCTTGCAATGTTCCATCATCTTCATGCCCGGTTTCATCCCGGTTTTTGGCATTTGCGAGGCAGACCCCGGCGCGGCCGACTGTGAGGGCGCCGCGTGATCGTGCGCGGGCGGCGCGGCATTCTGCGCGAAGGCGGGCGAGCTCAGGAAAATCATCGCGGCGGCGGCGAAAAGTGTTTTCATCTCATTGCTCCAAGTGGGTTGGGACAGAACAGTCTGGACCCGCGAACCCCGCGGTTCATTGCGGCAGATCAAGGCTCTAGCGTTTCGCACGGCCAAAAACCTCAATCAGTTCTGCGATTTTCTGGCGCTGATCCGCCTTGTCACCTGACGCGATGGCGTGTTCCACGCAGTGACTGACATGGTCGCGCAATATCTCATCCTCCACGCGATTGAGCGCCGCTTTTACTGCGTCGATCTGGGTGATGATGTCTATGCAATAGCGGTCCTCCTCCAGCATTTTGGAAATGCCCCGGACCTGGCCCTCGATGCGGGCGAGCCTTTTTTGATTGGACGTCTTGCTGTTCTGGTGCATGGCGACTATATACCCCCATAGGGTATACATTGCAAGAAGGAAAAAGCCGATGGAAGAGAAAAAAAACGGCTGCTGCGGCGGCGGGCATAACCACCCGAAAGCCGCGCAAGGTTCAGCCCATGCAACGCACGGCCAGCACGCCGTCGATCCGGTGTGCGGCATGACAGTGGACCCGGGCGCCACCGCTTTTCATTTTGAGAAGGACGGCGCCACCCATTATTTTTGCAGCGCCGGATGCCAGACCAAGTTCGCCGCAGATCCGCAAAAATATCTCGCGGCGGCACCGACGGAAAAAAAGGGGAGCGGCTGCTGCGGCGGCGGGAATAAACACGCCACCGCTGCCGTACCCACGGGCACGATCTACACCTGCCCGATGCATCCCGAGGTCCGCCAGGAAGGTCCCGGCGCCTGCCCGATCTGCGGCATGGCGCTGGAACCTCTGATGGTAACGGCGGATACCGGCCCCAATCCCGAACTGGCCGATATGACCCGCCGCTTCTGGATTGCGCTGGTGCTGACGCTGCCGCTGGTGGCGCTGGGTATGTTCACCGAAATGCTGGGCATCAACCACCTGATACCGGGCTCGACCTGGATTCAATTCCTCTTCGCCACGCCGGTGGTGTTTTGGGCCGGCTGGCCATTCTTTCAGCGGGCCTGGGCTTCGCTGGTCCAGCGCAGCCTCAACATGTTCACCCTGATCGCGCTGGGCACAGGCGTGGCCTGGGCTTATAGCGCGGTGGCCACACTGATCCCCGGCGCATTCCCCCCGGCCCTGCGCAGCGCCCACGGCATGGTCGAGGTTTATTTTGAAGCCGCGGGCGTGATCACGGTGCTGGTGCTGCTGGGCCAGTTGCTGGAATTGAAAGCGCGGGAAAATACCTCCGGCGCAATCCGCGCCCTGCTAGATCTCGCCCCCAAGACCGCACGGCGCATCACCGATCAGGGCGAAGCCGAGGTGCCGGTGGACGCCATTGTGGTTGGCGACCGCATCCGCGTGCGCCCCGGCGAGAAGATCGCGGTGGACGGCGAAGTTGTGGACGGCCGCTCGGCGGTGGACGAGTCCATGGTCACCGGTGAATCCATGCCCGTGACGAAAGAGGTTGGCGCCAGGGTGATCGGCGGCACCATCAACCGTTCCGGCGCATTGGTCATCACGGCGCAAAAGGTCGGCCATGATTCCATGCTGGCGCGCATTGTTCAGATGGTCGCCAATGCACAGCGCAGCCGCGCTCCCATTCAAAGGCTGGCCGACAGGGTCTCCGCCTGGTTCGTGCCCGCCGTGATCGTCATTGCGCTGGCGGCCTTCGCGGCCTGGATGGCTTTCGGGCCCGAACCGCGTCTGTCCTATGCCCTGGTTGCGGCCGTCACCGTCCTGATCATTGCCTGCCCCTGCGCGTTGGGATTGGCGACTCCCATGTCTATCATGGTGGGCGTGGGGCGCGGCGCCCAGGCCGGCGTGCTGATAAAGAACGCCGAAGCGCTGGAACGCATGGAGCGTGTCGACACGCTGGTGGTGGACAAGACCGGCACCCTCACCGAAGGCAAGCCCTCGGTCACGGCCATCGTGGCGGAAGCCGGATTTGAAAAGGATGAGCTGCTGCGCCTGGCCGCAGGGGTGGAAAGCGCCAGCGAGCATCCCCTGGCCATGGCCATCGTGGCCGCCGCCAGGGCGCGCAAGATCGCCGTTCCGGCCGTCAGCGATTTCGATTCCCCGTCCGGCAAGGGCGCGGTCGGCACGGTCGAGGGGCGCGGCATCATTCTGGGCAACCGCAAATTCCTGGAAGAACAGGGCGTGCCCGTGACCGCCTTGCAGGATCAGGCCGAACAGCTGCGCCAGGATGGCGCCACGGCGATCTTCATTGCGGTCGATAGAAGCGCCGTAGGGATCTTCGCCATCGCCGACGCGGTCCGGCCCACCACCACCGCCGCCTTGGAGGCCTTGCGCAAGGACGGTATCCGCATCGTGATGCTGACAGGCGACAACCGCACCACGGCAGCCGCGGTGGGACGCCAGCTCGGCATCACCGACATCGAGGCGGAAATCCTTCCGGACGAAAAGCACGCCATCGTCAGCCGGCTGAAGGCGCAAGGACGCATCGTCGCCATGGCCGGCGATGGTGTGAATGACGCGCCCGCTCTGGCGGCAGCGGATGTCGGCATTGCCATGGGGTCGGGCACTGATGTCGCCATGGAGAGCGCAGGCCTCACCCTGCTGGGCGGCGATCTGCTGGGCATTGTCAGGGCCCGTACACTGTCAAAAGCGACAATGGGCAATATCCGCCTGAACCTGTTCTTCGCCTTTGCCTATAACGCCATTGGTGTGCCCGTTGCGGCCGGCGCTCTCTATCCTGTGTTCGGCATCCTGCTGTCCCCCATGATCGCGGCCGCGGCGATGGCGCTATCCTCGGTGAGCGTCATAGGCAATGCGCTGCGGCTCAAATGGACCAGATTGGGCTGATACGGACGAAGGCTCCGCTTCACGGTCCCCGCGCCTTGCCCATCTGGCTGACGATCTGGCCCTTCTGCGCCGCCGGGGCCAGGGTGGGATCGGCCCGGTATACGCCGCGCAGATAGGCCGCATCATTGGCGGTCAGATTTTCAGCGGACACGGCGCAACCCGGCACCAGCAGGTTGGTGATGCTGGCCAGGTCGCGGCAGCGATCCAGCGAGGACAACTGGGCCAGCGCGATCATGGAAATATAATCGGTGACGGCATCGGCCTTCAGCGCCGCGACCTTGTCGGTATCGACGACGATCGAGATATGGTCGAACTGGCTGCGCAAGCCGTCCTGCAGCGCAAAGCCCGGCGTATTGGCCTTGATGGCGGCGAACTCGCGCGGGCAGATCGAGCCCGGTACGCCCGCGAACACCTGCACGCCATTGCGCATCTGAAGCTGCCGGTTGCCGCTGGTATTGGCGCAGGGCATCATCACCGTCACGCCGCGCACCGGCGCATCGGTGGCGCGCGAACCATCGATATAAGTCTGCCCCCGCACATCCTGCGTGGCGGTGCGGTACCAGGCCTGGATCGGCCGCCGGACGATGGCGAGTTGGTCGCGCTCGTCAGTGTTGTCGAAATAGCCCAACAGGTCGGGCTGGCTTTCCTTCACCTGGTCCATCACGCCCTGCGGCTGGTCGGTGAAGATGATCTCGATATTGGGATCGCAATCGGCCTTGACGTTGACCCGCACCCGCACGTCGGCGGCGTTCTGCTTGAGCCGCTTGACGATATAGGCGGCTTCTTCCGGCTTGATGCCCTGCAGGCCGACGCAGATCGGCGTTTCCCAGCGCGCCGTCTTGCCGGTCATGCGGGTGGGCGTGACCGAGGCTTCCACGAAGCGCGCGACCGCCTGTTCTTCCGTACTGCCCGGAACGATCACGCTGTCGCTGGGCGCCTGGGCCAGGGCCGGCATCGGCAGGATCAAACCGGCAACCAGGAGAAACGAAAGCCGCATGGCACGGAATATACCATGATCGCGTGGGCGCGGCCCTCTGACAGTTTGTCAAAGCTGGGCCGGGGGCCCTGTAAAAAAGAACCGCCCGGGAAACTCCCGGGCGGTCCCAACCGATCACCGTCTTCGCGAAGGACGTCCTTGGGGGAAAGCCTTCGCAACCCTCAGTAAAGCACGGAATGCGGGCCGCCTTTCTGCGGTGGAAAGTTTGATCAAACGAAACTTTCTCTGCGCATTCGAACCACCGAGGTTTACTGGCCGCCCAGCGCCTGTTGCATCTGGGAAGCCACTTCATTCTGTTGCTTGGTCAGGAAATCATCCCGCTTTATGCGGTAGAGCCCGCGCAGGAAGGCGAGGTCGGCGGGCGTGATCGCCGTGGCTTCAGGGCCGCGCGGACAATCCTTGGCCAGCAGGTCCAGGATGCTGGGCATGCTGCGGCAATTGTCCGGCAACGCCGGGCGCGAAAGCGCCAGCACCGCCATCGCGTCGGCGATGACGCCTATCTCAGGCCCTTGCGCCCATTTGATATCGGCGACGATCAGCGCATGGGTGAATTCACTGCTGAGGCCACTGCCCAGCCGCCCCCCGGTGACGGTTCTCGCGCTCGCATTGGGAACATGGATTTCAATCATTTTTGCGGGAAAAAAGGGATCGGGATATCGAATGACCAGCGTATTGGTCTGCCCGCGCGGATTGTCGGCTTCGAGATTTCCCCGCAGGTCGCGGGTTCCGGTCATATGCCAGGCCTGGATGGGATGGGTGACTTTCGCCAGTTCGTCACCCTGCGCCGTGCTGTGGTGGTAGCCGATGAAAGCCGAACTGCGCCGGCGGACCTCGTTGACGATACTCTGCGGCTCGGGCGTGAAGATGATGCTGACATTCTGCTTGCACGCCTCGCGCGCCGGCGCGCCGACTTCCGCCGCCACATCTCGAATGCGTTTTTCGACAAAGCGGGCAAAATCCTTGGGTACGCCCACCACCATGGGACAGACCGGCACGTTCCAGCGCGCCATCTGGTCCAGTGCCTGGCTCGGCACCGCCTGGGACGCAATGAAAGCGTCGATCACCTCCTTGGGTATCTTGCCCGCCGTCACCGTCACGCTGTCGCGCGCCGCGGGCGCCTGCGCTATCGCGGGGACAGCAGCGGCGATACAGAATGCTGCCATCGCCGCCGCTTTTTTCATGGCGCCAAGGCCTGCCTGGCTTCAGTCGCTGTCCCGGTTTCGTCCGGGCTTCCCGCCACCGCTTCCAGCCCGTCCATCACCTTTTCATAGGCCTGGCGGATGACCTGATGCGCCTTCTCGATCCGGGCATTGGGGGCGGGCGCGGGCTGGGCCCAGATATGGGCGATTCCCCTGGCGGAAATCTCCACCAGCGTCAGCGGCGTGGTCATGAACACGATCTCGGCGCGGCACCGCCCGTCGGCCCGCACCGGGACCAGCGCGTTCAGCTCTTCGGGCAGCGCCAGCGCGGAAGCGCAGACCGGCGCACTGTCCAGCGCGTGGCTTTGCGCGCGCGGCGCGGCCAGCATTGGCGCCAGCAGCGCGGCGGCAATCCCCGCAATCACAACCGTGGCGGCGCGCATCAGCGTGCCCCCGGACTGAACAGCACGCCGCGCAGGATGCCGATATCGGCGGCGCTGAGGCCCGGATGATGGATCAGGAAATCATAGGGATCGGCGGCGGCGCGGGCCCGGAAAAGCGTGACCGGAGCGCCCATGGGGGGGCTTGGGGGGTGGGCCCCGGTCACACACTCCTGCTTTTGAACCGGCGCCGCCGCCGGCGTCGGGGGCAATGTCCCGAACGCAACTCTATGCTTCATTTATTCCTCTACTACGCATGTCTGTTTTTTAGTCGGCATGTTGCCCCGGGCCACCGGCCGGGCGTTCCCAAGCTCAGTAGTTGCAGCGATAGAAGGTGCGGGCGTCGCCGATGCGGATCAGCGGCGTCACCCCGGCGACGCGTTCGGCGCCGCAGGCTTCAGAACCCTGCCCCGTCGCCACCAGCGTCCGGCCGTCCGGCATGATGATGCCGCGATAGGTGTTCAACGCCGCCCACACCCGGTTGCTCTGGCAGACTTCAGGCCCGCGCAGGCGAGAGCCCGGCAGGTGCTGGGGAACGCGGCAGGTGATGGCGGCGGGATCGCCCTCGCCCTTCGGGTCCAGGCTGCGCGCCGCGCCGGATGTACCGGGCAGCGGCCCGGCCTCGGCGGCGGAAGCCAGCAGCACGAACAGGGCGCCGGAGAATGCAAAAGTGCGGATCATGGGCTTTCCATATCTACTACTCATGTGTGTTTTTCTACCAAGCAATTATGCGCGTACGCAAGCCGTAATTTCGGAAAAATCAGTTGCAGCGGTAGCTGGTATTCACGCCGGCGATATTGCCCGACATCATCGCCGCAACCCCGACAACCCGCGCGCTGCCGCAAGCTTCCGATGTGAAGTCGGTGGCGATCACCGACTTGCCGTCAGGCATCACCACCTGGCGTTTGGCGGCAAGCTGGGCCCAGATCTTGTTGGCCTGGCAGACTTCGGGGCCGCGCAGACGCGAGCCGGGCAATTGCTGCGGCACGCGGCAGGTAATGGCATTGGGATCGCCTTCGCCGCGCGGATTGATCGCCTTGACAGCAAGGCTGGCAGGCGACGGCGTGTTGCCGGCGCTTTGCGCCACCGGCGCGGGCTTCAACGCCGCGGCGGTTGCCACAGGGCCGGGCGGCGGCGCCACGGCGGGCGCTCCCTGCGGCTGCCAGGCGGCGACGATGAAGCTGGGCAGTTCGGCCACCGGCGCGGCCACGCGCGCCATTTTCAACTGGGGCAGGCTTTCGGGCGCGAGCACCGGCAGCGCACCCAGCGGCAATCCGATCGCTTCCAGGCCGCGCGTGATCGCATGATCGGCGGCGGCGGCGACGGTGCGCACCTGAAGCATGGCCTGGGGCAGCGGCGCCGCCACCATGCCCGCCATCACCGGCAAGGCCAGCATCAGCATGGCGGTGCTGGCCAGCATCAGCTTCTTGGGTGCGGCCAGCGCCCGCGCATCCGGCGCGGTCATGATCTGGCGCACGCGCAGGCCCAGATTACCGCCCGACACGCCGGGCGCGCAGGCCAGCGGCGACTGCAGGCAGAACTTGCAGACCTTCAGGATGCCGCCGGCATAGACTTCGCGGTCATGGCCATGGGCCAGCACGCCTTCATCGCAGGCCCGTTCGCGTTCGGCGATCAGGCGCGAGCCGATCATCCAGACCAGCGGATAGAACCAGAACAGCGCTTCGACCAGCATATGGACCGCCGCCGTCAGATTGTCCCGGCGGCGCAGATGCGTCAGCTCATGCGCCAGGATGGACTGAATCTCGCTGGGGCTGAGGCGGTCGATCAGCCCCTGGGGCAGCAGCACCACGGGATTGAGGATGCCCACCAGCCCCGGCTCCAGCAGCGACGCCGAGCTTTTTACCTTCACCGAAGACCCCATGGCGGCGGGCATCTTCACATCGCGCGCATCCATCACGAGGCGGCGCAGCCGAAGGCTGCGGACAAGATGCACGGTCAGCACCGCGACAAAGCCCAGCGCCCAGACCAAGCCCAGCAGCAGCACCAGCGCCACCCCGCCGGCGGCTTCCGGCACCGCCAGCATGGCGGCGGGGGCGGAAATGCGTTCGGCGGCGGGCGCGATGGCCGCAAGGCGCGGCGGCGCGGTCAGCGTCACCGGCAGCAGCCGCGCCAGGCTTTCGCCCAGCGCCGCCAGCGCCGCAAACGGCACCAGGAATTTCATCGAGGCGGCAAACCACAGCCAGAAGCGCACCCGCGCGCTGTTGTTGTGAAGCGCCAGCGCGAGCAACGCTGCCAGCGCCGCCACCAGCGTGGACTGCCAGAGATGATCCAGCAGCGCCGCGGTCATGCGTCTTTTCGCTTCTTGGAAAGATCGCGCAGCAGCTTTTCGGCGTCGGCGACGTCCTTGGTGCTGAGATTGCCCGCCTCGATCAGCTGGGCCATCACCGGCTGCATCCGGCCGCCGAACATGCCCAGGAAATCATCCACCAAACGGCGCTGGGCGGCGTCGCGCGAAATCAGCGCTTCGAAGATATGGGCGTTGCCGATCTTGCGGGCCCGGCGCAGCGCCTTCTTCACTTCCAGCCGATAGACCATGGTCTGGACCGTGGTGTAGGCGGGGCGGCCCTTCTGCGGAAAGGTCTCCTGGATCTCGCGGATGGCCAGGGGCCCGCCGCTCCACAGCGCATCCATGATCTGCAGTTCGAGTTTGCTGAGTTTGGGAAGCCGCATTCTGGTCCACCTACAATCGTAATAGATGCTAGCCCCGGCACGGCGGCTTGTCGAGCCGCCCCGCGCCCCGGATGGGGCGCCCTGGATAATTTTTTTCCTAGCTTTCCAGCGGCGCGCCCACGGCGCGCGGCGCCCTCTGGGCGCCTAACTTTCTAAGGGCGCGCCTACGGCGCGGGGGCGCAAGCTGTCGAAAAGCCCGCACAGCAGCAGCCCTGCAACGAAGCCGCCCAGATGCGCCTGCCAGGCGATCAGCCCCGACTGGCCGCCGCCGCCGCCCAGGTCCATCATCGCCCCCAGGAAATTGATCACGGCCCATACCGCGCTGAACATCAGGATCTGGCGGGAGAAGAGCGGGGCCAGCTTGGGCTCGCCCAGCCCCGCCATCCAGGGCGCGCTGCTGGCCGGCATCATGCGGATCGCCGCCGCCATCAGGCCCGAGATCGCCCCCGAGGCCCCGACCACCGGCACCGCGCTGCCCCAGTTCATCGCCAGATAGACCCCCGCCCCGGCCACGCCGCAGACGAGGAAGAAGACCAGGAACAGCATCCCGCCCCAGCGCCGCGCCACGACGGGCCCGAAGGCCAGCAGCCAAAGACAGTTAATCACCAGATGGGTGATGTCGCTGTGCAGCCCCATATAAGAGACAAAGGGAATGGCCCGTTCCAGCACTGTCCCAGGATCGGCCATGTGGCTTTCCAAAAAGGTACGGCTGTAGCGGGCCGGGACCAGGCCATAGGCATAGACAATGTCCTGCGCGCGGGCGTCGCCCGCCAGGAGGCGCAGCCCATGCGCCGCGGTTAACGCACCGATCAGCCACAACACGATGGCGGGCGCCTGGAAGACGGGCTGGCGCGGGGTCTGGGGCTGCAGGAAGGCCATGGCGCTTCATAAGGCGCTTCGGACCGCGCGCCAAATCCCGCCCCGGGCCGGAACAGCTTGTGCCAGCCCGGCACAGCGCCGCGGCGATTCCATCCCCCTCTGTCCTGCGCCAGACCGGCACAGCGGCGGGTCCGGCGCTTAACCGCCGCCGAAGGGGTACGGCCAGGCCCTTGCAGAAAACCCAGAAATGGCGGGGTTTTCCGCGTGCCTCTGTCCCGCCACGGCACGATCAATCGCTAACGCCAATTAAGAAACTGGCATGGCGGTTGCTCTGTTCGAGGCAACAGATTTTGGAAAGCCCACCATGACCCGTTCAAAGACCCTCATCGTCCTGGCCCTCCTCGCCGCCACCGTTTCCACGGCCCAGGCCGGCGATTGGACCAATTCGGGAATGTACAACGGCTACGGCGCCAACATGAACCAGACGTCGAGCTACCAGCTGCGCGACGGCAACGGCAACCTCACCATGGTCGATGGCCGTCCCGTCAGCGCCCAGTACAGCCAGGGCTCGGGTGCCCAGTATGCCGGCGGTGGAGTTGGCACGGGCGGTGCAATGAACGCTTACGGACAGGCTACCGCGATCGGCAATCAGCTCTCGGTGACTGTGATTGGAAGTCGCAACACCACGATCATTGACTCGACGCAGATCAACAACGGCAACCAGACGGCAACCGCCGATCTGAACACGCACTAAGAAATTTTAGGAAAGGGAAGCCCCTCCCATGACTCGCCGCGCTCGCAAACACCTCCTCAAGCCCCTCGTCGCCCTCCTGGCGGTCGTCGCGCTTGAAGGCTGCATCAGCCCGACCCCGAACGCGGTGGGCCGGTACACCTCCCCGATCGGCGGCGCGCCCGTGATCAGCAACGAAACCCCCTATTCCGCGGCCCTGCGCTGCCTGGCCGGCTTCGTCCGCCAGCGCCCGGTCCGCATCGCGGTCGGCCAGATCGCCGACTATACCGGCAAGACCGAATCCGACGGCTCGGGCCGCAAGGTCACCGCCGGCGCCGCCCTGATGGCGATGAGCGCCCTGAACAAGGCCGGCGTCCACATGGTCGAGCGTTTCGACACCTCGGTGGCCGAAATGGAACTGAAGTATGCCAACAACAAGCTGATCGGCGATGACGCGCCGCGTCCCGACGCCAAGCCGGGCGACTTCCGCAAGATCCTGGCGGGCTCGATCCCCGGTTCCGACTACTACATCGTCGGCGGCATCACCGAGCTGAACTTCAACATCCGTTCGGAGAACGCTTCGGGCAATGGCGGCGGCACCGGCACCAACGCCGCCACCGGCACCGCGGGCGGCAGCCTGTATGTGATGAATATCGGCATGGACCTGCGCCTGGTGAACACCAACACGCTGGAAGTGGCCGACGTGATTTCCTACCAGAAGCAGATCATCGGTCGCCAGGTTTCGGCCGGCGTGTTCGACTTCCTGGGCACCAACTTCTTCGACATCTCCATCGGCGAAAGCGCGCTGGAGCCGGTGCAGCTGGCGGTCCGTTCGGTTCTGGAACGCGCCACCCTGGAAATGCTCACCCGCATCTACCGGGCCCCGGGCGGTTCCTGCGCCATCCCGCTGGGCACCATGGAAGATCCGCTGCGCGGTGCGGGCGAACGCCCCTACTACCCGCAGGCTGCTTATCCGGCTCCGTATCCGATGCCCTATCAGCAGCAGCCCTATCCGGTCGCCTACGCGCCGCAGCCTTACAACGACGCGTATCGCCAGTCGCCCTATCGCAGCTACGTCGCCCCTGAACCCGGCTTCGGTCTGCAGCTTCGCGGCGGCCTGTAATACCTAACCGAATCTAGCCCCAACCAAACGCATATCAGGAGTACCCAATGTCCCTTCGCAAGATCCTTCTCGCCTCGGTCCTGATGACCGCCACGGCCATCCCCGCCTTCGCCCAGGAATACGGTACCTGGAACGACAATGGCGCCATCGGCTCGCTGGTCGTCAACGACCAGGTCAACCTGCAGACCAACTGGTCGAACATGTCGGGCGTCGTTGACACCGTGGGCGGCGATGTGGTGGCCCAGGGCGCCGCGGCCGGCAATATCGTGGACGTCATCACGATGGACAATACCCGCGTCTTCAACAACCAGATCGTCTCCTCGGACGCCACCATCGGCTCCAACGTCGCGCTGGATGCCAACAATGTCTGGGGCAGCGTGGGCGTCAGCAACTCCTCGCTGTGCAACGGCGCCAGCGTCTCGACCGATCCGGTCCTGACCTCGGTGAACAGCTACCAGGAATGCGGCGCCAAGGACCCCTATACCGGGACCAGCGCCTTCGTGACCAACATTGCCGGCAACGCGGTGTTCCAGAACTCGGCCATCTCCAACAGCTTTGAAGCCGACTCGAATGCGCCGAACTTCCCGGTCTTCAACAAGCAGATCAACAATTCCTCGGCGATCTCGAACATGGCCGTCAACGCCTTCAATGTCGGCGGCACGGTGGGCATGCAGTCCAGCGCCATCGGCAACACCGCCCGCGTCATCCACTACAATACGGGCGGCCACTAACACCGGTTTGCTCCGGGCTTCTAAGGGGCAAAATTAGAATCCCGGAGTTTGGGGACGGGCGCGCCGGACATCGCGCCCGTCCCCATCGTTTTTATGCCCTTGCGGCCCTGCCCTTGCGCGCGCAAGGTTGCGCAGCCCCCCGTGACCGGCGAAATTCGCCGCCGCCCAGCCCCGCAAGGAACCTTCGCCCATGACGGTGCCCGCAAAAACCGACATGCAGGACGCAGGCGGCCATGCTTCCGCCGTCCCGAAGAAGGTTTACAAAAAAACGCTGCGCGATCTGCAGATCGAGCTGGTCAAGCTGCAGCGCCACTTCATCGCCTGCAATGACAAGATCCTGATCATCCTGGAGGGGCGCGATGCCGCCGGCAAGGATGGCACCATCAAGCGCATCGTCCAGCATCTCAGTCCGCGCGAAACCAGGGTCGTGGCGCTCGGCAAGCCATCGGACCGCGATCGCACCGCCTGGTACTTTCAACGCTATGTTCCCTATCTGCCAGCCGCCCAGGAACTCGTGCTGTTCAACCGCAGCTGGTACAATCGCGCCGGGGTCGAAAAGGTGATGGGCTTTTGCACGCCGGCCGAGCATGAGGCGTTCATGAACTCCGTCCTGGACTTCGAGAAGATGCTGGCCGCCTCGGGCGTCAAGATTCTCAAATACTATCTGGACATCAGCAAGGCCGAGCAGCAGCGTCGCCTGGAAGACCGCAAGGCCAGCCCCCTGACGCAATGGAAAAGCAGTCCGATTGACGGCCAGGCGCTGAAATACTGGAAAGCCTATGGCGCGGCGCGCGACGAAATGCTGGCGCGGACCCACAGCCCGATGTCGCCCTGGACGCTGGTGCATGCCGACGACAAGCGCCTGGCGCGGCTGAACATCATCAAGGACATGCTGGACCGGCTGCACTATGCCCACAAGGACAAGCGCCTCACCCGTCCGGACCGCAAGGTGGTATTTTCCTGCGATCCTTCCAATCTGAAAGCCGCCCAGCTCGCCAAATAAGCGTTGGCCCGCCCCCTTTTTGCGCTTTTGCCGGCCTGATAGTATCCGCCGCCCATGAACCCCCTGCCCATCGACCTGGACGCCTTTGAAGCCGCGAGCGTGGCGCGCGAGCCTTTCGCCTATGCCATGGTGCCGGGTTTCGTGAAGGCGGGCGCCATGCCCGCGATCAATGCCGATTTTCCGCTGGTCAGCCATCCCGGCAGCTTTCCCCTGCCCACCCTCAAATACGGTCCCGCCTTCGCCGAGCTGATGGAGGCCATCCAGGGCCCGGAATTCACCCGCGCGGTGGAACGCAAACTGGACATAGACCTGACCGGCCGCCCCACCATGGTGACGGCGCGGGGGGTGTCGGCGGCGCGCGACGGCCAGATCCACACGGACAGCCGCACCAAGCTGGTGACGGTGCTGATCTACATGAACAACGACTGGGAAGCGAAAACCGGGCGGCTGCGCCTCTTGCGCGGACCGGGCAACCTGGAAGACGTCATCGCCGAAGTGCCGCCCGACCAGGGCACGCTCTTGGTCTTCAAGAACGAACCCCATGCCTGGCACGGCTTTCATCCGTTTGAAGGCCCGCGCCGGGTGATCCAGCTCAACTGGGTGACGGACAAGGGCGTGGTGCGGCGCGAACAGTTCCGCCACCGCGTCAGCGCCTTTTTCAAACGCTTGCGGGGCCGCAGCGCGCCGGAGCGGATGTAACTTTTCATAGATAAACCGAAAGGGACGACATGACACCCAAGAGAATTTCGCGCTTCCTGCTTGCCGCCTGCTTCACAATGAGCATGACCGGCGGCGCCATGGCGCAGGCCCTGCCCGCACCGGGCAAGCCCTTCGAGCCCTATAGCGGCCAGCCCGGCAAGGACGTGGTCTGGGTGCCCTCGCCGCAAGCGCTGGTCGACCGCATGCTCGACATGGCCAAGGTCACGCCCAAGGATTATCTGGTGGACCTGGGCTCGGGCGACGGGCGCACCGTCATCACCGCCGCCAAGCGCGGCATCAGGGCGATGGGCGTGGAGTTCAATCCCGACATGGTGGCGCTGTCGCGCAAGAATGCCGCCGAGGCCGGCGTGAGCGACAAGGCCACCTTCGTGCAGGGCGACATCTTCCAGACCGACTTCACCAAGGCGGATGTCGTCACCATGTTCCTGCTCTCCAGCCTGAACCTGCGCCTGCGCCCGACCCTGCTCGACATGCGGCCCGGCACGCGCATCGTGTCGAACACCTTCGACATGGCCGAATGGCAGCCCGACGAAAGCATTTCCGCCGGCGGCGATTGCTCCAGCTTTTGCAGCGCCATGCTCTGGATCATCCCCGCCAAGGTCGGCGGCGCCTGGAAGATGGGCAAGAACGAGCTTGTCCTGTCGCAGGAATTCCAGATGCTCACCGGCACCGTCAACGCCGCACCCATCAGCAACGGCAAGATGCGCGGCGCTGAGATTTCGTTCACGGCGGGCGGCAAGATGTACACCGGCCGCGTCAACGGCAACCGCATGGAAGGCTCGGCCTCGGACGGCAGCAAGTGGCAGGCAATAAGGGGCTGATCAGTCGCTGGTGACGGTCTTCTTCTCGACCGTGACCGTCTTGGTGACTTCGACGTCTTGAGTCTTGGGCGCTTCCGTCACGTCGCGCACGATCTTGACCCCATCGCCCAGGGGAATTTCCTGCGTTTCCTTGATTACGACCGTGGTACCCATTGGTGATCTCCGCTTGTCGCCCGGACATAATGCCCGCCGCGATGGATTGTGCCGCCTAACGAAAGAGCCCGGACCGTGCGCGATCCGGGCTCTTTTTTATTTTGCAGGCCGTGAAAGGCTACTTCTTTTCGACCTTGATAATCGTGGTGGGGGCCGGGGTGCCGCCGCCGCTCTTGTAGTTGTCCCACATGAAGAAGCCGACGACGCCCACCGCGAGAAGCAGCGCGCCCACTATGAATCCCAGGAAGGTGTTGCCACCACCGCCGCCGCCGCTGCCATTGGTATGAACTTCAACTGCCATCTGTCCGCTCCACGCGATGTTGCTGGCATGACAACACAGCGGCCGGTGTTCCGTTCCTGCGGCATCGCTGTGGAACAGGCGGAACTTTCAACCGCCCGGCGCCATGTCATCGTCGGAGGCTTCCCCCGCCTTGGGCAGCATGCCGGTGCCCCTGGTCGCGACCGGATTGGCGTGCTCGGGCGTGTCGTGCGGGCCGGCTGCATTGGCGTTGGGGTCGCCGCTGCTGGAGGCCTGGGGCTGGCCGCCCTGGGCACGCTCTTGGCGCGCGGTCTCGGCGATTTTCGGACTGGCTTTGATCATGGCCATGCCTTTTGGGTGCGGTTTGCGAACGCACGGCGCCACCGGGCGTTCCGGCCATCGCAACTGGCCCGTTTTCCCCTCCCGCGCGTTGGCCTATCAGGCGCATCGGGCAAGCCAGGATCATGCAAAAAATCGTCTGCGTATTGAATGGCACGGCCAATTCGGACCAGGCCCATGCGGTCTGCAAGTCGGTTGCCGACAGCTTTGCCGCCAAGGGTTCTGACGCGCAGATTCGCATCGCCCGGACGGGCGAGGATGTCACCGGCTATGCCCGCTCGGCCGTCGCCGAGGGCGCCTCTGTCGTGGTGGCGGGCGGCGGCGACGGTACCCTGAACGCCGTCGCATCGGTGCTTGTCGGTACGGATGTCGCGATGGGCGTGCTGCCGATGGGCACCCTGAACCATTTCGCCAAGGACATGGGCATCCCGCTGGACATCGAAAAGGCGGTCGAGACGATCCTGGAAGGGCGCACAACCCGCATCGATGTTGGAAAGGTCAAAGACCGCATCTTTCTGAACAATGCCAGCCTGGGCCTTTATCCCCGGATCGTGCGCGAGCGCGAAACCCTCCAGCGGCAGGGCTGGGGAAAGTGGCTGGCTTTCGTCCGCGCCTCCCTGTCCACCTTGGCGCGCTACGCACCGCTGCGCGCCCAGCTGAGGACTGAGCGCCATGGAGACATCAAACAGAAGACCCCGTTCGTCTTCATCGGCAACAACGAATATCTGATCGAAGGCTCGAACCTGGGGCAGCGCCAGCGCCTGGATGCCGGGCGCCTCTGGGTCTACCGGGCGACCCAGACCACGCGGCTTCAGCTTCTGGGCCTGTTTCTCGCACAGGTCTCGGGAACAGGGCGCGGCCGGCAGCTCCAGGTTTTCGATACCGGACAGCTTGAGATCGACGCGGTCGCGCCATTTCTGGAAATTGGCCTGGATGGCGAAGTGCTGCGGCTGGAAACGCCCCTGACGTTCGAAATCCTGCCCTCGGCGCTCCAGGTCGTCATTCCGGCCCCGGCCGACTAGGCGAGAACCAGACCTTGCGCACCATCGCCCATATCTCGGACTTGCATTTCGGCCGGATCGATCCCGCCACCCTGCCCGCGCTCGCCGATGTCCTGCGGGCCCAGCAGCCCGACGTGGTGGCCATATCCGGTGACCTCACCCAGCGGGCCCGCAAGCGGCAGTTCGCCGAGGCCCGGCGGTTCATCGATACCCTGCCCGGCGCCAAGATTGTCGTGCCCGGCAATCACGATGTGCCGCTCTACAATCTCCTGGCGCGATGGCTCTGGCCGCTGGACAATTACCGGCGCTACGTCACGCCCGACCTGGAGCCCTTTTTCCGCGACCGGGAAATGGGCATAGCCGGCCTCAACACCGCCCGCTCCCTGACATGGAAAAGCGGCCGGATAAACCAGCGGCAGGTCGAAGCCAGTTGCGCGCGCTTTGCCGGGCTGGGCGAAGGGCCCATACGGATCTTGGTGACCCATCATCCCTTCGATGCCGCGGAGTCGCGGCACGAGAACGACATTGTCGGCAGAAGCCGGATGGCGATGGAAAAATTCTCGGAATGCAAGCTGGACCTGATCCTCACCGGCCACCTGCATGAAAGCAGCGCCCGGGAGAGCGGCTATCGCTATGAAGGCCTGGGCCATTCCACGCTTTTCATCCAGGCCGGCACCGCAACCTCGCGCCGCACCCGAGGATCGCCCAACACATGGAACCTCATACGGATCGACGGCGCGCAGCTGCATGTCACCTGCTGGGTGTGGAATGCGGACGGTCGCCGCTTCGCCCCGGGGCGAACCGATTCCTTCCGGCGCGCGCCCGGCGGCTGGCAGAAGCTGGACAGCGGCGCCTGATAAACTAATCGGGCAAACTGATCGGGCGCCACCCGGCGCTATTCCACCGCCACCACCGCCACGCCCATCGCCGGCATCTGGAACACCAGCTTGCCGCTCTCGACCGTGCCGCTGAAGGGTTTGGGCGCCAGCGCATTGGGACTGGTGAAGCTGTTGTGCGCGTCCATACGGTCCGACACCAGAATCTGTCCACGGCCCGCCTTGCCCGTCAGGTTGGTGCGCACTGTCACGCTGCGCCTGGGATCGGTGTTGACGATGGCGAGATACAGCTTGCCGTCCTTGCCCCGCGCCGCCGAGACGTCGATCAGCGGCAAGGTGATGCTACCCAACTTGTACTCCGCCCTGGAAACCGTGGCCGGAAAGGGCACCGCCTCCATGAAGGGCCGGTACATGTCGAAGGCATGGTAGGTCGGCGTCAGGATCATCTTTTCCTTGTCGGTGAGGATGACCGCCTGCAGCACGTTTATCATCTGGGCGATGTTCGCCATCTTTATCCGGTCGGTATAGCGGTGAAAGATGTTGAAGCTCAGCGCCGCCACCTGCGCATCGCGCAGCGTGTTCTGCTGGTAGAGGAAGCCGGGGGTCGAGCCCTTCTCCGACTGGTACCAGGCGCCCCATTCATCGACATAGAGCGCGGTCTGCTTCTTGGGATCGTGGCGATCCATGATCGCGATCACGTCCCTCAGCTGGCGGTCGATATCCAGCGTGTAGTGAAGCTGCTTGGCCCAGCCTTCTTCGGTGAAGCCCGTGGCGGTATCCTTGGGCCCCAGGTCCGGCGGCATGGCGTAATAGTGATAGCTCAGCGCCTCCATATGGCCGCCAAAGGTCGGGCCGCCATTCTTCATCATCTCCTCGGTGAAGGCCTTGTAGTCGTGCCACTTGTCGAGATTGCCGCTGGCGCCGCTGGCGACCTTGATCATGCCCATTTCACGCGGGGCGTTGACGAAGGCCGTGTAGCGGGCATTGGCGGCGGCGGCGGTGTCGGGCCGCATGTTGCCGCCGCAGCCCCAGGTCTCGTTGCCGATGCCCCAGTATTTCAGCTGCCAGGGCTTGTCGCGGCCATTCTTGCGCCGCTCATTGGCCAGCGTCGCATCCTCGGACGAGGTGATATACTCGACCCATTGCGACATTTCATAAGGACTGAGCGAACCGATATTGCCGGAGACATAGGCTTCCGCGCCCACCAGTTCGGCGAAATCCATGAATTCATGCGTGCCGAAACTGTTGTTGTCGGTGACGCCGCCCCAATGGACATTGATGCGGGTGGGGCGCTGCTTGCGCGGCCCGATGCCGTCGCGCCAGTCATACAGATCGGCAAAGCAGCCGCCGGGCCAGCGGATCACCGGCACCTGCAGCCGCTTCAGGGCATTGACCACATCGGTGCGATAACCCCGGACATTGGGAATCTTGCTGTCCTCGCCGACCCAGATGCCTTCATAGATGCCGCGCCCCAGATGCTCGGCGAAATGGCCATAGATCTGCCGCGCGATCGGCGCGCCGGGCTTGGAGAGATCAACGGTGACATCGACGCTGGTCGTGGCCGGGCTCTGCGCCACCGCATAGCCGGCAGCGAGGGTCATCAGGGCCAGACCTGCGACTGCGATTTTTTTCATGACTTTCCCCCTTGGCGTCCGGACGCTGCTTGCATCTGGGCTCTAAAGCGCCAGACTCGCATGACCCCGGCAGGCTAGTGCAACATTCCGCTGCGCCCCAGCCAAGGTCCACAACGCGTTCTGACAATTAATCACCGGAGCAACCGATATGTCATTGGCAAAGAAGACGTCCGTGATGGCCGGTGTCATCGCCCTGGTCGCGGTCTCGGCTTCCGCCCAGGTCAAAACCAATGCCCCCAGCCCCGTACCGGGCGCCCGTCCCGCCACCGTGGAGCGGATCAAGGTCCAGGGCGCGGCGCTGCAAGGCAATCTGGAGCGCAACGCCGAAGACCGGGACGTGATGGTCATCCTGCCGCCGGGATATGCGGCCAATCCCCGCCGCCGTTATCCGGTGGTCTATGCCCTGCATGGCTATTTCATCGGCGCGGAGCAATGGGCCAAGGAAATCCATGTGCCGCAGACCGTGGAGGGCGCTTTTGCCAAGGGCGCGTCCGAGATGATCGTGGTGATGCCGGATTCCAAGACGGCGCATAACGGTTCCATGTATTCCAGCTCGGTCACCACCGGGGATTTTGAAACCTTTATCCGCCGCGATCTGGTCACCGCCATCGACGCCCGCTACCGCACCCTGGCGCGGCGCGAGAGCCGCGGCCTGGTGGGACACTCGATGGGAGGGTATGGCGCCACCCGCATCGGCATGAAGCATGCCGATGTCTTTGGCAGCCTCTACATCATGAGCCCCTGCTGCCTGGCGCCCCGCGCCATGCCAAGGGCGGAGGACGAAGCGGCCCTGGGAGCCGTGAAATCGCTGGAGGAGGCCGCCAAGCTGCCCTTCCCGCTGCGCGCGCAACTGGCGGCCGCGTCCGCCTGGTCACCCAATCCGGGCAAGCCGCCCTTGTATGTCGATCTGCCCTATGGAGAGCGGCAGCAGTCGGTGCTGGCACGCTGGGCCGCCAATGCGCCTCTGGCCTTCCTGGACCAGTATGTCGGCAACCTGCGCCGCTATCGCGCCATCGCGCTGGATGTCGGGGATCAGGACGGTCTGAAAGCCGACACCCAACGGCTGCACGACGCGCTGGACGCCTACGGTATCGCCAACAGCTTCGAGATCTATCCCGGGACGCATGTCAGCCATATCGGCATCCGCTTCCAGGATCAGGTCCTGCCGTTCTTCAGCAAGACGCTGTCGTTCGAGGCCTTACCCTGAACGCCGCTTGGGCTACCACTGGGTGTAGGACCCGTCCGGCCGATGGTTCAGCAACATGCCGGCGCGATAGACATTGTATTCGGCGATCTTGGTCAGCTTGCTGATATCAACCTCCACGCCCAGGCCGGGCCGGGAATTGGGCCACATCTTGCCGTTCCTGAAATCATACAGGCGTGTCAGGTAGGGCCAGCTTCGACTGCCGTCTCCCAGGATTTCCATCAGCGCGGGAATCGAACAGGCGGTGAGGCAATGCACCAGGGCGGCTTCGGCGATCGGGCTGGTGAAGTGCGGAATCATGCCGACATAATGGGTTTCGGCCATGGCGATGATCTTCATATATTCGCTGATGCCGCCGACATTGGGCAATGACGTGCGCACGTAATCGATCAGCTGCTTTTCGATCAGCCGGTTGATGTCCCATTTGTAGCCAAGCTGTTCGCCCATCGCGATCGGCACCTTGGTGCGCTGGCGGATGGTCTCGTAGGTTTCGGTCCCTTCGCTGCGGATCAGGTCCTCGATGAAATAGGGATGCAGGTCCGCCGCCTCGATCATGGTGCAGAGGCGGATGGCGTCCGGCGGATCGAACTGGGTGTGGAAATCCAGCGCCCAGCCGCCATCGCCGGCGGCCTTCTGCAGCATCAGGCAGTCGTTATACATCCGGCGCACCAGCGCGAAGCGGTCCACCTCGCGGCCGCCGCCGATATCGGTGGCATGGCGATAGACGCGAAAGCCCGCCTCGCGGCAGGCGCGCGCCGCATCCCCGATGGTGGCGCCCTGCGGCCGCGGGAAGGCGGTCGAATAGCATTCGATATATTCGCGCGATTTGCCGCTGAGAAGCTGATAGACCGGCACGCCCAGCGCCTTGCCCTTGAGGTCCCACAGCGCCAGGTCCAGGCCGCCCAGCGAATGGAGCTTCTCGCGCCCGGCCGTGTAATGCATGCCGCGCATCATGCGCTGCCAGTGCATGTCGATGGCGAACGGGTCCAGCCCGATCATCATCGCGGCGCACTCTTCCATGGTGCGCGGTTCGCCGCCCTCGCCGATGCCGCGCAGGCCGGATTCGGTTTCGATGATCACGACATTGGTCGACTGATTGACCATCGGCTGGCCGCCGCGTCCGGCGCTGTCGCCGAAATTGCGGTAGTAATGCACCGCCTTGATCTTGTCCGCCGGCAGGCCCAGGGCCGCGGCGCTGGGCGGCATCCACAGCGCCCCCGCACCGGCCGCACCCATTCCCTGCAGCAAACTGCGCCGATTCCAGCTTGTCATGTCGCTCTCCCTCTTGGTCCGGCCAGTGCAGCATTCCCGAACGCCGCAGCCAAGGCCTGAAATCGCGCTGACAACGGGTCACGCGCCAACGCAAAACGGCGCGCCAGGCGGCGCGCCGTTCTGACGGGAAATTCTAAGAAGCTAGTACAGCTCGGTCGGCAGGACCGGGATGCCGTCACCGCGGCCGCTGGGGCCGTTCACCTTGGTGCTGACGATCACGCCATAGCTGTTGACGCGCTTTTCCTCCGCTGCCAGCTGCGCCCAATATTGGTTGGTCAGGCAGACGGTCGGTCCCACATGGGTGCGGCTGGCGCTGGTATTGGAGGGCCGGCGGCAGGTGACGGCTTCGGGATGGCCCTTGCCCGACGGATTGGCCACGGTTTCGCGCGCAAAGACGGTCTTGCCATCGGCGCTGAGATCGCTGGCGGTGTCGGTCAGCTTCAGCCAGATGCTGTTGCGCATGCAGAGCTTGGGACCGAGCCCTCCCTGCGGCAGCGGCTGGGCCGCGCGGCAGACCACGGCGTTCGGTTCGCCATAGCCGCTGGGCGTAAAGGGCAAGGTCGGCGCATTGTCGGTGTTCAACTGCGCCAGGGCAGGAGTCGCAAGCAGGGAGAAAAGGATGATCGGGAGTGTGCGCATGGCCATCAAGCCTCCTAGCTACGATGGCTATAGTAGCTGGGTCGCAAGGGTCATTTCAAGTGGCGCGAAAAAGCCTTGGGCTGCCTAGGCTTGCCCGGGATAGGCGTGCCAGTTCCCGGCCGGATCGCGCACCCGATAGCCCTGGTCGGTCTTTTCCAGGTGATCCGATTCCAGCGCGACCTTTCCAAAGCCGCCGGGGATATCGAGCATGTAGGTCGGCATGGCGAGGCCGGAGACCCGCGCGCGCAGCGCCTTCATCAGCGCCAGCCCCTCTTCGATACCGACGCGAAAGTGCGAGGTGCCCGGCGCCAGGTCGGGATGGTGCAGGTAATAGGGCTTGATGCGGTTGGCGAGGAAGGCGTCCATCAGCGCCGCGAGGCTTTCGGCATCGTCATTGACGCCCTTCAGCAGCACCGACTGGCTGACCAGCGGAATGCCGCCGTCCACCAACCGCGCAATCGCGGTTTTGGCGTCGGGCGAAAACTCGCGCGCATGGTTGGCGTGCAGCGCCACCCAGGCCGTCGCGCCCGGGGCATGCAGCGCCGCCACCATCGCATCGCTCACCCGCGCGGGATCGGTCACCGGCACGCGGGTATGCCAGCGGATAATCTTGACGTGGGCGATGGCGGCCAGGCTTTGCGTAATCTCGGCCACCCGGCGCGGCGACAGGATGAAAGGATCGCCGCCGGTCAGGATGACTTCGCGGATTTGCGGCTGCGCGGCGATATAAGCCAGCGCCCCGGCGTAATCCTCTTTTGACAGCGCATTGTCGCTTCCCTTCTTTACCGAAGTGGGGCCGATCATCTCGCGGCGGAAGCAGAAGCGGCAATAGACCGGACAGGCCGCCACCGCCTTGAACAGCACGCGGTCCGCATGGCGATGCACGATGCCCGCCACCGGCGAATGGGCGGCATCGCCGATGGGATCGGACAATTCTTCGGGCAGGGTGACCAGTTCGTCCAGGCTGGGCAGGAACTGGCGCGCGATGGGATCATTCGGATCGGCGGGATCCACCAGCGACAGCAGGTGCGGCGACACCGCCACCGCATACTTCCGCGCTACGTCTTCAAGACTCATCGCTTATGCACTTTGAAATTGGGCAGGAAAACGGTCAGCAATCCGATCGCCGGCAGGAAGGCGCAGAGCTTGAAGACATAATCGATCGAGGTGACGTCGGCCAGCGCGCCCAGTACCGCCGCCCCGATGCCCGAAAGACCGAACGACAGGCCGAAGAACAGGCCTGCGATCATCCCCACCCGGCCGGGCAGCAATTCCTGGGCATAAACCACGATGGCCGGAAACGCGCTCGCCAGGATCACGCCGATGATCGACGCCAATATCCCGACCCAGAACAGATTGGCGTAAGGCAGCAGCACGGTGAAGGGCAGCATGCCCAGGATCGAAAACCAGATGACGTATTTGCGCCCGATGCGGTCGCCCAGGATGCCGCCCAGCAAGGTGCCCGCCGCGATGGCGCCCAGGAAAAAGAACAGGTGCACCTGGGCGCTCTGCACCGACACGCCGAACTTGTCGATCAGGTAGAAGGTGTAATAGCTGCCGATGCAGGCCAGATAGATGAACTTGGAAAAGACCAGCGCCAACAGGATGGCCAGCGCCTGCATGACCTTGCCGCGCGTCAGTTCGGGATGCTTGATGTGGGTGTGGCTGCGGATGCGCGCCAGCCCGTGATCCTTGTACCAGGCGCCGACCTTTACCAGGATGACGAAGGCCAGCAGCGCAAAGCCCGCATACCAGACGATGCTGCGCTGGCCATAAGTCGCCACCAGCAGCGCGGCGATCAGCGGGCTGATCGCCTGGCCGGTATTCCCGCCGACCTGGAACACCGACTGCGCCAAGCCATAACGCCCGCCCGAGGCCATGCGCGCCACGCGGCTGGCTTCAGGATGGAACACCGCCGAACCCAGCCCCACCATCATGGCGGCGATCAGGATCACCGCGTAATTGGGCGCGATGGCCAGCACCAGCAAACCGATGAAGGTCGAGATCATGCCCACCGCCAGTGAATAGGGCATCGGCTTGATGTCGGCGAAATAGCCCACCATCGGCTGCAGCAGCGAGGCGGTGCACTGGAACGCCAGCGTGATCATGCCGATCTGGGCGAAGCTGAGCTGGAACTGGTCCTTCAGGGTCGGGTAGATCGCCGGCAGCAGCGACTGCATCATGTCGTTGAGCAGATGACAGATGCCGATCGCCGACAGCACCGTGAAGCTGGTGTCATGCGCAATTTTCTGGGCGGTCGGCTGGGTCATTGCGGCCGAACCCTATCGGTTGGCGGTCTTTTGACCAGCCTTTTTCGGGCCTTCACGCCCCTGCGCGCTGCGGCCTGTTGCACCACCGTCCCGGCCCCGCCATGGTTGATAAAAAATCGGGGAGACACGCATGAAAAAGCCCATCCTTCTGGCGGTATTTTGCATCCTGGCGTCGCCCGGCCTGAACCAATCCTGGGCGCAAGGCACATCCCCGGCTCCCGGCTGGACCCTGGCCGATACCCAGCCCGACACCGGCGGCCGCGCCCCGGTGGCCCCGGGCGGCAAGGTCCTGCCCCCCGGCTCCTCGCCGCTCAGCGTGCTGGCCGGCTGCTCGGGCGATATCGACAGGATCTGCCAGGGCCGCTCCGGGCTGTATTCCGCACGCGCCTGCCTGACTGAGAACAAGACCAAACTGTCGCCGCGCTGCGTGGTCGATCTGGCCAAGCTGCCGCCCTCCAGCGTGCCGCCCTGCTCGCGCTCGCCTTTGTGCGACAACCGGCTGGGCCCCACGCGCGAACAGCTCAAGCGCGTGTTGTGGAAGACGGGGCAGGTTTCCTATTCCTATCCCTTCACCCTGCCGGTCGGTGGCGGCGCCACCGGCGTCGGCATCGATTCCAAGGGCAATTTCTGGGTGCTGCAGCGCGCCGTGCCCGGCCAGCCGCAGCTCTTCCAGTTCGGCCCCGATTATAAACTGGTGCGCACCGTTCCCAATTCCGTGATCGGCGCGCTGGAAAAAGGCCACACCATCAAGGTGGACCGCGAAGATAACGTCTGGATCAGCGACGCCAATGGCGGCATCGTCCTCAAGCTCAGCCCGCAAGGCAAGCTGCTGATGACGCTGGGGGTGCGCGGCAAGCGCGGCGACTGGGACGAAAGCAAAAAACAAAGACTGCTGTGGCAGCCGCTGGATGTCGCCTTCGCCCCCAATGGCGACGTCTTCATCGCCCAGGGCCATGGCAATGAAAGCCCCAACGATGTCGGCCTGGCGCCGGACAATATGGTCGGCGCGGCGCGCGTGCTGCACCTGGACAAGAACGGCAAGTTCATCAACCAGTGGTACGGCAACCAGATCGGCCCGGGAAAATTCGGCAGCGCCCATGGCATCGGCGTCGATCCCAAGAATGGCGATGTGTGGATCGGCGACCGCGAGGAATACCGCCTTGTGGTTTATGGCCGTGACGGCAAGCACAAGCGCACCATCCAGATGCGCAATCTGATGTCGGCCGTGGCCTTCGACGCGAAAGGCGATCTGTGGGTGTCCAGCGGGCGCGACGGCCAGCTTCTGAAACTGGACCGGGGCGGCAATGTGCTGGCGGCGGTCGGCAACGGCTCGGGCCTCGGCACCGGCCAGTTCGTCGAATCCACCTATATGGCCTGGGACAAGGCCGGCGCGGTCTATTCCGGCGATACGAGTGTGGGACGTGTCACCAAGATGACGTTGCCAAAATAGAACTCAGGTCCGCCTCCCCTGCGCGCGCGTCAGCGCGCTGGCGGGGGAGGTGGCTTCAGCGAGCGATGCAACGCTTCGCGGAAGCTGAAGCCGGAGGGGGCAAAGAAAATCAGAACATTAATGGCGTCCAAAGGACGTCATTAATGTTCGGAGCCCCCGTCGCCAGCATCACCAGCCGGTCGAAGCCCAGCGCCACGCCGCTGGCCGGCGGCATGTCCGCCAACGCGGCCATGAAGTCTTCGTCGAGCGGATAGCGCTTGCCGTAAACCCGTTCCTTCTTGGCCATCTCGGTTTCAAAGCGGGCGCGCTGCTGTACCGGATCGGTCAGTTCGCCAAAGCCGTTGGCCAGCTCGACGCCGCAGGCATACAGCTCGAACCGTTCCGCCACCCGGGCATCGTGCGGGGAAACCCGCGCCAGCGCCGCCTCGCACACCGGATACTCATAAAGGACACAGGGCCGGTCCAGCCCCAGCCGCGGCTCCACCCGCAGGGTCAGAATCTTGGCGAACATGTCCGACCAGTCATCATCGTCCGACACATCGATGCCGCCGCGCCGCGCCCGCGACCTCAAGGCATTGGCATCACCCACCCCTTCCGCCGACAAGGTCGCCAGCAGGTCGATCCCGGCATGATGGGTGAAGGCCTGCGCCACCGTCAGCCGGTCGGCCGCGGCGTGAGCGTCGCACACCGCATCGCGGTGCCGCAGTTCCTTCGCCCCGGCCACCTCGGCCGCCAGCCGCAGCACCGCCAAGGTATCCTCGATCACCGCCGCATAGTCTTCGCGCGCCCGGTACCATTCCAGCATGGTGAATTCGGGCGCATGCAGCCGCCCGCGCTCCTGGTTGCGGAACACCCGGGCGAAATCGAAAATCCGCTCTTCGCCCGCCGCCAGCAGCTTCTTGGCGGCAAATTCCGGCGAGGTGTGCAGGTACATCGCATGGCAGGCCCCATCGGTGCCGGTCAGCACCGTCTCGAAGGCCTGCAGGTGGGTCTCGTTGCCCGGCGACACCACCAGCGCGCCGCACTCCACTTCGGTGAAACCCTGCCCCTCGAAATGGGCGCGGATGGCGCTTTTCACCCGCCCCCGCTTGAGCAGCAGGGGACGCCGGTCGGCATGATTATGGGCGTCCCACCAGGCCATTTTGACCTCTTAAAGCTGCACTGCTATAGCCCGGTCCGCCAAATCCTTTAAGTCCGAATTTCGCGAGGTTTCCCGTGGTTTCCGTTATCGCCAGCTCCGTGCGCAAGGGCAATGTCATCGAGAAGGATGGCAAGCTCTTTCTGGTCATCACCGCCGAGAACATCCATCCCGGCAAGGGCACGCCCGTCACCCATCTGGAAATGCGCCGCATCAGCGACGGGGTGAAGACCGTCGAGCGCCTGCGCACCACCGACAGTATCGAAAAAGCCTTCGTCGAGCACATGGACTTCCAGTACCTGTACCAGGACGGCGAACAGTATGTGTTCATGCAGCCCCAGACCTTCGACCAGATCCATGTCGGCGCCGATGTTGTGGGCGACTATGCCCCCTACCTGACCGAGAACATGGATGTGCAGCTGCAGATGTTCGAAGGCAACGCCATCTCCATCGAAATCCCCCAGCGCGCCACCTTCGAAGTGGTGGATACCGAACCGGTGATGAAGGGCCAGACCGCGTCCGGCTCGTTCAAGCCCGCCGTTCTGTCCAACGGCGTGCGCACCATGGTGCCCACCCACATCACCATCGGCACCCGCATCGTGGTGATGACCGAGGGCGGCGCCTATGTGGAACGCGCCAAGGACTAGTGCCAAACTTGCATGACTTCTGACAGCGGCCCGCACTAAGCTTGCGGGCCGTTTTCATTTTGCGAGCGCCCATGCCCAAGCGTATCGACCCCAAAGACATTCCCGCCCATACCGGCACCATGTATCCGCCGCCGTACGACGCACCCTGCCGCGCACGCGAAAGGCGCAAGCTGGGCGATGCCGCGGGCCTGACCCAGTTCGGGGTCAACCTGCTGCGCCTGGCGCCCGGCGTCTGGTCCAGCCAGCGCCACTGGCACAGCACCCAGGACGAGTTCATCTATGTGCTGGAAGGCGAAGTCGTGCTGGTCACCGAGGGCGGCGAAGAGGTGCTGAAGGCAGGCGACTGCGCCGGATTCCAGGCAGGCGACGCGGACGGCCATCACCTGCAAAATCGCGGCACCCGTGACGCGCTGGTGCTGGAAGTCGGCACCCGCAACCAGGGCGACAGCGCCACCTATCCCGGCATCGACCTGCTCTATCCGCCGGGCGGAAAGCCCGCGCTCTACACCCATACCGACGGCACGCCTTACACCGACATCAAGCTGCGCCAATGATTGTCCGGTGATCGGCTGGCCGCCGCCCGCCGTAGATAGGGTGAACCAAACAGGGGCTTGCCCATGAAAGCGTTGATCGCCTGCCTCCTGATGGCCGTGACCACACCGGCCTTTGCGGCGCTGAAAGTCGGGGCCCCGGCGCCGGACTTCACCATTCCCGCCTCCCTCGGCGGCAAGGAATTCACCTTTCGCCTGGCCGAGGCGCTGAAGAAGGGCCCGGTGGTGGTCTATTTCTATCCTGCCGCCTTCACCAAGGGCTGTTCCATCGAAGCGCGCGATTTCGCCCAGGCCATGCCGCAATACCAGGCGCGGGGCGCCAGCGTGATCGGCATCAGCAGCGACAATATCGCCACCCTGAACAAGTTCTCGGTCAGCGAATGCCAGGGCAAGTTTCCCGTCGGCGCCGACAAGGACCGCAAGGTGATGAAAAGCTATGACGCGTCCCTGGGCTTTCTCACCAACATGGCCAGCCGCACCTCCTATGTCGTGTCACAGGACGGCAGGATCGCCTTTGTCCATAGCGACATGGACCCGGAAGGCCATGTCGGCAAAACGCTGAAAGCGGTCTCGGACCTGAAGCGCTAGGGCTTGGCGCTGGCGCTATAAAGCGGCTGCACCCTTACAATATAGCTTTCCAGATCGGCGGCGCGCGCCTGGCTTTGCGGATGGGTGCTGAGGAAAGACGGCCCCGAGCTGGGCGCGGCGCGCCCCAGCTTCTGGAAGAAGGTCACGGCGGCGCGCGGCTCATAGCCGGCGCGGGCCATCAGCTCCAGCCCGATGCGGTCGGCCTCGGTTTCCTGGTCCCGGCCATGGGGCAGCGAGTAGGTCACCTGCGCCACCGCATTGGCGAGTTGCACCGTTTGCTGGCTGGCGCCGGTCGCCGCCGCCAGGCCGCCCAGCACCAGCTGCTGGCCCAGCGAGCGCGACACCGCCTCGCGGGTATGTTCGCGCAGCGCATGGGCCATCTCATGGCCCAGCAGCGCGGCCAGCTCGGCATCGGTGGGTTCGAGTTTTTCGATCAGGCCCGAATAGACCATGATCTTGCCGCCGGCCATGCACCAGGCATTGATCTGCGGCGTGTCCATCACATTGATTTCCCAGTTCCAGTTCTGCGCGTCGGGGCGAAAGACGCCCACCTGCGCGATCAGGCGCCGGGAAATGCGCTGCACCCGGGCCAGCATGGCGGGCTTGTTGTTGACCACGCCCTTGGCGCGGCCCTCGGTCAGGGTCTTGGCATAGGACTGGCCGGCGGCGTTCTGCACCGCCTCCGCCGATACCAGGAAGCTCTGCTGCCGCGCGATGCCGACGGCGCCCGGCGCGGTCGTGTTTACAGTGGTACAGGCACCCGCAAAAAGGCTTGTGATGACAAAAAGGGCAAACGCCCCTGTCCGGTGTCTCATGAAATATCTCCCCCATCGCGCCATGAAATAATGGCGCGCCCTGATGACCGGCCCCCCGGCAGCTCAGAAGCGGCAGGATAATCCCAGGCGGACAAGATCGTCCATGCGGCGCGCAAAAACGCGCCAAAGCCCTGGCAAAGCCTGCCCGCCCGACTTTTAAGCCGCCAAGCCCTCTGCTAGCCTTCGCCCGCGTTCAGCCCCAAAAGGATTTCCCATGAAAAAGCACATTTTGATTGCTGTCCTGGCGGCGGCGTTCAGCGCCAGCCCTGCCCTTGCAGCGCTCAAGGTCGGCGATACCGCCCCCGATTTCACCGCCGCCGGCAGCCTGGGCGGCAAGGACGTCAACTTCAACCTGAAGTCCGCGCTGAAAAAGGGCCCGGTGGTGGTCTATTTCTACCCCAGCGCCTACACCGGCGGCTGCGACCTGCAGGCCCGCACCTTCGCGGAAGAATCCGACAAGTTCACCGCCGCCGGCGCCTCGATCATCGGCGTGTCGGGCGACACGCTGGACCGGCTGAAGAAGTATTCCGCCGATCCCAAATTCTGCGCCGGAAAATTCACCGTGGCGTCCGATTCCGACACCAAGGTCGCGGCCACCTATAACCTGAACGTCCGCCAGCCCGGACCCGGCACCAAGGACAATCAGGGCAATCCCCTGACCCACGCCATCATCGAGCGTCACACCTATGTTATCGGCAAGGACGGCAAGATCATCGCCTCGATGAGCTCCACCGCCGACGGCATCTCGCCGGTCGAACATGTCGAAAAATCTCTGGCCGTGGTTTCTGCTTCTAAGTAACCCCTCCGGCCTTCGCACCTGACGGTGCTACGGCCACCTCCCCTTCCATGCGCTACGCGCGAAGGGGAGGCGGACCTGAGATGCAATAAAGAAAAGCCGCCCGGGAAACCGGGCGGCTTTTTTGTTTGCAGTTCCGGGCTTTAAATCCCGGCCAGCGCGGTTTCCGCCGCCCAGCCCTGGCTGTCCTGTTCGCTCACAAGCGTGCGGCGCTCGAACTTGCCGGTGATGGCGGCGTCGGATTCGATCTTCAGGGTCTTGTATTTCAGCGCCCCGGACATCAGTCCGCCATCGCGGATAAAGACATTGTCGCAGACCACATTGGCCTTGACGTGGCCGATGATGCAGAGCGTCCGGCAGAAGATCACGCCATGCACGATGCCGGTCTTTTCCACCGTGACATGCTCGGCGAACACCAGGCCCTGGATCTCGCCATGGATAAAGGCGGTGCGGGCGATCAGCTTGCCCTCGATGCCGGTGCCTTCATCCACGATCGAAAAGCAGCGCTTGCCCCGCGTGATCTTGCTGGGCATGAAATTCTGCCAGTCGAACGCCGCCAGCTCTTCCTCGCGCTGCGGCACTACCAGGGATGAATAGTCGAATTTCACCGGCCCAATCCTGTGGCTCTGTTCTTATTTAGGATCGGCTGATTATTCGCCCGCGTGCAGCGGAACGACCTTGTGCTCGCCATCCGCGGCGCTGGCCTTGGCGATCTTCTCGATCGTGCCGGCCAGGCTGCCGCCTTCCTCAACCATCACCTTGGAATAGGCGATGGTGCCGGTGATGGAGCCGGTGGACCGCAGGATCAGGTTGGACTGCACCACCAGGTGATCGGCGACGGTGCCGCGCACTTCGGCGGTGTCGACGCTGATCTGGCCGGTGACATGGCCCGAGGGACCGACGATCAGGCTCTTGGCCTTCAGCGTCCCTTCGAACTTGCCGTCCACCGAGGCCACGCCCGGCACGCTTACTTCGCCCTTCAGCTCCACGCCGGCGCCGATGAAGATCGCGCCGTCATTCTTGTCATGTTCAGCCATTGCCCTGCCCCTGATCGAAGGAATTTCGTGCCGGATTTAGCTATTCTTTTAGCCATCAGGGCAAGCGCGCACCCGCGCCTATGCTTAATCCCGGCGCGCGGACCGGATGTCACTTCGTGTCACAAAAGGTGCAGCGGGCCTGTGACCACCTCTGATGCCGCACTGCAATAATTGCCAAAAATCCAGCGATTCCAAGGATTTAATGTTGCTGAAATGCCACGAAGCCGTGGCAAGGAAACGTCTTTGTGACGGGTGCGAGTCTTGGTTCAATCCGCGCACGGGCCTGAGCTGTCGGGGGGCAAATCCGCAAGCCAGGACCAAAAGCCGGACCCAGTCCGGCGTCAAAAACAAAGTCGGGTGCGGGTGTCTTTCTCCAAACGTATTTTGTCGGGCTTGATCGTTTCGGCTGCCCTGGCCGTGACTGTGCCCGCGCACGCCTCGGTCGAAGCCGAGATCGAGCAGCATGTCGCTGGCCTGACCAAGCAGGTCACCGGCCTGACCAAGGAAATCGGTTCTTTCCTGGGCTTTGGCGGCGACCAGGCCAACAACCCCACCGACCCGGCGCCCGTGGCCGAACATAAAGCGCCCGCGCCATCCCGCGCATTGACGGCGCGGGCCATCGAGCCGGTGCCCGTGGCCCATACCGTGGCCGCCGCCCCGGTCGTGCCGGCGGTGGAACGCGACAAGCCGCGCACCGAACGGGGCCTGAAGAAGTTTTTCTGCGTCGAATATGCCCGCCTGCGCTCCGGCCTGGCCGTGTTCGGCGACGCCAAGCACTGGTGGGAGCGGGCCCGCACCCTCTATGCCCGCGCCGCCCATCCGGCCACCGACGCGGTGATGGTATTCTCCGGCTCCAAGCGCCTGAAGCGTGGCCATGTCGCGGTGGTGACCGACATCGTGTCGGACCGCGAAATCATCGTCGATCACGCCAACTGGCAGAACAAGCGCGAAGTCGACCTTGCCACCCCGGTGCTGGATGTCAGCCCGGGCAATGACTGGAGCCAGGTCCGGGTCTGGGATATCCCGTCGGGCCAGTTCGGCGCGCGCACCTATGCCGTCAGCGGTTTCATCACCAAGGGGCTGATCCGCCAAGCCCGTAACGATTAAGCCCCGAAACGACTAAGGTACGCCCATGGCCCCTGTCGTTTCCATCATCACCCCCAGTTTCAGCCGCCACGCATTGCTGGAAGCACAGCACGGGATCGTGGCCGCGCAGACGGTGGCCGATTTCGAATGGCTTATCCTGGATGACAGCCCCGAGCCCTCGGCCTATTTCAGGCAGCTGAACGACCCGCGGGTTCGCTACACCCATAACCCTGCGCGCATGATCGTCGCCGCCAAGCGCAACTGGCTTTGCGAGCGCAGCATGGCGCCGGTGATCGCCCAGTTCGACGATGACGATTATTACGCGCCGCATTACCTGGCCACCATGCTTGCGCGGCTGGATCAGACCAGGGCCGACATCACCAAGCTGTCGGCCTGGTTCGTCTATTCGGCGCAGCTGGGACGATTGGGCTATTGGGACACCGCCAACACGCTGGGCCTGCACTTCACGTTTGGCCCGGAAAAATCGCTGCAAGGCTTCGTCAACCAGGCGCCGCCAGAGAACATGAAGAACAATTACCTGGGCTACGGCTTCAGCTATGTCTTCCAGAAATCCGCCTGGGAAGCGGCGGCCTTTCCGCCGGTGGAGTACGCGTCGGATTACGGCTTCGTGGCCGGCGCCATCGCCAAGGGGTGCAAGTTCGACCACTTCGCCGACACCGAGGGCCTGGTGCTGCACATCCTGCGCACCGACAACATGTCCAAAAGCTTCCCGCAGCACCTGCTGCCGGACTTCATGCTGGAAAAGCTGTTCGGATCCGCACCCGCGCCGCTGCTGCAGCGTTGACATCGCGGCCTGAAAAACAAAGACCCCGGTCACTTTCGTGCCCCGCGCGCGTAGCGCGCAAAACAAAAGACCCCGGTCACTTTCGTGACCGGGGTCTTTTTTGAATTGTTCGGGCGGGTTCTCTTACTTCAGTCCTTGGCAGACCTGGCGGCGTTCTACTCTCCCGCGGCTTGAGCCGCAGTACCATGGACGCAGAAGGCTTTGACGGCCGAGTTCGGAATGGGATCGGGTAGAATTCCTTCGCTATGACCACCAGGTCGGCAAAGGACTGAAGTCAAATCCGCGGTTACGCGGATTGCACGAGTATAATACGACACTTGGCGACCAATAATTTCATTAGACATGCCTGGCTTTGTTTCCAGACATGGAACGGTGCTGCTTGCGATCAAGCCAATCGAGCAATTAGTACCAGTAAGCTCAACGCATTGCTGCGCTTACACACCTGGCCTATCGACGGGGTAGTCTTCCCCGGCTCTCAAGCGAAACCTAGTTTTGAAGTGAGTTTCCCGCTTAGATGCTTTCAGCGGTTATCTCGTCCGTATTTAGCTACTCGGCTATGCGGCTGGCGCCACAACCGATCCACCAGAGATACGTTCCTTCCGGTCCTCTCGTACTAGGAAGAAGTCTTCTCAAGTTTCGAACACCCACGGCAGATAGGGACCGAACTGTCTCACGACGTTCTAAACCCAGCTCACGTACCACTTTAAATGGCGAACAGCCATACCCTTGGGACCGGCTACAGCCCCAGGATGTGATGAGCCGACATCGAGGTGCCAAACCGCACCGTCGCTATGGACGCTTGGGTGCGATCAGCCTGTTATCCCCGGCGTACCTTTTATCCGTTGAGCGATGACCCTTCCATTCGGGATCACCGGATCACTATGACCGACTTTCGTCTCTGCTTGGTCCGTCGACCTTGCAGTCAGGCAGGCTTTTGCCATTGCACTCAACATCCGATTTCCGACCGGATTGAGCCTACCATCGCGCGCCTCCGTTACTCTTTGGGAGGCGACCGCCCCAGTCAAACTGCCTACCATACACTGTCTCGGATCCCGTTCAGGGACCGCGGTTAGACATCAGGAACGAGAAGGGTGGTATTTCAAGGACGGCTCCACCATGGCTAGCGCCACGGCTTCAATGCCTACCACCTATCCTACACATCCTATTCCTAATGCCAGTGTAAAGTTGCAGTAAAGGTGCACGGGGTCTTTCCGTCTGACCGCGGGAACCCCGCATCTTCACGGGGAATTCAATTTCGCTGAGCCTGTGTTGGAGACAGTGGGGAAGTCGTTACGCCTTTCGTGCAGGTCGGAACTTACCCGACAAGGAATTTCGCTACCTTAGGACCGTTATAGTTACGGCCGCCGTTTACTGGGGCTTCGATTCAACGCTTTCACATCTCCTCTTAACCTTCCAGCACCGGGCAGGCGTCAGACGCTATACGTCATCTTTGGATTTCGCAGCGCCCTGTGTTTTTAGTAAACAGTCGCCACCCCCTGCTATGTGCCCCCGGCAAAGACTTGCGTCGATGCCGGGCCCTCTTCTTCCGAAGTTACGAGGGCAATTTGCCTAGTTCCTTCAACACAGTTCTCTCAAGCGCCTTAGCATACTCTGCCAGTCCACCTGTGTCGGTTTGGGGTACGGGCTATAAGCTGGAGCTATTTCCTGGGACCAATTCCCGGCCCGACCAATCCAGTAAGGTCGAACAAGTTACTTGATCCGTCACTTCCAGCAGGCTGCGGAATATTTACCGCATTCCCATCGACTACGCCTTTCGGCCTTGCCTTAGGGGCCGGCTAACCCTGCGCAGATTAACTTGACGCAGGAACCCTTGGACTTACGGCGAGAGGGTCTCTCACCCTCTTTATCGCTACTCATGTCAGCATTCTTACTTCTGATACCTCCAGGCTCGCTCACGCTCACCCTTCGCAGGCATACAGAACACTCTGCTACCATTCACCTTGCGGTGAATCCTAAGCTTCGGCTCATGGCTTAATCCCCGTTACATCTTCGGCGCAAAGTTCCTTATTTAGATCAGTGAGCTGTTACGCTTTCTTTAAATGATGGCTGCTTCTAAGCCAACATCCTGATTGTTTTGGGAACCTCACATCCTTTCCAACTTAGCCATGAATTGGGGGCCTTAGCTGTAGGTCAGGGTTTTTATCCCTCTTCACGACGGACGTTAGCACCCGCCGTGTGTCTGCCATGCTCAGCACTCACCGGTATTCGGAGTTTGGTTGGGTTTGGTAAGCGGTGAAGCCCCCTAGCCCATCCAGTGCTCTACCCCCGGTGGTGATACATGACGCGCTACCTAAATAGCTTTCGCAGAGAACCAGCTATCTGCAAGTTTGATTGGCCTTTCACCCCTAGCCACAACTCATCCCCGACTTTTTCAACAGGCGTGGGTTCGGTCCTCCAGTGCATGTTACTGCACCTTCAACCTGGTCATGGCTAGATCACTTGCTTTCGGGTCTCATCCGTCTAACTCAGTCGCCCTATTCAGACTCGCTTTCGCTGCGCCTTCGCCTTGTGGCTTAAGCTTGCTAGACAGACGAACTCGCTGACCCATTATACAAAAGGTACGATGTCACCCGCTCACCAAAGGCGAGACGGCTTCTTCGCAACCTTGTTTCAACATCAACAATGTCGTCTTGCGCCGGCCACAGGATTCCTCCCGCGATCGGCGCGTTTTCGACACTGCGTTTGAAGCAAGGTTAGAAGAAGTCGCTCGAATTTGGAGAGCGGGCTCCATCTGTTTGTAGGCATCCGGTTTCAGGTCTCTTTCACTCCCCTTGCCGGGGTGCTTTTCACCTTTCCCTCACGGTACTAGTTCGCTATCGGTCACACACGAGTACTTAGGCTTGGAGGATGGTCCCCCCATGTTCAGACAGGGTTTCACGTGCCCCGCCTTACTCGAGGACCTTCAAGCTTTTTACCCGTACGGGGCTATCACCCGCTATGGCTGTCCTTTCCAGAACATTCCGGTTTTTACTTGAAGGCCACTGGCCTAGTCCGCGTTCGCTCGCCACTACTAACGGAGTCTCAATTGATGTCCTTTCCTAAGGGTACTGAGATGTTTCAGTTCCCCTCGTTCGCTCCTCCAACCTATGTATTCAGTTGCAGGTAATCCTTGCGGATTGGGTTTCCCCATTCGGAAATCTGCGGGTCAAAGGGTGCTCGCCCCTCACCGCAGCTTATCGCAGCGTGCTACGTCCTTCATCGCCTGTGTGTGCCAAGGCATCCCCCAGATGCCCTTGCTTTAACGCTTGATCGCTCAGCAATCGTTCCATGCCCAGAAACAAAGCCAGCGTACCAACGACTTGGTACACGGTTTGTCACTAGACCATGGCTTCATGCGATCAGTCTTGAGTGTCGTATTATAGATCAACCGGTTGTGCGAACCGGCTAACCCGCCTTTACAATGTCAAATCCGCGAACCGCGATTTCTCGCGCTTCGAAGCTGTTTGATTTTTTCCGTCGTCATACTGGTCGGTGATCGAATGGTGGAGCCAGACGGGATCGAACCGACGACCTCATGCTTGCAAAGCACGCGCTCTCCCAACTGAGCTATGGCCCCGTTGTTCTGAGCGCGAAGGGTGGTGGGCCTGGGAAGACTTGAACTTCCGACCTCACGCTTATCAAGCGCGCGCTCTAACCAACTGAGCTACAAGCCCGATGAGGCATCGTCCAGCGGTTTGCAGCCCAATGGCGCAAAACCACGACGGAAAAAAGGAAGGGAAACGAAGGCGGCGGCAAGGCGCCAATTTGTTCTAGGTGATGTTTGGGGAGAGTCTCGTGAGAGTTCCCGAAAACATCGATCCTTAGAAAGGAGGTGATCCAGCCGCAGGTTCCCCTACGGCTACCTTGTTACGACTTCGGCCCAGTCGCTGATCCTACCGTGGCCGGCTGCCTCCCTTGCGGGTTAGCGCACCGTCTTAAGGTAGAACCAACTCCCATGCCGTGACGGGCGGTGTGTACAAGGCCCGGGAACGTATTCACCGCAGCCTGCTGTTCTGCGATTACTAGCGATTCCACCTTCATGCACTCGAGTTGCAGAGTGCAATCTGAACTGGGACGGTTTTTTGGGATTAGCCGCTTCTCGCGAAGTAGCTGCCCACTGTCACCGCCATTGTAGCACGTGTGTAGCCCAGGGTGTAAGGGCCATGAGGACTTGACGTCATCCCCACCTTCCTCCGGCTTGTCGCCGGCGGTCCCTCTAGAGTGCCCAACTGAATGATGGCAACTAAAGGCGAGGGTTGCGCTCGTTGCGGGACTTAACCCAACATCTCACGACACGAGCTGACGACAGCCATGCAGCACCTGTCTCTGCGTCCCTTGCGGGAAAACCCCTATTAGAGGGCGGTCGCAGGATGTCAAACCCTGGTAAGGTTCTGCGCGTTGCGTCGAATTAAACCACATGCTCCACCGCTTGTGCGGGCCCCCGTCAATTCCTTTGAGTTTCAACCTTGCGGCCGTACTCCCCAGGCGGAATGCTTAATGCGTTAGCTGCGCCACTGAATAGCAAGCTACCCAACGGCTAGCATTCATCGTTTACGGCGTGGACTACCAGGGTATCTAATCCTGTTTGATCCCCACGCTATCGCGCCTGAGCGTCAGATACGAGCCAGTGAGCCGCCTTCGCCACCGGTGTTCTTCCCAATATCTACGAATTTCACCTCTACACTGGGAATTCCACTCACCTCTCTCGTCCTCAAGCTAAACAGTTTCAATGGCAGTTCCGGAGTTGAGCTCCGGGCTTTCACCACTGACTTGGATAGCCGCCTGCGCGCGCTTTACGCCCAGTAATTCCGAACAACGCTAGCCCCCTTCGTATTACCGCGGCTGCTGGCACGAAGTTAGCCGGAGCTTCTTCTACGGGTACCGTCATTATCGTCCCCGTCGAAAGAGTTTTACAACCCGAAGGCCTTCATCACTCACGCGGCATGGCTGGATCAGGGTTTCCCCCATTGTCCAAGATTCCCAACTGCTGCCTCCCGTAGGAGTCTGGGCCGTGTCTCAGTCCCAGTGTGGCTGATCTTCCTCTCAGAACAGCTAAGGATCGGAGCCTTGGTGAGCCATTACCTCACCAACTAGCTAATCCTACGCGGGCTGATCCATTGGCGATAAATCTTTCCCCTTTCGGGCACATTCGGTATTAGCTGAAGTTTCCCTCAGTTGTTCCGAACCAATAGGTACATTCCCACGCGTTACGCACCCGTCCGCCGGTGATGTATTGCTACACCCCCTAGACTTGCATGTTTGAGGCCTGCCGCCAGCGTTCGTTCTGAGCCAGGATCAAACTCTCATGTTTTGATCCTATTCGCAGACGACGCTTAACGCTCTCTAATGACCGGCTTGCGCCGGTCTTGCGTGTTCGCAAAACTGTATTGACTAGGGTTTGGCCGGCTTACGCCGACCGAACATTTGTACAATTTTAGTCTTGCAGAAGAACGCGAGCATTATGCGTCGTTGCTCGATTGTTTGCGCCAAAGCCAGGTCAATAAAGACCTGTCAGTGACGCGAGTGGCATACCGAGCCGCCGCCCACGTTCCCCTTCCTGTAATCACAATGTCAAACAGCGCCGTTAGACGATTTTCGCGTCTAAATTCAACGGTAACACTCGCTTCGCAACATCAGCCGCGAAGCAGCGTGGGCGCGGGTTATAGGTGCGGGGTTCTGGCAAGTCAAACCCAAAAAACAGCCAAAAAGTGCTTTTTTTCAGGGGCCTGTGGACCACGCCCTGCGGCGGAAATCCGCTTGCATCAGCACCTATATATAGGTGCGATTCCGCCGCTTACCACCGCCCGCTGACGCCAGCGCCGCGTGCATCCCAAGGCGATGCTGCCCCGCGCCATCCAAGCCAGCAAAACCCGGCCTTTTACGATCTCATCGCGCAGGCCAGGCGCGGCCCGCGACGCTCACAAAGAAAGGGCCCCGCCATGCCCGGCGGGGCCCTTTCAAACGTAAGATATTGAAATTGCTTGCTAAAGCCTCTGATCGGCCATGTGATACAGGTCGTTTCGGTCCAGGTTGGTCATCACCACGCCATCGGCGCGGCTGTAGCGGATGTCGCCCGCATCGACCCAAACCAGCTTGCGATTGTCCAGGCGCACCAGCAGCGCGGCGACATTGCCGTTGGCCGCCAGATCCGCATCCACCACGGTGCCGACACGCGCGCCGGTAATCAGCTGGACGCGCTGCCCCACCAGATTGTCGACATCGCGCACGATGACGTAGCGCGCATAACGATCCGGCCAGACGCCACGGCGATAGGCGGCACGTTCGCGCGCATAGCGTTCGCGCACCGCATCGTAATTGGCGATCTCGTTTTCATAGTCGGCCTTGGCGGCCTGATAGCTTTGCTGCGCCGCCTGATTTTGCTGCAGCTGGTTCTGATACTGCGCATTGGCGGCGGCGGACTGCGCATTCGCGGCAGCGGCCTGGGCATCGGCCGCGGCATTGGCCGCGCCGACCTGGTTGTTGATGGCGGCGGTCTCGGCCTTTTCCGCCGGCGTGGAATCGGTGGTGGGCATGCCGTTGGCATCGACGCGTCCCTGCGCATGCGCCGGCGCGGCGATCAGGAATGCACTAAGGGCAAGGCCGCTCGCGGCGGCCAGAAGGGGGAGCTTCATGGCGGGGTTCCTTTGAGACGTGCGCTCAAAGAAACGTGCGTCCCAAAGCCCGGTTCCGGGCCGCGAACGGATTTTGCGCGGGGAACTCTTCAGACCGCGGCGGAGATATAGTCCCGCAAGACAGCGGCTTCCCGGACCGTTTCGGCAATGCGGATCTTCACCACATCGCCGATCGAAACCATGCCGCACAACCGGTCGTCTTCATCCAGAACCGGAACATGGCGGAAGCGTCCGACGGTCATCACTTCCATGATGGTTTCCACCGAATCCGATTGCGCGCAGGTGTGCGGCGCCTTGGTCATGTGATTGTCGACCGTATCGCCCAGCGCGCCAGCGCCCTTCTCGGCGACAGCGCGCACCAGATCGCGTTCGGAAATGATGCCGGCCAGCGCGCCGGTTTTTTCTTTGACCACCAGGGCGCCGATCTTCTTGTCGGACAGGATGCGCGCGACCTCCTGCAGCGTGGCGCTGCTGGCGACCGCGATGATGTCGTGACCCTTGCCCTGCAGGATATGCCTGACTTGCATGACGAAGCTCCTCCAATATGAAGTCCCGTCCGCATTGGTTTCGCGGACGAAACGCAAAGCCGCCGGGCCGCAGCCCGGTATTGCCAGAATGCTGCGCCCGCCAGGGAAGGCTGGCAAGCTTGTCCCGTCGCCGCGGTGCAACAGGCCCCGGCCCGGTTCAGGGCAAAAAACGCCGCTTTCCGCCATTTGCGCCCGCGAAAGCCGCCTTGAGCCCCAAGGCAATCTAGGGCAAAAGGGCGCCCTTCTGCGTACCTTCGGCCGCATCTCCCAGGGGCCGAAGTCTGAATGGAACTGTGGCCGAGAGGCTGCCCCGCCCGCGAAGCGGGCAAAACGAGAATGCCTTCAGCCTCATCTCTCAGGGCTGAAGTTTTGGATGGAGCTGTGGCCGAGAGGCTGAAGGCGGCGGTTTGCTAAACCGTTATACGGTTGTAAAGCCGTATCGAGGGTTCGAATCCCTCCGGCTCCGCCATCCCGCCCTGCGGGATAGGAACTTCATTTTCAATACAATGCTAGGCGGGATGGCGGAGCCGGATCGGTTTCCGGAAGCCCTTCGCTTACGCTCCGGGCGTTCGTCGCTCGAAATGGTCCACCGGACCATTTCGTTGGCCTCGCGGCCAATCGCTCCTCACTGTTCGACAAAATCGCCGACAGGCGATTTTGGGCGCGAGCAAAGCGAGCGATCTTCGCGCCGCGAAGACGAAAAATCGGCCCAGCCGATTTTTCGCAATCCCTCCGGCTCCGCCGCCTCCACGCTACTTCGGCGTCACGCGGTACAGACCGCCGATCGGACTGTCTTCGGCGATCCACAGCGCGCCGTCGGGCGCCACGGCCACGTCACGCACGCGCTTGCCCACGCTCCAGCGTTCCGCGGTTATCGCGCCGCCCTTGTCGTCAAAGACGATGCGGCTCAGCGTTCTGCTCGACAGTCCGCCGATCAGCGCCGAACCGTTCCACTGCGCAAACAGGGCACCCTTGTAGAAGGTCAGGTTGCCCGGTGCGATCACCGGAGTCCAATAGATCACCGGCTTGGTCAGGCCCGGCGGATTGGTGTCCGGGCTGGCGATCGGCACGCCATTATAGTTGTTGGCATAGGACACCAGCGGCCAGCCGTAGTTCCTGCCCGGCTCGATCAAGTTCAGTTCGTCACCGCCCCTGGGACCATGCTCGATCTCCCACAACCGGCCGTCGGGCGCGAAGGCGAGGCCATAGGGCGTGCGGTGTCCGCTGGTCCAGGTCTCGGACGGCGTCAGATTTTTGCCGGGGAATTTGTAGGTATAGGCAATCGCGGCGCTCTTGGCCGCTTCGGTGTCGGTCGGGGGATGGATGATGCCGACGCTGGCTGCGCCGGTCTTGCCCGCCATGGGATTGCCGGGCGCGGGCTTGCCGTCCAGGGTCAGGTGCAAGATCTTGCCCAGCGGCTGGTTGGGATCCTGGGCGGGTGTCATGCGCTGGCGTTCGCCCGCCGACAGAAACAGCGATTTTCCGTCGGGCGCAAAGGCGATGGCGGCGCCGAAATGAAAGCCCCTGCCGCGGGCGCCATCGCGCCAGATCACTTTGAGGTCTTCCAGGGTGGCGGTCTTTTCCCCCGTCACCAGCCTGGCCTTGGCCAGCGCCAGGCTGGAGCCGATCACGCCGCCGCCCACGCCCGGCTCGGAATAGGTGAGATAGATGCTGCCGTCAGCGGCGAAAGTGGGCGAGACATAGACACCCAGCATGCCGCCATTGCCGCCATACAAGACGACCGGCGCATTCGTGACCGGCGTCTTGATGCCCTTCGGCGTCACCAGCCAGAGGGGACCGACCTTTTCGGTGACCAGCATGCGGCTGTCGGGCAGGAAGGCGATGCGCCAGGGCAGGTTGAAGGTCGCCACCTGGGTCAGCGTGAACGGCAGGCTCGCCTCGGGCGCCTGCGCCCCGGCATTGACCTGCGCGCCCGCCGGCATGGACATCTGGGGAAACGCCAAAGCCGACAGCAACAGGCCCCGGGTGAATGGCTTCATTTTCAAACGCGCGCTCGTGATGGTTGTCCGCACACCTATGCTTTTGCCCCATGGGGGCTGAAGGCCAACCGTCCATTGACGCATGTTTTTCGACGCCGAAATCTGCTATGCGCGCCGGGCTGCTGACCGACCGGCTCCGGCGCGTCACGCGATGCGCCCATGCTCCGCAATTGCCGTCAGGAACACCTTGCCGAAATCCTTCAGCTTGGCGGCGCCCACGCCGTTCACCAGCGCAAACTCTTCCAGGTTTCGGGGCCTCAGCGCCGTCATGTCGATCAGGGTGCGGTCGGAAAAGATCACATAGGCCGGCACCCGGCGTTCGCGCGCCAGCCGCATGCGCACTGCCTTCAGCGCCGCCAGAAGGTCCGGATCGCCGCCCTCGCCTGCTGCCGCAACGTCGGCGCGCGCCTTCGTTCGCGCAGGCGCCGCGCGGAAGTTGAACACACCCGTCCCCCGGCGCAGGTCCTCGCCCCGCTCGGTGATCGCCAAGCCACCATGATCGTCGGCTTTCAGGACATCCGCCGCCACCATCTGGCGGATCAGCGACTGCCATTCGTCTTTCTTGCGCGCCGCCCCGCTGCCGAAACAGGCCAGGGTGTCATGCCCCCGTTCCTTGATCTTCTGCGTACCCGCGCCGCGCAGGATGTCGATGACATGGGTAGCGCCGAAACGCTCGCCCGATTGCAGCACCGCCGCCAGGACGGTTTGCGCCTGCGCTGTGCCGTCGCTCAAGGGCTGGGTGTCCAGGCAATTGTCGCAATTTCCGCAAGGCTGCGCGCTCTCGCCAAAATACTGCAGCAATATCTGGCGGCGGCACTGCGCCGCCTCGCAATAACTGATCAACGTGCCCAGCCGTCCATGGGCGCGCCGCTTGTGCTCGTCGCTGGCATCCTCGCCGTCAATGAACATGCGCCGCATGCGGATGTCGCCGGAGCCGAACAGCATATGCGCCTCGGCGGCGCGTCCGTCGCGGCCCGCGCGCCCGATCTCCTGGTAATAGGCTTCCAGGTTGCCCGGCAGGTCGGTGTGGAACACATAAGCCACGTCCGGCTTGTCGATGCCCATGCCAAAGGCGATGGTCGCCACCATCACCACGCCGGCCTCGGTCATGAAGCGGTTCTGGTTGGTGTCGCGGGCTTCCTTGCTCATGCCGGCATGATAGGCCAGCGCCCTGACCCCGCCCTTTTCCAGCGCGGCCGCCGTCTCCTCGGTCTTCTTGCGCGACAGGCAATAGACAATGCCGCTGGCCTGCGCATGGCGCTTGACGAAATCCAGCAACTGGCGCGGGCCGTCGCCCCGTGCCGTCACGCTGAGCTTGATGTTGGGCCGGTCGAAGCCCAGCACCAGCGTCTCGACCTTGCCGCCGAACAGCCGCGCCGCGACGTCGCGGCGGGTGGCTTCGTCCGCCGTCGCCGTCAGGGCGATCATCGCCGCCCGGGGAAACAGGTCCCGCAGACGCGACAGTTGTTCATATTCGGGCCGGAAGGCCGGGCCCCATTGCGAGATGCAATGCGCCTCGTCCACCGCGATCAGCCGGACATCGATGCCCGCCAGCGCCTCCAGCATCCGCGGCGTCATCAGCCGTTCGGGCGCGAGATACAAAAGACGCGTCTGGCCCGCCGTCACCCGCCGCCAGGCAGCGACATTCTCGTCGCGGTCGATGGAAGAGTTGATGGTGTCGGCCGCCACCCCGGCCAGGCGCAGCGCCGCCACCTGGTCCTGCATCAGCGCCACCAGCGGCGAGACCACGATGGTCAGCCCGCCCAGCACCAGCGCCGGCACCTGGTAGCAGAGCGACTTGCCCGCGCCCGTCGGCATCACCGCCAGCACGGGACGCCCGGCCAGCAGGGCCTCCATCGCCGCGGCCTGGCCGGGGCGAAAATCGTCAAACCCGAACACATCCTTGAGGATGCGCCGCTTGGGGTCGTCGCTGGCGTGCGCAAAGGGCTGATTCACGCGGCCTTATAACATCTCTCCCGCCGCGCGCACTTGTCTGGCGTGGTGTTTGCCGGGATATTGAGCGCAAAGGGATATGGGGAGAAAAAACATGAAAAACGCGATCCTGAGCGCCGCCTGCCTGCTGCTGTGCGCGAGCGCAGCCCAGGCCGCCACCGCGACGCGCGGCGAGTTCGGCGCGCTGGCCGATGGCACCAAAATCCAAGCCGTGACCCTGGCGAACAAGGCGGGCATGTCGGCGCGCATCATCACCCTGGGCGCAACGCTGCAGTCGGTGATCGTGCCTGACAAAAGCGGCCGCAAGGAAGACGTCACCCTGGGCTATGACAAGGCGCAGGATTATCTCACCAAGCCCAACTATTTCGGCGTCTCGGTCGGGCGCTATGCCAACCGCATCGCCAAGGCCAAGTTCAGCCTCGACGGCAAGACCTATACGCTCGCCGCCAATGACGGTCCCAATTCCCTGCATGGCGGCACCAAGGGTTTCGATAAGCGCGTCTGGCGCGTCGATTCCACGACGGGCGGGCCTTACGCGCAGGTGACGCTCAGCTATGTCAGTCCCGACGGCGAGGAAGGCTTTCCCGGCCAGTTGCGCGCCACCGTCACCTATACACTGAACGAACAGAACGAGCTGCGCATCGATTACGGCGCCGTCACCAGCAAGCCTACGATCGTGAACCTGACCAACCACGCCTATTTCAACCTGTCGGGCAATGCGGCGCGCGACGTGATGGGCCACCTGGTCACCCTCAAGGCCGAACGCTTCACGCCGGTCGATGCCACCCTGATCCCCACCGGCGAGCGCCGTCCGGTGGCGGGTTCGCCGTTTGATTTCCGCAAGCCCACCGCCATCGGGGCGCGCATCCGCGACGGGCGCGACGCGCAGATCCGGCTGGGGCGCGGCTATGACCACAATTTCATTGTCGACGGCAAGGCGGGCGACATGCGCACCGCCGCGATTGTCGAGGACCCGGTGTCGGGCCGGGTGATGGAAGTGCGCGCCACCGCGCCGGGCATCCAGTTCTATACCGGCAACTTCATGGACGGGACCTACTTCGGCAAGAACAACCGCGCCTACCGCCAGGGCGACGCGCTGTGCCTGGAGCCCGGCACCTTCCCGGACGCGCCCAACCAGGCCGCCTTCCCCAGCGCGCGGCTCGATCCCGGCAAGACCTATGTCAACTCGATGGTGTTCGCCTTCCGCACCCGTTGAAGGCTCACTCCACCGCCACCACAGCGACCGCCTTGGGGGGCAGGTCGAAGACCAGCTTGCCATCCGCAACCGTGCCGCTGAATGCCACCGGACGAATGGCGTTGGGCGCATCGAAGGTATTGCGGGTGTCCATCGCCGGGCCCGTAAGGATGCGGCCCGACGCCTTGCCGGTCAGGTTGGTGGTGACCCGCGCGGGCTTGTTCGGGTCCAGGTTGACCAGCGACAGATAAAGCTTGCCGTCCTTGCCGCGGGCCGCCGATGCGTCCACTGACGGCATGCTGTTCTCGCCGTTCTTGTAGCCACCGCCCGTGACACTCGCGGGGTAAGGCACCGCGCCCTGGAACGGCACATACATCTCGAACACGTGATAGGTCGGCGTCAGCACCATCTTTTCCTTGTCGGTCAGGATCATGGCCTGCAGCACGTTTATCATCTGGGCGATGTTGGCCATCTTCACCCGCTCGGTATGGCGGTGGAAGATGTTGAGATGCAGCGCCGCCACTTCGGCATCGCGCAGCGTATTCTGCTGGTAGAGAAAGCCGGGCGTGCTGCCCGGCTCCTGGTCGTACCAGGTGCCCCATTCGTCGAAATACAGCCCAACTTTCTTGGCGGGGTCGTATTTGTCCATGATCGCCATGGTCTTGGTGACGATGGTTTCGACATGCCGGGCATGGCTCAGGGTCGACGCCCATTCGGCCTCCGGAAAGCCGGTCGCCGGGCCCTTGTCGCGGAAGACACGCGGCACGGTGTAATAGTGCACGCTGAGACCGTCGAAACGGCCGCCTTCCTTCATCATCACTTCGGCGAAATCGTAATTGTCGTCATGCGATCCGCTGGCGATCTTCAGCGTGCCCATGCTGCGCGGTGTGTTGGCGAAGGTGGCAAAGCGGCGCTGGATGTCGGCGGCATATTCGGCGCGCATGTTGCCGCCGCAGCCCCAGGTCTCGTTGCCGATCCCGACGAACTTGATGTTCCAGGGCTTGTCGCGGCCATTCTTGCGCCGCTCATTGGCCAGCGAGGATTTGCTGTCCGACGTCATATATTCCAGCCATTGCGAGGCATCATACGGCCCCAGCGACCCGACATTGACCGAGACATAGGCTTCCGCCCCAAGCAGTTCGGCCAGGTCGAGGAATTCGTGGGTGCCGAAGCTGTTGTCCTCGGTGACGCCGCCCCAATGGACATTGACCCGCACGGGGCGCTTGGCGCGCGGCCCGATTCCATCGCGCCAGTCGTACAGATCGGCGAAACAGCCGCCGGGCCAGCGCATCACCGGCACCTTGATTTTCTTCAACGCCGCGACGACGTCGCTGCGATAGCCACGAATGTTGGGAATCTTGCTCTTTTCGCCGACCCAGATGCCTTCATAGATGCCGCGCCCCAGATGCTCGACGAAATGGCCATAGATATGGCGGCTGATTTCGGGGCCCGGCCTGGAAGTATCGATGGCGACCGAGACATTGGCCGCCTGCGCAATCGCCGCTGCCGGCATCGCACACACCAAAGCGGCTGCAAAAACTGTCTTGCGCATTCCCCACCCCTTATATGTCTTTGGGGTGCGAGGTTAGCGCGGGGAACGCCGTTACGGAAGCGCGCGCAGACCTTCGGAATCCGACAGGACCATGGTCCAGTCCTCGCGGCTGAAGCCGGCGGTATCGCGCAGCAATGCCTTCGCCCACAAAACGCCCAGCCGCGCCTGGTCAGTGGGCTGCGGCGTGCCAGGCAGCAGCGCCAGATGCAGTTCGCGCACCTGGCGGTCTTCCAGCACCAGTTGCCGCGCATCGCGTGACAATTCCTGGTGCGCGCCCGCCAGGGCATGGGCCCGGTCCATCACGGCAAGGCCCCGGGTCTCGCTGGGCACCACGAACAGATTGTCCCGCCGCGTCCACAGCCCCATCAACGGGCTGGAGCTGATAATCACCAGCGGAATGGACAGCAGCATCCCGGCGAGCAGCGGCACGAACCAGTTGAACCCGCCCCCGGCATAGCGCCACAGGATCACGGTGGCCACCACGCCGATCAGGGTATGGGGCCAGAACTTCCCGGCGACGAAATCCAGCGGCAAGGCGCGGTCGGTGCGGGTCTGGGAATTCCAGCCCGTCGCCATTCCCATCAGGATGCTCAGCACATACCAGCTGTGCTGCAGCATCACGACCGGCGCCATCAGGGTCGAGAAGACCGACTCCCAGAACAGACCCTTGAACACCGCGCCGGTGCCGCCATGGGCGCGCGTGGCGGCGGGATCTTCCAGCAGCGCCATCGCCGCCAGCAGCTTGGGGCCGTAAAGCAGCACCAATGTGGCCAGCACCAGCACCACCATTTCGGCCGCATAAGACACGCTGTGCGCCAGCGACGGCTCCAGCCCGATGTAAGTGGCGGGCGCGGGCGCAACGTAATTCACCATGTCGATCGCCGAGACCACCAGCAGCAACAGCCACAGCGGCGACGAGACATAGCTCATGATCCCCATCGCCAGATGCAGGCGGCTGGGCAGCGTCAACCCTTGCGCGAAGACGATACGCAGATGCTGCAGATTGCCCTGGCACCAGCGGCGGTCGCGGATCAGGTGATCCAGCAGGCTGGGCGGCGGCTCCTCGAACGAACCGCCAAGGTCGGGCGCCATCCACACTTCCCATCCGGCACGGCGCAGGAAGGCCGCCTCGACGAAATCGTGGCTCATGATCTCGCCGCCAAAGGGCGGCTTGCCCGGCAGCTTGGGCAATCCGCAATGCTGCATGAAGGCATGCACCCGGATGATGGCATTGTGCCCGTAATAGTTGCCGTCCGCGCCCTGCAGGAAGGCGAGCCCCGCGCCATGGATCGGGCCATAAACGCTGGAGGAGAATTGCTGGATGCGCGCGAACAGAGAATGACGTCCCACCAGCTGCGCCGGCGCCTGGATCAGCGCGGTGCGCGGATTGGCGTCCATCAGGCCCACCATCCTGCGCAAGGCATCGCCGGTCATCAGGCTGTCGGCGTCCAGGATCACCATGTAATCGTAGAGCTGGCCCCAGTTCTCGCAGAAGTCCTGGATGTTGCCGGCCTTGCGCCCGACATTCCTGGCGCGGTGGCGATAGAAGATGCGCGCCGTCTCGCCCAGCTCCTGCTTCAGCTTCTGCCATTGCAGCTCTTCGGCCACCCAGTTGGCGGGATTGGTGCTGTCGCTGAGAATGTAGAAATCGAAATCGGGTCCGGCGGCTTCCCAGATGGCGCGCACGCCGGCAAAGACCCGCGCCACATCCTCGTTATAGACCGGCATCAGGATGGCGGTGCGCGCGGCGGAGACGCCGCTGGGCTGGCGCAGCGGCAGCAGGTTGATCCTGTTGAAACGGGCAAAGGCGCCGAACGCGGCAATCCAGAAGGACGAGGCAATCCAGGCGAAGAGAATCCCGAACAGGACCAGGATGAAGATTTCACGCCAGGTGAAACCGTCGACCTGGAAAATTCCCGTCATCTGCGTGACGGCGGCTACCGTCGAAGCCAGTACCAGGAACAGGTACAGCCAGCGCCGCGCCGCAGCGTCTTCAGGCACGGCGGCGGCGGGCAAGCGCAGGCGCCAGGACCAGGATGCGCGGCACGGTCAACAGCGCCATCAGCAGCGTGCCCAGGATGCGGTAGGGCGTCCAGACCGTAATGGTCTGGGGCTGCATGGGGCGAGGGCATGGCAGCGGCGCCGCGGTGATCGGGGAATGCGATTCCGTGGGGGATTCAAATAGGCGAGACTGGGAATCCATGCGTGTTAAAAGATCCAAATGCGCCCGTTCGACACCCTCTATAGAACGCTACAATACGGCGAAATGATGGATCACAGGCGCGTTTTTCAGGGCGTTTGCGACGGGCTCTCACCAGCCTTAACTTTTCCATCATTGCTGTGTCTGGTGCCGCACATCTCCCGGAGACCCGCATGTTCGTAACCGACCGACGCCTGCTGCTGGCCGCGCTGTCCGCCAGCGTGCTGCCGCAAAGCGCGCTGACGGCGCTGGCACAGCCTTCTGCCCTGCGGCTGGGCAGCGCCCGGCCTTTCAGTTTTGAATTGCTGGCGGGGCGCGCCAAAAAAAACGCCACCCAGCCCTATAAAGCGCCACCCCAGCGCGCCGCCGAGATCATCAAGGGCATCGATTATGATGCAGCCCAGAAGATCCGCTTCCGCTCCGGCCATGCCCTGTGGCGCGGCAAGGCCGGCGCCGACCCGGTCTCCTTCTTCCATCTCAGCCGCTTTTCCAACGAGCCGGTGACGCTGCATCTGGTCGAAGGCGCCAGCGCGCGCGAGATTCTCTATGGCCCCGACTATTTCGATTACAGCGCCAGCGGGCTGAACCCCAAGGCGCTTGCCGGCCTGGGCTTTTCAGGCTTCCGGGTGATGGACGGCCAGGACAAGCCCACCGACTGGCTGGCCTTCCAGGGCGCCAGCTATTTCCGCAGTAGCGGCCAGGACGCCCAGTATGGCGCATCGGCGCGCGGCGTCGCCATCAACACCGCGCTGGCCACGGCGGAGGAATTTCCCCGCTTCTCGGAATTCTGGCTGGAGGAGCGCGGCGAAACGCTCAACGTCCATGCCCTGCTGGACGGGCCATCCATCACCGGCGCCTACCGTTTCGATGCGCGCAAAGACAAGAATGGCGCGGTGACGATGAATGTTCATTGCCGCCTGTTCTTCCGCGCCGACATTTCGCGGCTGGGCGTGGCGCCGCTGACCAGCATGTACTGGTATGGCGAGAATGAACGGCGCAAGGCCGACGACTGGCGTCCCGAGATTCACGACAATGACGGGCTCGCGATCTGGACCGGCAAGGGCGAACGCATCTGGCGCCCGCTGGTGAATCCCACCGGGGTGCAGACCAACAGCTTCGTCGACAACAACCCGAAGGGCTTCGGGCTGATGCAGCGCGACCGCGATTTTTCCAACTACCAGGATGACGGCGCCTTTTACGAAAAGCGCCCCGGCATCTGGGTCGAACCCAAGGTCAGTTGGGGCGCCGGCGCGGTGCAGCTGGTGGAAATCCCCACCGAGGACGAGACCCACGACAATATCGTCGCCTATTGGCGGCCCGACGGCGATATCGATGCCGGCGACAGCCGCACCTTCGACTACCGTCTCTACTGGCAGGACAGCGAGCCGGCCTATCCGAAGAACATTGCGCGCGTGGTCTCGACCCGGCTGGGGCGGGGCGGCATCCCCGGACAAAATCCCTGGCCGCGCGACAAGCGCAAGTTCGTGGTGGATTTCACCGGCGGCCCCTTGATGCAGATGAAGCAGCGCTTCGACGTGACGCCGGTGGCCACCGCCTCGCGCGGCAAGATCGACAATGCCTATGTGCTGAAAGTGGTGGGCACCGACCGCTGGCGGGCTCTGTTCGACCTGCAGATCGATGGCAATGCGCCGGTGGACCTCAGGCTGTTCCTGCGCCTGGGCAACCGCACCCTCAGCGAAACCTGGCTCTACCAGCACTTTCCCTAAACAATCTTCGGCGCGCCTGATTTTGTGCCGTGCGCAGGAGCATCGCGCGGTCCATAGCGACAGCGTATGGACGGCCTAAGGCCCGTGAGCACGTGCGACGCCCCTCACGGTGCAAAAGCAGGTGCGCCAAAAAATAAACCCCGCCAGATTGCTGACGGGGCTTATTCATTCTTTGCTCGTCCGACATCAGGCCGGACTGTTTGATATGGGCTGACGCCCATTTGTGTCGTTTAGCTTTGTGGGCGGAAGTCCGGTGTTTTAATCCGAACCCTGGCTCCGCGCGTCAGGCGGAGCCCGGCTTACTTTCCGGTGGAGTCACTTCCATCTAGGAACCTCCTGTTCGCGGTTTCACCCGCCGTGAGAAAAAATTGCGTCTCGCGCGACATTCCGGCGCCAGGAAATCCGGTCTCCACCGGATCGATCGCGATTGAATCTATCGCGCAATGGGCGCCTTGGAAGTAACTGCGGCAATCGCAATCGTTTCTCTCGGCTTCAAAACTCTGCGCCCATAACAGGGGAGCGTCAACACGAAACCGTCACCGAAATCTTTTGTGATAGGCGACATCGCAAGGGGGAACCCATGCGCGATTTTGCAGCATGTAAAGCGGCTTAGCGGGGCCGCCACTGGCGCTGAATCCGGGCTGTCGTTATAGGAGCAGTTATGTTGCGCCTTACCGACATAAAGTTGCCGCTGGATCACGCGCCTGCCGCGTTGAAAGCCGCGATTCTGAAAAAACTGAAGCTGCCGGCAGACAGCTTGCTGGATTTTGCGGTGTTCAAGCGCGCCCATGACGCCCGCAACAAGCAGGCCATCGCCTATATCTATACCGTCGATGTCACGCTGAAGGACGAAGCGCGCGCCCCGCGCGATATCCGCCCCACCCCCGACATGGAATACAAGCCTGTCGCCACAGCGCCCGCGAGTTTTCAGCGCCCGTTGGTGATCGGCGCGGGGCCGTGCGGCCTGTTCGCCACCCTGATCCTGGCGCAATCGGGCTTCCGCCCCATCCTGCTGGAACGCGGCAAGGCGGTGCGCGAACGCACCAAGGACACCTGGGGACTGTGGCGGCGCTCGGTGCTGAACCCCGAATCCAATGTCCAGTTCGGCGAAGGCGGCGCCGGCACCTTTTCCGACGGCAAGCTCTACAGCCAGATCAAGGACCCGCGCTATCTGGGCCGCAAGGTGCTGCACGAATTCGTCAAGGCGGGCGCCCCGGAAGAAATCCTTACCGAAGCCCATCCCCATATCGGCACCTTCCGCCTGGTCACCATGGTGGAAGCCATGCGCGAAGCCATCGAGGCCCTGGGCGGGGAATACCGCTTCCAGAGCAAGGTGACGGACCTGCTTCTGACCGAAACCCACGGCGTGCGCGGCGTGCGGCTGGAATCGGGCGAGGAGATATTGTCCGATAATGTCGTGCTGGCGCTGGGCCACAGCGCCCGCGACACCTTCGAGATGCTGCATGAACGCGGCGTCGCCATCGAGGCCAAGCCCTTCAGCATCGGCTTTCGCATCGAGCATCCCCAGGGAATGGTCGACAAGGCCCGCTTCGGCCGCACGATCCCGCAACTGGGCGCCGCCGACTACAAGCTGGTGCATCACGCCAAGAACGGCCGCGACGTCTACAGTTTCTGCATGTGCCCCGGCGGCACCGTGGTGGCGGCTGCAAGCGAACCGGGCCGCGTCGTCACCAACGGCATGAGCCAGTATTCGCGCAACGAGCGCAACGCCAATGCCGGCATCGTGGTCGGCATCACGCCCGAAGTGGATTATCCCGGCCATCCCCTGGCCGGCATCGCCCTGCAGCGCAGACTTGAGGAACAGGCCTTTGCGGCGGGCGGCGGCACCTATGCCGCGCCGGCGCAGCTGGTGGGCGATTTCGTTGCCGGCAGGGCATCAACCGCGCTGGGCGAAGTGGTCCCGTCCTACCGGCCGGGCGTGACACCCACCGACCTGTCCACCTGCCTGCCGGACTATGCCATCGAGGCGATCCGCGAGGCTCTGCCCGCCTTCGGCCGCCAGATCAAAGGCTTTGACCGCGCCGATGCCGTGCTGACAGGCGTGGAAACCCGCACCTCTTCCCCCATCCGCATCCGGCGCGGTGAGGATTTCCAGAGCCCGGGCACGCCCGGCCTCTATCCGGCGGGCGAAGGCGCGGGCTTTGCGGGGGGAATCCTGTCGGCAGCGGTGGATGGCATCAAGGTCGCCGAAGCGGTGGCCAAATCCATCGCCGGCCCGAATTAGACGGAAAGAAATTCCGAGACGAAGGCGGTCTTGGGATCGCGGCGCACATCCTGCGGCGTGCCATATTGCTCGATACGCCCCTCCCTCATCACCGCTACCAGGTCGGCAACCGCGAAGGCCTCTTCCTGGTCATGGGTGACGAACACGGTGGTGACGCCGGCATGGTCATGGATGCGGCGCAGGTCGGCGCGCAATTCCTTGCGCACCTTGGCGTCCAGCGCGCCGAAGGGCTCATCCAGCAGCAGCATGCGCGGATCAATTGCCAGGGCGCGCGCCAGCGCCACGCGCTGACGCTGGCCGCCGGAGAGCTGGCTGGGATAGCGGTCTTCCAGGCCCGGCAACTGCACCAGCGCCAGCAGCTCCGTCACCCGCTTCTGCATGTCGGCGCGGCTGGGGCGCCTGTCGCGGGGCCGCACCTTCAGGCCGAAAGCGATATTGTCGGCCACGGTCATGTGCCGGAACAGGGCATATTGCTGGAAGACAAAACCGGCATTGCGGGTGCGCGCCGGCATGTCCAGCCAGTTCAAATCCGCGAAGCGCACGGCGCCGCTGTCGGCCACTTCCAGCCCGCCCAGGATGCGCAGCAAGGTGGTCTTGCCCGAACCCGATGGACCCAGCAGCGACACGAAGGCGCCCTGGGGCGCGGAAAAGCTGGCGCCGTTCAGCGCCGGGAACCGGCGGAACTGCTTGGTGACGGAATCGACGACCAGGGACATGACGAACCTCTAATGACGATGCGACGCGGCGAGCTCGTCCGCGTAGCGCCATTCCAGAAACGATTTCAGAGCCAAAGTGAGCAAGGCCAGCATCGCCAAAAGCGCGGCGACGGCAAAGGCGCCGGCATAGTCGTAATTGTCGTACAAAAGCTGGACATGCAGCGGCATCGTGTTGGTCTGGCCGCGGATATGCCCCGACAGCACCGACACCGCGCCGAATTCGCCCAGCGCCCGCGCGTTACACAGCAGGATGCCGTAGAGCAGGCCCCATTTGATGTTGGGCAACGTGACCAGCATGAAAGTGCGAAAACCCGACGCGCCCAAAGTGGCGGCAGCCTCCTCCTCGTCGCGGCCCTGGTCGACCATCAGCGGGATCAGTTCGCGTGCCACGAAGGGAAAGGTCACGAAGATGGTGGCCAGCACGATGCCCGGCAGGGCGAACAGGATGCGGATGTCATGGTCGGCCAGCGTCGGCCCCAACCAGCCATGCATGCCGAACACCAGCACATAGACCAGGCCCGCCACCACCGGCGACACCGAGAAAGGCAGGTCGATCAGGGTGACCAGGAAGGTCTTGCCCCAAAAATCGAACTTGGCGATGGACCAGGCGGCGGCGATGCCGAACACCGTGTTCAGCGGCACCGCGATGGCGGCCGCCACCAGCGACAGCTTCATGGCCGCCAGCGTATCGGGCTCGACCATGGCGGTGAAAAAGGCGCGCACGCCGCTGGCCAGCGCTTCCTTGAACACCAGCACCAGCGGCATCAGCAGGATGACGGCGATGAAGCCGATCGCCACCGTGCCCAGCAAGAGCTTGAGCCACAGCGGATCTTCGGTGGGCTTGGTCAGGCGGCGCTTTCTCATCGGCGTTTCGCCGCCCAGCTCTGCAGGCCGTTGAGCGCCAAAAGCATGATGAAGCTGGCGGCCAGCATCACCACCCCGATGGCCGCCGCCCCGGCGTAATCGAACTCTTCCAGCTTGATGACGATCAGGAGCGGCGCGATCTCGCTGACGGCGGGGATGTTGCCGGCCAGGAAGATGATCGAACCGTATTCGCCCACGGCGCGGGCAAAGGCCATGGCGGCGCCGGTCAGGATGGCGGGTAGCATCATCGGCATCACCACCCGCGCGATGGTCTGGAGCCGTGTGGCGCCCAGCGTGGCGGCGGCTTCCTCAAGATCGTGGCCCACTTCGGCCAGCACCGGCTGCACCGTGCGCACCGTGAAGGGCAGGCTGATAAAGACCATCGCCACCAGCACGCCCCAGGGCGTGTAGGCGATCTTGATGCCATGCTCGATCAGCAGCGCGCCGATCCACCCCGTGGGCGCATACAGGGCCGACAGCGCGATGCCCGCCACCGCCGTGGGCAGCGCGAACGGCAAGTCGATCACCGCGTCCAGCAGGGCCTTGCCGGGAAAGCGATAGCGCACCAGCACCCAGGCGATTACGAAGCCGAAAATGGAATCGATAATGGCGGCAGCCAGCGCCATGCCGAAGGACAGGCGCAGCGAGGCCAGCACGCGCGGCGTGGAGATGGCGTTCCACATGCCGTCCAGCCCCAGCTCGAACGGGCGGATCACCAGCGCCAGGAGCGGGATCAGCACCAGCGAAGTCAGATAGAAAATGGTGAAACCCAGCGACAGGCGGAATCCCGGCAACACATGCCGGGATTTCGGCGGCGCGAATTTCAGGCCAATGGCGCTCACCCTATCTCACCGTCCCGGCTGATAGATCTGGTCGAAGACGCCGCCATTGGCGAAGTGGGCGGCCTGCGCCTTGTCCCAACCGCCGAATTCCCTGTCGATGGTGGCGAGCGCGATATCGGGGAATTTCTTGCGATACCGTGCCAGAGTCGCGGCGTCGCGCGGACGGTAGAAGTTCTTGGCCACGATCTCCTGCGCCGGCGGCGTGTAGAGGAAGCGCAGATAGGCTTCGGCCATGCCGCGGGTCTTCTTGCGGTCGACATTGCGGTCGACGATCGCCACCGGCGGCTCGGCCAGGATGGAGCGCGAGGGATAGACGATCTGGTAGGCGCCGCCGGTTTCCTTCAGCACCAGATGCGCTTCATTCTCCCAGGACAGCAGCACATCGCCGATGCCGCGCTTGGTAAAGGTGACCGTCGAGCCGCGTGCGCCCGAATCCAGCACCGGCACATGCTTGTAGAGGTTGCCGACATAGGCCTTGGCGTTGCCGCCCGGCTGCCTGGCGGCCCAGTCCCAGGCCGCCAGATACGCCCAGCGCGCCCCGCCCGAAGTCTTGGGATTGGGCGTGATCACCTGCACGCCCGGCTTGATCAGGTCGCCCCAGTCCTTGATGCCCTTGGGATTTCCCTTCTTGACCAGGAACACGATGGTCGAGGTGTAGGGCGAGGAGTTCTGCGGCAACCGCTTCTGCCAGTCGGCCGGCAGCAGCTTGCCGTTGCGCGAGATCGCATCGATGTCCGCAGCCAGCGCCAGGGTCACCACATCGGCCTGCAACCCGTCGATCACCGACCGGGCCTGCGAACCCGAGCCGCCATGGCTGTTGGAGATGGTGACGGTGTCGCCTTTGGCCTTTTGCTGCGCGGAGAAGGCGCGGTTGATCTGCTGATACAGTTCACGCGTCGGATCATAGCTGACATTGAGCAGCGAAAAGTTGGCCGCCTCGACGCCGCTCACCGCAAGGGTGCCGGCCACAGCCAGAAGAGAAAGAATGCGCTTCATGACCTGGTCCTCTACAGCGAAATCTGGCTGCGCAGCCCGATGGCGTTGGACGAGATGTCGGTGGCCGGCGCGTTGACATGGCCCACCTGGATATTTTCGTAATCCAGCGCAAAGCGGATTCCATTGGCGGGATACCAGTTCAGGCCGACGCTCCAGATATTCTGGACGCCGCCCGGCACGCCGCCCGAGGCGGGTGCCAGCGATGGCAGGTAATCCAGATTGATATTGCTGTAGCGGGCCTTGATCTCCCAGGCGCCGAAGCCGCCATCGGTTCCCAGGGGCTTGGCCGGGCGCAAGCCGCGGAAACTGGCGCTGGACGGATCATAGGGATGGGGTTCGCCGGTCAGCGACCAGGTCGCCACCGCGTACCAGCCTTTGAAATCGGGATCGGGAAGAATGGTGCGGCGGTCGATATTGAAGCGGAAATAGCCGGCCTGGCCATAGATCGGTCCATAAGTGGCCGCCGTCTCCACGCCCCATTGCGTCACCTTGCGCGCGTCGATCGTGCCGGTATCGACGGTTCGAATGGCGTCGATCGCCAGTTCCGGTCCGTTGCTGAGGCGAAACACTCCGGCGTTGGTGTTGGGCGTCGGGTCCGCCACCTTCAGCACATGGGTGGCGTTGGCATCCAGCAGCCACTTCACATCGTCGTTGCTGACTGCCAGCCATGAGGCGCGGGTGACGATGGCCTGTTGCGCATCGAAGGTCGCGGCGTCAGTGGCCTTCTTGCCGGTATAGGCCACCGAAACCAGATAGCGGTCGCCTTGCGCGAAAATGCTGGCACCTTCACGGCTGGGGGCGCCGCCGATATTGCGGGCGATGTCGGAGACCGAGGCGCGCTCCAGGAACAGCAGATCGCCCGAACCGGTGGAGTCGTCGATGCCGGCGAAGGGCGAAAAGGCGCCGATGCGAAACCCGAACGGCTTCAGTCCGTCATACTGCAGATAGGCGGTGTAGATGTAACCGCTTTTCTCTATGCCGTTGCCGCCAAAGTCATAGGTGAAGTTGTAGGACCAGTCGCGCCAGGCGGTGCCGGTGAACCCGAACTGGGCGCGGCGGAAGTTCGAACCGCTGTTGAGATCGACGCCCGGCGGATTGCGGCCCTGCGCGAAATATCCATAGTCGAACTGCACCAGGCTGCGCAGCGCGAAGGTGAAGGCGCCATTGGCGCTGGCAAAGGTCAGGCGGCCATTGTCCAGCCCGGTCCGCACCTGGCCATCCAGCCGCTTGCTGATTTCGGCCTGGCGGCTTTCGCTGCTGCGCTTCAGATCGGCCAGCGCGGCGCTGTTGTCGTTGGCATTCTGATTCCTGTCTTGGCGGGCCTTGATGTCGGCCAGTTGCTGCTGAACGCTGCGCAGCTGCTGTTCCAGCAGATCGATGCGGGGATCAGAAGCCGGCCGGGCCACGCGCGACTGCGCCGCGGCGGACGCACTCAGCGCGACCGTGCCAAGAAGCACCAAGACCAGACCCTTCGCCATGATAAACCCCGCCGCTCGCCTGCCCCATCCGGGCGTGCATAATGAATTCCATAATGTCTATCTAGTCAATAGAGATTCAGAAGTATTTGAAATGTCGGCAGAAAAGGCAGAATAGGCGCTTACAAAGCGCCCGAGCGGCGCAATTGTTGCGCAGCCGCGGCAAGATTTCTGGATTCCAGGATCTCCGCGGTGGCATCCCGGGCCGCCAGCAGGGCTTTGCGGATGGCGCAGACCGATTCCTCGAAACAGTCGTCACATTTGCGGTAGGCCATGACGCTGACACAGGGGCTGAGCGCCAGGGGGCCGTCGGTGACGCGCAAAACATCGGCAAAGCTGATGTCCTTGGCCGGCCGCCCCAGGGAATAGCCGCCCTGCCGCCCCCGTTGGCTGCGCACGATTCCGGTCTTTTTCAGCTCCAGCAGGATGGCTTCGAGGAACTTGCGGGGGATTCGCTCTTTTTCGGCGATTTCGGCGATCTGGACCGGGGTATCGTCTCCCCGCGCCGCCAGCAGCAGCAGGGCACGCAGGGCGTAACGGGCCTTTTGGGAGATCATGGCCCCATAATACCCCATAAACTCTATGGAATATAGCCATCTCAGGTCACCCTTCCCCGCCAGCGTAGCGACCGGCGGGGGAGGTGATTTCAGCGTTCGAGGCGAAGCCGAGAGAAAGCTGAAATCGGAGGGGGGAGGAGAAAGCCGCGACAGCTTGCGACAAGCCCGTGCATGCGACCCGCGTAAATCCCGCTATAGTCGGCAAAAAGCCGGCAGGGACCACCTATCGGCGCCCCGGGATTGGTAACTGAAGACCGCGTAATGATGGAATTGCGTTTGAGAACGGCAGGCCGATGACCTGGATCGTCAAGGTCGCGCTGGACCGCCCTTATACATTCATCGTGCTCGCCCTGATGATCCTGATCTTCGGGCCGCTGGCGGCGCTGCGCACCCCCACCGACATTTTCCCCAATATCGGCATTCCGGTGATCGGCGTCGCCTTCACCTATACCGGCCTGTCGCCCGACGAAGTCGGCTCGCGCATGCTGGCGCCCTATCAACGTTTTCTCACCACCACGGTGAATGACGTCGAGCATTTGGAGGCCCTGGCCATGCCGGGGCTTGGCATCGTCAAGATCTTCTTCCAGCCCAATGTCGATATCCGCCTGGCCACGGCCCAGGTCACGTCCGTTTCGCAAAGCACCATCCGCCAGATGCCGCCGGGGACGATGCCGCCGCTGATCCTCAATTACAGCGCGTCCACCGTGCCCATTCTGCAATTGGCCTTCTCGTCCAACTCCCTGTCGGAACAGCAGGTGCTGGACTATTCGCAGAATTTCGCGCGGCCGCGTCTCACCACGGTGAACGGCGCCGCCATACCCTTTTCCTACGGCGGCAAATTCCGGGCGGTGCTGATCGACCTGGACCCCACCGCCATGCAGGCGCGCGGTCTTTCATCCGTGGACGTGCAGAACGCTTTCGTCGCGCAGAACCAGATCAATCCCGCCGGCAACATCAAGATCGGCAATTATCAATATATCGTGCGCCTCAACAACGCCTCCGACACGATCGAAGGCATGAACGAATTGCCGGTCAAGACGGTGCCGGGCGGCGGCACCGTCTTCCTGCACGATGTCGGCAACGTTCGCGACGGCAACACGGTCCAGAACAACATCGTGCATGTCGATGGCGCCCGCGCGGTGCTGTCCACCATTCTGAAGAACGGCCAGGCCTCCACCATCGATGTGGTGCAGGGCATCAAGGACCTGCTGCCGATCCTGAAGGAGCAGCTTCCCCCCGAGCTCAAGATCGACATCATGAGCGACCAGTCCGTGTTCGTGAAGGCGGCGGTGAAGGGCGTATTCTATGAAGGCGCCCTCGCCGCGGCCCTCACCAGCCTGATGATCCTGCTGTTCCTGGGAAGCTGGCGCTCCACCGTGATCATCGCCACCTCCATTCCGCTGGCGGTGCTGGTGGCGCTGATCGGACTGTGGGCCACCGGCCAGACGCTGAACATCATGACGCTGGGCGGCCTGGCGCTGGCGGTCGGTATCCTGGTCGACGACGCCACCGTCACCATCGAGAACATCAACTGGCACCTGGAACAGGGCAAAGGCGTCTATGAGTCCATCATGGACGGCGCGCGCCAGATCACCCAGCCCGCCTTCGTCTCCCTTCTGTGTATTTGCGTGGCCTTTGTGCCGATGTTCGCGCTGACCGGCATCGCCGGCTACCTGTTCGTGCCCATGGCGCTGGCGGTGGTGTTCGCCATGATCGCCTCCTTCATCCTGTCGCGCACCCTGGTGCCGACCCTGTCGCTCTACCTGCTCAAGCCGCACGGCCACATGGCCGAGGGCGATCATGTGCTGGCGCGGGTGCAGCGCAGCTTCGAGCGCGGCTTCGATCGCACCAAGGAGCAGTATCGCAACCTGCTGGCGCTGGCGATGACGCGCCGCCGTCCCTTTGTCATCGCCTTCATGACGGTGGTGCTGGCCTCCATGCTGCTGTTCCCGTTCCTGGGAAGGGACTTCTTCCCCAGCGTCGACTCCGGCCAGATCACGCTGCACGCCCGCACCCCCGCCGGCACCAGGCTGGAAGACACCAACCAGATCGTGGCGCAGATCGAAAAGGAAGTCCGCCGCATCATCCCGCCGGCCGAGCTGGCGACCATCGTGGACAATGTCGGTCTCAACCAGAGCCCGGTGAACATGCTCTACAACAATTCCGGCACGGTGGGCCTGCAGGACGCCGACATCTTCATCAGCCTGAACAGGAACCATCGCCCGACCGCCAATTACGTGCGCACCATGCGCGAGAGGCTGCCGCGGCTGTTCCCGCAGGTGACCTTCTCCTTCCCGCCGCCGGACATCACCAGCCAGATCCTGAATTTCGGCGCGCCCGCGCCGCTGGACGTGCAGATCAGCGGCAACAGGCTGGAAGAGACCGAAGCGTTCGGCTTCCGCATCCTGCGCGAGATCCGCAAGATTCCCGGCCTGGTGGATGCGCGCATGCAGCAGTCCAGCAACATGCCGCAGCTCAAGGTGGAAGCCGACCGCAGCCGCATGTCGCAGATTGGCCTGACCGAACGCGACGTGACCAATGCGCTGGCCACCTCACTGGCCGGCACCTCGCAGACGGCGCCGAACTTCTGGCTCAACCCCAAGAACAACGTGTCGTACAACATGACGACGCAGACGCCGGAATATCAGCTCGACTCCCTCGCCGCCCTGCAGAATCTTCCCGTCACCGGCGGCGCCGGCACCGCGCCGCACGTGCTGGGCGGATTGGTCAAGATCAGCCGTGCCCAGGGCAATTCGGTTGTCAGCCATTATAACATCCAGCCGACCATCGATCTCTACGCCACCACCCAGGACCGCGACCTGGGCAGCGTGGCCAGGGATGTGCAGAAGGTGATCGACGCCAACAAGCAGCATCTGCCGCGCGGCGCCACCGTCACCCTGCGCGGCCAGATCCAGACCATGAACACGGCCTTTACCGGCCTGTCCTACGGCCTGCTCGCGGCGGTGGTGCTGATCTATCTGCTGATCGTGGTGAACTTCCAGTCCTGGACCGACCCCTTTGTCATCATCACCGCCCTGCCCGCGGCCCTCGCCGGCATCGTCTGGATGCTGTTCGCCACCGGCACCACTTTGTCGGTGCCGGCGCTGACCGGCGCCATCATGTGCATGGGCGTCGCCACCGCCAACTCCATCCTGGTAATCAGCTTCGCGCGCGAACGGCTCGCCGAGCATGGCGATGCGGTGCGCGCGGCGGTGGAAGCCGGCTTCACCCGTTTCCGCCCCGTCTGTATGACCGCGCTGGCCATGATCATCGGCATGACGCCCATGGCGCTGGGCCTGGGCGAAGGCGGCGAGCAGAATGCGCCGCTGGGCCGCGCCGTGATCGGCGGACTGATTTTCGCCACCATCGCCACATTGATGCTCGTGCCGGTGGTGTTCAGCATCCTGCATGACCGCCATGCGGCCAAAAGGGCGGCTTCGCCGCCGCCAGCGCCGAAGACCGGAAAAGGGGCCGGTGAAGCCTATGCCTGACAAGACTCCCGATGCCGGTCACGACCATCAGCCCACGCGCGAGGAATTGCTGCGTCATCAGACGCCGCCAGGCCTGAAGCGCTGGGGGCTCATCGTGCTCGCCGCGGCGCTGGTCATCGCGGTGGTGGGTATCGGCGTTCGGCTCTGGAACAGCTATGGGACCGCGCAATGGACCGAGGAACAGGCGATCCAGACGGTGCAGATCGTCAAGCTCCAGCCCGAAAAAGACGGCGGCGTCCTCAACCTGCCAGGCGACATCCAGGCCTTCACCGCAGCCCCGATCTACGCCCAGGTCAGCGGCTATGTGAAGAAGTGGTACGTCGATATCGGAACGCCGGTGAAACAGGGCCAGATTCTGGCCGAACTCGACACGCCCGACCTGGCCGGGCAGGTGCAGCAGGCGCGCGCCAACCTGATCAACGCCCAGGCCGCCCAGCGGCTTTCCGCCGCCACCGCGGGACGCTGGGAGACCCTGTTCGCCCAGGGCGCGGTGTCGCGCCAGGACAAGGAAACCCGCGACGCCGACCTCGACGCCAAGAATGCGGCGGTGGAAGCGGCGCGCGCCAATCTCTACAGCCTCACCTCCCAGGCCGGTTTCCGCCGCCTGGTCGCGCCGTTTGACGGCGTGGTCACCAGCCGCGCGGTGGATGTCGGCGCCCTGGTCACGGTGGGCACGGGGGCCGGCGCCGCACCGCTCTTCACCATTTCGGACCTGACGCGCCTGCGCATCTATGTGCGGGTGCCGCAGAATTATTCGACCTATATCCGCCCCGGCATGACCATCAATTTCAGCGTGCCCCAGCATCCCGGACGCGTTTTCACCGCCACCCTGGGCGCCAGCTCCGGGGCCGTCGCCAGCGCCAGCGGCACCGTGCTGGCCCAGTTCGTCATCGACAATACCGAAGGCGCGCTGCAGCCCGGCGGCTACGCGGAAGTCAAATTTCCCCTGCCCGCCGGGGCCGACGGCCTCAGGGTCCCGGCCACCGCCCTGATGTTCCGCGCCGAAGGCATGCAGGTCGCCACCGTGGATGCGCAAAGCCGCGTCCGCCTGAAAACCATCACCATCGCGCGCGACCTGGGCGATGCGGTGGATGTGGGAAGCGGCATCACCGACAAGGACCGCATTATCGACAACCCCTCCGATTCCTTCCGGGACGGCGACGAAGTGCGGGTGGCGGGCAAGTAATCTTGCCTGTATAAGTCTCCCGTAATTTTTTCGGGGACGTCGGATATGCGTGGATTGGCGAAAACTGTGGCTGTGGTGCTGTTCGCGGCGGCCGGGCTTGCCGCCTGCGACCGCCCCTCGGACGCCGCCCCCAGCGCGTCCTACGACACCAGCGCGGCTTCGAATGCCAAGTTCCTGGCCGACTATGCCGCCCGCACCGACGCCAAGAAGACCGCATCGGGCCTGATGTACCGCGTCATCAAGGCCGGCACCGGCCCCGCCGTGCTGCGCGATTCCGATGTGGTGACGGTCTATTACAAAGGCATGCTGATAAACGGCAAGGTCTTCGACCAGACCAAGCCGGAGGAAGCGGCGACCTTCATGACCGGCGGGTTGATCCCCGGCTGGGTCGAAGCCCTCAAGCTGATGAAGACCGGGGACACCTGGGAAATCGTGGTGCCGTCCGAACTGGGCTACGGCGCCGACGGTGCCGGCGACGCCATCCCGCCCGACCAGACTTTGGTATTCACGATGTCTCTCGTGAAAGTGGAGTATGCCAACTAGCTAGGGCCGCAAGCGCAGGCCGTTCGCGAGGCTGAACGCCTCGCTCACCCCCCTTAGCGCGAAGCGCATCGAAAGGGGGAGGTGGTTTCAGCGTGCGAAGCGAAGCTTCGCGTAAGCTGAAACCGGAGGCGGTTCACTTAAAATCTATACTGGACCTGCACGCCGCTCATGCGCGGAGGCAGCGGCACGCATTGCAGCACGCCGGCGGTGTTGGCGACACCGAAGGTTGCGTTGGGGGCCGAGCCCAGCACGCCGTTATATTCGGGCATGCAGACCGGCGTGTTCAGGACATTGGTCATGAACAGCCCGGCATCGATCCCCTTGCCCGCGATGTCCTGCACATCCAGGCGCAGGTCGAGCAGCCCGTAGGAGCCGGTGCGCTGGCTGGGATTGAAGGTGCGCAGGTCGGCCTTGTAGCGGCTCTGCCAGTAATAACGTGCGGTCAGGCTGAGATCCTGGATCGACACACCCGCGATATCCTTCAGGCCGGTGGCATAGGTGGCGATCGCGGTGGTCTGCCAGCTGGGCAGCGGGAACGGCGTACCCGAAAGGTTGGTGGTGCCGGTGGGCAGCAGGTAACCCGCCGGCGGCGTGAAAGTATAGTCGGTGTAATGGGCGTCGAGATAGCTGCCGGAGGAGCGCAGCGTCAGGCCCGGCAGCGGCAGCACGCTGATATCCCATTCCGCGCCATAGATCTTCGCGGCCTTGGCGTTCAACGTCACATTGTCGTTGGTGGTACCGATGCAGGCATTGGCGCTGAACAGCGCCTGGGTGCAAGGGACGCCGCCCGGACCCGTGGCCAGGGTGACGTTGGGCAGCGCGGTCAGGATCTGGATGTCGCGATAATCGGTGATATAGGCCGACAGGTTGGTGCGCACCGGCATTCCGGCCAGGTCCCAGTCCGACTTGATGCCCACTTCATAGTCCTGGACATTTTCCGGCTGCGCCACGGTGACGGCGGGATTGATGGCGGTGGAATTGATCGCGCCCGAACGATAGCCGGTGCGGGTGGTGGCATAGATCATGGTGCCCGCCCACAGGTCATGATCGATGCCCAGCGTCCAGGTCGGCTTGTCGAAGCTCTTGTTGATGTCGGCGGCGCAGTTGGCCAGCGGCCTGAGCACGCCATTGACGTCGGTCAGGGTGCAGGCCCGGGTCTGGCCGGGATAGCTGATGCCGTGCAGCGTATAGGGCGCGGGATCGAACACGCCGTTGACCACGCTGGCGGTGCTGGCGGCCGTGGCCGGGAATATCTGGGTGCGGGTATCCAGATGGGCATAACGCTTGTCATAGCTGTAGCGCAGGCCCGCGGTCAGGCGCGTATCCGTCGTCAGGCTGTAGGTCGCCTGGGCATAGGCGGCATAGCTGGTGTTGCGCTGGTCGTTGCGGGTGCCGTCCTGCAGCGTGATGCCGCGTCCGGGCGCCGGAATGCCGTTGTTGGGAATGAACAGGTAGAACAGCCCGCCATTGTCGCGGCTGTTCTCCTGGAAGAAGAACAGGCCCGCCGTCCAGTTCAGGCGGTTGCTCAATCCCTTGCCGTTGACCGTCAGCTCCGACTGGAACGAGTTGTAGTTCGGAACCATGTATTGATATTCGGCCGTGTTGTAGGACAGGCCGCGGCCGATCGAGGTGCCGGTATTGTCCCACCAGCGATAGGCGCTCAGCCATTTCACGTCGATGTCGCCGAAGGTCTTGTTCACGGTGGCCGACAGGGTCTGGTAATGGCCGACATCCAGATTGTTGGCGGTCTGTTCGGCGGTCCAGAAGCCGGCCGTCTGGGCGCGGGCGACCGACTGCAGCAGGGAATTATAGGCCCTGGGATCGGTGTTCACCGGGCCTACCGTGGTCGGCGTAAACGAGCTGTAATAAGGCTCGACCCGGCGGCCGAACATGTCGGTAAAGCCGATGCAGGTGCCCGGGATGTTGCAGATGGCGGGGCGTCCGGCGCGCTGGCCGCTGGCCGTGAAGAAGCCCAGATTGTGATAGGTCGAGCCGGTGTCGTGCTCGGCCGATATCTGGGCGCGCAGCAAGACGCTCCAGGTCTCGTCGGGCTGCCACTTCAGCGAGAAATTTCCCGCGATCTTGTTGGCGCCCATCGCCGGCTGGGTGTTGCGATAGCCCGTGGCCGGATCGTAATAGAGATTGGTGATGTAGCCGCGGCGCTGGCTGATCTGCCCGGCGGCGCGGAAGAACAGCGTGTCGGTCAGCGGGATATTGATCGCGCCCTGCAGCTCGGCCCGGCCATAGTCGCCCGCGGTCGCCTTTATATAGCCGCCGAACTCGGAGCCCGGCTCGCGGGTGCGGTAGAGGATGGCGCCGCCGGTCGTGTTGCGGCCCACCAGGGTGCCCTGCGGGCCCTTGAGCACCTCGACCCGCTCGATGTCGAACAGCCCGCCGGTCAGCCCGACAGGGCGCGCCAGATAGACGCCGTCCATGTAGACGGCGGCCGCGGGATCGAAGGACATTACCGACTGGCCCGAGCTGGAATCGAAGTCGCGCTGGCCGCGAATGGTGACGTTCAGCGTGTCCTGGCGGAAGGTGGTGGGCGCGATATGGACGGAAGGCGCCAGAAACCGCAGATCCTCGATGGTGCTGACATTCAGCCGGTCCAGTTCGGCCTGGCTGAAGGATGAGATCGAGATCGGGACGGTCTGCTCGGCTTCCTCGCGCTTGCGGGCGGTGACGATGACCGTGTCCAGGGCCGAGCTCTGGCTGACGCTGCTGCTGGTCTGCGCCATGACGGCGCCCGGGGTCAGGACGGTGGTGGCCAACAGAGCCAAAGCCAGGCGCTTGAACATGGAAATCCCCTGATATTCGTCTGGAATCCCGGCGTTTTTTCCATCGCCGCGGCAGGGCCGAAGCTCTAACGGAATTGCCATGGTGGATAAAGCCAATGTTAGCCCCGCGCGCCAAATCGGGAAAATTTCCTTATAAGGGCAACCCTTAGAGTGAATCGGTATTCCAGCGAGGACGACATGACCAAGATTGCGATGATCACCGGTGCCGGCAGCGGCGTGGGCCGCGCCGTGGCCATCCACCTTTCGGAAGCCGGCTGGTCGGTGGCGCTGGTGGGCCGCAAGGCGGACACCCTGGAAGAGACCGCGGGGCGCCTGAAGGGCAGCTATCTGGTGGCCCCCGCCGACATCGGCGATCCCGCCCAGGTCAAGGCCGTCTTCGCCAAGATCAAGGACAAGTTCGGCCGGCTGGACATGCTGTTCAACAATGCCGGCATGGGCACCCCCGCCGTCCCGATCGAGGACCTGACCTTCGACCAGTGGCAGGCGATCGTGGGCGTCAACCTCACCGGCGCCTTCCTCTGCACCCAGGAGGCGGTGCGGATGATGAAGGCGCAGGAACCGCGCGGCGGACGCATCATCAACAATGGTTCGATTTCGGCCGACCGTCCCCGGCCCCATTCGGCGCCCTATACCGCCACCAAGCACGCCATCACCGGCCTGACCAAATCCACCATCCTGGACGGGCGGCCCTTTGACATCACCGCCGGCCAGGTGGACATCGGCAACGCCGCCACCGAAATGACCGAGCGCATGACCAAGGGCGTGCTGCAGCCCGATGGCACACTGGCGGTCGAGCCGCGCATGGACGTGAACCATGTCGCCCAGGCCGTGACCTACATGGCCGGGCTGCCGCTGGAATCCAATGTACCATTCCTGACAGTGATGGCGACCAAGATGCCGCTTTTCGGACGCGGCTAAGGCGGCAACGCTTTCGTGATGAAATTTTGCGCAAGTCCCGGAGCTTTTCTCCACGGCTGCGCATTATTCTTGGCATGCGAGCCTGTTTTCTTGGACAAAATATCTGTGCCTTGGGTTTTGGGGTCGCGACGCTCCAGATGCCCCCCGTCCCGGTGGACGAGGAGACTGGCAAACCGGTGGAGCCGGACAGCAACAAGCCTGTGGATCAAAAAGGGACTTTCCGGCCTGCCGGACCGGCGGCGGTACGCTTCAATCCCCTGTAACAATTCAGCAACGTCCGGCTGCTACTGCCAGGGGCGGATGTTGGCCATAAGGCCAGTGTGCCGCACGGCAGCGGGGGGTGTACCCCTTGTACCCGAAGGCACGAATCCCGATATTGGCCGTTATAGGATTCGTTGCTAACGATATTTTATTGCGATTACGCTATCTGGTATGGGCATGAAAACCTCGCTTCCTATGATTTCCGCACTCGCGCTGGCCTTGACCCTCGGCGCGTGCAGCACGCCAGACGCGGCGTCCGTCGCCCAGAATGATCCCTGGGAAAAGACCAACCGCGACATCTTCGATTTCAACCTGGCCATGGACCGGGCCATCCTGCGCCCTGTCGCCCGCGGCTACCGCGATGTGGTGCCGGAAGTGGCCCGCGAAGGGGTGCACAACTTCCTCACCAACCTGAATTCGCCGGTGATCCTGGCCAATGATGTGCTGCAGGGCGAGGCCGAAAAGGCCGGCAACACGCTGGGCCGCATCGTGGTCAACACCACGGTCGGGATCGGCGGATTGATCGATGTCGCAAGCAAGTGGGGCATCCCCTATCACGAGAATGACTTCGGCATCACCCTGGGCAAGGCCGGGGCCGCCGAAGGCTCCTACCTGATGCTGCCCTTCGCCGGGCCCAAGCCGCCCCGCGATCTGCTCGGCACCGCCGTGGATGTGGCTTTCGATCCCTTCACCTATGCGATCTTCCCCGGCGACAACACGCTGATGATCGTGCGTATCGGCATGGGCATCCTGGACGCCCGCACCTCGCAGCTGGACGCGGTGGAAACCATCGAACGCTCGTCCATCGATTTCTATGCGACGACCCGCAATCTCTATCGCCAGAGCCGCAGTGCCAGAATCAACGAAGGCACGGCCAGCGCGGATGATCTGCCGAATCTGTGAGCTGCGACCCGCGTAGCGGGTCAAATCGATCCAGTGGATCGATTTGAGCAGCGAACGCGCCGAGCTTGGGCGAGGCGCTGAGGTCTGAAATACAAAACGCGCCGTGGCTTTGCCCGGCGCGTTTTTGTTTGCCTACTCGGCAGGTACCGGACGCGGCATGGGCTCGTGGTCGCCGGGCTTGTCGCCCATCAGCCCGTGATACCACTTGTTCCAGAAACCTGACGTCCAGCTTCCGAAGCGCTCCATGTAGAGGAACACCACCGGCGTGGTGTAGAGCGTCAGGATCTGGCTGAGGACCAGCCCGCCCACGATGGAGATACCCAGCGGCTGGCGCAGTTCCGAGCCGGCGCCCAGCCCGATCGCCAGCGGCAGCGCGCCCAGGATGGCGCCGACCGTGGTCATCATGATGGGCCGGAAGCGCAGCAGGCAGGACTTGCGGATCGCGTCGCGCGGCGACAGGCCCTCGCGCCGCTGCAGGTCGATGGCGAAGTCGATCATGATGATCGCGTTTTTCTTCACGATTCCTATCAGCAATATGACGCCGATCATCGCGATCAGGTCGAACTGGGTGTTGAACATCAAGAGCGCCAGCACCGCGCCCACACCGGCCGACGGCAGGGTGGAGAGGATGGTGACGGGATGGATCAGGCTTTCGTAGAGGATGCCCAGCGTGATGTAGATGGTCACGATAGCCGCCAGCAGCAGGAACGGCATGTTCTGGAAGCTGCGCTGGAGCTGGCGGGCATTGCCGGCGAATTCGCCATGCACGTTAATCGGCACGTTGATCTGGGCCATGGTGCGGTTGATGGCGGCGACCGCATTGCCCAGGCTTTCACCCGCCGGCAGGTTGAACGAGAAGGTGGTGGCGACGAACGGTCCCTGATGGTTGACCGCCAGGGGCGTGGTGCCGGGGCCAAAGCTGGCCACCGCCGACAGCGGCACCATGGTGGAGACACGGGTGGAAACCGAAGCGCCCGTTGAACCGCCGCCGCGCACGCTGGCGGTCAGGGCGTTGAGCTGCTGGTTACGCACCGCTTCGGCGGCCTGTGCGTTCGCGTCGGTGTTCGCGGACGTGGTGGTGGTGCTGGTGCCACCACGCGCTTGCGCCGGGGTAAAGGCGCCGCCCGCGCCGGCGGTGGACTGGGTGCCGCTGACATTGCCGCCCGAGGTGCTGATATAGATGTCACGCAGCGTTTCGGGGCTCTGCCAGAATTTCGGCGCCACCTCCATGATCACCTTGTACTGGTTCTTGTCCTTGTAGATGGTCGAGACTTGGCGCTGGCCGAAGGCGTCATACAGCGCATTGTTGACCTGGGCGATGTTCAGCCCCAGCCGCGCCGCCGTGGCGCGGTCCACTTTCAGATCGACCTGAAGCCCCTTGTCCTGCTGGTCGGAATTGACGTCGGTCAGCTCCGGCACCTCCTGCAGCGCATCGGTGATCTTGGGCACCCACAGGTTCAGTTCTTCCAGCGAGTCGGCCTGCACCGTGTATTGCTGGCTGCCATTGCCCTGCCGCCCGCCGCCGCCGATCTGGCCGCCGGCACGCAGGAACAGTCGCGCGCCTGCCACCTTTTCCAGCTTGGGACGCAACCGGTCGATCACTTCGTCGGTGGAAAGGCCGCGCTCGGACGGCGGCTTCAGCGTGACGAAGACATTGCCGGAATTGGCGGCGCCGCCGCCGGCAAATCCGCCCACCGTCGCCACCGCCGGATCGCTCTTGATGATCTCGATGAACTGCATGAACTTTTTCTGCATCGCCTGGAAGGAGATGCTCTGGTCGGCGCGCAGCCCCCCCTGCATGGTGCCTTCATCGGTCGAGGGGAAAAAACCCTTGGGCACGATCGAGATCAGGTAGAAATTCAGGCCGATGGCAAGGAAGACCATGGCCACGATGGTCTTGGGATTGCCCAGCGACCAGTCCAGCGTGCGGCGATAGAAATCCTGCATCCATTCCAGGCTGCGCCGCGACCAGGCCATCAGCGGGTTCTTGTCTTCCTCGACCGAGAGATCGAGATAGGCGCACATCATCGGCGTCAGGGTCAGGGAAATCACCATCGAGATGACGATCGCCACCGTCAGGGTGATGGCGAATTCGTGGAAGATGCGCCCCACCATGCCGCCGATCAGCAGCACCGGGAAGAACACCGCCACCAGCGAAATGCTCATGGAAATGACCGTGAACGTCACTTCCTGGGCGCCCTGCAGCGCCGCCTGCATCCGTGTCTTTCCGTTCTCAAGATGCCGGGTGACGTTCTCCAGCACCACGATGGTGTTATCGACCACAAAGCCGGTGGAGACGATCAGCGCCATCAGCGAGAAATTGTTGAGGCTGAAGCCCAGAAGATACATCACTCCGAAGGTGCCCAGGAGGGTCAGCGGCACGCAGACGGTGGGCACCAGCGTCGCCTTCAGGTTCCGCAGGAACAGGAACACCACCAGGATCACCAGCACGGTGGCGATGATCAGCGTCATCTCCACGTCATGCACCGCATTGCGGATGGAGGTGGTGGTGTCCATCAGCGTGCCGAGCTGGATGGCGGCGGGCAGCGCCGCCTGAAGCTCCGGCAGCATGGTGCGGATCATGTCCACCACCTCGATGACATTGGCGCCCGGCTGCTTGGTGATATTGACCAGCACCGCGGGCTGGCCGTTGAAGGTGCCCAGGTTGCGGACATTCTCCACCCCGTCCACCACCTCGGCCACGTCCTGCAAGCGCACCGCCGAACCGTTGCGATAGGCAATGATCAGGGTGCGGTAATCGCTGGCCTGGCTGGAGACGTCATTGGCATAGACCTGCAGCGTCTGTTCGCCCTGCTGGATGTCGCCCTTGGGGGTGTTGGCATTGGCCGCCGAAATCGCGGCCCGCACGTCGGCCAGGCCGATGCCGTACTTGAACAAAGCGCGCGGGTTCAGCTCGATGCGGATCGCCGGCAGCGAGGCGCCGTTCAGGGACACATCGCCGACGCCCGAAATCTGCGACAGCTTCTGCTGGATGATGTTGGAGGCCTGGTCGTAGATCTGGCCCGGCGACAGGGTCTTGGACGTCATCGCCAGAATCAGGATGGGGAAATCGGCGGGATTGAACTTGCGGTAGGTCGGATTGGAGCGCAGCGCCGCCGGCAGGTCAGCCCGGGCCGCGTTGATCGCCGCCTGCACGTCACGCGCCGCGCCGTTGATGTCGCGGTTGATGTCGAACTGCAGCACGACCTGGGTGGAATTGACGTTGCTGCGCGACGTCATCTCGTCCACGCCGGCGATGGTGCCCAGGTGCCGTTCCAGCGGCGTCGCCACGCTGGAGGCCATGATCTCGGGGCTGGCGCCCGGCATCGAGGCGTTCACCACGATGGTGGGAATGTCGATATTGGGAAAGGGTGAAACCGGCAACAGCGTGTAGGCGCCCAGCCCCGCCATGCCGAGGCCCAGCGCCAGGAGCGTGGTGGCGATGCGGCGGCGGATGAAGAGCGCGGCGATATTCATTCGGCCGGCTCCGGGGCCTCTTGGCCGCCTCCGCTGCGCACCCGGCGGCGGGCGCGCCAGGCGCGGAAGTCGGCGCCCAGCCGGTCGAAATAAATGTAGATCACCGGGGTGGTGAACAAAGTGAGCAACTGGCTGACCAGGAGGCCGCCCACGATGGAAATGCCCAGCGGATGGCGCAATTCCGAGCCCATGCCGGTGCCCAGCATCAGCGGCAAGGCACCGAACAGCGCCGCCACCGTGGTCATCAGGATGGGACGGAAGCGCAGCAGGGCCGCCTGGTGGATGGCCTCGGTGGGCGACTTGCCCTCGTTGCGTTCCGCATCCAGCGCGAAGTCGATCATCATGATGGCATTCTTCTTGACGATGCCGATCAGAAGAATGATGCCGATGATGGAGACGATGTTGAGGTCGTGTCCCGAGATCATCAGCGCCAGCAGCGCGCCGACGCCCGCCGACGGCAGGGTGGACAGGATCGTGATGGGGTGGATGAAGCTCTCATACAGAACGCCCAGCACGATATAGACGGTGATGATGGCCGCCAGGATCAGGAGGATCTGGTTGCCCAGCGCCGCCTGGAAAGCCAGGGCCGAGCCCTGGAACTGGGTGGTGACCCCCGGGGGCGCCGTCATCTCGCCTTGCGCCTCGCGGATCGCTTCCACCGCCGTGCCCAGCGCGGTGCCGGAAGCCGTGTCGAAGGAGAAGGTGGCGGAAGGGAACTGCCCCAGATGATCGATCTGCAGCTGGGTGGTGCGCTGCTCGACCTTGGCGATGGCCGACAGCGGCACCTGCCCGCCGCCGGAGGTCGGCAGATAGATGTCGTTCAGCGACTGCACCGAATTGTGCACGGCCGGATCGGCCTCCAGGATCACGCGATACTGGTTGGACTGGGTGAAAATGGTGGTGATGATGCGCTGGCCGAAACTGTCATACAGCGCATTATCGATGGTCGCCGCCGTGACGCCGAAACGCGCCGCGGTGTCGCGGTCCACCACCAGATAGGCCGACAGGCCCTTGTCCAGGAACGAGGTCGAGACGTTGCGGATTTCCGTCACCGCGCGCAGCCTAGTCAGAAGCTGGGGCACATAGTCGTTCAGCGCGGCTTGCGTGGCGGCCTGCAGCACGAACTGGTACTGGGCGCGACTCACCACCGAATCCGTCGTCAGGTCCTGCACCGCCTGCAGGTAGAAGGTCATGCCCGGCACGCTCTGGGCATGCTGGTTCAGCCGCTCCATCACCGCCTGCACGCCGTCGCGGTCATGCTTGGGCTTGAGGTTGATCAGGATGCGGCCCGCATTGAGCGTATGGTTGCTGCCATCCACCCCGATGAAGGAGGACAGGCTGGCGACATCGGGGTCCTTCAGGAAGGTCTCGGCCAGCTTGCGCTGGCGCGTGGCCATGGCGTCGAAGCTGGTGGTGGGACCGGCCTCGGTGATCGCCTGGATGAAGCCGGTGTCCTGCACCGGGAAGAACCCCTTGGGAATGGCGATATAGAGCACCACGGTCAGCACCAGCGTCGCCACCGCCGACAGCAGCGTCAGGCGCTGATGCTTCAGCACCCAGATCAGCAGCCGGTCATACCCGGCCACCATGCGGTCGTAATAATACTCGGTGCGGCGCTGGAAGCTGTTCTCGCGCTTGGCTTCCGCGCTATGGCTGCGCAGCAGCTTGGCGCACATCATCGGCACCAGGGTCAGGGACACCACCGCCGAAATCAGGATGGTGATGGCCAGGGTCACGGCGAATTCGCGGAACAGCCGGCCGACCACCTCCTGCATGAACAGCAGGGGAATCAGGACCGCGATCAGCGAAACGGTCAGCGACACGATGGTGAAGCCGATCTCGCCCGCGCCCTTCATGGCGGCGTTCCAGGGCGTCTCGCCCTTCTCGATGTAGCGGGTGATGTTCTCGATCATCACGATCGCATCGTCGACCACGAAGCCGGCGGAAATGGTCAGCGCCATCAGCGACAGGTTGTTGAGCGAATAGCCCAGCAGGTACATGGCGGCGAAGGTGCCGACGATGGACAGCGGCACCGACAGCGACGGAATGATGGTCGCCGGCACGTTGCGCAGGAAGACATAGATCACCAGCACCACCAGCAAGACCGCCAGCATCAGTTCGAACTGCACGTCCGAGACCGAGGCGCGGATGGTCTCGGTGCGGTCCGTGAGCGTGACCACATCGACCGAGGCCGGCAGGCCCGCCTTGATGACGGGCAGCAGTTCCTTGATGGAATCCACCACCGCGATGACATTGGCGCCGGGCTGGCGCTGCACGTTGATCAGAACGGCGGGGCCGTTATTGGCCCAGCTCGCCAGCTTGTTGTTCTGCGCCCCGTCCACGACATTGGCGACATCGCGCAGATAGACCGGCGAGCCATTGCGGAAGGCAACCACGATACTGCGGTAGTCCTCGACGCTCTGCAGCTGGTCGTTGGAATTGATGGTGTAGGACTGGAAGGCGCCGTCGAAGCTGCCCTTGGGCGAATTGGAATTGTTGTTCGACACCGTGGTGCGCAGGTCGTCGATGTTCAGACCCAGCGCGGCCAGCTTCTGCAGATTGGCCTGCACCCGCACCGCCGGGCGCTGACCGCCCGAAATGCTGACCAGGCCGACGCCGGAAAGCTGCGAAATCTTCTGGGCGATGCGGGTTTCCGACAGGTCCACCAGCTGGGTGATGGGCAGGGTGCGCGACGATACCGCCAGCGTGATCACCGGCGCATCGGCGGGATTGACCTTGTTGTAGATCGGCGGCGCCGGTAGCGAGCCGGGCAAGAGGTTGGATGCGGCGTTGATCGCCGCCTGCACTTGTTGTTCGGCGATATCCAGGCTGAGCGCCAGGTCGAACTGCAGCGTCACCACGGACGACCCGGCCGATGATACCGAGGACATCTCCTTGAGGCCCGGCATCTGGCCGAACTGCCGCTCCAGCGGCGCGGTGACCGAGGTGGCCATCACCTCCGGGCTGCCGCCGGGCAGGAAGGTCTGGACCTGGATGGTGGGGTAATCGACCTGCGGCAGGGCCGACAAGGGCAGGAACTTATAGCCCGACAGGCCCACCAGCAGGATGGCGATCATGAACAGCGTCGTGGCTACGGGCCGCCGGATGAAGGGCGCGCTGGGATTGGCGCCGCCGGCGGAGTCGCCAGTGGTCTGGACCGGGTCGTCGCTCAACGGCCGCCACCACCACGGCGGCCGCCGCCGGCCTGGCGCATCTGCGACATGGCCCGCGAACAGTCGGCGCTGAGTTCGTCGCGGTTGCGGAACAGGCACATGCGGGTCGCGCGCGCATCGGTGGCATCGGCGCAGGTCTTCTTGATGTCGGCGCTGCAGGCCTTGTTCATGGCTTCCTGCAACTGGGCCCGGCGCGCCGCGCGCACCGCCTCATCGCCGCCGCCGCCCGAGGGCGCGGCGATCTGGCCTTTCAGATCGGGGACTTCGACATCGGCGCCGTCGCGCAGGCGGTCGGCGCCGTCCACCACCACCGTGTCGCCGGCGCGCAGGCCCGACAGGATTTGCATCTTGTCGCCGTCCTGGATACCGATCTTCACATTGCGCTGGGTGACGGTCTTGTCGGGGCGCACCACAAAGACATAGGCGCCATCGGCGCCGCGCTGCACGGCCGGTACCGGCACGGTGGTCTGATTTTTCAGCGTGTTGACCAGCAGCCGCACGTTCACGAACTGGGCCGGGAACAGCCTGCGGTCCTTGTTGTCGAACATGGCGCGCAGCTTGACCGAGCCGGTGGCGGGATCGACCACCGTATCCACCGCCGACAGCACGCCCGAGGTGATCTTGTTGGTCTGGCTGCGGTCGTAAACGTCAACCGGCAGCACGGCGCCGGAATTCACCCGCTCCAGCACGGTGCGGATATTGTCTTCGGGGATCGTGAACAGCACCGACATGGGATCAAGCTGGGTCACCACCACGATGCCGTTGGACTGGCCCGCCGACACGATGTTGCCGATATCGACCAGATGGATGCCGGCGCGGCCATCCACCGGCGAGACGATGTTGGTGTAACCCAGGTTGATGCGCGCGGTCTGCACATTGGCCTGGTCGGAAATGATGATGCCTTCGGTGGATTTGACCAGCGCTTCCTGCGAGGAAACCTGCTGGGCGGCGATGGCGTTCTGCGCCTGCAGCGACTTGTAGCGTTCCAGGTCCACCCGCGCATTGGTCAGCGTCGCCATGTTGCGCGCGAGCTGGCCGCGCACCTGGTCCAGCGCCGCCTGATAGGGGCGCGGATCGATCTGGGCCAGCACGTCGCCGGCCTTGACCATCTGGCCTTCGGTGAAATTGATCTTGATCAGCATGCCGCCGACCTGCGGCCGCACCGTGGCGGTGGTCAGCGGCGTCACCGTGCCCAGCGCGTTGAGGGTGATGTTGACGTCGCCCGACAGTGCCCGCGCCACGCCCACCGGCTGCGCACCCTGATTGATCATGCCACGGCGGCCCTGGTTCTTGGCCGGATAGATCGCCCAGATCAGCAGCGCCAGAAGCGCCAGGCCCAGGCCGAACCACACCACGCGCGACAAACGCGGATTGGCGCCCGACCAGCGCTTCACGCCGCTCCAGGCGCGGCCCATGCGTCCCTGGCCCGCGAGAGGCTCGGAACGCCGGAATTCATCACGAGAGCGGTCGATGTTCATCACAGATACTTCCGTCGCAAAAAGCCGGTTCAGAAACGCAATATGATCGAATGGGTTAGCACCGCGAAGCTGAACCCGCGATGAACTTATAGCGCAACGAATGAGGCCTCATATAGACGCCAAGCCGTTGGAAATTTTGTCGAAATTGTGCCGGACAGGGCTTGGTAGATGCGAACGAGTCGCGCTATGGCGGGAGCATGCTTCCCGACATCCTCCAATGGTCAGCCCAATTCGCCCAGGACGCCCGCATCTGGGTGACGCAGACGGCGCAGGCGCATCCCCACTGGTGCTTTCCCATCGCCTTCATCGTGGCCTTCACCGAATCCTTTGTCGGCCTGGGTGTCCTGGTCCCGGGCTTCGCCATCCTGGTGGCGCTGGGCGGGGTGATCGGCGCCAGCGACATCAGCCTGTTTCCCGCCATCGCCGGCGCGATACTGGGCGCCCTGTGCGGTGACGTAATCTCCTGGGGCCTGGGCCTGCGCTACCACCACCAGATCCTGCATGTCTGGCCCTTCCGCAAGTTCGAGGCGCAGCTGGAAAAGGCCCTGCATTTCTTTCACCGCTGGGGTGCCTGGGCGGTGTTCTTCGGCCGCTTCCTGGGGCCCTTCCGCGCCACCGTCCCCCTGGTGGCGGGGATGTCCGAACTGGAGTTTCGCCGCTTCATGGCGGCCAGCATCGCCTCGGCGGTGATCTGGGCCTTCGCCCTTCTGGGCTTTCCCGCCTTTGCGGCCCGTTTTGCGCTATAAGTAACTGATTATATTGTAATATTTCTCGATACCGCGTCTCTGGCCATCAACAATTGGCCCCGGGCCTGTAATGCCCCTGCACGGCCAGCCCAAAATGGGACCGCCGGGTTGGGTTAACCCGCGCACCGTGCCGGTTAACCAGCGTTTTTGGGCGATTTTCGTCCCAAAATAGCGCTCAAAGCCCCCTTTTCGCTGGCCTGTCTCCTGCAACGAACGACCCGAAGCCCAACGGCCCCAGGGTTGAACGTGAGCATGCAGGACACTTCCGAGACGATGATGAAGGCGGTTTTCCCCGCCTTTGACGGCTTCGCCCTGACGTCGGCCGACACCCAGGCCGACAGCCTGGACGCCAAGCGCATCCTGGATATCACCGCTTCTCTGCTGCTGATCCTTTTGCTCAGCCCCCTGCTGGCGCTGGTCACCATCGCGGTGATGCTGGATTCGCGCGGCCCCCTGCTGTTCGCGCAGCGCCGCACCGGCCTGAACGGCAAGACTTTCCCGATCCTGAAATTCCGCTCCATGCATGTGATGGAAGACGGCGCCGAAGTGAAGCAGGCCGCCAAGGGCGATGCCCGCATCACCCGCGTCGGCCGTGTCATCCGCAAGTTGAGCCTCGACGAACTGCCGCAGCTCTTCAACGTGCTGTCCGGCGACATGTCGCTGGTCGGCCCGCGCCCCCATGCGGTGGCGCATGACGAATATTATGGCGGCGAGATCGCCAATTACATCGTGCGCCAGCAGGTCAAGCCGGGCATCACCGGCTGGGCGCAGGTGAATGGCGCGCGCGGCGAAACCCCGACCATCGCCCACATGCAGGCCCGCGTCGATCTGGATGCCTGGTACGTCGAAAACACCAGCCTGGCGCTCGATCTGCTGATCCTGGCGAAGACACCGCTGGAAGTGCTGCGCACACGGAACGCCCACTGATGAACGCCCTCGCCCACATCCTTCCGCTTGCATATGAAGCGCCGAAATCTCAGGCGCTGACCCCGGCCAATGACTCCTACACCGAAGTGACGGTGGGCGGTCTGGCCACCGCCTGCCTGTCGCGCGATGGCCTGGCCCGCATGATGCTGCAGGACTGCCTGGACGCACGCACCCAGGACAATCCCCATCCCAAGCTGGTCTTCGCCTCCAACGGTCACGCCATCGCGCTGGCCGCCCAGGACGAAGCCTTCCGCTTCACCTTCGAACAGGCCGATATCATCCATGCCGACGGCCAGGCCGCGGTCTTCGCCTCGCGCCTTCTCACCAAGACCCCGATCCCCGAGCGCAGCGCCACCACCGATTTCATCCATGACGCCTCGAAAGTCGCGGCCGAGCACGGCCTGCGCTTCTTCATGCTGGGCGCCACCGAGGAAGCCAATGCCGAAGCGGTGCGCGTGCTGCGCGAAACCTATCCCGGCCTCCAGATCGTCGGCCGCCGCCACGGCTATTTCGGCCGCGACGAGGAAGATGAAATCTGCGACGAGATCAACCTGACCCAGCCCGACGTGATCTGGGTCGGCCTGTCGGTCCCCACCGAGTATGAATTCGCGGTCCGCAACAAGACCCGCCTCAAGGCCGGCTGGCTGGTGACCTGCGGCGGCTGCTACAACTTCGTTACCGGTGCCTATAAGCGCGCCCCCGAATGGATGCAGGCCACCGGGTTGGAATGGCTGTTTCGCCTGGTAAAAGAGCCCAAAAGGCTGTTCTGGCGCTATGCCGTGACCAATCCGCTGGCGATATTTTTACTTTTAACCCGCACTAATTCCCCAAGCGCAGCCGCGCTTTAGAGGGCTTTTCATGACCATCGCCCCGGCGATCCCGGACGTCGCAGCGCCTGCAAAGGACGCGGGACGGTTTGCGCGTCTGCTCGCCACCACGGGCCGCTACACCCTGTCGGCCTCGGGCCCGGTGGCGACCTCGGGCGCGCATTTCCTGATCAGCTTCATCTTCATGCGCGAGATGTTCGCGCACCAGTTCGGCCTGTTCTCCTTCGTGATGGTGATCGTGCCCTTCTGCATGAGCATGATCGCCGCCGCCCTGTCGCTGCCCATCACCCGCAGCCTGGACAAGGCGGGCATTCCGGACGCGGACATCGTCGCCACGTCGCTGAAGCTGAACATCCTGCTGTCGGTTGTGGCGACCTTGATCGTCGGCGGCGCGCTGCTGTTCATCGGCGCGCCCCAGAGCGTGGCGCTGATGATGGGGCTTTATGGCGGGGTGATGAGCTGCCGCTGGTTCCTGCGCTGCTTCGCCAACAATCAGGGCCTGGTCAAACGCGCCGTTGCCTCCGACCTGATCTATGCCGGCGGCCTCCTGGCCGCCATCGCCTTCATGGAACTGACGCAGCATGTCGATCTGACCACCGGCGCGACACTGATGCTGGTGTCGGCGCTGGTGGGCCTGGCGCCGTTCGGTTTCAAGCTTTTGGTGCGCGACCATCTGGCGTCCCTGCGCCATGGCAGCCTGGCGGCTTACGGGCTTACGTTCCGCGATCTCACCCGCTGGTCGCTGCTGGGCGTGGTGCTGACCGAGGTCACAGTCAACGCCCATGCCTATCTGGTCACCTTCCTGTCCGGTCCGGGACCCTTTGCTCTTTTGGCGCTCGGTCAATTGCTGATGCGGCCCATCTCGCTGGTGCAAGGCACCCTACCCGATATCGAACGCCCGGTCATGACCCGTGCCATCAAGGCGGAAGACGAAGCCAAGCTGTCGCGCGTCACACGCGAATTCCGCCTGGCGCTGCTGGCGGTGTGGCTGGGCACCGTGGCGCTGGCGGCGGGTCTGTTGCTGTGGGTCCCGGATTTGCTGCTCAAGAATCACTATGCGGCCAAGGATGTGATCCAGGTCACCGCCATCACCGCCGCCATCATGCTGGCAAGGAATTTCCGCGCCCCGCTGGGTACGCTGTTGCAGGCCGCAGGCGAGTTCAAGGCGCTGGCCAAGATCAGCTCCCTCACCAGCGTGATCTCCATTCTGGCAACGCTGGCGCTATTGTTGACGCTGGGCCCGATCGCCTCGCTGGGCGGCATCCTCTTGGGCGAACTGGTGACCTGGTATCGCTGTCACCGCCTGGTGGCGCAGTGGCGGGCCCGTCATGCGTGACCGCGTCGTCCTTTGCGTTCCGACCTACAAGCGCCCGGTGATGCTGCGCCGCCTGCTGGACGCCGTCGCCGCGCTCAAGACCGATGCCGACCTGCGGGTTCTGGTGGCGGACAATGACGCGCAGGATCATGCCGGTTTCGATCTGTGCAACGCCATGACGGGTTACCGCTGGCCGTTGACCGCCGTGATCGCCCACAAGCGCGGCATCGCACAGGTCCGCAACACGCTGATTGAAGAGGCGCTGAAGACCGACGCGGATTTCATCGCCATGATCGACGATGACGAATGGCCCGCCGCCGACTGGCTGGACCACTTCCTCAGCTGCGCCCACCAAACCAAAGCCGATGTGCTGCAAGGTTCCATCCTGTTCGGCATCGGCACGGGGCTCGAAGGCCATGGCGACATCCGCCATGCGTCGGGACCGATTTCCATGCTGCAGGGCGCCGGCAATCTTCTGATCCGCCGCGCCGTGGTGGAAGAAATGACCGCGCCCTGGTTCGATCCGGCTTTCGCCTTGTCGGGCGGCGAGGACCGCGAATTCTTCGTGCGGCTGCAGCGCGCCGGCAAGCGCTTCGCATGGTCGGACGAAGCCCGCGCCCATGGCGACATTCCCGATACCAAGGACAATCTGGGCTGGCTGTGCCGCCGGGCCTATTCGGTGGGAAATTCCGACATGCGGGTGCTGATGAAGCACGGCTTTGAACACGGCATCGCGATGGAAGTGGCCAAGATCCTGGGCGCCGTCGCGCTGTCGCCGCTGGCGGCCCTGGCGCTGGCCGCCAGCCCGCGCCGCGCAGTGCCGCTGCAAAAGCTGTTTCGCGCCCTCGGCAAAGGCGCCGCGCTTCTGGGCGCCCGTTACAACGAGTATTCCGTGGTCCACGGCCAATAGGGCTGCCGCGTTAAGACGCCGGTAAGCCTTCCATTAACCCGCAAGGCCTAGGATGGGCCGCCATGGCCCCGTTCTTCAGCGTCATCATTCCGGTCTACAACCGCGCCGTCGCGCTCAAAAGCGCGATTGAATCGGTGCGCGCCCAGAGCTGCCAGGATTTCGAGATCGTGGTGGTGGATGACGGCTCGAAGGACGATCCGCGCGCCGTGGCAGACTCGTTCGACGACCCGCGCATCCGTTTCTTCCGCCAGGACAACAAGGGCGGCGGCGCAGCGCGCAACACCGCGCTGGACATGGCGCAGGGCCGCTTCATCGCGCCCCTGGACTCCGACGACATTTTTCTTCCCGAGCATCTCGCCCGGATGAAGACGCTGCTGGACGGCACCGCCAACCTTGTGGGTTATGCCCGCATGCGGGTGGACCGCGGCGAAGGCCGGGTCTTCCTAAAGCCGCCGCGCGCCATCGGCGCGAACGAGGAAATGGCGGCCTACTTGCTATGTGACCGCGGCTTCGTGCCGACCATCACCATCGCGGTGGAACGCAGCATGGCCCAGCGCGTGCGCTATCACACCCGCCTGATCGCCGCCGAGGACACCGACTTCGCCATCCGCCTGTCGCTGGCGGGTTGCCGCTTCGCCATGATCGAGGATGCCGGCGCGGTGTGGAAAGACATCGCCGATCCGGATCGCGCCAGCGCCGGCAAGGGCCGCGACGATCTGGGCGCCTGGCTGAACCAGATGAAGCCGCTGATTTCGGCGCGCGCCTATCATGGCGGGCGCGGCTGGGCCTATGCCAAGCTGGTGGCGCCGGAGCGCCCTTGGCGCGCGCTGGGCCTGTATCTGAACGCGGTGCTGCGGGGCTGTTACCGCCCGCCGCTGGCCATTGTCGTGTTCCTGCAGATATTCCTGGGCCGTAGCGGCTATCGCCGCATCGCCGATCAGGCGATTTCCTGGCTGCGCATGGGCCTGCGGGAGAAAGAAAATCCCGCGCCCGCGCGAAGGGCGGAACAGGCGTGATTTCCCGCAGACGCTTTCTGGCCTCCGGCGCCGCGACGCTGGCATTCCCGGCCCTGATCTCTTCAAGTGGGGCGCAGGAGATGCGCTCGCTGAAAACCATCGCAGCTTCGAAAGGCATTGTCTTCGGTGCCGCCGCGGCGACCTATGAACTCAAGCATCGCGATTTCGTGCTGGCGGCTTTGCGCGACTGCGCCCAGTTCGTCCCCGAATATGAAATGAAGCGCGACGCGCTGGAGCCGCAGCGCGGCAAGTACAATTTCACCGACCTGGACGCCCTGTTTGCCTTCGCCGCCCTGAACGGGATTTCCATGCGCGGCCATCCGCTGGTCTGGTACTACGCCAATTCGCCCTGGCTGGAACCTGCGCTGAAATCGCGCCGCGACGAACGCCTCATGACCGGTTTCATCCAGACCGTGATGCAGCGCTACCGCATGACGTCGGTCGATGTGGTCAATGAAGCGATCAATACCGACGGCAATGGCCTGCGCCCCTCGCTGTGGCTGGATGCGTTCGGGCCGCGCTATATCGACATGGCATTCCACGCCGCCCGCGCCGCCAACCCCGCGACCAAGCTGATCTACAATGACTGGGGCTGCGAACAGGGCCCGAACGACCGTTTCCGCGCCACCCAGCTGAAGCTGTTGGACGGGCTTTTGGCCCGCAACGTACCGATCGACGGCCTGGGCCTGCAGGGCCATCTGGAAGCCTTCGGGCCGCGCGTTGACCAGCGCAAGCTGCGAGACTTCCTGGAGGAAGTCCGCGCCCGCGGCCTTTCGATCCTGGTCACCGAGCTGGATGTTCTGGATTCGGGCGGGCCGTCCAATATCGCGCAGCGCGACCGCGCCGTGGCCGACGAAGCGCGGCGCTTCCTGGATGTGGTGCTGGACAATCCCGCTACCAATACCGTGCTGACCTGGAGCCTGTCGGACCGTTATGTCGATCCGCCGGACGAATGGAAACTGAAGCTGACGGGCTTTCGCTACCGCAAGATGCCCTATGACGCGCAGATGCGCAAAAAGCCGCTATGGAATGCGCTGGCACTTAGCTTCGCCGGTCGGCGAAGCTTTAATTAGGGTCGCGCCGCGAGGCCCTCGCTTCGCTCAGGTTCGCGGTCGCTCCCGGCTAAGCGGTCTTCCGAAGTTTTTCTTCCGCCTTCACCAGATGCGCGGCAACGCGCGGGGCGGCATATTCCGCGCCCACCATGAAGCGCATCAGCGGGCCGAAGGTGTTGGCCGCCAGCACGCCCAGCACATAAAGCCCCGGCACGCTGGTCTCGAACCGGTTGGACAGGCGGGGCGTCTGCTCCAGATGCGCGATCTGTTCACGCAAGGCCCCGTCCATGAACGCCAGGCGGCGCAGGTCGGGACGAAAGCCGGTCGCGGCAATGATGTGATCGGCAACGATCTCGGCCCGCTGCCCTTCCTTGCGGGTGATCAGCGCGATACGGCTGCCTTCCGCGCGGGCGCCTTCAATCTCATGGCCCAGATACTGCTGCGCCCGCAGCTTGCCCTGCATGAACCAGCCGGATTCCGGACCCAGATGGCGCCTGGTGGCGCGCAACCGGAACGCGTCGGGCATGCGGCGAAACAGGCGCGGGGCATTCGAACACAGGAATGAACGCCAGCCCGGGCCGATGCCGCTGGGCGGATGGGTAAAGGTCTTCAGCCAGGAGACGGCATCCGGGTCCGGAGCCGTATGAAACTGGATGGCATTGGCGCGCGCCACCAGGGCTGCGTCCACATTGTCCTCCTGCGCCATCACCGCCGCGTTCACCGCGGATGCGCCGGCGCCCAGGATCAACACACGCTTGCCCGAGAACTGGGGCAGCTCGCGATGACCAAAGGAATGGGACAGAAATTCGGGGGAGAGGCCGCGCAAGGGTGCGGGTACATTCTGAAACCAGTTGATGCCGACCGCCAGCACGACATTGGCCGCTTCCAGGCTGTCGCCATTGTCCAGCCGCAGGGTGAAACCCCGGCTGCTCTTGGCCAGCGAGGTCACCTGGCTCTCTTCCAGTCCGGGGACATAGCGTTTCTGGAACCAGGCGGCATAGTCCACGAAGACCGCCAGCGGCACCGGGATGAGCTGATCGTGATATTCTACGCCGCGGTCCGCGCACCAGGCCTTGAGGGTGGACGCCGCATCCGGTGACGACAGGTTGGAGGCAAAGCCGTCCGACTTGAGCATCATGCCCTTGGGCATGTTCTCGCGCCAACTGGTCATGGGCTTGCCGAAAATGCGGAAATCCGCTCCGGCGGCCGCCAGATGCGCGGCCAGCGAAAGACCATAGGGACCGGCGCCGATAATTGCTGTCTGGCAGAATCTTGTCACGCAATATCCAAATTCAAATCTGTCCCGATTTGGGACCGGCCTTCATGCCCGGGCGCCAAATTAGCACCACAAATATTCACCGATGGTTGACGGGGGCGGATTTATCCTCGCCGACATGCCTGTCGTGCTTCTCGTCACCACCATGGACTGGCCGTTCCCGGCCCAGCTTGCCGGCGCCTTTGCGGGCGCGGGCGCGCGCGTGGAGGCGGTGTGTTCGAAGGGCGGCATGCTGTCGCTGTCGCGCTATCCAAGGCGCTTCCACCGCTATCAGCCGCTGTCGCCGGATGCCTCGCTGATGCGCGCGATTGCCGAGAGCCGGCCAAACCTCGTCATTCCCTGCGATGACCTGGCGTCCGAGATCGTCCAGCGCGTGACGGGCGGACAGGCTTTCAGCGACCGCCACGAATTTATCACCCGCGCCGCAAGCGTCGGCGCACCGGCCCAAAGCCTGGCGCTCGACGGCGAAGACGGCGTGAACGACGCCATCCGCCGCTTTGGCCTGCCGCTGGTGCTGAAATGCGATCATAGCTGGGGCGGCGCCGGCGTCGTCATCGCGCCCACAAGACAGGAGGCCCTGGCCGCCTTCCGCCGCTTCGGCAAACAATCGCGCCTGCGCGATCTGGCCCGTTTCGTCCGCCGCCGGGAAAGCCATTTCCTCAGCCGCGCCTTGTCGCCGGTGGCGCCCGCCATCAGCGCCCAGCCCTTTGTCGATGGCCATCCCGCCACCAGCTCCATCGCCTGCTGGCAGGGCGCGGTGGTGGCTGCGAACCATTTCGACGTGCTGGTGACATCGGCGGCCACCGGTCCGGCCTGTGTGGTGGCGCGCCGCGATTGCCGCGAGATGGAAAATTCGGCCGCTGTCATCGCGCGCGCGTTCAATCTTTCAGGCCTGTTCGGCCTCGACTATGTCCGCGATCGGGGCGGCAGGGTGCATCTGCTGGAGATGAATGCCCGCGCCACGCCCACCGCGCACCTGATGCTCAAACAGGACCTGCCGGCGTCCCTGCTGCGCGCCGCAGGCCTTCCTGCCCGTCCCCGTCCCCCGGTGACGGCCAAGGAGGAGGTGGCGATTTTCCCCCGCGAATGGATGCGCGATCCGGCCAGCCCCTGGCTGAAAAACGCCTTCCATGACGTGCCCTGGGACGACCCGCAAATCGTGCGGGCCTGTGTCCAGGCGGCCCGGCCGGCGGACCCCGCCGTTGCCCAGGCCCTGCTGGAAGCCGGGAAACCGGCAATTTTAACGACCAAAAGCGCGGTTTCCGGGGCCTAAACCCGCTGTCACCGCCCCGGCGTTAACCTTTCAGCAGGCAGCGGGGCGGTAGTTGTTAAGGCCTTGGGGGGCCTCAGATTCGAAGGCCTTTGCAAAAGGCTGCTCGTATTTATGTCTCCATACCGGCCACCCAGTCGCTTACCGGCGTCCTATGCGCCCCCGCCCGGCTATGGCCCCGCCTATGGTCCGCCGGCATCCACCTTCAACCTCACCGATTTCATCCGCCTGCTGGATGCGCGCCGCGGACTGATCCTGCGCGTCGCATTGGCCACCATCCTGTGCGCCGTCGCGGTGGCGATGGTGCAGCCCACCACCTACTCAAGTTCGGCGGTGGTGATCCTGGATCCGCGCAAGAACAACGTCACCGAAACCACCTCGGTACTGTCGCCGCTGGCGCCCGATGCCGCCACCATGCAGAACCAGCTTCAGATTCTCACCTCGCGCGACCTCGCCGCCACGGTGGTCGAGCGGCTGAAGCTGCAGGACGATCCGGAATTCAATCCCAGCCTTGCCCAGCCCAGCCTGGTGCAGCTTGTGGGCCAGATGTTCGCGTTGCTGCACCCCAGGAACTGGTTCGCCAGCGACATGCCGGCCGCCGGCACGCTGGGCCGCGACCGCATCATCGACGCCTTCCTCAGCCATGTCAGCGCCGACCCGCAGGGCCTGTCCACCGCCATCACCGTGTCGGCCCGCTCGCGCGACGCCACCAAGGCCGCGCTGCTGGCCAACACGCTGGCCGATGCCTATGTCAAAGCCCAGCTTGCCACCAAGGTGAATGCGACCGCCGCCACCACCGACTGGCTCAACAGCCGGCTGCAGGACCTGTCGCAGCAGCTTCAGGCCCAGCAGGAAGCGGTGCAGCGCTACAAGGCGCAGAACAATCTCAACGATTCCGCGCCCGGCAATTCCCTGGTGGACCAGCAGATGGCCGCCATCAATGCCCAGGTGGTCGCGGCACGTTCCGAGCTTGCCGCCAAGCAGGCGATCAAGGACCGCATCGATCAACTGGTCGCGTCGGGCAATCCCGCCGATATCGGCCAGATCGTCGCTTCGCAACTGATCGTGCAGCTTCGCACCCAGCAGTCCGAACTGCTGCGCCAGGAAGCCGACCTCAACAGCCGCTATGGCCCGCTGCATCCCAAGATCAATGCGATCCAGCAGCAAAAGCGCGACATGGATTTCAAGATCACCCAGGAGGTCAACCGTCTGGCCGCCAGCGCCGCCAGCGACGTGATCATGGCCCGCGCCCATCTGGGTTCGCTGCAGGCGAGCCTGGGCGGCACCGAAGGCACGGCGCGCACCCAGAACATCGCCCGCATCCAGTTGCAGGCGCTGGAGTCCAACGCCAACTCCACCCGCCTCCAGTATGAAGCCTTTGTCCAGAAGCTGCGCCAGACCCAGAATATGGACGACGCGCAGACGCCGGAAAGCCGCATCATCAGCCGGGCGCCGGTGCCGCTGTCGCCTTCCGGACCCAAGCGCAGCCTGATCGTGGGCGCCTCGATTCCGCTGGGCGTGCTGTTGGGCATCCTGGCGGCGCTGATCGCCGAAAAAGTAGGTCCGCTGCTGCCGGTGCGGGTCAATGGAAGCCCACGCGCCTCGCTGGTGCCGCCGATGATGCGCGCCCGTCCGCGTGCCCGTCCCGCCACCACCGCCCCGGTGGCGGTGTGGAGCGGCCCGCCGATCCTGTCGGAGATCAACGACCCGGCGCAGCTGCGCGCCGCCGATTTCGTGCTGGATTATCCGGCCAGCAAATATTCCCACGCCATGGCCGAACTGGTGCGCCAACTGGAATCACGTCCCGCCTCGGGCGTGGCGGGCGCCGCCATCGTGGCCATCACCTCCGCCGACAATGGCGAGAATCGCAGCGCCATCGCGGTTTCCATCGCGCGCGCCGCCGCCAAGATGGGCAAGAAGACTATCCTGGTGGATTGCGCCGGCACGCGGCTGGCCACCAAGGCCCTCAAGGCGCCGGTCAAGACCGGAATCTTTGAAGTGCTGACCGGCGCCGTGCCGCTGAACAAGGCGCTGGTGAAGGATCCGCGCGGCGACGTTTATCTGCTGGGCACGCCCAAGCGTCCGCCCAATGCCGTGACCATGTATTCCTCGCGCCCGATGGCGCGGCTGATCCACATCCTGCGCGGCGGCGCCGACTTCGTGGTGATCGATTGCGGCCCGGCCGGCGCCGGACCCGAAGCCGCCCTGATCGCTCGCCTGGCCGATGCGACGGTGCTGGTGTCGAACCGCAAGGTGCTGCACAGCCCCTTGATCGCCAACGCGGCACGCATCCTGGAAGGCGCCCATGCCGCGCCGATCGGGATTGTGGTTACCAAGTAGAAGCGAACTCAGGTCGTTCGCGTGGCTGGACGCCACGCTCACCCCCATCATGCGCGTAAGCGCACAAGAGGGGGAGGTGGTTTCAGCGTGCGCAGCGAAGCTGCGCGGAAGCTGAAACCGGAGGGGGTCAACTAACGCGGCAGCTCGGACGAACCCATCAGGAACTCGTCCACGCCCCGGGCGCACTGGCGGCCTTCGCGGATCGCCCACACCACCAGCGACTGGCCCCGCCGCATGTCGCCGCAGGCGAAAATCTTGCCCTTGCTGGTCTGGTAGCTGGTCACCGGCGCCTTCACATTGCCGCGCGCGTCCAGCTCGACGCCCGACTGTTCGACCAGGCCCGCCTTGCGGGGGCCGACAAAGCCCATCGCCAGGAACACCAGATCGGCCTTGAGCGTGAATTCGCTGCCCGGCACTTCGACCAGGTTCATCTTTCCGCCATCGCCCAACTGCCATTCCACCCGCACGCATTCCAGCGCGGTGATCTTGCCATCCGTGCCGATGGCACGCTTGGTCTGCACCGCCCAGTCGCGCTCGCAGCCTTCCTGGTGCGACGACGAGGTGCGCAGCTTCATGGGCCAATCCGGCCACACCAGCAGCTTGTTTTCCTTCACCGGCGGCTGCGGCATGATCTCGAACTGGGTCACCGAGGCCGCGCCATGGCGGTTGGAGGTGCCGACGCAGTCCGAACCGGTATCGCCGCCGCCGATCACCACGACATGCTTGCCCTTGGCCGACAGGGTGCCGGTGGGGGCCGCCTTGCTTTCCGGATCGCCCGCCACCCGCTTGTTCTGCTGGGTGAGGAAATCCATGGCGAAATGAATGCCGGTGAGCTCGCGGCCCTCGATCGGCAGGTCGCGCGGCGCTTCCGCCCCGCCCGACAGCACCACCGCGTCATAATCGGCCAGCAGCATGTCCATCGAGACGGTGACGCCGACTTCGACATTGGTGCGGAACACCACGCCTTCGGCTTCCATCTGGCGCATGCGGCGGTCGATCAGATGCTTTTCCATCTTGAAGTCGGGGATGCCGTAGCGCAGCAGCCCGCCGATGCGGTCGGCTTTTTCAAACAAGGTCACCGAATGGCCGGCGCGCGCCAGTTGCTGCGCCGCCGCCATCCCGGCGGGGCCCGAGCCGACAACGGCCACGGTCTTGCCGGTCTTCTTCGGCGCCAGCTGCGGCTGGATCCAGCCTTCTTCCCAGGCGCGGTCGACGATCTGGCATTCGATGGTCTTGATGGTGACCGGGCTGTCGATGATGTTCAGGGTGCAGCTTGCCTCGCAGGGCGCGGGGCAGATGCGCCCCGTGAATTCCGGGAAATTGTTGGTGGTGTGCAGGTTCTCGGCCGCGGTGCGCCACTGGTCGCGATAGACCAGGTTGTTCCAGTCGGGAATCTGGTTGTTGACCGGGCAGCCCTGGTGACAGAAGGGAATGCCGCAATCCATGCAGCGCGCCGCCTGCTTGCCGACCTCGCCATAGGGCAGCGGCTGCACGAACTCATTATAATTGTTGATGCGCGCTTCCGGCTTCTCGCTGGTGCGATCCTGCCGTTCGATTTCCAGAAAGCCTGTGATCTTGCCCATGGTTCTTACTCAGCCGCGATGTGGGAAGCGGCGCGCGCCTTGATCGCCGCCAGCGCGCTGGCGTAATCGGACGGCATCACCTTGACGAACTTGCACAGCACCGCATCCCAATTGTCCAGGATGGACTTGGCGCGCTCGCTGCCGGTGTGCAGCAGGTGGCGCTCCACCAGGATTTTCAGCCGCTCGGCATCGAAGCGCAGGAAATCGCCCATGCCGGCATCGGCCACGCTGACCGAACGCTGCTTGGGCAGGTCCGCATGCTCGATATTCTCGCAGGGGCCAATCTTTTCCAGCTTGACCATGGAGGGATTGCAGCGCCGCTCGAAGCTGCCGTCCTCGTCATAGACATAGGCCACGCCGCCCGACATGCCGGCGGCGAAATTGCGACCGGTCTTGCCCAGCACCACCACCACGCCGCCGGTCATGTATTCGCAGCCATGGTCGCCGGTGCCTTCCACCACGCAGATCGCGCCGGAATTGCGCACCGCAAAACGTTCGCCGGCCACGCCGTGGAAATAGGCTTCGCCCGAGATGGCGCCGTACAGCACCGTGTTGCCGACAATGATATTCTCGGACGGATCGCGGGAAAGCCCCTTGGGCGGCTTGACCACGATGCGCCCGCCGGAAAGGCCCTTGCCGACATAGTCGTTGGCATCGCCGGTCAGCTCGATGGAAACGCCCCGCGCCAGGAAGGCGCCGAAGCTCTGCCCAGCGGTGCCAGTGAACTTCACGCTGATCGTGTCTTCCGGCAGGCCGGCATGGCCGTGGCGCCTGGCCACTTCGCCCGACAGCATGGCGCCGACGGTGCGGTCCACGTTGCGCACGGTCTTTTCGATCCGCACCGGCTGGCCGTTCTCGATCGACGGCTGGGCGGCGGCGATCAACTGATGATCGATCGCCGATTCCAAGCCGTGGTTCTGCTTTTCATTGTGATGGATGGCGACGCCGGGCTTGGGGGTCACGCTGTAAAGGATACGCGACAGGTCCACGCCCTTGGCCTTCCAGTGGCCGACAGCCTTCTTCATGTCGAGCTTGTCCACCCGACCGACCATCTCGGTAACGGTGCGGAAGCCGAGCTGGGACATGATGACCCGAAGCTCTTCGGCGACGAAGAAGAAGTAATTGATCACATGCTCGGGCTGGCCGGTGAAGCGCTTGCGCAGGATCGGATCCTGGGTCGCCACGCCCACCGGGCAGGTGTTGAGATGGCACTTGCGCATCATGATGCAGCCCGCCGCGATCAAGGGCGCGGTGGCGAAACCGAACTCGTCCGCGCCCAAAAGCGCGCCGATGGCGACGTCGCGCCCGGTGCGCAGGCCGCCGTCCACCTGGACCGCCACGCGGCCACGCAGGCCGTTCAGCACCAGGGTCTGCTGGGTTTCGGCCAGGCCGATTTCCCAGGGGGACCCGGCATGGGTCAGCGACGTCAGGGGCGAGGCGCCGGTGCCGCCTTCAAAACCCGAAATGGTGATGTGATCGGCGCGGCACTTGGCAACGCCCGCCGCGACGGTGCCCACGCCGACTTCCGACACCAGCTTGACCGAAATGCGCGCCTTCTGGTTGACGCTTTTCAGGTCGCGGATCAGCTGCGCCAGGTCTTCGATCGAATAGATGTCGTGATGCGGCGGCGGCGAGATCAGCCCGACGCCCGGCGTGGAATGACGCACCTTGGCGATATTGGCATCGACCTTGTGGCCGGGAAGCTGGCCGCCTTCGCCGGGCTTGGCGCCCTGGGCCATCTTGATCTGGATGTCGTCGGCATTGACCAGGTATTCGGCGGTGACGCCGAAACGGCCCGAGGCCACCTGCTTGATGGCCGAACGCATCGAGTCGCCATTTTCCATCGGCTTGAAGCGGTCGGATTCCTCGCCGCCCTCGCCGGTGTTGGAGCGGCCGCCGATGCGGTTCATGGCGATGGCCAGCGTGGTATGGGCTTCGCGGCTGATGGAGCCGAAGCTCATCGCGCCGGTGGAGAAGCGCTTGACGATATCGCCGGCGGCTTCGACTTCATCCAGCGGCACGCCTGGACCATCGGTCTTGAGGTTCATCAGGCCGCGCAGGGTCAACAACCGCTCATTCTGGTCGTTGATCTGCTGCGCAAACAATTCGTACTCGGCCGGATTGTTGCCGCGCACCGCATGCTGCAGGCGGGACACCGAGTCCGGCGTCCAGGCATGGTCCTCGCCGCGCAGGCGGAAGGCATAGTCGCCGCCCACATCCAGCATGTTGCGATAGATCGGATTGTCCCCGAAGGCGTCGCGGTGACGGCGCACGCTTTCCTCGGCGATTTCCTTCAGGCCGATGCCTTCCACCGTGGTGGCGGTGCCGGTGAAGTATTTCTCGATGAATTCGGTGGAAAGGCCCACCGCGTCGAAAATCTGCGCCCCGCAATAGGACTGGTAGGTCGAGATGCCCATCTTGGACATCACCTTCAGCACGCCCTTGCCGATCGCCTTGATGTAGTTCTTCTGGACTTCGTACGCCTTGAGCGACAGGCCCTGCTTGACGCGAATCTGCTCCAGCGTCTCGAACGCCAGATAGGGATTGACCGCTTCGGCGCCGTAACCGGCCAGCACGCAGAAATGATGCACTTCGCGCGCTTCACCGGTCTCGACCACCAGCCCGGTCTGCATGCGCAGGCCCTGGCGCACCAGATGGTGGTGCACGGCGGCAATGGCGAGGGCGGCGGGAATCGGAATCCGGTCGGCGCTGACGGCGCGGTCGGACAGGATCAGGATGTTGTTGTCCGCCAGGACCGCGTCGGTGGCGTTCAGGCAGATGCGCTGAACGGCATTGGACAGGCCTTCCGGGCCTTCCACGGCAGGCCAGGTGCAGTCGATGGTGGCGGTGCGGAAGGCGCCGTCCACCAGTTCGGAAATCGAGCGGATCTTCTCGACATCGGCATTGGTCAAGACCGGCTGGGTCACTTCCAGCCGCTTGTGCGCGCCGGCATCGCGGCCCAAGAGGTTGGGGCGCGGGCCGATCATCGACACCAGGCTCATCACCAGTTCCTCGCGGATCGGATCGATCGGCGGATTGGTGACCTGGGCGAAGTTCTGCTTGAAGTAGTTGTAAAGCAGCTTGGATTTCTTGGACAAAACCGCGATCGGCGTATCGGCGCCCATCGAGCCCAGCGGGTCATCGCCCAGCGCCGCCATCGGCTCCAGGAAGAATTGCAGGTCTTCCTGGGTGTAGCCAAAGGCCTGCTGCGAATCGAGCAGCAGCGCCGGATCGCCCACCTTGGCGCGGTGATCCTCGGGCAGGTCGGGCAGGTCTTCCAGCTTGAACTGGGCGGCCTTCAGCCAATCCTCATAGGGCTCGGCATCGGAGAACTTCTTCTTGATCTCCTCGTCCTCGACGATGCGGCCCTCTTCGAAATCGATCAGCAGCATCTTGCCGGGCTGCAAACGCCATTTGCGCAGGATCTTCTCTTCGGCGACCGGGATCACGCCCGATTCCGACGCCAGGATCACTAGGTCGTCATCGGTCACGATATAGCGCGCGGGGCGAAGTCCGTTGCGGTCCAGCGTGGCGCCGATCTGGCGGCCGTCGGTGAAAGCGATGGCGGCGGGGCCGTCCCACGGCTCCATCAGGGCGGCGTGATACTCATAGAAAGCCTTGCGCTTGGCATCCATGCTCTTGTTGCCGGCCCAGGCTTCCGGGATCAGCATCATCACGGCATGGGCCAGCGGATACCCGCCGGCGACCAGCAGCTCCAGCGCATTGTCCAGACACGCCGTGTCGGACTGACCGTGCGGGATCAGCGGCCACATCTTGTCGAGGTCCGGGCCCAGCAGTTCGGATTCCATGCTGCGGCGGCGCGCATTGATCCAGTTCACATTGCCGCGCACCGTGTTGATCTCGCCGTTATGGGCGATATAGCGGTAGGGATGCGCCAGCTTCCAGCTCGGGAAGGTGTTGGTCGAGAAACGCTGATGCACCAGCGCCACCGCCGACACGGTCAGCGGGTTCTGAAGATCGCGATAGAAGCGGCCGACATCGTGCGCCAGCAGCAGGCCCTTATAGACAACCGTACGGGTGGACAGCGACGGCATGTAAAGCTGGTTGATGGCGGGAAGCTTGTGCTTCTTGGCCAGCGTCGCCAGCGGGTTCTGCGTCTGCTTGCGGATCGCCAGCAGCTTGCGCTCGAACTGGTCCTGGTCGCGGATATGGGGACCGGCGGCGATGATCGCCTGGCGGATCAGCGGCATGCCGTCCAGCACGGTCTTGCCCAGGCCGGCCGGATCGGTCGGCACATCGCGCCAGCCGACCAGCTTCTGGCCTTCGACCTTGATGAAATGCTCGAACTGCTTGACGACGATTTCGCGCGCCTTGGCTTCCTGCGGCAGGAAGCACATCGCCACCGCATACTTGCCGGGCTCCGGCAGGGTCACGCCGGTGTCCTTGGCCCATTCGCGAAACAAGGGATCGGGAATCTGGATCAGGATGCCGGCGCCGTCGCCCACCAGCGGGTCCGCGCCCACCGCGCCGCGATGGTCGAGATTGATCAGGAGCTGGAGGCCCAGCCCGATGATCTCATGGGACTTCGCGCCCTTGATGTTCGCGACAAAGCCGACGCCGCAGGCGTCGTGCTCGTTGCGCGGGTCGTAAAGACCCTGTTTCGGCGGCAAATCCATCTCAAACCCCAACCGGCAATCAGGCGCAGTTTTCCGGCCGTTAAAGCCGCGAAATTTGCCCGTTCTTCTTAGAATTACCCGGCATGTCACCACGCCGCCAGTTGCGGCGCAACATGCCAGACTTGCACTGCGTAAATGAGTGTCCATGCAATTTGCGAATGATTCACAGAAAGCAGGCCGCCTTGACTCCCTTATGGCCCGGCGCATTATAGAACATAACATGAACAATTCAGCAAAAATCCATGAATTACGCCATTCCTTGACCCGCTATGGCCTGCCCCCGGACCGGCCACCGGTTCCCCTGGGTCATCCACAGGCCGATAGCGTGCTGGTCGGGGGGCTGCGACCTGGTGCCCTGCACGAAGTGTTCGCGGGCGGATGGAGCGCCAGCGGCTTTGCCACCCTGCTGGCGATCCGCATGGCGGGGGCCAAACCTCTCTTCTGGGTGCGGCCGGATTTCGAGGGACAAGAATATGGCGCGGTGTCGCCCGGCGGACTGGCGGAACTGGGCGGCGATCCCCGCCAGCTCACGCTGGTGCGCACCCGAAAGGCCGACGATGCCCTGTCGGCGGCCAGCGACATCCTTGCCTGTCCGCATGCCGGCGCCCTGCTGCTGGAGATCCGCGGCCAGCCCAAGGCCCTCGATCTTGTCGCCAGCCGCCGCCTGTCGCTGGCGGCCGCAACCAGCGGCGTCAGCGTGATCCTGCTGCGCCAGAGCGCGGCCTGCGAACCCAGCGCCGCGCTCACCCGGTGGCAGGTCGCAAGCGCGCCATCACGCGCCGATGACGAAGACTGGGGCAATCCGCTTTTCGACGCCCGCCTTGTGCGCCATCGCGCCGGCGGGCTGGGCAGCTTTTTGATGCAATGGAATCCCGAACATGCCGTCTTCCAACAGGCGCATCCTGGCGCTGTGGCTGCCGCGCCTTTCCACCGACCGGCTGGCGCGCAAATCGCCCGCGCCGTTTAAGGCGCCGCTGGTCATCAGCCGCAAGGCGGGGAGCGCGCTTGTGGTGCATGCGCTGGATGGGCGCAGCGCCAGACTCGGACTCTATGTCGGCCAGCCGCTGGCCAATGCCCGCGCCATGGTGCAGCCACTGACGGTGCTGGCCGCTGATGAAAAAGCCGATGCGAGCTTGCTGGAAAACATCGCCGACTGGTGCGACCGCTTCACGCCGCTGGTGAGCCTGGATCCGCCCTATGGGCTTTATCTCGACATCACCGGCGCGGCGCATCTGTTCGGCGGCGAAGCCGCGATGCTGACGCTGGTACGCGAAAAGATCGCCGCCCAGGGCTTCACGGTGCGCGGCGCCATAGCCGGCACCTCGCTCGCCGCCCGCGCGCTGGCGCGATTTGCAAATGGCACCATCGTGCCGCCGGGCGCGGAAGCCGCCGCCGTCGCACCCTTGCCGCTTCCCGCGCTGGACTGCGACGACAAGATCCTGCGCGCCCTGCGCCATGCCGGGCTGAAAAGCATCGGCGCGGTGGCAGACCGTTTGCACAGCGAACTGTCCGAACGGCTGGGCGCGGTTTTTGTCACGCGCCTGCGCATCCTGCTGGGCGCGGAGGAAAAGCCGCTGACGCCGCGCCGCGCCCTGCCCGACCTGATGGCCGAGCAGCGTTTCGCCGAACCCATTGTCACCGGGGACGCCATTGCCGCGTCCCTGCTCAGCCTGGCGCAGCACTTGAGCGAAATCCTGGAACGCCAGGGACGCGGGGCGCGGCTGCTGGAAGCGGTCTTCTTCCGCGCCGATGGCAAGGTGGACCGCATTGCCGTCAAGACCGGCGAGCCCGTGCGCGACGCCGCCGTGATGCTGCGGCTGCTCCGCCAGAAGCTGGATGCGCTGGCCGATCCGCTGGACCCCGGTTTCGGCTTCGACCTGGTACGGCTGGAAGCGGTGCTGGCGGAAGAGACCAACCCCGCCACCATCAGTTTCGACACCAACGAGAATGCCCGCCAGCAGATCGCCTTTCTGGTGGACCGGCTTTCGGTGCGTTTCGGCGAGCATCGGGTGCAGCGTTTCGTGGCGCAGGACACCCACATTCCCGAAGCCGCCGGCGTGGCGGTTCCGGCCCAGGACAAGGATTTCGTCTCGCAAAACTGGGCGTTGAAACGCCTGCCCGGCGATCCGCCGCGCCGCCCCTTGCGGCTGCTGGAACGCGCGGAGGAAATCGAAGCCGGTTTCCCCATCGCACCCGACGGGCCGCCCAAATTCTTTGTCTGGCGGCAATGCCGCCGCGATGTGGTGCGCGCCGAAGGTCCGGAACGCATCGCCATGGAATGGTGGCGCAATGCTGGCCTGACGCGCGATTATTTCCGGGTTGAGACCGGCGACGGCCAGCGCTTCTGGCTCTATCGCGACGGACTTTACCGGCAGGATGGGCTTGCGCCACGCTGGTATCTGCAAGGCTTGTTCGCATGAGTTATGCCGAACTGGCCGTCACCACCAACTTCTCTTTCCTGCGCGGCGCGTCCCACCCCAAGGACTTTGTCGAGCAGGCGGCGGCGCTGGACTATGCCGCCATCGGCATCGCAGATCGCAACACGCTGGCGGGCGTGGTGCGCGCCTATGAGAAATGGAGGAAGCTGGAAAATCCGCCGCGCCTTCTCATTGGAACGCGGCTGGTGTTCCGCGACGGCACACCGGACATCCTGGCCTATCCGAAGGATCGCAAGGCCTATGGCTGGCTCTGCCGCCTGCTGTCTGTCGGCAAGCTGCGCGCCCGCAAAGGCGAATGCCTGCTCGATCTGGCCGACCTGCTGGCGAACCGCCGCGGCCTTCTGCTGATCGTGATGCCGCCCGCCGATCCCAAGGCCGCCATCCCGGTCCTGCAGGCCTTGCGGCACGAGGTCTGGCTTGCCGCGTCGATGCTGTACACCGGTGAAGACCGTCGCCGGCTGAATGCCCTGAAACGCGTGGCGCGGCAGGCCCGCGTCCCGCTGATCGCCGTCAACGACGCGCTGTACCACCAGCCCGAACAGCGCGAGTTGCAGGACGTGCTGACCTGCATCCGTGAACATGTGACCCTGAAAGAAGCCGGTACGCGGCTTCAGGCCAATGCCGAGCGTCACCTGAAAGACCCTGGCGAGATGGCGCGGCTGTTCCACGCCCATCCCGAAGCGGTGGAAGAAACGCTGCACTTTGCCGCCAGGATCACCTTCACGCTGGATCATCTGGGCCAGCGCTATCCGCGCGAACCGGTGCCGCGCGGCAAAAGTGCCGACCAGCATCTGCGCGAACTGACCGAGGCGGGCCTGGGCTGGCGCTATCCGGATGGCGTGCCGGATTTCGTCACGGAGCTGGCGGAAAAGGAACTGGCCTTCATCGCCAACGGCCATATCGCCCACTATTTCCTGACCGTCTATGACATCGTCAAGTTCGCGCGCAGCCAGGGCATCCTGTGCCAGGGGCGCGGCAGCGCCGCCAATTCGGTGGTGTGTTACGCGATGGGCGTCACCGCGGTCGATCCCACCAAGATCGATGTGCTGTTCGAACGCTTCCTCAATCCCGAGCGCCGCGAACCGCCCGACATCGACGTGGATTTCGAGCATGAGCGGCGCGAGGAAGTCATCCAGTATATCTACAAGCGCTACGGCCATCGCCGCGCCGCCCTGACCGCCACCGTGATCCATTACCGCCCGCGCAGCGCCATCCGCGAAGTCGGCAAGGTGTTCGGCCTCACCGAGGATGTCACCGGCAAGCTGGCCGACACGGTATGGGGCCATCATGGCGACGATCTGAAAAAACATCAGGTCATCCAGGGCGAATGCGATCCGGACAATGCGGCGGTGATGCGCGCCGTGCATTTCGCCAAACAGATCATGGGCTTTCCCCGCCATCTCTCCCAGCATGTCGGGGGCTTTGTGCTGGCCCGCTACAAGCTGGACTGGACCGTGCCCATCGGCCCCGCCGCGATGGACGACCGCTATTTCATCGAATGGGACAAGGACGATCTCGACACGCTGGCGATCATGAAGGTGGATGTGCTGGCGCTGGGGATGCTGACCTGCATCCGCAAGGCCTTCGACCTGATCCACGCCCATGAGTCGGGCCGCAATCCCAAGCTGACGCTTGCCACCCTGCCCGCCGAAGACCCGCGGGTTTACGACATGCTGTGCCGGGCGGACGCCATCGGCGTGTTCCAGGTGGAAAGCCGCGCCCAGATGAACATGCTGCCGCGCCTGAGGCCCCGCGAATTCTATGATCTTGTGGTGGAAGTGGCGATCGTGCGCCCCGGCCCGATCCAGGGCGGCATGGTGCATCCCTATCTCAAGCGCCGCGCCAACCCGTCCCTGATCAAGTTCCCCTCGCCCCATCCCGACCACGGTCCGCCCGACGAACTGTATGAACTGCTGAAGAAGACCAAGGGCGTGCCGCTGTTCCAGGAACAGGCGATGCGCCTGGCCATCGTCGCCGCCAAATTCAGCGCCGATGAAGCCAACGGCCTGCGCCGCGCCATGGCCACCTTCCGCCATGTCGGCACCATCGGCACGTTCCAGGAAAAATTCGTCAGCCGCATGGTGGCACGCGGCTATGACCGCGATTTCGTCGAATCCTGCTTCGAGCAGATCAAGGGCTTCGGCAGCTATGGCTTTCCGGAAAGCCATGCCGCCAGCTTCGCGCTGCTGGTCTATGTCTCGGCCTGGCTGAAATGCCATCACCCGGCGGCCTTCGCCGCGGCGCTGCTCAATTCCCAGCCCATGGGGTTTTACGCCCCGGCCGAGATCGTGCGCTGCGCCCGCGACAACGGCAAAGTGACGGTGCTGGCGCCCGATGCCGCCTTCAGCGACTGGGATTGCACTTTAGAGCGCAATGAAAAAGGCGATCTCTGCCTTCGGCTGGGCCTGCGCCAGATCGACGGCCTGCGCGAGGCGGATGCGCACGCCATCATGCACAATCGCGGCTATGGCTATCCCGGTTTCGCCGCCTTCACCCGGCGCACCGGCCTGTCCCGCCGCGCGCTGGTGACCCTGGCGGAAGCCGACGGCTTTCGCGGTTTCGGCTTTGACCGCCGCGAGGGGTTGTGGGCGGTGCGCCGGCTGCCCGACGATGACGCCTTGCCGCTGTTCGCGACCCGTGCCGCGCCGGAACTGGGCACCGAAACCATCGCACCGCTGCCGGTGATGCCGCTGAGCGAACATGTGCTGGCCGATTACCAGACCACGCGGCTGTCGCTGAAAGGCTATCCCACCCAGTTCCTGCGCCCCGGCTTTGATGCCGAAGGCATTACCCGTTGTGCGGGCGTGGGCGATCTGCCCGACGGCGCCCCGGTGCGCTGCGCCGGGGTGGTGCTGGTGCGCCAATGCCCGGGGGAAGGCACCACCGTCTTCATCACGCTGAGCGACGAGACCGGGGTGTGCAATGTGGTGATCTGGGAGCGCGTCTTTGCGCAGTTCCGCAAGGAGGTGATGGGCGCGCGCCTCCTGCTGGCCCAAGGCGTGGTGCAGAAAAGCCCCGAAGGGGTGATCCACCTGATGGCCCATACGCTGATCGACCGCAGCCCGGACCTGCGCCTGCTGTCAGGCGAGGCATTGCCCGGCCAGCCCCCGGCCCACCGCCACCCGCGCAATGTGCGGGTGCTGCCACCCAGCCGCGATTTTCACTGAAATCGCGGGCACTCAATAACCGGCGATTTTCACTGAATTCTATTGCGACGTCCGCAAGGAGGGCGCCGCCGGACCGGTCACCCGCGTCACGTCCACCACGGGCTGGCGCAGATAACCCGCCGCCAGGCGCTGGCGCAGTTGTTCCTGGAAAGCCGGAAGAGCCACGCCCGCGGCCGGCAAGGCACCCAGAAGATCCATCCAGACCGTGCCGTCGCTGCGCACCGGGTACAGGCCGCTCAGGGATTCCTCGCCCGCCACCCGGATCCAGACATTGTCGCCGGGCAGCAGCACCTCGGTGCGCGGCGGCGGAGGGGGCGGTTCGCCGCCGCCCCACAGGCTGCAGCCACCCAATGCAATCAGCAGCGCAAGAGCACAGGACCGGAGCGGCTTGATCATGGGCCTTTTGATACAATGGCCCCTGACGGCTTGAAAGGGGCAGCTTGAAAGGGGGCGGCTTGAAAGAGGCGCGGCAACAAGCCGCCCATGGATCATCTGACCTTATAAGGCGTTCATGCTACTTACGAGGCTGCTAGTGATTCAGGCGGTACCCCTTGGGCCTTTATAATTGCGCGAAGTGTCCGGGCTATTGCTGCTCCTATCCCCTGATCCCGCTCAACAAGCGTGACGTGGAGCGGCTGGCCAAGCATTTCAAACTCACCTTCGAAGCCGCCCGCAAGAAGTTCACCAAGGTGGACGACGAAGCCAAATACGCCATGCGGCGCAAGCCCGATAAGCACTTCGGCAAGATCTGCCAGTTCTTCGATACCGAAGAGCGCCGCTGCACCATCTATACCGCCCGCCCCACCATCTGCCGCGAATATCCCGGCGGCGGCTGCGGCTATTACGGGTTCCTGATGGCCGAGCGGAACAGCCAGGAAGACAAGGACCACGTCGCCTCCACCTGGAACGTCTAGACGGTCCTTTGTGACAACCCGATTGCTGCACTGCACAGTCTTAAACGCCTTGGCCTAAAGGCTTTTTTTTGCTCTAAAGGTTCCAACAAGAGCGGGGACCTGAAGGGGAAATCGGACGCTAGCGAAAGCCGAGACCGTCGGCTTCCCGTCCGCGCAAAAATCCCGGCACCTCGAATGAATGACAAGCGCCACGCCTGAAAGCGTGGCTGGTGGGAAGCGGCGCGTCAGCGCCACGATACGGAGAAGAAAGATGTTCAATCAGCTACTGACCCCGGTTGGCGACAGCCTGTTCCTGTCGTTCCTGGTCGCAACCATCCCGATCATCGTGGTGCTGGTGATGCTGGGCGTGCTTCGCCGTCCCGCCTGGCAGGCCTCGCTGGCCGGCCTGGCCGCGGCGCTGGTCATTGCGATCGGCGTCTGGCAGATGCCCGTCCATCTTGCTGCTTCCAGCACCGCCGCGGGCGTCGCCTTCGCGCTGTGGCCGATCATGTGGATCGTGTTCGCCGCCCTCATTCTCTACAACACCGCCGTCCTGTCGGGCCGGTTCGACGCCTTCCGGCGCTGGGTTCTGGACCATCTTCCCAACGACAAGCGCATCGTGCTGATCGTGATCGGCTACGGCTTCGGCTCGCTGCTGGAAGGCGTGTCGGGCTTCGGCGCCCCCGTCGCCATCACCGCATCGCTGCTGATCATGCTGGGCTTCAAGCCCATCGACGCGGTGGTCTATGCCCTGATCTTCAACACTGCCCCGGTGGCCTTCGGCTCGCTGGGCATCCCGATCACCACGCTGGCCGGCGTCACCGACCTTCCCGCCCAGACCCTGGGCGCGATGGTGGGCCGCCAACTGCCCTTCTTCGCCCTGCTGCTGCCCTTCTATGTCATCGCCATGTTCGGCGGCATGCGGTCGGTCAAGGCGCTGTGGCCGGTCATCCTGGTGGCCGGCGGCGCCTTCGCCATCGGCCAGTTCGTCTCCGCCAACTATATGAGCTACGAACTGACCGACGTGATCTCGGCGGGCTCTTCGCTGGTCGCCACCGTGCTATTCCTGCGCGTATGGCAGCCGGCGCCCGATCCGGAATTCCAGCTGGTGGTTCCGGCGGAAGATCCCAACTCGGTCCATCGCCACATTCCGGCATGGCAGGGCTGGCTGCCCTGGCTGATCATGATCGCCGTGGTGATGGTCTGGACCCACTTCAAGGTCGCGACCTTCTTCGCCCAGCCGATCCAGTGGCCGGGCCTGCACAACCAGGTCTTCATCACCCTGTATGACCGCCCCTATGCGGCGATCTGGAACTGGCAGCCCTTCGCCACCGGCACCGCCGTCTTCGTGACGGCGATCCTGACGGCGCTGGCGACAGGCGTGGGCATCTCCAAGTTCCTGGGTGCCATCACCACGTCCTTCAAGCAGATCCTGCTGCCGGCGCTGACGGTGACCACGATCGTGGGCCTGGCCTATCTGATGAACTATTCCGGCCTCACCTACACGCTGGGCCAGGCGGTCGCCAAGACGGGCATCTTCTTCCCGCTGCTGTCGGCTTTCCTGGGCTGGGTCGCGGTGTTCCTGTCGGGCAGCGACTCCTCAGGCAACGCCCTGTTCGGCAACCTGCAGGTCGTGGCGGCCAACCAGTCGGTACCGCCCCTCAGCCCCGTGCTGATGGCGGCCACCAACTCGTCGGGCGGCTGCTTCGCCAAGATGATCTCGCCGCAGAATATCGCGACGGGCGTGGCGATCAGCGGATTGCAGGGCCAGGAGTCCAGCATCTTCCGGCGCACCTTCATCCACTCCCTCGTCTTCACGGCGATGCTGAGCATCCTGGTCTGGCTGCAGCAGTTCGTGTTCCCCTGGATGATCCCGCCGCACTAGTCACGTCGGCGGGCGATTTGCCTCATAAAAAGGCCGGGCCGAAGGGTCCGGCCTTTTCATTTTGACCCTGTGGCTGGCTCGTCTTAGGCTGGGGCAACCCCTAAAAAAAGAAGAGCGTCATGGTGGAGAGAGTTTCGGTTCACGGCCTGCAGGTCGCGCGCGAATTGCACGATTTTGTCACCGGGCAGGCCCTGCCCGGCACCGGCCTGGAGCCCGAAAAGTTCTGGTCCGGCTTCGCCGCCCTGGCGGCGGCACTGATGCCGCAGAACCGCGCCCTTCTGGCGCACCGCGACAAGTTGCAGGCGGCGATCGATGCCTGGCACAGGGAAAATCCCGAACGCCCCATCGACCCACTCGACTACACCGCCTTCCTGCGGGAGATCGGCTATCTGGTGCCCGAAGGCACCGATTTCCAGATCGGCACCCAGAATGTCGATCCGGAAATCGCCACCATGGCCGGGCCGCAGCTGGTGGTGCCGCTGACCAATGCCCGCTTCGCGCTCAACGCAGTGAACGCGCGCTGGGGCAGCCTGTATGACGCGCTCTACGGCACCGATGCCATTTCCCAGGACGGCGATCTGGCGCCGGGCAAAGGCTACAACCAGAAGCGCGGCGACAGGGTTATCGCCTTCGCCCGCGACTTTCTCGACCAATCGGTGCCGCTGTCCGTCGGTTCGTGGAAAGAGGTTTCCGGGCTTGCGATCCAGCACGGCAAGCTGGCGCCGGCCCTCAGGGACCCGTCCCAGCTCAAGGGTTACGTCGGCGACGCCGCCGCGCCCAGCCTGATCCTGCTGGAACAGAACGGGCTGCACATCGAAATCCATCTCGACGGCTCCACCCCCATCGGCAAGACCGACAAGGCCGGCATCAGCGACGTGGTGCTGGAAGCGGCCCTCACCACCATCATGGACTGCGAGGACTCCATCGCCGCGGTGGATGCGGCCGACAAGGTCGCCGCCTACAGCAACTGGCTGGGCCTGATGAACGCCAGCCTGACCGCCAAGTTCGAAAAGGGCGGCAAGGTGATGGAGCGCGCCGCCAATCCCGACCGCGATTACACCGCCCCCGATGGCAGCAAGCTGACGCTGCCGGGGCGCAGCCTGCTCTTCATCCGCAATGTCGGTCACCTGATGACCAGCGACGCTATTCTTCTGCCGGACGGCAGCGAGATCGGCGAAGGGCTGATGGACGGGGTGATCACCAGCCTCATCTCGCTGCACGACATCAAGGGCAAGCGCCGCAACAGCCGCTCCGGCTCGATCTATATCGTCAAGCCCAAGATGCACGGCCCCGAGGAAGTCGCCTTCACCAACACGTTGTTTGATGGGATCGAAGACATCCTCGGCCTCGCCCGCCACACCATCAAGATGGGCGTGATGGACGAGGAACGCCGCACCAGCACCAACCTGAAAGAGTGCATCCGGGCTGCCAGGGACCGCATCGTCTTCATCAACACCGGCTTCCTCGACCGCACCGGCGACGAAATGCACACTTCAATGTTCGCTGGCCCGATGGTCAGGAAAGGCGAGATGAAGACGTCGAAATGGCTGTCGGCTTACGAAGACCAGAATGTCGATATCGGCCTGGCCTGCGGCTTCCAGGGCAAGGCGCAGATCGGCAAGGGCATGTGGGCGATGCCCGACAAGATGGCAGACATGCTGGCGGCCAAGATCGGCCACCCCAAATCAGGCGCGTCCTGCGCCTGGGTGCCCTCGCCCACCGCCGCCACGCTGCACGCGCTGCACTATCATCAGGTCAGCGTGACGGCGCGGCAGGACGAACTGAAATCGCGCCCGCGCGCCAAGCTGGCCGACATCCTCACCATCCCATTGGCCGACCGCCCCAACTGGTCACCCGACGAGGTGAAGCAGGAGCTAGATAACAACGCGCAAGGCATCCTGGGCTATGTCGTGCGCTGGGTGGACCAGGGCGTGGGCTGTTCCAAGGTGCCGGACATTCACAATGTCGGCCTGATGGAAGACCGCGCGACGTTACGCATCTCCAGCCAGCATATCGCCAACTGGCTGCAGCACGGCATCGCCACCGAGGCGCAGGTGATGGAAAGCCTCAGGCGCATGGCCGGCGTGGTGGACAAGCAGAATGCGGGCGATCCGCTGTATCAGCCCATGGCGCCCGGCTATGACGGCATCGCCTTCAAGGCGGCCTGCGACCTTGTGTTCAAGGGCAAGGAGCAGCCGTCCGGCTACACCGAACCGCTGCTGCACCAGGCGCGGCGCGATTTGAAAAAAAACTAGAAAAAAGGCCCCTTTCGGGGCCTTTTTTATTTCGACTTGTCCAGAGCCTTGAGGATCGCATCGGTCATCGCCGTGGTCCCGACCTTGTTCATGCCCGGCTGCATGATGTCGCCGGTGCGGTAACCGTCGGCCAGCACCGTATCGACCGCCTTTTCCAGCCGCGTCGCCTCATCCTTCATGCCGAAGGAATAGCGCAGGCACATGGCGAAGGAGAGGATGGAGGCGATTGGGTTAGCCAGGCCCTGGCCGGCGATATCGGGCGCCGAACCATGGATCGGTTCATACAGCGCCGACGGCAGGCCATTTTCTTTCTTGTCGCCCAGAGAGGCGCTCGGCAGCATGCCGATCGAGCCGGTCAGCTGCGCCGCTTCGTCCGACAGCACATCGCCGAACAGGTTGTCGGTCACCAGCACGTCGAACTGCTTGGGATTGCGCACCAGCTGCATCGCGGCATTGTCGGCCAGGATATGGTGCAGTTCCACATCGGCATAATCGCGCTTGTGCAGGGCGGTGATGACTTCCTTCCACAACACGCCGGTGACCATCACGTTCGACTTTTCGGCGCTGTGCACCTTGTTGCCGCGCAGGCGGGCCATGTCGAAGGCGACGCGGCAGACCCGCTCGATTTCGCTGGTGGTGTAGACGCCGGTATCCACGGCGCGCTTCTCGCCGTTGGGCAGCGTGGTGGTTTCCTTGGGCTCGCCGAAATAGACGCCGCCCATCAGTTCGCGCACGATCAGGATATCGAGGCCGGCGACGATCTCCGGCTTCAGGGTCGAGGCATCCTTCAGCGCGTCAAAGCACAGCGCCGGGCGCAAGTTGGCGTACACGCCCATGTCCTTGCGCACGCGCAGCAGCCCGCGCTCGGCGCGCTTTTCGAACGGCAGGCCATCCCATTTGGGGCCGCCCACGGAGCCCATCAGCACCGCGTCGGCGGCAATCGCCTTGACGAAGGTCTCATCGGGATCGGGACGGCCGGTGGCGTCGATCGCCGCGCCGCCCAACAGCGCTTCCTCGGTCTTGTAGGGAAGACCCTTCTGGCCGTACCAGCCGACCACGCGCATGGTGGCGTCCAGAACTTCGGGACCGATGCCGTCACCCGGCAGCAGAAGCAGCTTGTATTCGTTCATGATGTCCTCGGAAGTCTAGAAAGGCTTATACTTGGTCGCTCCGGCTTGCGCCGACGCTCCTGTCAGATCCAGGGAGTCTGGGTCTTCTGCTGCTGTTCAAAGGACGTGACCTTGTCCTCGTTGCGCAGGGTCAGGCCGATATCGTCCCAGCCGTTCAGCAGGCACTGTCGGCGGAATTCATCGACCTCGAACTTGATCATGCCGCCGTCGGGTCCGCGGATTTCCTGCGCTTCCAGGTCGATGGAGACGATGGCGTTGGCGCCGCGGCTGGCATCGTCCATCAGCTTGTCGACCTGCGCCTGCGGCAGCTTGATCGGCAGGATGCCGTTCTTGAAGCAGTTGCCATAGAAGATGTCGGCGAAGCTGGGCGCGATGACGCAGCGGATGCCGAAATCCAGCAGGGCCCAGGGCGCGTGTTCGCGGCTCGAACCGCAGCCGAAATTGTCGCCGGTGACCAGGATCTTGGCGCCGCGATAGGCGGGCTTGTTCAGCACAAAGTCCGGCTTCTCGCTGCCGTCCTGGTTGTGGCGCATCTCGTCGAACAGCGCCTTGCCCAGCCCGGTGCGCTGGATGGTCTTGAGATACTGTTTGGGGATGATCATGTCGGTGTCGACATTGATCATGTTGAGGGGAGCTGCGACCCCTTCGAGCTTCTTGAATGGTTCCATGGCGGCGGGACCATACTCAATTCTGCGGAAAAGTGAACCACCTGAATCAGCAACAAAAAACCCGCCTTTCGGCGGGTTTTTCGCGAGATTTTCAGGCCCGTCAGACCACCGGGGTGGTCGGCGGCTCGGTGTAGATTTGCCGACTGGCGTCCACGAACAGGAACAGCAGGCCGCCCAGCAGCGAGAGCCCCGCCACCACGAAGAAGGCCATGTCCCAGCTGTAGGATGCCACGATATAGCCGGTGGCCACCGCCATGATGGTGCCGCCGATATTGCCCAGCGTGTTCATCACCGAGGACACCGAACCGGCGAAATTGCCGCCGACATCCAGAGAAACCGCCCAGGCATTGCCCACAACCAGTTCCAGGCTGAAAACCGCAAGGCAGAACAGCGCGGCGCTGATGTACGGATCGGGCTCCAGGACGGCAAGCGGGCAGACGATCGCCGCGATGAAGAAGCCGGTCACCGCCACCACCTTGCGGGCGAACTTGATGCGGCCGGTTTTCTTGATGATCTCGTCGGAGAACCAGCCGCCCGCCAGGTCGCCGATCACGCCGGCCGCCAGCGGCAGGCTGGCGAAAATGCCCATCTGGGTCAGGGTCATGCCGCGCGCGGCTTCCAGGTATTTCGGAAACCAGGCCAGGAACATGTTGATGGCATAGCCGTAGCAGAAGTAGGTCGCCGCCAAGACCCACATTTGCGGGCTGGACAGGATCGCGCCCCACGGAATGCTCTTGCGCTTGGGTGCGTTGCCCAGCGCGTTGTGAATCAGCTCCTGCTCGGCCTTGTTGGTGCTTTTGTGCTCGGCGGGATTGTCGCGGTAATAGAAGTACCAGACGCCCGCCCACACCACGCCCACCAGGCCAAAGACATAGAAGGGCATGCGCCATCCGAAGTGCGCAATCAGGAAGACCACCATCACCGGCGTGATGGCTGCACCCAGCCGCGCGCCGGCATGGGTGACGCCCTGGGCCCAGCCGCGCTCGGTCGGCAGCATCCAGCGCGACAGCGAACGGGTGGCGTTGGGGAAGGCGCCAGCCTCGCCCATGCCGAACAGGAAGCGGAAGACGATCATGGAGGTGACCGACCAGGACATGGCCGTGAACGCGGTGAAGGCCGACCACCACAGCACGATAACGGTCAGCATCTTGCGCGGGCCGATATAGTCACCCATCCAGCCGCCGGGAATCTGGAACAGCGCATAGCTGATCTGGAAGGCGGCGAATATCCAGCCGACCGTCACGGTCGAGAAGCCAAACTCCTTCTGGATTTCCGGCATGGCGGTGGAGATCAGCACCCGGTCGAAATAGGTGACCATGTAAAGCAGCACCGTCAGCCACAGGATAATGTGACGGACTTTGGTCGGCCGGGCGGCGATTGACGACATGCGAATTTCCTTCAGGCAAACGGCGCGGATGGAAATCCATCCGCGCCGGAACACAGTTCCGTCAGCTTAGTACGGGGTCGGCGTACGATCTTTCCAGCCGCCGGTGCAGGCGGTGGTGGCGCGGTCGCGGCAGGTTTCCCAGATGGTCGGCACGGCATTGCCCGCGACATAAACCGCTGCAATCGACTTGGTGTTGCGGATATCGGCCAGGGGATCAGCGTCCAGCACCAGAAGGTCGGCCCACTTGCCGGCTTCGATGCTGCCGATGGTCTTGTCGCCCAGCCAGGCGGCATTGTCGCTGGTGGCCGACTTGATGGCCTCCAGCGGCGTACGGCCCGCCATCACTTCCATCGAAAGTTCTTCATGGGCGTTGAAGCCGGGGAAACGGCCATTGGGGCCCGAGTCTGTGCCCATGCCGCTCTTCACGCCCGCCTTGACCAGCGCGGTGTAATTGTCCATCGCCTGCACAACGGTGCGGCCCATGTCGGCGAACAGGCGCTTTTCATAGGGAAGGCCGGGAACGCGGATGGCGCCCAGCATCACGGCCTTTTCACGCTCGGGGCTGCGCAGCGCCGCTATCGTGCCGGGCGTAACGCCGCGGGTGAAGAAAGGATCGTTGATCCAGGGCATCACCGCCATCGAGTAAACGATTTCGCGGCTGAGGGTCGAAGCGGCCTGCCAGGTGCCCTTGGACTTCATCAGGTCGATCAGCTCCTGGTCGACCGCCTTGTCCCGCACGATATGGGCGAAGCCGTCGACGCCCTGGCGCGCCAGTTCCTTGGCGTCTTCCAGGTAGTAGACATGCGCCCAGACCTTGATCTTGTGCTTTTTCGCCTCGTCGATCGCCGCCTTGGTGATCTCGTAGGGCATCTTGTTGGGGATCATCTCGCGCTCGTCATCGACCCACATCTTGATGAAGTCGACGCCCTTGGCGGCTTCCGCCGCGACGGCCTTGCGCGCTTCTTCGGGGGTAGAGACCGGCACGTTCAGACCGTACAGGCCGCCATAGCCGCCCTTGAACACCAGGCCCTGACCGCTGGTGAACACGCGCGCCATGGTGGGGCGGGTTTTGCGCAGATCGTTGCGGATGTCGAAGATCACATCCTTGTCGGTGCCGGCGACGGCCACGGCGGTGACGCCATAGGCGGCATAGATCTTCAGGTCGGTTTCGACATTGGCGCGGTCGTAGAACTTCACGTCCTGCGTCACGTCCTTCATCATGCCGACATGCACATGGCTGTCGATGATGCCGGGCATCACGAACTTGCCGCTGAGGTCGCGGGTGGTGGCGCCGCTGGGGGCCTTGAGCTGCGCCATCGGGCCGACCCAGGCGATCTTGCCGTCGGTCATCACGATCGCGGAATTGGGCGCGGCCGGCTTGCCGGTGCCGTCGATCACCGTGACATTGCTGAGCACCGTGGTCTCGGCGCCGGCGGGCACTGCCGTCAACGCAACCGCGAACAAGGCCGCGGCGGCGGCGCCGAATTTCAGATTACGCATTTACAACTCCCATTTGTGTTTGCCGCGCATCCCTGCCCGGAGCCTTCGACCGAAGCGATGGATCGGCGTTCGCTTCCCCGTCCGGTTTTGATTCCTCAAGCAATTTCGGTTGCTTGAACCGGAGAATACCGGGACGAACCTTAGGGCAGCGATGCGCGAAAAAAAAGGCGCCAGAATTACGCTGCACTGCGACATGCAATAATCTCAAACGACAGCATGCCGGGGGCTTGCGCGAAAAAAATGCCGCCTTCCGGTTGGAAGGCGGCACCAATTTCGCGGGTTGGTCCCGCGTTATGTTTTCTATTCAGTCGGGTGGCAGGATCAGTTGATCAACCCACGCCCGTTCGGCGTCCGCCGATAACTCGTTGATTTTTTATGTTCTTTCCCTCAACCCCAGCCGACGGTCTGTGCCGTCTTCGCTTTATTCCGGCGCCTTCTGGCGGGCACCTGAAGCAACGATACGACAAGATGTCAGTGAAGACAAATTGCCGGCGACATTTTCGCACAGCATGGTCAATCGCCATGCTGCACTGCGGTGGTTTTGCCCTGAGCGATAAACACGCCTATTTTGCCGCAAGGGCAAAAACATAAAACAGGGGCATGTGATGGAAATTTCTCGCCGCCGGCTTTTGACCAATAGCGGTCTTGCGACATGCGGGCTGTTGATCCCGGACATCGCCTTCGCCGCCAATCCCGTCATTCCCGAAGCCACCATCGCCGCGCGGGGCACCGCGCCGGTGATCCCGAAGAAAGTGAACCGGCTGTTCAACACCAAGCCGGTGATCGACCAGCCCAACGACCTGCAATTCGCCGCCAATGGCGATCTGTGGGTGCTGGACCAGAAAAATCCCAACGCGGTTTTCACCGTCAACCCGCAAACCGGCGCGGTGATTTCCAGCGTCGTCACCGAATCCCTGCATGGCAGCGGCATCACCTATGGCAACGGCGCCTGGTTCATCACCTCGACCAAGGTGGCGGAAGGTTATCCCTCGACCCTGAAAGTCGATCCCAAGACCGGCAAGACACTGGGCAAGTGGGAAACGCCGGGCTGGGGCATCTATGGCTCTTATCTCACCCGCACGCGCCAGCCGGGCGACCTGCCGCTGGAGTCGGGCGGCCATGGCGTCAAATGGGCTGGCAATGGCCAATACTGGCTGGCGACGCCCGCCGGCGGCAAACTCTATCTGATCAATGCCGAGCAGGGCACCGTGGCGCGCAGCATCCAGGCCCCCACCATCCGCACCCACGGCATCGCGCTGGAAGGCGATTACATCTGGTGCGCCGGCAGCGACGAGGCCGAAATCTACAAGCTGCGCATGTCCGACGGCGGCATCGTCGGCAAGGTCGTGCTGGACAAGAAGGCCGATCCGTCGCTGCACGGGCTGGACATCAAGGATGGCGTCCTGTGGTATTGCGACGCCGCGCAGGGCTGGGTCTGCAGCCTGACGTAAGAATTGCAGAATACAAAAAGTAATGGAGGGGACTATGGATCGCCGCACAGTGATGACGGGGCTGCTTGGCACGGCTGCCGCCGCGGCCTGGACGCCGCCCGACGCCTTCGCGCTGGGCCTGCCCAAGGACAAGATCAAGCGCGTGCGGTACTACAAGACGCCCACCGATGCGGCGGGCCGTCCCAACATCCATCAGCCGACCTTCAACCAGTCCACCAACGTCGTCACCATCGAGACCGAAAGCGGCCTGATCGGCATCGGCGAGGGCGGCGAGCCCTCGACCATGCAGCAATGCGCCGGGCTGATCATCGGCCAGGACCCGTTCCGCATCGAGCATCTGTGGCAGCGCATGTACCGCTCCTATTTCTATCCGGCGGGACGCGAGAAGACCCATTCGCTGGGCGGCCTCGACCTGGCGCTGTGGGATCTGAAAGGCAAGGCGCTGGGCGTGCCGGTGTGGCAACTCTTGGGCGGCAAGGCACGCGACCATATCGAAACCTATGCCACCTCGTATCCGACGCCCAAGGGCGGCACTATCGAAGACGCGGCGCGCAACTGCATCGCCGAAGGCCATCGCGCCTATCGTCTGGGCCCCATCGCGGGCCGCGAATTCGACCGCTTCCAGGCGGTGCAGGATTCCTTCAAGGCCTGCGAACTGGCGCGCAAGGGCGCCGGCAAGGACGGCGGCTGGGCGATCGATTTCCATGGCGTGTTCGACCAGGAAGACGCCATCAACCTGGCACGGATGATCGAACCCTTAAGGCCCTATTTCGCCGAAGACCTGGTGCGCGGCGAGAATATTGAAATCTACAAGACCATCCGCCCGCGCCTGGGCGTGCCGGTCGCGGTGGGCGAAATCTACGGCGCCAAGTGGGACACCAACATGCTGATCGAACAGCAGTTGATCGATTATGCCCGCTGCACCGTGCCCAATGTCGGCGGCATCACCGAATACATGAAGATCTGCGCCATCGCCGAGACCCATTATGTCGGCATGATCCCGCATTTCACCGGTCCGATCGGTGAAACCGCGCTGGTGCACTGCCTGACCGCCACATCGGTCAAGGCGCTGATGGAAATGACCGCCTCGGGCCGCCAGCCCTGGCCGTATGCGCCCGAATGCTATGACTTCAAGAACGGCAAGCTGTGGCCGAACGAGCGCGTCGGCCTTGGCGTGACGCTCGACCTCAGCAAGCTGCAATTGATCGGCGACTGGAGCGAACCTTACGCGCCCATCCCGATCAACCATCGCCCGGATGGAAGTTTCACCAACTGGTGACTCACCATGGGCGGGCTTGACCCGCCCATCCATCTCCATACCGAGCCCATGTCTGGATGGCCGGCTCAAGGCCGGCCATGGAGGTTCTTAAATAGCGTCGCGGAAGGCGGCGACGCATTTGCGCGCGCGGGCGCCAATCTCTTCATCGCTGAAATCGGGCTTGAACAGCTCCGATCCCAGGCCGAAGCCGGCCGCACCAGCCTTGCGCCATTCCTTCATGTTGGCGGCGCCGACGCCGCCCACGGCGTAAACCGGTACATCCTTGGGCAGCACCGCCAGCATCGCCTTCAGGTGATCGGTGCCGCCGGTGGAGGCGGGAAACAGTTTCAGGGTGCGCGAACCCGCGGCGATGGCGGCGAAACCTTCGCTGGGGGTGAAGAAGCCCGGCATCACCGTCATGCCTTTTTTCACGCCGTGGGAAATCACGGCCGGATTGGTGTTGGGCGTCACCAGCAGCTTGCCGCCCGCATCCGCCACGCGGTCCACATTCTCCACCGTCAGTACGGTGCCTGCACCGGTCAGGCAGCGGTCGCCAAACGCCTTGGCCAAAATCTCGATGCTCTTGAAGGCTTCCGGCGAATTCAGCGGCACCTCGATGGCGCGAAAGCCGGCCTCGAACAGCGCCCCCGCCACGCCTTCGATCCGCGCCGGCGTGACGCCGCGCAGGATGGCGACAAGGGGAAGCTCGGCCAGAAAATCGCTCATGAAAAGACTTCCGTGTGAATGCGCACCAGTCCGGCCAGCGCGCAGGCATCGCCGTCGAGTGTCCTGGTTCTCAGACCATACTGCGCCAGCGCCTTGTCATAAAGCGCCGCCAGCGCCGGGGTGCAGATCAGGTGCACGGTGTCCTGCGGGATGAGACCCAGCAGCGATACCGCGGTATCGACATCGGCGCCCAGTACCAGACCCGACAGGTAGGAGGCACCATCGGCCTTGGGCATCTCGCCCGTCACCACGCGGGCGCGGGTGCTGAACAACAGGTGCAGCAGGTCGGCCTGGGCGTTGCGGCGGAAGAAATCCAGCCCTTGCGCGAAGGCATGGCTGTCGGCGCGCACCTCGCCGCCATCGCGCGCCAGCACGCTATGCTTGCGCAGCAGCTCAAACACTTCGCCGGAAGGCGCGGTCTGGAATTCGGTCACCGCGCCCTCGTCCACCGCCACCCATTTGGCGTGTGTGCCGGGCATGCAGAAAATGTGACGGCCCCTGGCCAGTTCGGGATGCAGGTTCAAGGCGCCCAGGATCTGCACTTCCTCGCCGCGCATCACGTCGGGCGCGCCGGTGCGGTTGACGCATTTCAGGCCGGGCACAATGGCGATGGCGCGGCCATCCTCCTCAAAGCGCAGGGCGGCGGCCGCAAGCGCTTCGGGGCGGGCCGGGCAGCTCAGATACGGCACTTCCTTCCAGCCGACGGTGGAGCCGACCATGCCGCCCAAGAGCGCCGGCAGCTTGCCATGGGCCCGATCCCAGGGTGCGACGGCGGCAGCAAACCGCCCGGCATGACCCGGCACCGCAGCACCTTCGTCCTCAGCGCGCGCCAGCACATGGCCGGATGCGTCGCACAGGTAAAGCCGCAAGCGGCTGGTGCCCCAGTCCCCGGCGATAAAGGCAGGTTCGCTCATGGCGTTTTTCTATACGCGCGCAGCAGCCTTGTCGAACCATTGCAGAACTTTCGCGCCCCGTTACGGGCGGGCCATCCCGATCAGGCCTTCGGCGGCGCGCTTGCTAGGCGGTCATCTCCGCCGCCAGGGTGCACAGCTTTTCCAGGTTGAAGGGCTTGTGCAAAATCTGGATGTCCCGCGCCTTGAGGAATTGCGGCGGGGGGTCCTGGGCATAGCCGGTCATCAGCAGCACCTTCAGGTCCGGCTTGAATTCCAGTCCAGCCGTCACCAGCGCATAACCGTCCATGCGCGGCATCTTGATGTCCGACACCAGCAGGATGATCTGGGGATTGGCCTTCAACAGCTCCAGGGCTTCCATGCCGTCCCCGGCCTCGAACACCTGGAAGCCGGCTTCCTCCAGCATTTCGACCGCCAGCACCCGCAGCATGGCTTCGTCCTCGGCGACAAGAATAGGCGGCCTGGCATCGCGCATCATGTTTCCTCGCCGCCCTGGGGCATCAGGATGGTCACGGTGGTGCCCTTGCCGGGCGTACTGTCGATGGCGAGATAACCGCCCGACTGGCGCACAAAGCCGAACGTCATGGAAAGCCCCAGGCCCGTGCCCTTGCCCAGCGGCTTGGTGGTGAAGAAAGGATCGACGGCGCGGCGGCGCACCTCGTCGGGCATGCCCATGCCGGTGTCGGCGACCGACAGCGTGACATAGGCGCCGGGCGTGAAACTCTCTGCTTCAACATCGGGCGGCGGCGCGCTCAGCGTCACATCGCGGGTTGCGACCGTGAGCTTGCCCCCGTCCGGCATGGCGTCGCGTGCATTGATCGCCAGGTTGAGAATCACATTCTCCATCTGGTTAAGGTCGCACAAGATGAAGCCCTTGGCCTCAAGCTGCATGACGATCTCCACCCGCTCGCCCACCGAATGGCGGATCAGTTCCGACAGGCCCTCGGCCAGGGCGGAAAGATTGACCCGCTGGGGGGTCAGGGGCTGGCGGCGCGAAAAGGCCAGGATGCGCTGGGTAAGATGGGCGGCACGGTCCAGCGCCTCGTCCGCCGAGGCTATATAGGTGCCGGCCTGGCCGGCGTCCGGGCCCAGCCGCCGTTTCAGCAAGCGAAGATTGCCCTTCACGATCATGATCAGGTTGTTGAAGTCATGGGCAATGCCCCCCGAAAGCTGCCCCACGGCCTCCATCTTGTGACTCTGGCGCAGTGCTTCCTCGGTCTTGCGCCGCTCCTCCATCTCTTCCTGCAATCGGGTATTGACGATGGCGAGCTGCTCGGCGCGGCGCGCCAGCGCGTTCTGCGAAAAGCTCAGAACCGCGATCACCAGTGCGCCCATGGTCACCAGCAGGATGAGTCCCGCGTAACGGGCATAACGCCGCTCGATCGGCTCGGTGACGGCGCGCAACATGACGGTGCCGACCGCGGTGCCGTTCTGGCTGGCGCGCACGGTGATATCCATGAAGCCGTCGCCGAAGACGGCGCCTTCACGAGGCGCGGCGGCGGGAAGCCGCGCACCGCCGCGCGAAAAGCCCGCCAGCAGATGCGCCTCGCCGTCATAAACGCCCGCTGCCTGCAATTCGGGATTGGCGGCAAGCGCCTCGACATATTCCTGCGCCGCGCGGCGATCGTCGAACACGATGGCGGCGGTGACGCTGGCGGCCAATATCTGCGCCTGTTCGCGGATATTCTTGACCTGCTGCGCGCTGTAGAGCCGTTCCTCATAGATCGCCATCAGCACGCCCGCCGCCAGCAGCATGGCGGCGGCGACCAGCGCCATGATCACCGACGGATTCCATACCTGGCGGTTTGCCGCGCTCATGGCTGGCCCCGCTGCTTCACGCTGCGGGCCAGGCCCAGCAACTTGGAGCTGATGATCAGCCCGCCCTGGGACGCCAGCGCATCGTCGATGTCAAACCGCACGCGGTTGCTGGCGATGACAAAGGCGATGACGCCCCGCGCCCTGACGGTCGAATCCGTCACCGTCACCACCGGTTGGCCTTTCATGGCATCCAGCGTCCCTGCGATCAGGCTCTGGTCGCCCGCGCCGATGAACAGGATCTGGCAGGACGCATCCGGGTCCGGTCCGGCCAGGTGGCGCACCGCGATGGCGCGCTCCGCCAGCCTGGAGCCAGCGGCGGCCTTTTCCAATTGGCCGCCAAAGACGTCGTTGCCCAGCACGCAGATGGTCACCGGCGCGTCCGCGCCGGTAAAGGCCGCGTCCGGCCAACTGATGAAGGGAATGAATTTGGTGAGATAGGCGGCCTTCACCGCATACTCCAGCGAGCCTTGGCCTGCGGCGGGACCGGCGAGCAGGAGCATGCATCCCAGACCGGCGGCGAGAAGACAGCGGCCCATCTAAAGGCCCTTGCGCCGGGCGCAAACCGGCGAGGCCAGCCTCACGCCAGCCAGTACACCCAGTCGGACACGCGAAAACGCCACCCCAGCCTTTCCCCGGCCCGCAGGACCGACGCACTCCCCTCCGGAGGCAGATTCGTCCAAAACGCGGGTCGGCGAAAAAAGTTCCCTGAGTGTTACGGCTTGCCTGGCGGCACCAGACCGCGATGCTCCAGCATCGGGCCGATTTCGGGGTCCCTGCCATAAAAGGCCCGGAACATGGGGCCGTAATCCATGGTGTGGCCCTTGGACAGGATCAGGTCCCGGAAACGCTGGCCATTGGCCCGGGTCATGCCGCCATTGCGGTTGAACCAGGCAAAGGCGTTGGTATCGAGCATCACCGTCCACTGATAGGCGTAATAGCTGCTGGCATAGCCGTTGGCCCAGATGTGCAGGAAATAGCTGGAGCGGTAGCGCGTCGGCACATTCGGAAAATCGGTGCCTGTCTTTTTCAGCGCCTCGATCTCGAACTTGTTCACGTCCTGCTTGGGGGAGCCCGGCGGCAGGGCATGCCATTGCAGGTCGAGCTGCGATGCCGCCAGCAATTCGCCCAGTGCATAACCCTGTCCCCAGGTCTGGGACTTCTTGATGCGGTCGACCAGCGACTGCGGCATCGGCACGCCGGTTTTGTAATGCACCGCATAGCGCTTCAAAATCTCGGGATGCAGCGCCCAGTGTTCGTTGAACTGGGACGGGAACTCGACAAAGTCGCGCGCCACGTTCGTACCCGAGACCAGAGGATAGGTTTGATTGGAAAAGAGCCCGTGCAGCGCATGGCCGAATTCGTGGAACATGGTGCCGACGTCTTCGAAGCTGATCAGCGCCGGCTGGCCCGCCGCCGGCTTGGTGAAGTTGGAGACGTTGTAGATCACCGGCTTGGTGCCGAAGAGCTTGGCCTGGCCGACATAGTTGCTCATCCAGGCGCCGCCGCGCTTGTTGTCGCGCTTCCACAGGTCGAAATACATCAACCCCAGGGCGCGGCCGTCCTGTTCGAACACTTCATAGACCATCACATCGGGGTGATAGACCGGGATGTCGGTGCGCCGCTTGAAGGTGATGCCATATAGCCGCGTGGCGGAATGCAATACGCCTTCGCGCAGCACGCGGTTGATTTCGAAATAGGGCTTGAGGGCTGCTTCATCCAGGTCGTAGCGTTCCTTGCGCACCCGCTCGGCATAACGCTGCCAGTCCCAGGGCCTCAGCTGGAACTTGCCGCCTTCCTTGTCGATCGCCGCCTGGATCAGCCTGGCTTCTTCCGCCGCCTTGGCGCGGGTCGCCGGCACCAGCTGGCCGATGAATTTCTCCACCGCCTGCGCCGATCCCGCCATCTGGTCGTACAGCACATAGGCGGAATAATTCGCATAGCCCAGCAGCTTGGCCTTTTCGGTGCGCAGCAGCGCCAGCTCGGAGATGATGGCGCGGGTGTCGTTGGCATCGCCCTTCTCGCTGCGGGTCCAGCTGGCATTGAACAGACGTTCGCGAACCCCGCGATTGGCCAGCGAGGTCAGCAGCGGCTGCTGGGTGGTGTTCTGCAGCGGCAGGACATACTTGCCCTTCAGCCCCCGCGCCTTGGCGGCATCGGCGGCGGACGCAATCTCCGCCTCGGTCAGGCCGGCCAGGTCGGACTTGTTGTCCAGCACCAGCCCGCCGGCCTTCGTGCCCGCCAGCAGCTTCTGCTGGAACGATGTTTCCAAGGAGGCGGCGCGGCTGTTGATCGCCATCAGCCGCGTCTTGCCTGCTTGATTCAGGTTGGCGCCGGCATGGACGAACTGCTTGTAATAGATGGTGAGGACCTGCAGCGCTTCGCTGTCCAGCTTCAACGACTGACGCTTGTCATAAAGCGCCTTTACCCGGGCAAACAGTTTGGGATTGAGATAGATGGCGTCGGTATGGGCGGCCAGCCTGGGCGCCATCGCCGTCTCGACCTTTTCCAGTGCCGGATTGGAATTGGCCTGCGCCACGCTGAAGAAGGTGTTGGCCACCCGCTCCAGCATGCGGCCCGAACGCTCCATCGCCGCGATGGTATTGTCGAAGGTGGGCGCGGCGCTGTTGGCGGCAATGGCCTCGATCTCGGCGATATGCTGCTTCATCCCGGCATCGAAGCCCGGCTGATAGTCCCGGTCCTTGATGAGGTCGAAGCGCGGCGCCTGATAGGGCAGCGTGCTGGGGCTGGCAAAGGGATTGGGCTGTGCCTGGCCTTGGCCCTGGACCTGGGCGGGCCCCGCCAGCAGCAGGAGAGCCGCGCTTATATATAGGGTGTGTTTCATGGCCGGCCCCGGATTGTCGCGAGACCCGATCTTACCCGCCAAAACTGCGGACGCTAGAGCAGTCCGCCGGTGGCCCGGATGGCATTGATGGCGACTGCCACATTCTCCCGCACCGCCTGGGGCTTGCCCGCGATGGTAACCACCGCCTTGACGCTTGTGGGATACTCGCCCGGCAGCGCGGCACGGATGCCGGTGACCTTGTTGACGTCGATCCTGACCGCCGCGCCATTGGGACGGGTCAGCTTGACAAGATCCACCGGAGCGGCGCGCAAGGTTTTGGCGATCCCGGCGGTATAGGCGCGGGTCTCGGCGGGCAGGCGCCCTCCCCGCTCCACCCGGCCCGGACCGGCATTGTAGGCCGCGAACATCTTGGGATAGCCGTAGCGCTTGTGCAGCCAGCGCAGATAGGCGGTGCCGGCCATGATGTTGTTGCGCGCATCGAACGGATCGGCGCCCAGCTTGTGCTGCTGCGCCAGTTCGCCATAGGTCGCGGGCATCACCTGCATCAAACCGATGGCGCCGGCGCGGCTGACGATGGGACGATCAAGGCCCAGCATGGTGCGCCCGCCGCTTTCCTGGCGCATCACCGCACGAATCCACGGCTTGGGAACATGGAAACGCTGCGAGGCTTCTCCGATCAGCGCATCCCAGCGATTGAGAAGCTGGTTGGCGGTCAGGCTTCTTTCGTAATGATAGGCAGATACTTCGCGCCCCGCGGGCTCATTCATCAGTTGCAGCAGAATGGGGCGATGCGCACCGGCGCTGCGAAGATGATTCTGGACGTTGAGATTCTGCATCGTCATCGCCGCCACGGCAAAGAGTCCGCCCAGCAGCAATGCATGCGCAAAGCCGCGCGGGCAGGGCTTTTTTACAAGGGCAAAAGGTTCAGCGTTGGACACAGTGGCTCCATGAAAGGGGTCGCTTGCGGGACTGATGGAACGATAGGAACTTTCGGGCGCGTCAAACTTTTTCAGTTGATGCGTGGAACCAAACGGCTCCACGCGAATTGCACCCCAGCACCGCCGACATAACTGCCGCGCGCAGGAAACTCAAGATGAAACTCGTTGGAACAAAAGTTCCTAGCGATAGAGTTTTGTTCTGTCGCGCAAGTGAGCGCTCAAGGCTTTCACATCGCCGTTGCTTTGCGCCAGCACACCGGTGAATTGATCACGCTGCGCCAGCGCCAGCCAGAGGCCCGCCACAGCCATGTCCACCAGCACCGGCCTGGCGCCATCGGTGCGCACGCGAAACTCGACTTGTAACGGCTGGGAATTTCCGCCGGTGACATTGGTGCGCACGACAAAATCATTCGGGGCGCGTTCGCGCGAATCGATGACGCGCAGGCTCTGGCCGTTATAGAGCGCGAAGTAGGACTGGTAGACCGCCTGCACATATTCCTGATACGCCGCGACATAGGCCTCGACGTCGGCGGGCGCGGCGGTCGCCGCATAACGGCCCAGCAGGAACAGCGCCACGCGTTTCACGTCGGTCAGAGCGACGACAAAGTCGGCAAAGCGCGTCTTGCGGTCGGCCGCGCTCATCGCGCGATCGTTCAATATGTCAAAACCGCGCTGGATGTTGTCGGAGACGAACGTCTCGGCGGGGTTTGCCGCCCAGGCGGAAACCATAAAGCCCGGCAGTGACGAAAAGACGAAAGCGCCCGCCGCTCCGGCGAGCAGGAGATGCCTGCGATTCATGAAAACTTCCTTGGCCTGAAAGACCGCCCAGACGGTCTTAGGTGACCCCCGCGCCTCTATAGCACGGCGAAAATGCCATAAATATGGCCATGCCGCGCCGCACAAGTTCTGCGGGATTCTGCGACAGTTTCCGCCCTTTCCGCGCCCCGGCGGCGCTGGTCCGAGCCTGCGGGCGCTGCTACTGTGCCCCCCACAAAAATGCCTCGGCCAACGAGGCTTGGGAGGAATCCCGTCTCCGGGCCAACCGGCCGGGATGGCAGGCAAATCATACGTAAGGAGTCGTGACCGTGGCTTTGAAATTTATTGCGCCGGCGCTGCTGGCGGCGCTGGTCTTTACTGCGCCTGCATTCGCGGCGGATTACCAGACCAACCTGGGACCGATGCCGCTGGACGACGAGACCAAGTTCGTCATCGCCGGGCGCGGCGATGCCACCGCCAGCTATGACGGCAAGACCTTTGTGGTGAAGGGCAGCTTCAAGGACATGCCGTCCAACGCGATCAGCGCGCATGTTTTCACCTCGCCTGTCGCGGGCATGCCGGGCCCCAAGCAGTTCGACCTGGACGTCACCAAATCCACCAGCGGCACGATCTCCGGCAGCTTCAGCCTGACCGCCGCGCAAGCGCGGATGCTGCGCACTGGCAAGTTCTATATCCAGATCAACTCGGAAAAAGCGCCGGAGGAATATCCCTGGGGGCCCAAGGGCACGCTGTGGGGCTGGCTGTTCCCCGCGCACCAGACCGTGGGGCCGAACATTCCCCAGCAGGATCACTGGTTCATTCCCCAGCTCGACGTACCTTCGCGCTAACAAACCGGCACGCGCGCTGATTTTCGCGCGGCAACGAAATTTGAGGAACGTTCACCATGCGTAAGAAAACCGGATTTTTCATGGGCGCCGCCGCCACTATCGCGCTGGGCGCGCTGGGCGTCGCCGCCTTCGGTCCCGCCGCGATGGGCCAAGGCGCCGCCGGGCCCTTCACCACGGCCCAGGTCAATGACGGGCGCGAGGCCTATGCCGCCGCCTGTGCTTACTGCCACCTGCCCGACCTGGCCGGCACCAATGACGCACCCGCGCTGGGCGGCGCCGCTTTCGTCGGCGCCTGGGGCAAGCGCACCACCGCGCAGCTCTTCAGCAAGATTCACCTGACCATGCCGCTGGGCGGCGCGGGCAGCCTGAGCGAAAAGCAGACTGCCGACATCGTTGCCTACATCCTGGAGCGCAACGGCGCCAAGGCGGGCGGCACGGCACTGACCTCCAAGACCGCGGTGACGATCGGCAGCATCGCCAGCGGCAAGCCGCCGGCCGCCGCGCCGCGCACCGCCCAGGCGGCCAAGCCCACCGCCAAGCCTGCCGCCAGCACGGAAGAACCTGATTCCGGTGCGCGCACCGCAACCACGCCGCCTGCCGGCGGCGGCGCCGCCGCGCAGATCAGCGGCCGCCAGGAATCCGCGCCGGCCTCGGGCCAGGGCAACGCGCCTGCCGCCGCCGGACAGAGCCTGTTCCAGCGCGCCATGGCGGGCGTGCGCGTGCCCGATCCCGGCGGCTTTGGCCTGCCCACCCGCTTTGGCCTGATCCACGAGGGCAACATCCAGAATTACGTGCCCGTCACTGACGACATGCTGCGCAATCCGCCGGACAGTTCCTGGCTGATGTACCGCCGCAATTACCAGGGCTGGAGCTATAGCCCGCTGAACCAGATCAACACCGACAACGTCAAGTCGCTGACCCTGAAATGGATGTGGTCGCTTCCCGAGAACGGCACGCTGGAAATCACGCCGCTGATCCACAACGGCATCCTGTTCATCTGGGGCACCAGCAACACCATCCAGGCGCTGGACGCCAAGAGCGGCGAACTGTTGTGGGAAAACCGCCTGGGTCCGGCCCCGCGCCGTCCCGGTCCCGGGCCCTCGACCGAGGAAACCCGCTCGATGGGCCTGTGGGGCACCAACATCTATGTCAACACGCCGCAGGGCTATCTCTATGCCCTCGACGCGCGCACCGGCAAGGAAGTGTGGAAGACCCACATCACCGACGAGAAGATGTTCGCCAACAATAGCGGCATGGTCGGCGGCTCCACCGGCGGCATCATCATCGTCAAGGGCCGCGTGCTGGTCGGCATGACCAATTGCGGCCGCAAGGGTGACGACAATCACTGCTATATCAGCGCCTATGACGCGCGCACCGGCAAGCGCGACTGGAAGTTCGTCACCGTGGCGCTCAAGGGCCAGAAGGGCGGCGATACCTGGAACAACCTGCCCGACAATGAACGCAAGGGCGGCGAGACCTGGATCGCGGGCACCTACGATCCGGAAACCAACACCACCTTCTGGGGCACGGCGCAGGCCAAGCCCTGGCGGCGCGACCTGCGCGGCTCGGGCGATGGCGCAACGGAATATGCCAATTCGACCATCGCGCTGGATGCCGATACCGGCAAGCTGAAGTGGAGCTACAACCATGCGCCGGGCGAATCCCTCGACCTCGACGAAGTGTTCGAGCGCGTGGTGGTGACGCACGGAAACCAGAAGTCGGTCCTGACCATCGGCAAGCCGGGCATCCTGTGGAAGCTGGACGCCAACACCGGCAAGTTCCTGGCCGCCAAGCAGACGGTGTTCCAGAACGTCTATGAGAACTTCGACGAGAAGACCGGCAAGGTCGTCTATCGCAAGGACATCCAGAACCAGAAGGTCGACCAGTGGCTGTCTTCCTGCCCCGGTCCGCAAGGCGGCCATGACTGGCAGGCGACCAGCTATCATCAGCCCAGCGATGCGCTGATCATTCCCTTGTCGCAGTCCTGCGTCTTCATGCTGGGCAACGGCTCCCAGACCTACTTCGAGATGCCGGGCACCAATGGCAACAATGGCCGCCTGTCCGCCTACCGGGCGCGCGATCTCAAGCCGCTCTGGTCGTTCCAGCAGCGTTCGCCGTTCCTGACCGGCGTGGTCTCGACCGCGGGCAACCTGGCCTTTGTCGGCGACTTCGACCGCGTGTTCCGCGCGGTGGATGCCCGGAGCGGCAACACGCTGTGGAAGACCCGGCTGGGCACCACCGTGCAGGGCTATCCGGTCAGCTTCAGCGTCGACGGCAAGCAGTATATCGCCGTCACCACCGGCCTGGGCGGCGGAAGCCCGCAGAACAAGCCGGCCACTTTGCTGCGCGAAGTGAAGCGCCCGGCCAACGGCTACAACCTGTTCGTCTTCGGCCTGCCGGACTAAAGGCGCCAAAAGACTCCAATAGTGGCAGGGGCGCGGGGCAACCCGCGCCCTTATCATTTTGTATTTAAAGGGTTTTTCTGTCCCGTTGACGGCGCGGGGGGCGGCTTGGCAAGCAGTGGCCACCAAAACATCGGGGGTCCTTCGTGCTGCGTTTTTTCCAGGCCATGATGCCGCGCGAGGAGAAATTCTTCGGCCTTTTCAACGCCCATGCCCGCACCCTGGTGGAAGGCGCGGTCGCGCTGCGCGACCTGCTGGAAGGCGGCCCCGGCGTGGCCGCAGCCTGCGCCCGCATCGTGGCGCATGAGAATGAAGCCGACGCCATCGCCCGCGATGTGCTGCTCAGGACCCGCCGGGCCTTCATCACGCCCTTCGACCGCGGCGACATCAAGGACCTGATCGGCCAGCTCGACGATTCCATCGACCAGATGCAGAAGACCGCCAAGGCCATCACCCTGTTCGAAGTCACCCACTTCGAGATTCACATGCGCCAGATGGCCGACATCATCCTGCGCTGCGCCGAACTGACGGTGGAAGCGGTCGGCTTGCTGGGTTCGATGCGGGAAAATTCCGGCCGCATCAACGCCATCACCGAGGAAATCACCCGGCTGGAAGAACAGGCCGATGATCTGAACGACCAGGGCATCAAGGCGCTGTTCCTGAAAAGCCGCGGCGGCAACGCCATGGACTTCATTGTCGGCAACGAGATCTACGATCACCTCGAAAAAGTGGTGGACCGCTTCGAGGATGTCGCCAATCGCATCAGCGGCATCGTGATCGAGCAGGTCTGATGACTCTGCTCATCATCCTGATCTGCGTCGCGCTGCTGTTCGATTTTCTCAACGGGCTGCACGACGCCGCCAATTCCATCGCCACCATCGTCTCCACCCGCGTGCTCTCGCCCAAATATGCGGTGGCCTGGGCGGCCTTCTTCAATTTCATCGCCTTCATGGTGTTCGGCCTGCATGTCGCCAACACCGTGGGCACCGGCATCGTCGCGCCCAGCGTGATTTCCGACCAGGTGATCTTCGGGGCCCTGATGGGCGCCATCATCTGGAATGTCGTGACCTGGCTGGCGGGCATCCCCTCTTCCTCCTCGCACGCCCTGATCGGCGGGTTGGTCGGCGCCGGCATCTGCAAGGCCGGCTTTGAAGCCGTGGTGGTGAAGGGCCTGGCCAAGACCGTCGGCGCCATCGTGCTGTCGCCCGCCACCGGCTTCTTCCTGGCGCTGCTGCTGGTATTGATCGTGTCCTGGACCTTCTTCAAAACCTCGCGCTACCGGACGGACAAGCTGTTCCGCTACGGCCAGTTCGTCTCGGCCTCGGCCTACAGCCTGGGCCATGGCGGCAATGACGCGCAAAAGACCATGGGCATCATCGCCGCCCTGCTGTTCGCCCATGGCATGAGCGGCGGCACCTTCCATGTTCCCTTCTGGGTGGTGATCACCTGCCAGGCGGCCATGGGCCTGGGCACGCTGTTTGGTGGCTGGCGCATCGTGCGCACCATGGGCTCGCGCATCACCCATCTCACCCCGATGCAGGGCGTCTGTGCCGAGACCGCGGGTGCCGTCACGCTTTTTGGGGCGACCTATCTCGGCATTCCGGTGTCCACCACCCACACCATCACCGGCGCCATTATCGGCGTGGGCGCGGCCCGGCGGGTGTCGGCGGTGCGCTGGAGCGTGGCCAAGGACATTGTGACAGCCTGGATCGTCACCATGCCCGCCTCGGGCCTGATCGCCGCGGTCTTCTACTTCCTGGGCGGCGCCTTCGGGATGACGTGATGCGGCCTGCGTTTTGGGCCGTAGACGGATGAACGTAAGATGGCCATAGCGAATCACGCGAAGGCTGGCTTTGGGCGATCCTCTTTTTCGTGAGCATGGCAAACAGGTGGCGGCCTTGTGCTGGCGCCCGGTGGACGGCAATGGGCTGGAAGTCCTGCTGATCACCTCGCTCAACTCCAAGCGCTGGATCCTGCCCAAGGGCTGGCTGATCGACGGCCTGACGCCGGCGCAGTCCGCCGCCCGCGAAGCCCTGGAGGAAGCCGGCGTCACCGGCAATACCGCGCAGCAGCCGCTGGGCACCTATCATTATCTGAAGGAACGAAAAGACGGCGGCGGCGTGCCCTGCAGCGTCGATGTCTTCGGGCTGGAAGTCACCAGCCAGATGGACGACTGGCCGGAAAAGGGTGCGCGCGAGATCGCCTGGCTGACGCTGGACGACGCGGCGGCGCGGGTATCGGAGCCGGGCCTGCGTGAATTGCTGGGCACGTTTCGCAGACAACCGCGCATCGTGGCGCGCCGCGCCGTCTAGTCGTTCACCAAGTCTAACGGATAGAAGGGCCGCGTCACCTTGGTGAACGGAATGCGCCGCATGTTCACGCAAGTCGGCCCCGGCGTGTCGGCCAGGAAGATACGCGCGGCGATGGGCGTGTAGGACACCCGGAAATGCGAAGGCGAGCGCACGAAGACCAGCGCGGCACGCGCCGGGTCCAGCCCCACCGATTTGTGAATCCCCAGGTCCCATTCGAAATGGGGAATGGAGCGCAGGTTGAGCCGGATGGCACCGATCGCCAGCACCACGGTCAACCCCATCTCGCCCACCATGCCGTTGCCGCCGGGACCTTCCAGCACATACTGGCCATCGCTGATGGTCTTGACCTTGCCCGTCACGGTGAGCGGATCGCCCAGCCCGGAACGCTTGTGACCCACCGCCAGCGTGATGGTCTTGCCCACGCCGGCCTTCGCGGCCTCGGCCGCGGCCTGTGCATCGCAAATGGTGCAGATGGAAATGCGGTCGGCCTTGTCAGCACCGGCATGCATCAGCGCCGCCAGCACGGCGGTGGAATCCGCCGCCGCGCCGCCGGATGGCGTGTCACCGGAATCGCTCGCAACCGTCAGTCCGGGCGAGGACAGGCCGATGCGGATGATCTCGTCCAGCGGCGTCACCTCGGGTTCGAATTCGGTGCGCCGGTCCCAGGCCATCTTGGCCAGCTTGTCGGCGGCGGCCTGTGCCTTTTGCTGATCTTCGCCGCAGACAAGCGCGGCAAAACCCAGGTCGGGCGTATCGATCCAGGGCTGCACCGGAAACAGCGAGACATGCAGCACCTCGCCGCGCTCTTCCATGGCGCGCCCCTCAGCCACAATATCGCTGAGCGGCGGGGCGGTTGTGCGCGCCGAATCCGGGCTGAACACCATGTGCCGCTTGGAAAGCGCCATCACCGGCGTCACCCTGCCGTTGATCCAGTCGATCAACAGCTTTGCTGTGCGATAGCCCGTCTCATACATGTCGATATGGGGAAATTCGCGATAGCCGATATAGGCCACATCGGGTTGCAGCATGGCCGCCGTGATATGGCCGTGCAGATCGAGCGACACGGTGATGGGCGTGCCGGGTTTCAGTTCAGCGCGCACCCGGCGCACGATCTCGGCCTCGGCATCGGGCTCGTCTTCCAGGATCATCGCGCCATGCAGCGCCAGGAACACGCCGTCCACCGGCAGCACCGCGCGCAACCGCTCCAGAATTTCATTCATCAAAATGTCGAAGCTCTTGCGCTCCACCGTGCCCGACGCCATCGCCATGGTGGCCAAGAGCGGCAGCGGCGTGGCGCCGGATTCCCGGCAGGCATCCAGCGCGCCCGGCACTTCCAGCCGGGCATTGCCGAAGGCGGTCAGGATATCGTCGCCGCGATAGAGATACTGGTCCTCGAAGGTCTTCACCGTGGTGGTGAAGGGCACGAAACTGTTGGTTTCCTGCTTGAATTCCGCGATCGCGATGCGCATGGCGTTCTCCTAAACCGCCGCCAGCTTGCCGCGCCCGGGAATGGCGGCAAGAAGCGCGCGGGTGTAATCGCTGGATGGTGCGGCGAAGACCGCGCCAGTGGGGCCGGATTCCACCACCTGGCCATGACGCATCACCATCACCCGGTGACAGACCTGGGCGGCGACCCGCATGTCATGGGTGATGAACAGCATGGCCAGATTCATCTGCCGGCGCACATCGTCCAGCAATTTCAGCACCTGGGCCTGCACCGTCACATCCAGCGCCGAGACCGGCTCATCGGCAATCAGGATGTCGGGCTTCAGCATCAGGGCGCGCGCCAGGCCGATGCGCTGGCGCTGGCCGCCGGAAAATTCGTGCGGGAAGCGATTCATGGTTTCCGGGTTCAGCCCCACCAGCCGCAGGATGTCGGCGGCGCGTTCCCGCGCCTCTTTCATGTCCTCGCCATAGGCGCGCGGTCCCGCAATCACGATCTCGCCCACCGTCTGGCGCGGATTGAGCGACGAAAAAGGGTCCTGGAACACCATCTGGATGCGCCGCCGCAGCGGCCTGAGATCGCGCGCCTTCATATGGGCGATGTCGGCGCCGTCGAACAGCATCTCGCCCTCATCAGGGTCCAGCAGCCGGATGACGCAGCGCGCCAGGGTGGATTTGCCCGAACCGGATTCCCCCACGATGCCCAGCGTCTCGCCGCGGCTCAGGGTCAGCGATACCTTGTCCACCGCCGTGATTGCGGCGCTGCCTGAGAAAAACCCGCCGCGGCGGAAATGCTTGCTGAGCCCGGTCACGGTCAGCAGCGGTTCGTCCTGCGCCACCGGCGCGAGCGTGCTTTCCCCGCGCGGCACGGCCGCGATCAGGGCGCGGGTGTAGGAATGCCTGGGGTCGCCCAGCACCTGCGCGGCGGTGCCCTCTTCCACCACCCGGCCATGGCGCATTACCGCCACCCGGTCGGCCATGTCCGCCACCACGCCGAAGTCATGGGTGATGAACAAGACACTCATTTCGCGTTCCGACTGGATGCGCTTGATCAGCTTGAGGATCTGCGCCTGGGTGGTGACGTCCAGCGCGGTGGTCGGCTCGTCGGCGATCAGCAATTTGGGCGACAGCGACAGGGCCATGGCGATCATCACCCGCTGGCGTTGGCCGCCCGACAACTGGTGCGGGAAGGATTTGAGCAGCGCCCTGGGGTCTTTCAGGCCCATCTCGGCCAGCAAGCCGCCGGCCAGTTCCAACGCTTCTTTCTCGGAAATTGCGCGATGGGCACGGATCTGTTCGGTGATCTGCCTGCCGATGGTCACCACCGGATTGAGCGCCGCCATCGGATCCTGGAAGATCATGGCGATGTCGCGGCCCCGCAATTTGCGGATTCCCGAGGACGGCAGCCGCAACAGGTCCGCGCCGCCGAACAGAATCTGTCCGCCGCTGGCGGTCACCCCGCGCGGCAAAAGCCCCATCACCGCATGGGCCGTCAGCGACTTGCCGGAGCCTGACTCACCCACGATGCAGAGAATTTCATTGGGATTGATCGTCAGGCTGACGCCATCCACCGCATGGGCGCGGTCGGCGCCCGGCGGCAGCGCCACGACAAGATCGTGGATGCCAATGAGCGGTTCCATCAGCGCCTCCGCCGAGGATTGAGGGCATCGTTCAGCCCGTCGCCGATGAAGTTGAGCGCCAGCACTGTGACCATGATCGCCACGCCCGGCAGCACCGTGGTCCACCACGCCACCCACATGGCCGAGCGCGAACCGCCGATCATGCTGCCCCAGCTCAGAAGATTGGGGTCGCCCAGCCCCAGGAAGCTCAGCGCCGACTCGGTCAGGATGGCGCTGCCCACCATCATCGAACCGACCACGATGATCGGCGGCAGGGCGTTGGGCAGAACCTGGGTGAAGATGATGCGGGCATCGCCCATGCCCAGGGTGCGCGCCGCCTGGACGAACTCGCGGCCCCGCAAACTCAAGAATTCGCCGCGCACCACGCGGGCAACCTGCGGCCAGGTGATCAGGGCGATGCCGATCACCGTCGAGCTCAAGGAGGGCTGCATGAACGCCACCAGCACCATCAGCAGCACGAAGCTTGGGATGATCTGGAAGAATTCCGTGACCCGCATCAACAGGTCATCCAGCCAGCCGCCATAATAGCCGGCGACGGCGCCCAGCAGCACACCGATGCCCACCGCGCCCAGGGTCGAGGTGATGCCGACCAAAAGCGAAATGCGCGCGCCGTAAGCCAGGCCCACCGCCATGTCGCGGCCCAGCACGTCGCTGCCCACCAGCAGGCCCGGCGCACCGGGCGGCAACAGCGGCATGCCGACGATTGCGAAGGGCCCGCGCGCGAACAGCAGCGGCGCCAGCAGCGCCAGCGCCACGATCACCGCGAAGATCACCAGCCCCGCCAGCGGGATCGGCCGTGAGAGAAACACCCGCAGGAAATGCCTCATCGCCCCAGCTCCACCCGCGGATCGGCGATGGAATAGGCAATGTCGGTCACCAGGTTGAACAGGCTGACCAGCACGGCGGTGACGATGAAGATGCCCAGCAGCAGCGGATTGTCGCGCGTGGTCACCGCTTCATAGGCCAGCGTGCCGACGCCGGGCCAGCTAAAGACATTCTCCACCAGCACGCTGCCGCCCACCAGGATGGCGGACTGCAATCCGGCAAAGGTGATCAGCGGGATCAGCGCATTCCGCAGGATATGGCGGCGGGCGACCTGGCCTTCGCTGATGCCCTTGGCCCGCGCCGTCTTGACGAAATCCTGGTCGGCGACCTCGATCATGGCGGTGCGCGTCAGCCGCGCATAACTGGCCATGAAATACAGCGCCAGCGTCACGCCCGGCAGGATCATGTGAACCGCGATATCGCCGATCCGCGCCAGGCCGGTATAGTCGGCACCCATGGTTTCCAGCCCAAAGGGCGGCAGCCAGCCCAGCCAGACCGAGAACAGCAGCATCGCCATCATGCCCAGCCAGAATTGCGGCATGGCGTAGAACACCATGCTGAGCACCGTCATCGAGGCATCCGTCACCGATCCCGGCCGCCGCGCCGCCATCATGCCCATCGCCACGCCCCCCGCGATCGCCACCAGCAGGGCGAAGGCATTCAGCAGGAGGGTGTTAGGCAAGCGTTCCAGGATCACATCCACCACCGGCTGGCGGCGCACAAAGCTGTTGCCCAGATCGCCCTGCGCCACCGCGCTGAGATATTTCCACAACTGCACCGGCACCGGCTGATCCAGCCCATACTCCGCGCGCAAGGATTTCATGAAAGCTTCGTCGGCAAAGCCTGCCTGCCCCGCCATCACCGTCGCGGTGTCGCCCGGCGCCAACCGCACCAGGAAGAAACTCAGCAGCACCACCGCGACGGTGATGAGCACCGTCTTGACCAGGCGCGCACCGATGTAGGAGAGCCGGTTCATGCCAGACTTCTCATGCTAACCGGGCCGAACCAAAGCCGTCGGCCGGACCGTTGGGGCCCATGATCACGTCCTTCAACCGCTTGTTGTAGAAGAACATGGGCTGTCGCTCGAACATCCAGCACATGGCGACGTCGCGCGTCAGCACATGCTGCAGGCGGCTATAGTGCTTCTGGATTTCGGCGGGATCGACCGCCACCGCCGCCTTGTGGAACAGCGCATCCACTTCCGGGTTGTTGTAGCCCTGGATGTTGCTCTGGGGCACGCCCTTGCGAATGTTCGACGACAGGAAGAATCGCGCCGTGCCGATGGCCGGGTCGCCATACTGCCCATAGGAATTGCAGTCGACGTCGAAATCCCAGTTGCCGCTGCGCCGGCTGAAGGTGGGCCAGTCGGTGGATTGCAGCTCGACGTCCAGGCCCACTTCCGACAGCGCCTGCTTGGCGTAGTGGGCCCCGCGCGTCCAGTGCCCGCCGCCATCGGGGATCATCATGATGGCGAAGCGGTGGCGCACGCCGCCGCGCCCCGGCTTCAAGCCCATCTCGTCCAGCAAGGCGCGGGCGCGCGCAGGATCGAAGGGATATTTCACCACCGCCTTTTCGTCATAATAGGGCAGGTTCGACGGGATCGGGCCGGTCGCCACCTTCCCCAGGCCGAAATTGATCGCCTTGACCAGGAAATCGCGGTCGATGGCGTGCATGAAGGCGGCGCGAAAGCGGCGGTCGCTGAACGGCCAGCGGCGATGGTTCATCTCCATCACCGTGATCTCGCCGGTGCCGTTGAAGGCATCGTCCCGCGCCACCACGTTGGGATTGGCCATCATCCGCGAATTGACCACCGTGTCGATATCATCGGCCATGGCGAAATCCACCGCCCCCGATTCCATCGCCACCAGCCGCTGCTCCGGCGTGGGACAGACGCGGTAATAGATGCCGTCCATCCCCGGCTGGCCGGGCCGCCAGTAATGCTCGTTGCGGGTCAGATGGATGAACTGGCCCCGCGCCCAGCGGTTGAACCGGAACGGCCCTGTGCCGACCGGCTTGAAGTTATGGGGGTTGGTGCGGAAATTGGTGCCTTCAAAGATATGCGCCGGCATCATCGGCGCGCTCGACGCCATCAGCGACAGCAGGAAGGCATTGAACGGCTGCTTCATGTCGAAGCGCAGGGTGTAGCGGTCGATCACCTTGATGGCGCGCACATGGCTGAAGGCGTTGCGGCTGCGCGGATTGAGCTGGGGCAGCATCACCCCGCAGCTGAAGGCCACGTCCCGGGCGGTGAAGGGCACGCCATCATGCCAGCGCACATCGGGGCGCAGGTGAAAGGTGTAGGTCATGCCGTCCGGCGACATTTCAAAGGCGCGCGCCAGGTTGGGATGCGGCTTGAACTGCCAGTCGAACAGCAGCAGCGACTCGTTAATGTTGCCGCAGATTTCCTGCATGATGCGGGTGTTGAACAGCGGATAATTCAGATGCGCCGGCTCATCCGTCATCATGGCATTGATGGTGCGCTGGCGCGCCGTGGTGCCGGGCCTTTGTGCCCATGCAGGCACGGCGAAGACGCCCGCCGCCGCGGCGCCCAGCATCGCGCGGCGGTCGAACTCCATTATGCCTCCAGGCGGTCCAGCGGATAAACCGGCCGCCGCAGCCTGGTGTAGGGCAGCCGCGTGATATCGGAAGTACAGGGCCCGCTGGTGCTGACGGTGAACTCGCCCGCCGCGATCCGGCCATAGGCGACGCGGTGACCCACCGCCGCCTTGACGCCGATCATGGTGAGGTCTTCGGGATTGACGCCCTGGCTGCGCCACTGTCCCAGGTCAAAGGGCGGCAGCGCCTTGCTGGTGAGCAGGATGGTGAGGCCCTTGTGCTTCACCACCGCGCACGGCCCCATGCGGATGATCTTGCCCAGCGATCCCACCAGATGGGAGTTCTTGTCTTCCAGCTCGAACACGCCGTCGCTCTTGGACACCAGCTCGACTTCCAGGGTCACGGGTCCGGGATCGAGCGGCGACGTGCCGCCGATGGGCAAGGTGATCTTGCCGCCGATGGGCACATCTTTCAGCGCCGCCACATTCTTCGCATTGGCCAGCGCCACGCCCGCGCCCTGCACATCATATTTCAAGAGCGCCCGCAGCACATCGGTGCCGTCGCCGGGCGCGCCGCCGCCGATATTGTCGGCCGGCTCGACCAGCAGGATCGGGCCCTTGCCGGCCGGTTTGAAGTCACGCACCACCGCGTCGAGGTCATGCTCGGGCGGAATGCCGGCTTCGCGCATGTCCCAGGCGATCTGCGCCAGCTCGCGCAAACCTTCCTGCGCCGCCGCCGCGCTGCCTTCGGTGATGATGCTGAAGGCCACGCCGGCATTGGGCACGTCGGAAAAGGCATAGCCGCCGACGATATTCACCGCCAGCACGCCGGGAATGTCTTTCTCCATGCGGCGCGCAGCGTCTTCCAGCGCCCGCATCGGACCGTCCTTGGTGCCGGTGCCCGTGGGCGGCCAGACGATCGGCGTCACCAGCACCAGGTGCCTGGGTCGCACGCCGGTCTTCAGGCAGCGCGCCAAGAGCTCGGTTGTCAGCACGGCACTGTCATAGGCGTCAGTGTGCGGGCATTCGCGGTAGAAGATCATGCAGTCCGACAGCGCGCCCATGCGCGGCGTCAGGGTTGCATGCAGGTCGCCCACGCAATAGATCGGCAGGTTCTCCGCGCCCGGCGTGTTGCGGATGCGCGCCATCAGCTCGCCTTCCGGGTCATCGCAGCCGCTGGTGACCATGGCGCCGTGCAGCGACAGGTGGATCGCGTCCAGCCCTTGCGCCAGCGCCTTTTCCAGCACGGGTTTCACCTCGCCCCAAAAGGTCTCGAACACTTCATGGTCGACGGTGCCGGACGCGCCGCCGGTATAGATCACGCTGGGCACCACCTCCCAGCCTTCCCGGTTCGCGACGCTCAGGAATCCGTCGATCTGCGACGCATCCCCCACCCGGGCGGTGATTTCCGCGCCGCGATGGATTTCGAAGCCTTCAAACCCCGTGGTTTCGCCCGAGAAGGAATGCGTCTCGTGGAATATCCCGGCGATGAAAACCCTGGTCATGACGGCCCCTTGTTTTTTACAAACTCTCCCGGTTTTTCCGCGGCCTGGCAAGCATGGCACCTATGGCGCCCCCGCAATGGCGCATGACTGCGTTCGGGCCTAGAAAGATGCCCGTCTAACGGACGCCCCGCCTTGCTGCTGCTCAAACTCACCCTCATTCCGCTGGCGGTTCTGGCGCTGGGCATCATGGAGCGGTTGCACGGCCCGCGCGTGGCCGGCTGGCTGTCGGGATTTCCGGTGGTGGCCTTCCCCCTCCTCCTGTTTGTCACCCTCGATCATGGCGGCGACTTCGGCAGCGCCAGCGCCCTGGGCGCCTGGTACGGGCTGGTGGCCTGGCTGGGCTTCGCCATGACCTATTCGCGGTGCTCCCGGCACATGAACTGGCTGTGGTGCATCGCCATCAGCTTCGCCGTCTGGACCGTGATGGCCGTGGTGATGCTGGAGGCCCAGCAATTCTCCGTCTGGACCGAATTGCTGCCGGTGCTGGCCTTCATCGTCGCCCTTGTCTCCTATCCGCGCGGCGAGGCATCGGACGAACAGCGCGAGCATGTCTGGTGGGGCCTGCCGGCGCGCATGCTGGCCGGCGCGGTGCTGACGGTGGTCGTGACCCAGTTCTCCGAGGGGTTGGGGTCGCGCTGGTCGGGCATGTTCTCCACCTTTCCCATGCTGGGGTCGGTGATCGCGGTGTCCAACCACATCCAGTATGGCCCCCGCGCCGTGCAGGAAGCCGTGGCCGGCATGTCGATGGGCATCGCCTCGATCGGCGCCTTCTGCTTTTCGCTTTACATGCTGCTGCCAGTCACCGGCATATGGGCAGCCTTCGGTCTGGCGCTGGCGGCGTCCTCCACCGCCCATGCCCTCACCTATCTCTTGTTCAAGAACAAGACAAAAAAGGCCTAGGCAATCTCTTTCGCCGCGCCGCGCACCGCTTCCAGCGTGGCATCCACCACCGCGTCGTCATGCGCGGACGAGACGAACCAGGCGCCGCGTTCCAGCACGCGCACGCCGCGCTTCAGCAGCGCATGGGCGAACTTCACATACAGCGCCTTGTCGCTTTTCAGCAGGTCGCGATAGTTCCTGGCTGGCGCATCCAGCCCGAAGCCGACATGGAACATCAGTTCAAAGCCGGTGACCTGGGCCTTGATGCCGTTGTCTTTCAGGATTTGCGCGATGCCGTCGCGCAACCGCACGCCGCGTTTTGAACTTTGCTCGTAATGCTCCGGCGTCAACGCCTTTTGCGTCGCCACCATCGCCGCCATGGTCACCGGCTGGGCATTGAAGGTGCCGCCATGCAGCACGCCATCCTTCACGAACATGTCCAGCAGGTCGGCGCGGCCGACGATGGCCGCCACCGGGAAACCGTTGGCAATCGCCTTGGCGAAAATCGAAATATCGGGCGTCACGCCGAAGCGGCCCTGGGCACTGTTGCGGCCCAGGCGGAAGCCGGTGATCACTTCGTCGAAAATCAGAATCGCGCCGTGCTTGCGGCAAAGCGCCTGCGCGCCTTCCAGGTAACCGGCGGCGGGCGCAATCGCGCCCTGGTTGCACATGGCCGGCTCCATGATCACGCCGGCAATGTCGCCCCTGGCCAGCCGCGCTTCCAGCCTGGCCAGATCGTTCCAGCCGATCACGTCCAGCCCGGCGGCGTCGGCCGGGTCCTGGCCCTTGCTGCCCGCGACCAGGACCGGCGCGTCTTCCGGCCCTGCCGCATTCTGCGCCGGCGCGGTGGACCACAGGATATTGTCGAACCAGCCGTGATAATGGCCTTCGAATTTCAGGATGATGCGCTTGCCCGTCGCGGCGCGCGCCAGGCGGAAGGCGGCCTGCGCCACTTCCGAACCGGAGGAGCCGAAGCGAAGGCGCTCCGCCGACGGAATGCGCTCGCACAAGATCTTGGCGGCTTCGAATTCGATCTCCGACTGGCCGGCGTAAAGAATGCCCTTCTCGACCTGGTCCTTGACCGCCTGTTGCACGCCTTTGGGCGTGTGGCCCAGCACCATCGCGCCCATGCCGCAATAATAGTCGATCAGCCGGTTGCCATCGACGTCGATCAGGTAAGCGCCGTCACCACGCTGGAACACCAGCGGACCGCCCGCCATGCCGATGCGGAAATTGCTGTTGACCCCGCCCGCAACACAGCTGGCGCTCTCGGCGATCAACTGCGCCGAACGCTCGAATGACAATGACATGCGTGTTTCCGGCTCTTGATCCGCCGGCCAGATTACCCCTTGAGAAGCGGGTTTTTCCACCGCAATATAGAAAAACTGGCCTGATCTTCGGAGAAATGATGGCAAAAAAAATCAAAGATCGAAATAATTCTCCAGCCGCGCTGGAGCATAGCGATCGTGCCATTCTGCGCGAATTGCTGCGCAATGGACGCGCCACCAATGCGGAATTGGCCGCCGTGGCGGACATGTCGGAATCGGCGTGTTTTCGCCGCCTGAAGAAACTGGAAGAAAGCGGCGTCATCGAAAACTACACCGTGCGCATCCGCCCCGCAGCGGTCGGACTGAATCTGACCGCCATCATCTCGATCGGCCTGGCAAACCAGTCTGACGATGACGTGATGAAATTTGAAAAGGCGGTCGCCAAGATTCCGGAAGTTCTGGAATGCCACCTGCTGACAGGAACGCCGGACTATCTGCTTCGCGTCGCTGTCGCGGATCTCGAAGGGCTGGAAAGGCTTTACGCGACCGCATTGCGGCGACTGCCCGGCGTATCGCGCTTTTCCTCCAGCCTGGTCCTGAGATCGGTCGTCAACAGGAACAGCCTGCCATTCTAGGGGCCCGCGCCCCATTTTCCGGTCCGCTTGTATTCCCCCTGGGGCGACCATAGGATTTTTCCCAATAACAAGGGGTGGGGACATGAAGACCAGATGGATGGGCGTCCTGTTGGGCGCCGCACTTCTCAGCACGCCAGCCTTTGCCGTCGATTACTTCCCCCCGAAAGGCGAGGGCTGGGCGACCCGCACGCCCAAACAGGCCGGGCTTGATCCCGCCAAGCTGAAGGCGGCGATCGATTTCGCCATTTCCGCCGAACAGAAATATCCGCCCGAACTGGCCAAGAAGGTGGACATACGCGACCTGCGCATCTCCATTCCGCTGAAATATGCCGGCAACAACGAGCCTTACAGCTCGCCCATCGGCCCCCTGAAGGCGCACGCCCCCGCCAACGGCATCATCATCAAGGGCGGTTACATCGTCGCCGAATGGGGCAAGACCCGCGAAGTCGACATGACATTCTCGGTGACCAAGACCTTCCTGTCCTCGGTGGCCGGCGTCGCCTTCGACAAGGGAATGATCAAGAACGTCAACGACCGCGTGATCGATTACGTGCGGCCGACATCCGACTACATGCTGGCGCACAACCAGCCCGTCACCTGGAACGACATGCTGCGCCAGCAGTCGGGCTGGATCGGCACCCTGTGGGGCAAGCCCTGGTGGGCGGATCGCCCCGAAGCCGGCAAGCCCTGGAGCGAACTGGCCAAGGGCCCGCCGCCGGTGGGCAAGGAATGGAAATACAACGACGTGCGGGTGAATGCGCTGGCGCTGGCCCTGACCCATTTGTGGAAGCGCCCGCTGCCCGAGGTGATGAAGGAAACCATCGCCGACCCCATCGGCATGTCCGACACCTGGCACTGGGAAGGGTATGACAACAGCTGGACCACCATCGACGGCAAGCGCGTCAAGGTGGTGAGCGGCGGTGGCCATTGGGGCGGCGGCATGTTCCTGTCGGCGCGCGACCAGGCGCGGCTGGGATTATTGGGCCTGGCCAACGGCAAGTGGAACGGCAAGACCGTGCTGTCGGATGCCTGGGTGAAGATGGCGCGCACGCCCACCGGGCCCAATCCCGGCTACGGCTTCTGCAACTGGTATCTCAACACCGGCAAGAAGCTCTATCCGGCGGCGCGCGAAGACAGCCTGTCCTTCAACGGCGACGGCGCCAACATCATCTTCGTCGACTATCAGCACGACATCGTCGCGGTGGTGCGCTGGATCGACGGACCCAAGATGAAGGAATTCGTGCGCCTGCTGATCGAGGCCACCGGCGAACCGGCGCCGTAATCAGGCCAGCGCCGTCCTGTACATCGCGCGGAGCGCGGCCCAGGCCCGCTCGGCTTCCGCTTCGTTGTAGACGGCGCTGCCCCTGACGCACCAGCCGTGATCGGCGGCATAGACCTCGACCGTCGCGGTGCGGTTAGCTGCGGCAAAGGCGGCTTTCAGGTCATCCTTCACCGTCGGCTCCTTCGCATCGTCATTGCGCGCCTTGGCGATCAGATAGGCCGCATTGGTCTTGGGAATCAGCAAATGCGGGCTGTTGGGGTTTTTCGTCACCAGCCCGCCGCCATGGAAGCTGCCCACCGCCGCGATGCGGCCGGGCACCGCCGCCGCCGTGCGGAACGACAGCGGGCCGCCCATGCAATAGCCCTGCACGCCGGCTTTGCGGGTCTTGCTGGTCTGGGGCTGCGCATCCAGGAACGCGAGATAGGCGACCGCATCGCGGTCCACGCCGTCATCGGTCATGGCGCCGCGATAGCCCATCAGCCGGGCGCGCTGTTCGGGGTTGCCGAAATCGAACTTGTCGTCGATCACCGGCGCCTTGGCCGAGCGATAGAAGGGATTGACCACCAGCACGACATAGCCTTCGCCCGCCAGGCGGCGGCCCATGTCGCGGAAGGCGGGCCTGAGGCCCATGATGTCGGGCCATATCAGCACCGCCGGCCAGGTGCCGGTGCCGACGGGATGGAACAGGACCGAGTCCGAGGTGCCGTCGGGGGTTTTGACCGCGACGTCTTTCTCAACGACGTTGGACTGGGCCAGCGCGGGCGCCGCCGCCATGCCGGCGGTCGCCACGGTCAAAAGACCAAAGCCGCGCCGCGAAAGCCGGGAATCTTCAACAAGGCCGGGGTGAATGTCGTCGTCGCACATGGCGTCTCTCCCTCACGCTTGGACGCGCAGCAAAGGAGCCATTGCGGCGACTGTCAAGTTGCGGCGGTGGCACGCCCGGCAGGGGTGACCTGCCGGGCGGCGACAATTACTTCACGTTGATAAAAGGCACCGTGTTGCCCGGCATCATGGTGGTCGGCAGCACGCCGTTCCACTTTTCCGAGGCCACCAGGGTCGGCAGGGCCGGATTGTTGCGCAAGGCTTCGCCGCGCGCCTGGATGGCGCCGGCTTCGGCCTTGCCCTGCACTTCGATCTGGTGCGCCTTGGCATCCGAGGCGGACTTCACTTCATAGGCCAGGGCGTCGGCATCGATGATGCGCTTCTGCTTGTCGGCTTCGGCCTGCTGCTGCTTGACGATCGCCTGCATGCGAAGTTCGACCGCGCTCTCATACTGCTGCGAGAAGGTGATGTCCTCGATCTGCACGCTGTCGATCACCACCGGACCGCTCACGGACTTGCGAATGGCCTCGAAAACCTCGGCATTCAGCACGGTACGCTTCTGGATCGCGTCGGCGGCGTCGAACTGGCCGAACACGGTCTTGAGCTGGTCATAGGCACGCGAAATGATCACGCGCTGCTTCATGTTTTCCAGCGAGCCGAACTGGGCATAGACCGCCGAGGCGTCGGTGACATGATAGTTGATCGCCATGGCGATGGTCGCCGGCTGCTGGTCGCGCGAATAGGTCTGCAGCCTGGTATCGGCCACGTCCGTCTTCTCGAAGGATTCCTTCTGGATCTGGACGGAAATCTTTTCGACGCTGTTGATGAAGGGAATTTTGAAATGCAGGCCTGGTCCGGCTTCGCCAACCACGCGGCCCAGCCGCAGGATCACGCCACGCTCGCCTTCATCGATGGTGTAGGCGGTGGAGAACAGCACCACCAGCAGGACCACGGCGGCGACGCCGCCGGCGATGGCGCGCTTGGGCAGCTGGTTGAAGTTGAAATCCATGCTCGGCAGCTTGGGTGGCTGCGCACCCCAGGGACTACTCATGGCGGCTTGGTATCTCCTTTAGCGTTGGAATGGCGCGGGTAATCCGCGGCCCGTTTCCCAATTATATCGCGGCAAAAGCGCGTTGTTTTGTGAATTGTTCAATACCGTGCGCCAGGTGTCAAAACTAAGGCACGGCGCCCCCCGGCTCAGATTTTGAGAAGTTTGGGAAGGATTTGCGCCAAATCCTCGGGATGCCGGTATTCGGCCTGCTCCTGTGGATGGAAATGATAGTTTCCGACCACCAGGGGAAGCCGCGACAGCTTTGCCCCCAGATGCCCCAGAATCGACCAGAAAGCGCCATCGGCGACGGTCCGGATCATGGTGCCGTCGTTCAGCCGCCAGGGATAGCGCGGCACCTGGATATGGGCCGCCATCTTCCACATCACCGCCGGGCCGAAGGTCAGCCGCTCGCCCGTGCCGCTGCCCAGCCGCCGGCCGGCTTCGACCTGGGGCGGGCAGGTGCCGGAGAAGGCCAGCTCGGCCGCCGGAAAGCAGGGCCGCACCGCATCCGTCTCGTCCTGGGAATAGCAGATCCGCCAGTCGCCCCCGGCCAGCACGGCATCTTCCTGGGTGATGTGCCGCGCCAGCTGGTCCACCGCATCCGGCGCCAGCCGGTCGTCCAGGTTGAGGTTCATCACCAGGGGCGTGGTGACCCGCGCCAGGGCCAGGTTCCAGGCCTGGTAGATGGTGAGGTCGTGGCTGGAAACGATGGTTTCGGCATCCAGGTCGGCGGGCGGGGTATCACCGCCGTCAAACACATAGATGACGGAAACGGGGCGCGACTGGGCCCGCAGATTGTCCCGGTGCCCCCGCACCAGGGCGCGCCGGCGCGCATCCTTGCTCCACACCGCGCAAATCACCGTGACGTCCGTCATCCGAAGGAACTTATGTTTGCCCACTTTCATACGCAAGAATGCGCCCGCCAACCTGGGACTGGAGAAAAACCATGCGCCTGTTCGTTGCTCTCGCCGCCGTCCTGCTTGCCGGCACCGCCACCGCACAGCCGCGCCCCGGACCGGCCTTTGCCGACGCCACCGCGACGCATGTTCCCACCGCCTCCGAGCTGCATGCGCTCGATGCGGTGTTCGGCGATTTCGACAAGGATGGCGACCTGGATGTCGCGCTGGCGGTCGAATATGGCGCCAACCGGCTTTATCTGAACGACGGCAAGGGCAAGCTGCGCTGGGTCGAAGGCGCGCTGGGCCGCACCGTGCATGACAGCGAGCATGTGCGCACCGCCGATTTCGATGGCGACGGCTTTCTCGACCTCGTCTTCGTTGCCGAGGACGGCGCGAACCATCAGCTCTTCCTGGGCCGCGCGGGTGGCCGCTTCGAGGAAGTGAGCGCCCGGTTGCCCGGCAAGAGCGAAGGCAACGGGCTGGCGGTCGGCGACGTGAACGGCGACAGGCTGCCCGACATCGTGGTCGGCAATTCCGCCGAGAAGGGCGGCGTGGCGCGCAACTTCCTGTGGCTCAATGATCCCAAGAAGCCGGGCCACTTCATCGATGCCAGCAAGAACCTGCCCACGCCCGCCGGTGACGAAGCGCAAGGCGTCGTGCTGGTCGATATCGACAAGGACGGCGATCTGGACCTGGTGATCGCCAACCAAACGCCCACCAACCGCCTGCTGCTGAACGACGGGAAAGGCCGCTTCAGCGATGCCACCGCCCGGCTGGGAAGCAGCGTGCCGACCCAGACGCGCGAGGTCCATACGCTGGACGCCAACCGCGATGGCCGTCCTGACATTCTGTTCTTCAACATCACCAGCAATGCCGGACAGTATGACCGCGACCCGCAGGCCCGCCTTCTGATTCAGCAGGAGGGTGGCACCTTCCGCGACGAGACGAAGACGCGGCTGCCCGCGCACACATTCTCGGCCTGGGGCGGACAGATCATCGATTTCGACCATGACGGCGCGCCCGACATCGTGGTCGGCGCCATTCAAGTGCCCGGCTTCGTCCCCATGCAGCTGCGCGCCTGGCGCAACGACGGCAAGGGCCACTTTACCGACGTGACGCTGAGCGCGATGCCCAATTCGGTGGTGGGGCGCCACTGGAGCATGGCGGTGGGCGATCTGGACGGTGACAAGCGCGACGACCTGCTGGTCGGCGCCTGGGGCACGCAGGCGCGGCTGCTGCTGACCGACCGGGCGGCGGCGGGTGCCGCGCTGCCGCGGCCGAAGCTGGGACAGCCGGAGCCCGCGCGCTAGGGCGCCGCAGCGCCGGTTTTTACAAGTGAGCCGGGAGAGCGGAAATTTTACTTCGCTTTTCCCGCGCCTGCGCCGGTTTTATTCCACCAGATGGATCATTATTCCCGATTTGTGGTAAAAAAAACCGCCTATCCGCAGGCACTATTGCCGTGCGAGATGTCAGCGGCGAGCCCGCCGCTCTGACAGTGGCGCATAGGGGGAATTATGAATTTCCTGTCGAAGAACCAGCGCGTGCAGCGCAATACCGGCTCCATCGCCATCGTTACAGTCAGGCGCAAATACATGCTGCTGACCGGGCTGTTGCTGCTCTGCGCCGCCCTCGTCCAGCCCGCCCTTGCGGCTGATGGCTTGCGGATCGCCACCTTCCAGACCGATGCGACCCCGCCGATCGGCTACGACATGGGCTATTCGGTGGTCAAAAGAATCCGCGAGCCGCTGCTGGCCAAGGGCGTGGTGATCACCGGCGCGGGCAAACCGATCGTCATGGTGGCGGTCGACTGGGTCACGGTCGATGGCAAGGCGCGCGACGAATGGCACGCGCTGCTGGCACAGGCGGCGGGCACCACCCCGGACCGGGTCACGGTGCACCATCTGCATCAGCATGACGCGCCGCGCGGCGATCTTGCCGTCTTCGACGAACGGGCCAGGCTTGGCCTGCCGGAACCAACCCCGGCCGGCGTGCCGGACAAGCGCACCTGGGTGCGCTCGGTGATGGAAAGTTCAGCCGCCGCGCTGACCAGGTCGCTGCGTCAGGCCAAGCCCGTCACCCATGTCGGCCTGGGCAAGGCGGATGCGGAGCGGCTCGGTGCCAACCGGCGCATCATGGGCGCCAACGGGCGCGTGGCGATGCACCGCCAATCGACCTATACCAACGAATATCCGGCGGACGTCGCCGCGCGGATCAAGGTGGACGCCGATGCGGACGGGCATCGCCTGAGCATCTATCACCCTGAGGAAGCCAAGGCCGCGCCCGAAGGGCTGATCGATCCGGCCGTGCGCGTGATCAGCTTCTGGAACGGCAACAGCCCGCTGGTTGCGCTCACCTATTATGCGTCCCATCCCCAGGTGTCCTTCGGCAAGGGCATTCCCACGACGGATTTCCCGGGGCTGGCGCGCGAGCAGCGCCAGAAGGAGACCGGCGTGTTCCAGGTCTATTTCACCGGCGCGGGCGGCAACATCACGCTGGGCAAGTACAATGACGGCTCCGACCGCGCCCGCGAAGAGTTTGCCGGACGGATGCTGGACGCCATGCGCCGCGCATGGACCGCGACGGCGCGTTCCTCGCTGACACCCGCGGACGTGGAATGGCGCACCACCGACATCTCGCTTCCCGCCAAGTACGGCGCCTTCAAGGACGAGGCCCGCGCGGTCGCCGCCGACACCAAGCGCCCCAGCAACGAGCGCATCGCGGCGATCGGGAAATATGTCCGGGCGCAGGCGCTCGAAGACGGCACCACGCTTGCGGTACTGCGGGTAAAAGACGCCTATTCGGTGCACATCCCGGGCGAAAGCTTCGTCCAGTACCAGCTCGGCGCGCAGGCGATCCGTCCCGGCAACTTCGTCGCCATGGCGGCCTATGCCGAAGGGCTTGGCTATATCGGCCATGAGAAGGCCTATGGCGAGGGCGGCTATGAAATCACGGTCTCCCAGACCACGCTGGCCGCGGAAAAAGTGATGATGGACGGCATTCGCAAATTGCTCGAACAGACGCCTTAACGCCGGGGCGCCGCCGGGACGGCAGCATATATAAAGGGGAAATCATGGATTTTCTGTCGAAGAACCGGTTCGCGCTGATGGCCGGATTGGGGCTGCTTTGCGCGGCCCTGGCCCAGCCCGCCCTGGCGGCCGAGGGATTGCGAATCGCCACCTTCCAGACCGATGCGACGCCGCCGATCGGCTACGACATGGGCTATTCGGTGGTGAAAGAAATCCGCGAACGGCTGCTGGCCAAAGGCGTGGTGATCACCGGCGCGGGAAAACCCTTCGTCATGCTGGCGGTCGACTGGGGCGGGGTCGATGGGCGGGCGCGCGACGAATGGCACGCGCTGCTGGCAAAGGCGGCGGGCACCACACCGGACCGGGTCTCGGTCCACACTCTCCATCAGCATGACGCGCCGGGTGCCGCCTTCTTCGGCTATGACGAACGCGCCAGGCTTGGCCTGCCGGAAGCTGTCCCCGCCGGCGTGCCGGACAAGCGCGTATGGGCGCGCGGTGTGATGGAAAATTCGGCCATCGCGCTGACCAGGGCGCTGCGCCAGGCCCAGCCGGTTACCCATGTCGGCACCGGCAAGGCGAATGCGGAACGGCTGGGCGCCAACCGGCGCCTCATGGGCGCCAACGGGCGCGTGGCGTTTCACCGTCAATCGACCTACACCAATGTGTATCCGGCGGAGGTCGCCGCGCAGATCAAGGTGGACGCCGATGTGGACGGCCATCGCCTGAGCATCTTCCATCCGGAAGAAGCCAAGGCCGCTCCCGAAGGGCTGATCGATCCGGCCGTGCGCGTCATCAGCTTCTGGAACGGCAATCGCCCGCTGGCCGCGCTGACCTATTACGCATCCCATCCGCAGGTGTGGTTCGGCAAGGGCGTTCCCACCAGCGATTTCGTGGGCACGGCCCGTGAACGCCGCCAAAAGGAAACCGGCGTGTTCCAGGTCTATTTCACCGGCGCGGGCGGCAACATCACGCTGGGCAAATACAATGACGGCACCCCGCGCGCCCGCGAAGAATTTGCCGGACGTTTGCTGGACGCCATGGGGCGTGCCTGGACTGCCACCGAACGTTCGGCGGTGACACCGGCGGACGTGGAATGGCGTACCACCGACATCTCGCTGCCCGCCAAGTATGGCGCGTTCAAGGACGAAGCACGCGCGGTTGCCGCCGACACGGCACGCCCGGGGAGTGTGCGCCTCGCGGCGATCAGCAAGTACACGCGGGCGCAGGCGCTTGAGGAAGGCACCACGCTCGTCGCGCTGCGACTGGGGAAAGCCTATTCGGTGCACATCCCGGGTGAGGCCTTCGTCCAATACCAGCTCGGCGCGCAGGCGATCCGTCCAGACGACTTCGTCGCTGTGGCGGCCTATGCCGAAGGCCTTGGCTATATCGGCCACGAACGCGCCTATGGCGAGGGCGGCTATGAGATCACGGTCTCCCAGACCACGCTGGCCGCGGAAAAAGTGATCATGGACGGCGTTCGCAAACTGCTCAATGAGTGAGGCGCCTTCCGATCACGACGCCTACATAGCCGGGGCACCGGAAGACCTCCGCCCCCTGCTGGCCGGGTTGCGCGCTGGGCTCGCGCGCGCGCTGCCGGATGCCGAAGAAGTCATCGCCTATAAGATGCCGGGATTCCGGATCGGAAAGACCATCATCGCGGGATACGCAGCGTTCAGTAAGCAATGCGGCCTCTATGTGGCGCCTTCCGCCATCACGTCGCATGCCGGCGACATTGCCGCGGCCGGGCTCAAAGCCACCAAGACGGGCGTCACCTTCTCGCCAAACCGGCCGATTCCGGACGCGCTGGTCCGGAAACTCGCTCTGGCTTCCAAGAAAGATCAGAAGCTTTAAATTTGGATTCCCGGTGCGGGACTTCCTGTCATACTCTTTGGAAAGCCGCACACGGCCAAATTATAAAAGGGAAAGACATGTTAAGCCGCAGAAACCTGATGGGCACCGGCTTGGCCGCCGCCGCTGTCGCCGCCTCCGCGCCGCATGCCTTTGCCCTGCCGGGCGACAAGATCAAATACGCGACCAGCGGCAACCAGTTCGGCCCGATGCTGCCGCACCCCGAAGAGGGCATCAAGATGACGGCCTATTACGGCTATCACGGCATCGAACCCTTTGAAGGCCAGACGCTGAAATTCCGCGACAAGGGCCAGAGCCCCACGGCGTTCAAGGACAGGCTGGACGAAGTCGGGCTGGAGCTTTGCACCATCGGTTGCAGCGGCGAGTATCTGGATCCCGCCAAGTTCCAGGCCACGCTGAAGAACAACCTGGACAATGCCAGGTACGTGAAACAGTTCGGCTGCAATCACCTCAAGATCAATCTCAACGAGCGCCCCAAAGACGAGCCCGACATGACGGTGGCGGAGCTCAAGATCATCGCCGGCCATATCAACGAAATCGGCAAGCAGATGGCCGATGTCGGCGTCCGGTTCGCCTTCCATCCCCATGCCTGGACGGTGTGCGAGCGCACGCACGAGCTGGATTACCTGATGGAGAACACCGATCCGCGCTATGTCTGGCTGACCTTCGATCCCGGCCATGCCACGCTGGGCGGCATCGATCCGATGCGCGTGATGGACATCTATTATTCGCGCCTGGCCGCCCTGCACCTGAAGGACGCCGAAGCCAAGTACAATGTCCGGCGCGCCGGCTGGAAGGGCCCGGCCCCGAGCCAGGAAGAGCATCGCCGCGTTCATCTCTACAAGCGCATGGGCGCGGGCGGTGTCGACTTCCCGGGCATCTTCAAGATCCTGCGCGCCAACAATTGGACCGGCTGGGCGACGCTCGACTTCAATGCGCAAGGGCGTAACGGCACCATTCAGGACGATATGAACCGCCACAAGGAATATCTGGTGAACGTCCTGAAGGCCGACCTCAAGCACATCTGATAGACGCGGACTCCGCTGGCGGCCGTGCCTGCTCGTGCTGCGCTCAATTTTTGTAGGTGCGGGTGGAGGGTCTGTTGGCGCCCACTCGCGGCCGCGCTTCGCTTGGCCGCTCCGTGGCGCTCATTTTTTGTAAGTTCGCGCAGCGAACGAACAAAAAATGGCGCACCCGAAAGGATTCGAACCTCTGACCCCCAGATTCGTAGATTCAACATATGATCCAGTGTAAGACAGCACTAACCCGCTTTTGATGTGCCGACTGCGAGTTACGGGCCGTGTGGTGGCTTAAAGCGGCTAGGGCTGGAATGGACCTCGTAGCCTCTTTCGGTCCCTTCGCCGTCCTAATACCGTTCTAGGACTTCAGCGTGCGTGCCTGATGGGGAAGTACCCCCATCCCCGACCCCTCTGCCGCGCGCGGCAGGATTGGGCCCGCTATTCCGGGATATCAAGCCAGATGCCTGTTAGAGACCTAGACATCTGGCGGGCAGCTAAGCAGCTTTTAGAAGACTACCAAGAAGCAGCCCGACGGGAGGCAATTAAGCGCGTAGCTGATGCCCGCGAGGTGGGCGACAAGGGCACGGAGGCGGTTTGGGTCCGCATTGCGCAGGCCGTCACGGAATTGCAGAAAAAACAGCCGGACAATGACCCTCTAAATTGAAAAACGGTCTGACTTATCTCTGAACGCTTTTTGGCCAGGGCTGGCTGGTCTCAACGTCCGCTTTTGACCCAAAGCGGGCATTGGAATACAGCTTTGCGACGGGAGGGGTGGTTATGGCGTTCGTGACACGGCGCACTATGCTATCTTCGACGGCCGTGGCGCTGGCGCTGCCAGAGTGGTCAGCGCTGCCCGCGCGGGCGCAAACCGCGCCCGATACCGAGTGGCGCCACTATGCCGCCGACCTGGCCAATACACGCTATGCGCCGCTGGACCAGATCAACGCCAGCAATTTCGACAAACTGGAAGTGGCTTGGCGTCTTCCCTCCCACATGCTGGGATCTCGCCCGGAGTACACTTGGGAAGCGACGCCCCTGGTCATCAAGGGGCGGCTTTACACTACCGCCGGATCGCGCCGCGATGTGGTCTGCGTCGACGCCGCCAATGGCGAGCTGCTGTGGATGTTCCGCAAGGATGAAGGCGAACGCGCCCGCATTGCCCCGCGCCAGTATTCCGGCCGCGGCCTTGCCTATTGGACCGATGGCGCCGAGGAGCGCATTCTCTATGTTACGCCCGGCTATCAGCTAGTGGCGCTGGATGCCAGGACCGGCCTGCCCATCCCGGGCTTCGGCGACAATGGCGTGGTCGATCTCAAGCAGAACATGGACCAGGTCATCGATCCGCTGGGCGGCGAGATCGGCCTGCATGCCACGCCCGCCGTGGCGCGCAATGTGGTGATCGTGGGAGCGGCCCATGCTAGCGGCAGCATTCCGGGCAACAAGCCGCGCACCAAGGGTTACGTCCGCGGCTTTGACGTGAAGACCGGCAAGCGGCTCTGGATCTTCCATACCATCCCGCTGAAGGGCGAGTATGGCTATGACACATGGATTCGGGCTGGCGAGGCCGAGGCGGCTACCAACACCGGCTGTTGGGCGCAGATCTCGGTCGATGAGGAACTGGGGCTTGCCTATCTGGGCATCGAAATCCCCTCTGCCGACGAGTCCGGCGTTCACCGCCAGGGCAACACCCTGTTCAGCAATTGCATCGTCGCGGTAGACCTGGAAACCGGCAAGCGCCGCTGGCATTACCAGATGGTCCATCACGACATTTGGGACCGCGACGTGCCCTGCGCCGCGATCCTCTGCGACATCCCCGTCAACGGAAAGATGGTGAAGGCGCTAGCCCAGCCCAGCAAGCAGTGCTTCCTCTATGTTCTGAACCGCGAAACCGGCAAGCCGATCTGGCCGATCGTGGAAAGGCGCGTGCCCAGGGGCGACGTGCCGGGCGAATGGTATTCGCCCACCCAGCCTTTCCCCACCAGGCCGCCGCCCTATGATGTGCAGAATGTCGATGCCTCCACCGTCATCGACTTCACGCCCGAGCTGCATGCCAAGGCGCTGAGGCTGCTGTCGAAGTATCGCTCCGGGCCAATCTACACCCCGCCCTCGCTCGCCCGTGCCGACGGCACATGGGGGACCCTGATCGCGCTTTTCAGCCAGGGCGGCACCAACTGGGCCGGCGGCTGCTACGACCCCGAAACCCACACCGTCTACACCTTCTCCGAGAATGTGGTGGGGGTGGGCGGCTTGTTGCCGGGCAATCCCGCCATCACCGATTCCGCCTATGTGCGCGGTACCTTCAGCGCGCCGCCCACCCGGGCGGCCCCGATCCAGGGGGGCGAAGCCTATCTAGCCCCGCCCACGGCGGTCGCCAACGCGGCGGCGGGACCGGCAGTGGCCGCGGGCGCTGCCGACGAATTCCGCCCCGGTGTTCTCACCATCGACGGCCTGCCGCTGGCCAAGCCGCCCTACGGCCGCATCACCGCCACCGATCTCACCAGGGGTGAGATCGCCTGGCAGGTCGCCCATGGCGACACGCCCGACATCGTCAAGAACCATCCGGCGCTGAAGGGCCTGAACATTCCGCGCACCGGCCGGCCCGGGCTGATTGGTCCCACCGTCACCAAGTCGCTGGTGATATGCGGCGAGTCTGGTTTTGTCACCACGCCGGGCGGCCGGCGCGGCGCCCTGCTGCGCGCCTATGACAAGAAGACCGGCGAGGATCGCGGCACTGTCTACATGCCCGCGCCGCAGGTCGGCTCTCCCATGACCTACATGCTGGGCGGCCGCCAATATATCGTGCTGACCATCGGCGGCCCGGGATTCCCCGCCGAGATGCTCGCCTTCCGCCTGCCGCAATCTGCTTAGGGAAACATCCTGCTTCGAGAGGTCATCATGAATTCTCGCAAAGCCGCCTTCGTCTTCTGCGCAACTCTTCTTTGTGCCTGCTTCGCCGCCAGCGCCCAGGCGCAGAAAGCGCCCTATCCGGTCGTCCTGGGCAAATACTACAAGTTCGAGAAGATCGCCGACGGCGTCTATTACGCCTCGCCGGAATATAACGGCACCGCCTTTCCCTTCGGCAGCAATCCCTTCTTCGGCGCCAATATTGTCGTTATCGTCAACAAGGATGACGTGGTCCTGGTAGACAGCCCCACCACGCCACGGGCCACGCATGCCTTGCTGACGGACATCAAGCGCCTGACGGACAGGCCGGTCCGCACCGTGATCAACACCCACTTTCACTATGACCACAGCAACGGAAATTCGGTCTTCGGGCCGGAGGTCCAGGTCATCGCGCACGACTATGTCCGCCACGCCATCGAGACATTCGACACCGTCAACAACGAGCCTTTCCGCAGTTCGCATCGCAATTCCGGGCCGGCGCTACTCGCCCGCTTCAAGAGGCTGATCGCCGCCGAAAAAAATCCGGCGCGCAAGGCCGCCCTGCAAAAGAACCTCGCCGACACCGAAGCCGCGCTGAAGGAGTTTGTCGTCGACATCAAGGCGATCAAGCCGACCCCGCCCAATGTGACCTATAACAACAGGCTTGTCCTTCACCGCGGCGGCCGCGAAATCCAGCTTCTCTTTCTGGGCCGCGGCCATACCGGCGGCGATACCGTGGTCTTCCTGCCCAGGGAACGCATCGTCGCCACCGGCGACCTGATGGAAAGCCGCCTGGCCTATATGGGCAACGCCTTTTTCGACGAATGGATTACGACTCTAGGGGCACTCAACAGGCTGGACTGGGCCGTGACCCTGCCGGGCCATGGCGTGCCCTTCACCGACAAGGGCCTGGTCACCGCCTACCAGGCCTATCTGCGCGATGTAATGGCGCAGGTGGCCAAACTACGCGCCCAGGGCGTGTCCGCCGACGAAGCCGCCAAGCGGGTGGACCTGACCAAACACGCCAAACATTTTCCGGACATTGAGGGTGTGGGCGCGGAACCACGCGGCATCCGCCGTCTCTATGCCTGGATGGACGAAACCGGGCGGAAATAATTGCGGTCCGGCCTATCTCCAATTCCCGCCGGTTCCAGCAGGTTTTCTCGGACCGCATTTCATTCAGGGGCGGTACGAATGTCCGTTTTGACGGCGGGTTCAACGGGTCGGCGCAACACCTTCTGGTCTTTCTAGATCAGGAAGTAAGCGCATGGAATGTGCGGTCCGGATAAGGTCTACGGCGCGTCAGAAGGTCGAGTTGTGGGAGCGCTGGGAACGTGCCGCCCCTACCTGCAGTGTTTCCCGATCAAATGGCGCCGGCGGTCTGTATCGCGAAGGATGAATGTCCGCTTTGGGGCAGAAGCAGACATTGGGCGGATCGAAGACGAATGACCGCTTTTGACCCAAAGCGGACATTCCGCGAGCCCGCTACGAATGGTCCTGAAAGCCCCTGAAGTGGAAGCGCAGGCGCTAAAGCGGGTCCAAGGTGCAAACATCGCGAACGCATGCTCGCAACCACCGGTGAGCCGGATCGGCATCCATTCTGGGATGCCAAAGCATAGATACGGTAAACTCCCGAGCGGGCACCGGAACAGGAAAGCAAACCATTCCCAGGCGGAGACTTGCCGTGTGCCGGTCTGGAACTGTAGCCACGAGGTCCGATGCGCGCGCCAGTGACAACGCGGCTGAAAAACCGTTTACGATGGTGCCGACCTTCCGGACCAACTTGGACGGAAGGAATGGCAGGTCCACGGCGCCGGTTTCGAGACCATTTCGCGATACTACGACGTGTTGAGCCGCTGCGTAATTTGTGGCGGTCAACTTGCCGGTGCTCAAAGGGTGTCTCTTCCGTACGACACAGACCAGCCGATCTCTGAAAAGAGCTTGGCTACGAAGCTCCGGTCCAAGGGACTCTTCGATAACACCTGTCTCCAAATCAGTCCGGCCATCGCGAAGCGGGGTGCTGTCCTTGTCCGGCTTCTGCAGGAAATTGAGCCGCACTCCCGGCGCGTCTGCTCCTAACTTGGCGATCAGGGCTGGGCCAAAGTTTTCAATGAATCCGTCACTGGTCCGCAGGGTGAATGTCCGAACCAGCCCTGCCAGGTCGAGCGTTTCGTCGGGCCGCAGGACGGCCAGTGCCTCTTGCACAAGATCGTGCACCCTTTCGCGTAGTGCAGTCGCACGGGGGGTCGGCACTAACCCGCGACCTGCTCGCACTAGCAACGGGTCCCCTACCGTATCTCTGAGCCTTGCTAGAGCCCGGCTCATAGCTGAGGGGCTCAAGCGCAGGCGCTTGGAGGCCCGGGCCACACTGCCTTCTGCAAGCAGCACGTCGAGGGTTATGAGCAAGTTGAGGTCCGGGGCCGTCATATGACCCTCTTAGCATGATATGGCGTTTCATGCACCTATAACCTGCAACCGTTGCGTCTTCCGCCATGTCGTCCCGGTCCTTACCCTTGAAGGGTCAAGAAAGGGAGACGGGCATGACCAACAGCTTGGAAACATTCATCGCGGGTACGAAGGCGGCCTGGGGTCCTCTGACGAGTGAACTGGTTGAAGCTTGCAGCCAACAACTGGACGGCCTGCTAAAGGCCCCTGCTTCGGAGGATTGGCTTTCGTCACTGCACGAAGTGATGCCAGCCAACGAGGAGCTCTACCGCGATCCCAGCCACGGCTTCATGCTGCTGGCGCACGCCGAACAGGCTGGTCTTTACCGTCCGCCCCATGACCACGGCAGAGGGTGGGTAATCTATGCCATGCAGGACGGTAACATCGAGATGGGCACCTATGCCCGGATCGAGAACGCGCACGGTGAAGTACGGCTGGTAAAGCGCGACAGTACGCTTGTGCGCGCCGGACAGGTGAAAGTTTATCTGCCGGGTGACATTCACGACACGCAATGCATGAGTTCTTCAGCGCTGCTCTTTCGGTTGACAGACCGAGATCTGCGGGTTGAGGCCAAAGAGGGTCGGCTGACCCGATACGCCGAGCTCGACGACGCTTGGACGGTGGGGCCGAAGTGAGCCGCCGCGAATTACTCGCTGCAAGTCCCGATACACTTTCAGGTCTCGGTCAGCCGCAACGCGTAGTTGCGATCTTCGCCGTGTTGAGCGCAATGAGCCTCGTCGTCTTAGACGCGGGCATGGTCAATGTCGCTCTCCCTTCCATGGCTCAGTCGCTCAACGCGACGCCTGCCATGTCCATTCTGGCGGTCACGGCCTATCAGACGGGCCTCATTATGGCGCTATTGCCATCTGCCGCGCTCGGAGAGCGGTTTGGATACCGCCGCGTTTTCGTTGGTGGCGTCTGCGTATTCACGACGGCGTCCCTCTTATGCGCTGCTTCTCCCTCTTTGGCATGGCTGGTTGCCGCAAGAACATTGCAGGGCCTCGGCGGCTCAGCCGTCATGGCGCTGGGCGTTGCATTGCTGCGCTTCACTGTTTCGTCAAGTCGTGTGGGCGCAGCCATTAGTTGGAATGCGCTAACCGTCGCGCTTGCTTCAGCCGCAAGCCCTGCCATTGGCGCACTTCTTCTCTCGGCGGCGGGGTGGCACTGGCTATTTCTGCTGAACATCCCTCTTGGCGCGGCAACGCTCATGGCGTCGCGCGCTCTGCCGCTTACGGCAATCAATGCTCGGACTATCGACAGCACCAGTATTCTACTAAATGGCGCAGCCTTTGTGCTTCTCGTCTTGGCCGCGGAATTGATCGTCAGCTGCACTTTGGTTTCCGCTCTCATCTTAGCCCTATCGGCTTACTCGTTCGTTGCGCTAGTGCGACGCGAGAAGCCGAAGGCGGCGCCGATGATACCGCTCGACCTACTTCACATTCCCTCATTTCGACTATCCGTCATTGCTTCGATCTGTTGCTTTGCAGGCCAGACCGCCGGTCTCGTCGCCTTGCCGTTCTATCTGCAGCACGATTTAGGTCAAAGCGCACTGATGGTCGGGTTCTATATGACGACCTGGCCTTTGGCCGTGGCTGTCACAGCTCTAGCTGCTGGCTATCTTTCCGACCGCATGAATAGTGCATGGCTAAGCAGTGCTGGCGGCTTCTGCCTAGCGGTGGGCCTCGCTGGCAGTGCGCTATGGGCTCTCCAGGGCGACCCGCGCCCGCTCATCCCGCTCACGATCTTATGCGGCATAGGCTTTGGGCTTTTTCAGACGCCAAATAACCGAAACCTTTTTCTGTCGGCGCCGCTGGCCCGGAGTGGGGCTGCCGGAGGAATGCAAGGGACCGCGCGCCTATCGGGTCAACTGGCCGGAGCTGTCCTGCTGACACTGCTGTTCTCTGTGGCATCCATGCAGTTAGCACCGCGCTTTGGGCTAGGGATTGGCGCTGCGCTGGCGCTGGCCGCTGCCATCACCAGCTTGTTGCGAGCATCAAAGGTCGCGCCAACCATCCCATAGGAAGAATTCGCACATGACACACCAGTTCATGCGCTTTGCCGTTGTCGCCATGATCATAGGTGGGACCATTCCCGCAGCCCAGGCGGACGTTCCCAACAGCGAAAAGCCAAGTTGGGAGTTCAGCGTGAACTCCGGGAGGCTTTTCTCTGCCGGTACGCAGCCCGGCAACGTCAAGGGAGCCGAATTCTCCGCCGCGCAATTGTTCTATTTGCCATCACCTAACTTCGCTGTGACAGGCGCAGTTGGATGGGGTCGCAGCCGAGACCTTTCTGTGGCTGGCTCTCCGAAACTCGACATATTCACCTACGATTTCGGGGCCGAAATTCGAGCTGACAGGCAGAAAATCAGCCGTTCCATCACCTTTAGGCCGCTTCTAGGCGCAGGCGTTGGGGCGCGTAGTTACAGCTATCGAAATCTCCCCATCAGCACGGCCAGCCAGCCCGCCGGTTACGTCAGTGCTGGCGGGGAATTCGGGCACAACCGCGTTCGTCTAAGAGTCGAGCTGCGCGACTATCTGTCCGGTTTTCGGCCCCGCAACAGCGGTGCCACCGAGCTGCGCAATGATATGACTCTGATAATTGGACTTCGGTTGGTCGAAAGGTAGGCGAGCGTGTCTGCTTTTGGGGCAAAGCCGACCGTGGGCTGACCAGGGCGGAATGGCTGCTCCTGACCCAAAGCGGACATTGGGCGGCTGTTTCAATCCTCCAGGAACGGTCGGCTCACTTGGCGGCTGACATTGGGCGGTGGCAGCGGCTCACCATTGCGAATCTGGTAACGCCGCGCGAGTTCGGCGCGGTAGTCCAAATCCATCAGAACGTCTGGGTCGGTTCCGTCCTGGAGAAGTGAAGCACGCGGCCCCATGTAAAGCAGTGCATCTGCGGTAAGACCTACATTGTTGCGGCTCGCAGTTTCACCGCCGGCAACCGGAACCTTGTTAAACGCATCGCATTCCTTGCGCCAAATGTCGGCTTCCAGCGCAGAGCCACGGATCGGCCAAGCCAGCGTCGGCGCTTTCCAGCCCGCAACGTGGCGCTCGAAGCGCGTCGCGCAATCTTTTTGGGCGTAGCCGACATACGGCGCGATCACGAACAGCGAGCCGGGATTTGTCTTGTCCAGAATCATGCGCAGAGTTGGGATGGGATAAACGCCGAAATGCCCCACGCCATAGATAAGCAGGGCCTTTTTTCCCTTGGCGAGAATTTCCCGCCGGGCCAGTTCGGCGGGGTGGCTGTCTCTCTGCTCGGCCAGCCGTTCCCATTGGGCTTTGCTTTTTATCGAGGGCCAGTCGATAGGCGGTTCGCCCAGCCAAACTTTAATGCGGCTATGCATCGGTAGCTTTGAGTTCGCGATCCGGACCGCAGCATACAGTCGAATCGCGCCGATTCCGGTGACGGCGGGAGATACTCCTACCGTGTCGGCCCACACCTTGCGCAATTCGGGATAAGGCACGTGCTCGCCATTTACGTAGCGATCCACGATGTCCTGGCTCGAAGCGCTTCCCGTCTCCAAGATGATGTTCCCAACATCAGAGGCGAAACGGGGGTCGCGCAAGAGCGCAAAATACACTTCAAACTCTTGTGCCAGCCCATGCATCTCTCCAAGGCCGACCAGTGGGCGCGTCTTGAATGCTTCGAAAATGCCGTCGGTGGCGGGCATAACCTTTGGTGGTGGCAGTTCCGCAAAGGCTGGCGCTCCCAAAACCAGGAACAAAGCCGTCACCAAAGCTATCCCGCGCATGAGGTCCTCCTTTGAAGGCCGTTATGTCTGAGATCGTTGATTTGAGAAAGGTAACGGCATTGTCTGCTTCTGGCGATTGGGAGGCTCGGCCAATCTCGCTGCTTTTCAACGAAGTCTGGCATTGCCGAACATGACTTGTGAAGGTCCGGTTTTGGCGCAAAGCGGACCAAAATGCCCCTACACGGTGTTGTGGACTTCGGGCGAAGGCGTAGATAACCTACATCAGTAGGCATTCCGGAGCGTCGCATGATCCGCGCAGTCGCCGTCTCTGCCCTCTTATTGCTTACACCCGCCCTCACTTCCGCTCAGCCCGCTGCCCCTTCGGTAGAAAGTGTGGTGGTGACTGGGAGCAAGTCCGCCAAGGAACTAGACGCCTTTGTGGGTCAAATGGCGGCGCCAACGCGTCTGATTGGGAAGCTCGCGCGCTGGGACATGCCGATATGCCCGGTAGTGGCCGGTATCAATGCCGATGCGGCTAAGTTTGTAACCAAAAGGCTCGTGGAAATTGCTGGATGGGCCGGGGCGTTAGTTAGCACCGATCCACAATGCGTCCCCAACATCCAGGTCGTATTCACTACGGAGCCACAGGCCCTGCTGGACGAAATTCGCAGAGATAAAAAACACGTACTCGGCTATTTCGATACAATCGCACAACTGAATCGGCTGTCAAAATTCCGTGGACCCATTCAGGCTTGGTACATGACCGCAACTGATGATACGCGGGGTTACCGCCAGAGCGACACGGCTAATAGCGGCGGCGTTGAGCTCGAAGTTCCCGGAACCGGCATGAAGTTGCAAAACACGGCGCGCAGCTATTCGACACTAGGCAGCCGGTTGGGCGACGGGCTGCGCTCAAATCTGCATCATGTTGCTATCATTGCCGATCCCGAAGCGATGCTGGACCATGAGTTGGGCCAAGTTGCCGACTATATTTCCATGTTGGCGCTGGCGCAGATGCAGCGGTTAGACCGCTGTCAATCGCTCACCAGCATCACCAATCTCCTGGTCAAGGACTGTCCCCGCGTTCCACAAGGTCTGAGTGACATCGACCTGGGCTATTTGCGCGGCCTCTATCACATGGACGCCGAGCGCAATAAGGGGGTCCAAGTTCACCAGATCATCTATCAGATGCAGCGCGAAGTGCTGAAGGGCAGCGAATAGGCCGTATCCTTTATCGCCTCTCCCTGAAGGTCCGCTTTTGGCGCAAAGCGGACATTGGACACCCAAAGTCGGTTTGAGGGGGGCGCGCTCCGGGGCTGGGATGTTGACTTGTTGGGAGGCCACCAATGGCGTTGAACACGCGACGCGACGCCGGTTCCTTCTCAAACTGTCCAGCGTCAAGCCGCGTGACGCCTATTATTTCGGCGCTGCCCACCATGTATTAGCTTGAGCCATCGTCGCAGTGAAAGTCTGCCATGGGGGTATAGGCGACGACTCCATACTTTGTTTGGACCAAGCCTGAGGCGAAAGTGTTCGTCTCAATGTGCCGAAGGGCGACGCTGCCTTCTAACTTTCCAAATAGCGAAATCCCATCTCCGAGAAGCACAGGAACGCGGGTTAGAATAATGTCGTTGATCAGCCTCTCTTTCAGGAACGATTGAATAACCTTCCCGCCATCAATATAGGCGCGCGTCCATCCCTCAGCGGCCAGTGCATGCATGAGGGATTTTGGCGCCAGTGACGAGATACGCACCTTGCCATCAAGATCGGCGCGAAGTTCTCTCTGCGAGAGGCTTTGGCTCAATACGATGACGGGCTTTTTGAATGGCCATGCGCCGAACGAGAGCACCTTTTCGAATGTGCCTCGCCCCATCACGAGCCCGTCGATTGAGCGCATAAAGTCATCGTAGCCGGTGTCTTCATCGCCGGTCGCGTACTTGGTGAGCCAATCGATATCTCCATCGGCCCGAGCAATGTAGCCATCGATGCTCGCGGCGATGAAGACATGGCCTGTCGGTTCCGCCGCACGCATTTCTGATGTGGTTGACATGACCCTAGCCCACGATCCAGTTTAATTCTACAATGTAGATATATTTTGGCGCTATCAGAAGGTCAAGGGTGTGAAGTCCATCGAGCGAAAAAGGACCCCACGGCGGGGTCGCCCTCGTCGCGGCGAAGGCTCTGAATTGAATTTGGATAAAATTGTGACGTTGGCGCTGCGCATCACCGGCGAGCAGGGTTTGGCGGCACTCAACATGAGGCGGCTGGGTGCGGCGCTGAAGGTCGATCCAATGGCGGTCTACTATCATGTGCCGAGCAAAGAAGCCCTCCTGCATCTGCTCGTCGACAAAGTGTTCTCGCGCATGGACTTGTACATCGAAGCCGGTGCGCCTTGGCGTGCGCGCGTTGAATCGTGGGCGCGCGCATATCGAGAATTGATTCGTTCGCATCCATCTTTGGTGCCTCACATAGCCTCACATGCGGCCGCATCCCGTTCGGCGATGCTGTCGGTCAGCGAGCCTCTCTATGTCGCGCTAGGCGACGCCGGCCTATCTGATCCTCTCATTGCGGCTACCGCCGACACACTCGTCGACTTCCTCAATGGCTATGGACTCGCGTTGACCGGATCAACGCAGGCATCGGAGACAGGGATTGTCGAGTTCCCGAAGAGCTCCAGTCGCACACCCGTGTTGAAGCGGGTCTTTGAGACCACTCTCAATCACAAAAGCATGGATGAGAGTTTCTCCATCGGGCTTGAGATGGTTCTGGAGGGCGCGTTGGCCCTGCAACAAGCGGGGCGCTGGCCACGATCAAAGCCCGACAACATCTCTCCATGATAAATCCGCGTTTTGCCACCGGAAGAGCGACCAGGAGTGGCCTGCCGGATATTTTGTACCAGCGTGAGTGAGCCTGCTGCATAGCTGGCGTTCCATACAGATGGGTCGGACGGTGTTGTAGTGGTGGTGCCATTGTTCGATGAGCACCTTGGCTTCCTTGAGGCTGCAGAAGGTTTCGCCATTGAGTAACTCGTCCCGCAGCTTGCCGTTGAAGCTTTCGCAATAGCCATTCTCCCAGGGCTGCCTGGTTCGATGGACAGCGTCTTGGCACCCACACTCGCCAGCCAGCTCCGGACGATCTTGGCGGTCATCTCCGGGCCGTTGTCGGATCGGATATCAGAAGCACCCGCTCACGCGCCCCGCGCGCTTAAGGAAGAACAGTTCTTGGCCGTCAAGAAGACCGACCTGGCAGAGCTGGCTAACGCCACTCGCTGAGCATGAATGCCCGCTATTGGCGCGAAGCGGACAATAAGCTGACCAAATTGGATTGGCCGCTGTTGACCCAAAGCGGACCTTGGGGCCAACAACTTTCAGGCCCTCCTACTCAACGGACTTACCGGTTTGTGGTAGCCTTCGCCCATGGAAATCGCCGGGCGGGGCCGAATTCTAATCTGGGAGGGTGGTAGCCTCTGGCTTATGGAGGCGCTACCCGCACCTGGCTCGTCTTCCAACAAGACCGCCTTTCATTCCCATCATGCGATCCAGGTAACCCTCTCGCTTGGCGGGCGGTTTGAGCTTCGGACCAAGAATGGCTCGGTGGCAGGCGATGCGGTGGTTGCACCGGATGTGGAGCACCTCTTTGAGGCTGACGGGCACATTGCCATTCTCTTTGTAGAACCCGAAAGCAGGTCCGGGCGTGCCATCACCCAAGCTGTACTTGGTGACGCGGCTTTGAAAGCAATTCCGGAGGGTATGCTAGCCGATCTCGTTGAACGGTTAAGAGACGAATACCGACAGTCTCCACCAGATGAAAAAGCGCTTGAAAACATCGGTTGCCTTCTTGTCGAACGCCTTGCTGGTCGCCTCAGCGGGAGCGTGCCAGATTTACGGATACGCAAGATGATGGACCACGTAGCCTCGCAGCTCGATGGCGCGATTACCCTGAGTTCAGCGGCCAAAGCCGCCGGGCTGTCCCCCAGCCGGGCGCGCCATCTGTTTGTCGAGCAAACCGGCCTTCCCTTCAGGTCATATCTGCTGTGGCTGAGAATAACCAATGCCGTGCGCATCATGTCAGCAGGCAGTTCCTTGACCGAGGCTGCGCATGGAGCCGGATTCGCTGATTCCGCCCATTTCAGCCGCACATTTCGGCGGATGTTCGGGATTCCGGCGGCATCCCTTCAAATAAAATAGCCCTTTCGTTCAAGTGCCGCAGGGTATCGCCGGGTAGGTATGGCTCGTCCAAACCTCAACCACGGAGATTTCAAATGTCGAACGAATGCAACAAAAGCGCCTGTAACTGCGGCCCATCCTGCAACTGCGGGTCGAACGCCAGGAACTGCCAGTGCGGCCAGGACTGCTCCTGCGGCGGGGACTGCAAGTGCGCGACCGGCGCCGGCGCCCAGTCCAAATCTGCGGAGTGAGCAACTATCGCCAGGGCCGGTGAACGCCGGTCCTGGCCCTCGCAATGGGGGTGTCAATTATGGAATTTCTGATCGGCGTAACACTCGCTCTTGTGGTTTCAATATTTGCCACAATGACGGGACTTGATCGCGACAGGGGCTTCTATCCTGTCGTGCTGATCGTCATAGCTCTTTTATACGATCTGTTTGCTGCGATGGCCGGATCGGCACAGGCCCTCGGCCTGGATACCCTTGCGATGGTGGCATTTGTTGTCGCCGCCGTCGTCGGCTTCAAGACCAGCCTTTGGCTTGTTGTCGCGGCCCTTGTCGGCCATGGGCTCTTCGACTTTGTGCATTCCTACCTGATCACTAATCCTGGTGTTCCGGCATGGTATCCGAGTTTCTGCCTTGGCTACGACGTCATGGCCGCATTCTATCTGGGGTGGCTGCTGACGCGACGCCATACCATCCGGTCTCCTGATGGGAGGGCGCGCGATGGCGCACTTGCCTAACAAGGTCCGTCCCACAAACCTGGAACTGCAACTGGCAATCGCAGATGATTTTGCCGCGCGGGGTGAGTTTCAGCGTTCTTTCGAATATCTGGAGCGGGCGCACATTCTCTCTCAGAGCTCGACGTTCCAGCATGTACGAGTTCATTGGCTCATGCTGCTTTGGGCGGTTCGCCAACGGGATGTTCCGGAGTTTCTGGGGCAGATCGTCCGTATCGTTGGAGCGGCCTGCGTGACGGCTCTGGGGTTAGTTCCCACCGGCAACACCGGGGGCGCGAATGTGAGCCCGTTCCGCCCGATGCCAATCCCCGCCGACCTGGCGGCCCTGCTCCCCCCGCCCAGATCGACCAGGAGAGCTTGGCTTGTTCTATGCCTCGCAGTCGGCTTGGTCGTGACAGCATCCGCTGCCTTTGGCGTAGGCAGGTCAACCCAGATTCGGAATGCGTTGGTGAACGGCCATCAAATGTCGTTCCGTGTCGCGGGGAGTGGGCGGCCAGTAATAGTGTTCATCTCCGGGCTGGGTGATGACATGACGACTTTTGATGCGGTTGCAGACGTCCTAGGCAAGGATGCCACGGTTATCACATATGACCGTGCTGGCTACGGGAATAGCGAGGCCGGTCCGGGTCCACGCGACGCCAAAGCTGCCGAGGCCGACCTGTTCAGCCTGCTCGCCCAGAGCGGTTTGCCGGGTCCTTACGTCCTGGTGGGTCATTCGCTGGGTGGCTTGTATGCCGAATACTACGCCGCAAAGCATCCGGCGCAGGTGGCCGGCCTGATTCTAGAGGAGTCGCGTCCAGCCGATTTCTCTCGTCGCTGCCAGGAGTTGCCGGACAAGCCCACGTGTCGCCCACCTCGCTGGTCTGGATGGATTATGCCGAGGGGCGCACGCGACGAACTGGCAAGCCTTGATAAGGTTTCGGTGCAGGTAGCTGGCATGGCCCAGCTGGAGGGAAAGCCAGTGCTGGTATTGTCTCGGTCGCACCAAACCGCCAAAAGCAGTTTTGATGTTTTCTGGGCGCAGGCACAAGACGATTTGGCCCGACGATACCCCGGATCAGAGCATCGCATAGCCCCAGGAGACAGCCATGATATCCATGGCGATCAACAGAGCTGGTTCCTCGCGTCGGTCCAAGCGTTTTTGAAACGCATTCACTGAATTTCTCCGCTCTTACGAGGGGTCTATGAAAGCATATATTTGTCGCCGCTATGGCGGGCCCGATGTCGTTGAACTTTTGGATGTGCAAAAGCCTACGCCCAAGGGCAATGAAGTCCGCATAAAAATCCTTGCTACAACGGTCACCGCTGGTGATTGGCGGGTCCGGACGCTCGCCATGCCCAAGGGTTTTGGCCCTCTTGCCAGGTTGGCCCTAGGGTTCACGCGGCCACGACAGCCCATTCTCGGTACAGAGCTGGCAGGAGTGGTCGAGGCCATCGGGACACAGGTAACAAAATTCAAGCCCGGTGACGCGGTTTTCGCGTTTCCCGGCGGGAAGATGGGCTGCCATGCGCAATTCCGTACGGTCGACGAAGACAGTCCGATTGAACTGAAGCCCGAAAGCCTTTCCTTCGAAGAAGCAGCGTCGCTCTCGTTTGGCGGCATGACGGCGCTCCATTATCTGCGCAAAGCCGGCATAAAACCCGGCGATAAAGTGCTGGTCGTGGGCGCATCGGGCGGCGTTGGAACCGCTATGGTGCAACTCGCAAAACATTTCGGGGCCGACGTGACCGGCGTGACGAGCACAGCCAACCTTGGGCTCGTCACATCGCTCGGAGCCGACAGAGTCATCGACTATACCAAAGAGGATTTTACTAGAGGGGTAGAAGCCTACGACATCATCGCTGATGTCGTAGGCTCAACCTCATTTGCCCGCTGCAAGCATGTACTGAAGCACAGCGGACGCCTGCTGGCGATTGCCGGAGGGATACCGGACTTGGTCGCGACCCTATGGGTCCCGTTGACCGGCAGTAAAAAAGTGATTGCCGGCCCCGCCGAGGAACGCCCCGAATACTTCCGGCAACTCGCTGAGCTAGCAAAAGCCGGTGTGCTGCAGCCGGTCATCGACCGGTGCTACGACTTTGCGCAAATGGCAGAAGCGCATGCCTATGTCGAAACGGGGCGCAAGAAAGGCAGCGTGATCGTGATGGTGAAACATGACACCTAGACCGTGTCACCTTCCGGCGGATATTTGGGGTCGCGTCCACTAACGCGGCAATAACATAGCCCTTTCGTTCAAGTCACTGCCCGCAACGGCTCCTAGGTAAAGGTCATCGAAACAAGCAAGGAGACCTTCATCTATGGAATACCTCAGCACTTTGTTCGTGATGATGAAGCGTGCGATTCATGCCGGGCACAACCAAGGCAGACCCTGTGCCTCCTTGGCCTTGGTAGCCGCGCCCAGCTTGATCCTCTATTTTCTTGGCCGCGGGGCGGCGGAAATATGGTTGGCGTGCGAATGAGAACCCTTGCCCTCGCCGTTGGTCGGGCGCCTCCTGCTTCCTTAACTAAGCCTTCGCAAACGCTACGCCAGAGGTGGCCGATGATGGTTTCTGTAAAGGAATGACCGCTTATGGCGCAAAGCGGACATTGGACTGACAGGGGACGAATGTCCGCTTTGGAGAAAAGCGGTCATTCAGCCGTATCTATCTTTTCAGCGCGCATGCGCTGAGTGAATAGCTATCCTGCCGTCTTTGCGGATCGCAGGTCGAGTTGGCGGCTTCTGATGGCTCACACTGGCCCAAGCTGGATTGGCTTGATTACTAATCTCTAACCTCTTCATCTCGTGTCCGAATTTGTCGGCAGTATTTGTTGTCGCGCAGATTCGACGGCATATATTTCGTGTGGGCCGCGCGACCGCGACCTGCAGACGCGCAAAACGCCGTCTGGTCCCCGTCTTAGGACCGCAAAATGTCAGACCTCCGCATCGCCCTCACCGACAAGGCCGTATCGGCGCTGCCGCTTGCGACCCAAGGCCAGTATCTCGCCCGCGACACCGAGCTGGGCGGCTTCTTCGTCCTCGTCGGCAAGACGAAGAAAACCTACACGATCCAGGGAGACCTGCGACGGGACGGCCTGCGCAAGTCGATACGGTTGGCGGTGGGCCAGGCCGGCGAGGTCAACGCCCGAGAGGCCCGAGCGAAGGCTAAGGAGTGGCTGGGCAAGATCGCCAGCGGCGAGCACCCGACCGAAGAACGGCGCCGGACGGGCGGCCCCACGCTTGGAGAAGCCTACGAGCGCTACCTCGAGGCCCACATGGTCAGGAAAGGTCGCAGCGCCGGCACCATCGCCAACCTCAAGGACCACATGCAGCGGCTGCTGAAGGACTGGCTGGACCTGCCGCTGGCCACCCTCGGCCGGAACCCGGCCATGGTCGCCGAGCGCCACGACAAGATCACCCGCGAGAACGGCCCCTATATCGCCAACGGCACGATGCGCAGCCTCCGGGCGGTCTACAACCACGCCCGCAAGACGAACCGGGACCTGCCCCCCGAGAACCCGGTCATGGGCATCGACTGGAACGTGGAGCGGCGCCGTGACACCGGTATGGGGGTGGAAGACCTGCCCCGCTGGTTCGCCGAGCTGGCCGCTCTCTCGAACCCGATACGGCGGGAATTCCACCTGCTGAGCCTGCTGTCGGGGTCGCGGCCCGACGCCCTCAAGAAGGCGCGATGGGAGCACCTCGACGTGAAGCGCCGGGTCCTGCACATCCCCAAGCCGAAGGGCGGGGAGCGCAAGGCGTTCGACATCCCCCTGTCCCGCGCGATGATGCGGGCGCTGTGGCGGGTTCGCCGGGTCGGGCGGATGCTCCACCCGCGCCAGAGCGCGGAATGGATATTTCCGGGCGCCAGCGCCGCCGGCCATATGGTCGAACACTGGGAGAAGCGCGAGGCGCTGTTCAAATGGGGCAACGACCTGCGCCAGTCGTACCGGACCCTGGCCCAGCACGCGGGCCTGTCGGACCTGGACGCGCACATCCTCATGAACCACAGCCTGCCCGGGGTGAACGCGGGGTACATCACGCGCGGCAAGCTGGTCGACCATCTGCGCGGCGAGCAGGAGCGGCTGTCGCGGTTTATATATTCCCATTACGCAGAGATCGCCCGCGCGCGCGTCGTCGGGAATTAAACACAGCGGATACGTTTGAATTCGATCGCTACGGGCCCAAAAAGAGTTCCGTCAACTCCATAATGCGCGCCATCAAAAAAATGATTCTGCGCGCGATTTTATGATTTACGGCCGGTCGTCGGACTCGTAGAAGCCTTGGGTCGTCGTTGGCTTGCGACGGGCGTATTTTAGAAAGGGTGAGAATGAAACGTTGTGCAGAAGGCCTCACGGCCGCTGCAGCAGTAGCTTCATGACGCCTTAGTCATAGCAATTGCTGCATTAAAGGAGCAGCAGTTGTTAGACGAAGTCGATCCAAAATTCCTCACCACTATAAAGAAAGCGGTGCAGGAAGGGCTTTCAGAAAATCGGCCTGAATGGCTGACGAGCGCTGAAGCAGCCGCTTACATCAAAGTGCATCCCGAATATCTGCAAAAGCTGCGAACCCAGAACAAGGGACCACCATATCACCGGCTCGGTCCCCGTTTAATTCGCTACAAGCGCGCCGATCTCGACGCGTTCCTTGCAGAATAATTTTCAAGGGAAGAACATTGATGTCCGCAAAAGGAAAGCCATCGGAAGTTGAAAGGCCTGCTAATGATGACGGTCTGTCCCCCAACCGTGAAGAAATCCGAAAGTTCTTGAAATTTTTCGATAGCCATCACGGACACGTGATCGCAACCATCGTGCCTGATGAAGTTGGCGGAAGGAGCACTTCAGCCCGGCGGTTCTATCACGGGCAAATTCAACAGGCCGAAGATTTCATCGTCAGCCAGAATGCTGCCGGTAAGAATATTTATCATGTGCCTAATGCCGTCAAAACCAGCTGGCAAGGGCCGAATCCTCCGAATAAGGACGCTATAGAGAGCTGCCGCTTCCTCTACGCTGACCTCGACCCGCGTGGATCGCTCCCGTTCGACGAGGAGCGTTCCAGGTTGCTGGCGAAGTTGACTGAGTATGGGATTGATAGCGTTCCAGCTCCTAGCCTGATCATCGACTCGGGCGGTGGCTATCAGGCCTATTGGGTGCTTGAGGATGAACTGCCCCCCGAACAAGCGGAGCCACGGGTTCTGCAGCTTGCCCTGCAGCTCGATGGCGACAAGGTCCAGAACAGCAACCGCATGCTGCGGGTCGCCGGAACGATCAACTATCCCAACGCAAAAAAGCGGTTGCGCGGTCGTGCCCCGCGACTGGCGACCATCTGTGTTGATAACCACGTTGTCTATAAGGCAGCGTGCTTCCGCCCTGCCACTACAGCCCTCCAACCGACGCCGCTGGAAAGAGAGCGGGTCTTTGTTGATCTGTCTGACATCGAAAATCGGGGTGTGACCCCTCGTACCCGCATGTTGGTCGTTCAAGGGCATGACCCTGATGAACCGCTGCGGTATAATTCCAGATCGGAACTGCTTTTTTTAGTTTGCTGCGACCTCGTTCGCGCGGGCTTCTCTGAAGCTGAAATAATATCCATCATCATGAACCCGAACTTCGGGATCAGCGCGAGCGTTCTGGACAAAAAAAGCCCCGATGCCTACGCCTTGCGGCAAGCGCGGCGAGCCGAAGATGCGGTGATAAGTCCTGAGTTGGCCGCCATGAATGACAAGTACGCCATAATTAAGAACATCGGCGGGAAATGTATGGTCATGATGGAGGAGCGCAGCCAAGTTCATTCGAATAGCACGCACTTTGTATTTCAAAGTTTTCCTGAGTTCCGCAACCGTTGCGCAGGGGAATTCATCACAGAGGGCGATAAGGTGAAGCGCAAGGGGGATTGGTGGCTGAACCATCCCCGGCATCGGCATTACAACGGGGTCGTGTTTGAACCTGATCAGCCAGAAGAGGTCGATGGTTACTTCAACCTTTGGCGCGGTTTCGGGGTAGAAGCTCGTCCAGGCGACTGGTCGCGGCTATATGCCCACATCCATGACGTATTGGCCGCCGGCAATGCCGAGGCTGCGGCGTACATCACCAAATGGGCTGCCTGGGCGGTGCAGAATCCGGGTGAAAGAGCAGGTGTCGCCCTCGTGTTTAAGGGCGCGCGTGGTACCGGTAAGAGCACTTTTGGAACCGCAATGATGAGGATTTTCGGCAGGCATTCGCTGCACATTTCCTCCGCCAACCAAATCTCGGGCACTTTCAACGCCCATATGCGCGGAACAAGCCTTCTTTTCGCAGACGAGGCCTACTGGCCCGGTAACAAGGGCGACGAAGGAAACCTGAAAAGGCTCATTACTGAACCCACCCTAGCGATCGAGGCCAAGGGGCGTGACATTGAGCAGGTCCGCAACTGCCTGCACATCGTTATGGCCTCGAATGACGAATGGATTGTCCCGGCTGGCCCGCATGAACGCCGCTTTGTCGTTCTCAACGTGGCGACCGCGCACATGCAGGACGAAAACTGGTTCGGCCCACTTTACCAGGAACTTGATGATGGTGGGCTCTCAGCATTCCTCCATGATCTACTGCACTACGATCTTGGCGACTGGCACCCCAGACAGATAATCAAGACGGAAGGCCTTACCGAACAGATGGGACGCACTCTGCGACCAGAAGAGCAGTTCCTGGAAGAACTGCTCCAAGATGCAGAGCTCCCTGATGCGGATCCCGAGAATGCGGATGTGGCCTTAACCGAAGACCTGAGGCGCTTTGCGACCGTAGCCGCACCGCGTCTCGCCGGCATCAGCAGGCGCCAACTGTCGGACTTCCTCAAACAATGGGGCTGCACGCCATACAACAACGGGCGTCGACGGGGCTTCAGGTTTCCGCCGCTAGATGCCATGCGGCGGGACTGGGAGGCTAAGTATGGCCCCCAGCAATGGGAGGTCCCTGCGTCTGGCTGGAGCAGGCCGAACGATGTCCCATTCTGATTACGCTTTTACGTGATGTCGCAATACGAACGTCGCCCAGGTTGCCGGTAGCCGATATTTACGTTCACTAACGTAAGTACCGTAAATCTCCGACTAAGGGTTACCTATCCGGCGTCCGTCGCCCCTACGCATTTGATTTGTGACATCGTTGGCAATTCTTGGGGCCGCTGCACAGCCATGCTGCCGTTTGGCCGCATGCGGGGCAGCTTCGTCGGACGGTGGCGCCGCCAAGCCCGCATTTGGGCGCCAGGGGCGATCTAACGGCGCGTGAGCGCACCCGTTACAAACTTGCTAGCTGGCCGAGCGGTAGTTGCCGGCTTAGAAAGGCAGCTCTTACGGTCTTCGCTGCCGCATATGTGACCCTAAAAGCTCGCATCTGGGGGCCGCTATAGCTCCAGGACGGGAAAGTCTTGCGCGATGAAAGACTTGCGCAACGTCACGGCGCTGCGTCGCTTTCTAGGACGGTGATTAGAACGGTGGCTGCGCTATCGAGCTCCGGTCGGACTGCGCCGCGTGACCACTTTCGGGCTGAGCCGAGCTAGCGACAAGGGCCCGGGGGTACCCCTCCCCCTACCCTCTGGCTTTAGGTTCCGTCCAAGGCCGGGCGTCTGCGTGGCGGGCACACAAGGCCCAACCGCAATGGACGCTACTTCTGGCTAGCGCGCCTCTGCGGGCTTAGGAGCAGCTTGTCAGGTGTCGTCTGCAGGGCCCTGGCGATCCTGGCCAGCACCGTCACGGTGATGTTCCGCTTGGCGCCCTCGACCTGGGACACGTAGGTCCGGTCCACATCGGCCTCATGCGCCAGCTCCTCCTGGGAAAGCCCGGCAGCCAGCCTCGCCGCCTTCACGTTGGCCGCGACGATACCGATTACTTCTGCCTTTTTGCCGGACGAGGCCATGTCCCAGCGGGCCAGCATGTTGACCTTGGGTCCACGGACTCTGAGTCACGTCCGACTTGTCCTCTTTGCTGTTGACGATAGTCTACATGGTGTGGCGAGGGGGCCCGGGCATGTTTTTGGTCATACTACTTGCCGCCGTGGTGGCCGCGGCTTTCGTTCACCGCCGCACAAATGGGAAGCGATTGCGGAGTGCTGCTGCGGGCTTCTTAGTTTTTATCTGCGGGGCCCTATTCTTGGATAAGCCCCGTCCCAGTTCTATGCCCGTTCCTGTGGAAGGTACCCGGCCCCTGATCGCGACTGCCGTTGATCCAGTAACAATGGAGGGGACGAAATTCGCCCGTGTATCCCCAGAGGCTGAAAACGGGGGCAAGTCCAAAGTGACACCTAACCCCGATGCCCCCGCCGCCCGTATCAGCGTGCCCAGCGACCGAAAAGCTCGCTACTACCTGTTGGCCAAAGCCAAGCGTCCTGACGGCCTGCTCGAAATCACCACGAAACGAGATGGTTCGTCGGGCGAGAGCTTTTCGACGAGGGTGGTAGATTGTGCCGCGGGTCGTTTCGAGTACGCGGCGGATGGCGATAGCTGGGAAGACTTCCAGCATTCTCGTCACGAGCCCGCCAGCCTGAGCCCGCTGACCTACGGTTCAGTTTCCTATTATGTCGCGCTCCACGCCTGCGGCAACCTTCCGACAATCCGCTGACCTAGTTGATCGCACCGCTTGGCTGCATCCGCTGCAGCTCGTCGATCGCAGCGACGACCCGCTTCCACGCCCGGACCGCTGCCTCGTCACCATCTTCCACTGCCTTATCTGCCCTCAGAGACGCCTCTAGCCAAGCATGCTCGCCGTGCAGCTTGATGAACTGGGCGGCGGTGCGTCGGATTTCCATTTCCTTCATTCGTCCGTTAGCCGAGATACGCGATATTGGGTTGCCACCAATGCAAGTTGCGACGATATATCACCGAAAAGGGAAAAGCACTTCGCAGAATCGTTGTCGCGATCATAGTCAAACAGCCGGCGTAATTCGTATTGCGCGGAATGGGTCTGGGAAAAAGCAATTTCAGTGGGCGACATAAAGAAGTCCGACGTCTTTGGACCCACAGTGGTCTTGACCTCGATGTATTTAAACCGACCGTCCGCGAAAAACGACCGAATGTCGAAACCCGCACCGTCGCCTTCTTCAACAGAGGTGTGTTTCACCAAATCGGCCAGATCGGGGCGACCCAACTTTATAAGATTCTCCTTCTCGTGCTTCAGCACAAGCTTCTCGCCATCAAGACCAAGCGCCTTGTTTTCTGCATCGCTAGGATAACGTCGCTGAACCGCCCGAAATTTTGGCGTGGTTTCCGGATTACTCTTACGTTGCCGCGGCGCTGCTTCTAAAATTAGTGATCCGACTGAACCCCCGTTGCCGAGCTTAGCTTTCTCGACGGCTATCCCGTCGAGCTGCAGTCCCATGTGAGCGCGCACTTCTCCCGGGATCGGCCAACTCAACAGCTGCCACGTAAACCAGACAGGTTTTTCGCGCGTAGCATCATGTCCTCGATACTTGAGCTTACCGAGGAATGTATATGGCAATAGATTGCGACCGACGCGCATGCGAGTTCGCAAAAACAGGTAGATTGAATTAGCAGACTCATCATGGGCAATAAACTGCCCGATTTGTGCATCGAAAAGTGATTGTGCGGGCTGGCTCTGCCATCGCAGAATTCCGTCGGGCGAAACCCCCTCGTCGAACTGATGAGCGCCGGCTGAGCGGCCATAACTCACAAACAGGACAAAATCCTTCGGCCGCCCTGGTATTTGTATGATCCCTTGCATGCCCCACAGACCAGACCCGGTTGTAAACGGAGCTTCAGGATCGAAAATGTCGTGAACTTCGCGGCGAGAAAAATCCTCGTAAAGACTTAGCTGACGCGTCATGCTGCCATTGCCTTACCTTGGGGACCAAGATGTCCATTTTGCGGGTAATCGATATTGAGACAACCGGCCTCGCTCTCCCCGCCGAGATTATAGAGCTAGGCCGCGTCGACCTAGTGGGCGCCGGCTCTTACGAGGGCTGGGAGCTGCGTTTGCCGCCGACTTCGATCCTCTACCGCCCCTTGCACGGCATCCCGCCCGAGACCATGGCCGTCCATCACATAACCCCGGCTGACGTGGCCGACGCGCCGGTCTGCACCCCGGAAGACCTGAAGCACATTATATTCGCGGGCGACCGGCCAGACGTGATGGTGGCGCACAACTGCGCGTTCGAGCGCTCTTTCATCCCGGACCATGTGACCGACGGCCTGCCGTGGATCTGCACCCAGAAGTGCGCCCTGCGGCTCTGGCCTGAGGCGCCGGGGCATTCTAACCAAGTTCTGCGCTACTGGCGTGAGCACGCGCACGACCCGGAGTTCGCCATGCCACCGCATCGCGCGGCGCCCGACGCGTTCGTTACCGCGCATCTTCTCTGGGACATGCTTGATGAGGCGAGCGTCGAGCAGCTGATCGCGTGGACCGCTGAGCCGAAGCTGCTTCTGCGCGTGCCTTTCGGCAAGCACAAAGGAGCGCTCTGGGCGGATGTGCCGGACGATTATCTGGCGTGGGTGACACGACAGGCTGATATGGATGCGGACATCTTGTGGAATGTTAACCGTGAGCTGTCGCGAAGATAGAACTTAATCAGTGGTACTTATCGCCACGGTTTGTGAACGCAGGCTTCGTCCCTTCGAGGATAATTACAGCCACCTTATTGATGATTCCGTCTTCAATCGATCCAGACTTATACGAAATACTGGATTTGTTTTTCCTGTCGAATTCAGCATGAACGATTTGCTCGGCATCACACACCACCGCCAAGTTAGGATTGTGGGTGACCATAATGATTTGCCGAAACTTTTTTGCTTCGTTCACCACCGGCACTAACAGGCTGACTACAGTTTCGTTATCCAAATTCTCTTCCGGCTGGTCCAGCACAATTGGATTTCTGCCCTTATCGACCAGCAAATAGAAGATGAGCAGCAAAGCCCCACGCTGGCCCGGAGATAGCTGCTCGATCTCGGTATCCTGGAAGAGCAAGGTATATTTAGGCTCCAAGAATGTTAGCCCGAAGAGGTAATTGTAGACCTGCAACGGCTCCTTCTCTTTCTTCAAAAGTGCCCGGATACCAGGCACCCCCGGTTGGGACTTGGAAGCTGTGTCATTCAACAACGCAGTTATCTCGTTGGTGAACCCCGCGATGCCATCAGGAGTTTTAAGCTGATACTTATCGAAGCGCTCTCTTATTGCCGAATAGCCTTCCTCGTCGCCTCTCAATTCACCGACGTTCCGTTTAATTAGGTCGAAAAGGTAATTGCTGATTACTTCGGCCGAAGCGTTCAAATTTGCTTGAAACTGAAGCTTATACTCTTCGCGGATAAGAGCATTTTTCTGAATCACCTGTTGTAGTGGTTCAAAGAGACGAGCTCGGGCATCGCGTTGTTCGCAGAGCTCAGCATGAATTTGCATCATTATGGCTTTCCGGGCATCGATCTTCTGTCGAAGCGCCGCAGGCAGCCCATCAACTTGCTTTAACCTCGCCTCTAGTCCCGCTTTCGATTCCGGTTCATGGTCACTGCCCTGAATGACATCCAGTGCGATTTGCCACTGCTTTTTATCAGCAATGTACTTTTGGTATCGCTGCTGCGGCTCATTCAACTGCTCTGCCAGAGATATCTTTTCCTCAGCTAATTTGGTCGTTTCTTCGTCTCGCTGACGTAAAGCGGCCCCCATTTCGGACTGCTTCAACGCAATTTCTGCAAGTGCAGCTTCCACTGTGCCAAGGCCGATCTCGATCTTGGCAACGGCGTCAAGTTCTATACCTGCACTGGCTAAGTGCGGCTCTACCGCCCGCTGGAATTCGGTGAACTGAGTTTGCAAGATCGATACTCGATCTTTGATCTCCAGCAGGGCGCGCCGCCTCTTTGCTAAAGTATCAGAAGCCGTCCCAATCTGCTTTTTTGCCTCATCTAAGATGAGGATCTGACCTTCAATTTCTGCCAGCCTTGAACTCGCTGTAACTTGCTCTGGGCTTAGAGCATCAGTGGGCTCGGCGACAGGCGAAGGCACTGCCGCTACATGCTCTTCGAGCTGCTTTTGTTTAAGCTTGAGCTGCTCTTCAAGATTTTTCTTAACGTCAGGATGGAGGCGGTCCTCAATCCCAATAATCTCTTCGTTAGTCGCATGGAGCGATTTCCTAAGCTCGCCAATTTTCGCTCGGTTAGCTCCCTCTTGCTGCTCGATTAGTTGATCAAAATCGAGCGCCCCCAGCCTGATGTCGCTAGGAATGTGCGAAAATATTACGGTTCTTAGTTCTTTCTCGAACGCGTTGGACCGGCCGGAGACATGGTCGTTACATAGGGCCTCAAATCGGCCCTGCGGAATGTATTTTACGAGTTCGACCTTATCTGGAGACGGATCGTCGTTGAGGTTCATCCGTCCCGGATCGCCTGACATCCATTCCAAGCTGCCGATAAAGCTGCGTGCTGGCTCCCCGGTCTTTCCGCGAAACCTGTCTCGGCGGAGAAACGAGAAGTGCGCGCCCTGCTGGGAGTTGCCCAACAAGGCTACTATGTCAGCGAGCGCACTTTTTCCACTGCCTTTGTTGCCAATGATTGCAACAAGGTCCGCGTTCAGCGGTACGTCGCACTTGTTCAGCCAGTTCTGATCGATTTTGCTGGAAGGGTCTTTTGTTACCTTCACCCTGTCGATGTAGAAAGTCTTATTCTGAGCAATCCGCTCAAGTTTCGGCGGCAGCTCTCCTAAGAAGGACCGCTTGCCGGGCTCTTTAATAGCATGGAGCAGACCCTTCCATGTCGGGTCCGCCTTGATCCAAGTCTTTTTGCCGGAAGGATAGTCGCCATAGCCGCGCTTATCTTGATCACCTGCGACCCCCTTAAATTGATGGGCATCGCTACCCGCAACCGCCAGTCGCGGAATGTTTTTCAAAGCAGCCTGGAAGTTTTTAAACCACTTTTTATTACCAGGCGTCTCTTCCCCAACAAAAGCCGCCCAATAGTCCGCGCTTCTTGTTTCGAATATCGGCGAACTTTGAAATAGACCAAGCGCGTAGCCGTAGTGCTCCTGCCATTTTATTTGATCTAAGCCGTCATACGTCGACCATGGCATAAATCCGACAGCTAAACCTTCTGGGACGCTACGTATTGCTTGCTTATAGGAGTCGCAATTTATTTCAGCGATTACGCAACCGGCGTGCAACGCAACAGCGTCATCGTCTTTCACAATATCTTTATCGAAGCCGTGGTGTTGCAGCTTATCGGCGTTCGCGGTACGGGCACACTCAATAAGAGCATTTTCAGACAACGGCTGGTTCAAGATTTCCAATTTTAGATTGCTTAGGAAGTCTTTAAGATACTGATCCTTGGCTTCGTTAGAGAATATGACGTGAGCATTAAGGCGCCGCTCCATTGGAGCAGCCAAGCGAAGTTCTATTCCCGGGAAAACTGTTTTAATGAGTTTAGGTGCGCCAGAGCTCTTCAGCCTGTTCTTCAGTGCAAACCAGCCGTTGAAGGTCCAATAATCCTGAATAGCGAAGGCTGCGGGTGCAGCAGTGTTAAATGCCGCTATCATTTCGTCGGTTAGCTTGTCATTTCGACCCGCATCCTTGCCGTACTTTTCTGACCGCCATTGGAAAGAGGCAGGGGTGTGAACGTGCAAATCCCATTCACGCCATTCAGAACCGCGAGAGTATGTCGGCTTGGTCATTAAATCCTCGGAGCGAAATTGCTTGGGGACGCGACACGCTACATAGACGCGCGACTAATATGCCGGCGCGGAACTTTTCGAAGTTACTCAATGGATCTTGGTTTTGAGAATCAATTATTCGGCGAGAGGCATCCCTCGCGAACAAGCGGCCTAATAGTCAGGTTATTAAGGAGCAGATCGCCGTTCTAAACACCGTCTTTCTAGAACGGTCGATTCGGCTAAGTAGTGGCGCACCCGAAAGGATTCGAACCTCTGACCCCCAGATTCGTAGTCTGGTGCTCTATCCAGCTGAGCTACGGGTGCGTTTTGGAGGCGCGAACCTATTCATCGGGCCTCCCAAAGGCAAGAACTACCGGCCGGCCCCTGAGACATAGGCAGCACACCCCCCCATTTCCCCCCAAGTCCCGGTGGAAACGCGAAGATTTCGGCCAAAGCGGCATCCTGCTCCCTTGTCCCCTTGCCCCCTGCTGGTTAAGACTTGGACCCAAGGGTCCGCCCGCGCGACCAGCGCGGGATGGGGTTGGGTTTGGGCGCCGGCTTCTTCGGGCAGAGGCGCCGGGCAGCGGAGAGCATAATGAGGGGAATTCCAGCACAGCACGGGCTCAAAAAGGGCCTGTTTCTGGCTTTTGCGGTGGCCGGCGGGCTTAGCCTGGCCGCCTGTTCCGACATCGACAGCATGTTCAGCGACGACACCGACATGGCGTTTCCCGCCTCGGACGCCGATCTGGCCAGCGCCCCGCCGCCCACCGCCGCTGCCCTGAACACGGTTCCGGGCGCCGCCCCGGTCGCCACCATCACCCCCATCACCATCGATGGCGGCCCCGATACCGGCACCCAGGTCAACCGCACCATCCAGTCCCTGCGTGCCCAGGTTTCGGGCCTGCAGCAGAAGATTTCGGTCAATTCCGCCCGCCTGGCGGAACTGCGCAATGCCGGCGCCGGCGCCGCCTCCGCCTATCAGGAAGCCAAGGCCCGCATCACCACCCGCCTGCAGATCGGCACCACCCGCGGCAACCCCGAGCTGGTCGCCGAGTGGAACACCGCCCAGGGCCAGCTCGACGCCCTGTCGGCCAATATCAACGCCATGAACACGCTGGGCACCGACGCGACCAACGACTCTTCCACCGCCCACTTCGCCCAGAACCAGATCAGCGCCACCTACAATGTCTCGGGCGCGGTGGATGAAGACCATCGCCAGCTGCGCCTTCTGGAAGACCAGACCTCGCAGACCATCGTGATGCTGGACCGCCTGCTGAAGGAAGTGTCCGACAACGTCCAGCGCTCGACCGCCTATGCGGCCACCGAGCGCGCCAACCTCACCGTGCTGTCCGCTTCGATCAAGAGCGGCGAACTGTATGGCGGCGGCATGGGCGCCTCGATGGGCCCGCTGGGCAATGTCCAGATGGCCGGCGGCGGCACCCCGCTGGTGGTGATCAAGTTCGATCGCCCGGGCGTCGATTATCAGCAGATCCTCTATGCCGCGCTGAACCAGGCGCTGCAGAACCGTCCCAGCGCCGGCTTCCAGGTGGTGGCGGTTTCGCCCACCCGCGGCACCGCCGCTTCGGTGCAGATCGCCCAGTCCACCTCGCGCCGTCATGCCCAGGATGTCATGCGCTCCATGACCGACATGGGCGTACCCGCGACGCGCCTGGCCGTGACCTCGACCACCGATCCGGGCGCCACCGCCAGCGAAGTGCGCGTCTTCGTGCGCTAAGCTTCGGCCCGCAAAACACCAAAACCCCGCCCTTACCGGCGGGGTTTTTTGTTGCCCTTGTGGCTGACACTTCTACGATGCGCCGATGAAAACCCCGCGCCTTCTTCTTTCCTTGATTCTGGCGGCATCGCTGCCGCTGGGCGCATGGGCGCAAACCGCGCCCGGCTTCGTCAAACCCTTCGCCAAGACGCAGATGGTCGCCGCCGCCAATCCGCTGGCCGCCGATGCCGGGCTGGAAATGCTGCGCGCCGGCGGCAGCGCGGTGGACGCCGCCATCGCGGTGCAACTGGTGCTGGGGCTGGTGGAACCGGAATCCTCAGGCATAGGCGGCGGCGCCTTCATGCTGCTGTTCGATCCCAAGACCAAAAAGACCACCAGCTTTGACGGCCGCGAAGTCGCGCCCGCCTCGGCGCGCCCCGACATGTTCTTAGGGGAAGGCGGCAAGCCGCGCACCAAGCCCGAAGCCATTCCCGGCGGCCTGTCGGTGGGCATTCCCGGCGTCATCGCCATGCTGGAGATGGCGCACAAGAAACACGGCAAGCTGCCCTGGGCGCGGCTGTTTGCGCCCGCCATCAAGCTGGCGGATGAGGGCTTTCCGGTCGGCCCGAAACTGGCGCGCACCATCCGCAACTTCAAGCGCGGCGCCAACATGCCCGACATCAAGGCGCGCTTTTATCACGCCGACGGCACGCCGCTGCAACAGGGCGAAATCTACAAGAACCCCGACTATGCCGACTCGCTGAAGAAGATCGCGGCTGGCGGCAGCAAAGCTTTCTACACCGGCGAGATCGCCCAGGCGATTGTGGAAAAGGTGCGCACCGCCCCGGTCAACCAGGGCGGCATGACGCTGGAGGATCTGGCGAACTTCAAGCCGCTGGAACGCGAACCGGTCTGCGGGCCCTATCGCCTGTGGCGCATCTGCTCGATGGGCCCGCCCAGCTCCGGCGGCGTCGCCATCGTGCAGATACTGGGCATGCTGCAGCGTTTCCCCTCCAGCGAACTTCAGCCCGGCACGCTGAGCGAAGTGCATCTGCGCGCCATGGCCAGCCGGCTGGCCTATGCTGACCGCGTGAAGTTCATCGCCGATCCGGCCTTTGTGAAAGTTCCGGTGAAGGGGCTCGTCGATAAGGACTATATCGCCGCGCGGGCCGCGCTGATCGATCCGGCGAAAGACACGGGCACCGCCACCGCCGGCAACCCGCCCGAGAAACACGCGCAGCTTTCGCCCCAGCGCTCGCCCGCCAATCACGGCACCAGCCACATGACGCTGGTGGACAAGAGCGGCATGGTGGTCGCCATGACCACCTCGGTGGAGTCGGTGTTCGGTGCGAACATCATGGCCAAAGGCTTTTTCCTCAACAACACGCTGACCGACTTCTCGCTCGATCCCGTGCTGAACGGGCTGCCGGTGGCCAATGCCCCGGCGCCGGGCAAGCGCCCCCTCAGCGCCATGTCGCCCACCATCGTGTTCGATCAAAACGGCGACTTCCTGCTGTCGGTGGGCTCCCCGGGAGGCCCGGCCATCATTGGCTATGTCACCCAGACCGTGGTCGCCATGCTGGACGGGAACAAAACCCCGGCCGAGGCCATCACCCTGCCCCGCCAGCTCAACCTCAACAGCCCCACACGGCTGGAAAAATCCCCCGTCAACGACGCCCTGGAGCCCCAGTTGAAGGCCATGGGCCATAGCGTGACCGTGGTGATGGGCGAAGGCAGCGGCCTCCACGGCATCCGCAAGGTCAAAGGCGGCTATATCGGGGGTGCCGACCCCCGGCGGGATGGGGTAGTTATCGGGGATTGAAATATTATTTCAATCCAAGGACTTGGTGGGTCTTTGGGCGGGTCGTTGACAGGCCCGGCCCTGCCGCCTAAAAACCCCGCTCTTTTCAGCCCTTATGGGTCTTTTCGGAGCCTGACGACCATGAAGCGCACCTATCAGCCGAGCAAACTCGTGCGCAAGCGCCGCCATGGCTTTCGTTCGCGCATGGCGACCCCGGGCGGCCGCAAGATCCTGAACCGCCGCCGTTCCAGCGGCCGCAAGAAGCTCTCGGCCTGAGCATAGGCGCCCCAGGGACGCCTCTCGCATTGGACACCCTCAAGAAGCGTGCTGACTTTCTTAGGGCAGCGCGGGGAATCCGCCGCGTCGAAGGCGCCATCACCCTGGAAACCTGCGCCACGCCGCCAACCGAAACCGCAGACACCAAAGTGCGCATCGGCTTTACCGCCAGCAAGAAGATCGGCAACGCCGTGGCCCGCAACCGCGCCAAGCGCCGCCTGCGTGCCGCCGCGCGCGAGCTGCTGCCCCTTTTGGGCCGCCCCGGCCATGACTATGTTCTGGTCGCGCGCGGCACCACCGTGGCGCGCCCTTTTCCGGCCCTTTTGTCCGATATCACTACGGCCCTGAAATCGGCGCATCGCAAGCTGGACGCGAAAGCGGGAGAGGGTTGAAGCCATGCGCAAGATGACGATCGCGCTTTTGTCCGCGCCCATCCGCTTGTATCGCGCCGTCCTGTCGCCGCTGTTGCCCGCCTCCTGCCGCTTCACGCCAAGCTGCTCGGCCTATGCCCTGGAAGCCTTGCAGATTCACGGACCCGTCAAGGGACTGTGGCTGACTGTCCGGCGGCTGTCGCGCTGCCATCCCATTTCCTGGCTCGGCGGTTCGTCGGGCTTCGATCCCGTTCCTCATCCGAAACGCTAGGCGATCATGAACAGCAACAAGAATATCCTCCTGGCCATCGCGCTTTCGGCCGCCGTGCTGTTCCTGTGGCAGTATTTCGTCGCCACGCCGTCGATGAAGCAGGAACAGGCGCGCCAGGCCGAGCTGGCCAGACAGGTCAAGCCCAAGCCCGCCCCCGCCGGCACGACGACCAACGCCGCGGCACCCGGCCTTCCCGGCGTGTCCACCGGCGCAACCCGCATGGCGCTGCCCGCCGCGCTGAAGGTCGGCGGTGCGCGCGTCGATATCGACACCCCGATGGTGGACGGCTCGATCCTGCTCAAGGGCGCGCGCCTCGACCATCTGCGCCTGAAGAAATACCACGACACGGTCGACCCCAAGAGCCCGGAGATCGTGCTGCTCGCGCCCAAGAGCACCGACTATCCTTACTATGCCGAATTCGGCTGGGTCGGCGGCAACGATATGCCGGGCGAAAACAGCAACTGGAAACTGACAGCCGGCAAAATTCTCAGCCCCGGCAAGCCGGTGACCCTGACCTGGGACAATGGCAAGGGCCTCACCTTCACCCGCGTCATCTCGATCGACGACAAGTACATGTTCACCGTGGCCGACAGCGTCGCCAACAAGACCGGCGCGGCGGTGAACCTTTATCCCTATGGCTATGTCGCGCGGCAGAACCGCCCGGTCGGCGTCGACTTCTTCATCCTGCATGAAGGCTTTGTAGGCGTCGCCAACGGCGCCCAGCAGGATGCGACCTATAGCGACTTCGACGACGCCGGCACCCCGGCCCAGACCTTTTCCTCGACCGGCGGCTGGGTCGGCATCACCGACAAATACTGGATGGCCGCGGTCATCCCGCCCCAGGGCGAGAACTTCAACGGCCAGTATCTGGGCACCAAGACCGCCAGCGGCGCCGATGCCTATCAGGCCAATTACCGCCTGAACCAGCGCGTCATCGCGCCGGGCTCCTCGGTCACCGTCACCCATCGCATGTTCGCCGGCGCCAAGGTGGTGGACATCCTGCAGCATTATGAAAACACCCAGGGCGTCCCCAAATTCGACTATGCGGTGGACTGGGGCTGGTTCTGGTTCCTCACCCGGCCCTTCTTCTGGCTGCTGGATTTCTTCAACAAGCTGCTTGGCAATTTCGGCCTCGCCATCCTGGCGCTGACCGTGGTGGTCAAGATCGTCTTCTTCCCGCTGGCCAGCGCCTCCTACCGCGCCATGGGCAAGATGAAGAAGCTCCAGCCGCAGATGGAAGAGATCAAGAAGGCCCACAAGGACGATCCGCAGAAGATGCAGACGGCCATGATGGACCTGTACCGCAAGGAAAAGGCCAATCCGATTTCCGGCTGCCTGCCGATCCTGTTGACCATCCCGGTGTTCTTCGCGCTGTACAAGGTGCTGTTCGTCACCATCGAAATGCGCCATGCGCCTTTCTATGGCTGGATCCGCGACCTGTCGGCCCAGGACCCGACCTCGATCCTCAACCTGTTCGGCCTGATCCCCTACAATCCGCACGCCTATATCCCCGCGGCGATCAGCTTCATTTCCATCGGCGCCTGGCCGATCATCTATGGCGTCACCCAGTGGATGCAGACCAAGCTCAATCCGCCGCCGCCCGACCCGATCCAGGCCAAGATGTTCGCCTTCATGCCGATCATCTTCACCTTCATGTTCGCCACCTTCCCCGCCGGCCTGGTGATCTATTACGCCTGGAACAACCTGCTGTCGGTGGCGCAGCAATGGTACATCATGAAGCGCGAAGGCGCCGATGTGAGCTTCTTCAACAAGAAGCCGGAGAAGAAGCTTACGGCCGCGAATGACTGAGGACAGCCCCGAGGAAGCCGCGCGCAAGCTGTTCGCGGGTCCGTGCAACTTCATCTGGGGCTCGACCACGGCCGAGAACCTGCCGCCGGAAAAGCTCAACGAAGTGGCGTTCGTCGGCCGCTCCAATGCCGGCAAGTCCAGCCTGGTCAACGCCCTGACGGGGCGCAAAAGCCTGGCGCGGGTGTCGCAGACGCCCGGTGCCACCCGCCAGATCAACTTCTTCAACCTGGCCGACCGGCTGATGCTGGTGGACTTGCCCGGCTATGGCTTTGCCAAGCGCTCCAAGACCGAATCCGAGGCCTGGCAGGAGATGATCTTTTCCTACCTGCGCCGCCGCTCCCGGCTGCGCCGCGTTTTGCTGCTGATCGATGCGCGGCGCGGGGTGATGGACAGCGACGAGATGGTGATGAACCTCTTGGACCAGACCGCCGTGTCCTATGGCCTGGTGCTGACCAAGGGCGACGAACTCAAGGTATCCGAACGCGAACCTGCCCTGGCGGCGGCAAGCGCTGCGGCTGTCAAACACACCGCCGCGCTGGCCGAGATTCAGTTAACCTCCTCGCTCAAGGGTGACGGCATAGCGGCCCTGCGCACCCATCTCGCCGCTTTTGCCCAATAAGCCGTAGAAACGCCGGATTTCCCGCGCTATAACGCGCCGCTTTCTAGCGGGCGACGCCATGGCCGGTTCCTCCGACGACACGCCTGAAGACCGCAACCTGCGGGTGATGGCGCGTTGGCGCCAGACCGGACGGGTGCTGATCGAGGCGCTGCCCTACATTCTCAAATACGACCAGAAGACCATCGTGGTGAAGTATGGCGGCAACGCCATGACCGGCACCGGCACCGACGACTTCGCACAGGACATCGTGCTGATGAAGCAGACCGGCATCGATCCGGTGGTGGTCCATGGCGGGGGCCCCCAGATCGGGGCGATGCTCAAGAAGCTGGACATTCATTCCACCTTCATCGATGGCCTGCGCGTCACCGACGAAGCGGCGATCGAGGTGGTCGAGATGGTGCTGTCCGGTTCGATCAACAAGCAGATCGTCACCGGCATCAACGCCGCGGGCGGCCGCGCCCTGGGCCTGTCCGGCAAGGACGGCAACCTGGTGATCGCGCGCAAGGTGGCGATGACCCGGACCGATCCCAAGACCGGCGAGAAGGTCGTGGTGGACCTGGGCTTTGTCGGCGAACCCGACACGGTCAATCCCGAAGTGCTGCACTCCATCATGAAGTCGGAGACCATTCCGGTGATCGCGCCCATCGGCGTGGGCCGCAAGGGCGAGACCTACAACATCAATGCCGACACGGTGGCCGGCGCGGTGAGCTGCGCTCTCAAGGCGGAACGCCTGATCCTGCTCACCGACGTCGAAGGCGTGCTGGACCAGGACAAGAAGCTGATCCCCAAGCTCAGCGTCCGCGAGGCCCGCGCCCTGATCGCCAACGGCACCATTTCCGGCGGCATGATTCCCAAGATCCAGACTGCGATCGACGCGGTGGAAGGCGGCGTCAACGCCGCCGTCATCCTGGACGGGCGCATTCCCCATGTGCTGCTGCTCGAACTTTTCACCGAGCACGGCGCGGGCACGCTGATCACCCAGGAATGATGCGCACGCTAACGTTGGCGCTGCTGGCGCTGGCGGGCCTCACCGCGCCTGCCGTCCTGTCGCCCGCCAGCGCCGCGCTGACCCTGTGCAACCGCACCAGCTATATCCTCTATGCCGCCACCTCGGCGATCCAGAGTCCGCGCAGCGAAACGCAAGGCTGGGCCCGCATCGCGCCGGGTGACTGCCACCTGGCGCGCAAGGAAGCGCTGACCGCCGAGACCTATCTGGTGCATGCGCGCACCTCGATTGCCCATTCGGGACCAGCGCGCACCTGGGGCGGCAATTATCCGGTCTGCGTCAAGGACGCCAACTTCTCCATCCGCCAGGGTGTCACCCAGCCCTATTGCACCGCCGACGACACTTTCGCCCTGCCCTTCGCGCCGCTGGACAATCGCGGGCGTTCGGTCTGGACGATGAATTTCGACGAAAGCCCGGCGATGAACATGACCCAGGCCCAGCTTGCCGGGGTCAAGCGCCTGCTGAAGGACAATGGCTACAAGGTCGCGCGCATCGACGGCGCACCCGACAAGACCACCGGCGTGGCGTTGGCCGATTTTCGCAAGCGGATGCGGTTCAAGGAAAGCGACGGCAATGTCGAGCTGTTCAACGCCCTGGAAAGCGAGGCGCGCAAGAAGATCGCCCCCGCCGGCTATACCGTCTGCAATGACGGCAAGGAGGCGCTGCTGGTGGCGCTGGCCCAGAAGGACGGCGGCAAGGCGGTATCGCGCGGCTGGTGGACGGTGCATCCGGGGGCCTGCGCCAGGGCCATTACCACGCCCCTGGCCAGCGAGGCGGTCTTCCTCGCCGCCCAGCGCAAGGCCGGCACCAGCCTGGTCACGGGTACGGAACGTTTCTGCGTCGCGCAGGCGGCGTTTGAAATTCAGGGCGCCGGCAATTGCAAGGCGCGCGGATTGGGCGAAGCCGGCTTTGCCCGCACCGACACGAAGGGCCGCAGCGGCTATGTCGCGCGTATCGGGTCGGTAGGCTTGCTGAAGTAGCTACGCCGGAATGTTGAAATAGTTGAGATGCCAGCGCATCTCTTCCTTGCTGAGCGGAAAGCCGATGCCGCCCCGCGCCGGCATGATGTCGCGCGACGGCAACTTCATGATGAAGGTCTGGATCTTGAACGCGACGCGCATCGACAGATGCGCGTGCCAGACCAGCGCGATCACCGGCTTGGCAGTGCCGGTGGACAGTATCTTCTTGACGGTCTGGTCGGTGACATTGGCCAGCACCGACAAGGCCGCCACCACCACTTCGCGCCGTCCTTCCTGGGCTGCCTGTTCCACGAACAGGCCGTCCAGCCGGCCTTCCTTGCGCGCGGCCGCCACGGCGTCCGCGGGCGACACATGGCCCTGGTCGCCTTCCCGACTTTCCGCCAGCCGGGCGCGCAATTCGCGGTTGAGATGAATGCGGGTGACATCGGAAAGATCGTTGCGCGCCGCCAGCCGTTCCAGGATGGAGGCGCCGACAAAGGAGCCGATGCGGCGGATGGCGCGGGCCGAGAGATCGGCGCGCAGCGCCAGCGGTACATGCCAGGCGTTTATCTCCTCGGCCTGCTCGACAATGCGGTCCATCGTCTCCTTGCGGATGCGGGCATCGCGGTTGATCAGCAGCGCCGCCACCGCCGGCACGTTCAGCGACTGGACCAGCCGGTCGCTGACATTTTCGGTCAGCGACTTGCGGCAGGCGATGGCCGTCAGCACTTCCTGGACCTGGCCGCAGGCGATCACCTCGATCAGGTCGGCGTCCGACAGCAAGGGGGAATATTGCAGGATGGGCGCGGCGACGATCGCGTTCAGGTCGCGCGCCAGGATCAGGGCGATGTCGCGCGGCACGCAATCCAGCGCCTTGATCTCCTCGGCCAGGATGGCGCGCACACGTGTCGCGGCATCGCGCGCCAGGCATTCCAGGGTTTCAATGGTGAGAGCGAAGATGTGCGAGCTTTCGCGCTCCGACAGGCCGGGCATCAGGCGCGCGATCTTGACCGCCAATTCGGCGCGCACGTCTTCATTGTCGTCCTGCGCCAGCAGCCGGTTGGCGGCGGCGGGCGTCGCCGGGTTGGCCGCGACGGCGGCGCGCGTTGCCGGCGCGCCATGGCCGGCAAGATACTGCAGCACATCAGCGCCGGCGTCGGGCCGCGCCGCCAGCTTGATGGCGCCGCCCGGATGCTTGGTGCTGATTTCCAGAATATCCAGCGCATCGCGCGGGTCGAGACCCGGCTTGGCGCTGGCCGATGGCGTCGTTCCCTGACCCATAATGCCTCTTTTGGCCCCCGGGGCGCAGTGTACGGCGGGCCCTTTAACAGCCGCTAAAGAGGCATGGTGGACAGGTGTTTAACGGCGCTTGCGCGAAGGCCCCGCCCCGCGCCATGTTCCGCCCATGAAAAGCCCGGCCACCGCGGAAAAAGACCGGAAATCCCGGCCCGATTTCCCGCCCGATTTCCGCCATGTGAAGAGCTGGATTTTCGACCTCGACAACACGCTCTATTGCGCCAACAACGGGATTTTCGCGCAGATTGAATCGCGCATGACCGATTACATGGCCGCCTTCCTGAAACTGCCGCGCGACGAGGCCCGCATCCGGCAAAAGGAGCTTTATCGCCAGTACGGCACCACCCTGAACGGGTTGATGCGCGAGCATGATTGCGATGCGGAGGATTATCTTGGCTTCGTCCATGACATCGACCTGAGCGAGCTTGGTCCTGATGCGCCGCTGGGCGCGGCGCTGGCCGCGCTGCCGGGCCGGCGCTTTGTTTTTACCAATGGCTGCCGCGACCATGCCCAGCGCATCCTGGACCGGCTGGAGATGGCGCACCTGTTCGATGCGGTGTGGGACATCCGCACCATCGGCTTTGCCCCCAAGCCGCAGGCAAGCGCCTATGACGCCGTGGTGGCGGCGGGCGGGGTGAATCCCAGCGAATCCGCCATGTTCGAGGATATCGCCCGCAACCTGGTGCCGGCGCGGGCGCTGGGCATGACCACTGTGTGGTTGAAAACCGACGCGCCCTGGGGCAATCACGGGCCGCTGATGGACGTGTCCGCCGGCGATATCGACCATGAGACCGAAGATCTCACCCAGTTCTTGCAGAGCATCAGGATTTGACCATGAGTGATTTGAGCGCCGCCATCGAAGCCGCCTGGGACAAGCGCGAGAGTTTGGGCGTCACCTCCAAGGGCGCGGAGCGCGATGCGGTGGAAGCCGCCCTGGACGCGCTGGACAATGGCAGCCTGCGGGTCGCCGAAAAGATCGACGGCGCCTGGAAAGTGAACGAATGGCTGAAGAAGGCCGTGCTGCTGTCTTTCCGTCTCAACGACATGAAGCTGATCGACGGCGGTCCCGGCGGCGCGGTGTGGTGGGACAAGGTGGATTCCAAATTCGCCGGCTGGACGGAAGAGAAATTCCGTGCCGCCGGCTTCCGCGCCGTGCCCGGCGCCATCGTGCGTCGTTCTGCTTTTATTGCGAAGGGCGCGGTGCTGCTGCCCAGCTTCGTCAATGTCGGCGCCCGGGTCGGCGAAGGCACCATGATCGACACCTGGGCCACGGTCGGCTCCTGCGCCCAGGTCGGATCGCACTGCCATATCTCGGGCGGCGCCGGTCTTGGCGGCGTGCTGGAACCGCTGCAGGCTGCTCCCACCATCATTGAAGACAATTGCTTCATCGGCGCCCGCGCCGAAGTGGCCGAAGGCGTGATCGTGGGCGAAGGCAGCGTGCTTTCCATGGGCGTCTATCTCTCGGCCTCGACCAAGATCATCGACCGCGCCACCGGCGAAGTGCATATGGGCAAGGTGCCACCCTATTCGGTGGTGGTTTCCGGCTCGCTGCCCAGCGACAAGGGGCCCAATCTTTACTGCGCCGTAATCGTCAAGAAAGTGGACGAGAAAACCCGCGCCAAGACCTCGATCAACGAATTGCTGCGCGACTGATGCCCACTCCCAGCAACACCCAGATCGATGCACTGGCCCTGGCCCAGGCCCTGATCCGCCGCCCTTCGGTGACGCCGAAGGATGCCGGCGCGCTGGACGTGCTGGAAGCGGTGCTCAAGGAACTGGGTTTCACCACCCATCGCCTCCCCTTCGGCGATGTCGACAATCTCTATGCGCGGCTGGGCGATGCATCTCCGCATTTCTGCTTTGCCGGCCATACCGATGTGGTGCCGGTGGGCGAAGGCTGGCAGCAGGAGCCTTTCGCCGCCACCATAAAGGACGGCATGCTGTATGGCCGGGGCGCCGCCGACATGAAGTCGGCCATCGCCGCCTTTGTCGCCGCCGTGTCCAGGACCGGCGCGCAAGCTATTGGAAAAAGTGGGGGCTCAGTCAGTCTTCTGATCACCGGCGACGAGGAAGGCGTGGCGGTCAACGGCACCGTCAAGCTGCTGGAATGGCTGAAAGCCCGGGGCGAAAAGATCGACCATTGCGTGGTGGGCGAACCCACCAGCGTGGCCAAGGCCGGCGACACGCTGAAGATCGGCCGGCGCGGATCGATCAATTTCAAGCTGACGGTGAAGGGCATGCAGGGCCATGTCGGCTATCCGCAAAAGGCGAAGAATCCGATTCCCGTGCTGGCCGAGCTGGTGACCCAGCTGGCCGGCCACAAGCTGGACAAGGGCAACGATCATTTCGATCCCTCGACCCTGGCCTTCACCACGGTCGATGTCGGCAACGACGCCACCAACGTGATCCCGGGCGAGGCGCGCGCCGCCTTCAACATCCGCTTCAATGACAAGCACACGCCCGACAGCCTGATCAACTGGGTCGATGACCGCGTCAGCCAGGTGGCGCGCCAGTCGGGCTGCCAGGTCGACGTCACCTCCCAAACCAGCGGCGTCTCGTTCCTGACCGCGCCGGGCAAGTTCACCCAGCTGGTCAGCGACACGGTGGGGCGCGTCACCGGCCAGGCGCCTTTCTTCTCCACCAGTGGCGGCACTTCCGACGCGCGCTTCATCAAGGATTTCTGCCCGGTGGTGGAACTGGGGCTGGCGGGCGCCACCATGCACAAGGCCGATGAATGCGTGGCGGTCGACGAGATCGCGGCCCTGACCGACATCTATGCGGCGCTGCTGACCGCCTATTTCGCAAAGCCGCCGCTTTGAGCAGCGCGCCTATCGGGATTTTCGATTCCGGGATGGGTGGACTCACTGTCATGCGCGCGCTGAAGGCGCGCTTGCCCAACGAATGTTTCGTCTATCTGGGCGATACCGCGCGGCTTCCCTACGGCACCAAGAGCGCCGACACGGTGACACGCTATGCGGTGCAGGCGTCCGCCGCGCTGATGCGATACGACATCAAGCTGCTGGTGGTGGCCTGCAACACCGCCAGCGCCGCCGCCGTTCCGACCTTATCCGAAACACTCGCGCCCTTGCCGGTGGTGGGCGTGATCGAGCCCGGCGCGCAGGCGGCCGTTGCCGCCGCGCCGGACGGCCCCATCGCGGTGATCGCCACCGAAGGCACCGTCAAGGGCGGCGCTTACGTTCGCGCCATCCAGCACATCGCGCCGCACATGCCGGTGGTGCAACAGGCCTGCCCGCTGTTCGTGGCGCTGGCCGAAGAAGGCTTGCGCGACGGGCCGCTTCCCGAACTGGCGGCCCAGCGCTACCTGGGGCCCCTGCTGGCGACCATGCCGCGTCCCCGCGCGCTGGTGCTGGGCTGCACCCATTTCCCGGTCCTGAAAGACACCATCGCGCGAATCGCCGGGCCCGATGTGGCGCTGGTGGACAGCGCCGAGACCACGGCGGCCATGGTGGAAAATATCCTGCAGCAGCAGGGCCTGCTGAATGAGGGCCCGCTGATGCAATCGCGCTTCCTGGCCACCGACGCGCCGGGCCGCTTCGCCCATCTGGGCGAAATCTTCTTAGGCGAACCGATCGATCCCGGCGCCGTGACGCTGGTGGATTTGTAATTCAGCCGCGACGTGCCGCATCGATGGCGGCCACGTCGATTTTCTTCATCGTCATCATGGCCTCGAAGGCGCGCCTGGCCTCGTCGCCGCCCGCCATCATCGCCTCGGTCAGCGTGCGCGGCGTGATCTGCCAGTTCACGCCCCATTTGTCCTTGCACCAGCCGCACATGCTTTCCTGCCCGCCATTGCCGACAATGGCGTTCCAGTAACGGTCGGTTTCTTCCTGGTCCTCGGTGGCGATCTGGAAGGAGAAGGCTTCGCTATGCTTGAAGACGGGGCCACCATTGAGGCCGATGCAGGGAATGCCGGCGACGGTGAACTCCACGGTCAGCGCATCGCCTTTCTTGCCGGAAGGAAAATCGCTGGGTGCGTAATGCACCGCGCCGACGGAACTGTCCGGAAAGGTCTGGGCATAGAAGCGGGCCGCGCTTTGCGCATCCTTGTCGTACCACACGCAGATCGTGTTCTTGGCAATGGACATGGCTTGTCCTTCCTTGATGATCGGGTTTCCAGGCATAGGACGTTCCGCCGGCCCACCGGCCGACAGCGGCTCAGTAATTAATTCGTACCAGATAAAGTCCATCCGGCGGCGAAACCGGGCCGCAGCGGGCGCGGTCCCTGGCCGCCAGGGCCTCGGCGACATCGCGCGGTTTCCACTTGCCCTCGCCCACCAGCTTCAAGGTTCCGGCGAAGGAGCGGATCTGGTGGTGCAGGAAGGAACGGGCCGAAGCCTCGATATGGATTTCATCGGCACGGCGCGACACGTCCAGCCGGTCCAGCGTCTTGACCGGCGAGGCCGACTGGCATTCGGCGGCGCGAAAGGTGGTGAAGTCGTGCTGCCCAACCAGCGCCTGCGCCGCCACATGCATGGCCTCCGCATCCAGTTCGGGGCTGACATGCCAGACCCGCCCAGCGTCCAGCGCCGGCGGGGCGCGGCGGTTCAGGATGCGAAACAGGTAGTGCCGTGATTTGGCGGAAAAGCGGGCATGGAATTCGCTGTCCGCTTCCGCCGCATCCAGCACCACCACCGGCGCGGGACGCAGGTAATGGTTGAGCGCATCGCGCACCTTGCCGGCGTCGAAGTTTTTCACCAGGTCGAAATGCGCCACCTGCCCCAGGGCATGGACCCCCGCATCGGTGCGGCCCGCGCCGGTGACGGTGACGCGCTCGCCCGACAGCTTTTCGATGGCGTCTTCCAGTGCGCCCTGCACCGAAGCGCCTTCGGCCTGGCGCTGCCAGCCGACAAAGGGCCCGCCGTCATATTCGAGTGTCAGGCGGAAGCGCGGCATCAGGTGAGCTGCGTGCCGCGCGGCAGGGCAAAACCCTTGAGAAGCTCCGCCGCCGTCATCGCCGATTTTCCGGCCCGCTGCACTGTCAGCAATTTCAAAGCGCTATCGCCGCAGGCCACGGTCAGCGCGTCATCCAGCAGCACGCCGGGCTTGCCATTGCCGGCTACCGGCTCGGCATAGAGAATCTTCAGCCGCTCGCCGTTCACCTCGGCCCAGGCGCCGGGAAAAGGCATGAGCCCCCGGACATGGGCGTCGATCTCGCGCGCCGGGCGGGTCCAGTCGATGCGGGCCTCTTCCTTGGAAATCTTCCTGGCGTAGGTGACCCCGTCTTCGGCCTGGGCCTGCGGCGTCACGCCGCCGCGTTCCAGCGCCCCCAGGGCCCGCACCATCAGGTCGGCGCCCAGCCGCGACAGTTCGCTGGTGAGTTCGCCGGAGGTCTTGCGGCCGACATGGACCCTCTCGGCCATCAGCACCGGGCCGGTATCGAGGCCTTCGTCCATCTGCATCACCATCACGCCGGTTTCGGCGTCGCCGGCCATCACCGCGCGCTGGATGGGGGCGGCGCCGCGCCAGCGCGGCAGCAGCGAGCCATGCAGGTTGAAGCAGCCCAGCCTGGGCGCATCCAGAATGGGTTTGGGCAGCAACAACCCATAGGCCACGACAATCGCGGCATCGAGATCGAGCGCCGCGAACGCGGCTTGTTCTTCCGCGCCCTTGAGAGACAGCGGCGTCCTGACCGGCAGGTTGGCGGATTCGGCGAAACGATGGACCGCGCCTTTTTCCAGCGCCATGCCGCGGCCCTTGGGACGCGGGGGCTGGGAATAGACGGCAGCGATCTCGTGACCCTGGGCGATCAGCTCGGCAAGGGTCGGCACCGCGAAGTCCGGCGTGCCCATGAAAGCAAGCCGGAGTGTCACCCTAGCCCGCCGCCTGGAGCTTCTTGGCCTTGGTCAGTTTCTTGATCGCCATGCTCTTCTTGAGCCGCGATAGGTGATCGATGAACAGCACGCCGTTGAGGTGATCCATCTCGTGCTGCAGGCAGGTGGCCAAAAGCCCATCGGCCTCCAGCGTCTGCTTCTTGCCGTCGCTGTCGAGATATTCCGCCTTGATGCGGGCCGGGCGTTCGACATCGTCCCAGATTTCCGGCACCGACAGGCAGCCTTCCTCGAACACCGCCATCTCTTCCGAGGCCCAGGTGATCTTGGGGTTGATGAAGGCCTGCGGGTTTTTCTTGCCCTCTTTCTGGTCCAGGTCGATCACCAGGATGCGCTTGGCGACGCCGATCTGGATGGCGGCCAGGCCGATGCCTTCGGCGGCATACATGCTGTCGGTCATGTCGGCGACCAGGGCGCGGATATCGTCATCCACGCGCTCGACATCCATCGAGACCGCTTGGAGGCGCGGATCGGGGGCGGTAAGTATGGGGCGAACGGTCATGGGCTGGAAATAAGCGCTCACGCCTATTGGGTCAAGGATTCATGGAATTAGCACTGATTTTGCTCAGCATTGCGGTGATTGCCGGGGCCGTGATCCTGGCCTTTGTCCTGCGCAAACCGGCGGCGGAACCCTTGACGCTGGATCCCCGGCTGGACGAGGTGATCCGCGGCCAGGGCGCGATTGCCGAACAATTCCGCCAGACCGGCGCCCAGGTCGAAGCCTTGAAGGCCCGGCTGGGCGAGTCGCTCAGCGAGAATGCCACCAAGACCGCCGAGACGCTGGGCGGCATCGGCGCGCGCCTGACCGTGATCGACGAGGCACAGAAGAATATCTCCGCTTTGTCGGGCCAGGTGGTGTCGCTGCAGCAGGTCCTGTCCAACAAGCAGGCGCGCGGCGCCTTCGGTCAGGCCCAGATGGAAGAGATCGTGCGCGACGGGCTTCCCACCTCGCTCTACGACTTCCAGTTCACCCTTTCCAACCGCAACCGGCCCGACTGCGTCATCCGCATTCCCGGCAACAAGGCGCTGCTGGTGATCGACGCCAAGTTTCCGCTGGAAGGCTTCGAGCTGCTGCGCCGCGCGGGAACCGACGAAGAAAAGAAATTCGCCCTCGCCCAGGTGCGCGGCGCGGTGAACAAGCATGTCAGCGACATTTCCGAAAAATACCTGATCCCCGGCGAGGTGCAGACTCCCGCCATCCTGTTCGTGCCGTCGGAATCGATTTACGCCGACCTGCATGACGCCTTCGATGACGTGATCCAGAAGGCCCGCCGCGCCAATGTGATCGTGGTGTCGCCCAACATCCTGATGCTGGCAATCAGCACCATCCAAACGGTGATGAAGGATGCGCGGATGCGCGAACAGGCCGACCAGATCAAGAAAGAAGTCGGCGTGTTGCTGAACGATGTGCGGCTGCTGGCCGACCGGGTGGGCAAGCTGCAGACCCACTTCAACCAGGCCGATGCCGACATCAAGAATATCCTGATCTCGACCGGCAAGATCACCACCCGCGCCGAAAAGATCGAAAAGGTGGAACTGGCGCCGCCGGAAGAGCCCAAGGCCTTGATTTAGAGAGACCGGCGCGCCTTGAAGGCTGCGGATAGCGTGCCTTCGTCCAGATAGTCGAGTTCGCCGCCCACCGGCACGCCATGCGCCAGCCGCGTCACTTTCATGTCGCCCAGCAAATCCATCAGGTAATGCGCCGTGGTCTGGCCCTCGACCGTGGCGTTCATCGCCAGGATCACTTCGTCCACGTTCTGCTTCACGCGTACCAGCAGACCTGAGACGTTCAGCCGCTCCGGCGTCACGCCGTCGAGTGCGCTCAACGCCCCGCCCAGCACATGGTAACGGCCACGGAACACCCCCGCCCGTTCCAGCGCCCACAGGTCGGCCACGTCTTCCACCACGCAGAGCAGATGCGGATCGCGGCGCGTGTCGCTGCAAATGGCGCAGGGGCTGGCGGTATCGAGATTGCCGCAGGCCTCGCAGGTCAGGATGGCGTCGGCGGCTTCGCGCAAGCTGGCGGCCAGCGGCTCCAGCAGCGTTTCGCGCTTCTTCAACAGCACCAGCGCCGCGCGCCGCGCCGAACGCGGCCCCAGCCCCGGCAATTTGGCGAGCAGCTGGATCAGGCGCTCGATCTCGGACCCGATGGCGGCCATCAGGAGTCTGAATCGCTTTCCGGCATGGGCGCGGCGACATCGGGCGCGACAGTGTCGCGTACCGCCACGATTTCCGCGCCGGGAAAACGGTCCAGCACGGCCCGCACCATCGGTTCCTGCGCCACCGCTTCAAACCGCGCGGTCTTGGCCGTTTGCTTCTGCTCGGCCAGGGTCGGCGCACCGCCCTGGCTGGCGATGGACACCGCCCAGCGCTCGCCGGTCCAGTCGCGCAGTTTTTGTTGAAGATCGCCCGCCAGGGTGCGCGGGGCGCGGGGATGGGGACGGAATTCGATGCGGCCCGGCTCCAGGTGAACCAGGTGGATGTAATTTTCCAGCGCCACGCGCAGGATCGGCGCGTTGTTGGCCGCCGCCAGCGCAATGATGTCTTCCAGATTGCGGATGGCCGCCGTGGGGGCGCCTTCCGGCATGGGCGCGCGCGCCGGCATCGCGGCACCGGACGCGCTTGGCCCACGCGGCGCGGAAGACGGCGCGGGCGCACCGCCACCGCGCGGACCGGCGGGCACCGCGCCGCCGTCCAACAGATCCTTCACCAGCTTGTCGGTGGGCGGCAGTTCGGCGGCATGGGCCAGGCGGATCAGCACCATCTCGCAGGCCGAAATGGGGCGGGTGGCGTCGCGCACCTCGAACAGGCCCTTGAGCAGAATCTGCCAGGCGCGGGTCAGCGAAGCGACCGACAGCTTGGCGGCAAGATCGGCGGCGCGCTTGGCCTCGCCCGAACCGCCGTCGAAGAATCCTTGCGCGGCGGGCGCGACCTTCACCCGCGTCAGGAAATGCGTTGTCTCCAGCAGGTCCTGCACCACCGCCAGGGGATCGGCGCCGGCGTCATACAGCCCGCCCAGATCGGCCAGCGCCTCGGCCAGATTGCCGCCCATCAGCTTTTCGAAAATATCCAGCACCCGGCCCCGGTCGGCCAGGCCCAGCATCAGGCGCACCGTGTCGGCGGTGATCATCTCGCCTTCGCCGTGCGCAATGGCCTGGTCCAGCAGCGACAGCGAATCGCGCGCCGAGCCTTCGGCGGCCCGCGCGATCAGCGCCAGCGCACCTTCCTCGATCTTCACTTTTTCTTTTTCCGCCAGCGTCGCCAGATAGGCGGCCAGTTCCGCACTGTCGATGCGGCGCAGATCGAAACGCTGGCAGCGCGACAGAACCGTCACCGGGACTTTCCGGATTTCGGTGGTGGCGAAGACGAACTTCACATGCGGCGGCGGTTCTTCCAGCGTCTTGAGCAGACCGTTGAAGGCCTGCTTGGACAGCATGTGCACTTCGTCGATGATATAGACCTTGTAGCGCGCCGCGACGGGCGCATAGCGCACGCCCTCGATGATCTCGCGGATATCGTCGATGCCGGTGCGGCTGGCGGCGTCCATTTCCTGCACATCGACATTGCGCGATTCCGAAATCGAGGTGCAGGGCTCGCACACGCCGCAGGGCTGGATGGTCGGGGCCGCGCCCTTGCCGTCTGGCCCGATGCAGTTGAGGGCGCGCGCGATGATTCGCGCCGTGGTGGTCTTGCCCACCCCGCGAACGCCGGTGAGCATGAAGGCATGGGCGATGCGGCCCGTGGCAAAGGCGCTGGACAGGGTGCGCACCAGCGCCTCCTGCCCGATCAGGCCGGTGAAATCGGTGGGGCGGTATTTGCGCGCCAGGACGCGGTAGGGCTGGGCGGGCGCGGGGGGTTTGGCCATGGCCGGACTATAGCAAGCGGGCCCGGAAAGCGGGCGCGAATTTGGCGGAAATCTGGGGAAAGACGGTGGAAGCCGGCGACCCGCAGCAGATTCGGTATGGCTGCTTCGTTCCCGACCTGACCAGGTTAGCGAGTGCTACGCCCGCCGACTTCCGGGCCGGGATATAAGGGCTTGGGGGATAAAATGCGAGTCCGGCCGGCCGCCAAAAAGCCCCGGAAGGCTCCCAACAGCCCTCAAGCCGCCGCGATGGCGCTGTCCAGGCCGGCCAGCCGTTCGCGGGGCAAGGTCAGGGTCACCGTGGTGCCCACATCCAGGGTGCTTTCCAGCACCAGGGTGCCGCCATGCAGTTCCGCCAGCTGCTTGGACAGCGGCAGGCCCAGCCCGGTGCCCGCATGCTTGCGCGACATGGCCGAATCCACCATCGCGAAGCGTTCCATGACCTTGGAAACGTTCTCGGGGGCGATGCCGATTCCCGAATCCGACACCGAGATGGCCAGCCCGCCCGGCACCAGCCTGGCGGAGACATTCACCTCGCGGCCGGCGGGGGTGAACTTCAGGGCGTTGGACATCAGGTTGATCAAAATCTGCTTGATGCGGCGCTTGTCGGCCCGCACCCAGGGCAGCCCATGGGCGATGTCGGTGGAAAGCGCGATCTGCGCCTTGCCGGCATGGCCCATGATCATGCGCATGCTTTCGTTGACCAGTTCCGCCAGATCGAATTCCTCTTCGCGCAGGTCGGAATGACCGGCATCGAGGCGCGACAGGTCCAGAATGTCATTGATCAGCGCCAGCAGATGCTCGCCGCTGTGATGGATGTCGGCGGCATAGCCCTTGTAGCGCTCGCTCAGCGGCCCGAACACTTCCATCATCATGGTGTCGGAAAAACCGATAATGGCGTTCAGCGGCGTGCGCAGCTCATGGCTCATCGAGGCCAGGAAGTTGGACTTGGCGTGATTGGCTTCCGCCGCCACGCCCAGCGCGCGGGTCAGTTCGTTGCCGGCCTTTTTCAGCGCCTGCTGGGTGGTTTCCAGTTCGGCGATATGGTCGCGCATGCGCAGGGATTCGCCCTGCGCGCGCTGGGCCAGATAGCGGTCCACCACCGCCACGATCAGCGCCTGGCCCAGGATGAAGGCGGCGCTGGCGGCAACCACGATGGCCAGCGTGAAGGGGTGAATCACCATGCCCGAAAAGGTGTGCCCGGCATCGGGAATGAACTGCACCGCGGTCATGCCGGTAAAATGCATCCCGACAATGGCGACACTGAACAGCCCCGCGCCCAGCACGTAATCGCCGCGGTTCCTGCCGCGCACTGCGAAGTGCAGCGCCAGGCCCGACAGCGAGACGCCGATCAGGATCGAGGCTGTGACATAGGACATGTCCCACACCGCGCGCGCGGGAAGCTGCACCGCCGCCATTCCGATGTAATGCATGGCGGAGATGGCAAGGCCGGACACCATACCGCCCGCGGCGCCGCCCGCCTTCAACGCCATGGCAAAACCCAGACCGCAAACCACCATGGCGACAGCCACCGACAGGATGGTGAGGCCGGGGTCAAAGGCGATGGGCATGCCGGCGGTGTAGGCCAGCATGGCGACGAAATGCGTTGCCCAAATCCCGCAGCCCGCGACGGCACCGGCGCCGCCCAGCCAGATCAGACGCAGGCGCGCTTCTTCGGCGGCACGGGCGCGGGTGATCATGGTCAAAGCGGTGGCGCATGCAAAAATGCACAGTCCTGCCGCCAAGGCGACAAGACGCAGGTCATGTTGCTCGAAAATGCAACCCAGCACGCGGATCATGACGGTAATATCGCGCGATTGATGTAAACCAGCGGCTAAGGAACCTGTGCCGGAATGGGAAAGGCCGCGGATTTTGAAAAATTTGCCGATGACTTTTGCCGGGAATCCGCTGGACCGGGCCAGCGAGCGGCGCACCGACCCCGGCTGGCTGGCAGCGCAGATACCCAGCGGGCTGTTCCTGCCCCTCTGGCAGAACAAGCCGCTGGTCGTGAACGGCCGCGCCGGATTCCTGCCGTGGCGCGATGCATGGCACGGCAACGCTTGCGTCTTCTTGGGCCTTGAGGGAACGCAAGCTGTGTTCGCAGTGGATATCGCGGGTGAAAGCGCGCCCGATCTGGGCGGGGCATTCGAGGAGATGCGCGCCAGCGCCTTCGTGCTGCCCGCGCGCGACACTGCCATTGCCGGACAGGCAAAGGCGCTGATCGACTGGCACAGGCGCCACCGTTTCTGTTCCAGTTGCGGCGCGGCCACGGAGCCTTGCGATGGCGGCTATCGCCGCCTGTGCCCGGTCTGCGCGGCGGAACATTTTCCCCGCACCGATCCGGTGGTGATCATGCTGCCAGTCTTGGGCGATCACTGCCTGGTGGGACGCAATGCGCGCTTCGTGAACGGGCTGTACTCCGCCTTTGCCGGTTTTGTCGAACCGGGCGAGAGCATGGAAGAAGCGGTGCGGCGCGAACTCGCCGAGGAAGCCGGTGTGCAGACCGGCGCGGTCACCTATCACGCCAGCCAGCCCTGGCCGTTTCCGTCATCGCTGATGCTGGGATGCTATGCGCAGGCCCTGAGCCGCGATTTCAAGATCGACGGCAGCGAGATCGTCGATGCCCGCTGGCTGAGCAAGGACGAGGTGCGCAGGCGGCTGGCGAAGGAAATCGAAGACGAGATGACCATGCCCGCACCCATCGCCATCGCCCATCACCTGGTTCGCGACTGGGCGAACGATTAAGGCATATCTTCCCGGAACGGATGGGCGGGATAGACACCCATGATGTTGTGACTCGCGGTGTGGAAGGCGAGTTCTTCCAGGGCGCGCGCGACGTGCGGCTCGTCGGGATGGCCCTGGATATCGACATAGAAGCGCGTGGCGTTGAACGAGCCGCCCAGCTGATAGCTTTCCAGCTTGGTCATGTTGACGCCATTGGTGGCGAAGCCGCCCATCGCCTTGTACAGCGCGGCCGGGACGTTCTTCACCTGGAAGACGAAGCTGGTCACCACCTTGCCGCGATTGGGGGCGCGTTCGTCCTGGCGCGACATGATCAGGAAGCGGGTGGCGTTGTGATGCTCGTCCTCGATATCGGCCTTCAGAATCTTCAACCCGTAGAATTCCGCGGCCAGGGTCGAGGCGATGGCCGCCACGCTTCTGTCGCCCAGTTCGGCGATATGCTTGGCGGACCCGGCCGTGTCGTACCAGTTGTGCACCACCAGCCCCCGCTCGCGCAGGATGGCCCGGCACTGGGCCAGCGCCGGCGCCTGGCTGTAGACGCTGGTGATGCCCTCCAGCGTGGCATCCTTCAGGCCCAGAAGCTGGTGGCGGATGGGCAGGAAATGCTCGCCCACGATATGCAGGCCGGAATCGGGCAGCAGGTGATGGATGTCGGCGATGCGGCCGATCAGCGAATTCTCCACCGGGATGATGCAGAGGTCGCAGTCGCCCGACCGGGCCGCCTCGATGGCGTCTTCAAAGGTCGGCTTGGGGATCGCGGCCGCATGCGGCACCGCCTCGCGCGCCGCCAGATTGGCATAGGCGCCCGGTTCGCCCTGGAAGGCGACGCGTTTGGCATTGGCGACGGCGTGGATCATGTGAGAATTTTTCGGGCGCGTTCGAGATCGGCGGGAGTATCAACAGACAAGGGCGCTTCGTCCACACGCGCCACCGCAATGCTCATGCCCGCTTCCAGCGCCCTCAGCTGCTCGAGCTTCTCGCTTCTCTCCAGCGGCGAAGGCGGCAGCGCGACAAAACTCTCCAGCGCCTCGCGGCGATAGGCGTACAGCCCGACATGGTGAAACAGCGGGCCTTCGCCGGTCGGCGCGGTCGCGCGGGTGAAATAGAGCGCCCGGCCCAGCTGGCCGCTGGCATCCCAGGCCACCACCGCCTTGACCACCGCCGGATTGGTCTTGTCGGCCTCATTGTCGATGGGCGCCGCCAGGGTGGCGATGTCCGCGCCCGACCGGCGCAGCGCCTGGGCCACGGTCTTGAGCTGCCCGGGGTCCAGGGCCGGCAGGTCGCCCTGCAGGTTGACCACCACGTCGTGCTTGCCCTCGGGGTCGATGGCCTGCAGCGCCGCCCAGATGCGGTCCGAGCCGGACGGCAGGTCCGGGTCGGTCAGGACCGCCCGCCCCCCGGCATTTTCGATCGCGGTGACGATCTCGGCCTCGCCCGCCGCCACCACCACCGGGCCCAGGCCGGCCGCCATGGCGCGCTGCCAGACCCGTACGATCATGGGGATGCCGCCGATATCGGCCAGCGGCTTGGCCGGCAGCCGGGTCGAAGCCATGCGCGCGGGGATCAGAAGGACAGGATTCATGGGCCTTTTTCCCGGCTGCGGCGCCGGGGTTCCTTTGGTCGCCTGTGTAGGCCGGGATTGGCGCTAAAGCCAGATACCGCTTACAATTTATGCGACGCTTCGCCGCAATGACGCGGGGACGGCGGCGGGTAATGTCGCGCCGTATTTCAGCCGGGCCCGCCCCGGCGTTGGGGAGCTTTCGGCATGGATTCCTTTGAGTGGAACAAGATCATCGGCGCAGTGCTGGGCACGGCGGTCTTTATCTTCGTTGTCCGCATCGTGGCCGAGCATGTCTATGAGCCCGAGCACCCCGCCAAGCCCGGTTATGTCGTCGAAGGCGTGATCGAAGAGCCCGCTGCCGGCGGCGCGCCGGCGACGCCTGTCGCCGAAGTGGCGCCTGACTGGGGCACCGTGCTGCCGGCCGCCGATATCGCCGCTGGCCAGACCTCGACCGCCAAGTGCGCCACCTGCCACGACTTCGCCAAGGGCGGCGCCAACAAGATCGGTCCGGGCCTGTTCGGCGTGGTCGACAATCCCCGCGCCACGCATCCGGGCTATGCCTATTCGGCCGCGATGAAGGGCAAGCCGGGCAACTGGACCTATGACGAGCTGAACCTGTTCCTGAAGTCGCCGGCGGTGGACATCCCCGGCACCAAGATGAGCTTCGCCGGCATCCGCAGCGAAAGGGAACGCATCAACCTGATCGCCTATCTGCGCTCGAACGACGACAGCCCGTCGCCGATCCCCGCGCCCAAGCCGGCCGAAGCCGCTGCCGCGCCTGCCGCTGCCGCCGCTGGTGAAGCTGCGCCTGCTGCTGGGTCGCCGGTTGTTTCGCCCAAGGGCGGCGCGCCGGTTCCTGCGCCGGCTCACTGATCAGGGCAAATGGCGGGACAAGAGGGTAAGCCCAACGTCCTGTTTCTGTTGCCTCCGGGGTGGGATGCGCTGAGCAAGTCGCTGTTCGGCCATCAGGCCTTCAACAGCTTCCTGCACGGCAAGGACCATTACGCGCCGCAGCAGATCGACTATTTCGTCGGCTTCCGCCCGCCGCACGGCTTCCTGAAAACCCTGCCGCGCCTCAAGGCGATCTTCAGCCTGGGCGCGGGCGTGGACGGCTTCCTGCGCGATCCGGAATTTCCCCGCCACCTGCCGGTGGTGCGTTTCGTCGACGAGACGCTGCAGCGGGAAATGGCGCAATACGTCACCATGCATGCGCTGATCATCCATCGCCAGCAGCGCGCCTTCGATGCCGCCCAGCGCGAATCGATGTGGCAGCAGCGGATGCTGGCGCGCCCTTCGCGCGATGTGCGCATCGGCATTCTGGGCATGGGCGATATCGGCGCGGTGACGGCGGAACGCCTGCTGATGTTCGACTTCCAGGTGTTCGGCTGGAGCCGCACGCGCAAGACCGTGCCCGGCGTCACCAGCTTCGCGGGCGCCGAAGAGCTGCCGCAATTCCTGGCAAGCTGCGACATGATGGTGTGCATGCTGCCGCTGACCCCGGAAACCGAAAATATCCTGAACGCCAAACTGTTCGCCGGATTGCCGCAAGGCGCCTGGGTGTTGAATGTGGGGCGCGGCGGCCATTGCAAGGAAGACGATCTGCTGGCGGCGCTCGATTCGGGCCATCTGGGCGGCGCGGTGCTGGACGTGTTCCAGACCGAACCCCTGCCGCAGGACAGCCCCTTCTGGACGCATCCCAAAGTGACGGTGACGCCGCACATCGCCGGCATCACCGATCCGCGCAACGCATCCGCCTTTGTGGTGGACTGCGTCACCCGCGCGCAAAGCGGCGCGCCCTTCAAGAATGTCGTGGACCTGAGCCGCGGCTATTAAAGCCGTTTCACCGACGTGACCGGTCCGGCCAGCGCTTCAATGCGCGCCACGGCTTCGCTGAGCGGCTCGGCCGCCACCAGCATGTGAAAGGCATTGGCATGCAGAAGATTCTGCGCATCCAGCATCACGCCCATATGGCCTTTCCAGAAAACGAGATCGCCGCGTTGCAGCGGCTCGCCTGCTGCCAGCGCGCGTTCGCCTAGCGAACGCTCCATCATGTCGGTATCGCGCGGCGCGGCTTTTCCCACCGCCTGAAGTGCGGTCTGGATCAGGCCCGAACAGTCCAGCCCCGCCACCGTCTTGCCGCCCCAGACATAGGCGACGCCCAGGAAACGCTGCGCCACCGCGACGAAATCCTTCTCGTCGTCCACCGCCAGATGGCGCCGATGCACAAACCCGCCGCCGATATCCACGTAATCGCCATCGCGGCCCAGCACCGGCACGCTGGCGTTCAAAGGCAGAAAATCGCGTACGGGGGTTTTAAGATCGGGGCGCGCAAAGACCGGCGCCATCAAGGCCGAGATCCGCGCCTCGCCCGCGAAGGGCGCGGCCAACGCGTCCTCCTTTATATAACCGACATACAGATCATTGGCCGCCTGGCCCCAGGCCCAGCCATTCGCGCGGTCATAGACGGTGAAGCTTTCGCCAAACAGCAACTCGCTGTCCTGCGCCGCATCGTCCGACGGGCGCACGCGCAAGGATGCGCGGCCGGTGCGGATGGAGAATTTCTCGCCGTCCACGAAACGCGGTGCATCCACCTGCCCCTTGAGATGCGCCGCCGCCAGGTCGGCGCGGGCCGGGGTCAGTCTTCTATCGGCCATAGCGTTCTTTCAGCAGCGCATACAGTGCACGCGCGCTATTGGCTTCGCCGCCGATCGGGCGCCCCGGACGGGGACGGTCGATCCAGGCGGGAATGTCCAGATGCACCCAGCTTTTGGTCTTGCTGACAAAGCGATTGAGAAACAGAGCGGCGGTGATGGCGCCGGCATAGCTGTAGGCCGGGTTGTTGTTGAGGTCGGCGACGCGGCTGGAAATCGTGTCTTCATAGCCGCGCCACAAGGGCAGCCGCCACACCGGATCCTGCTGCGCCTTGCCGATGCGGGCCAGATCCGCAGCGAGCTTTTCATCGTCGGTGAAAAACGGCGGCAGCTCCATGCCGGTGGCGGCGCGGGCGGCCCCGGTGAGCGTCGCAATGTCGATCAGCAGTTCGGGCGCTTCATCGTCGGCATCGCTCAGCGCATCGGCCAGCACCAGCCGGCCTTCGGCATCGGTGTTGCCGATCTCCACGCTCAGGCCCTTGCGGCTGGTAAAGACATCGCCTGGACGCATCGCCTTGCCGGAGACCGAATTCTCCACAGCCGGAATCAAAACCCGCAGGCGCAGATTCAATTTCGCGCCCATCACCATGCCCGCCACGGCGAGCGCGCAGGCCGCGCCGCCCATGTCCTTTTTCATGATCAGCATGGCGGCGGACGGCTTGAGGTCATAGCCCCCGCTGTCGAAACAGACACCCTTGCCCACCAGCGTCACGCGCGGCGCCTTGGCCTTGCCCCAGACAAATTCGATCAATCGGGGCGCGCGGTCCGAGCCCTGCCCCACCGCCGCGATCAGCGGGTAGTTCTTTTTCAGTTTCGCGCCGCTGACCACCGAGACTTTCGCGCCATGCTGCCTGGCAAGGCTGCGCGCCGCGGCTTCCAGTTCGGTGGGGCCCATGTCGTTGGCCGGGGTGTTGATCAGGTCGCGGGCGAGAAACAGATTGTCGGCGATGCGCGATATCTCTTCGCCGTCCACGCCGCCCGGCAGCACCAGCCTGGCCTTGGGCGCGGTCTTCTTCTTGTAACGGTCAAAGCCATAGCCGCCCATCGTCCAGGCCAGCGCGCCCATGGCGCCGCCGCAAAAGTCCGGCACCTCGCCCAGCCGGTAAATCCCGGCGGGAAGCTTTTCGGCCGCCGCGGCCAGCGCAAAGGCATCGGATGTGTCGCCCAGCCCCAGCACCCAGGCGGCAATGCCGCCCTTGGCATCGGGCAGCGCCGCCAGCGCCCCCGCTGCGCCGGCAAAGCCCGAGGCCGTGACCAGCCCGGCGCGCTTCTGCCTGGCCAGCCACGCCCTGGCGTCCTTCGCCCGCACCGCATGGAGCGGAACGGCGTTTTTTGCGCTGCCTGCAAGGCTTGGATGCATGAAAGGACCTTACGCTTTGTTGGCCGCGACTCTATGAATCGGTGGCGTTTCCCGCAAGGAGCAGGGCATGGCCTATACGCTGGTGGTGGGCACACAGGAATGGTCGAGCTGGAGCCTGCGCCCTTTCCTGGCGCTGAGCGCGGTTCGCGTGCCCTTCGAGACGGTGGTGATCCGCCTCAGGGTCAAGCCGCCCGAACCGGTGACCACCCGGGACGAGATTCTCAAGCATTCGCCCGCCGGCAAGGTGCCGGTGCTCAAGATCGCGGAAGAAGGCAGCGTCCTGACGGTGTGGGACAGCCTGGCGATCTGCGAGACCTTGGCCGAGCGCCACCCCGAAGCCCGGCTGTGGCCCGCCGATGCGGGGGCGCGCGCAAAGGCCCGCAGCCTTGCCAGCGAGATGCATTCGGGCTTTCCCGATGTGCGCGACCAGCTTTCGATGATGTTCACGCGAAAGCTGCCGCTGCCGGAGCTGCGCGAGGACACGCAGAAGCAGATCGCGCGCATCATCGAATCCTGGTCGCAGGCACTGGAAGAATCCGGAGGCGATTTCCTGTTCGGGCATTTTACGATTCCCGACTGCATGTATGCGCCGGTGGTGTCGCGCTTTGACACCTATGGCGTGGCGGTGCCGCCCGCGGTGCGCGCCTATATGGACCGTGTCCTGGCGCTACCCGCGATGGCCGTCTGGCGCAAAGGCGCGCAAGCAGAAGTCGCTGCGGGGATTGCCTAGCCCGCAGCACCGTCAGGTGCGGAGGCGTGGATCAAGGCAGTACGCCCGCTTCACGATAGAACCGCGCCGCGCCCGAATGCAGCGGCGCCGGCGGATTTGCTGCCGCCTGATACAGGCTGATCTGTCCGGCACCATGATGGCCCGCCGCCAGCGGGGCGCGGTTGGCGGGGTGAAACAGCGCCCGCGTGATGCCATAGATCAGGGGATCGGGTTCGCCGTCGCGTGTCACCCAATAGGCGCGCGCGCCCACCGTCTCCACCGCGCCGATGCGCGGATACAGCCCGGCGGGTATCAGCGTGGCGCGCAGCTGCGGCACCTGCTTCAGCAACCGCTCGCGTCCCTCGCCGTCCAGCGGCACCAGCCGCGCCAGATTCTGGCCGATCAGGTCATGCACCGAATCCAGCGGCGCGGCGGTCATGTTGAAGAAGGCATCGATCTTGCCCTCCCGCAGCAATTGGGCGGCATTGCCGCTTTCGAACGGCACCACCCGCACGCGGGTCACGCGATAGGCCGCCAGGATGGCGCGGGTTCGCATCAGGGCGCCGGTATTCTCCATCCCGCCCAGCATCACCCGCTTGCCGCGCAGGTCGGCCATGGAATGGATGTCGGACTTGGCGGCGGCCACCAGATGCACCTGTTCGTCGAACAGCGAAGCGATGATGCGCAAATGCGTGGCCCTGCCGCTGCGGCGAAAAACGCCCTGGCTCTTCACCGCCGCCGCAATCACATCGCCTTCCGACAGGCCCGAATCCACCAGGCCCTGGTTGACGCTGCGCAGATTGTCGGCGGCGCCTTCGCTGGTGCGGGCCGACAGGATCACGCCGGCCGGGCCGCACACGGTCGCGGTTTCGCAGCGCCCCATGCCGGGCGGATGGCTGATGATGCCGGCGATGGCCTGGCCCACGGGAAAATAGAGGCTTCCGGTCGAGCCGGTGGCGATCTGGAAGGAAACCCGGGAGGAACCCGGCTCGGGCCCGACATTGCCGCCCCACAGCCATACGCCCATCACCGTCAGGACAAACCCGGCCAAAGCGAGAAGGGCGGCGATGCGCTGGGACATGCGGGGAATGGTTAACCCTTTATTGCGTCGGGAGTGAGGCCGTTAACAGCGCGACTTCGCAATCCTTACTTCTATATGAGCCAACATACTTAAGGGTTTGTTGACCGGGGGGTGGCAAGGTTTCGGACGCGTTTCTCGAAGGCTGCCCCCCATGGCTTATACGCACTCCCGTTTTGGCTCCACGCTGGCGATCCTCCTGCTGGGCTGCACCGCCCTTGGCGGTACGGCGCAGGCCTGGTCGCTGTTCGGCGAATCCAAAAAGGACGCCCGGAAGGAATCCGGCACACAATCGGCGAAGGCCGGCACCACCGTGCAGCCCGCCGAGACCCTGGACGGCAGCATTCGCCAGGCCCAGCTCCTGCGCGTGGACGGCAACTATTCCGAAGCCATCCGCCATCTGTCGCAGCTCATGATGGTCGCGTCCGACGATCACCGCGTGATCAGCGAGTATGGCAAGACGCTGGCCGCGATGGGCCGCGCCCAGGAATCCGTGAACTTCCTCACCCGCGCCCAGCAACTGCAGCCGGGCGACTGGACCGTCTATTCGGCGCTGGGCGTGGCCTATGACCAGATCGGCAACCAGCAGGATGCGCAGAAGGCCTATGAGCAGGCGCTGACGCTGAAGCCGGGCGAACCCAGCGTACTGAGCAACTATGCGCTGTCGCGCATGCTCGCCAACGATCCGGAAGGCGCTCGCCAACTGGTCGCCCGCGCCGAACTTGCCGGCGGCGCTTCCGATGCCAAGATCGCGCGCAACATCGCCATGATCCGCGAAACCGCCCCGGCCCCCACCGATACCGCCGTCGCCACACCGGCGCCGCGCACCGCCGTCGCCGCCGCGCCGCTGCGGGCCGCACCGGCCCGTTCCGCCACGACGCGCACCGCGCCGCCGCAGCGTGCCGCCGCCCTCGCCCCGCGCGAGGTACAGCCCGCGCCGTTCGTGGACCTGCCCACGCCGCCGCCGCCCAGCGTTGCACCGCCCACAATCATCGAAGCCCAGCCCCAGGTCGCACAGGCCATGACGCCCGCCCCAAGGGGCGTGGTGATGCAGCGTGTGCCGGTCGATCCGCTGGCCGGTCCCGTGGCCGTCGCCATTCCTCGGCCCCCCGCCGCCACCCGTGCTCCGCGCTCCCTGACTCCGGCTTCGGCGCCTAGGCCGGATGTCGCCCGCGTCCAGCCGCCGGCCGCGCCCACTCCGGTCAAGGCCGCCGCCGCGCCCGCGCCGGTCAAGGCCGCCGCCGCGCCCGCGCCGGCCAAGCCGGAAGCCGCCCGCAAAACCGCCACCAACGCGGCCGAAGACCTGCATGCCCGCGCCGAAGCCATCGCCCGGCAGATGGACGCCGAAAAGGCCCGGAACGCCAAGGCGGTCGCCGCCGCCAAGCCGTCGCCCAAGCCTGCCGCGCCGGTGAAGGCCGCCCAGACCAAACCCGCTCCGGCCAAACCGGCAGCCACCGCCGCCAACGCGCCCAGGAACCCGGTCCCGGCCCTGCGCCTCAGCGCCAGCGCCTACTAGGCCAGCAACCCATCAAAACGAAAAGGCGCGGGATCATTCCCGCGCCTTTTCTTTTGGTCCGTCCGCTTTGCGCCAGGCGCGATCGCGCTTGGTTGCGCGAAGGGAAGAGCGCGCTTAAAAGCGGTGGGCCTCGGTTTAGAAACGAAAGTTGTCCGGGCCAATCGTGTGGCTTAGCGGAGGGATGGCATCGTGATTTTGAGAATTGTTCCGCTCGTCGCGGCAATCCTTTTTGCAACGGCTCCGGCATTTGCGGCCGAAAATTATCAGACGGATATTGGACCGACCCCGAAGAACAACCGGCAGGGCGCCAACGTCCAGGGCCGCGGCACGGTGCTGGCCGTGCTCGACAACAACACATTCTCGCTGCAGGGCAAATTCTCCGGCCTGTCCTCTCCGGCGACGGCAGCGCGCCTTCATATCGGTAATGTGATGGGGGGAGCGGGCCCCGCCATTGGCGATCTCAAGATTGCGCAGGCACAGAGCGGGGAAATTTCCGGCACCTTCACCCTGACGCCGGCCCAGGTCGCGGCTTTGAAGGTCGGAAAGCTTTACGTCATTCTCGACAGCCAGAGCGCGCCCAAGGGCAATCTGTGGGGCTGGTTTCAGCCGGCGCATGTGACGGTGCCGCAAGGCGTGCCGCAGATGGACAGCTGGTATATCCCCAATCTTCTCGACGGCCAGGACGATGGTCCGGCGAACAAGAACAATAGCTGAGCGCGGAGCACACATGATCAGGAACACCATGCGCGCGTTCGGCGCGGTTGCCGGACTTGGGGCAGCGGCGGCTGCCGCCATTTGGGCGTCGAATGCCATTGCGCAAAGCAGCACCGCGGCCGGGCCCTTTACCGAGACCCAGGCGCAGGCCGGTCAGGCGCTCTATACGGCCCGTTGTTCCGCCTGCCATGACAGCGGCGGCGAAACCATCCGCCTGGTGGGTCCGGCCTTTATCCAGTCCTGGACGAAGCGCAGCACGCGCGAGCTTCATACCCGCATCCAGAAAACCATGCCGCTCACCAATCCGGGCAGCCTGACCGATGCCGAAACCAATTCAATCGTGGCGTATATCCTGAAGGCCAACGGGGCTGCGGCCGGCACCACGGCCCTCACCCCCACGACGAGCGTGGCGATCAGTACTGCCATCCCGACGCGCAGAGACCCCTATGCGGGTTATGTGAGCCCCAGCGGCGGACCTGAAGTTTTCGGCCTCAGCTTTCCGGGAACGGTCGAAAAATACACGCCCGTCACCGAAGAGATGCTGCTGAATCCGCCCGCTGCTGACTGGCTGATGCATTACCAGAATTATGCCGGCTGGAGCCATTCGCCGCTGAAGCAGATCAACGCCAAGAACGTGCACAATCTGCAGCTGCGCTGGGTGTGGTCGATGGAAGATGGCGAACGCCAGCAGATCACGCCTTTGGTGCATGACGGCGTGATGTTCGTTTCGACCGTCATCAACAACACGGTACAGGCGCTGAATGCCGCGACCGGCGACCTGATCTGGGAAAACCGGCTCGGTCCCAGGCTGGTAAACCAGGTCAACGCCACGGCGCGCGCCATGGCGCTGTACGGCGACCAGCTTTTCTATCCCGCCAGCGACGCCACCATGTATGCGCTCGACGCGCGCACCGGCAAGGTCAACTGGAAATTCAAGATTTCCGATTACGGCCGGGACAAGATCGGCAGCGTCATGATCGCCGACGGCAAGCTTATCCTCGGGCTTGGCGTCTGCGACGAGGCTACGGTGTTGGACCGCTGCTTCATCGCCGCCTATGACGTCAAGGACGGACGCCAGATCTGGAAATTCTCCACCGTCGCCTATACCGGCGAGCCGGGCGGCGACACCTGGGGCACCATGACCAACGGCGAACGGTCGGGCGCCGATGCCTGGATCGCGGGCACCTACGATCCCAAGCTGCGGCTGATATATTTCGGCACCGGCCAGGCCAAGGCCGGCAGGCACGGCATTGGCGACAAGCTGTTCAGCAACGCCACCATCGCGCTGGACGTCGATACCGGCAAGCTCAAATGGTACCACCAGACCGCGCCGGATGAGGGCCTGGACCTGGATGAAGTCTATGAAAAGATCCTGGTGGACAATGGTTCGCAGAAGCTTCTTCTCAGCGCCGGCAAGCCGGGCATTCTCTGGAAGTATGATCGCACCACCGGCAAGTTCCTCGACTATGTCCCGATGGTTTTCCAGAATGTATTCACCAAGATCGACCGCAAGACCGGCCGCGCCACCTATCGTCCGGACATCGTGAAGCAGGAGCCGGGGGCGTCGCGGTCCTCATGCCCGGCCCAGTCGGGCGGCCACAACTGGCCGGCCGCAAGCTACGTTCCGGCCGAAGACCTGATCATCTATCCCTTGATGCAGATCTGCGTGATGTCGGGGGGTGACATGCCCGGCAACTACGAAGCGCCGGGTTCGGATGGCAATATGGGACGGCTGAGCGCCTACCGGGTCAAGGACCTCAAGCCGGTCTGGACCTTGCAGCAGCGCGCACCCTTCCTGACCAGTTCGATGACCACCGCGGGCGGTGTCGGATTTATCGGCGATTGGGACCGCACGTTCCGGGCCTTCGACGTCAAGACCGGCAAAACCCTGTGGCAGACCCGGCTGGGAACGACCGCCGCGGGTTTCCCCACCACCTTCACGGTCAATGGCGAGCAGTTCGTTGCTGTTCCCACCGGCTATAATGGCGGCAGCCCGCAGGTCAGGCCCGCCAGCATGTTCGCCTTCGAGCGCAATCGCCCGACGGTGGGGCACGCCGTCTATGTCTTCGCCCTGCCGAAAGCAAAATAAGTCCCACATAAAAATAGAAAAGGCGCGGGATCACTCCCGCGCCTTTTTCATTTCTGTCCCACTGCGCCCAACAGCGCGGGGTTCAAGGCGCGATGATGCGCTCCGCCAGGGGCAACCAGCCGGACCAGTGATAGATCGCAGATGTCAAAAACTGCACGGCGAGAATCCAGGGAATGGCGATGAGATAGACCGGATGAATGCGTCCGCGCGTCAGATAGTCGTGCAAAATGGCCGCCAGGATCATGGCATTGGAACCAAAATAGACCTGGGCCAGGAAGCCAAAGAAACCATCTCCGAAATGGCCCAGTATCCAGGGGCCGATCCATCGCCCGAACGCCGCCGGCAAGAGCGATGCCGTCGCAAGCAGTATAAGACGCTTATGCGTGGACGGGTCTTGCCGCAGCAACAGCGCCGGAACGGCCAAAGCGGGGAACAGCACCATGTCCGTGAGCGGCACGATCATGAAGGCAAGCATTTCATTCTGCCCGGCTTCGAAGTTGACCCGGCGCGACACCAGGGTCGTTGCCACCCCGAGAATGACCATGACGGGCACCATCGCCGCCGCGCTGAGGCCCAGCTTGCGGTGGAGATCCAGCCGCCGCGAACGAATCAGCCAGGCCTGGGCTGCGAACAAGGCGAGCCAACCGCTGAAGACCACCGCATGCACATGCACAATCCAGTGCGGAAACGGAGACTGGCCCGTCATCTGCCCTTTTACGCCCGGACCAAATCCCATGACGATGGAAATCCACGCCATGGCTGCAAAGGCCAGGAAGAAATTGCGATCCCATTTGTGATAGGGCGCGAATGATTGCTGCGCTGCTTGAATCATCTCAACTCTATCGGGTCAAACGCCAACGCGCTTTCGCGCGCCGCTACATCATCTTCTGAATGGTGAGGATCGCCGGGCCCATGATGACGATGAACAGACAGGGCAGGAAGAAGATGATCATCGGCACGGTCAGCTTGGCGGGCAGCGAGGCGGCCTTGCGCTCGGCTTCCTGCATGCGCATCTCGCGGTTCTCGTTGGCGGTGACGCGCAGCGCCTGGCCCAGGGGCGTACCGTACTTCTCGGCCTGGTTGAGCGCGGTCGCCACCTGCTTGACGCCATCATGGCCGCAGCGCTTGGCCAGATTGTCGAAAGCCTGGCGGCGGTCGGGCAGATAGGACAGTTCGGCGGTGGTCAGCGCCAGCTCCTCGGCCAGCTCCGGCGACTGGCTGCCGATCTCGGTGGAGACGCGGGAAAAGGCCGTCTCGATCGACATGCCCGATTCCACGCAGATCAACATCAGGTCCAGCGCATCGGGAAAGGCGCGCATGATGGATTGCTGGCGGCGCTGGATCATGTTGTTGACGAACATGTCGGGCAGGTAGAAGCCGATCGCCGCGCCGATGAAGGCCGCCAGCACCTTCTGGAAGGCGCTCCAGTCCGGGCTGAGGATCACGAACAGATAGAACAGCACGACGCCGAACACGATGAAGGGCATCACGAAGCGGAAGAACATGAAGGTGATCAGCGGCGCCTGGCCGCGATAGCCCGCGCTGGCCAGCTTTTCCCGGGAGTTCTCGCCTTCCAGGATGTTGGACAGCTTGAATCTGTCCAGCGTGGCTTTCATGTAGGAGGTCGGCTCCACCCGAAGCGCCCCGCGCTTGGCGCTCAGCGCCGCATGGTGCTTGGCGCGCAGTTCCTCACGCCGGCGGGCCACGGTCTTCAGCCGGTCGTCCAGCCCGTTGCCTTCCAGATAGGGGATCCCCACCGTCACGATGGTGGCGAAAGCCAGGATTCCCACCGCCAAGGTGATCAGGAAGCTCTTGTCGAACAGGAGCACCATCAATGTGTCCATCATGGCCTCCTTCAGTGTTTGAAGTTGATCATTTTGCGCATCACCATGATGCCCATGCTCATCCAGATGACGCAGCCCGCCAGCATCAGGTTGCCGGCCTTTTCCGTGAACAGCTTGGCGATGTAATCGGGCGTGGTCAGGTAGACGATGCCCATCACCGCCGGCGGCAGCGAACCGATGATCATCGCGCTGGCCTTGGCTTCCGACGACATCGCGCGGATCTTGCCCTGGAGCCGCTTGCGGTCGCGCAGCACGAAGGCCAGGTTGCTCAGCGCCTCGGAAAGATTGCCGCCCGACTTGGTCTGGATGGTCATCACAATGGCGAAAAAGCCCACCTCCGGAGTGGGCATGGATTCCATCATCCGCTTGGTGGCCTGTTCCAGCGTGACGCCGACCTTCAGGCTTTCGACCATGTTGTTGAATTCGCTGCCCACCGGATCGGGCGCTTCCCGCGCCACGATGCGCAAGGCCTCGTTGGTGGGAAGGCCTGAGCGCACACTGCGCACGATGACGTCGATGGCGCCGGCGAAATGCTCGGTGAACTTTTTCTTGCGGCGATTGGTGAGGAAATTCAGAATCCAGCGCGGCAGGCCCAGCCCGACCACGAGGATCGCCAGCCCGATCACCAGCGGCGACTGCTGGGTGGCGATGGCCAGCGACGCCGCCATGGCGGCGAAGATGCCGCAAATCATCCAGAAGGTGCGTGGCGTGGCCTTGGGAAAGCCCGCCTGCTCCAGCCGGCGGCGCATGGTGGGCTTTTCCTTTTTCGCGGCGCGGTTCTTTTCCACGTCCTTGAGCATGGCCGCGACATTCTTGCGCTTCTGGGCCTGGGTCTCCGGCACCGGGCCGCGCCCACGGGCCTGTCCACCCGGCCTGGCCAGGGCATTGACGCGCTTCTGGGTCTTCTCGTCGCCGCCGGTAAACGCATAAGCGACGCCGCCAAGGGCGAGCGCGAACAGGATGCCGACCAGGATGATCATTGATTGACCTTGTCGAGGGCGTCGGCCAGTTCTTTTTCCAGGTTGTAGTAGCGGGCACGGTCCCAGAAAGCCGGGCGCACGATGCCGGTGCCCAAATGCTTGCCCTTCAGGCGGCCGGTCTCGTCTTCGCCCAGGATTTCATAGGTGACCAGGTCCTGGGTGATGACGACTTCGCCTTCGGTGCCGATCACCTCGGTGATCCGGGTGATGCGGCGCGAACCGTCGCGCATGCGCTCGGCCTGGATGATGATGTCGATCGAGCCGACGATCATTTCGCGGATGGTCTTCATCGGCAGCGCGAAGCCGCCCATGGTGATCATCGATTCCAGACGCGACATGGCCTCGCGCGGGCTGTTGGCGTGCAGCGTGCCCATCGAGCCGTCATGGCCGGTGTTCATAGCCTGCAACAGGTCGAACGCCTCGGGTCCGCGCACTTCGCCCACGATGATGCGTTCGGGGCGCATGCGCAGGCAGTTCCTGACCAGGTCGCGCATGGTGATCTGACCCTGCCCTTCCAGGTTGGGCGGACGGGTTTCCAGGCGCACCACATGGGGCTGCTGGAGCTGGAGTTCGGCGGCGTCTTCGCAGGTGATGACGCGCTCTTCGGTATCGATATAGGCGGTCATGCAGTTCAGCAGCGTGGTCTTGCCCGAGCCGGTACCGCCGGAGATCAGGATGTTGCAGCGGCAGCGGCCGATCACCTGCAGCACGCGGGCGGCTTCGGGACTGATCGAGCCGAACTTGACCAGATCGTCGAGGGTCAGCTTGTCTTTCTTGAACTTTCGGATGGTCAGGGTGGGACCATCGAGCGACAGCGGCGGGCCGATGACGTTGACGCGGCTGCCGTCGAGCAGGCGCGCGTCGCAGATCGGCGAGGATTCGTCGACGCGGCGGCCCACCTGCGAGACGATGCGCTGGCAGATATTCATCAGCTGGGCATTGTCGCGGAAGCGGATATTGGTGAGCTGCACCTTGCCGGCGACTTCGATGAAGACGCGCCCCGCACCATTGACCATGATGTCGGCAATGTCGTCGCGGGCCAAAAGCGGCTCCAGCGGGCCATAGCCCAGAACGTCGTTGCAGATGTCCTGCAGCAGATGTTCCTGCTCGGCGATGGACATCACCACCGCCTTGATCGAGATGATCTCGTTGACGATGTCGCGGATTTCCTCGCGCGCCGAATCCGGATCGAGCTGGGCGAGCTGCGCCAGATCGATGGTGTCGATCAGGGCGTTAAAGATGGTGGACTTGATCTGGTAGTAGTCTTCCGACCGGCTGTCGGTCATCACCCGCGCCACCGGCTTGGACGCCTGGGGCGCCATCTGGGGTAGCGGCGCGGCCGCCGGCTTGGGCGCGGCAGGCGCTTCCGGCGCCGGGCCAATGCGCGGCGGTGCATTGGTAGGCTCGCGCGTCGCCGCGGGCTTGCCAAAGGCAGGTTCAGAGACGGTGCGCTTGCCAAACATCCGGGCTTAAGCCTGCTTCTTGCCTTTGAGGAACGAGAAGATCGAGGTCGAGTTCTTGATGCTCGCCGCGTTGCGTCCGGTAAGCGCATGGCAGAGGCGCCGCACCGATTCCGACACAGCGACCTTGGGCGCCAGCTCGATCACCATCTGGCCGTTGTTGGCGGCCTGGCCGAACAAGGCCGGCTCGAAATTGACGATCGCCGACGGGGTGATGCCCATGGTCTCGGCGAAGTCCTTGGACGGAATCTCCGGGCGCTTGGGCATGCCCACCTGGTTGATCACCAGCCGGGGCGGATTGTCGTTGGGCCGCGCATTCTTGACCAGCTCGATAATGTTCTTGGCGTTGCGCAGCGAGGTGAGATCGGGCGTCGCCACGATCACCACGTCGTCCGCCGACAGCAGGCTGTTGCGGATCCAGGGCGTCCAGCCATGCGGCAGGTCCAGGATCACGCAGGGCGTGGTCTGGCGCACCGCGTCGATCACCGCCTCATAGGATTCGGGCACCGCGTCATAGTCGCGCTCCAGCGCGGCGGGCGCGGTGAACAGCGACAGGTGATCCCCGCGCTTGATCAAAAGACGGTCCAGCAGCACATCGTCCAGGCGTTCCGGCGCCGACAGCGCATCGGCGACGCCCTGGCTGGCTTCGTCGTTGAAGTCCAGGCCCACGGTGCCGAACGGCAGGTCCATGTCCACGATGGTGGTGTTGATGTGCAGTTCCTCGGCGATGCACCAGCCAATATTGTGCGCCAGGGTCGAGGAGCCCGAACCGCCCCGCGCGCCGACCACGGCCACGACGCGGCCGATGGGCGTGGCGCCGGGGTCCAGGTAAAGACCGGAAATCACTTCGATCAGCTGCAGCGGCGACAGCGGCGCCACCAGATATTCGGATGCACCGCGGCGCATTAGTTCGCGGTACAGTTCCACGTCATTGACGCGGCCCACCACGATCACCTTGGTCGCCGGATCACAGACTTCCGCCAGCCGGTCCAGCTCGTCCAGTGCGTCCTGGCCGTTGAGCTTGGTTTCGACGATCAGCAGGTTGGGCGTGATCTGGCCGTTGTAATGCTCGATGGCGGCGTTGACGCCGCCAAGCTGCACCTGCAGATGCGCCTTGGACAGGCGGCGGTCGGTCGCCGCCCGCTGCAAGGCCGCGCCCGTGTCGGGAAATTCGCAGAAGGCATGGATGGAAATGCGCGGGACCGGCCGCTCATGCGGCGCCGCACCGAAATTTTCCACAGGGGGTGGTTTGACCATGACGCTGTCCTATTGGCCGATGTCAGAGCTGCTGCCCGACTGCTCGTTGCCCAGATCGTTCTTGCGCTTGTCGGCGGAGGTGATCTTGCCCTGCTGGTAGTTGCCGATGACGGTGCCGGCACGGCTGGCATCCGCCGGATCGAAGCGGCGCGGGCCCAGAAGGTCGCGCGGATCGGAAACCATGGCGGCGATGTTGCGCTGGACCGAGCAGCCCAGGTTCCGGTTGGTCAGGTTGTCGCCGGTAAAAGCCAGGTTCTCGGACCAGTCGTTGCCGCATTCGCGGGCGCGGGCCTGATAGGCGATGAAGCTGACATCCACACGAAAGTCGCCATTGGCGACGTCATGGGTGGAGACCAGGATCTTGTCGCGCGGAATGCCGGTGGCGGCGGCGCGTTCCGCCAGCCAGGTGATGGCGGCGCGGCTCGGCGGACCGTTGGGCACGCTGATGCCCAGGCTGCCATTGCCATGGGCGCGGTATTCGTCGAGGAACGCTTCGAATTTCAGCGCCTCGTCTACTTCCAGGCCTTCGGCGCCGCCGGCGAACTGCACCTTGATCTCGCGGAAAGTCGGCTCCACGGCGATGGGATGGTTGGCGATGCCGTCAGAGGCGATGGATTGGGAGTCGTTGCTCACCGCGCAACTTCCCGCAACCATGATGCAGCCGATGGCGGCGGCGCGAAGAATGTTTTCGAGGGTCATGATCTGTCCTCCTAGCGCACAACAAAGCCGACAGGCGCGGATGCCTGCGGGGCAAGCGGCTTGTCTTTTCGCTTGTAGACCGCGTTCAGGCGGCCCAGCAGCAAAGTCTCCGGATCGGTCGGGGCGACAAAGCCGTCGGTCGGGGCGCTGAAGGCGCTGGCGGCATTGGGCTCGACCAGGTAGGCGCTGACCAGCACCACCAGTTCGGATTCGTCATTCTGGAAATCACGGCTGCGGAACAGCGCGCCCAGCACCGGCAGGTCCTTCACGCCGGGAAAGCCGTTGATCACCTGCTTGGTGTTGTGCTGCATCAGGCCGGCCACCGCGAAGCTGCCGCCGGACGGCAGTTCGACCGTGGTCTCGGTGCGGCGCACCGAAAGCGCCGGAATGGTCAGGCCGGTACCGCCCGAGCCACCCAGCGTAAAGGAGCCGGTGTTGGTCAATTCGCTGACTTCGCTGGAAAGCTGCAGCGAGATGCGCCCCGGCGACAGCACCACCGGGGTGAAGCTGAGGCCGACGCCGAACTGCTTGAACTGGATCGAGACGTTGCCCTGCTGGTCGCGGCCCGCCGGAACGGGGAATTCGCCGCCCGCCAGGAATTTCGCGGTTTCACCGCTGACCGCGGTCAGGTTGGGTTCGGCCAGCATGTGCACCAGGCCGACGCGTTCCAGCGCCTTCATGATGCCCTGGGCGTTGTTGGGGCTTTCGCAGGGAATGGCGGAATTGGTGCTCTGGGTGATGGTCGGCAGGCCGGTGACACCGTTGACGGTGTTGACGGTGGTGTTGGTGCTGCTGGTCACGGTCGGATTGAAGGCGCCGCTGCAGACCGAGCCGATCTGCGCGCCCGACAGGTCGCTGAGCGCGCGGCCGAGCAGGCCATAGGGGTTGGAGGTGCTGGCAACCACCGGCACTCCGCCGATCTTGGCGGCCGATGTCAGGTCGACGCCGAACTGCTTGGCGATGCTGCGGTTCATTTCGGCGATGCGCACTTTCAGCATCACCTGGGCGCCGCCCGCGACGCTGAGCATGTTGACGACCTTCTTGGGGTCGCCGGCGAAACGCGCCGCCAGGTCCGCGGCACGGGTGGATTCCAGCGCGCTGTTGACCGAACCGGTGAGGATGACGTTGTCGTTCATCGCCTGGACGGTGATGGCCGAATTGGGCAGGCTGAGCTTCATCAGGCTGCCCAGGTCCATCACATCGCGCTCGACGCGGATGTCGAGGGAGAGAATCTGGCGCCCCTCGCCGTCGAAGAAGAAGGCGTTGGTCTGGCCGACCTTGGTGGCCAGGAGGAAGATGCGGCGCGGCGTGCGCACCACGGCGTCCACCATGTCGGGGTTGGACACCAGCACGTCGCGGGCATCGGCATCGAGCTGCACCACGGCGGCCTTGTCCAGCGACAGGGTCAGGCGCTGGGTGGCGCCGCCACGGGTGGAAATGGGAAGGATGCGCGCGCTGTTTTCATTCAGCGGGCGCACGGTCGATGCGCGCGCCGGCTGGGCGCTGTTCTGGGCGACAACCGGCGGCGCGCCGAGCGTCAGCGCCAGGGTAAGGGCTACGCCGCGAGCGAAGGTCGAGCGGGGGGCAATACGACTCACTGCTGAGACTCCTTCGCCGGATTGGACGGCGCGATCATGCCGTAGCGGATGATGGCCACCGGGCCATCGCCGCCGGGTTTCTTGCGGCGCGCCTCGGACAGATCGGCGACCTCCGCGGTGTCGCCCAGCGGGCGCAGGGCCAGCGAAAGCTGGCCGGCGCTCTGGGCGCTGGTCAGAAGCTCGGCCTGTTCCGGCGTCACTTCCACCGTCGCGGTCTTGGCGATCACGGTCTTGGTGTCTTTTTCCTGGGTGAAGGTCTGGTCGACCGCCAGCACGCGCACATTCGACAGCACGGTGCGCGCGATCGCGGTCTCGGCGATCTTGCGGGTCTGGATCACATCGATGCGGTCATTGGGCAGCACAAAACCGCCAGCGCCGGATTCCGCCGAAACGATGATCGACACCGCGCGCATGCCCGGGGTCAGCATCGCCGCCATGAAGCCGGCGGCGTCGGCATGAACGATCGCGTTCTTGGTGATGGGCTGGTTGGCAAGAATGGGGCTGCGCACCACGACGCCCTTGACGGCCTGCTCTTCGCTGCCGGCGTCGCCATGGGTGATGAAGCTGCTATCGACCGACGCGCTCGGCCACTTCTCCCAGCGCACCTGCTCGACCAGCAGTTTCTGTCCCGGCGTGAGATTGGCGGATGCGACCAGCACCTCGCTCATCGCGATCGCGGGCGCGGGCTTGGCGTCAACGGCGGGCGTACCGCCGCCGATCATGCTGCGGACCATAAGTGCTGCGCCGGCGGCGGCGACAAGCGCCAGACCAAGCACGACAATACGTTGGGTATTCATTAGGGCAGCTCCTTTGGTGATAATTCACCATGCAACCCTTTAGAAATTGCTTAATGGCGCGTGCGCATTTGCCTTGCGGTTGCAGATGTTTCGCGTCGAACTTTGCTAAAATCCGCGTGAAATCTGTTTGGGCGCCGGTAAGTTTTTGTTAAGCGCTCGCAGCCAGACGAAAAATTTCGGTGTGCGGCAGCAGAATGAATGCGCCCGCCGCCAGGGCCACGCCATAGGGAATGCCCGAACGCGTATCGTGCAGCTTCAAGATCCAGGGCTGGCGCGCCAGCATCGCGGGCAGCGGCCATTGCCGCACGATCAAGAGCGCCAGGGTCAGGAACCCGCCGAACACCGACGCGAGCAGCGCATAGGGCATCAGATCGGCGAAACCCAGCCACAGCGCCACGCCGGCAAACAGCTTGGCGTCACCGCCGCCGATATAGCCCAGCGCAAAGAACAGAAAGCCGATCGCAAGACCGGCGAACCCCGCCAGCAGATGCAGCCCGACGGTTTCCAGCGACAGGCCGGCCGCCAAGGCAAACAGCGGAAATACCGCAATAACACCGATATTGATGAAATTGGGAATGGTGAAGCTGGCCAGATCCCATCCCGCGGCGGCAGCCAGCAGGAGCGGCAGTGCAACGATGACCAGGACTTCAGCGATCATGACCTTGAGCTCAAAAACGAACGGCCGCCTTCGTGAAGGCGGCCGTTCCTGGCAAACACGTTGCCCAACCCTACTTCAGGTTGGTCGACAGATTGGTGAAGGTCGTCGACAGCTTGGTGCCGACGGCGGTCACGCCAGTGATGATGACGACAGCGATGAGAGCAGCGATCAGGCCGTATTCGATGGCCGTGGCGCCCGATTCATCGCGAACGAAACGCGAGATGAGGTTCATAATGGTCTCCAAAACTTGATTGACACCCTAGGATGCCCAACCCGGCGAATGTTTTTGCGACGAGACGGACCTGCGCAGACTAGGAGAAGCCGCTTAATTTCGACTTAATCGCGGGCGGCGCATCACCCTGCGATTGTGCCGGGGCGATACGAAACAGGCCTTGTGGAAGCGGTCCTATCGTAAATTTTCGCAGGCTGTTAACCATGCGGGATGGTATCCGTAAGATTTTTGAGAATTCGCCGGCCAGCCACAGCGCCAGCGCGGTAACCGGAAACGCCGCCAGCACATCCACCAGATGATGCCCGCCCTGGATCGGTGTCGCCACCAGCACCAGCGCATTGACCGCCGCCAGCGGCCAGAACAGGCGCGGCAGGGCGCGGGCGTACCACATCACCAGCAATGCCAGCACGGCGTGATAGGAGGGAAAGCCGATCAGGCCCTTGGTATCGCGCGGGCTGATCAATCCCGGTCCCTGCTCCAGCAAGCGCACGAGCTCCGCCGCATAGTGCGAGTCCAGCGCCAGCGTCATGCCCGCAAAGGCGGGCTGCGGCGGATGGACGGAGAAGGCCCCGAACGACGGAACCACGCTCCACACCGCGATGCAGATCAGCGCGGAAACCGCCACGGCGATGCAGAAACGATAGGTTTTCTCGGCGTTTCCGCGCCATCCCAGCAGCACCGTCAACAGCGCGATCTGGGGCAGCACCGTGCTGTAGAGGACGAACAGCACGCCATTGAGCAACGGATAGTCCGCGATGGCCGTCATCACGGCCGGCCAGTCAAACCCCAGCGCGAGATCGGCGGCGGCCAGGGCCTGGTCGATACGCGGTCCGTGGAAGGTCAAAAGGAAATAGTTCAGCAGGCTGGCGGCGGCCGAGAATGCGCAAAGGAAACTGGCGCCCAGCAGCATGGCGGCGATGCGCGGCTCGGCCCGGCGGACCTGGTAGTAAATCCCCGCGCCCACCAGGGCGGCCGACAGCAGCGCCACTTTCGCATAGGCGAGCACATCCACCCGAAAGCCCGCGGCAAAACCCCAGACGAGATCGACCGCGATCAGACCGGCGGCCAGGACGAACAGGATACGCTGCAGCTTGGGGATCATGAGGGTGCGTCAAACGCTGGGTTCCGCCCTGTCTATCAGGCCCAGGCTTAAGGCTTCTTTTACAACGTCGGCCTAGTCTGAAGGCGGAACAATTCTCGGAAAAACCCGCCATGCGCCGTGCCCTGATCGCCGCCGCTCTTTTCGCCGCCGCGCCCGCCTTTGTCGCCCCCTCCTGGGCCGCGGATGTGAGCATCGGCCTGGACGAAGTGCGTACCCTGACGTTTCGCGATCCGGTCGCCACCATCTATGTCGGCAATCCCGCCATTGCCGACATCACCATGATCGATGCCCGCCACGCCTTTGTGCAGGGCAAGGGCTATGGCCGCACCAATCTCGTGGCCCTGAATTCGGAGGGCAAGCAAGTCTTCGGCTCCAGCGTCAACGTCACCGGCACCACGCACGGCAACATGGTCACCCTCAATCGCGGCTCCCAGCGCATCACGCTGAACTGCGCCGGCCGCCGCTGCGAGCCCACGCCCATGCCGGGCGACGGCAAGGAAGCCTATGATCCGGCCAATGGCGTCGCCGCCGCCCATCAGGGTGCGGCGCGTGCGGCCGCGACCGGCGCCGCCCCCAGCAACTAGCACCAGCTTTTTTGAGTCAGGCCGCGCTCTGGGCGGCTTTTGGCGTCAGATCGCCTTCACGCTGCACCAGCGGATAGGCGATCTGCGCCCACATCCCTTCGGGCATGGCGTCATCGTCGATGCCATAGGCTTTCGGCACCTCGCCGCTGGGCATGTGGTAGGTGCCGAACATCACATCCCATAGCGAGAAGGTGCTAGCGAAATTGCGCCCCGCCACATCGCGCGAATGGTGCCAGCGGTGGAAAACCGGGCTGACCAGGACATGGCGCAGGGGCCCGAAGGTCCAGTTCAGGTTGGCGTGCACCATGCACGAGGTGATGATCGTGAAGGGTCCGATCACGATGAAGATGTTGGGCGAGACGCCGGCCAGCAGGAAGGCGATATCCACAGCCGCCGTTCCCAGCACCAGGTTGACGGGGTGGAAGCGCGCCGCCGAAAGCCATTCCACCTGTTTGGGCGCGTGGTGGACGGCGTGGTATTTCCACAGCGCGCCGCGATGAAAGCCGCGATGGATCCAGTAAAGCGCGAAATCCGCGACCACCAGATAGATCAGCCCCTGCAGCCAGAGCGGCAGCGTTGCGATCGGGCCATGACCGTTGAGATAGAAGTCCGCGATCTGCTGCCCATCGCTCATGCCGAAGATCCACATGGTGAGGAACACCGTCACCCAGATGCGCAGGTAGCGGGTGAAGATCGGCACGAAGATCCAGTAGGCCAGGTCGGTGAACAGCCCGCGCTTTTCCCACCAGGGCCTGCCTTCATTGCAGGGCGACCAGCGCGACAGCAGACTGAAGACCAGGCCGAGCCCCGCCAGCCAGGGCAGCACATGCCAGATCGTCAGCCACAACTGCTCTGTCACTTCGAGCGCCAGTTTCACGTTACTTGCTCACGCGGACATTGGTGATCGACTGGCCGATCTGCTGGAAGGTGGTGACCACGGCACTGGTGCTGGTCAGGGCGAAATACTTGGTGCTGTCGCTGGCGCAGTCCTCCAGCGGTTCGGAATCGCCCTGGCTGCTGATATTCAGGAAGATCGAATAGACCGTGATGCCATCCGCCTTGGCCGCGGCGCAGACCGCATCCATCCGGTCATCGATCAGGTCGGTGTCGGACGTGCCGGTCGAGGAGCCATCGCCCCACCAGCGGTTCTTGGTGTTGAGACCGTCGGACAGGATGATGATGTAGCGGCTGGTGTTGGCCGGCACCGCGCCAGGGCTGTAGGGCGACGAGTTGGTCAGGGTCTGCCAGCCATGCGCCATCCCGACCACCTGGTTGGTGGCCGAGTTCGGCGACATCGCATCGATCTTGCTGGTCAGGCTCGTCCAGTCATAACCCAGCGTCGTGACCGTGGTGCCCAGGCAGTCCGCAGGATTGGTGGCGGGAAAACCCTTGGGAGGGGTGGCGCCCGCGGTGGGTGCGATATTGGAAACGTCGTAGTTGGTACTGCTGTCCCTGTAGCGATCCATGATGCAGCCGCCCCAGGTGGAGCGGTTGTTCGTCACCCAGGTGTGGGTCCAGCGCTTGGTACGGCAACGCTTGCCGCTGCCGCTGCCCGAACAACTGCAATTGCTGCTGCTGAAGCTGCCGCAGGTCGCGCTGCTGCCCGAACCGACCAGCCGCGTCTTGTTGTTGTTGTTGCCGGTCGTGACCTCGGTCGAGGTCCAGCAGCCGTTGTAATAGCGGTCGCGATGGTCGGTATTGCCATAGTCGCCCGAGTCGATGCCCGGGCAGATATAGCCGCGATAGGTGCCGCTGGAGGGAATATAGTCGACGCGGTCGTCGCTGTCGGAACTGTTGGTGGGATTCTTCATGCAATAAAAGCCGAAGGGCGAGATACGGGCCCAGTTCCAGCCGTTATGCTTGAGGAAGGGGCAGCGGTCGCCGGGACCCCAGGCCTCGAAGGAAATCTCCGCCGGGTCGCTCTGATAGGGATTGTCGATGTTGTAGGCGGAATCGTCGCCCGGATATTTCGGCGGCGCCTCCCAGTCGGTCCAGTCGATCCAGGTCGCATTCACACTGCCGGTGCCGACATTGACGGTTACGTCGAAGGGAACGATGGAAACCTTGACGTCGCCGGCGGTGGTGGAGGCGTTCTGCAGGATGGTGAGAAGCTGCTTGGCCGCGTTCTTCAGCGCGTCCATCTGGGTGCCGTTGGAATCGCCGTTGCGCATCGAACCGGAATTGTCCAGCACCAGCGCCACCCACAATTTGCTCTGGCCCCACACCACAGTGGCCGAGGTGGTGACCGGCACGGTGGTCTTACCCACGATCTTCAGAAGCGTGGTGGGCAGGTTGTAACTGGCGTCGATCTTGACGCTGCCGGTGCTGGTATAGCCGCCCGAGCCGATGCTGACGGTAGGTGTTCCGTTCGATTTGTCGCCGGCATAGTTGGCGTCGAAGTATTTTTTCGCCAGCGCCTCGGCGGTTTCCTTGGTCAGGCCCGTGGTCGAGCCCACCGCAAGCGCGGCGGCGTCCAGCGCGTCGCTCATCTGCGAGCGCACCAACGCGCCGCGCGCATAGTCCAGCCCCACGCCCGCCGCGATGGTCATCGGCACCAGCGCGATGCCGAACATCATCGCGACATTGCCGCGATGCGAACTGACGAAGCTGCGCAGCAAATTGCGCGCCCGATTCCACATGGTCATGCCTTCACTCATGGTCAGCCCCGGTATGGCCGCCATTTTCGGCGAAAAGGGATGAAAATGCCGTTGCTTTCGCGAAAGCTGGTAACGCAAAGCTTAACAAAACCGGCGCCGACGTTAACGATGGTGAGCAAATGCTTAAAATGCGCTGGGACGCGCTAACCGCGCGCCGCGCTGCTTAACGGCTTGTTCAGCAAGAAACGCGCTTTCCCTTCGTTTTCGCCGCCCCCACACGTAAAAATGGCGCGGGGAAGAGGCTTAACCGTGCCATGACCTTCAGCCGACGCTGCAGGAAAATTCGCAACCGGATGCGCGCCGACGCCAACAAGGGTTCGGCGGCGATCGAATTCGCCATGGTCGCGCCGGTCTTCTTCGTGCTTCTGCTGGGCATCTTCGAAGCCGCGATCATGTTCTTTTCCCAGGCCGCGCTGCAGAACGCGATGATGGACATGGGTCGCTATATCCGCACCGGTCAGGTCAATTGCCACACCACGTCGGGCGGCAATTGCGTCGCCATGACCAAGGATCAGTTCCGCACCGAGATGTGCGCCAAGATCACGCCCCTGATCGCCTGCAATGCCAATCTGCAGATCGATGTGCAGGCCTATTCCAGCTATGGCGGCACGAACTTCAATTCGCCGCTGAATTCCAACGGCACGCTCAACACCAGCCTGAACAATTACATCACCGGCAATGCCTGCGACGTCGTGCTGGCGCGCACCTTCTATACCTGGCCGGTGGTCACTCCGGTCCTGTCCTGGTTCCTGGTCAACATGGCCGGCAACAAGCATCTGCTGACCGCGGCTACCGCCTTCCGCAACGAGCCTTACACCACGACTTCGGGCGGCTGCTGATGTTCGGCAAGCTTCGCAAACTCCGCAAGGATCGTAGTTTCCGCAAAGATACCGGCGGCGTGGCAGCGGTGGAATTCGCCATGCTGCTGCCGGTGATGATCACCCTTTTCTTTGGCGTGGTCGAACTCTCGCTGGCCCTGACCTGCCGCGCCAATGTCACCAATGTCGCCGCCGTTGCCGCCGACCTTGTGGCGCAGGAAAGCTCCATGACCGCCGCCGACATGACCAACGTGTTCAGTGCCGCCAATGCGATGCTGTATCCCTATGACACCAGCGTCGCCAAGATCACGGTCAGCAGCGTGGTGTATGACACCGTGACCAATAGCCTGACGGTCGGGAAAGTGGGCTGGAGCTGCGCCAAGAATGCCACCGCCAAGAGCGTCGGCTCCACCTACACCCTGCCATCCGGCCTCTTGACGGCAAACAGCAGCGTGGTGGTGGCCGAGATCACCTACAACTACACCTCGCCCACGACCAAGTTCATCACCGGCACCAAGGTGATGAGCAACACCTTCTATACAAAGCCCCGCCGGGTCGCGGCGATCGCGGCGCCGTCTTCCTGCTCTTAACCCCTCCGACTTCAGCTTCCGCGCAGCTGCGCTGCGCTGCTTTTCTCTAACCCCTCCGGTTTCAGCTTTCTCTCGGCTCGCCTTGCTCGCCTCGAACGCTGAAACCACCTCCCCTTTATGCGCTTCGCGCAAAGGGGAGGCGGGCCTGAGCGCCTATCGAGGGCGTATCAAGCCTTCCTGTGCGACCGAGGCGACCAGGATTCCGTCGCGTGTATAGAGTGCGCCACGATTGAATCCGCGGGCGCCCGATGCCGACGGCGAATCCTGCGCATAAAGCAGCCATTCGTCGGCGCGGAACGGGCGATGAAACCACATCGCATGATCCAGGCTCGCCACCTGCACATCGGAAAAAATGCTCTTGCCGTGCGGCAGCAGTGCGGTGTCCAGCAACGACATGTCCGAGACGAAGGCCAGCAGCACCCGGTGGATGGCCGGATCGTCGGGCAAGGCGCCGCGCGTCCTGAGCCAGATATGATCCACCGCGGCGCGCGCCGGACGGTCGCCCAGCCCGCGGCCCAGGACCGAGCGGGTCTCAAACGGACGTTCGCGCGCCACCCAGGCGCGCAGGGCCGGCGCCAGGCCCTCGTCCCGCAGCAGCATCTGCTGGTCGTCCTCCAGGCTTTCGGGCGGAGGCACCACCGGCATCTGCGACTGATGCTCGAAGCCGGCCTCGATCCGCTGGAAGGACGAGGCCAGGGTGAAGATGGGCGGTCCACCCTGGCTGGCCACCACCCGCCGGGCGCTGAAGCTGCCGCCATCGCGCGAACGCTCCACATTATAGTGGATCGGCACCAGGGGATCTCCCGGCCGCAGGAAATAGGCATGGAAGGAGTGGCAAAGCCGCCCGGAGCCTATGGTTCGGCTGGCGGCGACCAGGGCCTGGGCCAGAACCTGCCCCCCAAAGACGCGCTGCACCGGCTCGGCCGGGGACAGACCGCGAAAGCCATTTTCATCGGTCTTTTCCAGGTCCAGCAGCGCCAGCAGCCGGGAGAGGGCAGGAGACGTCATGGCACTATCTTATCACAAGGATCGGGCCCAGAATTTGTCTTAGCCGTATCTATTTGATATTATTGAATATATAGTGAGTTTTGGCGCGCCTGATCTGGCGGGTCGGCTGTCCCCGGCTGGCGGGTATGGGAAAGCCCGTCAAGTCGAACCGTACTTTGGGATCAATTCCCCCCGCGCCTGTGGCGCGCTTGTCACAGGGGTCCGGCAAAACCTTGGCAGGCAGCGAAGAACCTGCCGCAAAGCAACAATTGCGATGGAGACATTTTCCGATTTCGCCGTTATAAGCGCTGTATTGGTTTCGACGATTTAGGCGGGGGGATTCCTGCCCGTCGGTATTTTCAAGCGAGGGTAGACACAATGAAACTTCGAATGCTCGCCATGGCGACTGTTGCCGCCGCGGCTCTCAGCACGCCCGCCTTGGCCGGCGAAGGCTGGTATCTGGGTCTTGGCGGTGGTTGGAGCGGGCAGGAAGCCCAGACTTTGACCTCTGTTCCGCGTCCCGCGACCGGTTCTGTGACCTTCCCGAGCTCCGACAATGCCATCGGCATGCTGTCGGTCGGCTATGCCTGGGGTAACGGCTGGCGTCTCGAGAACGAAATCGCCCTGACCTCGCATGACGTCAAGCGCGCAGGCTTCAACGGCGGTGGTCAGATCACCTCGTCGCTGATCAACCTGACCTATGACATTCCGCTGGGCGACACCTGGAAGTTCACCCTCGGCGGTGGTGTCGGTATCGGCAACTATCGCACCCGCATCGGCGTCAACGGCACCAACTTCGACTATGTGAAGGGCCGCACCACGGCGTTCCAGTGGCAGGGCATCGCCGGTCTGGCCGTCTCCATCTCGCCGGATGTCGATCTGTTCGGTGAATATCGCTATCGCTCGAACGAGACCAACGCCAACTTCGGCAGCTCGTATCTGACGATCTCCCCCATCCACGTGGACCGCGTGTCGGAAAATGTGGCGGTGTTCGGCCTGCGCTGGTTCATGACCCCGCCGCCGCCGCCCCCGCCGCCGCCGCCGCCGCCTCCCCCGCCGCCGCCTCCGCCGCCGCCTCCCCCGCCGCCCCCGCCGCCGCCGGCGAAGACGTACATCGTCTTCTTCGACTTCGATAAGTCGAACCTCACCGCGGAAGCTCAGGCGACGGTCACCGAGGCTGTGTCCGCTGCCAAGACGCTGGGCTCTGTCCGCATCATGGTCACCGGCCACACCGACACGGTCGGTTCGCAGACCTACAATCAGGCGCTCTCCATCCGTCGCGCGACTTCGGTCAAGGACGAGATGATGCGCCAGGGTCTGACCAACGACTCGATCGCGATCGAAGGCCGCAGCTTCAACGACCCGCTGGTCCCGACTGGTCCGGGCGTCCGCGAGCCGAAGAACCGTCGCGCCGTCATCGACCTGGGCGGCTGATCAGCCCAGAACTAAATCGGAAAAGGCCGGTCGCAAGACCGGCCTTTTTCGTATCTGGTCTTCCGGTTCATCAGAGGCACAAAGAAAAACGGCGCGGAAATAATTCCGCGCCGTTCTTTTTCATGCCTGTCGTGGCGGCCTAATAGACCGGGTTGGGCGGATCGCCCGCCAGGGTCGGGCGGGGAAGAGGCACGATGCCCGGGCCCGCCTGCACGCCCTGGAAGGTGATGGCGACCGTGATCTCGCAACCGTCCACCGGGGTGGGCTCATTGACCGGAACGCCGGACACGAAGTCCTCCAGCACCGGCTTGTCCGGCGCCAGGGCGGCGTCAAAGACGATATTGGCGCTGCGGCAGAAATTGTCGTGTTGTCCGGGCTTGGTGCGGCGCAGGTCGGCATTGGCGATGGCGCGGGTCTTGTAGGCGTCATACTCGCGATTGCCCTTGGCGTTGCCGTGCAGCCGCTTGAACATGCGCAGCATCACCGCGTCCGAGCTGCGTAATTCCTTGCCGAACACGGTCTGGAAGCGGTTGAAATTGGCCACCGCCACCGGGCCGCAGGCCAGGGCCGCGTCGGTAAGCTCCTGCTGGACGGCGGAAATCTGCACCGCCGATATTTCCGCCGCGCTGGCGCAATTGGCCCGGCGGGCTTGCGCCTGCGCCGCCATGGTGCCCACCAGGCTAAGGGCAGTGACACAGGCGCCCAGCCTGGCGCCCAGCTTCATGCGTTTCATGCGAATCCTCTCGACGGCGCTTTGGTCGCGCCTGTGAACCAGGCGCGAACCATAAAACACAAGCCAGCAACCGCCAAGCTGTTGGGAATAAGGAACTTTTGAGGCAGGCGCGGGACGGGCGGAAACACCAGCCCTCCCGTGCGTTTCCTGTGTGATGCGCCAGTTCCGGTCCCTGTTATTCATCGCCGCCGCCCTTTTTGCCGGGGCGATGTCGGCGCACGCCGCCGCCAAGCCGGATTTCAACGCACCCCACCCGGTGCAGCATGTGCGGGAAGGGAATCTGGCGTCCAGCCAGCCTTACGCCATGAATTACACCGACCAGATGGCGCAAAGCCTGGGCGTCAAGGATGGCCAGTGGCAGGCGTTCCAGTCCAAAGACCCCATGCTGCCCAGCCTCGCCGGCGGCATGGGAAGCGGCGGGCACCCCATGCTCAAGCTGCAATGGCGCCCCTGACGGCGCTTTCTCATTGCCTCTCATTCTAGTATCTGTGCGCCCAGCTTTTTCGGGTGACACATGGCTTATAAAATCGCGGTGATCGGGGCGACCGGCAATGTCGGCCGCGAAATGCTCAAGACCCTGATCCAGCGCGAGTTTCCCTTCTCCGAAGTGGTCGCCCTGGCCTCCACCCGTTCCATCGGCACCGAAGTCTCCTTCGGCGACGGCACGCTGAAGGTGAAGGCGATGGATTATTACGACTTCAAGGGCACCGATATCGCCCTGATGAGCGCGGGCGGCACCATCGCCAAGGAGTGGGCCCCCAAGATCGCCGCCCAGGGCTGCCTGGTGATCGACAATTCCAGCGCCTGGCGCATGGACCGCCAGGTGCCGCTGGTGGTGCCGGAAGTGAATGCCGACGCGCTGAACGATATTCCCAAGGGCATCATCGCCAATCCCAACTGCTCCACCGCCCAGCTGGTTGTCGCCCTCAAGCCGCTGCACGATCTATTCACCATCAAGCGGGTGGTGGTTTCGACCTATCAATCCGTGTCGGGCGCCGGCAAGGAGGGGATGGACGAGCTGTTCACCCAGACCCGCGCCGTGTTCGTCGCCGATCCGATCGCGCCGGGAAAGTTCACCAAGCAGATCGCCTTCAACGTCATCCCGCATATCGACGTCTTCCTGGATTCCGGCGTCACCAAGGAAGAATGGAAGATGGCGGTGGAGACCCAGAAGATCCTCGACCCCGACATCCAGGTCACCGCCACCTGCGTGCGGGTGCCGGTGTTCCTGGGTCACAGCGAGTCGGTGAATATCGAATTCGAAAAGCCGGTGACGGCTGAACAGGCCCGCGCCGCCCTGCGCGCCGCGCCGGGCGTGATGGTGGTCGATAAGCGCGAGGATGGCGGCTATGTCACGCCGATCGAATGCGCCGGCGAGGACGCCACCTTCGTCAGCCGCATCCGCAAGGATCCCACCATCGAAAATGGCCTGAACATGTGGATCGTCTCCGACAATCTGCGCAAGGGCGCCGCGCTCAACGCGGTGCAGATCGCCGAAACTCTCATCAACCGCAAACTATTGAGGGCTGCATAATGCCGAAGGCTTACTGGATCGCTCGCGTCGACGTTCACGACCCCGAGACCTACAAATCCTATGTCGAAACCGCCAAGCCGGCGTTCGAACGCTACAAGGCCAAGTTCCTGGCGCGCGGCGGCAAAACCGAAGTGCTGGAAGGCCAGGCCCGGGCCCGCAACGTGGTGATCGAGTTCGCCTCGCTGCAGGACGCGCATGATTGCTACCATTCGCCCGAATACACCAAGGCCCGCGAGTTCCGCGACAAGGCCGGCAAGGGCGAATTCATCCTGGTCGAAGGCGCCGAATAGTTGCACCGCCCGCGGCGCAGCCTTCTCTATGTGCCGGCGGACAAGCCCCGCGCGCTGGAAAAGGCGCGAGGCCTGGATGCCGACGGCATCATTATCGACCTGGAAGATGCCGTCGCGCCGGGCGCCAAGCGGGACGCGCGTGAGGCGGCCTGCGCGGCCATCGAAAGCCTGCGGCCGCGCGAGGTGATCGTGCGGATCAATGCCCTGTCCACGCCCTGGGGCAAGGATGACCTGGCCGCCATCCGGCAGGCCCGGCCCGACGCCATTGCGCTGCCCAAAGTGCGCGATGCCGAAGAGGCGATTGCCGCACGCGCCGCCACCGGCGGCATCCCCTTGTGGGCGATGATCGAAAGCCCCCGCGCCGTGCTGAATGTGGGCGAGATCGCCGGCGCCGGCGTGGCGGCGCTGATCCTGGGAAGCAACGACCTGCTGAAAGACATGGGCGCGCGGCACATGCCGGGCCGCGCCAACCTTCAGGCCGCCATGTCGTTCTGCGTCATGGCGGCGCGCGCCGCCGGCATCGCGGTGCTGGACGGGGTGCACAATGATCTTGCGGACGAGGACGGTTTCCTCGCCGCCTGCCGCCAGGCCCGGGACTTTGGCTTTGACGGCAAGACCCTGATCCACCCCGATCAGGTCACGCCCTGCAACGCCGCCTTCACCCCGTCACCGGAAGAAATCGCCGCAGCGAAACGCGTGTTGGAAGCCTTTGCCGCCAGTCCCGGCGCCGGCGTGATCGCGCTGGACGGCCGGATGATCGAGCGGCTGGATGTCCAGATCGCCGAGCGCATTCTTTCGCGCGCCCCATGACCTTGCACGACGATTATCGCGCCGCGGTTTCAAAGGGCGAGCTGAAAGCCGATCCCGCGCAGGACGAAGCGGTGCGCCAGCTTCAGGCCTTGAGCGAAAAGCTGGCCGAGAAGCGCGGCTTCTCGCTGTTTCGCAAGGCGCCCGTGCGCGGCCTTTATATCTGGGGCGATGTCGGGCGCGGCAAGACCCTGCTGATGGACCTGTTCTTTGAAGCGGCGCCGATGGCCAGCAAGCGCCGGGCCCATTTCAACAGCTTCATGGTCGATGTGCATGCCCGCATCCACGCCCAGCGCCAGAAGGCCGGCAGCGACGACCCCATTCCCCCGGTGGCCAGGGCCCTGGCGGACGAGGCGCGGCTGCTGTGTTTCGACGAATTCCAGGTCACCGATGTCGCCGACGCCATGATCCTGGGGCGGCTGTTCGACCGGCTGTTTTCGGACGGCGTCACCATCATCGCCACCAGCAACACCCCGCCGGACCGGCTGTATGAGGGCGGCCTCAATCGCCAGCTCTTCCTGCCCTTTATAGAAGAGATCAAGCAGCGGCTGGACGTGGTGGAGCTGAACGGTCCCACCGATTACAGGCTGCAGCGCATTTCGGGGCTGAATGTCTATCTGACGCCGCTGTCGCCCGCTGCCGATGCGGCAATGGACGGGGCCTGGCAGCGACTGACGGACTCAAAGACCGGAAAAGCCGCATCGCTCACCGTGCTGGGGCGCACCCTTGTTGTTCCCCAGGCCACGCGCGGGGTGGCGCGTTTCGCGTTCGACGAATTGTGCGACCGCCCGCTGGCGGCGGCCGACTATCTGGCGCTGGCGCAGGCATTCCACACCCTGCTGATCGATCACATCCCGGTGATGACCGACAATATGCACAATGTGGCGCGGCGCTTCACGCTGCTGATCGACACGCTGTATGACGAAGGCGTCAAGCTGATCTGTTCCGCCGCCGCCCCGCCCACCGGGCTTTATCCCGCCGGAATCGCCTCGGAAGCCTTCCGCCGCACCGCCTCGCGCCTTGCGGAGATGCAATCGGAGGATTATCTGCGGCGGGGACACGGCATTCACGGATTGGCGCCCTGATGGAAGACATGTTGTGGGCATGCGCTTTTGTGCTGGCCTGTATGGGTTTTTACCATTTCATCTGGCCGAGGCTGAAACGCTTCGACCAGAACAATGTCGCCCGCATCGCCCAGCAGGACCGTGACAAGGCGGATGCCAACGCCCATTTCCGCCACGCCCTGGAAGTGGCCGACGAGCAGGTCGAAGCGGTGCAGGAGATCAAGCTCGCCGGCGGTACCCAGTACCTGTTCGAAGCCCAGGTCTTCACCACCCGCGACGAGGCCGAGGACATGCGGGCCCGCCGGGTCGGGGTGGTGGCGCGGCGCTTCTACGACGAATTGCCGACGGCGCTGATGACCCCGTCCGAACCGCGCTCGCCGCTGTCAGCCCGCGAACGCGCGTCCAAGCGCTGGAAACGCACGATTCACTAGGCCGCTTCGCCGCGCATCAGGCGCGGCAACTTCCCGATGTCGCCGCCGGCATGGCGCATGAAGAAGCGGCGGGCGGGCCCGATCGCATCGACGATTCCCAATCCCAAATCGCGCAGATGCCGCAGCGGCGCGATGTCATTGGAGAACAGCCGGTTCAGCGCATCGGTGGACGCCGCCAAAGCAAACGAATCAAACCGCCGCCAGCGTTCGTAGCGCTTGAGCGTATCCAGCGCCCCGATATCGCGCCCCAACCGGCCCGCATCCAACAGCACTTCCGCCAGCGCCGCGGCATCCTTCAGGCCCAGATTGAGCCCCTGCCCCGCGATGGGATGAATGCCATGGGCGCAGTCGCCCGCCAGCGCGAAGCGCGGCCGGACGAATTCGCGCGCCAGGTGGAAACTCAAGGGATAGGACCAGCGATGTCCGGCGGACCTGGTCTTACCCAGGTGATTGCCGAAGCGGCGTGACAGTTCCTCGTTGAACCCGGCTTCGTCCAGCGCCAGCAGCGCGGGCGCCTTCGCCTTGTCCTCGGTCCAGACCAGCGAGGAACGGTTGCCGGTCATGGGCAGGATGGCGAAGGGACCCGAGGGGAGGAAATGTTCATAGGCCACGCCATTGTGCGGCTTTTCATGTTCCACCGTGGCGACGATGCCCGTCTGCGCATAGGACCAGCCGACGATGGCGATGCCCACTTCATTGCGCAGCCGCGATTCGCGCCCGTCGGCGGCGACCACCAGCGGGGTCGCGATTTCGGAGCCATCCTCCAGCCGCACGATGGCGCCGCCGGGACCGGTCGTGAGGCTTTTCACCGACGCGGGCGCGATCAGCTCCAGATTCTTTTGTGCCGCGAGCGCCCGGTACAGCGCGGCGCGGATATGCCGGTTCTCGGCGATATGGCCGAGGGCTTCCGCCCCAACCTCGGCGGCATCGAAGTGCAGTGAAAAAGGTGAAGCGGCCTTTCCCGCCTGGCCATCGGTGACCAGTATTTCGCGAATCGGCTGGGCGTCGGGGGCGAGCGCTTCCCAGACACCCAGCGCGGTCAGCATCCGCACGCTGGCATAGGCCAGGGCCGAGACCCGGCCGTCGAACTTCGGGTCCAGGATGGTGCTGGCGGGGGCCAGATCGGCGATCACGGTCCGCAATCCACCCTGAGCCAGCGCCAGGCCGAGCGTCAGCCCGACCATGCCTCCCCCCGAAATCACCACATCGGCCTGCTGCAAAATATTGCTCCAATCACGCCCAATATTTGGGCAAAAACGCCATTATGCGTAATTTATAGGCAAAAACAGGTGCCTGTTTTTGAGTCATCGAATCGCGTTTTTTCGCCAAAACTCGTTTGAAAACAAACACTTGCTGACATGCCCGGGAACTGGCCCGCTTCTTGATAAATCGTTAAGGCCGGACCCGGGGGTCCGGTGCAGGCAAAAACACGGAAGGACGGCAGATGAAGCTTATTACGGCGATCATCAAACCCTTCAAGCTCGATGAAGTGCGCGAGTCTCTCTCGGCGCTCGGCGTTCAGGGCATGACGGTGACTGAGGTCAAGGGCTATGGGCGGCAAAAGGGGCATACGGAAATCTATCGCGGCGCGGAATACGCCGTGAGCTTCCTGCCCAAGCTCAAAATCGAAGTGGCGGTAAAGAGCGAAATGCTGGACGCGGTGATCGATGCGATCACCTCCAAGGCGAAGACCGGCCAGATCGGCGACGGAAAGATTTTCGTCACGCCGCTCGAACAGGTCGTGCGTATCCGCACCGGCGAAACGGATGGTGACGCGCTGTAAGGCCCACCGGCTTTCACGCGTCCATAAAGGGGACTGAAACATGAAAATCGAAAGTTTGAAGAAAGCGGGACACGCGACGCTTGCCGGTCTTGGCATGCTCGCGCTGACCGCTGGCATGGCATGGGCGCAGGAAGCTGCGGCCGCGCCGGTGCCGGACAAGGGCGACACCGCCTGGATGCTGGTTTCCACCGTCCTGGTGCTGCTCATGATCGTGCCGGGCCTGGCCCTGTTCTATGGCGGCCTGGTCCGTTCCAAGAACATGCTGTCGGTCCTGACGCAGGTTCTGGTGGTCAGCTGCATCGTGATGGTGGTCTGGGCCTTGTGGGGCTATTCGATGGCCTTCACCAGCGGCGGCTCGCTCGACAAGTTCGTCGGCGGCTTCTCCAAGGCGCTGCTGAAGGGCGTCGACACCACCACCGTGGTCGAGACCTTCTCGCGCGGCGTGGTCATTCCGGAAATCGTCTTCGTGGCGTTCCAGATGACCTTCGCGGCGATCACCACCGCGCTGGTCATTGGCGGGTTCGCGGAGCGCATGAAGTTCAGCGCCATCTGCCTCTTCTCCGTCCTGTGGCCGACCCTGGTCTACTTCCCCATGGCCCACATGGTCTGGTGGTGGCCTGGCCCGGAATTCGCCTCGACCAATACGGCCGATGCGACGGTTGCCGGTGCTGGCCTGATCTGGGCTTACGGCGCGCTGGACTTCGCCGGCGGTACCGTCGTGCACATCAATGCCGGTATCGCGGCCTTGGTGGGTGCGATCCTGGTCGGCAAGCGTATCGGCTACAAGCACGAAGCCATGGCGCCCCACTCGCTGACGCTGACCATGGTCGGCGCCTCGCTCCTGTGGGTCGGCTGGTTCGGCTTCAATGCCGGTTCCAACCTGGAATCCAACGCCTATGCCGGTCTGGCCATGCTCAACACCTTCCTCGCCACAGCGGCGGCGGGTATTGCCTGGCCCGCCTTTGAGTGGATCCTCAAGGGCAAGCCGAGCCTGCTCGGTGCGGCGTCGGGTGTCGTTGCCGGTCTGGTCGCGATCACGCCTGCCGCCGGCTTTGCCGGTCCGATGGGCGCCATCGTGCTGGGCCTGCTTGTCAGCCCGATCTGCCTGTTCTTCGTCAGCGTGGTGAAGAACAAGCTGGGCTATGACGACAGCCTGGATGTGTTCGGCGTGCATGCCATCGGCGGTATCGTCGGCGCCATCGCCACCGGCATCCTGGTGGATCCGGCCCTGGGCGGGGCGGGCATCGTGGACTACACGGCTGGCGGCGCTGCCGTCTATCCGGGTCTGGTCCCGCAGGTGACGGCGCAGATCAAGGGCGTTCTGACCACACTGGTCTGGTCCGGCGTCGGCAGCCTGATCGTGTTCGGCCTGATCAAGCTGACCATCGGCCTGCGTGCCAAGGAAGAAGTCGAGCGCGAAGGCCTCGACATCGCCGAGCATGGCGAACGTGCTTACAATATGTAAGCAAGCCTGATGCAATCAGGGGGTGCGGCTCACGCCGCGCCCCCTTTTTGCTGTCTGAACGATAAGAAACGGAAAAAGGGATGATGCGCAAAAGAATCCAGGTTTTGGCCGGGGTGTTCGGGGCTCTGTTTCTCGCCACACCTGCCTTCGCGCAAACGCCGACCCTGAACAGCGGCGACACCGCCTGGCTTCTCACCTCGGCGGCGCTGGTGCTGCTGATGACCATTCCGGGGCTGGGCCTCTTCTATGGCGGCATGGTGCGCAAGAAGAATGTGCTGGCAACGCTGGCGCAAAGCTTCGCCGCTACGGCGCTGGTCTCGGTGCTGTGGATGATCCTGGGCTATTCCCTCGCCTTCAAGCCCAATCCCAACCCGGCGCTGAACCAGTTCATCGGCGACCTCAGCTATCTCTTCCTGCAGCCGATGAAGGTGGATTCGCTGTCCGGCACTATCCCTGAATCGGTCTTCATGCTGTTCCAGATGACCTTCGCCATCATCACCCCGGCGCTGATCGCGGGCGCCTTCGCCGACCGCATGAAATTTTCCGCCTTCCTGTGGTTCACCGGCCTCTGGCTGATCTTCGTCTATTGTCCCATCGCCCATATGGTGTGGGGCGGCGGCATTCTCTTCACCATGGGGGCGCTGGATTATGCCGGCGGCTCGGTGGTGCATCTCAATGCCGGCACCGCCGCGCTGGTGACCTGCCTGGTGCTGGGCAAGCGCATCGGTTACGGCCGCGAGAACATGTCGCCGCACAATCTGGTGCTGTCGGTGATCGGCGCCTCGCTGCTCTGGGTGGGCTGGTTCGGCTTCAATGCCGGCTCGGCGCTGTCGTCCGGCTTCAATGCCGGCATGGCTGCTGTCGCCACCCAGATCGCAACCGCCGCCTCGGCGCTGGCCTGGATGCTGGCCGAATGGGCCATCGCCAAGAAGCCTTCGGTTCTGGGCATGATCTCGGGCGCCGTCGCGGGCCTGGTGGCGATCACCCCGGCTTCGGGCTTCGTCGATCCGGTCGGGGCGCTGATCATCGGTATCACCGCCGGCGCGGTCTGCTATGTCGCCGCTGTCTGGATGAAGAAGGCGCTGGGTTATGACGACAGTCTGGACGCCTGGGGCGTGCATGGCGTCGGCGGCGCACTGGGCGCGCTTCTGACCGGCGCCTTTGCCAGCAGCGCCGTCAATCCGGCCGGCAAGGGCTGGGTCAATGACGGCAATTTCGGCCAGATGCTGATCCAGCTCTATGACGTGGGCATCACCTTCATCTATTGCGCGGTGGCCACCTTCATCATCCTCAAGGTTGTGGACATGATCATCGGCCTGCGCGTCTCGCCCGAAGTCGAGGTCGAAGGCCTGGACATCAACCTGCACGGCGAGACCGCCCACGACTGATCGCTTGTTGCGTCCCCTGACTTGGGCGCCATCCGCGAGGGTGGCGCCCTTTTTTGTTTGTCTCTACATTCCCGCTCCGCCTTGTCCCTGGGAGTGTCCTTGTCTTTCAACGGCCGCCTTGCCGCCCTGCCGCCCGGGCCTTTCGCCCGGCTGGCGACGCTTTTGGGCGATGTGACGCCGGGCAAGGAACCCATCACCCTGGCTATCGGCGATCCCAGCGGAACGGTGCCGGAATTCGTGCGCCAGGCGCTGAATGACAGCGCCGCCAGCTTCGGCAATTATCCCGCGATTGCCGGCACACAGGACTGGCGCAAGGCAGCGGGCGAATGGCTGAACCGCCGCTTCGTCCTGAACGGCGCGATCGATCCGGAAAAGCATGTGCTGCCGCTGAACGGCACGCGCGAAGGCCTGTTCTCCGTGCTGTTTCCCTTCATGCCGGAAAGCAAGGGCGGCGGCCGCCCCATCGTGGCGATGCCCAATCCCTTTTATCAATGCTATGCGGCAGGCGTACTGGCCTCGGGTGCCGAGCCGCTCTATGTGCCGGCGCTGAAGGACAATGGCTTCCTGCCCGATTTCGTCAGCCTGCCCAAGGCCATACTGGAGCGGATGGCGGCGGTCTATATCTGCTCGCCGTCCAATCCCGAAGGCGCGGTGGCGGATGAGGCCTATTGGCAAGCGCTGTTCCAGCTTGCCGAGCAATACGACTTCTTCGTGCTGGCGGACGAATGCTATGCCGATATCTGGTTCGACAAGCCACCGGTATGCGCGCTTCCAGCGCGCCTCGGCCAAAGCGGCGGCTTTAAAAACCTGCTGAGCTTCCACTCTTTGTCCAAGCGCTCGGGCCTGCCGGGCCTGCGCTCGGGCATGGTGGCGGGCTGTCCCGGCTTGATCGAAAAATTCCGCGCCTTCCGCAATGTCGCCGGCCCCACCGTGCCGGGTCCGGTGCAGGCCGCCTCGGCCGCCGCCTGGCGCGACGAGGAACATGTCACCGCGAACCGCCTGGCCTATGCCGACAGGATGGCGGCGGCACAGAACATCCTGGGGGAGCGGATGACCCGGCCGGCCGGGGGCTTTTTCCTCTGGCTGGACGTCGGCAATGGCGAGGAATTCGCCCTGAAGGCATGGCGCGATCAGGGGGTGCGGCTGCTGCCCGGCGCCTATATGGGTCGGGAAATTTCGGACAGAAAAACCCAGGCAAACCCTGGCTTTTCCTATGTCCGGGTGGCGCTTGTTAATGACTTATCAACCATTAAGACCGCACTCGAAAGACTGAGAGAAATTCTCTAGCGGCCGCCCCGCAGAACGCGAGGGCGATAGGGGACAAAATGGCCCAATCCAAGATGATCGGTGGCGTCTACCACCCGCGCGCCAAGGGCGGCGCCATGAGCGATGCCCTGGCCGATGCCAAGCGCGCCATGAACCGGCTGACCCGGATGCTGGCGATGCGCGGCGCGGGCCTCACCCTGGTCCTGTCGGCCGCCGCGGCCTTCGTGGCCCTGGCCAGCTATTCCTCGGGCGATGCCAGCCTGAACAACGCCAATGTCCGCGACGTCTCCAACTGGCTCGGCCCACTGGGCGCGGTGGCGGCCGACCTGATGCTGCAGATTTTCGGATGGGCCGCGCTCACCTTCCTGGCGCCGCTGTTCGTCTGGGGCGCCCGCGCCTTGCGCGGCAAGTCGCTGAAATACGCCATGTGGCGCCTGGTGGCCTGGCCGCTCGGCACCCTCACCGTCGCCGCCGGCCTGGGACTGTTCCCCGCGCCGGTCAGCCTGCCCGCCGGTGCCGGCGGCATGATCGGCATCGCCGCAAGCGGCCTGTCCAGCCATGTCGCGCAGGAGTGGCAACTGCCGATGCTGAGCTGGGCCCTGCCGCTGGGGCTGCTGCTGGTCGGCCTGCCGCTGGCCTTCCTCGCCACCGGCCTGCGCCTGATGCCCATCGTGCGCGGCGCGCAGAACATTCCCGCCGGGGCCATCTGGTTGTGGGGCCTGGTGCGGAAGCCGGACTTTGGGTCGCATCACCATGACGATGAAGACGATCGCGATCACGATTATGAAGACGATGACGAAGGCGCCTATCACCTGGACGAGGGTGCGGATTCGCCCGGTGCCGCCAGCCCGGGCTCCATCAGGCCCGAGCCCATCGCCGCCACCCGCCTGGCCGAACGCCAGAAGACGCGCGTCCAGCGCGACATGCGTGCCCCCGCTGGCGCCACCGCCAAGCGCGACAAGCAACCGGCGCTGAATCTGGCGTCCGGCGATTACCAGCTTCCGGCACTGGGCCTGCTGGCCGAGCCCGTGACCGTCAAGGACACCCACACCCTGTCCGACGAAGCGCTGGAAGAAAATGCCCGCATGCTGGAAGCGGTGCTGGCCGATTTCGGGGTCAAGGGTCGTATCACCGCCGTGCGCCCGGGTCCGGTGGTCACGCTGTATGAATTCGAGCCCGCCGCCGGCGTGAAGTCGAGCCGCGTGATATCGCTGGCCGACGACGTCGCCCGTTCGATGAGCGCGGTGGCGGCGCGTATCGCCACCATCTCGGGCCGCAACGTGATCGGCATCGAGCTGCCCAACAGCTTTCGCGAAACCGTCTATCTGCGCGAGATGTTCGCTTCGGCCGATTATGAAAAGGCCCGCGCGCCGCTGTCGCTGGCGCTGGGCAAGACCATCGGCGGCGAGCCGGTGATCGCCGACCTGGCCAAGATGCCGCATTTGCTGGTGGCAGGCACCACCGGCTCGGGCAAGTCGGTCGGCCTCAACACCATGATCCTGTCGCTGCTCTATCGCATGTCGCCGCAGCAGTGCCGGTTGATCATGATCGATCCGAAGATGCTGGAACTGTCGGTCTATGACGGCATCCCGCATCTTCTGTCGCCGGTGGTGACCGATCCGCGCAAGGCCATCGTCGCTTTGAAGTGGGCGGTTCGCGAGATGGAAGACCGCTATCGCAAGATGTCCAAGATGGGCGTGCGCGGCGTCGAGGCCTTCAACGAACGCGTCAAGAAAGCCAAGGACAAGGGCGAAGTCCTCAAGCGCACGGTGCAGACCGGCTTCGACCGCGAGACCGGCAAGCCGATCTATGAGGACGAGAATCTCGAATTCGAAGCCATGCCCTATATCGTGGTGGTGGTGGACGAAGTCGCCGACCTGATGATGGTTTCGGGCAAGGAGATCGAAGGCGCGGTGCAGCGCCTGGCGCAGATGGCGCGCGCCGCCGGCATCCATCTGATCGCCGCGACCCAACGCCCGTCGGTGGACGTCATCACCGGCACCATCAAGGCCAACTTCCCCACCCGCATCTCCTTCCAGGTGACCAGCAAGATCGACAGCCGCACCATCCTGGGCGAACAGGGCGCCGAACAGCTTCTGGGCCAGGGCGACATGCTCTACATGGCGGCCGGCGGACGCATCAAGCGCATCCACGGCCCGTTCGTCTCCGACCATGAAGTCGAAGATGTAGTGCGCTTCCTGAAAGCCCAGGGCGCGCCGGAGTATCTCGACGCCGTCACCGAAGAACCCGATGAAGAGGGCGACGATCCCTATGCGCTGCTGGGCGGCGGCAACAGCCAGTCGGGCGACGATTTGTACGACAAGGCGCTGGCCGTGGTGGCGCGCGACAAGAAGGCCTCCACCTCTTACATCCAGCGCCGCTTGCAGATCGGTTATAACCGCGCCGCCAGCCTGATCGAACGCATGGAGCAGGACGGCGTGGTCTCAAGTCCCAACCATAAGGGCGTCCGAGAAGTTCTCTTGCCGGATCACGAAGACCGGTAACTGCCCGTCAATCGAAAAAAAAGCCCGGCTTCGCAGCCGGGCTTTCTCTTTTCAAGTGATGCTGCGCTTAGTCAGCCGCGAAGCAGTAGAACTGACCCGCACCGCCGGTCTTGACCAGGGCTTCCTGGCTGCAGGCCGCCGAACCATGGGCGGCATTCCAGGAGGTGAAGTTGCGGTTGTTGTTGGGACCGCTGCGGTCATGGTGGCCCACGATCGCCGAACCTTCGCCATTCTTGGTCCAGTTGCCGCAAGTGGTGTCGGCGGTTCCCATGTTGGGCATGTAGCGGCCGGCCGAATCCGAACCGGTCAGCATGTCATGGGTGTTGGGCGTGTCGCCGCGGCCATTGACCGGCATGCCCTTTTCGTTGAGCAGGTTGGCCTTGGTCAGGTTGGCATTGTTGCCGTCATGCAGGTCGTCCACGCTCTTGGCGATGGTGACGCCCTTGGCATTGACCCACGGACCCTTGCCGATGCGGTCGCGCGCGTCCACCGGACCGGCGCCATTGGGCACCTGAGTGGCGGAGAGATAGGCGCGCCAGTTGGTCTTGGTCGAGCCCGCCGCCTTGGCCAGCATTGCGCAATGCGCGTCCGCGCCCGCCAGGCCGCCGAGATTGGCGCCATCGCCCTTGCCGACGCTGGTAATGAAGAAGCTCATATTGCCCTGCGCATTCACGGTGGCGGCACCCGCCAGACAGACCGCCGCGCCGGCAAACAGCAACGAACCCCAAAGCTTGTTTTTCATGAAAAAATCCCTCCCTTGGAAAATTGATCGGCCGGTATCACCATGCCGAAATATGGCGTAAAAATGGCGTAGGCCGCCTTCAAGGCGCGGTTTTGCTGGGTTTCGGGGGCTGATGCCGCCCCTGGGCCCGCTGCGGCGCCGGTTTGTACCTTCGGAGCGGCGGCGGGCGGGACTTAGACCGCTTGCTGCAAGGCCAGGCTGGCCGGGCGCGGGAAGGTGACGGTGATGCGGGTGCCGCGCCCCCGCGCGCTGTCGATGCGGATGCCCCCCTTGTGCAGATCCACCAGCGCCTTGGTCAAAGGCAGGCCCAGGCCGGTGCCTTCATAGCGCCGTTCCAGCCGGTTATCGACCTGCGCGAAGGGCTGGAAGGCGACTTCGACATCCTCCGGGTCCATGCCGATGCCGGTATCGCCCACCGTCACCGCGATGGCGTCCTGCGCTTCGGCGACCTCCAGCGAGATCGTGCCGCCCGGTTCGGTGAACTTGATGGCATTGGACAGAAGGTTGAGGAAGATCTGGCGCAGCTTGGCGGCATCGCCGGCCAGCAGCATTTCGTGGTCGGGCAGATGCGCATCCAGCCCGTGGCCGGCGGCGGTGCATTGCTCGCGCACCATGGCAACGCAGTCATCCAGGATGCTGCGCATGTCCACCGGCCTGGCGTCCATCACCAGCTTGCCGGATTCGCTGCGCGACAGGTCCAGCACATCGTTGATCACCGACAAAAGATGGCGGCCGCTGCGCAGGATGTCGCCCGAGTAATCGAGATAGCGTTCATTGCCGAGCTTGCCGAACAGCTGGCCGGAAATGATTTCCGAAAAGCCGATAATGGCGTTTAGCGGCGTGCGCAGCTCGTGGCTCATATTGGCCAGGAAGCGGGTCTTGGAAGCGTTGGCCGCTTCCGCCTCGCGCTTGGCGCGGCGCAGGCTTTCCTCGCGTTCCTTGATGGCGGTGAACTCCGACAGGAAGATGATCGAGCCGCCGTCCGACGTGCCGCTGCCGGTCATGCGCAGCCAGCGGCCGTCCGCCAGTTCCAGTTCGGCATGGCCGGAAGTCGAGATGTCTTCGCTGGGCGCCTGGGTCGGGGCGAGCTGCTGCTGGATCAGTCCCAGCGCGGCGTCGAAAGTCGTGCCCGGTACCAGCTTTTCGGCAATGGCCGGGAAGAAGGCGCGCATGGTGCCGTTGGCCATGGCGATGCGCCCATCCGGTGTCACCAGCATCACGCCTTCGCGGCTGGTCTCCAGCGCATCGGCCAGGCGGCTTTCGGCGGAGCGGCGCATCGCCGTTTCGCGGTCCATCATGCTGCGGATATTGTCCTGCATCACCGTCATCGAACCCAGCAGCGCGCCGGTCTCGTCGCTGCCGCCTTGCGGGATCGGGGTCTGCAGTTCACCCTTGGCGATGCGGTCGGCGACACTGGCCGCCGCCTGCAACGGACGTACGATGCGGCTGCGCAGCAGAAGGGTGACCCCGGCGGCCAGCAGCAGCGCCAATGCGGTCATGGCGATCAGGGTATACTTGTAATTGGCGATATTGGTCACGGTCTGGCGGCGGCCGACGAAGCTGTGCCCGGTGTTGAACTCGATCAGCAGGTCGAACTTTTCGTCGATCTGGCGGTCCAGCTTGACCAGTTCGGTGATCTCGCCCTTGTCGCGCGCGGCCTGCCAACGCGCGATCAGGGGGCGGATTTCGGAAATCATCTGCTGCTCGTCGGCATGAAGGCTGCGCTGGGCGGCGACATCCAGGTCTTCGTGGAAGGTTTGCGCCAGCGCGGCGATCTCGGCGGCAATGGCCGGACGGGCAGGTGGCGTGGCCTGTTCGAAGCGCAGCTCGGCTAGTTGCATCTCGGTGAAATCATTCTGGGCGGCGCGGGCATAGTTGATCGCCATCAGCGGGCCATCGAAGGTCGTCACGGCGATATTGCCCGCCGCCGTCAACACACCATAGCTCGCCAGCCCCATCAGTCCGATGATGGCGCTCATGACGGCGAAGGCGCCAAAAATCTTGGCGCCGATCGTATGTCTGGCAAGCTTCATGACAGGCGGTGTGTCCGGGCGACAAGAATGCCGGTTATTCTGGTCCGTACAGGGTTTATGGCCGCTTAAGGATTGCCTGTGGATAAGACGGGAATGGCCGTTTCACATGCAGCGGACTGGAAGGTTCCGCCCCGCAGAAAGGTTTGATTAACAATCTCGCCCCGGCTGTCCTCTCCCTTGTCAGTTGACGCGCACCACCAGCTTCATCTTGGGGTGGATATGACAGCGCACTTCAAAGGTGCCGGACCGGGGGAAGCTTTCCACGATATTCTGTCCGGGCCGCCGGCCCTCGGAATCGAACAGCCCTTCGGAATAGATCTGATGGATGAACTCGTCTTCGTTGGTGACGGTAATGGACTGGCCCTGGCGGATGGTGATTTCGGCCGGAAGAAAGCGGCGGCCTTTCTGGACGATCGTGTTCGTGCTCTGCGCAAATGACGTCACGGGGATCGCCACCAGCAGGATAAGCGCCAGCTTCTTCACCGGGTCACCACATGGCGCTGCATGGGGGCCAGGCGCGCCAGGAAGCGGTTCTGCGTGGCGAAGGGAATGCCGACCTTGTCCATCGCCGCCTGAAGGTCTTCGACCACGGCGTTGAAATCAGCGTTGGTGAGGCGCAGGCCCTTATGGGCCTCGGCCATGCCGTGTCCCTTGTATTCGCAAGGGCCGCCGGCGATCTGGCAGAACTGGACTTTGAACTGGGCGCGAACCCGGTCCATGTTGGATTCATCGAAAATCTTGCTGATGCGCGGATCGGCGAGATAGTTTTCCACCGAAGCGTCCACGATGCGGTCAATGCCCGCCTGGCCGCCCATGTCGGCGAACAGCGTGTCCTGGGCGAATGCCGGAGAGGTGGCCAGCACCAGAAGCGAAAGCGCGACGATCTTTTTCATCACAGTCCTGCCTGTAGCGAGAGGTAAGCGCCGCGCTGGTCGTCGCGGATCACGATATTGCCGAGATCGGCATAGGCCAGGGTCGCGGAGAGGTTCTTGTTGAAGAAATAGGCCGCGAAAATGTCCCAGGCTGCCTGTTCCCTGGCGATGGAAAGATTGTTGGGCTTGGTGCGCAGTTCCGCCCCCACCGCGAGACGCCGGCTGAACAGATAGGCGGCGGAGCCCTCGAACTGCGCGCTGTAGCCGCCATGCCTGTCGCCGCCAAAACCCAGTATGCCGAACTGGTTGGCGCGGGTGTGCCGCCAGGTGGCGTTGACCAGCAGGCTTTGCGCCAGGAACAGCTTGCTGGCGGACAGATAATAGTCGGTCCCGGAATCGGACTTGCCGCCGACGGCGCCGATCACCGCGCCGCGGTCGTTTTCCTTGTGCTGCAGGCCGATGGAAAGCTGCGGCAGCCAGCTATCCTGCTCGTAGACCGCGTCCCCGATCAGCTTGAGCTTGGCGCCGAAGATATTCTGGTGAAAGGTGAAGCCGCGCCCCAGCCCGAGCGCCGCCCCGACATCGCGGGTATCGAATTCCTGCCAGGCATAGGAAAGCTCCAGCCGGTCGTACAGGCCGACCGCGAGCCCGGCACTGTGCAGCGTGTAATCGGGCAGCAGGACGGTGGTGTAATGGACATTGGCGCCGACGCCGTCGCGGGTGCCATAGCCGGTGATCAGCGCCCAGTTGGCCAGGCCGCCGCCGCCGGCGCCTTCGACCTGGCTGACGCCGCCGGTGGCCAGGAGCTTGCCGCCATCGAACAGTTCCCAGGGCTGGGCCAGGGCGGATGTGGAAATGCCCGCCATCAGGGCAAGGCACGACAGGGCCAGGCGCATCGCAGTCCTTAGAGAAGCAAGACGCACCGCTCTAACCCTGGCCGGGTTAAGGGGGCATAAAGCCTGATCCCTGCCGGAATCGGCGCGCATGCAGGGGTGGACAGGGGGTGGGGCTTGGCCTATATCCCCCCACCTTCCGTGACGCGGGGTGGAGCAGCCCGGTAGCTCGTCAGGCTCATAACCTGAAGGTCACAGGTTCAAATCCTGTCCCCGCAACCATTCATAAAAACCCGGCCCAAAAGGCCGGGTTTTTTTGATGCCCGGGCCACGCCCGGAAGCGCCTGATTCTTGGGGATTTTCGCAGCCGCGAAGGCCTGTGCGCCCAATGTTTGTGCAACAATAATCGGGGCCCGAATCGCGATTGCCGGGGGGGTGGGCCGTCGCTATAACCCCGGCCCTCAGGGCGGGTCTGCTGCGATTTTTCCCGCGCTGCGTTCAAGGGAGTGTGCATGGGAACCCAAGTCCCCGCCGACTACCGGCCGTCGGATAACGAGCCCTTTATGAATGAGCGCCAGCGGGAATATTTCCGCCGCAAGCTCAATCTCTGGAAAGACGAGATTCTCAAGGAAAGCCGCGAGACCATCCAGAACCTGCAGGCCGAGACCGTGCCCCATGCCGACCTCGCCGACCGCGCTTCCACCGAGGCCGAACGCCAGCTCGAGCTGCGCACCCGCGACCGCCAGCGCAAGCTGATCGCCAAGATCGATGAGGCGCTGCGCCGGATCGAAGACGGCTCCTATGGATTTTGCGAAGAGACCGGCGAGCCCATCTCGCTCAAGCGCCTGGATGCGCGTCCCATCGCCACGCTCTCCATCGAAGCGCAGGAGCGCCATGAAAGGCGCGAGAAGGTTTACCGCGACGATTAGGGCCGGAGCGTCCGCGGAGCGACCATAAAAACGAAAGAGCCCGGTCGTCAGACCGGGCTCTTTTTTGTTTCCCACCGTTATCGATGATTACCAGGGCATGATGATGTCGAGCAGCTGCGAGCCATAGCGCGGCTGCTGCACATCGCTGACGATGCCGCGGCCGCCATACGAGATGCGGGCTTCGGCGATCTGGGTCAGGTTGACCGTATTGTCCTGGGTGATGTCTTCGCGGCGCACGATGCCCGAGACGCGCATGTCGCGCAGCTCGTTGTTGACGCGCACCTGCTGATGGCCATCGATCACCAGGTTGCCGTTGGGCAGCACCTGGGCGACCAGCGCCGCCAGGGTCAGGTTGATGGATTCCGAACGCGCCACGGCGCCGGTGCCGGTGTTGGACAGGTCCGAGCCCATCTTCACCAGGCTGGACGGATTCAGCTGGCTGGGGAAGGCTTTTTCCAGGCCGAACAGATTGTCCATGCTGGCATTCTCGCTGTTGGCGCGGCTGCGTGAGGTGGTGTTGGACAGCTTGGCGGCGTCGGCGGTCGAGACATTGACCGTGATCACGTCGCCGATAGCGCGGGCGCGCGGATCGTTGAAGAAGCTCTTGGCGCCCGCCTGCCACAGCGAATTGTTGACATGGCGGATGGGCGCGGGGCCCGGAATCCCGGCCACGATCTGGCTGCCGGCGGGATTGCCCACCGCGGCCATGCGCGGGGCTTCGCCGATTTCCGAAATGCGGGTCGCGGCCGAACAGGCCGCCAGGGGGCCGGCCATCAGAAGGACAGTGGTGATTTTCGCAAAGCTACGCATGGAGGATCCTATCGACGGGCAAGTTTGGTGGGAGCGGAGATCGGGCCGCCATTGGCGCGCACGATGCCGGGCGAAATCACGGTGGCCGAGATCATGCGGAAGGACGCGGGATTCTGGATGGTGACCGTGTCGCCGATGCCGCCTTCGCTCATCGCGCGGCCCATCGCCACCAGCTCCACGCCGGGGGCGCTGAACTGCATGGTCACGCTCTGGCCCTTGGTAATGACGATCGGGCGGCGCACATCGTCGCCGCGGAACGGCTGGCCGGTGGACAGGACGCGGCGCGCCTGCATCCCGGCAACTTCCTCGATCTTGGTGGGTACGCCCGCCATCAGGCTGGCGCCGTCCACGGTCGCATAGGTGAGATCGGTTTCCCCGATCACTTCGCCGCGCGGAATATCGCGGGCCGGGACCACGACGCGCACGGTGGCGGCCTGGGCGGCCATCGGCACGAGGAGCAGGAAAGCTGCGAGGAGCGTCGGCGAAAGCCGGAGCGACCAAAAATAAGTTGCGGTTTTCATGAGCTTACGACCCCAATCGCGCGGTGTTCTGCAGCATCTGGTCGGCGGCAGAGACAACCTTGGAATTCATTTCATAGGCGCGCTGGGCGGTGATCAGCGCCGTGATCTCGTCGACCGAGTTCACGTTCGAGGTTTCCAGGAAACCCTGCTGCAGGGTGCCGTAGCCGGTGGAGCCCGGGACGCCCGCCTGGGGCGAACCCGAAGCGGCGGTTTCCAGATAGAGATTGCCGCCGATCGCGTTCAGGCCCGCTTCGTTGGGAAAGCGCGTCAGTTCGAGCTGGCCGACCGTGGTGGGTTCGGCGCTGCCGGCGACGGTGGCATTGACCTGGCCCTGGGCATTGATCTGCACCGACAGGGTGTTCTGCGGAATGGCGATGCCCGGCTGCACGACCAGGCCGTCCTGGGTGACCAGCTGGCCCTGGGGCGAAAGACCGAAATTGCCGGCGCGGGTATAGCCGTCGGTGCCGTCGGCCTGCTGGATGCGGAAATAGCCCGCGCCCTGGATGGCGACGTCATAGGGATTGGAGGTGCTTTTCAGGTCGCCCTGGGTGGTGACGCGGTAGATCGCGCTCATGCGCACACCAGCGCCGATCTGCACGCCCGACGGGGCATAGGTGCCGGTGTCCGAGGTCTGGGCGCCCGGGGTCTGGATGTTCTGGTAGAGCAGGTCCTGGAATTCGGCCCGCTGCTGCTTGAAGCCGGTGGTGTTCATGTTCGCCAGATTGTTGGCGATGACTTCGACATTGGTCTGCTGGGCGAGCATGCCGGTCGAGGCGATGGAAAGGGCGCGCATATTGGAATCTCCTTACGGCATACGACCAAGCTTCTCGATAGCTTGGCGTTTGAGGTCTTCGTGGGACTTGGACAGCGTGGCGGTCGCTTCATAGGAGCGCATCACCTCGATCATCCGGCTGATCTCGATCACCGGCTGGACGTTGGAGCTTTCCAGCATCCGCTGCTTCAGGGTGGTGCCGGTGGGCACGATGGGGGTCTGGTCAGTGGAATAGAGGTTGCCGCCTTCCTTGGTCATGCCGGTGGCGGCATCGGCAAAGTCGACGATGCGGACCTTGGCGAGCTGGCCGGTCTTGCCGCTGAGGGTGCCGTCGGGCGCGATGGCGATGTCGCCGTCATCGGGGGTGATGGTGATGGCGCCGCCATCGCCCTGCAGGGCATGGCCGTCGGTGGTGACGATCTGGCCGTTGGCGTCCAGGTTGAAATGGCCGTCGCGGGTATAGCGCACACCCTGGGGCGTCTGCACCACGAAGAAGCCCTTGCCGGACAGCGCCATGTCGTACATCGCGCCGGTGCGCTCGATACTGCCCTGGCTGGTGTCGCGCAGAATGCCGGCTTCCTTGACGAAGCTGACGGTCTGGGTCCCGGTCTGGCCTTCGGCCGGACGCATGTGGCTGATGAATTCTTCGAATTTGGCGGCTTCGCGCTTGAAGCCCGGCGTCGAGGCGTTCGCGAGATTGTTCGCGATCACGTCCATCGCCCGGTAAGCGGCGAGCTGCTGCGAAAGACTAACGAGAAGTGAATTATCCATGGCCGACGGATCCTTTCTGGTCCGACGCAACCAACAGTGCAGCCGCCGTGCCAGCAAGAAAGACCCGTTTTCATTGATCTTTTCGCGTGTTGTGGGGACGAGGCGGAAAAACTTGCCGGGCGCCTGGCGTCCCACCCGGCAATTTGAACCACTCCTTAACCACGTTTGCTTACCTTGGCCGCCAGACGAAGAACGCTGGGAAGAATTCCATGGCTGCCAAAGACAAAGAGTCCGACGACGCGGGCGAAAACGCCGAAGCCACCGGCGAAGGCGCGGATGCCGCGCCGAAGAAAGGTTTTGGCAAGATTCTCGGCATGCTGAAGAGCAAGAAGATGCTGATGTTCGGCGTCCCGGCTCTTGTGGTGCTGCTGGGCGGCGGCGGCGCCGGCGCCTACTTCCTTATGGGCGGCAGCCACGACGAAGCGGCGGCCGAACATGTGGAAGAAGTGCCGCTGACCCCGCCCAAGGTCGCCTTCAGCGACATGCAGGACATCCTGGTCAATATCCAGAGCAATGACGGCACCCCCGCCTATCTCAAGCTGGGCGTTTCGCTGGAGCTGGACGACGAGGAACAGAAGACCGCGCTGGAGCCGCTGATGCCGCGCATCACCGACCAGTTCCAGGCTTACTTGCGCGAATTGCGTCTCGACGACCTCAAGGGCTCGGCCGGCGTGCTGCGCCTGAAGGAAGAGCTGCTGCGCCGCGTCAACGTGGCTGCCGCTCCCTACAAGGTCCGCGACGTGCTGCTCAAGGAAATGATCGTCCAGTAAGCGCACAACGCGCTCATTAGATAAGTGCCCGCAGAGATTGCCCAGATATTGAAGGTCCCAGACCATGGCTGACGAAACCCCCGCCACCGAAGAAATCGCTCCCGATGCGGCCGCCTTTGAAGCGGCTTCCGAACCCGGCGCGGCCGCCGAACGCGTCCTGAACCAGGAAGAAATCGACTCGCTTCTGGGTTTCGACGTCGGCGCCGACCAGTCCCAGGACAAGTCCGGCGTCCGCGCCATCATCAATTCGGCGCTGGTTTCCTATGAACGCCTGCCGATGCTGGAAATCGTCTTCGACCGCCTGGTCAGGCTGATGACCACCAGCCTTCGCAATTTCACCAGCGATAACGTCGAAGTCAGCCTGGATTCCATCACCTCGATCCGCTTCGGCGACTATCTCAACTCCATTCCCCTGCCCGCCATCCTGGCGGTGTTTCATGCCGAGGAACTGGACAATTACGGTCTCTTCACCGTCGATTCCAACCTGATCTATTCGATCGTGGACGTGCTGCTGGGCGGCCGCCGCGGCTCCAGCGCCATGCGCATCGAGGGCCGTCCCTACACCACCATCGAGCGCACCCTGGTCCAGCGCATGATCGAAGTGATCATGCAGGACATGTGCGCCGCGTTCGAACCGCTGGCGCCGGTCAATTTCAACCTGGACCGCCTGGAAACCAATCCGCGCTTCGCCGCTATCGCCCGGCCCGCCAATGCCGCGATCCTGGTCAAACTGCGCATCGACATGGAAGACCGTGGCGGCCGCACCGAATTGCTGCTGCCCTATGCCACGCTGGAGCCGATCCGCAAGCTGCTGCTGCAGCAGTTCATGGGTGAGAAGTTCGGCCGCGACTCTATCTGGGAAAGCCATCTGGCGACCGAACTGTGGTCCACCAAGGTCGATATCGAGGCCATCCTCGACGAACAGACCATGCCGCTGAACCAGGTGATGAACCTGCAGGTCGGCCAGACCATGATGCTGGGCGCCAATCCCGATTCCAAGATCCAGTTGCGCTGCCGCGGCGTGCCGCTTCTCACCGGCCGGATGGGCCGGGTCGGCGCATCCGTCGCGGTGCGGGTGGATGAAGCCATCGAACGCACTGATGCCTCGCGGGCTCTGTGAGCCCGGGGGTGCCTCCCGCGCCCTTTGATTTCAACGTTATTTGAGAGAGACACGCCGTGAACATTCCCATGGACCTGACCTTTTATCTCGAACTGGCGCTGCAGGTGCTGCTGGCCTTCACGCTCTGCTATTGCGTGGTGCTGGAACGCCGCCTGGCCTCCGTCCGCAAGGGCCAGGAAGGCCTGTCGCGCACCATCGGCGAACTCAACATGGCGATCGCCGGTGCGGGCGCGTCGCTTCGCGCCCTCAAATCCGCCGCCGGTGAAGCTGCCCACACGCTGGACGAGCGCCTGAAGCGCGCCCGCCTGCATATCGACGAGCTTTCGCTGCTGACCGCTTCGGGCGAGCGCATCGCCCAGCGCATGGAAGCATCCGCCGCCGCCCCGCGCGTGGCGCGCGAGATTCCCGACATGCCGCTGCCCTCCACCTCGATCCTCAGCCGCCTGAACCGTTCTGAAAGTGCCGTGCAATGAGATTCCCCCGTTACGCCCGCCTGCTGCCGTCCGTTGTCGTGGTCGGTGCCGCCCTCCTGGTGCTGAAGACCAGCGGGTTGGTGCACGACGCCTATGCGCAAGCCGGCCAGGCCGCAGCAGCCATGACCAAGGACCCGGTTCCCACCAATCCTGACTATGCCGGCGGCGCCGAAGACGAAATCGCCTCGGCCAGTGAAGTCGATGTGGTCAATGCGCTGGGCAAGCGCCGCAAGGAGCTGGACGCGCGCGGATCGGCGCTGACCACCCAGTCCGCCATGATCCAGGCCGCCGAAAAACGCGTCGATGCCAAGATCGCCCAGTTGCAGCAGCTTCAGTCCAAGATCACCGCTCTGCTGCAGCAGCGCGACGATGCCCAGAAGGCGCAGGTCGCGGCGCTGGTAAAGACCTATGCCGCCATGAAATCCAAGGACGCGGCGCGCATCTTCAACAACCTGCCCGACGATGTCCTGATGCCGGTGGCGCAGGAAATGAAGTCGGACGTGCTGGCCCCGATCATGGCCAGCATGAATCCGGAAAGCGCCCAGAAGCTGACGGTGAAGCTGGCCAACCGCCTGACCTTGCCGCAGACCACCGATGCGGTGGCACCCGCCCCGGCCCCGGTGGCCGCGCCCCAGGAGGCCGCCGCCGCCGCCCCGGCCGCTGCGACGCCAGGCACCCAGGCCGCCGCCGCGCCCAAGCCGGCGACCCCGGCTGCGGCAGAAACCGCTGAAAAACCAAAGACTTAGTTGTTTAACCCGAGGTTAATGCGACCCCGCGATTATAGAGTGAGAAGGGGAGCAGTTTCGTTGATCCGCACGGTCCGCAGCATCGTTACGGTGATGGCGCTTGGCGTCAGCCTACCAGCATGGGCCGACAGCGTCAGTGGCACGACGCAAGACGGCTATGGCCGGCTGAGCTTTTCGATTCCCGCTACCACCAAGGTCAGCGCCACCACCACCGGCGGCGTGCTGGCCATCAGCTTCAGCGCCAAGACCGACGTTGATCCCGCGGCGATCACCGCCGCCTTGCCGCGCCTGATCTCCAGCGGCCGCGCCGACGAAGACGGCAAGACCTTGCGCTTCACCCTCAGCCAGCCGGTCAAGCTGCATGTCAGCCAGCTTGGCGCGCGCGCGGTGGTGGATGTGGCGCCGATGAATTTTACCGGCGTGATGCCGGACCTGGTGGCGCCGCCCAAGGCCGCGCCCAAGCCACTGGACATGGCCAGCCTGCCGGAAATCAGGTTGCGCACCGGTTCCTATGAAAAGTTCACCCGGCTGGTGTTCGACTGGCCGCAGAATGTTTCCTATCAGGTGTATCCAGGCGCGGGAAAAATGAGCATCCGCTTCGCCGCGCAGGCGCGCGCCGATGTCTCGGTAATCGCGCGGCTGGCGCCGCCTTGGGTGAAGAATGCCGCCTGGCGCCTTGATGGCCAGAGCATGCTGGTGGAGTTCGATACCGACTCCGATTCCGGCTATCACCATTTCCGCGACGGCAACAAGATCGTGCTGGATATCCTGGCGCCCAAGACCGACGTTGCCGCCTATGCGCCGCCGGGTACCGCCAAGCCGGTTGCCACCAAGATGGCAGCCGGGCCCGTCAGCAAGGCGCAGGCCGAAAGCATCGCCAAGACCGCCGCCGCCGTCAGCGGCAAGAAGCCGGACGCCAAACCCGTCGAAGCCAAGCCCGCGGAAACCAAGCCCGATCCGCACGCAAAGCCTGATGCAAAGGCTGATGCAAAATCCGGCCCCAAAGCCGAAGCCAAAACCGCCGAAGTAAAACCTGCGGAAACGCAAACGGCCGAAGCCGCGTCTCCGGTTCCGGACGTGCCGGTGGCCGATGGCAAGCGTACCCGCGATGGCGCGCTGATCACTTTCAAGGGCGCGGGCGGCCGCGCCACCGCCGTTTTCGTGCGCGGCCTCACCGCCTGGGTGGTGCTGGAAAATGCTCCCAACTTCGATTCCCGCAACCTGAAAACCACGCTGGGTGATTTCGCCGAGCGTCTGGATGCGGTGTCCAGCAACGGTCTGGGCATCCTGCGCGTCACCCTGAAAGCCCCGGCGCAGATCGGCGCGCGCGGCAAAGGACCCGACCTGGAAGTCGAGATCGCGCCGCAGGTTGCGCCCGCGCCGGTGGTCATCGGCTTCGCCCGCAACCAGTCCGATCCCAAGCGCGCTTCGCTCTCTACCCTGCTGCCCGCCGCCGACCGCGCCTTCCAGCTTCTGGATCCGGGCAGCGGCGACATGCTGACCATTGTTCCGGCCGCGCCGGGCCGCGGCATGCCCAATATCCGCGTCTTCGCCGATTTCGCCGCCCTGCCCACCGCAAGCGGGTTGGTGATCACGCCCTATGTCGACGATCTGAAAGTCGATGTGGCGCAGGCGCGGGTGGTCATTTCGCGCCCCGCTGGCATGGCGCTGACCCCGCCGCAAATGCCGCTCGGCCAGAGCCCGTCGGCCATGGCGCGTTTCGGCAACGGGCCTTCCTATCTGAATTTCGCCAAATGGGGCGTCGCCAGCGGTGGCAGCTTCCTGGCCACCGAACGCCGTCTGACCCAGGCCGCGGCGCGGCAGACCTCCGCCAAGGCGGGCGCCGCGCGTCTGGAACTCGCGCGCTTCTATCTGGCCAATGGCTTTGCCGCCGAAGCGCTCGGCGTGATCCAGTTGCTGCAGACCAACGATCCGGCTTTGACCGGCGATGCCCAGCTCACCACCATGCGCGCCGCGGCGGCGTACATGATGGGCCGCTATCGTGACGCCCATAACGAACTCAGCGGCGCGGCGTTTGACGCCGACCGCCACGCCGCCTTCTGGCGCGGGCTGACCGATGCCGGCATGGAAAACTGGAAAAGCGCCCATCTGCATCTGCAGCGCGCCAGCCTGGTGCTGGACCGCTATCCGCCCCTCTGGCAGGCCGCGGCGCATCTGGCCGATGCCGAAGCCGCACTGGGCATGGGACGCCTGGATCTTGCCGATGCGGCGCTGAGCCGCCTGCCCAAGGAGCTGGAAGCGCGTCAGGCACTGGTGGCGGAGCTGGCGCAGGCGCGTCTGGCCGCGGCGCAGAACAAGTATCGCGCGGCGACCGCGCAATTCGCCAAGGTCGAGAAAAGCGGCGACGAGAAGCTGGCGGCGCAGGCGATCTTCCATCACACCAATGCCGCGCTGAATGCCGGCGCCATCACCGTGCCCCAGGCCATCGAAAAGCTGGAAAAGCTGCGCTTCCGCTGGCGCGGTGACCAGCTGGAAATGAAGACCCTGCGCAAGCTGGCCTCGCTCTATTTCGGGCGCGGCCAGCACCGCGAGGGCCTCAAGACCTTGCGGGTGGCCACCCAGAATTTCACCGGCCAGGACGCCGCGCGCGTGGCGCAGGACGATATGCGCGCCGCTTTCGTCAAACTCTATCTGAAGGGCGATGCCGACAAGATGAAGCCGGTGGATTCGCTGGCTCTGTTCTATGACAATATCGACCTCACCCCGATCGGGCCGGACGGCGATGACATGATCCGGCGCATGTCGGACCGGCTGGTGGCGGTGGACCTTTTGGGTCCGGCCGCGAGTCTCCTGGCCTATCAGGTGGACAAGCGCCTGGAAGGCATCGCCAAGGCGCAGGTGGCGACACGCCTGGCGGCCGTCTATCTGATGGACCACAAGCCGCAACAGGCGGTCAATGTGATCCGCGGCTCGATGATCACCGGCCTGCCGCAGGACGAAATGCACCAGCGCATGCTGCTGGAAGCGCGCGCCTTCGCCGCCCTCAAGCAATGGGACAATGCGCTGGACCTGATCGCGGTGGACGAATCCGAAGACGCCCGCCGCCTGCGCGCCGACATCTATTGGGAAAGCGGCAACTGGGCGGTCGCCGGACAGAAGGCGGAAGAACTGGTGGAGCCGCGCTGGGCCGATGCCGCCCCGCTATCGATCACCGACCGCGCCCATGTATTGCGCGCCGCCGTCGCCTATTCGCTGGCCAGCGACCAGGCGGGGCTGGAGCGCATCCGCACCCATTTCGCCCCCAAAATGAAGAATACGCCCGACGGCAACCTGTTCGCGGTGCTGTCGGCCAGCATCGATGCCCATGGCCTGGCCTTCCGCGAAGCCGCCGCCAAGATCGCCGCGGTGGACACGCTGCAGTCCTTCATGAAGGACTTCAGCAAGCGTCACGCGGATGTGAAGAGCTAAAGCTTCTTCTCTTTCAGCCAAAGCAGCATCCGCGTCACCATTTTTTCCCAGCCCGGTTCGCCGATCAGCCAATGGCCGAAGCCCGGCAAGACTTCCGCCGTGGCCCGGCCCCCATACAGCGCGGCGATCTTGGCCACGGTGCTGGGCGGATTGATGCGGTCCTCGCTGCCGGTCAGCAGCAGCAGCGGCGCGGTGATCCTGTCGGCTTCCACCGCGCTGGCGTGGTTCATGTCCAGCGCCCAGTTCATCACCTCAAAGGTGGCGCGCCCCGATTCGGCGACAAAGCGGTCATAGACCGCGTCGCGCGTGCTTTTGGGCAGCTTGTCGAGCGAATGGGCCAGCGCGACATCGCGTTGCGGTTCCAGCACCTGGTTCCAGTAGCCGGGTTGCAGATGCATCGACTGGGCGGCCCCGATTTCGAACAGGGTCGTGGGCGGCACGCCCCATGGCGCCGATGGCGCCAGCAAGATCAGCGCCGCGACGTTTGTGCGGGCGGCCAGCATCTGGGCCAGCAGGCCGCCCATGGAATGGCCCACCAGGATGGGCGGGATTTTGAGCGCGGCGATTTCTTCTTCCAGGTCGGCGGCGTAATCGGCCAGCCCGGTGGTGGCGAGCGCCTTGGGCGACGGGCTGACGTCATGAAAGCGCAGGGGCGGCGCGGTGACGGCATAGCCGGCCGCCTCGAACTTTTCCTTGAGGCCGTCCAGCGACCAGGGGCCGCAAAAGGCCCCATGGATCATCAGGACTGGAGATTTCTTCATGCATACTTTCCCAGCGCCGCGATCACGCTGCGATAGGTATCGCGCTTGAAGGCGACGATCAGGGACGGCAGGTTCTCAAGGCTGACCCATTGAAAGGCCGAGAATTCCGGCTCATGCGCGGTCAGGTCGATGTCGCTGTCCGCGCCGGTGAAGCGCAGGGCGAACCATTTCTGGCGCTGGCCCTTGTACTTGCCGTGAAAGGCAATGCCGATCAGATGGGCCGGCAGGTCGTATGTGACCCAGTCTTCCATCTCGCCCAGGATCTCGGCCTTGTCGGTGCCGACTTCTTCCAGAAGTTCGCGCAGGGCCGCCTGTCTGGGCGTCTCGCCCTTGTCGATGCCGCCCTGCGGCATCTGCCAGCCCTCGACGGTCTGGTCGATGCGCTTGCCGACGAACACCTCGCCGTTCGCATTGAACAGCATGATGCCGACGCAAGGCCGGTAGGGCAGATCGTTATCGGGCATTTCCCCAGCGATATTATTGTGTTGGCTGAGTCACTATGGCCGAGACGGGGACAAGAACAAAGCCCCGCGCCTGCAGGCCCTTCGCCCAGGCGGCGATGCGGGCGATGGAAACCGGATAGAGGAAGGCGGAACCCACGGCGCTGCCGCTGGTGCGGGCCTGGGTTTCCAGTTCGGACAGCCGGCGGTCGATTTCCAGCGCGGTCTGGATGCCGTCCACGGTGGCGTTGCTCTGGACCGCCGGGATGCCGGCCTGCGCCGCCACACTGGGGGCCACCGATTGCGCCGCTGCGCCATTGTCGAAGAAATAGAGGCCGCGGCGACCCAGATAGGTCAAGGCCGGCGACAGCGCCGAACTGTCTGACAGGAAGCGCTGGCCCAGAAGGTTGGTCACCCCGGCATAGCCGGTGAAGCGCGACAGCGCCCAGGTCAGGCGCTGGATGTTGGCGGATTCGTCCTGGCCGGCGCGCAGGGTGTGCGGGCCCGGATCGCTGTCGGGGAAATCGAAAGGCTCCATCGGAATCTGCAGCAGGACTTCATGTCCGCGTCCGCGCGCCTGGGACACCCATTCCCCGACATCGCCCGCATAGGGGGCAAAGCCCAGCGTGACGCCGGACGGCAGGTTGGCCAGTGCCGCCTTGGTGGCGCTGGCGGAAACGCCAAGGCCGCTGACCACAATGGCGATCTTGAACTTGGCGCCCGTCGCGGCCGGGGCCGCATAGGCCTGCATGGGCTTGCGCCCGTCATCGGCGATGCGCGGCAGGGGACCAATGGCGCTGTTTTCGATCAGCGCGGGATCGGCCAGCAGCGCCTTGCCGGCATAGATCGGCTGGGTGATGGCCGCGGGCACGGCATTCGTCTCGGAAACGGCGGCAACGTCGGGCGACAAGGCGGGGCCCTGCGCGCCCGGCGCTTCGCCCAGTTCCAGGGTGATGGCGGGCGCGGCGGGGCGGCCGAACAGTGTTATCGCCAGGATTCCAGCGGCCAACAGGCAGGCGGTGAAGGAGCAGGCGAACGCCAGGGCGCGCCCGCTCTTGGACACGGCAAACCCTTCTGCGGAATCGACAGCAGCAGCCATGCTCTTATTTATGAATGAGCTTGGTTAGGAGGAGGTTAATTCGGTTAATGACCCCCTCCGGTTTCAGCTTTCGCGAAGCTTCGCTTCGCACGCTGAAACCACCTCCCCCTCTTGTGCGCTGCGCGCACGAAGGGGAGGCGGGTCTCAGTTTTCGTGAAGGAGTTAGCGGGCCGGGGTGGTGGCGTTCGCGGTCTTGGCCGGCGGCGGGGTGGTGACCGAGGCCACCGTCATTTTCCCGCGCAGCAGGTCCAGGGCATAGGCGAGCTGGAAGTCGTCATACTTGGTGCCCGCCGCCGGCTTGATCACCGGCGCATTGGTCCGCTTGGCCGGCACCGGTTCGCCCGACAGATGGCCGCGCAGGTCGGCTTCCGACGACCGCGCCAGCTTGGGCACATTGGCTTCGTCGCCCTGCGCCACCTGGATGTCCGGGATGATGCCCTGCGCCTGGATCGAATGGCCTGACGGCGTGAAGTAACGCGCCGTGGTCAGGCGCAGCGCGCCGCGGCCTTCGCCCAGGGGGATGATGGTCTGCACCGATCCCTTGCCGAAGCTGGTCAGCCCGATGATGGTGGCGCGCTTGTGGTCCTGCAGCGCGCCCGCGACGATTTCCGAGGCGCTGGCGGTGCCGGCATTGATCAGGATCACGATCGGCTTGCCGTCGGTGACGTCGCCATTCTTGGCGTCATAGCGCTGGGTGTCTTCGCTGCGGCGGCCACGGGTGGAGACGATCTCGCCGGTGCCCAGGAAGTCATCCGACACCTGGATCGCTTGATCCAGCAGGCCGCCGGGATTGTTGCGCAGGTCCAGCACATAACCCTTGATGGCCGGGCCGATCTGCTTCTTGAGATCGCGCACCGCGCGCTCCAGCCCGTCGGCGGTCTGTTCGTTGAAACCGGGCATGCGGATATAGCCGATATCGCCTTCGCGGCGGAACGCGGCGGCATCGACGCGCACGATGGCGCGCACCAAAGTCACGTCGAACGGCTTTTTTTCGCCTTCGCGCAGGATGGTCAGCGTGATCTTGCTGCCCGCCGGACCGCGCATTTTATCAATCGCTTCGTTCAGCGGCAGGCCCTGGATGGAGCCGCCATCGATGCCGGCGATGCGGTCGCCCGACTTGATGCCGGCGCGCGACGCGGGCGTGCCGTCGATCGGCGAGATCACCTTGATCAGACCGTCTTCCTGCGTGACTTCGATGCCGACGCCGCCGAACTGGCCCTTGGTGGTGATCTGCATGTCGCCATACGACTTGGCGTCCATGTAGCTGGAATGGGGATCGAGGTTGGACACCATGCCCTGGATGGCGGCGTCGATCAGTTCGCTGTCCTTGACCGGGCGCACATAGTTGGCGCGCACGCGCTCGAAGGCGTCGCTGAACAGGTCCAGTTGGCCGTATGCGCTGGCGTCATTGGCGCCCTTGGCTTCCGGCAGCGCAACCAGGGCCACGGCGAAACCGCCGACCAGACCCAGACTGACCAATGCAAACTTATTCATGTGCCGTTCGCCTTTCCAACTCAGGGGCGCAGATTCAACTTCAACCATGGCGCGGGATTCTGGCCATGACCGCCGTGACGCAACTCGAAGTATAGCCTGTTATCCGATCCTTCGGCGGGCATGGTTCCAACCGGCTCGCCCGCCAGCAATTGATCGTTTGGCCTAACCGTCACGCGTCCCAGTCCCGCCAGGACCACATCGTAGCCAGTGGTTATCTCAACTATCAAGACTTGTCCGCTCTTATGGTAAGGACCGGCGAAAAGAACCTTGCCGTCCGAGGGCGTGATCACCTGGGCCCCCGCCCGGGTTGCATAAGTCAGGCCCGGACTGCCCTTTTCCCCGCCCCCCGTCACGGTTCCCACCACCGGTTCCAGCAGCGAATTCCGGGCGAGCCCCCCGCCGGAACCGCTGTTCTGCGCCGTCACGAACACCACGCTTTGCTGGGGGGTTCCATTTTGGCGCAAAGCCCGAACCCGGGCTGCCAGCGCCTGGAAGTCGGCGGCCTCGCGGGCGATGACCGCCAGCTGGGCTTTCAGGCTGCCATAGGCCTCAGCCGCGCCCACCGCTTCCTTTTCCTTCTTCGCCAGCAGCTCGTCGAGCTCGCCGCGCGCGATCCCCAGCCGGACGCCGGTGTCGGCGGCCTGGTGGCGCTGCTGTTCCAGCGCCGCGCGGCTGCGCTTCAGGGCATCGATGCGCCGCGACAGGGAGGCGGCCTGGGCATAGACCGAGGGCAGCGACGAGCCGATCAGCATGGCGCCGCGCGCCGCGCCCAAGGCATCACCCGGATGCATGGCGATCGCGGGCGGCATGTCATGCTGCAACCTCTGCAGCACCGCCAGAAGGCGGGTCACCGCCACGCGGTCGTTGGCGAAGCCGGCGCTGAGGCGCCTGTTCTCGGCTTCCAGCTTTTCGATCTGCAGGTCGGCGGCGATGCGCAGCCGTTCCAGTTCCTCGATGCGCTGGGCGGTGGCGATCAGGCGGCGGCGCAGCTCCAGCGCTTCGGCCGCCAGCATTTCGCTTTTCGCCCGCGCGCTGGCCAGTTGCGGCTGACCCTGCTTGAGTTCCGACGACAGGCTTTGGAGCTGCTGCGCGCTGGACGGCAGGGTGGACAGAACCTTGCCCGGCAACGCGCGGGAGAGATCGATCGGCACTTCGGGCCTGTCGGCACGCAACGCCGGACGCGGCGTGGGGCGGATCGGCGCCATGACTTTTTTGGGTTTCTGTGCGAGCGCATCGAACGAAGGCTGCACCAGAAGGGCGGCGGCCAGGAGGACGGAGAGCCTGGCTTTCACGCGCCCTTCACCAGCAGGGAATGGCCACTCATCACCTGCGGCTGGGGCAGGCCCATCAGTTCCAGCAGCGTGGGCGCGACATCGGCCAGCCGGCCATTCATCAATGTGGTACCCGCGGGCGCGCCGAAGGCGATGACGGGGACATCGAGCGTGGTGTGCGCGGTATAGGGTTCGGCGCTGCCGGGATCCTGCATCATCTCGATATTGCCGTGATCGGCAGTGAGCAGCATCACGCCACCCGCTTTCTCCAGCGCCGCCGTCAGCCGCCCCAGGCAGATATCGATCGTGTCCACCGCCTTCACCGCCGCGCTCATGATGCCGGTATGGCCCACCATGTCGGGATTGGCGTAGTTGCAGACGATCAGGTCGTATTTGCCGCTGGCAATGGCTTCTTCCAGCTTTTCGGTGACTTCAAAGGCGCTCATTTCCGGCTTGTGGTCGTAGGTCGCCACTTTCGGGCTGGGCACCAGGATACGGTCCTCGCCGTCGAACACCTGCTCGCGCCCGCCATTGAGGAAGAAGGTGACATGGGCGTATTTCTCGGTCTCGGCGATGCGCAGTTGTTTCAGGCCGGAACGCGCCACCACTTCGCCCAGCGTCTCGCGCACATCCTCGGGCGGGAATACCGCCCCCATCAGTGTCCGCAGATGATCGGAATATTCGGTCAGTCCCGCCGCGGCGCCGAAAACCGGAACGCGCGCGCGCTCGAAGCCGTCAAAGCCCCTGTCCAGCAGCGCGGCGGAAATCTCGCGCGCCCGGTCGGCGCGGAAATTGGCGAACAGAAGCACATCGCCGTCTTCCACCCCCGCATAGTCGCCCAACACGCAGGGCACCAGGAATTCGTCGCTGACTTCGTCGGCATAGGAGGCTTCAATCGCCGCGGCGGCATCGTCAAAGCGGCGGGCCGAGGCGTCGATGATGGCGCTGGTGCATTTCTCCACCCGGTCCCAGCGCTGGTCGCGGTCCATGGCATAGAAGCGCCCTGACAGGGTTGCCAGCCGCACGCCGGCAAGCCCCGCAATGTCGCCCAGGAATTTGGCGACAAAACCGCCGGCACTTTTGGGCGGGGTGTCGCGGCCATCCAGAAAGGCATGCACGAACACCGGCACACCGGCGGCGCTGCAGATTTTCACCAGCGCGGCGATGTGGTCCTGATGGGAATGGACCCCACCGGGCGACATCAGGCCCATGATGTGCACGGCGCGCTGGGCGCTTTTGGCTTTCTCGATCAGCGCCAGCAGCACGGGGCGGCGCGCCAGGCTGCCGTCTTCAATTGCGACATCGATGCGCGGCAGGTCCTGGGCCACCACCCGCCCGGCGCCGATGTTCATGTGGCCGACCTCGGAATTGCCCATCTGCCCCCTGGGCAGGCCGACCGCATTGCCGCTGGTTTCCAACAAGGCATGCGGGCATGTCGCCAAGAGGCGGGTGTAGTTGGGGGTGTTGCCTTGCGCGATCGCATTGTCCGGGGCGGCACCTTCGCGCCAGCCCCAGCCATCGAGGATGCAAAGAAGGGCGGGGCGCGGCGCGGTCATGGGGGCAAAATAGAAAGCCCCGCACCCCCTGTCTATCTCTTTGAAGCCTTTAGCGGAATTCCGGCCCCGTGGCCCACAGTACCAGCGACTTGCGCACCCCCCTGGTCACCGGCGTGACCCGGTGCAGGAAAAAGGAGGGGAAGGCGATGACCGTGCCGCGGCTGCGCGGGGCGGTCACGGGCTGGCTTTCGATCTGGAACTGAAGCTCGCAGCCCTCGTAATCGGCCGGATCGCTGAGCTGGACGCTGAGGGAAATCTTGCGCGGCTTGAAGTTCTTGTGCCCGAAATCGATGTGCCAGTCGTAATGGCCGCCCTGCCGCCCGTCATAGATGGTGTATTGCAGGTTCTCGAGCCCGGTCAGGTCGAAGCGGTAGAAGTCGGTATTCAGCCGCAGCACGATCTGGGAAAGCCGCTCATAGAGCTTTTGCGTGTCGGGACCGTGTTCGATCCAGGCCAGGTCGGTGATGCGCACCGCGTCGATGGCACCGCTCTGCCCTTCCAGCGTGCCCTTGCTGTGCAGCAGGGCATCACCACGGGCGACAATGGCATCGACTTCCGCCGGTGCCAACGCGCCTTCCCAGGCCACGAAGGGCCCCTGCACAACCGGTTGCGGTGATGACATTCCTAGGCCTTCGCAAGCACGCGTTCCGATGCCTATTTGAACTCAGGTCGCACGGCCCGCACAACAAGTGATTTGCGCGGGCGCCTGGATTCAGCCGCGCTGGCGACGGCCAAACAGCATGGTGATGTTGATGCGCCGGTTCTCATAGCCGTCCGCGAAGGCGATCTCGTCCGTCTTGTGAAACAGGTTGGAGTTGAAGATCACGGCCCGGTTGGCGCGATACGGGATCTTGATCGGCTTGGCGCCGGTTTCGGCCAAAAGACCATACGCCGCGTTTTCATCGGAATTGAACTTGGCGAAATCCCAGGCCAATGGCGCCTGCTTGTCCCAGACCACCAGACCGCCGCCTTCCGGATCGAGATTGGCTTCGTCCGGCGAGATCCAGAAATTCACATTCACCGCGGCTTCGTCGGCATGGATGCCGATGCCTTCCAGCTTGCTGTCATACTTGAAAGCCCAGTGGTAGCGCAGCGGATGCTCGGCGAAAATCTCCCGGAAGGTGGTGCTCAGTTCTTCCGCGATCTGCGCCAGCAGCGGTGCCGCAAAGCCGGACTCCGGAAAGGCGCCCAGATAGCCCTGGTTATAGGCGGTGTGCCAGACAACCGAGCCCCGGCAATAGCGGCGCAGATTTTCCAGCGCTTCGGGGGTCAGCAGATTGTCGATCACCACCAGATTGGGGTCGCTGCTGAGCCAGGCTTTCGCAACCGCCGCCGCATTGTGCGGATTGACCGCCGGACCCTTCAACCTTTCGCCACCGACGAAACGCGCGCTGCCGCCATGGGCGGCGCGCCATTGCTGTTGCTCGCGGTCATGGACGACCTGGTGCGCCAGCTTCGCCTGCGCGGGCGCGCCCTCGCCAAAGGCCAGTTCCGAGACCCGGCGGAAATCGCTGAAGCTTTCCTCCAGGCGGTTCATCTCGCTCAGGACCTTGCCGCGAACCGACAGGGCGGGAACATGGTTGGGATCGCGCGCCAGCGCGCTGTCCAGGCTTTCCAGCGCTTCCTCGAACCGGCTCAGCTCGCGCAAGGTGAAGCCGCGATTGCTCAAAGCCTCCGGCAGGTCAGGTTGTACCGCCAGGGCGCGATCCAGGCTCTCCAGCGCTTCCTCGGCGCGGCCCAGCTCCGACAAGATCGCGCCGCGGTCGGTCAGAATCCCGGCAGCTTCGGGATGGACCGCCAGAACGGCGTCATAATCCTTCAGCGCCAGGTCGAAGCGCTTCATCTCGCGCAATATGTCGGCGCGGCGATGCAGCGCTTCGATGTCACCGGGGCGCAGTGCCAGCGACCAGTTGGTGCAGTCCAGCGCCTCGTCCGAACGCCTCAGTTGCACCAGAACACCCGACAGGGCGTTCAGCGCCGCGAATTCGCCCGGGGAAAGCGTCAGCGCCCGCCGGTAGCTGGCGACGGCTTCCTCGGGACGGCCTGCCGCCGCCTGCACATGGCCAAGATTGATCCACGCTTGCGCGACCTGCGGATTCAGTTTCAGCGCAGCCGTGATCAGGTCGATGGCCTGCAGATGCTGGCCCTGCTGGAAACGGATCACGCCCAGCATGTGGCGCGGCGCGAAGCTCGCCGGCTCGATACCCAGCACCTGCTGATACAGCCGTTCGGCTGCGGCCAGATCGCCGCCTTGATGATGGGTGATCGCCTGGTCGAACAATTCCTGCAAAGCAGGGCGGGGAGAATTCATTACCCGCGGTTCGTGCAGAAAAAATCTGTCCACATGACAGGATCGCCTGCGGAACCAGGCGATGTCGTGTGCAACGATAATAACATTTGATGAGCTTTCGGCGCAGGCTTTTGCTGCGCCGATTTGAACTCAGCTTTCGCTGCGCAAACAACGAATGATTGTCGCACGACCCGATGTTATCGCTGTCACGCACGATGTTATCGGTGTCACGCGCAACGATGATAACATTTGATGCGCTTTCAGCGCGGACTTACCAGCGTCTACTTGAACTCGGGTCCCACCGCCCAGACGACGAGCGATTTTCGTATGCCCGATGTTATCGGTGTCACGCGATGCAGAACGTAGGACGGAAATGCGATCACCGTGCCGCGTGTCCTGGGCGCGATATCGGTGATGTTGCCGGCGCGCACTTCCAGATCGCACCCCTGATAGTCCGCAGGTTCGCTCAACTGGATGCTTAGCGAAAGTTTGCGCGGCTCTTGCGCCACCGCGTCATAGCCCTTGCCGTAATCCTTGTGCCAGTCGAAATGTCCGCCTTCGGTGCCGTCGTAAACGGCATATTGAAAGGTCACCACCGCGGACAGGTCATAGCGGAAGAACTGCGCGTTCAGCCGCAGCACGACTTCTTCCATCCGGGCGTAGAAATTTTCGGTTTGCGCATCGCGCATGAACCAGGCGACGCGGGTGACGCGGATATTGTCGCGCCCGGTATCGTTTGCGGCAAGCCCGGCCCTCTCCTGGTGAAGCCGGTCACCATGCTGTTCGACTGCGTCCAGCTCGGCCTTGGTGAACAGATTCTCCCAGATCACCAGGCCGCCCGGCATGAGGACGGGTGATGACGCAGGATTGAATAACGACATGTACGCCCCCCATTCGTGTTTATTGATGCAAGGCCCTTATTTGAAATCCGGTCCGGTGATCCAGATCACCACCGCCTTGCGCGTACCGCTGACGATCGGCGTCACCCGGTGCAGGACATAGGACGGAAAGGCGATCACCGCGCCCCTTTCCCGCGAGGCGGTATCGATCGTCTTGCTGGCATGGAACTGCAGGTCGCAGCCTTCATACTGCGAACCATCCGTCAGCTGCAGGGAAAAGGAAAGCTTGCGCGGCACTTCCACGTAACCCTGGTCCACATGCCAGTCGAAATAGGCCCGCTCCGTTCCGTCATAGATGGTGTACTGGAACAGCTCGGAAAAACCGCTGATCGAGAACTGCCAGATCCGGTCGTTGAGCGTGCGCGCGACGCGCTCCATCCGGTCGTAGAACCATTCGGTGTCCGCGTTGCGGGCAATCCAGGCGGTGCGCGAAATGCGCGATGCGTCGTCTTCCTTGCGCGGCGCCTCGCCCGACACCAGCGCCTTCTCCGCCGTCAGCCGGTCGCCGTAAGCCTCGATGCGGTCCAGCTCGGCGGGCGTGAAGGCGCCGGTCCAGGTGGCGAAGGGAAGCGTGCGGGTCGGGTTTTCCATGGCGATCAGCGGAATTTCGGGCCTGTGGTCCACACCACCAGCGACCGGCGCGTGCCGGAAGTCACCGGCGTCACACGGTGCAGGACATAGGACGGAAAAGCGACCACCGTGCCGCGCGTGCGCGGCGCGATCTCGATATTGCCGCCGGCGCAGAATTGCAGATCACAGCCCTGATAGTCGGAAGGATCGCTGAGTTGCACCGTCATCGAAAGCTTGCGCGGCACGGCCAGCGGCCCGTGATCGACATGCCAGTCATAATGGCCGCCTTCGCTGCCGTGATAGACCGTGTACTGGAAATTCTCGCTGAAGCCGCGCAGGTCGTACTGGTAGGTCTGGTCGTTGAGCGACTGCGCCACGCCCTGCATGCGCTCGAACAGCCATTTTGTGTCGGCATTGCGTTCGATCCAGGCGGTATGGGTGATGCGCAGACGGTCGGCGGCGGCGGTCATGTCGCCCGGCGCGGTACCCGCCAGCTGCACCCGCTCGGGCATCAGGCTGTCGCCATAGGCCACGATCCGGTCGACTTCCGCCGGCGTGAAGGCATCCGCCCAGGCGGTAAAGGTCAGGGTGGAAAGGCGGGTTTCTTCGTTCATGCGCTGCGGAAAATAGGGCCTTGATTGGCCTTAGTCCATGCGGCCGCGCCTTTACGCAGATGCGAAACGCAAGCCGCCCATGCCGATGCAGCGCAGCAGGCCGCAAGGGAATTGTATAAGCTTGGCGCCGAGGGACGCATGCAGCAACGCACCATCTTCGGACGGCATTACGCCCTGGCCGTGGTCGCCGTGATCTTCGTGGCGCTGCTGGCAGCGGCGGGGCTGCGCTCCACCCCCGGCGTGCTGATGGTGCCATGGGAAGAAGCGTTCGGCTGGTCGCGCGGGGTGATCAGCCTGGCTGCGGCCTGCGGCATTTTCCTGTTCGGCCTGACCGGGCCTTTCGCCGCCGCCGCCATGCAGCGCTTCGGCATCCGCGCCACCGTGATCGTGGCGCTCGCCATGATGAGCCTGTCCAGCTTCGTCAGCCTGTTCATGACGGCGCCCTGGCAGTTGATCGTCACCTGGGGTCTGGTGTCGGGCATCGCGTCGGGGTGCATCACCAATGTGCTGTCGGCCACCATCGTCAATCGCTGGTTCGTCACCAATCGCGGGCTGGTGATGGGCCTGTTCGCCGCTTCCACATCCACCGGCACGCTGATTTTCTTTCCCGGCCTGTCGGCCATCGCCCAGGCGGGAGGCTGGCAGCCGGTGGTGCTGTACGTGGCGCTGGCGATGGCGGTGCTGATCCCGGTTGTCTATTTCCTGCTGCCCGAATGGCCCGCCGATGTCGGCCAGGTGCCGTTCGGCGCCGATCCGGACCATCCGCCGGAAATCCGCGATACCGGCAATCCGCTGAAAACCGCCTTTGCCGCACTGGGCGAAGGCGCGCGCAGCCGCGACTTCTGGCTGCTGGCCGGCACCTTCTTCGTCTGCGGCTTCACCACCAACGGCCTGGTGGGCACACACATGATCGCGCTGTGCCACGATTACGGCATGACGGTCGTGGCGGCGGGCAGCCTGCTGGCGATCATGGGCGTGTTCGATCTGGTCGGCACCACGGCGTCAGGCTGGCTGACCGACCGCTATGATCCCAGGAAGCTGCTGTTCGCCTATTATGGCCTGAGGGGCCTGTCGCTGATCTATCTGCCCTTCGCCGATTTCAGCTTTTTCGGCCTGTCGCTGTTTGCGGTGTTCTACGGCCTGGACTGGATTGCCACCGTGCCCCCCACCCTGGCCATCGCCAACCAGCGCTTCGGCATCAGGAAGGCGCCCATCCTGTTCGGCTGGATTTCCGCCAGCCACCAGATCGGCGCGGCCTCGGCCGCCTTCCTGGCGGGGGTGTCGCGCACCGTCTCCGGCTCGTATCTGCAGGCCTTCGTGTTCGCCGGCTTCGTCGCGGTGCTGGCCGCCTTCCTGTCGCTGATGATCCAGACCAAACCCAAGCCCGCCTCCCCCATGCCTGCGTAAGCAGGCGGATGGGGGAGGTGGTTTCAGCGTGCGAGCGAAGCGAGCGGAAGCTGAAACCGGAGGGGGCAACAAAAGCAGCCATCCCGGCTCTTTTCGCCCGGCAATTGCTGCCCATGGCCGACCGAACACTGTTCGGACGCTCGGCAAGCTGTTGTATATAAACAGGTTTTCTTGGGGCGGCCCCGGCACGGTTCTGGCAAAGACATGCGCGAACATAAAGGCAGAAGCCGAACATGCGCCGCGCACCTTATTATATCCGCCTCACCGCCCTCGCCGTGGCAGCCGCCATTGCGGCCGCCCCCATGCCTGTCCTGGCCTTCAGCCGGGTGAAGGACCTGATCGAGGTCCAGGGCATTCGCGACAACATGCTGGTCGGCTATGGCCTGGTCGTGGGCCTTAACGGCACCGGCGACAGCCTGAAGAACGCGCCTTTCACCCAGCAGAGCATCCAGACCATGCTGGAACGGCTGGGCGTCAACACCCGCGGCCAGGTGATGCAGACCAAGAATGTCGCCGCCGTGATGGTGACCGCCAGCCTTCCCGCCTTCGCCGCCCCCGGCACCCGCATCGACGTTTCGGTGTCGGCGATGGGCGACGCCAAGAATCTCCAGGGCGGTACGCTTCTGGTGACGCCGCTGTTCGGCGCCGACGGTCAGACCTATGCGCTGGGCCAGGGCCCGGTCGCGATCGGCGGCTTCTCCGCCCAGGGCGACGCCGGCAGCGTGACGCGCGGCGTTCCCACCGCGGGCCGCATCTCCAACGGCGCCATCGTGGAAAAAGACACCGGCTTCCAGCTCGCCGGCCTCACCTCGCTGAAACTGTCGCTGCACAATCCCGACCTGACCACCGCCACCCGCATCGCCAAGGCGGTCAACGCCTATCTGGGCGGCAGCAATGCCAAGGCCATCGATCCTTCCAATGTCGAACTGGCGGTGCCCGCCAGCTATCCGGGCGGCGTGATGGCGCTGCTGACCGACATCGAGCAGGTGAAGGTCGACCCCGACCAGCAGGCCAAGGTCATCATCGACGAAAATAGCGGCGTGATCGTGATGGGCGCGGATGTGCGCATCTCCACCGTGGCCATCGCCCAGGGCAACCTGACCATCAAGGTCACCGAGACCCCGCAGGTCAGCCAGCCTTCGCCCTTCTCCCAGACCGGCGACACCGCCGTCGTGCCGCGCACCAACATCCAGATCGACGACAGCAAGGGCAACAAGATGACCGTGCTGAAGGAAGGCGTGTCGCTGCAGCATGTGGTGGACGGGCTGAATGCGCTGGGCGTCGGCCCGCGCGACGTCATCTCCATCCTCCAGGCCATCAAGGCCGCCGGCGCCTTGCAGGCCGACATCCAGATCATCGGTTAAGGGAGGGGATCATGGAAGCCAGTGTTCAAAGCGCCATGTTCCAGGCCCAGCAGCCTTCGCTGCCTACGCGGCCCAGCGGCATCATGGATCCGGCCAAGGCGGCCCATGCCGCCAAGGAATATGAAAGCGTCTTCATCTCCCAGTTCCTGGGTGCGATGTTCTCCGGCGTGAAGTCCGACGGCATGTTCGGGGGCGGACAGGGCGAGGAGATGTTCCGCTCGATGATGGTCGACCAGTATGCCAAGGGCTTGCAGTCGCGCGGCGGCTTCGGCCTGGCCAGCGCCATGCAGGCCGAGCTGCTCAAGCATCAACAGGCGCCGGTGACGCCATGAGCGACGCCGTTGCCGTTCAGGATGCGCCCCGCATCGAACGCCTGATCGCCATGGCCGAGCGGCTGATCGTGGCGCTGGAAAGCGACATCGCGGCGCTCAGGGACGGCCGCCCCCAGTTGCTGGTCACCGCCGATCCGGAAATCCAGAAACTCACCGCGCTTTACGGCCGCGAGGCCCAGGGCTTCGATCCGCGCATCGCCCAGGCCGCGCCGCCGAGCCTGCGCCAGCGTTTCGTCGCCATCACCGCCAAATTCCGCGAGGTGCTGCAGATGCACGCCCGCATGCTGACCCGGGTCAAGAATGCCAGCGAGGGCATGGTCAAGGCCATCGCCGCCGAAGTCGAGCGCGCCAATGCACCGACCCGCACGTATGGGCCCAGGCCCGGCTATGGGCCGCAGTCGTCCGGCGCGATGATCTTTAATAAAGTTATCTAGCTGCCCCCTCCGGTTTCAGCTTCCGCGAAGCTTCGCTTCGCACGCTGAAACCACCTCCCCCTTCATGCACTACGCGCAAGGGGGAAGCGGGCCTGCGCCTGCTTCCACAAATCGGAGTTTGATTAGCCGCCGAGGAGAGAAGCGGCTAGATTATATTGGGCCAGCATCGACGTCTGGTACGACGTCGCCTGGCCGCTGGTGTTGCCGATGGTCGGCATTCCGGGCTGCTTGTTGGTGGTCTGATAGGTGCTCTGCAAGGCGGACAGCACGCCCAGCAATTGCGAGCGCGCCGCGTTGGCGCCGGTGCGGGTGGAAATATCCAAGGTCCCCGCAAAGCCCAAACCATAAGTCGGCGTGATGCCGGAATCGGCCTTGTCGGCGGTCTTGCCGTCCTTGGCCGGCGCGGTCAGCACGCCCGGTTCGATGCCCAGCCGGCCCAGCGCGTCGAAATCCCTGGGGCCTGCCAGGAGGGTGATTGTGTGGCCGGGATTGACGGCGATCTTCAGATTGGAGGCACCGCCGGTGTAGTTGGTCTTGGCCTTTCCGATGCCGCCGATCTGGGCGTTGATCTTGGTGGCCAGCGAATCGAACGTCTCGCCCTTGTCGATGGTGATGGTGGCGGTGCGCGCCGCCGCGCCTTCGATCCGAACCTGGAAACTGTCGCCGGCACGCAATGTGGTCTGCGCGGTCAGATCGACCGACTGGTTGAGATTGATGGCGCCCCGCGGCAGGCCCAGCGCGTCCAGCACGCTGGAGCCCTGGGTGTCGATGGCGATGCCCGCGCCGCTGGAAACGCCGCCCGCACCGCCGAATTGCCGGGTCCATTTCACCGTGCCGTCGCTGTTCAGCGCCGTGGCGAACGCATTGGTGACATTCTGGATGTTGCGCTGGGCGCCCGCAAAGGTGCCGGTGGTGGAGCCGGTGACATAGATCGTGCCGTCGCCCGCGACCGTGACCGCGCCCGCCGTGTCGGTGGTGGCGGTGCCGATATAGCTGACCTTGTCGGGCGTGGCGGTGGCGCCATTGTCCGTCAGGCTGAAGACAAAGGCGTCCATGCCGCCGCTGGCAGTGGCGGCGATGCTGGCGCTGCCGCCGGCCGTCAGGTCGGCATTGCTGGTGGTGCCGGAAAGATAGACCTTGCCGTTTGAAACCGTCAGGCCGCCGATGCCCCCGCCCGCCGCCAGGTCGCCCAGGTCCTGCGACCAGAGCGGCGCGGCGGTGATGTCGCCGCCCGCATACTTGGCAACGACGGCGCGGCCGTTCTGCACGCTGGCGACATACAGGCTGCCGTCGGCGCTGGTGGCGGTGGCCGCCACGCTGTCATTGCCGCTGGTGCCGAACTGGGTGTCCGACAGCAGCTTGCCCTTGGAATCGAACTTGGCGAGGAAGGCGTCGCCCTTGCCCTGCGCCACTTCGCCCGCGCCGATCACGCCGCCCGAAACGCTGCCGCCGATATAGATATTGCCGCTGGCATCGACGCTGACGGTGTTGGACTGGTTGGTCGCCAGGGTCTGGATCTGCTTGACCCAGCTCTGCTCGCCACCCGCGGTGTAACGCGCGACAAAAGCGTCATTGTTGCCGTTGGAGATCGAGGTGGTGGTGAGCTGGGCCGTGGAGGCGCCGGTGACCACCACGCCGCCCGACGGATCCAGCGCGATGCCGTAACCATTGGCGCTGCCGGCGCTGCCCAGCAGCTTCTGCCAAACGACATGGCCGGCGGAATCATACTTGGTCAGATAGGAATCCTGCGATCCCTGGTTGAGCTGGTTGGCGAAATCGCCGGTGGCGTTGCCGATGACATAGATGTTGCCGCTGGCGTCCACCGCGCTGGCCCTGGCGGTGGTGGTGCCGCTGGTGGCGCCCTGGTTGACGCTGAAGGTGGCGGTGGGCGTACCGTCGATGCCCGACAATTTCGTCAGGCGGCCGGTCTGGTCCGCGGCGGTGGTGGTCACCGCCGAGGTGACGGCATTGGTGGTGGTATTGGTTTCGGTGGCGCTGCCCGAATTGCCCACCAGGTAGAGCGACGGGCTGGCCGCGGCCGACAGGCTGACCTGTTCGGTGCCGCCCGGAGTGATTTTCAGGCCATAGGTGGCCAGCGCGCTGCTGGTCAGGGTCTCGCCCTGCACCGTCTTCTGGAACCGGGTCGAGAAACCGCCGGCCGACAATTGCTCGTTCACGTAACTGACGATGTTGTTCAGGTTCAGCGCGCCGGGTACCTGCGAAAGATCGATGGCGACATTGGTGGTGACGCCGCCCTTCTTCACCGCGATGGTGAAGCTGTCGGATGCCGACAGGCCGGGCAGCGGATCGTTCAGACGCGAATTGGTGACGAACTTCTTGGTCTCATAGGTGAAGTTGCTGAAGGCGACCCCGGCGGCGGAGGTCACCGAATCCGACGGCTTGGTGGCCTGCAGGTTGAAGTTGTTGAACTCGGTAGAGCCAAGATATTTCTGCACCTGCTCAAGGCCGGCCTGGAAGCGGGTGTTCAGGCCGGCAAGCTGGCCGCTGGTGGCGGTCGGGCGCTGCGCCATCTTGACCATGTAGGCCAGCGTGTTCACCGCGCTGTAGAGCGCGAAGAGCTTCTGGTTGTCCTGTTCCATCTTGGAGTCTTTGGTCGCGCCGGGCGACAGCGGGACCTTCGACGTATCCAGGAAGTTGGTGGTGGAAAGAACCTTGGCGTCCTGCTTGGCGTCGGTCTTGGTGACGATGTTCCAGGGCGGCTCGCTGGTCGGCCCCTTCTTCTGCAGCGCCTGCATCTGGGCCACGCGCGCATTGCCCGCCGCGAGCGCCGACGGGCTCGCATTGCGTTGCGCCTGGTAGAAACCCAGCAGCACGGATGTGTCCAAGCCATTGACCATGCGCGAAATTTCGCACTGGCGGCGTTAAGGCAGGGCTAACACTGGCCCTAAAAGCCCTGGAAAAACACGCTTAACGAGGCCTTAACGCGCCTTCCGCCAGACTGCGCGGATGAGCGCCGCCTATCAATCCGGCCTGAAGCTGTCGTCACAGGGACGGCATGTGGAAGCCATCGCCCAGTATGAGCAGGCGCTGGCGGCAAAGCCCGGCGACACCAAAGTGCTGTTCGCGCTGGGCAATACCGCGCAGGCGCTGGGTCTGGGCGACGCCGCGCAGGCCTTCTATCGCCAGGTGCTGGCGCTGGAGCCGGCCCGGCTGGAAGCCCTGATCAATCTCGCCAATCTTTTGCGCGCCAGCGGCCAGTTCGATGCGGCGATTGCCTTGCTCGAGCCGGCCCTGGCCCGCGCCCCCGAAAGCCCGGAGCTGCACCTGACCCTGGGGTCGGCGCGGCGTGAAAAGGGCGAGGACGACGCGGCGATATTCCACTACCGCGCCGCGCTGGCGGTCCATCCGACGTACGCCCCGGCGCTGGCCAACCTGGCCGACATGCTGTGCGACGCGGGCGACCGCGTGCAGGCCCGAACACTGTACGACGCCGCCATCAGGAGCGAGCCTCGGAATCCGCAAGCGCGGCTGAACCGGGCGGTTCTGCATCTTCTGAACGGTGATCTGAAAGAGGGCTGGCGCGACTATGCCGCGCGGGTCGATGTGCCGGGCAAGGTGCCCACCATCGGCGGTGAACAGCGTTTGGTCCCCTGGACCGGCGGCCCCTTGAAGCGCACCCGCCTTCTGGTGCGCGCCGAACAGGGCGTCGGCGACCAGATCCTGTTCGCCAGCATAATTCCCGATCTCGCCGCCCGCGCCAAAGCCGAAGGCGGCAGCATCGTGATAGAATGCGAGCCCCGGCTGGTGCCGCTGCTTGCCCGTTCCTTCCCCGACGTCACCGTCAGGCCGTCGGTGATTCGCGAGCTCGGCAGGGTGCCGGTGGCGGATTATGGCTGGCTGAAATCCGCCGGCGGCGCCAACGCCGCGGTCCTGATGGGGAGCCTGCCGCGCATCCTGCGCGGCACGATCGAGGCCTTTCCCAATCCCCACACCTTCCTGACGCCCGACGCCAACGAAGTGGCGCACTGGAAATCGCAATTTGGCGAAGGTGCCGTCGGCCTGTGCTGGCGCAGCGGCAAGCTGGGCGGGCACCGCTCCATGCAATTTGCGCCCCTGGCCGCCTGGGCGGATTTTATCCGCGGTCTGGATCGCAAATTTGTCTGCGTCCAGTATGACGCCATGCCGGACGAAGTGGCGGAGCTGGAAAAGCTGAGTGGCCGCAGGATTTTTGTGCCGCAAGGCATCGACCAGAAGAACGAACTGGACCGCGCGAGCGCCCTGATGGCAGCGCTGGATACCGTGATCACCGCGCCCACGGCCGTGTCCTGGCTTTCCGCCGGCGTCGGCACCCGCACCTTCAAGATGCTCTATGACACAAGCTGGATGGCGCTGGGCCAGAGTTACGAACCTTTCGCACCATCCTGCGAATGCGTTATGCCAGCGGCGCGTGGTGACTGGTCAGATACCTTCGCCCAGGTCAAAGCAAAGCTTTAAAGCGCGGCTTTCAGCGGTTCGCGCGCGCGCGCCAGCGCCGCCGATAGATCGGAGGCAATGCGCGCCGCGCCCTGCCCGTCCATCAGCGACAGGCCGCAGCCGCGCATCTCGCGCCGCGCCGCCGGCTTGTTCAACAGCCATTGCACGGTACGCAAGACCTCCGCATCGGAAACCTTATCCGCCACGCCCAGCGAAATGCCCATGCCCGCATCGGCGAAGGCGGAGGCGGACGCCGCGTGATCGTCGGTGAGACCCAGATAGATCGCCGGCACGCCGCAAGCCGCCAGTTCATAGGCGGTGACGCCAAAGGCGCAGAGCGCGACATCGGCGCTGGCATAGGCGGTGGACAGGTCTTCGGCGCCTTCCACCGTCTCGTAATTCTTTTTCAGCGACACCAGGCGGCGAGCCACGGCGGAGCCATCCTTCATCCCGGTGCCGATGACGAAGCGCACACGGAATACCGAATCCAGCGGGCCCAGCGCCTTGGCCATGCGCAAGGTCAGACCATGGGGATCGCTGCCGCCCATCGCCACCAGCAAGGTCGGGAGCGAAGACGGCGTGCGCGCCGCGCCGGTGCCCGGACCCATTCCCAGCAGGGACCATTCCCATCCCAATCGCGGCAAGGTGTTGGAGCCCGTCCAATCCAGCGTCTTCGCGCCCGGTACCGGGGGATAATAGGCATAGTCGGCGGCAAGGCGGCGTTCGTGGCCGTCATCGATCACGGCGGTGACCGACACGCCGCGCTTGAGCTTTTCCAGCTCGGCGCGGCTGGGACCTTCGCGGCCGTCCAGCAGGAAAATGTCGGGACTGTTGGCGTCGATCAGGGTTTCCAGGTCGGAGGCGCCATGCAGCATCGCGGTCTGGAACCCGGCGCGGCGGATGGGCGTGGCGGCGTCTTCGCTGCCATTGAGCGCGAAGATAGCACCGATGCCTTCGCGGTCGCGCAGGGCACGCGCCAGCGCCACCATGCGCTTGACATGGCCATAGCCGAATTTGCCGCCGCCATCGCAGCGGATCAGCGCCAGCCCGCCGGACATGCGGATCGGCTTCTGGCGCACATGGGCATTGATCTGGTTCAGTTCCGGCTCGCGTTCCAGCAGCAGCAGCAGATCGGCCAGCGAGGCTTCGCCGGCCCTGGCCGTCAGCCGGGCATGCACCGCCTCGATGAAGGCGAGATCGTCCGGCGTGTCGATGGTGAAGCGGCCACCCTTTTTCGCCAGCGACGGATAGGGCGCGGCGCGCACGATCTTCACGAAATCGGGATGCAGCTTGAAATAGCCGGTGACATGCTCGCGCGCCGCCGGATCATGGGCGGCATCCATCATCAAGCGGTCCAGGGCGCGGCGGCTGAAGGGATCGACGCCTTCATGGGCGCATTCGGCGCCTTCTTCCAAAAGCACATAGTCACCATCTTGCTCTATGAGCGTGGCGACCAGGTGATCGACGAAACCGGCATCGATGAAGGGCGCATCCGACGAAACGCGCACAATCAGGTCGGCATCCAGCTTCTCGGCGGCGCCGGCATAGCGCGCCAGCACATTGTCTTCCGGGCCGCGCACCACAATGACGTTGTTGGCATTGCACCATTCGACAATCGCCTCATCGGCGGGATTGGTGGTGGTGGCGACCGCGATGTCTTCCAGCAGCCGGCATTTCTTCAAGCGGTGAACGATGTGCCACAGCAGCGGCTGGCCGGCGATGGGCCGCAGCACCTTGCCGGGCAGGCGCGTCGAACCCATGCGCGCCTGGATCACCGCTACGACACGGATATTCTCACGGGCAAAGGTCGCGCTCACGCTGCTTCGCCCTTATAGGCCATGCGCATGTGCCTTAGCGGGCGCATGCCGTCGGCAGGGTCGGCGCGCCAGTCGCGGTCGGACAGTTCGCTCGGCTGGGGGCCCTTGAAGCCACTGCCGTCGGCAATCCCCGATTCGCGGATGCGCGCGATCACCGGCGCGATCTCCCCGGGCAGCCAGCAATGGCCGGCGGCATATTCCGCGCCCTCGCCGTCGAGATCGAGATGGAATTCGATGGCGGAGGCATTCCAGCGATGCACGGCGCGCTCGATCACCGCCGGGCGGCGTGTATGGTCGGACCAGCCCACTTTCAGGCCGGTCATGTCGCGCAGTTGCTGGATGGCCGACAGGTTGGCTTCGGCGGCCGGTGTGGGATAGGCCGAAACGCAATGCAGCAGCGTGATGTCGGCGGCACCGGCAGCGATCAGCGTGCCGGCGGCGGCGGCGATCTCGTCCACCGTGGCCATGCCGGTGGACAGCACCACCGGTTTGCCCGAAGCGGCACAGGCCTTCAAAAGGTCGGTGACCAGCAGCTCGTAGGACGCCACCTTGTAGAAATCGACGAAGGGCGCCAGCTCGGCCACCGCTTCCAGATAGAAGGGCGTGCAGGAAAACTGGATCTTGCGCGCCGAACAGTGTTCGGCCAGCGGCGCCAGATGTTCCAGCGGCAATTCCCACTCCGCCCGCGCCCGATGCTTGGGGCTCTGGCGCAGGATTTCCGGCGCGAACATCCGGTCGATCTTGAAGAGCTGGAACTTGACCGCATCGCAGCCGGCATCGGCCGCGGCGTCGACGAACGCGCGGGCGCGATCCAGGTCGCGGCCGTGATTGCTGGAGGCTTCCGCGATGAAGACGGGCTGTTCCATTTAACCAAATCTAAAGAGCGTATGGCTAAGAAGCGGTTAACGGAATGGAACTTGGAATTGGGAATGGCGCCATGAGCCACGCCGCATCGCCTTCGGAATTCCTGCAGGACGGGCGGCACAACGGCCCGCGCATCGCCCATGCCAAAGAGCACGACATCATCGAATGCTTCGAATGCGGCTTCAAGCATGCGCTGCCGCTGCCCGATCCGGCGGTGCTGGAGCGAGAATATCGCGAGAATTATTACGCTGCGGAAAAGCCCAACTTCATCGCCCATGCCGGCGAAGACCAGGCCTGGTTCGAACTGGCGCAGAATGACCGGCTGGAGATTTTCGAAAAATACCTGCCAGCTGACCAGCGCCGCTTGCTGGATATCGGCTGCGGCCCCGGATTCTTTCTTGCCACCGCGAAAAAGCGTGGCTGGGACGTCAATGGCATCGAGCCATCGCGCCAGGCCGCCGCGCATGCCCAAGGCCTGGGCATCGCCGTCACCGAAGGCCTGTTCAACAAGGACAGCGCCGCTGCGCTGGGCCGTTTCGACGCCGTCAACCTGACCAACGTGCTGGAGCATGTTCCCGATCCGGTTGCGATCTTGCGCCATGCCATCGGCCTGCTGGATCAGGGCGGCGTGCTGTGCGTGGGGGTGCCGAACGACTTTTCGCCCTTACAAATTGCGGCCCGCGGCGCCATGAACACCGGCGACTGGTGGGTCGCCCCGCCGCATCACCTCAATTATTTCGATTTTGATTCGCTGAGCGCGCTCTTGGCGCGCCTTGGCCTTCGCTGCGTCGAACGCACCACCAGCTTTCCGATGGAAGCCTTCCTGATGATGGGCGAGAATTATCCCACCGATCCGGTCCTGGGCCGCGCCTGTCACAACAAGCGCAAGCGCTTCGACTTTGCTTTCGAGGCCGCCGGCCTCAAGGAAACCCGCCGCGACTTTTACCGCGCCTTGGCCAAGCTGGGGATGGGGCGCGAAGCCGTGGTGATAGCCGTCAAGCCGTGACCCGACCTTTTTTCATTGCCTCATCGGGACGCAGCGGCACCGCCATGCTGCACAAGGCCCTGTCGGAGAAGCCGGGCGTGGAGATGCATCACGAATATGCGGTACAGATCACCCAGCCGCTGGCGGTGAAACGCTATCTGGGGCTGGCGGACGAACATCAGACCCGCGAGATCTTGCGCGAAACATTCGGCGCCGCCATCCATCACAGCGGCAAGGCGCATTGGGGTGATTCGTCCAACAAGCTGTCCTGGCTGATCCCCGATCTCGCCGCGCTGTTTGCCGACGCGCGCTTCGTCCATCTGGTGCGCGACGGCCGCAAGGTTGCCAGCTCCTATTTCCACAAGCTGGCGGCCGAGACCTATGACGGCCGCAGCCATGCGGCGATGCAGGCTTACTATGACGGCGCCGGCGCGATGCCGCCGCCCGAGAAACCCTATTGGTGGCCGGTGCCGCGCCGCGATGACCCCGCCGCCGCCGCCTTCCGCGCCTTCGATCAATTCCAGCGCATTGCCTGGCATTGGGCGGAAGTGAACCGGGTGGCGATGGAGGCGATGGCCGCCCTGCCCAAGGACCGAACACTGTTCGTAAGGTTGGAAGACCTGCGGGAATCCCCTGCTTTGGTGCGCGAACTGCACGCTTTCCTGGACTTGCCCTACGCCGACAGCGACTTCGCCGTCTTCGCCCGGCCGCACAATGTGAACCGTCCCGAGGACAAGCTGCTGGACCCGGCCCAGCGCGTACAGTTCGAAGCGATTGCGGGGACCATGATGGAGCGGCTGGGATATGCCGGCCGCCCCGAATACGCCGTCAATTATTAGTTGTTAACCATAGTCGCGGATCATGGTTACCGGAATCTTCCCGGGCCGATTCATGCCGATTTGCTGCGATTTCTGCCGCTCCGACTCCCTGGCCGTTGCCTATGCGCCTGACGGTTCGACCCGGGGCCTGAAGGTCTATGTCTGCCAGCATTGCGGGCTGGTGCAGAGCGCGCCGCGCATCGCCCGCACCAAGGAGCGCCATGCCGCCGCCGTTTCGGGTGGCGCCGACTGGGGCAATGTGCGCTACGGCAAGGGCTTTCGCACCCAGCAGGCGCTGGATGCGCTGGCCCGCCACACCGATCTCTCGTCACCGCTGGCTTTGCTCGATGTGGGCTCCAATCGCGGCAGCTTCGCCCGCGCCTTCCTGGAGGCCGCGCCCAAGGCGCTGCTCACCGCGCTTGAGCCGGATGAGCGTTATGCCGATTCCAGCGCCGACCTGCCGCGCACCGAACTGGTCCGCGCCCGCACCGAACACACCAGTTTCGACTCCGGCCGCTTCGACATCATCCATTCCTGCCACACGATCGAACATCTGGGCGAAGCTTTCGCGGCGCTCAAGGATCACGCCCGCGTGCTGAAGGATGGCGGGCTCTTGATTATCGATGCGCCAAACATCGCGTTGATTGGCGGCGAGGACATTGTCGAGGAATGGTTCATCGACAAGCACCTGTTCCATTTTTCCGCCCGCACCCTCTCACGCATGATCGAGGCAGCGGGCTTTTCCATCATCGAGCAGAACGACCCCGCCGATGCGGTGAACCTGCTGTTCGTGGCCCGCAAAACCGGCGCGCCGCAGGACGACGTCGCCGGCGACCCGGCGGAAGTGCTGCGGGCCATGACACTGATGACCAGCTATCAGAAGACCCGCGCCAAGAATCTGGCAGCGTTGAAAGAAGCGGCCTTCGAACTTTCCGCTCTCAAGCCTCGCAAGGTCGCGCTGTGGGGCGCCGGCCGGCTGTTCGACCTGTTGGTGCGCGAAGGCGGTTTTGATCCCGCGACCCTGTCGCTCCTGATCGACACCCATCTGAAAAAGCACATGGCGGCCCGCCACGATGTGGCCCTGTCCACCGCGGACGACCTCAGCGACGACAGCGCCGATGTGGTGGTGGTGATGTCGCGCATGTTCGCCGATGAAATCACCGCCGATGTGAAACGCCGCGCCCCGCGCGCCCAGATCATCCTGTATGCCGACCTGCTGGGGCGCGCGCGCCTTGGCCGCGCGGCTTGAGAGGCCCCCCGATGACCATTCAGAACATCCAGGTCAAACCGACGCCTGCCAACGATACCGGCACGGTGCAAAAGATCGAGCAGCAGCTGGCGGAAGCCGCGCGTTTCGTGCGCATGCATTCCATCGCCTCCATCTATCACGCCGGATCGGGCCATCCCGGCGGCGCCATGTCGTCCGCCGACCTCCTGGCCTGCCTCTATGGCGCGGAAATGAATGTCTGGCCGCGCGGCGTCGACGATCCGGCGCGCGACCGTTTCGTGCTGTCCAAGGGCCATGGTGCCCCGGCGCTGTATGCGGCCGGCGCCTATTACGGCTTCTGCAGTCCGAAAGAAGCGTTGAAGCTGCGCAAGCTCAACTCGCCTTTCCAGGGCCATCCCCATGTGCTGGACCTGCCCTGGGTGGAAACCTCCACCGGCTCTCTGGGGCAGGGCTTTTCCGTCGCCATCGGCATGGCGATCGGCCTGAAGATCCAGAACAACCCGGCCCGCGTCTACACCATGCTGGGCGACGGCGAATTGCAGGAAGGCGAAGTGTGGGAAGCCGCCATGTCGGGCGCGCACCACAAGCTGGACACGCTGACTGCCGTGATCGACTACAACAAGCTGCAAAGCGACAACACCAACGACGTCATCATGCGGCTTGAGCCGCTGGCGGATAAGTGGCGCGCCTTTGGCTGGGACGTGCAGGAAATCGACGGCCACGACATTGCCGCCATCCTGGCCGCCTTCCGCCATGCCGGCACCACGGCGCTGCCGTCGGTCATCATCGCCCACACCGTCAAGGGCAAGGGCGTGCCCTATATGGAAAACATCCCCGCCTGGCACGGCAGCGTGAAGTTCACGCGTGAGCAAGCCGAAGACGCGCTTGCCGCCCTCAATGCCAGCGCCGACGAAATCAAGGAATTCCTCGATGTCTAGTCCTGCCCTGATTGCCTCCAACGGCGATTCCCTGCGCGAAGCCTTCGGCAAGTCGCTGTCCGCGCTGGCCGACGAGTTTCCCAAGCTGGTGGTGCTGGACGCCGATATCGCCGGCGGCACCGGCGTGCACCATTTCCGCAAAAGCCACCCGGATCGTTTCGTCCAGTTCGGCATTGCCGAGCAGAATATGATGGCGGCGGCGGGCGGCATGGCGGCCGTCGGCCTGATGCCGGTGGTCACCACCTTTGCGGTGTTCTGCTTGCGCGCCATCGAGCAGGCCCGCCTGTCGCTGTGCTATGCCCGCCGCAACGCCAAGATCGTCGCCTCGCATCCGGGGCTGGATGTCGGCCCCGATGGCGGCTCGGCCCAGGCGCTGGAAGACCTGGCCTGCTTTCGCGCCATCCCCGGCATGACTGTGATCTCGCCCGCAGACGCGATTGAAATGGCACAAGCCACCCGCGCCATCCTGGAGTATGACGGCCCGGTCTATATGCGCACCGGCCGCAGTCCGTCGGTCCGCCTGTTCGGCGCCGACCACAAGTTCGAGATCGGCAAGGGCCAGATTTTGCGCGATGGCCATGACCTGACCATCATCGCCTGCGGCACCGAAGTGGCCCGTGCCCTGGACGCCGCGCAAACCCTGAAGGAAGACGGCATCTCGGCCCGGGTCGTCAACATGCCCACCATCAAGCCGATCGATACCGATCTGATCGCGCGCTGCGCCCGGGAGACCGGCGCCATCGTCACTGCCGAGGACCACAATATCCATGGCGGGCTGGGCGGCGCGGTAGCTGAAGCCTTGGCCGCCACCGTGCCCTGTCCCGTCGAATTCGTCGGCGTGAAGGATGTGTTCGGCGCGTCGGGCGAGCCCGAAGAGCTGGCCTATGCCTTCGAGATCGCCGCGCCCTTCATCGTGGCGGCGGCGCGCAAAGCGCTGAAGCGCAAAAAGTGAACCGCTTCTCCCTCATCGGAAAATGCGCCGTGGTCACCGGCGGCAGCCGCGGCATCGGCGCGGCCATCGCGCTGGGCCTGGCGGATGCCGGGGCCGACGTGCTGCTGACCTATCGTGAGAAGCATGCGGAAGCCCATGACATCGCCAAGCAGATCGAAGCCAAGGGCCGCCGCGCTTTGGCGGTGAAGATGGATGTCACCCACCGGCTTGAGGTCGAACAGGCGGCGCATCAGGCGCAGGCCTTCGGCCCCATCCAGATCCTGGTCAACAATGCCGGCATCAACAAGCCGACCGACTTCGACCAGGTGAGTGACGAAGACTGGGACACGATCCTGGACGCAAACCTCAAGGGCCCCTTTGTGGTGGCGCAAGTCTTCCTGCCGCTGCTGAAGGCGGCAGGCGGCGGCGCCATCACCCATATCGGTTCGGTCTCCGGCCAGTATGGCGGGCCCCGCACCGCCCATTACGCCGCCTCCAAGGCGGGACTGATTTCGCTGGCCCAGGTGATCGCCCGCTTCGGCGCCGCTTCCAACATCCGTTCCAACACCGTCTCGGCCGGATTGATCGCGTCCGAAATGGCCGCGGCCGGCATGGCTTCGGCGGCGGTGCAGAAGGCGGCGGAAACCATCATCCTCAAGCGCATGGGCAAGCCGTCGGAGGTGGCGGATGCGGTGGTGTTCCTGTCGTCGGACGCCGCCAGCTACATCACGGCCCAGACCCTGAACGTCAACGGCGGATTGTATTTCTGATGACGTCGGGAAAAACCCTGCTGATCATATCGGGCGGGATCGAGGCGGCGGATGCCGCCCGCCGCGCCAAGGAGATGGGCCACACCGTGGTGGTGTCCGACCGCGACCCGCAGGCCCCCGGTTTCGCCTTTGCCGATTCCTGCCTGATCGCCGATGTCTACAGCCCCGGCGAGACCGCCGCCGCCGCCGAACGCTACAGCCGGAAGATTCGAAAGATTGATGGCGTGATCTGCGTCGCCGCCGATGCGCCGGTCACCGCCGCCACCGTGGCCCAGCGTCTGCGCATTCCCGGCCTTCCCGTCCATGTGGCGGAGCTGGCCTGCGACAAGCTGGCAATGAAAAAGTGTTTCCGCAGCGCCGGTGTCGCCGCGCCCTGGTTTGCCGAGATTTCCACCCCGCAGGAATTGCAGCGCATCGCCATCGAGCGCGGCCGCGATCTGGTCATCAAGCCGGTGGACAGCCGCGGCTCACGCGGCGTGCAGCGGGTGGCGCAGGTCGAAGACCTGGGCAAGGCCTTCCTGCTGGCCCGGTCCCATTCGCCGTCCGAACGGGTGATGGTCGAGCAGTATCTGGAAGGCCCGCAGGTCTCCACTGAATCCATCGTGCTGGACGGGGTCTGCCACACGCCGGGCTTCTCCGACCGCAATTACGAATATCTCGAACGCTACGCCCCCTTCTTCATCGAGAATGGCGGCGACCTGCCCAGTCACCTGCCCGAAAGCATCCAGCAAAAGGTCAGGGACCTGGTGGGGCGCGCCGCATCGGCGATGGGCGTGACCGAGGGCACGGTCAAGGGCGACATCGTGGTGCACAAGGGCGAGCCCTATGTGATTGAGCTGGCGGCGCGGCTGTCCGGTGGATTCTTCTGTACCCGCGAGATTCCGCTCAACACCGGCGTGGATTTCATCGGGGCGGCGATCAAGCTCGCCCTGGGCGAAGCGGTGACGGCGGACGAACTGACGCCCAGGCAGCAGCAGGCCGTGGTGCAGCGTTATGCCTTCCCCCCGCCCGGCACGGTGGCGTCGGTGGACGGCGAAGCGGCGGCCCGCGCGATTCCCGGCATTGCCGAAGTGGTGATTACCGCCAAGGCGGGCGATGTCATCCTGCCGGCCGGCGACAAGCGGCCCAGCGCCGCAATGGTCCTGGCCACGGGGGCAACCCGCGACGCGGCGCTGAAGGCCGCAAACGACGCGCTGGCCCTGATCCGCATCCAGACCAAGTAAGCGCTCCGGCCGCTCGCGCCCTCGCCACTTCGCGGCTCGAAGCGGCACCAGCTTTTCCAATTCGCGTCCGCACGCTGTCGCTACGGACCACAAGAAAAGTTAGGCGGAAACGCACGAAAGACGGACTGCCCCCCGGCTGTCCGTCTTTCGCTTCTTCCCACCAGAAATTCCCTTCGCCCCGGGGCGGATGCCGCGTTTTGCGGTCATCCGGCAGCGGTTGGCGTTGGGCGGTGCCAGGGAGCACCGCCCATTGCCGTGGCTTAGCGGAACAGAGACAGGATGGTCTGCGGAGCCTGGTTGGCGATCGACAGCGCCTGGATACCCAGCTGCTGACGGACCTGCAGGGACTGCAGCTTGGCGCTTTCCTGAGCCATGTTGGCGTCGACCAGGTTGCCGATACCCTGAGTCAGGGTGTCCGACAGCTTCTGGGCGAACGTCGCCTGGATCGAGAACTTCGCGGCGCCCGACGACAGCTTGGCGAGAGCCGAGTTGACGTTGGTCAGCGAGGTCTGGATCGTGGCCACCAGAGTGGAGGCCTTGGCCTGGGTCGAGATGGTGTTGGTCAAACGCACGGTCACGATCGAACCCGACAGCTTCATGTTCTGGGCATCGGTGGTGATGCGGCGCGAGCCGTCAGCCGAAGCCAGAGCCGTGATCTTCGAGGTCGAACCGTTGACCAGGTTGAAGCCGTTGAACGTCGCATTGGTCACGATCGTCGTGATCTGGTCACGCAGAGCGGTGAAGTTGGCGTTCAGGGCCTGACGGCTCGCGGTATCGAGCGAGGAGTCAGCAGCGGCCAGCGCCTTCGTCTTCATCTGGATCAGCAGGTCCGAAATGGACTGGCCGGCCGAGAGGGCGACGTCGACGGCGGAAGTGGCGTTGTTGATCGAATTGATGACGGCAGTATAGCCGGCCACCTGACTGCGCTGATTCTGCGCGATCGCATAGATCGCACCATCATCGCGGGCATTCGCGACTTTCAGGCCGCTGTTGATGGCGGACTGGGTCTTGTCGAGCATGCCCTGGGTCGAAGTCAGGTACTGCAGAGCAACTGCGGCGCCGGCATTGGTGTTGACACTAAAAGACATTGGTCTCTCCGTTCTGGTATGACGAGCCTGCTTTTGTTGACGAAGCAGGTCTCTTTGGGCGTTTTGCCCGCATAGCTATTGGCAAACACCGTGCCGGACCGGATTCAGTTTTGGTTAAACATCGATTTTGCGCGCGAGAGGAAAAAGCCTCCCGGCGGGTGTCTCCGCGCGCCTGGCGCCGCTGGGCAAAAACTGCCGGATGCGGAAATTCTTGCCGGGTTGAGCTCGGCAAAACTTTCCGCCGCTGATCGCGCGGGCCGCGCAAAGGCTGGAAAAATTATGGTTCACACCGGCACAGCAAAGCGTGAACAAAAGTAAAGACGGTGTGGCGGCGGCGCCGCTACAACCGCGCAAAGAAGAAGGGGCGGCGCTTGCGCACCGCCCCTTTTACGTCCCCCTCGAAAGGGTCTGGTCTTAGCGGAACAGCGACAGGATCGTCTGCGGCGCCTGGTTGGCGATCGACAGAGCCTGCACGCCCAGCTGCTGCTTGACCTGCAGCGACTGCAGCCTGGCGCTTTCCTGCGCCATGTTGGCGTCCACCAGATTGCCGATACCCGCGGTCAGCGTGTCCGACAGTTTCTGGGTGAAGGTCGACTGGATCGAGAACTTCGCGGCGCCAGACGACAGCTTGGCCAGGGCCGAGTTGACGTTGGTCAGCGAAGACTGGATCGTGGCGATCAGAGACGAGGCCTTGGCCTGGGTGGAGATCGTGGAGGTGGTACGAACCGTCACGATCGAGCCCGACAGCTTCAGGTTCTGCGCCGCCGTGGTGATGCGGCGGGTGCCGTCAGCCGAGGCCAGCGCGGTGACCTGCGTGGTCGAACCGTCAACCAGGTTGAAGCCATTGAACACCGCATTCTTCACGATCGTGGCAATCTGATCGCGCAGCGCGGAGAAGTTGGCGTTCAGGGCCTGACGGCTCGCGGTATCGAGCGAGGAGTCGGCGGCCGCAAGCGCCTTCTGCTTCATCTGAATCAGCAGATCCGAAATCGACTGGCCCGCGGAAAGGGCGACATCGATGGCGGACGAGCCGTTGTTGATCGAATTGATGACTGAGGAGTAACCGGCGACAGTGGCGCGCTGGTTCTGGGCAATAGCGTAGATCGCGCCATCATCCTTGGCCGACGCGACCTTGAGGCCGCTATTGATGGCGCCCTGGGTCTTGTCGAGCTGGCCCTGGGTGGCATTGAGGTACTGCAGCGCGACCTGCGCGCCGGTGTTGGTGTTGACGCTAAAGGACATGGGTATTCTCCGTTCTACTGGTGGTGGACCACGCGTTCTGCGGGCCCTGGGGCTCATGACCCGCCGGAACTTTTGCAACCGCCGTGCCAGCGCGTTAACTTGGTATGCACTTGAAATAATTGGGTTATTTTAAGCGGTGGCCCAGGCTCTGTTAGGCATGAATTGCCGGGTGGGGCGGTTTTTGCCGCCCGGCACCCGGGGTACCGGGCAAGAAAAAACCGGCGCTGTCGCCAGCGCCGGCTTTGGAAATTCGAGAGGCAAGCGGGCGTCCTAGGATGCCTGCAGGCCCTGCATGATGGTGCGGTTGATCTCGATCAGCGGGTCCAGCGGCGCCTTTTCGCGCGTCACGGTGCGCGAATATTTCGACACCCAGAGCGACAGCGAGATGATCTTGGCGCGCACATCCGTGGTCAGGGTGTTGCGGTCGTCCATGCAGTCGGCCGCCAGGGTGCGCCACAACCGGCGATTCCAGTCAATGGCTTCGACCAGCGGCGTGCCGACGGCATTGGATTCTTTGGCAGTCATCAGGGCGCCCGTTACCTGGCCGAACAGGCGATACTCGGTGAGGCGGGGATCTTCGGTGGCTGCCTGCGCGCTCTGATAGGCTTTAAGGCTCATAGCTCAAACGCTCCTGTTCCAAGTCAAACAACTTCCGGCAGGCGATAAGCGCCTTGTAATAGGCGCCCTGGGACACATCGCGGCTGATCTCGACGCAGGCCGCCAGGATGGCGGGCGTGTTGATGGCCCCCATGAACTCGGTCATGCGCAGGGCAAATTCGTTGTAGGGCTCTTCGGTGGACTCGCCGTCCAGATACATCATCATGATGGCCAGATAGATGCGGCGCGCCGGAGTGTTGGCGCCCTCGGGCTGCATGATGTCCTTTTCGCGCAGCACGCAGGCCTTGTTCTGGATCACCAGGCTGGTGCGCTTGTCGCCATTGGCCAGAACCGCGCCATTCAGCACGAACTTCTCACCCGGCTTTAACGATAGTTTCAGCGGCATAGCGCCCTTCCTTTGCGATCGGAGGGGACCATAGACCCGGCGTGGTTAATAAATGCCTGATGCCTTGTACGTTTTCGTTCACGGGTGGTTAAACATAAAAGGCTTTGATCAGGGCTGATTTTCACCTTCGGGATTTCCCATGGCAAAAGCAGCCCCCCTCAAGAGTATCGACGCGCTGGCCGGCGTGGATGCGCGCATGCAGGCGCTCGACAAGCTGGAGGGTCTGGTGAACGAGGTGGCGCGCGAAAAGGCGCGGCACCGTTCCAACGTGCTGCTCAAGCGCGGCATCCGGTCCTGGCGCCGCGGCGATATCGTCAAGGCCGGCCAATGGGCGCTGAAGGCGACCGAAGCCGATGCCGAGAGCTCCAAGGCCTTTCATGTCCTCGCCATGGCGCTGGAACGCATGGGCCACCTGCACAAGGCGCTGGTGACCTATGAACGCGCCTTCCAGCTGGACCCCGAAGATCCCGAACTGCTGATCAATCTGGGTCTCACCGCCTGGAACCTGAAGCTGACCGAAGGCGCGGAAAAGATGTTCCGCCTCTATATCGCCGCCTGTCCCGACTCGCCCCTGGGCTACAACAATCTGGGCAGCGTGCAATGCGACCTGGGCCAGCCGGAAACCGCGATCGAGACCCTGCGCGCCGCGCTGTTCCAGATGCCGAACGAAGCCATCCTGTGGAATTCCCTCGCCACCGTCCTGGCCGAAGAAGGCCGCGCCGACGAAAGCCTGGTCTTCTACAACGAGGCCGCGCGGCTGGAGCCGGGCTTTGCCCGCGCCTATCACAATCTGGGCTATGCCTATCAGCATCTGGGCCAGTTGGAAGACGCGCTGCTGAACTACGACAAGGCGCTGGAATTCGCGGTCGATCCTTCCGAACGGATGGAGACCCGCCATTCGCGCAGCATCTGCCTGATCGGTTCAGGCAGGCTGGAAGACGGTTGGCGCGAGTATGAGATCCGCAACGACCAGCGCTTCCGCTCCTATTTCCATCACATCATCGAGGCGCCCAAATGGGCCGGCGAGGATCTGAACGGCAAGAAGGTCCTGATGGTCGGCGAACAGGGACTGGGCGATGAATTCATGTTCGCCAACATCCTGCCCGATGTGCAGCAGGCGGTCGGCGACACCGGCAAGCTGCAAATCTGTGTCGATCACCGGCTGGTCGCGCTGTTCCAGCGCTCCTTCCCCAGGGCCGAAGTGGGCACCTATGATGACAAGACCCTGATTGATGCGGACGGCAACAAGGCGCTTCGCCTGATTCCCTTCGCCTCGAAGGAGAACAAACCCGACCTGTGGTCGCCGATGGGTTCGGCCCTGCAGGTCTATCGCAACAACATCACCGACTTCCCGCACAAACCGTTCCTGGTGCCCGATCCGGCGCGCGTCGCCGAATTCCGGCGCCAGCTGGACGCCATGGGTCCGGAAAAGAAGATCGGCCTGTGCTGGCGCTCGATGATGCTGGGCGCCAAGCGCGCCAAGTATTTCTCGCCCATCGATCATTGGGGCCCGGTGCTGCTGACGCCCGGCGTCACCTTCGTCAATCTTCAGTATGGCGATTGCAGCGCCGAGATCGCGCGCGCCGAGGAAAAGTTCGGCATCACCATCCACCAGATGGAAGGCCTGGACCTGAAGGACGATATCGACGGCTCGGCGGCGCTGTGCGCCGCGCTGGACCTGGTGCTGTCGGCTCCGACCGCCGCCGCCGCCACCGCCGCCAGCGTCGGCACGACGGTCTGGTTCCTCACCGCGGGCCGCACCTGGCCGCAGCTCGGGACCGATGAATATCCCTGGTATGCCAGCACCCGCGTGCTGTCGCCCGCGAAATTCGGCGACTGGAATGCGCTGATGCCGGACGTCGCCGATGAGCTGGAAGTCTTCGCCTCGGGCGCCGAACGCAAGCCGCTGGTCTAGTCGCACATCAACGTGAACGGCCGGCCGCGCGACTTGGGCTTCCAGCCTTCCGCGATGGCGGCGCGCACATCATCAGCCAGCCGGTGCAGATTGATGTCGGGCCGCGCGGTGCGCCCGCCCGGCAGTTCCTGAAAGGGGTATTCCAGGATCAGTTCCCGGCGCTGTTCGTCGCTGCGCTCGACCGACAGCCGCAAGCCGACATGGTCCCCGTTCGCGCTCCAGATCTGTTCGCTTTTCAGCGTCCAGCGCAGCGGCCACCCGTCCACTTCCAGGGTGCCGCTCAGCTCTCTTTTCCGACGTTGGGTCATACGCCTTCATACCACAAGCGCACATGCGCGGCGCAAGCCGCCTATTGCTGCTGCTGTTGCTGCTGGTGGTACAGGCGTTCCGGCATGGACGGCGTCGGCGTCGGGGACGTCATCGGCCGCGTCACTTTCAAGAAGTCCTCGTGCCGCACCGGCGCCTGGGTCGGTTCCAGCGACACCGCAATCGACAATTCGCTGTCCGCGCCGCCCTTGTAGGTGCCGCGCGTCGGCGGCACGTCGGAATAGTCGCGCCCCACCGCCGCACGGATATGGCGCTCGCAGGCCATGATATTGTTGGTGGGATCGAACCCGATCCAGCCCAGGCTCGGCAGATAGGCTTCCACCCAGGCATGGGTCGCGTCGGCGGCGGACCGGTCGCGGCTGCCCTTGTGATAGAGATACCCGGAGACATAGCGGCAGGGAATGCGCCAGGCCCGGCCGATGGCGGTCATGATGTGCGCGAAGTCCTGGCAGACGCCGCGGCGCTGTTCCAGCGCCACTTCGATCGGCGAGTTCACTTCGGTCACGCCGCTCTGATATTCGAAGGAATCATAGATGGTGCGCTGAAGCGTCTTGAGCGCGGTCAGCGGATCGCCCTCCGGCTTGGAGAGGTCGGCGATGCGCATGAAGCTTTCCAGCTCCGGCGAGGTGCGGGCGAATTTCGACGGCTCCAGCATGTCGAAATGATCGTCGCTGAGATTGAAGCTGTTATAGCGGCCCCATTCCAGCGCATCGAGCTTTTCGGGCAAGGGCCGCATCTGGCCGATTTCCACCACCGCCTGGGCTTCGATCCGCAGCTCTTCATGCTCGCGCAGCATGTTGAAGTGATAGACCGCGTTGCCCAGGTGATCGGTATAGGCATAGAGCTGGGCGCGCGGGTTGGTGGCGATCTGGAAGGAGCGCAGCGTCTGCGGCCCTTCCGAGCGCGGCTGCATCCGCAATTCCATCACCGCCTCGCGCACCGGGGCATTGTAGCGGAAACGGGTGACGTGGCGGATGGAGTAGAACATTACAGAACCGTCTCCGCGCCATAGGTGATGTAGGACGAATAGAGCGCTTTGTGGATTTGCTCGCACTGTTTGGTGATGTCGGCGATGAAGGGTGCGACGCCGCCCGACATCAGCTCGTCCACCTGGCCGAAGTCCACCGCCGCCTTCAGCCGCCCGGCCAGCCGCTCGACCGCGGCGCGGCGCGCCGGCGGCGCACCCGGCGCCACGCGGGCCAGGGCTTCGCTCATCCGGTCCACCGAGAAGCAGATCGAATGGGGAAATTCGGGATCGAACAGCAGGAATTCGGCGATCTTCTGGGGCCGGATCGAAGCGGTGTAGCGCTTGGTATAGGGCTCCCAGGCGGTGCAGAATTTCAGCAGCACCAGCCAGTCGAAATATTTGGGGCCGCTTTCGCTGTTCTGGGCGGCGCTGAAATGCAGGTCCAGCAAGCGTCCCAGCTGCTGCACCCGCTCGATATGGCGGCCCAGTTCCAGGAAGTACCAGCCTTCGCCATGGGACAGGGTCGAATAGGTCACCCCTTCCAGTGCGTGCATCTCTTCCAGCGCCTCGCGGAACAGATGGGCCGGGGTATGCACCCAGATGGAATCGATCGTCACCGGCGACATGCGCAGGTACAGCCGGTTGAGATTTTCCCACACCTCGTTGGACAGCGCCTCGCGCACCTGGCGGGCATTGTCGCGGGCCAGGGCAAGAGAGTTGATCAGCGATGTCTCATTGTCGCGGTCGAAGGCGAGGTATTGCGTGACGGCGAACGCATCATGCGACGCTTCTCTTTTTTCGCCGGTCAGCGCCTCGGTGACCCGCGCCCAGCTGGCAGCGGCGTCTTCGGGTGTCTGGTCCACCATGGAGTCCAGCTTCACCGCGATCAGCCGGGCGGTGTGTTCGGCCCGCTCGGTATAGCGGCTCATCCAGTACAGGGAGTCTGCGACGCGGCTCAGCATTCTATTGGCTCAACACCCAGGTATCTTTCGATCCGCCGCCTTGCGATGAATTGACCACCAGACTGCCGCGCTTGAGGGCCACGCGGGTCAGGGCGCCGGGCACGATCTTGGTTTCGGCCCCATGCAGGATGAAGGGCCGCAGATCGACATGCCGGGCTTCGACGCCGCTGCCGATGAAGGTGGGCGCGGTGGAAAGCTGGATGGTGGGTTGGGCGATATAGTTTTCCGGGTCGGATTTGATCTTTTCGGCAAACTCGTCGCGCTCGGCTTGGCTGGCGTGCGGGCCCACCAGCATGCCGTAACCGCCGGATTCGCCCACGGCCTTCACCACCAGCTTGTCGAGATTGGCCAGCACATGGCTCAGCGATTTCTCCTCGCGGCAGAGGAAGGTTTCGACATTGTCCAGGATCGGCTCTTCGGCCAGGTAATAGCGGATCAGGCGCGGCACATAGGCATAGACCGCCTTGTCGTCGGCCACGCCGGTGCCCAGCGCGTTGGCGATCATCACATTGCCGGCGCGATAGGCGTTGAAAAGGCCCGGCACGCCCAGCGCACTGTCCTCGCGGAAAATCAGCGGATCGACGAAATCGTCATCGATGCGGCGGTAGATGACGTCGATGCGCTTCAGGCCCGAAGTGGTGCGGGTATAAACGACATTGTCGTTCACCAGCAGGTCGCGGCCCTCCACCAGCTCGACGCCCATCTGGCGGGCCAGGAAGGCGTGCTCGAAATAGGCGGAGTTGAAAACGCCCGGCGTCAGGATGGCGATGGAAACGTCTTCATGGAACGGCACCAGCGAACGCAGGGTTGCCAGCAGCTCCAGCGGGTAATGTTCGATCGGGCGCACGCCCATGGAGCGGAACACCGCCGGGAAGGCGCGGCGCACCACGTCGCGGTTGGCCAGCATGTAGGAAACGCCCGACGGCACCCGCAGATTGTCTTCCAGCACCACGAAATCGCCGGCCTCGTTGCGCACCAGGTCGCTGCCGCAAATGTTCACATAGGCGCCGTGGGGAACAGGAAGCCCGCGCATCTCGCGGCGGTAATGCTTGGAGCCGTAGATCATCGAACGCGGCACCACGCCGTCCTTCAGCACCCGTCCATCGCCATAAATGTCGCGCAGGAAAAGATTGAGGGCGAGGATGCGCTGGGTCAGGCCGCGTTCGATGCGGTCCCATTCCTTGGCGGTGACGATGCGCGGCAACAGGTCGGTCGGAATGATCCGCTCGGTGGCGCGGTTGTCGTTATAGACGGTGAAGGTGATGCCCTGATGCAGGAAGCTTTGTTCGCAGGCCTGCTGGCGGCGATTCAGTTCTTCCAGCGGCAGCGTGGAAAGCCGCGAGTCCAGCGCCGCATAGGGAAAGCGCGCCGCGCCCTCGCGGGTGAACATCTCGTCATAGGGTTTGCCCAGCTCGTAACCGGCATAGGGCGCATCCACGCCGGGGCGCGAAATCCGTCCCGGTCCGGCGACGATATCGGGGCCGCCAAAGTCCTCGGTATTCGCAAAAGCCTCATGCTGCATGCGCGAAGTCTGCACAGGAGTTAGGCTTGCCCGCAAGCGCGGCGTGAAGGCGCGGATGTCGCGCCGCGCGTTTACCGCTTTGCGCGATAGCGGACGCAGCCCGCCGCGCGTCCGGACGGCGAAAACTATAATCTGTCCAAAGACTTATTGAAGGAGCGCCAGGAGGGCCGCTTGGTTGGGCGCATCGGCGATCCGGACCTGCGCAAAGGGGCGCGTCAGCCCCTTGGCGGTGGCCGGGCTGATGCACAGCGCGATCAGCTTTTCGGTGGGCAGGCCTTGCGCCAGTTCGCAGAACACCTGCGCGCTGCGGGGCGAGAAAAACAGCGCCGCATCCACCTGCTCCCCCGCCAGCGCTGCGCGCGCTTCGGGCGCCAGTTCGCGCGCCGCCTCCACCCGGTACAGCACCGCCCGCCGCACCGAAAAATCGCGCAGCGTCAGCATGTCCGCCAGCGTGCCGGGCGCCTCGGCCCCGCAGACATGCAGCAGCACGCCCTTCTCCGGGGTGGTCCAGCGCGACGCGGCCTCGGCCAGCGCCCTGGCGTCGCCATCGGCATTGCGGATCTCCGCAAAGCCGGCGGCCGCGGCTTCGCGGGTGGTCTGCGGTCCCACCGCGAATATCGCAATATCGCGCCGCGCCGAGCGCCGGACCAGCGCGCGGATGCCATTGGCGCTGGTCGCCAGGATCGCCTGCACATCGGTGAAATCCGGCTCCGGCCCGGCGTCGAAATGCGGGGTGAGCAGCGGCGCCAGCAGCGCCGTATGGCCCATTTCGCTTAAGCGGACAGCGATCTCCTCGCCGTCTTCCAGAGGTCTGGTCACCAACACATGCATGGATCAGCGCCTTTGCCGCATGGCGATTTGGGCGTAAAGCAGCCGCCCATGGCTGACAAGAGCTTCACCATTCTGGGCATCGAGACCAGCTGCGATGAAACCGCGGCATCCGTGGTGCGCGGCGCCGCGCCCGGTCCGGGGTCAATCCTGTCCAGCATCGTTTTCAGCCAGACCGAGGCGCATGCCCCCTATGGCGGGGTGGTGCCGGAAATCGCCAGCCGTGCCCATCTGGAAATTGTCGATGGCGTGATCGAAAGCGCGTTGCTGGATGCCAAGCTTAGCTTGGCGGATATGGACGGCATCGCCGTCACGGCGGGTCCGGGCCTGATCGGGGGCGTGATGGTGGGGCTGACCACCGCCAAGGCGCTGGCGCTGGCGGCCGGAAAACCGCTGATCGCGGTCAATCACCTGATGGGTCATGCCATGACGGCGCGGCTGACCCATGGCGTGGAGCTTCCTTTTTTGCTGCTGCTGGTATCGGGCGGCCATTGCCAGCTGGTCGGCGTGGGCGGACCCGGTGATTTTCGCCTGTATGGCAGCACGATCGACGATGCGGTGGGCGAAGCCTTCGACAAGACCGCCAAGATTCTGGGCCTGCCCTATCCCGGCGGCCCGGCGGTGGAGGAAGCCGCCAAACGCGGCAATCCCAAGGCGTATGACCTGCCGCGCCCCCTTAAGGGCCGGGCCGGCGCGGATTTCTCATTCTCGGGACTGAAAACGGCGGTCCGCCAGCTGGCGCAGGACCAAAGCGCCGGCATCGAAGATGTCAGCGCCTCGTTCCAGGCGGCGGTGATCGATATCCTGCGCGATCGCAGCCGCATCGCCATGGGGATGTTCCGCAAGGATTTCCCGGATGGCGAAACGCTGGTCGTGGCCGGCGGCGTCGCGGCCAATCAGGCCATCGGCACGGCGCTGGCGAAACTGTGCGCAGGAGAAAGATTCATCCTCCGCGTCCCGCCGCCCAGACTCTGTACCGACAATGCGGCCATGATCGCCTGGGCGGGCGTGGAACGTCTATCGGCCGGCGAAAGCGGTGACGATCTTGCGATCTCACCCAGGGCACGTTGGCCTTTGGCCAATGTGCCCCTTCCTTGAATGGCGGGCTATGCCCGCCGGGGCTCGCTGGCCGCTTGCCGCCTCTTAGATGGTGGCGGCGACGGTCAGGAGGCCGAGCACACCGCTGAGGGCGATGGCGGCCACGTTGAAGATGTCGGCGACGGTGGTGGTCGCTTCTTCCTGCTGGGTACGGAAAATGTTGGTCATGTCGTGGTCCTTTCAAAATCAGTGTCGCGGTAGCTTGTATCGCACACTACCTTCTTACGCAAGGTACCTTGCAATATATTCATCAGCCACTGCGGCAACTCTTGTTGCAGTGCGATATAGGTCGCGAAGGGTTGCGATTCAATGATGCTGAGCTATGCAATTTGTGACTATATCGTGGCAAAATAAGGCGTTAACATATTGAAGTACTTGAATTTGCAATTAAATTGCGTGGAGACATATGACTGCTGTGCAGTTGCAGCATGGGAGGGGTGCAAAGTTTGAAAATCGCCACCTGGAACGTCAATTCCGTACGTCACCGCATCCAGCTGGTGACCCGTTTCCTGCGCGATGAGCAGCCGGATGTGCTGTGCCTGCAGGAAACCAAGGTGATGAACGAGCTGTTTCCCAAGCTGCCTTTTCACAAGCTGGGCTACACGCATCAGGCCATTCACGGCCAGAAGGCCTATCACGGGGTGGCGATCCTTTCGAAAACCCCGTTCCGCGAAACCGGCGTCCAGGATTTCTGCCGCGAAGGCCATGCCCGCCACATCGGCGTGACGCTGGACAATGGCGTGGAGCTGCACAATTTCTACGTGCCCGCCGGCGGCGACATTCCCGATCCCAAGGCGAATCCGAAGTTCGCGCACAAGCTGCATTTCCTGGAAGGCATGGAGAAGTTCTTCGCCGCGCGAAAGGCGCGCAAGAGCAACCCGGTCCTGCTGATGGGCGACCTGAACGTGGCGCCGCAAGAGCATGACGTGTGGAGCCACAAGCAGCTTTTGAAGATCGTCAGCCACACGCCGGTGGAGACACGGCTCCTGGGCGAGGCCCAGGCCGCCTTCGACTGGACCGATTCCACCCGCCACTTCATTCCGCCCGACCAGAAGATCTATTCCTGGTGGAGCTATCGTGCGAGCGACTGGGAGGCGTCCGACCGGGGGCGCAGGCTGGACCATGTCTGGGCCAGCCCCGGCCTGAAGGGCGCGCTGACGTCACAGCGCATCCTGAAAAGAATGCGCGGCTGGCAGAAGGCGTCCGATCACGTGCCGGTGATCGTGGAGATTGACGTTTGAGAGTCGCCTTACTTCGTCACGGCCCCACCGACTGGAACGCCGCCGGGCGCATCCAGGGCCATACCGACATTCCCCTGAGCGACGCCGGCCTGGCGAAGATGGCGCAGTTGCGCCTGCCCTTCGCGGTGACACGCACCTATTGCAGCCCGCTGCTGCGCGCCCGCCAGACGGCGCAGGCCCTGATGCTGGCCAACCCCGTGCAGGACGCGCGGCTGATGGAGCAGCATTGGGGACAATGGGAGGGCCTGACCCGCGACCAGATCTTCGCCCAACATGGTGCGGATGCCTTTGTGAAAGCCGGGTCGGAGCAAGGCGTCGCCTTCCGCCCTAGGGGCGGGGAATCCACCGGCGAACTGCATGAGCGGGTTGGCGCCTTCCTCACGGATGTCGCGCGCGGCGAAGGCGATGCTGCCGCGGTGGCGCATCTGGGCGTGCTGCGCGCCGCCTATACGCTGGCGACCGGCTGGGCGATGGACGCGCCCATGCCCGCCGATCTGGATGTGTCGAAGATTCTGGTCCTGTCGCTGGACGCGGCGGGCACGCCGAAAGTCGAAACACTCAATCTGGAATTTGTTTCTCTCTGATCTCCATGGGCGGGCTTGACCCGCCCATCCAGAGTCAAAGGCTGGAAGGCTGGCCATGGAGAATGAGGCTACTGCCAGAACGGCCTGACCTTGCGGAAGTCGGCATAGCGTTTCAGCGCCTGGCGGATGGCGCGCGGCGTCTGCGCCCCATGCCAGCCCACCAGCGTGCCGGCGGCAAAACGCAGGGCCGCTTCGTCTTCCTTGCGCCCGCCTTTTGAACCCTGCTGCAAAAGATCGCCGATCACGGCGCGCACATTGGCAACGTCATTGAGATCGCCCAGCCGGTTCTGCAGGCCCTTGACCTGGCCCAGATAGCGTTTGACGTCGCGCTTGGGATAAAGCGGGGCGAAGAACTCCGCCGTATAGCGCAGCTTTTTCAGCGCGATGCGCAGCCGGTGCATGTCGCCTTCATCTTCGGACCGGGCGGCACGGCCGCGCTTTTTCACGCGCTTTATCTGGCGGTCCAGCATCCGCGCGGCGGTCTTGGGCAGGCGGCGCTGGCGGGTGAGTGGCAGCTGCGACTGTGCCAGGGCGGCGACATCGTCGGTAAACAGCTCGAACTCGCCCGACCGGATACAGGCCGTGGCGGCCTGCCAGGCCGCGTCGCGGGCGCTTTCGGCCCGGGCACGCAGCTGCGCGAAACCATCGACCTGCTTTTCATGGGGTTGCAGCAGCTTGCCGACAAACACATCCAGGTCGCGGGCCGGCGCCAGCCGTCCGGACAGGATCTTGGCGCGGCCGCGCAATTCTTCCAGCCATTCCTGTCTGAACTCCCGCCCGAACGCGCCCAGCGCCACTTCCAGCCGGCGGAAGGCGACGCGCAACTGGTGCAGGCCCTCCACGGAACGGCCCGATCTTAATGTGGCGGCGTTGGCGGTGATCTGGGCGAGGCAATCGGACAGGGCGGCGCGAAAGGCTTCCTCGGGCCGCATCTCGGCGGCGACATAGGACGGCACCGCCTTGACCGGCTGGGCCGGACCCAGATTGCGGCGGACAAGGGAATGGATGGTGACGCGCGGATCGTCCATGACGCGACCCTAGGACCAAAGCGCGGGGGGCATCAATCGCGGACCTTCAAATAGGACGCGTCGGCAGTCCCGCTGCGGTTAATGCGGCTTTGGCCTGCGCGATACTGACTTCGCCAAAGTGGAAAATCGAAGCCGCCAGCACGGCGCTGGCATGGCCCTTGGTCACGCCATCGACCAGGTCCTGGACATTGCCCACCCCGCCCGAGGCGATCACCGGCACCGGCACCGCATCGGCCACGGCGCGGGTCAGTTCCAGGTCATAGCCGGACTTGACGCCGTCGCGGTCCATGGAGGTGAGCAGCACTTCGCCCGCGCCATAGCCGACCAGCTTGCGCGCGTGCTCAACCGCATCGATGCCGGTGGGCTTGCGTCCGCCATGGGTGAAGATCTCGTAGTTGCCCTTTTCGCCCTTTTTGGCGTCGATGGCGGCGACGATGCACTGGCTGCCGAACTTTTCCGCCGCCTCTTTCACAAACTCCGGCCGCGACACGGCGGCGGTGTTGATCGAGACCTTGTCGGCGCCCGCCAGCAAAAGCGCGCGGATGTCCTCCAGGGTGCGCACCCCGCCGCCCACGGTCAGCGGCATGAAACAGACTTCAGCGGTACGCCGCACCACATCCAGGATGGTGCCGCGATTTTCATGAGACGCGGTGATGTCGAGAAAGCAAAGTTCGTCGGCCCCTGCCTTGTCATAAAGAATGGCCTGCTCCACCGGGTCGCCGGCATCGCGCAGACCTTCAAAGTTCACGCCCTTGACCACGCGGCCGTCCTTGACGTCGAGGCAGGGAATAATACGAACCTTCAGCATCTACATGCGTCCCTTCGCCATGGCGGCGATGTTCATAAGCGTACGGCCCGTCACGGCTTCGGCGGGCACGCCGGTGGTGCGGGTCAATACTTCCGCTTCCAGCAGCATGTCCAGCGCCTCGCCCAGTTTGTCGGTATTCCAGCGCTGGGCCTGGGCCTTGAAGGCGGCGCTACGCGAAAAATGCACCGGCGGGCGCAGCCGCTTCATCACGGTGTCGAGGGCCTCGCCGCGCTGGGTGCTTTCGCGCGCCTGCAGCAGCCTCTGGAAATGGCCCATGGCGCTGCGGATGATCTGGGCGGGGTTGGTGTCGGAGACCCACAGCCGCTCCAGCTCGCGGTCCAGTTTTACAAGGTCGCCGCCGGCCGCCGCGTCGCAGGCGCTTTCGCTGCGGGCTTCCGCCTCGTCGCCCATCACGGCGCGGACATCTTCCAGCGCCACCTGCTTCTTGCCGTGCATGTAGAGCAGTAGCTTTTCGATTTCCTTGCGGGTCACGCCCCGGTCCGAGCCCAGCCGCGACACCGCGTCTTCCAGCGCATCGGGTTGAATCGAAAGCCCTTCGGCGCGCAGGGCATCGCGCACCACATCGCCCAGGTCGCGCACCGAGTCGGGATAGCACTGGATGGCGGCGGCGCTCTTGTGATCGTCGAACAGCTTGCGCAACGCCGACGTCTTGGCCAGGTCGCCGGCCTCGATCACCACCAGCGCGTCACCCTTGGTGTCGTCCATGAAGGATTCAATGATCTCGGCCAGGTCATTGCCCGCGCCGCGCACCCGCACCACGCGCCGGCCGCCCATCATGGAAATGGCGGCGGCCTCGTCGGCCAGGCGCGCCGGATCGGCCAGCAGCACCGTCTCGCTCAGGTCCGCGACATTGAAGGGGTCGGTGAGGTCGGGCACCACGCTCTTGAGCAGCTTCTCGGCCCGTTCCTGCACCAGACCGGCATCGGGACCATAGACCAGCGCCAGCATCAATCCCTTGGGCGGCGCGGCGGCATAGCGGTCGGCTTCGTGATTCTTGACGATCATTTCTGGCGCCGGAACCAGACACCCAGTTCCAGCCGGATGCGTTCGGCCATGTCCTGCACCGCATGCTTGCCGGCATCCTGCTCGGCGGCCAGGGTGGCATAGGGCGATTGCACCACGTTGTAGGACGACAGTTCGCTCTGGTTGCCGCGATACAATTCCTTGCCGCCGGCATCGCTCAGCACATAGCGGGCCTGCATCCGCGTGTTGTAGCGGGTGATGGTGGCGTCGTTCTGCAGCGCGATGCCCTGGCTGGTGTCGCTCAGGGTGATCTTGAGGCGGTAGCGCTTGCCCGCCTGCACCCCATCGGTATTGAGAATCTCGATCAGGCGGGTGCGCAGTTCGAAGCCGTTGCGCTCGGGAATATCTTCGACATAGATCGCCGACATCTGCGGGGCGGTGTTGCTGCCATACAGCGGCTGGAAACCGCAGCCGGACAGCAAAGGCAGGATACAAAGCGCAGTAATGGCTCCGATCCGCTTCATGCGACGATGTTCACAATACGGTTGGGCACCACGATCACCTTCTTGGGCGCCTTGCCTTCCAGGGCGCGGATCACGCCTTCGTCCGCCAGGGCGGCGGCCTCGACCGTCTTGCTGTCGGCATCCTTTGCCATGCTGATCTCGCCGCGCCGCTTGCCATTGACCTGAATGGCGATGGTGACGGAGTCCGACACCGTCAGGGCCGGATCATATTTGGGCCAGGCGGTTTGCGCCACCAGCTTGCCGTGCCCCAGCGCCTGCCAGCAGCTTTCCGCCAGGTGCGGCATCATCGGGGCACACAACAGCACAATGGCTTCCAGCGCCTCGCGCCGCACGGAACCATTGGCCTTGGGCGCGGCGCCGATGGCGTTGGCGAGCGTGTAAAGCTGGGCCACGGCGCTGTTGAAGCGCAGGTTTTCCAGATGCTCGGTCACGGCCTGGACGGCCTTGTGCACCGCCTGGCGCAGGGTCTTGGAGTCCGCGTCATCGGCGCTGACGGCGGTTCCGGGCGCGGGCAGCTCAGGGCTTTCCGTGCACAGCCGGTAGATGCGCTGGACAAAGCGCCAGCAGCCTTCGGCCCCGGCATCGGTCCATTCAATGTCGCGTTCCGGCGGGGTGTCCGACAGCATGAACCAGCGGATGGTATCGGCGCCGTAATCGGCGATGATGGTCTCCGGCGCGATCACGTTCTTCTTCGACTTGGACATTTTCTCGGACGCACCGATCGAAACCGGTATGTCCGTGCCCAGGAAGAAAGCCTTGCCGTCGCGCTTTTCGATCTCGTCCGGCGTAACCCAGGCACCGTCCGCATCCTTGTAGGTCTCGTGACAGACCATGCCTTGCGTGAACAGACCGGCGAACGGTTCGGGTTCGCGCACCAGGCCCAGCTTGGACATGGCACGGGTGAAATAGCGCGCATAGAGAAGATGCAGGATGGCGTGTTCGATGCCGCCGATATACTGGTCCACCGGCATCCAATAGTCGGCATCTGTCTTGTCCACCGGCGCATCGGCATGCGGATTGGTGAAGCGCAGGAAGTACCAGGACGAGTCCGCGAACGTGTCCAGCGTGTCGGTGTCGCGCAGCGCCGCGCCCTTGCATGAGGGGCAAGTCGTGGTCTTCCACGCCGTGTCGGCATCCAGCGGATTGCCCTTGACGTTGAAGTTGATGATTTCGGGCAGCTTTACGGGAAGTTGCTCCACCGGCACCGGCACCACGCCGCACTTGGCGCAATGGACCATGGGAATGGGGCAGCCCCAGGGACGCTGGCGCGACACCAACCAGTCGCGCAGGCGGTAATTCACCGTGCGCTCGCCGATGCCGTCCTTTTCCAGGCGCGCGGCAACTTCGGCCTTGGCCTGTTCCACCGTCATGCCGTCCAGGAAGCGCGAATTGGCGAGCTTGCCGGGGCCGACATAGGCTTCCTTGCCGACATCAAACGTCTTGGGATCGGCATCCGACGGCACCACCACGGGCGTGACGCTCAATTTGTATTTGCGGGCGAAATCCAGGTCGCGCTGGTCATGCGCCGGGCAGCCGAAAATCGCGCCGGTGCCGTAACCCATCAGCACGAAGTTCGCCACCATCACCGGCAGCTTCCAACTGGGATCGAAGGGATGCGCCGCGGTCAGGCCGGTGTCATAGCCCAGCTTCTCGGCCTTTTCGATTTCGGCTTCCGCGGTGCCGGTCTTGCGACATTCGGCGATGAAGGCTTCGAGCTTCTTGTCCTTGGCCGCCAGCTCCTGCGCCAAGGGATGGTCGGGCGACAAGGCCACGAAAGACGCGCCGAACAGCGTGTCAGGCCGCGTCGTGAACACATCCAGCTTTTCGCTGTTCGACAAGGTGAACTGGAAGCGCAGGCCTTCGCTGCGGCCGATCCAGTTCTTCTGCATGGTGCGGACTTTTTCCGGCCAGCGGTCCAGCGTTTCCAGCCCTTGCAGCAATTCGTCGGCAAAGGCGGTGATCTTGAAGAACCATTGCGACAGCTTGCGCCGCTCGACAATCGCGCCCGAACGCCAGCCGCGCCCGTCGATGACCTGCTCGTTGGCGAGCACGGTCATGTCGACCGGGTCCCAGTTCACATCGGCTTCGCTGCGATAGACGAAACCGGCCTTGTAGAATTCCAGGAACAGCTTTTGCTGCTGGTGATAATATTCCGGATCGCAGGTGGCGAATTCGCGGCTCCAGTCGATGGAGAGGCCCATCATCTTGAGCTGCTCGCGCATCGCCGCGATATTCTCATGGGTCCAGTCGCGCGGGCTCACGCCCTTGTCGCGCGCCGCGTTTTCCGCAGGCAGGCCGAACGCATCCCAGCCCATGGGATGCAGCACGTTGTAACCCTGGGCGCGGCGGAAGCGGGCGATGACGTCGCCCATGGTGTAGTTGCGGGTATGGCCCATATGGATGCGCCCCGACGGATAGGGGAACATCTCCAAGACATAATACTTTGGCTTGTCAGACTGGGCAGGCGTCGCAAAAAGAGCGCGCGCATCCCATTCCTGCTGCCAGTGCTTTTCGGATTCCTTGGCGTTGTAACGCGCCATGTCGCGAGCCTTAGTTGGCGCTGACGCTGGCGAGGCGCAATTCGCGGGCGCGGGTGAGGATGGAATCTTCCAGCTTGTGCGCCGTGTCGGGGCTGGGCTGGGCTTCGGCCCAGACATTGCCCTGGCGCACCTGACGGAACACCACGACCTTCAGGCCGTCGGCGCGCAGGGTGCGGTCCATGATGTAGACGGTCACTTTCAGCCGCTCATTGGGGCTGGCGGGCGCGACATACCATTCAGAGATGATGACCCCGCCGAACGGATCGGCGGAGGCCAGCGGCAGGAAGCGCAGCGTGTCGAGCGAGGCGTGCCAGAGAAAGGAATTGACGCCCAGGGTCATGCGGGTCGAACCGCTGGAAATATTGACGCCGGTTTCCATGTCCCGGGTGCCGTCATTCGAGGAGCCACAAGCGGCCAGGAGCAGCGCACACAACAGGGCAGGCAGAACGCGCATGGACATCATTTTCCCAGGATCTGAAAGGGCACTAAGGCCGAAAGCGCTTATAGCGGCGGGGCCGAAAAGGCGCAACGGCGGCGCGGGTATCCCGCTGCGGCAAATTTCCATTTTATTTCAATGATTTAAGTCGAAACCGGATTGCCGATTGGTAACCTGACAGGCGGACCCGCGCTTCAGAGCAAGGCGGAGATTGCCGCGATGCCGCTGAAGGCCGGGGGGAGCAAGGCGGCATTGCGCGGCGTGACCCCGCCCAGGGCATAGACCGGCACCATCCCATGCCGGGCGATGAAGCCCGCCCGCGCGGGTGTCAGGACGCACGCATCTTTGTGGCTGGTGGTGGCGAAAACCGGCGACAGAAACACCGCATCCAGTTCGCGCGCATGCATCAGGGTACGCAGCGAATGCGCCGAGGCGGTGATGATCCAGTCGGGATGGCGCCGGCGCCAGTGCATCGCCTCGCGGATGCGCGCCTCCGGCAGATGCAGGCCCGCCGCGCCGATATCCGCCGCCAGTTCAGGATCATCGGCGATCAGCAGCGGCGCAATGCCATAAAGGTCATGCGCCAGCGCCGTACGCTGCCGCGCGTCACGGCTGCGCACCACCACAAGGGTGCCGCGCGGCAGGCGCGATGCCGCAGCGGCCCAGTCGGCCTTGCGGTCATCGGTCATCAGCACCAGCGGCATCTCGTGATTGAGAGACGCCTGCCGCCTTGCTAGGTTCGCCGCCATGAGTATCCCGGAAAATCTGGCCGCCATACTGGCCCGCATCGATGCGGCGCGAAAGGCGGCAATCGCGCCCGCGCCGCACACCCGGCTTGTGGCGGTGGCCAAGACGGTGGAGGAAGACGGAATCCGTGAAGCCCTGCTGGCCGGTCAGCGCCTGTTCGGCGAGAACCGGGTGCAGGAAGCGCAGCGGAAATATCCGGTGCTGAAGGCGGAATTTCCCGATCTGGAATTGCATCTGGTCGGGCCCTTGCAGAGCAACAAGGTGCGCGATGCCATCGGCCTGTTCGATGTGATCCAGACCCTGGACCGCGAAAAGCTGGCGGATGCGCTGGCGGCGGAACAGGAAAAGGGCAACCGGATTCCGCGCCTGCTGGTGCAGGTGAATACCGGCGAGGAAGCGCAAAAGGCGGGCGTGCTGCCGCGCGAGGCCGCGGCGCTGATTGCCTATGCCCGCGCCAAGGCCCTGCCGGTGGAAGGCCTGATGTGCATTCCGCCCGCCGAAGATGACGCCGCGCCGCATTTCGCGCTGCTGGCAAAGATCGCGCGCGACAATGGTCTTTCCAGCCTCAGCATGGGGATGAGCGGGGATTTCGAGCTGGCGGTGAAATTCGGCGCCACGCATGTGCGCGTGGGCACGGCGATCTTCGGCGCCAGAGAACCACAAATGGCCCCATTGGAAGATCAGGCGATCTGAACGGTATCGCCGGGCTGAAGCTGCTCGATCGCCGCCAGCGCGTCGGCATAGCGCAAGGCGACGCAGCCATGAGTTTCGGAAAAATCGGGCCGCGCCAGGTGCAGGAAAATCGCGCTGCCCCTGCCCGCCACCACCGGATCGTCGTTATAACCCAGCACCGCCACCAGGTCGTAGAGATGATCCTCGCGCCACATATTCTCGGCGCTGGCGGGATAGGGCAGCGTCACCAGCCGGTTGTAACGGGGATCGCCGGGCGCATCGCACCAGCCATCGTTTTTTTGAATCGCGCGCAGCGGCAGATTTGTTTTCGGTTTTGCGATCCGGTCGGCGCGATAGAAAATCTCGCGCACCGACCAAACCCCGCGCGGCGTGATGCCGTCGCCCTCGCCGCCTTTGATGGCAATGCCGCCCGGACCGATGGCGCAGCGCCGAAGGCCTGCGCCCCAGTCGAGCCATGCGCCGTCAGCGTCCGAAGTAACGATCAGATTCATGAAGGAACAATAGCCTCAATGGAGGCTGGCGATAACCGGGGTATAGGGCGCGCCGGCCGTCATGCTGCGCCGATAGGCGTAAAGCGCGCGGTTGGCGGTTTCGCCGTCCACGCCTTTGGCCGTCATCGCGCCGGTCAGGGCCAGCATCTCCAACGTGTCGGGCGAGGCAGGAGCGTCGGCGAAAGCCGGAGCGACCGATAAAGAAGCCATGTCTATGTTGGGCAGATTGGGCAGTTCGCCGGAGGGCAGCGAAAGTTTCGGGGCGACGTTCGCCGCCGCCACGCGCGCAGGGGCCGCTTTGTCATCGCCGTCCAGCCAGGCCATGACCGTGTCTTCGACGCTTTTGCCGGTCAGGGATTCAAAAGCGAGGCCGGCCACGGCGCTCACCGCGCCCCACAGTCCGCCATACAGCGTGCCGCCCGCGATCTTCTCCACCGGGTCCAGGCGCTCGCCGGTGGCGGCGCGATAGATGGTGCCGATCACCGGCAGGTGCTGCAGCGGATTGACCACGTCCCACAGGTGATCGAAAAAATCTTCTTCCCCGGGCGCGGCTTTGGCGTCGGCGACCCTGGTATCAGCGGCCGCAGGCGGAGCAGCCTGCGTGCGCAGAGTTCCGTATGGCGGCATGGCCACCATCGTCTTGCGCACCGGATCGAAGGTCATCATCACCTTGAACCAAAGCAAGCGCCGCGCCAGCAATTTTCCCGCGGCTTTGCTGGAAATTTAATCCCGCGCCGCGCCTTCAGCCCGGCAAGATTTGCCGCCCGCGCCGCAGGCGCGCTAGTCTGGCGCCACCCCAAACCGCAAAGCGACTCATGCCGACACGCATCCTTCTGGCTGAAAGCGATTCCGTTCTGCGCGCCAGCCTGGCCGAGCAGCTTCAGCATGAAGGCTATGACGTGGTGGCCGCTGGCGATGCCGAGGATGCCGCCCATGCAGCGCACACCGGCACCTTCGCCTTCGCCATTGTCGGGCTGGGCGAGGAGGCCGCAGCGTCGCTGCGTGCGGCGGGATTAAGCGCGCCGCTGCTGCTCCTGGGCGAAAGCACCGCCCAGGAAAGCCTGGCCAAGCCGTTCCGTTTTTCCGCCCTGCTGGCGCGGATGCATGCCCTGATGACCCACCATGCCGGCAGCGGCGACGCGGCGGTCCGGATCGGGCCCTACACCTTCCACCCGTCCGCCAAGCTCCTGCAGGCCGGCGCCCGCAAGGTGCGGCTGACCGAGAAGGAGACCAATATCCTCAAGTTCCTTCATGCCAGCGCCGGGACCGTGCCGCGCGATATCCTGCTGCATGAGGTTTGGGGCTACGGCCCGGCGGTGGCCACCCACACCCTGGAAACCCATATTTACCGCCTGCGCAAGAAGATCGAGCAGGATCCGGCCCGGGCCCAGATCCTTTTGACCGAGGGCGGAGGCTATCGCCTGTCGGCCTGATTCATACATTCGCCGGGCCGCCGTTAACGTCTTGTTTAACGCGCGTTAACAACTGGCTCCTAGAACAGCGGGATGGGAAAGCCCCCGCCCAAATCTCCACCGCCGCCTGCGCCCGGCCCGCGCCGCCGCAACCGCGCGCCCAACCCCACGTCGCGGCCGGCTTCCGCCCATTCCGATTCCCCGCCCCGCGAGCCCAGACGCCGCGCCACCTGGCCCTATGTGCTGGTGATGCTGGCCGCCTGGGGCCTGATCTTTGGCGGCCTGTTCTTCTCGCATTTCCTTTCCAGCCTGCCCGATGTCGGCAACCTGATGGTGGCTGGCCCGTCGCAGGACATCACCATCCTGGATGACCGTGGCCGCCAGATCGCGCGGCGCGGCCTGACCCAGGGCCAGATGGTGCGGGCCGGCGAGCTGCCCGATTACGTCTCGAACGCCTTTGTCGCCATCGAGGACCGCCGCTTCCGCAGCCATCTGGGCGTCGATCCCATCGGCCTGGTGCGCGCCGCCACCACCAACATGATGGCGGGCCGCGTGGTGCAGGGCGGCTCGACCCTGACCCAGCAACTGGCCAAGAACCTGTTCCTCAGCCCCAGCCGCACTTACGAGCGCAAGGTGCAGGAAGCCATGCTGGCGCTGTATCTGGAGTCGCGTTACAGCAAGGAACAGCTTCTCACTTTGTATCTCAACCGCGTCTATTTCGGCGCGGGCGTCTATGGCATCGAAGCGGCGGCGCAGAAATTCTTCGGCAAGCATGCGGGCGAAATGGGCCTGACCGAAGCGGCGATGATCGCGGGCAGCGTCAAGGCCCCGGCGCGCTACAATCCGATCGCCGACACCGACGCCAGCCTCGCCCGCGCCCGCATCGTGCTCAAAGCCATGCAGGACGCCGGATATATCGACGAGGAGACCCGCACCATGGCGCAGGCGACCCGGCCGCGCATCGTGCATGTCACCGGCACGCCGGGCGCGGGCTGGTTCGCCGACTGGATCGTGTCGCGGCTGCGCGATCATGTCGGCGTTTCCGCCGAACCCATCATCGTCGAGACCAGCTTCGATCTTCAAACCCAGACCCTGGCCGAACGCGCCGTGACGCGCGGGCTGGCGGGCGATGGCCAAGCCCTGAACGCGGGACAGGCCGCGCTGGTGGCGATGACACCGGACGGCGCGGTCAGGGCCATGGTGGGCGGGCGCAGCTATGGAGCGTCCACCTTCAACCGCGCCACCGATGCGGTGCGCCAGCCCGGCAGCGCCTTCAAGCCCTTCGTCTATCTCGCCGCGCTGGAGCATGGCCACACGACCGACGAGACCATCAACGACGCGCCAGTGGACATCAACGGCTGGAAACCGACGAATTTTGAAGGGCGCTTCCAGGGCCAGATTCCGTTGATCGAGGCCTTTGCGCGGTCGTCCAATTCCGCCGCCGCCCAGCTTACCGCCGAAGTCGGCCCCAAGGTGGTGGCGCGCACCGCGCGGCGGCTGGGCATCGCCTCGCCGCTGGTGGAAGTCTCATCCCTCGCGCTGGGCACCTCAGGCGTCACGCCGCTGGAACTGACCGGCGCCTATGCCCCCTTCGCCAATGGCGGCATCGGGGTGGAGCCCTTCGGCATCCTGCGCATCCGCACCAAGGCGGGCAAGATCCTCTATGAACGCAAGGCGCCCGGCCATGACGCGGTGATGAGCGCCAATGACAATATCCAGATGACCCGCCTGATGATGGAAACTCTCAGCACCGGCACCGGCAAGGCCGGCCGGCTGGCGGACCGTGACAGCGCCGGCAAGACCGGCACCACCCAGGATTTCCGCGATGCCTGGTTTGTCGGCTTTTCCGCCGATCTGGTGACGGGCGTGTGGATCGGCAACGACAATAACGCCCCGATGATCAAGGCCACCGGCGGCGGACTGCCGGCGCGCATCTTCAAGACCTTCATGGACGATGCGGGCCAGAGCCTCCCCCCGCGTCCCCTGATCGGCACCACGCTGGTCGCCTCAGCGGAGCAGGTCGTGGCGCAAGATGCGCCCGAGCAGCCGCAGGACGAGAAATCCCGCCCCGATGCCTTCCAGCGCATCCTCAGCGGATTGTTCGGCGGCTAAGCCCCCGGGCGCGGATGCGCCCAATCGAATAGAGCGGGCGCAGCGTTCAGTTCGCTACGGCAGCGTATCTTTGAAGCTCGCGACCATGCTCGCGCAGCCAGGTCTGCGGCGCGTCGATATCCTTCACCAGGCTGCGCACATGCGTCCAGAAACGCGGGCTGTGATTCATTTCGCGCAAATGCGCGATTTCATGCGCCACCACGTAATCCAGCACGAAATCGGGGGCCAGGATCAGCCGCCAGGAAAAGGACAACGAGCGCGTCGAGGAGCACGAGCCCCAGCGGCTGGCAGTGTCGCGCACCGTGATGCGCGATGGCTTGACGTTCAGCCGGGCGGCATGGGCCAGCGAGCGTTCCTCGAACAGAAGGCGCGCCTCGCGCTTGAGGAAATCCACCACCCGGCGCGGCGCATGCACCGGGCGGCCACGCACCCAGATGACGCCCTCTTCGCGCCATACCGGGGCGGGGCCTTTTGCGCTGGCGCGGATTTCATGCGGCACGCCCTTGAAGGGAATGACGGCGCCGGGCGCCAGCACCACCGGGCCCGGCACCTTGGCAAGCTGGCCGGAAATCCATGCGGTTTCGCCGCGTGCGAAATCCAGCGCCACCGCCAGGCCGCGGCGCGTCGGCGCCGTGATGCTGACTTCGCCGGTACCGGGATGAACCTTGACGATCATGCGGCGGGCGCGCGGGTTGAGCCGCACTTTCACTTCCAGCATCTGGCCGTCGATCTTGAGAAGCTCGCGGCGGACCGGTTCAGGCTTGGACTTGAAAAACAACGGATATATGCCTCGCGCGCTGATGTGTGATATGTAGCCCGGATCGCGCCTTCACCGGAAGATTTATTCGCGTCATGTTTCGTGATGAAGAGATTGCAAGGTTTGTAGGTATCGCGGCGCTGGCGTTGCTGCTGGGCGCGCTGGGCTTTCAATATATCCACCATCTGCCGCCGTGCGAGATGTGCCATTGGCAGCGCTGGCCGCACATCGCCGCCGCCGCGATCGGCCTGCTGGGCACAACCGTCTGGAAATGGGACAGCCGCATCCTGAGCGTAGGCGCGATTGCGCTGACCGCAGGAATTGGCCTTGCCCTCACCGCGCCGCCGCTATGGCCTTACATCGCCCTTGTCGCGGCGGGATTGGCAGCGCTGGCCGCATCACGCAAGGACATGCGCGGCCTTGCCGTCATCACCATAGCGCTGGTGGCGGTAACCGGACTTGTCGGTGCCTATCAGACCGGCATGCAGGAAGGCCTGCTGCCCGGACCCACCGCCTGCATCGTGGCCAAGCCCTATATCGTGGGCAGCGGTGCCCCCGATCCGGAAATCAGCTGCAATGTGGTGACCTGGGACCTTTTCGGCCTGTCGCTGGCGGCGCTGAATGCCATCTTCTCGCTGGGCGCGGCCGCCATTGCCACCGTGCTGCTTTTGAAGAAGCGCGCATGACCCGCAAAGCCAAGCCCCCCTCTCCTGGAAATGGCGCGCCAGGAAGCACCGCCGACATCGACTCCATGATCCGGGTGGACCATGCCGGGGAGTATGGCGCGGTGCGCATCTATGAAGGCCAGTTGGCGGTGCTGAGGAACCGCAAGGGCGCCGAGCACAGCGTCGAAACCATCGCCCACATGGCCGAGCAGGAACAGCGCCATCTGAAGGCCTTCGACGCGCTGATCAACGAACGCAAGGTGCGGCCCACCGCGCTGGAGCCGGTGTGGCGCGTCGCCGGGTTCGCGCTGGGCGCGGCCACCGCCGCCCTGGGCGAAAAAGCGGCCTTTGCCTGCACCGCCGCGGTCGAGGAAGTGATCGATGAGCATTACGCCGCCCAGATCAAGGCGCTGGAAGACGGCAAGGACCCGGCGCTGAAAGCCGCGGTGGAAGAGTTCCGCGCCGACGAAGCCGCCCATCGCGACACCGCGCTGGCGGAAGGCGCCGAGCAGGCGCCCGGTTACAAGCTGCTGAGCGAGACCATCAAGGCGGGCTGCCGCATCGCCATCAAATTGTCGGAACGGATTTAGATACGTGCGCTACGGCTCCAATACCGAGTCCCAATAGAGATAGTCCGTCCAGCTTTCGTGCAGGTAATTGGGCGGAAAGCGGCGTCCATTCTCGCGCAGCTCAATCACACTGGGCTGGTGCGGCCTGATGCGCGGATGCATCCGGGCCTGGCTGGGCATCCGCCCGCCCTTGGTGAGATTGCAGGGGCTGCAGGCCGTGACGACATTCTCCCAGGTCGTGCGCCCGCCTTTGCTGCGCGGGATCACATGGTCAAACGTGAGGTCCTTGGGATCGCCGCAATACTGGCACTCGAACTGGTCGCGCAAAAACACGTTGAACCGCGTGAAAGCGGGGCGGCGCGCGGGACGGATATAGGTCTTGAGCGACACCACCGAGGGCAGCTTCATCTCGAAGCGGGCCGAGTGCACCACCCGGTCATATTCCTCAAGGATCGTAACCCGGTCCAGGAACACCGCCTTGATGGTGTCCTGCCAGGACCAGAGCGAAAGGGGGTAATAGCTCAGCGGCCGATGGTCGGCATTGAGCACAAGCGCCGGGCAATTGCCGGAGGTAACGGCGGCGGCTAACACGGAAGAAATCCCCTGAAGGCAAATCTCCTTTGTGGGTCCGACTTTAGGGCCAAGCCCTTCGGTGCCTCAAGAGGCTAACCGATTCGCTATGGCGGTTTGCAGACACAGTGTGTCTCGCCGGCGGTTTTCAACAGGCCCGCAAAGCCCTGTTTCAGAAATTGTCCCGCGATGGCCAGGCCGTCGGGATCGATGCCATGGCCCATGCCGCGGGCCAGATGCCACTGTACCAGCGCGCCCGACAGGCCCAGCTGGGTGGCGGCCACGAACAGCGCCTGGGGTGGGATCACCTGGTCACTGTCGCCATGGGTCAGCAAAACGGGCGGAAAGGGCGCGCAGGCTTGCGGTGGCGTTGCCGGCAGCATGCCGGAAAATCCCACAATGGCGGCGGGTTTGACCTTCCGCCTGAGGCCGACATGCAGCGACAGCATGGTGCCCTGGCTGAAACCGGCCAGCGCCAGATTTTCGGGCGGAATGCCCAGCCGCGCCAGTTCGGCGTCGAGATACTCCTCCAGCACGGGACCGGCGATCTCAACGCCCTTCTGCATCTCGTGCGGATCGATGCGGGAAATGGGGAACCACTGGAAACCGGGCGCGCCAGGCACGCGCGTGGGCGCATTGGGCGCGGCGAAGGCCACGGTCGGCAGCAGGCCCTGCCAGTGCGCCGCCAGCCCGATCAGGTCGTTGCCGTCGGCGCCATAGCCATGCACCAGCACCACCAGATGGGTGGCGGGGCCGCGCACGGGCGCAAGGGTCGGACCGGTCAGTGCCATATTGAGTTTCTATGCGTTAGACTCTGCCGATCATGATTGTCACAAGGTTCGCACCCAGTCCAACCGGGCTGCTGCATTTGGGCCATGCCCTGGCCGCCATCACCGCCCATGAGAGCGGCGATGATTTCCTGCTGCGCATCGAGGACATCGACAAGGGCCGCAGCCGGGACAAATTCATCGAGGCGATTTTCTTCGACCTGAAATGGCTGGGCCTTTCCTGGGACGAACCCAGCTTGCGCCAGTCCACCCGCATGGGCGCCTATGCCGAGGCGCTGGTGAACCTGAAAGCGCGCGGCCTGGTCTATCCCTGTTTCTGCACCCGGGCCGAGATCGCGGCGGAAATCGCCCGCGCCGGCGAAGCGCAGCACTTTGATCAATTGGGCCCTTCGGGCCCGGGGCCCGAAGGGCCGCTCTATCCCGGCACCTGCCGGGCGTTGTCGCCGGAAGAGGGCCTGCGCCGTATGGGCGCGGGCGAAAGCTATGCCTTGCGGCTGGATGTCGCCAAGGCGGCGGCCATGACGGGGGCGCTGACCTTCAAGGAACACGGCCATCTGCATCCGGTCGATCCCATGCGCTTCGGGGACATCGTGATCGCGCGCAAGGACATGCCGACCTCCTATCATCTGGCCGTGGTGGTGGATGACGCCTACCAGCAGGTCTCGCTGGTGACCCGCGGCGAGGATCTGCTGGCCGCCGCCCATATCCAGCGGCTGCTGCAGGCCCTGCTCAAGCTGCCCGAGCCGGCCTATGCCCATCACCCGCTGGTGCTGGACGAGCAGGGGCGCAAATTTTCCAAGCGCGACGGCGCGGTGTCGCTGCAGTCGTTGCGGGAAGCCGGCCTAACCCCCGCCGACATCCGCGCCCGGATCGGGATCTAGCCCTGAACTGGATAAGGGCGGCGCGACTGTGCTAATCCCGCCTTATGTCCGATGTTCTCGACAGTCTTTTCGCCACCATCGCCGCCCGCAAGGGCGGTGACGCCAGCCAGTCCTATACTGCCAAGCTGCTGGCGGCGGGCGTGGAGAAGTGCGCCGCCAAGTTCGGCGAGGAAGCCACCGAAACGGTGATTGCCGCCATCAGCCGCGACAAGGCCGAGATGGCCAAGGAATCCGCCGACGTTCTTTATCACCTGCTGGTGCTGTGGGCGGCCAGCGGCATCACCCCTGAGGATGTCTATGCGGTGTTGAAAGCCCGCGAAGGCACTTCCGGGCTGGCCGAAAAGGCCTCGCGGCCGAAGTCCTAGGCTTTTAGCTCTTCTTCTTCGGCGAGACTCTTGACCAGGTCGAGCATGCGCTTGCGCACCCGCACGTCCTTGATCTTCATGAAGGCCAGAGCGAGCTGCAGGCCTTCGCCGCTGGAGACGAATTCCATCACCGGCGGCGCGCTTTCGCCTTCCGGCCCGGATGACGCAACGCCTTCGTAGAAGAAGTCTACGGGCACATTCAGGATACGCGACACTTCATAGAGGCGGCCCGCGCCGATGCGGTTCACGCCCTTTTCGTATTTCTGCACCTGCTGGAATGTCAGGCCCAGAAGATCGCCCAACCGCTCCTGGCTCATGCCGATCAGCATGCGCCGGATACGCACGCGATTGCCGACCTGAACGTCAATGGGATTGGTTTGCTTCTTCGGCACGCCTGCTACTCATAATCAAATGCGGGCGGGAACTTGCATCATCTATGCGCGGACGCAAACACCTAATTTTATTTTCAGACGATGATTGTCATTTTCGCGCCAACACAAAAGCGGCAAACGCGCCAGTAACCAAAAGCATCAAGAACAAAAGATCGCCGTAGCGTGAATAAAGCGTTTGCGGCAACGCAACAGGAAGACCGGCGTCCACCACGCCGGACTGACCCAGCGGCAACGGCTTGCGCAAACGCCCCAGGGGATCGATCACGGCACTGATGCCGGTATTGGCGGCACGCGCGATGGGAAGGCCTTCTTCGATCGCGCGCGCGCGGGCGATCAGCAGATGCTGGCGCGGCCCGGCCCAGGGGCCGAACCAGGAATCGTCGGTGATATTGACGAACCAGCCGGGCCTTTGCGCCTTGGGGTCGGTCACGGCATGCGGAAAAATCACTTCGTAACAGATCAGCACCGACAGCGGCGGCGCCCCGGCCCCCGCCAGCAGCCGGGGCCCCGGCCCGCTGGAAAAGCCCCCGCCGGTGGTCAGCTTGGTGACGCCGAGGCTGCCCAGCACTTTGGCAAAGGGCACATACTCGCCGAACGGCACCAGGTGGAATTTGTCATAGACCACCGGCAGCACGCCGCCCGGGCCGAACAGATAGAGGCTGTTGTAGAAACTGAGTGCTTCGCCAGCCCTTTCGATGCGGTCCGATCCGGTCAGAAGGGTCTGGCCGCGCGCGGTGAACAGCGCGATCTGGTCCAGGGCGCCCGGCGCGCGCGCCACCGGAAAGCCGGTGGCCGCTTCGGGCCAGATGATATGGGTGGGACGGCCCAGCGCCTTGTCGCTGGGACGCACGGAAAGCTCCATCAGCCGCTGCCAGTTGCGCAGCATCAGGGCGCGTACATATTTCTCGCGTTGCGGAATGTTGGGCTGCACCAGCCGCAGCGATACGCCCGGAACATCGGCGATGGGCGTGGAGGCGATACGATACGCGCCATAGCCCCACAGCAGCGCAAACAGCAGCACAAAGGCCGCCGGCATGCGCCAGCGCTTGTTGCCCAATTCCGCCAGCGACGCGCCCAGCGCGATGGTGAGGAAGGACAGGCCATAGGCGCCGACCAGACTGGCGGTCTGCAGCACCCCCAGCGAAGCGCCCCAGCCATAGGCCGACAGATTCCAGGGAAAGCCCGTGAAGATATGGCCGCGCAGCCATTCGGCGATGGCCAGCAGCACCGCAAAGACAAAAATCCGCGCCGGCCCGTCCTGCCAGAAATGGGCGGCGAGGGCGCAGAACAGGCCCCCGAACAGCGCCAGCCCCGCCGGCATCGAAACCACGGCAAAAGGCATCATCCACAGATGCGCGTCGGGATTGATCAGGAAGGGGTAGCCGATCCAGTGCAGGCCGATCAGGAACTGGCCCAGGAAGAAAAACCAGCCGGCGGCAAACGCCCGGCGCACCGGCTTGGGCGCAGCATCGGCGCCGTCGATCAGCAGCAAAAGACCGGCATAGCCGGCCAGCATTCCGGGAAAAAATCCCAGCGGCGCGAAAGCGGTGGCGGACAGGGTGCCCAGCGCGAACGCCGCCAGCCAGCGCCGCCAGCCGCTGAGCGCGCGAAGCTGCCCCGCGATGCGCGCCAGACAATTTATCGCAAAGCTCATTCCGGTTTTTTGGGCAGCTTGACGCGCAGCCGGCGCACCCGGCGCGGATCGGCTTCCAGCACCTGGAATTCATAGCCGCCGGGATGGGCGACGATCTCGCCGCGCTGGGGCACGCGACCCAGCAGCGACGTCACCAGCCCGCCCAAACTGTCGATATCCTGTTCGCTGTCCGCCACTTCCAGGTCGTGACCGGTCTGGGCCTTGAAATCGTCCAGGTCCATGCGCGCATCGGCGATGACGCCATCGCCGTCCGGCTTGAGCACCACATCGGCCTCGTCATGCTCGTCGGCGATGTCGCCCACGATTTCCTCGATGATGTCCTCGATCGAGACCAGTCCGTCGGTGCCGCCATACTCGTCGATCACCAATGCCAGATGGGTATGGGTCTGCTGCATCTTCAGCAGCAGGTCGAGCGCGCGCATCGAGGGCGGCGCGAAAAGGATGGGCCGGCGCAGCTGGGCGATGGTGGCGGGCTCCAGACGATAGCAGTCGTCCTCCGGGTTGAGGCGCGCCAGCACGTCCTTGACATGCACCAGGCCGGTCGGGTCATCGAGGGTGTCGCGATAGACCGGCAGGCGCGAATGCTGGGCCTCGCGGAACAGCTGCACCAGTTCGTCCAGGCTGAAGCTTTCGTCCACCGCGATGATGTCGGCGCGCGGCACCATCACGTCGCTCAGCCGCAGGTCGCCGAAACGCAGCAGGTTGCCCAGCATCACCCGTTCCTGGGCGGAGATGGCGGGGGACTCGCGCTCGCTCTCCTCGATCACCTCTTCCAGGCTTTCGCGGATAGACGCCGACGAGGCGTCCTGGCCGGTCAGGGCGTGATACAGGCGCTTCAGGATAGGGGGATGTTCGCTCATGACGCCTTGTCGGTTGCGGCGTAAGGATCGGCGATGCCGAGCGCCTTCAGAATCTTCACTTCCAGCGGCTCCATCAGCTTCGCATCCCGGGGACGCTCGTGATCATAGCCTGCCAGGTGCAGAACGCCATGCACCACCAGGTGGCTGGCATGGTCGGCCAGGCTCTTGCCCGCGGCTTTTGCTTCCTTTTTGGTCACACCATAGGCGATGGCGATGTCGCCGGCATAGGCGCCGCCCGCCGGGAAAGACAGGACATTGGTCGGCTTGTCCTTGCCGCGAAAATCCAGGTTGAGCGCCTTGAGCCGCCTGTCGCCCGCCAGCAGGATGGAAAAGTCACCCTTCAGCTTGGTGCTGCGGCGCGCGGCATCCGCCGCCCGGGTCAACCGGGCCTGAAGGCCGCGATGCGAACGCCAAGCTTTGTCTTCGATCATCAGCGTGATCGCGCTCATGGCTTTTTGCTCACGCCTTGGCCGCCACGATTATAGGCGGCCACGATCCGCGCGACGAGGGGATGGCGCACCACGTCTTTCTCGCTGAACCGCGTCACGCCCACGCCCTCCACCCCTTCCAGGAAGGACAGCGCCTCGTTCAGGCCCAGCGCCGCGCCGCCCGGCAGGTCGCTTTGCGACACGTCGCCGGTCACCACCATGTGACTGTCTTCGCCCAGCCGCGTCAGCGCCATCTTCATCTGGGCCGGGGTGGTGTTCTGTGCCTCGTCCAGGATGACAAAGGCGCGGCTGAGCGTGCGGCCGCGCATGAAGGCCAGCGGCGCCACTTCGATCACGCCCTGCTCCATCAGCCGCCCGGCGGCATCGCCCAAGACGTCGAACAGCGCGTCATAAAGGGGCCGCAGATAGGGATCGATTTTCTCTTTCAGATCGCCCGGCAGGAAGCCCAGCCGCTCGCCCGCTTCCAGCGCGGGCCGCGACAGGATGATCCGCTCGACGCGCTTGTCATGCAGCATGTGGGCGGCAAAGGCCGCCGCCAGATAGGTCTTGCCGGTACCGGCGGGGCCGATGCCGAACACCAGTGGGCACTGGCGCATCATCTCCAGATATTCTGACTGCACCGGCGAGCGCGGTCTGACCGCGCGCGAGGAAGCGGTCTTGATCGCGCCGGGCGCGGAAACCCGCGTCTCGTCAGTGAAACGGATTTCCGCATCCACTTCCGCCAGGGTCACGCTTTCGCCTGCCACCAGCCGCAGATAGAGCGCGCGCAAAATCGCCCCGGCGCGCTCGCGGTCCTTGCCCTCGACCGCCACCAGGTTGCCGCGCATGTCGATGCCGACATTCAGCTTCTGTTCCAGTCGGGCGAAATTCTTGGCGTGCGGACCCGAAAGGCCGCGCAGCAGCTTGTTGTCCGGAAATTCCAGGGTGGTGACCGGCGTCTTCCTGGCGCTCAAGCCAGCACTCCATGCAGGCTGTTGGCAGTGCGCCTTTCGATTTTGACGCTGGCCACCTGGCCGATACGCGCCGCGTCGGTCTTCACATGCACCGGCTGCAGGTATGGCGTGCGGCCCATGATCTGGCCCGGCTCGCGCGCCACCTTCTCGAACAGCACCGGCAGGATCTTGCCGATCTGGGAATCATCGAAGGCATATTGCTGCGACAGCAGCAGCTTTTGCAGCGCGTCCAGCCGCGCCGCCTTCACATCCTCGGCGACCTGCTTCCTCATGGTGGAAGCGGGCGTGCCGGGACGCTTGGAATATTTGAACGAAAAGGCCGTGGCATAACCGATGTCGCGCACCAGGCTCATCGTGGCCTCGAAGTCCGCGTCGCTTTCGCCGGGGAAGCCGACGATGAAATCGGAGGTCATGGCGATGTCCGGACGGGCGGTGCGGATACGCTCCACCAGCCGGCGATAGTCATCGGCCTTGTGCTGGCGGTTCATCGCGTCCAGCACCGTATCGCTGCCCGACTGCACCGGCAGATGGAGATAAGGCATCAGCTTGGGATTGTCCGCATGGGCCGCGATCAGGTCATCGCCCATGTCGCGCGGATGGCTGGTGGTGTAGCGGATGCGCGCGATTTGCTCGATCTTCGCGATGGCGTCGCACAGCTTCGCCAGGCTCCATCCGTTGCCGTAATAGGCATTGACGTTCTGGCCCAGCAGCACCAGCTCGCGCGCGCCCTTGTCGGCCAGTTGCCGCGCCTCGGTGAGGATGGTTTCGGGGCTGCGGGAATGTTCCGAGCCGCGCGTATAGGGCACCACGCAGAAGGTGCAGAACTTGTCGCAGCCTTCCTGCACGGTGAGGAAGGCGCTGATGCCGCTCGATTGCGGCGGCTGCAGCGAGTCGAATTTTTCCAGCGCCGGGAAATCGGTTTCCAGCGCGTGACCCTGCTCGCGCGCCGCTCGCGCAATCATTTCCGGCAGGCGGTGATAGGATTGCGGGCCCACCACCATGTCCACCTGCGGCGCGCGCGCCACGATCTCCTCGCCCTCGGCCTGGGCGACACAGCCGGCCACCGCCAGCAGCATCTTGCCGCCGTCCTTGGCCTTGGCGGCCTTCATCTGCTTGAGGCGGCCCAGCTCGGAATAGACCTTCTCGGCGGCCCGCTCGCGGATATGGCAGGTGTTGAGGATCACCATGTCGGCGCCCTCGGGCGCGTCCGCCTGGGCATAGCCCAGCGGCGCCAGCAGATCCGCCATCTTGGCGGAATCATAGGCGTTCATCTGGCAGCCATAGGTTTTGACGAAGAGCTTCTTCATATGGAGGAACGGGTTATCGGGGTGGGGCCCCTGAAATTCAAGGTTAAGCGCGTCCGGCCAGGGCCTCGGCCTGGCCGGTCCGCACCACATTTTCGGCCCGGCGGGCCAGTTCCTTGCGGTCCATAACATCCAGGCTGAAGGGTTCGTGGAACTGGACCACCACATCCAGCGGTCCGGTCAGCAGCGCCTCCCACAGATGCGGCACCATCTCCATGTCGCCGTACCAGGCGAAAAAGGGGCGGTTTTCCCGCCCCATGGGCAGCCCGTGCAGCCCGGTAAAGGCGGTCGAGACCGGCTGCACCTTCACATGCTGGCCATTGGCCAGGATGGCCTCGGCCGCGCCCAAAAGCGCGCTCTTGAACGGCAGCACGGTGTTGCCGGTATGGCTGGTGCCCTCGGGAAACAGCACCAGCGCGTCGCCTGCCAGCAAACGCTCGCGGAGGGCATCGCGGGTTTCGCCGGTGGTGCTGCGCCGGTTGCGGTCCACGAACACGGTGCGCTGCAGCCGCGCCAGGGTGCCGAAGAACGGCCAGCGCGCCACTTCCGCCTTGGAGACGAACGAGATCGGCGCCACCGCCGAAAAGATGATGATGTCGGCCCAGCTGGTGTGATTGGCCACCAGCAGCACCCCCTCACCCCGGACGGGATTGCCGCGCACGCTGATATGGATGCCGAACAGGGCTGCGACCATGCGGTGATAGAAGTACGGGAAGGTGCGGGCGGCAGGCAGGCGCAGCTTCAGCAGCAGCCATTGCACCGGCATCGCCAGCAGGGTGAGGAGGAAGAAGGCCGCCGTGATGGCGGCGGCGCGCACCCGCGGCATCAATTTTGGGGCTTGCGGCCCTTGGGAACGCCGTACAGTTCCAGGCGGTGATCGATCAGCTCGAAGCCAAGCTCTTCGGCGACGCGGCGCTGCAGCTTTTCGATCTCCTCGTTGCGGAATTCGATCACGCTTCCGGTCGCCACGTCGATCAGGTGATCGTGATGGGATTCGGGCACTTCTTCGTACCGCGAACGGCCATCGCGGAAATCGTGACGTTCCAGGATGCCGGCATCCTCGAACAACTTGACGGTGCGATAGACCGTAGCGATGGAGATATGCGGATCGATCGCGCTGGCGCGGCGATAGAGTTCCTCGGCGTCGGGATGGTCGATGGCATCCGACAGCACCCGCGCGATCACGCGGCGCTGGTCCGTCATGCGCAGGCCTTTGTCGACACAGAGTTTTTCGATGCGGGTCATGATGGCCAAAGGTTAGGCGAAATTGCCGGGCAGCGGAAGCCTCAGTACCAGAGCATCGCCGCCATTATAATAGGCTTTTCGCGTCCCGACCTTGGAAAAGCCCAACCCGGCGTACAATGCCAGGGCAGCCGGGTTGTCGACACCCACTTCCAGAAACATGCTGGCGGCCCCCATATCGCCCGCCTTCCTGATAGCGGCTTGCAACAAGGACCGTCCCAGGCCCTTGCCGCGTTTGTCGGGGCTGACCGCCAAAGTGAGAATTTCCGCTTCGCCGGCCGCCGCCCTTGCCATCACGAAGCCGTCGTCATGGGCAAAGACGAATGTCCCGGGCGTGACCAGCAATGCGCTGATCGCAGCGGCGTTCCAGGGCTGGGAAAAGCAGGCCGCGTGCAGCGATGCCAACTCATAGGTGCCGGCGCGGGAGTCAAAAGGCACCACTTCAAACAAGCGATTTGCCCCCGGGCAATTTGGCATCGGGCGCACGCAGGTACAGCGGGCCCGGCGCCGTATCCGATACCGGCAAAGTCTGCGCCAGCCGCGCCGCCCACAAGGCATCGGGCTGGCGGATGGCCGACAGCGTGAAATCTTCGCCCAGCATTTCTTTGGCTGCTGCCGCGCCTGTTCCCGCCAGCGCGCAAGGCCCAAAGGCGCGGATGCGCTCCACCGCATCGGCAAAGCCCATCACGCAAGGCTGCAGCAAGACTGCGTCGCCGTCCCGCAGGAGCAGATAGGCTTCCTCGCGCCGCGCATCATGGAGGACGGCAGCCTTGCCGATGTTGGTTTCGTCCATCGCCGCCAGCGCAATCGCTTCGAGCGTGGTGACACCGGTCAGGGGAATGTGCAACGCCAGCCTGAGGCCGCGCATGAAGGCCAAGCCCACGCGCTGGCCGGTGAAGGTGCCCGGACCGGTGGTCACGGCCAGATGCGTCAGGGCGGAAAAATCCGTCGCCGCCGCGCGCATCGCTTCATCCACCATCGGGGCCAGCCGCTCGGCATGGCCGCGGTCCATCGCTTCGAAGCTGTGCGCGAGCGTTTTGTCGCCGTCCAGCAGCGCCACCGAGCAGCCGCCAAGCGCTGTGTCTACGGCCAGCAGCTTCACTAGAGAATCTTGCAGGCTTCGTCGAAGCCCAGGCGCGCGGCGCGCGGGCGCACGCTTTGCGCCACGCCATAGCCCAGATTGCAGAGGAAATAGGACTTGATGGCCGTGCCGGCGAAGAACGCCTGATCCACGCCCTCGCGGTCGAAACCCGACATCGGACCGCAATCCAGGCCCAGCGCGCGCGCCGCAACGATAAGATAACCGCCCTGCAGCCCGGCGCTGCGCATCGCCATGAAGCGCGCTTTGTCGGGATCCTTCGCCAGCGTGTCCGGCAAGGATGTCGCGCGCGGTGCCAGCTTGGGTAGCGTTTGCGCGAATTCCAGGTCGTAACCGATGATGGCGGTGGCCGGCGCGCTCATGGTCTGCTTGCGATTGCCTTCGTCCAGCAGCGGCTCGAGCCGCGCCTTGGCGTCCTGCGACACCACGAAGTGAATTCGCGCCGGGGTGATGTTGGATTCGGTCGGTCCCCAGCGCATCAGGTCATAGACCGCCATCAGCAGCGCGGGCGAAACCGGCTTGTCCTGCCATTGGCGCAAGGTGCGGGCGCTGCGAAAGATCGTGTCCAGCGCCGCGTCGGAAATCGCGTGATCGCGTTCGGCGAGATAGGGTTCGGCGTTGGTCATGGCCAACGCTATCACACCGCTTCGACCGCGGTCACTTCCGGCACGTAATGGCGCAGCATGTTTTCGATGCCGTTCTTCAGGGTCATGGACGAGGACGGGCAGCCCGCGCAGCTTCCCTGCAGATGCAGCGAGACCACGCCGCTGGCGCCGTCAAAGCCCTTGAAGATGATGTCGCCGCCATCCTGTGCCACGGCAGGACGCACCCGGGTTTCGATCAGTTCCTTGATCTGCACCACGATGTCGGAATCCGCGTCGCTGTAGCTTTCCTCGGTCTCGTCGGCGCCGCCTTCCAAGAGCGGCAGGCCGGCCGTGAAATGCTCCATCACCGCGCCCAGGATCGCGGGCTTGAGATGCTTCCAGTCGCCATCGCGCTTGGTCACCGAAATGAAGTCGGAGCCGAAAAACACCCGGCTGACTTCGGGAATGGAAAACAGCGCCTTGGCCAGCGGCGAGCGCCCGGCGGACGAGGAATCCGGAAAATCGGCCACGCCGCCTTCGCCCATCACATCCCGGCCGGGCAGGAATTTCAGGGTGGCGGGATTGGGGGTGGATTCGGTCTGGATGAACATGGCGACGCTCTTTGACTGACTTGCGATAAATGAACCTCGGCAGCGGCATCATCAAGGCTTGGGCGATATATACTTTTACCCGGATGATATTGACTTCGATATTTTACCCGGGTAATTATCGGGAATGCGCTATTCGGCCTTTTCCGGCTTCGATCATCTTGCCGCCGGCTCCCTGGCCGAGGCCTATGCCGCCAGCCGGGATGTCGGAAACGCCCTGATTTTCGACCGGGAGACCGGGCGGGTGGTGGATATCGACCCCCGCTTCCCGCCAAGCGCCGAGGACGGCCCCAAGCCGGGCCGGCCCAAGCTGGGGGTGGTGCCGCGGGAAATCACGCTTTTGCCAAAGCACTGGGACTGGCTGGCGACCCAGCCGGGCGGGGCCTCGGTCGCCCTGCGCAGGCTGGTGGAAGAGGCCAGCCGCAACCCAAAGGCCCAGATGCGCCAGCGCCGGGACGCCGCCTACCGCTTCGCCACCGCCCTGGTCGGCAATGCCCCGGGTTATGAGGAAGCCATCCGCGCCTTGTATGCCGGGCAGAAAGACGAGTTCGCCGCCCATATCGAGGCCTGGCCGGCGGATGTGCGCGCCGAGCTTGAGGCGTTAACGGAAGCAGCGTTCGACTCTTAATTGGTCGCGCCGGCCGGGCGCGGAGCGCCCCTTAAATAATATGCGCGCAAAGCGCGCGGGGCCCTCGCCAACGCTCGGGTTGCCGGTCGCTCCTTAAAAGTCGGACACGATGCCTTTTTTCTCCCAGTCGCCGTAGCGGGTGGGTTCGGGGCCTTTGCGGCCGCCCAATTCCGGCGGCAATTCCTGCTTAACCTCGGCGGCGCGGCGGGCCTCAGCTTCCGCACTGGCACGGGCGGCCGCTTCCTGGATGCGGGCGGCAACCTTTTCGGGGGATGCTTGATTGGCCATGGCGCGAGATTACATGAGGTGGGCTAGGAGAATAAAGACATGAATACCCTTCGTACCGGCATGCTGCTCGCGCTGATGACCGGCATTTTCGTGGCGGTCGGCGCGCTGATCGGCGGCAGCTCGGGCGTGATGATCGCCTTCGGCATGGCGCTGGCGATGAACCTGTTCGCCTACTGGAATTCCGACAAGGTCTTGCTGCGCATGTATGGCGCGCGCCAGGTCGATGCCGCCAGCGAGCCGGAACTGTACGCCATGGTCGAGCGGCTGGCGGGCAATGCCGGCCTGCCGATGCCCAAGGTCTACATCATGGAAAATCCGCAGCCCAACGCCTTTGCCACCGGCCGCAATCCGGAAAATGCCGCCGTGGCCTTCACCACCGGCATCATGGAGCAGCTTTCACCCGAAGAGTTGGCGGGCGTGGCGGCGCATGAGCTGGCGCATATCAAGCATCGCGACACCCTGACCATGACCATCACCGCGGTGATCGCGGGTGCGATCTCCATGCTGGCCAACATGGCCATGTTCATGGGCGGCGGCTTGGGAGGTGAAAGAGGGCGCAACCAGCCCGGCGGCATCGCGGTGACGCTGATCGTGTCGCTGCTGGCGCCCATCGCCGCCATGATGGTGCAGGCCGCGATCTCGCGCTCGCGCGAGTATGAAGCCGACCGCATGGGCGCGGAAATTTCCGGCCGCCCGCAATGGCTGGCCAGCGCACTGGGCCGGATGGAGCGCAGCGTGCAGAGCGGCGTGCCCAACCCGGAAGCCGACGCCAACCCGGCCACGGCGCACCTGTTCATCATCAACCCGCTGCATGGCGGGATCTCGGGCCTGTTCTCGACCCATCCGGCCACCGCGGACCGCATTGCGCGCCTCAACGCCATGGCCGGCAGCAGCCAGCCGGTGGTGACCGGCGGCCGCGGCCCCTGGATCGGCGGGCGTGAAATTGTTTCGCAGCCCCGGGGACCTTGGGGCTAAGGCGTGGTCCGCCGCGCGTCCGCGCGGCGGACGAGCAGGTCCAGTGGACCTGCGAGAGCGACGTGCGCCGCGAGCTTAAGCGAGCGGCCGGGTCCAACCATTTTGGCTCCGGGCTGACTTCCTCTAAAGAGGCGCGATGACCGACACAGCCGGACTGCCTGCCCGCCGCGCGGCGCTCACCATCCTGTCCGGCGTTCTGCAAAAGCGCCGTCCGCTGGATGCGGGGCTGGATCATCTGGCCGGGCTTGCACCGCGCGATGCGGGGTTCGCCCGCGCGCTGGTCAGCGAGACCCTGCGCCACATGGGCGCGCTGGATGCGGTGCTGCGCAAGTTCATCGCCAAGCCCCTGGTGCCGCACAAGGCGGGCGCGGCCAGCGAGATCCTGCTGCTGGGCGCCTGCGAACTGCTGATCCTGAAAGTCGCGGCCCATGCGGCGGTCGATGCCGCCAACGAACTGGCGGCCAAGGATTCCAAAGCGGTGCATTTCAAGCCGCTGATCAATGCCGTGCTGCGCAAGGTGGCCAAGGAAGGCGAAACGGTTCTGTCGGGTCTGGACCGCGAACGGCTTTCGACGCCCGACTGGCTGTGGACGCGCTGGGCGGCGCAGTATGACGCCGGCACGGCGCGCGTGATCGCCCGCGCTCATCAGCACGAAGCGCCCATCGACATAATCCTCAAATCCGCCGATGCGGTTTATCCCCCCAGCGAGGCGCTGTTCGGCAATGTGCGCCGCCTCACCGATCCCGGCCGCATCGAGGAGCTGCCGGGCTTTGCGCAAGGCGACTGGTGGGTGCAGGACTGCGCCGCCACTTTGCCCGCGCGCCTGCTGGGCGATGTGCGCGGCAAGACAGTGATCGACCTGTGCGCCGCACCGGGCGGCAAGACCATGCAGCTGGCCGCAAGCGGCGCCAACGTCATCGCGGTCGAGATTGATGCGACGCGCGCCGAGCGCATTCAGGAGAATCTCACCCGTACCAAACTGTCGGCGCAGATCGCGACCGCCGACGCCCGCGATTTCGACACCAAGGCCCCCTTCGTGCTGATCGATGCGCCCTGCACCGCCACCGGCACCATCCGCCGCCATCCCGATCTGCCCTGGATCAAGGGCGCCGCCGACGTCACCGTGTCGGCGGGCGCGGCTTACGAGATTCTGGAAAGCGGTGCCGCGCTGGTCGAGCCGGGCGGCACCTTGGTGTTCGCGGTCTGCTCGCTGGAGCGCGAAGAGGGCGAAGAGCAGATCGCCGTCTTCCTGTCCCAGCATCCGGAATTTTCGCGCAGCCCCATCGCGGCGGACGAGGTCTTCGGCAACAGCGACTGGATCACCCCCGACGGCGACCTGCGCACCCTGCCCTGCTACCTCGGCGACAAGGGCGGCATGGACGGATTTTTCGCGGCGCGATTGAAACGGTCAGAGACGCCCTAACGCATACGCGATGGCGAGATACACCTTGCCGGTATCCGCCGACAGCAGGGTCGAGGTCAGAAGGCCGCCGCCGTCGCCTTCGCGGGCCCGCGTCAGCAGGTTTTCAAATTCCGCCAGATAGGCATCGGCGGCGTCATGGAAGCGCTTGTCGTCGCGATACAGGTTGGTGATGCGGTCCACCGCATGGTCGTCGATGGTCTCGGCCAGCCGCCGCGCAAAGACGGCGCGGTCGCCCGCCAGGTAACGCTTCCAGTCCTCGTCGCCCGGCTGGACTTCCTCCAGCGCCGAAAGATCGATCGCCATGTCGGCCAGCGCCAGCTCCAGCGCGCCCAAGGTGGCGGTGTTGTCGATGCCGGGTTTGCCACCGCCCGATTTCACCGGCAGGCGCATGTCGCCCCCGCTTTGTTCGGCGGCGGCCAGCAGGGTCTTCATTTCCCAGGTCTTGCCGCCCGCCGTCTTGTCGGACGATTTGCGCGCCGTCAGCTTGCGGGCGAGACCCTTCAGGCCTTCACTTTCCGGCTCGGCCTGCGGCTTCATCGGCCCGCCCAGATCGGGCGCGGTGAATTTCTGGGTCGAACGGGTGTGCAGCGTCGACATGGTGCGCGCCGACAGGTCGAGCAGCTGTTCGGTCTCGCTCGCCATCATCTGGCGCACCCGGCGGGCTTCTTCCTGCGCCAGGCCCGGCAGGCGGATCAGGTGCTTTTCCACATCGCGGGTGGTTTCCGACAGCAAGCTGCGGATCTTGCCGGCTTCGGCGCTCATCTCGCCGCTGGCGCGCAGCAGCCGTTCGCATTCGGCCATGGCTTCGCCCACCAGCAGCCGCGCGTCATGCTTGGCCTGGGCGGCGCTTTCGCCGATCAAGGTCTGGGCCCCGGTGCCCGCATCCTTCAGCGCCGCCGACAGGCTGGCCAGCACGGCGGCGGCGGCTTCGCTGGTTTCGGTCAGCCGTTCGGCTTCGCGCGCAAAGGCGCCGGTGAGCTGCGCCGCGCGGTTTGCGGCATTGGACATGATCAGTTCGAGATGGCGCTCGGCATCGCCGGTGACCATTTCGAATTTTTTGGCCTCGCCGCCCAGCGCGTCGATCGCCGATTCCATGCCGGTGCGCTGCTGCGACAGCGCGGTTTCGAACGCCTCGCTTTCGTCCTTCAGCTTCTGCACCAGTTCATGCATCTGCGCGCGATGCTTTTCCTGGCGCGCCAGCACGAATTCGGCGCGGGACATGGCGGCGTCGGACACTTCCTCGATCCGCGAGGCATGGGCTTCCAGCGTCTTGGCGGCTTCCAGCGGCGATTCCGCCGCCGAGGTGATGGCGGCGCGGAAACCGGCGGACTGCACGTCCAGCGACTGGGTCGCCATCTTCAGCGTGCCTTCGGCCGATTCCATCATCGCCTTGAGCTGGGCGGCGCGGCCCGCCACGCTTTCCCCGGCGCGGCTGGCGGCGTCGGTGAGATGGTCGCCCAGCGATTCCAGCCGCTGGCTTTCCTGGTTGAGGCGGGCAGCAATGGTGTCGCCGCGCACCGCTGCGCGGGCGCCCGCGTCATCCAGCGTGGAAATCTGTTTTTCTAGCACCGCTTCCAGCGTGCGCATGCGCTGGAAAGCGACATCGAGACCGGTGTTGAGGCCGTCCAGTTCGCGGCGCACGGCGCGGGCCAGGCGCGCGGCATTGTTGGCGGCGGTCTCGTCGGCGGCAAACAGCCGGTCGCTGGCGGCCAGCATCAGCTTGGTGGCGTCGGCCATGGCGGCGCTGCGGGCCAGCGCCGCGGCGACGGCAACGAACAGGAAAGGCGGTAGCAAGATCGCGGCAGCGATCAGCGCCAGGGCGGACAGCGGCTGGATCAAAAGGCCCTGCGGCCCGAGCCAGCCCCAGAGGAAGGCGCATCCGATCCCGACCCAGAACAGCGACAGCAGTGCGCCGACGCCCAGCGCCAGCTTGGCGAAACGGCTGGGCTTCAGGCGCGGGATCGGTGCGGTGGGAACGATTTGGCTGGTGGGGCCCAGCGCCGGTGTGTCCAGCGGGACGGTCTTCCCGAATGTCCTGGCCATCGTCTAACGCCCTGAATTTGCCCCGCCTTTTGCCATGTTAAGCACGATCGGGGGCCATTTCACACCCAAAAGCGCGCATTAACGCGGCTTTAGCCGCAAGGGGCGCAGGATTGCCCCTGTATTCGCAGGAAAATGCCATGTCCGCCGCGCCCGTCGATCTGGATCATCTCGCCCGCTACACCGGCGGCGACAAGGTGCTGAATGCCGAGATCCTCAAGCTGTTCGACGGCCAGGTGAGCGAAATGGTCGGCCAGTTGCTGGGCATCCTGGAACAGCGCGACGCCCGCAAGTGGCGCGAAGTCACCCATACCATCAAGGGCGCGGCGCGCGGCGTCGGCGCCTTTGCGATGGGCGAGGCGGCAGCCGCCGCCGAACCGGTGGACCCCGCCATCAACCGCGACCGCGCCGTGGAAGTGATCGAGGCCCTGCGCGTCGAAGGCGAAGCTGTGCAGGCTTTTATTGCGGAATATCTGGCGGCCTAACGCTTATCAAAAGCGTCGAACTCGTGCCGGATCGAGGCTTCGATCAGCGTCCGCCATACCGGCTCGGCGATCTGCGCCGACAGGCCCGCCTTGCGGCCCTCAGCAATCACCTTTGAGACGACTTCCTCGATCCGGGCCGGGTCGCGCACCTGGTCGCGGCCGGTCTTGAGCTGGGCGGCCCGTTCGATATAGGCCTGGCGCACGGCCAGCAGCGCCACCAGCCGGGCATCCAGCGTGTCAATCGCCACCCGCAATTCGGCCATGGAGGCGCAGTTTTTGGCGGGCTTTAAGGGAGCGTCATTTTGCATCGCAGCACTGTTATAGGCGGGGGTTGTGAGTCTGGCTATTTCTACATATAAAAGCGACGTTTTCCCAGCGATTACACGAACTTAGGTGTGAAATACCCATGAGCGCTGCTCCCATCGAAACCGATGTCATCATTATCGGCGCGGGCCCCATCGGCCTGTTCGCCGTGTTCGAGCTGGGATTGCTGGATCTCAAATGCCACCTGGTCGATATCCTGGACCGCCCGGGCGGCCAGTGCACCGAGCTTTATCCGGAAAAGCCGATCTATGACATTCCCGGCCTGCCGATCGTCACCGGCCAGGAGCTGGTCAACAAGCTCTTGGAACAGATCAAGCCGTTCAATCCGCAATTCCATTTCAGCGAAATGGCGACGAGCCTTGAGAAATTGCCCGACGGCAAGTGGAAGCTGAAGACCGATGCCGGCACCGAGCTGATCGCCCCCGTGGTGGTGGTCGCGGCCGGCGCTGGCAGCTTCCAGCCCAAGCGTCCGCCGGTGCCCGGGATCGAAGCCTTTGAAAATGCCGGCGACGGCATCGGCGTGCATTACGCCGTGCGCAAGATGGAAACCTTCCGCGGCAAGAACATCCTGATCGCCGGTGGCGGCGACTCGGCGCTCGACTGGGTGATCAACCTCGCCCCGCTGGCCAAGAGCATGACCCTGGTCCATCACCGCGACGGTTTCCGCGCCGCGGCCCACAGCGTCAACCAGATGCGCGAACTGGAAGCGGCCGGCAAGGTGAAGTTCCATGTCGCGTCGGTGAAGGCGATCCACGGCGAACCCGGCAAGCTGGCGGGCGTCACCCTGGCCGGCCACGACAAGACCGAATGGCATCACGAAGCCGATGCGTTCCTGCCCTTCTTCGGCCTGACCATCAAGCTGGGGCCGATTGCCGAGTTCGGCATCAACCTCAACGAAAACCTGATCCCGGTGGATACGGCGCGCTTCGAAAGCCAGACGCCCGGCATCTTCGCCATCGGCGACATCAACACCTATACCGGCAAGCTGAAGCTGATATTGTCCGGCTTCCATGAAGCCGCGCTGATGTCCCAGGCGGCCTTCGCCATTGCCCGTCCGAACGAGAAGCTGCGCTTCCAGTACACGACCTCGTCTTCAAACCTGCAAAAGAAATTGGGTGTTTCGTGAAGATCATCGCCATCGACCGCCAGGGCAAGGAACACACGCTGGAAGGCCGTGACGGCTGGAGCGTGATGGAAATCCTGCGGGACGGCGGGCTGGATGTCGCCGCCGAATGCGGCGGCGCCTGCGCCTGCGCCACCTGCCACGTCTATATCAATGACGGCTGGTTCGAGAAGCTGCCCAAGCCCTCGGAAGCCGAGATCGACATGCTGGACATGGCGCTGGCCGTCGAGCCGAACTCGCGCCTCTCCTGCCAGGTGATCTGCAGCAACGAGACCGACGGCATCAAGGTCACCGTAGCTCCCGAGTAGTAGGGCTTTACCGTTTCCCATTTGTACCGCTAGGCTTCGGCCCTTCAGGGGGCTGAATGACCGTCGCGCACGTCTATACGGTGGCGTTTCAAGGCATCGCGGTCTTATGTATCAACGTTCCAAAGGCGAAAGCCTTTGAGAGCGCCGGTAGCCGGGATTTGGCGGGATTTACCGGGATATAGCGGGATAGACGCCTTACGCCTTCTTGGAGGTCGCTTTCAAGAAGTCGCCCCTGTCCGCAATCTGCGAAACCAGATTCGGGGCAAGCAAGCCAACAAACAGGGTAAGAATCCCTGTCGAAAGCTCATTGAAGCTCAGGCCGCCGGTAAGGTTTATCCAGTCCAGCGCGAGCGTAAGGATGGCGGCGGGTATCAGGCCGAGAAGCCCCGCACCGAATACGCAGATGCTGATTTGGGCCAAAATCCAAAAGCCTCTCTGCCAGTGCTGCTTAAAAGTCATGGGCACCTCGGATATAGCGGGATTGAAGGCGGCTGGGGCCAGTCGACTCCGGGCGCTGTATCTGTGGACGGCAGGCTCCCTGCCTGTAACAGCGCGGCGCACGATACTCTGCCCGGAGCGCCGAAGTGAAGGCGCTAGCGATTGGAGCCGTGCTAACTATTCACTCGGCTGTAATTGTAGGTGGCGTGTCCGCCGTAGACGAACCGCGCCGTCGCCTGGTCGCGCCCCTCGTACAATTTGTGAGGCACGAGTTCCAATTCTCTGGAAAACCCATACTCCACCTCGCGGTACAGAAAGTCCCGGAAAACAACATTTCCGAAAACCCAAAGCCTGCTTGCGCCGTTTATGATGGCGGCCAAGTCATCGGGACTGAGCGAAATTTTCCGCTTAAACGTGAAATACTCGTTGGGCGGGACGATCATAGTGGTTGTTATCATGTTGATACTAGCCAGCGGATAACGAGGGACTGCTTCCAGTTCGGGAGCGACACTCCAGCTAATGGCGTTGCGCAACATGATCGCGTCAGTTCGCCCTTTGTTGATGAACTCCGCGATAAATTCCTCCTGCTCAGTCCAGGAGGCCACACGGCCCTTGCCGACAACATAGCACCTCGTAAGGATCGGCCTTGCAGCCTCGACGCCAACAGCGGCGCTAGCTGCCAAAGTAGCGGCGGCAGCGGATATTTTTGCCTCTTCGATAGTGGCTTCAGTGGCTTCCGCAGCACGCTTAGCGTATTGCGCAGCTTCGCGGGTGGCTCCCAGAGTTTTTTGGACCAGGACAAGCGTCCAAAAGGCGAGCCCCGCACCGGCCATGGCAGCGACAGCCATAATCCATTGAGCTTCCGTTTCGCCGCGCCATTTATAGTCCGCCTCGCCTTGTTCGTTGGACTGGGATTCTTTGGGCTTTGGCTGGGCGCTAATCAGGCGTGGCACTACTTGCACGACTGGCGGCGGTTTTACGGTTTGCTGCTGCTGAGCTTCGTCTGGTTTGGCCTGTTGTTTTACTTGCTGATCGGACGGCTGGCCTAACACAGGGCCACTGAGGATCAGTCCAAGCGCAATTGCTGGCAGCCAATAGCGTCTAGACATTGGATCAGAAACGCCCCGGTAAAACCGCCCCGGCTGATCTTATTGGCAAGGTTCCGCTCTGTCTCCTGAACCCCCATCGCGTCCAGCTTTTCGACCAATTGGGCATAGGTAACGCCCCGGCGCTTAAGCTCTCCCTTGAGCAGGTTTTTGGCCTTTTCCTCGTATTCCTGAGTTAAGGCATTGTTTTTATAGGTGTTTTTCGGCACTGGCGCGGCCTCAAGTATCATCATATCCGATGATAATAGTCCTTGCATCCAGTGCCGTCTATCGCTATATCCAGTGTGTAATATCACTGGATGCGATGACAATGGCCCAACACTTCCTCCTCTCGACCAAAGCCCGGACCCTCTCGCTGGCGCAGGTCATGCGCCTGTCGGACGACGAGGCTTACAGCCAGTTCAAGGCCATCCGCTTTGCTGCCAATGACGGCGAAGCCTTCTGTCCGAAGTGCGGCTCTCTCGAATTGTACAACCTGCCCAAGCGCAAGATGTGGCGTTGCAAGGCTTGCCCCTGCCAGTTCTCGGTTACGTCCGGCACCATCTTCGCCAGCCGCAAGCTTTCCATCCGGGACATTCTGGCGGCCATCGCCATCTTCACGAACGGCGCTAAGGGCCACTCCGCGCTTCAACTGAGCCGCGATCTGGACTGCCAGTACAAGACCGCTTTCGTCCTGTCGCACAAGCTGCGCGAAGCTCTGCAAGCCCAGGACAAGCACTCTCAGGTTTCGGGCCATGTTGAAATCGACGGCATGTATGTCGGCGGCTATGTGAAGCCCGCCAACGTGAAGGCCCTGCGCCGCGACCGCCGCTTACTGGCGAACCGTAGTGGCAAGCGCCAGTCGGTCATCGTGGCCCGCGAGCGCAATGGCAAGACCATCACCTTCGCCGCCAAGTCAGAAGCCGCCGCCGTCCCGATGCTGCATGACCGGATTGCCGCTGGCAGCACTGTCTATGCGGACGAAGCTTCGCACTGGGACGCCTTCCATGCCTCGTATGACACGAAGCGCATCAATCACTCGGAAGCCTATTCGGATGATGATTGCAGCACGAACCTTGCGGAAAGCTTCTTTAGCCGCCTGCGCCGCGCCGAAGTCGGCACCCATCACCATATCGCCGGTCCCTACCTGGGCGCGTATGCGGCGGAAATGGATTGGAGAGAAGATAACCGCCGCGTTTCCAACGGCGAACTGTTCGCCATGATCGTTGCGGCTGCGGCCATGCACCCGATCAGCCGCAACTGGAAAGGCTACTGGCAGCGCCGCCGCGCCTGAAAACAACTGCTCACAGGCATGGCAGTATAAAAAACGCAAAAAACGCAAAAACCGCGAAATGACTCGCCCGAAATGATTCACGGACTCGCTGCACAGTCGAGTATGCTTTGCAACATGAGTCGTGGAAGAAAAAAGGGGCCCTTGCAGGGGCCCCTTCCGCGACGGTCCTCAGCTTCGGCGCCTCGGGACCATCGGTAGTTTTGAACGGGTGGAGGAGACTCCACCGGACTCACCAAGTCAAGGCGCTTCATTAGCACAGGCCCAAGGAGGCCTTTTTATAATGAAGCCTACCCCCAGTCCGCATATTACTGCGGAAATCGCAGCCATCATTAAGCGCGCGTTGCTTAAGGGGCTGTTCCAGCACCAAATCGCTGGCACTCTTGGCGTTAATCAAGGGCGCATCAGCGAAGTCAAAACCGGCAAGCTTTTCGCGCAGGTTCCCCCTGCGTCCGAATTGCCTCCGGCTTTCGGCTAAACACTAGGGCTTGGCGGGGGCGCGAGCCTCCGCCAATTCCCACACACACCGCCCCCGCGACTGGGGCAGCTTCTTGACCATCTGCCGCCGCGCCATGCCTCGCAGCGATTGCAGGACGCTAAACCCGATGGACCGCGCCAGCACCCGATTGCCCGCGTCCATGCCCTTTTCGGACATGACGTACTTTGCAATGTCGGGGGTTGAGAGCGGGCCGTCCGCGATAGCCGCGCGGCACAGGGCGGCTAGTTCGCCATATCGGAAGCCCCGGACAAGGTGCGTATAGGGACGCTGTGAGCCGGGCTGATCGCCAGCGTCAAAGATAGCCAGGGCGGCTGTGATATGGGCGAAGTCAGCCCGCGCCCTTTCCAGTTCCCGCTCATAGGTGGTTATCGCTAGGGCAATGTCATCGCGCTTGTTGCGCAGGATGACGACGGTTTGGGATTCAGCCATAGGGACACTAAATACCCCCGGACCCCCAAAAAGGCTTTGGAACGTTGCTACCTAAGACCGAGGCATCGAGGCGCGCGAAGTGGACGTGCAGGTCCATGTCGGGGATTCCGGCGGCGGGCAGTTCAACATTGTCGGGCTGGCCGACAAGGCGGTGGCCGAAAGCCGGGAGCGGGTGCGCGCCGCGCTGGCCGCCATCGGCCTGGCGCTGCCCTTCAAGCGCATCACCGTCAACCTGGCGCCGGCCGACCTGCCCAAGGAAGGCTCGCATTACGATCTTCCCATCGCGCTGGGATTGCTGGCGGCGATGGGCGTGCTGCCGGCCAGCGAAATGGCGAACTATGTCGCGCTGGGAGAATTGTCGCTGGACGCGGCGGTGACGCCGGTCGCGGGCGTGCTGAATGCGGCAATCGCGGCCAGCGAACACAATCGCGGCCTGATCTGTCCGGCGGCCAATGGTTCGGAAGCCGCTTTTGCCAGCAGCGAGATCGAAATCCTGGCGACGCCGTCGCTGATCGCGCTGGTCAATCATGTGAAGGGCGCCTCGGTGCTGACACCGCCGGTGCCGCGCGTGGTTGATGCGGGGCGCGCGGTGCCCGACCTGCGCGACGTCAAGGGACAGGAGAGCGCCAAGCGCGCGCTGGAGATCGCCGCCGCCGGTGGCCACAATCTTTTGACGTTGTAGTCTATATGCCCGGAAGACCGCGATGACACCCAAAGGCTGGGTTTCGCACGAGTGATGATCCTTCATTAAGCTGCTTTAGCGCGGACGGCTAGGCAAGCTCGCCCAAGCACCGGTTGTCTCATAGAATGTTCGCACAAAGCGGGGAGGGGAAACATGTTGGAGTGGGATTGGCAGTCTGTCGCGGATTGCACCGTTGCGCTCGGTACCATATTCGCAATCGGCGTGGCTGTGCTTCAACTTCGGGCCAACAACAAACTCGCCAGCGAGAATTTCGCGCGTCAGCTATGGATGGACTACCTAAAAATTGGATTTGACCATCCCCAATTCAGTACAACGCAAATCGCCATCGAGCACTTTAGGTTGCCCGATGTTCAGGCTCTGACCTCGGGTGACTCATTAGCTTCCCAGCAATACTTTTGGTACCTCACAATGGTGCTGGACACGTCCGAAAACATAGCCATTCACCTACCCCTCAAGCTCTGGGAAAAAACGGTGTTTGCGCAACTCCATTCTCACAAGGAAGCCCTTTCGGAATTATGGGAGTCGGGGAAATGCCCTTGGAAACAATTTTATACACCTACGCTTGACGGTATGGTTCAAAAGGTCCTTTCAGGAAATAAGACCTTTGTAGAATATGAGGACCAAGAAACGCCTCGAATTGGTGCTCAAGATGGAAAGTCCATTTCCGGCTTAGGAAGTTCGGCTAGTGGCGCGACTGCCTGATAGGCGAGGTTGTTGGTCACTTCAACGATAGTACGCCTTAAGGGCGGGGGGCCGAGATTGAAAAAGGAAAGACGCTCTTTTTGCGGAGCGCGCCAATGTCCGCATTGGACGCAAAACGGACATTGCGAATGTCTCGAAATCGGGTGGCCGAACTTCTTGAGATTGTGGTCTATCTGGCCGGTTGGTGATTATGGTTTTGTGCCGTGACTGATTTCCACAACAGCCACGTCTATCCTAATACAGAGGACGCGCTCCGGGGCGTACTGGTTGAAGCCTGTTCGCTAATGGATCAAAGGAAGCTGGAATATATTGTTGTGGGGGGGTGGTCACCCTTGCTCAGAGGCGGCAACCCTCAGTTCAAGCATCGTGGTACCCGCGACGTGGACTTACTCTTCGGAACATCGCGGGACGAACTCGCGACAGCAGCCAAGTTGTTGTTAGGTGCTGGATACCGCCGCTCCGCCAAGCATGCTTTTCAGATTCTGAAGCCGCTCAATATTGGGCCGTCACAACTCGTTGGGCACATTGACCTGCTGTTTCCATTCGGAGAAGCAGACGATAGCGATCTGTTCCAAGACGTGCTCGATCTCGGCATTCCCACGAACGATGAAACTGAGCATGTCGAGTCAATTGCGCTTGCCTCTGCTGCGGTTCTGTTTGCAGAAACTCTCTGGTCACTCGTACCAATAAAAGGGGTGACGCCGGGAGGCGAGGAGAAATGTATCGATATTAGACTCGTGAACGAAGCTGGCTGCATATTCACAAAATGCGTAAGCTTGGCTTCGAAGAAGCGCAGCGGTGACTCTTTTGACATTTATTATTTTCTTAGCGGTCCGAACGGCCCCGCCATAGCTACAGAAATAAAGAGCCTCGCCGAGAACGGTTGGCGTGGTTTCGACACACAGCTTGGTTCGCTGCGCAACTTTCTGAAAAAGCACCCAGATCGATTTAATGACAATGTCGCAAAGCATTCAGGCGTTGAAGGTGAATACGCAAGCTTCGTTCAAGGAATGTTATTTTAGCTCTCCGGCGATAGGTCACCCTTCGGCGATCCGCGTTCGCTTAAATTCCCTCGCGATGGGCTCAGAGGCAGGACGGAATGCATAAGAAAGATGAATTTTTTCGAGATCATCTCAGTCGCGCGATTATGTCGGTGGTTGATGACACTGTACGTCAGCATTGGCGTAGGCCAACTCAGGAACCGCAACTTACGGCCAAGGTTGCAGAGAATCTCGAAAGGCTGAAAGGTCTCACGATTTCGGGAGAATCGATTTCGGTAACAGTAATTGCACAGGACCTCCCGGACCGGGGCGCGGGCTCGCTGGAATCTCGAACCGGTGCCGACCTCTACGTTGGTTTGAAGATCAAGACGCACGACTCTGAGGTGAAAAAAGGCCTCCTAATACAAGCGAAATGGGATGAACGGATGCCGCCGCGAGAGATGGCAAGATTGAAAGACCAATGTGGTGAGTTATTGGAGCGCTCCGCCAACGGGGCGTTCATCTGGGCTTACGGTCCTAGCGGAACAAAGGTTATCCCCGCTTGGGAGTATTTTGAGCACCCAACTTACCAGCCGGGCGATCTATCGAGCGTGAATCTCGAAGAGATGTTCATCAACGTGATGGATTGCATATCGGGTGATCCTAATTTGGCACCTCAAGAACTCTTTGATAACCCTGATCGGCTGGGAGAGTTTTTAGAACAAGTTGCCGCCAATTCCGGCGTATTGATTCAAGCCACGCCTATTGATGAATCGACTGAAGGTTGAACCCAGTTCTGACAGCAGCGCGCAACACCAGCGGTGACCAATATTGGACCGACGAGTAAGACAAATCTTTCCCACGCCTACCACCGCGTCGCCGGCACGGCAGACTCTTGCGTCTTACAGTCTTGAACGGAATTTCGTGCTGCTTGGCGATCCCGGCTCAGGGAAAAGCCATACGTTTCGTGAACTGGCACACGTAGCGAATGGCACGATTGTAACCGCCCGCCAATACCTGATCCTACCGCCGCAAGAGATAACGAGCCCGGTTTTCATTGACGCTCTGGACGAGCGCCGGGCGGGGCGCGATGACAACGACACTATTGATCAGATACTGCAAAAACTGTTCGGCGCTCCCAAGGAGCTGGTCCGCATTTCCTGCAGGGACAGAGACTGGCTCGGCGATACGGATTTGGCCGCCTTCAAGACATACTTCGACAGAAACGGCGGGGTGTATGTCTTGCAACTGCTGGACCTCTCAACAGCCGAACAGGTCTCTGTTCTAACCACCAACGCTGTTGCAGACGCTGAAGCCTTTCTTGCGGATGCCGAAGCTCGTGGCCTATCCGAGTTTCTGACAAACCCGCAAAACCTCCTAATGTTGGCTGAAGTTGTGGGAACAGGAGGCGGGTGGCCGACGACATTCAAAGAATTGTTCGAGCGATATACTACCTTGCTACTGGCGGAGTTAAACGCGGTTCATACAGGGACCGGGCTGGGAAGGTATTCGCCTGATGAAGTACTTGAAGCGGCGGGCGCGACTTGCGCTCTTCGACTAATTAGCGATGTTGAAGGTATCAGCTTAGAAAACAACACCTCGCAAAATGATCTTCCTAGCTACAGATCGATCAAATTAGCCGATTTGGATTTGGTTCGGGCCGCCCTTACGAGGCGTCTGTTTAGCGCCTCGTCGAAATCAAATGCCGTAACCTACACCCATCGAACTACCGCCGAATTTCTGGCCGCGAAATGGTTGGCCCACCATATTCGCAACGGTTACCCCGTTGGGAGATTGCAGGCACTAATAGGCGTAGACGGTCATCCCGCCGCCGAATTGCGGGGGCTGAACTCTTGGCTTGCCGTTCACCTTCCCGAGCACGCCCCATTATTTATAAGCGCAGATCCAAACGGAATTCTCGTCTATGGGGACGTGGCGTCGCTTACACCAAGCGCAAGGCTGTGTTTGCTCGAATGCCTATCCATTGCGAGCGAGAGCGATCCATGGATGCGAACTGGCAATTTGCCGCCAAGTCGAATCGCGAGTCTATTTGGAGCCGACACGGTGGAGGAGTTTCGCAACATCCTGACTACCTCAACCACACCGTTCCCTCTAAAGCATCTGGCGTTGGAAGCGGTTATAGCCGCTAAGGGCGGCTCCACGCTTCTCGATGTTTTAGAAATCATCGTCAATGATCAGGACAAGTACTACGCTGAGAGGATGCTCGCCGTTGACGCCATACTTCAGGCTGACGCACTAGGTGTCGAGATTTTGCGTAAATCATATTTTGGGTTTTCCAAAAACGACTCAGACACAATCCGCCTAAAGTCCCACATCGCAATGGAGCTTTACGGCAATTCAATCAACGCAACCAATATCGGCTCGCTCTTGGCATCCGCGCTTGATGCAGAGGACGAGCTTCCCGGAGGCACATTTTGGGGGTTGCCAGAACGGATACCGGTGAGCGATGCCAAACATGTGTTGAATGCTTTGACCCCTGCGATGAAGAGACTTCCAAAAGGGCGTCGATCCAGAATGATTGCCAGCAATGTGATCGATGTTGTTGATCGCCTTATCGTAAGAGCGCTTGACAGTGCATCTGTGGAACCTCACGAATTGGGCAGTTGGCTTAAAGCACGTAGAACGCTTTCTGATGATGGTTACGGTCGAAAAGATGAAGGGCTAAGGCCCGCATTGCTCGCGAACAAGCCATTGCTTTTTGATTTGGTACGCAAGGAAATCGCTAGAGCCGTCGCAACTAATTTGCAGAACAATCTAATCTATGAAATTCAACAGACAACTAGCTTCACCCTTTCGACAGATGAGATAGCCACCGAATTCTTCGCCGCTCTGAGCGGTGCGAACGGTAATGCCAACGCGGAAGCATATTTGTATCCCGAATGCATCCGCGCCCTGATGAACAGCACATTTGATTCAGTAGAGCGGTTTGAGCTTCTTGCCAGAATGGCCGAAGACCGGGCGCAATTCGCGCCGATCCTAGATGACTTCTGCAAAGGCATCCCGGTTCCCGATAGGCCATTTCGGATAGAGAGGCTTAGAGAAGAAGAGGCGCAGAGAGAGGGATTTCGACAGTCCGTCGAAAAGTTGCGTGAACAGCAAGAAGAAGTACGAACCGGAAAATTCGTCAATTGGCTTGTATGGCTTAAGAATATCTACTTCGCTGAATTTGACCAGATAGACCGAACTGTAGCGCCGTTGGACCGCTTGTTAGCCGTCCTCGGTCCAGACCTTTTGTCTGCAGGCGTCGATTGCCTTAAGGCGAGTTTGCAAAGGCAGGATTTTCCGAAACTGGAAACCGTCGTTGATCTGCAACGAAAAGGCAGATGGTTTGAGTGGTGGCATGCGATTCTCGCGGGTATCGATCTTATCTGGGCCGAAACAACATCAATTGCCGAATTGAGTGATGATCAATTGGCAGCCGCTATTGCTATCGACCTTCTACACCCAACTTGGGAGTACTCCGAGAAATCGCAACAGATTACGCGTAGGGGCTGGCGTAACGAGGTTGAGGGAAGCCGACCAAAGGTCGCACTAGCAACGTATATCGAAATTGCAGAAGCCTCTCTGGATGAAAAGCGTCCCGGCGCTACCGGTTTGAGGGAAGCGCTTTCGGAGCAGTTCCTCACCTACAATCGTGGGCTTGGTTTGGAACTCTTGAGAAAGTATCCAAACGCTGACGCATACACCCTGCGTGAGCTTCTGTCCGCTGCAAAGAAAGGTTCGGCTGTTTCGGAAATCCTTGCCGTTGCGAGCGTTCTTCTTTCTTCAAATGTTTTAGAACCGCATTCAAAGAATTTCTGGCTCATCACTGGCTACCTTTGTGCCCCTGAGAGTTACCGGGATGTGCTGGTATCGCAAAGCGCGACATCGCCTAATCTCGTTTGGTTGTTGCGCGATCTGTCAGGATCGGGCTTTGGCGAGGACTCAACTAGCGAACTGGCTCTTGATCAACTTGAAACGATCTTTCGAATAACTGCTGCGCATTATACGAACGTTCCTCATCCAACGGGTGGCTGGAGCGGTGACACTAATCCTTGGGACGGCGCGGAGTATGCGAAAACTCTGATATCCAGAATTTCCGCGAATACGTCCCGGAGGGCAGGAGAAATCCTTGAAAGCTTCCTAAGCACCGTCGCGTACGATACCTATCGCGATAACATCAAACATGCGCTCGCGAACCATGCGGTTCGGCGGCGAGAGGCGGAGTATCAGCAACCGAATTGGCAGGCTACAAACATCGCCCTTGCAAACGGCCCGCCTGCCAATCCTGCAGATTTAGCAGCGCTGACCTTCGATCATATGCGGGATATAGCGGTGCAGATAGCCGCGTCAAATGTTGATTTATATAAGCAATTTTGGAACGAAGATTCTTACAGCCGTACAGAAAGCCCAAAATCTGAAGAGAGTGGGCGAGACGCATTGCTTGTTCAATTGCGTGCGCGTCTCTTCCCTCTTGGGGTCTTAGTTGAGCCCGAAAGCCATATGGCTGGCGGGAAAAGGGCCGACATCTCCACTGCTTTGCCCGGGCGCAAAACCTTCGTCGAATTGAAGCGCAGCTACCACCCAGAACTTTGGACAGCGATCAACAATCAATTGGAAAGATTTTACACTAGAGACCCTGAAGCAAGTGGCTATGGAATTTATGCAGTCCTGTGGTTTGGTACCAAATATCTAGCAAAGATGCCCACACCGCCGAAAAGTATAATTCCACCCAAGACACCACGAGAGTTGGAGGTCGCATTGTTCTCTCTGCTCACACCCCAACAGCGCGAAAAAATCAAAGTAATTGTTTTGGATTGCTCCGGCGAGATTCCGAAGTGAGGTGGAGGTGCGACCGGTATAGCAGAGGACCGGGATAAGATGGCCGAAAGAGCATACTCGGAAGACAACATTTCCCAAATGTATCGGGCGCTAGATACTACTCAGCGCAGGTACAACGACCTCCTATCTTCGTTCGGAGGAAGGCAATACAAAACTCCCCGTGCTCATGAATTCGCCACACAAGGATTTCTCCGTCGCTTCGACACCATGCGAAGGTGTCTAGGTCATATCTTTGGAATATTACCACCGGAAACGGTGGGCATTCCAGATGAAGACCGGCTGAAGGATACCGCAATTCAGGTTCAGTCCTTCCTCTTCAATGTATTCGGGTGTCTCGATAATCTTGCATGGGTTTGGGTTTTGGAGCGCGGCATTAAAAAGCCGAATGGAGGCGATCTGCCGCCTAGCGCAATCGGCTTCGGTTCCAAATGCGAGACGGTCCGCGCCTCACTCTCTCAAGATTTTCGACACAAGCTGGACGGATTTCAAGATTGGTTTGCGACCGTTGAAAGTTACCGCCATGCGCTCGCGCACCGCATACCTCTGTACATACCTCCCTATGCGGTGACTCCAGATAACAAGGAAAAGTACCAGCAATTGCAGAAGGCTCTTACCGATGCGCAATTGAAGTTTGATAGGGATGCGACCGCTAGAATTGAGGCTGAAATTGAGCCGCTGAAATTCTTTCGTCCCTTCGTACTGCATTCGGTTAGGGAAGACCCGCCGCTTGCTCTTCATCCCCAGTGTTTGGCGGACTTCAATACAGTGGAAGATATTGCATGGAAGATGCGGGCAGAGCTTGATCTGCCGTAAAGTAAAAAGGGCAGGATCAATGCGCTGATCTCTCAAGGCCAAGGCGATATGTTCAACATCGATCCACCTAAAGCCGCCTCAAGACCTCAGACAAGATCACCGCCACTATGGTAGTGGCGCCTTGAACTAGAGCCGCCTTAACTGTTTGACTGAGTTTCTTCCGAGGCTTCATGCTGGCATCTGGGCAGACGCTCGTGCTGCCCACAACGCTCCCAGCACGAGACGACGAGATTCCGCACGAGAGAATGCTAAATGTCCGATTTGGGCGCGTAGCGGAAAGTCGGAAGACCGTGGGATAGGCAGCGGCGCCGGAACCGCAAAATGTGCTACACTGGTACAAATTTCCTCGCTTCGAGATGAGAAATTGCAAGAGCCGCCAGACCGCCGCCCGCCGCCCGCCGGGTTAGATGCCGAAGGTGCAAAGCGCGCCTTCGATCAGATGTGGGAAATGTACATTGGACCTGAAATTGCCAATCGGCAGACGGAGGGCATTTTGCCTCCCGAATTTAAGACGTTCATGGCCCAGATTCTTTTTCCGCCGGGCGGCTCAGTGCGAGTGCTGCTGAACGATGAAGTCCAAGGCGTAGGCCTTATGCGCGCTTCGCAGGCGGTCGGGGTGGGCGACAAGGTTACGCTGGCTGATCTTGCCAACATCGAAGCTTATGACTTGCCCGACAATCTGATGGATCACGGGCATTTCACGATCATCAATCGAGGAGTAGACTGGCGTATATATTTCAACTTCCTGACCGGGCGAGCGAAAGCCAAAGACCGCCTTGTCAACGCAAGCCACTTTCTAGAAGCGGCGCGAGAAAGCGTGGGAAAAGGTCATGCCGGACCCGCTGTAGAAAACTTATTCGCCGCTGCCGAACTTGCGTCCAAGGCAACATTGATCATGAATCGAGACCCTGCGGGGGATGCGCGGACCCATAGCAGGGTCTCAAGCGCAATCAACCTATACAGCCGGACCGGCAACATCGACCGTGCTTTTATCGAGCTTTTCAACAAACTCGGACAACAGCGCCCAAATGCCCGATATGGCGACACCGAAAGCCGCCCGCCAGCCCCCAGCGACGAGGATTTGGAGTTGGTTAGTGCCGTCATCGATCACGCCTTGAGGCGGGCAGCGAAATCTACAGACCGGTAGTCAGTTATTTCCTAAGCGGACATGGTGCGCTACCGTGCATCGACCTAGCGGGAGAGACACTTTGGACATCCCCAGATGGGACGCGTGCACTTTAGAGCCGTTCGCGGCGTTACGCTGGCTGGAATGCCATCCTTCCTTCACAGCAGCGGCAGCCGCGCTATTGGTGGGGTTCGGGGCAGTGTTTGTGCCGGTTTGGCTCTGGCGACGTGACATCGAACGGCGACAAAAGGAACATTATGAAGCCTCTGGAGCATTCGTGGCAGCGCTTCTCGTGCCAATTTCCTCCATCCGCTCGGACGTAGCTCGTGCTCGGCACAAACTGCATGTGTTGAAAGAGTCCGGGAAAGAGTGGCCCGGAATTCCTGACACGTTACGTCAGTCAAAACTCAATGTGCCGGAATTTGTTCAGGCCGCGATGGGTCAACTTCATTTGTACGACAATAAGGTGGTAGGCCCTATGAGGACCGCGATTTCTGCCGCTAATGCGTACAACGCGATGGTGGAGAACTTTTGGCTCGCTGCAAGCGATGACGTAAAGCGCTTTGAGGGCGCGCGGGAAGTAATTCTCGGCTCGCTTACGAAATTGCTCGACGTAACAAACGAAGAATTGACGAGAGTGATCGGAAAACCAATAACGAAATAGCCAGCCCTATGGCGTCTCGACGTAATGGCTAACTGGGGCGCTGCGCTCGTCGAGCACCGATCCGTCTGTCCCGATAAAGTGCGCCGGGGATACAATAACTGTCTCATAATGCGGCGATTGGGGCATCTCGGAAATCACCCCACCGACATTGAATGACCAGTCCCCTCCCTGCTCTGTGAGGAACAGCAGCGGGCCCCCACTAATTCCGCCGAGATTCATGCCTGTCGGAGGAAGACCATTTCCCAATGTGTCGATCCAAGCTTCACGCTCAAATGGGAATGTTATTTGGCGGTCACTTGCGGCCCCCGTTTGAGGACCGGCGTAATAGTTTCCGAAACTTATGCTCCGCGCGTCGAGCCAGAGCCTCGAAGAAGCAGGGTATCCCAACAAGCTGGCTTCCTGCTTTGAGAACGGATGGCGCGGCGGCCACTGACTATCTGGCGCAATGACTGGTTCTTTATTGAGCCCCGCCACAAACTCCGGCGTTACTCTAAAAGTCGCAATATCCACGATGTATCTCCCATCGCGATATTCACCAATCGAATACAACGCAGATTCAGGATCGAAGATCGTTCCGCCATCACCAAGTTGGCATTTTAGGCTCGGATAGGCTGCCTTAGCATCCAGATACCCGCGATAAACGTGGGCCGCTGTAATGCAGAATATTTGCTCTCCAATCTTTGCGAAGAACGCCGTGCCATTATGAACGCGTATACCCGGAGGGGTATGTAACACCCGACTTTGGCGCGGTTCCACCCACCAGAAAGGCGCGATGTATCGAGCGCCTTGATGCATCTTCCATTCGCCGAAACCTGCTTTGAGGGTAACAATGCGCTGCTCGGGCGACATCGCGTTGAGGTCAACGGCGGTGAAGGGAAACTTCAATTCAGCTTTCCAACTTACTGTTTCGGAAATGCTTTCAAAACTTCCGGAACTATTATCTGGTCAATTCGATCCCAGCCCTGACACGCGATCTTTCTCTCATCAATTTGCCAAGACGCAACTCCACAAAACGTCATGCGGACGATTTTTGCGTCCTTGTCGTCACCAACATATTCAACACGCCACAAGCCCGCGCCACTCAAACCGCCGAAATCTTTGGGAAGGTCTTTCACATTGTAGTCCATAGCATCGACAGTCAGCAGGCCGTTCTTTTGTTCAACTATCCGCCCGCTATGGAGTATCCCGCGCAATGGACTTATCAAATCCCCTCCCTCTATATACGCCGCTTCGGCATTTTCAGCGACTAATCCAAGGAGACTACAAAGAGCCTTGTACAAGACTTGCAAGCTCAGAAAGATATGGCTGCTTGGGCCCGCAATTTATTCTGGGCAAGCATTGTTGATGTATTACTTACAATTGCTGGCGTTGTACTCATTTGGCGAACGCTAGTTCATACGAAGACAGCCGCAGTCGCAGCCAATGCCGCAGTAGATGTAGCAAAAAGCGCAAATGAAGTGATGAAGGCGCAGATTAACGCCTACATGAAAATTGATTCTGCGGAATTTGATGTCCGGCAATTCTACGGTACCGGGCCTATTCAAATAGAAGTTTTCCTAAAAGCAACAAATAGCGGAGGCTCGCCTGCCAAGGCATTTCGTTGGAAGGTTAGAGCTTTTTGCGAATATCAAGGTGCAAATCCCAAAATTCGCGGCGACGATGACCTGCCTGCCGAAATATGGGGTATTGATGTCGCCGCCGCAGAGACCGTTGAACAGACGAATAACACCACCCCTCTAATCTTGAATGATGGCGATGTAGCAGCTGCACAACAAAATCCGTTCCCAATTTTCTTTGAAATTGAGATCACCTACGGCAGTATTTTTGGCAATGACTTCCGAAACAAGTCCGTTTTTCAAGGCATAGTCTATAGTGGCTTCTCGGGACGGTCGCGGCAGCCTCTGCGGCGTATCCCGGCTACCTTTGATGAAGTTTTGAAACGTCAAATCTAACTAAGGAGCATTGATGTCAAGGCAAACACATCGCCGACATTTTATCGCCCTATCCGTGGCGTCTTTGTTCGCCGCACCCGTTTTCGCGCAGGACATTCCGGCGCGGCCCTTTATCGAGGTGCCGGTCGCCCACCCCATCCTGAAAACAAAGCTGCCGATGAAGATCGGCGTGATCGGGTCGGGGAATATCGGCGGCACCATCGGCGAACTGTTCGCCAAGGCCGGGCATACGGTGGTGTTTTCGGACCGTGACGAGGCCAACGCCAAGGCGCAGGCGGCGCGGGTGCCGGGTACGCGCGCGCTCAGCGGCGCACAAGCCATCGCCGCGTCGGAGGTGATCGTGATGGGCATTCCCTTCGGCGCCTGGCCCGCGGTGGCCAAGCAATATGGCGCCGCGCTCAAGGGCAAGATCGTGATCGATCCCACCAATCCCAACGCCACGCGCGACGGCGAATTGGCGAAGACCGCGCTGACCAAGCCCAGCACCGGCGAGATGGTGGCCGAATTCCTGCCGGGCGTCCGGCTGGTGCGTGCCTTCAACACCTCCAATTATGCCAACTTCGCGCGCGAGGCGGGCAGGCCCGCGCCGCGCATGGGCATTCCGGTCGCCGCGACCGATGCAGCGACATTGGCGATCGGGGTGCGGCTGGTGAACGATATCGGTTTTGACGCCGTGCCGGTGGGCGGCGGGTTGAACGGTTCGGCCAAGTTCGAACTGCGCGGCCCGGCCAACGGCCTGCACACCGCCGCCGAGCTTAAAGCCATCATGGGGCTTTAGGCGCGCACGATATCGAAGGCGCAGCTCAGCCGCTTGTCGTCGGAAGAGAAGGGCACGGTGCCGTGCCACATGTAGGCGGGGAACAGCACCAGCATTCCGGGCTGCGGCCGCACCAGATGATCGGGCGCCAAGGGCGGTAACGTCGGGGGGCCGGGCTCGCCGAATTTCAGCCAACCTTCGTTGCCCGGCATCTCGCGCGGGGTGCGGACATAGAATGCCGATGACAGCCAGCCTTCGGGATGGACATGGTTGAGGTGAAAGCCGCCGCTGTTCAGCCGCACCGACCAGGCGCTGGCGATGCGGTAATTGCCGTCCGCGCCAATCGCCGCCATGTGCTTGCGGATCGGCACATCCATCGCGCCGAACAGCGCGCGCACCGGCGCATCGGGATAATCGGCAAGGCCGCGCATGGTCTGGCTGCCATGGCGCAGCGACTGGCCGACCGGATGGGTCAGCGGGCCATGGATACGGTCCAGCGCCTGACCAAGATCGGCCAGATAGCCTTGAAGATTGGCCCAGCCCGGCGGCGGATCGATGACGAAGGTTCTGACCAGCCGGTCATAGTCGTACAGCGCCTTGTACCTGTTATCGCCCGCCAGCCGGTACGCGGTCGCCAGCAGCGCTGTGGCATGCTGGTCGTTGGGCCGCGCGGCCCGCAGCGCTTCGCCGCGCCGCACGGCCTGTTGGATGCGGCCCAGCGCCAGATCGACTTCAATCTCGGCCTTGGCGCGCGCCGGGCTGTCATCGCGCGGCGCCTGCGCCAGATGGCGGTCGCTGGCCTTGGGATCGAGGCGCAGGCCGGCCCGCGCCGCCAGCACATGCAAGCTGGGATCGCGCGCCGCCCGCGCCGATGCCAGGTCGTAAGCGGCTTTGTCCTCGCCCGCCGCTTCCAGCAGCCGCACCGTCACCGCCACGATCTCATGGCTTTGCGGCGCGGCATCCAGGGCGGCGCGTGCCCTGGCGATGTCGCCGGTCTGCATCCAGAGCAGGTCCGCCAGTTCGCGCTGGGCTTGCGGCGATGCGGGGTTGAAGCGGATCGCCGCCCGCCACGCCGCTTCCGCTTCAGCAAGCCGGCCCTGCCTGGTCAGGATGCGGCCCAGCAGGGTGGCGGTATGGCTGTCGTCCATCCCCAGCGCGATGGCGCGGCGGGTGGCGGCTTCGGCCTGTTCTTCATCGCCCAGCCTAAAGCTGATCGAAGCCAGCGCGAATTGCGCCGCGCCGTCATCCGGAGCCAGACGCACGGCTTCCTTCAGCTCGCGGGCACATCCGGGGACATCGCCCAGCTGATGCAGGATGAAGCCCATCAGGCTGCGCACCGGCGCGCCGTCCAGACCGCCCGCCATGGCAGCGGCCAGCACGTCGCGCGCCTCGCCGGCGCGGCCACGCTCCAGCAGGGCACGTGCCTGATTCAGGGTATCCGCGGACGGCATGGGCGCAGCCTCACGCCGCGCGGGATCGCTTGTCAATCACGCCCGCATCAACGTTCAGACCTGAAGAGCCCACGGCATAGAGATGCCGTGGGCTTTTTCAGAGGAACGGCTCAGGGCATATCGGCGCTGGCCACCTGCTGGCGCACGCTCATCAGGTTGGCGCGGATGGCGCGGTGCGGGCTGGACTCGATCTCGGCCCAGATTTGCGACGTGGCCTTGCTGACCGCCTGTTCGACGCAGCGGCGCATTAGGATTTTGCGCACGGACGAAGAGGCGTCGTTGGTCTTGGCGCAGACTTCGTGGGCCGCGCTCTGCAGGCGGTCGGCCAGGATGGCGGCATCCTGCGACTTGGCCAGGTTGAGGTCGCCATAGGTGACATCGATGGAAGCCACATCGACGGGCGCGACCTCAGCGGCCTGGGCGGTGGTGACGGCAAGGATCAGAAAGGCGGTGGTGGAGAGGGTACGCAGCATGGGGAAACTCCTTTACTCACGAGGTTAAGGCGTTTTTTCCCTGATGATTTGCGGCACGTACCGGAAGCCGGTGGCCTATTGCAACGCAACATGACTTTGCGCCTGAATCTATTGGGCGTCAACGATTTCTGCTGCGTTGCAGCGCGACACTTTGGGCCCATTTATGCAGCAGCAAATCGCGCGCTTTCGCGCCAGTGATGCGTCAGTGATGCCCCGGCGAGGCTTGAGCCGGGCGATGTTGCCCGCCACGATTGCAACTGCCCTTTTCGGGAGCAGGGATGAGCGTCAGGCCTGCGCACGCGCTGACCAGTCGCATGACCAGCCTGACCCTGGTGATGCTGCTGCATGGGTTGCTGCTGATGCTGCTGCTGCACGCCTTCACCCAGAAGAGTGCCCGCCCGCTCAGTCCGCGCGAAACCATCCTGCGGCTGTTACCGCTGCTGCGCAGCCCCCAGGAAGAAGCGGCGCCGTCGGCGGGTGCCGCGCCGCGCGCGCGTCCCATTCCCGCGCCCGTCATGCCGCCCGCGATATCCACCGCGCCCGCCGCGCCCGATGTGACGGGACTGGGCACGCGCCTGTTCGGCTGCGCCCCCGAACAGCTCGCCCGGCTGACGCCCGAAGAACGCGCCCGCTGCGCCACCGGGCTGAAGGCGCCCGACAGAAGCGTGGTGACCATTCCCAAAAGCCATGTCCAGGATCCGGCGCGCCGCGCCGCCGAGCTGAAGGCGAAGAATTCGCCGCTGCGCATACCCTGCACCTATACCGGCAGCGCGCCTGGACCCTATGGCAGCAAATCCGTGGCCGGCATGATCGATCCGGGCTGCGCCCTGCGCGGACTGGTCAATGGCTTCGACCCGATGACGGGCGATCCCAAATAGGGAACTTTTTCGCGATCTCTTCCGTTATCGGCCCATAGACCGGGAGAGATTTTATGAAGCCAATCATGATTTTGGGTGTGGTTCTGATCGTCGCCGGCATTGCCGGTCTTGTTCTTGGCAATTTCAGCTGGACCGAGACCGAGCCACTGGTGAAGGCCGGACCGCTGGAGATCAACACCCAGGAAACCCATTCCGTCTGGATTCCCACCGCCGCCGCCATCGCCGCCGTGCTGGCGGGGCTGGGCCTGGTGTTCGCCGGCCGCCGCGCGTCCTGATCGGTCGCGCCGCGCCGTGCTGCATCCGCGAAGGCGGCTGTGTCCCGGCGCGGGTCTTTAAATATGCCGCGGTTCCCGCCTATCATCCCGCCCACAAAACCAAGGGAGAGGATGATCATGCATTCCGTTGCCAAGTTGCTTTTGGGCGCGGCCGTGGCTGCCGGTATCGGCGCTGCCGGCTTTGCCGCCATCGCCCAGTCCGACCCCAAGGTCGGCGTCACCATCAACGATCCGATCGGGCCGGTGCCCGATCCCACCCGCGTCACCGCGACCCTGCCCAAGGATTTCAAATGCTCCGGCGCCGTCGGCAAGCAGGAAACCTGCATCCTGTTCGGCGATCCCGCCAAGCCCGGTCCCTACATGGTGATGTACAAATGGTATCCCGGCAATTTCTCCAAGCCGCACTATCACAACAATGTGCGCTGGGCCTACATCATCTCCGGCACCTGGTGGACGTCCAGCAGCAGCGTCTATGACGAACGCCTGACCTATCCGGTTCGCGCCGGATCGGTGGCGGTGGACCTGAAGGAAGGCATTCACTGGGACGGCGCGCGCGCCGGCGAGAAAGAACCCGCCGTGCTGATCCTATCGGGCATCGGTCCCAACATCACCTATAGCGTGGACGAAAACGGCAAGCCGGTCGGTCCGCCGCGCTAAAAGACTATAAGAGCTTACGCGCCGCCCGGTGATGCCGGGCGGCGCGCGTGTGTAAAGGGGTTGGGGACGATGACCGAAGACAAACCGCCGCGCCGGAAATTCCATCCGGTCTATCTGTTTCTGATTGTGCCCTATGTCGCGCTGCTCTGGGTGCCGTTCTACAACCGCATCGAGCCCAAGCTGCTGGGCATTCCCTTCTTCTACTGGTTCCAGATGTCGTGGATCGTGCTGGGCGCGCTCTGCATCCTGCCGGTCTATCTGTACCAGGAAAGCCGCCGCAAATGAGCATGGAACCCAATGCCGTCACCCTGACGGTTTTCCTTGGCCTGTTCGCGCTGGTCACTGGCCTTGGCTTTGTCGCGTCGCGCTGGCGCGCCGGCGACCTGTCCCAGTTGCATGAATGGGGCCTGGGCGGGCGGCGCTTCGGCACCTGGGTCACCTGGTTCCTGCTCGGCGGCGATCTCTACACCGCCTATACCTTCATCGCCGTGCCAGCCCTGATGTTCGGCGCGGGCGCGCCCGGCTTCTTTGCCGTGCCCTACACCATCCTGATGTATCCGCTGCTGTTCGTGGCGTTCCCGCGCCTGTGGTCGGTGGCGCAGAAGCACGGCTATGTCACGGCAGCCGACTTCGTGCGCGGCCGTTTCGGCAGCCGCCAGCTTGCGCTGGCCGTCGCCATCACCGGCATCGTCGCCACCATGCCCTACATCGCGCTGCAGCTTGTGGGCATGCAGGTGGTGCTGGCGGCGCTGGGGATCAATTTCTCGCTGACCGTGCCGGGCTTCGGGCCGGTGGACATGCCGCTTCTGATCGCCTTCACGATCCTGGCTTTCTACACCTATTCCAGCGGCCTGCGCGCGCCCGCGCTGATCGCGGTGGTGAAGGACCTTCTGGTCTATATCACCGTCTTCGCCGCCGTCATTTTCATCCCCGCCCAGCTTGGCGGCTATGGCGCGGTGTTCGACGCGGTACCGGAAAAGACCATGCTGCTGGCCAAGGGCGTGGGCAACAATCTGGGGGCGGAGTTCGCCTATGCCACGCTGGCGCTGGGTTCGATCCTGGCGCTGTTCCTGTACCCGCATGCGGTGACGGGCCTCTTGTCCTCGTCCAGCCGCCAGGTCGTGCGGCGCAACGCCATGATCCTGCCGGCCTATTCCCTGGCCTTGGCGCTGATAGCGCTGCTGGGTTACATGGCCATCGCCGCCGATGTGCGCACCGATCCGAACTATGCCGAAGGCTTCGCTGCCTTCGGCAACAATTTCGCGGTGCCGGCGCTGTTCCTGAAGATGTTCCCCGCCTGGTTCGCAGGCCTGGCCTTCGCCGCGATCGCCATAGGCGCGCTGGTGCCCGCCGCCATCATGTCGATCGCCTGCGCCAACCTCTTTACCCGCAACATCTACCGCGAGTTCATCAACCCCAACTGCACCGCGGCGCAGGAATCCAACGTCGCCAAGATCGTCTCGATCGTGGTCAAGTTCGGGGCGCTGATCTTCGTGCTGGAACTGCAGAGCACCTACGCCATCCAGCTCCAGCTGCTGGGCGGCATCTGGATGTGCCAGACCCTGCCGTCCGTGCTGCTGGCGCTGTACACCCGCTATTGCCACCCCATGGCGCTGCTGGCGGGCTGGGCGACCGGCCTGATCATCGGCACCTGGATGGTGTCGCAGCTTGCCTTCAAGAGCTCGACCTTCACCATCGCGCTCTTCGGGATCGAGTTCCCCGCCTATGCCGCGGTCAGCGCGCTGCTGCTCAACTTGGCGGTCAGCTATGGCGTCACCTTCGTGATCAACATGGTTGGCAATCCGGTGCGGCGCGACGAAACCAAGCCGGAAGATTACGTCTGATAACAAAAAGGCCGCCCCGCAAGGGGCGGCCTTTGTCTGTCTTTCACCCCGCCTCTAACCGAAGCGGCCCGTGATGTATTGCTCGGTGCGCTTGTTGTCCGGCGCGGTGAAAATCTTTTCCGTCGCTCCATATTCGATCAGTTCGCCCAGATACATGAAGGCGGTGTAGTCGCTGGAGCGCGACGCTTGCTGCATATTGTGGGTGACGATCACGATGGTGTAGTCGTTCGCCAGTTCCTCGATCAGTTCCTCGATCTTGGCGGTCGAGATCGGATCCAGCGCCGAGCAGGGCTCGTCCAGCAGGATCACTTCGGGGCGGGTCGCCACGCTGCGCGCGATGCACAGGCGCTGCTGCTGGCCGCCCGACAGCGACAGTCCGCTGGCGTTCAGCTTGTCCTTCACTTCGCCCCACAAGGCGGCGCGGGTCAGCGCGTCCTCGACGCGGCCGTCCATCTCCGAACGCGGAATGCGCTCATACAGCTTTATGCCGAAGGCGATGTTGTCATAGATCGACATCGGGAAGGGCGTGGGCTTCTGGAACACCATGCCGATGCGGGCGCGCAGCAGGTTCTTGTCCTGGGCCCTCAGGATATTTTCGCCGTCCATCATGATGGCGCCGTCGGCGCGCTGGCCGGGATAGAGTTCGAACATGCGGTTGATGGCCCTGAGCAGGGTGGACTTGCCGCAGCCCGACGGGCCGATGAAGGCCGTCACCTTGCGTTCCAGCAGCGGCAGGGTAATGTTTTTCAGCGCCCGGCTGTCGCCATAATAGAAATTCAGGTCCTGGATATCGATTTTGATCTTCTCCGCTGCGGTTGCGGCGGCGTGATGGTCGGGGGCGAGTTGAATGGCGGTGTCCATAAGATCAGGTCCGTTGTTTCTGATTGCCGAGAATGCGGGCGATGATGGAAAGGGTCAGCACCGTGACGGTGACGAGCAGCGCGCCGGCCCAGGCCAGGTCGTGCCAGTCTTCATAGGGCGACAGGGCGAACTGGAAGATCACCGCCGGCAGCGAGGCCATTGGCGCTGTCACATCGGTGGACATGAACTGGTTGTTCAGGGCGGTGAACAGGATCGGCGCGGTTTCGCCTGAAATGCGGGCGAATGCCAGCAGTGCGCCGGTGATCATGCCGGCGCGCGCCGCCTTCCAGGTCACCAGCTTGATGACATAGCTTTGCGGCGCGCCCAGCGCGCTGGCGGCTTCGCGCAGGGAATTGGGCACCAGCAGCAGCATGTTCTCGGTGGTGCGCACCACCACCGGGATCACGATCACCGTGAGGGCGGCGGCGCCGGCGATGGCCGAGAAATGGCCCATCGGCACTACCACGAGTTCATAGATGAACAGGCCTATGACAATGGACGGCGCCGACAGCAGGATGTCGTTGACGAAGCGCACCACGAAGGCCAGCTTTCCATACCGCGCATATTCCGCGAGATAGGTGCCGGCCAGAATGCCGATCGGGGTGCCCACCACCACCGCGGACAGGCTCATCACCACGCTGCCGAAGATGGCATTGGACAGGCCACCCTCGCTGCCGGGCGGGGGCGTCGCTTCGGTGAACAGATGCGGTCCCAGAGCGGAGAGGCCGTTCACCAGCAGCTCAAACAGGATGAAGGCCAGCGATATCAAGCCCAGGGCTGCCGCGCTGTAGGACAGGACGATGAAGACCAGGTTGGCAAGGCGGCGGCGGAAGTACAGAGCACGATTGATGACCATCTACTTGCCCTGCCCTTTTTCCATGGAGCGCAGCATCAACTGCGCCGCCGCCAGCACGATGAAGGTGATGATGAATAGCAGCAGGCCCAGTTCAATCAGCGAGGCAAGATAGATTTCGGTGGTCGCTTCGGTGAATTCATTGGCGATGGAGGCCGAGATGGAGGTGCCGGGCGCGAACAGTGAGGGAGAGATGCGGTGAGCATTGCCGATCACGAATGTGATGGCCATGGTTTCGCCCAGGGCGCGGCCCAGCGCCAGCATCGCCCCGCCCACCACGCCGGCGCGCGCATAGGGTACGGCCACCTTGCGGATCACCTCCCAGTTGGTGGCGCCGACGCCATAGGCCGCCTCCTTCAACACCGATGGCACGGTCTCCAGCACGTCGCGGGTCACCGCCGCGATGAAAGGCAGGATCATGATCGAAAGGATGATCCCGGCCGTCAGGATGCCGATCCCGAATGGCGCGCCGCCGAACAGCGTGCCCAGCACGGGCACGCCGTCCAGTGCCGTTATTACCGGCTCTTGTACATAGGCCTGGAAGAAGGGCGCGAAGACGAACAGGCCCCAGATGCCGTAGATGATGGAGGGAATGCCGGCCAGGAGTTCGATGGCGATGCCGATGGGGCGGCGCAACATGCGCGGGCACAGCTCGGTGAGGAAGACGGCGATGCCGACGCCCACCGGCAGGGCGATGAGCATGGCGATAGCGCTGGTGACCAGGGTGCCGTAGATCGGGCCAAGTGCGCCGAAGCGGTCGCGGGCCGGGCTCCAGGCTTCGGTGGTGAGAAAGCCGAAGCCGAAGGCCTTGAAGGCCGGCATGGCGCCGACGATCAACGCGCCGATCACGCCGATAAAGATCAGCAGGAGCAGCAGGGCCGCCGCCAGTGTCGTCAGGCGGAAACGCGTATCGCCCGCGCCGGCGCGGCGCGTGGTCTGGGCTCGAAGAGTCAGGTCGGCAGGTTCGCTCAAGCTGATATCGGTCAAAAGAGGCCCCGGAAGGTCGTAAGTCGGGCGCAATCCACACCCCTCCCGCGCCACGAACATCACAGTCCTGCAAAGCTTTTGTGACAGCGGCCGAAGCCGGCCGGGCAGGAGACCTAACCCATTGTTTTATATGTAATTTATTCCGGCGGAAAAACTGCGCGGCCAAAGGCCCGGCGGTTAACGGAGCGCCAGGAACTTTAAGCGTTTCTGAAGGGACGGCGGGCCAGAATTGCCGCGGATTATCAGGAAAAACGCCCGGCAATGTCGTTTGCACGGATCATAAGGATTGTGTTCGGGGTGGTGGCCGGCGTGATGCTGGTCGCCGCCATCGCCGACATCCTGTGGTCGGGCCACCTCACGCTGATCTCGCCTTTCAGCTTCGGCGCCCTGGTGGCGGTGGCGCTGGCCTTCCTGCTCACCAACATCCTGTCGGCGCGCGAGCGCGAGGAAATGCTGGAAGCCCAAAGCGCCCAGCTCAAGACCATCGCGGGGCGTCTGGAAGCCTCGCTGAAGAATGCCGCCCTGATTAATGCGCGGCTGAACCAGAGCGAGGCGCGTTATAAGGGCCTGGTCGACGCGCAGGGCGACGCCATCTTCCGCCGCGACGCTTCCAGCCGCCTCACCTATGGCAATGACGCCTTCTTCAAGCTCTTCGGCCTGATCCCGGCACGCGCCATCGGTTATCCCTTCGCGCCCGAGCCGCATCCCGAAAGCCGCGCGCCCTTGTTCGGCAGCTTCCTGGAATCGGGCCGCAACCGCGCCCGCTACGACCAGCATGTGATGACCGCCCAGGGCTATCGCTGGATCGCCTGGGAAGATTTCGCGGTGCGCGACGCCCATGGCCGGCTGGTGGAAGTGCAAAGCGTCGGCCGCGACATCACCGACCGCAAGACGCTGGAAACCGCGCTGACCGAGGCCAAGGAAAGCGCCGAGGAAGCCAGCCGCGCCAAGTCCGGCTTCCTGGCCACCATGAGCCATGAAATCCGTACCCCGATGAACGGCGTCCTGGGCATGGGCCGTCTTCTGCTGGAGACGGACCTGCGCCCCGAGCAGCGCACCTATGCCGAGGCCATCACCCATTCGGGCGAAGCGCTGCTGGCGCTGATCGGCGACATACTGGACTTCTCCAAGATCGAAGCCGGGATGCTGCATCTGGACGAGGACGAAGTCGATCTGCGCACCATGCTGTGCAACGTCACCGAGCTTCTGTGTCCGCGCGGCCATGCCAAGGGCGTGGAAGTCACCACCATCATCGCCGCCGATGTGCCGCGCACAATCCAGGCGGATGAAGGCCGGCTGCGCCAGGTGATCACCAACCTGATGGGCAATGCCGTCAAGTTCACCGAAAATGGCGGCGTCTGCGTCGAAGTCAAAGGCGAGATACAGAACGGGCGCCCCTTCCTGCGCTTTGAAGTGCGCGACACCGGCGTGGGCGTGCCGCCCGCCAAGCGCCAGGAGATTTTCGAGGAATTCGTCCAGGCCGATGCCAGCCATGCCCGCAAGTTCGGCGGCACGGGCCTGGGGCTGGCGATTTCCAAGCGTCTGGTCGACACCATGGGCGGGGAGATCGGCGTCGATGCCGCGCCCGAAGGCGGTTCCAGCTTCTGGTTCACCATGCCGGTCACGATGATCGAACCGGTGGGACAGGACCGCGCGCCCCTCAAGGGCATGCGCGTGGCGGTGATGAGCCGGAACAGGGCACTGCGCGAAGGCCTGTATCTGCAGATCGCCGCCGCAGGCGGCATCCCCGCTGATCCGAAGGGGCTCGCCGATGCGCTGCTGGTCGATGCCGGTACCGGCAATACGCCGGAGCTGGCGGTGCATCCCGACCCCGCCGTGCCGGCGCTGGTGCTCTTGACGCCCAATGCGCGCGGCTGCCTGGAAGAAATGCGCGGCCTGGGTTTCGCCGGTTATCTGGTCAAGCCGGTGCGGCAGGCCTCGCTGGTCGAGCGGCTGCTGCTGTGCTGCGGCGACCGCAGCGCCTTCACGCCGGACGCCTTCGAACCGCAAGCGCCCGGCTGCCTGGAACAGGAACAGTTTACACCGTCGCTTGCCGCGCCGGATGAACTACCGCCATTCATCACAGCGCAAGCTGACACACCACTCGAAGAACCCGCCGCGTGGCAAGATACGCCGGAGTATCCCGATTTCGATCCGCCCGCGATCCCCGCGCCCTTCCTGGAGGATCATCCCGCCGCCGCGCGCAGCGCCGGTCCGGCGGTGATGACGCCCAGCGCCGAAGATGGCCTGCGCATCCTTTTGGCCGAGGACAATCCCATCAACATGATGCTGATCCGCGAATTGCTGCGCCGGCGCGGCCATAGCGTGGTGGAAGTCACCACCGGCAATGCCGCGGTCCAGGCGATGCTGGACGACACATTCGACCTGCTGCTGACCGACATCCACATGCCCGGCATGGACGGGATCGAGGCGGCGCGCGCCATCCGCGCCGGCGAGGCCCGCACGGGACGCCGCCGCACGCCCATCGTGGCGCTGACCGCCGACGCGCTGGACGAAGGCAAGAAGGCCTGCCAGCAGGCGGGCATGGACGGCTTCCTCACCAAGCCGGTCAGCCCCGCCGAGCTGGAAGAGATGTTCCTGATGCTCTTCCCCAGCGAAGAGCGTTCGCACGCCGCTGTCGCGTAAGGACTAGGCACAGCCGGGAAATCCTGTAGCTTTTGCGCCAAGCAAAGCAGGCGGGATTTTCATGACAGACGCAGCGGCAAAAAGCTGGCTGGACGGCATCAGGCCCTATTTCGAAAAAGCCCCCATCGCCTCTTTCTTCCTGGGCGTCTCGTCGGGTTTTCCCTATGCGATGATCGCCGCCACCCTGACCACGCGGCTGGCGCAGGACGGGATTTCCAAGCGCAGCATCACCGCCTTCACGCTGGCCTTCCTGGTCTACAATTTCAAATTCCTCTGGGCCTGGATGGTGGACGGGGTGCGCCTTCCCATTATCTGGCGGCTGGGCCAGCGCGTGTCGTGGATGCTCTTCACCGGCGCGCTGGTGATCGCGGCGGTCGCCAACCTCGCCTTTGTCGATCCCACCACCAGCCTGATCCAGACCGCCTATGCCGCCATCCTGGTGGGCGCGGCGGGCGCCACCTTCGACGTGGTGATCGACGCCTACCGCATTGAAATCCTGAAGCCCGAACAGTTGGGCGTCGGGTCCGGCATGACGCAGTATGGCTGGCGCATCGGCTCCACGCTCGCCGCCACCCTGGCGCTGGTGCTGGCCTCGCGCATCGGCTGGAACTGGTCCTACATGGTGTGCGCCGTGCTGGCCTTCCCCGCCATGATCACCGCGCTGTGGCTGGGCGAACCGCCGCGCCGCCAGATCGTGGCGCAGAAGCAGGGCATGTCCGAAACCATCAAGGCGATCTACGGCCCCTTTGTGGAGTTCTTCTCCCGCCAGGGCGCCTTCCTGGTGCTGCTCTTCATCCTGTTCCACAAGATCGGCGACACGCTGAGCCAGCTTACCGTGCGGCTGCTGTTCAACGATCTGGGCTTCACCAATGACGAGATCGCCGTCTTCGATGTCGGGGTCGGATTCTGGATGTACCTGATCGGCATTTTTGTCGGCGGCGCGCTTTACGCCAGGCTGGGCATGAAGCGCTCGGTGATGATCAGCCTGGTGCTGATGGGGGTCACCAACATCAACTTCGCCATCCTGGCCAATATCGGCCATTCCAACACCGCGCTGGCGGCCACCATGGCCTTCGAGACCTTTGCCAGCGGCATCGGCGGCGTCACGGTGGTGGCTTATTTCTCGGCCCTGACCGACCTGCGCTTTACTGCGGCGCAATATGCCCTGATCTCGGCCGCCTCCAGCATTTTCGGCCGCATCCTGACCGGAACGTCGGCCGGGGCGCTGGTGGAATCCCTGGGCTATGTGAACTTCTACCTGCTGACCACGCTGGCGGCGGTGCCGGGCATCCTGCTGTTCTGGCTGCTGGTGCGCGGCGGGCTGATCGAGTCCTCCATGGGGTCGGCGGGCAAGCAGCAATAGCCGCGCAAGAAAGCGCCATTAACGCCTTTTCATCTCCACCGGTCACGGATTGTCACAATCCATTGCCCCGGGGGTGGCGGTTGGGGTAAAATTGTCAAACTGTCGCATTTGGGTCTTATCCAAGTCAGAGGATGGGCCCAAAGGACAGGGTGGGTGCGGGCGAGTCGTGGGGATCCGCGCCAAACGGGAAGCGATCGTGGTCAACATTTACGAAGCGGGACCTTTCGAGGGACGCGTGGAGCAATGGCCGGTACTGGCGGTCTCCGGTGCGCTGGAAGTGCGCCTGGCCGAGACCGAGCTGGAGATCGAACAGGCGCAGCGCCTGCGTTATTCCGTTTTCTACGAAGAAATGAGCGCCATCCCCTCGCCCCAGATGCGCGAGTCGGGCCGCGATTTCGACAAGTTCGACGATGTCTGCGACCACCTTCTGGTGGTGGACCGCGACGCCCATGACGAAGACGGCCAGCCGCTGGTGGTGGGCACCTACCGGCTGACGCGCGAACGCGACGCCGCCAAGGTTGGCGGCTTCTACACCTCCAGCGAGTTCGACCTGTCGCCGATGCTGCGGTCGCTGCCGCCGGAAACCAAATATCTGGAACTGGGCCGCTCCTGCATTCTCAAAAGCTACCGCGCCCGTCCCGGCACCATGCAGCTTTTGTGGAAAGGCCTGATGGCCTATGTCGCGCGCTTCGACATCGACATGATGTTCGGCTGCGCCTCGCTGCCCGGCACCAATGTCGACGAGATGACGCTGCCGCTGTCCTACCTGCATCATTTCGTGCCGATGCCCGAGCATCTGCGCGTCAAGGCGCGCCCCGAACTGTTCGTGGACATGAACCGCATGCCCAAGGAGGCCATCGATCCGCGCGAGGGCATCCGCAGCCTGCCCGCCATTCTCAAGGGCTATGTGCGCGCCGGTTGCGGCATCGGCGACGGCGCCGTGGTCGACCGCCAGTTCGGCACCACCGACGTCTTTATCTATTTCCCGGTCTCCGGGCTGGATGCGCGCTACAAGAGCCGCTTCGGACTCACCAAGTAATCTTTCTCATTCAGGAGATAACGATGCGCGTGTTCGGATTGGCGCTGGCGATGCTGCTTGCCTGTGGCGCGCCCGCGCTGGCGGAGAAAACGCTGGTGCAGTCGCCCGACGCGCCCAAGGCGATCGGGCCGTACTCGCAGGCGATCAAGACCGGCAACCTGGTGTTCCTGTCCGGCTCGCTGCCGTTCGATCCCGCCGGCAAGACCGACTACAGCCTGCTGGATGTCACCACCCAGACCAAACGGGTGATCGACAATATCGCCTTGACCCTGTCGGCGGCGGGGCTGACGCTGGACGATGTGGTCTCGGCTACCGTCTATGTCACCGACGTGAATGACTTCGCCGCCGTCAACGCGGTGTATGCCAGCTATTTCAAGGCGCCCTATCCGGCGCGCACCTTTGTCGAGGTCAGCAAGCTGCTGCGCAACGTGAAGGTTGAGATCACAGTAATCGCGGCGACGAAATAAGTTGGAATTTATAACTCACCATGGCCGGGCTCGACCCGGCCATCCATTTTGTAACCAACTCAAATGCCAGCCGGTACCGTCTACATTCTCGCCAGCCAACCCAATGGCACTTTGTATATCGGCATTACGTCCGACTTGCTAAAGCGGATGGAAGAACATCGTTGCGGCTCGGGCTCAGCGTTCGTCAGAAAGTATAGCGTCACGCGGTTGGTCTATTTCGAAACCTATCCGCTTTACGCGGACGCCATTCGCCGCGAAACCAATCTCAAGCGCTGGAAGGGAGACTGGAAGATAGACTTGATCGAGAAGGCCAATCCTGAATGGGCTGACCTTCTCGAAAACTGGAATCGCTGAGCCATGGATGGGCGGGTCAAGCCCGCCCATGGTGAATTTTGAATTCTAAGACAGGTCGAACAGCAGCACTTCGCTGGGGGCTTTTGACCGCACCGTGACCTGGGTCTGGTCGGTAATGGCGGCGGCGTCGCCGGCTTTCAGCGTTTCCTCGCCCAGCGTGATTTCACCGCGGGCCACCTGCAGCCAGGCCTTGCGGCCCTGCGCCAGGGGGCGGATCGCCTCGACATCGGCATCCAGTTTCGCCACCCAGATTTCCGCATCCTGCACCAGCCGCACTTCGTTCTCGCGCGGCTCGGGCGCGGCGATGCGGCCGAAATGATTCTGCACCACTTCAGGTGGAATGGTCTTTTGCTCATAGCCCGGCGCGATGCCGGTTTTGGACGGCATGATCCAGATCTGCAGCAGATGGCAGGTCTCGGTCGGGCTGGCGTTGAACTCGGCATGGGTGATGCCGGTGCCAGCGCTCATGCGCTGGATTTCGCCGGGGCGGATGGTGCCGCTGCCGCCGGTGGAATCCTTGTGGGCGATGGCGCCGTCCAGCACATAGGTGACGATTTCCATGTCGCGGTGCTGATGGGGGGGAAAGCCCGCGCCGCCCTTGATCCAGTCTTCGTTGATCACCCGCAGCGGCCCGAAGCTTTCAAAGGCCGGATCATAATAGTCGCCGAAGGAAAAGGTGTGGCGTGAATCCAGCCAGTCGATCTTGGCCTTGCCGCGTTCTTCCGATCTGCGAACCGTGATCATTTGCGTTTTCTTTCAATGGCATCCCAGACCAGCGCGGCAATGTCGGCGCCGCCGAACCGCTTGACCTCGTGAATGCCGGTCGGGGAGGTAACGTTGATCTCGGTCATATAGTCGCCAATCACGTCGATCCCAGTGAAGATGAGTCCGCGTTTTTTCAACTCCGGCCCGATGGCGGCGCATATCGCCTTTTCCCGCGCCGTCAGGTCGGTGGCTTCCGGGCGGCCCCCCACATGCATGTTGGAGCGCGCCTCGCCGGAGGCCGGCACCCGGTTGATGGCGCCGGCGAATTCGCCGTCCACCAGGATGATGCGCTTGTCGCCCTTGCGCACGTCGGGAAGGTAGCGCTGCACGATGACGGGTTCCCGGTAGAACTGGGTGAACATTTCCATCAGGGCGCCGAAATTCTCGTCGTCCGCCTTGACCCGGAACACGCCCGCGCCGCCATTGCCGTAGAGCGGCTTCAGGATGATGTCCTTGAACTCGTCGCGGAAGGCGCGGATTTCGCGCAGGTCCGAGGTGATCAGGGTCGGGGGAATGAATTCGGCGAATTCGGTGACGAACAATTTTTCCGGGGCATTGCGCACTTCCGCCGGATTGTTCACCACCAGCGTCTTGGGATGGATGCGCTCAAGAATGTGCGTCGCGGTGATATAGGCCATGTCGAAGGGCGGGTCCTGGCGCATCAGCACCACATCGGCCTGTGACAGGTCATAGACGAAATAATCGCCCAGCGCGAAGTGATCGCCGCGCACCGCGCGCACGTTCAGCGGGCGGACATGGGCAGTGACCTTGCCATCGCGAAACGTCAGGTCGCGCGGACCGTAATACAACATGGCATGGCCACGCCGCTCGGCCTCCAGCGCCAGCGCGAAAGTGGAATCGCCGCCGATATCGATCTTCTCGATCGGGTCCATCTGGATTGCGACGGTCAGCGCCATGGTCATTCTCTTCTTTTAAAAATCGGGCCGCCATACATCCCGGTGATGCACCGGCAAGGCGCGTGGGGCGATGGCGACAATATCAAAACGGCTGCCGCGCCGGGCCAGGCCCGGGCGGCTGGCGAGATATAAGGAGGCGGCATGGGCAATGCGAGTCTGCTGGGACGCCTGCACCGATTCCGCCGCAAATCGCGCATTTTCCCGCGCCTTGACCTCGATGAAACAGACCGGGCCGAAGGGCGCCGCCGCCACCAGGTCGATCTCGCCGGCATGGGTCTTCAGCCGCCGCGCCAGGATGCGATAGCCCTTGAGCCGCAGCCACAACGCCGCGAGAGTTTCGCTGCGGTGGCCGCGTCGATGGGCGATCTGTCGATCAGTCGCCATCTTTCAATTCCAGGGCGCGGGCATAGAGCGTCTTGCGCGAACCATCGGTCAGGTCGGCGATCATGTTGGCCGCCGCCTTGACCGGCATGAAGGCCAGCGCGGCGGTGAGCGCGGCGTCGATCTTGGCATTGTCGGTCACCGCTTCGCCGGGCGGACCGACCAGCAGGGTCACCTCGCCCTTGGGGGCGCCGGATTTTTCGTAATGCGCCGCCAGTTCCGACAGACTGCCGCGCCGCACTTCCTCATGCATCTTGGTCAGTTCGCGCGTCATGGCGGCGGGACGGTCGCCCAGCACCGCAGCCATGGCGCTTAAAGAATCCGCCAGCCGCTGCGCCGATTCAAAGAAGATCAGCGTGGCGCGCACGGGTTTGAGTTCTTCAAGCGCGGACTTGCGCTCGCCCTCGCGGCTGGGAAGAAAGCCCGCGAACAGGAAACGGTCGGACGGCAGGCCGCTCAGCGTCAGGCCCGCCAGCACCGCCGAGGGTCCGGGGATCGCCACGACATTGGCGCCGGCCTCGACCACGGCCCGCACCAGCTTGTAGCCGGGGTCCGAGACCAGCGGCGTGCCGGCATCGCTGACCAGCACCACCGCCTCACCCGCCGCCAGCCGCGCCAGGATGCGGGGCCGCATTTCGGGGGCATTGTGGTCGTTGTAGGGGATCAGGGGCCGGGAGATGCCGTGGATGGACAGGAGCTTGAAGGTGACGCGAGTGTCCTCGGCGGCGATCACGTCGCAACCTTTCAGCACGTCAAGCGCCCTGAGGGAGACGTCACGGGAATTGCCGATGGGGGTGGCCAAGATGTACAGACCCCCGGGGAGTTGACCCGCCGTCAAACTGCCGCGATCCGGTGATTTACCACGCGCGTCCAAAGGCATAAGTTCGCCGGGCAAAGGATGTTTCGATGACATTGCGTTCCCTGTCCCGCGTTTGTGCCATTGCCTTGGCCGTGGCGATAGCCGGTTGCACCGCCCGCCCCGCCCCGCCCCCGCCGCCGCCGATGGTGGCCGCCCCCCAGGCTCCCCTGGCCGCCAACCCGCTGGACCGGGACATGCCCGAATATCTGCGCCTGCCGGGCTTGCCCCAGGGAACCCCGGTGCGGGTGGGGGTGATCCTGCCCTTCTCCAGCACCGCGCCCGCCACCCGCGCCCTGGCCCAGTCGATGATGAAGGCCGCCCAGCTGGCGATGTTCGATGCCGGCAATCCGCGCATCCTTTTGATGACCGCCGATGAGGGCAATGGCGGCGCCGGCGCCGCCAAGGCGGCGCAGCAGCTTTTGTCGCAGGGCGCCGAAGTTATCGTGGGTCCGCTGTTCGGCGCATCGGTGTCGGCGGTGGCGCCCATCGCCCGCGACCGCGCCGTGCCGGTGCTGGCCTTCTCCACCGAAAAGAGCGTGGCGGGCGACGGCGTCTATCTGCTCAGCTTCATGCCGCAGAATGAAGTGCGCCGTGTCGTGTCCTACGCGGCCAGCCGCGGCCACCGCCAGTTCGCGGGTCTGGTGCCGCAATCCGCCTACGGCGATGTCGCGCAGGCGGCATTCCGGCAATCCGTCATCGCCGCCGGAGCCAATATCGTCGATGTGCAGCGCTTCGCGCCCAACGCCGCCGCCGTGGCCGGGCCCGCCGGGATCGTGGCCAAGAGCGGCGCCGACGCGGTGTTCATTCCCCAGGGCGGCACCATCCTGCGCGCCATCGCTCCCACCCTGTCGCAGGACGGCATGGCGCGGGACAAGGTGAAGCTGCTGGGCACCGGCTTGTGGGACGATGCCGGGCTGGGCCGTGAAGCCAGCCTGCAAGGCGCCTGGTATGCCGCGCCCTCGCCCCAGGCCGATGCCGATTTCGTCGCCAAGTATCGCGCCGCCTTCGGCGCCGCGCCGGCCGGGCTCGCGAATCTCGCCTATGACGCCGTGTCTCTGGTGGCGCTGCTGTCGCAGGGCGAGCCCTACCGTCGCTTCACGGCGGCCGCGCTGATGGACCCCAACGGCTTTGCCGGGGTCAACGGCATCTTCCGCTTCGCCGCCGACGGCACGTCGGAACGCGGCCTGGCAGTGCTGGAGGTGAACGCGGCGGGCCCGACGGTGGTCAGCCCGGCGCCGACCACCTTCCTGCGGCCGGGATTCTAGTTCACAGGAGCGACCGGCAACCCGAGCGCAGCGAAGGCCTGTCCGGCGCGACCATTAAACAAGTTTTTCTATCACGCGGTTCAGCAGCAGGCGTCCAGTGGGCGTTGCCGTCAGCCTGTCATCTTTCAGCGTGACAAAACCCTGTTCCTGCATCGCCGCGATTTTCATCGCCTCGGGCCGCGTGCTCCAGCGCTTCTCGTAAGCCGCCAGATCGATGCCTTCGGCCAGGCGCAGGTTCATCAAAAGATGTTCGCGCGCCGCCTCGTCATTGGAAATCACAGTGCGTTCCACAAAGCCATGGCCGCTCTTGCCGACGGTATCGCGCCAGCGTTCGGGGAGCCTGATCGCGGCGGTGGCGGTACGGTGACCGCCCAGATTCAAGCGGCCATGCGCGCCGGGGCCGACCCCGGCATAATCGCCATAACGCCAGTAGATCAGGTTGTGACGGCTTTCCGCGCCGGGGCGGGCATGATTGGAAATTTCATAGGCGGGCACGCCCGCCGCCGCCGTCAACTCCTGCGTGGTTTCATAGAGGCCGGCGGCGATGTCATCGTCGGGGATGTGCAGCTGCCCGTTCTTGTGCAGCAGGGCGTAAGGCGTTTCCGGCTCGATGGTGAGCTGATACAGCGACAGATGCTCGGTGCCGAAGCTGAGGGCTTCCTTCAATTCCTGGCGCCAGTCCGCATCGCTTTGATCGGGGCGGGCATAGATCAAATCCAGTGAAACCCGCGCGAAAACGCCCATCGCCATGTTCAGCGCGGCCCTGGCTTCGGCGACATCGTGCAGCCGGCCCAGCTTTTTCAGGTCGGCGTCATTCAGCGCCTGCACCCCCAGCGAGACGCGATTGATGCCAGCGGCGCGATAATCGGCGAAGCGCGCCGCATCGGCGGATGCCGGATTGGCCTCCAGGGTGATTTCCGCGTCATTGGCCATCGGCCACAGGCTGGCGATCTTCTGCAGAATGCGGCCCGCCGACTTTCCGCGCATCAGCGACGGCGTGCCGCCGCCAAAGAAGATGGTTTCCACCACCGGGCGAGCGGCCTGCCTTTCCGCCACCCAATCGAGTTCGGCAAGGATGCCATCGACCCAGCCGTCTTCATCTATCGCGGTGCGGACATGGGAATTGAAGTCGCAATAGGGGCACTTGGCGGCGCAGAACGGCCAGTGGACGTAAACGCCGAACGCCAACTTAGAGGCTCTCGGTAAAGATGCCGGAGTGCAGCAGCTTCTCGAACGCCCGGGCGCGATGGCTCATGGCGTGTTTTTGCGCGGGATCGATTTCGGCGAAGGTCTGGTCCATGCCCTCGGCGATGAAGATGGGATCGTAGCCAAAGCCGTGGTCGCCGCGCGGCGGGAAGGTGAGGTGTCCATGGACCTCGCCTTCAAAGGTCTGGATCTCGCCGGAGGGCAAGGCGATGGACAAGGCACAGACGAATTTGGCGGCGCTGCTGGTCAGTCCCTTGACGCGCAGTTCGTTTTCGATGCGGGTCATGGCGATGGCGAAATCCTTGGTCTCGCCCGCCCAGCGCGCCGAATAGATGCCGGGATCGCCGCCCAATGCTTCCACGCACAATCCGGAATCGTCCGCCAGCGCGGCATGGCCGCTGCCTTGCGCCGAAGCACGCGCCTTGAGTTCGGCATTGGCGGCGAAGGTTTTCCCGGTCTCTTCCGGCTCGGGCAGGCCCAGGGACTCGGCACTGATCGGCTCGATGCCGTGCGGTCCCAGCAGCGCCTTTATCTCGCGCACCTTGCCGGGGTTGTGAGAGGCGACCACCAGATGACTGCCGCGCGGCAGTCTCACGCCAACGCTTCCTTCTGCAGCACAATCAGCTCGCCAATCCCCTTGCGCGCCAGCTTGAGCAGTTCGCCCAGCTGTTCCTCGCTGAAGGGCGCGCCTTCAGCGGTGCCCTGAATCTCGACCAAACCACCCGCGCCGGTCAGCACGAAATTGGCGTCGGTCTCGGCCTTGGAATCTTCGTCGTAATCCAGATCCAGTACCGGCACGCCCTTGTAGATGCCGCAGGAAATCGCCGCGACGTGATCGCGGATCACCGTCTGGCTGACCATGCCGGTCTTTTTCATGAAGGCGAGGCACTGGCCCAGCGCGACAAAGCCGCCGGTGATGGCGGCGGTGCGGGTGCCGCCATCGGCCTGCAGCACGTCGCAGTCGATGGTGATCTGGCGTTCGCCCAGCGCCGACAGGTCGCAGATCGCGCGCAAGGAGCGGCCCACCAGCCGCTGGATTTCCTGGGTGCGGCCCGACTGCTTGCCGGCCGCCGCCTCGCGGCGCATGCGGTCATGGGTAGAGCGCGGCAGCATGCCGTATTCCGCCGTCACCCAGCCCTTGCCGGAACCCTTCAAAAAGGGCGGCGCCTTCTCCTCAAGGCTGGCGGTGACCAGCACATGGGTGTCACCGAACTTGACCAGGCACGACCCCTCGGCATGGCGGGAAAATCCCGGGGTGAGGGAAACGGTGCGCATCTGGTCGGGGGCGCGGTTGGAAGGGCGCATGGAGCCTCATATATGGGTCTGCTAACGTGAGGCGTTACCTACAGGGTGCTACGCCCCACAAGCAACCGCAAAGCAAAATATTTAAGGTTTTCAATAGTTTGACCCTAGAACCCCGTCCCTCCCTGGTCGTCCCGCCCGGTCTGACCGACCGGCCGCGCGAGGTCTTCCGCCATCTGGTGGAAGCCTTTCTGGCGTCCGGCGAGCCCGTGGGGTCGCGCACCCTGTCCCAGCGCCTGCCTCTGACCCTGTCCCCGGCCTCGATCCGCAACGTGATGTCGGACCTGGAATCCATGGGGCTGCTCTACGCCCCGCACACCAGCGCCGGGCGGGTTCCCACCGAAAAAGGCCTGCGCCTGTTTGTGGACGGCCTGCTGGAAATCGGTGAGCTGCAGCCCGATGAGCGCGTCGCCATAGAGGCCCGCATGTCAGGCAGCGGCCGGGGCATCGAGGAGCTGCTGACCCAGGCGACCCAATCCCTGGCCGGCCTGTCGCGCTGCGCCGGGCTGATGCTGACGGCCAAGCAGGACTCGGCCCTCAAGCATGTCGAATTCGTCGCCGTCGCGCCGGGCAAGGCGCTGGTGATCATGGTCAGCGAGGACGGCCAGGTGGAAAACCGCGTCATCGACACGCCGGCCGGCCTGCCGTCTTCGGCGCTGTCGGAGGCCTCCAACTATCTGGGCGCACGGCTGCGCGGCCGGACCATCGACGCGGCCCGCGCCGAAATCCTGGCCGAACTGGACAGCGAGAAGCTGCAGCTCGACGCCCTCACCGCCAAGGTGGTGGCCGAGGGGCTGGCGACCATCGCCGGTCCGGAAAAAGTCCTGATCGTGCGCGGCCAGTCGCACCTGCTCGACAGTGTCGGGGCGCGCGAAGACATCGAGCGCATCCGTTCGCTGTTCGACGATATCGAGCGCAAGGCCGACCTGATCCGCCTGATGGAACTGGCCAAGGAGGGCGAAGGGGTGCGGATTTTCATCGGCTCGGAAAACCGGCTGTTCTCGCTGTCCGGTTCCTCGATCGTCGCCGCGCCCTATGCCAACGCCCAGGGCAAGATCGTGGGCGTGATCGGCGTTCTGGGCCCCACCCGCCTCAATTATGGCCGCATCATCCCCATGGTGGACCATACCGCCAAAGTCATTGGACGACTGCTCGCTTAAGGTTTAAGGACGCGCCTTCAAGGAAAATTGTGATGACTGACGAACCGACCCAACTGCCCGATTCCGAAAACCCCCATGCCGCCGAATTCGCGGTGCTGGCGGCGCTGCAGGAAGAGGTTGCCTCCCTCAAGGACCAGCGCCTGCGCGCGCTGGCCGAAGTGGAAAATATCCGCCGCCGCGCCGACAAGGAAAAGGCCGAGGCCGGGGTCTATGCCGTGACCAAGTTCGCCCGCGACATGGTGGGCATCGCCGACAATTTCTCCCGCGCCCTGGCCGCCGTCCCCGCCAGCGCGCGCGACGCCGCCGATCCGCAGATCGTGGCGGTGCTGGACGGCGTGGAAGCCACCGACCGGCAGCTGCTGCAGACCCTGGAACGCTATGGCGTCAAGCAGGTCGATACCAGCGACGGCAAGTTCGATCCCAACCTGCACCAGGCAATCGCCGAAGTGCCGGGCGGCGACAAGGCGCCGGGCTCCATCGTGGATGTGGTGCAGACCGGCTTCATGATCGGCGACCGGCTGTTGCGTCCGGCCATGGTCACGGTTGCAAAAAAAGATGTGCCCGCCAGCGTGGATACCAAGGCTTAAGAGGGGACTTCATGTCGGAACTCAAGATCGTCGTCACCGGCGCCTCCGGGCGCATGGGCCGCACCCTGATCCGCGAAATCGCGCAGGGTCACGGCATCACCCTGTGCGGCGCGCTGGAAATGGAAGGCCATCCCAATCTGGGGCTGGACAGCGGCACGCTGGCCGGGATGCAGCCCAATGGCATCAAGCTGACCGCCGATCCGCTGCCGCTCCTGGCGCATGCCCAGGCCGTGGTCGATTTCACCACGCCTATGGTTTCGACCATGCTGGCGGATCTCGCGGCGCAGGCGCGCATCGTTCACGTCATCGGCACCACCGGCTTTGACGAAAAGGGCGAGGCGCGGATCAATGCTGCCGCCCGCCATGCCGTCATCATCAAGTCCGGCAATATGAGCATGGGCGTCAACCTGCTGGCGGCGCTGGCCGAGCGGGCCGCCAAGGCGCTGGCCGATTACGATGTCGAGATTCTGGAAATGCATCACCGCAACAAGGTGGACGCCCCGTCGGGCACCGCCCTGTTGCTGGGCGAGGCCGCGGCGCGCGGCCGCTCGGTTGCGCTCGCCAAGCATGCGGTCAAGTCGCGCGACGGCCATACCGGCGCGCGCAAGGATGGCGATATCGGTTTCGCGACCTTGCGGGGCGGCAGTGTGGTGGGCGAACATTCGGTGATCTTCGCCGGCACCGGGGAACGCATCACGCTTTCGCACTCGGCCGAGGACCGTTCGATCTTCAGCCATGGCGCGCTGACAGCGGCGCGCTGGGGCCACGGCCAGAAGCCCGGCCTCTATTCCATGACGGACGTGCTGGGCTTGAATGCCTAAGCCTTTCACCCGCGCCGAAGCCGAAGAGTTCTTCGCGCGGTTCAAGAAGCTTGAGCCATCGCCCAAGACCGAACTGCATTACGTCAATCCGTATACTTTGCTGCTGGCGGTAGCGCTGTCGGCCCAGGCCACCGACAAGGGCGTCAACAAGGCGACCACGCCGCTGTTCAAGACGGTGAACACGCCCGACACGATGGTGGCGCTGGGCGAAGAGAAACTCGCCGACGCCATCAAGACCATCGGCCTGTATCGCGGCAAGGCGAAGAACGTCATCGCGCTTTCAAGGATTCTTTTGGAACAGCATGGCGGCCAGGTGCCGCAAAACCGGGAGGCGCTGGAGGCGCTGCCCGGCGTCGGGCGCAAGACCGCCAATGTGGTGCTGAACGTCGCCTTCGGCGAGCCGACCATCGCGGTGGACACGCATATCTTCCGCGTTTCCAACCGCACCAACCTGGCGCCGGGCAAGAATGTGGTGGAGGTGGAAATGGGCCTGGAAAAGATCGTGCCCGATCATTTCAAGAGCCATGCGCATCACTGGCTGATCCTGCACGGCCGCTACACCTGCGTGGCGCGTAAACCCCTGTGCCCCACTTGCGTGGTGCGCGACCTTTGCCGCTTCAAGGACAAGACCAAAGAGCTGCCGCCGGAAAAGCCGCGCGCAAAAGTCCGCTAATCTCTCGCCATGACCGGGTTTAACCCGGCCATGGTGAGCTATATTTATGAGGTTTTCGGCTGGGCCACGCGCAAGGCGTTGAGGCAGGCCGGATCGGCGGCGGCCCGCGCCCCGTTGGGCAGGGTCTCGACATGGCGCACGGCCAGCGGCGCGCCATAGAAGAAGAAAAAGGCGCGGCAGCTGGCGCCGTCATAGCGCCACATCTCGATGGCGCCGTCCTTGCGCACAAAGGCCGGGCGGCCGAGCGCCGCCTGCAGCGCCATGGCCGAAAGATTGAAATAGCCGGGCGGTTCACCGCGCGGCGGGGCGCTGGGGATGCTGGCGGGGGTACGCGGGCCTTGCGGCTTTGTGCCGGTGGCGCAACCGGCAGCCAGCAAGGCAACGAAAAGGCAGGCGAGACGGCAGATCATGCCTCGCCTTCTGCACCAGGCTTTTTGGCCTCACAAGGGAATACTTGCGAGGCCCGCGCTATCCCGTATAAGCGAAACCGGTTTTCGCAGGGGTTTTCATGTCGCAGCAGTATGATGTCGCCGGTCTGGGCAATGCCATCGTGGACGTTATCGCCTCGGTGGATGACCGTTTCCTGCTGACCCATCGCATCGCCAAGGGCGGCATGACCCTGATCGACGAGTTCCGCGCCAAGGAGCTGCTGAAGCTTCTGGCCGACAACCAGCAGACCATGAGCAGCGTGCATGAAGTGGCGGGCGGCAGCGCCGCCAACACCATGGCGGGCATCGCCTCGCTCGGCGGCAACGGCGTGTTCATCGGCAAGGTGTTCGACGACCGGCTGGGCAAGGTGTTCGGCGACTCCATGGCCAGCCTGGGCATGACCTTCACCACCGAACCGGCCTGCCAGGGCTCGTCCACCGCCACCTGCATGATCGCGGTGACACCCGATGGCCAGCGCAGCATGAGCACCTATCTGGGCGCCTGCCGCGAACTGGTGCCGGGCGACATCGACGAAAGCCAGGTCGCGAGCGCCCGCATCCTCTATATCGAAGGCTATCTGTGGGACCAGGACGAGGCCAAGGCCGCGGCGCGCAAGGCCATCGCGGCGGTCAAGACCGCGGGCGGACGCATCGCTTTGTCGCTGTCGGATTCCTTCTGCGTCGGGCGTTTTCGCGACGAGTTCCTCGGCCTCTTGGACAAGGATGTGAACATCCTGTTCGCCAACGAGGACGAAGCCAAGGCGCTGTTCGAGCAGGACAGCTTTGACGGCGTGGTTGCCGCCGCCAAGCGGTGGGGCGGCATTGCCGCGCTGACGCGTTCGGCCAAGGGCTGCGTGGTGATCGAGGAAGGCCAGGAGCATGTCATCCCCGCCGCCCCGGTTACGCGCGTGATTGACACCACCGGCGCGGGCGACCAGTTCGCCGCCGGGTTCCTGTATGGCATGACCCATGGCAAGGGCCTGGCCGACTGCGGACGTCTGGGCGCGCTGGCGGCGGCGGAAGTGATTTCGCATTACGGCGCGCGGCCGGAAACGTCGCTGAAGGAACTGGCGACCAAGGCGGGTCTTATCTAGTCCCAACCCTTGTTGTCATGCCCGCGAAAGCGGGCATCCAACTTTCCATCCAGCGGCAATTGCTTGACGATGGATTCCCGCTTTCGCGGGAATGACAAAAGACTATTCACCAATCAAATGCAGCATCACCTCGCGCCGGTGCGGCGCGTCGCGGTGTTCGAAGACGTAGATCCCCTGCCAGGTGCCCAGCGCCAGCCTGCCCTTTTGCAGCGGAATACCGATCGAGGTCTGGGTCAGGGCCGCGCGGATATGCGAGGGCATGTCGTCCGGGCCTTCCGCGGTGTGGCGGTAGTTCATGCCGTGGGTCGCGATATGGGCGAAAAAGTCCTTCATGTCCTTCAGCACATCCGGATCGGCATTTTCCTGGATCACCAGGGACGCCGAGGTGTGGCGGATGAAGCAGGTGAGAAGGCCGTTTTCGATTCCGCATCCACGCACGAAATCCGTCAGCGCGTCGGTGAAATCGTAAAGCCCGGGCCCGCGCGTCGTTACCGTCAGCGTATGATGCGCCTGTTTCATTGGCTTTTGCGCAGGTAGACATACAGCGCGCCATCGCCGCCATGGCGGACATGCGCCGCCTTTGTGCTGGCTATCATCGGCGCCAGTTCCGGCTCCTTCAGCCAGCGCGGCACCATTTGCTTGAGCACACCATGGGGCGAGACCATCCAGCTGGCGCTTTCTTCCTTGCGCGGATTTCCCTTGCCGGTCACCACCAGGATCAGGCGATTGCCGCGCTGCTGCGCGCCCACCAGGAAGCGCGACAAAGCGCGATAGGCGGCGGCCTCGGTCATGCCGTGCAGATCAAGCTTGGCGTCCGGCTCCAGCAGGCCCCGACGCAGACGGTCTTCGGTGGCGCCATTGACACCGGTCTCGCTTGCCAAGCCGGTGCTTTTCTTTTTCGCCGGCCCCTTGGGCGCAGCAATCTTGATGGGCTTTGCCTCGCGGAAATCCTGCTCGAATTCCTTGCGTTCTTCGTCGCTCACCTTGCGCCGCGTCATGGCCCGTAAGCTTTCGCGTCTCCGATCCGCTGCGCGACCGCATTGGGCAAAAGCACATACAGCCGCCCCGGTGCTTTCATCGCGCCGGCGCGGCGTTCGGCTTCCGCGCCGAAACCAAAGAAAATATCGCCGCGAACGGCGCCGCGAATGGCGCCGCCGATATCCTGCGCCACCAGTAGCCCGCGCACCGGATCGGGCCCGCCGGCATCCAGATAAAAGGGCGCGCCCAGCGCATGAATGCGCGGGTCCACCGCCAGACTGGCGCCGGGTGTCAGCGCCACGCCCAGCGAACCGGTGCTGCCAAGCGCCGTATCGCCCAGCGGCTTTTCCTCAAAGAAGATGTAGCTTTCATTGCCTTCCATCACCCCCTGGGCGCGCGCCGGATTGGCCAGCAGCCAGGCGCGGATGGTTTGCAGCGAAACATTTTCCCGTGTCAGCGCGCCTTCGGCGATCAGGGTGCGGCCGATGGCGGTGTAGGGACGGCCATTCTCCCCCGCATAACCGATGCGCGCCGCGCTGCCGTCGGTGAACACCACCCGGCCCGAGCCCTGGATCTGCAGGAAGAAGAAGGCGACGGCATCGTCGGTATAGAACAGCACCGGCGCCTTGGTCCCGGTGTTGATCTCGGCGCGGTTGGCATAAGGCACCAGCCTGCCCGCCGCTACCCGCCCGGACAGGCGCTCGCCCTTCAGCTTGGGAATGAACTGGCCGATATCGACCCGCACCAGATCGGTTGGCACGCCATGCACCGGAGTCTGGAACGCGCCCTGGCGGGTGCGGCTGCCGCGAATTTCCGGCTCGTAATAGCCGGTGAACAGGCCATCGCCCGCCGCACGCAGGGCAAAAGGCGTGAAGCTGGTTTGAAAGAAGGTCCTGGCGTCGCCGCCGGCGCCGGCGCAAACCGCGCGCCAGTCGGCCACGATTCCGGCATAGCCCGCGCCGCCCATCGTCGCACTGTCGGGCTTGGGCGCCAGCACGGCGCAACTGCGGCGGAAGGATTGCAGCGCGGCGTCGGCATCGGCCGTGCCCCAGCCGGGCAGTGCATCGAAAGTGACGCGCGCCATGCTCCAGCTGTCGGGCGGCGCGGCGGCGGGTTTTGTGACGGGAGGGGCCGAAGGACTGGCGCAACCGGCCAGCGCCAAAAGCGCGCCGAGAAGAAGCCCCCGCGCAAGCCTCATCCGGGCATGTCACCGGCGGTGGTGACCAGCAGCCAGTTGGGATCGCGGGATTTGACGTCGCGCGAGAAGGTCCAGACATCGGTCACCGGCGCGGCATCGAACTGCGCGGTGAAGGCGACAGTGATCTCGGCCTGGCGGCCTTCGAGCACGGCACCCACGATCTTGGCGTCCAGCAGCTTGGTCAGCGCCGGGGGCGGCTCGCTGCGGCCCTCGATGGCGCCTTCAAAGGCCGTCATCACATCAGGCGCCAGGAGCGGGCGCAGGGTGTCGCGGTCGCCGGCGGCGAAGGCGTCGACGATCATGGTGTAGGCCTGGCTGGCGCCGCCGATGAATTTCGCGGCGTCGAAACTGCGGTCGGCCAGCTGGATTTCCATCAGGCCCTTGTTGGCCGTCGGGGGTGCGGCGTCCGCGGTGACCGGCGCCTGCTGGGTCACGGGCGCGGGGGCCGCGAGCGGCGAGGGCTGCTTGGGCTGTTCCGTCGGCTCATGGCCGGTGCGGCGCCCCAAGATCCAGTAGAGGCGAAAACAGACGATGCCGGCCAGGGTGGCGGCGATGAAAAGTCCCAATGTTTGCGAATCCGGCATTATGCAACCTTCTACAACCGACCCGCCCCGTAACCGGCGGACCCTACCCGCCCGGAACAAGGCTTGTGAAGCGCTTTTCCTTGTCAGGGCCGCGCAATCCATGGTAGCGCGCGGGCCGAATTCAGCCACAAAGCCCGTCAGGCAGGAAGATTACCACAATGAGCAGCGAAGGAACCACGCCGGGCGCCCCCGAGATGCCCAACCTCCAGGTCATGGCCCAGTACATCAAGGACCTGTCCTTCGAGAATCCGGGCGCGGTGAACGAAATCGCCCAGCGGCCCCAGATCGACCTGGCCGTGGACCTGAACGCCAAGCGGGTCGAGGACGAGATTTTCGAGGTCGAGCTGAAGATCCGCGTCGACGCCAAGAATGAGGACAAGCCCCTCTTCCTGCTGGAAGTCGCCTATGCCGGCGTGTTCCAGCTCAAGAACGTGCCGGACACCGGCACCCAGCAGGCCATCCTCTTGATCCAGGCGCCGCACATGCTGTTCCCGTTTGTCCGCCGCATCGTCTCGGATGTGGTGCGCGACGGCGGCATGCCGCCCTTGATGATCGAGCCGATCGACTTCATGGCGCTGTACCAGGCCCGCGTCGCCCAGGCTGCCGGCCAGGCTCCGGGTGGTGCGCCGCAGGGCACCGCCTAATCAGGCAGCATTCCAGAGATTCTTGTCGCCCAATTCCTTGGTGACAAAGGCGGCGTGGATTTCGATTTCCACCGCCGTGATCAACGGCGCCAGTTTCTCGGGGCGCTGGCGTGCCGCGCGCACCGGCTCGCCGGCTTGCGCGGCGGCGATTTCCACCGGCGCCAGCATCAAGCCCTTCTGCCGCCCGCCCACCAGTTCCAGGTAGATTTCGGCGGTGAGCTGGGCGTCGAGCAGCGCGCCATGCTTGGTGCGCGCCGTCAGATCGACGCCGAAGCGCTTGCAGAGTTCATCCAGCGAATAGCGCGCGCCCGGAAACTTGCGCTTGGCGATTTCGATCGTGTCGGTGGCGCGGGCCAGCGGAATGGGCGGGCGGCCCACACGCTTCAGCTCGGCATTGATGAACTTGATGTCGAAGCTGGCATTGTGGATCACCAGCGTGGAATCGCCCAGGAACTCCAGGAATTCGTCGACCACATGGGAGAACAGCGCCTTGTCGGCAAGGAATTCCGCCGACAGGCCATGCACCCGCTGGGACTCGATGGGGACGTCGCGCTCGGGGTTCAGATAGAATTGCAGCGTGCGGCCGGTGGGGAAATGGTCCACCAATTCGACGCAGCCAATTTCCACGATGCGATGGCCGTCGCTGGGCTCGAAGCCCGTCGTTTCCGTGTCGAAGACTATTTCTCGCATTATCGCATCGTTTTTTTAATGGCGACCTTCGCTACGCGAAAGCCGCGGGGCCCGTGACCGTCGCTCGGCTCGAAGCCCGTGGTTTCGGTATCGAAAACAATTTCACGCATTGCTGATTTTTGCCCGTACGTCCGACAGGATCATTTTCACCTGTTCGCGGGCGTCATCCAAGCCCTTGTCGGTGGTCACCAGGTAATCGGCCTGTTGACGCTTTTGGGCGTCGCTCATCTGGCGGGCCAGAAGGGCGTTGAACCTGGCCTCGGTCATGCCGGGCCGGGCCAGCACACGCTGGCGCTGAACCTCGGGCGGCGCGGTTGCCACCACCACGGCATCGGCGGGAGTTCCGGTTTCCAGCAGCAGCGGAATATCGAGCAGGACAATCGGCGCATCCGCCTTTGCCAGGAACTGCGCCCGGCGCTCGGCCACCAGCGGATGCATCAGGCTTTCCAGCCGGGCCAGCGCGTTCGCGTCGCCGGTCACCAGCCGCGCCAGTTGGCTACGGTCCACCACGCCGTTTTTCGTGCTGCCGGGAAAAGCAGCCTCGATCATCGCCGCCGCTTCGCCGGCATAAAGTTCGTGCACCACCGCATCGGCATCGAATACCGGGATGCCTTCGCTCGCAAACAGCTTGGCGGTCTGGCTTTTGCCCATGCCGATCGAGCCGGTCAGGCCGATCACGAAAGGTCTATTTTGGGCCAAAGAGTGCACTTTCCAGCGCGGCGCGCAGGCCGGCATCGACCTTGGGCCTTTGTCCGAAAAAGGCTTCGAAGGACGGGGCGGCCTGGTGCATCAGCATGCCCAAGCCGTCGATGGTCCTGTGGCCCCGCGCCCTGGCGTCTTTCAGCAGCGGTGTTTCAAGCGGCTTGTAGACGATGTCGCACACCGCGGCGCCTGGATTCAAAACCGACAAATCGAGATCGAGCGGCGGATTGCCGCTCATGCCGGCGCTGGTGCTGTTGACCAGCAGCGCGGCATTCCCCGCCACGCTGTTCCAGTCGGCCAGGGCGCCGGGCACCAGCCTTGCGTTGACATGCGGTGCAAGCTGCGCCGCCAGATTTTGCGCGCGGCTTTCATCGCGGTTGAGAATATGGATGGTGCCCGCGCCCAGATTTTCCAGCGCCAGCACCGCGCCGCGCGCCGCGCCGCCCGCGCCCAGTAGCACGACATGACCGCCGCCCAGCGCGCCGATATTCTCGCGCAGGGATTGCGCTAGGCCATAGCTGTCGGTGTTGCGCCCTTCGATGGCGCCGGCATGAAACACCAGCAGGTTGGCGGCGCCCGCCATTTTCGCTGCCGCATCCACCCGGTCGGCCAGCGCGAAGGCGGCTTCCTTGTGCGGCACGGTGACATTGACCCCGGCAAAGCCTTCGCCGCGCAGCCGCGCGATGACATCGCGGAATTCATCCGGCTGGGCAGGCGTGCGCAGCATCTCGCCATCGATGCCAAGCTGCTTCAGCCAATAGCCATGCAGGACGGGCGACAGCGATTGCGTCACCGGCCATCCCACGATCCCCGCTTTTACCGTCATGACGCCAGCACGCCTTCTTTCCTGAGCGCCGCCAGAACCGGCAGCAGCGGCAGGCCCAGCACCGAAAAATAATCGCCTTCCACTGTATCGAAAAGCTGCGCCCCGCGCCCTTCATAATGATAGCAGCCGACCGAAGACAGGATCGCCCCGCCTTCCGCGGCGAGATAGTTATCCAGGAATTCCGGGCTTAAATCGCGCATCACCATCTTGCAGGGGCTGGCATGCGTCCATAGCAACACGCCGTCACGGGCCAGCGCCACCGCCGATACCAGAAGGTGGGCACGCCCCGACAGCCGCGCCAGCAGGGCCCTCGCCTCGTCCAGCGTGGCGCATTTGCTCAAATGCTCGCCGTCAAATCCGATCACGCTGTCGCCGCCCAGCACTGTCGCGCCGGGATGGCGAGCCGAGACATGCAGGGCTTTTTTCTGCGCCAGGGTGGAAGCGATGGTTTGCGCATCACTGCCGCGCAATTCTTTCATCAGCGCATCTTCGTCCAGATCGGCGGGATCGGCGGTGAAGGTGACGCCCGCCGCCTTTAACAGCGCGCTGCGGCTTTGGCTGGCGGAGGCGAGAACCAGCCTCACCCCGTGCCTTCCTTGCGGTCCGTGAGAAGATTCATCACCGCCGCGGCGGTTTCCTCGATGGAGCGGCGCGACACGTCGATCATCGGCCATTCATTGTTTTCGAAAAGCTGGCGGGTGGCGGCGATTTCGGCGCGCACCGCATCGGGCTCGATATAGTCGCTGTCCCGGGTCTCGCCCATGCTGGTCAGCCGGTTGCGTCTGACCTGCACCAGCCGGTCGGGCGACACCCAAAGTCCAACGATCAAGGGTCTTTTCGCGCCCAGCAGTTGCTGCGGCGGCGGCAGTCCGGGTACCAGCGGGACGTTGGCGGCCTTCACGCCGCGAATGGCGAGATAGACGCAGGTCGGCGTCTTGGAGGTGCGGCTGGCCCCCGTCAGGATCACCTCGGCATCGTCGATCGTGTCCAGCGACTGGCCATCGTCATGGGCGATGGTGAAGTTCAGTACCTCGATGCGTTCCAGGTAGCGCTGGTCGACCTGGTGCTGGCGGCCGACCTTGTGGGTTTCGGTTTTCCCCAGAAACTGGCGCAGCGCCAGCACCGGACCTTCCAGAAGGTCGATGGTGCGCACATCCATGCTGTTGCAGCGCAAGATCAGCTTGTCGCGCAACGCCTGGTTGGCCAGGGTGAAAAAGACAATTCCCGGCATGATGGCGATATGGTCCAGCGCCCGGCTAAGCTGGTGCTCGCTGCGCACCAGGGCATAGGGGTGGATATGGACATCCACATTCTCGAACTGGGCCAGGGCGGCATTGGCCATGGCATGCAGGGTTTCGCCGGTGGAATCCGACACCAGATGGACGTGAAATTTATGATCCACAGAACTGTCCCGAAAATCCCGCCCCGCTGGGTATAAACCCGCTTCCGGCCACAGGCTCCTAGCCGATAGGTCCGCAAATGTGCAAACCCGTATGGTTTGGGGATGCTATCCTTAACCGCCAACATACCATGGCGCGCACCCGGGGTGGGGCAGATTTACGCCAAGTGCTTGAGTCCATGCGGTCTTGGGCTTAAGCCAAGGCCGCTTCAACATTTTCGTTCACAACTAACAGCCCTAACATCATCTTCATCATCTTAGATTCCTAGGAGTCTTGTAGTGAGTAGTGCCCGCAAGCTTGTGCGTGTTCTGGAAGGACGCGCGGAAACGGTGCCGCCGGTCTGGATGATGCGCCAGGCTGGCCGCTATCTGCCGGAGTATCGCAAGCTGCGCGCCGAGGCCGGTTCCTTCTGGGCCATGGCCCTGACCCCGAAATATGCCGCCGAGGTGACGCTGCAGCCGATCCGCCGGTTTGGCTTTGACGCGGCGATCCTGTTTTCCGACATCCTGACGGTGCCTGAGGCCCTTGGGCAGAAGGTGACGTTCACGGAAGGTGAGGGCCCCAGCCTGACGCCCGTGACCACCGCCGAGGGTTTCAACGAAGACCAGGCCCGCTGGGCCGAATATTTCGAGCCGGTCTATGAGGCGCTGCGGCTGACGCGCACGGGCCTTGGCGACGAGACCACCTTGCTGGGCTTTGCCGGGGCGCCCTGGACGCTGGCGACCTATCTGGCGGCGGGCGCGGGCGGCGACGAGCAGAAGGCCGCCAAGCTGTGGGCCTACCGGGACCCGGAGGGCTTTGGATATCTTCTGGATATCTTGGGCGAATGCGTCGCCTTTCACCTGATCCGCCAGCTCGAGGCCGGCGCCGATGCGGTGCAGATTTTCGACAGCTGGGCCAGCGGCCTGCCGGCGGCTTTGTATTCCCAGGTGGTGATCGCCCCGACCAAGCGGATCGTGGACAAGGTGCGGGCCGCCAGGCCCGGCGCCAAGATCATCGGCTTTCCCCGCGCCGCCACCCTGGCCGGCTATGAGGCTTATGTCCGGGCGACCGGGGTGGATGCGGTGTCGCTCGATACTTCGGCCCCGATGCGCTGGGCGGCCAAGAGCCTGCCTTGCACCATCCAGGGCAACCTGGACCCCATCGCCCTGATCGCGGGCGGCGCGGCGCTGGACAAGGCGGTGGATGACATTCGCGAAGCCACCGCGGGCAAGCCGCACATCTTCAATCTCGGCCATGGCATCCTGCCCGAGACACCCATCGCCCATGTCGAGCAGATGCTGAAGCGAATTCGCGGATGAAGATCGCGATCGTGCTGTTCAATCTTGGCGGGCCGGATTCCCCGGAAGCCGTGCAGCCATTCCTGCGCAACCTGTTTTCCGATCCGGCAATCATCAGCCTGCCCACCATCTTCCGCCTGCCTTTGGCGTGGCTGATCGCGCGGCGGCGCGCGCCCATCGCCCGCGAGATTTATCATCAGATCGGCGGCCGTTCGCCCATCTTCGAGGAAACCCGCAAACAGGCCGATGCGCTGGAAGCGGCCCTGTCGGGCGATGGCGTGACGGCGAAGGCCTTTGTCGCCATGCGCTACTGGCATCCGTTCAGCGACGGCGCGGCGCGGGCGGTCAAGGCGTTTAACCCAGATAAAATCGTGCTTTTACCGCTTTACCCGCAATATTCCACCACCACCACGGCGTCCTCGCTGACGGATTGGGCGCGCTCGGCGAAGAGGGCTGGGCTTGCTGCGCCGACATCGCAGGTCTGCTGCTATCCCACCGAACAGGGCTTCATCAACGCGGTGGCGGCGCATATCCGCACCGCCATGGCGGGTGCGCGCGGCGATATCTCCTATCGTCTTTTGCTGTCGGCGCATGGCCTGCCCAAGCGCGTCATCCAGAAGGGCGACCCCTATCAGCGCCAGGTGGAGAGAACCGCGTCGGCGATCCTGTCGGCCCTGGCGATGCCCGGACTGGATTCGCAGGTCTGCTATCAAAGCCGGGTCGGCCCGCTGGAATGGATCGGGCCGGCTACCGACGATGAAATCCGCCGCGCGGCCAAGGACGGCAAGGGCGTGGTCATCGCCCCGGTCGCCTTTGTCAGCGAACATTCCGAAACCCTGGTGGAACTCGATATCGAATATCGCAAGCTGGCCGAGGATTCGGGCGTGCCCGATTACCGCCGCGCCGCCACCGCCGGTGTGCACCCGGATTTCATCGCCGGGCTGGCGGGGCTTGTGCGCCGCGCCCTTGTGACCGACATAGTGGCTGGACAGCCGGGCGGATGTACGACCGGCCTGTGCGGTTGCAGGAAGAACTGACCGGATGCGCGAATTTCTTTTCAGCTATTACGACTGGCTGCGCGCCTTTCACGTCATCGCGGTGATCGCCTGGATGGCGGGGATGCTCTATCTGCCGCGCCTGTTCGTCTATCATTGCGAAACCCCGCCGGGCTCGGAAGGCAGCGAGCGCTTCAAGGTGATGGAACGCCGCCTGCTCAAGGGCATCATCAATCCGGCGATGATCGCGGTGTGGATTCTGGGCCTGATCCTGGTCTGGATCACCGGGGCGCACCTGCAGCTCTGGTTCCAGATCAAGTTCGCGCTGGTGTTCGCCCTGAGCGGCTTTCACGGCTTTCTGGTCGCCCGCCAGAAAGACTTCGCCCACGACCGCAACACGCGCAGCGCCCGCTTCTACCGGATCGTCAACGAGGTGCCGGCGGTGGCCATGGTGCTGATCGTGATCCTGGCGGTGGTCAAACCATTTGCCTGAGGGGCGGCGTTCACACGTGGTCCCGGCCTGAAACATTAATTGCGAGCCAGCCTTCCCAGGGATGTTTGCAAGGCCGGCAAATCCGGCTATAACCGACGTGTTCTCCAAACCCGCACGGCAGGCCTTTGAGGCCAAGCCGAACCGAAAATACCGGCGCGGGTCCAATCCAATCTCCTCGATGACCGCGCTTGGGGCGTCAGCCCCCGTTTCATCGGGACCAATCCCCCTTCCACCAGGTGCCGATCACATGACTGTCCAAGATGGCTTGCAGGCGATGAAGCTGCAGGATCTCAAGAACAAAAAGCCCGCCGACCTGCTGGCTTTTGCCGAGGAACTGGAGATCGAGAACGCCTCGTCCATGCGCAAGCAGGACATGCTGTTCGCCATCCTCAAGGAGCTCGCCGACCGCGAGGTCGAGATCACCGGCTCGGGCGTGGTGGAAATCCTGCAGGACGGCTTCGGCTTCCTGCGCTCGCCGGAATCCAACTACCTGCCGGGCCCCGACGACATCTACATCTCCCCCTCCCAGATTCGCCGCTTCGGCCTGCGCACCGGCGACACCGCCGAAGGCCCGATCCGCGCCCCCAAGGAAGGCGAGCGTTATTTCGCCCTGCTCAAGGTCACCACGATCAATTTCGAGGACCCCGAGCAGATCAAGCACAAGGTCCATTTCGACAATCTGACGCCCCTCTATCCCACCAAGCCGCTGAAGATGGAGCTGGACGACCCGACGATCAAAGACAAGACCGGCCGGGTGATCGACATCGTGGCGCCCCAGGGCATGGGCCAGCGCGCCCTGATCACCGCGCCGCCGCGCACCGGCAAGACGGTGATCCTGCAGAACATCGCCAAGGCGATCGCCGCCAACCATCCCGAAGCCTTCCTGATCGTGCTTCTGATCGACGAACGCCCGGAAGAAGTCACCGACATGCAGCGCACCGTGGTCGGCGAGGTGATTTCCTCGACCTTCGACGAGCCGGCGACGCGCCACGTGCAGGTTGCCGAAATGGTGATCGAAAAGGCCAAGCGCCTGGTCGAGCACAAGCGCGACGTGATCATCCTGCTGGACTCCATCACGCGCCTGGGCCGTGCCTACAACACCGTGGTGCCGTCTTCGGGCAAGGTGCTGACCGGCGGCGTGGACGCCAACGCCCTGCAGCGCCCCAAGCGCTTCTTCGGCGCGGCGCGCAATATCGAGGAAGGCGGTTCGCTGACCATCATCGCCACCGCGTTGATCGATACCGGCAGCCGCATGGACGAAGTGATTTTCGAAGAGTTCAAGGGCACCGGCAACAGCGAAATCATCCTGGACCGCAAGGTCGCCGACAAGCGCGTCTTCCCGGCCATCGACATCATGCGCTCGGGCACCCGCAAGGACGAACTCCTGGTCGAAAAGGGCCAGCTGGCCAAGACCTATGTCCTGCGCCGCATCCTCTCGCCGATGGGCACGGTCGACGCCATCGAGTTCCTGCTCGACAAACTCAAGTCTGCGAAGAACAACGCCGACTTCTTTGAATCGATGAACACCTAGGATTTTGCTTCGCGCAAACGCAAAGAGGCCGGACTTGCGTCCGGCCTCTTTCTTTTACGGAATGAGGATGGTCGCGCCGGTGGTCTTTTTGCCGGTGAGGGCGTCATGCGCCTGGGCGGCATCCTTCAGCGCAAAGCGCTGGTTGATGGCGATCTTGACCGCGCCTGACTGGATCACCGCGAACAGGTCGTCGGCACAGTCCTGAAGTTCTTTCGGCGTGATGGTGTAATGCGCCAGGGTCGGGCGGGTGACGAACAGCGAGCCCTTGGCCGCGAGAATGCCCGGCGCAAAGGGATCGACCGGACCCGAGGCATTGCCATAGGTCACCATGATGCCGCGCGGCTGCAGGCAATCGAGCCCCGCCAGGAACGTGTCCTTGCCGATGGAGTCGTAAACCACCGGCACGCCCTTGCCGCCGGTGATCTCGCGCACCTGCTTTTCCCAGCCGGCATCCTTGCTGTTGAGCACATGGGCGCAGCCATTGGCTTTCGCCAGCGCGATTTTCTCGGGAGACGTCGTGGTGCCGATCACGGTGGCGCCCAGATGCCTGGCCCATTGCACCGCGATCTGGCCGACGCCGCCCGCGGCGGCATGGAATACGATGGTCTCGCCTGCCGTCACTTTGTGAATCTGGCGCAGCAGATATTGCGCCGTCATGCCCTTGAGCAGAATGGCGGCGGCGACCTCGTCGCTGATGCCGTCGGGGATTTTCACCAGCCGGGCGGCGGGGACATTGGCGGCCTGCGCATACGATCCGATAAAGCCGCTGGCGTAACCGGCGCGGTCACCGATCTTGAAGCCCGTGACCTCATCGCCCAGCGCCTCGATCACGCCTGCCGCTTCCGAGCCGAGCCCCGAGGGCAGCGGCAGCGGATAAAGCCCGGTGCGGTGATAGGTGTCGATGAAGTTGACGCCGATGGCGCTGTGCTTCAGCCGCACCTGCCCCTTGGCGGGCGGCGGCAGATCGACATCGACATACTGCAGCACGTCGCTGCTGCCCGGTTTGTCGAAGCGGATCGCCTTGGTCATCTTCAGTTCTGCTGGGCTTGCTGGCGCAGCTGCGCCGGAAGCGTGAGGGTGTTGGACAGCACGGCCGCATCGCTGATGCCTTCCGAGCAATTGCCCATCTGGCAGAGATAGACCGTGGGCTGGCCGTTGATCATGCCGCGCCCCGTGGCGGGATGGCCCGGCGGCAACGGATCGCCCGGCTCGATCTGCACGATCATGCCATTGGGCACCGGCTTGCCCCAGAAGGCGCGCAGCAGGTCCTGGGTCTTGGCGTTGCCCTTATGGCCGACCACCACCAGCACCAGGCTGTTCACCAGATATTCGAAACCGGCAAAGAAGGCGCCTGAGCCGTTCATCACCCGGTTGGCCTCGTCGCCGAAGGTGACGGCCAGGGTGGAGGCGCGGCTCATATAGTCGGTTTCGCCGGTCAGCATGGCCAGGCGCGTCAGCACCGTCAGCATGGTGCCGTTGGCCGAAGGGGTCGGGTTGTCGAACAGCATGCGCGGGCGGATGAAAAGCTGCTCGGCATCGTCGGCATAGTAGCAATAGCCGTTGATCTGCTGGTTCCAGAAGTGCGTGTCCAGCGTCTTGGCCCACATCCGCGCCGGGGCGAGGAAGCGCTCGTCGCCGGTGACTTCCAGGAGCTGCAGCGCGGCGCGCGCCATGTTGGCGTAATCGTCGGCAATGCCGGCGGCGGCCTTGGTGCCGTTGTTGGCGATATGGGCGAGACGGTCGCCATCGCCCAGCGTCGCCACCACATGGTCGAAGGCCTGGGTGGCGGCGGCAATCCATTCCGGCTTTTCGAACACGATGCCGGCGCGGGCGATGGCGGCGATCGCCAGCCCGTTCCAGTCGGCGATCAACCGCTCGTCGCGGCGCGGCTTGGCGCGCTTCTCGCGGGCGGCCAGCAGCATGCCGCGCTGCTTGACCAGCAGGGTCTCGTCCGCCTCGTTGGCGGGAACGGGATTGCCCAGCCGGCGCGGCAGGTTGCGGCCCTTGAAATTGCCGTCACGGGTGACGCCATAGACCTGCTTGAAACGGGCCGAGAAAGTGCCGACCAGCGCGGCGTCGATCTCCGCCTCGCTCCAGGTGTAATATTTGGCGTCTTCGTCCTCGTTGCCCGAGCCAATGGCGGCGGCGAAACCCTCACCCAGCCGCATGTCGCGCAGCAGCCACTCCACCGTTTCAACGACGCGCTGGCGGCACAGTTCGTTGCGGTTGAACTGCCAGGCGCTGGTGCAGACTTCGATCAGCTGGGCGTTGTCGTACAGCATCTTCTCGAACACCGGCTCCAGCCAGCGCTCGTCCTGGCTGTGGCGGAAGAAGCCGCCGCCGACATGGTCATAGACGCCGCCGAACAGCATGGAGTCGAGCGTGGTGAAGACCAGCTGCGAGAATTGCGGCATGCCGTTGCGCAGGAAGGCGCGCCACAACAAATCGAGCATCAGGGCGTTGGGAAATTTCAGCATGCCCTGCATGCCGCCGAAGAAGATGTCGTAATTCTGGGCGATGCGCAGCGCCGCCATGTCCAGGTTCATATTCTCCTGCACCGCGCTCATGTCGCGGTTGTAGAGATTCTCAAGACCGGCGCGCACGGTGGCGGAGATCTCGGCCACCTTCACCTTGTCGGTCTGGTAGAGCTTGGAGACATCGCCCAGGACGCGGCTGAAGGACGGGATTTCGTTCTTGTCTTCCTTGGGCAGATAGCCCGTCACCCAGAAGGGCACGGCGTCGGGGGTCAGGAAGATGTTCAGCGGCCAGCCGCCATTGTGGCGCATCGCGCCCGCCGCGCCCTGATAGACCAGGTCCAGGTCGGGGCGCTCTTCGCGGTCCACCAGGATGGGAATGAAATTGTCGTTGATCTGGGCGGCGACGCCCGCATCCATGAAGGCCTCGGCGTTCAGCACATGGCACCAGCTGCAGCTGACATAGCCGATCGACAGCAGGATGGGCTTGTCGGCGGCGCGGGCCTCGGCCAGCGCTTCGGGTCCCCAGACGCGCCATTGCACGAGGTTGTCCTTGTGGGCGGCGAGATAGGGGCTGGTGCTGGCGGCGAGGGCATTGTTCATCGTCATGTTCCAATTGAGCGCGCACGGCTTCCCGCCGGCCCGCTTCTGTGATGTTTTTGGGGCCGGGTTCTTTACCCCGAATGAACCGGGCCCGGAAGCCCGCCCAACGAGGTGCCGCCATGAAGGTGACGATCGAGATGGACATGACCCCGCAGGAGGCCCGCGCCTTTATGGGCCTGCCCGATGTCCAGCCCATTCAGAACAAGATGATGGAGGAGATGCAGCAGCGGATGCGGGCGGCCTTCGATGCCGGCGACCCGGAAGGGATGATGAAGGCCTGGATGCCGCTGGGCGGGGCCGAGGCCTTCGGCAAGTTTCAGAAGATGATGTGGGACAGCGCCGCCGCCTTGGGCAAGAAAGACGGCAAATAGCCTTGATGCTGTTCTGGTCCCGTTTTTGTCCATGAATTCCAGCATTTTCGCGCTGTCCACCGCTCCCGGGCGGGCGGGGGTGGCGGTGGTCCGGGTTTCGGGGCCCAGGGCGGGGTCGGCCCTGACAGCGCTGGCCGGCCCCCTGCCGCGTGCGCGCGAGGCGGCGTTGCGGCGCTTGGCCTTTGCCGGGGCCGCCATCGACCAGGCCCTGGTCCTGTGGTTCGCCGCGCCCCACAGTTTCACCGGCGAGGATGTCGCCGAATTCCATGTCCATGGCGGCCGGGCGGTGCGCGAGGCGCTGTTATCGGCCCTGCTGGCGCTGGGCCTGCGCCCCGCCGAGCCGGGCGAGTTCAGCCGCAGGGCCGTGGAGAACGGCAAGCTTGACCTGACCCGGGCGGAAGGTATCGCCGATCTGGTGGACGCCGAAACCCCCGCCCAGCTTCGCCAGGCGCTGCGCCAGCAGGATGGGGCGCTGGCGGACCTCTATGAGGGCTGGCGGGCGAGCCTGATCCGGGCGCTGGGCCGGGCTGAGGCGGCGATCGATTTTTCCGATGACGGGGTGGGGGACAGTGAATTTTCCGCCGCCCGCCAGGCGGCATCCGATATTTATGAACAAATACAAAGACATATCGATGATTCGGGGCGCGGCGAGGCGCTGCGCGAAGGCCTGCGCCTGACCATTCTGGGTCCGCCCAATGCCGGCAAATCCTCGCTGATCAATGCCCTGGCGCGGCGCGATGTCGCGATTGTCTCGGACACCCCCGGCACCACCCGCGACGTGGTGGAGGCGCGGCTCGATCTGGGCGGCTATCTGATCAATGTCGCCGACACCGCAGGGGTGCGCCAGACAGGCGACGCCATCGAGGCCGAGGGTGTGCGCCGCGCCTTGTCGCACGCGCAGGGCGGCATGACCCTGCTGTTGCTGGACGGCAGCGCGGGCGATCCCCGCGCCGGCCTGCCCGCCGACCTGCCGGAGCCCGACCTGATTGTCTGGAACAAATCCGATCTGGGTGGTGCGCGCGAGGGACTTTCCCTTTCGCTGAAAACCGGCGCGGGGCTTTCGCAGTTGATCGAGGCTTTGACCGAAAAAGTTCGCGCACGGTTGGAGAGCGCGGATTCATCGCCTGCCCTCACCCGGCCGCGCCATCGTCATGCTCTGGGCGAAGCCTTAGCCGCGCTTCAGCATGGCCTGGCCGCGCCACCGGATCGCCCGGAATTGCTGGCGGAGGATTTGCGCCTGGCGATGCGCGCCATCGGGCGCATCACCGGCCGGGTGGATGTGGAAGAGCTGCTGGATTTTGTCTTCCGCGACTTCTGCATCGGGAAGTGATCTAGGGGCGCGGCACGCTGGTCTTCATCCAGCTTGATGTCTGCACATCGTAAGCCAGGCGGCGATAGTCGCGGCTGAGTTTTGCCAGATACTCCGGCGTGGCGCGGGCCTGCATGTCCGCAATCGCCCGCATCATTTCGGCCTGGCATTCGGGCTGGTGATGCGCGGCGCGGTTGGCGCGGTGGCGGCGATAGCCCCCCAGGGCACAGGTCGCGTGCCACAACTCTGTTTGCAGGAAGAAGCGCGTCCACAATTCGCCGTCCACCATGAAGCGATAGTCTTCGCTGATGTGTGCCCCCGCCCGCTCCCACAAGGCGCGGCGCCAGAACACCGTCTCCTGCTGGATCCAGGTGAAGTTGCCGGCGGCGTAATCGAAGATGTTCTTGTACTGGGGCTGCACCGACATCAGCGTGCCGCGGTCGTTCCAGAAACCATGGCAGCCGGCGATCCACATCACATCGGGATGGGCGTCGAAGATTTCCGCGACGGTGCGAAACGTCCAGGGACAATATTTATCGTCGCTGTTGAGCCAGGCCATGATCTCGCCGGATGTTTTGGCGAAGCCCTTGTTCAGCGCGTTGCCGTGGCCGGTGTCGGGTTCGCTGACGAAATGATGCAGCCGGTCTTTGTATTTCTCGATGATCTCCACCGAGCCATCGGTGCTGGCGCCATCGATCACCACATATTCGAGATGCGGATAGTCCTGGTCCAGCACCGAGCGCAGCGTGTCTTCGACAAACCCCGCCTGGTTGAAGGATGGCGTGACGATGGAAATTTTGCTGCCGCTCATGGCCCTTTCGGTATCACGGTTCCGCACCGGGTTTGAGGCCAGCCTTGCCGCCCCCGTCCCCATCGCCTATTTCACCCGCCCATGAGGTACGACGTCATCGTCATTGGCGGGGGCCATGCGGGCTGCGAAGCGGCCGCCGCAGCGGCGCGCTTTGGCGCCCGGACCCTGCTCCTCACCCACAAGTTCGAGACCCTGGGCGAAATGTCCTGCAATCCGGCCATTGGCGGGGTGGGCAAGGGTCATCTGGTGCGCGAGATCGATGCGCTGGACGGGCTGATGGGACGGGTGGCGGATGCCGCCGGCATCCAGTTTCGCCTGCTCAACCGGCGCAAGGGCCCGGCGGTGCGTGGCCCAAGAGCGCAAGCCGACAGAAGGCTTTACCGCGCAGCAATGCAATCCATGCTGCGCAGCATTCCGGGGCTGGAAATCCGCAAGGCGGCGGCGGAAGACTTGATTTTAAAGGACCAGATGATCACTGGCGTCCGCACGGCGGACGGCGAGGAGATTGCCTGCGCCAAAGTGGTGCTGACCACCGGGACCTTCCTCAATGGCCTGATCCATATCGGCGAGACCAAGATTCCCGCCGGACGGATGAAGGTCGAAGACGGGGTGGAAGCCCCCTCCATTGGCCTGTCCAGGACGCTTTACGGCTTCGGCCTGGCGATGGGCCGGCTGAAGACCGGCACGCCGCCGCGCCTCGATGGCCGCACGATTGATTGGGCCGCGCTGGAGATGCAGCAGGGCGACGACCCGCCCCTGCCCTTCTCCTTCCTGACCCGCAAGATCACCACGCCCCAGATCGCCTGCGGCATCACCCGCACCACCCTGGCCACCCACGAGATCATCCGCGCCAACCTGCACCGCGCCCCGATGTACACCGGCCAGATCGCCTCGACCGGTCCGCGCTATTGCCCCTCGATCGAGGACAAGGTCAGCCGCTTCGCCGACCGGGAGTCGCACCAAATTTTCCTTGAGCCAGAAGGACTTAGCGATAATACCGTCTATCCCAACGGCATCTCCACCTCCCTGCCCCAGGATGTCCAGATTGCGCTACTGGCCACGATTCCGGGTCTGGAAAAGGTCACGGTGCAGCGGCCGGGCTATGCCATCGAATATGACTATGTCGATCCCCGCGAGCTGTCCCCGGCACTGGAAGTGAAATCCGTGCCCGGCCTCTATCTGGCCGGCCAGATCAACGGCACCACCGGCTATGAGGAAGCCGCCGCCCAGGGGCTGATGGCCGGTTGGAACGCCGCCCGCGCTGCTGGCGATGCCGCGCCTGTCATTCTGGACCGGTCCCAGGCCTATATCGGGGTGATGATCGACGATCTGGTGACCAAGGGCGTGTCCGAGCCCTATCGCATGTTCACCAGCCGGGCCGAGTATCGCCTGACCCTGCGTGCCGACAATGCCGATCAGCGTCTAACCGAGCTGGGCGAAGCAGGCGGGATTGTGGGTTCCGAGCGCAGCGCCGCCTTTGCGGGCAAGCTGATGCGCCTGGATGTTTCACAAAAAACACTGGGTTCCCTCAGCCTCACGCCCAACGAAGCCGCCAGGCACGGTATCGCGATCCGGCTGGATGGGGTGCGGCGCAACGCTATGGAACTGTTGAGCCTGACGGATTTCCCCTCTTTGGCCCGGATTTGGCCGGAACTGTGGTCGCTGGACGCCGACATCATCGAACAGCTGGAAATCGACGCCCAGTATGCTGGTTATCTCGACCGGCAGGACGCGGACATCGTCGCCTTCCGCCGGGATGAGGAGCGGGCCCTGCCTGCTGCCCTCGACTATGGCGCCGTGGCCGGGCTGTCCAACGAAGTTCGCCAGAAGCTTGAACGCATCCGCCCCGCCACCCTCGGCCAGGCCGCCCGTATTGAAGGTGTGACGGCGGCTGCCCTGACCCTGGTTTTGGCCCATGTGAAGGGCCAGAAGGGCAAAAATGCCCTTCGGGCCTGAGGATTTCCGCGCGCGGACGAATGTTTCACAAAAAACATTGGCGCAGTTGATGGCCTATGCCGATCTCCTGACCGAGTGGAACGCCCACCACAATCTGGTGTCCAGGAACAGCCTCCCAGAGCTCTGGGAGCGGCATATGTGGGATAGCGCCCAGCTTGCACCCCTCGTCCCGCCGGACGCCAGAACCCTGGCAGACCTCGGCTCGGGCGCCGGCTTCCCGGGTCTGGTGCTGGCTGCGATGCTGCCCGGCCTTGCGGTCACCCTGCATGAGGCGACCGCGAAGAAATGCGCATTCCTTCAGGCCGCCGCAGACCAGATGAACCTGCACGTCACCCTAGAAAACGCCCGTATGGAGGAATTGCCTCCCCTAGCCTTTGATGTGGTCACGGCCCGGGCCTGTGCGCCCCTGCCCCAGCTGCTCGAATACGCCCACAGCTTCGTGGGACCGAACAGTGTTTGCCTTTTCCTAAAAGGTCAAAATGTGGGGTCTGAATTGACCGAAGCCGCTAAATGTTGGAACATGAAGGTATCTCAGGTTGCAAGCCAGACCGATCCTTCGGGTGCTATAGTGACCGTGAGAGAGCTGGGTCCCCGTCATGTCCAACCCCAAAAAACCGCGAATCCTGGTCGTCGCCAACCAAAAGGGCGGCGTCGGTAAGACCACGACCGCGATCAACCTGGGCACCGCCCTGGCCGCGGTGGGCGAGCCCACGCTGGTGATCGACATCGACCCCCAGGGCAATGCCTCGACCGGGCTGGGCATCCACCGCCAGGACCGCAAGCTGACCACCTATGAAGTCCTGACCGGCCAGGCCCGGCTGGATGAGGCCATCGTCGCCACCCGCATCCCCGGCCTCGCCCTCGTCCCGGCGACGGTGGACCTGTCGGGCGCCGAGCTGGAGCTGGCCGACATGCCCCGGCGCAACTTCATCCTGAAGGACGCGCTGGATGATTATTCCGCACACGGACGAAATAAATTCTCCTACATCCTGATCGATTGCCCCCCGTCCCTCACCCTGCTGACGCTGAACGCGATGGCGGCGGCGGATGCGGTGATGGTGCCGCTGCAATGCGAGTTCTTTGCGCTGGAAGGCTTGAGCCAGTTGATGAAGACCATCGAGCTGGTGCGCGACAAGCTCAATCCCACTTTGGAAATCCAGGGCATCGTCCTGACCATGTTCGACAAGCGCAACCGGCTGAGCGACCAGGTCGCCGCCGACGTGCGCGAGACGCTGGGCGAGAAAGTCTATGCCACCGTGATCCCGCGCAACGTGCGCATCTCCGAAGCGCCCAGCCATGGCGTGCCGGCGCTGGTCTATGACCTGCGCTGTCCCGGCAGCCAGGCCTATATCAAGCTGGCGGGCGAATTGATCCAGCGCGAACGAGTCAGGGCCGCGGCATGACACCTCCCGCACAGGATCGTCCGCGCGGTTTGGGGCGCGGACTCTCGGCGCTGATCGGCGACGAAGTCGCCGCGGTGAAGGGCGAGCCCGCCGCCAGGAAAGACACGCGTACCTTGCCGGTCGCATTCCTGCAGCCGGGACGTTACCAGCCGCGCGAAACCTTCGATCAGGAACCGCTGGCAAACCTGGCAGCATCGATCAAGGAAGTGGGCGTGCTGTCGCCCATTCTGGTCCGCCCCATTGGCCAGGACCGCTATGAGATCGTGGCGGGCGAGCGCCGCTGGCGCGCCGCCCAGCTCGCCAAGTTGCATGACGTACCCGTGATGGTGCGCGAACTGGCGGACGACCAGGCGCTCGAAATCGCCATCATCGAGAATGTTCAAAGGGCCGATCTCAACGCCCTAGAGGAGGCGACGGCCTATCAGGACCTGATTCAGAAATTCGGCCGTACCCAGGAAGACGTCGCCAAGGAGATCGGTAAAAGCCGGTCCCATGTCGCCAATACGATCCGGCTGTTGAAGCTGCCCGAGACGGTGAAGAACTGGGTGCGGGAAGGGAAATTGACCGCGGGCCATGCGCGCGCCGTTCTTGGCGTTCCCGATCCCGAAGCTCTGGCGCGCGAATTGATGGCGAGCGATCTGACGGTGCGCCAGGCCGAACGGCGTTCGGACGCCCGCAAGCATCCGGGGGCTCCCGCGCCCCGCGATCCCAATATCACGGCGCTGGAAACCAGCATTTCCAATGCGTTGGGCCTGAATGTCTTCATCACCCATCGGGTGAAAAAAGGCGAAGACGAGGGAGAAGTGAAAATCTCCTACAAGAGCCTGGAACAGCTGGACGATATCGCCCGCCGGCTGGGCAAGGCCTAGGCCGTCCTGGCCAGCGCCGCCGCGACGTCGATGCGGCCGTCATACAGCGCCCGGCCCACCACCACGCCTTCGATGTTCGGCTCCTTGGCGGCAATCAGCGCGTCGATATCGGCAATCGATCCGACGCCGCCCGAGGCGATCACGGGGATGGAGAGGGCACGGGCGAGGGCGGCGGTCGCCCCCACATTCACGCCCTTGAGCAGCCCGTCGCCGTCAATGTCGGTGAACAGGATCGCGGCCACCCCGGCATCCTCGAAGCGCTTGCCCAGATCGATGGGGGTGAGGTCGCTGACATCGGCCCAGCCCTGGGTGGCGATCTTGCCGCCCTTGGCATCGGCGCCGACCACGATCCGGTTGGGGAACGCCCTGGCGGCATCTTTCACAAATTGCGGGTTGGTCAACGCGGCAGTCCCCAGGATCACGCGGGTAATGCCGGCGGCCAGCCAGCCCTCGACCGCCGCCATGTCGCGAATGCCGCCGCCCAACTGAATGGGGAGGTCGATGGCGGCGCGGATCGCCTTGATCGCGTCACTGTTGGCGCTGTGTCCGGCAAAGGCGCCGTTGAGATCGACACAATGCAGCCAGTGAAAGCCCTGGCCGGCGAATTCCTTCGCCTGCGCCCCGGGGTCGGTGTTGAACACGGTGGCGTCTTCCATCACGCCCTTTTTCAGGCGGACGCAGACGCCGTCCTTCAGGTCGATGGCGGGGAAGATGATCATCTATGATTTCCTAGGGGCGCCACGTCAAAAAGTTTTCCAGCAGCTTCAGGCCGGTGGCCTGGCTCTTTTCCGGATGGAACTGGGTACCGGCGATATTCTCATTGCCGATGATCGCGGTCAGTGGCCCGCCGTAATCGGTGGTGGCGATCAGGTCTTCGGGCAGCACCGGCTTGAACTGGTAGCTATGGACGAAATAGGCATGCGCGCCCGGTTCGATGCCTTTCAGCAGCGCATGGTCCTGTTCGAACTTCAGTTCATTCCAGCCCATGTGCGGAATTTTTAGCGCCGGATCGCTGGGGGTGATCTTGACCACTTCACCGGCGATCCAGCCCAACCCGGCATGGCGGCCGAACTCCACGCCCACCGTCGCCATCAACTGCATGCCGACGCAGATACCCAGGAAGGGCGCGCCTTCCTTCAGCACTTTCTCGCGCAGCGCCTCGATCATGCCGGGCACGCCGGACAGGCCCTTCATGCAGTCGGCAAAGGCGCCGACGCCGGGCAGCACCACGCGCTCAGCGGTCAGCACGACTTGCGGATCGGCGGTGGTGACGATCTCGCAAGCGCCCTTGGCGGCATGCGCCAGCGCCTTCGCCGCGCTGGCGAGGTTGCCGGAACCATAATCGATCAGGGCGGTGACGGGCATAAAACACCTGCGAAATCGCGGGCTCTATAGCGACTCCGATCGTGTTTGTCGAAGCAAGCGCAGGCCCGCCGCCCCCACATGCGCGCAGCGCATGAGTGGGGGAGGTGGCTCCAGCGATCGAGGCGCAGCCGAGAGGAAGCTGGAGCCGGAGGGGGCTATTTTAAACTAAGTGCGGGGCAGGGCAGCTCTGCGGTGGGGGCAGGCTTGGCGCTCAGCCGCATCCCGGCCACCAGCAGGTCGCGCCAGGCGGGCAGGGGGTCGGCCAGCGTAAAGCGACCGCTGCGCAGCGCCTCCAGGGTACCGCAGCAGGCGGGCGAGGCGAAGCTGGCGGCGGAGATCCAGCCCGCGCCATCCTGTTTCATCACCGCCGCCCACCAGCGCGCATCCGTGCCGTAGACCAGCAAGATCTCACCGGCACCGTCACGGTCCAGATCCAGCATCCAGGCGTCGCAGGACAAGGCCGGAGTCGTCAGGCAGGGCGGCACCGTGCTCGTCTTCGTCCATTGCTGCGTGAACAGGGACGAGGGCAGCCGCGCGCCCGGCGTGTGCAAGGTGATGTTGGCGCCGATCTCGGTGGGGGTGGGAACATCGCCGCGCAGCGCCCCGGCCAGCGCAACCGAGGCATCGCGCGCGACATCAGGGGAGCCGTTCTGGGCCATGTCGATCAGGGCCCGCTGGCCGAAGCGCACGCCGCGCTGGCGCAGGTAATCGAAATCGAACGCGGCCAGTTCCACCTTGCCGCTTTGCAGCCGCGCGGTCTGGGACTCGACCGCCAGCTTCAGCGGATCAGCAAGGGGTGAGGCCAGCGCCAGGCAGCCCGCGATCAGGATCAGCGCCATGATGCGGTTGGCGGGCTCGATGCGCTGCATCCAGTTTCCGCCGCCCACCGCGATCAGCGCCGCACCGCTGTAGAGCGCGCCATACAGGCCCAGCACAATCAGCATGGCGCCCGCATAGAGACGCGCCGCGGTCCAGCCCAGCTCCATCACCCGCGCGCCCAGGGCAAAGGCGGCGATGGCGACCAGCGCGACAATCAGGAAAGCGGCGGCGAATTCGCCGGCCTTGCGCCAGACGCCGCGCTGCGCCTCGCCGCGATAGGAGGCGTTGATGGCGATCACCAGCAATGCCGCAAAGCTCAGGCACACCGCCATCGAGACGGGCGCGCGGAGAAAATGCGATCCGATGATTGCCGCCGTCGCCAGCACCAGCATCGGCAGCGCCACGGTGCAGCAGGCCAGCACCGCCCGCTTGGCAAGCCGGCGCAGCGCACCGGTCGTGACGGCGAAGGCCGCGGCGCTGACCAGCGCCACCAGCGGCAGAGTGAGCAGTGCCGGCTCGACGCTCAGGCGCAGCATCGGATACTGGGCGCGCAGCCAGTTGAACAGGCTGTTGCCCGATCCCACCAGCGCCCAGGCCGTTCCGGTGACGAGGCCCCAGATCAGCAGGCGCGCGATCAGGCTCCAGGTCGTGTCGAAGCTGCCGCGATAGGATGGAAGCAGTTTTCCCTCCCGCACCCCGGCGCGCAGCAAGGCCTGCGCCGCCACCAGCATCAGCGCCGTCAGGACTGCCAGCGCGAATCCGGCATAAGCCTGCTGCGGCCCCTGGATGCGCCAGTGATGATAAAGCCCCAGGCAGGCGAGCAGGGCGGCGACGATGCCGGTCCACAGGATGAGCAGCGGCGTGGGGATTTCCCCAAGCCCTTCCAGGAACACCAGCGGCGCGAAGATGCCCGCCAAAGCCAGCGCCGCAAACAGATAGGGATCGCTGCCCGGCCACATGCCGCCCGCGCGCAGTTGCAGCAGCAGGTAAAGCCCCAGGCCCTGCGCCAGCCCGATGCCAAGCCGGATCAGCAGCAGGCGCGGGGCGTGGTTGGTGTTGGCGGCTTCGGCGGGTGGCGGTATCCCCGGCTGGGGCGCAGGCGGGGTTTCGGCGCGCAGCGCGGGCTGCGCTTCGGGCTCGATGAAGGCGCGAAAGGCTTCGTCTGAGGAAAAGCCGGGTCCGAAAAACACCGGCTCGTCAGGCGCGTGCGAGTATGCCTCTGGTTTGGCGGGCGCCGGCGTGATGAAGACGCGTTCCTTTGCCGAACCGCCCGGATCGAACGCCAGCGGCTCTTCGGGCGTCCAGTCCAGGCTGGCGGCATCGACCCAGCGCGGCTCAGGCTGCTTTTTGCGAAACGGAAAGCGCATCGCGTTTGGGTAGCGCGAAAGCCCGCGCCTATCACGCGGCGTTAACGGGCGTGGTTAATTCGCGCCCGGCTTCGCGCAAGCGATGGCATCGTCCTGTACGCCGGGGTTGAGGCGCAGCCGTCGTCCCCCAACCATCAGGTCGTTCCATCGCGTGGCGGGCGGCCTCACTTCGAACTTCTGCGACCGCAGGTCGCCCAGCATCCCAGGGCAGGGCGCTTCAAAAGCCGCCGCCAGGGACCAGCCCGCCTCGTTGCCGCGAAAGACGGAAACCGAGCTGCCGCCGGTGGCGAACATCACAATCTCCTGCCTGCCGTCGCCGTCCAGGTCGGCCAGCAGCGCATCGCAAGGCGTGTTCATCGCGCCCATGCATTCGGACGGCGATCTGCGCGCCTGCTTTTTGCCCCAGTCGGTTTTCAGAAAGCTTTCCGGCAATCTGGCGCCGCGCGGATAAACCGTGATCCGCTGCGCCAGCAGCGTGGGCGCGGGCGTATAGGGCTGGTAACGTTCCTTGCGCTTCAGCGCATCGCCCGCCGCCAGCCTTGTATGCGCGTTCGGACTGCGGGACAGCACGGCCAGCGCCGCCTGTCCGTAGCGTCCACCTTCCCAGCGCAGATAGGCGTAATCGAATTTCTGCGGCGTGACTTTCCCGCTTTGCAGCCGCGCCATCTGGTCGGCGACCGAAATGCGCAAGGGGCTGGCGAGCGGCGTGAACATCATGATCATCAGTCCCAGCGCCAGCAGCGCCACCCGGAAATTCCACTCTTCGATCCGCGCCAGCCAGCGCCCGCGCGTCAGGGCGGCATGGGCATAGCCGCCGGCATAGGCCAGCGCCACGATCAGGATGGCCGCGACGGTGACGCGGTCCACCGTCCAGCCATACTGCTGGACCCGCAGGGTGAGCGCGTAAGCCGCGATCACCGTCAGCGGCACGGTCAGCACCGCCGCGACGCTGCCGGCAAGGCGCAAAATCTTCGGCGGCATGCGTTCTTCGGCGCCGTCCTGATGGGCGGCATTGATCAGCACGATCAGCGCCGCGCTGGCCGCCAGCAGCAGCGCGGTGGCGTGACCGATGTTCCACAAGGCAGCAAGCCCCGTGAAGGGCAGGCTGACCATGAAGCCCGCCACGATCAGGGTGATCAGCGGCAGCAGCCAGGACAGCAAGGTCAGCAGCAAGGTGCGCGCGCCCTGCACCAGCACGGGACGAATGTCGGTGAGATGCAGCGCGCCGCCCACCGCCACCGCCAGGACGGGAATGGCAAACCATTCCCTGCCCAGCAGCTTTTCAAAGAAATCCAGCTTGATCAGGCCGAACAGGCCCGCGCCCAGCCACATCAGTGCCCAGAAGGCGCCGACGAACAAAACCGACAAGGCCAGCTGGATGCCCAGCTTCCATGCCAGGTCGAAATAAGTGGCATAGCTGGCCATGAAGCGGCCCTCGGTCACGCCGCCGGTCACCAGCGTATGGGCGATGAAAAGACCGCCGGTGCCGAAGAAGATGAGCTGGACCGACGGGATCGCGATACCGCCCTCCGCACGCATCACCATCCAGGCGTCGAACATACCCAGCATCGCCACCACCGCGCTGGCAATCGCGACCCATGTCAGTGCCTTGCGCCACGGCATGGCGCCCAGCGACAGGCTGAGGCCGATGGGGGCGGACAGGCTGACCAGCAGAAGCGGGATGAAAACCGCGCCCTGGGTCGCGGGCCAGGCTTTGTCTTCGACCACGCGGTACAGGAGATACAGGATCAGGCCCTGCGCCAGGCCGATGGCGAGCCGCGTCAGGAAAAGCTGCTGACTTTGGGAAACCATGATCCACCCGGTATCTCGGCCGGGCGGGAGCATAGGAGGATGCTCAGTTGTCGTCCATCTTGAGGGCGGCGATGAAGGCTTCCTGCGGAATCTCCACCTTGCCGAACTGGCGCATCTTCTTCTTGCCCTCTTTCTGCTTGTCGAGGAGCTTGCGCTTGCGGCTGATGTCGCCGCCATAGCATTTCGCGGTCACGTCCTTCCGCAACGCCGAAAGGGTTTCGCGCGCGATCACCTTGCCGCCGATGGCCGCCTGGATCGGAATCTTGAACATGTGACGCGGGATAAGGTCCTTGAGCTTTTCGCACATCGCCCGGCCGCGGCCTTCGGCGCGCTGGCGGTTGACGATCATGGACAGCGCATCGACCGGATCGTCATTGACCAGGATCGACATTTTCACCAGGTCGCCTTCTTCATACTTCTCGATGTGATAGTCGAAGCTGGCATAGCCGCGCGACACGCTCTTCAGACGGTCATAGAAATCGAACACCACTTCGTTCAGCGGCAGCATGTAGATCACCATGGCGCGGTTGCCGGCATAGGTGAGCTCGACCTGGCGGCCGCGGCGGTCTTCGCACAGCTTCAGCACGCTGCCCAGATACTCGTCGGGCACCAGCACGGTGGCCTTGATCCAGGGTTCTTCGATGCGATCGATATAGGTCACATCCGGCATGTCGGCCGGGTTGTGCAGCTCCTTCATCGAGCCGTCATTCATGTAGATGTGATAGATCACCGACGGCGCGGTGGTAATCAGGTCGAGATTGAATTCCCGCTCCAGCCGTTCGCGCACGATTTCCAGGTGCAACAGGCCCAGGAAGCCGCAGCGGAAACCAAAGCCCAGCGCCGCGCTGCTCTCGGTCTCATAAGTGAAGCTGGCATCGTTGAGATGCAGCTTGCCCAGCGCCTCGCGCAGGTCTTCAAACAAGGCCGCGTCCACCGGGAACAGGCCGCAGAACACCACCTGCTGCGCCGACTTGAAGCCGGGCAGGGCGGTGGCGGTGCCCTTGCGTTCGTCCGTGATGGTGTCGCCCACCTTGGTGTCGGCGACCTGCTTGATCTGGGCGGTGATGTAACCGACTTCGCCCGGGCCCAGGCGTTCCACGCCGACCTTCTTGGGCTTGAAGACGCCTAGCTGTTCCACCTGATAGACCGCGTCGGCGGCCATCATGCGAATCTTCTGGCCCTTCTTGAGCTCGCCATCGATGATGCGCACCAGCACCACCACGCCCAGGTAAGCGTCGTAATAGGAATCGATCAGCAGCGCCTTTAGCGGCGCGTTGAGTTCGCCCTTGGGCGGCGGCAGCCGCTTGACCACCGCTTCCAGCACCAGCTCGATGCCGATGCCGGTCTTGGCGGAAATCGGGATCGCCTCGGAGGCGTCGATGCCGATCACATCCTCGATCTGGCTCTTGACCCGTTCGGGCTCGGCGGCGGGCAGGTCGATCTTGTTGAGCACCGGCACGATGTCGAGGCCGGCATCGATCGCCTGGTACACATTGGCCAGGGTCTGGGCTTCCACGCCCTGGCTGGCGTCCACCACCAGCAGCGCGCCTTCGCAGGCGGCCAGGCAGCGGCTGACCTCATAGCCGAAGTCGACATGGCCCGGCGTGTCCATCAGGTTCAGGACATACATCTCGCCATCGGCGGCCTTGTAATCCAGCCGCACGGTCTGGGCCTTGATGGTGATGCCGCGCTCCCGCTCGATATCCATCGAATCCAGGATCTGGTTGGTCATCTCGCGGCTGGAGACGGTACCGGTGAACTGGATCAGCCGGTCGGCCAGGGTGGATTTGCCATGGTCGATATGGGCGACGATGGAAAAGTTGCGGATTTTGGACAGGTCGGGCATTTGCGCCGGGTGTTAGCAGATGCCAAAGCCCCCTCCAACTGCCATTTTCCGGCTATAACCCCCTGATGCTGCACTACCTTTATTTGGACTATGGGGGCAAAGCGAAATACCGCCGGGAGCTGCGCTACAGCTTGATCTCCCTGAAGGCGGAACTGGGGGCCCAGGGTGACCAAGCCCCGGACGCCCAGATCGTGATTTATACCGACGCCCCCACCGTCTATGCCCGCTGGCCGGTCGAGGTGGTCGACATTTCCGCCCATATCCAGGCCTGGTCGGGCGAGGGGCTTTACCATCACCGCATCAAGCCGGCGGTGGTGCTGGATGCCCTGAAGCGGTTCGACACCCCGGTCTGTTTCGTGGATTCGGATTCCATCATCCGCCCCGGCTTTCATGCCGAGGTCAGCGCCAAGATGGCGCCGCAGGACGTCTGGTCGGTGACCAAGTGCGCCGTGGTGATGAACGGCTTCGAGCTGATGAACCCGTTCCCGCCGCTGAAGGGCTTTCGCACCCATCTGCCGCATCTGGGGCGCTATCACTATGACGTCACGCAAAGCTGGATGTTCAATTCCGGCCTGATCGGGGTATCGCCGGTGCATGTACCGATCATGGAAGACACGCTGGCCTATATCGACGCGCTGATCGGCCGGGCGGCGAAATTCCCCACCCTGGAACAGCTCGCGCTCAGCGAAGTGCTGCGCGTCAGCCAGACGGCGGTGGCGGAAGTCAAAGACACGTTCCTGCATTACTGGCAGGGACGGCGGCGCATCTACATGGCCAACGAGATCGAAAAAAGCCTGTCGGGGGACTGGAACGACCTGACACCGCCGAAGGAATGGGCGGACATGAATTACTGGAAAATCCGCGCCTACAATTACTATTACGGCGTCAGCCATTTCCTGTCAGGCTTCCACAGATGAAAAAGACGGATACGGCTGTTGCCGACCTGTGGCCCGGGCAATCGCAATCGCTGCTCAAGGCGCTGCACATCCTCACCCACAATGGCGGGCTGAACGCGGATTCGCGCCGCAAGCTCAAGCAGGTGCAGCACCTGGCGCAGCTGATCAAGCCGGCGATTGACGGGAGCCTCGCGGAAAAAGACCAGCCGGTGCTGGCCGACCTGGGCGCGGGCAAGTCCTATCTGGGCTTTATTCTCTATGACCTGTATTTCCGCGCCGCCGGACGCGGGCATGTGATCGCGGTGGAAGCGCGCCCCGAACTGGTGGAAACGGCGAAAAAGATCGCCAGCGAAAGCGGCTTCGACCGCATGACCTTCGCGCAGGGAAAAATCGCCGAGGCCGATGTCGGCGCGGTCGATATCGTCACCGCGCTGCACGCCTGTGACACCGCCACTGACGAGGCGATCCTGTTTGCGCTGAAGCACGAGGCCAAGTTCGTGGCGCTGGTGCCCTGCTGCCAGGCGGAAGTGGCGCGGCAACTCGATGATGTCAAAGGACCGCTGGACCAGTTGTGGCGGCACGGCGTCCACAGGCGGGAGCTTGGCTCCCATTTAACAAATGTCCTGCGCGGCCTGTATCTGGAAGCCCATGGCTACAAGGTCCGGGTGACCGAATTCACCGGTTTTGAGCATACCCAGAAGAACGAAATGATCTTCGCCGAGCGCCACCAGCGTTCAAACCCGCGCGCCAGGGCGGAGTTCGAAAAGCTGGCCAAGGAAATGGGCGCCAGCCCGAAGCTGCTTACGCTCTGAGCGTCGCACCGATCTTGATCGTGGCGGCGACGATCTTCTGCGCAAGACTTTCGATCTCCGCCTCGGTCAGGGTCGCGTCCTTCGGCTGGATGCGCACGGCGACGGCGACAGACTTCTTGCCGTCGGCGACACCCTTGCCTTCATAAACGTCGAAGACAGTGACGCTATCGATCAGGTTGCGGTCGGCCAGCTTGACCGCCTTGACGATTTCGCCTGCCGCCAGCTTGGCGTCGACCACAAACGCGAAATCGCGTTCGATCGCCTGGAAGGGCGAGGGTGCGAACAGCGGCTTGGCCTTGCCGCCCTTGGATTTGGCGTCGGGAATGGCGTCAAGGAAGATTTCAAATCCGGCGGCTGGGCCTTTCAGGTCGAACGCCGCCAGAACCTTGGGATGTATTTCGCCGAACTGGGCAATGACCTTGGGCCCCATGGCGATAGTGCCGCTGCGGCCCGGGTGATACCAGGCGGGGCCACCTTGCGTGATCGGTGCCGACATCGGCGCGCCGGTGATGGCTTCCAAAGCGCCCAGCAGATCGGCTTTCACCGCGAACAGACCGGATTCATCGCTGGTCTTTTGCCAATGACGCTCGGCGCTGCCGGTGCGGATGGCGGCGGCAACAGTCTTTTGCTGACCCGGTACGCCGCTATCGAACGCCGCGCCGATCTCAAACAGTTGCAGGTTGGCGAAACCGCGGGCCGCATTGCGCGCAGCGGCGGCCAGCAGCGACGGCAGCACCGAGGGGCGCAAGGCGTCGAGGTCGGCCGCGATGGGATTGGAAAGCTGGCGGGCATCATCGCCGCCGCCGAACAGTTTGGCCTGATCGCGGGCGATGAAGGAGAAAGACACGGTTTCATTGAAGCCGCGTGACGCCAGCGCCCGGCGGGCACCCCGGGTGCGGCGCTGCGCCTTGGACAGGACCGGCGCGGCGACGCCGCCGGCGCGGGGCAGCGGCACCGAGGCCACGCCGCCCAGGCCGTGAATGCGAACGACCTCTTCCACCAAATCGGCGGGGCCGTCCACGTCATGGCGCCAGCTCGGGGGCACCACCAGCCAGTTGGAATCCACCACAAAACCCAGCGCTTCGAGGATGCGTTTGATCTCATCCTGCGGCACCGTGATGCCGCCCAGCCTGGTGACAAAAGCGGGATCGAAGGCAATCGGCTTGTGCGGCGGCGGCAGTTCGCCGGCGATCACAACATCGCTGGCCTCGCCGCCGCACCAGTCCAGAATGTACTGGGTGCAAAGCTCCAGCCCCGGCAGCACGAACTGCGGATCGACGCCGCGCTCGAAGCGATAGCGCGCGTCGGAAATGATCGCCTGCTTGCGGCCCGCTTTTGCAATGCGAAGGGGGTCGAACCAGGCGGATTCGATGAACACGTTGACGGTTTCGCTGAAGCTGCCGCTTTCCATGCCGCCCATCACGCCGGCGATGCCCAGCGCCTTGGCGTCATCGGCGATCACGATGGTGTCACCGTCCAGCGTGTAGGTCTTTTCGTCCAGCGCCAGCACGGTTTCGCCGTCTTTCGCCATGCGGGCGCGAAGGCCGCCCGTCAGCTTGTCGGCGTCGAACACATGCAGCGGACGGCCGCGATCCTGCGAAATCAGGTTGGTGGCATCGACCAGCGCCGAGATCGACTTCATCCCGACGCTTTTCAGCTTGTCCTGCACCCATTTGGGCGCGGGGCCATTCTTGACGCCGCGGATCAGCCGTCCGGCGAAGATCGGGCAGGCATTCCTGTTCTCGGGCGTGAACTCCAGCGTGATGGTCTTGGGGTTGGGGAATTTGCCCGCCACCGGCTGGACCTTCTCGGTCTTCAGTGTGCCCAGACCGGCGGCCGCCAGATCGCGGGCAATGCCGAACACGCTCGCCGCGTCGCCGCGATTGGGCGTGATCGAGACATCGAACAAGGGATCATTGGCCAAGAGGCCGGCGTTTTCCAAAGCGCCCGCCACCGGCTGGCCCGGCGTGGCATCGGCCTTCAGTTCGATGATGCCGTCGTGGTCTTCGCCCAGCAGCAATTCGCGGGCGCTGCACATCATGCCGCGCGATTCCACATCGCGGATCTTGCCGACCTTCAGCGCTTCGCCGGTGGCCGGAATAACGGTGCCGGGGCGCGCCAGCACCACCTTGATGCCGGCGCGGGCATTGGGCGCACCGCAGACGATCTGCAGCGTCTCCTTGCCGTCGCTGACGCTGCACAGGCGCAGCTTGTCGGCATTGGGATGCTTGTCGGCGGTGATGACTTCGCCGACCACGAAATCCTTCAGGGCGGCGCCGGGGTCCGTGATGCTTTCGACCTCCAGGCCAATCGACGTCAGCTTGTCGCCGATGACCTCCGCGCTGGCGTGGGTGTCCAGATGCTCTTTCAGCCAGGAGAGGGTGAATTTCACCGCGAAAGCCCCCCATCCAGCGTGGGGATGTCGAGCGGCTGAAAGCCGTAATGCTTCAGCCAGCGCAGGTCCGATTCAAAGAAGCTGCGAATGTCGGGCATGCCGTATTTCAGCATCGCCATGCGGTCCAGGCCGAAGCCAAAGGCAAAGCCCTGATACTTGTCCGGATCGATGCCGCAATTCTCCAGCACCTTGCGATGGACCATGCCCGAGCCGCCCAGCTCCAGCCAGTCATTGCCCGTACCGAACGTGATCTTGCCGGGTACGCTGCGGTCGCAGCGCATGTCCCATTCCAGGCTCGGCTCGGTGAAGGGGAAGAAGGACGGGCGAGCGCGCAGCTCGGTCTGGTCGATCTCGAAGAAGGCCTTGCAGAACTGTTCCACCGTCCATTTCAGATGGCCCAGGTGAATGCCTTCATCCACCACCAGCGCCTCGACCTGGTGGAACATGGGCGAATGGGTGGCATCGCTGTCGACGCGATAGGTGCGGCCCGGCGAAATCACCCGGATCGGCGGCTTGGCGTTCAGCATGGTGCGCACCTGCACCGGCGAAGTGTGGGTGCGCAGCACATGGCTCATGCCGTCCGCCTGCGCCGACACATAGAACGTGTCCTGCATCTGGCGGGCGGGATGGTCGGGCGGGATGTTCAGCTTGGTGAAATTGTAATCGTCGAATTCCACGTCCGGGCCCTCGGCGACGCCAAAGCCCAGATCGGCGAAGATCGCGACCACTTCTTCCAGCACCTGGGAGATCGGATGCACCGTGCCGCTGTTCTCAAAGCGGGTGGGCAAAGTAACGTCCAGCGTCTCGGAGGCGAGGCGCGCATCCAGCGCCGCATCGGCCAGCGCGCTTTTGCGCGCGGCGATGGCCTCGGCCACCGCGTCCTTCAGACCGTTGAGCTTGGGGCCCTGAACCTTGCGTTCTTCCGGGTCCAGCTTGCCCATGGTGGCGAGCAGGGCGCTGACCGAGCCCTTCTTGCCCAGCGCAGCCACGCGCACTGCTTCCAGCGCCGCTTCATCGGAAGCGGCGGCGACAGCGGCAAGAATCTCGGACTGAAGGGATGCGATGTCGGCCATGCAAACTCCGAAGGGAAGGTATCAGGGGCATTGCGCCCCTGATTCGCTCGGATGGAGTTTGGATTAAGCCTTAGACGCCTGATCCACCAGAGCCTTGAACGCGGTGGGCTCGTGGATGGCCAGATCGGACAGAACCTTGCGGTCGATCTCGATGCCAGCCCCGGCGAGCCCGGCGATAAATCGGCTGTAGGTGATGCCATGCTCGCGCACGGCGGCGTTGATGCGCTGGATCCACAGAGCGCGGAAGTTACGCTTGCGCTCCTTGCGGCCGATATAGTTGTGCTGCAGCGACTTATCGACCGCGGCATTGGCCGTGGTGATGTTGTTCTTGCGGCGGCCACGCATGCCCTTGGCTTGCTTCAGGACCTTGTTGCGGCGGGCGCGGGACGGTACGGCGCGGGGTGAACGGCTCATGGTTAGATTCCTCCGCCATAGGGCATCCAGCGCTTGACGCGCTGGGTTTCAGACTTGGACAGGAGGTCCATGCCGCGCAGATCGCGGGTGCGAGCGGGCGAATTGTTGATCAGGCGATGGCGCTTGCCGACCTGATGGGTCTTGATCTTGCCCTTGGCAGTGATCTTGAAGCGCTTTTTAGCGCCCGACTTGGTCTTCATCTTGGACATTTTGCTATCCTTCACGGCACCCGGACGAATCCGGTTCCCCCTGGTTGGGTGTACGCGTGGCGTACGGGGGTCGCATTTGGGGTCGCCACGGCATGTCCGGCCGGGCCACCCAAGAGGGGCGCGTTTAAGAGGAAACCGGGCGCAAAATCAACCCGGGCAGGGATTTTTGCTTATTCGCCGTCCTGTTCGCCGTCCTGGCGGTCGCGACTGGGCGAGGGGGAGGATGTACCGGTGACGCCGAAATCCCCGGATTTGCTGCCACCGTCAGCCACATTGAAGCCTTCGGCGCTCAGGCCGCGCTTTAAAAGTTCGCGAATGGCGGCAGCCCGGCTCGGCATGCGCTTGCTGAAGCGCCAGTTGTCCACCGCTTCCAATTCTTCCGCCGTCAACATGATCTGGAGGCGCTCGCCGCGCGTCAAATCATTCATGGTTTTTCTGCCTTGGTTACTATTACTGTTCTAAAACAATGGGATAACCAATACCCCTAATGAGTAGAGTACTCATTCTCCCAGCCATCCTGTGAGTACGCGGTTTTGGGCAAAATAGTTCCATGCTGCAAGGGTGCTATTGGTACCAAATCCGCCGCTTACTCATTTAAGTCATTGAAAATAAACAATAATTTTACTTGCGGATCGGTCCGTACGGGCCCATGGTGACGCCATGAGCACACATCTCGACACCCCTATTTTCGAAGCCCCGCCCGGCACCGACATGGTGGCCGAAGCCAACCACCGCATCGCCAACAGCCTGACCCTCCTGGTCAGCATGGTCCGCATGCAGGCGGTCTCGGTGAAGAAGAAGCAGGAGGCCCTCAGCAATGCGGATGTCCGGATGCTGCTGGACGGCATCGCCGCGCGCATCAACACCATCAGCCAGCTCCACCGTATCCTCAGCCGGGCCGGCGCCGATGGCGTGCTCAGCCTGAAACCCCATCTGGAAGAAGTGACCAGCGCGCTGGTCGCGGCTTTGTCCTCGTCCGACCAGCAGGTCAAGGTGATGCATACCGGCGCCGATTGCCTGGTGCCGATGCGCCATGTGCAGCCGATTGTGCTGATCCTGTGCGAAGCCTTCATCAACGCCATGAAGTACGCCCATCCGGCCAGCGTGCCGCTGATCATGACGGTGGATTGCAGCGTCAGTGGCGACGGACGGCTGGTGCTGACCATCAGCGATGACGGCGTCGGCCTTCCCGAAGGGTTCGATACGGACAAGAGCGGCGGCCTTGGCTTTCGCGTGATGCGCAGCTTGGCCGCCGAAATCGGCGGCACCCTGCAGATTCAGTCCACCCATCTGGGCCTGACGTTCCGCGTCGCGCTTCCCACCGGCGCCCTGGCGGGCATTAACTGAGCCGCTCACTTTAGGGCGGACGGGCCGGGGCTTTTGCGCTATTGGCGCATCCATGGGGTGTCTCGCACAATTCCAGCCCTGGATTCGCATGGCGGCGCGCTGGCTGTTCTGGCCGGCGGTGCTGGTGGTCTGCTGGGGAGAGCTCACGCCCAACCCGCCCGATATTTCGACCAGCCAGTGGGACAAGGTCCAGCACTTCACCGCCTATTTCGGACTGGCGCTGCTGGCCACCCTGGCTTGGGGACGGCGCGGCGGGCACTTTCGTATATTCCTCGGCGTGATCGCGCTGGGCGGGGTGCTGGAAATCCTGCAGGATTTTGTCGGGCGCGATGCCGCCTGGCTGGATCAACTGGCCAACACGGTGGGGGCACTGCTCGGCATGGGCTGGGCCCTGGCCTGGCGGCGGCTTGTTGAGGGACCAAGGCGCGACTAGCCTGACACTTCAAACGGAGGGGACATGTTCGAGGAATTCAAGAAATTCGCCATGCGCGGCAACGTGCTGGATCTGGCCATCGGTGTGATCATCGGCGCGTCCTTCACCGGCATCGTCAATTCGCTGGTCAATGACATCATCATGCCGCCGATCGGCCTGGCGCTGGGCGGGGTGGATTTTTCCAACTTCTTCTGGACGCTCAAGGGCCCCGACGCCGACACGCTGGCCGCCGCCAAGGCCGCCAAGGCGGTGACCATCAATTACGGCCTGTTCGTCAATGCGGTGATCAATTTCATGATCGTCGCTTTTGCCCTGTTCATGCTGATCCGCCAGATCAACAAGCTGGCCGTGCCCAAGCCCGCCGAAGTCGCCGCGACGCCGGAGGATGTGCTGTTGCTGCGCGAAATCCGCGACTCGCTGAAAAAATAATGAAAAGTGCCGCGCTCCTCCTTGCCGTGATGCTGGCGACACCTGCCGTTGCGCAATCGCAGGCTGTCACGGCGCCTGCCGATCCGGCCGCGGCCGCCAATGCCTTTTATGCGGTGTATGGGCCGCAGGTGGGCAAGGGCGGCGGCATTCCCGATGCGGCGACGCGGCTGCGGTTCTCGGCGGTGCTGTCGCCGCGCCTCAACGCGCAGCTCGCCGCTGCCGCAGCGGCGCAGGCCCGCCTGACCGCCAGGGTGAAGAATGCGGTGCCGCCCATGCTGGAAGGCGATATTTTTTCCTCGCTGTTCGAAGGCGCGACCGGCTGGAAAGTCGGCGCCTGCCAAAGCGACGCCAACACGGCCCGCTGCCCGGTGGCGCTGACCCATGTCGCGCCCGCGATTGCCGGCCGCGCGCCGGTCAAGCCGGCGCAATGGAACGACACGGTGCTTTTGACCAACGGCCCGCAGGGCTGGAAGGTGGACGATGTGATCTATGACGCGGGCTTTGCCTTCGGCAATACCGGGCGGCTGAGCAGCATGTTGCGCATGGTCATCGCCGCCACCCCTTAAAAACCGCTCGTCCGCTTCCCACCTTGGGAAGGAAAGGAAATACCATGAGCCAGACCAAAGACCTGACCCCCGAACAGCATCGCGTGCTGCGCGAACACGGCACCGAACGCCCGGGCTCCAGTCCGCTGAATCAGGAAAAGCGCCCCGGCGAGTTCGAATGCGCCGGCTGCGGCGCCCAGCTGTTCGACGCCAGCACCAAATTTGAAAGCGGCACCGGCTGGCCCAGCTTCTGGGACACCTTGCCGGGAGCGGTGGAAACCACCACCGACAGCAGCCATGGCATGGTGCGCACCGAGTTCCACTGCGCCAAATGCGGCGGCCATCTGGGCCATGTCTTCAATGACGGCCCCGGCCCAACCGGTCTTCGTTATTGCACCAATGGCTGCGCGTTGGACTTCAAGCCCGAAGACCAGAAGTAAAAACCCGCGCTCTTTGGGAGCGCGGGCTTTTTACAGTTCTTACGTCAGGTTTTCGCGCGAGTGCGAGGCCGCTTCGGTTTCGGCCTGGCGCAGGGCGTCGCCTTCGGGGCCTTCCAGCGCACGGCTTGCTTCCCGGCCCATGGCGGGAATGGAAGACTTGTTCTTCTTCACAAAGCTCGACTGGTCTTTCAGGAAGGTGCGCGAGGCCTGGTAGTCGCCTTCGCCCACGATCTGCTTCTTCTTCGCGGCCTTCTTCGCCGGCTTGCGGGCGGGGGATTTTTTGACCGCCTTTTTGGTCTTGGTGGGCTTGGCCTTTTTGGCCGGCTTTTTTGCGGTCTTCTTCGCCTTGCGGGCGGGCGTCTTTTTGGCCTTTGCGGCGCGGGACGGCGATTTCTTCTTGCTCGCCTTCTTCTTTTTCTTCGCTGCCATGTCTTTAACTCCTGATTGGGATGCGGCGCGGATTGACGCGCACCCTCGACGGAATGACCGAGGGTTCCGTTCGTTCCAAAATGATTTTCTTTTGTGACGCTTATGCGCGCGCCAGGCGCTCCATCAGCCAGGACGCCGCCGGTCCGGGCGGCGTGTCGCTGCGATATACGGAATGAAAAGGATAGAGCAGGCCGCCGGGCGTTTCGAGGTTCAACGCCACCAGCCGTCCGCGCTTGATGTCTTCCTCCACCATCGGTTCGGGCATGTTGCCCCAGCCCAGACCCGCCAGCAGCAGGGCATGCTTGGCGCCCAGATCGGCCAGCCGCCAGCTCTTCACTGCCACGACGCCGAAATCGCGATCGGCGGTCAGTTGCGAGCGGTCGGTCAGCACCAGCTGGATGTGATCGCGCGCCGTCGCGGCGCTGATCACGCCCGGCATTTGCGCCAAGGGGTGGCCGGGGGCCGCCACCGGGATCATGGTCACCGATCCCGCCGGACCGCGGGCCAGAAGATCGCTGGCCAGTTCCAGCGGGCCGCTGATGCCGAAGGCGGCACCGCCTTCGAGCACCGCCTGGGTCACCGCGCCCAGCGCCTCCACCTTCAATCGCAAAGCGACGGTGGGAAATTTGCGGGAGAATTCTCCCAGCGCTTCCACCACCAGGCAGGCCGGCAGCATCACGTCCACCACCAGGCTGACTTCGGCTTCCAGCCCTTGCGTCAGGCCGCGGGCCTTGGCCAGCAAACCATCCAGCGCGATGGCCAGCCCCCGGCTGTCCGACAGGATCGCGCGTCCGGCCTCGGTCAGCTTGGGCCTGGCGGTACCGGCCCGCACGAACAGGCTGACCCCCAGCTGACTTTCCAGGTTGGAAATGGCGTAGCTGATCACCGAGGTGGCGCGGCCCAGCTTGCGCCCGGCGGCGGTAAAACTGCCGGTCTCCACGATCGCCAGAAACACGGCGATCTGGTCCAGGGTAGGGGCCTTGGGCTCCAACTATTCAGCTTTCTAGAACAGAATGATCTATATTATACCAGTTTTCGGAATAGGCCCAGGCGCCCATCTTCCTTGGTGACATCACCCAAGGAGACATTCATGGCCGCCCCCAAAATCCTGATCCCCTTCTATTCGCGCACCGGCACCATCGAGGCGCTGGCCAGGGCCGTGGCCGAGGGCGCGCAAAGCGAAGGCGCGGAAGTGCGGCTGCGCCGGGCGCGCGAGGTGGTGAGCGCCGACACCATCGCCAGCGTCCCCGGTTGGGCCGAAAGCGCCGAGGCCATGAACAGCAAATATCCCGCGCCGACGCCTGAGGACGCGGTGTGGGCCGATGGCGTCATCTTCGGCACGCCCACGCGCTTCGGTTCGATGGCGTCGGAGCTGAAGGCCTATATCGACAGCCTTGGCGGGCTGTGGGCGCAGGGAAAGCTCAACGGCAAGGCGGGCTCCGCCTTCGCCGGTTCTTCTCAGATGCATGGCGGCAACGAGTCCACCGTGATCTCGCTTTGGAATCCGCTGGCGCATCTGGGCTTCATCATCGTGCCCCCCGGCTATGCCGACGGCGTGATGTTCGCGGGCGCGGGTTCGCCCTATGGCGCCAGCGTGATCTCCGGCCATCCGCCGGCGGGCCCCAGCGACGCCGAGATCGCGGTCGCGCGATTCCAGGGCAAGCGGGTCGCGCAGGTGGCGAAGAAACTGATGGCGGCATAGGGCGGTTGTGGCGCTGCCCGCCGCCCGCCGCTAGATTGCGCGCCTGTCGATAGGGCGTGAAGGGATCGGGGTGGCGCAGGAACCGCAAAGCAACTGGCTGGACCGTCCGGTGGATGGCAGCGTGGATCACACGCTGGGTCCGGACCAGGCCGAGATCACGCTGGTCGAGTATGGCAGCTATGACTGTCCGCATTGCCGGGCGGCCAATGAACGTATCAGCCAGGTTCGGGACCAGCTGGGCGACAGGCTGCGCTATGTCTTTCGCCACCGCCCCGTCACCGGCAGCGACATTGCCCGCCGCGCCGCCGAACTGGCCGAGCATGCCCGGGACGCGCAGCATTTCTGGGAAGCGCATGTCGCGCTGATGTCGCGTTCGACCAGGCTGACCGAAGAGGATCTGGAAACCGTCGCCCGCGATCTGGGGCTGCAATATGAAGCGCCCGCGGAGGCTGAGGAGGGTAACCGCGTCGCCCAGGCACGCGTCGATGCCGATATCGCCAGCGCGCGCGCCAGCGGCGTGATGTTCACACCGAGCTTTTTCATCAATGGCCGGCGCTATGACGGGCCCTGGGATGAGACCTCCTTCACCGACGTCATGCTGGGCAGGCTGGGCCATCGGGTGCGCGCCGCGGCGCTGGACTTTGCGGGCTGGGCGCCATCGGCCGGCATTCTGCTGCTGATCGCGACACTGCTGGCGGTGGGGCTGACCAACTCGGCAATCGGCCCTGCCTTCACGGCCATGTGGAACCAGTATCTGGGCGTCAGCTTCGGCGATGCGGCGTTCCGCATGTCGGTGCTGCACTGGATCAATGACGGCCTGCTGACGATCTTTTTCCTGGTGGTGGGGCTGGAGATCAAGCGCGAGTTCACCATCGGCCATCTTGCCAGCCCGCGCGCCGCGGCGCTGCCCATCGCCGCCGCCATCGGCGGCATGGTGGTCCCGGCGCTGCTCTACATCCTCCTGATCCCGGCGGGGAATCTGGCCCATGGCTGGGGCGTGCCGATGGCCACCGACACCGCCTTCGCCGTCGCCTTGATCGTGATGATGGGCAGCCGCGTTCCGGTCGAGCTGCGCATATTCCTGACCGCCGCCGCCATCGTGGACGATATCGGCGCCATTGCGGTGGTGGCGGCTTTTTATTCCGGTGCGCTCAACCTGTTCTATCTGGCGGCTGCAGCGGGCATCACCCTGGCGCTGGCATTCCTCAACCGCGCCCGCGTCTACAATGTGGTGCCTTATGCACTGCTGGGGCTGGCGCTGTGGGCCTGTGTTCATGCCGGCGGACTGCATGCCACCCTGGCCGGCGTGATCCTGGCGGTCTTCATTCCCACCCGGCCGCCGCCGAACATGAAGGCGCTGATGATCCAGGCCAACTCCATCATCGCCTCCGAGGCGCGGCACCGGGACGAAGTGTTGCGCGGCGGGCCGTCAACGCCGGCCCTGCGCGCGCTGGATGCCATTCACGACCGGCTGGAATCGCCTGCGGACCGGCTGCTGCGCCATGCCGGCGCGCGCTCGAGCTATCTGGTCCTGCCGCTCTTTGCCTTCGCCAATGCGGGCGTGGTGCTCAGCCTGTCTGTGCTGGAAGGCCATCAGCCGCTGATGCTGGCGATCATGGCCGGGCTGGTGATCGGCAAGCCGCTGGGACTGGTCGGCGCCTCCGCGCTGGCGGTGTGGCTGGGCATCGCGGCCAAGCCGGCGGGATATTCCTGGCGGCAGATGGTTGGCGCCGGCGCGCTGGCGGGCATCGGCTTCACCATGTCGCTGTTCATCGCGGGGCAGGCTTTTGCCGACCCGGCGGATTTTGCCGCCGCCAAGATCGCGGTGTTCGCGGCCTCGGTGCTGTCGGCGCTGATCGGCGTGGCGGTGCTGTGGAATGCCAAGCGGCCGGAGGGATCCGAAGAGGCGGGGTGAGCAAGGTGGCAACGGGTGACTGCTTCACCACTGTTGGCGCCCACTCGCGCCTTTGCTCCGCAAAGACGCTCCGTGGCGCTCAGTTTTCGTAAGCGCGCTTTGCGCGCTAACAAAAACTGGCGCACCCGATAGGATTCGAACCTATGACCTTCGCCTTCGGAGGGCGACACTCTATCCAGCTGAGCTACGGGTGCTTTGCCGTCCGGACCCTATAGCCCAGGCGGTGCAAAAGCTAAAGCGCCGCCCCGAGGCTTGTCAGCGCCTGGCGGACCGTCCGCTCGCCCAGGGTCCAGACCGCCTGCTTCCAGGCCGGGGTGTCGGTATAAAAAGCATCGCGCATCAGCGCGGAAATCTCAGCGGCGCGGCGCTCGTCCGGCGCGAAACGGTCCTGCCAGTTGGCCAGGCGCAGCGTCCGGATCATCTGGTCCAGTGCGATGGTGCCCACTTCCAGCGCCGCGAAGGTCAGTTCCACCCCCGGCAGCATCTGTTCGGCGCCGTGATCCAGCGTGCCGGTCAGCGGCGCGGAGAGGGATTCGCCCGCGGTGCCGGACGCCACCATGTCGCCCCAGATGCCGCGCGCGCGGTCATAGGCGGGCGTGCCGGGCAGGGCCTCGATGATCATTTCGCCCGCCCCCGATTCCCCCAGTCCGGTGTGGAAGTCGATGGCGATGATTTTTTTGGCGCGCGACAGGTCCTCGCGCAGCACGGCGCGCAACGCTTCCGCCGACCAGGCTTCGCTGTCGCCGCCGTAAAACAGGCCTTCGGGGTGGTTGTACTGGCCGGCGCTGATCGCCTGTTGCCAGGCGGCGCGGCCATGCGCCCGGCCATAGGCGGCCAGCACGGCGTCCGCCTGCGCAAACCCGGCATCGCTGACATCGCGCAGCGCGATCGCATCGGCCAGTTCGTCGTAACCGGGACTGGCCGGGGGATGGGCGTGATCGACGAAGTTGCGGTTGAGATCGACATTGTTTTCGTTCACCCGCCGGTTCCAGGCGAAGCCGAAAGGGTTGAGGGCATGGACCATCACCAGCCGCGTATCGTCCGGCGGCGTCACGCCGCTTTGCAGAAGGCCCGTCATCACCCCGGAGCCGAAATAACCCTCCACGCCATGGGTGCCGCAAATCAGCAGCAGCGCCTTTTGCGCGGTGCGCGGACCAAAAGCGCAGGCATCCAGGAACAGCGGCTTGCCATCCGGGCCTTTCGCCGATGGGTGAACGCGGGTGATGGCATCCACGCCGCGCGCCTCGCAGGCGGCAATGAAGGCCTTGCGCGCGCCGCGATAGTCTTGCGGAAAATAGCTTTCCGGGGGCGTGGTCATCATCCTAGTCTAACCGCATGTCGGCTTTCGGCGCATTGGAAGAATTGCGAAACCGCCCCATCGGCGATCTGGCGGCCTTGCGCGCGGCGCGGCGCGGCTTTCGCCAGCGCATCGCCCTGGCTTCGGACCAGCCGCTGTTCGATGAAGCGGTGGTGGAAGCGCGCAGCGTCGGCCTGGCGGGCGAGAATTTCTACGCCGGCAGCCGCAACCCGCCCTATTGGCAGCCCATCGACGGCGCGACCGACAAATTGTGGCTGCGCAAGACGGCGGCCGAAAAGCTGGCGCGGGTCAATGCGCGGGCGGGTGAAGCGGGGCTGGAACTGTTCCTGTTCGATGCCTGGCGTCCGCGTGCCGTGCAGGCTTATTTCCATGACGTGTGGATGCCGCGGGAACTGGCGCGGCGCGGCAGCACATTGTCGGGCGCGGCGCTGACCGAGGAAGTGGAACGCTACTGGGCCGCGCCCACCGATGATCCCAAATCGCCCGCGCCGCACGCCACCGGCGCGGCGGTGGACCTTACGCTGCGCTGGAAGAATGGTGACGCACTGTGGATGGGCTCGCTGTTTGACGATGTGACGGCGCTGGCGCATCGCGACCGCTTTGAATCGCTTGCACCCGAAAATTTTTCCTTCTCCGACCAGGAAGCGTGCGCCAACCGCCGCCTGCTGCACTGGCTGATGACCGAGGAAGGCTTTGCCGGCCATCCCGACGAATGGTGGCACTTCTCCTGGGGCGATCAATTGTGGGCGGCGCTGACCGGTGCACCGGCAGCGCATTATGGTCTCGCGACTATTCCAGAATAGGTCGAAGCGCCCCGTCCCAACTTTCGCCCGGCGCCCCGGCGGCGGAGCCGCCAACTAAAAAACATCCGACCGGCGCTATTCTAGAATCGGACGAAAAGCACCATCCCAATCAGCGCCGGGCGGGTGCTTTTCAAAATACGCGATCCGCGTCAGGTGCAGGTCGTAGATTTTCTGGCTGGCGCCCGACAGGCGGCGGCACTGTGCGATCAGGTCGCGCGCCATCTGCCATTGCTGCTTTCGGATGGCCTGGAAGATATGATCGTGAAACACCGCCAGGGCGCGGAACTTGGGCGAGGCGCGGTACACCGGCGTTCCCATGATCGCATAGAGCGTGGTGGGCGGATCGTTCATCCCGGCGGCGATGGAATCGATCTCCAGGAAGGCGAAGCCGCGCTCGGCGGCAGTCTTTGTTTCCTCGGTCACGATCAGCGCAGGGCCGTACTGGTGTGACAGCGCCTGGACATGGCCCGCCATGGTCACCGCGCCGCCATGGACGCTGTAGCCCATCCGGCCATAGCCGCCGAACCCGCCGGCAATGACCGGGCCGGTGGCGATGCCGATCCCGATCTCCACCAGCGGGGGTGCGTTGTCGCCGCGATACTGCTGCGCCAGCTCTTCGTTGACGCGCGCCGCCATCATTGCCATGCCGTTGGCCGCCTCGCAGGCATGCAGCGCATGATCGCCGTCATCCAGCGGCGCGTTCCAGAAGGCGGCGAAGCCATCGGCGGTCAGCCGGTCGATGGTGCCGCCATGCGCCAGCGCCTGGTCGATCAGCGGCGTCAGCACTTTTTGCATCAGGCGGGTGAAGCCCGCGGCATCGTTGTGGTAATCCGCCGCCAGCCCGGAAAGCCCGCGCACGCCGCACACCAGATAGGTGACGGTGCGAATCTCGCCGTCGAGATTGAGCAGGTGGGGACGGCGGGCGATTTTCTCGATGGTGGCGCGCGGCAGGGAATCGGAAAATGCCATGCGCAGCCCGGCATAGGCCATGCGCAGGTCCTGGATATAGGCCGCCACGCCCGCGCCAAAGGCCAGCATCAGCGCCAGCGCCGGACTGGCGGCATCCATCAGCAGCGACCGCTGCATGAAGAAATACCAGGACAGTGCGAACAGCAGCACGGCGCCGCCCATCGCCATGCCCGCCGCCCAGCCCAGGCCGAAGCGCAACAGCACGATCATGATCGCGCCCAGCACGAGCAGGGCCCCAGCCTCGGCCAGCGGCATCCAGCTCGGACGCTCGAGCACATCGTGCCCCAGAAGATTTTCGATTGCCTCGGCCGTCACGCTGGCGACGCTGGAGGCGCCCAGCGGCGTCTGCACCACCGCGCCCTGCTGTCCCACCACCACGATCATGTCCTTCAGCGGCACGGCGTCCAGCGCATTGGGATTGAGAATCTGCTCGGACATGTTGGCGGCATAGCGCAGCCGGAAGCGTCCATCGCTGGCGGTGGGAATGTCGGCGCCGTTCGTCTCCAGCGCGGCGATGCCGATGCCCGCGAAATAGCTCAGGGGACTGCGTTCGTCGCTGATGACGGTGATGTCGGCCTTGCCGTTCGCCACCCGCAGCGCTTCCGCCGCCAGGCCCGGTATCAGCATCTTGTCCACCCGCACCGCCACGGCCGCGCGTCGCACCACGCCGTCTGCGTCGGGCATCAGGGTGGAAACGGCCGATCCCGCCGCATGATTCTCCATCAGCAGCAGCGGCGCGGCAGCGGCCTGCGCGCGCGGAACCTTGGCAAAGGGATCGCGGCTGCCGCGATAGACAAAGCGTGCCTTGATGCCGGGCGCGCGCCCCTGCGCCCCCAACACCACCGGCACGATACCGGGAATGTCCTGCAGCGCCACGGCCAGGTCGTGTCCCGGCTCGGGCAGCTGGGCGAGCGCCTCGCGCGCGGCCTTGTTGCCGGGCGGCAGTTTGGCGGACAGGCTTTGCGGTGACGCGCCCGGCTGCAGCGGCGCGGTGAACACCACCTGCCGCGCGCCCTGCATGGCCAGAAGGCGCGTCACCTTCACCAGGCTGTCTTCATCCATCGCGGGCAGGTCCAGCACCCGCACGGGAAGGCTGGAGGGCGGGCGCGGCGCATGGCGCTGATAGGCGTCGAACAGCCGGTTGCCCAGGGCCGAGGGAAGGCCGAAGCCCTCGAGCGCGACCACGCCAACGCCCAGCGCCAGCAGCAGCGCGGGCGCCAGCAACACGCTGATGGGCCGGGACCAGGTCATGATTACCCCAAGCGCGGGAAAAGCACCGCGACGGGCACCCTATTATCGTTAATGGGATGCGGCTAGGCCGCTACTTCGCCGTCACCCGGATGGCGACCTGGGCGAGAAGGATTTTCGCGCCCTTCTTTTTGAGGGCGCGGTCAGTCACCGCCTGCAGGCGGTCCGCGATAGTTCCCACATCCGGCTGGGTGTCGGTGCGCACCACATTGGCGGTGAAGGCCATCAGGTTGCGGATATAGGCATCGCGCAGCACCGGCATCGAGCGCGTCACGACTTCGCGCAGCTTTTCATCGGGCACATCGATGCCCGCCCCCACCATCAGCATCCCGCCGGCGCGATTGTCGGTCACGATGGTGGTGTAGATCGGATCCACCATGATGTAGCTCTTGGACTGGGTGGTTTTGTGCTCTGGCGCTTTTTGCGCTTTTTCGCCACTGTCCGCGGCATGGCCGGGCAGGCCAGCCAGGGCGGCAAATACCAGTGCGGTCAGGACAAGGCGTTTCATGGCCGCCAGTAAGCGCGCGATTGGTAAATCGAATTTTAACGCGAGGCCCAAAATGACCAGACATGACCTGATGATTTGCGCTTTGTCCGCGGCTTTGCTGGTTCCCGGCGCCGCCTTTGCCGCCGACCAGCCGGGGCAGAAATTCCACATTTCCCCCACCAGCCTGGCCAGGCCCTATGCCACGCCGGCCGTCGGCAACAGCCCTGACGAGATTTCCCGCCCGGCGGGTTCCCAGCCGCAGGTGCCCAGGGGCTTTGCCGGGTCCGTCTTCGCGGACCGGCTGAGCAATGCCCGCGAGATGGCGGTGGCCCCCAATGGCGATGTGTTCCTCAGCGAACCTTCGAGCGGCAAGATCACCCTGTTGCGCGACAGCAAGAATGCCGGCCGGGCCGACCAGCGCTTCACTTTCATCGGCGGGCTGGAGCGCCCGCACGGCGTCGCCCTGCGCAATGGCTATCTGTATGTCGGTGACACGATGGGCATCTGGCGCGTGCCCTACAAGGACGGCCAGACCTCCGGTGGCAAACGCGAGAAAGTCACCAGGGCGGCCGATCTGGCGCCCAGGAACGGCCATTGGAGCCGCAACATCGCCTTCGGACCCGATGGCGCGCTGTATCTGGCGCTGGGCAGCCGGGACAATATCTCGGACTACAAGCCCGGTGCGCAGGTGTTCAAGATCGGCCCCGACGGCAGCCTGAACGAATTCGCCAGCGGCATCCGCAATCCGGTCGGGCTCGCCTTCCAGCCGGGCACCAACACGCTCTACACCGTCTCCAACGAGCGCGACGGGCTGGGCGATGCGCTGCCGCCCGATTACATGACCAGCGTCCGGGCCGGCGGTTTTTATGGCTATCCCTATGCTTATATCGGCAAGAATCCCGATCCGGTGTGGGGCGCCAAGGATCCGGGCGGCAAGGTGGCTTCGACCATCACGCCCGATGTCCTGTTCCAGGCCCATAGCGCGCCGGTGGGACTGGCCTTCTACACCGGCACCAGTTTTCCGGCGGAATACCGGACCGATGCGTTCGTCTCGCTGCATGGCTCGTGGAATGCCGGCAATCCCACCGGCTACAAGGTGGTGCGGGTCCGGTTCCAGAATGGCAAGCCGGTCAACGGCTATGAGAATTTCGCCACCGGCTTCTGGAACGGCATGGGCAAGGCGGGCGAACCGGCCCGGGTATGGGGCCGCCCCGCCGGACTGGCGGTGGCCAAGGACGGCAGCCTCTTGATCGCCGACGATGTGGCGAACGTGATCTGGCGGGTTGCTTACACGGGGAAGTAGCCGGTTCGGAGCGCCATCCCTAGAAGGATGGTGGAGCTGAGCGGAATCGAACCGCTGACCTCCTCATTGCGAACGAGGCGCTCTCCCAACTGAGCTACAGCCCCGAACCGGTCGCGGTTTTTAGGGATGGGGGGAGGGGCCGTCAAGCCAGCCTAAGATTTTCAGGCTTTTCGGACCAAGTTCCTGCCGCTACAAGGTGAACCACCATGATGAACCCCATTGCCGCCCTGCTGATCGAGATCCTGGAAATCTACAAATGGATCCTGATCGCCGCCGTGATCGTGAGCTGGCTCACCGCCTTCAACGTCATCAATGTCCATAACAATTTCGTGCGCACCCTGCTGCGCATCCTGATGGCGCTGACCGAGCCGGTGCTGGCGCCCATCCGCCGTGTCCTGCCTGCCGTCGGCGGGCTGGACCTGTCGCCCATCGTGCTCTTCGTCATCATCTGGTTCCTGCAGTACACGATCCGCTGGGCAGCATTTAATTACGGGCTGTAGGCCATGACCGCCACGGTGATCGACGGCAAGGCCAGCGCGGCGAAGCTGCGCGAGAAGATCGCGGCCTACATCGCCGATCTCAAAGCCAAGCACAATCTGCAACCCGGTCTTGCCACCGTGCTGGTGGGCAGCGACCCGGCATCGGAAGTCTATGTCCGCAACAAGCGCAAGACCGCCGAGGCCATCGGCTTCAAGTCGGTGCATGTCGAGCTGCCTGCCGATGTCGCGCAGGAAGAATTGCTGAAGCAGGTGAAGGCGCTGTCCGCCGACCCAACCGTGCATGGCATCCTGGTGCAGCTTCCGCTGCCCAAGCATCTGGACGAAGCCGCCGTGCTGGACGCGCTCGACCCGGCCAAGGATGTCGACGCGCTGACGCCGACCAATGCCGGATTGCTGCTGTCAGGCCGCGCCCATCTTGTGTCGTGCACGCCCGCCGGCGTGATGCTGCTGCTCAAAGAGTATGCCGGCGATATCGCGGGCAAGGAGGCGCTGGTGATCGGCCGCTCGCTTTTGTTCGGCAAGCCGGCGGCGCAACTGCTGCTGGCGGCCAACGCCACCGTCACCATGGCCCATTCGCGCTCGAAGGATTTGCCGGGACTCGCGCGCCGCGCCGATATCCTGGTGGCGGCGATCGGCAAGCCCGAATTCGTCAAGGCCGACTGGGTCAAGCCGGGCGCGGTGGTGATCGATGTCGGCATCAACCGCGTCGATGCCGGTGACGGAAAGTACAAGCTGGTCGGTGACGTGGATTACGAAGCGGCCAAGGCGGTCGCGGGCGCGATCACGCCGGTGCCCGGCGGCGTCGGCGCCATGACCATCATCTGCCTGATGCACAACACGCTGATTGCGGCGTGCGCGCAGAACAAGCTGCCGCTGCCCAGCGCGCTTTAGGTTTTCGCCTTCAAATCCTTTGCCAGGTCGTCGGGCGAAATCGCTTCGGTATAGAAGTGCACGGTCTTGCCGTCGGGGCCCACCAGATAGATCACGTTGGAATGGTCGACGCCGTAGCCATCCTTGGCTTTCGTCCCCTCCACCACCTGTTTTTTGGCATAGACGCGGAATTTCTTTTCGACATCTTCGATCTGGGCCGGGCTGCCGGTCAGGCCCACGAAATGGGGACCGAAGGCCTTCATATATTCGGCCAGGACCTTGGGCGTGTCGCGTTCCGGATCGATGGTGATGAAGACCGGCACGATCTTCTTGGCGGCGGGATCGACCTTGTCCAGCGCCTCGGCGATCACCGCCAGGGTGGTGGGGCAGATGTCGGGACAGAACGTGAAGCCGAAATAGACCAGCATGTAGCGGCCGCGAAAATCGGTATCGCCGCGCGGCTGGCCGGTCTGGTCGGTCAGGCGGAAGGGCCCGCCCACCTCCATCTTGCCGCTGCTGACGACGCGGCCCAGCCGCGGCACCTGCTCGCTCTGGTACCAAAGCAGGCCGCCCGCCAGCGCGGCGAGCAGCAGCAGGTAGGGGATCAGGGCTTGCTTGTTGCGCAGCATGCTTTTTGCCAAAAACCTGGTCATGCTCTAATCCGGATTGTCCTTCCAGGGAAGCATCCAGTGGCGCGCAAGGAAATCCTCCGGGGCTTTGCCCAGGGCGCGGGCGGCGGCGGCCGGGTGCGCCTGCGCACCCTGTCCAACCTGCGCTGGCTGGCGATTGTCGGCCAGTCGGTCGCCTTGTTCCTTGTCTATTTCGCGCTGGGCTATCCCTTGCCCATTCTCTATTGCGCCGCCGCCATCGCGGTCAGCGCCGCGCTCAATATCGCGCTGGGGCTGCGCTATCCGCCCGCCCATCGCCTCACCAACCGGGAAGCGACCTATTATCTTGCCTTCGACGTGCTGCAGCTGGCGGCGCTCCTGTATCTGACGGGCGGGCTGACCAATCCCTTCGCCCTGATGTTCCTGGGCCCGGTGGTGATCGCGGCCACCACCCTCAATCTCGGAAACGTGCTGATCCTGGCCTTCCTCGCCTTTGCCTCGGTGTCGGTGATCGCGGTCGAGCATCGTCCGCTGCCCTGGCCGGCCGGCGATGTGCTGATGCTGCCGCAGCTCTACCAGGCGGGCATCTGGACGGCGCTGGTGATCGGCATCGGCTTCACTTCGGTCTATGCCTGGCGCATCGCCTCGGAGTCGGCGCGCATGTCGGCAGGCCTTGCCGCCACCCAGCTGGCGTTGTCGCGCGAGCATCGCCTCGCCGCATTGGGGGCGCTGGCCACGGCGGCGGCGCATGAACTGGGGACGCCGCTGGGTACCATCGCGGTGGTGGCGCGCGAACTGGAACGGGCGCTGCCGGAAAATTCCACTGAGATCGAGGATGTGCGTCTCTTGCGCGCCCAGGCCGAACGCTGCCGCGCCATCATCGCCCGTCTCGCCAATCCCGAGGAAGCGCTGCTGGGCGCCACCGCGCGCCTGCCGCTGGGGGCGCTGCTGGACGACATCGCCGCGCCCCATCGCGGCGAAGACCTGGAAATCCGCGTCACCGTCACCGCGCCGCCCCCTTCCGCGACAAAGGGCGATGGGCCTGCGCCGCAAGTGTGGCGGGCGCCCGAGCTGCTGCATGGATTGGGCAACATCATCGAGAACGCCGCCGATTTTGCCCAGACGCTGGTGGCGGTGCATGCCGAATGGGACGAGCAGAGCTTGCGCATCTCGGTGACCGATGACGGGCCGGGCTTCGCGCCGGAAATCTTCGAGGCGCTGGGCGAGCCCTACATCACCTCGCGCCCCGGCCATCACGCGCTGTCCGAAACCGAGATCGGACCGCATGGCGCGCTGGATGAACATGAAGGCATGGGGCTGGGCTTCTTTATCGCCAAAATCCTGCTGGAACAGACGGGCGGGGTGGTTAAAGCCGAGAATCCGCCGGGCGGGGGCGCCAAGGTTTCGGTGCGCTGGCCCCGGGGTGTCATCGACGGGGCGCAGCCTCCGGCCCAGAGCGAGCCGGCCTGAAAGGTTTGACGGCCTGTAAAAAGGGTACTAAAGGCCCCCAACAATGACCGGCGAAGACAAGACACTGCTTCTGGTCGAGGATGACCGTCCGCTTCGGGAACGCTTGGCCCGAGCGCTGGAAACCCGTGGTTTCACCGTTTTCCAGGCCGAGTCTGTGGCCGAAGGAAAAGCCCGCGCCAAGGATGCGCCGCCGGCCTATGCTGTGGTCGATCTCAAGCTGGATGACGGCAATGGGCTCGATGTGGTGGAGACGCTGCACACCACCCGCCCCGACAGCCGCGTGGTGGTGCTGACCGGCTTCGGCAATATCGCCACCGCCGTTGCCGCCGTGAAATATGGCGCGATCGATTACCTGCCCAAGCCCGCCGATGCCGACGATATCCTGGCGGCGCTGATGGCGGTGCCGGGCTCCAAGCCCAAGCCGCCGGAAAATCCCATGTCGGCCGACCGCGTGCGCTGGGAACATATCCAGCGGGTCTATGAACTGTGCGGCCACAATGTTTCGGAAACCGCGCGCCGCCTGAACATGCATCGCCGCACGCTGCAGCGCATTCTCGCCAAGCGCTCGCCGCGCTAGGCGTTCGCGGTTGCCGTCTGCGGAATCTGCACCGGCTTTTTCCACAATGCGGGCACGCCCCGGATAAGTCCCAGCGCCAGCAGCATGGTCGCGGCGCCCGCGATCATGTCCATCAGATAGTGCCCGCCAAAGAAGGGCACCGAGGCCAGCATCACCAGATTGAGCGCCGCGATCATCCAGCCCGCGGGACCGGTGCCGCGGAAGGCCCAGATGTAAGCCAGCGCCATGGCGGTGTGGAAAGACGGGAAGCTCACCACGCCCGTCATGCCTGACAAGGCAAAGCGCAGATTCTCCCCGCTCAGGATATGCTCCATCACCGGCACGAAGCCGGTATCGGTCGCGATATTGTAGAATTTCGACGGCCCCAGCGCGGGCAACAGCAAGGTGCCGGCGCAGGCCATCAACCCGCACAGCCCGAACATCCAGAACATCTCGCGCAGGCGATCCTTGCGCCCCATCACGGCCAGCAGCACGCCGAAATACAGCCCCTGATAAATCAGGCTATGATAGGCAAAGCCCAGCACGCTCTTGAGCGCGGGATGCTGTTCCACGAAGCGGTAGCCGGCCAGCCAGTCGAACCCCAGCACGTGATCCATCGCCATCAGCCGCCCGTCCACCAGCGGCCCCGCGGACGCCAGGCAGAGATAAGACAAGGCGCATACAGCGGTCGAGGAGATCAGCGTCAGCCCGAAATATTCGGCCATCACGGCGCCCCTGGCCAGACGCGAAAGCTGCAGGCCCAGCGTGATGGCGAAAATCAGCGACGGCAGCAGGAAATCGCTGCGGGTGACGGTAAATTCCAGGGGGAGGCGGACAGCCCAGATGGCGTCCAGCACAATGAGCGCACTGACTGCGCACCATTCTGGCACAAATTCGCTTCCAAGCCTGTGTTTCAGCCCCGTCATGGGCGGGGCATTGCAAGCCCGTCACCAGAAACTCAGCGTTTAACCGTCTTTGGAATTTTTCTCTTCGCGGGCGCTTTTTTCGCTTTGCGCTTGGGTTTGTCCGCCAGTTGCGCGGCGCGGCCCGCCAGCATGTCTTTCAGTGTCTTCTTGTGGAGCGCTGACAGCCGCGCCAGCACATAGGGAAAGTTCTTATAGTGATCAGTGATGTAGAAAAGCCTGGGCTCGGCCTCCAGCATCATGTCGCGCATTTCCATCGAACCGATGGGCAGCACCATCGCCTCTTCCTTGTCATGGACCTTGGTGAGGAACTGGTCATGGATGAAGACGGCGGGTTTGTTGAACCACAGCCGCTCTTCGCTGCCCGGCAGCGACAACGCGATCTTCCAACCCTCTTTGCGCGTTATCATGGTCGCACCGCGAGGCGCTCGCTACGCTCGCGTTCGCGGCTGCTCCTAGTCGGCATCGGGCACCACAAGATTCGGGGTTTGCGCCTGGGCGAGGGCTTCGAGATTGCGCGACAGCCGCTCGGCGGCGCAGCGCGCGAAGCTGACAGTCACCGCCTTGCGGCGGCTGGCGTGCAACGTCTGGGCTTCGGCCTCTTTCACAATCGCGCCGCCGTAGCGGTCGGCCACGATCAGGCCTGTCTGGTGCGGCACATGCTCATCGGGAAAATCCGGCGGAATGGCGAAATAGAACAGGTCGCAATAATCCAGATATTCGGGCCACTTTGTGTCGCAACGCAGGTCGGCCAGCGCGACCTTTATTTCAATGCCCAGCATCTCGCCGCCCGGACCGATGGCGGCGACATCCAGCCGCCGGCCGTTGGGCAGGGTGAATTCAAGAATCGGGGAATAGCCTTCTTCCAGCAGAAGACGGCTCACCCCGCGCGCGACATCCATCGCGGTGGAAGAACTGATCATGCGATCAGTCTAACCCGCGCGCGGATGCGCGCAATAAACAGAAGTTAGAGACTGCCTTTGGAAGACGGAGATGCGCCGTCGAGGCGTTCATCGGGCGTAATGGCCTGACGAAGCGCGCGCGCCAGACCCTTGAAGCAGGTCTCGACGATGTGATGGCTGTTCTCGGCATAGAGGTTCTCGATATGCAGGCAGGCGCCGGAATTCTGGGCGAAGGCCTGGAACCATTCCTTGAACAGCTCGGTGTCCATCTCGCCCAGCTTGGGCTTGGGGATGGTCACCTTCCAGATCAGGTAGGGGCGATTGGACAGGTCCAGCGCCACGCGGGTCAGGGCCTCGTCCATCGGGATCAGGGCCGAGCCGAACCGGGTAATGCCGGAAAAATCGCCCAGCGCCTTTTTCACGGCGCTGCCGATCACGATGGCGGTGTCTTCGGTGGTGTGGTGATAGTCGACATGCAGGTCGCCGGTGGCGCGCACTTTCAGGTCGATCATGGAATGGCGGGCGAAGCTTTCCAGCATGTGGTCGAGGAAACCGATGCCGGTATCGATGTCGGCATCGCCGGCGCCGTCCAGGTCAAGGGAGACGCTGATCTCGGTCTCGCGGGTCTTGCGTTCGACGGTGGCGGTGCGCACGGGCGTATCTCTTTCAGCGGCTCAGGTCCGCCTCCCCTGCGCGCGCGCTAGCGCGCTGGCGGGGGAGGTGGTTTCAGCGATCGAGGCGCCTTGGCGCCGAGAGGAAGCTGAAACCGGAGGGGGAAAATCAAACAAGTGGCTGTATAGCACGTGTTCCGGGGTGGGGAATCCCCCGTGACCCCAGAGGATATGTCATTTTTGGCATATCCTGTTGACCCCCCCGCCAAACCCTGTAAAGAGAGGCCGCTTCCAGAATTAAGGACCTCCCGAATGGCGCGTTCCGACTATCTGTTCACCTCCGAAAGCGTTTCGGAAGGTCACCCCGACAAGGTCAGCGACCGCATCTCCGACGAGGTGGTGGATCTGTTCTTCCGCGAAGGTCCCAAGGAAGGCATGAGCCCCTGGGACATCCGCGCCGCCTGCGAAACCCTCTGCACCACCAACCGCGTCGTCATCGCCGGCGAAACCCGCGGCCCCAAGTCGGTCGGTCCCAAGGAAGTCGAGGAAGTGGCGCGCGCCGCCATCAAGGACATCGGCTACGAGCAGGAAGGCTTCCATTGGAAGAATGCCCAGGTCGAAGTGCTGCTGCACGCCCAGTCGGCCCACATCGCCCAGGGCGTCGATGCTAGCGGCAACAAGGATGCGAAGGCGCGGGCGACCAGGGCATCATGTTCGGCTATGCCTGCCGCGAAACCCCGGCCCTGATGCCGGCGCCGCTGTTCTACAGCCACAAGATCCTGGAGCTGCTGGCCAAGGTTCGCCATTCCGGCAAGGAACCGACCCTGCTGCCCGACGCCAAGTCGCAGGTCACGCTGCGTTACGTGGGCGGCAAGCCGGTGGAAGCGACCCAGATCGTGCTTTCCACCCAGCACGCCCATGAATCCCAGACCAGCGCCGACATCCGCAAGATCGTCGAGCCCTATATCCGCGAAGCTCTCCCCGCGGAATGGATCAATGAAAAGACCGTGTGGCACATCAATCCCACCGGTTCCTTCGTCATCGGCGGTCCGGACGGCGACTGCGGCCTGACCGGTCGCAAGATCATCGTCGACACTTACGGCGGCGCGGCCCCGCACGGCGGCGGCGCGTTCTCGGGCAAGGACTCGACCAAGGTTGACCGTTCGGCTGCCTATGCCGCGCGCTACCTGGCCAAGAATGTCGTGGCCTCGGGCGTTGCCGACCGCTGCACCATCCAGCTCGCCTACGCCATCGGCGTTGCCGAACCGCTGTCGGTCTATGTCGACCTGCACGGCACCGGCAAGGTGGACGAAGCCAAGCTGGAACTGATCCTGCCGCAGCTGATGAACCTGAAGCCGCGCGGCATCCGCGAGCATCTGGACCTCAACAAGCCGATCTTCGCCCGCACTTCGGCCTATGGCCATTTCGGCCGCGAGCCCGATGCCGATGGCGGCTTCTCCTGGGAGAAGACCGACCTAGCGGAAAAAATTAAGGCCGCTCTCTAAGCTGCCTCGATACGCCTGCCTTCCGCCCTCATGCGCTCGCGCATGAGGGCGGAATGCTGTTTAAGGCACCAGATGTCTGAAGCCCCCGACCATCCTGACCGCAACCGCCGCAAGCTCTATGGCCGGCGCAAGGGCCCCAAACTGTCAGGCCGGCAGGCCGACCTGCGCCAGACCTTGCTGGGAGAGTTGGCTTGGAAAATCGGCTCCGACCCTCTCGGCCAGTTCCCGAACAGCGTTCAGGAGGTCTGGCTGGAAGTCGGTTTTGGTGCAGGCGAGCATCTTGTGTGGCAGGCCACCCACCATCCCCATGTCGGCCTGATCGGTGCCGAGCCTTACGAGATGGGGGTCGCCAAGCTGTTGACAAAGCTCGAAGAAACACCGCTGAACACTGTTCGCATCCATGAAGGGGACGGCCGCGACATCATCGAGGCCCTGCCGGATTCCAGCCTGGGGCGCTTCTTTTTGCTGTTCCCTGATCCCTGGCCCAAGACCCGCCATCACAAACGCCGTTTTCTGCAGATGGAGATGCTGGACCAGCTTGCCCGGGTGCTCAAGGACGGCGCGGAACTTCGCTTTGCCACCGACGACAAAAGCTATCTGCCCTATGCGCTGGAGCGGCTGATGGCCCATCCCGCCTTTGACTGGCTGGCCGAGGGGCCATCCGACTGGAAAAACCGCCCCCCGGACTGGCCGCCAACCCGTTATGAAACCAAGGCAATCAAGGGGCCGCCGACCTTTCTAAGGTTTCGGCGCAGGGATAGGCTCGCGCCATGATTTTCCGCAAAAAAAACCGCGATCCCAATGAGCGCGAAGTTTTCGGCATGCATCCGGGCGATCTGGGGATCGTGGCGGTGGCCGCCCTCATCACCGTGGTTTTTGTCTATATGCTTCTGACACCAAAGGATTTCGACGCTTTCAACCGGGCGTTGGCCCCCGTGAAACCGCCCGCGCCCAAGGCCCAGACCGGCACGCCGGGGATCACCCAGATGCAGATCTACGACGCCAAAAAGAAGTAACGCGGCTTGAATTAACGCTGTGTGGGGCGTAAATAGCGCCCATTCCCTAACAACAAGACGTGTTGTGTGGCGGTCGCAAGATCGCCGCGGGCAAAAGGCTTTGGAAATTTGGCAGTCGCAGCGGCAGTGCATCTCGAACCGATCTTTGAACCCGTCATTGAAAAGGCGGGGTTCAAGCTCGTGCGTTTGCGCATGATGGGCGGCGCCGCGCGCACCTTGCAGGTGATGGCAGAGCGTCCCGACGGGACCATGGATGTCGAAGGCTGCGCCACGCTTTCTCACGCGCTGCTGGATTTCATCGAGGCCGAAGATCCGGTCGAAGGCGAGTATGAGATCGAAGTCTCCTCGCCCGGCATCGACCGCCCGCTGACGCGGCTGATGGATTTCGCCCGTTGGTCGGGTCACGAGGCCAAGATCGAACTGAACGCGCCGGTGCGCAGCGTCACCGGCGAAGACCCCCGCGATCACGCCACCGAAGGACGCAAGCGGTTCAAGGCCACCCTGCTGGGACTGGACGGTCAGGACATCCTGATCCGCGCCGACAATCTGGATTACCGCTTTCCGTTTCGCAGCCTTGCCAATGCGAAACTCGTGCTCACCGACAAGCTCATCAACGAAGATTTAAGGACGCGCAAAGCGTCCGAAGCTCAGGAGAAGTAAAATGGCCACCGCAATTTCCGCCAACCGGCTTGAACTGCTGCAGATCGCCGACGCCGTCGCGCGCGACAAGTCGATCGACAAGCAGGTGGTGCTGGCCGCGATGGAAGAAGCCATGCAGCGTGCCGCCAAGGCCCATTACGGCACCGAGAACGACATCAAGGTCGATATCGACCCCAAGACCGGCGAGACCCACGTCTCGCGCTACCTGCATGTCGTCGAGCAGGTCGAGAACGACAAGACCGAGATTTCGCTGGTGGACGCACGCAAGCGCAATCCCGATGCCCAGATCAGCGACATCATCGCCGAAACCCTGCCGCCGGTGGATTTCAACCGCATCAATGCCCAGAACGCCAAGCAGGTGATCGTGCAGAAGGTGCGCGATGCCGAGCGCGAGCGCCAGTATGACGAATACAAGGACCGCATCGGCGAAGTGGTGCATGGCGTGGTCAAGCGTTCGGAATTCGGCTCGGTCGTGGTCGACCTGGGCAAGGCCGAAGGCGTTGTGCGCCGCGACGAGATGATCCCGCGCGAATCCTTCCGCGCCGGCGACCGCATCCGCGCCTATATCTACGACGTGCGCCGCGAAGCCCGCGGCCCGCAGATTTTCCTGTCGCGCAGCCATCCCCAGTTCATGGTCCGCCTGTTCGCCCAGGAAGTGCCGGAAATCTATGACGGCGTGATCGAAATCCGCGCCGTCGCCCGCGACCCGGGCAGCCGCGCCAAGATCGCCGTCATCAGCAAGGACAGCTCCATCGACCCGGTCGGCGCCTGCGTCGGCATGCGCGGCGTGCGCGTGCAGGCGGTGGTGCAGGAACTGCAGGGCGAGCGTATCGACATCATTCCGTGGAACGGCGAAGCGGCGACCTTCATCGTCAATGCGCTGGCGCCCGCAGAAGTCACCAAGGTCGTGCTGGACGAAGACACCCACCGCGTCGAAGTGGTGGTGCCGGACGAACAGCTCAGCCTGGGCATCGGCCGCCGCGGCCAGAATGTGCGCCTGGCCAGCCAGCTCACCGGCTGGCAGATCGACATCCTGACGGAAGCCGAGGAATCGGAACGCCGCCAGAAGGAATTTACCACCCGCACCGCCCTCTTCATGGAATCGCTGGACGTGGACGAAACCGTGGCCCAATTGCTGGCCTCGGAAGGCTTCGCCACCATCGAAGACGTGGCTTATGTCGATCTGGGCGAACTGGCGCAGATCGAGGCCTTCGACGAAGAGACCGCGCAGGAACTGCAGAGCCGCGCGGTGGAATTCATCGAAGCCCGCAACAAGGAAATGGACGACAAGCGCCTGGCGCTGGGCGTCACCGACGACCTCCTGGAAGTCGAAGGCGTCACGGCCGCCATGGCGGTCGCGCTGGGCGAGCACGACGTCAAGAGCCTCGAAGACCTGGCCGGCTGCGCCACCGATGACCTGATCGGCTATTACGAGGTCAACAAGGAAAAGGAACGCGTCCGCATTCCGGGCGCCCTGGACGGCTTCAACCTCACCAGCGACGACGCCAACGCCATCATCATGAAGGCGCGCGTCAAGATCGGCTGGATCGAAGAAGAACCGGTCGCGGAAGACGTGGCTGAAGAAAGCGCCGAAGGCGAGGAGAAGACCGAAGCCTGATGATCGTCGCGGAACACAAGCTGGAAGAGGCAGGCGATAGCGCCCCGGTCGCACGCGCAGCGCGTGACCGGGAATCCGCGCGCGAGAGGCGCGATATCGTGTCGGGCGAAGTCATGCCCGACAGTCGCCTCCTGCGGTTTGTGGCGGACCCCGACGGCAACGTGGTTCCCGATGCGGGGGCCAAGCTGCCGGGCCGGGGACTGTGGGTGGCTTCGACCCGCGCCGCGATCAATATGGCGGTGGAGAAAAAGCTGTTCGCCCGCGCCGCCAAGGCGCAGGTCACGGCGACCGCCGATCTCGCCGACCGCGCCGAAAAGGCGCTGGTGACGCGGATGCTGGGCGATCTGGGTATCGCGCGGCGCAGCGGCCAGTTGGTGCTGGGCTTCGACAATGTCCTGCGGGCGCTGCAAAGCCAGAAGGCCCCCAAGGTGCTGATCGAGGCCTTTGACGGCGCCGCCGACGGCAAGCGCAAATTGTACGCTGCCGCGCACCGGATGGAACTGAACTGCGTGGTGATCGAGAGCCTGACCAGCGCCGAATTGGGCTTGGCGCTGGGACGCGAGAATGTGATACATGCCGCCGTCCAGCCGGGCGGTCTTGCCGAACGTTTGACCTTTGATGCGGAACGTCTTTCAGGCTTCCGCCTGCGGACTGAAAGCCCGCGAGCGCCAGCGAGCGTGGAGAGAGATTAAGTCATGAGCGATACTGACGAAACCAAGCGCCCGGCCAAAACGCTGTCCCTGAAGAAGACGGAAACGTCGACCGTCAAGCAGAGCTTCAGCCATGGCCGCACCAAGGCCGTGGTGGTGGAGAAGAAGCGCTCCGCCGCGCCGCCCGCTGCCGTCGCCAAGCCCGTCAAGGCGGCCGAAAAGCTCGCCGAAAAGCCGGTGGCTGCCGCGCCGCCCGCCCCCGCTGCCGCCAAGCCGGCCGCCCCCGCTGTGCGCGGCGTGGTGCTGCGCCAACTGTCGGACGAGGAAAAGGCCCGCCGCACCGCCGCCCTTGCCGACGCCCGGGTTTCCGATGTCGAAGCGCGCCGCATCGCCGAGGCCGAAGCCCGCCGCCGCGCTCAGGAAGAAGAACAGCTCAAGGCCGAGCGCCTGGCCGCCGAAAAGCGCAAGACCGAAGAAGAAGCGCGCAAGGTCGCCGACGATCTGGCCAAGAAGCGCGCCGAGCAGGAAGCTGCCCGCCGCTTTGAAGCCCCCAAGCCGGGCGAGGTCGCCCCGGGCGAAGCCCCGCGCCGCCGCCTGGAAAATGAGGAAGAAGAAGAGAGCGCCAGCAAGAAGATCGGCGGCAAGCTGGTTCCCGTCAAACCGCCCGCGCCCAAGAAGGCCGAAGGCGAACGCCGCCGCGGCAAGCTGACCGTCACCCGCGCGCTGTCCGACGATGACGAGCGCGTGCGTTCGGTCGCCTCCTACAAGCGTCACCTGCAGCGTGTGAACAAGGGGCACCAGCAGCAGCCGGCCGGCCCGGCCGGTCCGCGCGACATCATCGTGCCGGAAACCATCACAGTGGCCGACCTGGCCAACCGCATGGCCCGCCGCACCGTGGACGTCATCAAGGTGCTGATGAAGAACGGCATGATGGCCACGCCCAGCGACGTGATCGACGCCGATACCGCCGAGCTGGTGGCTGCCGAGTACGGACACGTTGTGAAACGCGTTGCCGAAAGCGACGTTCTGGAAGGCCTGACCGGCGAACAGGATGCCGACGAGACGCTGGTGTCGCGCCCGCCCGTCGTCACCGTCATGGGCCATGTCGACCATGGCAAGACCTCGCTGCTCGACGCGCTGCGCAAGACCGACGTGGTCGCGGGCGAAGCCGGCGGCATCACCCAGCATATCGGCGCCTATCAGGTGAACCTGAAGTCGGGCCAGAAGATCACCTTCCTGGACACACCGGGCCATGCTGCGTTCACCCAGATGCGCGCCCGCGGCGCCAAGGTCACCGACCTGATCATCCTGGTGGTGGCGGCCGATGACGGCGTCATGCCCCAGACGGTCGAAGCCATCGCCCATGCCAAGGCGGCGGGCGTGCCGATGATCGTGGCGGTCAACAAGATCGACAAGGGCGACTCCAACCCGAATCGGGTGAAGACCGAACTGCTGCAGCATGAAATCCAGGTCGAGGACATGGGCGGCGAAGTGCAGGTGGTGGAAGTCTCCGCCACCAAGGGCACCAATCTGGACAAGCTGGAAGAAGCCATCCTGCTGCAGGCCGAACTGCTCGACCTCAAGGCCAATCCCGACCGCGCCGCCGAAGGCGCCGTGGTCGAAGCCAAGCTGGACAAGGGCCGCGGCCCGGTCGCGACCGTTCTGGTTCAGCGCGGCACCCTGAAGGTGGGCGACATCGTGGTCGCCGGCGCCGAATGGGGCCGGGTGCGCCTGCTCGTCAATGAACGCGGCGAAACCGTGCCGTCCGCCGGTCCCTCGACGCCCATCGAAGTGCTGGGTCTTTCGGCGGCGCCGGAAGCCGGTGACGAAATGGTGGTGGTCGAAAACGAAGCCCGCGCCCGCGAAGTGGCGGAGTATCGCGGCCGCAAGCGCCGGGAATCGCGTCAGGCCAGCAATTCGCGCCAGACCCTGGATCAGTTGCTCAAGACCCGCGAAGCCGGCGAAAAGCGCCTGCTGCCGCTGGTGATGAAGACCGATGTGCAGGGCTCCAGCGAAGCCATTCAGGGCGCGCTGGCCAAGCTGGGCACCGACGAAGTCGGGGCGCAGATTCTGCAGTCGGGCGTGGGCGGCATCACCGAAAGCGACGTCATCCTGGCGCATGCTTCGGGTGCCGCGGTGCTGGGCTTCAATGTCCGCGCCAACAACCAGGCCCGAGACCGCGCCAAGCGCGACGGCGTGGAAATCCGCTACTACAACATCATCTACAACCTGGTGGATGACGTGAAGGCGGCGCTGTCGGGCATGCTGACGCCCGAGACCCGCGAGAAGTTCCTGGGCAATGCCGAAATCCTGGAAGTGTTCAACATCTCCAAGGTCGGCAAGGTTGCGGGCTGCAAGGTCACCGAAGGCGTCATGCGCCGCGGCTCCAAGGTCCGCCTGATCCGCGACAATGTCGTGATCCACGAAGGCGAACTCTCCACCCTCAAGCGCTTCAAGGACGAAGTGAAAGAGGTGCAGAATGGCCAGGAGTGCGGCATGGCCTTCACCAACTATCAGGACATGCAGAAGGGCGACGTCATTGAATGTTTCGATGTCGAAACCATTCAGCGCGCGCTGTAATCCTCGTCCCTTGAGGATCGTGTAATGTCGTCTCGTCGTCCGCCCGGCCGTCCCGAACGGCCTTCCTCCAGCCGCCGTCCCGGGCGCAGCGATGGCCCCATAGGCCCGTCGCAGCGCCAGCTGCGCGTGGGCGAGGCGCTGCGCCATGCCCTGGCGGAAGTGCTCAACCGCAACGAAATCCGCGATCCCGACCTGGACGGCGTTTCGGTGACCATCACCCAGGTCAAGCCGTCGCCCGACATGCGCTATGCCACGGTCTATTGCGAGCCCCTGGGCGGGCAGAACGCCAAGGAGATCGTGGCGGCGCTGAACCGGCATAAAGGATTTTTGCGTGGCGAGATGGGCCATCGCATCACCATGAAATTCACCCCCGAACTGCGCTTTGTCGAAGACGAAAGTTTCGCCGAAGCCCAGAAGATCGAGGACATCCTGCGGTCCGACCGCGTCGCACGTGATCTCGCGGCGTCAGAAGACGAAGAAGACTGATGGGACGCAGGAAGAAGGGTAACCCGGTCCATGGATGGGTCATCCTGGACAAGCCGCTGGGCATGACTTCGACCCAGGCGGTCGGCGTGGTGCGCCGCATCTTCGACGCCCAGAAGGCCGGTCATGCCGGCACCCTCGATCCCATGGCCACCGGCATCCTGGCCATCGCGCTGGGCGAGGCGACCAAGACCGTCCCCTATGCGATGGACGCCGAGAAAACCTATCGCTTCACCGCCAGCTGGGGCGAAGCCCGCGACAGCGACGATGCCGAAGGAAAAGTCACCGGCACCTCCGACAGGCGCCCGACCCAAGCCGAGATCGAGGCCATGCTGCCCCGCTTCACCGGCCCCCTGAACCAGACCCCCCCGGCCTATTCAGCCATCAAGGTCCAGGGCGAGCGGGCTTATGACCTGGCCCGGGACGGGGAAGAGGTGGTGCTGGAACCCCGCCTGGTGCAGGTCTACGAGGCCCGGCTGTTGAACGCGCAAACCGACAGCGCCGAGTTCGAAATCCGTTGTGGCAAAGGGACTTACGTCCGGTCCTGGGTGCGCGATATCGCCCAGGCGTTGGGCACTTTGGGCCATGTTTCGGCCCTGCGCCGGACCCGGTCCGGGGGGTGGGACGAAAAAGACGCGGTTGGGGTGGATACCCTGACCCCTTTTATGCATAGTCCCGCCGCTTTTGGGTATTTGAGGCCCCTTTCGACCGCGCTGGACGGCATCCCGGCACTGGCCGTCAGTGGTCCCGATACGGTTCGCATCCGATCCGGCAACCCCATCCTCATCCGCGCGAATATCTTCGCCAAGATGAAGGACGGTTTTGGTGACGGCGAACTCTCCGGTCTGACCGTCTTTCTCAAGGAAGAAGACGGTTCGCCCGTAGCACTGGCCGAAATCGCCGAAGGTGAGCTTCGTCCGTTTCGCGTCTTCAATTTTTCAACGCCCTGATGTCCGGAAGAAAACCATGATTACGCCTGAACGCAAAAAAGAAGTCGTCGCCGAAAACGCGACGGGCAAGAACGACACCGGCTCGCCGGAAGTGCAGATCGCGATCCTGTCGGAACGCATCACCAACCTCACCGAACATTTCAAGACCCACGCCAAGGACAATCATTCGCGCCGCGGCATGATCAAGATGGTCTCGTTGCGCCGCAACCTGCTGGACTATGTGAAGTCCCGCGACGTGAAGCGCTACGAAGGCATCATCGCCAAGTTGGGTCTGCGCCGCTGAGTTCGCGGCAACCAGAATAGGACACGGCCTCGCGCAAAAGCGCGGGGCCGTGTTTTGCTTTTGCGGGGGATGAGCTTCCGCAAAGGCGGGCTCCATAGGGGAGTCACCGGGAGCGACCACCAATGTGGCGCGACCAAAAGAGGAAGGCCCGGGCGCAATATGGCGGCGGGCACATGAGAGAAGAAGAAACGATGTTCACCATCCACAAAGAAACCTTTGAATGGGGCGGCCGCGAGCTGACCCTCGAAACCGGCAAGATTGCCCGCCAGGCCGATGGCTCGGTTCTGGCCACTTATGGCGAAACCGTTGTCCTGGCCACCGTGGTCGGCGCGGCGAACCCCAAAGAGGGCGTGGACTTCTTCCCGCTCACCGTGAATTACCAGGAACGCTATTACGCCGCCGGCAAGATTCCGGGCGGCTATTTCAAGCGCGAACGCGGCGCGACGGAACGCGAGACCCTGATCTCGCGCCTGATCGACCGTCCCATCCGCCCCCTGTTCGCCGACGGCTATCGCAACGAGACGCTGGTTGTGGCGCAGGTGCTGAGCCACGATCTGGAAAATGATCCCGACATCATCGCGATGATCGCGGTGTCGGCGGCGCTGACCCTGTCCGGCCTGCCGTTCCAGGGCCCGATCGGCGCGGCCCGCGTCGGATACATCGACGGCGAATACAGACTGAACCCGCCGCTGGAAGAGATGCCCAATTCCAAGCTGGAACTGGTCGTCGCCGGCACGCATGACGCCGTGATGATGGTGGAATCCGAAGCCCAGGAACTCAGCGAAGAAGTGATGCTGGGCGCCGTGATGTTCGGTCACAGGGAAATGCAGACCGCCATCAAGGCCATTATCCGCCTGGCGGAAAAGGCGGCCAAGGAGCCGCGCGCTGTGCCTGCGGACATTCATGCCCCGCTGCGCGCCAAGATCAAGTCGGCGACCTCCGCCGAACTGGCCAAGGCGTTCCAGCTTCCGATCAAGTTCGAGCGCCGCGATGCGCTGAGCGCCGTGAAGAAGAAGTTCGCCGCCGAGTTCGTGGGCGAAGGCGAAGGCAAGGTTGCGGCCAGCGTCTATTCCGGCCTGCTGCATGACGTGGAAGCCGATGTGATGCGCAACGCGGTGCTGGACACCAAGAAGCGCGTTGACGGCCGCGACCTGACCACGGTCCGCCCGATCGTGGCGGAAGTCGGCATCCTGCCGCGTACCCATGGTTCGGCGCTGTTCACCCGCGGCGAAACCCAGGCGCTGGTGGTTTGCACCCTTGGCACCGCCGAGGACGAACAGTTTGTCGACAGCCTGGAAGGCACCGGCAAGCAGACCTTCATGCTGCACTACAACTTCCCTCCCTACTCGGTCGGTGAAACCGGCCGCATGGGCGCCCCGGGCCGCCGCGAAATCGGCCATGGCAAGCTCGCCTGGCGCGCGATCCATCCGATGCTGCCCAAGAAGGACGAGTTCCCCTACACCATCCGCGTGGTGTCGGAGATCACCGAATCCAACGGTTCGTCCTCGATGGCCTCGGTGTGCGGCACTTCGCTGGCGCTGATGGATGCGGGCGTTCCCTTGAAGCGTCCCACGGCGGGCATCGCGATGGGCCTGATCCTGGAAGGCGACCGTCATGTCGTCCTGTCGGACATCCTGGGTGACGAGGATCACCTGGGCGACATGGACTTCAAGGTGGCCGGCACCGACGAAGGCATCACCAGCCTGCAGATGGACATCAAGATCTCCGGCATCAACGAAGCGATCATGAAGACCGCGCTGGAACAGGCCAAGGGCGGCCGTCTGCACATCCTGGGCGAGATGAACAAGGCCCTGACCGGCGCCCGCGCCGAGCTGGGCGAGCACGCCCCGCGCATCGAGCAGATCAAGATTCCGACCGACAAGATCCGCGACGTGATCGGCACCGGCGGCAAGGTGATCCGCGAGATCGTGGAAAAGACCGGCGCCAAGATCAACGTGGAAGACGACGGCACCGTGAAGGTCGCCTCCAGCGACCATGAAGCGATCAAGGCGGCGATCAAGTGGATTCGCGGCCTGACGGCGGAACCGGAAATCGGCCAGATCTATGACGGCAAGATCGTCAAGGTCATGGACTTCGGCGCCTTTGTGAACTTCTTCGGACCTAAGGACGGCCTTGTGCATGTCAGCGAACTGGCTTCCAGCCGCGTCGCGAACCCGAAGGACGTGGTCAAGGAAGGCCAGGCCGTGAAGGTCAAGCTCCTGGGCTTCGACGACCGCGGCAAGGTGCGCCTGTCGATGAAGCAGGTGGACCAGGCCACCGGCGAAGACCTCAGCAAGAAGCCGGCGGACGCGCCGCAGGCTTAAGCTTCGTAGTCTTTGCGAAAATGAATCAGCCGCCCGGGAAACCGGGCGGCTTTTTCATGACATGTTCAGCCGGACATTGAAGGCGATGCAGATGCGGTCGCCATCGCCTTCGAACGCCGCCACGGAATGCTCCAGCCAGCTGGGAAACAGCAGCAGGTCGCCATCGGCAGGCATTTCGGAATGGCGGGTGATCTGGGTGAAAAGCTGGTTCATGTTGGCGCGCGGGCGGGGATCGTAGAAACGGATTTTTCCCGCCGTGCTGGCTTCGCCCTTCGCGCCCGGCGGCACGGCGACGTAGTAGACGCCGCTGATATGCGCCGTGGGATGCACATGCAGTTCCTGGCTGTGTCCGGCCTTCAGCGATACGCCCCAGCCCCAGAGCATGAAATCGACATTGGTGGGATTGCGCATGCATTCCTGCTCGAACAACAGCTTGGCGTAATCCTGGATGGCGCGGATGAAATGGCTTCTCAGCATCACCATGGCAGGGTGCTGGGCGAAGCGATTGGCTTCCGACAGCAGGTCTTCGCGCGTCTGGAATCCGCCGACATTCGAGGTGCCGGCGATCATGTTGGGACCGGTGGCGGCCAGCTCCGCGATGATCCCGGCGAGCTGGCGGTTGGCATCGGCCATGTCGGGCAGATGCCGGCGCAGCAGGGTCGTTGGATAAAGCGACGTCAGTTCGTCCGGCATGCATGCCCCCCGGCGTTGCCGGTCGCGAGGCCGGCATTATCTATGGGAGGCTTACCGCCTCTGCGTCCGCGCTCCACCACGGACAAGAGACGTTGGTCTTGCGCGGCGGCAGGGCGCCGCGCTCTGGACACGTATAACCCCCCGGCTGTGTCCGTGACCAAGCCTGCCACCCGGCCGCACGCCCCGTCAATTGCGCACCGCCTGCGCAACCGCAGCAAAGTTAAGAATTAGGAGATTCTCATGATTGTGCGGCACGGCAGCGCGCGTTATTGCTCTGCCATGTCCGTTTTCATGCGCCTTGTCAGCCTCGTCCTGATCGTCACCGCCCTGATGCTGCTGGGCGCGGACGCGGTCACCAGCCTGGAACGCGGCGGTGAACTCACCGTGCGCAGCCTCGGCACCATCTGGGGCCTGTTCAACCAACCGCATCTGGACGGCTTCAAGAGCTGGGTGCAGAACCACGCACCCGCCATGGCGCAGGGCGTCTATTCGTTTCTCGCCTTGCCCGGTTGGGCGGCGACCGGGGTGCTGGGCGTGATCCTTGCTTTCGTGTTCGGACGCCGCATCAGTCCGGAGTAGAGCTCTATCTGGCCCGCTCGCTGTACAGGTAACTTTGCAGCGAAAAGTAGAGATTGTTCACCGGCACTTCAATTTTAAAGGATTGCTCAAAACGGCGCGCTAACTCAGCGGCGTTGGGATCGACAATGTCGATTTCAGGAAACTCTCCAGTAGACATCTTTCTCTCCGAGATGGCTCGGCGCAGCATATTGCTTACAGCGAAATCGGCGGGTGGGAATGAATAACCGATGAAGACTAACCGACGGCATTTCGATAGATGCGCTTCAGCCTCAGCCCACAGTTCAGGGTAAAAGTCCTTTGCAACCATATCGTTTTCACCGGTTGCCCCGCTGACTACCTCTTTTGATCTACCCCAAACCTCCGGTTTCACCATCTTGGGCGGCATCATGACAACGCTATCTGCGTGATCGCCAGGCCCCCAGTGCTTTGTCAGAATACAGTTGCGCGCAGTGCCGTCTTTGTATGCAACCCAATTTATTGAGCCAATTTCAGGAGCCTTGGGTATTTCGGGGCTAGCGGGGCATCGCCCATCTCCGGCGTGAAGCGCTTGCGTACTGTGGCGCCATAGCCCCACGCAGGATGCCAATTGATCTTGTTGTATAAAGTGCGATCCAAAAGAGTATCCCAATTAAAAGATACTAGGACGTCTGTCTGCGCGAGACGTTCGACAAACTTCTTCAGGTAGATGTTTTTCCCAGGGCTTCCCTTTGTTGAAAGATAAGTTATCAGTTCAACCGTGAGCCGCTGCAGCTCCTCCGCTGCAAGCCGGATTTCTTTTCTCTCTTTATTGTTGGTCACGATTTCATCAAAAAAAGTGACAACTTCTTCTATTGATAAATCGAACAAATCTTGATGGCGCGCGCTCCCCTTTTTTCTCGTTGCTCGATACGTGCTCGGACTAAAATACTGTCGAATGATTCTTGCTAGCTGGTCGAGCTGTTGGATTTTTTTGTAATGGAAACCGCATAACTCCTTAAAGAGCGAAAGCTGCAGCGGCATCTTCATCCGATGCTTTCCAACCAGTGCGGTGTGCCCACTTCCATAAGAAAAGCCCGCGCCAAGCATGTAAGCGATCTTTCTGCTTTCCCCCGCCACGATCCCACTCCCTCTACGGTCTGTTCTTTCCCGGCACCCACAGCACATCGCCCTTGCCGCTGTCATTGGCGGCGCGCGCCATCACGAACAGGTGATCCGACAGACGGTTGGCATAGTGCAGCGCCGCCGGGTTGAGCGGCTCCTGCGCCGCCAATGCCACCATGGCCGCTTCCGCCCGGCGTGCGATGGCGCGGGTCAGGTGCAGATGCGCCGCCAGCGCCGTGCCGCCGGGCAGCACAAAGGAGGTCAGCGGCGCCAGATTTTCATTCATCGCGTCGATCTCGCGTTCCAGCCGCTCCACCTGGGCGGGGGCGATGCGCAGGCGGGTTTCGGATTTTCGCCCATCCTCGGGCGCGGACAGGTCGGCGCCCAGGTCGAACAGGTCGTTCTGGATGCGGGCCAAAGCGGCGTCGAAATCGCCCTGCGCCGCAAGCCGCGCCATGCCGATGGCGCTGTTGGCTTCGTCCACCGCGCCGATGGCGGCGATGCGCAGGCTTGTCTTGGAAACCCGGCTGCCGTCCGACAGCCCGGTTTGGCCGGAATCGCCGCCTTTGGTGTAGATTTTATCGAGTCTTACCACTGGGAAATCCGCCCTTGCCGCGCAAATCCTAACTTGTATGATCCCGCCCGTCGCGCGTTTTTAGGTCCTTTTCATGCCTGTCGATGCCCCCGAAATCGTCGAAACCGACAATACCCGCGTCGCCTGCGATGGCGGCGGCGGCGCGCTGGGGCACCCGCGCGTCTATCTGGAGATGGGCGACGAAACCAGCGTCGAATGCCCCTATTGCGACAAGCGCTTTGTGCTCAAAGCCGGGGCATCGCATCATTGACCGCTCTTAAAAAGGGCGACCATCTCTATCTCGTGGACGGGTCGGGCTATCTGTTCCGGGCCTATCACGCTTTGCCGCCACTGACCCGCAAGTCCGACGGCCTGCCGACCGGCGCGGTGGCGGGCTACTGCAACATGCTGTGGAAGCTGCTGGAGGACATGAAGGGCCCGGAGCAGCCGACCCATCTGGCGGTGATCTTCGATGCCAGCGAGAAGACCTTCCGCAATGCGATCTACAAGGAATACAAGGCGCACCGCCCGCCGGCGCCCGAAGATTTGATCCCGCAATTCCCGCTGGTGCGCGATGCCACCCGTGCCTTTGGCGTCTCCTGCGTCGAGATGAACGGCTATGAAGCCGACGACCTGATCGCCACCTATGCAAGGCTGGCGCGCGAGGCCGGCGCCCGCTGCACCATCATCTCCTCCGACAAGGACCTGATGCAGCTGGTGGTGGACGGCAAGGTCGAGCTGCTGGACACGATGAAAAACCGGAAGCTGGCTTCCGCCGAAGTGTTCGAAAAATTCGGCGTGGCGCCGGACAAGGTGGTGCAGGTCCAGGCGCTGGCCGGGGATTCCGCCGACAATGTGCCCGGCGTGCGCGGCATCGGCGTCAAGACCGCCGCCGAACTGATCAACCTGTATGGCGACATCGAAACCCTGCTGGCCAGGGTCAGCGAGATCAAGCAGCCCAAGCGCCGCGAAACCCTGATCGAGAATGCGGAAAATGCCCGCATCTCGCTCAGGCTGGTAACGCTGGATGACAAGGTGCCGCTGAAGGAAAAGCCCGACGAATTCGCGGTGCATGAGCCCGATTGCAAGGAACTGATCGCGTTCCTGAAGGCGATGGAGTTCGGCTCCATCACCAAGCGTGTGGCGGCGCATTTCGAGGTGCAGGACCTCGACCTGATCGCCGCCGCGCCAAGCGTGGCCAACGTGCTGTCGCCCAAGCCCGAGCTCCCCGCCATCCAAGGCGAAACGCCTGCCGACACCTCGGCGCTGCGCGCGCCGATCGATCGCGACGCCTATGTCACGGTGACGGCGGCGAAGGATTTGGACAAGTGGATCGCCCGGGCTTACGAGACCGGCATCGTCTGCGTCGATACCGAAACCACCTCGCTGGACCCGATGACCGCCAATCTGTGCGGCGTCGCGCTCGCGGTGACGCCGGGGGAAGCCTGTTACATTCCCTGCGGCCATCGCAAGGGCGACGGCCTGTCGCTGGACCTGTCCCAGGCGCAGGATGGCGTTGATGCCATCGTGCAGATGACCGAGGCCGACGTGCTGTCGCGGCTTAAGCCGCTGCTGGAAGATGACAGTATCCTGAAGGTCGGCCAGAACCTGAAATATGACGCGCTGGTGTTTCTGCAGCGCGGCATCCGGCTGGATTCCATCGATGACACGATGCTGATGTCCTACGTGCTGGAAGGCGGGCTGCACGGCCATGGCATGGACGAATTGTCCAGCCTGCATTTGTCGCACACTCCCATCACCTTCAGCGAAGTCACCGGCAAGGGCAAAGACAAGATCACCTTTGACTGTGTGCCGGTGGCGGAAGCCACCAGATATTCCGCCGAGGATGCGGACGTTACCTTGCGTCTGCACATGCTGTTCAAGCCGCAGTTGCGCGAAAAAACCAAGCGCTGCGTCTACGAGACGCTGGAACGCCCCCTGGTGATGGTGCTGGCCGACATGGAGCGCGCCGGCGTCAGCATCGATCCCGAATTGCTGCGCAAGCTGTCCAACGATTTCGCCAAACAGCAGGTCAGGCTGGAAGGCGAGATCCACAAGCTGGCGGGCGGGGAGTTCAATATCGGATCTCCCAAGCAGCTTGGCGAAATCCTGTTCGACCGCATAAAACTGGAAGGGGGCAGGAAGACCAAGACCGGCGCCTGGTCCACCGACAGCGACGTGCTGGAAGACGTGGCGGCGCAGGGCCATCCCATTGCGAACAAGGTGCTGGAATGGCGCGGCCTGGCCAAGCTGCGCGGCACCTATACCGATGCGCTGCCCACCTACATCAATGCCAAGACGGGCCGGGTGCATACCTCCTACGCCATGGCCTCCACCACAACCGGGCGGCTGGCTTCCACCGATCCCAATTTGCAGAATATCCCGGTGCGCACCGAAGAGGGGCGCCGCATCCGCCAGGCTTTCATTGCCGCCAAGGGCAACAAGCTGATCAGCGCCGACTACAGCCAGATCGAGCTGCGGCTGCTGGCCCATATCGCCGAGATCCCGGAACTGAAAAAAGCCTTTGCCGACAATCTCGACATTCACGCCATGACGGCATCGGAAATCTTCGGGGTACCGCTGAAAGACATGACGCCAGAAATCCGCCGCAAGGCCAAGGCGATCAATTTCGGCATTGTCTACGGCATTTCCGGCTTTGGCCTGGCCAACCAGCTCGGCATCCCGCAGGGCGAGGCCAGCGATTACATCAAGAAGTATTTCACCCGCTTCCCCGGCATCCGCGATTACATGGAAGACACCAAGCAGTTCGCCCGCACACACGGTTTCGTCGAAACCCTGTTCGGACGGCGCATCCATATCCGCGAGATCAATTCCAAGGTCCAGGGCTTCCGTGCCGGGGCAGAGCGCGCGGCCATCAACGCCCCCATCCAGGGCGCGGCCGCCGACATCATCCGCCGGGCCATGGTACGCATGCCGTCCGCGTTGGAAGACGCCAGGCTGAAGGCCGTCATGCTGCTGCAGGTGCATGACGAACTGATATTCGAAGCCCCCGACAAGGATGTCGACAAGGCCTCCAAGCTGATCAGGTCGGTGATGGAGAAAGCGGCACTGCCGGCGGTTGAAATCTCAGTGCCGCTGGTGGTCGATGCGCGTGCTGCTGACAATTGGGACGCAGCGCATTAACTCCCATCACCAAGGCCGCCCATGGTGAGGCGTTAGGCAGCGATGGACTTAAGCCCCGTCTCGGCGGTAATGCCCGCCTTGCCCAGGGTTTCCATCAGCTCGGCCATGACTTTCTCGTTGTCTGGCGTCACGCCATCCTTCACCTGTGTGGCGATATAGCCGGTGAGGAAGCCGGGCTGGGACAGATAGCCCACGATCATGTCGCGGGCCCGCGCCGACATGACGCCTTCGGTCAGAACGCCACCGGTCGCCAGTTTCAGCAGGGTCTGGGCTTTTTCCACATGGCTGGTGGGGCGGGCCGAAATCGACTCAAACAGCTTGCCGCGCGATTCCATCATCACCGCCAGTGAATCCATCTTGCTCGCGATTTCCTCGCGGGTGACTTCGATAAAGCCGCAGCGGCGCACCCGCGCCTGCAACTGCGCCAGGCGCTGCAGGCGCGACACCAGCGGCACCTTGGGATTGTTGAAATGGCTGTCGAACTGCGCCGAGGTCAGGATCGGCATGACATAGCTGGCGAGCTGGCGCTTGTTTTCCAGCCCGATGATATTGTCCTCAACGAACAGCAGGCGCTCGATCTTCTCGTCGGGCGCGGCCTCGATGATATAGCCGCCCAGCGATTCCTGGGTGACAAGGCGCTTGGAGCGCAGGGTAAAGGCTGCCACCAGGTCTTCATGGCTCAGATACTTGCCCACGCCCATCACGATGCGGTTGGCGATGCTGCGCAGCGCCTTCAGTTCGTCCACGATGGATTCGGGGCACAGCCGCTTGTTGCTCTTGAATTCCGCGACAATGCGGTTGGCGACGGCGGTGCGCGCTTCAGGCAGGCTGTCGGTGGCGAAATTCTGGGTCAGCGCCGCCAGCCCGTCCTTGGCATCTTCCGGCGCCTTGCCCAGGAACAGCGCGACAAGCTTGCTGAGGGCGCCCGCCAGATTCTCGGACTTTCCGATCAGTTCATGCAGGGCCGCGGAACCGCCCAGGATTTCCGCCAGGATGGCATCGACCGATGACAATACCAGCTTGCGCGGCAGGTCCTCGGCGGGAGCGCTGCTCATGATGGTGATCAGCATCAGGACCTTCTGGTCCCAGCCCTGCGCCTCTTTCAGATGCTGGGCCAGCGCGCCATTGAAGATGTAGGCCGCATCGCCCTTGCCCGACAGCGTCCGGGCCAGCTCGGCGAACTGTTCGGGATGGGGGTTGGGGAACAGGCCCTTCCTCTGATCGCGATAGACGCGGTTGAAGGCCTGGGTGGTGAGTTCGTTCAGGCTCTTGACGATCTGCTGCACCGGCGTGGTGGTGGAGGCAGCCTGCGCCACCGCGATCTTCTGGATCGCGTGCTGATAGACGGTGCCTGTGGCTTCCAGCCTTTCCAGCATGTCGGCACGGTGGATCAATTCGGTGATGGTGATCTTGTTGCGCGCCAGATAGTCGCCCAGGAGGCGGCTCATGGTGGCGCGGGCGTGATAGGAATAGAGGTCGTCCGGCTTGAAGCAGGGAATGGCGTGCGGCGCGTCTTCCTGCGCCGGCTCCACCTTCATCTGGTTGTGCCCCTCCTCGAAAATCTTGAGGGTGAGATAGTCGCCGGTATCGTCGTTATAGGTTTCCTTGACCACCTTGACGCCGGTGGCCTTCTCGGAGGCCATCAGCTCCTGCGCCATGGTGATGGCCAGTTCGCGCGTCGAGGTCACTTCATGCATGGTCCAGCCGCCCTTGGCGCCGACCCTGCGGAATACTTCGTAATGAATTTCGCGTCCCATGCGGACATGCTGCCGCAAACGGCCTAAACGGCGGTTAACCGTGGTGGCTCAGGGCGTGAATTGTCGGGGCGGTGCCGCACAAGGGGCAGGCCGGGTCGGGCGCCAGCCGGGCGGTGCGAAATTCACCGCTAAGGGCTTTGAAAGTCAGGATTTTTCCCGCCAGCCCGGTCCCCAGCCCGGCGGCTTCCTTCAGCACTTCCAACGCCTGCAGCGACCCCATGACACCGGCGGCGGCCCCCAGAACCCCGGTTTCCGAGCAGGATGCCACCGTGCCGGGCGGCGGCGGGGCGGGGAACAGGCAGCGATAGCAGGGATAGGGCCGGCTGCGGTCGAACGCCTTGTAGGTGGCAAGCTGGCCTTCAAACTCGGTCACCGCTGCTGACACCAGAATCTTCTGCGCAAGGAAGCAGGCATCGTTCAGCAGGAAGCGGGTGGCGAAATTGTCGGAACCGTCGGCGACGATGTCATAGCCGGCGATCATATCCATCACATTGCCGCTATCCAGCCGCGTCTGATGAATGTTGATTTGAATCCGTGGATTCAAGGCTTTCAGCGTGTCACGGCCAGCCTCCACCTTCGGCCGCCCGACATCCTTGGTTTGAAACAATATCTGGCGCTGCAGGTTGGAAAGGCTGACCGTATCGTCATCGACCAGGCCGAGCGTGCCGATACCGGCGGCGGCCAGATACAGCGCCGCCGGGCTGCCCAGCCCGCCCGCGCCCACGATCAGCACGCGGCTCGTGCCGATCTTCGCCTGACCGACGCCGCCGACTTCCCGCAAGACCAGGTGGCGGGCGTAACGGTCCAAGTCTTCATCCGAGAGCATCCGTTTCCTTACGGCCAAGCGGCCGGGGTGACAACGCCGTGACAACAAGTCACCCATGTATACAGGGCATTGCTCCGTAAGCCGTTGAATAACATAAATATTCGGACATGGGTTCCATCATGTATACATTTGTCCCTGCGGGCCCGGGCCGCTAAGACGGGTGGAGATTTTCGCTGGAGCATCCCATGTCCGACACCGCGCACGGCCTTGGCCGCCATGGCTTTCGCAATCTGAAATCCGTGAACTGGAATCTCGGCGCCGCCGCGCTGTACGAAGAAGCGGTGCGCCGCGGTGAAGGCCATGTCGCCAAGAACGGCCCGCTGGTGGTGCGCACGGGCGTCCATACCGGCCGCTCGGCGTCCGACAAGTTCGTGGTGCGCGACGCCAGCACCGAAAGCCAGGTTTGGTGGGACAATAACAAGGCGATGACGCCGGCGCAGTTCGATGCGCTGCAGGCCGACATGATGGCCCATGCTGAGGGGCGCGAGCTGTTCGCCAAGGACCTGTTCGGCGGGGCCGACCTGACGCACCGCATTTCGGTGCGCGTGGTCACCGAATATGCCTGGCACTCGCTGTTCGTGCACCAGCTCCTGATCCGCCCCACGGCGGAAGATTTGAAGGGCTTCGACCCGGAATTCACCATCATCGACCTGCCCAGCTTCAATGCCGACCCGGCCAAACATGGCTGCGCTTCGCAGACCGTGATCGCGGTCAATTTCAGCAAGAAGGTGATCCTGATCGGCGGCACCTCCTATGCCGGCGAGATGAAGAAGTCGGTCTTCACCATCATGAACTACCTGTTGCCGTCCAAGCGGGTGATGAGCATGCATTGCTCGGCCAATGTGGCGGCGAGCGGCGAATCGGCCATATTTTTCGGCCTTTCCGGCACCGGCAAGACGACGCTGTCGGCCGATGCCTCGCGCACCCTGATCGGCGATGACGAGCATGGCTGGAGCGAGAACGGCATCTTCAACATCGAGGGCGGCTGCTATGCCAAGGTAATCCGCCTGAGCGCCACGGCCGAGCCGGAAATCTTCTCCACCACCGAGCGCTTCGGCACGGTGCTGGAAAATGTGGTGATGGATCCCATCACGCGCGAGCTGGACCTGGATGACGCGACCCTTGCGGAAAACACCCGCGCCGCCTATCCGATCGACTATATCCCCAATGCCAGCGCCACCGGCCGCGCCGGTCACCCCAAGAATGTGATCATGCTGACGGCCGATGCCTTTGGCGTGCTGCCGCCGATTGCGCGGCTGACCCCGTCCCAGGCCATGTACCACTTCCTGTCGGGCTTCACCGCCAAGGTGGCCGGCACCGAGAAGGGTCTGGGCAAGGAACCGCAGCCGACCTTCTCAACCTGCTTCGGCGCCCCCTTCATGCCGCGCCATCCGTCGGAATACGGCAACCTGCTGCGCGCCCTGATCGCCGAGCACCAGGCCGAGTGCTGGTTGGTCAATACCGGCTGGACCGGGGGCGCCTTCGGCACCGGCAGCCGCATGCCGATCAAGGCCACCCGCGCGCTTCTCAACGCGGCGCTGGATGGCAGCCTGGCCAATGCCGAAATGCGGATCGACCCGCACTTCAAGTTCCGGGTGCCGGTGGCGGTCCCCGGCGTGGATTCGGCCATCCTCAACCCGCGCGACACCTGGGCCGACAAGGCCGCCTATGACGCCCAGGCCAGGAAGTTGGTGGGCATGTTCCAGGAGAATTTCCGCAAGTTCGAAGCCCATGTCGGCCCGGACGTGCTCGAGGCTGCCCCGGCTCTGGCCGAAGCTGCCGAATAACAGCAAAATCAACGACTTACCGCGCAGCATAGGGTGCAGCATAAATTGTTATGCTGCACCTTTTTGCTGCAGCAAAGGCTGCAGCAAAGTGGCCCTTCCTGCCCCCCAAAGGCTTCGTCTAGGCTGGTCCCATGACGCAACAACTCCAAAGTCAGGCCATGTCGCTGCACCAGCAGGGGCGGCTGGCCGATGCCGAGGCGCTGTACCGCCAGGTGCTCGCGGCCGGGCCGGACTATCGCACCCAGTACCTGCTGGCGGTGCTGCTGTTTCAGCAGCAGCGCAGCGATGAGGCGATGGCGGCGGTGGATCTGGCCCTCGGCCTCAATACCGGCGCGGTGGAGGCGGTGATGCTCAAGGGCGTCCTGCTCCAGGCGGCGGGGCAGGCGCAAGACGCGCTGGCGCATTTTGCCGACGTCACCGCGCGCCAGCCCGGCCAGGTCGAAGCCTGGTACAATCAGGGCGTGGTACTGGCGGGTCTTGGCCGGCGCGAAGAGGCGATTGCCGCCTATGACCGGGCGCTGGCATTGCAGCCCTCCGCGGCCATCTGGGCCAATCGCGGCGCGGCGCTCACCGAGTTGAAGCGTTACGCCGAAGCGCTGGACAGCAGCGATGCCGCGCTGGCGCTGGATCGGACTTATCCCACCGCGCTGTTCAATCGCGGCGTCGCGCTTCTGGAACTGCAGCGCTTTGCGGATTCGGTGGCGGCCTTCGACCAGCTATTGACCAAGGTGCTGGACGATCACCATGCCTGGAACAATCGCGGCGCGGCGCTGCATGGCCTTCAGCGTTTCGAACAGGCGCTGGAAAGCTATGACCGCAGCGTGGCACTCCGGCCTGACTATGTCCCTGCCTGGAAGAATCGCGGGCTGGTGCTGACCGGCCTGAAACGCTTTGACGACGCGGTCGCCAGCTTCGACCGCGCGCTGGAATTGGTGCCGGATGATGCCGAAATCCGCAATGCGCGCGCGCATGCGGCCAACGCGGCGTGATCAGTCCTTGCGGTAGACCCATACCCGCGCGGGCGGGATATTGGCCCAGACCAGCGCGGCGCGGCTGACGGTGCAGCCGGGCGGGGCTTCCACCGGCGCCTGGGTGCCGTAGGAAAATTGGATCACCGGCGCACCATGCTCCAGCCGGTCGATCAGCCCGGCCATATAGCTGTTGCGCAGAGCCACCGGGAAATTCAGCAGCGGCAGGCCGGAGACGACGGCGCTGAACAGCTGGTCGCCGTGACGGCCACCGAGCGTGCGCTCCAGATCGAAAGCGTCGCCCTGCACCACATGGGTGCGGGGGAATTTGTGCGCCAGGTGCGCCGCCATCTCGGCGTCATACTCGATCAGCGTCAGGCGTTCGGGCGCGATGCCGCGCTCCAAGATCGACTGGGTGATGACGCCGGTGCCGGGCCCCAGCTCCAGGATCGGGCCGGTGCGATTGAGGTCGATGGCGGCGGCGATGGCGCGGGTCAGCGCGGGACTGGACGGCACAATGGCGCCGACATTCTTGGGACGGGTGATCAGCGCCTTGAGAAATCGCAGGTTATCGGCAAGGGCGAAGGTCTGGTCGGTCAAGGCACACACCGTGAGAGAGGGGCGGACTTTAAGCTGAAAAGGCGCTGGCGCGAAACTCTTGACTTGGGGAAAAATACCCCGGTTTTCCGGGGTTTACGCCTGCGGGCCGCCGCTCCAGAACTCCTTCAGCCGGGCCAGGAAGCCTTCGGCCTCGGGGTGGGTGCCGGCCTGGCTTTCGGCGTCGAATTCCCGCAGCAATTCCTTCTGCCGCTTGGTCAGCCGGACCGGGGTTTCCACCGCCAGTTCGACATACAGATCGCCGCGCTGGGCGCTGCGCAGCACCGGCATGCCTTTGCCCTTGAGGCGGAACTGCCGCCCGGGCTGGGTGCCTTCGGGGATGGCCACCTTGGCGCGGCCCCCGTCCAGGGTGGGCACTTCGATGCTGCCGCCCATGGCGGCGGTGACGAAGGATACCGGAGCGCGGCAATGCAAATCATGGCCGTCGCGCTGGAAGATGGGATGTTCGGCGACTTCCAGGAAAATATAGAGATCGCCGGACGGGCCGCCATTGGCCCCGGCGGCGCCTTCGCCCGACAGGCGGATGCGGGTGCCTTCCTCGACGCCGGGCGGCACATCGACGGTCAGCGTGCGCTCCTTCTGGACAAGGCCGGCGCCGCGGCAGGTCTTGCAGGGGTGGCGCACGATCTTGCCGCTGCCCCGGCAGGATGAGCAGGTGCGTTCGATGGTGAAGAAGCCCTGGGTGGCTCTGACCTTGCCGTGGCCGGCGCAGCCGGGGCAGGTCTCGGGCTGGTGACCGGGTTCGGCGCCGCTGCCCGAACAGTCTTCACAGGCGATCTGGGTCGGCACGCGGATCTCGGCGCTGCGGCCACGGAACGCTTCTTCCAGGCTGATGCCCAGATTGTAGCGCAGGTCCTGGCCGCGATTCTGCCGCTTGCCGCGGCCGCCCATCATCTGGCCGAAAAAGTCCTCGAACACATCGCCAAAGCCGCCGGCGAAATCGCCGAACGGATTGCCGCCGCGCGCGCCCGCGGCCCCGGTGCCGCCTTCAAAGGCGGCATGGCCAAAGCGGTCGTAGGCTGCGCGCTTCTGATCATCCTTCAGGATGTCATAGGCTTCGCTGATTTCCTTGAATTTGACTTCGGCGGTGTGGTCGCCGGGATTCTTGTCGGGATGGAACTTCATCGCCAGCTTGCGGTAAGCCGACTTCAGGACATCTCCGGTCGCGCCCTTCTGGACTTCCAGACATTCGTAGTAACAGCGCTTCATCGACACATCCGCCCCCGGATACAAAAGCAAAAAGGCCCTCCGCGCGTCACGCGCGAAGGGCCATACTGGTTAGGCGGCACCCTTGCTGTTGTTGTTGTCGTCGACTTCCTCGAAATCGGCGTCCACAACATTGTCATCGGTCTTGTTGCCGGCGCCATCAGAGGCGGCATCGGCGGCCGCGCCTTCGGACTGCTGCGCCTTGTACATCGCCTCGCCCAGCTTCATCGAAGCCTGGGCCAGGGTGTTGGTCTTTTCCTTGATGTCTTCGGCGTCGTCGCCCGCCAGCGCGGTCTTCAGCGCCGCGATGCCGGCTTCGATGGCGGTCTTTTCTTCCGGACCGACCTTGTCGCCATGCTCGCTCATCGCCTTTTCGGTGGAATGGATCAGCGCATCGCCCTGGTTCTTGGCTTCCACCACTTCGCGGCGCTTCTTGTCCTCGGCGGCGTGGCTTTCGGCTTCCTTGACCATCTTCTGGATGTCGGCGTCCGACAGACCGCCCGACGCCTGGATGCGGATCTGCTGCTCCTTGCCGGTGGCCTTGTCCTTGGCGGTGACGCTGACAATGCCGTTGGCGTCGATGTCGAACGTGACTTCGATCTGCGGCACGCCGCGCGGCGCCGGCGGAATGCCCTGCAGGTCGAAGCGGCCGAGCGACTTGTTGTCCGCCGCCATTTCGCGCTCGCCCTGGAACACGTTGATGGTGACGGCGCCCTGATTGTCTTCGGCAGTCGAGAAGATATTGCTCTTCTTGGTCGGGATGGTGGTGTTGCGGTCGATCAGGCGGGTGAAGACGCCGCCCAGAGTCTCGATGCCCAGCGAAAGCGGGGTGACATCGAGCAGCAGCACGTCCTTGACTTCTCCCTTCAGCACGCCGCCCTGGATGGCCGCGCCGATGGCGACCACTTCATCGGGATTGACGCCCTTGTGCGGCTCCTTGCCGCCAAAGATCTGCTTCACGGCTTCCTGCACCTTGGGCATGCGGGTCATGCCGCCGACCAGGATGACTTCGTCGATCTGGCCGGCGGTGACGCCGGCATCCTTCAGCGCCTGCTTCACCGGGCCGACGGTCTTCTGGATCAGGTCGTCGACCAGCTTTTCCAGCGTGGCGCGGGTGATCTTGATGGTGAGATGCTTGGGGCCCGACGCGTCCGCCGTGATGAAGGGCAGGTTCACTTCGGTCTGCTGCGCGCTCGACAGTTCGATCTTGGCCTTTTCGGCGGCGTCCTTCAGACGCTGCAGCGCCAGACGGTCGGTGCGCAGGTCGATGCCGTTTTCCTTCTTGAACTCGTCGGCCAGGAAGCCGACCAGGCGATGGTCGAAGTCTTCGCCGCCCAGGAAGGTGTCGCCATTGGTGGACTTCACTTCAAAGACGCCGTCGCCGATTTCCAGCACGGAGACGTCGAAGGTGCCGCCGCCAAGGTCGTACACGGCGATGGTGGCGCCAGACTTCTTGTCCAGGCCATAGGCCAGCGCCGCGGCGGTGGGTTCGTTGATGATGCGCAGCACTTCAAGACCGGCGATCTTGCCGGAGTCCTTGGTGGCCTGGCGCTGGGCGTCGTTGAAGTAGGCCGGAACGGTGATGACCGCCTGGGTGACCTTTTCGCCCAGATGGGCTTCGGCGGTTTCCTTCATCTTCTGCAGGATGAAGCCGGAGACTTCCGAGGGAGAATATTTCTTGCCTTCGCGGCCCGCGACCCAGGCGTCGCCATTGTCGGCCTTGACGATCTTGTAGGGGACCATGCCGATGTCCTTCTGGGTCATCGGATCGTCGAAGCGGCGCCCGATCAGGCGCTTGATGGCGAAGAAGGTGTGTTCGGGATTGGTGACGGCCTGGCGCTTGGCGGGCTGGCCGATCAGGCGCTCACCATCCGGGGCGAAGGCCACGATGGACGGGGTGGTGCGGGCGCCTTCCGCATTCTCGATGACCTTGGGGGCCGAGCCTTCCATGACCGCCACGCAGGAATTGGTGGTGCCAAGGTCGATGCCGATTACTTTAGCCATAAGCAGTTCCTCTTATCGGGCATGGTACTTGCGACCCCTAAGGCGTCGTCCAGCCCATCCCATTGAATTCTTTGACAAAATCAGGTCCGGGCGAATGCCCATGCTGACCTATGGGGGTATATAGGGAGCCCCCTGCGGATTGCCAAGCCTTTGGCCAGATTCGCTGATTCGAAGGTCAGGGATTGAGCTGCCAGAAGCGCCAGGTCAGGAGGGTCGCGAAGCTGGTCCAGGCCAGATAGGGCAGCATCAGCCAAGCGGCGATCCGGTCCCGCCGCCAGAACAGCAGCAGCGTGGCGAGGATGGCGAGGTCCAGCAGCACGATCTCGACAAAGGCGGCATCGATCCGGTGCATCGCAAAGAAGATCGCGCTCCAGGCGAAATTCAGCGCCAGCTGCACGCCCCAAGCCGCCATCTCGGCCGATTTCAGGCCGGTGATCCGCCACACCCGCCAGGCCGCCACCGCCATCATCACATAGAGCGTGGTCCAGACGGGGCCGAACACCCAGTTGGGCGGGGTGATGGAAGGCTGGTTGAGCTGGGCGTACCAGGTGGGGATGTTGGGCTGGGTGAAAAAGCTGCCGAAAGCGCCGATCGCCAGCGTCACCAGCACGAAGATCAGCAGGGGGCGGCGGGTGGTCCGGTCGGGGATCATGGGCTCTCCACAGAAATGCCTAACAGTGAAGCCAGCTTAGGGCCGGCGGTGATTTGCCGCCAGACAAGAACAACAAAGCGGGGCGGGATATGGAACGCATCAAGGAGCTGGCGCGTGCCATCGTCTTCACGGCGACCGGCTATCGCCCGCAACAGGTCACGGCCGAAACCTGGGACCGCGAGTATCGCGACGGCCAGTGGGAATACTTACGCAAGATGGACAGCCTGGCCGGGCTGGTCTCGATCCTGGGCTATTGCCAGTTCCTGAATCCGCAATCGATCCTGGATGCGGGATGCGGCGAAGGCTTGCTGGCGGAGAAGCTCAAGATTCTTCCCTACAAGGCCTATCTCGGCATGGATGTGTCCAAGGAAGCGATTGCGATCGCCACACGGCGGCTGGGCGACGGGCGCAGCCGCTTCACCGTCGCCGATGCCTGGGCATTCGAGACCCAGGAACGCTTCGACGTCATCGTCTTCAACCAGAGTCTTTATTACCTGACCGATCCGGCCGGTATCCTGAAGAAATACCGGACGCTGTTGACGCCGGGCGGGCGCATCATCGTCTCGATGGTGGACAATGCCCGCACCCGCAGCGTTTGGCGGCTGATCGATCCGGTGTTCGGCACCGAAGACGCCATGACCACCATTCAGGGCAAGGGCACGGTCGTCACCAAGGTGATATTGCCGAACTAGCGAGCGGCGTGATCGGCCACGACGGTGGCGATGCAGGCCGACAGCTTCTTGGCAAAGGGAATGTGCAGGAATTCGTTGGGGCCATGGGCGTTGGAATGCGGTCCCAAGAGTCCCGTCACTACGAATTGCGTAGCGGGGAATTTCTCGCCCAGCATCGCCATGAAGGGGATCGAGCCGCCTTCGCCCTGATAGGCGACCGGCTTGCCAAAGGCGGCATTGCTGGCCTTGTTCAGCGAGGCTTCCAGCCACGGCGCAAGGGGCGGCGCGTTCCAGCCATGCTCGCCGCGCGGCGCATTGAACGTCACGTCCGCGTCATAGGGGGGATTGTCTTCCAGCACTTTCTTGACCGCGGCGCGCGCTTTCTCGGCATCGCCGGTGGGCGGCACGCGCAAGGACAGCTTGGCGACGCTATAGGGCAGCAGCACATTGCCGCCATTGGCCGGCAGCGGATAGCCTTCCATGCCGGTGATCGCCAGTTGCGGCCGCCAGGTCTTTTGCAGGATCAGCTCTGCGCCATCGTCGCCGGTAGGTTTTGTGTTTCCGGCGAAGGGCAGCTCCGACCAGACTTCATCGCCCAGGATTTGCGCCGCCTGCTGGGCTTGCGTTTGGCGGTCCTGCGGAATCTCGACAAACAGCTCGGGCAGGGTGATCCGGCCCGTCGCTTCGTCCTCGATACGCGACAACAGGCTGCGCATGATGCGGAACGATGATGGCACGATGCCGCTGGCCGCGCCCGAATGCACGCCCTCGGTCAGGACGCGCACGGTGAGATTGCCGATCACCATGCCTCTGAGCGAAGTGGTCAGCCACAGCTGTTCGTAATTGCCGCTGCCCGAATCCAGGCAGACCACCAGATCGGGTGTGCCGATGCGCGCGGCGAGATGGTCGATATAGAAGGGAAGGTCGGGCGAACCGGATTCTTCACTCGCTTCGATGATGATGACGGCGCGGCCATGGGCGATACCTTGATCCTTCAGCGCCAGCAGCGCGGCGAGCGACGCAAACATCGCATAGCCGTCGTCGGCGCCGCCGCGTCCGTACAGCTTGTCGTCTTTCCGCACCGGTACCCAGGGGCCGGTGCCTTCGGTCCAGCCCTGCATCTCCGGCTGCTTGTCGAGATGGCCGTACATCAGGATGGTGCCCGGCGCGGTGCCGGGAACCTCGATGAAGATCAGCGGTGTACGGCCATTCAGGCGGACCACGTCCAACTTGCTGCCCGGAAGCTGCGCCAGCTTTCCCGTCGCCCAGTCGGCGAACATGGTTACGGCCTGTTCCATATGGCCGCGCGATTCCCAGTCCGCATCGAAGGCGGGGCTCTTGTTGGGAATCTTGATGTAATCGGTGAGGACCGGGATGATCTCGTCTTCCCAGATCTTCTCCATGAAACTCGTAATACGCGGAAAATCCATTACCGGTTGATATCATAGGCCGCGATGACGGCGGCGTTATAAATCTCGCTCATCTTGGCGCCCAGCGGCGCGATCTGCACGGACTTGTCCAGGCCCACCAGCATCGGACCCATCACGCTGGCGCCGCCCATCTGCTGCAGCAGCTTGGTGGAAATCGAGGCGCTGTGGATCGCCGGCATGATCAGCACATTGGCGGTGTCGGTGATGCGGGCGAAGGGATACAGCGCCAGCTTATCCTTATCCAGCGCCACGTCGATCGCCATTTCGCCGTCATACTCGAAATCCACGCCGCGATTTTCCAGGATCTGCACCGCCTCGATGATGCGTTCGCTGCGTTCGCTGCGGGGAAAGCCGAAGGTGGACGAGGCCAGCAAGGCGACGCGCGGCGTCAGGCCGAAGCGGGTGGCCACGGCGGCGCCCTGCACCGCGATGTCGGCGAGCTGGTCGGCGGTGGGCATCTCGGTCACCGAGGTATCCGCAATCAGCACCACCCGGCCCTTGGCGAAGATCGCCTGCATGCCCATGGGTCGCTGGCCGGCCGGCGGGTCCAGCACGGTGCGCACATCGGCCAGCGCCGTGGCGTAGTTGCGGGTCACGCCCGTCACCATGGCATCGGCATCGCCCGCCTTGAGCATGGAGGCGGCATAGATGTTGCGGTCGTTGGTCACCATGCGCACGGCATCGCGGTGCAACCCGCCCCGGCGCTGGATGCGCTTGTAGAGTGCGTCGATATAGGGCGCGGCCTCCTCGGCGGAATGCGGCACCTTGATCTCCAGCAAATCCTCGGACAGCCCGGCGCGCTTGAGGCCCTGCTTCACGATATCGGTACGGCCCACCAAAATGGCCTTGCCCATGCCGGAATTCTGGAAGGCGGCGGCGGCGCGGATCACGGAATCCTCCTCGCCTTCGGCAAACACCACCCGCTTGGGCTTTGCGCGCACCGCATTGGTCACCATCTGGAACAGGCCCGCCGACGGGTCCAGCCGCGCCGACAGTTCATACTGATAGGCCTGCAGGTCCGGAATCTGCTTCTTGGCGACACCGGATTTCATGGCCGCTTCCGCCACCGCCGCCGAGACGCGGCTGATCAATCGCGGATCGAAAGGCGAGGGGATGATGTATTCGGGACCATAGACCGGGCGCGCGCCGCGATAGGCCACCGCCACTTCGTCCGGCACGTCCTCGCGCGCCAGCGCCGCGATGGCTTCGGCGGCGGCGATCTTCATTTCTTCATTGATGGTGGTGGCGCGCACGTCCAGCGCACCGCGGAAGATGTAGGGGAAGCCCAGGACATTGTTGACCTGGTTGGGATAGTCGCTGCGCCCGGTGGCGACGATGACATCGCCGCGCACCGCCTTGGCATCCTCCGGGGTGATTTCCGGATCGGGATTGGCCATGGCGAAAATGATGGGCGACGACGCCATGGAGCGCACCATGTCGGGCGTCAGCGCGCCCTTGGCCGACAGGCCCAGGAATACGTCGCAGCCGACCATGGCGTCGGTCAGGCTGCGGGCCTTGGTTTCCACCGCATGGGCCGACTTCCACTGGTTCATGCCCTCGGTGCGGCCGCGATAGACCACGCCCTTGGTGTCGCACAGGATGATGTTCTCGCCCTTCACGCCCATGGATTTGAGAAGCTCCAGGCAGGCGATGCCCGCGGCGCCGGCGCCGTTCACCACCACCTTGATGTCGGCAAGCTTGCGGTTGGTGAGATGGGCGGCGTTGATCACGCCGGCGGCGGAAATGATCGCGGTGCCATGCTGGTCGTCATGGAATACCGGAATGTCCATCAGCTCGCGCAGCCGTTCCTCGATGATGAAACAGTCCGGCGCCTTGATGTCTTCCAGGTTGATGCCACCGAAGCTGGGGCCCAGATAGCGCACCGCATTGATGAACTGCTCGACATCCTTGGTATCGACTTCCAGGTCGATGGAGTTCACATCGGCAAAGCGCTTGAACAGCACCGACTTGCCTTCCATCACCGGCTTGGAGGCCAGCGCCCCCAGATCGCCCAGCCCCAGGATCGCGGTACCGTTGGAGATCACGGCCACCAGGTTGCCGCGGGTGGTGTACTCCCAGGCCAATTCCGGATTCTCGGCGATGCGCAGCACCGGCACGGCCACGCCCGGCGAATAGGCGAGGCTCAGGTCGCGCTGGGTTGCCATCGGCTTGGTGGGATTGACCTCCAGCTTGCCGGGCTTGGAGCCGGCATGAAAGGCAAGGGCTTCGTCGTCGGTGAAAGTCGGGCGTGACATCTGTTCCCTGCCTGTTGCTTTTATGGTTCTGGATGGATTTTCCACAGAATAACAACTCGCCCGCGCTTTGCACGAAGCTTCGGTGACGCGCCGCCTTTTGGCCTCTGCTAGGGTTGCCGCATGAGCGAGATGGAATTCGGTATACAGCCAGATGTCAGCGGGGCGAGCGACGCCACCCCCATGATGGCGCAATATCTCGCGCTCAAAGCTGCGCATACGGACTATTTGCTGTTCTACCGCATGGGCGATTTCTACGAGCTCTTCTTCGCGGACGCAGCAAAAGCCGCCGAGGCGCTGGACATTGCGCTGACCAAGCGCGGCAAGCATCAGGGGGAAGACATCCCCATGTGCGGCGTTCCGGTCCATGCCGCCGAGTCCTATCTGGAAAAACTGATCCGCAAGGGTCATCGGGTGGCGGTGTGCGAACAGGTCGAGGACCCGGCCGAGGCCAAGAAGCGCGGCGCCAAGTCGGTGGTCAGGCGCGAGGTGGTGCGGCTGGTGACGCCCGGCACCCTGACCGAGGATTCGCTGCTGGAAGCGCGCGCCTCGAACCTTTTGGCGGCGTTGGGACGCAGCGGCGCGGATTTCGCGATTGCCAGCGCCGACATGTCGACCGGGGAATTTTCGGTCGCCGCCGTGGGTCAAAGCGAGATTGCCACCGAACTGGCGCGGCTTTCCCCGCGCGAACTTCTGATCCCCGACGCGCTGCTGGCGCAGGAAGAGTTTGCATCGCTGTTCAAGTCGCTGGGCGCGGCGCTGTCACCGTTGCCCGGCAGCCGGTTTGATTCCGCCAATGGCGAACGCGCCCTCAAGGCGCATTACAACATGCTGTCGCTGGACGGGCTGGGCGCCTTCGCCCGCGCCGAACTGTCGGCGGCCGGTGCGCTGATCGCCTATCTGGAACTGACCCAGAAGGGCCGCAAGGTCGCGCTGCAGCGGATCGTGCGAGTCTCTCCTTCGCATTTCATGGGCATCGACGCGGCGACGCGGCGCAACCTGGAATTGACGCAAACCCTGTCGGGCCAGCGCGGCGGTTCGCTACTGGCCGGAATCGACCGCACCGTGACAGCCTGCGGCGCGCGATTGCTGGCGGGCCGGCTGGCCGCGCCGCTCACCGACGTGTCGGTGATTGCCGCTCGCCATGACGCGGTCGAAGCATTTTCAAAAGATTCCGAATTGCGCCGCAAGGCGCGCGAGGCCCTGCGCGCCGCGCCCGATATCGCCCGCGCGCTGGGCCGTCTGTCGGTGGCGCGGGGCGGGCCGCGCGACCTTGCCAACCTGCGTGACGGCGTGAAAGCGGCGCGGGGTTTGCGTGAGGGATTGCGAAAAGAATCCTTGGGCGGGGAAGCGCTGACCGCGCTGGACGTCCTGACACAGAACATCGCCGCGGTGTCGCGGCTGTCCGACCGGCTGGAATTCCTGCTGGCGGACGAGCCGCCGTATCTGGCGCGCGATGGCGGCTTCATCAAGACCGGCGCCCATGCGCCGCTGGATGAGCACCGCGCGTTGCGTGATGAATCCCGCCGGGTGATCGCGGGCCTGGAAGGCAAATACCGCCAGTCCTGCGGCGTCGCCCAGCTCAAGATCAAGCATAATGGCGTGCTGGGTTACTTCATCGAAGTCAGCCAGCAACATGCCGACAAGCTGCTGGCGGATAAAGACACGTTCCGTCATCGCCAGACCATGGCGGGGGCGGTGCGGTTTTCCACCGACGAACTGGCGTCGCTGGCGTCGCGCATTTCCGAAGCGGGTGAAGCCGCGCTGGCGCTGGAATCCACGCTGTTTGACGAAATGGTGATGCTGGCCACCCTACATGGCGAAGCGCTGTCCGCCATCTCCGACGCGCTGGGCACGCTGGACGTCGCCGCGTCGCTGGGCGAGCTCGCCATCGCATCGCGTTATGTTCGCCCCAAAATGGATGGCGGGCTTTCATTCAGCATCGAGCGCGGCCGCCATCCGGTGGTGGAAGCGGCGCTGCAATCGGCCAATGCCGGGCCGTTCGTGCCCAATGATTGCGATCTGGGGCCAAAGGCCAAGGGCCGGTTGTGGCTGGTCACCGGCCCCAACATGGCGGGCAAGTCCACCTTCCTGCGCCAGAATGCGCTGATCGCCATCCTGGCACAGATGGGTTCCTTCGTGCCGGCGGAATCGGCGCATATCGGCGTGGTGGACCGGCTGTTTTCCCGCGTCGGCGCCGGTGACGACCTGGCGGCGGGGCGCTCCACCTTCATGGTCGAGATGGTCGAGACCGCGGCGATCTTGAATCAAGCGACGCCACGCTCGCTGGTGATCTTGGACGAGATCGGGCGCGGCACCGCCACTTATGACGGTCTGGCCATCGCCTGGGCGGCGGCCGAACATCTGCACGAGACCAATAAGAGCCGCGCTTTGTTTGCCACCCACTATCACGAGATGGTGGCGCTGTGCGAAAGGCTCAAATCCATGGCGCCCTACACCATGAAGGTGCGCGAATGGAACGACAGCATCGTCTTCCTGCATGAGGTGATGCCGGGTGTGGCCGACCGTTCCTACGGCATCCATGTCGCCAAGCTGGCGGGACTGCCGGCTGCGGTGGTGAGCCGCGCCGAGGAAGTGTTGCGCGCTCTCGAAGAAGGCCGGGAAGGCCACAAGCCGCTGGCAAAAATTGATGACCTGCCGCTGTTTGGCAGCAGCGCGCCCGTGCCCAAGACCAGCGTCGTGGAAGAAGCCCTGAAGACGGTCGAGCCGGACGCCCTGACGCCCAAACAGGCACTGGAAATCCTTTATGACCTCAAGCGGAAATTGCCGTAAACTGGCGCGATGAGCAGCCCCACCGGTCCTGTCAGTTCAAGGGCGCCCCGCAAATTCCTGGTGGTGATCGACAAGACACCGGAATGCGCCGTGGCCCTGCGCTTTGCCGCCCGCCGTGCCCAGCATACCGGCGGGCGCGTCACCCTGATGTGCGCCGCGAGCTTGCCGGATTTCCAGCAGTGGCGCGGCGTCGAGGAAATCATGCGCGACGAGGCCCATGCCGAGGCGGAAGGCCTGCTGCACGAAGCCGCCAAGACGGTGAACGAGCTGGCGGGCATCCTGCCGGAGCTGGTGATCCCTTATGGCGCGGTCACCGACTGCCTTCCCCAGCTTCTGAAGGCCGACAAGGACATCTCGATCCTGGTGCTGGCCTCCGCCACCGGCAAGGAAGGTCCGGGTCCCTTGGTCTCCATGTTCGGGGCGGCGGTGCAGGCCATTCCCGTCACCATCGTGCCGGGGAACTTTACCCCCGAGCAGATTGACGCTCTGGCCTAGGCGGGTCTTTTGCCCGCTGGGTTCGTCGCGCGTCGCTCATGGGCTTTTCGCCCACATCGCTCCTTGCTCCTGCCCATCGGCCAAAATCCCTCGCCTAGGTGCTTGCGGCCAAACCCGGGCGGGCCGATAAACCCGCCCATGGGAAACTTTCTTGTCGCCGTGGCCGTCGGGATCGTCTTTGTGGTCCTGTGCCTGGGCCTCTACACCCTGATGAAGGGTGGCCAGACCTCCGCCACCTGGTCCAATAAACTGATGCGAATCAGGGTGTTAGCCCAATTCGTCGCGATCATTATCATCATGATCGTGGTCTATCTGTCCCAGCGTTGAAGATTCAGCGCCCCGCTTATATGTAAGCCGCCTTCAAACCCGCAAAGTAGAGCCATGGCCAAGACGCTGTACGACAAGATCTGGGACGCCCATCTGGTGGATTCCACCCCCGGCGAGACCCCCGTCATCTATATCGACCGCCACCTGGTCCATGAGGTCACCAGCCCCCAGGCCTTTGAAGGCCTGCGCTTGGCGGGCCGCAAGGTGCGCCGCCCGGAGCTGACCCTGGCCGTCGCCGACCACAATGTCCCGACCAAGGACCGCGACCAGGGCATCACCGATCCGGAAAGCCGCGCCCAGGTCGAAGCCCTGAAGAAGAACACCAGCGATTTCGGCGTCGAATATTTCGCGATGGACGATGTGCGCGCCGGCATCGTGCACATCATCGGGCCGGAACAGGGCTGGACCCTGCCGGGCACCACCATCGTGTGCGGCGACAGCCACACCTCGACCCACGGCGCCTTCGGGGCGCTGGCCTTCGGCATCGGCACCTCGGAAGTCGAGCATGTGCTGGCGACCCAGACCCTGCGCGCCCAGCCGTCCAAGAACATGCGCGTTACCGTGAGCGGCAAGCTGCCGGCCGGCGTGACGGCGAAAGACATCGCCCTGGCCGTAATCGCCAAGATCGGCACCGCCGGCGGCACCGGCTATGTCATCGAATATGCCGGCGACGCCATCCGCGCGCTGTCGATGGAAGGCCGCATGACCCTGTGCAACCTGACCATCGAAGGCGGCGCCCGCGCCGGACTCATTGCCGTCGATGACGTCACCCTGGACTATGTGAAGGGCAAGCCGCGCGCGCCCAAGGGCGCGGCCTTCGAAGCCGCCGCCATGTACTGGCGCACCCTGAAGTCCGATCCCGACGCCAGGTTCGACGCCGAAGTGACGCTGGACGCGCGCGACATCGTGCCGATGGTGACCTGGGGCACCTCGCCGGAACAGGCGCTGCCGATCACCGCCAACGTGCCGGACCCGGCCCAGATGACCGACGCGCACAAGCGCGATGCTGCCGAACGCGCGCTGGCCTATATGGGCCTGACCGCCAACATGAAGCTCACCGACATCCCGGTGGATCACGTCTTCATCGGCTCCTGCACCAACGGACGCATCGAAGACCTGCGCGCCGCCGCCGCCGTGGCGAAAGGCAAGAAGGTTCACGCCACCGTCAATGCCATCGTCGTGCCGGGCTCGGGCCTGGTGAAGGAACAGGCCGAGGAAGAAGGCCTGGACAAGGTATTTCTGGAAGCCGGCTTTGAATGGCGCGATCCGGGCTGTTCCATGTGCCTCGCCATGAACGCCGACAAGCTGAAGGAAGGCGAACGCTGCGCCTCCACCTCCAACCGCAATTTCGAAGGCCGCCAGGGCCGCGGCGGCCGCACCCATCTGGTGTCGCCGGCGATGGCGGCGGCGGCGGCGGTCACCGGTCACCTGACCGACTGGCGCACGCTCTAGGCGCGCGTCTTTCGCGTCGTGAGTTCGTCGCGCCTTCGCTCGTGTACGTCTTGTACACGTCGCTCGGCGCTCCTGCTCACGCCACGAAATCCATCGCGCCTCAGTTATATACGGTATAGCTCGGCGCGGTCGCCCATGATCGCCAGCCAGGTTTCGCGCAATTCTTTTTCAAAGACGGCGCGGGAAAACTGTGCCGCGGTGGCGCGGCCCGCCGCGATCCGCGCATTGGGCTGGCCCGATTCGTAAAGCCGGCAGGCGTCCCGCAGCTTTTCGACAAATCCGTCATGGTCGCCCTCGGCGATCCAGTCGCCGTTCTGCGGCGTCGCATATTCGGTGCCGCCCTGGCCGGTATAACCCACCACATGGCAACCCGACGCCATGGCTTCCAGGTTCATCAGTCCCAGGCTTTCCAGCAGCGGCAACGCGGCATAGAGCGCGCTTTCGCCCATCGCGCGCGCGCAATCAGCGCGGCTCATATTGATCAGCGGCACCCATGGCACATGGGCATAGTCCGGCATGCGGGCCTGGAAATAGCCTTTCAGGAATAATGACTCGATCATCCGCTTGTGCGGCGCGAAGGCGATCTGCAGGCGCTTCTCGCCCGGTACAAAATAATCTGGCACCGCCGGGCGCACGCGCTTGATGGGCTGGGGCACGCCGATGGCCTTCAGGCGCTGGGCGGAAAAATCGCTGGGCACGATGACCCGCGCCAGGGGATAGGTCGCCAGCTCGGCGATGCTTTCGAAGCCGGCGAAGGTATAGAAGAATGCCTGGTGATGCAGAACCTTGATGCAGCTGAGGTTCCGGAGTTCTTGCAGCAGCGCCTTGTGATCCTCGCCCACCACCACGATATCGTCGCTGAGCAATGGCGCCCCGGCCCGCACCGCCGGCACGGTGAATTTCGCAAAGCCGTCAGGCGCGCCGACATAATAAACCTTGGCGTTGAATCCCATCGCGTTCAGCGCGGCGATATGCTCCAGCGCCACGAAATGCCCGCCGCTGACCGGGGGCAGGGTGAAGACGAAATAGATCGAGTTTTTCGCCATGGGCTCTAGAAGAAACTGACCGGATCGACGTCCACCGCAACCCGCACCGACGCCGGCACTTTTATACCGGCCAGCCAGCTTTTCAGATAGGCCTGCATGTCGACGTTCTTCGCGGCCTGCACCAGCAGCCGCTCACGGGTCTGGCCGCGCAGCAGGGCATAGAAAGCGGGCGTCGGTCCCCACACTTTCACGTCACGGGCATTGGGCGCGCACCGGCCAAGCTGGCGGGCGATCTCGCGCACCGCTTCGCCGTCGTAACCGCTGATCACCAGGGCGGCGAGGCGGCCATAGGGCGGCGCGGCATAGGCTTCGCGATAAGTCCGCTCCTGCTCATAGAAACCGTCGCGGTCGCCGCGCGCCAGCGCCTGCATCACCGCGTCGTCGGGGTTGCGGGTCTGCAGCAGCACCAGTCCCGGCTTTTCGGCGCGTCCGGCGCGGCCCGACACCTGGTGCAGCAATTGAAAAGTGCGCTCGCGGGCACGCAGGTCGCCATCGCTGCCGCCCAGGTCGGCGTCCACCACCCCCACCAGCGTCAGCTGCGGGAAATGATGGCCCTTGGCGACGATCTGGGTCCCGATCAGCACGTCGATCTCGCGCCGCGCCATGGCGCGGATCGCGCCCTGGGTTTCGGCGGGGCCGTGCAGAATGTCGGACGAAGCGATGGCAAAGCGCGCCTCGGGAAAGAAGGCGGCAAATTCCTCCGCCACCCGTTCCACACCGGGTCCGCAAGCGATCAGCGTGCCGCTTTCGTGGCATTGCGGGCAGCTGGATGGCATGGGCAATTCATAGCCGCATTGATGGCAGGCCATGCGACGCTTGTACTTGTGCTCCACCAGCCAGGCCGAGCAATGCGGGCAGGTGAATTTGTGGCCGCAGGCTTCGCACAGGGTCAGCGGGGCATAGCCGCGGCGATTGAGGAACAGCATCGCCTGCTCGCCCGCCGCCAGCGTTTTTTCCAGTGCGGCGCGCAGCGGCGGCGACAGCCATTGCGCTTTCTTCTCGGCATCGGGCGCGTCGCGGGCATGGCGCAAATCTATCAGTTCGACGCGCGGCATCTCGGCGACGCCATGGCGCGACGCCAGCTTGAGATGGCTGTAACGGCCCTGTTGCGCATTGACGAAGCTTTCCAGCGACGGCGTGGCGCTGGCCAGCACCACCGGGCAATTCTCGATCCTTGCCCGCACCACCGCCATGTCGCGGGCGTGATAGATCGCGCCTTCCTGCTGCTTGAAGGCCTGCTCATGCTCTTCGTCGACGATGATCAGGCCCAGCTCGGGAAAGGGCAGGAACAGCGAGGAGCGCGCGCCCACGATCACCCGCGCCTCGCCGTTCATCACGGCGCGATAGGTGCGGCGGCGTTCTTTCTGCGACAGGTCGCTGTGCCACTCGGCGGGCCGCACCCCGAAGCGGGCGGCGAAGCGCTCCAAGAACTGGATGGTCAGCGCGATCTCGGGCAGCAGGATCATCACCTGCTTGCCCCGCTCCAGCGCGGCCGCGATGGCTTCGAAATAGACTTCGGTCTTGCCCGATCCGGTAACGCCGTCCAGCAAGTGGGCGGAGAATTTTTCCTGCGTCACCGCATCGCGCAACAGCGAGGCGGCGGCGGCCTGGTCGCCATTCAGTGTGGGCGCGGCGAACCCGGCATCGGGTTGCTTGAACGGTGCGAACTCCGGCAGCTCGGTGGGAATCAGCGCGCCCGCCGTCACCAGCCCGCGCACCACGGCGGCGGAGACATTGGCGTCTTCCGCCAATCCCGTAACGCTGCGTGCCAGCCCGTCGCCCGCCACTTCCAGCGCGCGCATGCGCGCCGCCGACATGCGCGGCGGGGTGACGCTGCCGCGTACATAGGCGATGCGCTTGGTTTCCGGCTCGAACGCGCCGCGGCTGCGTAGCGCCATGGCCAGGATCGCGCCCGGCGGGTTCAGGGTGTAGTCGGCCACCCAGTCGATGAAGTCGCAAAGTTTCTCCGGCAGTGCGGGTCCGCCCTCCAGCGGCACCGCTTCCTTCAGCCGGTTGTCGCCGACGGTTCCTTCGCACTTGCCCCACACCGCGCCCAGAACTTCGCGGTTCCCCAGGGGCGCTGCCACCAGCGTGCCGCGGGGCGCATCCACGCCCGGCGGCAGCTTGTAGTCATAGGCGCCGGCCAGCGGCAGCGGCAGCAGAACGCCGACCACCTTTTTGGGCTGGATTTCCGCATGCGAAGCGGGGTTTAAGCGGGCGCGTATCATGGGTTAGAATGGGGTACGCCCCGAGTTTCCCCAAGGTCAATAAATAAGGTCCGCTGCCCCATGAAAATCTTCCTCGACACCGCCGATGTGGCGGAAATCCGCGAATATGCCGCCAGCGGCCTGGTCGATGGCGTCACCACCAATCCCAGCCTGGCCGCCAAGACGGGCCGCGACTATGTCGAATCGCTGAAGGAAATCTGTTCGATCGTGCCGGGCGCGGTGAGCGGCGAGGTGCTGGCCACCGACTATGACGGCATGATGAAGGAAGCGGCGATCCTGACCAAGATCGCCAAGAACATCGCCGTGAAGGTGCCGCTGACCTGGGACGGGCTGAAGGCCTGCGCCGCGCTGTCCAAGGACGGCACCATGGTCAATGTCACGCTGTGCTTCTCGCCGGTCCAGGCCTGGATGGCCGCCAAGGCCGGCGCGACCTTCATCTCGCCCTTCATCGGCCGTGTCGATGACGCGGGCGAAGACGGCATGGGCCTGATCCGCGATATCCGCACCGTCTATGACAATTACGGCTTCAAGACGGAAATCCTGGCGGCCTCGATCCGCAGCATCAGCCATGTGCGCGAGTCGCTGCTGGCCGGCGCCGATGTCGGCACCATGCCCAGCGACATCTTCAAGAAGCTGATCAGCCATCCTTTGACCGACAAGGGCCTGGCCGCCTTCGTCGCCGACGCCAAAAAGGCCAACGTCGTCATAAAGTGAGCGAAGGCGCCGACACGCTTCGCAAGAACTGGCTGTCGATGCTGGCGCATGAGCGCCGGGCCTCGCCCAACACGTTACGTGCCTATGGTGATGACGTGGCGCGCTTCATCGGTTTCCAGGCCGCCCATGTCGGCGGCGCGGTGACGGCCAAGACGCTGGCCAAGCTGAAGCCCGCCGACATTCGCGCCTTCATCTCGTCCCGCCGCAGCGAAGGTTTGGGCGCGGGCGGGGTGCAGCGGGCGCTGGCGGCGGTGCGCAGTTTCTACAAATTCCTGGCGCGCGAAGGCATCCTGGAAAATGCCGCCGCCCGGTCCATCCGCACCCCGCGCGTGCGTCGTCCGTTGCCGCGCCCCCTGACGGCGGTGGATGCGGTGCGGGCCATTGAAGAAGCCGGCGAACACAATGTGGAATGGCTGGGGGCGCGCGATGCCGCGCTGCTGACGCTTCTGTATGGCGCGGGCCTGCGCATTTCCGAGGCGCTGGGCCTGAAGCGTGGCGACGTGCCCTTGGGCGAAACCCTGACGGTGGTCGGCAAGGGCCAGAAAGAACGCAGCGTTCCGATGCTGCCTTTGCTGCGCGAGGCGCTGCAGACTTACGCGGATAAAATCCCGTTCACCGGCGCGCCGTCATCGCCGCTGTTCCTATCGCGGCGGGGCCTGCCCATGGGCGCGCGCGAGGCCCAGGCTTTGATGCAGAAACTGCGCGGGCGGCTGGGTCTGCCTGAAAAAGCGACACCGCATGCCCTGCGCCATTCCTTCGCCACCCATATCCTGCAAGGCGGCGGCGACCTGCGCAGCGTGCAGGAATTGCTGGGCCATTCCTCGCTCTCCACCACCCAAATTTACACTGCCATCGAAACCAGCCAGCTGCTGAAGACCTATGAAAGCGCCCATCCCCGCGCCAGACGGGGTTGAGGCCGAGGCTGATATTGCGGGGCTTTTGAACGCGGGCTAGGCTCGCGCCCGTTGAATTGGGCCTTTCGCCCGCTGGGGAGACTTCATGAAAAAGACGATCCTTGCCGCCGCGCTGTTGTGCGGCGCCGTGCCCGCGTTTGCACAACAACCTGACGGCCTGATCCTGCCCAAGGGCTTCCACGCCACCGTGGTGGCCGATGGCCTGGGCCCCATCCGCCACATGGCGCTGCGCGGCAACGATGTCTACATCTCGACCCGCCACGGCGCGAAGGATCCGTCGGTCGGCATCATCGCGCTGCGCCTGGCGCCCGATCACACCGTGCTGCAGAAGGCCAATTTCGGCATCAAAACCGCCGACCAGGGCACCGGCATCAAGGTGTGGAAGGGATATCTGTATGCCGCGTCCGGCACCCAGGTTCAGCGTTTCGCGCTGGACGACATGCTGGTCCCCACCAAGTCCGAAGTGATCGTGGACGGCATCCAGCAGAGCAACCATCCCATCGCCTTTGACGGCAAGGGCAGCCTGTATGTCTCGATCGATGGCGGCGGCGGCGCCAACAACTGCCCCGACCCGAAGAATCCCAAGGAAGCCAAGCCGAAGGGCCTGATGCCCTGTCCGCTGCTGGCGTTTCGCGGCGGCATCTGGCGCTTCGACGAAGCCAAACCGGGGCAGAAGCTGGCCGACGGCGAACATTTCGCCACCGGCATCCGCAATTCCAGTGCGCTGGACTGGCGGCTGGGCGATGGCCTCTACCTGATCAATCACGGCCGCGACGGCACCTCCAAGGGCTGGCCCGAGATCATCAGCCAGGCCGATGACGATGCGATCCCCGACGAGATGTTCCGCATCGTGAAGGGTACCGACATGGGCTGGCCCTACACCTATTGGGACGGCGTGCGCAAAGCACGCCTGACCGCGCCGGAATATGGCGGCGACGGCAAGACGGTGGTGACCGATGCCAAGTATGCCAAGCCGGTGGTGGCGTTCCACCAGCTGCGTCCCGCCACGCTGGACCTGACCTTCTATAACGGCACCCAGTTCCCGCGGAATTATCGCGGCGGCGCTTTCGTGGCCATGCATGGCGGCAACGACCCGGCGATCGTGCCGGGCGGCCGCAAGGGCTATAACGTGATGTTCGTGCCCTTCGTGGGCGGAAGGGCGGGAACCCCGGTGGCCTTCGCCGAAGGCTTTGCCGGCCCCACGCCCGAGCACAAGAACATCAAGCAGGCCACCTACCGCCCGGTGGGCGTGGCGGTGGCCCCGGACGGCGCGCTGTTCGTCTCCGACTCCAATAAGGGCCGGATTTGGCGGATTTCCTATACCGGCAAGCCCTGATTAAGGGCTTTTGGGGTAGCTTTAGGCGTTGCGCAGGGGGTGCGGGATCAGTAGTTTCCCGCACCTCCGGTCAACCGGAAGCCGCCTTAGCTCAGTCGGTAGAGCATCGCATTCGTAATGCGGGGGTCGCCAGTTCGAGTCTGGCAGGCGGCACCATTAAAAAGCCCGCGCGAAAGCGCGGGCTTTTTAATGCCAAGGCGCGGCTAGCGTCAGCGTAGTGCCGCGCTGCGGCAGTGCCTGAGATCCGCGCGGCCTTTTAACTGCCAACTTCAGACCAAGCGCATGCGAACCTTCTACCACATCGCGTCCAACACGCTGCTCACGACGCTGGCGAACTTCTTCCTGTGGTTCGCGCTGGTGTTCTGGGTCTATCTGGAAACGCGCTCGCTGCTGGCCAGCTCGATCATCGCCGGCGCCTATATGCTGATCGCGACCGTTTCGAGCTTCTGGTTCGGCGGCATCGTCGACCATCACAAAAAGAAAAGCGCGATGCTGTTCTCCAGCCTCGCCACGCTCGTCTTCTTTGCAGGCGCGTGCCTTATCTACCTCGCAGCGCCTGACGGCACCTTCAAGAGCGCGTCGAGCCTTTGGCTCTGGAGCTTTGTCAGCGTCATCCTGGTCGGGGTGATCATGAGCAATATCCGCACCATCGCGCTTCCGATCACGGTCACCATCCTGGTGCCGGAAGGCGCGCGTGACCGGGCCAATGGCGTCAGCGGCATGATCATGGGCCTGTCCTCGTCGGGCGCCGGCTTCGCCTCCGGCTTTGCGCTCGCCTATCTGGGAATTTTCGCCATCGTGGTGATGAGCATCGCCATCACCATCCTCGCTTTGGTCCATCTCGCCTTCCTGAAAATTCCGGAAGACCAGATCGCGCATAGCGAGGAAAATCCCAGGAAGCTCGACGTGCGCGGCACCATGCGCATCGTTGCGGCCATACCGGGGCTGTTCGCGCTGATCTTCTTCACCACCTTCAACAACTTCCTCGGCGGCATCTTCATGGCGCTGATGGATCCCTATGGTCTGTCGCTGATGTCGGTGCAGGCCTGGGGCGCGCTGTGGGGCGTGCTGAGCCTGGGCTTCATCGCCGGCGGCATTTACATCACCCGTTATGGTCTCGGCGCCCGGCCGCTCAAGACGCTGTTCAGGGTCAACATCATCATGTGGGTGGCGACCCTGATCTTTCCGCTGCAGCCGTCGATCCTGCTGCTGGCCGCCGGCCTTCTGGTCTGGACATTGCTGGTGCCCTTTGCCGAGGCGACCGAGCATACCATCATCCAGAAGGTGGTGCCGCTGGAGCGCCAGGGCCGCGTGATCGGCTTTGCCCAGAGCATCGAGAATGCGGCCACGCCCATCACCGCCTTCCTGATCGGCCCGCTGACCCAGTTCGTGTTCATCCCCTTCATGACGACGGGCGCGGGGGTGGAGCTGATCGGCGGCTGGTTCGGCACCGGCGATGGCCGGGGCATGGCGCTGACCTTCATCATCGCCGCCGCCCTCGGGCTGGCCGTCACCATCTTCGCGATGACTTCGCGCGCCTATCGCCGCCTGGCGGCGGAATATGAGAAACCGGCGCAAGCTGTCAATTGATCTTCTGCATCCGGTAGATATTGGGATCGCCGGTGACCTTCATCACGGCGTTGCGCGGGCCTTGCTTGATCACAAACACGAGATAGTCCGAACCCCGGCCAACCCACTTCGCCCGCGACACGTCGCTGGAATCCTGGCGGTACATTTCGCCATTTTCGAGCATCAGATTGAAAAGGCCACCCCTGCCGAAGTTGAAATTGTCGATGCGCTCGCGCATGGCGCCGGCGAATTCCGATTCGGTGGGGACACGCCGCGGCGCCGCCAGTGGGGCGACGCTGGGCGGTATGGATTCGGACGCAGGTCCCCGGGGCACCAGGCGAATCTGGTCTTCAGGCGCGGGTGGCAGTTTGAGCTGCGTCCGCAGCGGCTGCGCGGCGCCATAGATGCAGTTGAGATAGGTGCGATCGTCGGCATGCGAGGCGCAGCGCGAGATGCCGGCCACGGTGTCTTCGCGCGGACCCGCCAAGGCGGGAGCGGCAGCCAGAACCAGAAACATCAGGAAAGCGGCGTTGCGCATTGCGAGCCTCATCATGCTGGCCGCAATCTGACATCGAAATGTAACAGAACCGTCACAACGCCTATCGCGCCAATGGGTCAGGCCTTAGCTCGAATTTCACGATCTTGCTGGTGGTGCCCTTGCCGCCTTCGATGTGCTGCGGGGCGCGGGTGGCGTAGGTGGACCACAGGCCCTTGCCCTTCCAGCCCTTGGCCGGATCGTCGATCCGTCCGTCCAGCCCCTTGGCATAAAAGCCCATCGGATAGGGCACGCGCAGGGTGACGAACTTGCCGTCCTTCAGCGCCAGCAGCGCATCCGACGCATTGCCGGTGGCGATCGGCACATCGTTGCCCAGCCCGAACGTGTCCTGCTGGTCCACCCAGGCGTAATAGCTGGATTCCACGCTGCCCGGCGCGTTCACGTTGCGAAATTGCGGTCCGGGGAAGGGATACATCGTCCACCCTTCCGGACAATGATTGCCCGTCGCCTTGGGCCCGTTCAGCGGCCCCTTGCATTTGCGGCGGTCGAAGCTGGCGAACTGGCCGCTGGACAATGACACCCAGGCGACGCCATTGCTGTCGATATCCATGCCGCGCGGGCCATAGCCCTTGGCCGCGGCCTTGGGATCATCGACCGGGGCATGGAAGATTTCCGCGATTGCCGTCTCGGGCGGGTTCTTGCCGGGCGCCAGCCGCACCACGCCGCCGTTCGGATAGCCCAGGAACGAGCCCCAGATCGCGCCGTCCTTCGGGCTGATCGCCACCGAATAGTAGCCCGCGCGCACGCGCATATCCTTGGCCGGGTCCTGCGGCTGGCCCGGCTCGGTGTACTCGCCGCGCCTGCCGTCGCCATTGGTGTCCAGGATCAGCGCCGTCCAGCCTTGCGACTTCTGCTCGTCGCCGGTTGCCAGGTACATCTTGCTGTTCAGCCAGCCGATCACATCGCCGCCGCCGCTGGTCCACAGCGTGTTGTCGGCGTCATAGGCGAAGTTGAGGTGATGGGTGCTGAAACAGGTGTCGATCAGCGAAAACCTTTTGGTCTTGGGATCATAGACCGCCAGGTTGCGCCCGGTGGTCTGGGTGGGAAACAGCTTGGCGGACGGATGCGATGAACCGGCCCGGCAGAAGGCGGGCGTTTCCGGCGCGCGGATGCGCTGGGTCAGCCACACCCGCCCGTCCTGGTCGAACATCGGATTGTGGATGTTGGTCTGGCTGTCCCAGACCGGCGCGGCGCCCCAATAGGGCGAGGGCGCCGGGATCACATTGTCCTTGGTGGTGGGCGTGCCCGCATCGCGCGGCGGTGCCTTGATACGCGTGGAGGTATGATGGGTGGGATCCAGCACCGGAATGAAATCGGTGCTTTCCTCCGCTGCGCCGTACAGCGGGCCATAGGCATTGACGCGCGGGTTGCGCCGGTCGGTGGCGACCTCGTCATGCAGATAGTGGGTGGGGCTGTGCCAGTCCCATAACGTGACGACGATGTTGCGTTCCACCCCTTGCGGCCGTGGCGGCTTGGCGAAGGGCAGTTCGCCGGCCCGCACACGGTCGGTCCAGTCGCCAAACAGCGCCAGGGCGCGCTGGGTATCCAGCCGGCCGATGCCGTTGATCATGGAATTGCCGGCCTGGCCGACCTGGATGCGGTGCTGCCAGGCTTCGGCGGAGGAACTGAACTTGCCCAAAGCAGGCAGATAATCGCGGGTCGCCGCATTGCCCAGCTGGTGACAGGTGAAACAGCCGTTGGTCTTGACCACGTCCAGCCATTGGCCTTGCGTCTTCATCTTGGGGTCCATCCCGTTGCCTTGGGGCTTCGGACCGGTGCCGGGGAATTCACTGGCCGCCGGGATACCCAGCATGGCGTACCAGTACATCGCGGGATAATAGCGCGCCGCCGCGGCTTCATTGGGCGCGGCGACCGCCTTTAACGAGAGCATTTTGCCGGGCGCGGACGTCACCTTGGGGGAATCCACCAACCCATAACCCCGCACCCAGACGCTGTAGCTGCCGCGCGGCAGGTCGGGGATCAGGAAGCGTCCCTGATCGTCGGTCACCACGATCTTGGCATATTTGGTGGGAAGGCTTTTGGTCTCGGCGATCACCCATACGCCCGCTTCGGGCCCCTTGGCGCCGGTGACGGTGCCGGCGATATCATCGCCGTCCATGGCAGGGGCGTTCTGCGCGGTACTCGGCGCGATCAACCAGAATGCGGCGGCCGCGCTCGCGGCCAAGGCTCCACCCAGAAGAAATCTTTTTCTCATGTCCGTTCTCCGCCATGAGTTCGCGCGGTTTAAAGCCCGCGCAAAAAAGACTAGCACTTCCGCAATCAATTTCAGAGTCGGCGAAACCGGGTGCTTTCCTGACTTTTCGTCGGTTCGCCTCGATCCCGTGATGCTGGTGTTTCGCTTGCCCGGCCTGACAACCGCCTTTAATTCTCGCGGGACGGCATCGCGCCGGGGGGAAAGCGGAACATGCCGCAGGAAGAACAGGTTGCCGGGGCGACGCGCCCAAGGGGCTCGGCGCTGGAAGTCTTGCGGGTTTTTCTCGCGCTGGGCCTCACCTCATTCGGAGGCCCGGTCGCCCATATTGGATATTTCCGCCAGGAATTCGTCGTCCGGCGGCGCTGGACGGACGAGGGCACCTTCGCCGACCTGGTGGCGCTGGGCCAGTTCCTGCCCGGACCCGCCAGCAGCCAGGTCGGCTTTGCCATTGGACTGTCACGCGCGGGCGCGTGGGGCGGGTTGGCGGCCTGGTGCGGCTTCACCCTGCCGTCGGCCCTGCTGCTTTTTGCTTTTGCCTATCTGGCGGCATCGCTGAGCGGCGTGGCGGCGACCGGCGCGATTCACGGGCTGGGCATTGTCGCGGTGGCGGTCGTCGCCCAGGCGGTTTGGGGCATGGCGCAGATGCTGACCCCCGATATGCGCCGCAAGGCGATTGCTGTTGCAGCCGCAGCCCTCGTTCTTCTGGCGAGCGGCGCCTGGGGGCAGATCGCTGCCATCCTTTTTGGCGCCCTGGCCGGGATCGTATTTTGTCGAAACTTGCTGGTGCCGCCCAAGGGGAACATCAGCTTCTTCGTCTCGCGGCGCGTGGGCCTGGGCTGTTTGCTGGCGTTTCTTTTCCTGTTGCTCGCTTTGCCGCTGGCGGCGCCGCACAGCCCGGCACTGGCGGTGTTCGATGCCTTCTACCGTTCGGGCGCGCTGGTGTTCGGCGGCGGGCATGTCGTACTGCCGCTGCTGCATGACGCCGTGGTGACGCCGGGATGGATGTCCGCCCGTGATTTTCTGGCGGGCTATGGCGCGGCCCAGGCCGTGCCGGGCCCACTGTTCGCCGTCGGCGCCTTCCTAGGCGCAAAGCTGGCGCTTTGGCCCAATGGCCTGGCCGGCGCGGCCATCGCGCTGGCGGGCATTTTCCTGCCCGGCATCCTGATCATGTCCGGTGTACTTCCCTTCTGGGACCAGTTGCGGACACGCGCGGATGCGCAAGCCATCATGGGCGGTGTCAACGCGGCGGTGGTGGGTATTCTGGCGGCGGCGCTTTACGACCCGCTGTGGAAGAATTCGATCCTGGGCTGGACCGACCTAGCGCTTGCGCTGGCAGCGTTCCTTTTGCTCACCCTTGCAAAGATGCCGCCGTTTTACGTGGTGCTGGGGACCATGATCGCGGCAGCCGCTGTGGCGATGGCGGCTTGAACCATCGGCGCGCGGCCGATCAGACCAGCTCGACCGGCTTGTAGCCGGGGGCGCGGGTCTGCCACAGGATGGCGAGCATCAGCCCCTTGGCGCGCGGCAGGATGGCCAGCGAGATGGCGGCGAAAAGCGCCGACCACAGGGTCATCGCCGCCCAGGTCGGCAGGAAGTCGACATTGACCATGAAGGCGAAGGGCAGGAAGACATGCCCGACGACGATGATGGTCAGCCAGGGCGCGGCGTCATCGGCGCGGATCTGGCCGAGCGATTCACCGCAGGCGGCGCAATTGTCGACCTGCTTGAGGAAGCTCTTGAACAACTTGCCTTCGCCGCAACAGGGGCAGCGGCCCTGGAGGGCGCGCAGGCTGGCGGTCTTGAGGGTCACATCGGTGTGCTGGCTCATGCGTCCAACATAAGGTGCGCGGCGCACTTTTCACCCCGCGCGGATTGTCCTGCGACAAGCTTGCACAGCACCCGAAAGGCCGTCACTGTCGGGCAAAAGGCTTGGAAAGCCTGGGGTTTCGGGGCGGCTTATGAAGATCACCAAACTCACCACCTATGTGGTGCCGCCGCGCTGGCTGTTCCTGAAAGTGGAAACAGACGCAGGCGTGACCGGCTGGGGCGAGCCGGTGGTGGAAGGGCGCGCCGAAACGGTTGCCGCCTGCGTCGCGGAACTGGCGGACTACCTGATTGGTAAAGACCCGTCGGCCATCGAGGATCACTGGACGGTTCTGTATCGCGGGGGCTTTTATCGCGGCGGCGCCATTCACATGAGCGCCCTGGCCGGCATCGACCAGGCGCTGTGGGACATCAAGGGCAAGGTGCTGGGCCAGCCGGTGCATGCGCTGCTGGGTGGCCCGGTGCGCCAGAAGATGCGGGTCTATTCCTGGATCGGCGGCGACCGTCCCGCCGATATCGTGGCGGGCGCCAAAGGGGTCGCGGCGCGGGGCTTCACCGCCATCAAGATGCTGGCGACCGAGGAAATGGCCTGGCTCGACAGCAATGCCAAGATCGATGCGGTGCTGGAGCGCGTTGCCGCCTTGCGCGAGGCGATGGGACCGGAGTTCGGCATCGCGGTGGATTTCCACGGCCGGCTGCACCGGCCCATGGCCAAGGTGCTGGCGAAGGAACTCGAACCCTTCAAGCTGATGTTCATCGAGGAGCCGGTGCTGAGCGAGCATGTCGAGGCCTTGCGCGAAATCGCCAACCACACCGCCACGCCCATCGCGCTGGGGGAACGGCTGTTCTCGCGCTGGGATTTCAAGACGGTGCTGACCGACGGGCTGGTGGACATCATCCAGCCCGATCCCAGCCACGCCGGCGGCATAACCGAGACCAGGAAGATCGCCGCCATGGCGGAAGCCTATGACGTGGCGCTGGCGCTGCATTGCCCGCTCGGGCCCATCGCGCTGGCGGCCTGTTTGCAGCTCGATGCGGTCTGCGCCAATGCCGTGATCCAGGAGCAAAGCCTGGGCATCCATTACAACAAGGCGAGCGACCTGCTGGATTATGTCGCCGATCCGTCGGTGTTTGCCTATGCCGACGGCTTTGTGGCGATTCCGAATGGGCCGGGGCTGGGCATCGAGATCAATGAAGAGGCGGTGACGCGCGGCGCGGCCCTGGGCCATCGCTGGCGCCCGCCCGTCTGGCGTCACGAAGATGGATCATTCGCGGAGTGGTAAAATGACAATGACCGAAAAGCCGACCCGCGCGCGTTACATCGTGATGCTGATGATCTTCGTCAGCGTGGTCATCACCTTTCTGGATCGCAGCAATCTTTCCATCACCGCGCCCGCCATGCGCAGCGAGCTGGGCATCGACACGGTGCATATGGGCTGGCTGCTGTCGGCCTTCGGCTGGACCTATGCCTTTTGCCAGATTCCCGGCGGCTGGCTGGTGGACCGCATCGCGCCGCGCTTTCTCTATCCCATCATCCTGATCCTGTGGTCCTTCGCCACGGTGATGCTGGGCGTGGTGAGCGGGATCGTGACCCTGATCGCCTTGCGGCTGTTGATCGGGATGCTGGAAGCGCCCTCCTACATGATCAACAACATGGTGGTGACCAGCTGGTTTCCCGACCGCGAGCGGGCAGGCGCCATCGGCTTTTATACCTCCGGCCAGTTTGTCGGCCTGGCCTTCCTGACGCCGCTGTTGCTCTTGCTGCAATCAAATTACGGCTGGCGGACGGTGTTCTATACCACCGGCGTGGGCGGCATCGTCTGGGGCCTGATCTGGCTCTGGGCCTATCGCACCCCGCGCGAATCCACCCGCGCCAACGCCGCCGAGATTGCCGAGATCGAAGCCGGCGGCGCGCTGGTCGAGTTGGGCAGCGCCCAGTCCCGCAAGGACAAGCGCAAGGTGACCTGGAGCGAATTCACCACCGTGTTCAAATACCGCAAATTGTGGGGCGTCTATCTGGGCCAGTTCGCGGTGACCTCGTGCCAGTGGTTCTTCCTCACCTGGTTTCCCACCTACCTGATCGAATTTCGCGGTCTGAGCTTTGTGAAGACCGGGCTGTATGCCTCGATCCCGCTCCTGGCCGCCTTTTGCGGCGTGCTGCTCTCGGGGCTGGTATCCGACCGCATCCTGCGCAGCGGGGCCAGCCTGGGGGTGGCGCGCAAGACACCGATCATCTGCGGCTTGCTGCTGTCCAGCAGCATCATCGGCGCCAATTATGTCGATGCGCCCGAGCTGGTGATCGCCTTCATGGCGCTGGCCTTTTTCGGCAATGGCCTCGCCAGTATCGGCTGGTCGCTGATCTCCTCGGTGGCGCCGCGCAACCTGATCGGGCTGACGGGCGGCACCTTCAACTTCATCTCCAACCTGTCGGGCATATCCACGCCCCTGGTGATCGGCTATCTCGCCCAGGGCGGCAACTTCGCGCCCGGCCTGACTTACATTGCGGTGGTCGCGGTGCTGGGCGCGCTGTCCTACATCCTGCTGATCGGCAAGCTGGAGCGGGTCGAGGGCTGATCAGTAGCCGTAGTCGCGGGGATACCAGCGCGGACGCGGCGGAGGATAGTCGCGCCACTGCCAATTGGGCGGCGGGCCATAGCCAGGGTCACGGTAACCGGAATCGCGATAGGCATAGCCATCCTCGCCATAGTCGCGGGGCCGTTCGCGGATCTGGTAGGCGCGTGGGCGGGGTGGCGGCAGGTCTTCGGCTTCGGCTGCCGCATAGGACGGCAGGGTGTCGTCCTCTTCCAGTTCTTCTTCCACTTGCGGCTCGGGCGCCGCAACGGGCCGGCGATAGGGATTGGCGGCGAGGGCGTGCTGCGGCACGCCGCCGATGGTGATGTCATCGGGGACGGGACGCGCCTGGGCCATCTTGACCTCGGCCATCTTGACCAGCGGTGCGGGCGCGGCAGCAACCGCCACGGCTTCCAGCGGAACGGATTTGGGCAATGCCTTGACCATGACCGGGCGGGAGTCCTTGCAGATGGCGCCGATGTCCATGCCCGCCGAGCGCGCTTCGACAAAGCTGGCCAGGCTGCCCGCGTTCAGTGCCGAGGCCGCGAACAGCGCCCGCGCATCGGCGCAGAAACCTTTGGTGTCCCTGGCCTGTTCCAGCCCCGAGATATTGGCGGCCTTGGTCTTGAAGCTGTCATAGCCAGCCTCGCCGCGCTCCCCGCCCCGGCGCACGAAGAAGCCCTTCAGCGCGGCGTCGGAGGATTGCAGCTCGCCGCGATAGGTCTTGATGAAGCGATTATAGGCGTTCACTTCCTTGCACTGCAGGGCCGCGACCATCATTGCCTGGTGCATAACCGCGGTCTTGAGCGCGGTGGCCTCGCCGGGCGTGGCGCAGGCGGCGGCCAGGGCCGGGTTGGCAAGCGCAAGAAGCGCAATGCCGGCGCAGGTGGTTTGAAACAGTTTCATGTGAGATCCCCCTAATTGGCTGACGCGGTACGGGTGCGTTCACAGCGCCCGGCCGGCGGTTCGAAGCTGTCGAGATGCGCCACCACTTCGCCCGCGCCGCCGCCACAGGCGATCCAGCGGAAGCGGTGATTGGCATCGCTTTCCTTCAGGCTGTTGTCGGCGCTGAGTGCGCCAAACCCACCCGCCGCCACGCTGCCAACTGCGGCGTCCTTGCCGCCGCACGCGGCGAGACCTTCACCGCCCGCCATGCAATAGGCGAACTGCACGGCAAAGCCGCAGGTGTTGCGAAAGCCCCAATGGCTTCCGTCGCTGTCGACTTTCAGGCAGGTGGAAGCGGAATCCTTGCCGGGCGCCCTGGCGGCGGTCTCCGCCGGCGCGGCGGCATCCACGGGGCGCACCGGCGATGCGCGCACGGCAACGGCTTCCAGCCCCTTATAGTCGCCGATGCTGTACGACGCCTTGGCGGCGCGCACCGGCGCCTTGACGCTGGACTGGCGCTCGGGCTTGGCGGAAACCGGCGGCGCACTGCCCATCGCCACGGGTGCAACTGTCGAGGAACAGCCGCCGCCGGTTTCGCCGGCCGCTACGGGCAGGCCCAGTCTGCTGGCATACGCGTTCAGCGCCGCCTTCTTGTCTGCTTCGCTGAAGACATGTCCTGCCGGGTACCAGCTGCGGCAGGACTGGATGCCGTCCGTTTCCAGCGCCATCTGGACGCCTTCGCCATTGGCCGACAGCATGGCGGAGCGACCGTCGGCATAGCGCACTTCCACGCCCTTGGCCGTCAGGCGGAAGAAACCTGTGACGCTGGTGCCCACGCCGGGCGCGCCGGTATCTTCCACCACCGTGCCCATGCGGTCGGTCATGAAGGTGAAGGTCGTCTTGCGGGCGTTGCCGTCAGCCGGCATCACCTGCAACTCCATGCCGCCTTCGATCTGGTTGAGGGCGATGGACGAACCGTCCACGCCGGCCAGGGTCTTGCCCGACACCGCGCCGAACGGCGCGTTGGCGGGAGCAGGAGTGGAAACAGGCGCCTTGGCAAGCTCGGCCTTGGCGGGCGCATTCGCCGGCAGCAGCTTGCCATCGGCAAAGGTCCCGGCCACCAGGCTGCCATCGGCGCGGCGCAGTTCGCCCGCGCCATTGGGCTTGTCGTCCTTCCAGTCGCCGGCATAACGCTCGCCATCGGCGCGGCGCAGGATGCCGAAGCCATTCATCTTGCCGCCGGTCCACTGGCCTTCGAAACGGTCGTTGGTATCGGTGACCAGCACGCCGGCGCCATGAAAGCGGCCCTCCACCATGCCGCCCTCATAGCTCCAGCCGTCCCCCCACTTGGCCACCACATTGCCGTCCGGGATCATGCCGCGCGCAAAGGTGGCGGTGAAACTCTGGGTCTTGCCATCCTGGGTGAAGGTGGCGGTGCCCAGCCCGCTGGCATAGCCATCGACGCAGGCGCCGGTCCAGCTGACGGTGTCGCCCGCTTTCGCCTCGGCGTTGAACAACCGGCAGTCGCCGTCCTTCAGCCACTGCCCCGTTTGCGCTTCGTTTTGCCCTTGTTGCTGCACTTCTGGCGCCGCCAGCGCGGGCAACGGCCCGCACGCCAGCCATGCGGCGGCCAGCACGGCCTTCGCAATCCCCGACATTGCCTATCTCTTTTATAAGAAGGCCCAGCCCCATGCCGCGCCTTGCGATAAAGCTGCGTCGGCATCCGGCTTTGCGCGAGTCAAAGGCGGCAAAGCGGAAAACGATTCCTTTACGCCGGAAATAAATCTCTGCGCGTGCCGGAAAACCCTGGGTTTTATCAGTGCGGTTTGGAACGGGCGTTCATCTTGCCGTTCATCTGAGGTTCATCTGCGGTTCATCTACATGAACGGCCAAACAAAAAGGCGCGGGAACTGGCCCGCGCCTTTCCATTTTTTGACTTGAAATCTCAGACGATGCTTTTTTCCGCCTGGATCAACCCGCGAATGTAACCGAAGGCGAAGGGGAAGTTCTCCCGCTGCGCGTTAGGATCGCTCGGCACCACCACCGGCACATGGTCGGGCATCAGCATGTCTTCGTAGCCGATCTCGCGATAGACCTTCAGCGCCTGCACGAAATCGATATCGCCTTCGTCCGGGAACATTTCGGCGGTGAAGTCGTCGCGCACGCCCCGGATGTTGCGGAAATGGACGTTGAAGATCTTCTTGCGGCTGCCGAAATAGCGGATGACGTCGAACAGCTCGGCGCGCGGATTGGCCAGGTTTTCCGACACCGTGCCCTGGCAGAAGTTGAAACCGTGCCAGGGGCTTTCATACATGGTGATGAAGCGCTTCATGCCGTCGATGGTGCCCAGCACATTGTGGATGCCCTGATAGCCTTCCGGCGGCGTACCCGGATCCTGCGGATGGCAGGCGATGCGGACCTTGTTCTCATTGGCCACCGGCACGACGCGCTGCAGGAAGTAATCGATGCGTTCCCAGAAGGCATCGGGGCTGACGATGCCGGCCTTGGTCAGCGGCGGGTTCTTGGCCAGCGACTCCTTGGCATTCCAGCGGTCATGCAGCGTGTCGCCGCGTCCCGGAACGCGGTTGGTGCGCACCACGCCCAGCATGCTCATATTGTATTTGATCGTCCTGATGCCGGTGGCGGCGCAGGTGCGGATATGGTTTTGGAACGCTTCGATATCGCGGTCGCGCTGCGGGCTCTGGCCCAGCATGATCGCGGGATTCTTTTCCCGGTCGATGTGGGACGAGGTGAGCAGCACGCTGTCCACCATGCCGACGTTCAGCTTCCACTTGGCAGCCAGCTCCAGCATCTTGCGCATCTCTTCGGGCGTCGGATAGAGACGGGTGGGGTCGGCCACCACCGGGCTGGTGCAGATCTCATCCACGCCATACCGCGCCACCCAGGAAGCGCTGCGTTCGGTCAGGGTGCCGAACTGATGGCCCAGCTTGACCTTCAGTGGCGGCAGCTTGCCGCTGGCGCAGGCGCCCGCGCCTTTGCGCCATTGTTGCGCTTCGGCGGCCGGAATGCCGCCCGCCGCAACGGCCGCGGCGCTGGCGCCGGTGACGGAAAAGAACTTTCTGCGATCCATTGAGAGTCTCCCTTTTTTTATGGCGAAACCGGCTGCAGGCCGGCCTTGAGGTTGGCATCGCGCCCCTTTGGGCCACGAAGGTCGTTCAGCATGGCCGCGGCGTCCATTGCATTTTGCGCATGGGTCGCGATAGCGGCGGTATAGATGGTGGTCATCTGGAGCTGCTCGGGCAGCGGCCACACGGTCACGTTCGGGTTGGGCAGCATCTCGCTCACCAGGGTGACGCCATATTGGGCGCTTCCGTCCGCCACGGCTGTGGCCACGCCGGTGCCGTTCCTCGCCAGCACGGCCTTGGCGCGCACTTCATGGCCGATGCCGAGCTTGTCCGCCTGGGACAGGAAGAACACGCCGGTGATGCCGCCCGAGGCGGGATCGACATAAGAGATACTTTTCGCGGCCAGAAGCGTGGTCTTTACAGCCTGCGCATCGCCGATCGCGGGCTGGGGTGCCCCTTTGCGCGCGCCGATCCCTGCCACCATGCGGGCCAGGTTGCTGTGGGCGCTGCCGACCTTGCCGGCCCTGGTCAGGTTGTCCACCACCGTGACGGTGGCGATCACCAGGTCGAAGGCCTCGCCGGATTCCATGCGTTTCTGCACCCCGCCGGCGGTATCGCTCACCACATCGACCTTGGTGCCGGTGCGGGCGGCGTATTCGCCCGCCAGTTGGCGCACCGGCATGGACATGCCCGCGCCGGTGAGGATTTTCAGGTCTTTGGCCTGGGCCGCCAAACCGCCAAACAGGCAGCCAGCCAACAGGATCAGCGACGCCGGAAACAGAATGCGGTACATGCGGACCCCAGCCGCTTATGTGTTGTTGCGTGCGGCGCGCATGCGTTTTATCAGAGATAAAAGAGTGCGGAAAGCGAAGGGGGCAGTGATGAAAATGGGGTCTTTCGCAAGCGCAGCAATCGCGCTGATGCTGTTGTCGGGTACTGCGCAGGCGGCGCCGGAATGGAATGTGATCCTTCTGGAAAAGGTGGTGGACCGCACGCCGGACCAGACCTGGGCCCGGATCGGGCCTTATTGCGCCATCGCCACCTGGCTGAAGGTTACCTGTCAGGTCACCTCGGGCAACCAGCTCAGCGTCGGCACCAACCGCCGCCTCAACGGCAAGACCGACGAGATCATCGTGGCCCAGACGCCCTATTCCTACACCTATGGCCAGCAGCCGTCGGACATCCAGCCGGGCTCGCCGATCTATTATCACGGCACCCTGGCGGTGGAGCCGCTGGACCGCGGCCGCAAGACCAAGATCGTCTATACCCTGCTGTACGATCAGGCGCCGCTGGGTACCGCGGAAGCCAAGATTGCCAACCGCGAACAGCGCACCAAGCGCTTCAGCGAAGCCCTCGACAATATGAAAACCATGGCGGAAGCCCCGTAAGAGAAGAACAGATGATCGATATTTTGCAGTTGGTGCAGCTTCGTCCCGAAGTCCAGAAAGATCTGGCGGCCAAGTACCATCTTCACGGCAGGGACGATTTCGAGAAGGTGGCCGGCATTGTGCGCGGTTGCGTGACCAACGGTCATTCCGGCCCGCCGCCGGAAATGATCGACCGCATGCCCAAGTTGGAGATCATTGCGTCTGCCAGCGTCGGCTATGACGGCATCCCGGTGGAATATGCCCGCACCAAGGGCATTCCCGTCACCAACACGCCCGATGTGCTGAATGACGATGTCGCCGACCTGGCCATCGGCTTGATGATCATGACCGCCCGCCGGTTGGTGGCATCCGACCAGTATGTGCGTGCCGGACGCTGGAGCAAGGAAGGCGACTATCCGCTGGCGCAGAAGGCCAGCGGCAAGCGCGTCGGCATCCTGGGCATGGGCCGCATCGGCAAGGAAATCGGCAAGCGCGCCGAGGCGATGAACAACACGGTCGCCTATCACAACCGCAATCCCGTCAAGGATGTGAGCTGGAAGCACTATCCCGATCTGGTGGATCTGGCGAAGAACAGCGATTTCCTGATCGTGATCATTCCTTCGACCCCCCAGACCCAGAAGATCGTCAGCAAGGCGGTCATCGAGGCGCTGGGTCCGACCGGGATACTGGTCAATGTCGCGCGCGGCGCGGTGGTGGATGAAGACGCGCTGGTCGAAGCCTTGAAGAGCGGCAAGCTGGGCGGCGCGGGACTGGACGTGTTCATCAACGAACCGGCGGTGCCCGAAGCGCTGTACGCGATGGACCATGTGGTGCTGCAGCCCCATGTCGGCAGCGCCACTCATGAAACCCGCCGCGCCATGAGCCAGCTTGTCCTGGACAATCTGGATGCGCATTTTGCCGGAAAACCGCTGCTGACGGAAATTAAGTAGCCGCAAGCGCAGGTCCGCCTCCCCTTTGTGCGCGCAGCGCACAGAAAGGGGAGGTGGTTTCAGCGAGCGCAGCGAAGCTGCGCGGAAGCTGAAACCGGAGGGGTTGGCGTTAATGCACCAGCGCAGTTACGACATAGAGAAACCCCGCACCCGCCAGGGTCGCGATGGTGGTCGAGAAGCGCGGATGCGCCCGGTGGCTTTCGGGCAGAAGGCCGCTGGCGCCGATATGCAGGAAGAATCCGCAGAACAAGGCGAGCAGGACCGCCAGAACGCCGGGATCGGGCCGCACGAACAGGCTGGCGACCGCGCCCAGTATCGGTGCTGCCGCATCCACCGCCAGCCAGCGCAGCGCGAAGCGCCGTGAGCCGCCATTCTTGATCACGACGTTGACGGTGTTGAGGCCGTCGGCGAAATCGTGGGCCAGCACGGCGGCCGCCACGATCAAACCCACCTCGTGGGAATACTGGAAGGCGATGCCCATGGCAAAGCCGTCCATCGCGCTGTGGGCGGAGAAACTCGCCGCGCCCACCATGCCGCGCGCCGGATTCACCTGGCCCTGGCAATCGTGCCGCGCCACGGTGCGGTCGAGCAGCGTGTATAAAAAGAACCCCAGTGCCGCGACCGAAAGCAGCTGGCCGGCGCTGTAGATGCCGGCGCCGGCCTCCAGCGCCTCGGGCGCCAGATCGAAAAACGCCACGCCGATCACCGCGCCGGCGGAAAAAGCCATCACCAGCGGCAGCTTGTCCGCCAGCCGGAGCGCCATGACGCCGCCGATCATGGTCGCGGCGGACGCGGCCAGCGCTATGGCGAGGATCAGGGAAGGCGTCATGGAAGGCCCGGGATTTGGCGGCTTGCTTTATCCCGCCCGGCCCTAAGGGGCAATCGAGGGGGCAACAGAATCGACCGGGATCACGTCAACGCCCACATCCACGACATGGTCATGGCCGCCCAGGATGATGCCGCCCACCGGCGCGACATCGCCATAGTCGCGGCCCCAGGAGGCTGTGACATGGGTTTCGCTGACCAGCACATTGTTGGTGGGATCCAGATCGACCCAGCCGAAAGGCGGTGCCCAGACGCTGAACCAGGCATGGCTGGCATCCGCGCCCAGCATGCGCGCCATCCCGGGCGGGGGCTGGGTCAGCAGATAGCCCGAGACGTAGCGGGCGGGCAGGCCAAGGCTGCGCATCGCCGCGATGCCGACATGGGCCAGGTCCTGGCAGACGCCGGCGCGGATCTCGAACACCCGGTCCACCGGCGTGGTGGCGTCGGTGACGGTGGTGTCGTAGCGGAAATCCTTGTGGATGCGGTTCATCAACTCCATCGCCCCCGCCAGCAGCGGCCGGCCCGGCGGGAAGCTCACCCCCGCATAGCCCGCGATGTTGCTTTCAAACTTCGTCAGCGGGGAATCGAACATGAACTGCACCGCATCGCGGGATTCCTCGTCGATGGGATTCTCCAGAAGGCGCCGGACTTCCTCCCAGGTCAGGCTGTCGCGCGAGGTGCGCTCCGGGCGCGGCTCGACCGTGACATGGCTTTCCGCGATCACTTCCAGATGGGTGTGCGGCTGGTCGAGGGAAAACCATTCGCAAGGGTTGTCGAAATAATCGTTGCGCGCCACCCGGCTGGCCGGTTCCAGGCTGAAGCTGAGGGTGCTGTCATGCACGGTCTGCGCGGGCGTGGTGCGCAGGCGCAGATGCGCCAGGTGCCAGGAATGGGAGACATCCTGCAGATAGCGGTAAGTGGTGCGATGGCGGACTTTGAATTCCATCAGCTGTGCCCCGCTGCGCCGGTACGGCGGCGGCTGGCATGCTGGAAATAGGCATCGGCGATGGCATCCGACAGCAACGCCACGTCGAGATGAATCGAATCCGTCAGCTCGATCAGGCCCGGACGGTGGCCGCTTTCGCAAAAGGCCAGCCGCGCCGGATGGGCGTTGGCGATGTCGCTGCGCATCTCATGGGCGATGGTGCGGGGCATGTCGCTGCGCTGGGCCAGGGTGATGCGCGGCAGTTCGCGCAAATGGCTTTCGATGGCGGCGAGCTGGAAGGCGCAGGAACGCGGATTGTGCTCGTCCAGCAGTAGCAGGTCGACAAAGGGAACAAGCTGGAAGGCGTTGAGATAACGCGAACGATAGGTCATGGCGCTGTCGGCGATCTCCAGCACGATGCGCAGAAGCTCGGTTTCCCGTGCCTCGGCTTCGCCCACCGTCTGGCGCACCAGCCAGGCCAGATGCTGGGCGCGTTCCAGGCGGCGGCCCAGATCCATGAACAGCCAGTTGGGACCGCGCGTCATGTTTTCCGCGGAAAGCCCCGACAAGGCGGCGGCGCGGCGCACCAATGCGTCCAGATAAAAGCGCGCGGCGGGGGCCTCGAACGGCGCGTCCAGCGGCGGCAATTCTTCCTGGCCGGTGAGGGCGTGAATGGTGCGCCAGGTGTCCAGCGACAGCCGGTCGCGCACCGACCAGGCGGTCTGTTCGACCCGCAGCAACAGGCGCTGCAAACCGCGGCTGACCTTGCGGCTGTAGATCAACAGCTGCATTTCCTCGACCAGCTCGGCTTCACCGGCGATTTCCTCGATCGGGGAATCGCTGGCATGGCTGAAGGGGATCAGAAGCTTGCGCGCCACTTCCAGCGCGCCCGCCGGCTCGTCATTCAGGCGCGACGCCACGGCGCGCAGGATGCGCACAAAGCTCTCGGTGCGCTCGGCATAGCGGCCCAGCCAGAACAGATTGTCCATGGCGCGGCTGGGTGCGGATTCGCCCAAACGCTTGATTTCCAGGGTTTTGCCGCCATTGGCCAGCAGGCTGAAATTGTCCACCGGCGCCGAGGACAGCACCCAGGCATCCTTGGACGAGGCGCCGGACTGCATCGACAGCGCCCGCACCGTGTCGTCGGCGGCGACGCGGGTCAGGCCGCCCGGCATCACCATCCACCCCGTGGGCGTCCAGGCGGCGAAGACGCGAAGCGAAACCGGCCGGGCCGAAAATTTGCCGTTCTCGAACACCGGCGCCATGCCCAGCGGCGAGATCTCCTGCACCACCATGCTCTCGCCGCGGCGATTGAGGTTGGCGATGGCGCGTTCGCGTTCTTCCTTGGAAAGGTCGGCGCCCAGCCGGGCGCTGGAATTGCGTGAGAATAGCGGGCGGGCGTCGAAGGCGTCGCGCAGCATCGAACTGCCCAGCCGCGCCAGCGCCGCCTTGCGGCCCCATTCGGTGCCGCACCAGATGGTGGCGATGTCGGGAATCTTCAGTTCTTCGCCGAGCAGGGCGTGGCACACCGCCGGAAGATAGGCGTCCATGGCGGGGGATTCGATTACCCCGCCGCCCAGCGCATTGGCCAGCACCACGCCGCCGGAACGCACCGCTTCCACCAGCCCCGGCACGCCCAGCGCGCTGTCGCCGCGAAATTCCAGCGGATCGCAGAAATCCGAATCCACCCGGCGGAAGATGCAGGCGACTTTTTCCAGCCCCGTCAGGGTTTTCAGGAACACCTGGCCGTCGCGCACCGACAAATCGTCGCCCTGGACCAGTGTCAGGCCCAGGTAATGCGCCAGATAGACATGCTCGAAATAGGCTTCGTTGTAAGGGCCCGGCGTCAGCAGCACGGCGCGGTCGCGGCGCGAGGTGCCCAGGTCGAGCACGCTTTCCTTGTAGGCATTGAAGAAGGAGGCCAGCCGCGCGACGCGCAGGTCGCCGAAATTCTCCGGGAAGGTCTGCGCCACCACCAGCCGGTTTTCCAGCGCATAGCCCAGCCCGCCGGGCGCATCGACGCGGCTGGCCATCACCTTCCATGAACCGTCGGCGCCGCGCGCCAGGTCGGCGGTATAGAGATGCACATGCACATTGTGCGCGGGTTGGCTGCCGCAGAGCGGGCGCAGGAACTGGGGATGGCCGGTGACCAGGTGCGGCGGCAGTACGCCTTCGCGCATCAGCCGCTGATCGCCATAGATATCGCGCAGCAACAGGTCGGCAAGGTTGGCGCGCTGCAGCACCGCCGCCTCGATGGTGGCCCAGTCGCCGGCCGACAGGATGAAGGGCACGATATCGAGCTGCCAGGGCCGCGCCTGGCCGCCGCGATCGTCATAGACGTTATAGGTGACGCCGTTATCCTGCACCGTGGCGCGGGCCGATGCCTGGCGGCGCTCGAATTCCTCGCGCGACAGGCCCGACAGGGTGCGGGCAAAGGCGCGCCAATGCGGCCGCACCAAGCCTTCGCCATCGCGCAATTCGTCAAAGCGTGGTTCTGCCGCCACTTCCGACACGGTGCGAATCAGTGCTCCCCTAACGTCTCAAATCGAGAGTGTAGGGGAAATCCGGGCTGGCTTCCTCCCTGGCGGGCTCGAACACGCCGCCGGTGAAACCAAACGGCTCGAAGCGGGCCAGGCGCCGGCCTTCCGCCTCATAGGCATTGACCGGGAAAATCTCGAAATTGCGGCCGCCGGGATGGGCGACATGATAGGTGCAGCCGCCCATCGAGCGCTTGCGCCAGCCGTCCCAGATTTCCAGCACCAGCGGGCCATGCGCATCGATGGTGGGATGCAGGCCATGGGCGGGTTTCCAGGCCTTGAAGCGCACGCCGGCCACCGCCTCGCTTTGCGCCGTGGCGCGCAGGGGAACGGCGCGGCCATTGACCAGAACCTGGTGCCGGGCCTGGGTCAGGCCGGAGACTTTGACTTCCAGACGTTCGACCGAGGAATCGACATAGCGCACGGTGCCGCCGGGCGCGCCTTCTTCGGCCATCACATTCCAGGGTTCCAGGGCGGTACGCACTTCCAGACCGACGCCGTCATACTGCACGCTTCCGATCTTGGGGAAGCGGAAGTCCCAATGCGGGCGGTACCATTCGGCATCGAAGGCGAAGCCATGGGCGTTCATGTCGCCGACCACATCTTCCAGATCGCTCCAGATGAAATGCGGCAGCATGAAACGGTCATGCAGGCCGGTGCCCCAGCGCACCAGCTTGGACTGATAAGGCTCGCGCCAGAAACGCGCGATCAGGGCGCGCAGCAGCAGCGACTGGGCCAAGCTCATCTCCGCATGCGGCGGCATTTCAAAGCCGCGGAATTCCACCAGCCCCAGACGCCCCGTGGGACCGTCGGGCGAATACAGCTTGTCGATGCAGATTTCGGTGCGGTGGGTATTGCCGGTGGAATCCGCCAAAAGGTTACGGAACACCCGGTCCACCACCCATGGCGGGATATTGGCGGCGGCGCGCGACGGCACTTCGCTGAATGCGATCTCCAGCTCATACAGCGAATCGTGGCGCGCTTCGTCGATGCGCGGCGCCTGGCTGGTGGGGCCGATGAACAGGCCTGAGAACAGATAGGACAGCGCCGGATGGTTCTGCCAATAGGCGATGATGCTCTTCAGCATGTCGGGGCGGCGCAGGAAGGGCGAGTCGGGCGGCGTCTGGGCGCCCACCACGATGTGATTGCCGCCGCCGGTGCCGGTATGGCGGCCATCCAGCAGGAATTTCTCGGTGGACAGGCGGCAGGCCGCGGCTTCCTCGTACAGCGCCTTGGTGATCTCGACCTGCTCGCGCCAGTCCTTGGCGGGATGGATATTGACCTCGATCACGCCGGGATCGGGCGTGACCTTGATGACATTGACGTGCGGGTCGTAAGGCGGCGGATAGCCCTCGATATGGACCGCCAGGTCCAGTGCCTCGGCGCATTCTTCCACCGCCTGCAGCAGCACGAAATAATCCGCGGCGCTGGGGGTGGGCGGCATGAACACGCACAGCCGGCCCTCGCGCGGCTCCACCGTCAGCGCGGTGCGCACCGCCGGCTCGGCCGCCAGGTTGGTGATTTCGGTATTGATGGCACGGAACGGACCCTTTTGGGCCGCGGCGAGCCCGTTGCCATGTCCGTTGGTATAGCCTTGGCCGCTGGTGTCGCGCGGCTCGGGCGTTTCAAAGCTCGGCAGCGGCGCGAAGGGATCGGGCGGCGGCACAAAGCTGCGCTGTTGCGGCGGCACATAGGGCAGCGAATTCAGCGGCAGGCGAAAGCCGATGGCGCTGTCGCCCGGCAGCAGGAACAGGTGCCCGCTGCGGGTGGTCCAGTGCTCGCTGATCCAGCGGCTCACGCCCATTTCCACCGGCAGGACATAGCCGACAGCATGGGACAGGCCGCGCTCGAACACCCGCGCCAGGCGGGCGCGCAGTTCGGGATCTTCCAGCTTGGAATCGCGCGGATCGACATTGGCGGCCAGCGCGCGTTCCTGCGCCAGGTGATGCCAGAAATCTTCGTAAGCGGGGATGGCGTAAGACGCATCCAGCCCCAGTCGCTTGGCGATGGCATCGGTCAGCGCCTTGGCATCCTCGATCGTCGGCTGATAGTTCGCATACTCCGGCGCGATGCGCTCGGCGCTTTTCCACAAGGGAACGCCATCGGTGCGCCAGTAGAGCGCGAACGCCCAGCGCGGCAGCGATTCCCCCGGATACCATTTGCCCTGGCCGTAATGCAGCATGCCGCCCGGCGCGAAACGCTCCCGCAGGCGGCGGATCAGCGTGTCGGCCAGCTTGCGCTTGGTGGGGCCGACGGCGGCGGTGTGCCATTCGGCATGGCTGCGGTCGTCGATGGAAACGAAGGTCGGTTCGCCGCCCATGGTCAGGCGCACGTCATGGCTGTTCAAAACCTTGTCAACGACGTCGCCCAGCTCTTCGATCTCGGCCCATTGTTCTTCGCTATAGGGCTTGGTGACGCGTGGCGGTTCTTTCACCCGCGTCACGCTCATGTCGAAGTCGAACAGCACTTCGGCTTTTTCCACCGCGCCCGAGATCGGTGCGGCCTGTGTCGGGTTGGCGGCGCAGGCCAGCGGGATATGACCTTCGCCGGCGAACAGGCCGGAGGTGGGATCAAGACCAACCCAGCCGGCGCCCGGCAGATAGACTTCGCACCAGGCATGCAGGTCGGTGAAATCCACGTCGGTGCCTGACGGGCCGTCCAGCGATTTCACATCGGGCTTGAGCTGGATCAGGTAACCGCTGGCGAAGCGCGCCGCCAGGCCCAGATGGCGCAGCATCTGCACCAGCAGCCAGGCGCTGTCGCGGCAGGAGCCGGAAGCCTTGCACAAGGTCTCTTCCGGCGTCTGGATGCCGGGCTCCATGCGGATCAGATAAGAAATGTCGCGCGAGATCTGCGCATTGAGGTCGAAGATGAAATTGGTGGTGTGCTTTTTCTCGCGGCTGACCTTGGCGAGATAGGCGTCGAAGCTTTTGCCGATATCGCTGGTGCGCAGGTAAGGCTCCAGCTCGGCCTTCAGCTCCGGCGCATAGGTGAAGGGAAATTCCTCGGCCTCCGGCTCCAGGAAGAAGTCGAAGGGATTGATCACATTCATCTCGACCGTCAGGTCGACGCTGACGGTGAAGTGATCGACTTTTTCCGGAAATACGATTCGCGCCAGCCAGTTGGACTGCGGGTCCTGCTGCCAGTTGAGGAAGTGGCCTTCGGGTTCGACCGTCAGGCTGTAAGCCAGGACCTTGGCGCGGGTGTGCGGCGCGGGCCTGAGGCGGATGGTCTGCGCGCCCAGGCTTATCGGGCGGTCGTACCGGTAGCGGGTGACGTGGCGCAGGGCGGCCTGGATGCTCATGGGAAATCCATTCTGGAAAAATAACTATGACGCAGTTGCGAAGAGGCGTCATCACGCCGCGCCGCCGCAGCAGCCATGTACTGGGAACTAGGTTAAAAACCCGGCGTTTCCCTTGCTAATCGCGGGGTCACCGACATGAAACTGTTCAGCTGCCAGGGCTGTGGCCAGCTCCTGTATTTCGAGAATATCCGCTGCGAAAGCTGCGGCCGGGCCTTGGGCTATATCCCTGATCTGACAGAGATTTCCGCCCTGGAGGCCAAGGAGGATGGTGGCTGGACGGCACTGGCCGCCCAAGGCGTTGCCTATAAATTTTGCAGAAATTACGAGGCCTATACCTGCAACTGGATGGTGCCTGCGCATGGGGCAGAGGATTTCTGCGCCGCCTGCCGCCACAACAAGACCATTCCGGACCTGACCGTGCCCGGCAACGACGTGCTGTGGGGCAAGATCGAGATCGCCAAGCACCGGCTGTTCTATTCTCTGTTGCGCCTGGGGCTGCCGCTGGAAAACCGCAACGACAATCCCCAGCACGGCCTGGCCTTCGAATTTCTCGCCGACATGCCCGAAACCCATGCCCAGGGCGTGATGACCGGCCATGACAATGGACTGATCACCCTGGCGCTGAAGGAAGCCGATGACGTCACGCGCGAGAAAGTGCGCGGCGAAATGGGCGAGCCCTATCGCACCCTGCTGGGCCACATGCGTCATGAAAGCGGTCATTACTTCTGGGACCGGCTGGTGGCGACGCAGCCGGGCTGGCTGGACGCCTTCCGCGCCTTGTTCGGCGATGATCGGCTCGACTATGACCAGGCGCTGCAGAGACATTATACCGAAGGCGCGCCGGCGGGCTGGCAGGACGGCCATGTCAGCATCTATGCCACCACCCATCCCTGGGAGGATTTCGCCGAAACCTGGGCGCACTATCTCCATATCGTGGACACGCTGGAAACGGCGGGCGCCTTCGGCCTGAAAGTGAAGCCGCGCCGGGCGCAGGGCGCGCTGGGCGCCAAGATCGATTTCGATCCCTACAAAGCCACGCGCATGGATCAGTTGATCGATGCCTGGCTGCCGATTGAATTCGCCACCAACAGCCTGAACCGCAGCATGGGGCTGCTCGATCTCTATCCCTTCGTGCTGACCCCGCAGGTGATCGAGAAACTGGCCTTCGTCCATGCCCTGACGCATGGCGGGCAAAAGGCTCTGAAGAAGGCTAGCTGAAGCTAACGCAGGTCCGCCTCCCCTTCGTGCGCGTCAGCGCACAGGAAGGGGAGGTGGTTTCAGCGTGCGAAGCGAAGCTTCGCGAAAGCTGAAACCGGAGGGGTCAAGCTACAAAGTGGGCGAGTTCGCCGCTGTCCATACGGACGCGCGGGCGCACGCGGGTTTGCGGCAGATGCACGCTGACGCGGGTGCCCTTGCCGACTTCGCTTTCCAGCGTCACATGACCGCCATGGGCCTCGGCCAGGCCCTTGACGATGGACAGGCCCAGGCCAGTGCCTTTCTCAGGAAGGGCGATGTCATGCTTGCCCTGGCCGAAGCTGTCGAACACCCTGCTCTGGTCCTCCGGCGCGATGCCGACGCCGGTATCGGCCACCCCGAATACCATGCCGCCATCGGGGCCAAGGCAGGCGAAGGCTGTGACGCAGCCCTGCTCGGGCGTGAACTTCACGGCATTGGACAGCAGGTTGAGCAGGATCTGCTTGATTGCCCGCTCGTCGCCATAGACCATCTCGGTTTCGGGATCGATGGCGTTCTCCAGCCTGGCATTGGCGTCCTTGGCGCGCCACTGCACCAGTTGCAGCGCGTCGTCGGCCACGCGGTGCAGATCGACCGCGCCTTCGTCCAGCTTCCAGCGGCCGGCCTCGATCTTGGCCAGGTCCAGAATGTCGTTGATCAGCGCCAGCAGGTGATGGCCCGAGGAATTGATCAGCCCGGCATATTCGTAATTGCGCTCCGGCGTGTCGTGGAACATCCGGGTGGAGATGACTTCGGAAAAGCCCAGGATCGCGTTCAGCGGCGTGCGCAGTTCGTGGCTCATATTGGCGAGGAATTGCGACTTGGCCAGGCTGGCGGCCTCGGCGCGTTCCCGGCCGCGGTCGGACTCGATCTTGGCCATCACCAGTTCGGCCAGCAGCGCGTTGCGTTCCTCCACCAGCACGATGGCGGCGCGAGCGCGGCTATGATTCTGCCTGGCGATGGTGGCGATGTACCAGACGTAAAACGGCGTCACGATGGCCAGATAGAGCGACTGGGCGCTGTGTTCCTGGAGCGGCACCAGCGCCATCACCACCGCGTAAAGGCAGAAGGCCGGCACCGCCAGCTTGCGGCTGGCTCCGGCCAGCGTCGCCTGCACCGTCACCGTCGCGACCAGCACGATGGCGATCAGCATGTGATTGAATTCATTGCCCGGCACCCACAGGTACCAGCCCAGCGACGTCCAGTTGGCGACAAAGAACAGGTTGGTGGCGGACGCGATCCAGGTCCATCTGCGCGCCTCGTCCGGCGCGAGATCGCCTTGCGGAAAATGCTTGATCATGAAGAGCTGTGCACCCATGCCCAGCATCACATGGGCGTACCACACGCCCAGCCATAGCGGCGAAACCCATTGCGAGAACATCACCGCCACCGCCAGTGCAAACAGCGGCATGGTCTTGCGGTGACTGCGCAGATTTTCCAGCGCCCCGCGCAGCAGCGCCAGGTTGATGCGGCTTTCGCGATGCGCCTGCGCATCAGCGTCGGGCGCCCAGATGGGGTTGTCGGCGGTCATGAAAATCCCGGTGAACACGGCAATTCTGCGGCTCAGATGTTAAAACCCGCTTTGCGCGACGGAACTTTCCGAAACCGATTTTTGAAAATTAACCAACACTTCACTCGCCGCTCGCATCGGCGACTGTCCCAGTTTAGAACGTCCCATATCGATACACGCGATCGCATGCCCCGCGACACGCTTCAAAGTCTGAAGGAGAGTGCGATGAGGGTAAGTTTTGTTACGGCCGGCTTTTTGCTGACCAGCGCGTTGGTTTCCGTCACCAGTCTGGCCGCTATCGGTCCTGCCCAGGCCCACACCAGCAAAGTCACCTGCGTCTGCGAGGACAAGGCGAAAGCCAAGCCCGCCAAGCGCAGCGCCGTCCGCAAGGCGGTCCGCCGCGTGGCTGCCCGTCCGGCGATGCGCCGGGGCGGCGGTTACTATGATTATGGCTCGGCCGGCGCCTTCCAAAGCGAATGGCATGGCGAATGGCGCGTGGCGCCCGACATGGGCCCCGCCGCCTATGGCCCCCCCGCCGGTGGCTATTACGAGCAGGGCGCCGGATATGGCCCCCCGATGGAAGAAGGTTATGACGAGACCGCCGGTCTGCAGATCGACCGCGGCGGCTGGAGCGGCGGCGTCGGCGGCGATCCCGAAGGCGGCGGCGGTGGCGGCGGTGGTTTCGGCCAGATCCACTTCGGCCAGGGCGGCAACCAGGAAAACGGCCCGACCTACAACAGCTACAATCAGAGCTTCCAGTACAATCCCAGCCAGGCCGCGCCCTTCCGTCCGCGCCTGATGGGTGGGTTCGCGCCTCCGGCTAAGTAGGTCTCAACCCCCTCCGGTTTCAGCTTTCGCCAAGCTTCGCTTGGCACGCTGAAACCACCTCCCCCTTGATGCGCTGCGCGCAAAGGGGGAGGCGGGGCGGAGTTTGCGGAGAAAAGATTTCCAGTTTGCCCCAACGCGTTGCGTGGCTTTCGCCGCGTGGCGCGTATGGGCGTTGGAGCGACCGGCAACCCGAGCGAAGCGAGGGCCTGCCCGGCGCGACCATTAAATAGAGCTATTGCGTCAGGGCGCGTTTCGCGACGTAACGCGGATGGTGCGCGTAGATCGCGAACGGGATCGACGCCACATAGATCAGCAGTCCGATGGTCATGGTCGCCCAGGGCCAGACGATCAGCGCACCCGCCAGCAGGGCGAAGACCACGCCTGCCAAGATCTGATGCTGGCGCTGCAGCTTCATGTACTTGATCGAGGGGGTGGGCAGCCGGCTGACCATCAGGATCGAGGTCAAGGCGAGCATCACGCCCGATACCCAGGGCTCGCGCACCAACGGATCGTTCCACTGGAACGAGACCAGCAGCGGCAGCAGCACCATGCAGGCCGCGGCCGGTGTCGGCAGGCCGGTGAAATAGGGGTTGCCCTTGGTGGCGCCTTCGTCGCGCACGCTTTCGACATTGAAGCGCGCCAGCCGGATGGCGCCGCAGGCGCAGAAGATCAGGGCCGCGATCCAGCCCGCATGGCCCATCTGTTCCAGGCTCCAGCGGTACATGATGATGCCGGGCGCCACGCCGAAGCTGACCAAGTCGGCCAGGCTGTCGAGCTGCGCCCCGAAGCGGCTGTCGGCGCCGAGCAGCCGCGCGGCGCGTCCGTCCAGCATGTCCAGGATGCCGGCGCAGATGATGAAAGTGACGGCGATTTCCCATTTGCCGTCGATGGCGAAGCGGATGGCGGTGATGCCGCTGGCCAAGGCCAGCAAGGTGATCGAGCTGGGCACCAGCTTGCCGATGGAAATGTCTTCCAGCCGTTCCAGCCGCGCCGCCACGATCTGGCGGGCGCGCTTGCGGCGGGAGATGCGGTCAGGCTTGTCCGGGTTCATGTGAACCGCGCCAGCACGGTCTCGCCCGCGACGGTGGTGATGCCGGGCGTCACCAGGATTTCGGTGCCGGGCGGCAGGAAGATATCCACCCGGCTGCCGAAGCGGATAATGCCGAAGCGCGCACCGCGCTGCACGCTCTGGCCCTGGGTGAGATCGCAGACGATGCGCCGCGCCACCAGCCCGGCAATCTGCACCACGGCGAGATCGCGAGCCCCGTCATCGCCATCCGGACGAAGCCGGATCGACATGCGCTCGTTATGGATGCTGGCCTTGTCGAACGAGGCGTTGAAGAACTTTCCCGGCCGGTAGGATTTGGCGATCACCGTGCCCGACACCGGGTTGCGGTTCACATGCACGTTGAAGACGTTCATGAAGATGGAAAGGCGCCGGCGCGGCGCGTCGCCCATCTCCAGTTCGGCGGGCGGCACCGCTTCGACGATCGGCAGCAGCTTGCCGTCGGCGGGACAGATGATCAGGCCCGGACCGTCGGGAATCTTGCGGTCGGGATCGCGGAAGAAGGCGATGCACCAGATGGTGACGGGCAGCAGCAGCCAGCCCAGCCAGGCGGCGAACAGAAAGGCCAGCAGATTCACCGCCGCGAAAAGGGCGATAAAAGGATAACCTTCCTTGTGAATGGACATCGGTGCGGCTCCAAAGCAAAAGGGCAGCCGACCTGTTCCGTCGCAGCGGCTGCCCTTTAGGAACGTCTTGGCTTATATCAGGCGCTGCGGTTGCCCGTGAAGGGAAATGACCCGAACGAGCCGGCCTTGACGCTGCCGGACAGTTTGTCGCCATCCACCGTGCCGGTGAAATCCAGGGTCATGGGCATGGGCGAGCTGATCTTGGCCGACCAGCTCACATTGTCGCCGTTCACCTTGCCATTTTCCAGCGGGCCGGAACCCTGGGCCGCGGCCTGCGTGCCGGTCAGCGTTTCGCCGCTGGTGGCGAGGTCCAAAGTGGCCTTTTGCGCGCCCATCGGCGAATTGATGGTGATTTCCCACTTTCCGTCCACGGCCATGGTCTTGTTCCTCCTGCGGTTTGACCGGCATCTAAGGATGCCATGGACGGGTGCGCAAGAGGGCTGTACAGGTCTCACCATGTCACGCAAAACCATCATATTGCCCAAGGGCAAGCGCGCCCGCGGCGGATCACCCTGGATTTTCTCCAACGAAATCCGCATGGACGAAGCGGCCAAGGCCATTGCGCCCGGGGCGGTGGTCAATGTGCGGGGCGATGACGGGCGCGCCTTCGGCACCGGCTATTTCAATCCCAAGAGCCTGATCGCGGTGCGGTTGCTGGCCGAGGAATGCGATATCGTCATCGATGCCGAATTTTTCGCCGCCCGCGTGACGCGCGCCCTGGCGCTGCGCGATGCGGTCTATGACAAGCCCTTCTATCGCCTGTTCCATGCCGAAGGCGATGGCGTGCCGGGCCTGGTGATCGACCGGTTCGGCGACACGCTGACGGTGCAGATCGGCACCGCCGGGATGGAAAAGCAACAGGCCGCGATCCTGATGGCGCTGGACAAGGTGCTGAAGCCCAAGACCGTGATCCTGCGCGGCGACGCGCCGAACCGCGCGCTGGAAGGCCTCGAATCCTATGTGAAGATGGCCAAGGGCGAGGGCCACCGTGTCGCGGTGGAGGAAAACGGCGTGCGCTACATCGCCGATCTTCAGGAAGGCCAGAAGACCGGCTGGTATTACGACCAGCGCGACAACCGCGCTTTCATTGCCGGCCTCGCCAAGGGCAAGAGCGTGCTGGACGCCTATTCCTATACCGGCGGTTTCGGCATCGCCGCCGCCAAGGCGGGCGCCCGTGAAGTGGTGTGCCTGGACTCGTCGGCGCCCGCGCTGGCGCTGGCCGAAGAAAGCGCGCGTGCCAACGGCGTTTCCATACAGGCGGTCAAGGCCGACGTGTTCGAGGAACTGGCGCGGCTGAAAACGGCGGGCGAGACCTTCGACATCGTGCTGGCCGATCCGCCGCCTTTCGTGAAATCCAAAAAAGACCTGGAGCCGGGCGCCAAGGCCTATCGCAAGCTGGCGCGCATGGCGGCCGAGGTCACCGCGCCGGGCGGCTTTTTGCTGATCGCTTCATGTTCGCACAATATCCCGCCGGAACGTTTCGCGGCGGAATGCGCGCAAGGCTTGCTGCGCAGCGGTCGCCGCGCCGCCCTGATCCGCCAGGCTGGCGCAGGCATCGACCATCCGGTGCATCCGCTGCTGCCGGAATCGGCCTATCTCAAGGCCCTGGTCTACGCGCTAGATTGAAACCTGGGTGCCGAGCTCGACCACGCGATTGGTCGGCAACTGATAGAAGCGCGCGGGCGACAGTGCCGCGCCTGCGATATGGCGGTACAGCCAGTTGCGCCATATGCCCAGTTCTGAACGCTCCGCCGTTACCAGCGTCTCGCGGCCAATGAAGAAGGTCGCGGTATCGACATCTAGCGCCAGGCCGAAGCGGCGGGCATCCTCCAGCGCCTGGGGCACGTCGGGCGTCTCGTAGAAGCCATGATGAATCTTGACGGTGTAAAAGCCCTTGCCCAGCTTTTCGACCTCGATGCGCTGGGAAGGCGCCACAAACGGCGTGTCCTCGACCACCACGTTGCAGATCACCACCCGCTCGTGCAGCACCTTGTTGTGCTTGAGATTGTGCAACAGCGCGCCGGGCACGATGTCGGTGCGGGATGACAGGAACACGCCCAGGCCCGCGACGCGCGTGGTGCTCTTGTCGGCACGCTCCAGGAACAGCGACAGGGGCAGGGATTCGCTGCGCACCTTTTCCAGATGCACGCGGCGGCCGCGCCGCCACGTATCCATCATCACCACCACAATCGCCGCCAGCAGCAAGGGCAGCCAGCCGCCCTGCGGGATCTTCAGGGCGTTGGCGATGAAGAGGATGAAATCGCTGAACCCCATGGCGGCGAACAGGCAGAAGGCGAACAGGGCCGGCCAGCGCCATTGCTTGCTGGCCACCAGGCCGGCGTTAAAGGTATCGATCACCATCACGCCCGTCACCGCCAGGCCATAGGCCGCCAGCAATGAATCCGAATTGCGGAAGATCAGGACCAGCAGCACCACGCCGATGCACAGCAGCAGATTGACGCGCGGGACGTAGATCTGGCCGTAATCGGTGGCGCTGGTGTGGCGCACTTCCATGCGCGGCAGCTGGCCCAGCTGCACCGCCTGCTGGGTCATGGAAAAGACGCCGGTGATCACTGCCTGGGATGCGATGATGGCGACGACGGTTGCCAGGCCCACCATCGGCCAATGGGCCCATTGGGGAATCGGTGCGAAGAAGGCATATGCCGCCGCGGCTGGGTCGCGCAGCAGTGCCGCGCCTTGGCCGAAATAGTTCAGCACCAGCGCGGGAAGGGCCAGGAACAGCCAGCCATACTGGATCGGCTTCCTGCCGAAATGGCCCATGTCGGCATAGAGTGCCTCGCAGCCCGTCACCGCCAGCACCACCGCGCCCAGCGCCACGAACGACACCCAGGGTGCATGCAGGAACATGTCCAGCGCATAAAGCGGATTGATCGCGGTCAGGATGATGGGGTTGTGCAATATCGAGGCGAAGCCGAAACCTGCCAGCGACAAAAACCAAATAACCATGACGGGTCCGAACAGCCGGCCAAGCTTGTTGGAGCCCCGGCTCTGCACCAGGAAGAGTCCGACCAGGATTATCAGCGACAGCGGCACCACCAGCGGCTCGAAGGCGTGGTTTTCCACCTTCAGGCCCTCAATCGCCGACATCACGGTAATGGCGGGTGTCAGCACGCCGTCGCCATAGAACAGCGCCAGCCCGAATATGGCGCTGATGCCGATCATGTTTTTCACGCGCCGCGACAGGCCGGGCGAGCGGTGCGCCAGCGCCGCCAGCGCCAGGGTGCCGCCTTCGCCGTCATTGTCGGCGCGCATGATGATCAGGACATACTTGACCGTCACCACCAGGATCAGCGCCCAGAAGATCAGGGACAGCGAGCCCATCACCGCCATGTGGTTGGGAACGCCGCCCTGTGTCGCCAGCACGGTGGCCTTCAGGGCGTAAAGCGGGCTGGTGCCGATATCGCCGAACACCACTCCGAGCGCGCCCAGCGTCAGGGTCAATTGCCCGGCACGCTTGGGCTTGGGCTGCTCAGGTACGCCACCGACGGCCGGCAAGGGCGTGGCGATGGGCTCGGGCGACAGGCCGATGTCGGAAGGGGCTGTCACGGGGTGATGCGGCTTTGCATGAAAGGAAAACGCGGCCCCTGCATCCTGGTTTGCCACTTTTCTGTGGTCCGGTGCGGCGGGACCATATGCCTGCCCCCCGTCCCCTCAAAGAGGGGCGAGGCACAATAGCGCAGATTCGCGCAATTATTTGATCGAATTAGTTTATTTCGCCGACCAGGGCGCGGATTCCCGGCGCCCCGCCCACCAGGCTGGCCACCAGGTCGGGGCGGTCGCCGGTCTGGGGCTCGTCATCGACGTCGCTTTTCGAGCCGATGAAGCCGCGCACCGGATAGACCTTGGAGCCCCAGCCGCCGGTCTTGATGTTGAAGACCCGGACCTGCGACCAGTCATTGTCGGCGCTGACATCCATCACCGGATTGTTCACATAGATCGAACCGTCATTGAGCCAGTTGGCGTGATCGATGCGAATCTCGCGCGCCGACACCAGGTTGCGCACCACCGCGACATGGCCATGCTCCGGGCCGGCATAATCATACAGCACCAGGACGGTGCCCTTTTCCGGCGCGGAGCCGCGCGGATATTTGCCTTCCGCCTTGTCCCACCAGGTCCAGGCATCGCCGAAAATCTTGACCTTGGAATGCAGGCGCGCATACGGCACGCATTGCAGCGGCTTCTGGCCTTCATTCTGCACGACGCTGCGCCCGGTCTTGCGCGGCATCTCGCTATATTCCATGGGCGCGGTGGCGCAGCCTTCCAGGCTCAGCGCCAAAAGCGCCACGGCCGCCAGTTTTGCGATTGTCCGCATGTCCCGCTTCGTCCTCAGCCCGGTCCAACGCTAAGTCCCACCCCCAAAGAAGGGGTTAGGCCGCAGGACCGGATTTTAATGATTAGAAGACGGCGGAATTCTTTAAGAACCTGTTAAGCGCCGAAAAACAGGCTACTCGCCGGGGGTGATCTGCTGGCGCACCTGCTTGGGCGAGCCCGCCGCGCCCATGGCGCCGATCGAGACCAGGCCGGACACCGCGAAGAAGAAGAACAGCGCGTTCCAGTTGGATTCGGCAAAGGCAAAGGCCGGCAAGAGCAGGCCGACGATCAGCTCTGGCGCCCCGCGCCAGCCGCCCTTCTGGATTTCGCCGACCCGGGTGGTGCGGTTGAAATCCATGCGGCTGGAGAAGAAGGCTTCGAAGGTGGCGCGGGTATTGGCCAGGATCAGGCCGGAGGGGAACACCACCGCCAGCAGCAGCGACGCCACCAGGTGGCTTTCGCGGTGACGGCCCAGCATGCGCTGGCCCAGATAGAGATAGCCGATCGAGGAACAAATCCCGAGCGCGGTGACCATCAGGCCCAGCCAGGCCACGCCGGGATAATAGACAACGCCCATATACATAAGGGTCAGCGAGATCACGGCGCTGGCGAAGGCGAGCGTGTAGAAGCCGAACTGGCACATCTGCATGGTCATGGCCGCCTTCTTCCACACCGGAAGCGCGCTGGCCCAAAGCTTGGGGAGCAGCTTGCGCGCGACCTGGGCATGGCCCTTGGTCCAGCGTGCCTGTTGCGCGCGCCAGGCGGCGGCGGTCTGCGGCAGTTCACCGGGCACCACCAGGTCCGACACCATGGCGCCGCGCCAGCCCTGCATCATGCAGCGCATGGACAGATCGAGATCCTCGGTCAGCGTGTCGCCGGTCCAGCCGCCACCCTGTTCGATGGCGACGCGGTTCCAGACGCCGGCGCTGCCGTTGAAGGACAGCGGCAGGCTGGCGCGGAAGCGCGCCTCCTGTTCGACCGCGAAATGGGAATCCAGCAGCAGGCCTTGCACCCGCGTCAGCCAGTTGGCGGCGCGGTTGGCATGGCCCCAGCGCGATTGCACGAAGGCCAGGCCGCTGTCGGCGATCAGCACCGGAACGGTGCGGCGCAGGAAATCGGCCGGCGGCACGAAGTCGGCATCCAGCACGGCCACGAAGGGCGCGTCGGAATGGGCAAGGCCGAAGGCGAGGTTGCCGGCCTTGAAGCCCTTGCGGTCGCCGCGGCGCAGGATGTGAAAATTGATGTCACCCGGGATCACGGCGCGGACCGCGGCGGACAGCGCGTCATGACCTTCGCCGTCGCCATCGTCCAGGAGCTGGATGGTCAGCCGGTCTTTTGGCCAGTCCATGCGCGCGGCGGCGGCGGCAACACGCACCGCAAGATGACCTTCATTGCAGACCGGAAGTTGCACCAGCACGTGCGGCAGCTCGTCGTCCTGGAGTTCGGCGACGCGCAGCTTGGGACTTTTGCGGAAGACGCGTACCCATGCCAGTCCGGCCAGCTGCACGGACAGGCTGCAGACCAAAATCAGAATCAGACAAAGGGCCGATTGCAGGAATATCGAAAGACCGTACATGGCGATCGTTCAGGCCCCCAGAAACCCGTTATTGGACCGGCTCGCGCGCCGGACTGCGGCCCCTGTTGGAGCCTGACCGACCCTTGTGTGCCGGACAGGGGCGAACTTCCACTGACCGGAGGTCTTTAGCAAGAGGGTGCAGTGCAAAATGACCCCAGGACAGGGGGGAAATCCCGCAAATTCAAGGTCCTGCGATGGGAACCGGCTGCCAAACCCGCTGCCGGAACTGGGATTTGGCCCGGGCCGTTACTATATTAACCGGACGAACCGCGAGGGGCGCGGACAGGAGCTTGCAATGACCATTCAAAGTGCCTTTTCCGGTCCCCTGGCGAAAGGGCTGGCTCTAGCGCTGGCGCTGGGCCTGGCGGGCTGCATGACCCCCACCCCCTACGCCCCGCGGCTGGAAGGCCAGGCCACCGGCTATACCGACCGGGCGCTGGCGCAGAACCGCTATCGCATCACCTTCACCGGCAATACCGCCACGCCGCGCGAAACGGTGGAGACCTATCTGCTGCTGCGGGCCGCCGAAGTGACCCGGGCCGCCGGCTCGACCCACTTCATGTTTGACACCCGCAATACCCGCGCCAACACCTCGGTGCAGACCGTGCCTTACGGCCCGGCCCCTTACGACCCCTTCTGGGGCCGTCCGCGCTTCGGTTACTGGGGCGGCTGGGGCTGGCCCTATGACCCGATGGTCGATGTGGTGGTGCGCACCAATTACGAGGCCTATGCCGAGATCGTGCTGATGACCGCCGACCAGGCGGCCAAGGAGCCGCGCTCGCTCGCCGCGGCTGATGTGATCGCGCGGCTGGGACCGGACGCGGCGCCGCCTAACCCCCGGCCTTAACCCGCAGCACGAATTCGCTATAGCCATCGCGCGAGGCCACGCTTTCCACGGCGTGGCCTTCGCCGTGGCACATGTGCGGGATGTCCACCACCGCCATGGGATCGTCGGCCCATACCGCCAGCACGGCATCAGCCGGCAATTGCGTCAGCTTCTTCTTCGCCAAAAGCGCCGGAAGCGGACATTTCAGGCCGCGCAGGTCGAGTGCCTCATCCATGCCCATATCTTGATTAGAACGGGTGCCGGGCTCAAGCTGTGAGTCGGGAGAGAAGCGGGCATGAGCCTGTGATAAAAAAATGGGCGGACGCGCTCAAGCGCGAATACACCTATATCTCGACGATCGTGCGCACGCTGTGGCTGCTGCGCCTGGTCAAGCCTCATGCCACCCGCAGCATCGTGGACATTGTCGAAGGCCAGGCCCGCAACCGTCCGGGCAACGCCGCGATCTATTGTCTCGACCAGGTGATGAGCTATGGCCAGATGGACGCGCGGGCCAACCGCTATGCCCATTGGGCGCTGTCGGCGGGAATCGGGCGAGGCGATTGCGTCGCGCTGCTGATGGAAAACCGCCCCGACTATATCTGCGCCTGGCTGGGCCTGTTCAAGATCGGGGCGCAGGTGGCGCTGATCAACACCAATCTCATGGGCGCGGCGCTGTCACACTCCATCGGTATCTCCGGCGCGAAACACGCCATTGTGGGCGCGGAGCTGGCCGCACAATTTCGTGACGCGCCGTTCGAGAATCGTCCTGTCGAATGGGTCGAGGGCGATAATGGAAATTTGAGCGCGGCCCTGGAAAAGGCTTCCGATGTCTCGCCGGGAAAGCAGCATCGCGCCGGTGTCGCGCTGAAGGACCGCGCCTTCTACATCTACACCTCGGGCACCACCGGCATGCCCAAGGCGGCCAATTTCAGCCATATGCGCATGATGTTCATGATGAGCGGCTTTGTCGGGGCGCTGCGCCCGCGCGAAACCGACCGCCTCTACAATCCCTTGCCGCTTTATCATTCCACCGGCGGCGTCTGCGCCGTGGGTATCGCCTTTTTCTCGGGCGCGGCCCTGATCCTGAAGCGAAAGTTCTCGGCGCATGAGTTCTGGCCCGACATCCACAAATACGGCGCCACCATGTTCGAATATATCGGCGAGCTGGCGCGCTATCTGCTCAACGCGCCGCCATCGCCGCTGGACCGGGGCCACAGGATTCGCGCCATCACCGGCAACGGCTTGCGCCCGGAAATCTGGAAGCAGTTCCAGGACCGCTTCGCCATCCCGCGCATCGTGGAGTTTTACGGCTCCACCGAGGGCAATGTCTCGATGCTTAATTACGATGGCACGGTCGGCGCGGTGGGCCGGGTGCCGGATTATCTGGAATGGCTGCTGCCCAGCCGGGTGATCCGCTTCGACGTGGAAAGCGAAATGCCGGTGCGGGGGGGTGACGGCCTCTGCATCGAATGCGAACCCGATGAAATCGGCGAGACGGTGGGCGGTATTTCCACCCGGCCGGGACGCGGCTTTGAGGGCTACAACAACAAGGCCGACAGCGAAAAGAAAATCCTGCGCGACGTTTTCAAGCGGGGCGATGCCTGGTTTCGCACCGGCGACCTGATGCGGCGCGACGCGCATGGCTATTTCTATTTCGTCGACCGTGTCGGCGACACGTTCCGCTGGAAGGGGGAGAATGTCTCGACCGGCGAGGTGGGCGCGGCGCTGTCGGACGTACCGGGTATCCTGGAATCCAATGTCTATGGCGTGACGGTGCCGGGCGTGGACGGACGCGCCGGCATGGCCTCGCTGGTGGTGAATGGCGATTTCAGCCTGGACGATCTGCCCTTACGGCTGAAGGCGCGGTTGGCGCACTATGCCCGCCCCATCTTCCTGCGGCTGGCGCCGCAGATCATCGTCACCGGCACGTTCAAGCAGCGCAAGGTCGATCTGGTGCGCGAAGGCTTCGATCCTGCGGCGATTTCCGACCCGCTGTATCTTCTCGATCCCGTCAGCGGCAAGTATGAACGCCTGACGGCGGAGCGTCATGCCGACATCGTTGAAGGCCGCATCAAGTTCTAGGCGAAGTCTTTGCCCAGCGCCGCGCGCGTCTCCGCGCCGAGCACGGCCATATGGCCGTAATTCTTGTGGCCAACACCCAGCACCACCCGCTCGCTGCCGCTCTTGAATCGCGTGATCTGATCTGGGGTCAGCTTGAAGCGCAGCCAGTGCACCGACGAGGTCTTGCCGTCGGGCGTGGTGCGGTCGTCATATTCGGTGGGCGTGGCCTTGATGGTGTCGGCGCCGATTTCCAGGAAGACGCTTTCCTCGATGCCGCCCAGGGTCAGCAAGGTGGCGCTGCGGCGCTTTTCGTCCTCGATCTCCAGCATCAGGGTGGCAATCAGTTCGTCGCCCTGCGGGATCAGCGGGTTATACGCCGCAAGCTCGCCCGGAATCTGTTCCGCGCCGCCTTTTTCGATGCGCAGCATTTCCTGCACCTGCAGCCACATGGTGGCGTAATTCTCGAAATAGAAAGTGGCGAAGGGGCCGACCTCGATCCGCCGCAGCTTCTTCATCGGGATCAGGTTGGATTTCAGCGCCTTGCGCTGCTGGTCATATTCGGCCGGCGAAAGAATGTCGGCAGGGGTGATCTGGCGTTGGCTCTCGGGCATGTCGCTATTCTTTTTTCAGGCCAAAGGCGCGGGCCATGATCTGGATGGGATGCTCGGGTTCGCGCGCCGGTGTCTCGGTGTGCGCCACGATGTGCTGCGCCGCCAGCGGACAGTCCGACACGATATGACCGCGCGCCTGGGTATTGGCCGCGCGGAACACCGGGCGGCCGACCTTCACCCCGACATCATGGGTCGGCTTGACCACGCCGAAGGTGCCGCCATGGCCCGAGCAGCGCTCGATCACATCCACCGGCGTTTCGGGGATCATTTTCAGCATCTCGGCGGCCTTGGGGCCCATATTCTGGGCGCGGGCGTGACAGGCCAGATGCACGGTGACACCTTCGGGCAGCGGGGTCATGCCGCCCGGCAGCCCGTCTTTCTTCGCGACGTCGACCACATACTCGTCGATGTCGAACGTGTGCGCGGCGACCTTTTTCACATTCTCGTCGCCCGGCACGATCAGCGCCCATTCGAATTTCAGCATCAACCCACAGGACGCGGTGAAGGCCACGATGTCGTAGCCATCGTCGATCAGCTTCACCAGTTCCTTTGAGACCTTGGCGGCGTTGCTGGCGACCCGCGCCAGCTCCGCCTGTTCCAGGAAGGGCATGCCGCAACAGCCGGGATAGGCGACTTTTGTCTCCACCCCGATGTGATTGAGAACGGCGCGCGCATCCATGCCGGTCTCGGGCTTGTTGTAGTTGACGAAGCAGGTGGCATAGAGCGCGGCCTTGCGCTTGCCGAAGGCGGGCGCGGCGCTGTTGATCGTGCCTTCCTGATGCTTGTCGGCGGATACAAAAGTGCGGCTGTGGAATTTGGGCAGCGGCGCCTTGGCGTCGATGCCGGTGACTTTCTCCATCACCGGACGGGTCAGCTTGTTGTCGACATTGCTGGCCCAGTTGACCAGCGGCGCCAGTGGGCGGGCCAGCGTGCCGTTGCGGTCCATCTCGGCGAGCTGCTTCTGGATGAACTCGCCCTTGTTCTTGCCGGCATTGGCGAAGCGGTGGCGCAGCATCAAATGCGGGAAATCCAGCATGAAGGGATGCGGCGGCACGTAAGGGCATTTGGTCATGAAGCACATGTCGCAAAGCGTGCAGGCTTCGACCACCGGCTTGAAATCTTCGGACGCCAGATGTTCGACCTCTTCCTGCGGACTGTTGTCGATCAGGTCGAACAGGCGCGGAAAGGAATCGCAGAGATTGAAGCAGCGGCGGCAGCCATGACAGATGTCGAAGACGCGGCGCATCTCCGCGTCCAGCTTCACCGGATCGGCGAAATCCGGATCCTGCCACTTGATGGTTTCGCGGGTGGGGGCCTCAAGGCTGCCTTCGCCGGTCATGAAATATCCGCTGTTCGGAATGCCTGAAAGAAAAACAGCCGCGCGAAGTTTTCGTTCGCGCGGCTGGATCGTCCTAATTCGTCAAATTATTTGCCCAGCGTATCGAGGGCCTTCTGGAAACGGCCGGCATGGCTCTTCTCGGCTTTCGCCAGGGTCTCGAACCAGTCGGCGATTTCGTCAAAGCCTTCGGTGCGCGCCGTCTTGGCCATGCCCGGATACATGTCGGTATATTCGTGGGTCTCGCCGGCGATCGACGCCTTCAGGTTGGCGTCGGTGGCGCCGATCGGCTCGCCGGTGGCCGGATCGCCGACTTCTTCCAGATATTCCAGGTGACCATGGGCGTGGCCGGTTTCGCCTTCCGCGGTCGAGCGGAACACGGCGGCGACATCGTTATGACCTTCGACGTCGGCCTTCTGCGCGAAATAGAGATAGCGGCGGTTCGCCTGGCTTTCGCCCGCGAAGGCCTCTTTGAGATTTTCCCAGGTCTTGGTGTCTTTCAGTGCGGGCATGCGCCTCTCCATAAAACTTGCGGCGCAAAGACTGTCCCTCGCCGAGGGGACTGTCAACAGGATTAGAACAATTCTAAACTGTGAGAATGACTCGCAGGAGGTGCTTTTCTAATGGTCGCGCCGGCCGGGCGCGGAGCGCCCCTTAAATAATCTGCGCGCCATGCGCGCGGGGCCCTCGCTGACGCTCGGGTTGCCGGTCGCTCCTAGTTGCGCCGGACGCGGACCACGACATCGACGCGGTCGACGCTGAGACCGGGCGGCGGCGCCGGAACGCCCGCCACCGCGATGGTTTCCCCCGGGATGTCGATCAGCATGCCTTCGCTTTCCAGGAAGAAGTGCTGATGGTCGCCGGTATTGGTGTCGAAATAGCTGCGCGCCGAATCCACGATCACCTGGCGCAGCAGGCCGGCCTCGGTGAACTGGTGCAGAGTGTTGTAGACGGTGGCGAGCGACACTTTCACGCCCGCGCCCGCCACTTCATCATGCAGGCTTTCCGCCGTCACATGCCGGTCGCAGCTTTTGAACAGCAGGCTGGCCAGCTCAACCCGCTGGCGGGTGGGGCGCAGGCCGGCATGGCGCAGCCGGGCGGTCGCTATGGCGACAGCATCCTTGCCGGTTTCACGCAAAGTCTTGGCCATGGGCCCGGTTCCTTTTGGCTGGCGCAACCTGTGCGGTTGTGGGCAACCCTGCTAAACTACCTGACGATATATGTTAGAACGCTTCTAAGCAACCGGGGTTCGTTTGGCGGTAGCCCAACTTCCGCTTTTCGGGTAGGGAACCCGGACGGAAACCCCAGAGTTTTCAAGGGATAGGAAAAGTGGACCAGCCGTTGCGGAAATCCAGTTTTGACCTTCAGGGCCTCCTCGCCTGCGCCCGCGGCGATCTGTTCGGTCCGGGCAATGCCCAGCTGCCCATGCCCCCCATGCTGATGTTCGACCGCATCACCTCCATCACCGCCGATGGCGGCGAGGACGGCAAGGGCCAGGTGATCGCCGAATTCGACATCAACCCCGACCTCTGGTTTTTCAAATGCCATTTCGAAGGCGATCCGGTGATGCCGGGCTGCCTGGGCCTGGATGCCTTGTGGCAGCTCGTCGGATTTTTCCTGGGCTGGATGGGCGGCCAGGGCCGCGGCCGCGCACTGGGCGTCGATGAGGTCAAGTTCACCGGCATGGTGCTGCCCACCGCCAAGAAGATCACCTATATCGTCAACCTCAAGCGCGTGATCATGCGCAAGCTGGTGCTGGGCATCGCCGACGGCACCATGAAGGTCGACGGCAAAGTCATCTATGAAGCCAAGGGTTTGCGTGTCGGCCTGTTCACCGACGCGGCCGCGGCCCTGGCGGCGCAGGGCAACACGGCGCCTGCTTCCGCCTGACGCCCGAGTAGAGGAATTTCATGAGAAGAGTGGTCGTTACCGGCCTCGGCATCGTGTCTTCCATCGGCAACAATGCCGATGAAGTCACCGAGTCCTTGCGTCATGCGCGTTCCGGCATCGTCGCCGCGGAAGACTATATCCGCCTGGGCTTCCGCTCCCAGGTGCATGGCAGCCTGAAGATCAATCTCGACGAAGTGGTCGATCGCCGCGCCCGCCGTTTCCAGGGCGATGGCGCCGGTTACTGCTGGGTGGCGATGAACCAGGCCATCGCCGATGCCGGTCTGGGCGAGGATCTGGTGTCCAACCCGCGTACCGGCTTGATCGTCGGCTCGGGCGGCCCCTCCACGAAAGCCATTGTCCAGGCCGCCGATATCACCCGCCAGAACAATTCGCCCAAGCGGGTCGGGCCTTTCGCGGTGCCCAAGGCGATGTCCTCGACCGTCAGCGCCAACCTCTCCACCTGGTTCAAGACCAAGGGTTACAACTATTCCATCTCCTCGGCCTGCTCGACCTCGGCCAACTGCATCGGCAACGCCTTTGAACTGATCCAATGGGGCAAGCAGGACGTAATGTTTGCGGGCGGTGGCGAGGAACTCGACTGGACGCTCAGCGAACTGTTCGATGCGATGGGTGCGATGTCGTCCAAGTACAACGCCTCACCCGAAAGCGCCTCGCGCGCCTATGACCTGAACCGCGACGGCTTCGTGATCTCGGGCGGCGGCGGCATCCTGGTTCTGGAAGAACTGGAACACGCCAAGGCCCGCGGCGCGAAAATCCATGCCGAGCTGGTGGGCTATGGCGCCACCGCCGACGGCGCCGACATGGTCGCCCCGTCGGGCGAAGGTGCGGTGCGCTGCATGCAGATGGCGCTGGAAGGCATCAAGGCGCCGGTGGACTACATCAATCCCCACGCCACCTCGACGCCGGTGGGCGACATTCCCGAGATCAATGCGATTCGGACCGTGTTCGGCGCCAAGACCCCGCCGATCAGCGCCACCAAGTCGCTGACCGGCCACAGCCAGGGCGCGGCCGGCGTGCATGAGGCGATCTACACGCTGTTGATGATGAAACACGGCTTCATCTGCGAAAGCGCCAATATCCAGACCCTCGACCCCGCCGTCGAAGGCGCCAACATCGTGCGCCAGCGCATCGACAACGCCCAGATCAACGTCGCTTTGTCGAACAGTTTCGGCTTTGGCGGCACCAACGCCTCGCTGGTCTTCCAGCGTTTTGAGAAGTGATGTCCCAGAATGGAACAGAAAACCCCGCGGGACCACATCATGGCTGAGGCCAAATCGGGACTGATGGCAGGAAAACGCGGTCTGATCATGGGCGTGGCCAACGACCATTCCATCGCCTGGGGCATCGCCCAGATGCTGGCCAGCCAGGGGGCCGAGATCGCCTTTACCTATCAGGGCGACGCCCAGGCCAAGCGGCTGAAGCCGCTGGCCGCCTCGATCGGCTCGACCATCGTGCTGCCCGCCGATGTCGAAAGCGACGAGCAGCTCGACGCCGTATTTGCCAAGCTGAAGGCGGAATGGGGCACCATCGACTTCCTGGTCCACTCCCTGGCCTTCTCCGACCGCGACGAGCTCAAGGGCCGCTACGTCGATACCTCACGCGCCAATTTCGCCAAAAGCCTCGATATTTCCTGCTATTCCTTCACCGCCGTGGCCAACCGTGCCGCCAAGATGATGACCAGGGGCGGCAGCCTGGTAACCCTGTCCTACCTGGGCGCCCAACGGGTGATGCCCAACTATAACGTCATGGGAATTGCAAAGGCGGCGCTGGAAGCCAGCGTCCGCTATCTCGCCGCCGATCTGGGCCGCGACAATATCCGCGTCAATGCCATCTCCGCCGGTCCGATGCGCACCCTGGCGGGCGCGGCGGTGGGCGATGCCCGCACCGTGTTCAAATGGAACAAGGCCCACGCCCCGCTCAAGAGAACCGTGGAACTTAACCATGTCGGCGGCGCGGCATTGTACTTGCTTAGTGACCTGGCAGGTGGTGTCACCGGCGAAATTCATTTCGTCGACTCCGGCTTCAACGTGATCGGCATGCCGCCGACCGCGGATCTGAACGGATGGACTCCGCCCGAGAATGGCCAGGAGCCTCCCGATGGGCGTGCGGATTCATGACGTATTTTTGGCGACAGCCCTAACGCTGGCGGTCGCCACACCTGTTCTTGCCAACTGGCAGAGCGTTGCTTCTTCCCCCGATGCCGACCGCCTGGTGCAGCTGCCGCAAATCCGCGCGCGCGCCATGGAAGACGCCCGCACCGGCGATGGCCGCGGCGACTGGCGCGCCATCCCCCGCGTGATGCAGGCGCAGGGGCGCGGTATTCCGGCCAATGCCATGATCGGCAACTGGCGCTGCCGCCAGATCAAGCTGGGCGGCATGAGCGCCTATATGGTCTATGACCAGTGGTTCAACTGCCGCATCCGCCCCCACAATGGCGGGCTGGTGTTCGAGAAACTGAACGGCAGCCAGCGCATGGCCGGCTTCCTCTATCCGGAAAAGGGCGCCTGGGTGTATCTGGGTTCTTCGGCGGTACGCGGCGAGCGTATCGATCCCTATTCCGGCCGTACGCCCTCGATCGGCGCGGCGGTGACGCCGGACGACCAGATCGGTCTTCTCACCGGTATCGGCAACAATCACCTGCGGCTGGAAATTCCCGCCGTTCAGGAGTCGCTGCTGGATGTCGTGGAGTTGGTGCGCTAAGCGCGGCTTCGAACTGGCTCACGACAATCAATGACGCTAACCTGCCTCTGTTTCAGGGGCGGAATCATGGAATTCATCACACGAATCTACCGATGGTTCGCGGCGCGGCCGCGAAGGGTGCTACCCTATGTCTTTGTGATAGCGGGACTCGGCATTCTCGCGAAAGAACTGCTGCCGCTCTACTTTGCAATTCCGCCACTGCCCGCTGGCCAGCTACAGCTGGTAAGTGTTTCCCTGGATGGAGCGCGTTATGTTGTGGCGCAAGACCGCATGGAAAGAGGCGGTAAGTTACGCGCCGTCACGCTCATCATTTTCGAAAAACCTCTCCAAGCCGAAGGTGTATCGATCCGGTATGAAACCAAGCGCGAATGGATCGATTGCGCCAAGCAGGAGATCGAACTGGAAGGCGCGGGATTCTATAATGACCGGGGAGAGCAGGTTTTAACACGCTACTTCGAGCGTAAGCCCGAGAAGCCCAAGCTGCGTGACACGCAGCTCGCATATGTTTGCCGGGGAGAAAAATTCTCCGCGCCTCCTGTCGCCGGATACCGGGCTGCATTGACGCAATCCGCAGCCGTGCGAGCGGAGCTAATTGCGCAGCAATAGACGCCAAAATGCTAAGCGCGCTTCTTGGCGGCTTCGGCGAAACGCTCGAAAAGATAGTGCGAGTCCATCGGGCCGGGTGAGGCTTCAGGATGGTACTGGACGCTGAACACGTCCTTGCCGTCCAGCGCGATGCCGCAATTGGTGTCGTCGAACAGCGACACATGCGTTTCCTTGACGCCCTTGGGCAGGCTGTCGCGATCCACGGTGAAGCCGTGGTTCATCGAGACGATTTCCACCTTGCCGGTGGTCAAATCCTTGACCGGATGATTGGCGCCGTGATGGCCCTGCGCCATCTTCTTGGTCTTGGCGCCCAGCGCCAGGCCCAGCATCTGATGGCCGAGGCAAATGCCGAACACCGGCACATCGGCCTTGATCACGCCCTGGATGGTGGGAATGGAATAGGCGCCGGTTGCGGCCGGATCGCCCGGACCGTTGGACAGCAGCACGCCATGCGGCTTGTGCTTCAAGACGTCTTCAGCGGTGGAATTGGCCGGCACCACGGTGATGTCGGCGCCCATCCCGGCCAAGAGGCGCAGGATGTTGCGCTTGACGCCATAGTCGATGACGGTGACGCGGAAGCTCGGCTTGCCTTCGGTGGCATAGCCTTCGTTCCAGGCCCAGGGCATCTCGTTCCACTTATACGTCTGGGTCGAGGACACATCCTTGGCCAGGTCCAGGCCTTCCAGACCGGCAAAGGATTTCGCCTGCGCGATCAGCGCCGCGCGATCCAGTTCGCCATCACCCAGATTGACCACCACGCCATGGGGCATGCCCTTCTCGCGGATCAGGCTGGTCAGGGCGCGGGTGTCGATGCCGGCGATGGCGGGAATGTTGTGTTTCTTCAGCCAGCCATCCAGCGCCAGGAGGCTGCGATAGTTGGACGGGTGCGCCGCATCGGCGCGCACCACCAGCCCGCGCACCACCGGCGTCACGGTCTCGATATCCTCGTCATTGGTGCCGACAATGCCGATATGGGGAAAGGTGAAGGCCACGATCTGCCCGGCATAGGACGGATCGGAAAGGATCTCCTGATAGCCGGTCATGGCGGTGTTGAAGCAGACTTCGCCGATGGCGCTGCCCACCGCGCCGAAGCCGGTGCCTTCGAAGAAGGTGCCGTCGGCAAGCATCAAGCCTCCCTTGCTGAAGGGGGCGCGCGAAAACACGTCCCCCGCGGCGGCGGAGTGGGCTTTTGATGCGTCGGTCATGGGAGGCCTCGAATTTGCGCGAAAATAGGGAAGCGCCCCCCTCGCGTCAACTCCAACTAATCGTTCAAATTCAACAGGTTGGAATTATCCACTGATTCCAGTTAGGTTCCGCAGCCCAAGTTTTGAAAGAGAAACCCATGTCCCTGCGCGCCCAGCTTACCGACGCCATGAAAGAGGCGATGAAGGCCAAGGACGCCAAACGCCTGTCCACCGTGCGCCTGATCCTGGCCGCCCTGAAGGACCGCGACATCGCTGCCCGCAGCGAAACCAACAAGGATCTGGTGGGGGATGACGATATCCTCACCCTGCTGGCCAAGATGATCAAGCAGCGCGAGGAATCCGCCACGGCCTTCGATGCCGGCAACCGCCCGGAAATGGCCGCGGGCGAGCGCGATGAAATCGCGGTGATCCGCACCTTCATGCCTGCCCAGATGGACGATGCCGCGCTGAAAGATGCCGTGGCGAAAACCATCGCCGAGGTCGGCGCCGCGTCGGTCAAGGACATGGGCAAAGTGATGGCGGTGCTGAAGGAACGCTTCGCCGGCCAGATGGACTTCTCGAAGGCCAGCGCCGCGACCAAAGACGCATTGTCGGGAAAATGAGCGGGATCAAGCTCGCCGTCTCCGATGCCGACATCCGCCGCTGCGCACGCGTGATGCAGCAATTGCGCCCCGCCATTGGCGAAGACGAATTCCTGGCGCGCGCCAAACGCCAGCAGGCCGAAGAAAAATGGCGGCTGGTCTATCTGGAAGACGGTGGCGAAGTCGTCGCGGTCTCGGGTTTCCGCATCCTGGACTGCATGGCCACCGGCAAGACGCTGTATGTCGATGACCTGGTGACCCGCGAAGACCGGCGTTCCAGGGGTTATGGCGAAAAACTGCTGAACTGGATGGAAGGTCTGGCGCGGGAGGAAGGCTGCGCCGTGCTGCGGTTGGATTCGGGCACCCACCGGACCGGGGCCCACAAATTCTACTTCCGGATGGGGATGCCTATCGTCTCGTTCCATTTCATGAAGAAACTCTAGGCACCAGATTCGACCGAAAAGGCCAGAATCCGGGTCCAGCAGGGCTGATTCACAGGAATCACAGGGCTGGCGCCCCCATTTGCCGTCGCTTTCCGCCTAGACTGACCCCATGCGCTATGGCGAAGGACTGCTGGAAGAAATCCGGCGGCGGACCGATCTGGTCGCGCTGGTGGGTCGGCGCGTCAAGCTGGTCCGCAAGGGCCGGGTGATGTGGGGTTGCTGCCCCTTCCACGCCGAAAAATCCCCCAGCTTCAAGGTCGAGAATGAGCGCCGGCTCTACAAATGCTTCGGTTGCGGCAAGGGCGGCGACGCCTTCAAGTGGCTGACCGAAACCGAGGGCCTCAGTTTTCCGGAAGCCGTGGAAAAGCTGGCGGCGGAAGTCGGCGTCGAACTCCCCAAATGGTCGCCCGAGGACGAAGAGCGCGAACAGAAAAAGAAGTCGCTCTATGACGTGGTCGAGCTGGCGGCGAAATTCTACGAAGCGCAGCTGTTCGAACCCGCGGGGCGCGAGGCGCGCGACTATCTGAAGGGCCGCGGGCTGGACGGCGCGGCGGCCAAGCAGTTCCGTCTGGGCTATTCGCCATCGGGCAACAATGCGCTGATCAATCACCTCACCGCGCAGAACGTCACCCAGGACGACATCATCGCCGCCGGGCTGGCGCGTCCCGCCGAAGACGGCCGCCCCATGCGTGACTTTTTCTATAACCGGCTGATGTTTCCCATCGGCGACGGGCGTGGGCGCATCGTGGCGTTCGGGGCGCGCGCGCTGGAAGCCGATGCCAAGCCCAAATACATCAATACCGGCGAAACCTCGCTGTTTTCGAAGGGTTCGCAGCTTTACAACTTCGCGACCGCCCGGGCCGCCGCCATCAAGGCCGGCACCATCATTGTCGCCGAAGGCTATATGGATGTGATCGCCCTGGCGCGCGCCGGCTTCACCCATAGCGTGGCGCCGCTGGGCACCGCGATGACCGAGGACCAGCTGCATCTTCTGTGGCGCACCGCGCCCGAGCCGATCCTGGCCTTTGATGGCGATGCCGCCGGATTGAAAGCCGCTCATCGCGCCGCCCACCTGGCGCTGCCGCATCTGAAGGCCGGTTACAGCCTGCGTTTCGTCTTCCTGCCCGATGGCGAAGACCCGGACAGCTTCATCGCCCATAACGGCGCGGGCGCCATGGCGGTGCAGCTGGAAACCGCGCTGCCGCTGTCGCAGCTTTTGTGGCGCGCGGAAACCGAAGGCAAGGACCTGTCCACCCCCGAGCGCCGCGCCGGGCTGGAGCACAATCTGAAAGAGATCGTCGACCGGATCACAGACGGGAAGGTCGCCGACTATTACCGCCGCGGCTTCGACCAGCTGGTGTTCGAGAACTTCAAGAAGCGGGCATCGGCGCCGGGCCCGGCTTCGGGCCGGGGGCCCGCCCGCACCCCGTTCCGCCCGGGCGGCAAGTTCCGGGGCGACTTCAAGCCCCGCCCCCTGCCGGGCTCGCCCGAGGCGGTCTCCTCCAGCGTCCAGTCCAGCGCCCTGGTCCGCTCGGGGCCGGCGGGGGTCCGGGCGGCCAAGGAGACGGAACTTGGACGTCTTCTGGTTGAATCCCCGGAAATCGCACTCGCGGAGGCTGAATCCCTGGCGGTTTTGGACTTGTCGGACCCTTCGCTTGACAGGCTGCGCCACGAACTTCTAAACCTCGCCGCCTCCGGCTCCAGCCTTGAAAAAGCTGGGGTTCAAGCCCATTTCACGCGTAAGGGAATGGCCGAACTGCTCGTGCGTTTTGCGGGTCATCCGGTCGAAGACCCTCTTGCCAGTTTCCAGCGTGCCGTCTCGGATTTGCGCGAGCTGGCGGGGCACCCGACCGATGCGCGGCGCCTGCTGGAACGCCGCAAGGCGCTTTCAGACCGGCCGAACGATGGGCGCGGCAACATTTAGGGTAGTTCAAGCGTGACGAAAGCCTCTCCCAAGAAACCGGCAAAGCCCGTCAAGAAGCCGGCTGCGAAAGCCGCGGCCTCCAAGGCATCGCCCGCGAAGAAATCCGCCAAGCCCGTGAAGGGCAAGGCGGTGAAGCCCGTCAAGCCCGATCCCAAGGCCAAGGCCGCCGCCGCCAAGCTGGCGCCCAAGAAAGTTGAAAAGATCGAAAAGCTGACCAAGGCGCAGATCGCCGCCAAGGCCAAGGAAGACGCCAAGCTTCTGAAGGCCAAGGGCAAGGTCGATCCCAAGGCGGTGCAGGCCGTCATGCCGCCCACCAAGTCCAGCAAGATTGCGCCCAAGAAGCCGGGCGAGAATGAAACGCCGGGTGACGCGGACTCGCCGCTGCTCGACATGTCGGATGTCGGCGTCCGCAAGATGATCGCCAAGGCCAAGGCCCGCGGCTACGTCACCTATGACGAACTGAACAAGGTTCTGCCGTCGGACAAGACCTCGTCCGAGCAGATCGAAGACACGATGGCGATGCTCAACGAAATGGGCATCAACGTCATCGAAAGCGAAGAAGCCGAGGAAGGCGAGGAAGGCGGCGCCGTCGTCGCCGCCGAGGGCAGCAAGGCGCTGGCCACCACCGCCAAGTCCGGCGAACAGTATGACCGCACCGACGATCCGGTGCGCATGTATCTGCGCGAGATGGGCAGCGTCGAGCTGCTCAGCCGCGAAGGCGAAATCGCCATCGCCAAGCGCATCGAGGCCGGCCGCGAACTGATGATCGGCGCCCTGTGCGAAAGCCCGCTGACCTTCGAAGCGCTCACCGTGTGGCGCGACGAACTCAACGAAGGCAAAGTTCTTCTTCGCGACATCATCGACCTGGAAGCCATGTATGGCGCCGGTCCCGATGGCCAGCCCGCCAATGTGCCGCCGCCGGTCGGTCCCGATGGCCAGCCGCTCAATCAGGCCAATGGCGCCGCTGCGCCGGCCCCCGAATTCAAGAAGCCGGAAGCGCCCAAGCCCGCGCCCGCGCCCAAGCCTGCCGAACCCAAGGCCGAAGGCGAAGGCGGTGAGGGCGGTGAAGGCGCAGCCCCCGCCGATGACGGCGACGATTTCGACGATGAAGGCAATCTGCCCTTGTCGGCGATGGAAGCGGCGCTGAAGCCGCAGGTTCTGGCGTCGCTGGACGCCATCGCCAACCTCTACAAGAAGCTGGGCAAGCTGCAGGACGCCTCGGTCGAAGCCGCGCTGGCCAGCGACGAGCTGTCGACGGGCCAGGAACGCCGCTTCAAGAAGCTGCGCAACGAGACCATGGACCTGGTCAAGTCGCTCAAGCTCAACAACAACCGCATCGAAGCGCTTGTCGATCAGATGTACGGCATCAACAAGCGGTTGGTGGGCCTGGAAGGCAAGCTGCTGCGCCTGGCCGAAAGCCATGGCGTGGAGCGCGCCGAGTTCCTCAAGCAGTATTTCGGCAATGAGCTCGACCCCAACTGGGCCCGCCGCGTCGGCCGCCTGTCGGGCCTAGGCTGGCACGATTTCGTCACCGACGAGCGCGACAAGATCAAGGTGCTGCGCGACGACATCCAGGCGATGGCCTCGGAAACCCGTCAGTCGGTCGCCGAATTCCGCCGCAACGTCCAGACGGTGCAGAAGGGTGAACGCGAATCCGGCGTCGCCAAGAAGGAAATGATCGAGGCCAACCTGCGCCTCGTGATCTCCATCGCCAAGAAATACACCAACCGCGGCCTGCAGTTCCTGGACCTGATCCAGGAAGGCAACATCGGGTTGATGAAGGCGGTCGACAAGTTCGAATACCGCCGCGGCTACAAGTTCTCGACCTATGCGACCTGGTGGATCCGCCAGGCCATCACCCGCTCCATCGCCGACCAGGCGCGCACCATCCGTATCCCGGTGCACATGATCGAGACGATCAACAAGCTGGTGCGCACCAGCCGCCAGATGCTGCACGAGATCGGCCGCGAGCCCACGCCGGAAGAGCTGGCCGAACGCCTGGCCATGCCGCTGGAAAAAGTCCGCAAGGTCCTGAAGATCGCCAAGGAGCCGATCAGCCTCGAGACCCCGATCGGCGACGAGGAAGACAGCCATCTGGGCGACTTCATCCAGGATCCCAATGTGGTGCTGCCGATCGACGCCGCCATCCAGGCCAACCTGCGCGAAACCACCACCCGCGTGCTGGCGACCCTGACGCCGCGCGAGGAACGCGTGCTGCGCATGCGTTTTGGCATCGGCATGAACACCGATCACACGCTGGAAGAAGTCGGCCAGCAGTTCAGCGTGACCCGCGAGCGTATCCGCCAGATCGAGGCCAAGGCGCTTAGAAAACTCAAGCACCCGTCGCGGTCGCGCAAATTGCGGTCGTTCCTGGACAACTGATGATCCTCACGCTGCTCAAAGGCAAGATTCACCGCGCCACGGTGACCCAGTGCGACCTTCACTATGAAGGCTCCATCAGCGTGGACAGCGCGCTTCTGGAACGCGCCGGCATCCTGCCCCACGAACAGGTCGATGTGCTGAACATCAACAACGGCAACCGCTTCACGACCTATGCCATTCCCGCGCCCGCCGGTTCGGGCGTGATCGGCATCAACGGCGCCGCCGCCCGCCTGGCGCAAAAAGACGATCTGGTGATCATCATCGCCTATGCCCGCATGGAAGAGGCCGAGGCGAAAAGCTGGCAGCCGCGCGTCGTCCTGGTGGATGGCGCCAACCGCCCGCTCGCCCCCAATCTTCGTATCCTGGAAACCTGAGAGAAACCGTAACGTATGGCCGGCTTTAAAGAGACCAAGTACAACGACCGCATGGATACCGCCGCCAAGGCGCGCGCCGAGATGCTGGCCAAGGCCAAGCTCCGCGCCGAAGCCGCCAAGGTCAATTTTGAATCCAAGACCGAAGAGCGCAAGAAGATCGCCGCCGCCCGCGACGAGCGCGCCGCCAAGCGCGCCGAGGAAAAGCGCCTGGCCGCCATCGAGGCCGAAAAGCGCCGCAAGGAAGAAGAAGAACGCCGCAAGCAGGCCGAGATCGAAGCCAAGGCCCAGGCCGAGCGCGAGCATGTCGAGCGCATCGCCGCCATGGAAGCGCTGGAAGCCGAACAGAAGGCCAAGCGCGATGCGCGTTACGCGGCCCGCAAGGCCCAGAAGAAGAAGGGCCGGTAAGGCTTCTCGCGCGCAAAGTTCCCGCGCGTTTTTCTGTTCCACTCGGCACCGGACCTGTTCTAGGCTTTTGAACGGGTTGAGTGACCTCCCCAAAGCTGCCGCCGCGAAGTTCCCCGCTTCGCCCGGCTCGATCATTCATTCAAACAGGAAGGGCGGACAGATGGCGCTCGGCGAAGACAAGGTTTTCAAGTATCCGGCGGAGGACGAGTGCCTGGTGCGCCGTCTGGGTTCGGGCGTGATGGCGGCCTGGCCGCATCTGCCGCCCGAAGCCCGCGAAAAAATCCTCAGCGAAGCCAAGCTGGCCTGGGACCGGGAACATTTCGTTTCCAAGTTGCCCGACAAGCTGACCGCCATCATCAAGCGGCGGCAGAGCTAGGCACCCGCCCTCGCTTGGCGCGAAGCGGCTAGGCGAGGAGCGACAACAAGATCAGCACGATGCCCAGCAGCGACACGGTCCAGATCGCGCTGCGCAGGCCCGGTATGCCGGCGGCATAGACGGGCACATAAGCCAGCCGCGCCCAGAAATAGAGTTGTGCGCCCCAGGCGCTGAGCTCGCTTTCCCTGTTCAGGACGGTGACCAGCAGCACGGCCACGGCGAAGAAGACGAAGGTCTCCTTGAAATTGGCGAAGGCGCGCTGCATCCGCCCGGTCAGCACCGACACGGGCGCGCCGTCCTCGTCGCGCGGCGACAGGTTGTGGGCGACGCCCTTGTCGCGGGTCGACAGCATGGCCGCGATCAGAAGCTGCGCCAGTCCCAGCAGCACGCTCCAGCACAGCAGCTGGAGTTCCATCGTGCCGGTGAAGAGTTCCATCACACGCTCCGGTAAAGCCGGGATTATAGCGACAAAATGGCCCGGCAGAATATCGGCGGGTATGCTAATGGGCGCCGCGCCGCCAGGGCGATGGTGGGCTTTTGCCCACCTCGACAGGTTTTGGCGGCCGACCTAGGATTTTTTGCCTTTCGCGACGAGGACATCATGCGCCGATTGATCATGCCTGCATTTGGATTTCTGGTTCTGGCCACACCCTTTTGCGCGGCTCAGGCGCAAGGGCAGGGCGGTTACGCCAAGGGCTGTCCCGGCGCCGAGACCGTGCGCATGTCGAGCGAAGAACGTGCCCGGGCCCGCGCGGAACGCCGGACCAATGACATGAGCGGCGGGCGTTCCTCCATCGACAAGTCGTGCAAGACCTGGGAAGGCGGCAACACTATCGATGGCGCCCAGCCGGGTTCGATCCAGTGGCGCCGTCCCGTCAGGAATAATTGAAGCTGACCGAAACGCGCGAACCGCGCGCCGCGTTGGGCTGAACGCCGTGGCGCAGCCAGCTTTCCCACAGCAGCAGCATGCCGGGCCTGGGCGTGACATCGACAAAGCTGCGGTTCTCTGGCCGGGCGTTCTTCTTCTTAGGCGGCGCGGCCATCAGCATAGGAAGGCGCGGGTCCTCGAAGCGGATGGCGCCCGACTTCGGCGGTACCGTCACATAATAGGTGCCGCTGATCACCGAATGGGGATGGATGTGCGGCGCATGGATGGCGCCGGTTTTCATCACATTGATCCAGAGACTGTCCAGCCGCAGCTTGCGCCCGCCCAGATCGAACTGCAGCTCACGGGCGAAGGCGCCGACCTGTTTGGCGATGGCCTTTTCGAGGGTCGCAAAGACACTGGCGCGGGTGGGAAGGTCGTTGAGCGAGGCATAAGAGGTATAACCGCCATAGCCATGCTCCCTGGCCCAGCGCTGTCCGGCCCGGTCCTCGTCGGCTATCCCCAGGCAGGTTTTTTCCAGACCTTGTGCCACGCTGATACGGCCCTGGTGCAGCCTGGTGACGAAAAGCGCGTCGGACATGGTTTCCCCGTTAGGGTTTATTTGAGCCTTGGACGCTAAGCTGCCCGCAATTAGCAAGGCAAGTGGGGCACGTCATGGATTCCGAGATACCCGTTCCGGTTACCGCCGCGGTCTTTGCCGTGCTGGCCGTCCTGCTGTCGGGCTGCATGGCCTATGACGCCGTCTCGACCGTGGCCAGCGTCGGCGGCTCGGTGGTGCGCACGGGCGCCTCGGTGGTTTCGACCACCGGCGACATCGTCACCTCGCCGTTCGACAGTGAAGACGCTGACGAGAAATCAAACTAAATCACCATGGGCGGGCTTGCCCCGCCCATCCAGTCTTTCTGGATGGCCGGCCCAAGGCCGGCCATGGAGTGATCAGAAATTATTCTTCCGTTCGCGGATTTCGTGAAACACCGCAACGTTATCTTCCTGTTCCATGCCCAGGCTCTTGCGGATTTCCGCCGAGTCGGGCCTCAGGAACGGATTGGTCTGCTTCTCCTCGCCCAATGTCGCCGGCACGGTCGGCTTGCCCGCCGCGCGCAGCGCATTGACTTCGTCCATGCGGGCCTTCAGCGCCTGGTTGCCGGGTTCGAGCGTGAGCGCGAAGCGGCCATTGCTCTGGGTATATTCGTGGCCGCACCAGATCTGGGTGTCGTCCGGCAGCTTCATCAGCTTCGACAGGCTGGACCACATCATCGCCGCATCGCCTTCGAACAAACGCCCGCAGCCCAGCGTGAACAGCGTGTCGCCGGTAAAGGCATTGCCGTCGATCACAAAGGTGATGGCGCCCTTGGTATGGGCCGGCACTTCCAGCACTTGCACCTTGTGATCGCCCAGCGACCAGTCCGAACCTTCTTCCACGCCGCTGTCGATGCCCGGAATGCGCGCCGCATCCTTGCCCGGCCCGACCACCACCGCGCCGGTTTCCTGCTTCAGGGCCAGGTTGCCGCCGGTGTGATCCAGGTGATGATGGGTGTTGAGGATATGGGTCAGCTTCCAGCCGCGCCTGGCCAGCGCCGCCCGGACCGGTTCGGGCTCCGACGGGTCCACCACGGCGCAGACGTCGCCGGTCTTCACCAGATAGGCGTAATTGTCGGACAGACAGGGGACAATTTCGATTTCTAGGGGTGCGGGCATGACGTCTCCTTGAACAACGCGAAGACTAGCAGAGACGCGTCTATGAACAAACGCAGCGGTAGGGTTTAATCGCCCCATGCCGCAGGATGTTCGCGAACTCACCGATTTCTATCGTGCCCCGCTGGGCCAGATGGCGCGGCGCGTCATCGCGCGCCGTATCCACAATTTCTGGCCGCAGATGCGGGGCCGCCGGCTGCTGGGCTATGGCTTCGCGGTTCCATACCTGGAGGCTTTCACCGACGCCGAACGCGCCATCGCCGCGATGCCGTCGCATCTGGGCGTCATCGGCTGGCCGGACGGCAGGAATGCCGCCGTGCTGTGCGAGGAAGATTGCCTGCCGTTTCCCGACGTGTTCTTCGACCGCATTCTCATTGTGCACGGTTTGGAAGGCGCGGAGAGCCTGCGTCCGCTCTTGCGCCAACTGTGGCGGGTGCTCGCGCCAGAGGGACGCATTCTTCTGGTTGCCCCCAACCGCACCAGCCTGTGGGCGCAGGTCGATCGTTCGCCCTTCGGCCATGGCCGCCCCTTTTCCAGAATGGAGCTGGACGGAATCCTCAAAGGCGCGCTGCTTCATCCCACCCGCTGGGAACGGGCGCTGTACGCCCCGCCGCTCGCCACCATCACCCGCAGCGGCGCAGGCTGGGAGCGTGTGGGCGCGCGGCTGTTTGCGGGCATGGGCGGGGTGCATGTGGTGGAGGCGACCAAGTCGCTCTATGCCGCCGCCACGCCGGGCGGACTGGCCCAGACGGCGCAAGCCGAACTGAAAGCCGCTCCCGACTTCAGCTTTTCTTCAAAAGAAAAATAGCGCCCTGGGCGAAAAGGTTGGGGCCCATGTAACTGTCAGTGAGCCGCGCCGGAGGGATTTTCGCGGTCCGGCCATGGGGATTGAGCGCATGGGCCTCGACGATCGAGGCGCCGCATTCGCGGGTCAGGTCGACGAAATCGGCCAGGGTGCACAGATGGATATTGGGCGTTTCCGACCAGGAATAATCCAGTGCCGAGGTGCGCGGCATGCGCCCGCCGGTCAGAAGCGACAGCCGCACTTTCCAGTAACCGAAATTGGGCAATGACACGGCGGTGCGCCGCCCGATGCGCAGCAAATGGTTCAGGACCGCGCGGGGCTTTTCCGTGGCCTGGATGGTCTGGGACAGGATCACCGCATCAAAAACCTGGGCCGGATAGTCCACCAGATCGCTGTCGGCATCGCCTTGCACCACGGCCAGGCCGCGCGCCACGCAGGCATTCACATTGGCCTGGGAAATCTCGATGCCGCGGCCATCGACATTCTTGGTGCGGACCAGATGCTCCAGCAGCGCGCCGTCGCCGCAGCCGACATCCAGCACCCGGCTGCCGGGGCGGATCATGTCGGCAATGGCGGCAAGATCGGGCCGAAGACCGGAAGCGCTCATATCAGATCGCTCGCCGCGTGATTGAGAAAGCCGCGCACGGTCGCAAACATTTCGGGCTCGTCCAGCAGGAAGGCGTCATGGCCCTTGTCGCTGCGAATCTCGACAAAGCTGACCTGCGCCGCCACCGCGTTCAGGGCATGGGCGATGCGCTTGTTTTCAAAGGGCGGGAACAGCCAGTCGCTGCTGAACGACACGATGCAGAAACGCGCGGCATTGACGCGGAAGACTTCCGACAGCAAGCCGCCATGCTCCTCGGCCAGGTCGAAGTAGTCCATGGCCCGGGTGATGTAGAGATAGGAATTGGCGTCGAAACGGTCGACGAAGCTGGCGCCCTGGTGATGCAGATAGGATTCGATCTGGAAATCGGGCGTGAACTGGAAGGACTTGGCGTCGCGGTTCTGCAGGTTGCGGCCGAACTTGTTCTGCAGCGCCATTTCCGAAACATAAGTGATGTGTGCCGCCATGCGCGCCACCGCGAGGCCCTTGGCGGGGCGGGTGCCCTGCAACTGATATTCGCCGCCCCTCCAGTCGGGATCGGCCATGATCGCCTGGCGTCCGACTTCGTGGAAGGCGATGTTCTGTGCGCTATGGCGCGCGGCGCAGGCAATCGGCACCACGGCGCGCAGGCAGTCGGGATAGGACGCCGCCCATTGCAGCGCCTGCATCCCGCCCATCGAGCCGCCGACCACCGCCAGAAGTTTTTCGATGCCCAGATGTTCGACCAGGCGCTTTTGCGCCCGCACCATGTCGCGGATGGTAACCAGCGGGAAATTCAATCCATAGGGCTGGCCGGTCGCCGGATCGATTTCCGCGGGCCCCGTCGAACCCATGCAGCCGCCGATGACATTGGCGCAGATCACGAAGAAGCGGTCGGTGTCGATCGGCTTTCCGGGCCCCACCATGGTGGTCCACCAGCCAGGCTTGCCGGTGATGGGATGATCGCTAGCGACGAACTGGTCGCCGGTCAGGGCATGGCAGACCAGGACCGCGTTGCTCTTGTCGGCGTTCAGCGTGCCATAGGTCATGTAGGCGACGGTGAAGGGCGCAAGGCTGCGGCCGCAATCCAGGGCCAGGGGCGCGTCGAAGGTGACCGCCATGCCGACATTGGCCGCGGGGGCCTTTACCGGACGCAGAAAGCGGGGAGCCTCGGTCATTGCCTCATCCAAGTAGGGAAACGGTAGGTAAGGGACGGGGGCTGAGCAGTCAACGAATGCCAGCCCTGCTTTGCTTTTATGACGGCCCGGCACTATCAATACGGCCCTTTTTGATGGGCGGCCGGCTTTCGCCTAACGCCCTTTTGAGCCTTGTTTTTCACGATGAACCCGACGCCCAAGCCCGGCATTCTGGACATCTCGCCCTATGTCGGCGGGCGGGCCGGCGTGCCCGGGCTGGCCAAGGTCGTCAAGCTGTCGTCCAACGAGTCCCCCATCGGCCCCAGCCCTTCGGCGCTGGCGGCGCTGGACCAGGCCAAGGCCAGCGTGGCGCTCTATCCTGAAGGCTCGGCGGCGTTGCTGCGCGAGGCCATTGCCGACGTCTACAAGCTGGATGCCGCGCGCATCGTCACCACGGGTGAGGGCTCCGGGGCGCTGCTCACCATGCTGGCCGGCGCATACTTGCAGCCCGGTGATGAATGCCTGTTCGGCCGGCACGCTTTCCTGCTCTACGAGATCGCCGCCCGCGCCAACAGCGCCCGTCCGGTGATGGTGCCCGAGAAGGAAACCAACGGCGGCGTGAAGCTGGATGTCGACGCCATGCTGGCGGCGGTGACGCCGAAAACCCGCCTGGTCTATGTCGCCAATCCCAACAATCCCACCGGCTCATACCTGAACCGGGAGGAGATGGCGCGCCTGCATGCCGGTCTTCCCGATGGTGTGCTGCTGGTGATCGACAGCGCCTATGCCGAGTATGTCACCGCCAAGGATTACGAAGCCGGTATCGAACTGGCGTCGAAGTTCGACAATGTGGTGATGACCCGCACCTTCTCGAAACTCTATGGGCTTGCGGGGCTGCGCATTGGCTGGATGTATGCCTCCGCCGCCATCTGCGACGTCATCAACCGCATTCGGGGGCCCTTTAACACCGCGCTGCTGCAACAGCTGGCGGGGGCGGCTGCCGTGCGCGACCGGGCGCATTTCTGGAAAAGCGTGGAGCACAACAACAAGTGGCTGCCCTGGATCACGGCGGAAATCCGCAAGACCGGCCTTCGGGTCGATGACAGTGTCGCCAACTTCGTGTTGATCCATTTTCCGCCCGGCGGTGAAAAGACTGCCGCCAATGCCGATGCCTTCCTCAGCAAGAACGGTGTCATCCTGCGCGGTGTGGCCAGCTATGGCTTGCCGGATTGCCTGCGCATGACCGTGGGCACCGAGGAAGAGAACCGGCTGGCGGTGTCCCTGATTCAGCAATTCATGGCGGGCTGAGATGTTCGACAAGATCGCCATCATCGGCCTGGGGCTTATCGGATCGTCGATCGCCCATGCGGCGCGGCGCGGCAAGCTGTCGAAGGACATCGCGGGCTTTGACGCCAGCGCCGATGTGCGCGCCCGCGCCGCCAGGATCGGGTTCTGCGATCACGTCCATGACGATATCGCCGCGGCGGTGAAAGACGCGCAGCTGGTGATCCTCTGCACCCCCGTCGGCGCCTACAAGGGCGTGGCGCAGGCCATCGCCCCCTTGCTGGGCGCGGACGCCATCCTGTCCGATGTGGGTTCGGTCAAAGGCGCGGTGGTGCGCGATGTCGGCCCGTTTGTGCCGCCGGGCGTGCATTTCATTCCCGCCCATCCCATCGCCGGAACCGAATTCTCCGGTCCCGAAGCCGGTTTCGCCACTTTGTTCGACGGGCGCTGGGCCATCATCACGCCGCTGCCGGGCGCCGATGTGAAAGCCGTGGCGCGGCTGCGGGCCTTCTGGGAGGGGCTCGGCAGCCAGGTGGACGAGATGGAGCCGGGGCATCACGACCTGGTGCTGGCCATCACCTCGCACCTGCCGCATCTGATCGCCTACAATATTGTCGGCACCGCCCATGACCTGGAAGCGGTGACCGAAGGCGAAGTGATCAAATATTCCGCCAGCGGGTTTCGCGATTTCACCCGCATCGCGGCGAGCGATCCCACCATGTGGCGCGATGTGTTCCTGAACAATCGCGAGGCGGTGCTGGAAGTGCTCGGCCGCTTCAACGAAGACCTGAATCGGCTGCAACAGGCGGTGCGCGACGGCGACGGCGATGTGCTGTTCGAGACGTTCAGCCGTACCCGCGCCATCCGCAAGGCGATCATCGAGATCGGCCAGGAAAGCGCCGCGCCCAATTTCGGCCGCGACCAGAAAAAGCCCTAGTAGAGCGGCGTTAAAACCTGCATCGCCAGTTCCGGCTCGGCGGTCTGCGACAGCGTCGCCTGGCCGCCAAGGCCGCGCCACAGGCTCATGGCCAGCGGCCAGGGCATCTCGCCGCGCAGGAACGGCGCTGCAACGCCCGTCTTGCTCAGCAAAGCATAGGCCTGCACCAGCTTGCGCGGCTTGCCGAAGCCCGTCACGTCATCGGCGCGCATCATCAGCTTGAGCGTGTCGCCCTCGCGCTGCAGGTGAAACCCGAAACGCCGGGCGGTGAATTGCTTGTTGCCGGCATTGACCAGGTCAAGGTCGAAGCGCGCCAGGCCGTTGGCGCCGGTGATGCTGCTGCCATGGATGCTGCCGGCCTGGAATTGGATGGCGTGGCGGGCGCCGTTGGCCCCTGTCCAGCCCAGGCGCTGGCGGCCCGCCGCTTCATACACCGTCTTGTCGCGGCCATAGGTCAGGGCATGCAGGGCGAACTTCTCGGTTTCCCAGGCAAAGGGACCATGGGCGGCGACGCCCTTGACCTGGAATCCGGTGAAAGCGGCATCGACCCGGAAGGGGAAGCCGGCCATCGTGACCGATTGCCAGTTCAGGGTGATGCCGGGCATCACCGGCTTGCCCTTGATCTCGGCGAGCTTTTTCTCGAAGGCGCTGGTCGCCTGCCACCAATGGAAGACGACCCAGGCGGCCAGGGTCAGGACCACCAGGAAAGGCGCGTATAACCAGAAGCGGCTGGAGTAGTGCATCGTGTCCGTTAGCTACACTTGGAATAGCCGCAAGACAAACAGGAATCGCAGCCTTCCAGCTTGATGAAGCTGGCATCGCCGCAGCGCGGGCAGAAGCGGGCGCGGGCGCCTTCGGTCGGGACCTGCGCATCGGGCAGGATCGAGGGGCCGCGCTGGCCCATGAAGCCAATCTCGACCAGGTGGCGCTCGATAACCTCGCCGATTGCCGCCAGCAGCGAGGGCACATAGCGGGCATTCATCCACTGGCCGCCGCGCGGATCGAAAATCGCCTTCAGCTCATCCACCACGAAGGAAATGTCCCCGCCGCGCCGGAATACCGCCGAGATCATGCGGGTGAGGGCCAGCGCCCAGGCATAGGCCTCCATGTTCTTGGAGTTGATGAAAATCTCGAAGGGCCGACGGCGCCCGTCCTTCTCGATGTCGTTGATGGTGATGTAGAAGGCGTGGTCGCTGTCCAGCCACTTGATCTTGTAGGTGCGCCCCAGCAGTTCCTCGGGGCGGTCGAGCGGCTTGGTCATGTAAATGACACCGCCGCGCGGCTCGGGCGGCGGCAGCGGCAATTCCGGTTCACGGGCGACCACCGCTTCGGCGGGAATTGCGTGCTCTTCGACCGACAGGACCGAGCCGGTCACGTCATTGGGGCGATAGGTGGTGCAGCCCTTGCAGCCTGAATCATAGGCCTCCAGGTAGACATGGGCGAATTCGTCGAACGCGATCGACGCCGGGACATTGATGGTCTTGGAAATCGCGCTGTCGATAAAGGGCTGGGCGGCGGCCTGCACCGCCAGGTGATCGGACGGCGTCAGGGTCTGGGCGGTGACGAAGTAAGCTGGCAGCGCCGCGCCTTCACCGAACCGGGCCTGGAAGGCGCGCACCGCATAGTCGCTGACGATCTCCGCAGTCTTGCTGCCGTCGGCCTGCGTTACCTTGCGGGTGTAGCTGAAGGCGAAGACCGGCTCGATGCCGCTGGAGACATTGTCGGCGAACAGCGAAATCGTGCCGGTCGGCGCGATGGAAGTGAGCAGCGCATTGCGGATGCCGAAGCGGGCAATGCCGTCCCGGATGTCATCGGGCAGGGCGGCGATATGCGGGCGGGCAAGATACTCGCGGGCATCGAACAGCGGGAAGGCGCCTTTCTCCCGCGCCAGTTCCATGCTGGCGCGATAGGCGGCATGGCTGATCGCCGCCAGCCAGGTCTTGATCAGCTGGATGCTTTCGGGCGAGCCGTAGCGCACCCGGCAGAAGATCAGCGCATCGGCCAGCCCGGTGACGCCCAGCCCGATGCGGCGCTTGGCTTTTGCCTCGGCCTGCTGCTCGGCAAGCGGGAAGCGGGACACGTCGATGGCATTGTCCATCATCCGGATCGCCGTGCCGACCAGCCGTTCCAGTTCGGCCATGTCCAGCGCGGCATCGTTGTCGAACGGATGGCGCACCAGCTTCGCCAGGTTGATCGAACCCAGCAGGCAGGCGCCATAGGGTGGCAAAGGCTGCTCGCCGCAGGGATTGGTGGCGGCGATGCTTTCGCAATAGGCCAGATTGTTCTGGCCGTTGATGCGGTCGATGAAGATCACGCCCGGCTCGGCATAGTCATAGGTCGAGCGCATGATGCGCTCCCACAGGGCCCTTGCCTTCACCGTGCGATAGACCTTGCCGCCGAAGGCCAGGTCCCAGTCGGCGTCGGCCTTGACCGCGGCCATGAAGGCATCGCTCACCAGCACCGACAGGTTGAAGTTGGACAGCCGCCCGGGCGTGCGCTTGGCGGCGATGAAATCCTCGATGTCGGGATGATCGACGCGCAGGGTCGCCATCATGGCGCCGCGGCGCGAACCGGCGCTCATGATGGTGCGGCACATCGCGTCCCACACCTCCATGAAGGAGACGGGACCGGAGGCATCTGCGCCCACGCCTTTCACCAGCGCGCCCTTGGGGCGCAGGGTCGAGAAATCGTAGCCGATGCCGCCGCCCTGCTGCAGGGTCAGCGCCGCTTCGCGCAGGGCGCTGAAAATGCCGTCCATGGAATCGGTGATGGTGCCCATCACGAAACAGTTGAACAGCGTGACGGCGCGCCCCGTGCCGGCGCCCGCCAGGATGCGTCCGGCCGGAAGAAACTTATGACCCGCCAGCGCGTGGGCGAATTCCTGCCCGCGCGCCACGCGCTGATCGGGATGTTCGGCGTCCGCCAACGCCATGGCGACGCGCGCCCAGCTATCCGCCACATCGCGGTCCACGGGTGTGCCGTCCGGCGCTTTCAGCCGGTATTTCAGGTCCCAGATTTGGGCGGAGATGTCGCTCATGGCTTGGTAACAACCATATCGTGCGGGGGGTTGCCACAGCTATAGATGGGCATGGTTGCCCAACCTGCAAGATGTGCAAGCATTTGAAATATCAGGGTAAAAGTGCAGTCGTGGCGGTCTCGATGCGCTTTTCCAGCAGCGCCATGAACTCGCCCCGCTTCAACCCCGGCGGAATGACCTCGAGGAATTCCAGGGTGATGGTGCCGGGATACTTCAGGAAGCTGGTCCAGTAGACGCCCGAATTCAGCGCCACCGGCACGCAGGGCACCTCCAGCAGGCCGTACAGCCCCGCCACGCCCGGCTTGTAGTCGGGAGCCGCGCCAGGCTTCTTGCGGGTGCCTTCGGGGAAGATCAGCACGGGGCGTCCTTCCGCCAGCACGCGTTTCGCCGCCTGGCTCATCTTGCGCAGCGCGCTGGCGCGCCCCTCGCGGTCGATCGGGATGGCGGCTGCTTTCCACACGAACCAGCCGAAAAAGGGCACGTACAGAAGCTCGCGCTTCAGCACGATGCCGGGCCGGTCCAGCACCAGGTACAGCGCCAGCGTGTCCCACATGCTCATATGCTTCGACGCCACCAGCACCGGGCCACTGGGCGGGCGCCCACGAACCTCAAAACCGATTCCGGCAAAGACCTTCAGGCCCCACAGGACCGCGCGCGCCCAACTGCGCGCAAGCCAGATGGTGGCACCGCGTGGCAGCAGCAGCACCGGCCAGAAGAGCAGCGACAGGATGATGGAGAGCGCCGCGAACCACAGCAGGAACAGCAGCGAACGGAAATGCGTCATCCGCCGGCCAGACGCGTGGTGACCAGGCTGCCGAGATATTTGAAATATTCACGGTGCAGGAGCTCGGCGGTGCGCGGACGCTTCCACCATTCGCCCAGATTGATGCGGCTCTGGTCCACCGGATAGGCGATCAGGGTGATATCGGGCATCGCGGTGGAGAATTCTTTCAGGGTGCGCGGCATGTGATGACGGCCGGTGACGATCACCAGGCTGTCGAACTTGTGCTCGCGCGCCCAGGTCGCGGCTTCTTCCGCATTGCCATGGGTGTCCTCGGCGGCATAGCCGATATCGGCGCAGCAATCGAAACGCGCCCCGCCGCCGGAAATCCTGCCCACCGTTTCCTTGGTGACGGATATGGCGGTGCCGCTGACCAGCAGCCGCTGGGCGATGCCGCCCTCCAGCATGGACACGGCGGTCTCCAGCCGCTCGTCGCCGCCGGTCAGGACCACGATGCCGTCGGCCCTGGGCATCGCGGCAGGCGCCACGGGAAGGTTGCTCACGAACAGCACGAAGCCGATTCCATAGGCGAGCAGTGCCAGAACAATAACGGTCAGGAAAACGCGCAATGCAAAACTCCTGCGGCCCTTAAGGGTTGTGAAGGATAGCAAACCGCCTTCACCACGCTCAAGCGCGGCTAATAAATGGCTTTGACCACCGACAGAACCGAAAACCGCGCCGTGGCCCAGGCAATCGCCGATGTCACAATCGGCACCGCCGCCAGCCAGGGTATTTCGGTCCATTTCAGCGACAGCGGCGGCAGGAAGGGAACCGCTTCCAGGCCGAATATTTCCAGCCCGCCGGCGCCCAGGAAGAACAGCGCCGCAAAAGCAGTGCCCAGCGCGGCCGCAAACAGGGCCGAGATGAAATAGTGCCATTCCACGGCGCGGGCGATGAAACCGGGCAGCGCCCCCATCTGGTGCAGCAGCGCCACCATTTCGTGATGCGCGTCCAGCCCGGCGCGGGTGGCAAAGGACACCGCCGCCGCCGTCGCGCCCGCGATCAGCAGCAGAATGCCATAGGCCGACCAGCGCACCGCATCGGCAAGGCCCCGCAGCCGCGAGATCCAGCGCCGGTGATCGTCCAGCGTGGCATGGGGCGCGGCGATTTTCAGGTCCGCCGTCAGCTTTGCGATATCGACATCGGCGCCCGGCGTCACCGCGGCATCGACCAGCCGGGGCAGCGGGATGCCCGCCACCACGCCGTCCTTGCCGATCCAGGGTTCGACCAGGGCGTTGAGTTCGGCATCCGACAGGCGGCTGGCGCGGGCGATGCCGGGCGTGGCGTTCAGCACCCGGATGACGGTTTGGGTCTCCGCTTCCAGCGCGGCCGTGGAATCCCCGGCCGTTTCCGGCGGCATCACCTGCACAGTGATGCGATCGGACAATCCGCTCTGCCAGCCTTCCGCAGCGCGCGTCGCCACCAGCGAAGCGCCCAGGGCGAGGGCCGCGAGGAAGGCCATCACCGCGATGACGAAATCCAGCGGTGCGGCACCCTTGTCGCGGGGAAGAATGTAGGTGGCGCGCTCGCTCATATGGTGGCACCCGCGGCGCTGCGCAATTCCACCAGCCGGCCTTCGATCAGCCGCATCTCGCGCGCCCGCGTCGCCTCGATCAAAGCGCGGTCATGGGTGGCGATCAGGACGGTGGTGCCGAGCCGGTTGAGTTCGGCGATCAGGCGGATCAGCCGCGCGCCCATTTCCGGATCGACATTGCCGGTGGGCTCGTCGGCGATCAGAAGATCGGGGCGTGCCACCACGGCACGGGCGATGGCGACGCGTTGCTGCTCGCCGCCCGACAGGGTGGCGGGCCTCGCCTCCATGCGGTCGCCCAAGCCCACCCAGGACAGAAGCTCGCGCACGTCATGGGAGAAGTCGCCGACCTTCTTGCCGGCCAGCCTGAGGGGCAGCGCGACATTGTCGAAGGCGGAGAGATGGTCGAGCAGGCGGAAATCCTGAAACACCACCCCGATGCGGCGGCGGATGCCGGGCAGGTCGCGGCGCCTGGCGGTGGCCAGTTCGGTGCCGAACAGGGTGATGAGGCCCCGGCTGGGCGGCTCGGCGACATAGATCAGCTTGAGCAGCGTTGTCTTGCCCGCGCCCGACAGGCCCGTGAGGAAGGTGAAGGAGCCCGGTTCCAGAGAGAAGCTGACATCGCGCAGCACTTCGGGGCCCGAGCCATAGCGCATGCCGACATTTTCAAAACGAACCATGGGCAGACCTTAAAGATTACACGCCTTGCGGTCATGGCCCCCGACCCCTATTTTCCTCATGTTTTTCAACAGGCCGGACATGATTCTCACCTGTCCCTCGTGCGACACGCGCTATGCCGTGGACGGGTCCAAGTTTCCCGCGGCCGGGCGTACCGTGCGCTGCGCCAAATGCAGCCATAGCTGGCATCAGGCCCCCGAAGCGCCCGAGCCGGAATTCGCGCCAGAATTCGCGGCTGAGCTCGCCCCCGATAGCGCGCCGCAGGAGGCCGAGGCGCAAAACCATGCCGCCCCGGTGGATGCCGACCCTTATCCGGTGAACCCGTCGCCCACCCGCGCCTATGCGCCCCTGGCCTCGGCGCCGGAGCCGCGCAGCCCCCTGGGTCCCAAGCTGGCGGTGATCGCGGGCTGGGTTGGCCTGATCGTGGTGGTGCTGCTGATCGCGGTGTCGGCGGTGCGCTATCGCCAGGACATCGCGGTGATCTGGCCGCAATCGGCGGGCGTCTATTCCAGCCTGGGCCTGCCGGTGAATGCCAGCGGCATCGATTTTCGCCAGGTACGTTATCAGCGCGAGAATGAAGACGGGCAGATCGTGCTGGCGGTGAACGGCATGATCGTCAATGCCGGATCGCGCGAACTTCCTGTGCCCCAGACGGTGCGCGTCACGCTCAGCGACGCCGACAAGCGCGAACTCTATCACTGGAATTTCAAGCCGACGGCCACGGTGCTGAAGCCCGGCCAGTCGATACCCTTCACCACCCGTCTTTCCAGCCCGCCCGCCGCGGCGCGGCACCTGGAAGTGCGCTTCGCCAAAGACGGACCATGAACCCACCCGCCACGCTTTTTTCCGCCCAGCAGATCCAGGACCGGGTGGGGGTGATGGCCCGCACCATCGCCAGCGCCCCGCTGCGTCCCGACATCGCCATGCCGATCCTGGTCGGCGGGTTTGTGTTTGCCGCCGACCTGCTGCGCGCGCTGGCCTGGGAAGGCGTGGCGCTGGATGTGGAAATGATCTGGCTGCGTTCCTACGGCGACAAGCGCGTCGCCAGCGCCATCTCGATGGTGGCCGGTCCCTCCGAGCAGATCGCCGGACGCCATGTGCTGGTGATCGACGGCGTGCTGGATGCCGGACGCACCATCGCCAAGGCGGTGTCGCTGATCGAGGCGGCGGGCGCCGCCAGCGTGCAGGTGGCGGTGATGCTGGACAAGCAGCGCCGCGACGCGGTGGCCAAGGCCGATTATGTCGGCTTCCCGGTCGGCGATGATTTCGTCATCGGCTATGGCATGGATGACGCGGGCAAGTATCGCGGCCTGCCGTATATCGGCAAGATCTAGAAAGCCTTCAGCAGCCTATCGAGATAATCGCGCTCGGCCTGCGGGCGATTCATCTGTCCGGCGCGGCGGCGCAGCTCCTGCAAAATTTCGCGTGAGCGCGCCAGATCGCTGGCGCCGGGAATCTTTACGCCCGACTCGCCGAAGGGCGCGGCGCCGCGCCCCAAGGGATCGCGCCCGGCTTGCTGACGTTCGCCCTGCTGCTGCTGCGCCAGTTGCTGCGCGCCCTGGCGCAGGGCTTCCAGCGCCTGGTTCTGGGCGCTTCCGGCATTGTCGAGATCCTTGCGGCCCAGCGCGCCTTGCGCTTCGCCCATTGCCTTGCCGGCCTCGGCCAACTTCTGCGCCGATTTGCCGTCCATGCCCTTCATCGCGCCCTGCAGTTCTTTTTCCAAAGCCTGCTGCTGGCGTTGCAGGCCCTGCGGCCCGCCGTCCTTGGGATCGCCCTGGCCCTGGCGCTGGCGGAAGGTCTTGTCCTGCAACGCGCGCTGCTTGCCCATCAGCTCGCCGAATTTCTGCATCTGCTGATTGCGCGCCTTGTCCTGCGGCGTGCCTTCGCCCTGGCCCTGGCCACCCTGGGTGAGACGCAGGTTTTCCAGCATGGATTGCAGCATCGCCAGCAGTTGCGCCGCCTGCTGGCGCTCGCCGGCCTCGGTCAGCTTCTGGATGGTATCCAGCAGGGTCTGCAGGTCCTGCTGGCCCAGCGTCCTGGCTTCCGGCGAGGCCGGTTCCTGGCCGGCGGGCGGCGGGTTCGCCGCCAGCGCCTGCATGTAGCGCTGCATCGCTTCATTGTAGCGCTTGAGCAGCTCGTCGATCACCTCCTGCGGCGCCCCCGCCGCCATGGCGGCGGTCAGCATCTGCTGCAGCTTGCGCAAGGCTTCGGCCGCCGACAGCAACCCGCCGCGCTCCAGCTTCAGCGCGGTTTCCCACAACAGCCGCTGCACCCGCTCGATATCGGCTTCGGTCTTTGCGTTGCGCACGCCGTAGAAAGCGTTGCGCATGGCCAGATAAATATCGTGCTGGCCTTCATAGAAACGCTCAGGCTCGATCGCCAGGGCGTCGAGCGTCATCAGCACGGTGCGGCGGCCATTGTCATCCAGCGTGGCGAGATTCTGGCGTTGCTCGACCAGCGCGCGGGCGAGGGGATCGGTGAAGACGCGCGCCGGCAGGCGAAAGCTGACGGCCTGGCTGACGCCCTTCTGGCCGATGGCGTCGCGCGCTTCCAGATGCACCTGCACCATCATCCCGGCATAGGGATGGCTGGTGAGATCGACAAAACTGGTCTGGGTCAGGGATTTTTCGGAATTGCTCGCCAGCGGCAGATCGGCCACCAGCGGCTTGGCATTCTTGCGGTCCCTCGGAACCATCACGGCGCGGACATTGGCGATGCCGTAATCGTCGCTGCCCTTGAAGACGAACCGCGTCGCAAGCTGCTCGGTGCGCGACGGCGTGCCCGTCAGCGCCACGGTCGGTATCCGGTCGGGCGCGGCATGGATATTCCATTTGCCGATGGCGTGACCGCCCACCTGCACCCGCACCCGCGCATCGGCGGTGAGGATCACATTGCTGGAATATTCCCCGTCCTCGCCGGCAAAGCGCGGGGTGGCATTTGTGCCCGCCGTCAGCCCCGGGGTGCGCGGCGCGCCATGGACGCGCAGGTTCAGCACCGATCCCTGCGGCGCGGTGATGTTATTGGTGTCGCCGACGCGCAAACTCGTCAGCGGCATGCCGGCATAGGGCGGGGGATCGATCCAGGCGTCGATGCTGGCGGCAGCGCCCGCGCCGCTGTCAAAGGCCGAAACCAGCCGCGCCCCGGTGTCGCCCCGCGCCAGCACCAGCCCGGTGGCCAGCGCAATCAACAAATACCAGCGCAGGCCCTGCGGATCGCGCGTCGCGATGTCGGCGCGCGGCAGGGCCAGGCGGAACTTGCTCGGAAAGCTGCGCTGGCGGTGCAACGCCCACAGGCTTTGCGCGAAGGGGTCCGCGCCCACCAGCACATCGTCGCGCTCCGACACCGGGCGATGCGCCAGGCCGCTGTCGCGCTCCAGCCGCCGCGCGCCGTCGAGGGCGCGGGGCCAGACGAAGTCCTCGAAGCCATCAACCAGCGCCAGGGCGATGGCGGTGATGGTGGCGGCCAGCAGCAGTGACTGCAGCGGCCAGGGGGTGAAGGCAAAAATGCCGGTCAGCGCCAGCGCCAGGTAGAAACCGGCAAAGCCCGCCGCCGGCCACAGCCGCGGCAGAACACGCTCGATACCGACGATGATGCGCGCCAGGAGAACCCGGCGATCCAGGGGATCAGCCAGCCAGCCAGTCGGGAATGCGGTCTTTGGCGATAAGATCGGCATGGCTTTCTCTGGGGCGTACGATGCCCCATTGCTCGCCCGCGACCAAGACTTCGGCGGCGCGCGGCCGTGCATTGTAGTCACCCGCCATCACCGCGCCATAGGCGCCGGCCGACAGGATTGCCACAAGATCGCCCGATTTGAGTTCCGGCAATGCCCGGTCGGCGGCGAAAAGATCGCTGGTTTCGCACACCGGGCCCACCACATCGTATTTCGGGCGGGGCGAACCGGGGGCAGGTTCCGTCACCGCCGCGATTTCGTGATGGGCGTCATACATGGCCGGGCGGATCAGATCGTTCATCCCCGCATCGATGATCAGGAAGGTCTTGGCGTCGCCGCGCTTGACGTAGATCACCTGGCTCACCAGCACGCCGGCATTGGCGGCGATCAAGCGGCCCGGCTCGAAGGACAGCTTGCAGCCGAAATCCTTCGTCACCCGCGTCACCATGGCACCATAGGCGGCCGGGTCGGGGGGCGGACTGTTGTCGTGCTGATACGGCACACCCAGCCCGCCGCCCAGATCGAGGCGGGTGATGGCATGGCCGTCGGCGCGCAACTGGGTGATGAGTTCGCCGACGCGGGTGAAGGCGGTCTCGAACGGCTCCAGGTCGGTGAGCTGGCTGCCGATATGCACATCGACGCCGACAATCTCGATGCCATTCAGCGTGGCTGCCTGGGCATAGACCTCGCGCGCATGGGCGAAGGGAATGCCGAACTTAGTCTCGGACGTGCCGGTGGTGATCTTGGCATGGGTCTTGGCATCGACATCGGGATTGACGCGCAAGGTGATGGGCGCGCGCGTTCCGGCGGCCAGCGCGACCTCGTTCAGCGCGAGCAGCTCGGGCTCGCTCTCGACATTGAACTGATGGATGCCGGCATCCAGGGCGGCGCGCATTTCCGCGCGGGTCTTGCCGACGCCGGAGAAAACAATCTTGCTGCCGGGGATTCCCGCCGCCAGCGCCTTGGCCAGTTCGCCGCCCGACACCACATCGGCGCCCGCGCCCAGCCGGGCCAGCGTCCTGAGCACCGCCAGGTTGCCATTGGCCTTGACCGAAAAAGCGATCAGCGACCCGGACGGCAACGCGCCGGAAAACACCTTGTAATGGCGCTCCAGCGTGGCGCTGGAATAGCAATAGAAAGGCGTGCCGACTTTTTCAGCCAGCACATCCAGCCGCACGCCTTCGGCGCACAGCACGCCATCCCTGTATTGGAAAAAATTCACGTGTCTGACTCGGGTTTGGGCGGCCTGGTGCCTAGCGCCCCAGGGGGAAAGGAGGTCTCGACGGATCGGATTCGTCACGCGGCGTGGTCTGGCCGTTGGGCTTGACCAGATCGTTCTTCACGCCGCAGGCGGTGACCAGCAGCGACAGCGCCGCGACAATCAGGACTTGCCTCATTTGAACGCCGCCTTCCAGTAAGCCACCTGTTCCTTGACCCGCGCCGGCGCCGTGCCGCCCAGGCTCATGCGCGCCTTCACCGAGGATTCCAGCGACAGGACAGCGAAGACATCCTGGGTAATGCCGGAGTCGATCGCCTGCATGTCGGCCAGCGGCAGCTTGTCGAGTGTGACGCCCTTGTCCTCGGCGCACTTCACGATGGAGCCGGCGATATGATGAGCCTCGCGGAACGGCTTCTTCAAGACGCGCACCACCCAGTCCGCCAGGTCGGTGGCGGTGGGATAGCCGGCTTCCGCCGCGCTGAGCATCTTTTGCGGGTTCGCCGTCAGGTCGGCCATCATCGCCGCCATCGCGGCCAGCGAAATCTCCAGCGTGTCGGCGGCGTCGAACACCCGTTCCTTGTCTTCCTGCAGGTCGGTGCCATAGGTCAGCACCAGGCCCTTGACCACGGTGGCCAGCGCCACGAAGTCGCCCAGCACACGGCCGGTCTTGCCGCGGATCAGCTCGGCGGCATCGGGATTTCTTTTCTGCGGCATGATGGACGAGCCGGTGGTGAAGGCATCCGACAGGCGCACAAAGCCGAAGGCCGGCGTCGACCATTGCACCAGCTCGCCCGCCAGGCGCGACAGGTTCACCGCACTGATGGTGCAGGCCGCCAGATATTCCAGCGCGAAGTCGCGCGCCGAGATCGCGTCCATCGAATTGCGCATCGGGCGGGCAAAGCCCAGCGCCTTGGCGGTGGCGTCGCGGTCGATGGGAAACGTGGTGCCTGCCAGCGCGGCGGCGCCCAGCGGCGATTCATTCAACCGCTTGCGCGCATCCTCGAAGCGGCCACGATCGCGGCCGAACATCTCGACATAGGCCATCAGGTGATGGGCGAACGTCACCGGCTGGGCCACCTGCATGTGGGTGAAGCCCGGCATGATGGTGTCCAGATGCTGCTCGGCCTGGGCCAGCAACGCCTTTTGCAGAACGATCAGGCCTTCTTCGGCACGGGTGCAGGCGGCGCGCACCCACAGGCGGAAATCCGTCACCACCTGGTCGTTGCGTGAACGCGCGGTGTGCAGACGCCCCGCGGCAGGCCCGATCAGTTCGGCCAGCCGCGCCTCGATGTTCAGGTGAATGTCTTCCAGCTCGCGCTTGAAGACGAAGGTTCCGGCAGCGATTTCCTTCTCGATCGCATCCAGCCCGCCCAGGATCGCCTGGCCGTCATCCTTGGAAATGATCCCTTCGGTCGCCAGCATGCGGCAATGGGCCCGGCTTCCGGCCAGGTCTTCACCCGCCAGGCGCTTGTCGAAATCGATTGAGGGGGTAATCTCCCTCATGATGGCGGCGGGGCCGGACGCAAACCGTCCGCCCCACATTTTGTTGGTGCTCATCTTTTCATCCAAAGGCCATGATCAAGAAAATCATCATCAGCCTGTCCGTGATAGCGGCGATCGCGTTCGGGTTTCTATATGGGAATGGCCTGCTTTCTGTCCATCACGGACTGGAGCCGCCGGCGTCCCTGGCTGTCCTGAAGCTGGAGAAGGAGCCCAAAAACGCACCTTCCGTGGGCTTTACCGACGGGTCTGGCCGCCGCCATGCGCTGGAGGCATTCCGGGGCCGCTATGTGCTGCTCAACCTCTGGGCCACCTGGTGCGCGCCCTGCGTCGCCGAACTTCCGGCGCTGGTCCGGCTGCAGGCCCGGGTGCCCGGCCTTCGGGTGATGGCGATCAACACCGACCGCGCCGGCATCGATGCCGCCGCCTTCCTCCGGGACAATCGCGCCCGCGCCCTGATCCCCTATCGCGATACCGACAAGGTGATGCTGAAAAGTTTCAAGGCGTTCGGCCTGCCGCTGACGGTACTGATCGATCCTGACGGCAAGATCATCGGCCGCGCCGAAGGGCCGGCGGAGTGGGACTCACCCGAGGCCGTGAAGTATTTCAAGAGAGTAACGGGGAGCTAAAAAACTCTCCATGGCCGGGCGTCGCTACGCTGTCGCTAGCGACCCCAGGCCATCCATCTTCGTTGCGCCGAACAAGACTGGATGGGCGGCTCAAGGCCGCCCATGGTGATTGGAGATTAGCGCGTCGGAACGGGATGTTCCCCGCGATAATCGTAGAAGCCGCGGCCGGTCTTGCGGCCCAGCCAGCCGGCTTCGACATACTTCACCAGAAGCGGGCAGGGGCGGTATTTGGAGTCCGCCAGGCCTTCATACAGGACCTGCATCACCGATAGGCAGGTATCCAGGCCGATAAAGTCGGCCAGCTGCAGCGGACCCATCGGATGGTTGGCGCCCAGCCGCATGGCGGTGTCGATGGCATCCACGTTTCCGACGCCTTCATACAGCGTATAGACTGCCTCGTTGATCATCGGCAGCAGGATGCGGTTGACGATGAAGGCGGGGAAATCCTCGGCATAGGCGGCGGTCTTGCCGACGCGCTTGACGATTTCCAGCGCCGCCTGAAAAGTTGAATCGTTGGTGGCGATGCCGCGGATCACTTCCACCAGCTGCATCAGCGGCACCGGATTCATGAAGTGAAGTCCGATGAAATTCTCAGGCCGGTCGGTGACCGAGGCCAGCCGCGTCACGGAAATCGACGAGGTGTTGGTGGCGATCAGCGTCTTGTCGGAAATCCGCGTGCACAGATCCTGGAATATCTTCTTCTTGATGACTTCATCTTCGGTCGCGGCCTCGATCACCAGATCGCGGTCGCGCAGGTCGTCCAGCGTCTGGGTGACGCGGATGCGCGCCAGCGCGGGCGCAATCTGGTCCTCGTTGATGACGCCCTTCTGGGCCTGGCGCTGCATGTTCTTCTGGACGCGCTCGATGGCCTTGGACAGGGCATCCTTGTTGATGTCGTCCAGCACCACGTCATAGCCGGCCAGCGCCAGCACATGGGCGATGCCGGTGCCCATCTGTCCCGCGCCGATTACGCCAATTTTCTCAACTGCCATGTCGCTTGCCTTTACTTGTACCCGCGCTTGCCGAGCTCTTCATCGATCTCGGGAAGTGCTTTGAACAGATCGGCCACCAGGCCGTAATCGGCGACCGAGAAGATCGGCGCCTCTTCGTCCTTGTTGATAGCCACGATGACACGGGAATCCTTCATGCCGGCCAGGTGCTGGATGGCCCCGGAAATGCCCACGGCAATATACAAATCGGGGGCCACGACCTTGCCGGTCTGGCCCACCTGGTAATCGTTGGGCACATAGCCCGCATCCACCGCGGCGCGGCTGGCGCCTACCGCCGCATGCAGCTTGTCGGCAATGGAATCCAGCAGCTTGAAATTCTCGCCCGAACCCAGGCCGCGCCCGCCCGAGACGATGATCTTGGCCGAGGTCAGTTCGGGGCGCTCGGACTTGGACAAAGCTTCCCCGGCGAAGGTGGAAAGACCCGGATCGGCGGCGGCCGCAATCTTCTCGACGCTGGCGTTGCCGCCTTCCGCCGCTGCCTTGAAGGCGGTGGTGCGCACGGTGATGATTTTCTTTCCCGCCGGGGCCTGCAGGGTCTCGATGGCGTTGCCGGCATAGATTGGGCGCTCGAAGGTGTCGGGCGAAATCACGTTCAGGATTTCCGACACCTGCGGCACATCCAGCTTGGCGGCCACGCGCGGCAGGATGTTCTTGCCCGTGGTGGTGGCAGGCGCGAGGATCGCGTCATATGTGTCGGCCAGGCCGAGGATCAAGGCTTCCATCGGCTCGGCCAGTTGCCGCGCGTAAGGTGCGCCTTCCGCCAGCAGGACTTTTTCCACGCCCGCGATTTTCGCGGCAGCCTGCGCCACCGCGGCGCAATTCTCGCCCGCCACCAGGATGTGAACCGGCGAGGAGACGGCGGCGGCAGCCGTGACCGTCTTGTGAGTCGCGTCTTTCAGGGACGCATTGTCGTGTTCGGCGATCACCAGCGAAGCCATCAGATGACCCTCATCTCATAGGACTCCGGCGGCTTTGAGCTTGTCCAGAAGCTCGGGCACGCTGGCGACCTTGGCGCCCGCGGCGCGCTTGGCCGGCTCGGTCACTTTCAGGATCTTGAAGCGCGGCGTGACGTCGACGCCAAAGTCGCCCGGAGTCTTTTCTTCAATCGGCTTCTTCTTGGCCTTCATGATGTTGGGCAGCGAGGCATAGCGCGGCTCGTTCAGGCGCAGGTCGGTGGTCATCACCGCCGGCAGCTTCACCTCGACCGTCTGCAGGCCGCCATCGATCTCGCGGGTGATCTTGGCGCTGCCATCACCCATCTCCAGGCTGTGGGCGAAGGTGCCTTGCGGCCAGCCCAGCAGCGCGGCCAGCATCTGGCCGACCTGGTTGGCGTCATCGTCGATTGCCTGCTTGCCGGTGATCACCAGCCCCGGCTGCTCGGCTTCGACAATGGCTTTCAAAATCTTGGCGACGGCCAGCGGCTCAACCACCGCATCATGCTTCACCAGGATGCCGCGGTCGGCGCCCATGGCCAGCGCGGTGCGGATGGTTTCGGAAGACTGTTGTGGGCCGATGGAGACCACCACCACTTCGGTCGCCTTGCCCTTTTCCTTCAGGCGCACGGCTTCCTCGACGGCGATTTCATCGAACGGATTCATGGACATTTTGACATTGGCCAAGTCCACGCCGCTCTGGTCCGCCTTGACGCGAACCTTGACGTTGTAGTCGATCACCCGCTTGACGGGCACCAGCACCTTCATGGTGTTAATCTTTGATCCCAAGCGACGGGCGCTGGCCATTCCAAGAACGGCGGCCGTCTGTTGTTGTGCGGTGCAAAAAGTATGGCCGCAGCCGCAAGCCTGTCAACGAAACCGGACAGGCCAGAGGTCAGTTTTGCTGCAATGCAGCAAATATCGTTAATCGCAGCGACGCTTGTGCGTCATTCCGCCACAGCTACTTCAGGGTAGCCAGATAGGCGGCCAGGTCGGCCTGCTGGTTCTTCGAGGTGATGCCGGCGAAGAACATCTTGGTTCCCGGCACCATTCTTTGCGGCGCGGCGGACCATTTGATCAGGTTGGCTTCGGTCCAGGTGATGTTCGCCGCCTTGAGCTGCGGGGAATAGGGATAGCCCGGGCGGGTGGCGGCCTTGCGGCCGTAAATGCCCCACAAATTGGGGCCCAGCGCGTCGCCGCCGCCTTTGTCGTCGGTGTGGCAGATGACACAACGCTTATAGACGCCCTTGCCCTTGACCGGGTCGCCGGCCGCCTGGGCCGCCATGGTGGTGGCCGCCAGCAACGCCACAACGACGAAACTTTTCGCAAGCATAGAATGAGCCTTTTCTTAGGGTCCCCGGTCGGGCGTCTCCATATCCGATCTTGTCGGTGAAAACAGCCCAATTTTTGACCGTTCCGCGTATTAGAAGGTCAGGCGTTGACCAGTTCGACCTGGACCACGTCGGTCCGGGCCACCTCGAAGGTGGCGGCGCAGATTCCCAGGTAAAACTCCCAGTTCCGCAGGAACTGCTGGTCATGGCCCAGGGCCTTGATAGCGCTCTCCTGGCCCTGCATCCGCACCAGCCACTCGCGCAGGGTGCGGGCGTAATCCTTGCCGAAGCCGAAGGCCCCGGCGCATTTCAGGCCCGCTTTTTCGGCTTCCTCGCGGAAGCGTCCCAGCGACGGCAGCATGCCGCCGGGGAAGACATAGTGGCGGATGAAGTCGCTGCGGGTGCGATAGCCCGCGAACAGCTCGTCGCGGATGGTGATGGTCTGGATGACCGCCCGCCCGCCGCGCTTCAGCCGCTGCGCCACAGTGGCGAAATAGGCCGGCCAGTAATGTTCGCCCACCGCCTCGAACATCTCGATGGAGACGATATTGTCGAAGGTGCCGGTCGAGCGGCGATAATCCTCCAGCCGGATGTCGGCGGCGCCATTCAGCCGGGCGGTGGCGAACTTGTGCTGGGCCGGTGAAATGGTCAGGCCGGTGACATGGTGATTGTCGGCGGCCGCGCGTTCGGCGAAACCGCCCCAGCCGCAGCCGATTTCCAGCACGCTGGCCTTGGGCGAGTCGAACTTGGACAGGATGCGCTCATACTTGTTCTGCTGGGCGCGGTAGAGGTCGGCGGTGCCGTTATAGAGCGCCGAGGAATAGGTCATGCTGGGATCGAGCCACAGCGAATAGAAGTCGTTGCCGACGTCGTAATGGTCCTTGATGTTGCGGGCCGAGCCGGAAATGGAATTGCGCCGGACCAGGGCGTTGTGGATCACAAAGCCCAGGCGGTTGATCCAGTTGCCGTCCGAGAAATCGTCGAAATGGTCCAGGTTGAGCAGGAACAGGCTCACCAGGTTCTCGACGCTGTCGGTGTCCCAGGCGCCGGCGATATATTCCTCGCCCAGCCCGATATCGCCGCGCGCCATGATCCGGCGCAGCACGTCCCATTCGTGAATGTGAAAGCGCGCCGAAGGCCCCGGATTGGCGCCCCGGCAGATGGTCACCTCCCCATTGGGGGCGATGAATTCCAGGGTGCCATATTCCAGCGCGCCGATCGCCTTGCGCCAGGATTTCTCGATGTAGGACGCGGGTATCAAGGCCATTGCGGCATCTCAGCATAAACACACTGGCCCAAGACTAGGCGCCAACGGAACTCATGACAATTCTGCCGGCAGCGGACCGTGGGCCGGAACGGTGCGGATGGAGCATTTTTGCTGCGGCGCATCGGACCGGGGCGCTGCCCCGATGGCAGTTTATGGGGGAATGACCGCCCCCATTCCCCGCGCGGCGAAGCGGCGCTGGCGGCCCTGGCGGGCGGCGACCAGCGGCTGCCCGTGCCGACAATCGCGATTTTTCTCATGTCCCAGGTACGGGAGCGCGGCCGAGGCGGATCACAGCAATCCGCACCGATCCAATCGGCCCGCGGCTGCGTAGACACCGCAAAGGACCGTCCGATGAGCTATGTCGCCGCTTACGCCGTTGCTGCCCTGGTCATGGGAGGGCTGGATTATCTCTGGCTCAGCAATGCCTCCGGGCCGCTCTATCACAAGGCTTTGGGCGCGGTGATGGCGGAAAACCCCAACATGACGGCGGCGGTGATCTTCTATCTGGGCTATATCGCCGGCATCCTGGTCTTCGCGGTGCGTCCGGCGCTGGCCAGCGGTGACTGGAAAACCGCGGCCCTGTTCGGGGCGCTGTTCGGCTTCTTTGCCTACTTCACCTACGACCTGACCAATCTGGCGACCCTGAAAGTCTGGTCGGTGAAAGTGACCGTGATCGACATCATCTGGGGCACCTTCCTGACCGGCATCACCGCCAGCGCAGCGGCCTTCGTGGCGCTCAAATTCGCAAAATAAAAGCCGCGCGCCCTGCTGAGCGCGCGGCTTCACCAGCTCCCGTACGGGTCAGCCGTTGGTCGGCAGGCCGCTCAAGGCGGTGATCTCGTTCTTGTGGGCGTCATAGTTCACGGACGCCGCGTCGAGCACCACGATCTGCTCCTTGGCGCCGAGCATGGCGACCGACACTCTGGTGGGTTTGCCCTCCGGCGACACTTCCACCTTGCGGACCGCCCCTACCGTCTTGCCGCTGGCGTCCAGCACATTGGCGGTGGCGATCTTGGCGGGCGGATTGGCGATGGTCGACAATGTCCCGCTTGCCACTATTTCCGACGGGGCCGCGGTGCCCGGATTGGCCGCCATCTGTTGCGGCGGGCTGGGCTTGGCGTCCTGCGCCGCCTGCAGGTTCAGCTGGCGGGTGGCCTCCCTTTCGGCCGGCGTGGATTCACCGCCCCAGCCCGGCGAAGCCAGCATCATAAAAGCGGCTCCCGTCATGGCGATCATGCGCGTGTTCATGGCTGGCTCCTGAAAAGGGCGTGAACTTAAAACGGCACGGCCGGAGTGTTGTTCCGCGCGGGCAGCAGGAACTGGCGGAACCCGCTGGTTTTTTTACTGGAACCGGCCCGGTCCGGCGGTGTTCCTTTCTCATATAGCTTGGAAGGATTTCAAACATGCTTGGAACAATACTGATCGTGGTTCTGCTGCTTTTGCTGCTGGGCGCCTGGCCGTCCTGGCCGCACAGCCAGGCCTGGGGCTACTACCCGTCCGGCACCTTGGGCCTGGTACTGGTGATCGTCCTCATCCTGGCGCTGATGGGACGGATCTAAAGCACCGGAGCATGTCCAGGAGGCATGCATGACGAAGACGAAACTGTTCGAGGACATCAAGCACAACCCTTCGCGGATCTATCGCGCGCCGGGTGACGTGCTGCGCGACCGCCGGTTCGGCGACGCGGAGCGCGTGGAGATTCTTAAGGCCTGGAAAGACAGTGGCGATGCGGCGGCGGATGTCGCCGAAATCGACGCCCTGATCGCCGAAGTCGAAGCGCGGCTCTACACCGCCAACAATCACGCCGCCGAATGACCGATACAAAGGAGACGAAAATGCATACCGAAGAAGGCCATGTGGTGCTGAATGCGCAGGAGGCCCGCCAGGGCAAGGAATTGGGCGTGATGCGCTATGTTCTGCACATCAGCCTGGCGCTGTCGGTGATTGCCGGCATCGTGGTCTATGCGATCTTCTTCGCCTAAGGGTCAGTGACCGCTGCTGCCTGACAGGTCCATCAGCGCGCGCCGCAGTTCCACCGGGCCGAAGGGCTTCTGCAAAACCACATGGTCGCGGAATTCGTCGGGCAGTCCCCGCGCGCCATAGGCGGTGGCGAATAGAAATGGAATCTCGCGCTGTTCCAGTTCGGCGGCAAAGGGAAACACCGTCTGGCCGTTCAAATGCACATCCAGCATGGCCACATCGAAGGTATCGGTATCCAGTAGCCGCATGGCGTCTTCCAGCCGGGGCACCACGGCGGCGACCTCATAGGCCAGTTCGCTGACCATATCCTCGATCAGCATCGCCACCGTCATCTCGTCCTCGACCACCAGGACCCGGGGCGCCATCTCGCGCAGAGGGGTATGGTTGGCCGGCAGGCCCGGCGTGCGGTGCATGTTGGGTGAGAGGTGGCCCATCAGTTTTCAACGCAGGCTGGCGGCAGAAGTTTCCGGGCGTCTCCCCCGTCGTCTCTAAGTCGCTGACAGGGTTACCAATTCCTTATTCGGCCGCCTCCAACTTGACGGTTCGGCCCGCTGCGGTCACCAAGGGCCATCAATTCGTTTGGGACTTTGCGCCGGTGTCCAGCCCTCAACTCTCCGTGATCGTTCCGACCTTCAAGGAACGCGGCAATGTGGCCGAACTGGTGCGGCGGCTGGACCTGGCCCTGGCCGGCATCGCCTGGGAAGTCATCTTCGTCGACGACAACTCCCCTGACGGCACGGCGGCGGCGGCCAAGGAGATCGGGGCCACCGACACGCGGGTGCGCTGCCTGCGCCGGGTGGGCCGCCGTGGCCTCGCTGGGGCCTGTATCGAAGGCATGTCCGCCAGCGCCGCGCCTTTCGTGGCGGTGATCGATGGCGACCTGCAGCATGACGAAAAGGTGCTGCCGGCCATGCTGGCCAGGCTGCAGGGCGGGGCCGCCGACCTGGTGGCCGGTACCCGTTATATCGAGGGCGGCAGCGCCGCCAGTTTCTCGCAAGGGCGCGGGGCGATCTCGCGGCTGGCGACCAGGCTGACCCACAGGCTGGTGGGCACCAATCTCAGCGATCCCATGTCGGGTTTCTTCATGATGCGGCGCGACCGGTTCGACGAAATCGCGCCGCGCCTGTCGCCGGTGGGATTCAAGATCCTGCTGGACATCGCCGCCACCGGCGGCGGGCGTCTGCGCATTGCCGAACAGCCCTACAGCTTTGGCGAGCGGTTCGATGGCGAAAGCAAGTTCAACGCCCAGATCGGCGTCGAATTCCTGGGCCTGCTTCTGGCCAAGGCGACCGGCGACCTGGTGGACCCGCGCTTCATCTTCTTTGCCATCGTCGGCACTATCGGTCTGTTCGTGCATCTGGTGGCGCTGAGGCTGTCGCTATGGCTCTTGCCGGCCGATCTGCCGGACCTGTTCCGCACCGCCCAGTTCATCGCCACCTTCATCGCCATGACCAGCAATTTCCTGCTCAACAACGAGCTGACCTACAAGGATCGCCGGTTGAAAGGCTGGGCGATGGCGCGCGGCTTCCTGCTCTTCTGCCTGATCGGTTCGGTGGGCGTATTGGCCAATATCGACCTGGCGTCCTGGCTGTACATCGATCATTCGCGCTGGCTGCTGGCGGGCGCGGCGGGCGCGATCATGAGCGCCTTGTGGAACTACGCCATGTCGACGCTGTTCGTGTGGCGGGCAAGATGACATTACCCCCTCCGGTTTCAGCTTCCGCTCGCGGCTACGCCGCTTCGCACGCTGAAACCACCTCCCCCTCTTGTGCGCTGACGCGCACGAAGGGGAGGCGGGCCTGCGCTGGGTCGCAATAATGATTCCTGTTCGTGTCAGCCTGGCGCTTGTCGCGGCACTGATCGTCTTGCGCGCGGTGATGGCTGCCGTTCTGCCGTTGTCGGCGGACGAGGCCTATTACTGGCTGTGGTCCCAGCAGCTGGCGATGGGCTATTACGACCATCCGCCGATGATCGCCTGGCTGATACGCGCGGGCACGGAAGTCTTCGGCGGCACGCCTTTCGGTGTTCGCTTCGCCGGCATCGCGCTGTCGCTGCCGGCAAGCTGGCTGGTGTGGCAATCCGCAAGCCTGATCCTGAAAGACGCACGCCGCGCCGCGCTGGCGGCGCTGCTGTTCAATCTCACCTTGATGGTGTCGGTGGAAATGCTGGCGGCGACGCCGGACATGCCGTCCGTTTTCTTCGCCGCCGCCTTTGTCTATTTCCTCGCCCGGGTTCAGCAAAGCGGCGATGGCCGCTGGTGGCTTGCAGTCGGTGTCGCGGGCGGCCTGGGCCTGCTGTCGAAATATTCGGCGCTGTTCCTGGGGCTGGGCGCCTTGTTCTGGCTGGTCGCGGATGCGCGCGCCAGAAAATGGCTGGCTTCGCCTTGGCCGTATCTGGGCGCTGGTGTCGCGCTGGTGATCGTCGCGCCGCACCTGTTGTGGCAAGCCCAGCATCAGTGGATGACCTTTGCCTTCCAGTTCGGGCGGGTTGGCGGCGGCGCCTTCACCTTGCGCTTCATCGGCGAATTCCTCGCGGCGCAGATCGGTCTCGCCACGCCGCTCATATTCCTGCTGATGGTGATCGGTCTTTGGCGCGCGACGCGGCGCGGTGACGCCAACTCTGGCAATGACAGGCTGGTTCTGGCGGTGCTGGCCTGGACGGCGATCGGCTATTTCCTGCAGCACGCCTTGCACGACCGCATCCAGGGCAACTGGCCGTGTTTCCTCTATCCGGCGCTGGCGATCCTGGCGGCGGATGCGTTCCGCACCGAGGGCAAGGCACGCTTCGCGTCCTTCGCCGCCGCGCCGCTGGCCGCGCTGATGCTGCTGCTGACCTACAACCAGGCGGCGCGCTGGTATCCGCTGCCGCTGAACAGCGATCCCCTCGCGCGAATCCTGGGCCGCAGTTTCGCCCCGGTCGGCGATGTGGTGGGCGCGATCAGCAAGACCGGTCTGGCCGATGCCATTCTCACCACCGATTACCAGACCACCGCCTGGCTGCGCTTCACCCAGCCCGATGTCAAAGTCATCCAGGTGACGGAGCCGCAGCGCTATCCCGATGCGCCGGCGGCGGATGCGAAGCTGCTGCAAGGGCGGCTGTTCTATCTTGTCGAACTGCGGCGCGACCGGCTGCGGGATCTGCGGGCCTCCTTCGCCTATACCGGCTTTCCCACCCAGCTTCAGGGCCCGGGCGTGCTCTATCTGCTGTACCCGGTGGCCAAGCCCAGAGGTTCCCTGATCGGGAAAATGCCGTAGCCCGGAGCGACGGCAACCCGAGCGGGAGCGAGGGCCTGTCCGGCGCGACCATCAAAAAAGAAAAAGCCCCGCGGAGCGGGGCTTTTTTAGAAGAGAGCGGACACCCGAAGCGGGCTGTCGAAGGGGCTGGGGGCGTTCCGGATCGGACGTCCGCTCGCATCAGATAATGGCTGGCGGAAAAAAGCGTTCCCGGGTGGGGGACGTTTTTTAGATTCTTTCCGCCACCGCCACCTGGGCCGGATCGGATGCTTCCACGGCCCGCCGGTCGGCGGAACCGAACAGCAGCACCGCCAGCAGCACGCCGGCAATCAGGCTTTCGATAGGATGCTCGTAGACAAAAGCGGGAATACGCATCGGCACTCTCCCTTCGGCACGAAATGAAATCAGACTGGAACCGGTCAGACTGGTGGACGGCCACGCAGGGCGCCGGAAAAGGCGCTGACAATCAGAAGGATCACAAAAACCACCAGCAGCAGCTTGGCGATGGTCGCTGCCATGCCTGCCAGTCCGAAGAAGCCCATATAGCCCGCGATCAACGCGAGAATGAGGAAAGCAAGCGCCCAACCAAGCATGACGATTCGTTCCCTGACACAGAGTTTAGGTCACAAAAACGTCGTGGTCAGAGCTTGGGTTCCCGCCTATCCACAGGCTGGGATGCCGCAGGGGCCGCTATTTGGAACCCGTGTTGCGGTTGAGAAACATATTAACGGCACTGACGAGACCGGTGCCGATCACCGCAAGCCAGGGTTTGTCCCTCGCAACCGCAGCAAGCAGCGCGCGCATCAGTTCGTTGCCGGCCTGCGGCGGCGGCGGTTTGGGACGCGACAGGCGGACGATGACAGCCCAGAGCAGCGGCGGCAGCAGCAGGATCGCGCCAGCAACGGCAAACGCGCCGGCAACGCCCAGCACAGCGGCCAGCGCCGAAGCCAGCGCCACGCCCAGAAGGCCGACACCGAAAAATGCCATGGCGATGGCAACAACTGCCAGAATGGCCTTGGCGGTCAGTCGCGCGAACATGTCAAATCCCCATCCTGCTGCCGCTTTATACGACAGCGCTGGTTAACAGGGAAATGATCTCAGCTCAGCGCCTGCTGAGGAAAATCGCGCCCAGGAAGGCGCCGATGCCGCCCGCGATCAGCAGGGACTGGATGGGCTGGGCGCGGACATAGCCTCTGAGCTCTTCGGCATTTTCCTCGGCCCACTCCTCGGCTTCGTCCTTGTATTCCAGGGCGACGTCCTTGGCTTCCTTGGCGGCTTCCTCGGCAAGCGCGACGGCGCGGTCGGCGATCTCCTCGGCGGAGCGCATGGCCAGCGCGGCGCGTTCCGACGCCACTTCGCTCACATCGCCGTAAAGGCCCTTCATGTCATTCTGCAGGGCACCGAAATCGGCGCGCAGCGCCGCAAGACGGGTTTCGATATTGCCGTGCGCCACGGACTTTTTCTTGGCGGCCATGATTCAATCTCCGGTTCAACACATGAAACAACGTGCGGTGGCTTAAGCGGCTTCCTTTGCCACCGGATGGAAAAACAGTGCCTGGCCCACTGTCGCCTGAACGGTTTCCGGCAGGAAGGGCTTGGCGATCAAATAGGTAGGTTCGGGACGCTCGCCGGTCAAAAGCTTTTCCGGATAGGCGGTGATGAAAATCACCGGAATGTCGAACGAGGCCAGGATCTCGCTGACCGCGTCGATGCCGCTGCCGCCTTCACCCAGGTTGATGTCGGCCAGGACCAGGCCGGGGCGCTCGGATTTGGCCTTGGCGACCGCGTCGTCCTTGGTGGCGGCAATGGCCACGACCTTGTGGCCCAGCTCGGTGACCAGATTTTCCAGGTCCAGGGCGATGATCGGCTCGTCCTCGATGATCAGGACCTTGCTGGCCAGCTGGCTATCGATGGTCTTCTGGGCGCCCAGGATGGCGGTTTCGACCTCTTCGGGCGTCTCGTCGATGATGAAGGCGGCCTCTTCCAGGCTGAAGGCCTCGACGGCGGTCAAAAGCAGGGCCGCCCGCTTGGAGGCGGACAGGGATTTCAGGCGGGATTCCGGGGTCTTGCCGCCGGTGGTCTGGGCCGCCTCGTCAAAGTGTTCGGCGCCCGATTGCCAGATGGCATGGAACAGGCGGTAAAGGCCGACCCGGGGGGGGACCCCCTCCATAAGGCTTTGATCGCCCGCAAGAAGTGCCGTCAGGGCGGCGCGGACATGGGCGTCCCCGCTGGACTGGGATCCGGTCAGGGCCCGGGCATAGCGGCGCAGATAGGGAAGATGCGGCGCAAGGGTTTGCGACATGCTCATGGATAGGTGGCTCCTTCAGCCCAAAATAGAAAAGCTCGGATAAGGAACTTACGCCAGCCCAAAAAGTTCCCTAGCCTTCGGAACCATCGGGGAGGCCGTTCGTTTGGAACCTTGGGAAGGGAACTGGTTATGGGGCTGACGGTACGAAAATTCAGTGCGGGCCGCCCGGTTGCCGGGTTCCCGCGCAAACCAGGAAGTGGTTCGGCTCGATATGACGCAGCAATGGGATACCACCGTGTCTGAAGAAAAGCCCACCGAGAAGGCGCGGGCGATCCGCGCGCGCCAGCGGGCCATCGGCCGCGAACTGCGGCGCATGTACGATGATGTCGCCCAGGAAGCCGTGCCGGACGATTTCATGGATCTGCTGCGTCAGATCGACGAAGCCGGCGACAAAGCTGGAAAGGGCAAGGCCTCGTGATGCCCAGCTCCGTCCCGTCCACGCATACCCAGAAGGCCGAAAATCCGGACTTCAAGACCGAACTGCTTGGCCTCGTGCCGTTCCTGCGCGCCTTCGCGCGCTCGCTGACCGGCAACCAGGAAGCCGCCGACGACCTGGCGCAGGAAACGCTGGTCAAGGCGTGGCAGAGCCGCTCGAGCTTTATTCCAGGCACCAACCTCAAGGCCTGGCTGTTCACCATCCTGCGCAACCAGTTCTATTCCGATCGCCGCCGCGCCTGGCGTCAGGCGCCCTGGGATCAGGATGCGGCCGAACGCATTCCGGGCGGCGGCGAGGATCAGGTGCACAGCGCCGAACTGTCCGACACGGTGCGTGCGCTCAAGCATCTTTCAGACGAACAGCGTGAAGCGCTGATACTGGTGGGCGCGGGCGGCTTTTCCTACGAAGATGCCGCCGCCATCTGCAAATGCGCCGTAGGCACGGTCAAGAGCCGGGTTGCGAGAGCGCGCAAGACCTTGATAGAGATTCTGGACGGCGGCGACACGCTGAATGATGTGTCGCGTCCTGCCGGTGGAGATGCCGCTCGTGAGATTATGGCGCAGCTTGACCAGCTCAGCCCCGGGCGCGGCGAACAGCTCGCCGGAAAAAAGCGCACCAAGTAATTCCCATCCTGCCGCGATGACCAATCCGGGTCCCGAGCCCGGCTGGACCTTGCGCCAGCGGTTGCAGCTCATCATCACCCTGGCGCTGATCCCCGTGATCATGGTCAGCATTTTCCAGGGCGTGGCGCGCGCCCGCATCGACATCGCCAATGTCCATGACAGGCTGATCCAGTCGGCGCGCAGCGTGGCGGCCGGCGACCAGAACCTGCTGGCGGCCGCCGAACAGGTGCTGCGCGCCGTGGGCAGCCTTGCCGAAGTGCGCAGCATGAGCGGCAATTGCGACGGCGTGCTGGCCGATACCCTGATAGGGGTGCGCTATTTCTCCAACCTCACCCGCATCGACTCGCAGGGCCGCGTCGTCTGCTCGGCCATGGCGATGACGCGCGGCTTGAATGTCGCCAATACCGAGGTGTTTCAGGCGGCGAAGAAAAGCAACGACATGACGGTGTCCAACCAGGTGATCAGCCGGGCCACCGGCCAGCCGATCATCGGCGGCATGCTGGCGCTGCACAAACCCGATGGCAGCTTCGACGGCGTGGTCGCCATATCGCTCGACGTGCACTGGATCGACTACATGATGCGGTCCAGCAAGCTGCCCCAGGGCGCCGTGGTGGCGGTGTTCGACAAAAGCGGCAAGGTGATCGCCACCAACAACAAGGATGTCGCCGCCGCGATCGCCCGCAGCGATCCCAAGACCGGGGCGCCGCAGGAAATCGCCAGCGCGGTGGATTCGCGCGGCGATACCTGGCGCTATGGCAATGCCGCGCTGATGGGCAACACCATCTTCGTCGCTTTTGCGATGGGCGAAAGCCAGTTGTTCGGCCCGACCTATCTGCATGTCGGGCTGGATTTCGCGCTGCCCATCCTGATGATCGGCTTTGCCTGGGTGGCGATCTGGCTGGCGACCGACCGCCAGGTGACGCAATGGATCAGCTATCTGCGCCGCATTGCCCATGCCTATCGCAGCGGCCATTACGTCATCCGTCCCGACCTGACCGCGGCGCCGGTGGAGTTCAAGCTGCTGGGCGATGCCATGAGCGAAATGGCGGAAGGCATCCAGGACCGCGACCGCCGCCTGCGCGAGGCGGTGGACATGAAGACCACCCTGATCAAGGAAATCCATCACCGGGTGAAGAACAACCTGCAGATCGTGATGAGCCTGCTGTCCATCCAGGCCAACCAGGTGCAGGACATGGGCGCGCGCGACGCGCTGCTGCAGGCCCAGACCCGCATCAATGCGCTGGCGCTGGTGCACCGCATCCTCAACGAGCTGGAAGACCAGTCCACGCTCGACATACGCGATCTGCTGGACCAGCTCGCCCACCAGATCGCCGGCGGCATGAGCAACGACCAGGTGCGGGTGGAAGTGGATGTGCCCAGCCGCGTGGTGACGGGCAGCGTGGCGGTGGCATTGGCCCTGTTCACGGTCGAGGTGCTGACCAACATCTTCAAGCATGCCTTCCCGGAGGGGCGCGAAGGCGTGATCCGGGTCACGATGCAGCCCATGGAGGGCGGCAAGCTGAAACTGGCCATTGCCGATAACGGGCTGGGCTTTGCCCAGGAAGGCACGCGCAAAAGCGTGGGCTCGCGCCTGATCAAGACCTTCGGGCTGCAACTGGGGGGCGTTTCCAACGTCCATTCCGAGCCTGGCCGGGGCACGGTGGTGGACCTGGTTTTCCCCGACCCCGACCTGAAGGCCCAGGAGGGCCCCCAGGTTTAAAATTTCACCCCTGTCATGCGTTCGGGGCTGTTTTCGTTAAGCCCCGGATGGTTATGTTCCCGCTCGGTAAATTGAGAGCAGGCGGGACATGGCTGACAGTTTCGACGTGATCGTGATCGGGGGCGGCCCCGGCGGCTACAATGCGGCGATCCGGCTCGGCCAGCTCGGCCTGACCAGCGCCTGCATCGACAAGCGCGGCAGCTTCGGCGGCACCTGTCTGAATGTCGGCTGCATCCCCTCCAAGGCGCTGCTGCATGCCAGCGAGCGCTTTCACGAGGCCAAGGAAGATTTCCCCAAGCTGGGCATCAAGACCAAGGTCGAGCTCGACCTCACCGCCATGATGGCGCAGAAGACCAAGGTGGTCGGCGAGCTGACCAAGGGCGTCGAATTCCTGCTCAAGAAGGCCAAGTCCGAAGCCATTGTCGGCGAAGCGCGCATCACCGCGCCCGGCAAGGTCGAAGTGAAGGGTGCGGACGGCAAGGTCCGCAATCTGACCTGCAAGCACATCATCATCGCCACCGGCTCGGATGTCGCGCCGCTGCCGGGCGTCACCATCGACGAAAAGCAGATCGTCTCCTCCACCGGCGCGCTGGCCCTGACCTCGGTGCCCCGCAAGCTGCTGGTGGTGGGCGCGGGCGTGATCGGGCTGGAATTGGGTTCGGTGTGGAAGCGGCTGGGCGCCGAAGTGACGGTGGTGGAATTCCTCGACCGCGTCACGCCGGGCATCGACGGCGAAATCGGCAAGGCCTTCCAGCGCATCCTCACCAAGCAAGGTTTCACCTTCCAGCTTTCCACCAAGGTGACGGGCGTGGAGAAAAAGGGCGGCGGGGGCCTGAAGGTCACGGTCGAACCGGCGGCGGGCGGCGACAAGAGCGTCATCGAGTGCGACGTGATGCTGGTCGCCATCGGCCGCATTCCCTACACCGCCAATCTGGGCCTGGCTGAAGCGGGCGTGGCGATGGACAAGCGCGGCCGCATCGTGACCGATGTCCATTACAAGACCAATGTCGCGGGCATCTATGCGGTGGGTGACTGCCGCGAAGGCCCGATGCTGGCGCACAAGGCCGAGGACGAAGGCGTGGCCTGCGCCGAGCTCATCGCCGGCAAGGCGGGGCATGTGAATTACGATGCGATCCCGTCGGTGGTCTACACCTTCCCGGAAGTCGCCACCGTCGGCAAAAGCGAGGAAGAGCTGAAGGCGGCTGGCATCCAGTACAAAATCGGCAAGTTCCCCTTCACCGCCAATGCCCGCGCCAAGACCATCGCCGCCACCGACGGGATGGTGAAAATCCTGGCCGACGCCAAGACCGACAAGGTTCTGGGCTGCGCCATCATCGGACCGGAAGCCGGCAACCTGATCGCCGAAGTGGTGCTGGCGATGGAGTTCGGCGCGTCATCCGAAGACATCGCCCGCACCTGCCATTCGCATCCGACACTGACGGAAGCGGTGCGCCAGGCGGCTATGGGTGTAGAAGGCTGGACGATGCAGATGTGATCAGCGCGGTCCTTTTGCGTCCTGAGTTCGTCGCTGCGTCGCTCATGGGCTTAATCGCCCACATCGCTCCTTGCTCCTGCTCAGGCCGCAAAATCCCTCGCGCTGACAATTTCCTTGTCAGCTTTACGTGTTTGGGCGCTAGAGCAGCTTGAACAGATAGGTCAGCAAACCCAGCGCCGCGAAGAAGCCCAGCCATGTCAGGCAGAACATGGCGGCGCAGCGATTGGTCTCGCGATCAGGACGGTCATTGTGATCCAGCACAGCCATGGTCGGCTCCCGCATTGGTCCCTTTCGCAAGCCTAGTCCCTTTTGCGGGCGCGGCGCAGGGACATTCGATGCGGCGGCGCAGCAATCCGCCTAGCGCTTTTGCAGCCGCACGTGCTCAGTCCGCGGCCCGATGCCGATGAAGCGCGCCGGCCATTGCCGCAGCCACGGCCAGGCATTCAGCAGCTTCACCACCCACGGCACCGGGGGCGTTTCCCTCGAACGCAGGGTCGGCGCCAGCATCATGTCCTGCGCGAACAGCTGGAAGCGCTGGATGACGCGGGTGGGAAATTCCCGCCGTTTCTGCACTTTCTTCAGGTCCGACAGTTTGGGCACGCCCTTGAGCAGCACCGGCCCCAGGATATTGGCGGTCGCCACCGCGTCCTGGATGGCGAGATTGATGCCGACCCCGCCCGCCGGCGACATGGCATGGGCGGCATCGCCGATCATCAAGAGGCCCGGCCGCGCCCATTGTTCCAGCCGGTTGACCGCGACCGTCAGCAGCTTGACCTGGTCGAAGCCGGTGATGGTGTCCACCCGGTCGGCGGCGAAACCGGCGACCTTGCGCAGGCGATTTCGGAAAGCCGTGATGCCTTCGGCCCTGATGGCGTCATGCCCGCCCTTGGGAATGCCATAGGCGCACTGCCAATAGTCGCCGCGATAGATCATCACGAAAAACACGCCGCCCTGGATGCGGCCCACCAGGTCCACCGGATCGCCGGGGCGGTGCGGCAGGCTGAGCCACAACACATCGAACGGCGCGCCCAGGTCCCTGAGCTTCAGTCCCGACTTGTCGCGCAGGATGGAATGGCGGCCATCGGCGCCGATCGTCAGCCCGGCGCGGATCTGAAGATTGCCGTTCGGTCCCGTGGCGAGAACCCCGGCGATCCTGTCACCCTGCGCGATCAAATCGCGCGCCTGGGTCCGCATCAGCAGGCGGAAATTGGGATACTTCTTCGCCTCGTCAGCAATGAAATCCAGAAAGTCCCATTGCGGCATCAGGGCGATGAACTTGCTCACCGTGGGCAGGCGGGTGAAATCGCCGATGGTGAAATGCTCCTCGCCGAAGTCCAGCGTCACCTGGCGGATCTTGGCATGGGGCAATTGCAGGAAGCGCTCCAGCAGTCCCAACTCTTGCAGGACCTGCTGGGTGGAGGGATGCACCGTGTCGCCGCGGAAATCGCGCAGGAAGTCGGCATGCTTTTCCAGCACGGTGACATCGACCCCGGCCCGGGCCAGCAGCAACCCGCACATCATGCCGGCGGGGCCGCCCCCGGCGATGACGCAACTGGTCGAAATGGTTTCCATGCCCGCGCCCCTTGCAGCGGACTCTATTGTAAAAACCGGGCACCGCACTATATTTGCAGTGCAACAATTTTTCAGAAGGAGGTGATCCAGTGTCTCATTGTCACTATCTGCGGACGTCGAAGGCCGCGAACTGGATTCTTCTCGCGAAGGACAGCGCCGCGTAAGCGACGGACGTCAGTAAGACAATGCGAGGCCGTCCCTTTTCGAAGGGGCGGCCTCTCTTGTTTTTAGGCGGCAGGCTTGTTTACTGGGCGCATGAACGGCGCCGAAACCCTGGTCCATACCCTGGCCGACAGCGGCGTCGAGATGTGCTTCGGCAATCCCGGCACCTCCGAAATGCATTTCGTGGCGGCGCTGGACCGCGAACCCCGGATGCGCGGCGTGCTTTGCCTGTTCGAGGCCGTGGCAGCCGGCGCGGCCGACGGATATGCCCGCATGGTCGGCAAGCCGGCGGCAACGCTTCTGCACCTGGGGCCGGGCTTCGCCAATGCGATTTCCTTCCTGCACAATGCCCGCAAGGCCGGGCAGCCAATCGTCAATATCGTGGGCGATCACGCGACCAGCCATTCCCAATATGCCCAGGCGCCTCTGACTTCCGACATCATGGCGATCTGCGGCTCGGTGTCGGACTGGCTGCATCAAAGCAGGCTGCCCGGCGAAGTCGCGGGCGACGGCGCCCGCGCGGTGCAGGCGGCGCGAAGGGGACAGATCGCCACCCTGGTGCTGCCCGCCAATTGCGCCTGGGAAGAGGCCGATGCGCCAGCGCCCGCACTTCCCCTTGTGCCGCCGGGCGTGGTGGCGTCCGGCACGGTCGATAAAATCGCCGCCGCCCTGAAGAACGGCAAGCGCAGCCTGCTGCTGCTGCGCGGCCGCTGCCTGGAACGGACCGGGATGGAAGCGGCGGGACGCATCGCGCACCTTACGGGCGCGCGCATCGCCCATGACTATTTCACCCCGCGCATCACTCGCGGCGCCGGGCTGCCCGCAATCGAGCGCGTGCCCTATTTCTCCGAACAGATCGTGGAGTGCCTCAAGGGGCTGGAGCAGATCGTGCTGGTCGGCGCGCCGCCGCCGGTGACCTTTTTCGCTTATCCCGACAAGCCAAGCTGGGTGACGCCCGAGGGCTGCGAACTGTTGACCCTGGCCGCGCCGGGCGATGACGGCCTCGGCGCCCTGACCGCGCTGGCCGATGCGCTGGGTGCCAGGGCGGCGGGTAACATCGTGCAGCTTGTGCGCCCCAACCTTCCGGCCCATGGCGCCCTGACCAGCGACGCGATGGGCGCCATCATTGCCCGGCTGATGCCCGAGGACGCCATCTGGTCGGATGATTCCCTCACCGCCGGACCTGGCCTGCAGAAACATCTGGCCGCTGCCCCGCGCCATGACGCCATCTTCCTGACCGGCGGCGCCATCGGCGACGCCAAGCCGATGGCGATGGGCGCGGCGCTCGCCTGCCCCGGCCGCAAGGTGATCGCGGTATCCGGCGACGGGGCGGCGATGTATTCGCTCCCCACCCTGTGGAGCATGGCGCGCGAAAAGCTCGACGTGGTGACCATCGTCTGCGCCAACCGCAGCTACAACATCCTCAACATCGAACTGGGCCGCGTCGGCGCGATCAACCCCGGCCCCAAGACACTGGCTATGCTCGACCTGCACAATCCCGAACTGGATTTTGTGAAAATCGCGCAAGGCCACGGTGTGAATGCGATGCGCGCCGAAACGACGGATCAATTCGCTACTGTCTTCGCCGAAGCGATGCGCACGCCGGGCCCGCATTTGATCGAAGCAATATTCTATGTCTAATGACCCACCTTTACAGGTCGCCTATTACGCTGCGTCCGTAGAAGAGTTCTTGCTGCTTGACGCAGACACAATCTATGGCGCCTTAAGCCGCAACCATCCCCATGCTCAAGAGTTGGGGCAGAAGTCTGCTTGGCTTGAACAAATTGCGCTTCTCAAGAGCGGCCTATTCGGTGTTCCTCAGGCATTCATCGCGTTCGAGTTCTCCATTCCCCGCATGGGCAAGCGTGCAGATGCCATTGTAGTTTTAGACGGCATCGTCTTTGTGATTGAGTTCAAGGTTCGGGCGGAAGTCTTTACGGGTGCCGCGATCGAGCAGGTCACAGACTATGCGCTGGATCTCAAGAATTTTCATGCTGGCAGTCATGACAAGATCATTATCCCGGTGGTAATTGCGACAGATGCCGCGCCCAAGCCGATTCAGCTAAAGCTTTGGCCCGACGATGTAGCCGAACCAATTCTGTGTAACGGTGCCGATCTGGACCAACTTCTCCTCGCCACGATGCGCCGCTTCCCTCGTCAACCCCAGCTTATTCCAGCAGATTGGATGGTCAGCGGTTACAAACCTACGCCGACAATCATTGAGGCGGCTCAAGCTCTTTATCGGTCGCATCGAGTTGAAGAGATTACGCGTTCTGACGCTGGTGCCAAAAACCTTGGTGTAACAACTGCGCGAATATCCCAGCTTGTCGAGAGTGCTAAGGCAAAGCGCCAAAAGGTCATATGCTTTGTCACCGGCGTGCCCGGCGCAGGTAAAACTTTGGCCGGCCTTAACCTAGCTACTTCGCGTGCGCGCAAAGTGGGTGATGAAAATGCCGTGTTCTTGTCTGGCAACGGCCCGTTGGTGGATGTTCTGCAAGAAGCGTTAGCGCGTGACGAGTATCAGCGCGCGAAATTGGTGCAACCCATCCCACTTTCCGAAGCGCGAAGGCGGGTAAAATCATTCATCCAGCCTATCCATCATTATCGCGATGAATATCTGCGTTCTGTCCGGGCGCCGGAAGAACATGTTGTTGTCTTTGATGAAGCGCAACGAGCCTGGACCCAGCACAAGATTTCGAAGTTTATGCGAGACAAGCGCGGCATAACAGATTTTGAAAAGTCCGAACCAGAATTTCTAATTGAAATCTTAGATCGCCATGCAGACTGGTGTGTCATTGTCTGTTTGATCGGCGGTGGACAAGAGATAAATGATGGCGAGGCGGGTCTAACAGAATGGTTCAGCGCGTTAGCCAAACGGTTCGGCCATTGGAAGATCGTGACGTCTGACCAGTTGGCTGATCCATCGTATCATTGGGGACGCGATCTGACCAAGATGATGGCTGGGTTGGATCACACGACGGATCCGGATTTGCACTTGTCTGTCTCAGTGCGGTCGTTTCGTGCCGAGAAGCTCTCGCAATTTGTCAACGAACTGATCGGTGGCCAGCCAGTTGCAGCCGCCAGAACATTTGCTTCTTTGAGTAACAGCTATCCAATAGCGCTGACACGCAGTTTGGATCATGCGCGCGCATGGCTAAGGTCGCACGCACGCGGGTCCGAACGGTTTGGATTGGTTGCGTCATCGGGCGCGATGCGCTTGAAGCCGGAAGGGTTGCACGTCAAAGCTGATATTGACGCCGCAACCTGGTTTCTAAACGCGCGGAATGATGTTCGGTCATCATTCTATCTTGAAGACCCGGCCACGGAGTTTGCAATTCAAGGGCTGGAATTGGACTGGATCGGTGTCTGCTGGGACATCGATTTTCGAAGGAGCGGAGGCGCCTGGGGTACGCACGACTTTCAAGGGGCGAAATGGAAGAACGTGAACGATCCCTATCGCAAGACCTACCTGGCAAATGCTTACCGGGTGCTGCTAACGCGAGCACGGCAGGGCATGGTTATTTATGTACCGCGCGGCGATGAGAAAGATCATACACGACCGCGAGAGCTTTATGATGGCATAGCGGACTATCTGAAAGATTGCGGGATTGCGTATCTGCCGGCGCAATAGATTGGTGGCCCCCGTCGGACTCGAACCGACACGACCCTTTCGGATCAACGGATTTTAAGTCCGGTGCGTCTACCAGTTCCGCCACGGGGCCTTGTTTCGCCAAACTGCTGCCCGGCTCGCGGGCCGTCAAGTGCAGCACCATACGGCATAACCCATTGAAATACATAGGTTACGAATCGCATACTAAACCACAGGTTGCAGACGTTTGACTTACCAAAGTCGCTGAATATAGTGCGCGACCTTTCCGGCACCCTGCCGGTGCCACACGCCTGAGGACCAATGAGCAAGCGCCAGAATTCCAAGTACAAGATCGACCGCCGCATGGGCGAGAATATCTGGGGTCGCCCCAAGAGCCCGGTCAACAAGCGCTCCTATGGTCCGGGCCAGCACGGCCAGCGCCGCGCCAAGAAGCTGTCGGACTATGGCACGCAGCTGCAGGCCAAGCAGAAGCTCAAGGGCTATTACGGCAACATCACCGAGCGCCAGTTCCGCAAGTATTACACCGATGCCGCCCGCCGCCCCGGCGACACCGGCGAGAACATGATCGGCCTGCTGGAAACCCGTCTCGACACCGTGGTCTATCGCAGCAAGTTTGTGCCGACCCCGTTCGCCGCCCGCCAGCTGGTCAGCCACGGCCATGTGAAGGTCAATGGCCGCCGCGTCACCATCGCCTCATATCACGTCAAGGAAAGCGACACGATCGAGCTGGGCGCCAAGGCCCGCGAAATGGCGCTGGTTCTGGAAGCCTCCAAGAGCGCCGAGCGTGACACGCCCGACTATCTGGAAGTGGCCGAAGGCAAGTCCACCAAGCTGTTGCGCACCCCCAAGCTGGCCGACGTTCCCTACGCCGTGCAGATGGAACCGCACCTGATCGTTGAATTTTACTCGCGCTGATCGGCCGACAAGACAAAGAAAAAGCCCGGTGGAAACACCGGGCTTTTTTATTGGCGATGGGCTCGCGCGTTACGCCGGTTCCAGCGCCACGCCGTGCTGTTCCAGGAACGGCACCAGCTCGTCCTGCTCGAACATTTCCTTGACGATGTCGGCGCCGCCGACGAACTCGCCCTTCACATAGAGCTGGGGAATGGTCGGCCAGTTGGAGAAGGTCTTGATGCCTTCGCGCACGTCCGCGTCTTCCAGCACGTTCACGGCTTTGAACTTGGCGCCGATGTGGGAAAGGATCTGCACGGTCACCGCCGAAAAGCCGCACTGCGGGAAGGCGGGCGTGCCCTTCATGTAAAGCAGCACGTCATTGGACTTCACATCTTCGGCGATGCGGGCCTGTACGTCAGACATTTGGGAACTCTCATCTAATCTCGGTTATGATCTAAGCATGGGGCGCTGAAGGGTCAAGACGGCCCGTAAATGCCGATTTTTGCGATGGTTTTCGATGAATCCTGCCCTGCCGCCCGCCCTTGCCGCCGCCCTGGATGCGGCGTTGACCGGCGTACCCCGCAAGGGTCTGGCCGCGAGCGCCCAGAAGATGTCGGCGGGTTACCGCCAGGGCCAGACCTCGCGCGCCATTGTCACCCCCGAAGACGCCAGCGCCTATGCCGTGGCGCGGATGCCCGCCACCTATGCCGCCTGCGCCGCCGTCTTCGCGCGGCTGCGCGATGTGGTGCCGGATTTTTCGCCGGCAACCATGATCGATGTCGGCGCCGGTACCGGCGCGGCAAGCTGGGCGGCGGTGACGGCCTGGCCGGGGATCGAGGCCCTGACCATGCTGGACCACAATCCGGCGCTGCGGACTTTGGCGCGGCGCCTGGCGGAAGGCGGGCCGCCTGCCTTGGCCGGTGCCGAGATTCTGGGCGCTGACCTTGGCAGCCTGGATGCGAAAGCCGATCTGATCGTGGCCAGCTATGTGCTGGCGGAATTGCCCGAAGACAAAGCCGCAATCGTCGCGGCAGACCTGTGGCGCTGGAGCGCATCGGCGCTGGTGCTGGTCGAACCGGGCACGCCGCAGGGCTTCGCCCGCATCCGCGCCGCCCGCGCGGCCCTGATCGCGGCAGGCGCGCATGTGGCGGCGCCCTGCACCCACGACAGGGACTGTCCGATGGCGCGGAGCGTTGGCGAAGGCCAGAGCGAACAAAATCAAGGTGACTGGTGCCATTTCTCCCAGCGCCTGCCGCGCAGCCGCGACCACATGCTGCTGAAGGATGCCTCGGTGCCGTTCGAGGATGAACGCTATGCCTATGTCGCGGTGACGCGCGATACGGCGGCAACGGGCGCGCGGATACTGGCGCCGCCGCTGGAATCCAAGCCGGGCCTGACGTTCAAGCTGTGCGATGAAACGGGCTTGCGGGCGCAGTTTGTCGCCGCGCGTGACAAGGACGCATACCGCCGCGTGCGAAAATCCGGATGGGGAGATTTATTCTGACTGTCTACCCTCACCATGACTCAAGGCCGCCCATGGAGGTGAGGGTGTTAGTCCTTGGCGATGGTCTGGAGCTGCAGCGCATGCAGCACGCCGCCCATGTTGCCCTTGAGCGCGGCATAGACCATCTGGTGCTGGGCGACGCGGGTCTTGCCCTTGAAGGCCGCCGACGTGACGGTGGCGGACCAGTGATTGTCGTCGCCGGCCAGATCCTTCATCTCGATCTCGGCGTCCGGAAACGCCTCGCGGATGAACTTCTCGATATCGCTGCCCTTCATGCCCATCGGATCACCTAGTTGGTCACGGGGATTTCTTCCCCCGACATGAAGTTGGGGAACCAGTTTTCGAAACCGTCCTTCAGGCTGGCGATGCCGGCGCTGGTCTTGTCGTCCAGGATCAGCCTGTCGCCGCCGGTCTTGCCCAGCTCGGCCACGGTGATGAAGGCGGCGCGGGCTTCCGCCACGATTTTCTCGGCTTCGGCGAAGGGCGCGGCAATGACATAGCGCGCCTGGTCCTCGCCGAACCAGAAAGGAATGGCGTCGGGCAGGGCGGCGACGCCGACATTGGCGCCGATGCCGCGCGGCATGGCCATTTCGGCAATCGCCACCAACAGGCCGCCATCGGACACGTCATGCACCGTGTCGACCCGGCCGGCTTCAATCAACTTGCGCACGAAGTCGCCGTTCTTCTTTTCGAGGGCCAGATCGACCCTGGGGACGGCGCCTTCTTCCCTGCCCTCGATCTCGCGCAGGTAGATCGACTGGCCCAGATGACCCTTGGTCTCGCCGATCAGGATGATCACGTCGCCGGCGCGCTTGAAGGCGACGGAGGCCATCTTGCTGACGTCCTGCATCAGGCCGACGCCGCCAATGGCCGGGGTGGGAAGAATGCCTTCGCCGTTGGTCTCATTGTAGAGCGAGCAATTGCCGCCGATCACCGGGAAATCCAGCGCCCGGCAGGCGGCGCCGATGCCGTCGATGCCGGCGACGATTTCCCACATGATCTCGGGCTTTTGCGGATTGCCGTAATTCAGATTGTCGGTGACCGCCAACGGTGTTGCACCAACGGCAGTAAGATTGCGCCAGGCTTCGGCCACGGCCTGCTTGCCGCCTTCGAACGGGTCGGGACGGCAATAGCGGGGCGAAACGTCGGTGGTGATCGCCAGCGCCTTGTTGGTGCCATGCACGCGCACCACGGCGGCATCGCCGCCCGGTACCTGCACCGTGTCGGCCATCACGGTATGGTCATATTGCTCCCACACCCAGCGGCGCGAGGCCATGTCGGGCGAAGCCAGAATGGTGGTCAGCGACGACAGCACGTTCTTCTTCTTGTCGAACGCCGGTTCGCCGGTGGCGGGCGCGCGTTCAGTATAGGGGCGCTCATAGACCGGCGCTTCATCGGACAGCGCGGTGATCGGCATGTCGGCGACGACCGCGCCCTTGTGCTTGACCACCAGGCGGCTGGTGTTGGTGGTGATGCCGATAACGGCGAAATCCAGTTCCCATTTCTTGAAGATGGCTTCGGCCTGGGCTTCGCGGCCCGGCTTCAGCACCGCCAGCATGCGCTCCTGGCTTTCCGACAGCATCATCTCATAGGCGGTCATATTGGCTTCGCGCTGGGGCACCTTGTCCAGGTCCAGCTCGATGCCGCTGCCGCCCTTGTCGCCCATCTCGGCGGAGGAGGAGGTGAGGCCCGCCGCGCCCATGTCCTGGATGGCGATGATGGCGTCGGTCGCCATCAGTTCCAGGCAGGCTTCCAGCAGCAGCTTTTCGGTGAAGGGGTCGCCGACCTGCACGGTGGGGCGCTTTTCTTCCGACGCATCGTCGAACTCGGCCGACGCCATGGTGGCGCCGTGAATGCCGTCGCGGCCCGTCTTGGAGCCGACATAGACCACCGGATTGCCGGCGCCCTTGGCGGCCGACAGGAAGATCTTGTCCTGGCGGGCCAGGCCGACGCACATGGCGTTGACCAGGATGTTGCCGTTATAGCTCTTGTGGAAATTGACTTCGCCGCCGACGGTCGGCACGCCCATGCAATTGCCATAGCCGCCGATGCCCGACACCACGCCGCTGACAAGGTGGCGGGTCTTGGGATGCGAAGGTTCGCCGAAGCGCAGCGCGTTCATCATGGCGATGGGGCGCGCGCCCATGGTGAAGACGTCGCGCATGATGCCGCCCACGCCGGTCGCCGCGCCCTGATAGGGCTCGATGAAGGACGGGTGGTTGTGGCTTTCCATCTTGAAGATGGCGGCGTCGCCGTCGCCGATGTCGATCACGCCGGCATTCTCGCCCGGACCCTGGATGACCCAGGGGGCCTTGGTCGGCAGCTTCTTCAGATGCGCGCGGGTGGACTTGTAGGAGCAGTGCTCGCTCCACATCACGCTGAAGATGCCCAGTTCCACGAACGAAGGCTCGCGGCCCATCAGCTCCAGGATGCGCGCATACTCGGCATCCGAAAGCCCGTGCTCGCGGACCATTTCCGGCGTGATTTTGGTCATGTCAGGTTTTCGATCAGGCTTTGAAACAGGGCGCGGCCATCGGTGCCGCCAAGAACCTTGTCCACCACCCGCTCGGGATGGGGCATCAGGCCCAGCACATTGCGCTTTTCGCTTAAGATGCCGGCGATGTCGCGGGCCGAGCCATTGGGGTTTTCGCCCCTCGCATAGCGGAACGCGACGCGGTTTTCGCCTTCCAGCCGGTCCAGCGTCTCGTCATCGGCAAAATAGCTGCCTTCGCCATGGGCCACCGGGAAGGTGACGCGCTGGCCGTTTTCATACTTGCGGGTGAAGGCGGACTGGGTCTCGCTGACTTCCAGGCCCACCGGCTTGCAGACGAATTTCAGCGCCGCGTTGCGCATCAGCGCGCCGGGCAGCAGGTGGCTTTCGGTCAGGACCTGGAAACCGTTGCAGATGCCCAGCACCTTGCCGCCCTTGTCGGCATGGCGCTTGACCTCGCGCATCACGTTGGACTGGCTGGCCATGGCGCCGCAGCGCAGGTAATCGCCGTAGGAAAAACCGCCCGGCAGCACCACCAGATCGACGTCGGGAAGCTCGCTGTCCTGGTGCCAGACCATGGCGGGCGTCTTGCCCGTCATATCCTCCAGCGCGACCTTGGCGTCGCGGTCGCAGTTGGAAGCCGGAAACACAATGACGGCGGATTTCATTACTTGATCTCGATTTCGTATTTCTCGATCACGGTGTTGGCGAGCAGCTTTTCGCACATCGCCTTGAGGTCTTCTTTCGCCTTGGCGGCATCGCTGCCCGACAGTTCCAGGTCGATCACCTTGCCCTGGCGCACTTCGCCAACGCTGTCGAAGCCCAGGCCGTTCAGCGCATGGCCGATGGCCTTGCCCTGTGGGTCCAGAACGCCATTCTTCAGGGTAATAAAAACACGCGCTTTCACGTCGAAAACCTACTGTACGAGGACGGGGCCTTTGTTCTCGCCTTGCACCGATTCGGGCATGATTCCCAAGCGTCTTGCGACTTCGGAATAGGCCTCGACCACGCCGCCCATGTCGCGGCGGAAACGGTCCTTGTCGAGCTTCTCGTTGGTGGTGACGTCCCACAGCCGGCAATTGTCCGGGCTGATCTCGTCGGCCAGCACGATGCGCATGTAATCGTTTTCCCAGAGGCGGCCGAATTCCAGCTTGAAGTCCACCAGCTTGATGCCGGCGCCCAGGAACAGGCCCGACAGGAAATCGTTCACCCGGATGGTGAGATTGACGATGTCGTCCAGGTCCTGAGGGCTCGCCCAGCCGAAGGCGGTGATATGCTCTTCGCTGACCCAGGGATCGTTCAGCCCGTCATTCTTGTAATAATATTCGATGATGGAGCGGGGCAGGGCGGTGCCTTCCTCGATCCCCAGCCGCTTGGACATGGAGCCGGCGGCGACGTTGCGCACCACCACTTCCAGCGGGATGATCTCGACTTCCTTGATCAGCTGCTCGCGCATGTTCAGGCGGCGCACGAAATGGGTCGGCACGCCGATGCCCGAAAGCTGGGTCATCAGATATTCGCTGATGCGGTTGTTGAGGACGCCCTTGCCTTCGATCGTGTCTTTCTTGGCGCCGTTGCCGGCGGTGGCGTCGTCCTTGAAATACTGGATGACGGTGCCGGGCTCGGTTCCTTCGTAAAGGATCTTGGCCTTGCCTTCGTAAATGACGCGGCGGCGTTTCATGGGACTATCCTCGAAAAAGGGGCGGCTCCGCCCGCGGCCCCGTGGGACGCAAACTTACCGGATGGGCGGCCGTTGCAGCAATGTTGCCAAAGCGCATACCCACATCCATATGGGAACATGGCGCAATCTTGACATGATGGCGTGCCACGATGCAGAAAATCGAACGATTACAGGGAGTTGATTATGGCCAACGGAATGGACGACCGCGGCAAGGCCTTCGAATCCAAGTGGGCGCATGACGCGGAACTGCGCTTTAAGATCGAAGCGCGGCGCAATCGCGCACTTGGCCTGTGGGCGGCGGACAAAAAGGGCCTTTCCGGTCAGGCCGCCGAGGACTTCGCCGACAGCGTGGTGGCGGCCGATTTCCAGGAAGCCGGCGACGAGGATGTGTTCCGCAAGCTCAGGTCCGAGCTGGACGTGTCGGTGTCCGACGCCGTCATCCGCGACAAGATGAAGGAAGCGCTGGACGCCTCCGTCGCTGCCCTCGCACCGAAATAATCAGCCAAAGACGCGCTTGAAGATCGTGTCCACGGCCTTCAGGTGATAGCCGAGGTCGAACATGGCCTCGAGCTTGTCCGCCGGCAGCGCCTTGGAAACGTCGGGATCGGCTTTCAGCAAATCCAGCAGATTGCCTTCCCCGTTCCAGGCGCGCATCGCGTTCTTCTGCACCAGGCGGTAGCTGTCCTCGCGGGCCAGACCCGCCTGGGTCAGCGCCAGCAGCACGCGTTGGCTGTGCACCAGGCCGTGGGTGGCATCCAGGTTCTTCTGCATCCGCTCCGGGTACACGACCAGTTTCTCGACCACGCCGGTCATGCGGGCCAACGCGAAGTCCAGCGTGATGGTGGCGTCGGGGCCGATGTAACGCTCGACCGAGGAGTGCGAGATGTCGCGCTCATGCCATAGCGCGACATTTTCCATCGCGGGAATCGGCATAGCTGCGCACCATGCGGGCCAGGCCGGTGACATTCTCGGTCAACACCGGGTTGCGCTTGTGCGGCATGGCCGACGAGCCCTTCTGGCCGGGCGAGAAATATTCCTCGGCTTCCAGCACTTCGGTGCGCTGCAAGTGGCGGATTTCCACCGCCAGACGCTCCAGCGACGAGGCCACCACGCCCAGCGTGGCGAAGAAGGCGGCATGGCGGTCGCGCGGGATCACCTGGGTTGAAACCGGCTCCACCGCCAAGCCCATCTGCTGGGCGACATGTTCTTCGACCAGGGGATCGATATTGGCAAAGCTGCCGACCGCGCCCGATATGGCGCAGGTGGCGATTTCGGCGCGCGCCGTCACCAGACGGGCGCGGGCACGGGTGAACTCGGCATAATAGGTCGCCAGCTTGACGCCGAAGGTGGTGGGCTCGGCATGGATGCCATGGCTGCGCCCGATGGTGGGCGTCATCTTGTATTCCAGCGCGCGCTTCTTCAGCGCCGCCAGCAGGGCGTCGGTGTCGGCGATCAGCAGGTCGGCGGCGCGGGCCAGCTGCACGTTCAGGCAGGTGTCCAGCACGTCCGACGAGGTCATGCCCTGGTGCACGAAGCGCGCTTCGGGGCCGACGATTTCCGACAGGTGGGTCAGGAAGGCGATGACGTCATGCTTGACCTCGCGCTCGATCTCGTCGATCCGCGCCACATCGAACTTGGCGTCCTTGCCCTTTTCCCAAATCTTCTTGGCGGCCTCCTTCGGCACCACGCCCAGCTCGGCCAGCTTGTCGGTGGCGTGCGCCTCGATCTCGAACCAGATGCGGAATTTGGTTTCGGGCGACCAGATCGAAACCATCTGTTCGCGGGCATAGCGGGGGATCATGGGAGCACCGAAGAAGTTACGGGTGCTTCTAGCGCGTCGGGCAGAGGTGCGAAAGGGTCGTTATTTTATAGCAATCCCAAGGACTTGAAGCTGGAATGGCCGGCCCGTCCGATCACCAGATGATCGTGCACGGCAAGGCCCAGCGTCTTGGCGGCGGTGACAATCTCGCGGGTCATGGCGATATCGGCTTTGGAGGGCGTGGGATCACCGGATGGATGGTTGTGCACCAGGATCATGGCCGATGCCGACAGCTCCAGCGCCCGTTTGACGATCTCGCGCGGATAGACGGGGGCATGATCGACGGTGCCCCGGGTCTGGACCTCGTCGGCGATCAGCACATTCTTGCGGTCGAGAAACAGCACGCGGAATTCCTCGTTGGGGGAACGCGCCATCGCCGCCGTGCAATAATCCAGCAGCGCCGACCAGGATGACAACGCGGCGCGGCCAATCACCCCGGTCTTGCCCAGCCGTTGGGCGGCGGCTTCCACGATCTTGAGGTGGTTGGCGACGTTCTCGCCCACGCCCGGTATCTCCATAAGCCGGGCGCGAGGTGCGGCGATCACTTCGGCGAAACTGCCGAAGCGTGCCAGCAGGGCCTTGGCGAGCGGCTTGGTGTCACGGCGCGGCAGCGCGGCGAACAGCGTCAGTTCCAGCAATTCGTAATCGGGCATGGCATCGGCACCGCCCTTGAGGAAACGTGTCCTCAGCCTGTCACGATGACCCGCCGTGCCATTGTCGTGCGAGCCGGTCACGGATCAGAAATAGGGCGGTTTGTGCAGGCCCTTGGGCGACAGGGTGAAGATTTCCACGCCGGTCTCGGTCACGCCCACGGAATGTTCGAACTGCGCCGACAGCGAACGATCCCGCGTCACCGCGGTCCAGCCATCGTTCAGCACCTTCACGCCATAGCCGCCCAGATTGATCATCGGTTCGACCGTGAAGAACATGCCGGGCTTCAGCGCGATGCCGTGACCCGGCTTGCCGTAATGCACGATGTTGGGCAGGGCGTGGAACACCTTGCCCAGGCCGTGGCCGCAGAAATCGCGCACCACGGCGCAATTCTCCTGGCCTTCGGCGAAGGACTGGATGGCATGGCCGATATCGCCGGTGGTGTTGCCGGGCTTCACCGCGGCGATGCCGCGCATCATCGCGTCATAGGTGATCTCGACCAGCCGCTCGGCTTTGCGCTTGACGTCGCCCACCGGATACATCCGGCTGGTGTCGCCATGCCAGCCGTCCAGGATCACGGTGACGTCGATATTGACGATGTCGCCATCGCGCAGCGGCTTGTCGCCCGGAATGCCGTGGCACACGACATGGTTGACGGAGGTGCAGACGGTATGGCGATAGCCGCGATAGCCCAGGCAGGCCGGCGTGGCGCCATGGGCGACGACATAGTCATAGGCCACCTTGTCCAGCGCCTCGGTGGTGACGCCGGGCTTGACCAGCGGCACCAGCAGGTCCAGCACTTCGGCGGCCAGGCGCCCGGCGCGGCGCATGCCGTCGAAATCGGCCGCCTCGTGCAGGGTGACGGCAAAATGGGCCTTGCGGGCGGCTTCAAAAATCTCGGATTGGGGTACGATGGTCATGATGAGCCAATATAATGGCGGCCACGCCAAAACCCAACTGGTTTCGAGATGCTGAAAAGCGCGGCAATTCTGGTGATCGGCGACGAGATCCTGTCCGGCCGGACCCAGGACACCAACACCAATTATATCGCCAAATTCCTCGCCGCGCTGGGCATCGACCTGAAAGAGGTCCGGGTGGTGGGCGATGTCGAGGCGGAGATTGTCGCCGGCCTCAATGCCCTGCGCGCCCGCTACGACTTTGTCTTCACCACCGGCGGTATCGGGCCGACCCATGACGATATCACCGCCGATGCGGTGGCCAGGGCGTTTGATGTCGGCATCGGCTATCACCCCGAGGCCTATGCGCTGTTGGAAGCGCGCTATCCGCCCGGCGAGTTCAACGAGATGAGGAAGCGCATGGCCCGCATCCCGCACGGGGCGGCGCTGGTGGCCAACAGCGTCTCCGGCGCGCCGGGCTTTCACATCGGAAATGTCTATGTGATGGCGGGCGTGCCGATGGTGATGCGCGCCATGCTGGAGGCGATTGCGCCCGAACTGCCGCGCGGGGCCCCGGTCACCGCCATCACGGTGGAAGCCGCCATTCCCGAAGGCGCCATCGCCCCCGGCCTTGCCGCCCTGCAGAAGGATCACAAGGACGTCGCCATCGGTTCCTATCCTTACTACCGCGAAGGCACCGCGGCGCCCTTTGGCGCGCAACTGGTGGTGCGGGGCCGCGACGCGGCCGCGGTCGAAACGGCCACGTTGGCCTTGGAGGCTTTGCTCACCTCGCTTGGCGCCGCCCCACAGCGGATAAAATCGTAGCTGACAGCGCGCGCCTGAAATGACAGGCTTGCGCCATGCCGGCGGCCAGAGGAGCAATGACGTGGACATCAAGAAGCGCGACTTTCTGGTCGGGGGCGCCGTGCTGGGCGCGGGCGCGGCGATGAGCGGCGAAGCTGTCGCCCAGCCCGCCACCGTGTTTGCGCCGCCGCAGCTGGTCACCCTGCCGGTCAATGGCAGCGGCCAGCGCTTTCCAGTGCGCCGGATCTATTGCGTGGGGCGCAACTACCTCGCCCACATCCGCGAGATGGGCAATGACGAGCGCGAGCTGCCCTTCTTCTTCGCCAAGCATCGCGACATGATCGTGCAGCATGGCGGCACCTGCGCCTATCCGGGCATGACCAAGGACTTCCAGTATGAGATCGAGCTGGTGGTGGCGATGAAGTCCGGGGGCATGAGCATCCCGCTCGCCAGCGCCCTGGACCATGTCTATGGCTATGCCGTCGGTCTCGACATGACCCGCCGCGACCAGCAGAGCCGCATGAAGTCCAAGCAATGGCCCTGGGAAATCGGCAAGTCGTTCGAGGACAGCGCGCCCTGCGGCACCATCTATCCCGCCAGCGCGGTGGGGCACTTCTCCAAGGGCCGCATCCAGCTGGCGGTGAACGGCAAGACCCAGCAGGACTCCGATCTGGACAAGATGATCTGGAACGTGCCGGAAATCATTCATCACCTGTCGGCGCAGGCGGAGTTGAAGGCGGGCGACCTGATCTTTACCGGTACGCCCGAAGGCGTCGGTCCGCTGCAGAAGGGCGACAAGATGCTGGGGCGCATCGACCAGCTCGGCGAACTTTCCGTCTCCGTGGTGTGACGCGCGTCTGCATGACGCAGGTGTAACCAAGCGCAACTTGCGTGCAACGCGATGCGTGCTGCACCGCACCTATAAATTCGAAGCTGACAGCGCTTGTCTGAAGTGAGAGGCTTTCCCCAACAACAGTTCTCAAGGGGAAAGCAGATGGACATCAAGAAACGCGATTTTCTTTTTGGCGCAGGCGTGGCGGCGGCAGCCGCCACCACAGCCCTGGCCCAGCCGGTTCGCCAGCCCGGCGGCGGCTATCCACCCGGCGTTCCCAAGGCTACGGGGCGCAGCATGCTCGATAGCCCGCATTACATCGGCTATGCCAGCAAGGGTTATGGCTTCCAGCCCAACTGGGCCCGCACCCTGCCGCTGGTTCCCAGCGTCGATCGCAACTACAAGCCGCGCCGCATCAACAAGGCGATCGAGCTGTGGGAAGACAATCAGGTCGTGGCCTATGCCGAATTCGGCGCGTCCGGTGCGCCGGATACGTATGAAGAAGGCAAGCGCATGTCGCAGACCTATTGCGACGCCATCAATTACGAAATGGAGAATGACTCCTTCAGCATCGACGGGCTGCGCAACTTCATGCAGGGCCTGGTGGATGGCGGCCCCACGCCCTCGGGTCATCGCACCCCGATGGTGTTTGCCACCATTCCGGCCTGGGGCTTTGACGGCCCCTCGATGCGCGCCAATGTGTGGCAGATCGCCCAGTGCCTGGCGGCCGGCGTGCATGGCGTCCTGATCTGCGAAATGGAATCGCCCGAAGCGGCCCAGATCGCCATCGCGGGCGCGCGCTACAAATGGACCTGGCCCGGCGTGGAGCAGCTTCCCCTCGAAGGTTGCCGCGGGGCGGGAAGCCAGTCCTTCGCCGCCCATATCTGGGGCATCACCCCGGCCGAATATTCGCGGGTCGCCGACGTCTGGCCGCACAATCCCAAGGGCGAAATCACCATGGGCTTCAAGCTGGAAAACCGCCGCTCGGTCGAGGTTGCCGACAATATCCTGTCGACCAAGGGCCTGGCCTTTGCCGAACCCGGTCCCAGCGACAATGGCCTCTCGCATCTGGGCTGGGACGCGGTCCGCGGCGATATCACGCCGGCCCAGCGCGCCGCCCTGCCGGCCTCCAAGCGCTTGCAAGAAAACCTAGAACGCATCCGGCTCGCGGCCAAGCGGCACAAGGTGCAGTGGCTGGGCGATGGTCCGGACGGTGCGACCCGCAACCAGGAGATTGATGAAGGCCGCCGCATGGGCCCTGCCGGTAACGAAAAGCGCGTCCACGAGGATCGGCTCTATACCAAGCGCAAGATGCCCTACTAAGCGCTTGTCTTTTGGCCGCTGGGTTCGTCGCGCGTGCTCACGGGCTGCAAGCCCGCTCCGCGCGACGCTCCTGCCCAGCAGCCAAAATCCATCGCGCTCTATTCGAGGTTGGCACCCGGGCCGCGAAAGCAGCCCGGGTGTTTTTTTATTCGAGGTTCAGCGCCTTGGCGGCGGTGTTGAAGGCGGTCTGGGCGTCGGGATTGTCCGCAAAGGTCTTGCGCGCCGTCGCCAGCGCTTCCTTCGCCTTGGCGGTTTCTTTCAATACGGCATAGGCGCGGATCAACCGCACCCAGCCCAGCGCGTCATTGGGATCGCCCTTCAGTCTTGCGGCCAGCATCTCCACCATCTTGCGCGGGTCGGGCGCCGCGCCGGGATTGCCGCGCGTGACATCGGCGGTCAGCAGCGCCATCCGGTCCACCAGCATCTGGTACAGCGGCGTGGCGGGCGAGGTGTCGGCCAGCAGGCTCTGCCACATCTGCGCCGCGCCGGCATTGTCGCCCTTGGCCCGCCGCGCATCGCCCAGATAGAAGCGCGCCGGCGCGTTCGAAGGATCGACCTGCAGCGCGGCGGTGAAAGCGGCTTCTGCTTCCGCCGGCACCTTGCCGCCATTGGCCATCACCAGCGCTTCGCCATAAGCGGTGGTCAGTTCCGGATCGCCCTTGCCTTCCAGCGTGATGGCGCGGGCCAATGCCTTGGCGGCATTCACCGGATCGCGCGCCGCCATATAGGCCTGGCCCAGGAAGCGCCAGGCGCGGCTGTCATTGGGATATTGCCGCACCCGCTGGATCAGAAGCGGGATCAGCGTATTGGGTTCGTTGACACTCAGTGCGTCTGTGCCCTGCGCCTCGCGCTGCGCCAGATAGGGGCGGCCCACCATCCAGTAGGCCGTGCTGCCGATGGCCAGCACGAACAGGGCAAGGCCGGCGGCGATCAGGCCGGTGCGCTTCATGTCCTTGGCGCGCAGCAGCGGTACCGCCACGAAGGCGATGGCCAAAAGCGCCACGATCATGAAACCGATAACGGGAACGGCGATCACGTCTGCCCTCTATACTTGTTGCGCACCAGCGCCACGATCATGCCGCGGATGGTACGCGCCTGTTGATCGGTCAGGCCTGACCGAAGGATCATGGCGCGGATGTTGCGCACCATCGCCCCCTTCTTGGCGGGAGGGAAGAAAAATCCGCCCGCATCCAGCTCGCGCTCCAGATGCTCGAACAGGTCCACCAGTTCCTGGCGGGCAGCGGGCACCGCAATTGTGGCGCGGATGCGGCTGGCGGGTGTGGCATCGGCGCTTTTCAGCCATTCATAGCCCAGCAGCAGCACGGCCTGGCCCAGGTTGAGCGACCCGGCCTTGATCTCGGAGTCCTTGATCTGCGGCAGGGGTGCGGTGGGAATGGTGATCAGCGCGTCGCACAGCGATATCTCGTCATTGTCCAGGCCCGCCCGCTCGCCGCCGAACAGCAGGGCGGTCTTCAGGCCCTGTTCGGACGCCTGGCGCAGCCGCGCGATTGCGGCCTCGGGCGTCAGCACCTCGCGCGTCACATCGCGGCCCCGCGCCGTGGTCGCCAGCACCAGCTGGCAATCGGCCAGCGCGGCCCTGGCGTCGGGATGGATCTGGGCGCGGTCCAGTATGTCACCGGCGCCCGATGCCAGCATCTGCGCCCGGTCGTTGGGCCATTCCATCTTGGGCGCGATCAGGCGCAGCTCCGACAGGCCGAAATTCTTCATCGCCCGGGCGGCGGCGCCGACATTTTCGCCCATCTGGGTATGGGACAGGATGATGGCGGGGGCGGTCATTTTGCGCTTTGACGGGCCTTTATGGGCGGGTTATTTGAGGCCTCGCTATATCCGGTCCAGCCCCGGTTTTCGAGGCTTTCTTCCAGCAAGGGAATTCGTCATGGAAAAGATCAAGGTCGCCAATCCGGTCGTGGAACTGGACGGCGACGAGATGACCCGCATCATCTGGGACCTGATCAAGAAGAAGCTGGTCCTGCCCTATCTGGACATCGATCTGCATTATTACGACCTGGGCATGGAACATCGCGACGCCACCGACGACAAGGTGACGGTCGAGGCCGCCGAAGCGATCAAGAAGTATGGCGTGGGCGTGAAGTGCGCCACCATCACCCCCGATGAAGCGCGGGTGCAGGAATTCAAGCTCAAGAAGATGTGGAAGTCGCCCAACGGCACCATCCGCAACATCCTGGGCGGGGTGATTTTCCGCGAACCGATCATCTGTTCCAACGTGCCGCGCCTGGTGCCGGGCTGGACCCAGCCTATCGTGGTCGGCCGTCATGCCTTTGGCGACCAGTATCGCGCCACCGATTTTCTCTTCCCCGGCAAGGGCACGCTGACCATCAAGTTCGTGGGCGAAGACGGCAAGACCATCGAGCATGAAGTGTTCAAGGCCCCTGGCAGCGGCGTCGCCATGGCGATGTACAACCTGGATGAGTCAATCCGCGAATTCGCCCGCGCCTCGCTGAACTACGGCCTGATGCGCAAATATCCGGTCTATCTGTCGACCAAGAACACGATCCTGAAAGCCTATGACGGCCGCTTCAAGGACCTGTTCCAGGAAATCTATGAGGCCGAGTTCAAGTCCAAGTTCGAAGCCCTGGGCATCGTTTATGAACACCGCCTGATCGACGACATGGTGGCCAGCGCTCTCAAGTGGAGCGGCGGCTATGTCTGGGCCTGCAAGAATTACGACGGCGACGTGCAGTCCGACACGGTGGCGCAGGGCTTTGGCTCGCTGGGCCTGATGACCAGCGTGCTCTTCACCCCCGATGGCAAGACGGTGGAAGCCGAAGCCGCGCACGGCACGGTGACGCGCCACTACCGCGAACATCAGAAGGGCAAGGCCACCTCGACCAACTCCATCGCCTCGATCTTCGCCTGGACCCGCGGCCTGTCGCACCGCGCCAAGCTGGATGGCAACGACAAGCTGGCCAAGTTCGCGCTGGCCATGGAAAAGGTCTGCGTCGATACCGTCGAGCAGGGCTTCATGACCAAGGACCTGGCACTTCTGGTCGGTCCCGACCAGAAGTGGCTGACCACCGAAGGTTTCCTCGACAAGGTGGACGAGAACCTCAAGAAGGCCATGGCGTAGCCATCACGGCATCCAAAAGAAAAAGGCGCGGCCCGTGGGCCGCGCCTTTTTTCGTTCTGGTCGCGGAAAGCTACTCGGCCACCGACCGCTGCATCTTCTTCTGGGCGTACATCGCCTGGTCGGCGCGGGCCATGGCGAGGTCGGGATTGTCGCCAGACTGCAGCTCGAAGGCGCCATAGGCGAAGCTGACCGGGATGGTGTGGCCATTCCAGATGGTGGGCGAGGCTTTCAGCGCCTCGGCCAATGTGTCGGCCTTCTTCAGGGCCTGATCTTGGTTGGCATGGCTGAGCAGCACGCCGAACTCGTCGCCACCCAGCCGCCCGACGCAGTCGCTGTCGCGCACATGCCCCAGCAGCACGCTGGCGAAATGCGCCAGCACCGCATCGCCCGCGGCATGGCCGTGGGTGTCGTTGGTGCGCTTGAGGTGATTGAGGTCGAAATAGATCAGCGAGGCCGGGGTGTTGTAGCGCCCCGTGAAGGCGATATAGCGCGTCAGCTCGCGCACAAAGGCGCGGCGGTTGAGCAGCGGCAGCATCCCGTCCTGGTCGGCGGTCTTTTCCACTTCGTCCAGCCGGGCGCGGGTCTGGGTCAGTTCGCGGCGCAAACTGTCCACTTCGGTCATCAGCCCCATGATCGCATCGCGCACGCGCGGGGTGAATTCGGCTTCGGGGATGCCCAGCACGCTGGCGGCGGGCGTCACGGAGTCTACGCGGCCAACGCCATCGGCCCCCTCGACGCGGCGGGCATAAGCGGCCTGGGCCACGGAACGGGCCGGGCGGGCGGGGCTGTTGCGGTCGACTTTCATGGCGTGCCTTCTGGCTCCCAAACCCTAGCGGGGACGGCTTTAAGAATGCGTTTATGATCCCCAACGAATGGTTAACGGGGGTTAAACTCCTCTTTCCTTGGGTTTTTTCGCCCCTATACTGCGCCGCTTCGCGAAGGCAGGGCCGCATATGGCGATTCGAAGCACTCCAAAAAAGACCGCGCTCCGCGCGGGGGGCCAAAGAGTTCAGGTCGGCATCATCATGGGCAGCCAGTCCGACTGGCCGACCATGAAGGCGGGTGCCGACATGCTGGATGCTTTGGGCATCGCCCATGAGACGCGGATCGTTTCGGCCCATCGCACCCCAGACCGCATGGCGGCCTATGCCAAGGAAGCCGAGGGGCGCGGTATCAAGGTGATCATCGCGGGTGCCGGCGGCGCGGCGCACCTGCCGGGCATGGTGGCGAGCATGACGACCCTGCCGGTGCTGGGCGTGCCGGTGCAAAGCCGCACCCTGAAGGGCCTGGATTCGCTGCTGTCGATCGCCCAGATGCCGGGCGGCGTGCCGGTGGCGACCTTTGCCATCGGCGAAGCGGGCGCCAAGAATGCGGCGCTGCATGCGGCCGCGATCCTGGGCCTGTCGGACATCGGTCTGAAGCGCAAGCTGGACGGCTGGCGCGCCAAGCAGACCAGGTCGGTCGCCAAGTCTCCCAAATGAAGACGTTGAACAAGCCGGTGCAGCCGGGCGGCACCATCGGCATCATTGGCGGCGGCCAGTTGGGTCGCATGCTGGCCATGGCGGCGGCTCGCCTTGGCCTGAAGACTTACATCTACAACGACGCGTCCGATGCGCCGGCCTTTCAGGTCACGGGCCAGTCCGTCGCGGCGCCCTATGACGATCTGGAAAAGCTCGCCGCCTTCGCCGATGCCTGCGACGCGGTGACGTTTGAATTCGAAAATCTTCCCGCCCATGCCATCGCCCATCTTGCCGATCACGTTGCCGTGCGGCCCAGCGCGGAGGCGCTGGCCATCACCCAGGACCGCCTCAGCGAAAAGACCTTTGTCGAAAGACTGGGCCTGAAGACCGCGCCGTTCTTCGATGTGACATCGGCGGCCCAGGCGCGCGAAGCGTTCGGCAAGCTGGGGGCGCGCGGAATCCTGAAGACCCGGCGCTTCGGCTATGACGGCAAGGGCCAGGCCAAGGTTGCGTCGGCGGATGAAACCGTGAAGGCATTCGAAAGCTTCAAGGGCGCCCCCGCGATTCTCGAAGGCTTTGTCGATTTCGAATACGAAGCCTCGGTGGTGGCGGCGCGGGGCGCCGATGGCGGTTTCGCCGCCTACGATCCGCCGGAGAATGAACACGAAAATCACATCCTGCGCCGTTCCACCGTGCCGTCGCGGCTTTCCGCCGCCAAGGTGGAAGAGGCCAAGATGATTGCCAAGAAGATCGGCGATGCACTGGACTATGTCGGCGTCTTTGCCGTCGAACTGTTCGTGGGCAGGGACGGCGCGCTGCTGGTCAACGAGATCGCGCCGCGTGTCCACAATACCGGCCACTGGACCATCGAAGCCTGCGCCTGTTCCCAGTTCGAACAGCATATCCGCGCCGTGGCCGGCTGGCCCTTGGGCGATCCCGCCCGCCATGCCGACGCGGTGATGGAAAATATCATCGGGGCGGAAGTCGATGCCTGGGAGTCGCTTGCCAGAACCGGCGCCCTGCATCTCTATGGCAAGGCGGAAAGCCGGCTGGGCCGCAAGATGGGCCATATCACGCGCTTAAAGCCGTTGACGAAGCCCTGATCGCCCCATAGGTTCCGCCGCCATGAGCATGACCACCAAGCGCACCAAGCCGACCACCACCAAGACCCCCAAAACTATTGGCGGGGCTGGGATCGCGCGCGCTTAAGTCACAAGACACGCGAAAGACCCAAGCCCCGCTCCAGACCGGACGGGGCTTTTTTGTTGCCTGAAGGAGATCAACGTGAAGAACAAGAATATCGCCATTGTCGGTGCCACCGGCGCGGTGGGCCGCGAATTTGTCGGCTGCCTCGAAAGCCGCGGCGTGCCGCTGGCGTCGCTCAAGCTGCTGGCATCGGCCCGTTCGGCGGGTCAGACGCAGAGCTTTCGCGGTCAGACGCTGACCATCGAAGAGTTGACGGACGATTCCTTCAAGGGCGTGGACATCGCGCTGTTCTCCGCCGGCAGCGGCATCTCCAAGCAATATGCGCCTATCGCTGTAAAGGCTGGCGCGGTGGTGGTGGACAACAGTTCCGCCTTCCGCGCCGATCCTGCCATCCCGCTGGTGGTGCCGGAAATCAACGCCCATCGCATGAAGGATCACAAGGGCATCATCGCCAATCCCAACTGCGCCGCCATCACCACGCTGGTGCCGCTATGGCCGGTACATCAGGTCAATCCGGTGCGCCGCCTGATCATCTCCACATACCAGGCGGCGTCGGGCGGCGGCGCGGCGCTGATGGAAGAGTTGGAAGAATCCACCCGCGCCTATCTGGACGGCAAGGAATACGCGCCCAAGGTGGTGAAGTATCCCTACGCCTTCAATCTCTTCAGCCACAACACGGCGATCGACATGGCCACCGGCTATAACGACGAAGAGACCAAGGTGATCAAGGAGACGAAGAAGATTTTCGAGGATGACCGCATCGCGGTGTCGGCCACCTGCATCCGCGTGCCGGTGCTGCGCGCCCATTCGGTGTCCATGACCTTTGAATGCGAGCGTCCCATTACGCCCGAAGAGGTCAAGGCGTTGCTGGCCAAGGCGCCGGGCGTTCGCATCGTGGACGACTGGGCCAACAATTATTTCCCCATGCCCAAGGACGCCTCGGGCCAGGGCGATGTTCTGGCGGGCCGCATCCGCAAGGATTTGTCCGACCCGTCGGGCAAGTCGATCAGCATGTTCGTCGCCGCCGATCAGCTCCTGAAAGGCGCGGCGCTCAACGCGGTGCAGATCGCCGAGTTACTTTGACGGCTTGAGGAAGTTGGCGAAGGCGGGGAAGTTCGAAAGGGTTTCTGCCGCCTTCGCCTTGAACTTCTCGAACTGCATCACATTGTCGATGCGGGCGGCGAGGAATTCCTCGGTCGCCTTCTGGTTGTCGCTGTCGTCGGTGAACCAGCGCATGGCGGTGGCGCCATAGACGCCCGCCAGAATCCCGCGCTTGGTATAAAAGTTGAAATCGGTGGAGGTGTCGCCCACGGCGCGCCACATCGCATCCACCGTGCGGTACATCAGCTTGGCGCCCAGCGGCGCGTTCATCGGTAGTGACAGCATCGCGGCGGCCCGGCGCGCCGCTTCCTTGTGCGGTTTGAGCGCATCCAGCCGCGCCCAGACGGCGGCAGCGATGCGCATGCGGATTTTCATCGCCTTCAGGTCCATCCCCGCCAGCGCCCTTTCCATCCGGTCGTCGGCCCAGACCGAATAGAATTCGACCAGGGCAGCAGGCCCGCCCTCGAACAGGCGCGCAATCTCCTGCTTGCTGACGCCCGCATCCTTGCCGGCCTTGTCCAGGACGGAATCGATGAAGCCGTCGAACGCCGCATGGGGCAGGGCGGCCATCAGCACCGCTTCGCGCAGCGCGGCATCGTCCCGGCCTGGCGCCTCGGGCGCGTCGTCTTTCGGCGCGGCCTTTTTGCGAGAGGGCTTCTTGGGTGTGTCGCTCATGAGGCTGCCTGCCCCTCATTGGATTGAAAGTGCCGGATTTCGGATTCGAAGATCAGCCGGTTCATGTCACTGATGCGTGACGTGTAGAGCCGGCCGTCGAGATGGTCGCATTCATGCTGCACCACCCGGGCGTGAAAGCCGCGCGCCACCCGCTCGATGGTCTCGCCGTCCAGCCCCAGCCCGCGATAGCGGATATGGGCGGGGCGCTCGACCCAGCCGCGCAGGCCCGGAACCGAGAGGCATCCCTCCCAGCCGCCCTCGATTTCAGGGCCCAGGACCTCGATTTCGGGGTTGATAAGCACGGTTTGGGGGGCGGTGTGGTCAAAACGCTCCTCCTGCGACAGGCCGGGATCGGACCGCTCGCCGGGGGCCTGGAACACCACCACCCGCAGCGGAACGTGGACCTGCGGGGCGGCCAGCCCGGCCCCGTTGGCGTCCATCATGGTTTCCACCATGTCCTTGACCAGGCGGCGTATTTCCGGGGATTTGGGGTCCTCCACGCGCCTGGCCGGGGTGGCCAGGACGGGGTGCCCCATGCGGGCGATTTTCAGGATTGCCATGGCCCAAATATGGGGGGAAACGGCCCTGGATCAAAGCCAAACAGCCCGAAACCCGCAGGTTTACAGCCAATACCCCTTCTGGTATCACCCGCGCCTCAAATTTCCCGACCGGAGCCCGACTTTGCAGATCATCGTTCGCGACAACAATATCGACCAGGCGCTCAAGGCGCTGAAGAAGAAGATGCAGCGCGAAGGCATCTTCCGGGAGATGAAGCTGCGCGGCGCCTATGAGAAGCCCAGCGAAAAGCGCGCCCGCGAGCGCGCCGAAGCCGTGCGCCGCTATCGCAAGCTGCAGCGCAAGCGCATGCAGCGCGAAGGCCTGCTGCCGCGTTAATTCGGGTTTGATAGATTTCGAAAAAGCCGCTCCTTACGGGGCGGCTTTTTTGTTGGGGTCGTCGGCCTTTTTGGCCTTCTTCTTCTGGGCAACGTAATAGGTCGCCGCCGCGCCAACCACCGCCGCGCCCAGCAGAAGCATCACGCCGCTCGGCCCGATCACCATGGTCTTTTGCATAAGGTCGTTGGTGGCGAGCGCAACTTCATCGACCGCCTGTTCGACCTGCTTCTTTTTCTTGCGCCAGAACATCTAGGTACAGTCCGCGCAGACCGCCACTTCGACCGTGACGTGGGAAAGGTCGGGATGGCGGCGGCGCAGCACCGTCTTGATGGTTTCGGCGCTGGTGGCGCCGGGCGATACCAGCGACACGATCAGCCCGTGATGTCCCGGCCCCAGCCGCCACAGATGCAGGTCGGCGACCCGCGCCCCCAGTTCCCCTTCCAGCGTCTTGCGGATTTCCTGCGCTTCGTCCGGATCGGCCTCGGCATCCAGCAACACCATGGCGCTGTCGCGGATCAGGCCATAGGACCACACCCCGATCACCGCCGCGCCCACCAGGCCGCTGATGGGATCCAGGATCGCCAGGCCGAAATAATAGCCCGCGGCCAGCGCCACGATGGCCAGCACCGATGTCACGGCATCGGCCAGCACATGCATGTAGGCAGCGCGCATATTGTTGTCATGGCCATGGCCGCCTGCGTGATCGTGGCCGTGATGGGAATCCTTCAGGATCACGGCGCTGACCAGATTGACCACCAGCCCGATGATGGCGATCAGCAGGGCGTCACCATAGCGCACATCGCCGGGTGTGATCAGGCGCTGGACGGACTCGGCCGCCACCGCCAGGGCGGTCAGGCCCAGTATGATGGCGCTGGTAAAGGCGGCCAGGTCGCCGAATTTTCCCGAACCAAATGTGAAGCGCGTGTTGGCCGCGTGACGCCGCGCCAGCCAATAGGCGCCGGCGGCCAGGCCCAGCGCCCCGACATGGGTCGCCATATGCACGCCGTCCGCCAGCAGCGCCATCGAGCCATAGGCAATGCCGCAGGCGATCTCCACCACCATGAAGACGGCGGTGAGGATGGCGGCGAGCCGGGCGCGGGTTTCGGCCCGGCTATGGCCGGCGCCCAGGAAAATGTGGTCGCGGGTCCAGATGCCGTGGCCATGCGGATCGCTGTGCGGCGCGTCATGTCCGTGAGCATGATCATGCCCATCTTCATGGTTGTGCCCATGTTTATGGTCGTGAACGGCGTGATCGTGGGCCATGCGTTCAGTTTAGCGCGAATGGCGCAGGCGCGCCATGTCCTTTGGCGCCGTCAGGTCGGCGGCGGCGAGTTCATGTAACTCTGCACCAGCGAGCCGGCGATCAGCCGCCACCCGTCCACCAGCACGAAGAAGATCAGCTTGAAGGGCAGGGAGATGATCACGGGCGGCAGCATCATCATGCCCATGCTCATCAGGATCGAGGCCACGGCCATGTCGATGATCAGGAATGGCACGAAAATCAGGAAGCCGATCTCGAAGGCGCGCTTGAGCTCGCTCAGCATGAAGGCAGGCGCCAGGGTGGTCACGGCGACCTGGGCCGGATCGTTGGTGGGGCGGACCTTGGCCATGTCGGAGAACAGCTTGAGATCGGCGGCGCGCACATGCGCCAGCATGAACTTCTTCATCGGCACCAGGGCGGCGGTAAAGCCCTGCTCGGTGGTCATGGTGTTGGCCATCATCGGCTTGATGCCCTGATTGTAGGCTTCCGTAAGGGTCGGGGTCATCACGAACAGCGACAGGAACAGCGACAGCGAGATGATGACGCTGTTGGGCGGGCTCTGCTGCAGGCCGAGCGCCGTGCGCAGCAGCGACAGCACCACCACGATGCGCACAAAGCTGGTCATCATGATGAGGATGGAGGGTGCGATGGACAGCACCGTGACCAGCGCCACGATCTGCAGCATGCGGTCGGTGAACATGCCGGTGCCGTTCAGGTCGATGGTCAGGCCGCCCGGCGCAGCGGCGGGCGCGCCCGCGGCCTGGGCGAAGGCGGCGCCGGGCAGCAGCACGGCCAGCAGCAGCAGATAGGGAAGGGCGCGCTTTATAAGTGTCACGGCGCGGCGACTTCGCTTTTGGCGGCGATGCCGCTTTCGATCACGCTGGCGCCTTCGGGCGTGGACAGCACCAGATGTTCGACATTGTCGCGGCGCACGATGAAAAGCCGCTGGCGCGGTCCCACCATCAGCGTCTCGACGATGGCCAGGCGCTTGTCGGCCGCCGATTTGGTGACGCCCGGCACGCCGAAACGGCGGGCAAGAAGGCCGGCGCCGCCGACCATGGCCAGCACCAGCAGCAGGGCGCCGAAATAACGAAGGACATCGATGAATTCCATGATCGTGATTAATACCCGTCAACCTTAATCGCGGGTTAAGCGGCGGAAAAAAGTGCCGGGCAAAAAGTTCTTCATGTTAAGGCGCGCTTAAGCATGACGGCCCCATGTTGGGCGCGAAGAACAAGGCTAACAAAAGGTTACCGCGATGACCCTGTCCGATGCACCGCTGCTTTCGCTGCTGCGTGAACGCATGACATGGCTGCATCAGCGCCAGGACGTGCTTTCGCAGAATGTCGCCAATGCCGACACGCCCCGCTATGTCGCGCGCGATCTCAAGCCGCAGGATTTTTCCGACGCGCTGAAGAACGCCACCAGTACCGGCAGCAGCATGATGACCACCAATGTGCGCCATATCGGGCTGTCGAAGTCGACCGGCGGCGGCCAATTCGAAGATCACGAGACCCCCGACATCGAATCCAGCCCCAACGGCAATGCCGTGTCGCTGGAAACCCAGATGATCAAGGTCTCCGACACCCAGGCCCAGTTCGCGGCCGCCGCCAATCTTTACGCCAAGGCCATGTCGATGATGAAGACCGCCATCGGCCGCGGCGGCATCTAACAGCTAGAAAAGGAGAGCCAGAATGGATTTCTCGAAATCAATGTCGGTCGCCGCGTCGGGCATGCGTGCCCAGACCGAGCGCATGAAGATCATCGCGGAGAATATCGCCAACGCCAATTCCACCGCCACCAACAAGGATGGCGATCCCTATCGCCGCAAGATCGCGACCATCAATTCCACCTTCGACCGCGAACTGGGCGCCACCCTGGTCACCGCCGGCAAGCCGGTGCTCGACCAGAAGGAATTCCGCAGCCAGTACGATCCGGGCAATCCCAATGCCGACAAGCAGGGCTATGTGAAGCTGCCCAATGTCGACAGCCTGGTGGAAATCATGGACATGCGCTCGGCGCAGCGTTCCTACGAAGCCGATCTTACCGTGATGGACTCGACCAAGCAGATGCTGGCCAAGACCATTGATCTGCTCCGTCGCTAAAGGAGACTAGACCATGGCCATTCCCGCCGCCGCCGCCGCCGCCTACCAGGCCGTCGCCCAGATGGGCACCGCCAGTGCCGCGGGCGCGTCCAGCATCACCCCCGCCAACATACCAGGCGGAAATTTTTCCGACTTCCTGTCGGACGCGGTCAAGGATTCGATCAACACCATCCGCCAGGGCGAGCAGATGGCCACGGCCCAGGTCCAGGGCAAGGCCAACCTGGTGGATGTCGTCAATTCGGTGAACGCCGCCGAAATCACCTTGGATACCGTGGTGGCGGTGCGCGACAAGGTTGTGCAGGCCTACCAGTCCATCCTGAACATGCCTATCTGAGAAAGCAGAAGAATAATGGATCCCGCCAGCAGCATCGACTTCGCCCGCACCTCCATCCTGGTGCTTTTGGAAATCATCGCCCCGTCCATGATCACCGCGCTGGTGGTGGGCCTGGGCATCGGCCTGCTGCAGGCCCTGACCCAGATCCAGGAACAGACACTGGTGTTCGTGCCCAAGATCGTGGCGATCTTCATCGTGCTGCTGATCACCCTGCCCTTCGCGGGCGCCGCGATGAGCGGGCTGATGACCGACATCGCCGGACGCATCGCAGCCTATTGATGGAAAGCGGGCCGAACACAAGCACCAGGCCCGGCGGCGCGTCATGAGCATTCATGTTCCCGAACTGTCCGGCATCGTCCTGACCTATCTGCTGGTGTTCAGCCGGGTGGGCGCGATGGTGATGCTGATGCCGGCGATCGGTGACATGGGCGTGCCGGCCCGTGTGCGCCTGGTGCTGGCGCTGGCCATCGCTTTTGCCCTGACGCCCCAGGTGGCGGGCAACTATCCCGCCGCCGCCCCCCAGACCAGCGTGGCGCTGGTGATCATGATCGCCGCGGAAGTCACTGCCGGTGTGCTGGTCGGCTCCATGGCGCGCATCATCATGAGCGCGCTGCAGGTGGCCGGTTACCTGATCGCCACCCAGACGGGCCTGGCCTATGCCCAGACACTCGATCCCACCCAGAACACGCAAGGCGCGGTGCTGGGAAATTTCATGACCATCCTGGGCACGGTCCTGATTTTCGCCACCAACCTGCATCACCTGGCGATTGGCGCCATTGCCGGCAGCTACCAGATGCTTCCGCCCGGCGGAGCGCTGCCCACGGCCGACATGGCGCAGCTGGTGATCAACCTGGTGTCGTCCTCTTTCGCGCTGGGCTTCCAGCTGGCCGCCCCCTTCCTGGTGTTCGGCTTCGCGCTCTATGCGGGCCTGGGCATCCTGGCGCGGCTGATGCCGCAGATTCAGATTTTCTTCGTCGCGGTGCCGATCAACATCATGTGCGGCTTCCTGCTGATGATGGCGCTGCTCGGTTCTTTGATGTCGGTGTTCCTGAATTACTACGGCACCCAGATGGCGGCGTTCCTGTAAGCCATGGCGGAAGACCAGGACAAGGAACAGCAGACCGAAGAACCAACACAGAAGAAGTTGGAGCAGGCCCGCGAGCAGGGCGACACGGTCAAATCGATGGAGGTTGCGACCTTCGTCCTGCTGGGCGGCGGCGCGCTCGCCATCGCCATGTTCGGACAATACACAACTGTCGGTCTGGCCAAGGCGCTGACCATGTTTCTGCAGCAGCCCGAAGCGATGAGCGTGGACGGCGCCGGCCTGGCTTCGCTGACCCGCGGGCTCTTTATGCAATTGGGCATTACCCTGGCGCCGATCTTCGGCATGATGATGCTGGCCTCGCTGGCCGGCCATCTGGTGCAGGGCAAGCCCACCTTCAATCTCAGCAAGATCGCGCCCGAATTTTCAAAAATCTCCCCCATGGCGGGGTTCAAGCGACTCTTCGGCCTGGAAGGCTGGGTCAACCTGCTCAAGGGCCTGGCCAAGATCGCTGTTGTCGGCCTGGCGATGTGGACCCAGCTCTGGCCCGAGCGCAATCACATGGAGTTCATGCTCAACCAGACGGCGGCGCAGATGGTGGGGGAAATGTCCCATCTGCTGTTCAAGGTGCTGCTGGCGGCGCTGGCCGCCTTGGCGGTGATCGCGGGGCTCGACTATTTCTTCCAGCGCCTGCAATTCATGAAGCGCAACCGCATGTCCAAGCAGGAGATCAAGGAAGAGTACAAGCAGAACGAGGGCGATCCCCACATCAAGTCCAAGATCCGCCAGTTGCGCCACGAACGCTCGCGCAAGCGCATGATGGCGCAGGTCCCCACCGCGACGGTGGTGATCATGAACCCGACCCATTATGCGGTCGCGCTCAAATATGAATCCGGCAAGATGGCCGCGCCCATCTGCGTCGCCAAGGGTGTCGACGCGCTGGCCTTGCGCATCCGCGCGGTGGCCGAGGAAAACGATGTCGCGGTGATCGAAAATCCGCCCTTGGCGCGCGCGCTGCACGCGGTGGTGGAAATCGACGAACCGGTGCCGCCCGAGCACTTTAAGGCCGTGGCCCAGGTCATCGGCTACGTCCTGCGACTCAAAGGCAAGCTGCCCGCAAGGGCCAGCTAGGCGCGGGTCTTTTGCGTCCTGAGTGCGTCGTTCGTCGCTCATGGGCTATTCGCCCACATCGCTCCTCACTCCTGCTCAGGCCACAAAATCCCTCGCGCCCAAACGCGGAGGCTTAACGGGGTGATTCTCCGCCGTTAACTTTCTGTCCCCAAAAAGCTGAACGGCGTTCGGTGGGCCCCAAAATCTGTTAACCAAATCAATCCCTTGGGTGCTGGAAAGGATTGGTTAACCAAATCTTGTATTCTGCAAGTATGAACGCCGCGAAATCCCTGTCCGCGACCCCCGTGGGGGTGCCTGCCGGCCCCTGGCGCTGGGCCGCTTTGGGCTTTGTCCTGCTCGCCCTGGCGGCTGCCGGGCTGACCATTGTCATGCCCCAGGTGGCGGGCCTGGCCGGCTTTGCTCTTCTGGGCGGGGTCGCGGTGCTGGCGATTCTTTTCCTCTATGCCGTGTGGCCGCGCGGTGGCCGCGCCAGCGCCGACGCGCTGCGTGTCGCCGAAGCCGCCGCCAAGGCCAACATTGCCTGGGCCATTACCGGCGAAGGCGGCGCGGTGCTGGACTGCAATCCTGTCTATCGCCGCATGGCGGGCGTGGGCGAAAACGAAACCCCGCCGCCCCCCGAACTGGCGCTGGCGGGCGAGCCGTCGGCTGCCGTGCTCTATCGTCTGTCGCGCGATGCCGCCGAGGGGCGCGCGCGCGAAGAATCCTTTGTGGTGGTGCCGGGCCTGGAAATCGTTGCCGCAGTGCGCCCCTTGCCGGACAAGCAGGCCGCCTGGTGGTTTACCCCGCGACTGGCCGCCAGCACCTCGCCGCAACCGGTCCTGACCCGCGCCGCGAGCGTGGCGCCCGCGCCGGCTATCAGTGCGCCCGAGCCAGCCACGTTGACGGACGTCAAGCCGTTCGAGAATGCCGGCGACCTGTTCCGCGACGCGCCCATGGGCGTGGCCTTTGCCGATGCGTCGGGCGTGATCAGCGATGCCAATGCGGCGCTGGCGAAATTCCTGGGCGTTTCGGGCAATCTGGCCGCGCGCAATTTCAGCGAGCTGGTGGAGGCGGGCGACCGCGCCCAGGTCACAGCGCTGATCGCCAGCGCGGCGCGCGGCGAAACCGGGCTTGCGGCCGTCGAACTGCGCATGGGCAAGCTGGGCGCCGCCGACGAGCGCATGGCCGAACTCTTTGCCAGCCCCATGGCCGGGGGCAAGGCGATCCTCTATCTGGTGGACGTGTCCGAGCAGAAGGCGCTGGAGACCAAGTTCGCCCAGTCCCAGAAGATGCAGGCGGTCGGCCAGCTCGCCGGCGGCGTGGCGCACGACTTCAACAATCTTCTCACCGTCATCATCGGCAATTGCGAATTCCTGCTGATGCGCCATCAGGCCGGCGATCCGTCGTTCAAGGAGATCAACGAAGTCCATCAGAACGCGCTGCGCGCCGCCGCCCTGGTCAGCCAGCTTCTGGCCTTCAGCCGCAAGCAGACCATGCAGCCCAAGGCGCTGGTGCTTGGGGATGTGATCGGCGAACTGGCGCAGATGCTGCGCCGGCTGGTGGGCGAAGGCATCACCTTGAATGTCGAGCGCGATTCCGACCTGTGGACCGTGCATGCCGACGAGGCGCAGCTTTCCAACGCCATCATCAATTTGGTGGTGAATGCCCGCGACGCCATGCCGTCGGGCGGCACCGTGGCGATCCGGACCGTCAACCAGACGGTCACCACGTCGTCGGCGCTGGGTACGGCCATCATGCCGCCGGGCGACTATGTCCGCATCGAAGTCTCCGACACCGGCACCGGCATGTCGAAAGAAATCCAGAGCAAGATTTTCGATCCCTTCTTCACCACCAAGCCGGTGGGCCAGGGCACCGGCCTGGGCCTGGCCACCGTGTACGGCATCGTCAAGCAGACCGGCGGTTTCATCACCGTGGATTCGGAAGTCGGCAAGGGCACCAGCTTCAACATCTACCTGCCGCGTCTGCGCGTGGACGACAACGCCGCGCCGGTCGAGATCGCGCCCGCCGCCCAGGCGCGCGACGTCACCGGCCAGGACACGATCCTTCTGGTGGAAGACGAGGAAGCGGTGCGCAGCTTTGCGGCGCGCGCCTTGCGCATGCGCGGCTACAATGTGCTGGAAGCCGGCGGCGGCGAGGAAGCGCTGGAGATCGTCAAGAGCGAGGCCCATACCATTCACCTCATCATCACCGACGTGGTGATGCCCAGCATGGACGGCCCCACCATGGTGCGGCACGTCAAGCAGCTGAAGCCCGACCTGCGCGTGATCTTCATGTCGGGCTATGCCGAGGAAGCCTTCCGCCGCAACGACCAGTCGTCGGAAGACATTCACTTCCTGCCCAAGCCGTTTGGCCTCAAGCAGCTTGCCGCGAAAGTGAAAGAAGTCCTCTCCGCCGCCTAGCGCGGTCTTTTTGCGTCCTGAGTGCGTCGCGCGTCGCCCATGGGCTTTTCGCCCACATCGCTCCTTGCTCCTGCCCAGGCCACAAAAATCCTCGCGCTGATACGTGAAAGCCTATTTCACGCTGAAGCGATATTCCGTGATCTGGCGGTATTCCTGTCCCGGCACCAGCCTTGTGCTGGGGAAGCTCGGGATATTGGGCGAATTGGGATGGGCCTGGGTTTCCAGCGCCACGCTGCCATGAACCTTGTATCCCTTGGCCAGCGCCACCGGCGGCGGCGTGTAGTTGGCGGTATAGACCTGCAGGCCCGGCTGTGTGGTCCAGGTTTCCATCACCCGCCCCGACTTGGGCTCTTCCAGGCGCGCCGCCAGCCGCAAGGTCCCCGGCTTGCCGTTGATGGCGTAATTCTGGTCATAGCCGCGCGCCCGCACGATTGCCGGATCGGGATCCTTGATGCGCGCGCCGATGGGCGTGGGCGTGCGGAAATCGAACGCCGTGCCCGCGACCGGGCGCATTTCGCCGGTCGGGGTATTGGTCTCATCCACCGCCGTGATGGCGTCGGCATTCACCGTCAGCAGATGGTCCAGCACGCTGCCCGACAGGTCGCCGGCGAGGTTGAAATAGGCATGGTTGGTCAGGCTGACCACGGTTTCCCGGTCGGTGGCGGCGTAATAGGTGATGCGCAGGACATTGTCCCTTGTCAGCGTATACATCACCCGCACCCGCAGGTTGCCGGGAAAGCCCATGTTTCCCTTGCGGTCGAGCAGGCTCAGCGTCAGCTCCGGCTCCTCGCCGGTGGTCTTGACGCTGGCATCCCAGACCAGCTCGTCATAGGGCTTGTTTTGCACCGCGCTGTAAGCCTGGCGCGACACGAGGTGCTCCACACCGTTGAGCTTGAAGCTGTTGTTCTTGATGCGGTTGGCATAGCGGCCAATCAGGGCGCCATAGCGCCCGCCATAGCCGGGACTGCGATAGTCCTCCAGCCGGTCGAAGCCCAGATTCACATTCTCCAGCTTGCCGTTCCGGTCGGGCACCCGGATGGAGGTAATGATGCCACCGTAATTGGTGATCTTGACCTCCATGCCCCTGGCATTGGTCAGGATGAAAAGGTCCACACCCTTCTTGTCTACGCCGCCCCAGGCTTGGACCGCGAGGCCGGCATGGGCCGGCGACGAAAGGACCACCGCCAGCAAGGCTGCAAAGATGACACGCGCGTTCATGTGCTTCTCCCCGATGCGCATCCTATAGCAAGCTGCAATGCCGGTGCGCCATCCTGCCGCGCCATCTGGTGCGTTGTGCAGGCGCGAACTGGGCCTCGCAACGTTTGACCGGCCCGGGCTTGCCTGATTAGCTGTCAAAACCGGCCGCGAGATGCCGGTCTAGGGAGAAGCTTTTCATGAAACGTATGTTGTTTTCGGCCGCGCTGATCGCGGCTGTCGGCCTTGGCACGGTTGCCGCGGATTCGCAGGTTGCCGATCCCTATGCCAACAACGCCGCCGCCGGCACACTCAAATTTCCGATGACCGCGCCCGCGGGCGTCGACAGCAAGGCGATGGAACGCTCGCTGCCGGGCGCCGTCAACACCGGCCGGTTCAACGACAAGACCTGGAAGTACGGCACGGCTTTCAACCCGCCCCCCGGCGCCAAGATCTGGAATCCGGTCAAGGCCAAGATGCTGAAGGGTGACAAGGTCACCGGCGGCACCATGTTCGCCGGCACCGATCCTTCCACCTATTGCGCCTTCGCCAATGCCGGCTACGACTTCATCTGGGTCGAGCATCAGCATTCCGCGCGCGACTGGGCCCAGACCGCGCGCATGTGGGCCGGCTGCCCGCACGCCAAGGCCGTGCCGGGTGTGCGTGTTGCGCTCGCCGATGAAAAAGAAATCCAGACCGCCACCGACGCCGGCGCGCTGGTGATCGTGGTCCCGACCATCCGTTCGTATGAAGAAGCGATCAAGGCGCGCGACTTCACCTTCTTCCCCCCGCTGGGCAAGCGCAGCCAGGGCGGCGGCCAGGCCTTTGGCGCCACCTTCTGGGGCGGCGTTCCCGGCGGCTATCGCCAGACCTGGAACGAGAATGCGGTCCTGATCCTGATGATCGAGACGCTGGACGGCCTGAGGGACGCCGACCGCATCGCCAAGATCCCGGGCGTCACCGCGATCTTCGCGGCGTCGGGCGACCTGGCCAATCACACCGGCTATCGCCAGGGCGACCCGGACTATGAGCGCAACATCAACATCGTCCATGACGCGGCGATCAAGGCTGGCATCCGCCTCTGCGGTCCGTTGGCCTGGCGCGACCGTCCCGACTACACCTGCTTCCAGGCAGGCAGCGAGACGCTGGCAATCGCCAACGGCGTGAAGGCGGACCTCGGCCCCCTGCTCAACACCCAGGGCGTGGTCGAAGTCGGACCGTTCGCTCCCAAGAAGTAAGAGATTCGATCTTAAAGAAAGGCGCCGCGGGAAACCGCGGCGCCTTTTTCTTTGCCTTGATGGTGATCTATTTCGTGGTGGAGAACCTGAACTCCGTCACTTCGTAGAAAATCTTGCCGGGCCGCAGCTCGGTGGTGGGGAAGGCCGGGATGTTGGGCGAATTGGCGAAGTGCTGGGTCTCCAGGCAGAAGGACTGGCGCGGGCCATACTGCTGGCCGTTCTTGCCGGGCACCGTGCGCCCGCTGTTGGGCACATAGAGCTGCACGCCGGGCTGGGTGGTCCAGACGCTCATCACCCGGCCGGTCTCCGGTTCGGTCACGCGGGCGGCATGGCGCAGCTTGCCCATGGGGCCGCGCACGATGAAATTGATGTCCCAGCCGGGCGTCGCCTTGATCATGGGGTCGGGGCCGTCGATATCCTTGCCGATGGTCTTGGGCTTGGTGAAGTCAAAGCCCGTGCCCATGACCTTCATCACCTCGCCGGTCGCCATATGGTTGGAATCGGTCGGCGTCACCGCATCCGAGAAAATCTGCAGGCGGTGGTTCAGCACATCGCCATTGCCCGCGCCCTTGAGGTTGAAATAGGCGTGGTTGGTGATGTTCAGCACCGTCGGCTTGTCGGTGGTGGCGCGATATTCGATGCGCACCGTGTTGTCGGCCTTCAATGTATAGCTGACGGTGAAATCCATCCGCCCCGGAAAGCCCTGGTCGCCGTCGGGGCTGACCATGTTCAGGATGATGCTGGGATTGGTGCCGTCGATCGTGGTGGCGCTGTAGACGCGGGTGTTGAAGCCGTTGGGCCCGCCATGGATGTTGTTGGGCCCGCCATTGGCGGCGAGCTGGTAGGTCTTGCCGTCCAGCGTGAACTTGGCGCCGCCGATGCGGTTGGCATAGCGCCCGACCACGGCGCCGTTCATCGCGCCATACTGCTTGTAGCCCATCGCATTGTCGAAGCCCTGGACGACGTCGGCGTTTCTGCCGTCGCGGCCCGGCACCTCCAGCCCCACCCAGGTGGCGCCATAGGTGGAGATGCGCAGCTTGGCGCCCTTCGCGTTGGTCAGCGTGAAGAGCTCGACCTTCTGGCCGTCCGGGCTTTCGCCCCAGGGCGCGCGCTCGACTTTGGCTTGCGCGGGAAGCGCCAAAGCCGACAGGCAGGCAAGCGCGATTGCGATTCTCTTCATGTCATTTCCCCGTTTTCTTATTCGTAGGCGCGGGCGAACAGCCCGCCGATGGTGGTGCTGGCCAGAAGACGCCCCTTGGCGGCGGCCAGGAACTGTTCGCGTGTCAGGCCCGGCGGCAGGCTGGGCTCCAGGTCGGTGGCGATCACCGTGAACGTATAGCGGTGCGGCCCGTCGCCCTGCGGCGGACAGGGGCCCAGATAGTTGGGCGCGCCGCGCGTGCCCGCGCCGCCGGTATAACCGATGCCCGCCGTGCCATCGCCTTCCTTCAGTTCGGTGGTGGTGGGCGCGATGTTGTAGGCCACCCAGTGCGACACGCCGGCGCCGAACTGGCCGTCAATGTCGTACATCAATATGGCGAAGCTCTTGGTGCCGGCCGGGGCGTTCGACCATTTCAGGTGGGGCGAGACATTCTTGCCGGGGCAGGGGCAGATGGCGGGATTGCGGGGGCTGCAGGCCCGCTTGGGATCGTCTGCGCCAAAGATCACCGGGATGCGCGCGCCGTCCTTGATCGAGCTCGAGGTGACGGTGAAGAAGGGCTGGGCGCTGGCCGCCGAGGCGGTCCAGATCGTCGCCGCCAGGGCCAAAGCCCAGATTTTTTTCCCGCCCATATCCCGGTCCTGATTTTTGTTGGAGGCGAATCTATCTGGGGGAACAGGGGGTTGAAAGGCCTCGCTTTCGGTGTTGCGAACATCACAAGAACAAGATGTAGTATTTGTCCGCATTTTCAACACGTTAGGCAGTATCTTGCGAAAGAGAACAAAGCGTGTACTTTCGCGTCATCTACCCGCTACCGGATTCGCTTGGGGTTCGGGGGTCGGTGTGGAATAACCGAGGAGAACGGCATGTCACAGGCGGCTTTGCGGGTGGTGGGTAAGGAACAGAATAACGATCGCAAGCGGGCCCTCGAGGCAGCGCTGAGCCAGATCGACCGGGCGTTCGGCAAGGGCTCGGTGATGAAGCTGGGCAGCCGCGACCTGGGCCTGGCGACCGATGCGGTCTCCACCGGCTCCCTCGGCCTCGACATCGCCTTGGGCATCGGCGGGCTGCCGCGCGGCCGGGTGATCGAGGTCTATGGTCCGGAATCCTCGGGCAAGACCACCCTGGCGCTGCATGTCGTGGCCGAGATTCAGAAAAAGGGCGGCATTGCCGCCTATGTCGATGCCGAGCATGCGCTGGACCCGGTCTATGCCAGCAAGCTGGGCGTGGACATCAACGAGATGCTGATCTCCCAGCCCGACACCGGCGAACAGGCGCTGGAAATCACCGACACGCTGGTGCGTTCGGGCGGCGTCGATATCGTGGTGATTGACTCGGTGGCGGCGCTGACGCCCAAGGCCGAACTGGAAGGCGAAATGGGCGATTCCCTGCCCGGTTTGCAGGCCCGTTTGATGAGCCAGGCGCTGCGCAAGCTGACGGGCTCCATCTCCAAGTCCAACACCATCGTGCTGTTCATCAACCAGATCCGCATGAAAATCGGCGTCATGTTCGGCAACCCGGAAACCACCACCGGCGGCAATGCGCTGAAATTCTATTCCTCGGTGCGCCTGGACATCCGCCGCATCGGCGCCATCAAGGAACGCGACGAAGTGGTGGGCAACCAGACCCGCGTGAAAGTGGTCAAGAACAAGGTCGCCCCGCCCTTCAAGCAGGTCGAGTTCGACATCATGTATGGCGTCGGCATTTCCAAGGTCGGCGAACTGGTCGACCTGGGCGTCAAGGCCGGCATCGTCGAGAAATCGGGCTCCTGGTACTCCTATGACGGTACGCGCATCGGCCAGGGCCGGGAATCCGCCAAGACCTTCCTGAACGACAATCCGGAGATTGCCGACAAGATCGAACTCGCCATCCGCGCCGCCTCCGGCCAGATCGGCCAGAACCTGGTGCTGGACGCCAGCGAGAAGGCGGACGCGGAAGAAGAATAAGGGCTCTGGCGCGCGCCAGGCCCTCTCCAACGCTGGACAAGCCCCTCGCCATGGGGGCCTTCAGCTCCTCGGCAGAAGGCGCTCCTTGTGAATGGGGGGCGCCTTCTGTTTTTTGGGCGTACCGAGACGAAAAATGGGCATGGCCGCCCCCCGGAAAGCCAGGCGTGACACGGCTTTTCAGGGCCGTTACAACCCAAAGCCATGAAAAGCCTTTCCGACGTCCGCAGCGGTTTTCTCGATTTCTTCGCGCAGCGGGGCCACACGGTGGTGCCGTCTTCGCCGCTGGTGCCGCGCAACGACCCGACCCTGCTGTTCACCAATGCGGGCATGGTCCAGTTCAAGAACCTGTTCACGGGTGCCGAGAAGCGGCCCTACAGCCGCGCCACCACGGTGCAGAAATGCGTTCGCGCCGGCGGCAAGCACAACGATCTCGACAATGTCGGCTATACTGCCCGCCATCACACCTTCTTCGAGATGCTGGGCAATTTCTCGTTCGGCGATTATTTCAAGGAAGAGGCGATCCTGTTCGCCTGGGACTTCACCTCGAAAGTCGTGGGCCTGCCCAAGGACAAGCTGCTGGTCACGGTCTATCCCACCGACGACCAGGCGCGTCAGTTGTGGAAGAAGATTGCCGGTATTTCCGACGACCGCATCATCGGCCATGAATCCAATCTCTGGGCGATGGGCCCGACCGGCCCCTGCGGCTATTGCTCGGAAATCTTCTACGACCAGGGCCCCGGCGTCGCGGGCGGCCCGCCCGGCAGCGCGGACGAAGACGGCGACCGTTTCCTGGAATTCTGGAACCTGGTCTTCATGCAGTTCGAGCAGGTGGACGAGAATACCCGCCTCGACCTGCCCAAGCCCTCGATCGATACCGGCATGGGGCTGGAGCGCATCGCCGCCATCCTGCAGGGCGAGACCAACAATTATAACGTCGACCTGTTCCGCCACCTGATCGCGGCGTCGGAATCGGCCAGCGGCGTGGCCAGCACCGGCGAGGCGACCTTCAGCCATCGGATCATCTCCGACCATCTGCGCGCCACCTCCTTCCTGATCGCCGACGGCGTGCTGCCCTCAAACGAAGGCCGCGGCTATGTGCTGCGCCGGATCATGCGCCGCGCCATGCGCCATGCGCATCTGCTGGGCACCAAGGACCCGCTGATGCACCGGCTGGTGCCGGCGCTGGTGGGCGAGATGGGCTCGGCCTATCCCGAACTCAAACGCAGCGAGCCCCTGATCGCCGAGACCCTGAAGCTGGAGGAAATCCGCTTCCGCGAAACCCTGGCGCGCGGCCTCAAATTGCTGGACGAAGCCAGCGGCGGCCTGAAGAAGGGCGACCAGCTCAAGGGCGATGTCGCCTTCAAGCTCTATGACACCTACGGCTTTCCGCTCGACCTGACCGAAGAATCCCTGCGCGCCCGCGGCGTCACCGTCGATACCGATGGTTTCTCTGCCGCCATGCAAAAGCAGAAGGCCGAAGCCCGCGCCAGCTGGTCGGGCTCGGGCGAAGCGGCCAGCGAAGCGCAATGGTTCGCGGTGCTGGACGAAGTCGGCCGCACCGAATTCCTGGGCTATGACACCGAGGAAGCCGAGGGCCAGATCCTAGCCATCTTCAAGGATGGCGGCCGCGTGATGCAGGCCGGCGCCGGCGAAGCGGTGGAAATTCTCACCAACCAGACGCCCTTTTATGGCGAGTCCGGTGGCCAGGCCGGCGATGTCGGTCACATCAATTCCTCCAGGGCCAAGGGCCAGGTCACCGACACCCAGAAGAAGCTGGGCGCGCTGCATGTCCATCTGGTGCGTATCACCGAAGGCACGTTGGCGCCCGGCGATGCGGTGGACCTGAAAGTCGATACCGAAAAGCGCCGCGCCACCCGCGCCAATCACAGCGCCACCCATCTCCTGCATGCCGCGCTCAAGCGTGTGCTGGGCTCGCATGTCAGCCAGAAGGGCTCGCTGGTGACGGCGGAACGGTTGCGGTTCGACTTCTCGCACCCCAAGCCGGTCAGCGCCGAAGAGCTGGAAAAGATCGAGGCCCAGGTCAACCGGGTGATCCGCCAGAATTCCGACACCTCCACGCGCCTGTTGCCCACCGACCAGGCCATCGCCGCGGGCGCCGAAGCCCTGTTCGGGGAAAAATACGGCGACGAAGTGCGCGTGCTTTCCATGGGTTCTGATCTGGACGGCGACAAGGCCTATTCGGTCGAACTGTGCGGCGGCACCCATGTCCACCGCCTGGGCGATATCGGGCTTTTCACGATCCTGGCGGAAAGCGCCGTGGCTGCCGGCGTGCGCCGCATTGAAGCGCTGACCTCCGAGCATGCCCGCCGCTATCTCTCGGGCCAGGCGGAAATCGCCCGCGAGGCGGCCTCCGCCATCAAGGCACCGATCGGCGAATTGTCGGCCCGCGTGGCGCAATTGTCGGACGAGCGCCGCAAGCTGGAACGCGAACTGGCGGAAGCCAAGAAGCAGCTGGCGCTGGCCGGTCCCGCCAAGGGCGGTGAGGACAGCGAAACCGTCGCCGGACTGAAAGCGGTGTTGCGGCTGGTCGAAGGCGTCAGCCCCAAGGATCTCAAGAGCCTGGCCGACGGCGCCAAGAGCCAGGTCGGTTCCGGCGTGGTCGCCTTCGTGGCGGCAGCGGAAGGAAAAGTCTCCATCGTGGCGGGCGTCACCGACGATTTGACCGCGCGCATCAGCGCGGTTGATCTGGTGCGGGTGGCGGCGGAAGCCTTGGGCGGCAAGGGCGGCGGTGGCCGTCCCGACATGGCGCAGGCGGGCGGGCCGGACAACGGCAATCCGCAAGCCGCGCTGGACGCCATTCGCAAGAAGCTGGGCGAGTTGGCGCCTGCTTAGGCGATAATATCCGGCAACAGCCCGTTGTTGATCTCGGTGATCTCATCCTTGAGCTGAAGCTTGCGCTTCTTCAGCCGCGCCAGCGCCATCAGGTCGGGATTGCCGGCATGGATCATTGCCTCGATGGCTGAATCCAGGTCGCGATGCTCCTGCGTCAACTGGGTCAGCTTGGCGCGGGCGGCGACTTCGTTGGGGCCGACAACGCGGGTCATGATGTCTTCTTCCTGCGGCTCTTGGCGATCGTCTCGCCCCAGCGCTTCATGTCGGGCCAGTCATAGCCGAACAGATCCAGGGCGCGGCCCACCATCTGGTCCACCAGGTCGGACAGGGTCTTGGGCTCGGCATAAAAGGCGGGCACGGGCGGCAGGATGATGGCGCCCATTTCGGCCAGCGCCGTCATGGTGCGCAGGTGGCCCAGATGCAGCGGCGTCTCGCGCACCATCAGCACCAGCGGGCGGCGTTCCTTCAGCATCACGTCGGCGGCGCGCGTCAGGCAGTTGGTGGTCACGCCCGTGGCGATCTCGCTCATGGTGCGCACGCTGCAGGGCGCCACGATCATGCCGCGGGTCCTGAAGCTGCCGCTGGCGATGGGCGCGGCGATGTCGGTGACCGCGTAAGTATAGTCCGCCTTTGCGGCGACCTGTTTGGGCGAGAGCTTGGTTTCATAACCGATGGTCATTTCCGCCGGTTTGGTCATCACCAGATGCGATTCTACGCCCAAGTCGGTACAGGCTTCCAGCAGGCGGATGCCATAGGCGACGCCGGACGCCCCGGACAGGCCGATAACCAGCCGTTCGGCTTCGTTTTTCCCAGGTTCCCCGCGTTTCATGCCCCCCGTTAGCACTTCTTAAGTCAAGGGCAAAGAGTTTCGGTTTTTGCGCCTTTTGAGGATGACAGGAGGCGGGTTTGGTGGTTGAATTTTTGGGCCAGGTGCGCAGCGCCTTAGCGTTGCGCATCAGCCGAAATCTAGCGATGAGGTGAATGCATGGCGCTACAAGGACACATCAACCATCTGTCCAACCAGCACAAGAAAATCGAAAATATCATTGAGAGCGAGATGTCCAATCCCGACTGGGATGAGATTCGGGTCGCTGCTCTGAAAAAACAAAAGCTCCGGATCAAGGACGAGCTCGAGCGACTTCGAGCCACCACCGTTAACTGAGCTGAATTCCCCGGCGGCGCATGCCTCGAGCCTGCCTGGCAGGCGAAGGCCGCCGCGGGGGATCGCTCACAGGCTTTTGGCCATTTCCCGCAGCACGAATTTCTGGATCTTGCCCGTCGACGTCTTGGGCAGATCGGAAAACACGATGGTGCGCGGCATCTTGAACTTGGCCAGCCGCGCGCGCGTGAAGGCCAGGATTTCATCCTGCGACACGCTTCTGCCCGGGCGCAGCTCCACAAAGGCGCAAGGATGCTCGCCCCATTTGGGGTCGGGCCGCGCCACCACCGCCACGAACATCACCGCCGGATGCCGGGCGATGGCATTCTCCACCTCGATGGACGAGATGTTCTCGCCGCCCGAAATGATGATGTCCTTCGAGCGGTCCTTGAGCTGGATGTAGCCGTCCGGATACATCACCCCCAGGTCGCCGGTGTGAAACCAGCCGCCCGCGAAGGCATCGCGCGTGGCCTTGGGGTTCTTCAGATAGCCGCGCATCACGATATTGCCGCGCATCATCACCTCGCCGATGGTCTTGCCGTCGGCTGCTACCGTCTTCATCGTCTTGGGATTGAGCACAGTCAATTCTTCCAGCGGGGCATAGCGCACGCCCTGCCGCGCCTTTTTGGCCGCGCGGCCGGCCGCGTCCAGCGCGTCCCATGCCTCGTGCCATTCATTGACCACCGCCGGGCCATAGACCTCGGTCAGGCCATAGACATGCACCACATCGAAACCGGCATCCGCCATCGCGGCCAGCACGCTTTCGGGCGGCGGCGCGGCGGCGGCCATGAATCGCACTTTCTGCGGAAAAGACTTTCGCTCGGCATCGCTGGCATTGACCAGGGTCGACATCACTATGGGCGCGCCGCACAGATGGGTGACGCCATGCTCGGCCAGCGCTTCGAAAATCGCGCCCGCCCGTACCCAGCGCAAACACACATGGGTGCCCGCTACCGCCGACAGCGACCAGGGCATGCACCAGCCGTTGCAGTGGAACATGGGCAGCGTCCATAGCAGCACCGGATGGTCCACCATGGTGCCGGCCAGCGCGTTGCCGTAGCACATCAGGGCGGCGCCGCGATGGTGATAGACCACGCCCTTGGGATTGCCGGTGGTGCCCGAGGTGTAATTCAGCGCGATGGCGTCCCATTCGTCGTCCGGCATCCGCCAGGCGAAGTCGGGATCGCCGCTTTTCAGGAATTTCTCGTAATCGATCTTGCCGAGCCGCTTCCCGCTTTGCGGAAATTGCCGGTCGTCATAATCGATCACCAGCGGCTTTTTCTTCAGCAGCGCCAGGGCGCCGGCGATGGTGGCGGAAAATTCCCGGTCGGTGATCAGCACCTTGGCGCCGCCATGCTCCAGCATGAAGGCGATGGCGGCGGCGTCCAGCCGCGTGTTCAGCGCATTCAGCACCGCCCCCAGCATGGGCACGCCATAATGGGCTTCCAGCATGGGCGGGGTGTTGGCCAGCATCACCGCCACCGTGTCGCCCTTCCTGATGCCCACCTTCGCCAGCGCCGAGGCCAGGCGGCGGCTGCGGGCATAGAAATCGGCATAGCGCACGCGCTGGCGGCCATGGATGATGGCGGTCCGGTCCGGGAAGGTGCGGGCAGCGCGCTCCAGGAAGGACAGCGGCGTCAGCGGCTGGTGATTGGCGGCGACGCGCGCGAGGCCCTCCTCGAACATCCGGTTGGGCTTGGCTTTGCGCTTTGTGACGCTTTTTCGTGTGCTTTTTTTGTCTGCCATCGGCCGTCACGCTAAAGAAAGCCGCATTTGACGGCAAGGTTGGCGCCCGGTTTGACGAATGACGCGGCGATGTTAGGAAGGCCCCGTCCCTGGGAGCGTTCCATGACCCGCACTGATCCGCCGGCTGAAAAGTACGGCATCGTCCGCACGCTGTATAACTGGATGATGCGCAACGCCAAGGGCAAGCATGCCTGGCGCGCGCTGGGCGGGCTGACCTTCGCCGAGGCCTCCTTCTTCCCCATTCCCACCGACATCATGCTGATCCCGATGGTGATGGCGGATCGCAAGAACGCCTGGAAACTGGCGGCCTGGTGCACCCTGTGGTCGGTCCTGGGCGGGGCGGCGGGCTATGCCATCGGCGCCTTCCTGTTCGACAGCCTGGGCCAGTGGCTGATCCGGATCTACCAGATGGGCGACGACCTGGTCACGTTCCAGCAATGGTACGCGCAATATGGCGCCTGGGTGATCGTCGGCAAGGGTTTCACGCCGCTGCCCTACAAGCTGGTCACGATCGCGTCAGGTTTTGCCCAGTACAGCTTTGCGATGTTCATGATCCTGTCGGTGATCACGCGCGGCGGCCGCTATTTCCTGGTGGCGGGGCTGCTCTATTGGAAAGGCGAACAGGCGCGCCAGTTCATCGAAAAGCGCCTGGAAGCGACGCTGTTCGTGTTCCTGCTGACGATCGTGCTGGGCTTCGTCGCTGCCAAGTACGTGTTCTGACAGCGGGCGATCGGCGCCTTAGTCCTGCTCCAGCTCGGCGGACTGGACATAATCGTCCGGCGCCGGTTCGCCTTCCGACGGCGCTTCCTCGCGCGGCGGCAGCTCGGTGCCCGGCGCAGCCGTGGTTTCGGCAATGGACTTCAGCGACGCGCCTTTCTTGGCGGCGCGCTTCTGGGCGCGTTCGAACTTGGCGCTGGCGCGGGTCACGGCAAGGTCAAGCTCGAGCTGCGAGCACAGCCCCAGCGTCACCGGATCGACGGCCTTGATGTTGGCCGCGTTCCAGTGCGAACGCTCGCGGATCTTGGCGATGGTCGCCTTGGTGGTGCCGATCAGCTTGATGATGTCGCTGTCGGTGAATTCGGGATGGTTGCGGATCAGCCAGTAGACCGCATCGGGCTTGTCCTGGCGCTTGCTGACCGGGGTGTAGCGCGGGGCGCGCTTCTGGCGCACGTTCGGCATCTTGTGCTTGGGCGCGGCCATCTTCAGGCGCTTCTTGGGATTGCCTTCGGCTTCGGCAATCTGCTCGCGGGTGAGCTGGCCGGTGGCGACCGGGTCCTGGCCCTTGATGCCCTTGGCGACGTCTTCGTCGGCGATGCCTTTGACTTCCAGCGGATGCAGCCCGCAGAAATCCGCGATCTGCTCGAACGACAGGCCGGTATTGTCCACCAGCCAGACGGCGGTGGCTTTGGGCATCAGGGGCTTCTGTTCGACGGCCATGGTATTTTCTCCCGTTGAGCGAAGGGCCGTATCCGGGCCCCTCGCCCCTCGTCAGGCTAAATCCTTTCGAGGAATGCGGGTGTTTTAGCGAGCCCCCCGGGCCAGCGCAAAGAGTTTCATTCCATCCGCAGCAGTATTTTGCCGATATGGCCAATTTTGGCCATGAATTCATGGGCTTGGTGGGCCTGATCGAGGGCGAAGACCTTCGCCGTGACGGGCTGGATCCGGGTTCCGACCAGGGGCCAGACCGCTTTCAGCAAGGCATCGCGAATAGTCTGCTTTTCGCCCGCCGCGCGCGCCCGCAAGGTCGTGGCCGCCAAAGTCAGGCGCTTGGTCAGAACCGGCGCGAAATTCACCTCGGCCCGGAAGCCCTGCTGATAGGCGATGTTGACGATCCGTCCCCGGATCGCGGCGGCGTCGATGTTGCGCTGGATGTAATCGCCGCCGACCATGTCCAGGATTACGTCGACGCCCTGGCCGCCGGTTTCGGCTTTCACGACCGCGACGAAATCCTCGGTGCGATAATTGATGCTGCGCGCCGCACCGAGTTTCAAAGCGGCCCGGCATTTTTCGTCGCTGCCGGTGGTGGTGAAAACCCGGTGCCCCAGGCCTGCGAACATCTGGATCGCCAGGCTGCCGATGCCGGAGGTGCCGCCATGCACCAGCAGGGTTTCGCCTGGGCCAAGGCGGCCTGTATCCACGATATTGGTCCAGGCGGTGAAGGCGGCTTCGGGCAGGCCGGCCGCATCGATCAGATCCACGCCGGCGGGCAGGGGCAACACCGACCCGGCATCCGCCAGCGCATAGTCGGCATAGCCGCCGCCGCAGAGCAGGGCGCAGACCGCATCGCCCACCGCAAAGCCGGTAACAGCATCGCCCAGCGCGGCGATGGTGCCGGATACTTCCAGGCCCAGGATGGGCGATGCGCCGGGCGGCGGCGGATAGGCCCCGCGCGCCTGCAGCAGATCGGCATTGTTAAGACCTGCGGCCGCCACCTGAATTAACACCTGGCCGCGCTGCGGCGCGGGCCTGGGTTCCTGGGCCAGCGTCAGGCAATAGTCCCTGCCGGGATTGGAAACATGAATGGCTCTCATGGCTTGCGCGCTGCTTTTGTCGGACACAGACTAACGCAAAACAGGAGCTTTGGCAGATGGACCCGGACGATCTTCAGCCGCGCAAGAAACTGCCGGATGTGGTGCTGGGCGAAGATATTTCCGCGCTTTCGGCGCATGAGCTGGAACAACGCATCGCGCGGCTGGATACGGAAATCGCCCGTTGCCGCGAGGCCATCGCCGCCCGCCACGCCACGAAATCGGCGGCGGAAAACTTCTTCAAGAAGTAAATGCGTGAAGCATCAATGTTAATACGCACAATAAGACTGTGGCGAGTCCGCCCCCTGGCTCGCATTTGGGACAATTTACCAATCCATGGGCCTTGCGATTCGCGCTCCACTTGCTAGCGTCCGGCCAGCAGCGGGGAATGACATGCAGAATATCGAGACCGAAAGCTTCACCGACAGCGCCTTCGACCGCACCTTCGATGAAGGCATGGCGCTGGTGGAAGAAACCGCGCGCTATCTCGACGGCAAGGGGCGCGAGGAAGCGCGCGTTCTGCCGCGCAAGGCCGCCATGCTCTATGCCGGCGAAAGCATGCGGGTCACCACCCGCCTGATGCAGGCGGCGAGCTGGCTCTTGGTGCAGCGCGCCGTGCGCGACGGAGACATGGAGGCGGGCGACGCCATGAACGACCGCTATCGCCTGGGCAGCCGCGAGATCTGCATGGGCAAATGCGCCGAGGATACCGATCCGCTGCCGCAGGAATTGAAAGACCTTCTGGTGCGCAGCGACAGCCTGTATCGCCGCATCGCCCGGCTGGACGACATCCTGTTTGGAGAAGGTGCGGTGCCCGTGGCCGGTGCGCGCGGCCAGCTGGATACCCTGGCCCAGGCCTTCGCCTCCAAGTAGGCGCCAACTTGCACAAACAAAAACGCCGCCGGGTGACCGGCGGCGTTTTTCATGTATGCGCTCGGACCTCAGGCCTTCACGAATCCGGCAAACTTCTTGTTGAAGCGCGTCAGGCGGCCGCCGCGGTCCATCAGCTTGGCGTCGCCGCCAGTCCAGGCCGGGTGGGTCGAGGGATCGATGTCCAGGGTGATCTTCTGGCCCGCGGTGCCATGGGTGGTGCGGGTCTTGTAGGTGCTGCCGTCGTTCAGCTGAACTTCGACAAAGTGATAATCGGGGTGGATGCCCTTTTTCATGATCCTTGGTGACCTTTCGATGGCGCCCATTTCCGACGGGTGCGAGGGCGGGCTTATACGGGAGGGGGCGCTGGGTGCGCAAGCCGCCATTGGCCGCTTTGGCGGCTGCGCCAATCCCTATATACAACCGGGGCTTAACGAACAGGCATTGCCTTGGCCGGAGACGATTTTGCGAAGGAAACCGCCCGGGTGGCGGCGGGACGGCCCAAAGGGCGGTCCCTGGCCCCCCTGCGCGGACTTTTGCCCTTCCTGACGCCCTATAGGGGCCGGATCACGGTGGCGGCCCTGGCCCTTTTGGCCTCCTCGGCCGCGACCCTGGCCCTGCCCCAGTTCGCCCGGGGCCTGATCGATGCCCAGGGGCTTTCGGCCGAGCAGGCCCATGGCCTGGCCGATTTCTATTTCGCCTTTGTGGTGGCTGCCGCCGTGCTGGGCCTGTCCTCGGCGATCCGTTTCTATCTGGTCACCTGGCTGGGTGAGCGGGTGGTGGCCGATATCCGCAAGGCGGTGTTCGACAATGTGCTGGGCCTGTCGCCGCAATTCTTTGAAGTCACCCGCACCGGCGAAGTGCTGTCGCGCATGACCGCGGACACCACGCTGATCCAGGTACTTGTGGGAACGTCCGCCTCGCAGGCGGCGCGCCATCTGGTCACCCTGACAGGCGGCCTGACGCTGATGTTCGTCACCAGCCCCAAGCTGGGGCTGCTGGTAGTTGCCGCCGTGCTGGTGGTGCTGGTGCCGATGCTGTTGTTCGGCCGCTGGGTGCGCAAACTCTCCCGCGCCAGCCAGGATTCCATCGCCGATACCGCCGCGCGCGGTACCGAAACGCTGAACGCGGTGCCCACGGTGCAGGCCTTCACCCAGGAGAATTTCGAGCGCCGCGCCTTTGCCGCCGCCGTCGAGCGCGCCTTCGATTTCGCCCGCCGCCGCACCCTGGCGCGCGCGGTGCTGACGGCGGTGGCGATCTTCACCGCCTTTGCGAGCCTGGCCACGGTCGGCCTTGTCGGCCTGCATGACATGATCCTGGGCCGGCTGACCGGCGGCGACCTGGTGGCCTTCATCATCTATGGCTTTCTCACGGGCGGCGGCGTCGGCGCGCTGAGCGAGACCTGGGGCGACCTGCAACGCGCGGCGGGCGCCTCCGAGCGGCTGATGGAATTGCTGCACGAGGTGCCGGCCATCCGCCCGCCCGCCAATCCGCTTGCCTTGCCGCAAAGGCCGGGTGGCGCGGTGCGGTTTGAGAATGTCACCTTCCAGTATCCCGCCCGCCCCGATTTCAAGGCCTTGAACGATTTCTCGCTGGATGTCGCCAGCGGCGAGGCGGTGGCCCTGGTGGGCCCCAGCGGCGCGGGCAAGTCCACCGTCTTCCAGCTCATGCTGCGCTTCTTCGAGGCCCAGCGCGGCAGCATCCGGTTTGACGGGATCGACATCACCCAGCTCGATCCCATTGCGCTGCGCCAGAAGATCGCCGTGGTGTCGCAGGACCCGGTGATCTTTTCCGGAAGCATCGCCGCCAATATCCGCTATGGCCGCGAAGAGGCGAGCGATGGCGAGGTGCGCGCCGCCGCGGATGCCGCCGCGGCGTCCGAGTTCATCGACAAGCTGCCCGAAGGCTTTGAAACCCTGGTGGGCGAGCGCGGCATCACCCTGTCGGGCGGCCAGCGCCAGCGCCTGGCGATCGCCCGGGCGATCCTGCGCGATGCGCCGCTGCTGCTGCTGGACGAAGCCACCAGCGCGCTGGATGCCGAGAATGAACGCCTGGTGCAGACCGCGCTGGCCAACCTGATGGTGGGCCGCACCACGCTGGTGATCGCGCACCGTTTCTCCACCATCCAGCGCCTCAAGCGCATCGTGGTGATGGAGGATGGCCGCGTGGTGGCCGAGGGCAATCATGCCGAGCTGATGGCGGGCGGCGGTCTTTATGCGCGCCTGGCCAGCCTGCAATTCTCGGACACGGATGTCTCGGGTCACGGCGCATGAGAGGTTTCCGGCGCGCCTGGCGGATGACCGCCGTCATGCTGGTGGTGGCGCTGGTATTTTTCGCCGGCCGCATGCTGTGGGCCAATGGCCTGTTTTCTTCGGCGCAGACAGGCTTTCCCGGTAGTTGCCGGGTGATTTCCAATGTGCCCGGCGTCACCGATATCGAGGTGGCCGGCGGCATGGCATTTGTCGCGGTGGGCAATGCGCGCGGCCCGCGCGACGCCGACGGCATCTATGCCCTTCCCCTGAACGGCACCGGCAGGCTGACGAAGCTTGCCGGTACGCCGAAGGATTTTCATCCCCGCGGCATCGGGCTCTATCGCTCGCCTGACGGCAGCGGGGTTTTCCTGCTGGCGGTCAACCGCCGGTCAGGAGCGTCGGCAGCCGCCGGAGCGACCAATGAAAAAGTCCGGTCGACCATTGACTCGTTTGAAATCACCAATCCCGCCACCGCGCCCGCGCTGGTGTCACAGGGCACCATCGGCAGCGGGTTGCTGACCGATCCGCAGGATGTGGCCGCCTCCGGCGCCGGCAGTTTCTATGTCAGCAACGGCATTGCCATGCCCGCCTTCCTGCGGCGGCTGGCCGACTGGGGGGCGGTGCCCGGCTCCAGCATCCTGCATTTCAACGGCATGATGTTCCGCACCGCCGCCGAGGAGGTCTATGGCGCGCGTGGGCTGTTGCTGAGCCCGGACGGCAACCATCTGCTGGTGGCCAGCCTGACGACGCGCAGCCTGCAATCCTTCAGCCGCGAGATCATGACCGGCAACCTGACCGAGGGCGGGTCGCTGACATTGGACGTCGCGCCCGAAAAGCTGAGCCTCGACAACCGGGGCGAGGTCTGGGTGGCGGGCCATGCCAGCCTGATCCAGTGGCGCGATTTCTTCACCGATGCGGATCATCGCCCGCCGTCCCAGGTCTTCCGGGTCGCCCTGGCCAGCGGCGTGCCGCAACAGGCGCAGTTTGTTTACGGCAATGCCGGCGGCGACATCGCGGCGGCCGGCATCGCGGTGTCGGCGGGCAAGCGCCTCCTGATCGGCTCGTCCCTGGACGGCAAGCTGCTGGATTGTTCGCAGTAGAAATAAAAAAGGCGCCCGGTGAGGGCGCCTTTTTCAACTATCCGTCCGATCTTACGCGACCTGGACGATCTCTTCGCCATTGGGATCGCGCAGCACATAGCCGCGGCCCCAGACGGTTTCGATGTAATTGGCGCCTTCGGTGGCGGCGGCCAGCTTCTTGCGCAGCTTGCAGATGAAGACGTCGATGATCTTCAGCTCGGGCTCGTCCATGCCGCCATAAAGATGGTTGAGGAACATTTCCTTGGTCAGGGTCGTGCCCTTGCGCAGGGAAAGCAGTTCCAGCATCTGATATTCCTTGCCGGTCAGATGCACGCGGGCGCCGTCGACTTCCACGGTCTTGGCGTCCAGGTTGACGGTGAGCTTGCCGGTGGTGATGACCGACTGGCTGTGGCCCTTGGAACGGCGCACGACCGCCTGGATGCGGGCGACCAGCTCGTCCTTGTGGAAGGGCTTGGTCATATAGTCGTCGGCGCCGAAGCCCAGCGCCTTGACCTTGGCTTCGACAATCGCGTTGCCGGACAGGATCAGCACCGGGGTCTGCACCTTGGCGACCCGAAGCGCCTTCAGGACCTCGAAGCCCGACATGTCCGGCAACTGCAGGTCCAGCACGATAATGTCGTAATCGTACAGTTTACCCAGATCGATCCCTTCTTCCCCGAGATCGGTGGTGTAGACGTTAAGGCCCTCGCTGCGCAGCATCAGCTCGATGCTTCGCGCCATGGCGCTGTCGTCTTCAATCAGCAATACGCGCATGTCAGGCCCCTCTCTTAACATTCGGACGTGCCGGCATGGTTGCCAGGCACGGTTAACCGGTTTCCGAACGGTAAGCGTAAATAGTTAACAGCAGCTTTAACTTGTCCCCCCGGCTTCAGCCCTTCCTCATCCCGGATTAAGACCGGGAAAGGGTCGGGGGGTGCCGCCAGGGCCTTGATTCGATTTGTTAAGTTTACCGCCATTTAAATGGTTGGCCTCACTATGGAGGCCTGCGGGGGACAGAAAGTCCGCACACTGAAAAAAGTCCGGGGCGCGAAATGTGCCCAAAAAGGAAGTTTATGCGCGCTTTGCTCAAGGATATTGAGGGCATTTCCACCCTGACCCGCTTCGGCCGGGTCGCCCGGATCGAGGGCCTGGCGGTGGAAGTCACCGGCGCGCAAGGGGCTGTCAGTCTGGGCGGCCAGTGCCGCATAACTATCGGAAATCACAAGAAAATTCCCTGCGAAGTGGTCGGCTTTCGCGATGGCCGGGCCCTCGTCATGCCGCTGGGTCCGCTGGACGGAATCAGCCTGGGGGCGCGGGCCGATTTCGAGGACAGCCCGGTTTCGATCTATCCCTCCAAGGCTTGGCTGGGCCGGGTGCTCAACGGATTCGGCGAGCCGATGGACGGCAAGGGGGCGCTGCCCCAGGGCACGGTCCCCTATGCGCTAAAGGCCCCGCCGCCGGACGCCATGCGCCGCGGACGGGTGGGCCGCAAGCTGGATCTGGGCATCCGCGCCCTCAACGCCTTTGCCACCTGCTGCGCCGGCCAGCGTATGGGCATTTTCTCGGGTTCCGGCGTGGGCAAATCCACGCTGATGTCGATGCTGGCGCGCAATTCCGACGCCGACGCCATCGTGATTGGCCTGATCGGCGAGCGTGGCCGCGAAGTGAAGGAATTCATCGAGGACGATCTGGGCGAAGAAGGCCTGGCCCGTTCCGTGGTGGTCGCCGCCACGTCCGACGAGGCGCCGCTGGTGCGCCGCCAGGCCGCCTATGTCGCCATGACCGTGGCCGAACAGCTGCGCGACCAGGGCCTGAATGTGCTGCTGCTGATGGATTCGGTCACCCGCTTCGCCATGGCCCAGCGCGAAATCGGCCTGTCGGCGGGCGAGCCCCCGGCTTCCAAGGGTTATACCCCCACCGTGTTCGCCGAGCTGCCCCGCCTTCTGGAGCGTGCCGGGCCGGGCCTGGAAGGGGGCGGCTCGATCACCGGCCTGTTTACCGTCTTGGTGGAAGGTGACGACCATAACGAGCCGGTGGCTGACGCAGTTCGGGGCATCCTGGACGGTCATATCGTTCTGGAACGTGCCATTGCGGAACGCGGCCGGTTCCCGGCCATCAACATTCTCAAATCGGTCAGCCGCGCCATGCCCGGCTGCAACACGACAGACGAACAAAGCCTTGTTTTACAAGCCCGTGGGCCGCTGACGGTTTACGAAGATATGGCAGAGCTTATCCGGCTCGGCGCCTACAAGGCTGGCACGAATCCTGAAGTGGACAACGCAGTCAGGCTCTATCCGCAGCTTGAGGCCTTTCTGGCCCAGGGCAAGAACGAGCGGGTGAATTTGAGCCAGGGTTATGACGCGTTGGCCCAGATCATGGGCATCGCCGAAGGGAGTGCGCGATGAACCGGACCGATACGCTGCTGCGCCTCAAGCGCTTCCGCGTCGATGAAATGAAACGCCGTATTGCCTCGATCGACGCCATGAAGGCCGATCTGGAGCGCAAGCTGGCCGACCTGGACGACAATGTCGCCCGCGAGAAACAGCGGGCCGGCGACAGCGATATCGGCCGCCTGGCCTTTCCGTCCTTCCTGCGTTCGATTGAATCGCGCCGTGAAAACCTGCGCACGACGCTGAAGGAAATCGAGCGCGAATATGCCATCGCGCAAGCCGATCTCACCGATGCGTTTCAGGATCTGAAATCCCTGGAAGTCGCCACCGAGCAGCAGGCCAAGCGCCTTGCGGAAATGCAAGCGCGGCGTCAGCAGGCTCGGTTGGATGAGATGGCGCTGGTGCGTCACCTTCGCAAGCACACGCTCCGCAGCGCGTGATCGTCAGATCACAATCGCCAGGAACGCCACCACCAGGATCGCCACGCCAGCCCCACGCATGATCAGCGTGCTGTAGGGCGTCAAGGGCTCGGCGCCCTTTTCCCAGTCCATCTCGCGCATCTGCAGCGACTGCTGGCGCGCAAAGAAAAGATGATCATGCCGGTAATCGGCATAAGCGGAGATCGCAAAACCTTTCCCGCGCGGCGCGGGCATTCCAATTGCTGACATTGCCTAGACCCTCAAATTCCAAAGGCCCTTCCGCTCGGATTAACGCGCCTGGCGATTCCAGCGTTCCCAATTATTCCGACGGGACAGACACTGTGTGACAAAAAGGCCGCGGATTCGCGGGTTTTGCCCAGGTTCCGCCATCCAGTTGAACGGTCCCGAGCCTGGCTTATCATTGGGCCACTGAGTCGATTTTTGATTGGTCGCACGGTCTTAGCGCCCTTCGGGGACGGCCGATGCTCCCGGGGGCCTCACGCGAATGTCTTTTTCAGAAACAATTTCCCCCTTTTTCGGACGCTGCGCCTTTGTCTGGTTCTACATGACCACCGCCATGCACATCATGGCGAACTTCCATGGCACCTCCGCGATGCTTGCGGCCAAGAGCGTGCCGCTGGCGCCGGTGGTGGTGCTGGTGGCGCTGATCCTGATCTTCATGGGCAGTTTCTCGCTGCTGCTGGGCTGGCAGACCCGCCATGGCGCGGTGATGCTGTTCGGCCTGACCATCGTGACGGCGGTGACGCTGCATGACTTCTGGCGCATCAGCGATACCGCCCTGCGCGCCGCCGAGTTCGGCATCTTCGCACGCGACATCGCGATCTGCGGCGGGTTGCTGCTGATGGTGGGCGTGGGGCCGGGGCCCTTTGCCATTGATAACAAGGGCAAAGGCGGCGGCGGAAAACGCCGTTGATCTCCATGGGCGGGTTTAACCCGCCCATCCAGCGTTGCGCGAAGCGCGACTTCAAATAAGTTTGGTGTTGGTCTGGATGGCCGGGTCAAGCCCGGCCGTGGTGAGAAATCAGTGTGAGCTGACGTCCAGCAGCAGCGCGGCCAGCGAGCCGGGCTCCAGCATTTCCAGCGCATCTTCCGGGCGGGCCCCGTGCGTGACATGGGCCAGGCGCGCGCAGCCGGTGATGGCGGCCAACGCGGCACCCAGGCGCCGGGTGCGGTCCATGTTGGTGACGATGACGCGGCGGAAGCGGAAGGCCGACACGATGTCGCTGACATCCTCGGCATCGCTCAGCGCCGAGATCACGCCGATGGTTTCCACTCCCTCGATATCGCCCAGGGCGCTGAAGGCAGACGCGGCGCGGGCATTCAGCGGATTGAAGCCATCGGCCTCCATCACGGTCAGGAGTTCGGGCGGATTGGTGCCGGTGCGGAACAGGGCCAGGCCGCCATCGGCGCGCGCCAGTTCGGTCTTGCGGCCGATCAGCTTGGCGGCATGGACTATTTTTGCGGCGACGGCGCTTTTGCCCGCGCCGGCCGGGCCGACCAAAAGGATGCCGCGCGCCTTTTCGAAATCGATCGGGGCCGGGGCCATGCGCTGGTCCAGCGCGAAGGCCAGTGCCGCGTCGGCGCTGACATCGGGAAACTTGGAGGCTTCGCGTACCAGCGCATTGGCGAGACCCTCGGGCAGGCGGTGACGCTTCAGGGCGCCGCCCAGCAATCCGCGCAGATCGGCGCGCGGAAAGGAGAGGACGGCGGCGGTGGAAGCGGCCTGTGCCATGGTTTGCCTCTTAGACTTGGCCCAGGGTGCGCAGGCGCACCGAGGCATGGATTTCGTTCTGGCTCATCACCACCGTCTGGGGCCGGAAGCGTTCGATGATCGAGCGCACAAAGGGACGGATCTGGGGGCTGGTCAGCATCACCGGCACTTCGTTCTTGCCGCTGGCTTCGTCAAAGGCTTCGCGCACCTGCTGGATGAACTGCTGCAGCTGCGACGGCGCCATGGCGAGCTGGCGTTCCTCGCCCTGGCCGACAATGGATTCGGCGAAGGCCTGTTCCCAGGCGGGCGACAAGGCGATCAGCGGCAGGTAGCCGGCGTGCGACTGGTTGGCGTGGCAGAGCTGGCGGGCCAGGCGTGCGCGCACATGCTCGGTGATGTAGAGCGCGTTCTTGGTGTGGCCCACCGCTTCGGCGATGCCTTCCAGCACCTGCGGCAGGTCGCGGATCGAGACGCGCTCGCCCAGCAGCGTCTGCAGCACGCGCTGCACGCCGGTGACGGAAATCTGCGAGGGGATGATGTCTTCCACCAGCTTCTTGTTCTCCGGCGGCAGGTCGTCCAGCAGCTTCTTGGTCTCGGCGTAGGACAAGAGCTCGGCCATGTGGCTCTTGAGCACTTCGGTCAGATGCGTCGTCAGCACGGTGCCGGGATCGACCACGGTGAAGCCGCGGAACGAGGCTTCTTCCTTCAGGCTGCCCGAAACCCAGGTGGCGGGCAGGCCGAAGGCCGGTTCGGTGGTGTGGGTGCCGGGCAGGTCGATGGGCAGGCCCTTGGGATCCATGATCAGGAACGAGCCGGGGTACAGGTCGCCCTTGCCGGAATCGAATTCCTTGATGCGGATGCGGTACTCGTTCGGGCCCAGCTGCATATTGTCCAGGATGCGCACGGCGGGCATCACAAAGCCCATCTCCTGCGCCAGCTGGCGGCGCAGCGCCTTGATCTGGTCGGTGATGCGGTGGCCCTGCACATCGTTGATCAGCGGCAGCAACCCGTAACCCAGCTCGATGCGCAGCAGGTCGAGCGCCAGCGCGCTGGAGATCGGTTCTTCTTTGGGCGGGCCGTCGGCCTGCGCCACGGCGGCGGCCGCCTGGGCGGTGCGGGCATCCTTGCGCTTGTAGGCATACCAGGCGAGCGAACCGGTGCCGGCGGCCAGGCTGGCAAACACCAGGGTCGGCATGCCCGGCATCACCGCGACAAAACCCATCACGGCGGCGGCCATGCCGAGCGCCTGCGGATAATAGGAAAGCTGGCTCATCAGCGCCTTGTCGGTGGCGCCTTCGACGCCGGCCTTGGACACCATCAGGCCCGCGGCGACCGAGATGATCAGCGCCGGCATCTGGCTGACCAGGCCGTCACCGACCGACAGAAGGGTGAAGGTGTGGGTGGCGTCGGCGAAGCTCATGCCGCTCTGGGCCACGCCGATTATGATGCCGCCGATCACGTTGATGCCGACGATCAGCAGGCCGGCAATGGCGTCGCCGCGCACGAATTTGGAAGCGCCGTCCATGGCGCCGAAGAAGTTGGATTCCGCCTCGATAGTCTTGCGGCGCTCCTTGGCTTCGGTCTCGTTGATCAGGCCGGCGCTGAGGTCGGCGTCGATCGCCATCTGCTTGCCGGGCATGGCATCCAGGCTGAAACGCGCCGCGACTTCCGCGATGCGTCCCGAACCCTTGGTGATGACCACGAAGTTGACGATGATCAGGATGGCGAAGACGATGACGCCGATGACGAAGTTGCCCTGCATCACCAGGTTGCCGAAGGCCTGGATGACATAGCCGCTGGCGGCGGTGCCTTCATTGCCATGGGCCAGGATCAGGCGGGTGGAGGCGAGATTGAGGGCCAGCCGCAGCATGGTGGTGATCAAGAGGATGGTCGGGAATGAGCTGAATTCCAGCGGCTTGGTGACGAACACCGCCGTCATCAGGATCAGGATCGAGAAGCTCAGCGAAAAGGCCAGCGCCACGTCCAGCAGCCAGGTCGGCAGCGGCACGATCAGCACCACCAGGATGGCCATGATGCCGATCGCCAGGCCCAGGTCCGACTTGCGGATCAGGTTGCCGATCTTGGCGGGCGAGAAGTCAATGCCCGAGGAGGTGGTGGTGCCGACGTCGCTCATTCTGAAACGCTCTTCACATCATGAGGCCGGAGTTCTTCCAGCCGGGTGCTTAAGACTTAGCCCGCCATCCGCTGTTCGCCGTGGCTGGGAACGGTCAGTCCGGAGTCGGAATATTCGCGCAGCTTGTTGCGCAGGGTGCGGATCGAGATGCCCAGGATGTTGGCGGCATGGGTGCGGTTGCCCAGGCAGTGGTCCAGCGTGTCCAGGATCAGGTCGCGCTCGACGTCGCTGACGGTGCGACCCACCAGGCCGCGGGTGACGGCGGTGGCGGAGACCACGGCGCTCTGCACCGAGGTGTTCTGCGGCATGGCGGCGGAGGCCGGGCCGACCTGGGTGCCGTCCGGCAGGCGGATGGCTTCGGGCCCGATATCGGGTCCCTGCGCCAGCAGCACGGCACGATGAATGGTGTTTTCCAGCTCGCGGACATTGCCCTTCCAGACATGGCCCAGCATCAGGCGTTCGGTCTGGGACGAGATCGGGCGGTAGGCCACGCCATTGGCTTCGGCATATTTGCGCGCGAAGTGGTGCGACAGAGCGCGGATATCCTTGGGACGCTCGCGCAGCGCGGGAATGCGCAGGTTCACGACGTTCAGGCGATAGAGCAAGTCTTCGCGGAAGGTGCCGTGCTTGACCGCTTCGGCCAGGTCGCGGTTCGAGGTGGCGATGATGCGGATGTCGACCTTGACCGGCTTGGTGCCGCCGACGCGGTCGATCTCGCGCTCCTGGATGGCGCGGAGCAGCTTGGCCTGCAGGCGCGCATCCATCTCGCTGATTTCGTCCAGCAGCAGCGTGCCGCCATTGGCTTCCTCGAACTTGCCGATGCGCCGGGCGATGGCGCCGGTGAAGGCACCCTTTTCATGGCCGAACAGTTCGGATTCCAGCAGGTTCTCGGGAATCGCGGCGCAGTTGACCGAGATGAAGGGCTTGTCGGCGCGCAGCGACTTTCGGTGGACGTAGCGGGCCAGCACTTCCTTGCCGGTGCCGCTCTCGCCGGTAATCAGGATCGAGGCTTCGCTGCCGGCGATCTGGTCGGCCAGGCTCAGCACGGCGGTCATGGCTTCGTCTTCATGCACCAGCTGGTGCGACTCGTCGGCCACCGCCGCCAGCACCGCCGCGATCAGTTCGGCGTCGGCGGGCAGGGGCAGGTATTCCTTCGCGCCGGCGCGGATCGCGTCCACGGCGCGGCGTGTGTCGGTGCCGATGCCGCAGGCCACGACCGGGGTGCAGATACGCTCGGCGGCCAGGCCGCGCACCAGGCTGGCAATGTCCAGGCTCACATCGCAGAACACCAGGTCGGCGCCGACACCGCCGCGCAAGCTGGCCAGCGCCTGCTCGATATCCGCGGCGTGGGTGACTTTCGCGCCCTTGGCCATCGCGATCTTGGTGGCCAGGCCAATCTGGCCCTGGAGGCTTCCGACGATAAGAAGACGCATGATGGTATCCCTTCAGTCCTTTAGGAGCCGGACCCGGCCTTGATGATTTCGGTCATGGTGACGCCCAGGCGGTCTTCGACCAGCACGACTTCGCCGCGCGCGACCAGGCGGTCATTGACATAGATGTCGATGGCTTCGCCGACCTTGTGGTCGAGCTCGATGATGGTGCCCTTGCCCAGTTTCAGAAGCTGGCTGACTTCCATGCCGCTCTTGCCCAACACGGCCGAGACGGTGACCGGAACGTCGAACACCGCTTCCAGGTCCTGGGCGGAATGTTTCGGCGTGCTTTCGGCCTGGCCTTCCATGTTCAACAGGGCGGCGGCGGAGCCGGGCGCGGCCTCCTGGCTCAGATCGGGCAGATCGACATTGTCGCTCGCCATGGAATTATCCTTTCACTTCTTCATTATTGGAAAAACGGTGGGCGATGATGTCGGTCATCGCCTCTTCGATCATCTGTTCGCAGCGCTCGGCGCCGCCGCCGCGCCACTCGATGCGGCAATCGCCGCCCTGCATGTGAGCGTCTTCGGCGATCATGACGCGCCCGTCGAAACCTTCTTCATGGGCGATTTCGTCCAGGCGGCTCTTGAGCGCCTCGATCACCACGGGGGCGGCGCGCAGGGTGATGCGCGGTTCGCCGATGGCCTGGTGCATGGCCTGACGCAGGGCGATTTCGACATCGCCAGCGGGCAGGGCGGCCAAAGCGGCGGGGGCAATCTTCCTGGCCATGGCCAGCGCGATGGCGGCGGCTTCATTGCGCAGCGCCTCGATCTCGGCATGGCTTTCATCCAGCGCGGCGCGGACCTGCGCCACCAGGGCTTCGACTGCGCTGGCGACGCGCGCGGTGGCGCCGTTCTCGCCCTCGTGGCGGGCCAGGGTCTTGAGGGATTCGAGTTCTTCGATGGTCAGGGTCTGCTTCTGGCGCGCCTGGGCGGACGGCGCGCGGCGGTCGCCATCGGCGTGGAATTCAGTGTCGAAGGTGAACTTCTTGGCCGGGTTCATCAGTACACCAGCTCGTCTTCGGCGCTGCCGCCGGCGATCATGATTTCGCCCTTGTTGGCCAGGTCCTTGGCGACATTGACCATGCGCATCTGGGCTTCGTCGACGTCCTTCAGGCGCACCGGACCCATGGCTTCCATGTCGTCGCGCAGGATCTTGCCGGCGCGTTCGCTCATGTTGGAGAAGAAGACGTCGCGCAGCCCGTCGGTGGCGCCCTTCAGCGCCAGGCCCAGCTTGTCCTTTTCGACATTGCGCAGCAGGGTCTGGATCGAACCCGGGTCCAGCTTGGAAAGGTCTTCAAAGGTGAACATCAGCGCCTTGATGCGCTCGGCGCTGTCGCGGCTGCGTTCTTCCAGGGCGGTGATGAAGCGGCTTTCGGTCTGGCGGTCGAAATTGTTGAAGATTTCGGCCATCTGCTCATGGGCGTCGCGCTTGGCGGTGCGCGCCAGGTTGGACATGAATTCGACGCGAAGGGTCTGCTCGACCTTGTCCAGGATGTCCTTCTGCACGCTTTCCATGCGCAGCATGCGCTGCACCACTTCCAGGGCAAACTCTTCGGGCAGGGCGCCCAGGACACGGGCGGCATGTTCCGGCTTGATCTTGGACAGCACCACCGAGACAGTCTGGGGATATTCGTTCTTGAGATAGTTGGCCAGGACGGTTTCGTTCACATTGGCCAGCTTGTCCCACATGGTGCGGCCCGCGGGACCGCGGATTTCTTCCATGATCGAGCCGACCTTTTCCGCCGGCAGGATGTTGGCGAGCAGGCGCTCGGTGGACTCGTACGAGCCCATCAGCGAGCCGGTGCCCGACATCTGGCTGACGAAATCGACCAGCAGCTTTTCGATCAGGCTGGAGCTGACCGAGCCGAGGTTGGACATGACCTGGGAGACTTCCTTGATCTCCTCCTCGTCCATCATCTGCCAGATCTTCTCGGAATGATCTTCGCCGAGCGACAGCATGATGATGGCGGCGCGCTCCGCGCCTGAGAGGGAGCGGATATCTTCCTTGACCGGGGCTTTGGCGGGTTTGGACATGGGTTAGACCGGTTGATGCAGCCAGGTGCGGATGATCGCGAGCGCTTCTTCAGGATGCGACGAGACCACTTCACCGACTTTCTTGATCGAGGATTCGCGCACCTGGCCGTCGATGCGGCTGATGTCGATGGAGGGATTGGGCGCAGGCAAAGTGGGCGCGCCGGGCGCGCCTTCGGCCGAGGCCATCGCCGGGGACGGCAGCGCACCGGCGACCGGCGAGACGCCGGCAAGCTGGGTGGGACCGCCGGCAACCGCGCCCTGCGCCGCAAACATGCGGTTTATCAGGGGTTTTGCGACGAACAGGCCGATCAGCAGGGCGGTCAGGCAGAGGATTGCGGCTTCGATGATCTTGAACCAGTAGCCGGCATCCAGGCCCAGCAGCGGCGCGGGCGCTTCGCTGCCCTGGGCGACGTCCATGCGGGCGAAGGGCATGTTGGTGACCTGCACCTGGTCGCCGCGCGCCTGGTCAAAGCCCATGGCCGATTTCACCAGCGCGGTGATCTGCGCCATTTCGGCGGCGGTGCGCGCCTTGTAGGCGCCGGCGCCTTCGCCGGTGGTGGTGCCGTCGACCACGACCGCGACCGACAATTTCTTCACATCGCCGCCATCGACGGTCGAGGTGGTGACCTTCTTGGAGATTTCGTAGTTGGTGGTTTCCTCGGTCGAGCCGGAGGTGTTCTGGCCGCCGTTGCCGCCGCCAGCCGCGCCGCCGCCCGGCAGGGCGTTGGCCACCGACACGGCGCTGCCGCCGCCATTGGTGTCGCTGGCGTTGCGCTCCACCGTCTGGGTCGAGCGTACCACCTTGGAATCGGGATCGAAGGTCTCGGAGGTGATCTGGGTGTGATTGTAATCGATGTCGGCGGCCACTTGGACCTGGACATGGCCGGCGCCGACCACCGAGGTGACGATGGCTTCGATGCGGCTGCGCAGCGAATTCTCGTAATTGGTGGTATCTTCGTCCTGGTTGCGGGCCAGCGCATTGGGGCCGCCCTTGCTGTCGCCGCCCGCCAGCAGGTTGCCGCGATCGTCGACGATGGCGACGCGCTCGGCCGACAGCGAGGCGACGGCTGCCGCCACCATGTGCTGGATGGCCTGGACCTGACCGCGGTCCATCCGGCCGCGGGTCTTGAGCACGACCGAGGCCGAGGGTGTCTGTTCGTCGCGGGAAAAGACCTGGCGTTCCGGGATCACCAGATGGACGCGGGCGCCGCTGACGCCCTCGATCGACTGGATCGAACGCGACAGCTCGCCTTCCAGGGCGCGCAGGTGATTGATGTTCTGGACGAAGGCGGTGGTGCCGAAGGCGTCCGACTTGTCGAAGATCTCATAGCCGACGCCGGCGGCGGGCAGGTTGTCCTGGGCCAGCGCCATGCGCAGCTTGGTGACCTGGTCGGCCGGGACCAGGATGGTGCCGCCTTCCTTGACGTCATACTTGACGGCCATGGAGTCGAGCTTGCCGGTGACCGCGGCGGCGTCACGCGATTCCAGGCCGGAGAACAGGATGGTCTTGGGCGGCTCGGTGATGGCGCCCGCGATATAGAGGAAGAATGCGGTGAGCACGGCGGCGACGCCGGCCATGACGCCGAACCGCGCCGCACCAACCACTTTGAAAAAATCCGGCAAGATGTCCTCCTGGCGAAGCGGGCGGGAAACCTCCGTCCGTTCTGCTAGGCAAACATTGCCGCGTTAGGGTAAAATTTGACTTAAGGCGCCTGCGCCATCGCAGCGCGATTTTGGCAAGGTTTAATTAACTTCTCGCCGTTCTACGCCCCACATCCGCTAGTTGCGGTACTGCTGCACGCGCGTGGCGCGCAGGCCCGCCAAACCGAAGCGATCAATCGCATGCTGCCAGGCGAGGAATTCCTCGACCGTCAGCGTATAGCGCTTGCAGGCATCGTCCAGGCTGAGCAGCCCGCCGCGCACGGCGGCAACGACCTCGGCCTTGCGGCGGATGACCCAACGGCGCGTCGAGGGCGGCGGCAGATCGGCGAGCGTCAACGGCGACCCATCGGGCCCGATGACATAGCTCACGCGTCCTTTGCGCTCTTCCATCAAAAAACTCCCAACACTATCCACGGCGAAAATTACGCTGGCCCGCGTTTAAAAAGGGCCAAGAACCGTGGTAAACGAACCTATAAAAGCTTCACTCAACTCGTCCGGGAAAGTGCGGGAAAGGCCCATTTTTCAAGCCTTTCCCGTCAATCCCTAGCGAAGCCGCTCCAGCTCCTGCAGCATCTCGTTGGCAGTCGTGATGATGCGGGCCGAGGCGGAGTAAGCGCGCTGTGTCGTGATCAGGTTGGTGAACTCGGTGGCCAGGTCGACCGTGGACGATTCCAGCGACTGGGAGGCGATGGCGCCCGCATTGCCGGAATTGGCTTCGTTCACATTGGGCGCGCCGCTGGCCTTGGTGGGCACATAGGCGTTGCCATTGACCTGGGCGAGACCGTCGGCGTTGGTGAAGGTCGCGACCGGGATCTTGTAGACGTCCTGCGACAGGCCGTTCGAGAACTGCGCCGTCACGGTGCCATCCTTGCCGATATTCACGCCGGTGACGCTGCCGAACAGCGAGCCATCGAGCGATGCCGAGTTCAGCGCCGAGGCACTGTCGAACTGGGTCAGGCCGCCGGTGCTGTCCACGGTGCCCAGATTGATGGCGATGGTCTGTGCCGCAAGACCGGTGGAAGCGTCCCACGGGATGGTCAGGTCGAAGGCGCCCGACGCGGGTGCGGCCCCGTCCACATTGGCCAGCGAGCCGTCGGTGTTGAAGGTGATGGTGCCATTGTGCATGGAGCCGGGGGCCGAAAGATTGGCGGCGTCGCCGGCATAGGTGGTCTCATAGGCCCAGGTATTGGCCGCGGTCTTGACGAAGGAGAAGGTGATCGGCTGGCTGCCGCCCTGGCTGTCAAAGATGTTGATGGTGCGCACGAACTCCGGCGTCACCGCGCCCGAGGTCATCTGGCCCGCGACATAGGTGCCTTCCGCCACCGAGCTGGACTGCAGGTTGGCTTGCAGGCCCAGCGTGGTGGTGGCCTGCGCCTTGCCCGCCAGGCTGTTGATATTGACCAGGCTGAGATCGCCGGTGTTGGTCGGGATCGCGCCCATCGAATCCAGCTTCCAGCCCAAGAGGTACATGCCGTTGGGATTCTTCAGGTTGCCGTCTTCATCCGGGGTGAAGCTGCCGGCGCGGGTATATTGCTGCGCGCCGGTGGCACTGGGATCCGGGACCACGACAAAGAAGCCGTTGCCGGTGATGGACATGTCGGTGGCCGACGACGTCACCGTGGGCAGGCCCTGCGCCGTGACCCGCTGGCCGACCACCGAGGTGACGCCGGCCGAGGCGCCGCCCAGCCCCGAAGCCGTGAGAAAGCTCGAGAAGTTGGTGGTCTGGTTCTTGTAACCGACGGTGTTGACGTTGGCGATGTTCGACGAGGTGGCGGACAGCGCCTTGCTGTTGGCCGACAGGCCCGCAACGCCGATATTCAGTGCTCCGTACAGACTCATTTCAGTTTCCTTCAGGGCGGGGGTGAGGCCTTCGGCCGGTCCGCTTCAGGTTTGGCGCCGCTTCTCGGCGCCGGTGTTTTCAAGACTCAAAAATCAGTTGGCGATCGCCGCGATCTCTCCCAGGCCGATCTGCATGTTTCCGACAATCAGCTGCGGGGTCGAACCGGTCATGTCGATCTGGTTGACCGTGCCGGCGGTGGCGACGGCGGTGGTCACGGCCGTGCCGGCGGCGTCGCTGGCGGTCACCGTCAGCTTGTAGGCGCCGTCGGCCAGTTCGTTGCCGTTATTGTCCTTGCCGTCCCAGGCGAAGGCGTGGTTGCCGGCCTTCTTTTCCGCCGGGCCGGTGTAAACCACCTTGCCGCTGGAATTGGTGACGGTGAGGTTCGCCGATTGCGCTTCGGCTGACAGATTGTAGGTCCAGTTGGCGGCGCCGTTCGACAGCGATGCCTGGCCGTTGGTGATCGAAACCCGTTTGCCCAGATAGTCGGTCGCCATGGCGGCGGCGCTGCTCTGGCCTTGCGCGATCAGGGTCTTCAGGTGGGTGTTGCCCTGAATCTGCTGTTCGACCTGGCTGTACATCACCAGCTGCTGGGTGAACTGGTTGGCGTCCATCGGGCTGGTCGGATCCTGATTCTTCAGCTGGCTGGTCAGCAAGGTGAGGAAGGTCGAGAAATTTCCCGACAGCTTGCCCAGCGCGTCGTTGCTGCCCGCGGTCGCGGCATTGGGAGTCGATGTGGTGGGGGTGATCATGTTTTTTGTCCTTAAACCCGGATGTCCAGCCGCCCGTCACCGCGCCAGCTGGCGCTGGCGGGGGTGGCTTCGATGGCTTGGGTGGCGGTGAGAGACATGCCGCGCGGTGTGCCGCGCGCATGGCCGTGATGGGCGCTGCCGTCCTGATTCTGGTGGCGGAGCGAGAAGTTCAGGCTGTTCTGCGACACATCCAGGCCGGCATCGCGCAGCGCGCGGGCCAGGACGGTCGCGTCCTTCTGCAGCAGTTCGAGGGTCTGCGGCTGCTCGGCGGTCAGATGGGCGCTGGCCTTGCCGGCGGCGTCAATCGAAAGGCGCACTTCGACACGGCCCAGTTCCGGCGGATCGAGGCGGATATCGAACTGCCTGGCGCCCGACTGGCTCCTGGCGGAGATCTCCACGGCCAGCGTGGCGACATTGGGCTTGGCGGCTTCCGCGCTGACTTCGACATGCTGGGTGATGGCGGCGGCAGGCGCGGCGGTTTGAGTCTGCGTGGCCGGCGCGGCGCCATGGACCGCCATGTTGGTGGCGGCGGCCGGCTGGGCCTGCGGCGCGGCCTTGGGCGTGGCCGTTTCCGCCGGGGCTGTTTCCGCGCGGGCGGCGGGTTCGGGCTGGGCGGCATCAACCGCGAGCAGGTCCGTATTTCCGGGTTCGGTGGACTGGGCCTGTTCCGGCGCAGCGGCGGCGCTTTCAGTGGCGTCGGTCCGGGCGGGGGATTTGGTTTCGGCCGGGGCCTGCGGCTTTGCGGTTTCGCCAGCCTGAACGGCAGCGATCTGGACGCCAGGCGCTGTCTGGGCATCCACGGGGGCGGCGGCGGCAACCGTCTGCTCAACCGGAGCCGCGGGTGCGGGCTGTTGTGCGGCGGCCTCAGCCACAACGCCCTGCGCGGGCATGGCAGAAAGATTCTGTGTTGCCGTCTGGGCAGCGGCCGCTTGATCGGCGGTGTTGGCAGGTTGGGCGAGGCCAGGCACCGGCTCAGCGTCGGATACATCAGAGGTGGTTGGAGTGGCGCTCAATGCGCCCTGATCGTTGGCGGCAACGGGCGCGGGCTGTGCGGCCGCCAGCATGACAGTGACGGGAGCGATGACGGGCTGGACGATCGGTTGTGCCGCCGGCTGGACCGTTTGCGCGGCAGGAGCCGGATCGGCCTGCGTTTCAGCCGGGATATCGGTGGCGGCCAGAACGTCGCCAACCTCCGCTGCAGGCGCTTCAGTCTTGATCTCTGTGACGGCGCCGGCGGGAACCGGGACACCATTGGTCTGGGTCTGTGCGTGGGTCTTGCCGTCGGCAGACGTGTCGGCAGCATTGCGCGCGTCTTTCTGCGCCGTGGCCTGGTCTCTCGTCTGTTCCTTGGCCGTCTCCTTGAAGACGTCCCTCGACTCCGGCTTGGGCTCCGGCTTGGGCTCAGGCTCAACCGCCGCCACAAGCTGTGCGAAGGGCGACGTCTCATCCGCCTTGCCGGCATGGTTTGCCTGCGGCGCATCGTGACTGACATGCGCCTGCCCATGAGGTTGGGCGTGAGGTTGGGTAAGAGCTGCCGAAGTTCGCACTGGGTAATCCGATAATGTCGGCAAAGTCCGTAGCAACCGGCGGGCCAGCCCGCAGGCCCGCGATTTTGTTGCGTTTTTTGCGCGAGCGCCGATTCCGGCAGCATAAATGGGCAGGCAGGAGATGCCGGTGCGGCAAACTCTGCCGCCCGGCCGCCGGGTGCCGAACGGTGTAAAAACCCAGTCAAATCAAGGAAAACTCGCCGTCATAAGATGGCATGGCGCTTGCGACAGCTTGTTCGGCCATAAAGGATTTGTTTCGTGAGCCTGAACGGAATTGCCGCCAGTGCCATCAGCGCGCTCAAGACCAACAGCGCCGCGCTGGGCGTGGTGGCCAACAACGTCTCGAACCTCAACACCGCCGGTTATGCGCGGCGTATCGTCAATCAGCAGACGCTGAGCGCCAACGGCCAGCTGATGGGCGTGGACATTGCCAGCGTGCAGCGCGTGGCCAGCCAGTTCCTCAGCCAGGAAATGCTGTCGGCCGGCGGTGCCGCCTCGCAATACGACACCATGGCCGACCTTTTCTCGCAGTTGAACGGCCTGCTCGGCGGTCCCGGCGACAACCAGTCGCTTGCCACCGGCCTCTCCAACCTGTCCGCGGCCTTCGCCACTGCTTCCCAGGCGCCGACGTCTTCGGCCAGCCGCACCGGCGTGATGAACGCCCTGACCAACCTGGCCAATTCCTTCTCCAGCGTTTCCAACACCATTTCGGCGCTGCGCAAGCAGGTCGACCAGCAGGTGGTGAACTCCATCGGCGGCGCCAACACGCTGATCAAGCAGGTTTTCGATCTCAACACCCAGATCAAGACCGCCACGGCGGCGGGCGACACGGCCAGCGCCCTGCTGGACCAGCGCGATGTGGCGCTGGAAAAACTCTCCCAGGTGATGAGCATCCGCTCCGTCCCCAACGCCGATGGCGGCGTCACGGTCTCCACCACCGATGGCGTCAACCTGGTATCCAACACCTATGCCAAGCTGGCCTATGCCGGCAGCGCGCAGAACGGCTCCTACGGCAACATCACCATCCAGGACATCAATCCCGCGACTGGCCAGCTTATCGGCGGCCCCAGCGCGCTGGACCCGCATCTGTCGGGCGGCGCGCTCAAGGGCATGATCGAGATGCGCGATACCGTGCTGAGCGGCCTGAGCCAGACCCTGGGCAATCTGGCCCAGCAGACCGCGCTGGCGTTCAATGAACAGGCCAACGCCAATGCCGCCTATCCCCCGCCCACCTCGCTGACCGGACGCAACACCGGCCTGCTGTCGGCGGACGGCCTGAACTTCACCGGCGCCACCACCATTGCGGTCACCAGCGCCACCGGCCAGCTGGTGTCGCGCATCGACGTGGATTTCAGCCTGGGCACGCTGTCGGTCAATGGCGGCCCCACCGCCAGCATCGGCACCACCGTCGGCAGCTTCGCCGCCGCGCTGAACACGGCGCTGGGCGGAGGTGGCAGCGCCAGCTTCAACAACGGCCAGCTCAGCATCGCGGCGACCGGCGGCAATGGCATCCTGGTCCAGGACAATGCCAGCACCCCGTCCCGGCGCGGCGGCGAGGGCTTTTCCCAGTTCTTCGGCCTGAACGACATTTTCCAGTCGCAGATGCCTTCGGTCCTGACCACCGGCCTGACCTCGTCCGACGCCAGCGGATTGGCGGTCGGCGGCAAGATTTCGCTTTCGCTGAAAGGCCCGGACGGCGACATCGTTCGCCCCGTCACCATCACCACCACGGCCGGCCAGACGATCGGCGATGTCGTCACCGCCCTGAACACCGCCATGGGCGGCGCGGCCACCTTCACGCTCAATGCCGACGGTTCGATCTCCAGCGCCACCTCGGCCTTCTATGCCGGCTATTCGCTGGACGTGACCAACGACAGCACGCTGCGCGGCACCACCGGAATGAGCTTCAGCCAGATCTTCGGACTGGGCTCCAACGCGCAGAGCCTGCAGGCCAGCGGCTTCAGCCTGACCGCGGCGCTGAGCGCCAGTCCGGCACGGCTGGGTTTTGCCGCGCCCGCGATCACGTCTTCGAGCGTCGTGGGCAGCACGATTGTTTCGGCGGGCGACAATGCCGGCGCCATCGCGCTGCAGAACGCCATCACCCGCAGCCAGAATTTTGGCGCCGCCGGCGGTATCGCCGGACAGGCCGCGTCTCTGTCTGATTATGCGGCGACCTTCTACCAGAACATCTCCACCCAATCGAACAGCATCACCGCCGACCAGGTCACCCAGGGTGACCGGCGCACCGAGGCCCAGTCGCGGCTGACGTCGCATTCGGGCGTCAACCTGGACGAAGAGTTGATGGCGCTGTCTTCCTATCAGCAGGCCTATGCCGCCAGTGCGCGCATGCTGACCGTGGTGGACCAGCTCTATCAAACGCTTCTCAATATCTAGCAAGGACACTGCGTCATGAGCATTGACCGCGTCGCCACCAGCGCCCAGACCGCCTATTTCCTCAACCATATCCAGCATGCCGGCCACGCGCTGGACAAGACCCAGGAAAGCATCGCCTCGGGCAAGAACGCCAACAGCTATGCCGGGTTCGGCGACAAGGCTCAGGTCCTGACCGCGACCATCGCCGCGGAAGCGCGCAACACCGCCTATGCCAACGCCACCAAATTCGCCGTCACCCAGACCGATTTTCAGGACACCCAGCTCACCAACCTGTCGGCGCTGGCGTCGCAGTTGAAGAAAGCGGTCAGCGATGCCGTCGTCAACAATGACGGCTCCACCCTGATGGCCCAGGCTCAGAGCATCTTCGACCAGGCCAGCGCGATCCTGAATTCCAAGGACGCCAACGGCGACTATATCTATAGCGGCGGCAGGACCGATGTCGCGCCGGTGACGGCGGATTCGCTGGCCGCCTTGCTGGCCGCGCCGTCGGCCGCCTCCACCTTCGCCAATGGCGATCTGAAGAAATCCATCCAGGTGGCCGATGGCGTCACCGTGGATTACGGCATCGCCGCGTCGGATATCGGCCTGGGCCTGATGCAGGCCCTGCGCAGCATCGCATCGTTCGATTCCGGTGCCAGCTTCGCCGCCGGCCCCACGCTGGACGCCGCCCAGAATACTTTCCTCACCAACATGATCGCCACCACCGGCACGGTCGCGGTGGACCTCCATGCCGCCTCGGCGGCCAATGGCTATGTCGCCAACCGCCTGGAAGACGCCCAGACCCAGCAGGCGTCGATGACCACGCTGTACAAGGGCTTTGTGTCCAACATCCAGGACACCAACATGGCCGATGCCGCCACCCAGCTTTCGCTGAACCAGACCCAGCTCCAGGCCGCGCTGCAGGTCACCGCCGGGCTGCACCAGCTTTCCCTGCTGAACTACCTGAAGGGCTAAAACCGCTTAATTGTTGCGGTGTAAGGCGCGGTTGCGCCAGCAACAAAACGGTCCGGGGGACCGTTTTGAGCGCCGAACGCCCCGAGTTTACGAGGGGCCGCGGCCCCAAATTCTTGCGGTTCCGTGCCCGTCCGCTTATAGGACCCGCCAATGACCGCCGCCCTCAAGCCCGGAAGCCGCGTCGTCGCCGCCATGTCCGGCGGCGTGGACTCCTCTGTCACCGCCGCGCTGCTCAAGCGCCAGGGCTATGACGTGATCGGCATCACGCTGCAGCTCTACCCGTCCGACAATCAGCCGTCCCGCAAGGGCGCCTGCTGCGCCGGCGCCGACATCTATGACGCCAAGCGCGTGGCGCAGAGCCTGGACATCCCCCATTACGTGCTGGATTACGAAAGCCGCTTTCGCAAAAACGTGATCGAGGATTTCGCCGAAAGCTATGCCAAAGGCGAGACCCCCATTCCCTGCGTGCGCTGCAACGAGCGGGTGAAGTTCGCCGATCTTCTCGACACCGCGCGCGAACTGGGCGCCGAAGCCATGGCCACCGGCCATTATGTCCGCCGGGTGGAAGGCACTGGCGGCGCCGAGCTGCATGCCGCCGCCGACGCGGCGCGGGACCAAAGCTATTTCCTGTTCGCCACCACCCAGGCGCAGCTTGATTACCTGCGCTTTCCGCTGGGCGACATGGAAAAGAGCGAGGTGCGCGCCATCGCTGCCGAGCTGGCGCTGATCAATGCCGCCAAGCCCGACAGCCAGGACATCTGCTTTGTGCCGCAGGGCCATTACAGCAAGATCGTCAATAAGATGAAGCCGGACGCGGCGCGGGCCGGCGACATCGTCGACCTGTCGGGCGCGGTGCTGGGCCGCCATGACGGCATCGTCAATTTCACGGTGGGCCAGCGCAAGGGTCTGGGCCTGTCCGGCAATGAAGAACCGCTGTTCGTGCTCAAGCTGGACCCGGTCAATGACCGGGTGGTGGTGGGGCCGCGCGCCGCGCTGGGGTCGTCGCGCATCAGCTTGCGCGAGGTGAACTGGCTGGGTCCGCAGAACGCGCCGTTCGAGGCGCGGGTGAAGGTGCGTTCCATGCGTCCGCCGGTTGCCGCCCTGGTGACACCGCTGGCGGGCGGCACGGCACAGGTGGAACTTGCCGCGCCCGAAGACGCCATCGCGCCGGGCCAGGCCTGCGTCTTTTACGAGGCCTCGGGCAGCCGCGTTCTGGGCGGCGGCTGGATCGCCGCCGAGGCCGTGGCGGCGGCGTGAAAACCGCCCAAACTTGACACCGGCTAGGGGGCATTTTACACCCCGCGCCCGGACCAACAGGCGGTCCGAACCCCGGTTTGGCAGCGTAGCTCAGTGGTAGAGTAGGGGAATCATAATCCTTTGGTCGCAGGTTCAAATCCTGCCGCTGCTACCAACCCGGTTCGTCCTTCGAGGATGCATTCGTGACCGCCGCGCCGACATTCGCCGATATCCAGAGTGCCGCCGCGCGCATCCAGCCGGCGCTGGTGCGCACGCCCACGCGCCATTCGCGCACCCTGTCGGGCATCGCAGGCTGCGAAGTCTGGCTGAAATTCGAGAACCGCCAGTTCACCGCCTCGTTCAAGGAGCGCGGGGCGCTGAACCGCATCCTGGCGCTCAGCGAAGACGAAAAGCGGCGCGGCGTGGCGGCGATGAGCGCGGGCAACCATGCGCAAGGGGTCGCCTATCATGCCGGGCGGCTGGGCATCCCCGCCACCATCGTGATGCCGGTGACCACGCCCTTCAACAAGATCAAGCACACCCGCGACTTCGGCGCCACCGTGATCCAGCATGGCGCCAGCCTGGTGGAAGCCGATGCCGAGGCGCGCCGCATCGCCAAAGAAAACAACCTCACCTTCATCCATCCCTATGACGATCCCCTGGTGATCGCCGGACAGGGCACCTGCGCCATGGAGATGCTGGAGGATGTGCCGCAGCTCGATGCGCTGATCGTGCCGGTCGGCGGTGGCGGGTTGATCTCGGGATGCGCCATCGCGGCCAGGGCGATGAAGCCGGGCATCGAAATCTTCGGGGCGCAGAGCGAGCTTTATCCCGCCATGTATGATGCGGTGAAGGGGCTGGCGCCGCCGCCCGCGCCGCTGATCCAGACCATAGCCGAAGGCATCGCGGTCAAGCAGCCCGGCGCCCTGACCACCCACATCGTCAAGGACCTGGTGCGCGATATTTTCGTGGTGGGCGAGGACGAGATCGAACACGCCCTTTCGATGATCCTGGAAATCGAAAAGACCCTGATCGAGGGTGCGGCGGCGTCGGGCTTTGCGGCGCTGCTGGCCCATGCGGCGCAGTTCAAAGGCCGCCAGGTCGGGATCGTGATGTCGGGCGGCAATATCGACATGCGCCTCTTGTCCAACATCATCCTGCGCGAACTGACGCGCGAGGGGCGGATCATCCATCTGGAACTCCAGATCGAGGACCGGCCCGGCCAGCTCGCCGATATTTCCCGCATCATCGCTGATGCGGGCGGCAATGTGCTGGAGGTTTCCCACAACCGGATGATGGCCGGCATTCCCGCCAAATCCGCCACCCTGGGCCTGGTGGTGGAGGCGCGCGACGCCGCGCATGCCGAGGAGATCCGCGACCGGCTGGCGGCGGCGGGCTTTCGCCAACTCTGAACGGAACCCGCGCGGCGGTTCTGGTGTTTGCTAAAGCGAACATCAAAAGGCGCGGAACATGGGTCAGTCGGAAAGCGGACATATCTGGAAACTGATGGAAGACATGCCCATGGCGCTGCTGGTCACCCGGGACGGCGAGGCGATGGATGCGCGTCCCATGGCCGCCACCGCAAAACAGGAAGACGGGCGCATCTATATCCTGGCCAACAAGGGCGAGGACTCCGACGAGGAAATCCAGGCCGACAGCGAGGTGGTATTGTCCTTCCAGAAGGGCACGACCTATGTCGTGGTCTATGGCGATGCCCATGCCTCCAACGACCGCGCCAAGGTCAAGGAACTGTGGACGCCCTTCGCCAAGGCCTGGTGGGATGGTCCGGACGATTTTCGCATCCGGCTGCTGACCATTACGCCGAAGCGGGCGGAATATTGGGAAAGCCCGGGCAAGCTGATCACCTATGCCGACATGCTGCTGTCGGCCGCCACAGGCAAGCGCCCCAGCGTGGGCGAGCATGGTAGCGCCCGCCTGTAATCCAAGCGCCAAAGGTTAAGTCCCCGCGCGGCGTTAACCTTGCCGCCAAGGTGTGTTTCATATTGGCACACCCGCTCCCTACAACCGCCAGATGGGCGGTTTGGGGCAATTTCTTCCAAAAAGCGTGGCGCAACTGGCGGGCGTGATCGTGGCGGGAATCGTCGCGTTCGGCACCGATACCGATATTTTCCTGGCGGTGCCGCTGGGCGTGTTCGCCGGTGCGCTGGCGACCCTGTTCGTGTCGATGTCGGATGCGCGCAGCAGTTATAACGAGCGCTGGGAAGATCGCAGTCCCTACGACCGCCGCCCCAAGCCGCGCAGCGAAATCAGGCCGGGCGGCGACATGAAGCCCAGGCGCGACCCCTGATCAGCCGCCGTCCGGCGGGATGGAGTTCAGCGTGGCTTCCAGTTCCTGGAAGCTCGGCTGATATTCCGACGGCACGCTGCCGCGGCCAATTTCCACCGACACCTGGGCGGCGTTGCCGTGCAGATGCGCGACCAGGATGTCGCGGATGACGTGATAGAACAGCGCGTCCTCGTCGATTACGGCCTTCAGGCGCGCGCCCAGGGGGCCGACCACGCCATACGCCAGGAACACGCCCAGGAAGGTACCGACCAGCGCCGAACCGATCATGCCGCCCAACACTTCCGGGGGTTCGCTGATCGCGCCCATGGTCTTGATGACGCCCAGCACGGCGGCGACGATGCCCAGCGCCGGCAGGCCGTCGGCCATGGTCTGCAGCGCATTGGCGCCGACCAGGGCTTCGTGATGATGCTTTTCGAGCTGCTTTTCCATGGCGGTTTCGACCTGGTGCGGGTCTTCCAGGCTCATGGTCATCATGCGCAGCGTGTCGCAGATGAAATCCAGCGCGAAATGGTCCTTCATGATCTTGGGATAGCGCTTGAAGATCGAGGACTCGGACGGCTTTTCGATATGGGCTTCCAGCGCGATCAGCCCCTTGGACTTCATCGTCTTGGTCAGCAGAAACAGCAGGCAGAGCAGGTCGTTGTAATCCTTGGGCTTCCATTGCGGCCCGGAGATCACCTTGCCCAGCGAGCCGAAGATCTTCTTCATGTTGTACATCGAGCCGCCGATCAGCATGGCGGCAATGGCGGATCCGAAGATGGTGGCCATTTCGTGCGGGGCGGCATGCATGACGACGTCCATCGCGCCGCCCGTGGCGATGTAAACGCCGAAGACGCAGATGAAAAGAAAGACGATGCCGCCGATTTGAAGCATGGGACGATCCGGTAAATACCCGGTCATTATTAATGGCGACGGCTTAAAGAGGCGTGAATTGACCGCGCCCGGACGGGCTTAAAGCGTTAACGGGCGGTTAGCAGCTTCTTGGCGACCAGTGCCGCCAGCTCCGCGGCCACCACCTCGCCCAGCCCCACGTCATCGTCCTCGGCGCGTGCGGCCCGCGCGATGGCGCTGACATGCAGGGCCACCAATTGGCCGTCCACCGCTTTTCCCAGACGCTCCATGTCGTCCATGTAGCGGCAGAGGATCTCGGCGATGCGCCCGGTGGTGACCAGGCCCGCGGTCTCCGCGAAGCCGCGGATTTCATGGACCGTCTCGAAAATCTTCGCGGTGTCGTTGCCGGCGTCTTCCAGCTCTCCGACATATTGCAGGATGGCGTTCTTCATCGCGGGCACCGCCGCCGCCATCGCCGCCTGCGCCTTGTCCATCGTCTGGGTGGAGCGCAGCGACTGCATGGCGCGCATCCCATCCTGACGGCTCATCATCTGGGGATAGGCGTCGGGCGTGATCATCTGGGCCTGCTTTTGCGCGGCGTTGCTCATCAGCGTAATTCCCTGTCCTGGAAGTCGTCGGCCCGCCGCCACGGGCCGGCATAGTCTTCGATCTGGCGGCGTCGGCGATCGGGGCCGAAATAGCTGTCGCAGCGCACGAACGCGCGGGGGCGTTCGACAATCAGGGCGATGCGCGAAAAGAGATGGGCGGCGGTGATCGGCTTGGCGAGGAATTCGGTGACGCCGGCATCGCGCGCCGCTTCCACCCGGTGACGCTCGGTATGGCCGGTGATCATGATGATCGGCACGAAGGGGTTGGGACTGTGCTCGGAATTGCGGACATGGCGGGTGAATTCCAGCCCGTCCATCGGCTTCATCGCCATGTCCGTCAGCACCAGGTCGCTCTTGCGCTCGCGCAGGATATCGAGGGCGGCGCCGCCATGGACGGCTTCGGAAACATCCTTGATGCCGGCGGAATTGAGCAGGGTGCGCAGCAGGGTGCGCATATGCCCATTGTCCTCGACAATGAGTGCCTTCAGATTCGCGAATCCGGCCCCCGACATGCGGTGCGATTTCCCAAAAACGGCGGATTCGCGCGCGCGAAAGTCGCCGTCATGCTAGTCATTCCACCACAGGTTAGGACCTGGCGAGTTATGGAAGGGTTACGGCCGCAAGGATGTTGAGCTCTTGTTAAGAAATGCCCTCGGATTTGCGGTCTTCCGGCTCTACATGACGCTGCGCGCCCTGTGGTCGCCCAGCGTGTTCGGCGTGGCCGGGGCGGTGTTCGACGATGCCGGGCGGGTGCTCCTGGTGCGCCAGCGCTACATGACGGGCTGGCGGTTGCCAGGCGGCGGCGTCGACCGGGGCGAGCCGCCCCAGGCCGCCGTGCTGCGGGAACTGGGCGAGGAAGTGGGCCTCAGTGGCGGGGCGGCCGAACTTTTGGGGCTCTATAACCGCCGCGCCGGCTGGGCCAGCAATGTGGTGGCGCTGTATCGCATCACCGGCGCTGCCGTGAATTTCCGCCCCAACCTGGAAGTCGCCGAAATCTGTTTTGCCGATCCCGCCCATCCGCCGCCGGGCTGCAGCGACGCCACGGCGCGCCGGCTTGCCGAGCTCAGCGGCGCGGTGGCCCCTGGTCCCGCCTGGTAGCGCTTGCCTTTTGCGTCCCCCGCCGTTAGCGAAAAGCCATGAATGCACCGGTCTCCCAATGGCAGATACGGCTGGAAGCGCCCGGTGACATGGCCGGTGTTGAAGCGCTGAACGCCGACAGTTTTGGTCCGGGCCGCTTCGCCAAATCCGCCTACCGCCTGCGTGAAGGCGTGTCGCCGGTGGCGGCGCTGTCGTTTGTCGCCGTCGATGTCGACGAAAAAGGTCGCGAAGTGCTGCGGGGTTCGGTGCGCTTCTGGCCCATCAGCGTCGGCGGCCATGAGGAATTGTTGCTGGGGCCGCTGGCGGTGCAGGGCTCCCAGCGCGGCCGCGGCATCGGCATCGCCTTGATGCAGGCCGGGATCGCGGCGGCGCAAGCCGGACCGTGGCGCGGCATCCTGCTGATTGGTGACGAGCCCTATTACACCAAGGTTGGTTTTTCGCGCCTGCCGCCGGGCCGGGTGCGCTTTCCCGGGCCCGTCGACCAGAACCGCATTCTGGGCCTGTCGCTGAAGGCGGGCGAGCTGCTCAATCTTTCAGGCGAAGTGCGGCGCGGCGGGATCGATGATCCTGTTTGCGCCAGTGGCGCGGGTATCGGCTAGCGGCCTTCTAAACGCCACGCCAGCAGCAGCGCACCCACAATCAGCAGCAGCGCCAGCCATTGCGGCAGCAGCTTCTGCTGCTCCAGCGCGGTGACGCGGTAGGCGCCATTGTTGCGAAGTCCGATCCAGCCCGAGCCGCTGGCGCTGTCACCGCTGTCCACGCGCCGAACTTCCGGCACACCGTCTTGCAGCCACTGCACGCTGCCGCCCGTGGCGCCGGCCACCGGCTGCAGCACTTCGGCGCTGGCGCGCATGTCGGCGACTTCTTTCGGATTCAACGGCCCGGCGGCGGTGACGGCGGACAGCATGCCGTCCGTCGCGCGGTACAATCCCAGTTCGCCCGCCTTGGCGGTGGCGCGCCAGATGCCGGGCTCGGCCTTGGTCAGCGGCAACGCCAGCTGGCGCCCCGACGGCAGGGTGACACTCACCGGGGGCGTTTTATCCGCCATGGTGCGGCGGGTGATGCGGATGTCGTTGCCGATAATGTCGATCGCCAGGGCCTCGGCTTCCAGTTCCGGTTCCTTCATCAGCCAGTGGGCCAGGCGGCGCAGCAGTTCGGCCTGCGGTCCGCCGCCTTCAAAGCCGCGCGCCCACAGCCAGGTCTGGTCGCTCATCAGTTCGGCCACGCGGCCCTTGCCGACCTGGTCCAGCACCAGCAGCGGCTGGCCCGTATTGCTGGCCATCACCGTCTGGCCCGCGACCTTGTTGCTGCTGATGACGCGGAACCAGCGGCCCCAGGTCGCTGCGCTGCCCTCCTGGTTGCGGCCCGGCAGTTCGCGCGTCACCGGATGGGCCATGCCGTCTGCGGTGATCTGCGGGCGAAAGCCACCAGTGATGATCTGCCCCGTCGGCTGGGCGGGCAGCACCTGGGCGAGCGGCGTGCGGTAGATGCTTTCAGGACCGGCGAATTCGGGACCGGATGAGATCAGCAGCGCGCCGCCGTCCTGCACATAGCCGGCGATGTTCTGAAAATAGGCGAAGGGCAGGATGCCGCGCTCGCGATAGCGGTCGAACACGACAAGATCGAACGAGCCCAGCTTTTCCAGGAACAGTTCGCGATAGGGAAAGGCGATCAGCGACAATTCGTTGATCGGGGTGGAGTCCTGCTTGTCCGGCGGGCGCAGGATGGTGAAGTGGATCAGGTCCACCGACGGATCGGCCTTCAGGAGATTGCGCCACACCCGCTCACCCGCATGGGGCTCGCCCGATACCAGCAGCACCCGCAGCCGGTCGCGCACGCCCGACACCGTGACCACCGCATGGTTGTTCTGCATGGTCAGCTCGGCCGGGCCCTGGCCCGCCGACAGTTCGATCAGGTTCTCGCCTTCATGGCTGACCGGCACGCGGATGTCGGTGTCCTGGCCCACCGGCACCAGCCGGTTGCCGAAGGCTTTGCCGTCGATGCGGATGTTGAGCACTGCGCTGCCCGCGCTGCCGCCGCCCAGATCTTCGATCCTGAGGCGCATGCTGGCCTGCTGGCCGACAATGGCGAAGCGCGCCGCATTCATTACCGTCAGCTTGCGGTCCTTTTCGCCGCGCTGGCCCGCCACCAGCACCTGCAGCGGGGCTTTCAGGCCCATGCTTTCGGGCGTGGGCGCATCATGCACCTGGCCGTCGGTGATCAGGATGGCGCCCGCCACGCGGCCCTGCGGCACATCGGCCAGCGCCGCGTTCAGGGCGGCAAAAGCCTGGGTGCCGTTATTCTCGCCGGTGGCGGTGGTGGTGATGGAGGTTTCGCGCACCACCAGGTCGGGCTGAGCCGCCAGCATCTTCCTGAGCTGCGCTCGCGCGGCCTCGGCCTGCGCCGTGCGCTTGCCCAGCGCCATGCTTTGCGAACGGTCGGTGACGATGACGGCGACGTCGGGCAGCGAGGCGCGCTGTTCCTTCACCAGCATCGGTCCGGCCAGGGCGAACAGCAGCACGGCGAATGCCAGTCCGCGCGCCCAGCCGCCGCGCGCGCGCATATAGATGCTGTACAGCGTGATCAGCAAGGCGATCACCGCCAGCGCGGTCAGCAGGCTGAGCGGAACCACCGGGGCGAAAGCGAGCCGCGTCATCGCCGTTCATTTCCCAGGCGTTGCAGCAAGGCAGGGGCATGCACCACATCGGTCTTGTAGTTGCCGGTCAGGGCATAGATCACCAGGTTGATGCCGAAGCGGAACGCCATCTCGCGCTGCAGCTCGCCGCCGGGCGAGGGCGCGGAGAGGAAGCGGCCATTGGCATCCACCGCCCAGGCGGCGGCCCAGTCATTGCCGCCGATGATGACCGGCGACACACCATCGCCGCCGCGCGCCGGGGCTGCGCCGCTTTTGGGCGCGGGCGGCAGGTTCTCGATCCACAGCCGCCCGCCGGTCCAGCGGCCCGGAAAGTCGCGCAGGATATAAAAGGTCTTGGTCAGGACATGGTCGGCGGGCAGTGGCGCCAGCCGCGGCATGTCGAGCCCGCTGGTCATCCGCCGCAAGGTCTGTTCGCCCGGCGAGGCATCGCCGCGCACCGCGCCCAGGGAAAGGTCGCGGGTGTCGAACATGATGGTGCCGCCCTGGCGCATGAAGTCGCCGACCTTGGACTGGGCCCTGGGGGACAAGTTTTTGGCGCGGGGATCCATCGGCCAGTAAAGCAGCGGATATAAAGAGAGATCGTCGCGCTCCGGATCGACGCCGATCGGCTCCAGCGGCTCATAGGAGGTGCGCGCGCGCAGCGCGAGGCCCAGCCCCGTCAGGCCGCGTTCGCTGGTGGTGTCGACATCGGCCAGCCCGGTCTTCACATAGGCCAGCCGCGTATCCAGCGCCGCCTTCATGGCGGTGGCGTCGTCGGCGCGGACTTGCGGGACAAAAAGAAGGAACGCCGCCGCGCCGCCGATCCAGCGCAGCTTGTTCGGGGTGAAACCGCGCAGCCACAGGGCCAGCAGCGCATCGAACAGCAGCAGCGCCATGGCGGCGGCCAGCAGGTAAGGCTCCAGCGCGCGCGCCTGGGTGTTGCCATAGGGCTGGAGATTTTCACCCGCGAGCGGCGTCAGCGTGTCATTGGCGGCGACGGTGTTGAGGGCGCTTTCCACGTCATGGGCGCCGTACAGGCCGGGCGGATGACGCGGGGACACGCGGGTGCGCGAGAACTGGCGCGCAGGGATCGGCGCGACCTCCGCGCCGGGCGTTGAAACTTGCGCGAATCCATCCAGCACCGACACCGGCGGCAGGCTGGTCAGCCCCGCCAGATCGCGCGCCGGCGTACCGGCCGACAGCGCCATCAACCGCTTGAGCATGTCGACATAAAGGCCCGAGATCGGCAGCGACGACCAGGTCGGACTGGCGGTGATGTGGAACATCACGATCCAGCCCTGGCCTTCGGCGCGCGCCGTGATCAGTGGTGTGCCGTCGCTCAGCCGCGCCCAGGCGCGGTTGTCGATTTCGGATGAGGGCTCCGCCAGCACCTGGCGCGCCACGGTGACTTCGGCGGGGATCTCCAGCCCGTTGAAAGGACTGAGGGCGGTGAAGGGCGCCAGGCGCTGCGGCGCCGACCAGGCCATGGCGCTGCCCAGATAGCGCCCGCCGACCCGCAGCCGCACCGGCACCAGATCGTCGGTGCCATTGGTGACGCGGTCGCCGGCGAACCGGATCAGCATGCCGCCCTTGGCGACGAAGTCCTTCACGCGTTGCTGGTCGCTCCCGGAAATCCTGGCCACATCGGCCAGCAGCAGCACCGAGACATTCTTGTCCAAGAGGGCCGAGATGGTGCCCTTGGAAATCTCCGCATAGGGCGAAAGCGCGCGCTCGATATAATAGACGTCCGACAGCAGCGGCTGGCCTTCGCCGCTGGTCTCCGAAACGATGCCGGCGCTGCGCTGGGCGGCGCCCTTGTCCAGCAGTTGCACCGCGCCTGCGCTGTCTTCGCCGGTGATGGCGAGGCGGGCGGTGGCGTTGCGCACTTCCATCGGCAGGGCGATATGCCCCTTGGCCTGGGCCGCGCCGCGTGCGAACCGCACTTTCGTCGCTGCCAGGGTTTCGCCGCGCGCCCCTATCGCGGCAACTTCGGCTTCCTGCACCGCGCCCGCATTGGCGCGCAGGGCAGTGACGGCGAAGCCGCCGGCGTCGCGCGTCACCGGCAGCAAGCCCAAGGGCAGGCGCTGCGGCGCATAGACGGTGAGGCCGTCATAGCGGCGCAGGGCGGTGCGCAGCGTCTCGCTGTTGTTTTCGATGCCGTCGCTCAGCCAATACAGCGCCGGCGCGGCGCTGAACTTGAAACGTCCCAGCGCCGTGGCGGCCGCGTTGCGGTCGCCGGGCCAGGGCATCGGCTTCAGTTCCTTGGCGATGCGCGCCGCTTCGCCTTCGTTGAGCAGCCCGGTGGGGGCCGCGCCGGCGGTGGGGATGATCGCCACCGCCCGGCCCCGCGCGCTGCGCAGCAGGTCGTTCATCAGTTCCAGCCGTGCGTTCCAGTCCTTGGCGGCGGTCCAGCCATTGTCCACCACCAGCACCAGCGGTCCTTGTGCTGCCAGTTGTGGCGGCCGGCCCAGCAGCGGATCGGCCAAAGCCAGGATCAGCAGCGCCGCCGCCAGCAGGCGCAGCAGCAAGAGCCACCAGGGCGTGGCGGCGGGGGTCTGTTCTTCATCCTGCAAACCGCGCAGCAGCCGCAGCGGCGGAAACACCGTGCGGCGCGGCAGGGGCGGTGTCACCCGCAGCAGCCACCACAGCACCGGCAAGGCCAGCAGCGCCGTCAGGATCAACGGGCTTGCGAAACTCAGCGGCAGGAACCCGAACACGTCAGACGCCGCTGATGGCGGCATGCAGCGCGATCAGCGATCCTTGCGGGGCGTGATCGGTGCGATGCGTGGTGCAGGTCCAGCCCAGCTTCAGCGCCGCGTCGCTGACGCGCTCGCCATGGGCGGTGAAACGGGTGCGATAGGCGGCGCGGATGCGTTCGGCGCGGCCGAAAATCTCGTCGCTTTCGCCCAGCGGCGATTCAAAGCGGGTACGTCCGTTGTAGGGAAAGTCTTCTTCCGCCGGATCGACGATCCGCACCAGGTGTCCCGACATGCCGCGGCGCGACAGGTCCTTCATCATTTCCAGCGCGCTCGCGTCGAGAAAGTCGCTGAACCACACCAGCTGGTTGCCGCGCGCAAAGGGCGCGCGGGGCGGCAGGACCGCATCGCCCTTGGCGAACAAGGCGCGGCCGATGCGGGTCAGCGCCAGGCGCGAGGAAGCGGGGGCGCCGTCCATGCCGATGAAGCCGACGCGCTCGCCGCCGCGCACCAGCAGCGCGGCCAGCGACAAGAGCAGCAGGTCGGCGCGCTGGCGCTTGGAGACGCGGCCCGAGGCGAACGCCATGTTGGCCGAGGCATCGCGCCAGAACCACACGGTCTGGGCGGCTTCCCATTCGCGCTCGCGCACGAAGATGTGCTGCGACTTGGCGGATTGGCGCCAGTCGATGGCGGACGCGGAATCGTGATGTTCGTAGCGGCGGAACTGCCAGAAGCTTTCGCCCATGCCGGCGCGGCGGCGGCCATGCACGCCCAGGCTGACAGAGGCGGCCAGATGATCGGCTTCCACCATCAGCGGCGGCAGCCCGGCGGACAGGCCATCGGCTTCATGCTGAAGCGCGGAGAAATCGCTCAAAACAGGCTCGCGCAGAGCCGTTCGATCACGCTTGCCGTGGTGGCGCCTTCGGCGCGGGCGGAGAAGTTCAGCGCCATGCGGTGGCGCAGCACGGGTCCGGCCAGGGCCACGACATCGTCGGTGGAGGGTGCCAGGCGGCCGTCCAGCAGCGCGCGGGCGCGCACCGCCAGCATCAGGGCCTGGCTGGCGCGCGGGCCAGGGCCCCAGGCGATCATGCCCTTGAGGCCGCTATCGTGATCACTGTCGGGCCGCGCGGCGCGCACCAGGGTCAGGATGGAATCCATCACCTTTTCGCCCACCGGGATGCGGCGCACCAGGACTTGCGCCTCCAAGAGGTCGTCGGAGGTACAGACGCGAACGGCATTCTTCTCTTCGCCGATGGTGGTGGCCAGCAGCATGCGGCGCTCGGCCTCGAGGCCCGGATAGCCGACATCGATCTGCAGCAGGAAACGGTCGAGCTGGGCTTCGGGCAGGGGGTAGGTGCCTTCCTGCTCCAGCGGATTCTGGGTCGCCAGCACATGGAACAGGCGCGGCAGGTCGTGGCGCGCCCCGGCCACCGTGACGTGCTTTTCCTGCATCGCCTGCAGCAGCGCCGACTGGGTGCGCGGGGAAGCGCGGTTAATTTCGTCGGCCATCAAAAGCTGGGTGAAGACCGGGCCGCGGATGAAACGGAAGGCGCGCTCGCCGCTGATGCTTTCTTCCATCACTTCCGAACCGGTGATGTCGCCGGGCATCAGGTCGGGGGTGAACTGGACGCGGCTGGTGTCCAGCCCCATCACGGTGCCCAGCGTGTCGACCAGTTTGGTCTTGGCCAGGCCCGGCACGCCGATCAGCAATCCGTGACCACCCGCCAGCAGCGTCACCAGCGTCTGCTCGATCACTTCGTCCTGGCCGAAGATCACCGCGTTCAGGCCGGCGCGCACCTGGCCGAAGGTTTCGGCGGCGGCGGCAAGCCTTTTGGGGGCGTCATCCAGAATGTCCACTTTGTTCATATGGTCCTGGCTTGTTGGCCCTGTCTTGCTGGCCGTGTCTTGCTGGGAAGGGTGTTATGTTGCACCGTTGGGGCTTGGCGGTGCAACCCCGCTACACCCTTAATACCCCGCAGAAAACCGCAAAATATGGCGTCATGACGGCAGCCGATTTCACCGCGCCTCTGGAAGGCATCCCGCTGCCGCCGGTGGAGCGCTGGAACCCCAAACAGTGCGGCGACAGTGCCATGCGCATCGCCGCCGACGGCACCTGGTTCCATGACGGCGAAAAGATAGCGCGTCCCGAACTGGTGCGCCTGTTCGCCGGGCTGCTGCGCAAGGACGAAGAGGGCTACGTACTGGTCACGCCGGTGGAGAAACTGTCCATCCAGGTGGAAGATGTGCCCTTCCTGGCCGTGACGGTGGATGCCGCGGGGACCGGCGAAGGCCAGACCCTCACTTTCACCACCAATGTCGGCGATCGCGTTGCGCTGGGCCCGGCGCATGGGCTGCGGTTGTCGGGCGGGGTTCCCTATCTTCATGTCCGGAGCGGGCTGGAGGCGCGGGTCGCGCGCAATGTCTGGTACCAGCTTGCCGACATCGCCCTGCCGCGCGCCGCCACCATGGGGGTGTGGAGCGGCGGACACTTTTTTGAACTTGGCGCGGCCTGATGCTGGAAGGTTTGCGCGCCGCCTTGATGCAGCAACTGCCGGACATCATCGCCCATGACGATTATGCCTTTGATCCCGGCCAGCGGCCCGCCGGCTTCGGCGCGGCGAAGGCTTCGGTGCTGCTGCCCATCGTGTCACGCAATGTCTCCGACGGTGGGCCGACGGTGCTTTTTACCCGCCGTACCGAAACCCTGGCGCGGCACAGCGGCCAGGTCAGCTTCCCCGGCGGCCGCTCGGAAGCCGGCGATCTTTCGCCGGTGGAGACCGCCCTGCGCGAAACCTTTGAAGAGACCGGCATAGCCCCCGCCTTTGTCACGGTGGCGGGCTATCTCGACCGCTATCTGACCGGGACCGGCTTCGACATCCAGCCGGTGGTGGGGGTGCTGGCCGAGGGTTTCGCGCTGGCGCCCGATCCGCGCGAGGTGGCGCAGGTGTTCGAGGTGCCGCTGGCATTCCTGCTGGACCCCGCCAACCGGCGGCGGGAAACGCGCGAGATCGGCGGACGGCAACGCCGCTTTTACGCTTTCACTTATAAAGAGCATGAGATCTGGGGCGCCACGGCGGCCATCGTCGTCAATCTGGCGCAGCGGTTAGATGGTATAAGTGAATCGCATGAGAATTGATCCCGCCCAGCATTCCTGGATGACCGCGCCGGAAACCGTTCAGGTCATGGCCGCCTTGGGTGAAGCCCGCTTCGTCGGCGGCGCGGTGCGCAATGCGCTGCTGGGCGCGGCGGTTGCCGATATCGACATCGCCGTTCCCATGCCGCCCAGCGAAGTGTTGGCCCGGCTGGTGGCCAGGAACATCAAGGTGGTGGAAACCGGGATGGACCATGGCACCGTCACCGCCATTGTCGGCACCCAGGCGTTTGAGATCACCTCGCTAAGGCGCGACGTCGAGACCGATGGCCGCCATGCCGTGATCGCCTTCACCGACGACTGGGCGGAGGACGCGGCGCGGCGCGACTTCACCATCAACGCGCTCTATGCCTCGGCCGGCGGCGAGATTTTCGATTACGCCACCGGGGTCGAAGATCTGATCGCGGGAAAAGTGCGCTTCATGGGCGATGCCCGCGCCCGCATCGCGGAAGACTATCTGCGTGTGCTGCGGCTGTTCCGCTTCCATGCCTGGTACGGCAAGGGCGATGTCGATGCGCAAGGCCTGCGCGCCGCCGCCGAGGCCAGGGACAAACTGAAGACCCTGTCGGCGGAGCGCATCGCCAAGGAGCTATTGCGGTTATTGGAAGCGGGCAATCCCACGCCGGTGCTGCGGGTGATGGCGGCGACCGGCATCCTGTCCGAGCTGCTGCCCGGCGCGCTGCAACTGCCGCGGCTGGAACGTCTGGTGGAAATCGATGCCGACAATTTCTCGCCGCGCGACGGGATGCTGCGGCTGGCGGCGCTGCTGGTCGAAGACGGCGATGCCGCGCATGCGGTGGCCGACGCGCTCAAGCTCTCCAATGCCGATCGGCTGCGGCTGGAACAGGCGCTGAGCGGCGAGCGCATCGCCGCGCAATTGTCGGCCAAGGACGCACGGCGGCTGCTCTATCGGATCGGCGTGTCGCGCTTCCGCGACAAGGTCTGGCTGGCCTGGGCGGCGGCGCCGCGCAGCGCCAGTGCCATCCAGTGGCGCATGCTGCTGACCATGGCCGACAACTGGCAGCGGCCGCGCTTTCCCCTGAGCGGGCTGGACGTGATGCAGGCCGGCGTGCCGGAAGGGCCCGAGGTCGGCCGCGTGCTGGCCAGGGTTGAAGACTGGTGGGTGGGCGGCGATTTCGCCAGCGATGAAGGCGCGCTGCGCGACCGGCTCAAGGCCGTGCTCGATGGCGCTTGAACTTCTGGATTCCCTCATCCTGCCGGGTGATCCCGCCAAGCTCAACGAGGATGCCTTCGGCCATGATGCCCATGCGGCCGTGGTGCTGGATGGCGCCACGCCGCTGGGCGACGGCTTGATGCCGGGGCCCAGCGATGCGGCCTGGATCGCCCAGTTCGGCGCGCGCCGGTTGCTGGCGCATCTGCGCGATGGTGATGGTGCGCGCAAGGCGCTGCGCGGTGCGCTGGCCGATACCCAGAAAAGCTTCGAAGCCCTGCGCCGGATGCCGCCGCAGGAAATCTGGCAGACGCCCTGCGCCTCCATGATGCTGGCGGTGCCGGGCGAGGAGGGCGTCGAATTCCTGTGGTATGGCGATTGCGCCGCGCTGATCCAGAACGGCGATGGTGCGGTGACGGTGGTGGGCGAGACTTTCGACAAGCGCGCCGCGGAAGCGCAGCGCGCCAGGCTGATCGGCAAGGAAAAGAATCTTTCGCCGGCCTCCGGTCTTAGCCGTCCGGAGTTCATCGGCAGTCTGCGCGCCGCCCGCAACCGCATCAACGCCGGCGATTATTGGCTGTTCAGCCCCGAGGTGAAGGCGGCCTCGCATGCCGCGCGCCGGGTGATCCGGCTCAGCCCCGGCGCGACGCTGTTGCTGGCCTCGGACGGCTTTCTGGCTTTGGCCAGCGACTATGGCGCCTACAGCGCCGACAGTCTGCTGGCAGCGGCAAAGTCCAAAGGCCTCAAGGCGCTGGGCGAGGAATTGCGCGCCATCGAGGCAAGCGATCCCGGCGGCGATACCTTCGCGCGCTTCAAAAAGTCGGACGATGCTACCGCGCTGTTGCTGGCGCTGACCTAGGTCAGCGCCCTCGCAACCTCTTCATAGCCATGCCAGATCATCGACAGCGCGACATAGACCACGATCGCAAGGCCGATATAGGCGATCCAGCGATAGCGCTCCAAAAGCTTGGCGATATAGCCCGCCGCCGCGCCCATCAGCGCCACCGACATCAGCAGGCCGATGATCAGCACATCCAGGTGATCGCGCGCCGCGCCGGCCACCGCCAGCACATTGTCCAGCGACATGGAGACGTCGGCGATCAGGATCTGGGTGATGGCTTTCTTGACCGAGGCGCCGGTTTCGATTTCGGGGGCGATATGGTCCTTGTCGCCGGCCAGGTCGCGCCACATGCGCCAGCAGACCCAGAGCAGCAGGATGCCGCCCGCCAGCATCAGGCCGATGATGGCCAGGAGCTGCACGGCGACGGCGGCCATGCCGATTCGCAGGACCACGGCGGCGATCAGGCCCCAAAGGATAACCTTCTTGCGCATTTCCAGCGGCACGCGGGCGGCGGCCAGGCCGATCACCACGGCATTATCGCCCGCCAGCACGATGTCGATCATCAGCACCTGGCCGAGCGCCCAAAGACCGCCCTCCTGGAATAGTGTCAGTTCCACTTATTGCTCCTTCTTGGGGAACTGGCCGGTCTGGCGCAGCGCTTCCCCCATTACCATCGCGGCAGCCTGTGCCACATTCAAGGACCGCAGCCCAGGGAGCAGCGGAATCGTCAGTCGTGCGTCGGCCCTGTCATGGACCTCATCGGGGACGCCCGCGCTTTCCCGGCCCACCAGCAGCGTGTCGCCGGGCGAAAAAACGAAGTCGGTATAGGCCATGGTCCCCCGCGTGGTCAGCAAGATCAGCCGCTGATCCGGCGCCAGTCCATCCCGGAACCGCGCCCAGGACTCATGGCGGTGAATGTCGGCGTTTTTGAGATAGTCCATCCCGGCCCGCTTCAGCCCCCGGTCGGACAGCAGAAATCCACAGGGCTCGATCAGGTCGATCCCCACCCCCAGGCAGGCCCCCAGCCGCATCAGGCTGCCGGCATTTTGGGGGATATCGGGCTCATACAGGGCCAGGCGCACCACAAACCTCCGTTTTTGGGGTCTCCCCGCGATTAAGTCGCGGCAGGACAAGGCATTTTCTGCGTCATCGTGCCGCAAGACCCTCGAAAATCGACTCTCTATTTTACCGGCCAAACGAACAAGCCGCCGGGGGGAGGCAGGGGCTCAGGCCGCGTCACCCCGTCATTACCGGTCCGGTGCTTGTTTGTGGCAAGAGATCGGCGTTTTCTTCCGCCAAGTTTTTCAAGGGTGAAGCCAGTGGCAGGTACGACAAGTGACGCGGGCACGCGACGCGATTTTCTTTATGTAGCGTCGGGCGCGATGGGCGCCGTCGGCGTCGCCGCAGTGGCCTGGCCGCTGATCGACCAGATGAACCCGTCGGCCGCCGCGCTGGCGCTGGGCACGTCCGAGATCGACATCGCCTCGATCCAGCCGGGCCAGCAGATCGTCTTCAAGCATCGCGGCCTGCCCTTGTTCGTGCGCCGCCGCACCCCGGCCGAGATCGCGTCGGCCAATGCGGTCGATGTGAATTCGCTGCCCGATCCCCTGGCGCGCAATGCCGCCCTGCCGGACAACACCCCCGCCAACGACGCCAGCCGCGCCGTGAAGCCGGAATGGCTGGTGCTGATCGGCGTCTGCACCCATCTGGGCTGCACCCCCGCCGTTTCGACGCCGCAGCAGCCCCAGGGCGAATATGGCGGCTGGCTTTGCCATTGCCACGGTTCGGCCTACGACACGTCGGGCCGCATCCGCAAAGGTCCGGCGCCGTCCAACCTTCCCGTGCCGGCTTACACGTTCATGTCTGACACCCGTATCAAGGTCGGTTGAGGAGAATAAAAATGTCTGGCCCTTCGACCTACAATCCCAAATCCGGAATCGAGAAGTGGATCGATTCGCGTCTGCCGCTGCCGCGTCTGATGCACGACACGATGAGCACCTTCCCGACGCCGCGTAACCTGAACATCTGGTACACCTTCGGCGGCATCCTCACCTTCTGCCTGGGCGTGCAGATCGTCACCGGCATCGTGCTGGCGATGCATTATGTCGCCAGCGCGAACCTGGCCTTCGGCTCGGTCGAAACCATCATGCGCGACGTCAATTACGGCTGGCTGATCCGCTATGTTCACGCCAACGGCGCGTCCATGTTCTTCCTGGCCGTCTATATCCACATGTTCCGCGGCCTCTATTACGGCTCCTACAAGGCGCCCCGCGAGCTGATCTGGATCATCGGCGTGCTGATCTATCTGCTGATGACCGCCACCGCCTTCTTCGGCTACGTGCTGCCCTGGGGCCAGATGTCCTTCTGGGGCGCCACGGTCATCACCAACATGTTCAGCGCCGTGCCGGTCGTGGGCCAGGCCATCGCCACCTGGCTGTGGGGCGACTTCGCGGTGGGCGACGCCACCCTGAACCGCTTCTTCTCGCTGCACTATCTGCTGCCCTTCATCATCGCCGGCGTGGTTGGCCTGCATATCTGGGCGCTGCATGTCCCGGGCAACAACAACCCCCTGGGCATCGATGTGAAGAGCCCGCAGGACACGGTGCCCTTCCACCCCTATTACACGGTGAAGGACGCCTTCTATCTGGTCTGCTTCATCATCCTGTTCGCGGGTTTCGTGTTCTTCGAGCCCGACTTCTTCGGCAATCCGGACAATTACCAGCCGGCCAATCCGCTGGTGACACCGCCGGAAATCGTGCCGGAATGGTACCTCTTGCCCTTCTACGCCATGCTGCGCTCGGTTCCCGACAAGCTGCTGGGCGTGCTGGTCATGGGCGGCGCCATTCTCACGCTGGTGTTCATCCCCTGGCTGGACACCAGCCGCGTGCGCTCCTGCCGCTTCCGCCCTCTGATGAAGCAGTTCTTCTGGGCCTTCGCGGTGGTCTGCGTGATCCTGGGTTACTGCGGCGCGCAGAGCGTGGAAGCCACCGCCTTCGGCGTTCCGCTGGTCTGGGTCGCCCGTATCGCCACCCTGTACTACTTCGCCTACTTCTGGCTGATCATGCCCATCGTCGGGCTGATCGAAACGCCCAAGAAGCTGCCCGCATCGATCGCGCAATCCGTGCTCGGCGATTCCGCCGCCAAACCTGCCGAATGAGAACCACCATGCGTCTGATCAAACTCTCGCGTAACCTGGCGCTCGGTCTGGGTCTTGGCCTTCTGGCGTCGACCGCCGCTTTTGCGGCCGACAGCGCCACCGCCCGCCATCATCCCAAGGAAGTGGAATTCGACTTCGAAGGCCCCTTCGGCACCTATGACCGCGGCGCCCTGCAGCGCGGCTATCAGGTCTATAAGGAAGTCTGCGCCGCCTGCCACAGCCTGCAATACATCGCCTTCCGCAATCTGGCGGACAAGGGCGGCCCGGAGTTCAGCGAAGCCCAGGCCCGTGCCCTGGCGGCTGCGGTCCGGGTTCCGGCCGAGCCCAACGAGCAGGGTGAAACCGTCGACGAGAAGGGCGTGCTGCTGACCCGTCCGGCGGTGCTGTCGGACAAGCTGCCGCCGCCCTATCCGAACGAGAATGCCGCCCGCGCCAACAATGGCGGCTCGCTGCCGCCTGACCTGTCGCTGATGACCAAGGCCCGCGAAGGCGGGGCGCACTATGTTTATTCGCTGCTCACCGGCTATGACGAGAAGGCGCCGGCCAGCTTCCATGTCCCCGCCGGCAAAAGCTACAACCCCTATTTCGAGGGTTGGGCCATCGGCATGCCCAAGCCGATCAGCAACAATGGCGTCACCTATTCCGACGGCACCAAGGCGACGATCGAGCAGCAGGCCCATGACGTGGTGACATTCCTGGCCTGGACCGCCGAGCCCAAGATGGAAGACCGCAAGCGCATGGGTTTTGGCGTGCTGATCTTCCTGATCACCCTGGCGGGCCTGTTGTTCGCCGCCTACCGCAAGGTCTGGAAAGACGCCCACTAGGCTTTCCAACCGTCACGGAACCGAGGCATTGCCCCTCGGGTCATAAATGTTAAAAGGGCGCCGTCTTCAAAGATGGCGCCCTTTTTCATGGCTAAAACCGTTCTGGGTATTGTCGGCGGCAGCGGGGTCTACGAAATCCCCGGCCTGGAAAACGCCAAGTGGCAGACCGTCAAAAGCCCCTGGGGCGAGCCGTCCGACCAGCTTCTGACCGGCACCTTTCATGGCGTGGACCTGGTGTTCCTGCCGCGCCACGGCCGCGGCCATATCCAGACACCCTCTTCGATCAACTACCGCGCCAATATTGACGCCCTCAAGCGCATCGGCGTCACCGATGTGATCTCGGTCTCGGCCTGCGGTTCGCTGAAAGAGGAGTTGCCGCCCGGCACCTTCGTGATGGCCGACCAGTTCATCGACCGCACCTTCGCGCGCGAGAAGAGCTTCTTCGGCCCCGGCTTCGTCGCCCATGTCCCCATGGCCCATCCGGTCTGCTCGCGCCTGTCCGGCGCGCTGACCGAGGCGGCGCGGGAAGAAAAGATCGATCACAGCGAAGGCGGCACCTATATCTGCATGGAAGGCCCGCAATTCTCCACCCGCGCCGAAAGCTTCCTCTATCGCAGCTGGGGCTGCAGCGTGATCGGCATGACGGCGATGCCGGAAGCGAAATTGGCGCGCGAGGCCGAGCTGCCCTACGCCATCGTCTCGATGGTGACCGATTACGACTGCTGGCACGACGATCACGAGCATGTGACGGTCGAGGCGGTGATCAAGGTGATGCACCAGAATGCCGCCAATGCCAGGAAGCTGATCATGGCGGTGGCGCCCAAGCTGGGGCCGCAGCGGTCACCGTCCACCTGTCCGGACCGTCCGGAAACGGTGCTGGATTTCGCGCTGATCACCGCGCCGGAAAAACGCGACCCTGCCTTGGCGGCGAAACTCGATGCGGTGGCCGGCCGCGTACTCAAAAAGGCTTGAAATCATGGATTATAAGACTGCCATCCGCACCATTCCCGACTATCCCAAGCCCGGGATCATGTTCCGCGACATCACCACGCTCTTGGGCAATCCGCGCGCCTTCCGCGCCGCGGTGGACGAGATGGTCCAGCCCTATGCCGGCATGAAGATCGACAAGGTGGCGGGCATGGAAGCGCGCGGCTTTATTCTGGGCGGCGCGGTGGCGCACCAGCTTTCGGTCGGATTCATTCCGGTGCGCAAGAAGGGCAAGCTGCCCCATACGGTGATCGGCGAGGATTATGATCTGGAGTACGGCAAGGACCGGATGGAGATCCATGTCGACGCGGTGGAAAAGGGCGAACGCATTCTGTTGGTCGATGACCTGATCGCCACCGGCGGCACCGCCTTTGCCGGCATCCGTCTGCTGGAGCGGGCCGGGGCCAGTATCATCGGCTGTTCCTTTGTCATCGACCTGCCCGAGCTGGGCGGCGCCGACAAGCTGCGCGCCATCGGCAAGCCGGTGACGGCGCTGGTGGCTTTCGAAGGGCATTAGGCGTTGAAGCTCTACACCAACGCCGCTTCGCCTTTCGCGCGCAAATGCCGGATCATCGCGCACGAACTCAAGCTGGCTCTGGAAGAGGTCCGCACCCTGCCGATGCAGGAACCGGAATTCCGCCGCATCAATCCGCTGGGCAAGATTCCGGCGCTGGTGCTGGATGACGGCTCGATCCTGATCGACTCCCCCGTGATCTGCGAATATCTCAACCATGCCGGCGGCGGGTCGTTCTTTCCCAACAGCAGCATCTGGAAAGAGGATGCGCGGCGCTGGAAGACGCTGGGCCTGCAGGCGCTGGGCGACGGGCTTGCCGATGCTGCGGTGGCCTGGATGATCGAAGGCCGCCAGCAACCGGTCAATGAAACCATGCGCACGCGCCACATGGCGGCGGTGACGGCCAGCCTGGACGTCCTGGCGCGCGCCAAGTTCGCCGACGATCCCACCATCGGCGAGATTTCCGTGGCCTGCGCGCTGGGCTACCTCGATTTTCGCATGCCCGATCTTGATTGGAAGAGTTCCCGCCCCACATTAGCGGGCTGGTACGCGAAGTTCTGCGAATACCCTTCGATGAAGGCCACGGCTCCGGCAAGTCCTTGAGGTTGAAGCGGGCATGAAGATCAACGGCAAGCATTATCGTTCCGTCTGGCCCGTCGGCGAGGATGCGTTCGGCATCATCGACCAGACCAAGCTGCCGCACGCGTTTGAAACCCTGACCTTGCGCAACGTGGAAGCCGCCGCCCATGCCATCAAGAGCATGCAGACCCGCGGCGCGCCGCTGATCGGCGCGGTCGGCGCCTATGGCCTGGCGCTGGCGGTGCGCGAAGACCCGTCCGACGACAATATCCAGAAGATGGTGGAGATGCTGGCTGAAACCCGGCCCACCGCCATCAACCTGAAATGGGCGCTGTGGCGCATGCGCGGCGCGCTGCTGAACCATCCGCATGACAAGCGCGCAGCACTGGCCTGGACGGAAGCTGCCCTGATCGCCGATGAAGACGTGGCGATGAGCGAAGCCATCGGCCAAAATGGCCTGAAGATCATCCGCGAGCTGGCGGACAGGAAAAAGGGCCAGACGCTCAACATCCTCACCCATTGCAATGCCGGCTGGCTGGCGACGGTGGATTACGGCACCGCGCTGGCGCCGATCTATCTGGCGCATGATGCCGGCATCGACCTGCATGTCTGGGTCGATGAAACCCGCCCACGCAACCAGGGCGCTTCGCTGACCGCTTTCGAACTGGGCAGCCACGGCGTCGATCACACCATCCTGGCCGACAATGCCGGCGGCCACTACATGCAAGCCGGCGAAGTCGACATGGTGATTGTCGGCACCGACCGCGTCACCGCCAATGGCGACGTCGCCAACAAGATCGGCACTTATCTCAAGGCGCTGGCGGCCAAGGATAATGGCGTGCCCTTCTATGTGGCGCTGCCCAGCTCGACCATCGACTGGACCATCGCCGACGGCCGCGACATCCCGATCGAGGAACGCAGCGAAGACGAAGTGCTGAAAATGCCAGGCCGCCTGCCGGATGGCACGGTGGCCATCGTGGAAATCGCCGCCCCCGGCTCGGGCGCTGCCAATCCCGGTTTCGACGTCACCCCGGCGCGCCTGGTCACCGGCCTGATCACAGAACGCGGCACTTGCGCCGCCACACCCGAAGGCTTACGCAGCCTCTTCCCCGAAACGCAGGAATAAGTTCCATGAAGTCGAGCTGGTCGGACAAGGACGCGCAGGATTTCATCGCCAAGTATGCCCCCAAGGGCGTCAATGCCGATCTGGCGGTGCGCACCTACACCACGCGCCTGCTGGGCAGCGACCCCAAGATGGTGCTGCATGGCGGCGGCAACACCTCGGTGAAAACCACCATCAAGGACCAGCTTGGCGAAGATGTGGATGTGATCTGCATCAAGGGCTCGGGCTGGGACATGGGCGTGATCGAGCCTGTCGGCCTTCCGGCGGTGCGGCTGGAGCCGCTGCGCAAGCTGCGCAAGCTGGACAGACTGTCCGACGAGGACATGGTCAACTTCCAGCGCATCAACCTGCTGGATTCCACCTCGCCCAACCCGTCGGTCGAAACCCTGCTGCACGCCTTCCTGCCGCACAAGTTCATCGACCATGTCCATTCCACCGCCGTCCTGGCGCTGACCGACCAGCCCGACAACAAGGCGCTGGTGCATGAAGTCTATGGGGACCGCGTCGCCTATGTGCCCTACACCATTCCGGGCTTCGCGCTGGCCAAGGCCGTGGCCGAGGTGTTCGACAAGCATCCCAAGGCCGAAGGTCTGATCCTGCTGCAGCATGGCATCTTCACCATGGGCGACACCGCCGAGCAGGCCTATTCGCGCATGATCGAATTCGTCACCATGGCGGAAGAGCGCCTGAAGCTGCAGCGCAAGACCGCGGTGGCCGCCAAGCTGCCGTCCAATCTTGCGACCCTGCCGGAAATCGCGCCGATTTTGCGTGGCGCGGTGGCGATCGAGAAGAACCCGCTGTCGGGCACCGCCAAGCGCCAGATTTTGGATTTCCGCACCAACCCGCAGATCCTGGCCTATGTGAACGGCGCGGAGCTTTCGCGCTACAGCCAGGTCGGCGTGGTGACGCCCGACCATACCATCCGCACCAAGAACTGGCCGGTGATCGTGCCGGCGCCGGAAGCCGGCAAGCTGGAAGAATGGGCCAAGGAGGTCCATGCGGCGGTCGACGCTTTTGTGGCGCGCTATCACAAGTATTTCGAGGTCAACAACGCCAAAAGCCCGGTGAAGAAGACCGAGCTCGATCCGCTGCCGCGCGTCATCCTGGTGCCGGGCGTGGGCATGTTCGGCATCGGCGCCAGCGCCAAGGATGCCGCCATCGCCGCCGACATCGCCGAAAATGCGGTCGCCGTCATCACTGACGCCGAAGCCATGGGCGAATATCGCAGCATCAGCGAATTCGACATGTTCGAAGTGGAATACTGGTCGCTGGAACAGGCCAAGCTGGGCAAGTCGAATGAAAAGTCGCTGGCCCGCCAGGTGGCGGTGATCACCGGCGGTGCGTCTGGCATCGGTGCGGCTACCGCGAAAGCCATGGCCAAGGAAGGCGCGGAAGTCGCCATTCTCGACCGCGACCTGGAAGCCGCCAAGGCGGCGGCCAAGAAGATCGGCGGCAAGGCGCTGGCGGTGGAATGCGACGTCACCGATCCCATGAGTGTGCGCGCGGCCTTCGACAAGGTGGTGTCCACCTTCGGCGGCGTCGACATCGTGGTGTCGAACGCGGGCGCGGCCTGGCAGGGCACCATCGGCAAGGTTGACGATGAGACCCTGCGCCAGAGCTTTGAACTCAATTTCTGGGCCCATCAGGCGGTGGCGCAGCACGCCACGCGCATCATGCTGGCCCAGGGCACCTATGGCTGCTTGCTGTTCAACACCTCGAAACAGGCGGTCAATCCGGGCAAGGATTTCGGACCCTATGGATTGCCGAAAGCGGCGACCCTGTTCCTGGTCAAGCAGTATGCGCTGGACCATGGCAAGGACGGCATCCGCGCCAACGCGGTCAATGCCGACCGCATCCGCTCAGGCCTTCTGACCGATGAGATGGTGGCTGCCCGCTCCAAGGCGCGCGGCGTGTCGGAGACCGACTATATGAGCGGCAATCTTCTGAAGCGCGAAGTCACGGCGGAAGATGTGGCGGACGCCTTCGTCTATCTCGCCACCGCCAGCAAGACGACAGCCGCCGTGGTCACCGTCGATGGCGGCAATATCGAAGCGAGCATGCGGTAATTGTCTCTCCATGGCCGGGCTTGACCCGGCCATCCAGATTGACGCGCCCAGCGATCTCGAGATTTGCGCTTTGCGCGCTGGATGGGCGGCTCAAGGCCGCCCATGGTGAGTGTTAGTTGTTGAACCGGAAGTGCATCACGTCGCCATCGGCGACGACATACTCCTTGCCTTCCAGCCGGAACTTGCCGGCTTCGCGCGCGCCAGCTTCGCCCTTGCCGGCGACATAGTCGGCAAAGGCGATGGTTTCGGCGCGGATATAGCCCTGCTCGAAATCGGTATGGATCACGCCGGCGGCCTGCGGGCCCTTGGAGCCCTTGGTCACGGTCCAGGCGCGGGCTTCCTTCGGGCCGACGGTGAAGAAGGTCAGCAGGCCCAGGAGTTCGTAGCCGGTGCGGATCAGCCGGTTGAGGCCCGGTTCTTCCAGCCCCAGGGATTCCAGGAAGTCGGCGCGGTCTTCCAGCTTCATCTGCGCGATCTCTTCCTCGATCTTGGCGCTGATCACCACGCTGCGCGCGCCTTCGGCCTTGGCCATGGCTTCAACCTTGGCGGAAATGGCGTTGCCGGTGGCGGCCGATGCTTCCTCGACATTGCAGACATACAGAACCGGCTTGGCGGTCATCAGGCCCAGCTGGGAATAGGGCGCGCGTTCTTCCGGCGCCAGGTCAGCGCGGCGCGCGGGCTTGCCTTCGCGCAGCAGGGTGACGGCCTTCATCATCAAGGCGAGCTGTTCCTTGGCTTCCTTCTCGCCGCTATTGGCTTTCTTCTCCAGCGGCTTGATGCGCTTTTCGAGACTCTCAAGGTCCGCCAGCATCAGCTCGGTTTCCACCGTCTCGGCGTCCGACACCGGATCGATCTTGCCCTCGACATGGGTGATGTCGTCGTCTTCAAAACAGCGCAGCACATGGGCCACCGCATCGACTTCGCGGATATTGGCCAGGAACTGGTTGCCCAGCCCTTCACCCTTGGAGGCGCCGCGCACCAGTCCGGCGATGTCCACGAAGGTGATGCGGGTGGGAATGATCTCCTGCGAGCCGGCGATCTGGGCCAGGGTTTCCAGGCGCGGATCGGGCACCGCCACGTCGCCGACATTGGGCTCGATGGTGCAGAAGGGATAGTTGGCCGCCTGCGCCGCAGCGGTCTGCGTCAGGGCGTTGAAAAGAGTCGACTTGCCGACATTGGGCAGGCCGACGATGCCGCATTTGAAACCCATTACTCTGTGTCTTTCTTCTTCGGTTCTTGCTTGTCGGTTTTGGGGGGCTGCAGCAGCAGCGCCACCTTGCTCATGAAACCCTTGTCGTCGTCCTTGGCCAGCAGCGGGGCGCATTCTACCATCGCGCCCACCAGCGGCTTCAGCCAGGCGATCTCGTCGCCGCTGAAATTCTGCAGCACATGGCCGCTGACCCGGTCCTTGTCGCCGGGATGACCGATGCCCAGCCGGACCCGGCGATAGTCCGGCCCCAGCGTGGCGGTGATCGAGCGCAGCCCGTTCTGCCCGGCATCGCCGCCGCCGGTTTTCACCTTCAGCTTGCCGGCGGCCAGATCAATTTCGTCATGGATCACCACCAAGGCTTCCAGCGGCAGCTTGAAGAAGCGCAGGGCAGGGCCGACGCTGTCGCCGCTGAGGTTCATGAAGGTCTGGGGCTTGAGCAGGTAGGTCTTGCGGCCCGCCAGCGAGCCTTCCGACAACAGGCCGTCGAACTTCGCCTTCCAGGGGCCGAACTTGTAATGGGCGTGCAACTCGTCCGCGACGATGAAGCCGGCATTGTGCCGGTTCCTCGCATATTGCGATCCAGGGTTTCCCAGGCCGGCGATGAGAAGAGGCGTATCCATGGCGGAAACGCCTCTCCTTCGCGGATGCGATTACTTCTTGGCCGGGGCAGCGGCCGGCTTGGCGCCGGCAGCGGGCTTGGCGCCAGCAGCAGCAGGCGCGGCGCCGGCAGCGGGAGCAGCACCTTCGGCAGGGGCGGCTTCGGCGGCGGGCGCGGAAGCGGCGGCAGCAGCAGCGCGCTGCTCTTCGATCACGCTGGTCGGCGCGACGATGGAGCAGATGGTGAAGTCACGGCCACGCAGCAGCGGCTTCACGCCCTTGGGCAGGTTGAGGTCGTTGATGTGGATCGACTCGTTGATGTCCAGCTTGGAGACATCGACTTCGATGGTGTTGGGGATGGTGTCGGCCGGGCAGGACAGCGGCATGGTGTGGCGCACGATGTTCAGCACGCCGCCCTTCTTCAGGCCCGGGGAGACGTCCTGGCCATGGAAATGCACCGGGATGTCGAGCTTGACGGTGGAGCCTTCGGCCAGGCGCATGAAGTCCACATGCACGGGGCGGTCGCTGACCGGGTCGAGCTGCACGTCGCGCGGGATCACGCGGGTCTTCTTGCCGGCGATGTCCAGCATGAAGAGGGTGGTCAGGAAATGGCCGGCCTCGACATGGCGCTCCAGGGTGCGGCTGTCGACCGTGATGTTCTCAGGGGTGGCCGTGCCGCCATAAATGACGGCCGGGATCAGGCCCTTGAGGCGCGCCTGGTAGGCCGGGCCCTTGCCCGTACCGTCACGCGATTCCACCTTAAGTTCTTGAACTTGCGCCATTTTCCTGATCCTTCAGTGCCCGGCTGCAGCTCTAGGCCTTCCGGAGAAGGGGGCTTTTAGCGAAAAGGCTGGCGGCCTGCAACCGGGCCGCTTGGCGCAGTTTTGGGGCGTGATAGCCTGCCCGAAACGGGGGGACGGAACCATGCAGAGCGCACTCATTGCCATCGCCGCGGCCGGGCTGGCCGGATGGCTGTTCGGGGCCGTCTGGTACATGAGCCTGGGCAAGCCCTGGCAGCGCGCCCATGGCATGAACCCGGAAGACTGCAAGGACCGCAAAATGCCGCTGACGCCGATGGTGGTGGCGCTGTTGGGCGCGCTGGTGATGGCGGCGGTTCTGTACCAGGTGATGGCGGGCCTCGGGGTGATGACCCTGGGCGAAGCCGCTATTACCGGGCTGATTCTGGGCGTTGGTTTCCTGTTCACCGCCACCCTGGTCAACAACCAGTTCCAGGGAAAGGGCTGGGTCGCCACCGCGATCGACGGCGCGCACTGGACCCTGGTGCTGGTAATCGAAGCCCTCGCGATCATGCTGCTGGTCTGAAGGACCGGCGTCAGTCGAACAGGCTTGAGACGCTCGCTTCGTTGTTGATGCGGCGCATCGCTTCGCCCAGCAGCGGGGCGATGGAGATGGTGCGGATGTTCGCGCAGGCCTTCACCGCGTCGGTCGCCGGGATCGAATCCGTCACCACCATGGATTTGAGCTTGGACGCCTTGATCCGCTCCACCGCTTTACCCGAAAACACGCCATGGGTGGTGTAGGCATAGACTTCGGTGGCGCCATTGTTCAGCAGCGCTTCGGCGGCGTTGCACAGCGTGCCCCCGGAATCGACGATATCGTCGATCAGGATGCAGGGCCGTCCTTCGACATCGCCGATGATGTTCATCACCTCCGACTGGCCGGCGCGCTCGCGGCGCTTGTCGACGATGGCCAGGTCGGTGTTGAGGCGGCGGGCCAGCGAACGGGCGCGCACCACGCCGCCGACGTCCGGCGACACCACCATCGGTTCCTTGACCGCCAGGTTCTCGAGAATGTCCTTCACCATCACCGGCTGGGCGAAGAGATTGTCGGTGGGAATGTCGAAAAAGCCCTGGATCTGCCCGGCATGCAGATCAACCGTCAGAACGCGGTTGGCGCCGGCCTCGGTGATCATGTTGGCCACCAGCTTGGCCGAAATGGGGGTGCGCGGGCCGACTTTGCGGTCCTGGCGGGCATAGCCGAAATAGGGGATCACGGCGGTGATGCGGCGCGCGCTGGCGCGGCGCAGCGCGTCGATCATGATCAGCAATTCCATCAGATTGTCGTTGGCCGGCGCGCTGGTGGACTGCATCACGAACATGTCCTCGCCGCGGACATTTTCCTGCACCTCGACAAAGACTTCGTCGTCGGAGAAGCGGCGGACATCGGCCTTGACCGGCGTCAGGCCCAGATAGGCGCTGATCGCATCGACCAGCGGGCGGTTGGAATTTCCGGCAATAAGACGCATGCCCCGCGATCCGTTCAGATCCGTCATTCCGCGCCCTGGCCCCATGAAATTTTGATGACCGGCTTGTAGCGGCTGGCCCGGGGAGTCGCAACCGGCCCGGTGTCGCGTGGCCTGTCGCGTGTTGTTTATATGTCGCTTTTCAGGGCTTGAGCAGAATGGCCGAGACCTGCCGCCCGTAATCGGGCTCCCCGGCATGGGTGGTGCGGCGGAAGCTGAAAAAGCCGTTTTCGGGCGGATAGGTGCAAACGCCCATTTTCTCCACGGAGGCGATTCCCGCCGCGGTCAGCCGGGCGGCGGCATAGTCTTCCAGGTCGAAGCGGTAATGGCCTTCCTTGCCGGACGGGGTGAAGAACTTGCGGTTGCGCAAACCCTGTTCCAGGAAGCGGTCGCGGAAGTCCCAGCCCACTTCGTAGTTCGCTTGGCTGATGCAGGGCCCGACGGCGGCGGCGATCCGGCTGCGGTCGGCGCCCAGTTTCTCCATGGCGTCCAGCGTGGCTTCCAGCACGCCGCCCAGCGCGCCTTTCCAGCCGGCATGGGCGGCGCCGATCACGCGGCCTTGCGCATCGGCCAGCAGCACCGGGGCGCAGTCGGCGGTGAGGATGCCCAGCGCCAGTCCCGGTATGGCGGTCACCATGGCATCGCCTTCAAGTTTTTGCGGTGGGGCGCTGTCCAGGGTGTGGACGATAGGGCTGTGAACCTGGGACAGGCTGACCAGTTCGGCGGCCCCCAGTGCGCCGGCGACCCGGCGGCGATTTTCCGTCACCGCCTCAGGGGCGTCCTTCGAGCCCGGGCCGCAATTCAGCGCGGCGTAAAGCCCGGTGGAAACGCCGCCTTCCAGTCCGAAAAAGCCATGCGCCACGCCGGGCGTGGTCAGGTTGGCGGCCTGGAGGCGCTTCATGTCCCGAAGCCTGCAAACCCGGCGACGCTGGGCGGCGCAAAGGCCAGGGCCTTGAACAGCGTGCCCATCTGCTGCGCCCCGATCAGCCGTTCGGTGGCGGCCAGCAGGTCGGCGGCGCTTTCGGGGTGAGCCTTCATCAATTGTTCGGCCCGTTCGGTGATGCCGATGCTCGCCAGCAGCGCGCCTTGCGTCACCGGACCGAACACGGCCGCGCCGCCGCGCTTGCCGGCCTGGGCCAGCGCCATGAAATCGACATGGGCGGACAGATCGTCCTCGCCGGGGGTCTCCAGCGCATCGACGAAGCGATGACCGCCCACCGCCTGCAAGGTCTCCGCAAAACCGGTGATGGCGTCATAGCCGTAATCCACGATCAATGCCGCGCCGCCGCGCTGGGCGATGATGCCGGCGATGTTCTCCGCCAGCGCCAGCCCGGCGGGCGAGGTTTCATAGACGCCGCCCTGGGGCGCGCCTTCCCGACTGGCGGGAATGACCGGCAGCGGCACCGGCACTGGCGCCAGCGCGAAGTTCAGCCTGCCGTCCAGCGCCGTCACCATGCGCTCATGCCAGCCGCGTTCGCTGCGCACATACTGGCGCACCGGCAGGGCGTCGAAGAACTCATTGGCGATCAGGAACAGCGGGCGGTCCGACAGGCTGTCATCGAACTGCGTCTGCCACGAGACATCCGCGCCGCAGTTGCGCAGTTTTTCCGCCTGCATCGCCTGCAGCACCGGGCTGGCTTCGACCAGCACCACCTCGAGGTCATTGGTGAAGTCCGGCTCCACCGAGGCGGCGCGCAGCGCGTCCGCCATCAGGGTGCCGCGTCCCGGCCCCAGCTCCACCAGCCGGGGATTCTTCGGGCAGCCCTGGTCGGCCCAGGCCTGCAGCATCCACAGGCCCAGCATCTCGCCGAACATCTGGCTGACTTCGGGTGCGGTGATGAAGTCACCACCGGCGCCGAACGGATCGCGGGTGGCGTAATAGCCGTCCTTGGGATCGAGCAGCGCGATGGTCATGAACTGCGCCACCGACATCGGGCCCTGCGCCTCGATCAGGGCGGCGATGCGTGCCTGGAGACTCATGCGGCGCGGGGCCTTTTCGACACGATCCAGAACAGCGCCGCTGCGCCCAGCCAGATCGGAATCGACAGGGCCATGCCCATGCTGACCGGACCGATGAACTGGGTGTCGGGCTCGCGGAAGAATTCGCAGATGAAGCGGAAGGTGCCGTAACCGGCCAGGAACAGGGCCGAGATCAGGCCGGGCCTGCGATGGGCATGGAACACGCGCAGTGCCACCTGCAGGATCGCCAGCAGCAGCAAGCCTTCCAGCGCCGCTTCGTAAAGCTGGCTGGGATGGCGCGGCAGCGGCCCGCCGCGCGGGAACACCATCGCCCAGGGCACGTCGGTGACCCGGCCCCACAATTCGTCATTGATGAAATTGGCGATGCGCACGATGAAGATGGTGATGGGCGCGAAGGCGCAGGTCAGGTCGGCGATCGAGAGCATGTTCAGCTTGTTGCGGCGGCTGAACATCCACAGGGCGATCAGCGCTCCCAGCAACCCGCCATGGAAGGACATGCCGCCTTCCCAGGCGGCGATAATGCGCACCGGGTCGGTGACGAACCCCATCGGCAGGCCGTCGCAGAAGGCGGCATAGTTGGGCGTCACGCTGCACAGGACAGTGCCGTAGATCAGCACCCAGCCCAGCCGTCCGCCCAGGATGACGCCAAAGATGATCCAGACCGCCAGGTCGCTGATCTGGTCCTCGGTGGCGGCGGGGCGGCCGTTGAAGGGCGGCGGGCCCCAGAAGGCCTTCTGGCGCAGCAGCCGCACGATCCCCCACCAGCCCAGCAGGATGCCCGCGATATAGGCCAGGGCGTACCAGCGGATCGCCAGCGGCCCCAGTTGCAGGGCCACGGGGTCGATATTGGGGAAGGGGAGGACGGCTTCGATCATGGCGGTAAAACGCGATGCTTCGCCGCTTGTGTCAAGTGAAGCTGGAAGTCATATAGACGCTGGTAACAGGAGCGACCGGCGACCCGAGCGTAGGGAGGGCCCGCCCGGCGCGACCAATCAAAAAGGCCTTCCATGGCGCAGACAGACAATCCCTTCCTGGACGGCGTGGCAAAGGCCTTTACCGATGCCGCAGGTATGGCCCAGAGCGTGCGCACCGAGATCGACACCTTCATGCGCCAGCGGCTGGAACGGCTGGTGGCGGACATGGATTTTGTTCCCCGCGAGGAATTCGAGGCGGTGAAGGCGATGGCCGCCAAGGCCCGGGCCGAGAATGAGGCGCTGGCCGCCCGTATCGCGGCTTTGGAATCCAAATCAACCACTTAGGGGCGACCGGGAGTCATCCCCGACTCCTTTTCCGCGAATCTGTGAGCCGATTCAAAGCTGTGGAATCTTTTTCCGCGGCGTGGATGGGGACTCGCGGACTCTTGTTTTCTCTAAATCTTGTGCCAGTTTGGATCGCAACTGCTTCGTTTAGTGGCTGGAGCGCGCCCCATGAGTATCATGCACCTCGATGACGAGCCGGTGGGCACCCTCCACCCGCTGGACCTGCTGGAGCGGGCGGTCGAGGCCAATGGCTGGGCCTTTGAACGGGCCGGCCGGGACGAGCTGAACCTGTCGGTCGCGGGCAAGTGGAGCGACCACCATTTCAATTTCTCCTGGCGGGAGGACCTCCAGTCGCTGCATCTGTCCAGCGCCTTCGACATGCGCATCAGCGAAGGGGTGCGGCGCCAGAATGTCGCCGATCTGCTGATGCATGTGAACGCCAAGCTGTGGATCGGCCATTTCGACCTGTGGCCGCAGGACGGCACCATCATCTTCCGCCACGCCATGATCTTCCCGGATGCGGAAGCCAGCGCGTCCCAGTGCGAGGCGCTGCTCAACCTGGCGCTGGAAGCCTGCGAACATTACTACCCCGCCTTCCAGTTCGTGCTGTGGGGCGGCAAGACGGCGGAAGATGCCATTGCCTCGGCGGTGCTGGAGTGCGCCGGCCAGGCGTGAGTGTACTTCTTGTCGGCGCGGGCCGCATGGGCTCGGCCCTGCTCAAGGGCTGGCTGGCCAAGGGCGTCAAATCCATTACCGTGGTCGAACCCAAGCCGTCGGCACAATTGCGCGCGCTGGCGAAGAAAAAGCAGTTCGCGCTGGTTGCCGCGCCATCCGCCGCCAGGGGCAAGCCTTCCGTCTGCGTGGTGGCGATCAAGCCGCAGGTGCTGAAAGGCGAGGCCGGTGCGCTGGCGGGTTTTGCACAGAACGGCGCGCTGATGATTTCCATTGCCGCCGGCACCTCGGTGGCGGCGCTGTCCAAGGCATGGGGCGCCAGGGCGCGCATCATCCGCGCCATGCCCAATACGCCGGGCGCCATCGGCGCGGGCATCACCGGGCTTTATGCCGCCAGGGGCGTGACGGCGGCCGACAAGAAGAGCGCTACCGCGCTGCTGTCGGCGCTGGGCGCCACTGAATGGGTCAACAAGGAAACGCTGATCGACAGCGTCACGGCGGTGTCGGGTTCGGGTCCGGCCTATCTGTTCCTGATGGTGGAAGCCCTGACCGCAGCGGGCGTGGCGGAAGGCCTTTCCAAAATTCAGGCCGAAAAATTCGCCCGCGCCACCGTGGCCGGGGCAGGTGCCCTGCTGGCGGCGGACAAATCGCCCGCCAGCGCCTTGCGTGAAGCCGTCACAAGTCCGGGCGGCACCACCGCGGCGGCATTGTCGGTGCTGATGGCGGGCGATGGTCTGACCGCGCTGATGAAGCGCGCCGTGAAAGCCGCGCGCAAACGCGCGCAAGAGCTGCGCTAAAAATTTCCTCACCATGGGCGGGCTCGACCCGCCCATCCAACTTGTTTTCGACATGGATGGCCGGGTTGAACCCGGCCATGGTGAAAAGGCTAAACCGGCAGCCGGATCGTCGCCTTCAATCCGCCCAGCGTACTGTTTTCCAGCACGACATCGCCGCCATGGGCGCGCGCCACGTCGCGGGCGATCGCCAGGCCCAGGCCAGAGCCGCCGCTTTGCAGGTTGCGCCCTTCATCCAGACGATGAAAGGGGCGGAAGGCTTCCTCGCGCCGGGTCTCGGGAATGCCCGGCCCGTTGTCCTCGACGCTGATTTCCACCAGCCGCCCGTCCTGCTTGAGGCCGACCGCGACCTGGCTGCCATGCTTGAGGGCATTGTCGATCAGGTTGATCAGGCAGCGGCGCAGCCCCACCCGCTTGACGCTGACCCGGATATTGTCCGGCACGCTCAGCGTGACGCCGCGCTGGCGGGCCTTGGCGGCGGCGTCGGCGGCATCGCAGACCAGCGCCCCCAGATCGGTGACTTCGGCTTCCTCGCCGCCTTCGCCGCGCGCGAAGGCGAGATATTCGTCCAGCATATGCTCCATCTCGGCGATGTCGCCTTGCATGGACCTAACATCCGCATCCGCCGGCATCATGGCCAGCGCCAGCTTCAGCCGGGTCAGCGGCGTCTTGATGTCATGGCTGACGCCCGCCAGCATTTCGGTGCGCTGGGTGACATGGCGCTCGATGCGCTCGCGCATGGTGATGAAGGCCTGGGCGGCGCGGCGCACTTCGGCGGCGCCATAGGGCTTGAAATCCGGAACGGCCCGGCCCTTGCCGAAGCTTTCGGCGGCGCGCGCCAGCCGTTCGATGGGGCGCACCTGGTTGCGCAGGAAGACGACTGCCACGCCCATCAGCAGCAGCGACGAGCCCACCATGTAGAGGATGAACAGGTCCGGTTTGGAAACCGTGATGCGGTCACGCGGCACCAGCACCGCCAGGGTGCCGTCATGCACTTCGGCGCGGATTTCGAAATCATTGCCCATGCGCTTGGTGAAGAAATGCCGCCCTTCGCTGACGCGCTCGGCCAGGAAGTCGTCCAGCGCCACATCGATGGTGCTGACCGCCGGCTCGCTGGGCGGCGCGACTTTCACGCCGGGCAGGAATTTGATGCCGTATTGAAGCTGCCGTTCCGACAGCAGGCGCAGCTTGATGCGTTCATCGCCATGATAATTGTCTTCCAGTGCCACCAGCAGATTGATGTCCGCCGCCACGTCACGCGCCAGGCGGCGGGTGGTGCTTTCCAGGTCGCGCTCGAAAAACACATAGGCGATGATCGCCTGCAACAGCACGATGGGGGCGATGATGATGATCAGCGCGCGGCCGAACAGTCCGCGCGGCAGAAGTCGCTTGACGGAATAGGTGGCGGCGTCAGCCACGATCTGGAACCAGCATATAGCCAACCCCGCGCACCGTCTGCAGATAGAGCGGCAGCTTGGGATCTTCCTCGATCTTGCGGCGCAGGCGCGTCACCTGCACGTCGATGGAGCGTTCCAGCGCCACGTTCAGCCGCTTGCACAATTCCGCGCGGCTGAAGGGCCGTCCCGCATTCACCGCGAAGAGCTGCAGCAGCGCCGCTTCCGCCCCGGTCAGTTTCACCGGCTTGCCGCTGCGCGTCAGGCGTGAGGTCGCTGGATCGAACAGCGCCGAACCCATCCGGACCGGGCCGGCGGGTGGGCTTTCCGGCGGTGCGGCGCGGCGCAGCAGCGAATTGACCCTGAGCAGCAGCTCGCGGGGCTCGAACGGCTTGGGCAGATAGTCGTCGGCGCCGAGTTCCAGTCCGGCGATGCGGTCCGCCGGATCGCCCCGCGCCGTCAGCATCAGGATGGGCACGGCGGACTCGGTGCGTATGCTTTTGGTCAGGTCCAGGCCGGATTCGCCGGGCATCATCACGTCCAGGATCAGCAGGTCGAATTCCATGCTTTTCATCAGGGCGCGGGCGTCGGCGGCGCCCGGCGCGGCGGTCACCCGGTAGCCGTTCGACGACAGATAGCGCTGCAGCAGCGCGCGCAGCCGCTCGTCATCATCCACCACCAGCAGGTGCGGTTCGTCGCCGGCGGGGGCGTTCATAGGGGCAAACTCATGGCAGCCATGCCTCTGGGCACCCTTGCGATTTTCGCGTCGGCCATGCTGCAATACATGCAGAAAAACTAGGCCCTCGCCGGATGGGGGGCAAGCCCGGCAAAAACGGGCTTTTCAGGAACGGAACCGATGGCAGACGTGATCCCTTTCGACCAGCGCGACGGTGCCCTTTGGTATGACGGCAAGCTGGTGCCCTGGAAGGACGCCAAGACCCATGTGCTGACCCATGGTCTGCATTACGGCTCCTGCGTGTTCGAGGGCCAGCGCATCTATAACGGCACGATCTACAAGCTGAAGGAGCATACCGCGCGGCTGTTCTTCTCGGCCGAGACGCTGGGCATGACCATTCCCTTCACCCAGGACCAGATCAACCAGGCCTGCATCGATGTCGCCGCCGCGCAAGGCATTACCGACGGTTACCTGCGCCCGGTGGCCTTCCGCGGCAGCGAGATGATGGCGGTGTCGGCGCAGAACACCACCATCCATGTCGCCATCGCCTGCTGGCCCTGGCCGTCCTATTTCAGCCCGGCGGAAAAGCTCAAGGGCATTCGCCTGGATATTTCGCGCTGGAAGCGCCCTTCGGCGGAAACCGAACCGGTCCATGCCAAGGCCGCGGGCCTCTACATGATCTGCACCATCTCCAAGCATGAGGCGGAGGCCAAGGGCTATGCCGATGCGATGATGTTCGATTATCGCGGCTATGTCGCCGAAGCCACCGGCGCCAATGTCTTCTTTGTGAAGGATGGCGAGCTGCACACGCCGATGCCGGACTGTTTCCTCAATGGCCTGACCCGCCAGTCGGTGATCGCCATCGCCAAGGCGCGCAAGGTCAAGGTGATCGAGCGCCACATCCAGCCCGAGGAGATGAGCGGCTTTACCGAATGTTTCCTCACCGGTTCGGCCGCGGAAGTCACGCCGGTGTCGGAGATCGGGCCTTACACCTTCAAGCCCGGCGCCCTGACCGAAAGCCTGATGAACGCCTATTCCGATGAAGTGCGCGGTCTGGCGAAAGTTTCCGCTTAATTATTGGTCGCACGGACGAGGCGCTCGCTAGCGCTCGCGTTCGCCGCTGCTCTTTTTTGATGGTCGCACGGACGAGGCGCTCGCTAGCGCTCGCGTTCGCCGCTGCTCCTGCTACTTCGGCGGGGTCGGGCCGGGGCGCAGATGCGCCATGCCGCTGCGGAAATAGACCACGCCGGTATAGACCGTCAGGCCCGCCGCGACCCACAGCAGGATATAGGCGATCAGCGCATAGGTGAGCGACGGCACGCCCGGCAGATAGACATCAGCCAGGGGCGTCAGGATCATCGCGCCGATCGCCACCATCTGCACCGCGGTCTTGAACTTGGCCACCGCCGTCACCGGCACGCTGACGCGCAGGCCGGAAAGAAATTCGCGCAGCCCCGACACCAGTATCTCGCGCGACAGGATGATCAGGGCCGGCACCAGCTTGAGCAGGCTCAGCATGCCGTTGGGCTTGATCTGGGTGAACAGGCCCTCGGCCACCAGCATCATCAGCGCCACCGCCACCAGCACCTTGTCGGCGATGGGGTCCAGCATGCGGCCGAAATCCGAGCCTGCCTTGAGCTTGCGGGCGGCGAACCCGTCCAGCCAGTCGCTGACGCCCGCGATCACGAAAATGCCGAAGGCCACCAGCCGCGCCGCATCGCCGGGCATCACGAAGGCGATGACGAACAGCGGTACCAGCGCGATGCGCAGGATGGTCAGGGCATTGGGCAGGGCGAACATGAAGTCACTCTAAAAGGCCGCCCGGCACAAATCATCCGCCCGGGTGAAAGAAATCGAAGATTTTCCTGGCCAGGGTCTCGCTGACGCCGCCCACCGAGGCCAGGTCGGTCAGGCTGGCCCCCGCCACCGCCCGGGCCGAGCCGAAATGCTGCAGCAGGGCCCGCTTGCGGTTCGCGCCCACACCGGCGATCTCGTCCAGCGGGTTGGCGCCGATGGCGGCGCTGCGCTTCTTGCGATGCCCGCCGATCACGAAACGGTGCGCTTCGTCGCGCAGCCGTTGCAAATAGTACAAAACCGGGCTTTTGGGATCGAGGCGGAAGGGTTCCTTGCCGGGAATGTAGAAATGCTCGCGCCCGGCATCGCGGTCCGGGCCTTTGGAAATGCCCACCAGCGCCACATCCTCCACCCCCAGATCGGCAAAGACCTGGCAGGCGACCGACAATTGTCCCGGCCCGCCATCGATCAGCACCAGGTCGGGGCGGCGCCAGCGCGTGGTGTCGGCGGGATCTGCCTCTTCCTTCGCCATGCGGGCGAAACGCCGGGTCAGCACTTCGCGCATCATGCCGTAATCGTCACCGGGAGTGAGCTCTTCGCTCTTGATGTTGAACTTGCGGTACTGCGCCTTCTCGAAACCTTCCGGGCCCGCCACGATGAAGGCCCCAAGCGCATGCGCGCCCTGGATGTGGGAATTGTCATAAACTTCGATGCGGCGCGGCGGCGTCTCCAGCCCGAACGCATCCGCGACACCTTCCAGCAACTGTGTCTGGGCGCTGTTCTCGGCCATGCGGCGGCCCAGCTGTTCGCGCGCATTGGTCAGGGCGCGGTCCATGATGTCGCGCTTCTCGCCGCGCTGGGGCAGGGCGATCTCCACCTTGCCGCCCGCGCGTATGGCCAATGCCTCGGCCAGCAGGGCGCGGCCCGGCAAATCCTCGCTGGTCAGGATCAGGCCGGGCGGGGTGCGCTCGTCGTAGAATTGTCCAATGAAGGATTCCAGCACTTCGGCCAGCGGCAGATCGGGATCATGGCGCGGGAAGTAGGGCCGGTTGCCCCAATTCTGTCCGGCGCGGAAGAAGAACACCTGTATGCAAGTGTGACCTCCTTCCGCATGAGCAGCGAACAGGTCGGCTTCCTCGAAGGTGGAAGGATTGACGCCTTGCGATGACTGGATGTGGCTCATCGCCTTCAGCCGGTCGCGCAGTTTGGCCGCCGCCTCGAAGTCCATGGCGTCGGAGGCCTTGGTCATTTCGGCCTTCAGCTCGTCCTGTACCGCCTGGCTCTTGCCCTTCAGGAAGCTTTCGGCTTCCTCGACCAGTTCGTGATAGCCGCCAAGATCGATGCGGTTCACGCAAGGGGCGCTGCAGCGCTTGATCTGGAACAGCAGGCAGGGGCGGGCGCGGCTTTCGAACACCGAATCCGAGCAGGACCGCAGCAGGAAGGCGCGCTGCAGGGTGTTGAGGGTGCGGTTGACCGCGCCCGCCGACGCGAAGGGACCGAAATAAACCCCCTTGATGGTCTTGGCGCCGCGATGCTTGAGAAGCTGCGGGAAGGGGTGGTCCTCGCGCAGCAGGATGTTGGGAAAGCTCTTATCGTCGCGATAGCTGACGTTATAGCGCGGCTTCAGCCGCTTGATCAGGTTGGATTCCAGCAGCAGCGCGTCGGTCTCGCTGGCGGTGGTGACGAACAGCATCTCGGTGGTTTCCGCGATCATGCGGCTGATGCGTTCGTTATGGGCTCCGCGCAGGGCATAGGAACTGACGCGCTTCTTCAGGCTCTTGGCCTTGCCGACATACAAGACGTCGCCCGCCGCATTCATCATGCGGTAGACGCCCGGCGCGTCGGGCAGGGTCTTGAGATAGGCGGCGATGCGCTCGGCGCCCTTCAGGGGCGCTTCGGGGGAACTCATGTCCGCAATATATTAGCGGGTGCGTTCAATTTCTATTCCGACCGATTCCGCGGATGTCAGGGCTTCCAGCTTTTCCACCCGTATCCGCACGGTGCGGACGCGGGCGTCCTCGAAACAGGCGGCCGCAATGCGCTCGGCCAGGGTCTCGGCCAGCCGGACATGGCCTTCGGAGATGATGGCGCGAATGCGCTTTTCGATCACATGATAATCGACGACGTTTTCCAGCATGTCCTGGGCGTCGGCGATGTCGTCGGTGGCCAGGTCGACATTGATCCGCACCGGCTGGGTGCGGCCTTCCTCCTGCCGGTAGACGCCGATATGGGCCGGCAGTTCCAGGTTGCGGATGAAGACATGGCGGATGCCGCCGGCGGCGCTGGCGAAATAGGGGGGCTTGCTCATTCGCGCCCCGTGACGTCGGGGGTCTGCCAGATCAGGTGCTGGCCGCCATCCACCGCGATCATCTGCCCCGTGACCGCCGGCGCATCCAGCAGGTAGCGCACGGCGGCGCAGATATCGGCAGGGTCGGCGCCGCGCTTCAGGATGGTGGCGTCGCGCTGGCCATCGAAATCGGCATCGGACTGGCGCGGATTCTTCAGGGTCGGTCCCGGCCCCACCGCATTGACCCGGATATTCGGGCCCATGCCCTGCGCCAGGGTGGTGGTCAGCCAATACAGCCCCGCCTTGCTGACGCTATAGGAGAGGAACTGCGGCGTCGGTTTCAACACGCGTTGATCAATCAGGTTGATGATGTTGCCGCTCTGCCCGGCCGGAAGCTGCTGGGCGAAAAGCTGCGACAGCAGCAAGGGTGCACGCAGGTTGACCTCGATATGGTCATCCCAGCTTTTGCGGGTGGCCGATTGCCAGTCGTCATTCTCGAACAGCGAGGCCGAATTGATCAGCGCCGTCAGCGGGCCGATGGCGGCCGCGGCGCGGCTGACCAGCGTGGCGGTCTCAGCTTCCTGCGAAAGGTCCGCCTGCAAAATCTCGGCCTTCACACCGGACTGGCGCGCCGTCTCGGCGGCGCTTTGGGCGTCTGCCTCAGACCCGTTGTAATGGATCGCCACGTTCCAGCCCGCCTGCGCCAGGTCCAGGGCAATGGCCCGTCCCAGCCGCTTGGCGGCGCCGGTAACGAGCGCGTTCTTCAAGAGATGAACCCGACGCGCTTCTTCACCTCGTCCATGATGGGCGTGGCGATGGCGCGGGCCTTGCGCGCGCCCGAGCGCAGGATGTTGTCGATCTCACCGGGATCGCCCAGCAACCGGCGCATCTCCTTGTTGATCGGCTCCAGCTTGCTGACCGTGAGGTCGGCCAGCGCGGTCTTGAAGCCGGAGAACTGCTGGCCCGCGAACTGGGCGATCACCGCGTCGCGGTCCTGCTCGGCCAGGGCAGCATAGATGTTCAGCAGGTTTTCCGCCTCGGGGCGCTCCTTCAGCTCGTCCTTGCTGGCGGGCAGGGGCAGCGGATCGGTCTTGGCGCGCTTGATCTTGCTCACGATGCTGTCGGCATCGTCGGTCAGGTTGATGCGGCTGGCATCGCTTTCGTCCGACTTGGACATTTTCTTGGTGCCGTCGCGCAAGCTCATCACCCGCGTCGCGGTGCCGGTGATCACCGGCTCGGGCTGGGGGAAGAAATCGGGCGCGGCGAAGTCATTGTTGAACTTGGCGGCGATGTCGCGCGCCAGTTCCAGATGCTGCTTCTGGTCCTCGCCCACCGGCACATGGGTGGCGCGATAGACCAGGATGTCGGCGGCCATCAGCACCGGATAGGTGTAAAGCCCGACGCTGGCGCGTTCCTTGTGCTTGCCCGACTTTTCCTTGAACTGGGTCATGCGGTCCAGCCAGCCCAGCCGCGCCACGCAATTGAAGATCCAGGCCAGCTCGCCATGCTCGGGCACCTGTCCCTGGTTGAAGATCGGCGTGCGCGCCGGATCGACACCGGCGGCGATATAGGCGGCGGTGACTTCGCGGATCGACTGGGCCAGTTCGGCGGGCTTGCCGTAACCGGCCTCGGCGGTGATGGCATGCATGTCCACCACGCAGAACAGGCAGGGCATCTCTTCCTGCATCCGCACCCAGTTCTTGAGCGCGCCCAGGTAATTGCCCAGATGCAGCGTGTTGGTGGGCTGCATGCCCGAAAGAACAAGAGGAGCGTGTTTCATGGCCGTGCTTATGCCTTGCCCCTCTTCAATCTTCAAGATTTGGCAGGCGCTTCAAGGGGCGCGGGCGCCAGCGCCAGTTTCAGCCGCTTTTCCACCGCCTCCAGCCGCGCGGGATGGACGATCTTGTGGCCGAAACCGTCGCGGACATAGAAGACGTCGATGGCGCGCTCGCCATAGGTCGCCACCATGGAGGTGGAGATCGAAAGCCCGGATTCGAAGATCGCCTGGGTGACATCGTAGAGCAGGCCCGGCCGGTCCAGGCATTCGACCTCGATGACGGTGGCGATGCGCGAGGCCTCGTTGTCGAAGTGAATCTTGGGCCTGATGGAAAAGGCGCTGGCGCGGGTCCTGGGCATCTTGCGGGCCAGCTGCTGGCGGGGGCGCAGTTCGCCGCGCAGGGTCTTTTCGATCGAGGTCGCCAACCGCCCCAGCCGTTCCTTGTCGCCAAAGGCCTCGCCCTCGGCGTCCTGCACCGAGAACACGTCCAGCGCGAAACCGTCGCTGGTGGTGAAGGCCTTGGCGTCGACGATGGTGCCGCCCGCCATGGCGATGGCGCCCGCGAAACGCGAGAACAGCCCGGCATGGTCGGGGGTATACAGAACGATCTCGGTGACGGCGCGAAAGTCGTTGCTGTTGGCTTCCAGCGTCAGCAACTGGCCGGCGGCATCGGCCTTGGTGATCATCCGGGCGTGGCGTTCCAGCTCGCTCTCTTCAAACGCCAGCCAGTAATTGTCGTAATGGCGTGACAGCGCCTTTTCGCGCTGCGCCGGCGTAAAGTCCGCCAGCCGCGCCGCCAGCGCCGCCTTGGCGGACGCGACGCGCGCGCCGCGGCCCGGCGCCTGGTCGCCGCCCGTCATCATGTTTTCGGCGGCGTAATAGAGTTCGCGCAGCAACTGGCCCTTCCAGCCGTTCCACACGCCCGGGCCGACGGCGCGGATGTCGGCGATGGTCAGCACCAGCAGCAGGCGCAACATCTCGGGCGACTGCACCATGTCGACGAAATCGCGCACCGTCTTGGGATCGGACACGTCGCGGCGCTGGGCGGTGTCGCTCATCACCAGATGGTTCTTCACCAGCCAGGCCACCGCATTGGTGTCGGCGGCGGAGAGGTCGAGCCGTGGGCACAGGCTGCGCGCGATTTCCGCGCCGACATCGCTGTGGTCGCCCGGCAAGCCCTTGGCGATGTCGTGCAGCAGGATGGCGCAGTACAGGACATTGCGCGACTGGATGCGCTTGATCACTTCGCTGGCGAGCGGATTGTCGTCCTTGTGCTCGCCGCGCTCGATGGAGGCGACATTGCCCACGGCGCGGATCAGATGCTCGTCCACCGTATAGTGGTGATACATGTTGAACTGCATCAGCCCCACGGCATGGCCGAATTCGGGAATGAAGCGGCCCAGCACGCCGGCCTCGTTCATCAGGCGCAGCGCCCGTTCGGGATCGTGGCGCGAGGTCAGGGTTTCCAGGAAGGCCTGGTTGGCCACCGGATTGGCGCGCACCTGATCGGTGATCAGGTCCAGGCTGCGGGTGACGGTGCGCAGCGCATCGGGATGGATGTCCACGCCCTTGACGTCGGCAATGTGGAACATGCGCAGGATATTGGCGGGGTCCTTGCGGAAGATGGCGGGATTGGCCGTCAGCCGCCCATTCTCGACATAGAAATCATCGTCCGGGCTGCGCGGCTTCAAAAATCCCGGCAGCATGCGGCTCAGTGACGGGCGCGGCTTTCGATGCTGCTCTTCCAGTGCGGCACAGAAGATGCGGGTCAGGTCGCCGACATCCTTGGCCACCAGGAAGTAGGCGCGCATGAAGGCTTCCACCGCCCGGCGCGGCTTTTCCGCATCGACATAGCCCAGCTGGGTCGCCAGTGACGGCTGCACGTCGAAGCTCAGCCGCTCCTCGGCGCGGTTCATCAGGTAATGCAGATGCACCCGCACGTTCCACAGAAAGGCTTCGGCCTTCTGGAAGGTGCGATACTCGTCCTTGGTGAAGACGCCATGCTCGACCAGGTCGGCGGCGTCATCGACGTGATAGAGATACTTGCCGATCCAGTAGAGCGTCTGCAGATCGCGCAAGCCCCCCTTGCCCTCCTTGATGTTGGGCTCGACCAGGTAGCGGCTTTCGCCCTGGCGCTGGTGGCGCTGGTCGCGCTCGGCAAGCTTGGCATTGACGAAATCGCGGCCATTGCCGGTGGCGACCTCGTTCCAGAATTTCTTGCGCAGGTCGTCATACAACCCGCGGTCGCCCCACAGATAGCGCGACTCCAGGATGGCCGTGCGGATGGTGACGTCCAGCTTGGACAGGCGCACGCATTCGGCCAGGCTGCGCGTGGCATGGCCGACCTTCAGCCCCAGGTCCCACAGCATGTAGAGGATGAACTCGATGACGCTCTCGCCCCAGGCGGTCTGCTTGAAGGGGCGCACGAACAACAGGTCGATGTCCGATCCCGGCGCCAGCTCGCCGCGGCCATAGCCGCCGGTGGCGACGATGGCGATGCGCTCGGCGCTGGACGGATTCTGCGCGTAATACACATGCTTGACCGCGAAGTCGTAGATCACCTGGATGATGGCATCCTGCAGCGCCGACAACGCGCGGGCGGCGGCCAGGCCCGACAGCCCCTCGGCTTCCACCGCATGGCGGACCTTGTCGCGCCCGTCCTGGAAGGTCTGCTTGATCAGGCCCAGACCCGCCTTGCGCAGGGTGCCGGGGTCGGGGGTCTCGCGCGCCAGGGCGGTCAGGGCGTGGCGCAGGGCATCGGCGTCGATCACGTCACGCGCGGCAAGTGTCTGAGGTTTTTCAAGGCCCATGGCGGCGCGGATCATGTCATGGGCCTCCCGGGCGTACCACCCGGCAAAGCCCGCTACGGCTTTGCGTTTTGGGCGGGCCTAGAGGTCGAAATAACCGGCGGCGGCTTGCGGAACAGGGGACGCGGGGCGGGGCCCTGGGTGCGGACCACCACGCCGCAGGCGATGCGGTCGCCCGAGTTGCCGATGGGCTGGGTGCGGTAATCGTCGGCGCGCTTCTTGACGATCAGCGAGACGCCGTCGCGGTCGAAGATCGAGCGCTTGCCGTTGCCCAGGGTGAAGGCGTTGGTGACCAGGCTCGCCTTCAGCCGCCCGTCGGCATGGGCCACCTGGTTGGGCAGGTCGCCGGTCAGGGGGCCCTTCTGGGCCAGGTAGCCGTGGCGGCGCCCCGGGCGCAGCGACAGGATCGGCCCGGCCTTCATGAAGCCCGATCTGGCGTCGCACTGGCCGCTCGTATGCAGGTGCATGCCATGGGGGCCGGGGGGCAGGCCGTGCAGGTCCAGCTCGATCAGCACCCCGCCATTCACGGCGCGCAAGCTGGCGGTTCCCGCCGGCTTGCCGTCCAGCCCGGCCAGCCGGACGATGGCCCGGGCGCGGGGCTGGGCGTCGGCAGGCTGGTTGAGCAAAAGGGCGAAAGTCACCCCCAGGACGGCGCGGATCATGGCCCCAGCCTGCCATGGCGCGGCAGCCTCGGGAACCCAAAGCCGCTTCGTACGCTTCTGTCTGCAGCGAAGGGCAATGGAGATTTGAGATGCGCGCATTCGTGATGACCGCCGCCGCGGCCTTCTTCCCCGTCACCATGCTGGCCAGCCAGGCGCTGGCCGTGCAGGACACGCCCACCACCATCAACGGCGTCGAGACCGTCTGCACCGGCGTCGGCTCGGCCAAGGACGATCCGCGCTGGGGCTCCTATCCGGTGAAGATCGTTCTGGCCACCACCGGCGGCGCCAACCTGGCCAACGCCCATGTCTCGCTTTCGCGGAACGGCAAGGACGTGGCCGGGCTGGATTGCGATGCCCCCTGGGTGCTGTTCCGCCCCGCGGCCGGCAGCTACACCGCCACCGCGACGCTGAAGAATGGCGGCGACACCACCAGCCAGAATTTCACCACCGACGGCACCGGCCCCCAGAAGGAAATCACCTTGACCTTCAACCGCCCGTCCAACTCCACCGCCGCCTCGCAGTAACCGCGATCCCGGAGCGACCGCGAACCTGAGCGAAGCGAAGGGTCGTTAGCGACAGCGTCGAGCGACCGGCGCGACCATTGAAAAAGAAAAAGAGCCGGTGGATTTCTCCACCGGCTCTTTCTCATTCAAAACTTCAGACCGTGACTTAGACGGCCTTCAGGTTCGCGGCCTTGGCGCCACGGGCGTCCGGCACGATGTCGAACGAGACCTTCTGGCCTTCGTTCAGCGAGCGCAGGCCGGCTGCTTCAACGGCGGTGGCGTGCACGAACACGTCCTTGCCGCCGCCTTCCGGCGCGATGAAGCCAAAACCCTTGGAGGTGTTGAAGAATTTCACGGTTCCGATCGTCATGTCAGTACTTCCTGCAGTAAGAGCCGCGCGGCGGAATGCCGGTACGGACGAAGCTCTACGATTGTCGCAGGGAAGGAAGTCAACACGTCCAGGCGCGCACTCAAAGGCGGCAGGATTAGTCTAGGTGCGCTTCACTGTGACGGGTCGTAACTCCTCGTAGCCGCGACAATACGCCCAATGGGGGGATTCACGCAATGGGAAGTCATAAAGCGTGATTTCGCAACTGCAACGAACAAGGGGCGGGGCGGCCACAAGATATGGATCGGCCCCGCAAAAATCGGCTGATTAATGGTCAATCGCCGCCGCTTCCCGCACTGCGTGTGGCGAGCCGCGAAATTTCGTCGGATAGTGAGCCGTGACCGCCGTAGGCCGTTTTAAACGGCGAACGCCGCGAGCTTGGGCGAGCGGTGGCGGATTGTTCTGTCATCAGGGGAGATGTCCATGACGACCGCCACGCTGACACGCCCGCCGCGCACCCCCGAAAAGGTCGATTACGAACTGGTGTTCAAGCTGTCGCCGGGCATGTGCCTGGTGCTGGACACCGGCTTCACCATTATCGCCCAGAATGCCGAACACGCCCGCGCCACGCTGTCGGTCGCCAAGAACGTGGTGGGCCAGAACCTGTTCGCCGCCTTTCCCGACAATCCCGATCATTCCGGCGCCGACGGCGTGTCGCTGGTGCGCGCCTCGCTGCTGAAGGTGCTGAAAACGCGCGAGCCAGATGCCATGCCGGTGATCCGCTATGATGTGAAGGGCGCGCGCGGCGGCTACCAGCCGCGCTACTGGCAGATCACCAACACCCCGGTGCTGGGGAAGGACGGTTATGTCCAGTGGATCATCAACCGCGCCGAGGACGTCACCGAGCTGACGGAATTGCGTGAAGCCGTGAAGAAATGACGGTCACCATTTATCATAACCCTTCCTGCGGCACCTCGCGCAGCGTGCTGGCGATTCTGCGCGAGAAGGGCATCGAGCCCGAGGTGATCGAATATCTCAAGACGCCGCTCAGCCGCGACGAACTCCAGGCGCTGCTGTCCAGGATGGGCATGTCGGTGCGCGACATGCTGCGCTGGAAACAGAAGCACCTGGTGACCGAGCTGGGGCTGGAAGGCAAAAGCGACGCGGTTCTGCTGGACGCCATGGCCGCCCATCCCATCCTGATAAACCGCCCCATCGTGGTGACGGCCAAGGGCGCAAAACTCTGCCGCCCCGCTGACACGGTGCACGAACTGCTTTAGTGGGATTTATCGGCCCTGGTCGAGCTGGGTCGGGTTGCCCGGGCCGCCGGGCGAGGACGGCTGGCCATCATTGTGGCCGCCGCCGAACACGAACAGCCCCACCACCACGACCAACACGGCACCCGCGGTCAGGACCAGGTTCTTGCCTTTGCTGCTATTGGGCTGCGTTGCCATGGAATTCCTCCGCTAATTTGGCCTGCGGAGAAAAGCGGGAAGAAGACGGTTCGTTCCGAATAAGCCTCTTGGTGCTGTTCCCTCAAGGCCATAGTGACATCGCCTACAAGAACGTTGGGTGAACGGCGCCGGCTGCATATTTGACGCCTATCCAATAGGCTAAAGATTCGGGAACGACTCGGGGGACTGATGGGAACGCCTGCCCTATTAATTTGCCTTTCTCAGAAAGACTCAGCGATCGCGGCAAAGCTTGCAGAACTTAGAAAAGAGGTTGCCCGTTGGCTAAGCTATATTCCGCAGACTTTCCCTCACTATACCTCCCACACGATTGATCATTCCGATGAGATCATACTTCAACTCTCTCATCTACTTTTCGGCAACAATTGCTCTAGCGAGCCTCACATATCGCTTTCTAGTGTAGAGATATACGCGCTTTGTGCAGCCGCCTATTTGCATGATGCTGGCATGGTGGCTTCTGACAAGGAAAAAGCAGAAATCTTGGGCAGTGCCGCATGGAAAGCATGGATAGATAACTCACCCAAGGTCAACGAAGAACTGAAGCGCATCGACAATTTTCGCGCTTCCTCGACCACAGACAAATTACTGACGAACTTTCTTGCGGATGTAAGCCTTCGTCGGCTAATCGCAGAATATATTCGCCGCTCTCACCATCAGAGATCGGCTCATTGGGCGGAGGTAGCTGAACCGCAACTCGCGAAATTCGGCCTTGGCGATGAATTGCTGACCCGGACCATTGCTTCGTTGTGTCGCGGGCATGGGTTAAATCGTAAAAATCTGGAAGACGATTACGAGTTTCCTCTTAGTCGCCAAGTTTTTGGAGTCTCATTATTTACAGCGGCTTTGCGAAAATTTTGAATTTGAAGAAGCGTTTTGGGAAGGTTTGCCAAAACTGCTCGAGTGGCAGGAGGGCGGCAGGTTTGTTTACAGGTCTTTAGCGCAGCTCGAAAAGCTTCGTAAGATTAAGATGCTGATCAATGGGGACGAAGGCCAGGGACATCGCTGGGTCGGCTATCCTCCGAACCGCGAGACCGAAAAGGAGGCAGTGCTTCTAGGAATCAAAGGCGCTAGCGTTGCCTTCAAAGATTTGCGTCGGCATTGGTCGCCTTTGTCACTCCGTAAATTTCAGAAAAACTTTGTCCCATCAGCTATTCATCACTGTTCCAGCCAATGGTTCTGTGTGGATTTTCGAGCACGGAAAACTAGCTCTGCACCAATATTCGTAACTGTCGTAGATCGCCATTCGGCGCATGTTGAATGGATCACCATCCCCTTTCCGCCCGGCGAGGGACGATCCCTATGGCCATGCAAGGTTGGGGATAATTTGGGCTTCCTAATGATAAGAGAGAATTCAAAGGCTGCAGATTTTATTCCACGCCTCATTGCTTACGCAGAGAGCGAAGGTGCAATTCGTGGGGCAGCTAAGCAATTTCTAGAACTGATTTCTAGCAAAATAGAATATGGCGATCACGATGGTAGTGAGTTTGCCACTTTCATCCAAGGGTGGAACAGGATCGATTCTTTACCGGTGGAATTGCAGATCAAAGTCACTGATTTACGTAGCACTAATGACTGAAATCTCTCCGAGCGGTTCATCCGCCTCGATAATGTCGTTGGGACGAGCCCCAAGAATTGCCTGTGCCATTGGGCTGCGAAACGAGATGCAGCCCTTGGACGCGTCGGCTTCGTCGACGCCGACGATGCGGAAGGTTTGCTGGCGGCCCTTGCGTTCGATGGTGACGGTGCAGCCGAAGGAGACGGTGCCGTCGCAGGGCGGCGTCACCACCTCGGCGGTGGCTTTGCGGACTTCCCAATAGCGCAGGTCACGCGCCAGGGTTTCGCGCAGCAGGACGTTGGCTTCGGATTTCAGGCTCGCCTCGATGCGGGCGACATGGGCTTCGATCTGGGAAAGACCCTCCGGGGTCACGAGGTTTGGGCCCTCATCGACCATGCGTTCAGGAGGCGGCGCGCTTTCGGCCGTTTCTTTTACGAAGGCACGGGACATTACATGGCCCTCCAAGACGGATAGGCCGGTCCGGCGCCTCGCCCAAGCTCGGCGCGCTCGTTACTCTCGCAGGTCCACTGGACCTGCTCGCGCGCTATGCGCGCCGCTCCTCGCCCTTCGGGCGTGACCAGGTTCGGGCCTTCGTCCACCATCCTTTCGGGTGGCGGGGCGGACTCTGCGGTTTCTTTTACAAATGCTCGCGACATGGCGCGATCCTAGCACGGAGGCTGGATGGGCGGGTCAAGCCCGCCCATGGAGAGGCAGGAATTCTTAGCCGGCGGTGATGCGCTTGACGGCTTTTTTCTTGGGCGGGGGGGGATTGGCGGCAAGCTCTTCGGCTTCCAGCTTTTCCTTTTCCAGGCGCTGCGCCTTAAGGCGCGCGGTCTTGGCATCGTTGGCGTCGCTGGCGGCCTGCATTTCCTGCTTCACCATCTGGGTGCGGGTTTCCCAGACCTGGAAAGCGCCGTTGGCGGTGCGGATGGCGGCGTCGCGTTTGCGCGAGGCGTTGGATTCATTCATGGAGAAATCTCCCTTTCGAAAAGAAAAACGGGCGGCGCGCTTTCACGCACCGCCCGAATTCTTCAGCAGCTTAATCAGCCGCCGACAGGTTGGCGGCCTTGGAGCCGCGCGCATCCGGCTGGATGTCGAAGTTCACTTTCTGGCCTTCGTTCAGGGTGCGCATGCCGGCAGCTTCAACGGCCGAGGCGTGCACGAACACGTCCTTGCCGCCGCCTTCCGGCGAGATGAAACCGAAACCCTTGGTGGAATTGAAGAACTTCACGGTGCCGATGGTCATGATATTTCCTTTTAATCATCGGTTCCGCCCATGCGAATGCATAAGCGGCCGTGGAAACTAGGCTAACTGGTAGGGAAGTCTTTCGGTTCGTCCGGCGCGCGTTGGCGGGTCAGATAGACAGAAGTGCTTCGTCTGACAGGGACGCAAGAACCACGAGGCACACGATATATATGTTCTGGGCTTAAATAACAATGACCGCCGCTTTATCCCATGCAAACAGCGGCTTACCGCGCAATCACAGGGCCAGCGACACCAGCCAGGCGAAGGATGCGATGGTGAAGGCAAGGGCGATCAGCGCCCACAAGCCGTCCTTGGCGATGATCGCCAGCGAGAAGGCCACCACCGCTGCGTTGGGCGGAATGCCGCCCAGCGGCACCAGTTCCAGGATCGGCGTCACCAGCCCGATCAAGAGGCACAGCACCGCGATCAGGTAGAAGAAGGGCCCCCAGGTCAGCCAGGTCAGGCGCGGCATCAGCAGGTGGTCGATGAAGCGCGCCACCGGGCGGAACTTCGTCAGGCCGCGCTCCATCTTGCCGGCATCGACCGAGCGGCGCCCCAGCCAGCGCGGAATCCAGACATGGTCGTGATGCAAAAGGATGGCCGTCGCCACCAGCACGATCACGATCGAGGTGAAGAGCGGAAGCCCCGGTATCGCCCCCACCGGCGACACCGCGATCAGGCTGGGCACCAGCAGCAGGGGGCCGAAGGTGCGCTGGCCGATGGAGTCCATCAGCTCGTCCACCGACAACCGGCCATCGGCGTCGTTGACGCAGCAGGTGATCAGGTTGTTGACCACATCTTCCAGGTCGTGATGGACGGCGTCGTTATCGGGCACGGTGAGCCGCGTTGCGCGGAACGCGCATGAGCAGGTCCTGTGGACCTGCGAAAGCGGCGAACGCGCCGAGCTTGAGCGAGGCGCAGTGGGTAAGGGTATTACCGCGCACGGGAACCAAACGTTTTCGGCCGGCCGGGGCGGTCGGCGCGCTGCAGCCGCTTGCGCCCGCCTTTCGACGGGATCGGCTTGGAGGGGCTGTCGTCGGTGGAATAGGTGATCTCGGCGTCGAGATTGGCGCGGGCGACGTCGGACTGGCGCGCAAAGGGATCGTCGGCGATGGCCAGGGCGGTGGATTGCAGCCGCTTGAGTTCGTCGCGCAGCCGGGCGGCTTCTTCAAACTCAAGGTCGGCGGCGGCGGCGCGCATCTTCTTCTCGATATCGGCGATGATCGCCTTGATATTGTGGCCGACGAATTCGCGGCCGTTTTCGGCCAGCTGGCCGGCCCCGACCGTGACATGGTCGCGCTCATACATGCTGCCCATGATGTCGGAAATCTTGGCCTTGACGCTGGCGGGCGTGATGCCGTGTTCCTTGTTATAGGCTTCCTGCTTGGTGCGGCGGCGGCTGGTTTCCGCCATGGCGCGTTCCATCGAGCCGGTGATGCGGTCGGCATACAGGATCACCTTGCCGTCGACGTTGCGCGCGGCACGGCCGATGGTCTGCACCAGCGAGGTCTCGCTGCGCAGGAAGCCTTCCTTGTCGGCGTCCAGGATCGCGACCAGCCCGCATTCGGGAATGTCGAGACCTTCTCTGAGCAGGTTGATGCCGATCAAGACGTCGAACGCGCCCAGCCGCAGGTCGCGGATGATCTCGATCCGCTCCAGGGTTTCGACATCGCTGTGCATGTAGCGCACGCGGATGCCCTGTTCGTGCATGTACTCGGTGAGGTCTTCCGCCATCTTCTTGGTCAAAGTGGTGACCAACGCGCGATAGCCCGCCTTGGCAATGAGATGACATTCGGCGATCAGGTCATCGACTTGGCTTTCCACTGGGCGGATTTCCACCGGGGGATCGATCAGGCCGGTGGGGCGGATCACCTGTTCGGTGAAGACGCCGCCGGTGCGTTCCATCTCCCAGTTGCCGGGCGTGGCGCTGACATAGATCGACTGGGGCCGCATCGCGTCCCATTCCTCGAACTTCAGCGGGCGGTTGTCGATGCAGGACGGCAGGCGGAAGCCGTATTCGGCCAGGGTGATCTTGCGGCGATAGTCGCCTTTGTACATGGCGCCGATCTGCGGCACCGACACATGGCTTTCGTCGGCGAAGACCAGCGCATTGTCGGGCAGGTATTCGAACAGGGTGGGCGGCGGCTCGCCGGGCTTGCGCCCCGTCAGCCAGCGGGAATAATTCTCGATGCCCGCGCAGGAGCCGGTGGCCTCGATCATCTCGAGATCGAAAGTGGTGCGCTGTTCCAGCCGCTGGGCTTCCAGCAATTTTCCCTTGGCGCGGTAATCGGCGAGCGTGGCGATCAGCTCGGCCTTGATGCCCTTCATCGCCTGCTGCAGCGTCGGGCGCGGCGTCACGTAATGGCTGTTGGCGTAGATCTTGATCGCGTCCAGCACGCCCGCCTTGTGCCCGGTCAGCGGATCGAACTCGGTGATGCTGTCCACCGTGTCGCCGAACAGTTCGACGCGCCAGGCGCGGTCTTCCTGGTGGGCGGGGAAGATGTCGATCGTGTCGCCGCGCACCCGGAAGGCGCCGCGGGCGAAATTGTCGTCGTTGCGGCGGTACTGCAGCGCGATCAGGTTCTGGATCGCCGCCTGGCGGTCCACCTTGTCGCCCCGCTGGATGCCGACGGCGGTGCCGGCATAGGTCTCGACCGAGCCGATACCGTAGATGCAGGACACCGAGGCGACGATGATGACGTCGTCGCGCTCCAGGATCGCCCGCGTCGCCGAATGGCGCATGCGGTCGATCTCCTCGTTCACCGAGGAGTCTTTCTCGATATAGGTGTCGGTGCGCGGGATATAGGCTTCGGGCTGGTAGTAGTCGTAATAGCTGACGAAATACTCGACCGCGTTTTCCGGGAAGAAGGTCTTGAACTCGCTATAGAGCTGGGCGGCCAGAGTCTTGTTGGGCGCCAGGATCAGGGCGGGGCGCTGGGTGGCCTCGATGATCTTGGCCATGGTGAAGGTCTTGCCCGAGCCGGTGACGCCCAGCAGCACCTGGTCGCGCTCATTGGCGTTGACCCCCGCCACCAGTTCCGGGATCGCGGTGCGCTGGTCGCCCGCCGGGACGTAATCCGACACCAGCTTGAACTTGCGGCCGCCTTCCGACTTTTCGGGACGCGACGGGCGGTGGGGCACGAACTCGCTGATCGGCACCGTGGCATAGGCCGGGTCGATGGCCTCGTCCGGGGACACGGTTCCCATGGCCAGCGGCATGGCATCGACCGCCGCCTGGAACTTGGCGGCGTTGTCGCTAACGCCTTTGCGGGACTTGCCGCCCCGCTTGGGAACCATGCCGTTATTGTGGGCCATGGCGGCAATATAGGGTGCGCCGCGGCTTTTTCTAACCCCTCCAATACCCTTTGGTGGGCGTCAGATCAGACGGTTTCCCACCATTGCTCGATGCGGCGGCGGAAGGCGGCGTCGGGCATGCGGCCGCGCCCGGCGTTCAGATTGTCCAGCATGTATTTGGGCAGGTCGGTTCCGGGGATCACGGCGGTCACCGCCGGATGCGACAGGTTATATTTCAGGAACAGCTGCGCGAAGCTGGTGCAGTCGATCTCCTTGGCGAAGTCCGGCAAGGTCTTGCCCGCCACCCGCTTGAACATCGAGTTGCGGCCGAAGGGCAGGTTGGTCAGCACCGCGCTGCCGCTGTCCTGCGCCAGGGGCAGCAGCACCTTTTCGGCGTCGCGGTCGCCCAGCGAATAGTTGATCTGGAAGAATTCCGGCTTTTCGCGGCGGAGCACCGGGGCCAGCGCGTCATAGGCGCCGTCAAAGCTGGAGGTGATGCCGTAATGCTTGCAGTGCCCGGCGGCCTTCCATTCCTTCATCTGGGCGCAGGAGAAGTTGGGATCGTTGACGTTCCAGGCCTGTTGCAGGTCGACCGTGTTGGTCTTGAGCCGGACGAAGGACTGTTTCAGCTCGGCCTCGGCTTCGGCGCGGGTATCGCGGCTGGAGAATTTGGTCGCCAGGAACAGGCGCGGGCGCAGGCCGGTCTCGGCCGCCACGATACCGACATTGGCCTCGGCGGTGCCGTAGCCCGCGGCGGTGTCGATCAGGCTGCCGCCGCCTGCCACCAGGTTGCGGATGACTTCCTTGCGCTCTTCCAGCTTGGCGGGGTCGTTCTGGAACTCGAACACCTGCGAGGTGCCGATGCCGATCACCGGCAGCATGAAGCCGGTTTGGGGAACGCGGCGCTTGAGGATGGGCGTCTGGGCGAAGGCGGCATGGGGCAGCGCCATGGCGGCGGCTGTGGTGGCGAGAAGCGTGCGGCGGTCGAGATCAAGCATGGGAATGCCTCCTTGGGGGTCAGGGGGTGTGCGACTGAAGAAGCTTGGCGCGTTTTTCCTGCATGCGGCCCAGCAGCAGGCTGAGGCCCGCCCAGCCCAGCATGAAGGGAATGGTGAGCGCCGCGATGGCCGGAATGCCCATCATCATGGTCTTGGAGAAGAAGTTGAACACCCAGGCCCACAGCACGTCGGCGCCGCGGAAGGTTACGCCGTCAATGACGTTCTTGGCCTTGTACTTGTCTTCGCGGTCGGCGGTGGTGAACAGGATTTCGCGCGCCGGGTTGGAAATGGCGAAATTGGCGGTGCGCTGGGCGACCTGGAAGGCCATCACCACCGCCAGCACCGGCGCCAGGAACATCGCGCCATAGCCCAGCGCGAAAATCACCGGCAGGAAGGCGGCGGCCATGCCGGTGCCGAAATATTTTATCAGCCGTCCGGTCACCGCCAATTGCAGCAGGATTTGCAGGAAGCCGGTCCATTGTTCGACGGTGGCGAAATAGCGGGTGCGCTCCACCGCATCCTGGGTGGCGGCGCTGACCAGCTCGGCCTGGGACATGTAGAGCATCGAGTTGCCCAGCGAGAGCAGCACCACCCACATGGCGATGCCGCCCAGATAGGGCGACTTCAGGATCGCCGAAAAGCCTTCAAAGGCGCTGCCGCCGATGGCCTTGAGATTTTCCGGCGTGTGATTGAAACCGTCGGCGGCGGGCCCCAGACGCATGGCGCAGATCACCGCCAGCTCGATCAGCAACACCGGCACCAGGAGCAAATTCACCGGCCCCAGAGGCTCCACCAGCAGCCGTGTCACGGTCGGACCGGCCAGCGCGCCCAGCGAACCGCCGGCGGCGATGAAGCCATACAGCCGCTTGCCCTGGTCGCTGCGATACAGGTCGGCGAGATAGGACCAGAACACCGGCACAGCGAAGATCGAGAACACCGTCAGCCAGACGAAGAAGACTTGCGACACCACGGTCTGGCCGATGCCCAGTGTCAGCAGCACCCAGAAGATCAGGATGTTGGATGCGAAGAAGTGATAGACCAGCGCGATCAGGCGGCGGCGCGGCAGCCTGGCGACCAGCCAGCCATACAGCGGCGCGGCCACCAGCATCACGAAGAAGGTGGCGGTGACCAGCCAGGGCAGGGCGCGGGTGCCGCCGGTGATGCCGGCATTGTCGCGCAACGGGCGCAGCACGTAATAGGTGCTGAGGATCAGGAAGAAATAGGCGAAGGACCAGAGCAGCGCGCGGCGCTCGCCCGGTTTGACTTCCACCACCAGCGCCAGAATACGGTCCAGCATCGTGTCCCCGCCTTGGCCATCATCTTGTTGTTATGCGCCAAGCCTAGCCTTGTCGTGACGCTTGCGGAAGCGGGTGGGCCTTGCGAAAGTTCGCACGCCAGCGGGCGATTTGCCTCAATTTTGGCGCTTTTGACAGCCGGAGACCGTACATGCATCAGCGCAACGCCGTCGAAAAAATGCTGGAGGCGATCCTCTTCAAGTCGCGCTGGCTGCTGGCGCCCTTTTATCTCGGGCTGGTGCTGTCGCTGCTGCTGCTGCTGGGCGCGTTCGTCGCCGAACTGATCCATGTCATGCCGCAGCTGCTGAATCTGGCGGAAATCGATCCCGAACAGGTGATCCTGGCGGTGCTGTCGCTGATCGACCTGTCGCTGGCGGGCAACCTGGTGGTGATCGTGATTTTCTCCGGCTACGAGAATTTCGTGTCCAAGATCAACACCGAGAATGCCGAGGACCGTCCGAGCTGGATGGGCACGCTGGATTTCTCCGGCCTGAAGATGAAGCTGATCGGCTCCATCGTGGCGATCTCGGCGATTTCGCTGCTGCGTGCCTTCATGACCCTGTCCGAGGACAGCTCCGTGCTGGACGAGCGCAAGATGTTCTGGATGCTGATCCTGCACCTGACCTTCGTCGGCTCGGGCCTGATGTTCGCCGTCATGGATTATATCGGCAACCGCGCCGAGAAGCCGAAAGAGCATTAAGTTCGGGACGCAGACATAAAAAAGGCGCCCGCGAGGGCGCCTTTTTCACATTCAAAGGGAAGCGGTTACAGCGCGTCGGCGGTGGCCTGCGCGGCCTTCTGCGCCGTGGCCAGGTCGGTGGAGGCCAGGCCGGCCTTGGCGGTATCGGCGACGCCCTGCAGCTTGGCCTTCTGGGCCGCGTCGGTGGTTTCCGGGATCGCGCCGGTGCCCGCCTTGCCGCAGGGATTGCCGGCGGCGGCGTCAAAGCCGGCGCCCGCAGGGCCGACCAGGCAGTTCACGGCATGATGGTGATGCATCTGCACCATTTTCAGCTCGGTGGCCTTGGCGGCCATGCCGGCATGGTTCTTGGCGATGCTGATCTGGGCGGCGGGGTCGGCCAGCGCCGGGGTGGCGAACAGGCCGGCGGCAGCGGCAAGGAAAAGGAACTTTTTCATGTGGCTTCCTCATGGAGAAAAGAATTCGGGGCGCCCGGTCACCCGGACGCCCCGAACATTACTCTTATTTTGGGGCCTTACCAGACGGTCTTACCAGGTGCGGGCCAGATTCTGCCGCAGTGCGTTAGCCAGCGGGCCGGTCGAGGGGACGGCGTTCATCTCGTCATCGCCCTTGATGACGGTGCCGTTGAGGGTCAGGCCGCCATAGGCGCCGGTGGCCGAGGTCCAGACCACGATGTCGCCGCCGCGCAGGGTGGTGGCGCCTTCCGCGCCGCTCGACAGGGTGACGACGGTGATCCCCGCGCCGGCGCCGATCTTGAAGTTTCCGGCCTCGATGCCGCGCAAGGCGGCGTCGCTGTTGATGATGAAGACCAGCTCGGCCTGTTCCAGGCCGATCTGGAAGCCGAAGCTGGCCGAACCCATGTCGTAGAAGCGCGGGCTGCTCCAGCCCTTGGCGGTGCGATGCAGCAGCACGCCGGAGCCGCCTTCGGCGCCGAAGATGAAGCCGCCCTTGATCAGCTTGGGCACGATGTACACGGCGCGGGCATCGCGCAGCATGTTGCGGGCAGCGCCAAAGGCCGGATCGCTGCGCAGGTGATCGACGGTGCGGCTGGCGTCGCGCAGAAGCTGCGCCTTGTCGGCCGCCTGGGCAGGAAGCACGAAACAGACAGCGGCCAGAGCGGCGGCAGAGGCCAGGCGGACGAATGACTTCAGCATGGGAAAATCCTTTTGGGGGCTATGGCGCAATAACGCCAAGACGCCTCAATGGTTCCACCCGACGCAGGTCGTTCGCATGGCTGGTCGCCATGCTCACCCCCCTTTGCGCGAAGCGCATGAAGGGGGAGTGGTTTCAGCGAGCGAGGCAAAGCCTCGCGGAAGCTGAAACCGGAGGGGGTAATCAGATCAGCGTGAAATCCACCTTGGCCTTCCGGGCCACGCGGGTGCGGCGGTCAGCGCCCTGATAGGGGGCGCGTGCCTTGGCGCGGCGGTCGGGACCGAAGAATTCATTGGCCACGATGAAGGGGCGCGGCGCGACAAGGGCGGCCTGCAGCTTGGTCATGATGGTCTTGGGGCTGATCGGGGTGGTGAGCACGTCAGTGACGCCGGTGTCGCGCGCCTGTTCGACATCCTTGCGGCGGGCGGCTTCGCGCAGGGCGAAGATCGGGATCATGGGATTGAGCATGCCCTCGCGGCGGCGCGCGGCGGTGGGAAAGCTCATGCCCTCCACGCCCTCGGCGAGCTGGTCGCAGAACACCGCGGTGAACTGCTCCATGCTGAGCAGGTCGAGGGCGCGGCGGCTGCTGTCGACATGGGTGATCTGTGTCACGCCCGCGATGCCCAGGATCGAACGCAGGATGCCGATCGTGTGGGTCTTGCCGCCCAGTATCAGTACGCGGTGCGAGGAAAAATCCGACCGGTCCATGAAGTTGCCCCGTTTATTCTCGCGCGAATTTGCACCTTTTCCTCTTAATCCGGGGTAAAATGGCCTGGTTAACACAAGATGGAAGCAATCTTGCGCATTCGTTTGATCGCCCTTTTCCTGCTGCTGCCGCTATCGGCCTGCGGCCTTTTCATGAGCAAGGAGACGCGGGCCCTGCGCAAGACTCCCGACTATCGCGCCGGCTATCAGGACGGCTGCAACAGCGCCCAGGGCCCCGGCGCCGACAAAAGCCGCGACAGCAATGTGGTGCGCGACGAAGACGCTTATCGCACCAACAAGGCCTATCGCGCCGGCTGGGGCATGGGCAACAGCGCCTGCCGCAGCACCGGCTATACCGGCGGCGCGCTGCCGGGCACCACGCCCTATGGCGGTCCGGTGCGCGATCCGATTCCCGGCCAGCCGCGCTTCTAAGTCTGGCCCCCTCCGGTTTCAGCTTTCTCTCGGCTCGCTCCGCTCGCCTCGAACGCTGAAACCACCTCCCCCGCCTGCGCACTAACGCGCGCGCAGGGGAGGCGGGCCTGCGTTTACGTCAGCTGTGCAGAAACGGGCGAACTGGGCGCCGTCGGTAGCTCTATTCCGCCGCCGCGCGCACCGCCTGGTCTTCCTTGGTCAGGTTCTCGGCCGCGAAGTCCCAGTTGATGATCTTGCCCAGCACGGCCTCAAGATATTTGGGCCGCGCATTCTGGTAATCCAGGTAATAGGCGTGCTCCCACACATCGACGGTCAGAAGGCAATTGACGCCCTTGGCCATCGGGGCTTCGGCATTGGAGGTCTTTTCGATCGACAGCTTGCCGCCCTTGCTGACCAGCCAGGCCCAGCCGGAGCCGAACTGCTCCTTGCCGGCTTCCGCCAGCTTGGCGATCAGTTCGTCCTTGCTGCCAAAGGCGCTGGCGATGGCGCTGTCCAGTTTGGCGCCGGTCTCGGTTTTGGCCGGGGTCAGGCTGCGCCAGTAAAAATCGTGATTCCACACCTGGGCGGCGTTGTTGAAGATCTTCTTTTCCTTCGCGTCCTGCGCGCCGTCGGTCTTATGCACGATCTCTTCCAGCTTCATGTCGGCGAACGGCGTGCCTTCCACCAGCTTGTTGAGGGTGTCCACATAGGTCTGGTGATGCTTGTGGTAGTGGAAGGTGATGGTATTGGCGGAAATTGTGGGGGCCAGCGCGTCTTCATCCCAGGGAAGCGGCGCGAGTTTGAACGGGGTGGGCATGGAATACTCCTTCAGGCGTGGGAATTCGGCTCCCCGTTAACGCCTCAGGCGAAATAAAGCTCCTGCATTGTGGTCGCAGGAATGACACAGCGATGCGGGGCGACAACAGGAAATTTGTGATCGGTGTAACGCGATTGTCATTCGACTTTCGCGCCTGCGTCGCGCAAATTGCCGAACAAGCGGGGTAGATGTTCGAAGCATTTTCGGAGGCGCTCATGCCCGCATATGAAATCTGTTATCTCGATGAGGGCGGCGCCCTCACCTACAAATTTTCCGCGACTTGCGACGATGACCAGCGCGCCAAGATCCTGGCGCATGCCATGAAGCTGCCCAGTGCCAAGAAACTGGAAGTGTGGAGCGGCGAGGCGCTGATCTATGCGCGCCCCTCCGCCCTGCTGGAACGCCAGCAGATGCAGGTTGCCAGCTAAAGAAGCTTTTCTGCCTTGGCCCAGCCCAGCGTCTTGTTCAGCCCGCGCTCGAAGCGGTCGAACAGTTCGGTGATCTCCGCTTCGCTGATCACCAGCGGCGGGCACAGCGCGATGCGGTCGTTGATCAGGGGCCGCACGATCACGCCTTCGTCCTGGCAGAACTGGCCGCAGCGCGCGCCCACCAGCTTGGCGGCCTCGAAATTGCGCTTGGTCTGTTTGTCGGCAACCATTTCGATGGCGCCGATCAGGCCGACGCCATTGGCCTCGCCCACCAGCGGATGATCGCCAAGCGCCGCCAGGCGTTTCTGGAACAGCGGCGCGACCTTCCTCACATGCCCAAATGTGTCGCGGCGTTCATAGATTTCCAACGTCTTGAGCGCCACGGCGGCGGCGACCGGATGGGCGCTATAGGTAAAGGCGTGCCACAGCCCGCCGATGCGCACCGCTTCCTCCTCGATGATCTCCACCAGCTCGGGCGACAGCAGCACCGCTGAGATCGGGACATAGGCGGAGGACAGCGCCTTGGCGATCGACATGGAATCGGGCTGATAGTTGAAAGTCTGGCAGCCAAAGGCCTGGCCGGTGCGGCCGAAGCCGCAGATCACTTCATCATCCACCAGCTTGATGCCGTATTTGTCCAGCACCGCGGTGATGGCTTCAAAATAGCCCCGTGGCGGGACCATGGCGCCGCCCGCGCCCATCACCGCTTCCACGAACATGGCGGCGATGGTGTCCGGACCTTCGCGCTGGATCATGGCGTCGAGGTCGGCGGCCAGCCGCGCGGAATACTGCTCCTCGCTCTCGCCGTCCCGCGCATTCTTGTAATAGTGCGGGCACTCGGCGCGCAGGGTGAAGTCGAAGGGCAGGTCGAAGCTTTTGTGGAAGGCGTCCAGCCCGGTCAGGCTGGCGCTGGCCAGCGTCACGCCATGATAGGCCCGGTCGCGGGCGATGATCTTCTTGCGTCCTGTCTGACCGCGCGCATTGGCGGCGTACCACATGAACTTGATCTGGCTGTCATTGGCTTCCGAGCCGGAATTGGCGAAGAACACCTTGCCTACCGGCATCGGCGCCATCTCCTTCAGCTTCTCGGCCAGGGCGATGCCCGGCTCATGGCTCTTGCCGCCGAAGATGTGGCCGAAGGACAGTTCGCGCATCTGGCGGGCGGCGGTTTCGGCCAGTTCGTTCTCGCCCCAGCCCAGCGCCGTGCACCACAGGCCCGACATGGCTTCCAGATAGTCCTTACCGTCGGTGCCATAGACGAACACGCCCTGGCCGCGCTCGATCACCAGGGGGCCGGTCTCGCGCAGGATCTTCAGGTTGGTGAAGGGATGCAGCAGGCTCGCCATGTCGCGCGCCTGGGTGTTGGAAAAGGGCTTGGTGGGCATGTTCGCTTACCGGACATCTCGCGGGGAACGGGAATCTATCTTATGGTGCCGGCCATTAAACAGCGAATTGCGGATTTCACCCATGCGTTTCCAGCTTCTTGCCGCACGGACGGCGCTTGCCGCCCTGATCCTTGGCGCGGCTGCCGCAGTGGGCGCGGTGGCGGGGGTGCGGCTGGGGCTTTTCCCCTATTCCACCGGCGTGGCGGTGATGTGGCCCGCCACCGGCCTGGGGCTTGTGGCGCTGGTCATGGCGCTGCTGTGGCTTAAATCGGCGATCGGCAACAATGACGGCACCGCCAAGCGGATCGGGCTGATCGCGCTGGTCGGTTCGCTGGTCTTCCTGTATCCGCCGCTTTCGACCGTCTATCGCGGCTTCACCGAGATGCCGATCCACGATGCCAGCACCGATCCCGACGATCCGCCGCTGTTCGTCACCCTGGCCAAGATGCGCCAGCCGGGCATGAACAGTCCCGAACCGGACTTCCAGCGCGAGGTGCGCTATCGCGGCGAGGAAGGCACCGTCGCTTTTCTGCTGCACGAATTCTACCAGACCGACGTCACCAAGCCGATGGCGCGGCTGATGCCCCGCGTCGAAAGCCCGATGAAGACCATGTTCTGGCGCTGTTTCGAGATCGCCAAGTCCCTGGGCTGGAAGATCGTGGACTATAGCGAGACGGAAGGCCGCATCGAGGCCACCGCCGCCAGTTTCTGGTTCGGCCAGGTGTCCGACATCGTCATTCGCGTCAAGACACGGGGCCCCATCGGCGCGCGCGCCGATGTGCGGGCGCAGAGCCGCGCAGGCGCCATCGACAATGGCTTCAACCTCGCCGAGCTCAAGCAGTTCGTGGACAGGTTCTGGAACTAGGCGCCCCAAATCAGACTTTGGTGTAGTGGCCGCCGGGCAGGGCGGTGATCACGCCCTTCGCCGCCAGGTGATCGAGATGGGCCTGCACCTGGGCCGTGGCCGCGCCGCGCAGCGCCGGGGCGATATCGGGATACAAATGTTGCGCTATGGCGACCGCGTCGCCGCTATCGAGGGTTTGCAGAATCTGCGCCTCGCGCAGGCGGCGATGGGCGAGCAGTTCGCGCAACCAGGCCTGCGGCTGGGTGATGGGCGAGCCATGGGTGGGATAGAGCGTGCTGTCGCCCCGCGCGATCAGCTTCTCCAGGCTGTCCAGATAGGCCGCCATGTCGCCGTCCGGCGGCGCCACCACGCTGGTGGACCAGCCCATCACATGATCGCCGCAGAACAGGGCGCGTTCTTCCGCCAGCGCGAAGCACATATGGTTGGCGGTATGGCCCGGCGTGGCGACGCAGGTGAAGGTGAGGCCGTCGCCGGACAACACCTCGCCGTCGCGCACCACCCGGTCCGGCGTGAAATCCCGGTCTGCGCCTTCTTCAATCTCGCCCGCGGCGCTGCCATGCGCCCCCGCCGCGAAAGTCGCCGCCCCGCTCCATTGTTTCAGGGCGGCGGCGGCCGGCGAATGATCGCGGTGGGTGTGGGTGACCAGGATGTGGCTGACCGTCCGGGTGCCGATGGCGCGCTTCAGCGCCGCAATGTGATCCGGGAGGTCCGGGCCGGGATCGATCACCGCCACTTGTTGTCCTTCGCCGACGATATAGACGCCGGTTCCCTTGAAGGTGAACGGTCCGGGATTGGGCGCCAGCAGACGCTGGATGCGGGACGACAGGCGCACCGCTTCTCCATAGGGCGCGTCCAGGGTGCGGTCGAAGTGCAGGTCCATCGCCAAACGTTAACGCAAACGCGATTTTGTTAATACTTGATCCGCCCGTTCTGCGGCATTCACGTCCCGGAGAGTAAATCGTTAGGAATGTTCCCCCAATGGTGGTGAACGCGCCTTAGCCATCACCTTGCCAGAGCATTTCACAGTGTCCAGCGACCGTTCCATTCGTTTCCTGGGGGCCCTCGGGCGGGCCTCCACCAGCCGCGTGCTGAACCTGTTTCGCATCGCCGCGGACAATTCCGGCAGCGCGGAATATGCGGCCAAGCCGCTTTTCGTATCGCCGGTCATCAACAAGGCATTTCTTCTCAAGCATCGCCTGCGCGCGGACGAAAGTTATCTCTTCAACGCCCCCCGCTCGGTCGCGACCAAGGTCATCATTCCGTTCGACGCGTCCGACCTGCGGGCCGGGGGCCGCTCCCTGTTTGTGGAGCAGCGCGGCTATGAGGACATGCTGCGGCAGGCGGGCAACTATTCGTCCGTCTCGCTGGAACGCGACCTGATGGTGCTGCGGTTGCTGAACACGATACCGTCGCTCGACCCGTTCCTGCTGCGCGAGCATCTGCGCAACAACAAGATCGATGTCGCGCCCTGCTATTTCGCGATATCGGAGGGCGACCAGGAGCGCATGTACCGCTTTGTAAGCGGAGAAATGTCCAAGCTGATCGTGCTGGCGGGCGGCGGCGACAGCGCGAGCAACCGCCTGGTGTCGGCGATGCTGTCCAACACCGTGGACGAAAAGCTGGAGCCGCTGCGGCTGACCCTGGGCCTGACGGGCGATGATTTCCGCGAAGGCGTGTTCAGCTGGCGCGGCTTTCTCTATTACAAGTGGTCGATGGGCGCGTTCTGGCCCGACGTGATGGGCGTGCTGCGCGAAATCAACAAGATCCAGCCGATCGGCGCCCTGACCCCGGAACAGAAGGTCTTTCTCACCAGCGCGCGGCGCAATATCATCGAGATGGTGCGCGACAGCGGCAATCACGTGACCCGGGCGCTGGCGGTCTATGATTACTCGTTTGCCGACCTGGTGACCCACCAGGCGCCCAAGACCTTCCGCGACTTCCTGCTGAGTGCGCCCTACATGTTCCTGGAACTGGGCGAGAAGCTGGGCGCGATTTCCCACATTGTCAGCTTCTGGCGTTATCGCTTCCCGAAAGGCGCCGTCAGCAATATCGACGCCGAAGAGCTCTCGGCGATTTTCCAGGATTTCTCCGGCAGCTTTGGCGACAAGGTGAGCGGCGAAGCGTCCCTGATTCCCAGGCCTGTGGTGGTCAACGCCGCCTGATGGCGTTTCAGATCGCGCGGCCCTGTGCGGCGCGCGCAAGCTTGTCGGCCGCGATCTGGGCCTTCACATCCGCCAGGCCCGCCGTAACGCTGCTGTTGCCATTGAGATGGACGATACTGAGAAGGCCGAGGCCGCCGGCACACGCTGAACCACAATCCTTGTCCGTCCGCGAGAGACCGCTAGCGTCTGACAGGAGGGTGGCGGGGGAAAGCAGCGATGTGCCGGCGCCCGGGCGTCCCAGGCCGAGATCGGGTTCGTGCGGCGTCAACAACGACACGATACCGATCCAGAATACAGCCCGGAAAATCATGACATGCCCTTCGGCGTTGCTGGTGTTGCGACGCGAGGAGCATTGCGCGCACCCTGTTGCTCCGCTCTGAACTGTTTCTTTAAATTTGAAACTAGTTGGCCGTTCCTCATCCCACCGGAAACGCAAAGCTGACGCGATACGTTCGCTTCGATTCAAAATCGATGCGCGATTGAATCTGTTGTGATTAAAATTTTCAGAAAATTCGAACGGCTGTTAAGACGCGAGCCAGCCAGACCGCGGAATAAGCCCGCCGCCTCTTCATCATAACGTCGGGAAAGCGGCCTTCAGGCGGCGGAATGCGGCGCCGAGGGCAGGGTGACGGTGGCGCGGAAGCCCTCGCCAAGCTGGCTGGACAGGGTCAGATGGCCGCCGTGAAGTTCCGCAAAGGCCTTGACCACGGTCAGGCCCAGGCCGGCGCCCTTGGAGTGCTGCGAGCCCTCGGCCCGGCCGCCATGCTCGAACGGTTCCTGGATGCGCGCCAGGTCTTCGGCCACCACGCCGATGCCGTCATCTTCCACGGTCACCGCGACGCCGTCCTCGCAGATGCAGGCGGACAGGGTGATGACCCCGCCGGGGCGGGTGAAGGTGACGGCATTGTCCACCAGGCTGTGCATCATGGCGGTGAAGACGCCTTCATCGGCTTCCACCATCAATCCGACGGGGCAGCGGTCGGCATTGATGGTGATGTTGCGGGCTTCGGCGGCGGCGGCGAAGACATCGCGCGCCATCCACAGGATGCCGCCGGCGTCCACGCTGGTGCGGCGCAGTTCGTAGCGTCCGGCCGAGATCTTGGTCAGGTCCATGATCTGGTTGATCATCTTGAGCAGGTTGGTGCCGCCCTGGTGCACCAGTCCGGCATATTCGCGGATCTGTTCGGGGCTCAGATTGTCCGACAGGGTCGCCATCAGGTCGGAAAATCCCAGAATGGCGTTCAGCGGGGTCTTGAGCTCATGGCCCATGGTGCGCAGCAGGGTGGTCTTGGCGCTGTCCACCCTGGCACTGGCCTGGTCCAGCCGCGCGGTCAGGTCGGCCAGATAGCTGCTCTGCTTTTGCGCTTCGGCGCGGCTGTCGGCCAATGCATTCTGCTGTTCGGCCAGCGCGGTTTCGGCGCGGAACTTGTCGGTGACGTCGGTGAAGACGATGACGCGTCCGCCATCCTTCAACCCGCGGTCGCGCACCAGATAGCATTCGCCGGTATCGGTGCGCAGCGTGGTGGCGCCGGCGGGCTCCCGGTGACCCTTGAGGCGGCGCTCCAGCCAGGCTTCCGGGGTTTCGTCCAGCAGGATGCGGCCCTTATAGGCCACGGTGGCGGCGATTTCCGGAAACGGCTTGCCGATCAGTTCGTCCAGCGGCATGCCGATCAGGTGGGCGTAGAGATCATTGCCCATGATCAGGCGATCATTGGAATCGAAGAAGGCGAAGGCTTCCGCCGACAGCGCCACTGCTTCTTCCAGCCGGGCCAGCTGGGCGCGAGCGGCGGTGACGTCGCTCCAGAGCAGGATGGTGTGGCCGTTCTCGCTCCGGCGGGCCTTGATCTCGATGACGCGGTGGTCGGCCAGGGGCACGTCCAGCGGCGCATAGGCGCGTTCTTCAAGCTGCACCAGGCGGCGGGCGATGAAGGCATTGATTCCGCCCGCCAGCGCGGCGGGCGCGATTTCGCCGCCCTCGATCTCCAGCCGGATCAGGTCTTCATAGGAACGGCCGATCAGCGACGGGTGAGGCGGCAGCGAGCGCAGAAGATAGTTGAGGTGCGTGTTGGCATAGATCAGCCGACCGCCGGCATTGACGATGGTGATGGCCGAACGCAATGCGTCGAGCGAGGCCAGCAGCGCCGGCGCTCCTTCCCACATGCCCAGTTTTTGTGCTTGTCCGACCAATGATCCCCGTGCCGCGGCCTGTTCCCAACGGTGGCGGGATTATGCCGCCCCGGGCATTTCGGATTGGTTAGGGCCGCGCGCACGCTAAAAGAGGGCCCCGAATCGCGGCATGATCCCAATCCTTGTGGAAAACTGAACGGGCGTCCCCGCTCTTCAGCTTTCGTTAAGCGTGCGGGCTGAGACTGCGCCTCAATCGGCGTAAAGCGGGCGGCAAAGACTTAATGGCGGTTAACATTCAGCACACGGACCAGCGGGCACAGCGCCGCCGCTTTGTCGCCATCCAGGCGGCCAAGGGCGCGGTCGGCGCGGTGCTGGGGCTGGCGTTTTTCGGCGTGCTGGGTCCGCCCGATACCGGCGAGGCCATCGCCATGGCCGGACTGATGATGCCCGCCGCGCTGGCGCTGCTGGGTTTCACCCGCATACCGCTGCCGGTGCTGGAACAGGTGGGGCTTGCCGGCTTCGCCATGCTGATCGGCTATCTGGCATCGCTGACCGGCGGGGTGGCGTCGCCGCTCACGGTCTGGCTCGCCCTGATTCCGGCCGAAGCCGCGCTGGCGGGCGGCCGCCCGGCCGTGACGCGCGCCGGCATTGCGGCGGGCGCCGCCTTTGCCGCCGTGGCCGGGATGGAAGCCTTGGGGATGCTGCCGCCGTCGCGCCTGACGTTGCCGCTTTGGCAGGTCTATGCCGTCTCGATGCTGGCGGCGCTGGTGCAGGCGGTGCTGATCGCGGCCGCGGCGCAGGATCGCCAGCGCGCCGCCGATACGGCGGCGGCCGAAGGCGCGGCGATGTACCGGTTCCTGGCCGACAATGCGATGGACCTGATCACCCGCCACTCCGGCGATGGCGTGATCCGCTATGCCAGTCCCGCGACCCTGGCGCTGCTGGGCCGGGTGCCCGAAGAGATCGCCGGCCAGGCGATGATGTCGCTGACCCATCCCGAAGACGTGCCCGCGATGCAAAGCGCGCTGATGGAAGCCAGCTATTTCGGCCGCGACGGCAGCGCCGAGATTCGGCTGCGCCGCCGCGACGCCAGCTATGTCTGGGCCGAGTTCCGCTGCCGCCCGGCGCAGGACGGCGACATCGTGGCGGTGACGCGCGACATTTCCGAACGCAAGGCCCAGGAGCAGGCGCTGGTGGAGGCGCGCGACGCGGCGCTGGGGGCCAGCCGCGCCAAGTCCAGCTTCCTGGCCAATATGAGCCACGAGCTGCGCACGCCGCTGAATGCCATTATCGGTTTTTCGGAAATGATGAACCGCGAGATGTTCGGTCCGATCGGGCCGCGCTACCAGGAATATTCCCGCATGATCCATGAATCCGGCGCCCATCTGCTGGAGCTGATCAATTCGGTGCTGGACATGTCCAAGATCGAGGCCGGCAAGTTCGAGCTGAGCGAGGAACTGTTCGACCTGGAAGAGACCGCGCAAAGCGCGGTGCGTTTCCTGAAGATACCGGCCGAGCGGGCGGGCGTGGCGCTGAAACTGTCCATCGCTCCCAATGCGCGGCTGATGTTCGCCGACCGCCGCGCGGTGAAACAGATTCTGGTCAATCTGCTGTCCAATGGCGTGAAATACACCCCGCCGGGCGGCGAGGTGCGGGTGACGGCGCGGATCGCGGGCGGCATGGAGATCGTGGTCAGCGACAGTGGCGCCGGCATTTCCCAGCGCGACCTGGAGCGGCTGGGCCGGCCCTTCGAGCAGGTGGAGAATGCCGAAACCCGCGCCAAGGAGGGCACCGGCCTGGGACTGGCGCTGGTCAAGTCGCTGGCGCTGATGCATGGCGGCGAAGCGGTGCTGGAATCGGCGCTGGGCGAAGGCACCACCGTCACGGTGCGCCTGCCCCATGCGGGCGTGGATGCCAAAGGCGAGCGCGTCAGCGACGCCAAGGTTTTGCCGTTCCGCGCCGTATCCTGATACAAGGCCGCATGGAAGCCACGCCCCGCCTCAAGGCCGGCATTTTCGTGCGCGCATTGATCCGACGGGTCGAAGTGAATGGCGCCAGCGCCTTTGTGGTGCGCAGCGGCTCGGAAGAAGCCGGCGCCATCATCCTGAAAGTCTCCAAGCTGAATGGCGCGGTGCTGGTGCTGAACCAGGCGCGCAACGCCAAGGGCGAACTGGTCTGGGCCCAGGCGCTGGGGGGCTGGAGCGAGGATGCCCGCGCCGCGGCCTGGTGCGACAAGCAGGTAAGCTTCGATCCCGACCTGTGGATCGTGGAAATCGAGGACCGCGAGGGCCGCGCTTTCGTGGATGAGGCGATCGTTTAGCCATCATCCTTGCCGGGAGGGGAGGGTTTTGCTACCCCCGCGCCCATGAGCAAGACCCCTGCCAGCGAAGCCGCGCGCCGCCGCACTTTCGCGATCATTTCCCATCCTGACGCGGGCAAGACCACCCTGACCGAGCATCTGCTGCTGCTGGGCGGGGCGATCCATGCCGCCGGCCGGGTCAAGGCGCGCGGCGAGGCGCGGCGCGCCAAGTCCGACTGGATGAAGATCGAGCAGGAACGCGGCATCTCGGTCACCTCGGCGGTCATGACGTTCGAATACGAAAAGGCGGTGTTCAACCTTTTGGACACGCCGGGCCATGAGGATTTTTCGGAAGACACCTACCGCACCCTGACGGCGGCGGATTCCGCCGTGATGGTGATCGACGCCGCCAAGGGCATCGAGGCCCAGACCCGCAAGCTGTTCGAGGTCTGCCGCTTGCGCGACATTCCCATCATGACCTTCGTCAACAAGATGGACCGCGAAGCGCGCGATCCCTTTGAATTGCTGGACGAGATTTCCGACCAGCTGCAGATCGAAACCGCGCCGATGATGTGGCCGGCGGGGATGGGGCAAAATTTCAAGGGCGTGCAGAGCCTGACTGACGACCGCTTCATTGCCTTCAATGACGGCAAACTGGATGCCGACCTGAAAGCCAAGCTGGAAGAAGATGTCAGCCTGGCGCGTGAAGGCCTGCCGGTGTTCGATCTGGCGACCTACCGGGAAGGGCATCTTTCGCCGGTCTATTTCGGCTCGGCGCTGAAGAATTTCGGCGTGGCCGAACTGCTGGATGCACTGGCCCGCTATGCGCCGCCGCCGCGCAGCCAGGCGGCGGTGGGCAAACCCGCCCAGCCGGGCGACAAGGAAGTCACCGGCTTTGTCTTCAAGGTGCAGGCCAATATGGACCCCAACCACCGTGACCGGGTGGCGTTCCTGCGCCTGGCCTCGGGCGAATTCCGCCGCAACATGAAGCTGAAACAGTCGGGCACGGGCAAGACCATCGGCATTCACAACCCGATCCTGTTCTTCGCATCCGAGCGCGAGACGGTGGACGAGGCCTGGCCCGGCGACATTATCGGCATTCCCAATCATGGCGTGCTGCGCGTCGGCGATACCCTGTCGGAATCGGGTACTGTGGTGTTCACCGGCATTCCCAACTTCGCGCCGGAAATTTTGCGCCGGGTGCGCCTGTCCGATCCCATGAAGCAGAAGCACCTGGCCCGCGCGCTGGAAAGCCTGGCGGAAGAGGGCGTCACCCAGGTGTTCAAGCCGGTGATCGGCTCGCAATGGATCGTGGGCGTGGTGGGGGCGCTGCAGCTCGACGTTCTGAAGTCGCGGCTGGTGGCCGAGTATGACCTGGATGCCGACCTGGAAGCCTCGCCCTATGACAGCGCCCGCTGGCTGCAGGGTTCGGAAGCCGAGCTGGAGAAATTCTCCGCCGCCAATCGCGGCGGCATGGCCACCGACCGCGACGGCGCGCCGGTCTTTCTGGCCAAGAGCGCCTGGGAGATCGGCTATGTCACCGACCGCTTCCCCAATGTGAAGTTCCTCAAGACGCGCGAACGCCACGACGTAAACGCCGAGAAGAATTGAGGGCTTAGGCCGCGACGTGGGCGTTCGGCGCCGGTTCGCGCCAGCCGCGCAAGACGCGGGTGGCTTCGCTCAGCGGCATGGAATCATATGCATCCAGCACCGCAACCATGCCGGCGCGGTCGCGGCCCGGACGGGTCAGAAGCGCCAGGGCGGAAAAAGCGGCGCGGTCGATTTGGGCGCCCTTGCAGGCGACCGCCAGCGCGGCGCCGGATTCATCTTCCAGGATTTGCTGCGCCATGCGGCCTTCGACGCCCAGGCTGTCGGCCAGCACCGCGGGAAGATCGCCGTTGCGGGCGGCGGCAACCAGATTGTGCGAGATGGATTCACGCGGCAGCACGCGGGCAGCGAGCTCCGGATCGGAATAAAGCTGGACGCGCAGGCGCGCGCGGGTGGCGGCATCGACATCGCGGGCCGCCTTGGCCAGCAGGGTCTCGCAGATGCCGCGCATCGAGGCCGGATAATCGGACGGCCAGTTGATCAGCAGCTCGGCGACTTCCTCGGCCAGCGCGGCGCGCAGCGCCGGACCCTGGTCGGCCAGTTGCAGCAGGTGCGACAGCTTTTGCGAGGCAGTCATGGATGTTCCCTTCGCATCCATCCTGGCGCGCGATGTTTAACTTTTCGTTTGTCGTGAAATTCCCGCCAATCGGCGCGCAGATGCTTAACGAGGCGTAAATTACGCGCTGACCAAGGCCCAGCCATCGGGATAATAGCCGTTGAAGGCCGAGCGCGACGACACGGTGTAGGCGCCCATGGCATCGAACAGCACAAAGTCGCCGGTGGCGATGCTGTCGGGCAGCATCACCGGGCGCGGCAGCACATCGGCGCTGTCGCAGGTCGGGCCATAGGCGCGGAAGGGACGCTTCTCGCCGCTGAGAACCTTGGCCTTGCCCCTGGCATCCAGGGTGATGCCGCTGGGCGGATAATCCTCGTCGAAGCTCAGGAAGCGCTGTTCGTCGAAGCTGCCGTAGATGCCGTCATTGAGATACAGCCGGTCGCCGCGGCGCATCACCACCTGGGTCACCAGCGAAATGCCCTGTCCCACCAGGGCGCGGCCCGGCTCGCACATCAGCTTGAGGTCGGGCTTGCCGAGATTGGCCAGCGCCTCCTTGATCATGTCGAAATACCAGTGATAGGGCGGCGGCTCCTGACCGGAATAGGCGGTGGGGAACCCGCCGCCGACATCCAGCGCCGCGATCTCGACGCCCGACAGAGCGATGGTGCGCTGGGCGATCTCGATCGCCTGGGCGTAGGAGAAAGGCGACAGGCATTGCGAGCCGACATGGAAGGTCAGGCAAGGCTGGGCACCCGCCATGCGCGTACGCTTGAGCAACTTGGCGGCTTCCTCGGGGCGGCAGCCATACTTGCTGGACATTTCCAGCAGCGCGCCACCCAGCGACGCCACCAGCCGCACGAACACGCGCAGCTTTTTGGGATTGCCGGTTTCGGCCAGCAGCTTGTCGAGCTCGGACTCGCTGTCCACCACGAAATCGGTGACGCCATGCTGCTCGAAGGCCGCCTTGGCCTGGCCCGGCAGGCGCACCGGCGCCATGAAATGGCAGATCGCGTCCGGCAGCAGGCCCTTGACGGATTCGATCTCGCCCAGCGAGGCGGTGTCGAAATGGCGGATGCCCGCATCCCACAATTGCTTCAGCGCGACGGGATGCGGATTGGCCTTCACCGCATACAGCACGTCGCCCGGAAAGCCGTCGAGAAACTGTTTGGCGGCGCCGGCGAATTTTTCCGGATGCACCAGGTACAAAGGCTCCGACGGCTTCAGGCTTTCAATCGCCTTGAGCGATGAAGCGAAGCGCGGCAGGGAGTCGAAACGTGCGGGCGCGTTCATGGTCAGCGCGTTTTGGGGCTTTGGGGCCAAAATCGCAATAAAAAAAGGCGGCAGGGGTTCCTGCCGCCTTTCAAGACAGTTTTGTAAATTCTCAGCGGCGAGGCGGAGGTGGCGGCGGGTCCCACTGGCTGCCGCCGGACGGATTGGCCGGCTCCTCCTGGCGCTCCAGCATGTCGCGCTGGCCGGGGGAGAGGGAACGATAGAACGCTTCCAGCACGGGTCGTTCGGTCTGCAGGTCGGCCAGGCGGCCGCGCAGCATGGCTTCTTCCTGCGCGATGCCGTCGAGCAGGCTGGGCTGGCGCGACGCATTCCTCTGATGGGCGATGCATTCGCCCTGGTTGCGGCGGGCGATATCCATCGCCACCTGGCGCCAGCGCGAGAACAGCGGCGCCTGGGCGCCCGTCAGCGACAGGCGCGATTCCAGCCAGCGCATTTCCTCGGTCTTGTCGGCGGTGATGTCGCTGCAGCTGGGCTGGCGTTCGCGGTCCATCTCCTGCCCGCGCGGCGGGCCGGCCTGGGCGATCATCACCGGCTTGCGGGCCGCGGGCTGCTCGGCATGGGCGGTGGTGGCGATCAGGGCGGTGGCGGCGCCGCACAGCGTCAGGACGGCGGCCATGGGAAGAACAATCTTGCGCATGGAAAAATCCCTGTTCAAATCGCGAAGAGCCTAGCGGCCCACGCAGAGCTTCGCCGCTGAATAAGGCGCAATGTAGATGAACCTTGGATGAATGACCCCCCTCCGGTTTCAGCTTCCGCGAAGCTTTGCTTCGCTCGCTGAAACCACCTCCCCCTTGCCGCGCTTCGCGCTGAAGGGGAGGCGGAGCTGCGCCTGCTTGGATTATCTGGAGGCCCGCAACTCGCGGATGGTCTTCTTGCCGTCGGCTGACGGCTGATAGACATCGGTCATTTCGCTCAGCGCCTGCTGGAACATCTGGAGCGTGAAATGATCCGGAACTTCCCAGGCGTCGAAGCCGACGCGGTGCTGGTAATTGACCTGGTCGAACAGGAAATCGCCCACCGCGCGAATCTCGCCGGTGAAGCCCAGCCGGGTACGCAGGATGCGGGCCCAGGAAAAGGCGCGGCCGTCGCGGAACTTGGGAAACTCCAGCGCGACCAGCGACAGGCGGCTGACATCGGCGCCGAGCACTTCGGGATTCTCATGGCTTTGCAGTTTCACGCCGATGGGCGTGTTGCGTTCCAGCAGGCTGTCACGCTCTTTCTGGAAACGGGCGAGCGACACCAGCACGGCGCCCGTCGGCAGCGCGGCATCGTCGGCCACGGGTGCGAAGCTGTCCTGCGCGTAGGTGCCACTTTTGATCAGCTTGGTCACGCCGCTTCTTTCTCATAGGCGGCGTCCTTGAAGGGCGCCATGCCGATGCGGCGATAGGTGTCCAGGAAACGTTCGCCGGGCTTGCGGGTCTTGATATAGGTGTTCACCACACGCTCCACGGCGCCGGCGATCTCATGCTCGGTAAAGCCCGGCCCCATGATCTCGCCGATGCTGGCATCTTCCGCGCCGCTGCCGCCGAGCTGGAGCTGGTAGAATTCCACGCCCTTCTTGTCCACGCCCAGGATGCCGATATGGCCGGCATGATGGTGACCGCAGGCATTGATGCAGCCGGAAATCTTGATCTTGAGTTCGCCGATATCGTGCTGGCGGTCCAGGTCGGCGAACTTCAGGGCGATGCTCTGGGCGATGGGGATCGAACGGGCATTGGCCAGGTCGCAATAATCCAGGCCGGGGCAGGCGATGATGTCGGTGATCAGCCCGGCATTGGCGCAGGCGAAATCCAGTTCCTTCAGTTTCGCGTAAATCGCCGGCAGGTCCTTCTTGCGGACATGCGGCAGCACCAGATTCTGCTCATGCGTCACGCGCACTTCGCCCACGCTGTAGGTGTCCATCAGCTCGGCGATGGTTTCCATCTGCTCGGAGGTGGCGTCGCCCGGCACCTGGCCCGGCGTCTTGAGGGTGATGGTGGCGATGGCATAGCCCGGGGCGCGATGGGCATGGACGTTGGTCTTCACCCAGTTGGCAAAGTCCTTGCCGGCCTCGGGGATGGCGTCCGGCAGCCCGGTCTCGAATGCGGGCGGCGCAAAATAGGCCGTGATGCGGTCCAGTTCGGCCTGGGGCAGTTGCAGGCTGCCGGCCTTCTTGATCTCGGCGAATTCGCGCGCCACCTGGCGGCGCATTTCCTCGATGCCCAGCGCGTTGGTCAGGATCTTGATGCGCGCCTTGTAGATATTGTCGCGGCGGCCCTGCTCGTTATAGACGCGCATAGCCGATTCCAGGAAGGCGAGGATGTCTTCCTTTTCGACGAACTCGCCCAGAACCTGCGCGATATAGGGCGTGCGGCCCATGCCGCCGCCGACCAGAACCTTGTAGCCGGTGCGCCCCTGCGCATTGCGCACGATCTCCACCGCCATGTCGTGATAGGCGAGCGCGGCGCGGTCCTGCGGCGCGCCGCTGACGGCGATCTTGAACTTGCGCGGCAGGAAAACGAATTCGGGATGCAGGCTCGACCATTGCCGGATGATCTCGGCCAGGGGACGGGGATCCTCGATCTCGTCGGCCGCGGCGCCGGCGAAATGGTCGGCCGTGACATTGCGGATGCAGTTGCCGCTGGTCTGGATGGCGTGCATCTCGACCGAGGCCAGATCGCTCAGAATGTCGGGCACATCCACCAGCTTGGGCCAGTTGTACTGGATGTTCTGGCGGGTGGTGAAATGGCCATAGCCCTTGTCATACTTGCGCGCGATGTGGGCCAGCATCCGCATCTGCCGGGACGAGATGGTACCGTAGGGCACGGCGACGCGCAGCATGTAGGCGTGGAGCTGCAGGTACAGCCCGTTCATCAGCCGCAGCGGCTTGAACTGGTCTTCGGTCAATTCGCCCTTCAGGCGGCGCTCAACCTGGACCTTGAACTGGGCGGTGCGTTCGGCGACGAAACGGGCGTCGAATTCGTCATAGCGGTACATGTTGGGCGCGACTTCAGACATTGACCATTCCTGCCTGCTTGCCGAGGTCGGCGCGCACGGTCGGCCCGGCGGCGCGGATGATCTCGCGTTCCTTGACCGGTGTGATCACGCCATTCGCGACGCGGACTTCAAAGAGGTAGGGGGCGACGAACTCGTTGCGGACGGTTTCGGCCTGCGCCGCGGCCAGGGCCGCATCGGCGCTCGCCTGGTCGGCATAGACATCGCCCTCGGCCAAAGCCAGCACCCAGCCGCTGCCCTTGCGGTACAGGACATCGCCATCGCGCAGGCGATTGGCGGTGAGCATTTGGGGGCCGTGGTTCTGTTGCGCCATGGGGGCGGGAAAGACCATGACCGGGGGGCGAAATCAAGACTTCAACACGTCGCAGCTGTAGTTTTCTGGAAATAACATAATTATTTTGTATTATATGGGGCCGCGAAGCGGGCATAGTCGGGAAAACAGGGGCCCCGTCCGCGTCAGCGGACAGCGGGAAAGAGCTTCCGCGTAGCGGACCGAGGGAAAGAGTTAGGCGTGCACTCCAAAAAATTGACCACCCCGCAACTGGCGGCGGTGATGGCCGGCAACGGGCTGGAATTCTATGACTTCCTGATCTTCGGGTTTTTTGCCGTGCAGATCGGCGCGGTGTTCTTTCCCAGCCAGAACCCCACCACCAACCTGCTGCAGACCCTCGCCATCTTCGGCGTCGGCTTTCTCACCCGTCCCCTGGGCGGGGCGGTGATCGGGCCCCTGGGCGACCGCATCGGCCGCAAGCCCGCCATGCTGTTCTGTTTCGGGTTGATGGGTTTTTCCATCCTGGGCATGGCGCTGACGCCGTCCTTTGCCAGCATCGGCTGGGCTGCGCCGGTGCTGGTGGTGATCTTCCGCCTGCTGCAGGGCTTTGCGCTGGGCGGTGAAGTGGGACCGGCGACCGCTTTCCTGATGGAAGCCGCGCCGGTGCAAAAACGCGGCCTCTATGTCTCGCTGCAATTCGCCACCCAGCAGGCGGCGATCCTGACGGCCGGGCTGGTCGGCCTGACGCTGTCCAGTCTCCTGTCACCGGCGGACCTGACCCAATGGGGCTGGCGCATCGCCATGCTGCTGGGCGTGGCGGTTGTGCCGTTCGCTTTGGTAATGCGCCGCACCTTGCCCGAGACACTCGAGCTCAGGCCCGACAGCGTGCGTCCGCCGCTGACGGCCGCGCATCTGTGGCTGGCGCTGGTGACGGTGGTGATGCTGGCCAGCGCAACCATCGCCACCTTTGTGATGCAGTATCTGAATATCTTTGCCACCCATACGCTAGGCCTTTCGACGGCGCAGGCCTTTGGCGCGGTGGTGGTGGCGGGAACCTGCGGCGTGATCTTCAACCCGGTCGGCGGCATCCTCAGCGACCGGCTGGGCCGCAAGCCGGTGATGATGGCCGCGTTCGGGACCCTGTGCCTGGTGGTGCTGCCCTGTTTCCTGACCATGACGCATGTCCGCACGCCGCTGGCGCTGTATGCCTGTACCGCGCTGATGGCGATACTGCTGGCGATGGGGCTGCCGGCGATCATGTCGTCGCTGACCGAGAACCTGCCGCAGCAGATACGCTCCGGCGGCATCGGGATCATCTATGCCGTGGCGATTTCGATCTTCGGCGGCACGGCGCAATTCGCAGTCGCCTGGCTGACCGATGCCACGGGCTCCGAAGTGGCACCGGCCTGGTACATGTGCGGCGCCCTGGCGATGGGCGTGGCGGCCATGCTGGTGATCCGCGAGACGGCCCCGGTCAAGACCGGCCAAATTATTCCCTGATCAGGTTATTCGCTGATCGCGCTTTCGTGCCAGCGGCGCAGCAGCGCCCATTCCAGCAGCGACAGCGCGGCAAAGATCACCACGCCTGTCAGCGCCAGCAGGGCCAGCGCGGCAAACAGTGTGGCGATCTCCAGCCGGTTGCCGGATTCCACGATGCGCCAGGCCAGGCCGGTGGCGGTGCCGCTGCCGGCCACGAACTCCGCCACCACCGCGCCGATCAAAGCGAGACCGCCGGCGGTCTTCATGCCCGACAGCAGATAAGGCAGTGCGGTGGGCAGGCGGATACGCCACAGGATTTGCGCAGCCGATGCGCCGTGCAGCCGCGCCAGGTCCAGCAGGTTGAAGTCCGCCGATTTCAGTCCCAGCGTTGCGCCCACCAGTATGGGAAAGAAAGCCACGATGGTGGCGACGATCACCAGCGCCAGGTTGATATGGTCAAATCCCACCCAGATCAGGATCAGGGGCGCGATGGCGACCACCGGCGTCACCTGCAGGATCACGGCATAGGGATAGAGTGTGCGCTCCAGCAGCCGGCTTTGGGTGAAACCGATGGCGGTGACGACGCCCAGCACCGTCGCGGCGGCAAAGGCCTGCAAGGTCACTGACAAGGTGGACGCCAGTGACTGCATCAATGATGCGAAATTCTCGCACAAAGCATGGGCGATGGCGCTGGGCGCGGGCAGCACATAATGCGGCACCTGCCAGTGATGGATGGCCCACTCCCACGCCCCCAGCACCAGCGCCGCAAGGGCCAGCGGAAACAGGATGTCCCAGCTGCGCGTCATGCCGTGATCGCGCCGTTCAGCGCGGCGCTGATGGTGCGCTGGGCCTCGATGGTGGCGGGTGCCAGCCGGCCCTCGCGAAGCTCCGGCAGGGCGATGTCGGCTTTGATGCGCCCGGGGCGCGGCGTCATGACCAGCACGCGCCGGGAGAGATAGGCGCTTTCGCTGACGCTGTGGGTGACGAACAGCACGGTCAATCCGTCCTCAAGCCACAGCCGCAACAGGTCGTCGCCGAGTTGGGCGCGGGTGATCTCGTCCAGTGCCGCGAAGGGTTCGTCCAGCAGCAGCAATTGCGGCTGCGCCACCAGGGCGCGGGCCAGCGACACGCGCATCTTCATGCCGCCGGACAGTTCGCGCGGCAGCGCCCGTTCGAAGCCGGCCAGGCCCACGCGCGCCAGTACAGCGGCGGCGCGGGCATTGGCTTCGTCGCGGCGCACCGATTTCAGGTCCAGCGGCAGCCGCGCATTGGTCAGCGCGTCCGCCCAGGGCATCAAGGTCGGCTCCTGGAAGACGAAGCCGGTTTCGGGCCGGCCTTGCGGGAAAGCGATGCTGCCGGAATCGGGCGTCAGCAATCCTGCTGTCAGCCTGAGCGCGGTGGACTTGCCGCAGCCGCTGGGCCCCAGCAGCGAAACGAATTCGCCCGGTGCGATGTCGAAAGATAGTTCCTGCAGTGCCTGCGTACCGCTGTGGAAGCGCTTGGCGACCCCGGACAGCGACAGCAGCGTCATTGAAAATTCTGGAAGGTGCGGCGCACGAAGCTGAGGTCGTAGGCCTTCTTGTAGTTCATCCCCTTGGGATACAGCCCCAGCCCCGCCATGGTGTCGTAGAACAGCTTCCAGCGCTGGTCGGTCATGCTGCCCAGGCCAAAGGCCTTGCCGTCGCCGCTCATCACCATCTGGTGCGCTTTCATCTTGTCATGCGCCTGTTTGAGGATGTCGTCGGTCATGTCGGGATTGTCGCGCTTGATCAGCGCATTGCCCTTGGCCGGATTGGCCAGGTAGCGCTGCCAGCCCAGCCGCGTGGCATCGACAAAGCCCTGCACCGTCTTGCGATCGGTATCGATGCGCTTCTGCGGCACCAGCACCATGTTGGCGTAGCCGGGATAGCCGTAATCGGCCAAGAGGAAGACCTTGGGCTTGAAGCCCGCCTGCTTCTCGATCGTGTAGGGCTCGCTGGTCAGATAGCCCTCCTGGATCGCATTGGGATCGCGGATGAAGGGCGCCAGATTGTGGGTGTATTTGCGGATCTGCCGGTCGCTGAAGCCGAACTTCGTCCGCAGCCAGGGCCAGAAGGCGGTCATGGTGGCGGCCGAGATCAGCACCGGCTTGCCGCGCATGTCGGCTATGGAATTGAGGTCGCGGCGCGGATGGCTGATCAGCACCTGCGGATCCTTCTGGAAGATCGCCATCACCGCGGTGATGGGCACGCCGGAGCGCACCATGTTGAGCGGGATGAAGCTGTTGGAGCCCATGCCGAAATCGGCGGCGCCGCCGGCCAGCAATTGCGGCACGTTCACATCGGGTCCGCCCTGGATGATCTTCACGTCCAGGCCGCGCTGGGCATAGAGCCCGTCCGCCACCGCCTGATAGAAGCCGCCATGCTCGGCCTGCGCCTTCCAGTCGGTGACGAAGCGGATGGTGGTGGCTGCGGCGGCAGGCTGAAGCGCGGCGGCCAGAAACGCGATGGTGATAAGGGCGCGGCGAAGCATTGGCGCTTATACCATGCTTCTAGCGCGGCGGGGGCGGCGGTTCGTCCGCGTCATCCCCGAACAGCCAGCCCAGGAGCCCGCCGCGCCGGCGGCGCTGCGGCTGTTCGGGCTCCGGTTCGGCATCCGACACATCGGGCGCCCGCGCCAGCGTCTCTTCATCCACGCCGCCCCAAGCCACATCGGACGCCGCCAGCAATTCGGCTTCCGGCGGCTTGGCCGACTTGTCCAGCGGCTTGAGGGGAAGGCCCTTTTCCGCCGCCAGCATGGTGTCGCGCCAGATATAGGCGGGCAGGGTGCCGCCCGTGACATTGCGCGTCGGCTTGGCATCGTCATTGCCGATCCAGGCGGCGGCGACATAGTCGGTGGTGAAGCCGACAAACCAGGCGTCCTTGGAATCCTGGGTGGTGCCGGTCTTGCCGGCGGCCTCGCGGCCCCGCAGCGAGGCATAGCCGCCGGTGCCGCCGATCACCACGCCATACATCATGGCGGTGAGGTCGCGGTTCACCTCGGGATCGATCACGCGCTGGGGCTGGGGCGGCACGCGGGTATAGACGGGCTTGCCGGTGATATCGATCCGCGTCACCAGATAGGGCTCGACGCGATAACCGCCATTGGCGAAGACGGCATAGGCCGCGGTCAGTTCCAGCGGCGTGACTTCGGCGGTGCCCAGCGCGAGACTCGCATTGGCCTGCATCGGCGAGGTGATGCCGACGCGCTTGGCGGCGGCGATCACATTGCGGATGCCGACTTCCTGGGCGAGGCTGACCGCGATGGTGTTGACGCTGTGGGCCAGCGCATCCGCCAGGGTCACGGTGCCGTAATATTTGCCGCCGAAATTGGTCGGGGTATAGCCGGCGATATCCACCGGCTCGTCGTCGCGCGTGTCCCAGGGCGAGATGCCCGCTTCCAGCGCCGCCAGATAGACAAAGGGCTTGAAGGCCGAACCGGGCTGGCGATGCGCCTGGGTGGTGCGGTTGAAAACGGATTCGCGGTAGTCGACGCCGCCCAGCAGCGCGCTGACCGCGCCATCGGGCTTCATCACCACCACGGCCGCTTCGCTGGCGCGGGTGCGCTTTTTATACTTGGTGATCGTGTTGAGGGCCGCCAGACGCGCGGCCTCCTGCACCTTCGGCTCCATGGTGGTGTAGACCACCAGGTCGGACGGCGGCGGAACGCCATTGACGGTGGCCAGCTTCAGCGCCTGGTCGGCGGCGGTATCCAGGAAATAGTTGCGGGCGTTGCTGGTGGTGCGGTCCACGATCACGGCCGGCTTGGCGCGCGCCTCGGCGGCCTGTTCCTCGGTGATGGCGCCATTGTCCACCATGGAATCCAGCACCAGGCTGGCGCGCTGCTGGGCGCGCAGCAGATCGCGGCGCGGCGAGAAGACGGAAGGCGCGCGCGTCAGCGTCGCCAGCATGGCGGCCTGCGCCAGGTTGAGGTTGCGCGCGCTCTTGCCGAAATAGACCCGTGAGGCGCCATCGACGCCATAGGCGCCGCTGCCCAGATAGATGCGGTTGAGATATAGCTGCAGGATCTGGTCCTTGGTCAGGGATTTTTCCAGACCCGCCGCGTTCACCAGCTCGGTTACCTTGCGCGAGAAGGTCCGCTGCTGCTGGGTATAGACGATCTTGGCGGTCTGCTGGCTGATGGTCGAGCCGCCGGCCACGACCGAGCGGGCGCGCAAGTCCAGGATCACCGCCCGCGCCAAGCCGCGCGGATCGATGCCGTTATGGGAATAGAAGCGCCGGTCTTCCATGGCGATGAAGGCGGCGGGCAGGAAGGCGGGCATTTCCTCCAGCTTCAGCCGCGCGCCGACAATGGCGCCGCGATGGCCGACTTCCTGGCCCTGTGCATCCAGGAAAGTGAAGGCCAGGGGACGGTTGACCGCATAGAGATCGACCTTGGGATCCAGCGGGGGCGCGAACAGACCCAGCACCACCGGAACCAGATAGAGCAGCGCCAGCGGTACGGCGATCACCGCCATGGTGATGGCGAAAGCGGGCGCGTAGCGGTCCGCCATCTTTCGCGCCGTATCGGTATTCAGGCGGTTTTGCCAGTCGGACATTGGCGCGATAGCTGACCGATATTTGCGGCAGTTTCAAGGTGCCGGCGCGAAGCCATTGCACTTATAGGTTTTTCTGGCGGGTCTTTCCGGAAGCTGCCACTCTTGGCGCCATGTGGGACGGCATGACATTGGTGGCGGGGCGCGACTGCGGCACATGCACGGTGTGCTGCACATGGCCGACAATTAACAAGCCGGAAATCCAGAAAGTCTCCGGCGCCACCTGCCGCCACTGCACCGCGACTGGCTGCGGCGTGTATGAAACGCGCTATCCCATCTGCCGCGAATATTTCTGCGCCTGGCGCACGGTGGACATTTTCGACGAGGACTGGCGGCCCGACAAATCCGGCGTGATGCCCTATGTCGAGACCGAAGGCATCTCGGAGGATTTCGACCTGGCCACCGGCATCGGGCTGATGCTGGTGGGTAATCCGCTCAAGATCGTGCGCCAGCGCTGGTTCCAGGATTTCGTGGTCACCGGGGTGATGAATTCCATTCCCATCTTCGTGTCCCTGCCGGGGCCACGCGGCCACCAGGCGGCGACGGTCTCGCTGAACACCGAAGAGATGCTGGAAGCCATCAAGCGCGATACCGTCAAGGACGCGCTGGAAGCGGTGGTGAAGCTGCTGCGCGGCTGGAAGTTTGTCCCGGCGGTGATCACGCATACCGGCAACGACGTCAGCAGTCCCTAAAAACAAAGGAGCCCGCGTCTTGCGACGCGGGCTCCACTTGACGGCCTGGGGTCCTATGGGGAGGGGCATACCACGGACCTTGCTCCTCAAGCTCGTTGCCTACAGGCGGCGGATGAACCGGCCGCTATAGGGATCGACCTGCACCAGCACCATGCGGCCGAACCGGTCATGGGTGCGCACCACGTAGCGGCCACGCAGGAAGAAGGGCTCGCTGATCACCGAGAAGCGCTGATGGCGCAGGGTGCGGTGGATATGCATGCGGTTCACATAACCGTGATGGCGGTCATATCGGCCGTGATTGCCGTTGTAGTGACGGTCGCCGCGATGGTCCCGGTCCCAGGGCTGGGCCGAGGCCGAGCCGAGGCCCACAGCCGTCAGGACCGCCAGAGAAGCTGCCGCCAGAAGCGTTTTGGTGTTAAACATGACTGTCTCCTTCTCATTCGTGGGCGGTATTGATTGCCGTCCATGAGCCGACATTAGGAGGAGGAAACTGAACCGGGTCTGGACGCGATGTTCATGCGTGGTTCATGTCTTTTGCCTTAGAAAAAGCCCATGTTTGCCCGTATTTTCCTTGCTGTATTTCTGGCCTGTACCGGCCTTACCGTCCTGGCCCCCGCCCAACAGGCCCAGGCCCAGCCCCGCCGTGAGCGCGCCGACGGCATCCAGCCGCTCGACCGTCTGCTGCCGGGCATCCGCCGTTCCCATCCGGGCGAATTCTATGACGCCGAAGGTCCCAAATACGGTCCCTCCGGCGATCCGCACTATCATCTGAAATGGTTGACCCCGGACGGGCGCATCATCTGGTTCGACGCCGATGCGCGCAGCGGCCGTATCCTGCGCTCCTCGCCCGGGCGCGACACGTTCGACGAAGGTCGCAGTTACCGCGAACGCGGCGCCGAGGGCCCGCGTCCGTTCGTCGACCGCTATCCGCCCTATACCGCCGATCCCTATGACCGCGGCTTTGGCCGCGAACGCGCCCGCGAGCGCGAACGCTATGCCCCCAACTTCGTCCCGCGGCCGCGCTATGGTAGCCCCTATGGGGAACGGCGCGGCCGCTGGCGGCGTGATCGTTAGGAGAGACCCATGCGCATTCTGCTGGTCGAGGATGACAAGGACCTTCAGCGTCTTCTCAAGAAGGCGCTGGCCGATGCCGGCTATGTGGTGGACATGGCCGCCGATGGCGAGGAAGGCCATTTCCTGGGCGACACCGAACCCTATGACGCGGTGATCCTGGACCTTGGCCTGCCCAAGATGGACGGCGTCACCGTGCTCGAGAAATGGCGCAAGTCCGGCAAGACCATGCCGGTGCTGATCCTCACCGCGCGAGACCGCTGGAGCGACAAGGTCGCCGGCTTCGACGCCGGCGCCGACGATTACCTGGCCAAGCCTTTCTACACCGAGGAATTGCTGGCGCGGCTGCGGGCGCTGCTGCGCCGCGCGGTCGGCATCGCCACCGCCGAGATCGACATCGGCAAGCTGCATATCGACCCGCGCGCCAGCCGCGTCACCTATGACGGCAGTCCCGTCAAGCTGACCAGCCAGGAATACCGGCTGCTGGCCTATCTCGCCCATCATCGCGGCAAGGTGGTGTCGCGCACCGAACTGGTGGAGCATCTCTACGACCAGGACTTCGACCGCGATTCCAACACGATCGAGGTTTTCATCGGCCGCCTGCGCAAGAAAACCGACGCAGGCCTCATTCAGACGGTGCGCGGGCTTGGCTATTCCCTTGAAGATCCGAAACTGGGCGGCAAGCCGGCTGAGGCTTAAGTCCCTATCGTCGCGCCTGATTGCGGCGGCGGCGATCTGGACCATCCTCGCCTTGCTGGTGGGCGGCGTGGTGCTGTCCAACGCGTTTCGCCTGGCGGCGCAGAACTCGTTCGACGCCGCGCTGGCATCGGACATGGACGGGCTGATCGCCGCCGCCGAGCCCGATCCGGGCGGCGGGGTGATGCTGCAGGGCCGCTTCCTCAACCACAATTTCGACCGCGTCTATTCCGGCCTTTATTACCAGATCCGCTCGGGCGCGACCGGCGGGCAGATCTCGCGCTCGCTGTTCGACCGCGAGATCGTGACGGTCAATCCGGTCCGCCAGGGCGCCTTGACCTGGGGCGAGGCGGAGGGCCCTGAAGGCCAGCATCTGCGCGTGGTGTCGCGCCGGGTGGACCTGATGCCCGGCCAGGCCAGCGGCGATTTTACCTTCATGGTGGCGGGCGACATGGCCGAAGTGGAGCGCCAGACCGATGAGTTCAACGCCACCCTGATCTGGTCCTTCGTGGTTCTGGGATTCGGGCTGATCGTCGCCGTGCTGCTCCAGGTCCGCATCGGCCTGTTGCCGCTCCGGCGTGTCAGCGAGGCGCTGGCGCGAATCCGCGACGGCAAGGCGCGGCGGCTGGATGGGGATTTTCCCACCGAGATCGAGCCCCTGGCCACCGAACTCAATTCCCTGATCCAGCACAGCGAGGAAGTGGTGGGCCGCGCCCGCACCCATGTTTCCAATCTGGCGCATTTCCTCAAGACGCCGCTGTCGGTGCTGGCGGCGGAAGCCGACGCGCAGCCAGGCCCGCTGGCCGACAGCGTCAAGCGCCAGGTGTTCTCGATGCGCCGGCAGGTGGATCATTATCTGAGCCGCGCCCGCGCCGCCGGCTCGCTCGACGTGCTGGGCAACCGCACCCAGGTCTCGGCCGTGATGGACGATCTGGCGCGGGTGATCGGGCGCATCCATGCGGCGCGCGGCATCGTGATCGATGCCGAATGCGCCGACGAAATCTATTTCCGCGGCGAGCGCCAGGACCTGGAAGAGATGCTGGGCAACCTGATCGACAATGGCTGCAAATGGGCAAAGGCGCGTGTGCGGGTACGCTGCGAGACCGGCGCCGGGCGGCTGGTCCTGACAGTCGAGGATGACGGGCCGGGCCTGTCCGCGCAGCAGCGCGGCCAGGTGGGCGAGCGGGGCGAAAGGCTGGACGAAAGCGTGCCCGGCTCGGGGCTGGGGCTGGCCATCGTCCGGGATATTTCCAAGCTTTACGGGGGTTTTTTCGTCCTGGATGCCAGTCCGATGGGCGGGGTGCTGGCGCGGCTGGAATTGCCGGTGATTGTTTAAAAGAAACAGGGCGTTAACGATAATACTCCTAATGTAGACACGCATCCGGGCGTGGGGTCCGGACGGCAGGAGTGTCTATGCCCGCAATGGACAGAACAGGATTGCTCAAGGCGTTTCTCGGCGGATTGCCGGGACATGTCGCGGCGCGTCTTGCCATGGCGGTGGAAGTGGACCGGCTGATGGATGGCCGCGGCCTGCCGCATGACGACATTCTCAACGGGCTTCGCCCGGTGCTGCGCCGCGATCATCCTGAGCGCACGCTGACGCCGCTGCGCCTGTTCTGCCATCCGTTCCAGGACCTGCTGAGCTGTGCGCCGCGCCGGGCCAAGCAAAAGGGCTGCATCGCGCGCGGCAGCCTGGTGCCGGTGTGGAACTGGGTGTCGCAAACCCTGATCCCGCGTGAAGCCGACGCCTATGTGAAAGACTGCAAGGCGCTGGTGCTGGCGCAGAAGAATGATGACGCCATCGCCCGTGCCGGCCAGTTCTGGCCGCTGGCGTCGGTCGCCATGACGGCGGCGCTGAAAGATACGAACAACCGCAAGATTCTGCAGAAGGTGCTGTGCAGCCCCCTGGCGGTGGACGATGCCGACGAGATGGCGTTGCTGCTGGCGGCGGGCGAGATCATCGAAAAGCTTTCCGCCTTGCTGCCCAAGCCGGTCGCGTCCTTCAACGAAACCCTGCTCTGGGATGTGCGCAGCGTTTACGACGCGCTGATCGAAACCCTGCCCGATGTGGCGCCCTATGTCGCGGTGATCGCGATGAACCGGCTGGCCCGTCCCTGGGAAGCGCTGCGTCTTCCGATGATGATCTCGCGCAAGCATGACGAAACCCTGATCGCCAAGACCGACATGGGCCTGGTGGGCGAGATACTGTTCGACCGTATGGATGCGCTGAAGACCTCGATCCAGCAGACGCGTCATCCCCTGTTCGACGCCGAGGTGCTGATGGACGAGGTCAAAACCTTCGCCGACCTGTCCAGCAACATCGTCAAGGAAATCGAGCTCAAGCGCGAAGGCGAATGGGGCAAGCGCCTGCTGGAGGAACGCGTTCAGATCGGCAAGGTGATGGAGGGCTTCATGGACCGCGCCCTCAAGGAGTTCAACGCGGCCTTGCCGATGGCCAAGGGCACCGGCGCCGATTTCCGCCATCATCCCGGCGTGGAAAGACACGAGATGGCCAAGCGCTATGCGCGTCTGGTGGCCGGCAGCCGCAACTTCGCCGCCGCCGCCTCTTTCGCCGCCAAGCAGAAGGCGACCTATGAGGATCTTTGCACTGCGCTGAAGCGCTACAATGAGGATGTGGTCAAGGCGCTGAAGACGGACCCGGCGCGCGCCGAAGTGGTCAATGCGCAATTTGAACTGTGCGCGGAACTGACCGCCATCCTGTTCAGCGACGAGGAAGCAGCGATGATGCGGCGGCGCGGAAAAGCCGCCCAAGCCGCCGCGGTAGCCTGAGCCAAACGTTTCAAATCCTGCCTGAACGCCGGATGAACGGAACGCAGGTTCCCGCGAAATATTCCCATAGACATTGAACGTTTCGCATCGTCTCCTACTTACCCTTGCGAAGGGGCAAGACAGAATTCCATGGAGACGTTCCGAATGTTCCGCACACCGCTTATCGCTGCCATGACGGTTGCCCTGCTGGGCGGAACCGCGCTGGCGCAGCCGGCGACCCAGCCGCCCGCCAATCTGTCCGATAGCGCGCGCAGCGCGCCGGACTTTGACGACAATGACCGCGGCCCGCCGGTTTCCGAACGCCAGGCCAATCCCCGGGCCCAGGCGACCGCCGACCAGCAGCGCGACCGCGATATCTTCTGCCGCCGCGATGCGGCGGCGCGCACCGGCTACACCACCCCGCGTGACGCGGCGCGCGATGAACAGGCGCGCGGCAGCATCGGCGGCACGCTGGGCGGCGCGGCCCTGGGTGCCATCATCGGCGGCGCCAGCGGCGATGCCGGCATGGGCGCCGCCATCGGCGCGGGCGCGGGTCTTCTGGCCGGCACCGCGGTCGGCGCGGACAATGCCCGCCGTGCGGCGCGCGACGTGGAAGCGGACTATTCGGCTGCCTATTACGCCTGCATGCAGCAGGCCGACAGCGGTCCGCGTTCCGCCTACAATTATGACGACCGTTATGATGATCGTTATGGCGACCGTGACGACCGCTATGGCCCCGGCTACGGCCCGGATTATGCCTATGGCCCGCCGCCGCCGCCTTACTATCGCCCTTACTATCGGCCCTACTACCCGCCCTATGGCTACTACGCCCCCTATTACGGCCCCAGCATCTCGCTGGGCTTCGGATTCGGCGGCAATCGCGGCTGGGGCCATCACCGCGGGTTCCGCGGCGGACGTGGCGGGCGTCACCGCTAACGCGTCAAACTGGTCTTTGCTAGGGAAGCGGCCGGGCTGTTAAGGTCCGGCCGCTTTCATTTTCAAAGGGTTTGCATGCCGCCGAAGATCAATCCGTCCAAGCTGAACCCGCTGCAGCTGCGCACCCTGACCCTGCTGCAGGCGATCGCGCGGATTCCGGGCGCGGCGGCGCAGACCCCGGACGGCGACACCGCCATCACCCAGTTCCCCCATGCCCATGGCGACCATTTTCACCTGGGCGACGCCACGGTGCGCGGCAGCGACGCCACCGGCCTGGAAAACGAGAATGTCTGGAACGCGCTGGCCCGCAAGGGGCTGGTCAAGTGCGAATGGCCCCACCAGATCGCCTTGACGCCCGAGGGCCTGGGCTATGATACCGGCATTGCCGACCAGATCCTGCACAGCGGTGGACACCATTAGATGACAGCCAAGAAGAAGCGCCGTCTTGCTTTCGCCGCCGCGCTGGTCGCGGTGGGTGCGGTGCTGGCCGTCATCGTGGTCTATGGCCTGGGCCAGAACACCATGTACTTCCGCAGCCCCACCGATATCGCCGAACACAAGATTCAGCCCGGCGTTTCGATCCGCCTGGGCGGGCTGGTGCAAAAGGGCAGCGTGGCGCACGGCAAGGGCGCGGATGTGCGCTTCTCGATCACCGACGGCAAGAGCACGGTGCCGGTGACATTCTCGGGCGTGCTGCCGGCCCTGTTCCGCGAAGGCCAGGGCGTGGTGACCACCGGCGCGCTGAACGAGACCGGCACCTTCATCGCCAACGAAGTTCTGGCCAAGCATGACGAGAAATACATGCCGCCCGAAGTGGTGGATTCGCTCAAGCGCAGCGGCCGCTGGAAGGAAAGCGGCGTATGACCGGCGAACTGGGCCAGCTCGCGGTCTGCTTCGCGCTGGCCCTGTCGCTGGTGATGGCTGCAGCCGGCCTTTTGGGCGCGCGCGCCGATCAGGCGGCGGCCCGCAGCATCGCCAATGGCGCGGCCATGGGAATGTTCGTGTTCGTGGCGCTGGCCTTCGGCGTTCTCACCTACGCCTTCGTAGTGTCTGATTTTTCGATCGCGCTGGTGGCCAACCATTCGCACACCAGCAAACCGCTGATCTACAAGATCAGCGGCGTATGGGGAAACCATGAAGGCTCCATGCTGCTATGGGTGCTGGTGCTGGCGATCTATGCCGCGCTGGTGGCGGCGTTGCAGCGCGGCGGCGAGCGGCTGACCAGCGCCTCGCTGGGCGTACAGGGCCTGCTGGCGGCGGCTTTCTTCCTGTTCCTTCTTTTCACCTCCAATCCGTTCGGACGGCTCGACCCCGCGCCGTTCGAAGGCGCCGGCCTGACGCCGCTGCTGCAGGATATCGGCCTCGCGATCCATCCCCCCATGCTCTATGCGGGCTATGTCGGCCTGTCGGCGTCCTTCGCCTATGCCGCGGCCGCCCTGATGGTGGGCGAGGAAGGCTGGGCCCGCGCCGCAAGGCCCTTCATGCTGATCGCCTGGATCGCGCTCACCTGCGGCATCGCGCTGGGCTCCTGGTGGGCCTATTACGAACTGGGCTGGGGCGGTTTCTGGTTCTGGGACCCGGTGGAAAATGCCTCGCTGATGCCCTGGCTGATCGCCACCGCGCTGCTGCATTCGGCGCTGGCGACGGAAAAAAGCGGTGCCTTCCGCACCTGGACGCTGCTGCTGGCGATCGGCGGCTTCTCCATGTCGCTGATCGGCACTTTCCTGGTGCGCTCCGGCCTGACCTCGTCGGTGCATGCCTTTGCCAGCGATCCCACCCGCGGCTTCTTCATCATGATCCTGATCGCGCTGGCCATCGGCGGGGCGCTGGCGCTGTTCGCCTGGCGCGCCCCCAGCCTGAAGGGCGGTGCGGCGTTCGATCCGGTCAGCCGCGAGACCACGCTGCTGCTCAACAATGTCTTCCTGATCGCGTCCTGCGCCTGCGTCTTTGTCGGCACGCTCTATCCGCTGGTTCTGGAAGCCTTCAACGGCACCAAGATTTCCGTGGGCCCTCCTTATTATTTCCTGACCTTCGCGCCGATCTTCTTTGCCCTGCTGCTGCTGGTGCCGCTGGGTCCGCGCCTGGGATGGAAGAGCGGCGATCTGAAAGCGGCCTGGCGTTCGCTCTATCCGGCGCTGGGGCTGGCGGCTGTCGCGGCCGTGGCGGTGCTGGCGCTGATCACCCCGCGCGGCCTGACCGCCGCGCTGGCCTTTGGTGTCGCCGGCTGGCTGATCGGGGCCTCGATCCTGGATGTGCGCAGGCGCAAGGGCGCGCGCGCTTCGGCTTTCGCTGCCGCGCTGGCGCATGCCGGACTGGGCGTGACGCTGCTCGGCGTGACCGGCACCACCGCCTGGCGCAGCGAGGCGCTGACGGTGATGGCGCCGGGCGAGATCATCACGGTTGGGCCCTACACGCTGCGCTTCGATGGCGTGACCGAGGTGAAAGGTCCCAACTATGTCGCAGACCGGGGCCATATCGCGCTGATGGACGGCGGCAAGGTGAAAGCCATGCTGCGGCCCGAGCAGCGTTTCTATACCGCCGAGGGCCAGGCGGTCAGCGACACCGCCATCCGCACCACGGGCTTGCGCGATCTGTATCTGGCGCTGGGCGATAATCGCGGCAATGGGCGTTACGCCATCCGCGTCTATGTCTCGCCGCTGGCGCCGCTGATCTGGCTGGGCGCGCTGGTGATGGCGCTGGGCGGCATGCTGAGCCTGTGGGGACGGCTGCGGGTCGGCGGTCGCGTGTCGGCGGCCGAAACTGTCGCCGCGGAATGAAAAAGTCGGCGCTCTTTTTCCTGATGCTGATGGCCGCCACGGGCAGCCCGGTGACGGCGCAGACGCCGGCGCCCGCTGCAGCGGTCGGCGAATCTTTTGCCGATCCCGCGATGGAAAGGCGCGCCCGCAACATGCAGCGCCAGTTGCGCTGCCTGGTCTGCCAGGGCGAAAGCATCGACGAGTCCGGTTCGCCTTTGGCGGGCGATCTGCGCCGACTGGTGCGCGAGCAGATGGCGGCGGGAAAGACCGACCGCGAAATCCAGGATTTCCTGGTGGCGCGCTATGGCGATTTCATCCTGATGAAGCCGCCGGTGCAGCCCAATACCTGGCTGCTGTGGCTGGCACCCTTTGTGGTGCTGGGCGGGGCCGGGGCGGTGGCCTGGGTTACGGTCAAAAAGGCTGCTGCCCGAAAGGCTTAGATAAGATTACTTTAATGTAATCTTTCAGACATATTCCGGCCATGCTGGCCCTGTATGTCTTTGCTCCAGCAGGGCCGCAAAGGCCGCTTCAAGGAGCTCCCATGCAAGACCCCCAGAACGATTCCCAGAACACGCTGAGCGGCATTCTTTCCCGCCTTCCCAAACCCAGCCTGCGTCAGCGCCGCGTGATCGCCATGACCACCGCCGCAACCCTGGTCGTGGTCGGGCTCGGCGCCTTCGCGCTCCTGCCGCCCGTGCAAAACGCCAAGAGCGATGCGCCGGTGATGATGGCGCAGAATGTCGCGCCGCGCGCCACGCCCCGCATGCTGGAAAGCGCGCCCTTCAGCTTCGCCGACCTGGTGGAGCGAGTGAGCCCCGCCGTTGTCGCCATCAAGTCGGAGACTTCGTCCAGTGACAGCGAGATGCCCGACAATATCCCGCAGCAGTTCCGCGACCTGTTCCAGCAGTTCGGCCAGCGTCCGCCGCAGCAGGTGCCGCGCCGGGCGCTGAGCGCCGGCTCGGGCTTCATCATCGACAAGGCCGGCTATGTCGTCACCAACAACCATGTGGTGGACGCCAGCAAGAAGGTCACCGTGATCCTGCCCGACAAGCGCGAATTCGTCGCCAAGGTGGTGGGCACCGACCCGGTGACCGACGTCGCGCTGCTCAAGATCGAGAGCAACCGGCCGCTGCCCTTTGTCGATTTCGGCGATGACAAGCGGCTGCGCGTCGGCGATTGGGTGGTGGCGGTGGGCAATCCCTTCGGCCTGTCCAATTCGGTGACCGCGGGCATCGTCTCGTCGCTGGGCCGCGCCAATCTCGATGGCAGCCAGCAATACACCAACTTCATCCAGATCGACGCGGCCATCAACCGGGGTAACTCCGGCGGCCCGACCTTCGATCTGCGCGGCCAGGTCATCGGCATGAATTCGATGATCTTCTCGCCCTCGGGCGGCAGCGTCGGTATCGGCTTCGCCATCCCGGCCAGCCTGATCCATGACGTCGTGGCGCAGCTCAAGGACCATGGCCGCGTCAATCGCGGCTATCTGGGCGTCAACATCCAGAGCGTGACGCCGGAAATCGCCGCCTCGCTCGGCATCAAGGAGAGCAAGGGCGCGCTGGTGGCCGAAGTGGTCCCCGCCGGTCCCGCCGCCAAGGCCGGCTTCGAGCAGGGCGACATCGTCACCGCCATCAACGGCCAGCCGGTGGAAGATTCCACCGACCTGACCCGCAAGGTGGCGGGCGTGCCGTCCGGCAGCGTGGCGACCTTCTCGGTCAATCGCGGCGGCAAGCCGTCGGAGATCAAGGTCACCATCGGTTCGCGTCCCGACGAGCGGGTGGCTAGCGCTGCGCCGGCCGGAAAGCCCGGTGCGGCTCCCGCCAGCGCCAGCGCCGCGGGTCTGGCCCTGTCGTCGCTGACGCCCGAGACCAAGCGCAGCTTCAATGTGGGTGACAACGTCACCAGCGGCGCCGTCATCACCAAGGTGGATGCTGACAGCGACGCCGCCGAGAAGGGCCTGCAGGCGGGCGATGTGGTGCTGAAGATCGGCAACCGCACCGTGCGCTCGCCGGCGGATTTCCAGTCCGGCGTGACCGACGCCAAGAAGGGCGGCCGTTCCAGCGTGCTGTTGCTGGTCGCCCGCACCCAGGGCGGCACGGGCTTTGTTGCGATCGATATCGAGAAGTCGTGATGGCTTGGGGCGCGAGGTCCGCTTCGCGCCCCTTTCCTTTCTCAAGCATTTATCGGGAGAATGAATGCGAATCCTCGTAGTCGAAGACGATCTGGAAGCGCAGCGCTATCTGGTGCAGGGCCTGAAGGAATCCGGCCATGTGGTGGATGAGGCATCGGACGGCGAAACCGGCCTGTCGCTGTCGCTGTCGCGGTCCTATGACGTGGCGATCATCGACCGGATGCTGCCCAAGATGGACGGGCTGAAAGTGGTCGCCGAAATGCGCGAGCATGGCAATTCCACTCCGGTCCTGTTCCTGTCCGCCCTGTCGGATGTGGATGACCGGGTAAAAGGGCTGAAAGCTGGCGGCGACGACTATCTCGCCAAGCCCTATGCCTTTGTCGAGCTCTTGGCGCGGATCGACGCGCTGCTGCGCCGCCGCGCCCCCGCCGGGGTGAAGACGCGGCTGGGCGTGGGCGATCTGGAACTGGACCTTCTCACCCGCGCCGCCAAGCGCAACGGCACCGACATCGACCTGCAGCCGCGTGAATTCCGCCTGCTGGAATATCTGATGCGCCATGCCGGCCAGGTGGTGACCCGCACCATGCTGCTGGAAAGCGTGTGGGAGTATCACTTCGATCCCCAGACCAATGTGATCGACGTGCATATCAGCCGCCTCAGGGCAAAGATCGACAAGGGCTTCCAGGCGCCGTTGCTGCATACGGTGCGGGGAGCGGGTTACATGATCCGTGCCCATTAAACCTCACATCGGCTAGGGGCGGGGCGAGGGGATGCGCACCGGCCACCTGCTCAGGACCCAGGCGTTCCGCATCGTGCTGGCCTATGTGCTGCTGTTCGCCGTTTCGGTGACGGCGCTGCTGGCCTTCACCTACTGGAACACGGTGCGGACCCTGGACGGGCAGACCGACCAGATCGTCGCCGCCGAGATCACCGGCCTGGCCGAGCAGTATCATCACCTGGGCCTGCGCGGGCTGGTGGAAACTGTGCATACGCGCTCGGCCGGCGGCGGGCAGGCACTCTATCTTCTGACCGACACCCAGCGCCGCCGCATTGCCGGCAACCTGGATTCCTGGCCGCAGACCGTGGTGACGGCCGACAATTTCGTCGAATTCGATTACGAGCGTCCGGTGGACGGCAAGCTGGAAGCGCGCCGCGCCCGTGGCCGCATGTTTCCGGTGACGGGCGGCTTCGTGCTGCTGGTCGCCCAGGACGTGCATGAGCGTTTCCTCACCACCCGCATGTTCAGCACCACCCTGCCCTGGACGGTGGGGCTGATCCTGGTGCTGGGCCTTCTGGGCGGGGCGCTGATGAGCCGCAACATGCTCAGGCGCCTGGACATCATCAATCGCACCAGCGGCGAGATCATGGCCGGCAACCTGACGCGGCGGGTGCCGCTGACCGGCAGGGGCGACGAGTTCGACATGCTGGCGGAAAATCTCAACCGCATGCTGGACCGGATCGAGCGGCTGATGCGCGGCATGCGCGAGGTGACGGATTCGGTGGCGCACGACCTGCGCACGCCGCTCAACCGCCTGCGCAACCGGCTGGAAGAGTCGGCGATGCGCCTGAATGCCGCCGGTACGCGCAGCAAGGAAGACGTGGCGGGCGAGATCGAGCGCGCCATCGCCGAGACCGACAAGCTTATCGGCACCTTCAATGCCCTGCTCCTGATCGCCGAGACCGATGCCGGCACCACGCGGGCGGCGATGGCGGCGCTGGACCTGTCCTCGGTCGCGGCCGACGTCACCGAACTGTATGAACCGCTGGCGGAGGAGCGCAACGTGCGCCTGACGCTGGAGCCGTCGGGAGATGTCGCCATCGAGGGCAATCGCAGCCTGATCGCCCAGGCGCTGGCCAACCTGGTCGACAATGCCATCAAATACACGCCGGCGGGCGGCCATGTCCGCCTCGGCACGGCGGTCGGTCCCCTGGGGGTCGATCTGTGGGTCGCCGACAGCGGTCCGGGCATCGCGCGCGACGACCGGGCGCGGGTGATCGACCGTTTCGTGCGGCTGGAAGCCAGCCGCAACTCGCCCGGCACGGGCCTGGGCCTGTCGCTGGTGGCGGCGGTGGCGCATTTCCACAATGCCGCGCTGGTGCTGGACGACAATGTCCCCACCGGGCTAAAGGCGATTTTGCGCTTTCCGAAAGCGGCTCTGCGCGCCTCGCCCATGAAAAATGCAGCGGAGTAGAGCGACGCTGGCTAGACTGGCGTGATGCTTCGCGTTCCCCCCCAGCCGTTCGATACCGACCGCGCCGCCCGCATCCGCGAAGCGCTGGCGGAGCGCGGTTTCGTCCGTGACGAACCCTTGCTGGCATCGGTGTTCGGCAACAGCGCCTTTCTGGGGCGGCTGGCGCTGCGCGAGACGGACAGCCTAGGGGACTATTTCACCGCCGGGCCGCAAAGCGTTCTGAATGCGGCAATCGCGCAGGGCGAAGGGGTGGCGGACGCCGACAGCGAGGCTCGCGCCATGGCTGGCTTGCGTATCGCCAAGCGCCGCGCCGCGCTGGCCATCGCCATGGCCGATATCGAGGGGCGCTGGGACGTCAACACAGTCACAGCGGAGCTGAGCCGCTTCGCCGATGCCTGCGTCAGTGGCGCGCTGCGGTTCCTGCTGCGCCAGGAAGCCGAGCGTGCAGGCATGGAAGAGCGTGACGGCGCCCGGCTGGAACAAAGCGCCGGCATGACCGTGCTGGCGATGGGCAAGTACGGCGCTCATGAGCTGAACTATTCCAGCGATATCGACCTGGTGGTGTTTTACGACGCCGAGAAATTTCCCTTTTCCAAGCGCGGCGACATGCGCGGCGCGGCGGTGGATATCGTGCGCGGCCTTGTGAAATTGCTCAGTGAAGTCACCAGCGACGGCTATGTCTTCCGCACCGATCTTCGGCTGCGGCCCGATGCCGGCGCCACCCAGATCGCCATCTCCACCGATGCGGCGCTGGATTACTACGAGGCCATGGGCCAGAACTGGGAACGCGCCGCGATGATCAAGGCGCGCGCCTGCGCCGGCGATCCGGATACCGGCGCGATGTTCCTGAAGAGCCTGGTGCCCTTCATCTGGCGGCGCTATCTCGACTTTGCGGCGATCGAGGACATCCAGTCGATCAAGCGCCAGATACATGCCCATGTCGGCCATGGCGAGATCGCGGTGGCGGGCCACAATATCAAACTGGGGCGGGGCGGCATCCGCGAGATCGAATTCTTTGCCCAGACCCAGCAGCTGATCCTGGGCGGGCGCCATCCGGGCCTGCGCGTGCCCACGACCCAGGGCGCGCTGGACGCACTGGTGGGCGAAGGGCGGGTCGATGCCCAGGTCGGCGAGGAGCTGAAGGCGGACTACCGTTACCTGCGCACCCTCGAGCACCGGCTGCAGATGATCGAGGACCAGCAGACCCACACCGTGCCCGCCACCGAGGTGGAGATTTCCCATCTCGCCTGTTTCATGGGCTATGACAGCGGGCAGGGTTTTCGGGGCGGCCTCACCGCCGTGCTGGAGAATGTGCAGCGCCACTATTCCCGGCTGTTCGAAAGCCAGCCCGACCTGACCAGCGCGCAGGGCAACCTGGTTTTTACCGGCGTCGAAGAAGATCCCGAAACCCTGAAGACGCTGGCGGCGATGGGCTTTGCCGATTCCGCCCATGTCTCGGGCGCCATACGCGGCTGGCATCATGGCCGCATCCGCGCCATGCGCTCGCAGCGCGCGCGCGAACTGCTCACCAAGCTGATCCCGGCGATCCTGAAGGCTTTGGGCGGCGCCGCCGATCCGGATGTCGCCTTCAAGCAGTTCGACCTGTTTCTTTCCAACCTGCCGTCCGGGGTGCAGCTTTTCTCGCTGTTCCTGGCGCGGCCGCAGTTCCTCGACCTCCTGGCCAAGATCGTGGGATCGACGCCCAGGCTGGCGACGTATCTGGCGCGCAATCCCGCCATCATGGACGCGCTGCTGGATTCCGACTTCCTCACCAGCCTGCCGCCGCGCCAGAAACTGGACGCGCGCTTCGCCCAGCTTGTCACCGGCACCTATGAAGAGGTGCTGGATGCGGCGCGCCGCTTCACCCGCGAAGCCATCTTCCGTGTCGGGGTGCAGATCGTGGAAGGGGCGGCGCGCGCCGACCAGGCCGGTCCCGCGCTGACCGACATCGCCGAAACCGTGATCGCCGGCCTTCTGCCCCGGGTGGAAGACGAAATGGCCGCCGCCCATGGCCGCATCAAGGGCGCGGGGTTCGTGGTGGTGGCGATGGGCAAGCTGGGCGGGCGCGAAATGACCGCCAGCTCGGACCTCGACCTGGTGTTCATCTATGACACGCCGCCGGGGGTGGAGGCTTCCGATGGCGCCAAGCCGCTGTCGCCCACGCTCTATTTCGCGCGCCTGGCGCAGCGCTTCATCTCGGCGCTGACCACGCCGACCGCGGCGGGCACCCTGTACGAAGTGGACATGCGGCTGCGCCCCACCGGCAACAAGGGGCCTGTCGCGGTCTCACTGGAAAGCTTCGCGGTCTATCACGCCAGCGAAAGCTGGACCTGGGAGCATATGGCGCTGACGCGCGGGCGGCTGGTGGCCGGAACACCGGCGCTGTGCCGGCGGGTGGAAGCGGAAATCCGCCGCCGCCTGACCGAGCCGCGCCAGGCCGCCGCCATCATCACTGATGCCCGCGACATGCGCGAGAAAATGGCGCTGACCTTTCCGGGCGCCAATCCTTGGGACCTCAAGCATGCGCCGGGCGGGCTGGTGGATATCGAGTTCATCGCCCAGACCCTGCAGCTTGTGCATGCGCCGGCGCGGCCCACGGTGCTGGACACCAACACCATCGGCGCCCTCCTGATGCTGAAGGGAACGGGCGCGCTGGCGGCGGGCGATGCCGACACGTTGATTGCCTCGGCGCGGCTGCAACATGCTCTGACCCAGGTGCTGCGCATCGCGCTGGACGAGACGCCCAAGATCGAAGAGGCGACGCCGGGCCTGAAAACCCTGCTGACCCGCGCCGCCGAGGCGAACAGCTTCGCCGAAGTCCAGCAGCGTCTGGCCGAATGCCAGCGCCAGACGCGGGAAATCTTCAACCGCCTGCTGGCACCGCAATAAGTTTTTCCGGCGGGAATGCCAGCATCACGTCCTTTACGGCGGGCGCCTGGCCGCTGACCGCCACCGGTTCGGTGCGGCCGGCGATCTTCACATGGAAATGGCTGCGTTGCCCCAGGAAGGTGGCGGTTACGATCTCGCCTCCAATGCCTTCTCCGACGCGGACATGTTCCGGGCGGATGGCGAGCAGGATGTGATCGCCCGCCGCGATGCCCGGCGCGGCATTCCCAGCGGGCAGGGTGACGATGCCCAGCAGGCCCGCATTCACCGTCATACTCGTTTCGGACATTTCCTTGACCGTGGCATGGAAGAAATTGATCTCGCCGATAAAGTCGGCGACCTCGCGGCAATTGGGACGCTCATAGAGTTCGCGCGGGGTGGCGACCTGCAGGATCTTTCCGCCGCTCATCACCGCCACCCGGTCCGACAGCGACAGGGCTTCTTCCTGGTCGTGCGTCACCAGCAGGAAGGTGATGCCCACCTTGCGCTGGATGGCGCGGAGCTCGGTCTGCATGGTCTCGCGCAGCCGCTTGTCCAGCGCGCCCAGGGGCTCGTCCAGCAGCAGCACCTTGGGCTCGCGCACCAGGGCGCGCGCCAGCGCCACGCGCTGGCGCTGGCCGCCGGATAGCTGGTCGGCGGCGCGCGCGCCCAGTCCGTCCAGCCGCACGGTGGCCAGCATCGCCTCGACCCGGCGGCGCAGTTCGTCCCCCGGCAGGCGCAGCTTGCGCAGGCCATAGGCGATATTGTCGAACACGTTCAGGTGCGGGAAAATCGCATAGGACTGGAACACCATGTTGGTGGGCCGCAGGTTTGGCGGCACGGCATTCATGGTCTGGCCGTCGATGGTGATGGTGCCGCTGTCCGGCGTCTCGAAGCCGCCGATCATCCGCAGCAGGGTGGTCTTGCCGCAGCCCGATGGTCCCAAGAGGGCGAAGAATTCGCCGCGCTCGACCGACAGGTCCACCGCATCCACGATGGCGGGTCCGCCAAACGCCTTGCTGACTTTGGAAAGGGCCAGAAAACTTGTCATGCACCTACCATCGGCTTTTTCACGCCCTGATTGCGCAGCTTTTCCGCGAAAATCACCAGCACCACCGACACCGCCAGGATGATGGTGCCCAGCGCCAGCACCATCGGCAGGCGGGCGGGAAAGCGAAGCTGGCTCCAGATATAGACCGGGAGAGTCGCCTCGGTTCCCGAGAGGAAATAGGCCACCAGGAATTCGTCGAACGAGGTGATGAAGGTCAGGAGCAGGCTGGCCACGATCCCCGGCAGCATCAGCGGAAAGGTGACGCGCCAGAAGGTCATCCAGCCATCCTCGCCCAGGTCGGCGCTGGCTTCCTCCAGGTTGCGGTCAAAGCCTTCAAAGCGGGCGATCAGCACCGCCAGCGAAAAGGGCACGCAGATCAGCAAATGTCCCAACACCACGGCGGCCAGCGACAGGGGCAAGCCCAGTGTGCCGATCAGCAACAGCAGCGAAATGCCCAGCACGATGTCGGGAATGAACAGCGGCAGCGAGATCATCCCCAGCGCCGCATTGCGTCCGCGCAGCCGGTAATGCGTCACCGCCTTGGCCGCCAACAGGCCCAGCAGGGTGGAGAGCAGGGCGGCGGCGATGCCGACCTTCAGGCTGTTGACCAGTGCCTGTTGCAGGGCGCTGTCGGCAAGGCCCGCATACCAGCGGGTGGTGAAGCCGGCGAGCGGAAAGGCGATGAAGGCGGAATTGTTGAAGGAGAAAAGCGGCAGCACCAGCACCGGCAGGTACAGGAACGCCAGGTAGCCACAGGCATAGATCAGCAGGGTCCGGTTCTTCATCGCACCGCTTTCGCCGCGGCCCGGGCGGCAGCGACAAAGAGCCCGGCCAGAACCGCGACCATTGTCATGCTGACCAGCGCCAGCGCCGCGCCCAGCGGCCAGTTGCCCACCTGGGTGAACTGCATCTCGATGATGTTGGCGATCATCGCGCCGCCCGGCCCGCCCACCAGTTCGGGGGTGACGAAATCGCCGGTGGTGGGCACGAAGATCAGGATGGCGGCGCCGGTCACGCCGGGCATGGAGAGCGGCAGGGTAATGCGCAGGAAGCGGCTGAGCTTGCTGTCGCCCAGGTCGCTGGCGGCTTCCAGCAGCGAGCGGTCGATTTTTTCCAGGCTGACATAGATGGGCAGGATGGCGAAGGCGGCCCAGGCGTGGGCCAGCGTCACCACCACGGCAAAAGGGTTGTAGAGCAGGAAGCTCAGCGGCTCGCCGATCAGCCCCAGGCCCAGCAGCCCCGAATTGATCACCCCGCCATAGCCCAGGATGATTTTCCAGGCGAAGACCCGCAGCAGGTAGGAGGTCCAGAAGGGAATGGTCAAAAGGACCAGCCAGAGGAATTTGCGCCGGGCGTGGAAGGCGACGAAATAGGCCATGGGATAGGCCAGGGCGACGGTCACCAAGGTCACCGCCGCAGCCACCAGCACCGAACGCGCGAACAGGATGCGATAGCTTTCCCGCCCCAGGACATCGCCAAACTGGGCCAGGGTCCAGCCGGCCTCGAACCCCGTCCCGGACTGGCTTTTCAGGCTGGTGACCAGCAGCAGGGCCAGGGGGGCGGCCAGCGCCAGGCCCACGACCCCCAGGGTAGGCGCGAGCAGGGCATAGCCTTGCCGCAAGTTCCGCCCGCTATCCGCCACGCTGCCCCCTTCGCCGGTCCCATGATTGCCGAACCCCCCGGGGGTGGCGCAACCCAAGGGCCGGAGATTGTTAAGGGATTGCCCGGCGATTGCCCCCGAATCCCCGCTTGAATAGGCAGGGGCGATCAGCCATAACCCGCCGTCTTGGAGTGCGGGCGTAGCTCAGGGGTAGAGCATAACCTTGCCAAGGTTAGGGTCGACGGTTCGAATCCGTTCGCCCGCTCCAAGTTTTTCAAATTTTTCAGCCGGTTAGCTGGCGCGCCGCCCAGCGCGGGTCCTCAGCTTGGGAGTACCTTGGGAGTTCGCGGCAGGTAATTTTGCTGCCGCAGCTTTGGCAAGCTTCCTGACTCGCCAGAACCAATCGTCCAATGCCGCCGCAGCTTCACGTTGGTAGTCGGGGTCCCAGTCGCCGTAGCCTGCCGTGGTGCGTAGGCTGGGGCGCTTGTGGCCGAGCATTTCAGACACTTGATCCTCAGGTACTCGAGCCCGCCGCAGGACGGTCGTAACCTTCTGCCTGAGGCTATAGGTCGAGACTTGAATGCCAGTTTCTGTAGCGACCCTTTGGACGGCGGACTTAACTCCCTCCATTGTCTCATAACCACAGTAGCGATCCCCGTAAGGGCCTAATCCTGCCCCCTCCCATTTGGTGAGCAGAAACCGTAAAGCACGGCCAACTTTTACCTTGGCCCGATGCTTCTTGTTTTGAACTCGGTTCCCGGGGTTGAGGTCAACAATCCCCGCTTCCCGGTTGAATTGCGAGGGTGCCAAATCTACTGCTGTCTGGGGGCGTCCTCCGGTCAAGGCCTGGATGACCGCCCATCGCAACAGCATTTCCGGTACGCCCGAGTTAACAAGTTTCGCGCATTCCGCATCTGTCGGAATGTAAGCTTTCCTTCGTGCGGAGCTGGACAGCTTCCACAGACGCACCATCGACGACTCCGTGTAGATGATCTCGGGCTCGCGGATTTTGGAATGGGTGAGGGCCGCCGACAGCGTCGTCATGATCCGTGCCGCGTAGGCCAGCTTATTTCCTTCTTCCAAACACCGTTCTACGAACTCACGCTGTTTCCTCTCTGTTATGGTTTCCACCTGGGTGGAAGCGCCCATGGCCGTCAGCAACTTTCTCATGTGGCTGCGAACCACATCTTTGCTAGGGAGGTCTTGCGCGTGCTCGGTGTAGTAAGTTTGGAGCACCAGACCAAGCGATGAGGACTTAGTCTTCGTAGACTTACCGAGAACCAGAGCGACAAGGATTACTTCTGCTTCGCGAATATCTTCTGTACCGAGACTTGCGCGGCGCGTTCGGCCAGTTCCTGGCTCAGTCCAGAAGCGATAAAGTCTGTTTGATCTCGGGTCGTTTTTTGCGATCCACTGGCCTCCAAACTCGAAGATGGGTCGCGCGCGTGGTCGCGGCATAGCTGTTCAAGCTCCTGTGAGATAAATGTTTCGATGGCGGAAGGGCGATACCAAGCAGAGCCGCGCTTCCCGCGAACCCAACTAATGCTGCCCTGTTGACGAGCGACACGAAGACCGCCCTTTGAGAGAGCTGGCCATCGGTCTAGAACTTCGCTTTCGCTCAAAAGCGGCTCATGAGCCATAGGCGTAGGGACCCTCGCCGATGTGGGTGAGGGCAGCATCCGCACGAATGGGACGGAAGTACTTATGGGTTTTAAGCGACAAGCGACGCACGACGAGCCCCAGGTTAGAACCTGACAACCGTCGCTTAGTCAGCGCGGAATGTTAATTCAGTTGCCGCTGATATTACTTGTTAATGAGCTGAGATTTCTCAGCACCGTATTTGAGAACCTTTTTACGGCGCGCAGGACCGAGGCGCAATAATTTGGCAAAATCCCGGGTTAGGGTCTCAAACGGTTGCTGCTCGTGCTTAGAGTAGAAGCGATCAAGCCGGGCAGCCATTTCAGGGTCTCGCAAGACTTTTTCGCCTGCAGTACGAGCGCGCGCTTCTTTTATGGTCGGATCTATCATTCGTAGCGCGTTCAATACGAAAACCGTAGATGGGTGGCTCTTATCTTTGTGTGGCCAAAATAGGTCCAGCCGATCTATCCCTTTGTAAACATCCTTTTCATGCAGCTTCTTCCACGCGCGATGCAAATGCACCGTTGCGGTAAGATAGTTTTTAGTCGGCGAGGAACTATCAGGCTGACGGTTACCGGGTTCAGAGGAGGTGACGAATCTAATCAAATTCAGCGCAAAGTACGCGTCGAATAGCGAACCGGACACCGTAGGAGGTGCTGAGCCCTCGATTTTCGCCTCATACATAATCCTAATGAGGCCGTCCCAAACCTTGACCTTGGTTTTGGGAAGTTTAGCTACGAGGTCCCGAATTTTTTGAATCTCGTCGATGGCATGTTTCAACTGCTTTGGTGCTTCCAGAAAGCGTTTACGAAACATGATCCGTGGTTTCCACGTATCGACAATTGGGAGGAGGGCCTTTTCCAGTTCGGTAGGCCGCTCTCTAAAATCGCTCAGCCCCAAAAGGGCGTTCCATTCCTTAGGAAATTGTTCAGCTAGCGACCCGGCGGGCCGGACCTTCTTGATGTTCTTCATTTGAGGCTCGCTTTGCTCCTGCTGAGGAATCTTGAAACGGAGTCGATAAATGTCGGCAGCTAATACCTAGCCGGGTGCGCGTCCCGATCCCATGCTGATTGTCCTTGCCCATTCTGGGCAAGGTGACTCAATGAAAGAATGCTGAAATGAGATCTAGCGGTAAAAGGCCAGCCCGAAATCCGTTTAACGGATCGAGGATATAGCATGGGGCTCACATTTGAAGATATCGGCGTAGAGGATCCCGCGGACGAAGAGCAGCGTCTACGGGGACGCAAACTACTTGCTCATCACATGGGAAAGAAGAATCGGGGGCGCAAGCACCTTGAGCGAAAGAGACCATTTTCAAAACTCAGCGAGCAAGAGCGAAGGGCTGCCCGCAAACTCAAGCGCAAGAGCACCAAGGATGACCGTCGCTCCAATCATCAGCTTCTCGAAAACGTCGTGGGGAAGGCGCTCCCTAGCGACGCTGTGGGACTACTCAGGTCGTTCTCGAGCAGTTTCTCCAGGTTTAAGGTGCGCGCGCACCGGAGGAAGAGGCTCCGAGCTGTCTTGCCAGCGTATGCCTTATGGTGGGAGTTAAGGCACGCGCCGGATCCGGTCCTTGTTGCAGAGCGCCTAAAGCAACTTGTAAAACAACGGCTGCCCAATAATGAAAAAGACTTCTTGCCGTGGTTGTTACAATTTACACTCGACTACACCGATATTGATGACGACGGGAAGAAAATTCTCGACAGCAAAGCTTTGAGCCGGGATGCGCAGGCAATCCGATGGCTAATGTTGCGCGGCATTCCTCCCTGGGAAGTAATGGACAAGCAAAAGGGTCATGGCGGCGGCCTGAATAGATGGTCTCGCCTCATGGCTGCACACAATAAGAAGCACCGAGGCGCAGCTGCGGAAAGCGATGAATCTGAGACAGATCAAAACGAGGAAGCTAACGGTAGCGGCGTTGCTGATGGTTCAGATGTCGATAGTCATGGCGATACCGATGGTGCAGACGTCGAGGGAGCGGTACAAAACACGGGATCGTCAAACAGCGAAGACGAGTTTCTCCGTGCCCTTTCCAACAATGCGGGGGTTGAGTTCGGCGATTATCTGATCGTCGCGCTGTGCCCTGGCCGCGACCATAGACTGGCTCTGAAGAACGTGTTGAAGCTCGAATTCAATGGACCTGGCCTCCGGCGGCGCCTTCTCGTCCAGCAGCTATTGCAGTCCCTAGCGGGGAAGGCAGAAAAGTCACAAATTAAGGTCACTGGATACTGATTTCATGGGGTCGCCCCACGGGCGGCCCCTAGTCCAGTTGCGCAAAGCCCGGTTGCAAACCGGTAAAGTATAAGCGCGCCTCTTTCCAGAGCGGCGACTATTTTTTCCAACTCAATGGAGGTACCCCTATGCTTCACTCGGAGGCAGTGCGTTTGCGCGCCGCGGAGATCGAATTGCTCATGGCATCTTGTGCCAACTACATGCTTACCTTGACGTCTAAGCCGGGGCTCAATGCAGAATATACACGGACGAAAATCTCGTACTTCTTCATTGCGGCAATGGCCAACTTCTATGGCCGGGACTGGACCGTCAAAGAAGACTTTAGTTTCCCCGAAGCTCACGGGTATCTCGAGCATCCCGACTCAAATCTCCACTACCACCTGCTGTTGAAATGCGACCCTTCGTTGGGATACTGGCTTGAGATCTGCGGCCAAGCCCACTGGCACGACCAGGTCGGCAGGCAGAACTTCGATATCCAAGCCGTCGCGCTAGATTCGCTTCATAAGGCTGCGAAGTACTGCACGAAGGATCTGGCTAGGAACTTTAGGTTTGACGACATCTATCGTTTTACAGACACGAGGAAGATCACCATTGGAGGTCCCACACATGTTCCGGGCAAGGAAAGCTAGGCTATAAAACCCCCAAACTAGGCGTATTTGTGCCGGTTTAAGGCTGTTCGTTAGATGCTAATTTTCGCGTGCCAATGGTTGGTGATCCGCCAAAGGGCCTAGGGTGCTGTTGCACTAATTGTATTCAAAAGGATCAATTGGCAATTGCTATCAACAAGCATCAAACATTGTTGAATCGCAGTGAAAAGGCATCGGCTAGTAGTACCAGTTGGTCAGCTAGGTACATGGGCATTTAAGGTATGTACCAATCATGCCGATTTACCACCCGACAGTAAGGTTCATCGTATAGTCAGTAATAAAGAAGCCGGAAGCTGTAAGGCCTCCGGCTTTTTACTTCTATATTTTGACCTGTTTTCCTCGGCAGTCGGATGTTATCGCCATTATAGAGGCGGACACATCATCCGGCCCATCTCCAAATATCGTAACGGCGAGATTTCCTCCGTCCTTTCCTGTGAAGTCCATTTTGCAGTAGCCGTTGGAGCTGCAGTCTGAGATCTCAGGCATTTTTCGACATGTCTGAGCATGGCCGGCATTGTCAGGTGCGCAGTACGAGCCCATTGAAGGTTTCTCTCCTGTTGGAATGAAGCCCTGGGCAATGATTTTTGCTCTGGCTTCAGGATACTTCATCCCCTTAGTCACACCCACAGGGGCGCAATTCTTTGAGGTCTGAGCAATTGAGGGGCCGGCCAGGATGACCAGGCAGGCAGCTACAGCATGAGGGTACGGTTTCATCATGTTCTCCAAAGGAATTGGTTAGTCGCCGAATGGAATTGGTGTGGGGAAGGGGGTGTTCATTACGATACCGCCCCAGCTTTTATGGTCGCCGGAAACCAGGACGGTGCCGAAATCTCTGAGATCAGGATCGGTTGGGGCACATACCCGGGTGTTATCCGCCCGAAGTTGGCCGTTGGAGTTTGCTTCTGCGGTGCGCTTCAGTTGCCGCGCGTAGGTGTTGTCCAGCTCGTTCATTGATTGGATTGCCAACCGGAATACCGGATCAACTGGCATACCTGCCCTGTCATGAGCGCGCTGTATCGCTTTCGTGACCACCACTTTCAGAGTTGCGTCATTGCACTCAGGGATGCCCGTCATTGATTTCGTCTGGACTGCAGCGGCCCGAGTGCTTCCCTTTGCCGTCCCAACGCTCTCAGAGCTCGCTGCTTGAGCCTTTCCAATGTTCGGGTCGTTGTTTTCCCAGCTATCCGGATTCACACCCAGGTTCACAATCACAGCCACAAGCCATATGCCAAGCGCACCGGCGTAAATCATCCGAGTTTTCGATCTGATTGGGATAAGGGCGCCATTCTTGCACCGATACACGTCTCCTGAAGCCAACACTAAAAGGGCCAAGGGAAACGCGATCAGGCTGGCCGTGGCCACCACAACAAACCAAAGCCTGCGATAAAACGGAGGGACATGAGTCATTAGAAACCTCGTTAATAGGGTAGGTAATAAATGACGGCGTTATATATCACGTCGTCATTTATAGCCCATTGCTGTGCCATCTTGAAATGGCGGCCAAGATTCGTGGGATTTTTGCGGAAAACGTAAAAAGGATAAGAGCTTCTCAAAAGCTCTCCCAGGAGAAACTCGCGCTAAAAGCAGGCGTTGAGCGGGCTTACATGGGGCTGATTGAACGGAAGAAAAGCAGTCCAACAATTGATATGGTGGAAAAGATCGCTCGGGTACTCAAAGTGCCCCCTGACGAGCTTTTGAAGCCGCCGACCCGCTAAGCCTACCAAGCCGTATTACACCCGGTATTAGGCTTATTACCCCCCAAAATACGCTCTATCGGACATGTTTTCGAGCGACTGATTTCAGGAGGGGGCAGGGAGGAAATGGGGAAATTCAAAACTGTAAAGTAGTTGTGCAACGCAACTATGGATTCGTCATGTATGCCAAAGACATCAATCTTTTAAGGCAGTATTTTTCAGAGTGTAGCTTGGATGGGCATGAACTTGAGGAGCTATCCTTCTGCCCAGTTTTGTATCAGCGGATATTTCTTATAGACGCTAACGGTGCGCTCCAATCACGAGATATTTTGAAGTCTCTGTGGCGGCACATACTTAAGGATATACGATCTACTGGTGATGGCGCTGCGGTAGTGGTCGTGGGGCGGTCCATTTATCAAGACTTCACCCATTGGGAAGTCTTTGCAGATATTCCATATGAACTGACGTCCATCGCAATAGATTCGGCAAACGCGTATTGGCGCGCAAACTTAGATAGTCTCGATAAGGTTCTAAGTTGCGCTGATAGCCAGAATTTGCCCATGGGCTATGTTTTGCCGAACGATGTGCTGGCATTTCAGGGCGACTGGCTGGGAGGATTCTTTTTTGCGAGTAAAAAACAAGGAAAGAGAACTAATATTCCTGGGAAAGCATCAAAGTAATTACCCTGAGTGACACTTTTGGGTCTGCTGGATCTGGTGATCCGAACTGCAGATCTTTGTCATACACGTCAATCTTCCAGAAGACTGTATCCCCCTCGATCTCAATAGCTCCAAAGTCGTGCTCTAGATGTGGGTCATTATCATCCGAAAAGGCGTCAAATGTTTGGACTCGCTTCAGGATCTCTTCTAGCCGGGCATGACTAGCAATTGAGTTTGTCATTACAACCCTTCCGCCGCTAAAAGTGGTTCTGAATTTGTCGTTCAGGATTTTCGCTGTGTCAGACATTGCACACTCCTTGTGAGGTGGGCCCATGAGCTGATCGAAGCTCATGGGCCGCCGTTGCGCCTAGCCGGGATAGAGGAGAGAGACCTGCTGGCGCTTGCGCGAAAAAGCCGGTGCCTTGGGGAGGTCAACCCAGCGTAATTTAAAATCGCGCCGGTTGCTGGATACGCCGACGATGACGGCGGGCCACCACCCATCATCCGCGGATTCAAACGCCACCACTTTGTCTCCAACCTTGAGACTGTCCCACGCAGCCGGGATAGACTTCTGGGAGGCAGTAAGGGGCGTGGCGATTTTTGGGGCTGGTGGTTCAAGCTCCACGACCTTCACGAGCTGCTCATACGTGGCCAGCTTGCAGAAGGGCACCATCCCCTTACCGGCGGCGAAAATCTTACCGGGCGGCAGCCTCTCCGCCAGTGCGGCACCTTCTTCGCCTTTAGGCAGTGCTGTACGAAAGTCCATCAGAGCGGCGGCCTTGCGAACAGCATCAGCCTGAGAGAAATCGAACTTCGCCGCGTGAGGCTTTCCTTTGTCGTCAAGTCCAACGATCAGGATCATTTGTTTCATTGGTCAATACTCCTCTATTGACGGCGCGCACTTCTGCGACGCCGATCAGCGTTCTTCGCCGATTAGTTGAAATTGGGGCGTTAGCTTTTACGTGCTGGGTAGAGCGTTATGCGTTTGCAATCGCTGTAGAGCGGGCAACTCTTTTGCTTACACCGCGCGGCATCATCAATCTTATTGCCGTTGCAAATATTCAGTTCGGAAGCGGCGGCAAAGCGCCACAAACTGTATTGCACGAAGCGGCTGAATCGTTCCGGGTAGTCGGGGTTGAACACCCTGGCGTCAATCTCATCGGATACCCGTTCGATGATTTCTGAACATCCACGCTCCCTGTAACACGCCTCCCCATACTCGTGGTGTGCTCGTAGTGTGGTTAGTATCCCACTGCGAACAAAGAAATTATGGATCAAGGTATCTACGGCCACAAGATTCCCACCGGCGGTGACCCATTCGGTTCTGTCTGGATCGGCCCCTAAGAGAAAGGTCGCCATCGACATGGACAAAACTTTGGGACCGATGCCTTCTATGTGTGTCATGGGGCCTATTACCGGCGCTGCGAAAACGTCACTGGCTGTCAACCCGTTGAGGGCAGTCGGACGAAGTTGGTAATCAACCCATCCGACAAAATCCCCCATGCACACATCGCGGAGGAAAAGGCTTAATGCTATTGCTGAACGCGACAATCGCCCCGTCCTGGAAATTATCTTAGGAAGTGGGCAAGCGGGCTTATGTAAGGGCTCGGCGCATGTGTTCTTTTCCTTTTTATAAAGGCACCCGTAGAAGCGATGATACCCTGCCAGCTTCGGGCATGAAGGCTTGCGGTTTAGTGCGCGGTCTATCGAACTCCAAGTAATTCGAGGGTTGTTCTCGAGGAAGCCGGACGCTGCCGCATCACTAACCCCTTGGTAGGAGATCGCTTCAAGCAGCCACTCAAATATGACCCCTGTGTTACGACGCCTAACGGCTTCGATCACACCTGCGGATGCCAGCTCTACGCGGGCATCATCAATCATTGTTCGCGAACCAGCAATTTCGCAGACGTTGAGGATCAAGGCGCGAACGCGTTCTGGTATTTCGACGATGCGCTTGCTGCGAGCCACAACTTCACCGATTGATTTGCCGCAGTTGTACATGCCGCCAAATACTCGACGTCAAGCAGCCTTGATGAATCGCAAATTTGCAATTGCGTGGATTCGTGGTCCCCCAACCTCCAATGCCGAAATCTTTTTCCATTGGCGTTGATGCGATTTGCAGATTGGCAATCGAGCACGCGTCATTAGCCGCCGACTGGCGATCTCAAATTTTCGATTATTTCGGTTCGCGACCGCAGCGCGCGCGCTTGGTCGGCAAGCTGCGGCAGCTATTGACTACGGCGGCGGCCAACGACGCGGCTGCAGTTTCGGCTATCGGTAGTCGACCGACACCGAAATGGCCGTCAGCGGCTTCGGCTGGCTTGTTGGTGGCAAATTGGCCGTCGGTCATAGCTCGGCATTAGTCGCCAGCGGCGGAAATCGCTCGAAAACAGCTCGGTTTTCGAAGGTTGCAATCAAGTGTAGTAATAATACCATAGGTTGTATTGGTGTGTCAAACCGGTGCCATTGCTACGTTTTACACAGTTTGAAAATTTGCGCGCACAGGGCCGAGAGCAAAAACTGGCGATATCGAAGCTTGGCTGCTTGAAATTCACCAGTGAATCGAGTTCTTGTTTCGTTCTCATGCCAGAATCTCGCTACACAGTGCTGTCTTTGATCGGAGATGAGCCAAAAGCCATCGGACTGACGCTCGATGAAGCGTTTGCCAGGATCATGGCGCTGTCTGAACGGCATTACGCCTTTGCACGTGTCGGCAGGGTCATGCGTCTTTACGTTTCAGCGGCAGATTTGGGCGAACCTGAGTTTGAATCCGCTCTACCAACCGACATTTACGCCCGACGTGCGATCAAGGCTCAAGTCTGTGAGCATGGATTAGGTCGATACCGCGTGGAAGCAGCTTTCCCGGACACTCCAAAAGAAAGTTGCGCCGCCTAAGACATTCCTGTTTTCAAATCTTGGTTCAGAACGATGGCATACGACGGCAGCAACACCACCGGCTTTGCCAGTCCGGCCACAATTTATCTCGAAAAGGTTATAGACCTGGCAGAGATATTGGATCTCAGGAAAGCTAGTAGGTACCCCGTCCGAGTGATCGGCGGCGCATTGGCTTCCAGAGGAATTGCAGAACGCGATATTCTCGTCGTTGATAGCGCATTAGAGCGCAAACCTGATGCCATCTGCATCGTGATGGCTGCAGGCGAGGTGTTTTTGGCAGTTTTGAAGCGAACGTCAGGCACTTGGTTTCTCGTGCGCGGGCAGGGGGTCGAACTACCCGTCACGGAAGACACTGAAGTTTGGGGAATCGTTTCATCCATTGTCCGCCAGACCGCTTGAATGTTTGGTCTTATCGACGGCAACAGCTTCTACTGCTCTTGTGAACGGGCTTTCGATCCACGCCTACGCGATAAACCTGTCGTGGTTCTATCGAATAACGATGGATGCATCATTGCCCGGACCAGCGAGGCGAAAGCACTTGGTCTGAAAATGGGTGCGCCCTGGCACCTTGTGCAAGACAAGCCTGGTATAAAATCTGTCGAGTGGCGCTCCTCGAATTACGAGCTCTACGGCGACATGAGCCGCCGGATGTATGAAGTACTTGAAGGTCAGTTTCCGGCAGTCGAGCCGTATTCTATCGACGAAATGTTTCTCGATCTTAGGGGGATCGCTGATCCCTACTCACTTTGCCAGACCGCGCGGAACGATGTGCGCCAGATAGCGAAAATCCCGACATGTGTTGGTATAGGTCCGACTAAGACGATTGCGAAGCTCGCCAACGCTATAGCGAAAGACTATCCGAACTGGCACGGCGTCTGCGACATGAGCGACACTGAGGTGCGCGAACACCTATATGAGCGTACCGCTCTGGATGAAGTCTGGGGGCTAGGCCGTGCATCAGTAGAAAAGGCAGCCAAGTTGGGTGCGTTCTCAATTGCCGATTTTGTAGCTCTGCCGACAGATGAGGTCCGAAAGGTTCTCACGGTTGTGGGGCTTCGGACACACGCTGAACTTAAGGGACAGTCGTGCTTGCACATGTCGCTGGTCCCGCCTCAGAAAAAGATGCTGGCTTGTACACGCTCCTTCTCAAGAGCAGTCACGACTTGGGACGAGATACGCCAGGCGGTCGCAACCTATGCTGAAACCGCTGCTCGAAGGCTTCGGCAAGCTGGTTTGTTGGCAGCCGGGATGCAGGTTTTCCTGCAGACCAACCCATTTTCGCCAAAGGATCCGCAGTACAGCCCTCAGAAGACATTCGGAATCGAAGGTGCGTCGGATACTCGGGCCTTGATAGGGGCGGCTCTAAGGGCCGCGGAGCGCATGTGGAGGCCAAATTATCGGTATCACAAAGTCGGAGTGGTGCTGCTGGACCTTTACCGACCGGAGAGCGTGCCGCCGTCGCTGTTTCCAAGCCGTGATGCTGGACGGTCGGCCAGTCTGATGAAGGCTATGGACAGCCTTACGGATCGCTTTGGTCGAGGGGCAGTGCGAATTGCCGCCACTGCACCAGAGGGCAGTTGGAACATGAGGCGCAACAGGCTGTCACCGCGTTACACCACAGCAGCAGACGAGATGCTGACTGCCGGAGTTTGACATGTGTAACGACTATGCCCGTGAGATCGAGCTCGCCAGAGTTATCAAGCTGGTGAAAGAGATGAAAAACCTGCCGCCTCTGTCCTGGGCGGGAGGCAATACTCCTAACAACATCGCACCCCAACCCCATATTAAGATCAGCGACCAGGCCTTCGTTGCCAGGCTGGAAGGCAACAAGCTCAACGGCGAAATGATGAAGTGGGCTTGGAATACTCCACAGGGGAAGCCAGTCTTCAATTTTGTGTCGGAGAAGCGTGACTTTTCCGAAAGCGACCGGGTGCTAATTCTTGCAACAGGGTTCTACGAATACACGACCCCCAAAAAGCCAAAGGTAAAATTGAAAGATCAGCACTTCTTCAAGATGAAAGAGGAGGAATGGTTTTGGATCGCGGGAATCGTCAAGCATGACTGTTTTACAATGCTGACGACTGAACCTGGCCCGGACGTAAAGCCGTACCATGATCGTCAGATTTGCGTCGTAGCGCCTGAAGATGGAGAGCGGTGGGTAGCCGATGCCGATACCAAGCTACTGAGGCCACTCCCCAAAGGTACGCTATCAGTCAAAACCCTTCGGAAAGATGGAGAGACGGTCGGTTAGCTGGTGGTCAGCAGCTTCATTTTCTCTTCAAATTCCCGAAGAAGGAAGAGGCTAACGTCATCCAAGGATTGCCGCCCTTTGCGGAAAGGTTGCTCCAGCGTGTGCACAAGATAGAGAGTGTAGATGAACATGTACGAGAGCGCGCCAAATATGAGTGAGCTTTCGGGAGAGCCCTCGGTCTTCAGGAGCAGGAGCAAGCTGACGATTGCGAAGACCAGCGTTTGGACCAGCACATGGACTGACGGGACGAATTGGATGCGCTGGATATGAGTGACACGATAAACCAAGCGCCTAACGATGCTCTGCTCCGCCCGCAAGCGGACAATGTAGTTGGCGGGAGCACCCAGCTGTTCGACCTCGAAAATGCTCTCTGAAATATCATCGAGGTAGGTAAGCACCGGTCGCATGTCCGTATCGCCGGGGCCTTTCACTATGTCTTGGAACGACGCGACTAGTCCGGCCATGTTCTGACGCAGTTTGCCCAAGTTGAAGGTAGGTTGCGTGCGCGCGAACATCCGGCAGTCCTCGTGGATCGCTTCCAGGGCTGATCGGATTTCAGTGGGGATTCGGTCTGACTCCTTGTAGTCGGAAAGAACGCCGGAGAGCAGGAAGCCGATGATGAAGACCGCCGCTGCAACCGCGCTCGTAAAGAGTGCGTTGAGGGTGAGAAATTCCAGCTGGAACCAGTGGATGGCGACCTTCAGCAAGCTGAGAAGGAAGACCACGGCTATCACTTCCGCGAAGATTCGGAAGCGCTTCTGGAGGTCTGTTGTCATGTCGTTGCCGCGCTTTATATGAACCGATGATAGGCCCGTGCCCACCACGTGTCCGGGTAGTAGCAGCGATTTGCTTTCTGGCTAGGCAAATCGTGTGTGCAGGCTTCGCCGTTCCTGTTCAAAAGATATCCCCTCCTCACCATGCAAGCTTCAGAGAGTTCTCCTAGATCGCGATTGTTTAACCCGCGGTGCCGGCCTTTCTCGGCAGCTTCCTGATGGCAGCCGTCAAGAATTGCCGGTTCCGGTTCGCCGCAACCGGCAACGCTTGCAACAAGTGCGAGGGGGAGAATTAACTTCTTGGACATTGGAATCCTATGGTGTGACATTTTCAAATGAGCAAGGAACGAGTCCATCACTGCTCAAAGCAATCTGGTGTTTGTAGCAATTAGAGACAGATAAATTGGTCGGAGAAATCAATAGGTTGCCCGACTCTAGCATACGTATCATCACGAGGCGTTTGCAATGATCATTGATTTGCAACCATTGGGAAGCTACCGTCTTCGCGTGCGCACACTCATTCCAGCCCGGATAACACCGTATCTCGCTTCGCTCTGCGTCGCGCTGATGTTCGTTTTTATCGGTGCTTCCACGGCGACGACTTTGAATCGTGCCCAGCATGCGTCGGAAAATGCCGCGCCTCATGAGCATATGTTGCTCAGTGACATTTCCTATCTTGCAGACCATGACGACAGGCTTCACGCCGACGAACATCACGACAATGCTGCCGCCGATAAGGCCGAAAACGCTGATGTTCATGCCCTGATTGGCGGAGAGCAAGACGCCAAGGGCGGTCATACCGGTCACCATCACCATCACCAGGGCGAAGTTGGCGGCAGCATGGTTGTTCTTGCTTCAAACGCTCCGTCCCTTCTCCTTGCTTCAAGCAGCGGTCAGAGGCTCGTCCCTGACCAGATTCCGCCCAGTGCCGGACATCTGCTGCCCGAACGCCCGCCTCGCGCCTCGGCTAACCACGCCTAGAGACCTGCGCTTGCATTGAGCGTGGGTAATTCCACGCTTTTTGCGAGGCATCATCATGTTTTGCCGTTTCAACGTGCGCTCCGGCGCCCGTGCGTTCGCCGCACCCATATGCGGCATCCTGTTACTGGTAAGCGCCGCCGGTCCTGTTTTGGCGCAGCAGACCCTGACCTTGGCCGACGCGATCTCGCGGGCGGTCTCTGCTGACCCTACCGTTGGCGTCAATACCGCCCGGCTGGATGCGGCGTCAGCCTCATTACGGCAGGCTGGGGTTGGACCCCGTCCTACCGTTGGGGTGGATGTCGAGGATTTCACCGGAACACGCCCCTACAGCGGGTTTAAACGCTCCGAAAGCACCGCCTTCTATCAGCAGACATGGGAGCGCGGTGACAAACGCGGCGCTCGCATTGGTGTTGCGCAGGCGGAAGTCGAAGTGGCCCGCCAGCGCGCCTCAGTTCGCATGCTGGACCTGATTGCGAAGGTCCAGGGCGCCTGGATTGATGCAGCCGCAGCGGAAGCGGCAATCACCATCGCTGAAGAACGTGTCGCGATTGCCGAAAGGCTGGACAGAGAGGTTCGGCGCCGGGTGGCCCGTGCACTCGATCCGTTGTTCGCTGGCGAACGCGCCAAGGCAAACCTGGCGCAAGCTCTCACTGCCCGCGACCAAGCCATCGAAACCGCCAGGATCGCTCGACGCAGTCTTGCCTCATGGTGGGGCGGAGCTGAAAACTTTAAAGTTGACCCTCAAGAACTTTCGCTGCTCAAGCCGGTAGCATCATCGAACGGACTGAATCCCGATCTCGCGCTGGTGACAGCAGAGCGGGAAGTCGCCGATGCCAGCGTGAGGCTGGCCGAAAGTAGCAATTTCGCTGATCCCACATTCCGGATCGGTGTCCGTCACAACCAGAGCGAGAATGGCATAGCCGTTATTGTCGGTGGAGCGATCCCCATTGGAGTCGAAAGCGCCAACCGGTCCAATATAGACCGGGCTGCTGCTCTGCGCCGGGCAGCGGATGCCGAACTGGCGGTGTCACGTTTGGACGTGCGCCGCGAGACGGAACGTCTGATTGCGGATCGCGCACGCATCACCTCCGAAGTGACTCGCATTGACGGCGAAATCCTCCCAACCGCCGAACGGGCTGCCAGGCTGGTTGTCGATGGTTACACACGGGGCGGTACTGCCTTCACCTATCTGGAAATGGCAGACGCCCAGCGTGCCGTAATCGACGCGCATACGCGCAAGCTCGATCTTCTCCGGCAATTTAACCAGGACGGCGTCCGGCTGGATCGCCTGTCAGGTCGCTACATCGCAGTCCTTCCGGGCCAAGAGGTAAAACAATGAAAACCTATCTGATCGCAGCATTTTGTGTCGCTGCAGCCCTGACGCTCTCTGCCTGTGATGGCGGTGACAAGAAGCCTGCTGGTGAAGCGCACGCCGATTCCGGCGAAATGGAGCGTGGCCCGCATCGTGGGCGCATGCTGCGCGACGGCAACTTCGCCGTCGAAGTGACGATTTTCGAGGACGGTGTTGAGCCTGAATTCCGGCTCTACGCCTATCGGGATGACAAGCCCGTTGCGCCGACGGACGTACAGGTATCCATGCAACTGGTGCGCCTGGGCGGAAAGGTGGACAATTTCACCTTTACGCCGCGTGAAGGATATTTACGCGGAAACGGGCTGGTCACCGAGCCGCATTCCTTCGATGTGAAAGTCAACGTCACGGAAGGCGGTCGCCAGCATAGCTGGGCGTACCAGTCGTATGAGGGGCGAACGACCATAAGCGCCCAGGCGGCTGACAAAGGCGGCGTCAAGACCGAGCGTGCCGGATCAGCCATGATGAGCGAGCTCATCAACCTGTCTGGCCGGGTCGAAATAACACCTGAAGGACGGGCTGACTTGAGGGCCTGGAATCCGGGCCGCATCGTGGAGATGCGCGGCGAACTCGGACAGGCTGTTCGCAAAGGTCAGGTGATGGCGCGGGTGGAATCCAGCTCCAGCCTCCAGACCTATTCAATACCGGCGCCGATCGACGGTGTCATCATCGAGAAGAATGCCAACGTAGGCGATACGACCGAGGGCAAAGCGCTCTTTGTGGTCGCCAATCCGTCCATGCTGCATGCGGAGTTCTTCGTCTACCCGCGCGACGCCGAGCGCGTGCGTGTGGGGCAGAATGTCGAGCTTCACAGCCTGTCCGGGCAGGCAAAACTGAAGGCGAAGGTGGAGGCAATCCTGCCCACCGCCGATCTCGCCAGTCAGACCCTGATGGCACATGTCCATCTGCCTGCCTCGGCTGCAGATCAGTTTCGTCCCGGCATGGGTGTCGAGGGGCAGTTCGAGATTGCGGTCTCTCCCGCACCGCTGGCTGTCCGCACCAAGGCTATTCAGAGATTCCGGGATGGCGAGGTGGTCTATGCCAGGGTCGGCAATACCTACGAAGTCCGGATGCTCGAGGTCGGCCGCAGAACACCAGAATGGACCGCGATCACTGGCGGGCTGGAGCCAGGTACCGAGTATGTCACAGACGGATCATTCCTGATCCGCGCGGACATCGACAAGGCGGGAGCCTCGCATGACCATTGATCATGTGGGTCCGGTCGGCGGGAAGCTGGAGCAACTGATAGCTGCCTCAATCCGCTATCGCTGGGCAGTGATGGGCATTGTGGTTCTGCTGTGCGCGATTGGCGTCTGGAGTTACCAGCGCCTTCCGATTGATGCGACGCCTGACATCACCAATGTCCAGGTCCAGATCAACAGCGAGGCCACAGGGTATTCGCCGCTGGAATCGGAGCAGCGTGTTACTTACCCCATTGAAACTGCCATCGCCGGGCTTCCGGGCCTTTCGTATACCCGGTCAATCTCGCGCTATGGCCTAAGCCAGGTGACGGCGGTCTTTGAAGACGGCACCGACATCTACTTTGCCCGTCAACAGATCACGGAACGCCTGCAGAGCGCCAAAAGCCAGTTGCCCGAAGGTATCGAGCCCCAGCTTGGTCCTATCTCGACCGGCCTAGGCGAAGTGTTCATGTATGTCGTTGAACCAGTGCCCGGCGCGCGCAAGGCCGACAAGACGCCTTACACGGCTGAAGACCTGCGCACCTTACAAGATTGGGTGCTCCGGCCACAGTTGCGCAACACAACCGGTGTGGCCGAAGTCAACAGCATCGGCGGCTTTGAACGGCAGTTTCACGTGATGCCGTTGCCCGACAGGCTTTCGGCTTACGGCATTACCCTGATGCAGGTCGTCGAAGCCCTGAAGCGCAACAACGCCAATGTCGGCGCAGGCTATATCGAGCGGTACGGCGAGCAATATCTCGTCCGCGTTCCGGGCCAGGCCAATGGGGTTGATGACATCCGCGCGATTGTCGTGGACAGCCGGGATGGTGTGCCCATCCGGGTTGCGGACATCGCAGATGTTTCGCTGGGCGAAGAGTTGAGAACCGGCGCCGCGACCGAGAATGGCCGCGAGGTTGTTCTTGGCACAGTCCTGATGCGGGCCGGTGAGAACAGCCGCGTTGTCGCCAAGGCCGCTGCCGAACGGCTGGAACAGGCTGCAAAGGCATTACCGGCTGGCGTAAAGGCGATACCGGTCTATGACCGAACCGGTCTGGTCGATCGGTCCATCAGCACGGTGTCCAAGAATTTGGCCGAAGGGGCGCTGCTGGTCATCGTCATCCTGTTTCTTCTGCTTGGGAACATCCGTGCGGCCCTGATTACCGCTGCCGTGATCCCGATCACGATGCTGATGACCATCACCGGCATGGTGCGGGGCGGCGTTTCGGGAAACCTGATGAGCCTGGGAGCCTTAGACTTCGGCCTGATCGTCGATGGCGCGGTGATCATTGTCGAGAACTGTCTGCGCCGCTTTGGTGAAGGGCAGCATCAGTTGGGCAGAATACTGACGCGCGATGAGCGTTTCAGCATCGCGGCGTCCGCGACGTCGGAGGTCATCCGGCCTTCGCTGTTTGGGGTGACCATCATCGCCCTGGTCTATGTGCCGATCTTCGCGCTGAGCGGTGTGGAAGGAAAAATGTTCCACCCAATGGCGATTACGGTCGTCATGGCGCTTACAGGCGCGCTGATCCTGTCGCTCAGCTTCGTGCCTGCCGCCGTTGCCCAGTTTGTCACGGGTTCGGTCGAAGAACATGAAAGCCGGATGATGCTGTGGGCACGCAAAGGATACGAGCCTTTGCTGGACCTGGCGATCCGCTACCGGAGGGCAGCCATCGGTGTTGCGGTTGCCATCACGGTGGTCTTCGCGTTCCTCGCCAGCAGGATGGGGTCGGAGTTCATACCCTCTCTGGATGAGGGTGATGTCGCCATGCACGCGATGCGTGTGCCTGGAACAAGCCTCACCCAGGCAATCCAGATGCAGACCGCGTTGGAAGTGAAGCTGAAAGCCGCTTTCCCGGAGGTGGAAAGGATCGTGTCCAAGATCGGAACGGCGGAGTTGGCGACTGATCCCATGCCGCCTTCCGTCGCGGATACTTTCATCCTTCTGAAGGACCGCGACGAATGGCCTGATCCGCGAAAGCCGCGTACCCAGCTGGTGCAGGAGATGCAGGAAAAGGTCGCTGAGGTTCCTGGCAGCAATTACGAGTTCACGCAGCCGATTCAGATGCGGTTCAATGAGCTTCTGTCAGGTGTCCGTGCCGACATCGCTATCAAGGTCTTTGGCGATGACATGGATACGCTACTGGAGACTGGTCAGAAAATCGAAGGCGTGTTGTCTGGGCTGAAGGGCGCGACAGACGTCTCGGTCGAGCGTGTTGCGGGGCTGCCGATGCTGCAGATAACCCCGGATCGTGCGGCCCTCGCGCGGCTGGGCATCAACGTTGCCGATGTTCAGGATGTTGTCGCGACATCCATTGCAGGGGCTCAGACGGGTCTGATCTTTGAAGGGGATCGCCGTTTTCCGTTGATTGTTCGGTTGCCAGAACGCATCCGTAGCAAGACGGAAGAGATCGCCCGCCTTCAAATCCCGGTACGCGGTCCCAATGGTCGGCAGGGTTTTGTTCCTCTGCAGGATGTGGCGAAAGTTGAAGTCCTCTCCGGCCCGAACCAAATAAGCCGGGAAGATGGCAAGCGCCGCGTCGTGGTCACTGCCAACGTGCGGGATCGCGATCTGGGGTCGCTCATTCTTGAGATCCAGGCAGGCGTGTCGTCGCAAGTGACCCTGCCGGCAGGCTATTGGATCACCTATGGCGGTACGTATGAGCAGCTTGTGTCCGCAGCAAAGCGGCTTCAACTGGTCGTACCAGCTACGCTGGTTCTGATATTCGCACTGCTTCTCTGGCTGTTCCGATCTGCAAAGGACGCCGCAATCGTTTTCTCCGGCGTTCCGCTGGCATTGACTGGTGGTGTGGCGGCCTTGCTGCTGCGCGATCTGCCGCTGTCCATCTCGGCAGGTGTGGGGTTCATCGCACTGTCGGGTGTCGCGGTTCTGAACGGTGTCGTGATGCTCAGCTTCATCAAGGCGCTTGCCGATAGCGGCAAGCCTGTTCTTGAGGCAGTCAGGGAAGGGGCGCTGGCTAGACTTCGCCCCGTCCTGATGACAGCGCTGGTCGCAAGTCTGGGGTTCGTTCCAATGGCGTTCAATGTCGGGGCAGGCTCTGAGGTTCAACGCCCGCTGGCGACCGTCGTTATCGGCGGAATCATATCGTCAACCGCCCTGACGCTTCTGGTTCTGCCCGCGCTCTATGTGTGGGCTGCTGACCTGAAGCAGGCGGGAATTTGGGAATCGCTGCAACGGCTGCTGTCTCGCCGTCGCGTCGCTATGGGGAGCTAAGATGTCCGGAGATCACAGTCACGTTACCACGTCGAATCCAAAGCGGCTGCTCATTGCTTTGGCACTCACCGGGACCTTTCTCATTGCCGAAGTGGTGGGGGGCATCGTCTTTGGAAGCTTGGCGCTGCTGTCCGATGCGGCGCACATGTTCACGGACGTTGTGGCCCTCACCATTGCACTTATTGCCATAAAGGTAGGCGCGCGTTCGGCGGATGATAAGCGGACGTTTGGGTACCGGCGTTTTGAAATCCTTGCAGCTGCGTTCAACGCTGTGCTGCTGTTTGCCGTCGCGATTTATATTTTGATCGAAGGCGTCAAAAGGTTTGTGACGCCGGAACCCGTGCAGTCAACCGGTATGTTGGTCGTGGCAGCCCTGGGGCTCGCTGTAAACCTGATTTCCAGGCGCATTCTGGCAGGCGGGAAGGACAAGAGCCTGAATGTCAAAGGCGCCTATCTGGAAGTCTGGGCCGATATGCTGGGTTCGGTCGGCGTTATCGCGGGCGCACTGACGATCATGCTGACGGGATGGCAATGGGTGGACCCCGTCATCGCTGTCGGTATCGGCTTCTGGGTTCTGCCGCGAACCTGGATTCTTCTCAAAGACACAACCCAAATCCTGCTGGAAGGCGCCCCGCGAGGCATGGTCCTGGCTGAGGTGCGCAAGACGGTCGGCGAGATCGCGGGTGTGGCAGGCGTCCACGATCTGCATGTCTGGATAGCAGGGGCGGATGAACCCAGCTGTTCAATGCACGTGGAGCTGATACCGGGAGCGGACGCGGACATCGTGCGCGGAGCCATAACGGTGCTACTCGACAGCAAGTACCACATTCATCATGTGACAGTTCAGACCGAGGGTGAGGCTTGTGAAGATCGCGAGAACCTTCACCCATGATCGCGTTACGCCCGCCCAAATTGCCCTTGATCGTTTTCCTGGGTGTTTGTGCCATTGCATTTGGCGTCATACATGTCGCGGTTATCAGCAAGGATAAGGCCGACACGGTGTCGGCCAAGCGGCACATGGCTGTAACGGCCAACCCGCTCGCATCAGAGGCTGCGCGTCAAATCCTAATACAGGGCGGCTCGGCGGTGGACGCCGCCATCGCCGCCCAGTTGGTTCTCACGCTGGTAGAGCCGCAATCGTCCGGGATCGGTGGGGGGCTTTTCCTTATTGCATCCGATGCCCAAGGCAACATGCGAACCTATGACGGGCGTGAGGCTGCGCCTGCATCTGCGACGCCAAACATGTTCTTGTCGAAAGATGGTACGCCCCGCGCCTTTGATGCTGCAGCAACGGGTGGTTTGGCGGTGGGTGTGCCGGGGGCCATAGCTGCGCTGGAACTGGCCCATCGCCGATTTGGCAATCTACCATGGGCAAAATTGTTCGATCCAGCTATTGGGCTGGCCGAAAGCGGCTTTGCAGTCTCACCATTCGTCGCGCATGCCATCGCTGAGTTGGACCCGGCGACGCTCGGACCTGACATGCGCAATTTTTACTTCCGGCCAGATGGCGCGCCGCTGTCGGCTGGCTACAGGCTGCGCGATCCGCAGTTCGCCATAACCTTGCGGCATATCGCGGCAAACGGCTCTGCCGGGTTCTATGAAGGTCCAATCGCGGAGTCGATTGTCGCAGCAGTGCGCAAAGCCAGGCGCAATCCAGGCGGGATGCAGCTTGCCGATCTGCGGTCATATCAGGCCAGGGAGTCCACCCCGATCTGCGCACCCTATCGTGCGTTCAAGATTTGCACCGTCGAGCCACCATCAGGCGGCGTGACGGTGCTTCAAATTCTGGGGATGTTGCGTTGGGCGCCCCCAGAGGCGCTGAAGCCCGGCACCCTGTCGCTGGTGCATTACACAACCCAGGCAAGCCGGTTGGCCTATGCGGACCGCGCGCAATGGCTTGGCGATCCTGCGGTGGTGCGAGTGCCGACCGCCGGACTGCTAGATTCGCCCTATCTCGTTTCTCGCGGCCAGATGATTGATCCATCACGCGATATGGGAAACGCCAGTGCTGGCAGTCCCAGTAACCCGGCCAAGGTTTTATACGCTCCGCATCGCACGCCGCTTTATCATGGCACCAGTCACCTGTCCGTGGTGGATGGGGAGGGCAATGTTGCGTCGATGACGATGTCGATTCAGGCATCGTTCGGCGCACAAATCCGCGTTGCGGGTTTTGTTCTGAACAATGAGCTGACAGACTTCTCGTGGGAGGCAGAGCGTGACGGCTTGCCCATCGCAAATGCGCCTGCGCCCGGAAAGCGCCCGTTAAGCGCGATGAGTCCGTCCATCGTGTTCGACCCGAACGGCAAGTTCTATGCCGCTATCGGCTCTCCCGGCGGGCGCGACATCATCGCGTACAACGCTCAAGCCCTGAGCGCCCTGATAGATGGCGGCGCGTCCATGTCGCAGGTCGTGTCTGAAGCGCACTTTGTCAATTTGAACGGCGAAACCGTTCTGGAAGCGGGCACTTCGCTAATCTGGCTTGCCCCGCAGTTGATGATGAAGGGGCACAGCGTTCGCTTGCGTGGGCTGGAAAGCGGCTTGAACGGCATTCGGAAAGTCCCGCAGGGATATGAGGGGGCCAGCGACATCCGCGGCGAAGGCTTGGCGGTGGGTGACTGATTGGGCGCGATCAAGCCAAAACTCGCTGCTCTGGAGTCGTTACGCGGTTTGCTGGCCGTATGGGTGCTTGCGGCCCATGTTGCCGGACGCTCCCTGCTGGATGGCGACATTCGGGCGGCGCATTTGGCTGCGCTTACTGAACCTTTGCTGCCAGTCTATGTGTTCATGGCGCTCAGCGGCTTTGTGATTTTCTACCTTCTGGATCGTCAACCGCAGCCTTATCGGACATTCCTGACCCGCCGCTTCTTCCGGCTTATGCCTCTCTATCTCGTGGTGCTGGGGGTGGTGGCGCTGACGGTTGGCGCACAGCTGCACTCGCTGGAAAGCCTGCCATGGCAGAACCGGGCTGTGGCCGACAGCATCAAGATACACCGGGAGACTCTGAATAATTTCTGGCCGCATCTGACCGCCCATCTCTTCCTTTTACACGGACTGATACCAGGCAGTTGGCTCGCTGACTCCAATTTCGCATTCCTGAGCCAGGGCTGGAGTGTATCGCTGGAATGGCAGTTCTACTTGTTGGCTCCGTTGGTGTTCGCAATGATTCAGCGGGGGCTCTACCTGTCGTTGGCCGGACTTGTTGTCGCTCTGGCTGCACTGCAATTCGCAGGGGTGGCTGGTGTCGGCTTCCTGCCTAACCAGTTTCATTACTTCGCGTTGGGGATAGGCTCTTATTATCTTTTCAAGGCAAATTGGGTCGTCCCCGGCAAAGGCGTGATTAGCGATGTGGTTTTGCTCGCACTCTGCGGGGTCGTTTTTGGGGTGCTTCAAACACCTTGGCCGGTGATCATCTGGCTGCTGGTCTTTCATTTAATCAGCAACCAGCGTCGCGGCATATCTACGCCCATGTCGGCGGTATCGCTGCCGATACTGGAGTCGGCGCCCCTTCAGTGGCTGGGCCGCATTTCGTACTCGGTCTATCTGGTTCACATTCCGGTGCTGTACGCCGTGTTTCATGTGCTGTCGCACATCGCGCCAGACGTTCGAAGCTGGCAATTCCTCGCATTGGCGCTTCCAGCGACCTTGGTCATAACCATTGGAATTTCCTCTCTCACCTATCGCTGGATCGAGCAGCCGGGGATCAGGCTGGGAAAGCAACTGTCATGAAGCTCTATCGCTTTTGCTGCCTGGACTCCGCAGGGCGCATCGCGCAGTCTTTTTACTTGTCGTGCTCGGGTGACCTTGAAGCCATCGCGGAAGCAGAGAGCATTGCAGATGCCCATGGGGTGGACGTGTGGGATGGTGGCCGCCTGGTTGGGCGCGGGGTCACTGAAGGCTCAAATTAGCGAGCACGGTGTACGCTTCTCCTCCCAGTTAAGAGTGATGGCCTCTCATGCCACAAGCCATTTGAATTTTAAGAGGTATTCAATTCTGATTTGCAGAGGAGCCCAACCTAGGAACTGCGCGGATATAAATCAGGGATGCGATGAGCTCTACCAGCGTCTGAGTGACAATAATCGCGGGCAGCAGAGGCACCGCCCCTGGAACCGCAAGGGCGAGCGGCAAAACAACCAGCGAATTGCGCGTTGCGCCGCTGAAAGCGATTGCGCGTCCGGCCTCTACTTCCAGCTTGAAAAGCCGAGAGGCTGACCATCCCAGCAGCGGCGCTATCGCGGCAAATGCTATGTAGATGGGGGCAACAGCTATGGCTGCGCCAGCGGCCTGTCCAAGCTGTGGCACCACCGACGCGATCACGACGAAGAGCACCAGGGCGGTCGCCGGGACTGGCAGTAAACCCAGCGATAAGGAAGCGCGCCGACCAATCGCCGATTTACGGGCCCAAACTTGCAAGGCTACCGCGAGAGCTAGCGGAATTGCTATCAGCCAAACAAAGGCGTGCAAAAACGGCGCCGCTTGGACTAGGCGTGACGCATCGTCGCCCATGAACAGTCGTAGATACAGCGGGAGAAGCATCATCTGGAAAATAAGTAGCGATGGGGTTGATGCCAGCAGCAGTTTGGCGTCGGCCCGGCCAAGGTGCGAGAATGTCACAACGTAGTCGATACAGGGACATAGCAGAACTAGTAAAAGGCCGAGACGGATCATGGGATCTGGTGGTGCTAACAAGATCAGGACAGAAACCAAAAGTGGAATGAGTACGAAGTTTGTGAAAAGCAAGACACCGAGGAAGCGAACATTTCGCAACGCTCGCGCAAGTTCAGCGAGGGGGACTTGCAGGAAAGTAACAAATAGCATCAGTGCGAGCGCAGGATTGATCACGAAATCCCATCCTGCAGTACCTGGCCACAATACAGCGAGCGCAGCGCCAACGAGCACCGTCAGAAAATATATTCCAATTTGCCGCTGTTCGAGAAAATCTCGCAGCTTAGAGTTGTTCAAGGCCATCTCCAGCTTTTAGGGTCGGATATACTCTTTGATAAGGAGCGCAGACTCATTCGTAAAGCATCTGGAGCTACTCCCAGCGAAATTGAACTGCTCGCCTGAGTTCGCTACCGACGCAAAGCTGACGCTCGGATCGAGCGTTTTGGGCGCCCGTTATCGCTGTCGAGTTGATCCAAAAGCTGTGCGGCAAGCTTTAGTGGTGCTGAATCACGCTAGCTGCCAACCGCTATTTGCTGTGTCGCTCAGCCGCTGTACGGCGCGATTGGGCGGCGATTGGCCGAACGCCGCGCAAAAACCGGCCATACCGAAACCATACCTCCAGGACTTCGCTTGAAATGGCTGTTTTGAGCCACGAATTTTCGCCGATTTTCCATACCGAAACCATGTGTTTTTGGTATACTGAAGCGGTGCGGCGCTGGCAGCCAACGAGCGTCCCGGACCGGCACCGCCAAGCCAGTCCGACCAGAGCAGAGCCAGGCTAAGATGCCTCGGCTGTCGGCTAAGCCTCTAAGCCAATCCCGCCGCGAATGCTCAGCGATCCCGCTGCTGCTGTTGTCGGCCCACACCACAATTATCAACAAAGGAGAAGCACCATGCCAAAGCGCGTGGCTCTATACGTGCGCGTATCAACCGACGGGCAAACCGTTCAGAACCAGCTAGAGGAGCTGCGCCAAGTAGCAAAGCGGAGCGGCTGGCAAATAATCCATACCTACGCCGATGAGGGCGTCTCAGGGACCAAGGGGAGGGAGGGGCGCCCAGAATTCGATAAGCTGCTCAAAGCAATTGCACGGCGAGAGGTGGACATGGTGGCAGCTTGGAGCGTGGACCGGCTTGGGAGGTCGCTCAAAGATTTAGTCTCGCTACTCAGTGACCTTCAAGCGAAAGGAGTTGACCTTTTTCTGTATCAACAAGGGTTGGACACTTCTACGCCATCTGGCCGCGCGATGTTTCAAATGTTGGGCGTGTTCTCCGAGTTCGAGGCAGCAATGATACGGGACCGAGTGCGTGCCGGCGTTGCAAGGGCTAAGAAGACGGGCACTAAAAGTGGGAGACCTATTGGAAGACCGAAAGTGTCCTCCGCCAAGGAGGCCGCAGCGCGCATTGAATTAGCTGGAGGCACTGGAATATTGAAAGTCGCCAGGGGCCTTGGCCTGGGCACCGGCACGGTAAAGCGAATAGCAGATGACCTCAGAGCACAACGAGAAAGAAAATAAAAATGGATCAGTCTTCTGATTGCATCGACTGCGGCGTTGACACGTGCCCGCCGCTCGAAAAGCGCAACGGTCGGAGCGTCCGGAATAGCCGCAACGGGAAATGGGAGCACTACATGGTACATCCCCATATTTGGAAAGCCTGCGGCATCGGCCCTGACGACGGGTATATGTGCATAGGATGCTTAGAAAAGCGGTTGGGAAGAATATTGGGGCCCAATGACTTCATCAAAGCGCCGATCAATGAAATCGACTCATGGGACACTCGCAGACTTCTTATGAGGAAGCTTGGTATTACCGAGGCCGATGTTCCGGTGTTGGCAGCGAGGTATGAAGCGAAGTATCAAGAACTGCTAGCCGCCGAGAGAAAATCACGCAGAAAAAGAAATTATTCAAACTAGCGATCTCGCGTACGTTAGAACGTAGCTCTAGAGGTACCCGCTCCTAGAAGTGGAAAGCGTCCGTGAAGGGGTTCGAAGGCTTCAAAACGGACAATGACGAAAGAGGAACGAGCAGCTAAACCTAGAAAGTCGAGCCTAACCGGCCTGGAACGGGCGGGCTAGTTTGAGGGGAATTCGTAGAAAGTCATTATTTGGAAGGGCGCTATAAGCGCTACAGGCCTATGGTCATTTCGTCGATCCTTAAAGAGCTATTGCCGGACCCCGGCACGCCCACCGTTGGGAATGCCGCATGACCGTTCCTCATGTCAAATGGCTGGTAGATAGCGGGAAGAAGCTCACGACCCACGACGGCGCCGACGTCGCCATCTGGGAGCTGCGCCACATCGACGACGGCGCCATTCTCTCGGCGTGGGCGAACCATTTTCGGCTTCATTACTGTACCGACCAGATACTCGACGGCCTTCGTGCGGGCACTGGGCTAAGCCGCACTGAATACCTGCTTAAGCACAAGTTCCCCAAAACCACAGGTCTCGGCCCTTCTGTAAGAGCCGGCGATTTCGCTGAAATACTTATCGCCGACTTCATTGAGTTCAACGAGGGTTATTGGTGTCCCCGCGAACGTTACGCGCTCAAGTGGAATACAGACGAGTCCACCAAAGGCTCCGACGTCGTCGGCTTCAAATTCACAAAGAAATCCGGCCATTCCCCAAAGGATGAAATGTACGTCCTCGAAAGTAAGACGAACATGTCCAAGAGTAAGAAGAACCGGTTCGAAGAAGCCGTCAAAGATTCCGGAAAGGACCCCGTCAGGTATGCTGCATCGCTGAACGCACTGAAACAGCGCTTTCTCGAAAAGACCGACAACCATTCCGCCCAGAAAATCCAGCGGTTCCAGGACGCCGCGGCGCGACCATTCACGTTCCGCAGCGGTGCGGTGCTCGTCTGCAGTGTCGACTCGTTCGACCCTGAGCTCATTAAGGCGACGGCAGCAAAGGATCATCCCAACGCCAAGAATCTCACACTCATCGTAGTAACGGGCGAGGCGCTGATGGACCTTGTTCATGCGCTTTATCAGCGAGCGGCTAATGAAGCCTGAGCGCAGCGGAGAGTTTCTACTTTCGATCACTCGCTCGAAAGCGAAGATGCATGAGTTCAACGTGCCGTTGGAAGATCATATACGTCTTCCTCTGGACCCGAATCTGCTTTTTGGGCTTGCCGTTGGGCTTTTGGGAGATGCCGCTGCCGCCATTGCAACGCAAACGCCGGAAGACGAGCGACGCCTGACGACAGCGGAGTCGCTTAGGTTTGCCGCGACATATTTCGACGCCTACATCAACTCGAAGCTGAATGATGTCGTGGCGCCTGAATTTGGTGTTCTGGCGTCCGCAGCGTATTATCTCTCCGAGACGCCGGGCAGTGCCAAGGTGATCTTGAAGAGTGTGGCGCTTGCCGAAGTGCCAGAACAAGGCGAGCTTTATGTCCTCGTCTATTCGCTTTTAGCCGCACGTCGCGAAATGAATCCGGGCTTGAAGTTGTACGGACATTATCCGGAAGCTTTGCTTGCCGAACTTGACCGCTTTTACCGATTAGAAGTGCCCGGTGAAGCTGTAATTGGTATGGCTGGCCATATCAGGCAATTGGCCTATGACGAGGGATCGGACCGCGACGTCTTGTATGCCGATATTGCGATGGCAGTCGTGCAGATGAAGATCAAGAATGCCGCGCGAAGCTTGCTGCCCGAGGCGTCGGGGTTGACGCTCGACGCATGGGCGCCTGCAATGCAGAAGGCGCTATTTCCCAAAGAACTGTGGCCGGCCCAGCAGCGCATATGCAAAGCGGGCCTACTGCTAGGCAACTCCGCCATCATTCAGATGCCTACCAGCGCAGGCAAGACTCGTGCGACGGAACTCGTCATTCGAAGTGCGTTCCTATCCCAACGTACGGACCTCGCTGTCATCGTTGCGCCGTTCAGGGCGCTTTGCCACGACATTCGCAGTGACCTTGCGCGTTCGTTCGAAGGTGAGGACATTATCCTCGACGAGGCGACCGATGCCTATCAAATGGACTTCATTTTCGACACGCTGACGTTGCCGAAGACAGTGCTGATTATTACTCCGGAGAAGCTGCTCTACATGTTGAGGCGGGCTCCGGAGCTCGCAACACAGATTGGCCTACTGATCTACGACGAGGGGCATCTATTCGATAGCGCCGGCCGAGGAACGACATATGAGTTATTGCTCACCTCGTTAAAGCTGACGGTGTCTACCGCAACGCAGGTCGTCCTCATTTCCGCAGTGATTGAGAATGCCGAGGACGTTGCGGGCTGGCTCGTTGGCAACCGCGAGAGTGTCGTTGACGGCAAGGGCATGTTGCCGATGGTGAAGAGCATCGCCTTCGCGAGTTGGCTCGATCCCAGAGGGCAGTTAAAATATGTGAGCCCTACCGAGCCGGACGACGAGGAGTTCTTCGTTCCACGTGTTATCGAATCGGTCGATTTACCAGGAACGCCCGGTACGCCGGGGGTCCGAAAAACGAAGGACCGGCCAAGGATAAAGGCGATCCCGGCGATACCGGCAAGGTCATTTCCGCAAAAGACTGGCGCGGAAGTAGGCCTCTATCTGGGAGTTAAACTCGCAGGAAACGGGCACATCGCGGTATTCTGCGGCAAGAAGCGTTCTGCGGCTACGATGTGTCAAACTGCCGTGGAGCTTTTCCGACGGGGTCTGCCATTCCCTGCGCCGGGTGTATATTCGGACGGCGCAGAGGTCGCGGCCATTACAGCCCTGGCGGCTCATCACCTTGGAGAAAATTCAAGTTACGCCAAAGCAGCTCAGCTTGGTATTTTTGCGCATCACGGCAGCATTCCGCACGGACTTAAGGTGTGCATCGAACATGCGATGAAGGATCGTCTCATCAACTTTGTCGTGTGCACATCTACCCTGGCGCAGGGCGTGAACTTGCCCATTCGCTATCTTATTGTCACGGGAGTGCAGCAGGGCCGGAACGAGATTCTGGTGCGTGATTTTCACAACCTAATCGGGAGAGCGGGGCGTGCTGGCATGCACACCGAAGGCAGCGTTATTTTCGCCGACCCGGAAATCATCGACAAAAGATCGTCGCGTCGCGAAAGCTGGCGCTGGAGCGCTGCAAAAGACTTGCTCGATTCGGGTAACTCGGAGCCGTGTGCCAGTAACATCCTGGTCGTGTTCCTGCCCTTTATTTACGGCGAAGAAGAAAAAACTGAAGTGCTGTTCTCCATGGACGAGCTCAAAGATTTGGCATTTAGGGAAGGCGAAATCATCGAGGCAGTCGTGGACCGCGAGCTATCTAAAGTAGCGGACAAAGTTAAAAAGGACTTCCGCAAGCACGGGCGGGAAGTTGCGCATATCATTCAAAGCATCACGTCGTACTTACTCACCCACATAGATTTCGACACGCCCGATTGGACCGAGCGTCTGACGACGCTTGTTGAGAACACGTTGGCGTACCATGTCTCAGAGGACGGGCAGAGGGCGGAGCTGCGCATTCTTTTTGAGGAATTGGCCGAAGAGCTCCGCGTCCATGCCTCAGATCCCGAAAGACGCGCGTTGATGCGGCGCTCCCCTCTGCCGGCGGAGAAAGCGCTGAGAGTAGAGGCGTGGCTGGTGTCACACCAGGCTACTCTTGAAGAAGCGGCGGAAGGCGGAAGCCTTTTTGAGAAGGTCTACGAGTTCATTCGAGCTGAAATGATGCCCCAACGCCTTCTCGCTTTGTCGAAGGACGTGGGACTGGAAGTTGGGCAGATGTGGTTCGACGAACGGACCTATGTCGAGATATTTAGCGAGTTGACGCGGCTGGATGTCCGTACCGGAGGTAACAACTGGCATGTGACTATCGACGACACCGTCAACATCTGTGAAGGCGTCTTCGGATATGATGTTGCGATGATCGTCGCGACGATGACCGACGCGGCCGAAGCATTGGGCGGCGACTTGCCTGGAGCGTTCGCCCTTCTGCAACGGCAGCTCAAGTATGGGCTGGACGGTGTAGCAGCTATTGCGTTCTTTGAAGCTGGCTTTCCGGACCGAAAGATTGCGGGTGTGTTCGGCGCTGTTTTCCATGCGGTCACCACGCGCCAGGAGGCACGCATCACCCTCCGCCAGCGTCGCGCCGAGGCCGAGGAGCTGTTGGCGCCATATCCGACCTATTTCAAAGAAGTGCTGGGTGAAATTGTCGGGGCGTAGCCCCTAGGACGACCACTGGAAGAGCGCCAAGTCGCGGAAATCATTAACGGAATCACAAAATGTAGTTGTGCCGTCGATAGTGTTTGCTAATCCTAGTGGTTCAGGTATTCTCATTATAGAAAGTGAGATACATGAATACCATCATCATTCCCATTCTAACTCCTGACTCCCAACCTATCCTCGCAGGTCGGCTGGATGGCAAACGTGCCTTGGCGCGCATTCTTGAAAGCCTGCCTACAATAACCAGCCTGACCGTAGTCGTGCTGGACTTCAAAGACGCGGACCTCGCCACTTCCAGCTTCCTGGACGAAGCCGTCGTCCGCTGCCGCGATCATCTGCGACTCGGCCGTTCTCCCGCCTACCTCATGGTCGCCAACCTCAATGAGAGGATCGAGGAAGAACTGCATGAGCTGCTGGTCCGCTCTAGCGACGCCTTGGTGGCCTGCACCGTGTCCGCCGCTGGGACCATCCAAAACAAGAAGCTTATTGGCTCCCTGGAGCCGAAGCTGAACGAGACGTTGGAGCTTGTGAAGCAGAAGGGCGGCGCCAGCGCCGTCCAGCTCCACGAGGAGGCCGACGAGAGCAAAAAGAAGATCGGCCCGACCGCTTGGAATAACCGGCTGAGCAGTCTCGCCGCCAAGGGGCTGGTTGTCGAAGTGGTGCAGCCGGGTCGCACCAAGCAATACCGTCCGATGATGGAGGCTGTTTAATGGGCGTCGATTTTCTGAACCGCATGAAGAAGTCCTACACCCGCACACTCGACCGGCGCGCGGTTGCCCTGCGCACACCGGGCCTCTTCGACGCCAACGTGACGTGCGTCAATCGCACAGCACGCGGGAAGATCAAGCAGGATGCGAACCCTTTGGAAGGCGAACACGTCATGGTGCGCGAGATCGAAGGCAAGTTCGTCGCTCAGCGCGGGTTCGCCGTCATCATCGAACTGGAGAAGCCACCCGCGGACTATATCGACCATATCCGCCGCGCCGGTGGCATCGCCGAAGGCACGGTGTCGGTCATCAACCCCATCAGCCGGACCGCCGAGGTGTCGTTTTGCGAATGAAGAACCGGGGCCATGAAGAGCAGCGGAAGCGCCGGCCGAGCCGTCTCGCTCGGCAGGAGCGCCGCCATTGGGATGACGATAGCAAGAGCCCCCGCGCTCTGGGCTGCGGCCCGTGCCCGGAACTCGGCATGTGCGGTGGCCTGCACCAGCAGTTCAAGACCTTCAATTGCCTGGACAAGTGCTGCAACAACCCGAGCGGCTGCACCGCGATGTGCCCCAAGAACCCGGCGATGTTTATTGCGCGCACCCGTGAGATCAACGGCATCGACCTGCACAATGTCCCGCGCGCCGAAAAGCTGACGGTGGCGGCCCTGCCGGCGTATGCGCCCCATTTCTATCATGGCTACAGTCGCGAAGGGCTGCTCGAAACCGACATCGCCGCCATTCCCTTGCACGCACTGTACAAGCGCCGCGACGGCTCGCCCAAGTTCGCGTCGCGCGCCGAGGTGGCGGCTGAATTCGGCATTCATGAGGACACCAAGATCATCCTCGTCGGTTCCGGCCACGATGCGAGCATCGAAGCCTGGTGGCGTCTCAGCGAAAAGCGTAAGCCGCTGCTCGACATGATTGGTGACCACGGTTACGAGCTGGTCACCGGACCGAACTACAGCCTGTTCACCAATCAGATACGTTGGGATGACATGCACTCCCTGAAGCGCATCGCCATCACGCAACAGGAATTCGCTGCTGCCGGCGTGCCCTGCGCCCTGCATCTCAACGCCCGAACCCCGCGCGACTACGAGCGTCTAGTCGAGTATCTCAAGGAGCGTGGCGAGATCACCCATGTGGTTTTTGAATTCGGCACGGTCTGGCGCTGGCCGCTGCGCCGCACCTTCCACCTCCAACACCTTGCGCATGTCGCTAATGCAGTGGGTCGACCATTGCACATAACGATGATCGGCGGCATGGATGCCGTGCCCGCGCTGGCTCAGGCCTACGCCAAAATTACGGTGGTAGACGCGGTGCCGTTCCTGAAGGCGGTGAAGCGCCAGCAGCTCACGGAGAACAATAATCTCAAGCTGCGCAGCGATCCGCGTCCTACGGCTCAGGACGAGCCGATCAGCGCGCTCCTGTCGCACAACATCGGCGTCACCAGGAAGCGGACGAACCGCATCATCAGTGAAGCATGTGCGGAGCCGCTGGTAGGACGCATCGCACCGACGCTGCAAATCCCTGAAAGAAAGGTTTTTGCGAAAGCCGCGCCGACTTTAGCTCTGGATGCGGTCCCGAAATTGTCAGTGCGTGATCTCCTGAGCGAAACCGAAGGTCGGCGTTAAGCGACGCCAGGCCAACGAACAGATCGCGAAAACCATTCCCTCGATGCGCGCTTCGGCCATAGCGAGAAACGCCCGGCTTGAGAACTTCTTGCAGTGCATGCCCATGGTCGCGCAGTGACGGGTAGTCCGGTGACTCCTGTAGGGTGGCCAGTACCCCCAACCCCGTGTCCGCCACGACAAATTCGAAAACGCCCGGTCGAGCATGAAAAGTAAGTATTCCCGTCTCGGTTAGTTCTGCATGCTCGTGAATATTCGATTCCATCTCTCGGATGGCTGCGGAAAGCGTTTGCGCGGTGACCAGAGGAAAGCCTGCGCGCTGCGCGGCGCGGCTGGCAGCTAAGGAGAATCCCGTCCGAACGGCGTCAGCCTTCTCATCCAACGGGCTGAACGTAGTGCGTTGTAAGCCAGTGTCACTAGTGTTGTCGAACCAATGGTCGCCCTGACTCCCAAGCTGTTTGCGTAATTCGCTGTGGCCAGCACTGGTCAGCCAAGCCGTGGAAAGCAGCGGCCCGATTCGGCCATCGCTGCTTTGCAATGCCAGCTCGATGAGCGGTCCCAGATTATCGGGTAGGAACGACTGATGCTTGGTCGGAGCGGAAAGGCTGCCGCGGAGGTAGGCTTCGGCAAGGTCGTCCACCACGTTAAAGGTTAGTTTGGCCTGATTCATTCGTTGGAAGCTAACGACGCGAGACCGTCGGGGCCAGTTTGTTTTGGGATTCTCCCCCAGCGCTGTTACGAATCGGCATGACCGGCACCGTCTGCGGTCTTTCGGCACCAAGCCAAAAGAGGGGCGCGGCCAGTAATGCAAGACTTCGGGTTCAAGCGGCTGACAACAGATAACTGGCTGATGCGCGATTCCGCGTGGGATAATGTGTTCATGTCCTATTCCAGTGCGGTTCAGCATGAAGGCTTCGTCGGGGACCTGTGCAAGATGAACCTTGATGACGCTGTCCCGGTCGAAGTGCGAAAGCTGTTCGAGACGGCACGCGGCGCCTTGGTCTACAGCGTCGTCTTCTACCCATTGCTCACACTTGGCGCCGAACAGATGCTGCGGGTCATCGACTCAGCCACCTGTCATAAATGCGAGCAGATGAATGCGCCGGATATTGGTAGCTTCTTCCAGCGCATCGAATGGCTACGGAAGTACAAGGCTATCGCTGTGGAGGATGAACCGCGCTGGAAGGAAGTTGTAGAGATGCGCAACGCGGCCTCTCATCCTACAGATCAGTCGATTCTTAATTTGGCAACGACACTTAATGTGTTGGGTTTGACAATTGAATTAGTCAATTCGCTGTTCAGCGCAAAGAATTACCCGCGGGCATTCTGACAAAACACAGCATAAGCGGAGAGTCGGTTTCCAAAGTGTCCGAATGAGCTGGGTATTTGGGCCAGGCGCCGAATTAGCAAACCGTTCTCCGGCTTCGGGTAGGAGCCCAAAAACGACTATATTCTGTCGGGTTGCAGCCTCCGGTTGATAGGCGCACGATAAGCCGAAACAGGAAGGGGTCATCAATGAGACCTGTACAGCGAATCGTCGTTTCGACGCTGGTCGTTTTATTGAGCGGAGCCACCGCGCAAGCCCAAGCGATCAGAAGCCCATCCGGCGGTTGGCATAACCAGTCGATGGGGCCTGGCGGCGGTCTCTCAATGGGCCCTGGTGGCGGCCTTTCGATGGGACCGGGCGGGGGACTTTCTATGGGCCCCGGCGGGGGACTTTCGATGGGACCAGGGGGCGGGCTCTCCATGGGTCCGGGTGGCGGCTTGTCGATGGGCCCCGGCGGTGGACTTTCGATGGGACCGGGCGGCGGTCTTTCCATGGGGCCAGGAGGTGGCCTTTCCATGGGGCCGGGCGGTGGTCGCTCTATGGGCCCTTGTGGCGGTCTCTCAATGGGCCCCGCGTGCTAGCACCGGCAGCGTAGCTGGCTCTTACCATTGCTCGCGATGATGCCTTCCGACCACTCCGAAGCTTGGGAGTACCTTGGGAGTACGTTCGCAACTGTTCGCGGGGCGTTCCTCCAACGTTCGCAACGGTTTAGCGAGAAATGCCGCGAAATCAGCGGCTTTTCAGCGAAGGCCGTACGTTGCCAAGGTTAGGGTCGACGGTTCGAATCCGTTCGCCCGCTCCAATTTCCTTCCACCGGCGATGTCGCAAATGGCCCTCCGGGCCCGTCCGGCGCTGGCCGCCGGCCCCCGGATCAGCCCGGATTGGAAGTAGCTTTAGAAGCAACATTAAGTTCGCTTCTGGCGCTTTGCACCAGCAATCACTCAGTTTTTTGCAAAGAACTCAGCCGCTTGGCCGCCGGCCCCTGACATCGGGTCAATTATTCTCCTTGATTCCAGCCGATTGCGTGCGCGAAGGTTTCGGCAACAAGTGTTCAAGAACAATTATTCAGGGGCCCCATGCGCAAACTTTGCACCGCAGCTATCGCCATCAGTCTGTTCGCCTCGTCCGTGGCGCTGGCGGAAACCTCATTGGCACCGGGCAAGCCGGCCGGCGTGAAGCCCGCCCAGATGGGCACCAAGGAAGTTCTGATTTTCGGCGGCCTGGCCGTGGCCGGCGTGACCATCGCCGCCGTGTCGGGCTTTGGCGGCGGACAGCTGACGCAGGACCTGCGCGGCACCGCCAACGTGACCAGCACGACCGCCAACCCGTAAGGGTTTCTCTACCGATATAAATGGCAACGCCCTTGAAGCGGAAAGCTTCAAGGGCGTTTTCCATTTCTGGCGTGCGGCGGGCGTTAGTAAGTCGTGCGCCCGCCGGACGTGTCGAGAGTCGAGGCGGTGGTGAAGGAGCATTCCTCGCTCGCCAGCCAGCACACCGCGGCGGCATTCTCGGCCGCTGTGCCGAAGCGCTCCATGGGGATTTTCGAGCGCATATAATCGATGTGGCTCTGGGGTACATTGTCCAGGATCGGGCTTTCGAACGTCGCCGGCGTCACGGCGTTGACGATCACGCCCTTGGTGGCGAGCTCCTTGCCCAGTGATTTGGTGAAGCCCAGCACCGCCGCCTTGGAGGCGGAATAGGAGCTGGCATTGGGATTGCCTTCCTTGCCGGCGACCGACGCAATATTGACGATGCGGCCATAGCCGGCCTCCACCATCAGCGGCGCGACGGCGCGGCAGCAATAGAACAACCCGTTGACGTTGACGTTCATTACCTTCAGCCAGCTTTCGATCGGATAGCCGATCACCGGCTGGGTGGCACCGGTGATGCCGGCGCTGTTGACCAGGATGTCGATCTTGCCCAGCACCTTTTTGGCTTCGGCGGCGGCGGCTTCCACCGCCGCGGCGTCGCTGACATCCAGCGCGATGGTGTGGACGGCGCCGGTGTCCTTCTTCGCCTTTTCCAGTGCCTCGGGGTTCATGTCCCACAGGCAGACCTTACCGCCCTCGGCGGTGATGCGCCTGGCCGTTTCCAGACCAAGGCCCGAGGCGCCGCCGGTGATGATGGCGGTGCGTCCCTGAAAGCGTCCGGCGTAAACGGTCATGGCCCCAAATCCCTTTTGAAAAAACCGCGCCGGTTATAGCAGCGGCGGTTCAAAAGGGAATGTTGCAACGCAATAGGCGCAAAATGCCGCGACGAAGACAGCCGGCTGGTGCTCCGCAAGGCTGGCTTCCCTGCGTCCGGCTTGTCTAAAGTGTCGCCGGCCGCGCCCAGACGCGGCAAATCCGGGAATGGAGACCAAGATGGATCGCAGGAAATTCTTTGGCCTTTCGGTGGCGGCGGGCGGTTTGCTGGCGGCCAGGGAGGTGGCGGCCCAGTCCACGGGCCCGGCCTATAACGGCGTGCCGCGCATGGAAGTGCAGCCCAAGCTGCGCCAGCAGCAGCAGTTCCGCATCGGCTACACCACCAACACCCGGGGCGGCTGGGAAGGCGATCCCTTTGTCGGCATCAGTGAGGGCCGCGACGTCGGTTTCCGCTATTTCGAAATCTTCGGCTCGTCCTTCTGCGCCACCAAGGACGGCTTCGAAGCCGCGCCGCGCGATACCCAGGCGATGAAGACCTGGCCGAACGGCTATAGCTGGAAGATGCCCACCGGACCGCGCAAGAAGCGCGAAGTCTATTATCCCGACCGCTGGGAAGCCCTGCAGCACCGCATGTATCAGATCGGGGCGCAGTTCACCGCCATCACCGGTGGCTCCATCGGCGGCAGCGTCGATTTCCACGATCCCTCCAAGCGCAAGGATGTGGTGGACAACCACTTCAACATGACGCGTTTCGCGCGCCGCTTCGGCTGCGATCACCAGAAGACCAACACCGGGCCGCGCAAGCAGCCGAATGGCACGCCCGATGCCGACCTGAAGGAAATCGCCATCACCTGCGATCTTCTGGGCAAGCGCATCCGCGAGGAGCTGGGCATGACCTTCGGCGTGCATCCGCACCTGGGCAGCCAGATCCAGAACGAGCATGAGACCAACTACATCATGGAGAATACCCGGCCCGAGAATGTCGGCCTGATCCTGGACACCGGCCATATCACCATGGCCGGCATGGACCCGGTGGCGCTGGGCAAGAAATACGGCCACCGCGTCATCGAGTATCACTTCAAGGACACCGCCAGGGCCGACCGCGGCGGCACCAAGAATGTGCCCACGCCCAAGCGCGACATGATGAACGATCCCTATTTCTACCCGATGGGCGAAGGCGGCGTGGATTTCCCGGCGATCCTGGCCTATCTGAAGTCGATCAACTGGCGCGGCCATCTCAATGTCGAGCTGGACACCTCGCCCTGGCGCACGCCCAAGGAAAGCGCGCGCATCACCGCCAACTACATCCGCAACACCCTGAAGCTCGAGCTGTAAGAAACCGTCATGACGAACACCACATCCTTTCCGCTTCCCGTTGACTGGCGCGATGCCGTGCTGGTCGGCCGCATGGACCTGGGCGAAGGCCCAACCCCTGTGGTGGTCAAGGAAGGACGGGTGTTCGACGTCTCGGCCACGGCGCCGACCACGGCGCAGCTTCTGGAAAAGTGGAACGGCGTACCGGCCGGCAAGGACCTGGGTGATATCAACGACCTGGGTCTTTCCACCGCCTGGAGCGGCACCAAGAGCAAGGTGAAGCTGCTGGCCCCGGTGGACCTGCAATGCGTCAAGGCGGCGGGCGTGACCTTCGCGGTGTCGGCGATGGAGCGGGTGATCGAGGAACGCGCCAAGGGCGTGCCGGGCCGGGCCCAGGCGATCCGCGAGGAACTGGCGTCCAAGATCGGCACCGACATCCGCAAGGTGGTGCCGGGTTCGCCCGAGGCCCAGAAGCTGAAGGAGGCGCTGATCGCCGACGGCTTGTGGTCGCAATATCTGGAAGTGGCGATCGGGCCCGATGCCGAAGTCTTCACCAAGGCGCCGCCCATGTCGTCGGTCGGCTGGGGCGACTATGTCGGCATCCGCACCCAGTCCACCTGGAACAATCCCGAGCCCGAAGTGGTGATCGTGGTCGACCGCACCGGCAAGGCGATCGGCGCCACGCTGGGCAACGACGTGAACCTGCGCGACTATGAAGGGCGCAGCGCGCTGCTGTTGGGCAAGGCCAAGGACAACAATGCCGCATCGGCGCTGGGCCCCTTTATCCGCATGTTCGACGACAAGTTCACCATCGACCATGTGCGCAATGCGGTGGTCGAGCTGGAAATCGTCGGCACCGACAATTACCGGCTGGAAGGCAAGAGCACGATGGCGGAAATCAGCCGCGATCCGCTCGAGCTGGTGAAGCAGACCATCAGCGAGCACCAGTATCCCGACGGCTTCGTGCTCTATTGCGGCACGCTTTTCGCGCCCACCCAGGACCGTGACGTCAAGGGCCATGGCTTCACCCACAAGGATGGCGATGTGGTGCGGGTTTCCACCCCCGAGCTGGGCGTCCTGGAAAACCGGGTGACCACCTGCAAAGAGGCGCCGCCCTGGTCGTTCGGCATTTCCGACCTGATGCAAAACCTCCTGAAACGCGGGCTTTTGAAGGCCTAAGGCCCTACCCGCGACCTATACCCCCACGGCACCGCTGGAATGCGGTTCCGGGGTTGGATTAGGCCGCCTGACCCCTTAAATACCACCAGCCATTTTCCAGCCCCTCCAGGAGAGATTTTATGACCGAGACCCTGACCCATTTCATCGGCGGCAAGCAGGTTTCCGCCCCCGGTGCGCTCGAGAGCATCAATCCCTCCAACACCTCCGAAGTCATCGCCAAATTCCCGGACGGCAGCCCCGAAGACGTCAACAAGGCCGTTGAAGCCGCCCGTGCCGCGTTTCCGGGCTGGGCCGGTTCGACGCCGGAAGTCCGCGCCGATATCCTCGACAAGGCCGGCAGCCTGATCATCGAGCGCAAGGAAGCCATCGGCAAGCTCCTGGCCCGCGAGGAAGGCAAGACCCTTCCCGAGGCCATCGGCGAAACCGTCCGCGCCGGGCGCATTTTCAAGTATTTCGCGGGCGAGGCCCTGCGCCGCCACGGCCAGAACCTGGACTCGGTGCGTCCGGGCGTGGAAATCCAGACCTACCGCGAAGCCGTCGGCGTCTATGGCATGATCACGCCCTGGAACTTCCCCATCGCCATCCCGGCCTGGAAGATGGCCCCGGCCCTGGCCTTCGGCAACACCGTCGTCCTCAAGCCCGCCAATCCCACCCCCGCCACCGCCCATGCGCTGGTTTCGGTCCTGCATGAAGCGGGCGCCCCGGCCGGCGTGGTCAACATGATCCTGGGCCGCGGCATTGTCGGCGATGCGCTGTCCAAGCATCCGGACGTCAACGGCATCTCCTTCACCGGCTCGCAGGGCGTCGGCTCCAAGGTCGCGCTGGCGGCCGTGTCGCGCCAGGCCCGCGTGCAGATGGAAATGGGCGGCAAGAATCCGCTGGTGGTGATGGACGATGCGGAATTCGACCGCGCCGTGCAGATCGCGGTGGACGGCGGCTATTTCGCCACCGGCCAGCGCTGCACCGCCTCTTCGCGCGTCTTCGTGCAGGCCGGCATCTATGACAAGTTCGTCGCCGCCGTCGCCGAACGCGCCAAGGCGCTGAAGGTTGGCGATGCGCTCGATCCCACCACCCAGATGGGCCCGGCCGTCACCGACACCCAGCTCGCCGGCAACCTGAAGTATGTCGACATCGCCCTGAAGGAAGGCGGCCGCCTGCTGGCGGGCGGCGGCGATCCGCTGAAGCTTTCCAACCAGGGCTATTACATGTCCCCGACCCTGATCGTGGACACCAAGCCCTCCGACACCATCAACCAGGAAGAAGTGTTCGGCCCGGTCGTGTCGGTGGTGAAGTTCAACACCTACGAAGAAGCGCTCGAGCTGTGCAACGCCGGCAACTTCGGCCTGTCGGCCGGCATCGTCACCACCAGCCTGAAGCATGCGCGTCACTTCCAGCGCAACGTCAAGGCCGGCATGGTGATGATCAACCTGCCGACCGCGGGCGTCGACTATCACGTTCCGTTCGGCGGCCAGCGCGGCTCGTCCTACGGTCAGCGCGAGCAGGGCTTCTCGGCGGTGGAATTCTTCACCCAGGTCAAGACGGCCTATTCCTTCTCGTAAGCGAGCAGGCATCAAATCGGACAAGGGCGGCGAAAGCCGCCCTTTTTCGTTGGGCTTTCTTTTTGCGCCGCACACTCGCTAGACTTGGGCCAACAACAAGGGGTGGGGACATGCGCGCGATTTTACTGGCTACGGCTTTGGCTGTGGCGCCGGTGGCGGCCTGGGGCGAAATCGCCATTTCGGGCAATGACGGCAAGCAGGTGCGCGCGGGCGATAATCTGCCCATGGTGCCCACGCCCGACAGCGTTTCGGTGATCGAATTCTCCAGCCGCCAGGCTCCCCGCATCATCGGCAGCATCGATGTCTGCGCCACCCAGATGGGTCCGCCCAGCGCCATCGCCGTGGCGCAGGATTACAGTTTCGTGCTGTCGGCCTGCCCCCAGAAGTTCGGCGCCGCAAACAAGCTGGGCCCCGATAACAAGGTGGCGGTCATCGGTCTGGACGATGTCACAAAGCCAAAACTGCTGCAGACGGTAGAGGCAGGCATGGGCGCCACGGGCGTCTATCTGAGCAGGAAGAACGACATCGCGCTGGTCACCGGCACCGGCGACGACACCATCACGCTGTTCACCATCAAGGACCGCAATCTGACACAGGCTTCCCAGGTCAAGCTGGAAGCCAAGGCCGAGCCGCGCGACGTGATCATCTCGCGCGACGGCAAGTTCGCCTATGCTTTGCGCTTCGGTGACGCCAAGGTGACAAAGCTGGCGATCAAGGGCGACCAGCTTTCGCGCGTGGCGGACTTCGACGTCGGTGTGCAGCCCGATGGCGGCACGCTGACCCATGACGGCCGCTGGCTGATCGTCAACAATTTCGGCGCCTCGCCCGTCACCGCCAAGGGCAGCGCCTCCACCACCGTCACCGATACACGGACCGGCAAGATCACCTTTGGGGTCGAGGTCGGCGCACTGCCGGAAACCGTGGCGCTGTCGCCGGACGGAAAATATGTCGCGCTGGTGATGGGCAACGGTTCGGCCACCGTGCTCAGCGCAGCCAACTTCAAGGACGTGTACGGCAAGATGAGCGTGTTTCGCGTCGGCCCGGGCAAGCTGACCCATGTCGCCGATGCCCAGCTGGGCCATGCCTGCCAGGGCGCGGTGTGGAGCGACGACAACAAGCGTCTCCTGGTCCAGTGTTCGGTGGAACGCGACATCCGGGTCTATGACTTTGACGGCAAGGCGCTGACCGAGCGCCCCGAAGCGGCCCTGAAGATGGTGTCGCGGCCCGGCGCCATGGTGACCAACAAAACCCGCTAGATTTCGCTTGATATGCGGGTGTCCGCGCCGCACATAGCGGCGCATGAGGCCATTGCTGCATCTCAAGGATATCACCGTCGAGTTCGGCGGCCAGCGCCTGCTGGACGGCGCCGAGCTCAGCGTCGGGGCCGGCGACCGGCTTTGCCTGGTGGGACGCAATGGGTCGGGCAAGTCCACGCTGCTGAAGATCGCGGCCGGATTGATGGAGACCGATGGCGGCACGCGCTTTTCCCAACCGGGCGCGACCGTCCGCTACCTGCCGCAGGAACCGGACCTGGGCGGTTACGCCACCACCCGCGACTATGTCGAAGCCGGGCTGAATCCGCATGAAGATCCCAACCGCGCCTTCTACCTGCTGGGCAATCTGGGGCTGAATGGCGACGAGAATCCCGCCACGCTGTCGGGCGGCGAAGCCCGCCGCGCCGCGCTGGCACGCGCCTTGGCGCCGCGCCCCGACATCTTGCTGCTGGACGAGCCCACCAACCATCTGGACGTTCGCGCGATCGAATGGCTGGAAGGCGAGCTGAAGGCGGGCAAGGGCGCGCTGGTGCTGATCAGCCATGACCGGCGGTTTCTCGAGAACCTGTCCCGCGCCACCGTCTGGCTGGACCGCGGCAAGACCCACCGGCTGGAAAAGAGTTTCGCCTCGTTCGAGGCCTGGCGTGATGACATTCTGGAAAAGGAAGACGTAGAGCGCCACAAGCTGGAACGCCGCATCGCCGCCGAGGAAGACTGGGTGCGCTATGGCGTGTCGGGACGGCGCAAGCGCAATGTCGGGCGGCTGGACCGGTTGCGGGGCCTGCGCACCGAACGCAGCGAGCAGATCCGCCAGCTCGGCACGGTCAAGATGGAAGCGGCGGAAGGCAGCGGCGGCGGCACCAAGGTGATCGATGCCAAGGGCGTGTCCTTTGCCTATGGCGACCGGGAGATCGTCAAGGATTTTTCCTTGCGCATCCATCGCGGCGACCGCATTGCGCTGGTCGGCCCCAACGGCGCGGGCAAGACCACGCTGCTGAAACTCCTGATCGGCGAGCTGGCGCCGCAAAAGGGCAATGTGAAACTGGGGCAGGGGCTGTTGATGGCCCAGCTCGACCAGAACCGCAGCAGGCTGCATCCCGAACAGTCGCTGGCCGCGGCGGTGACCGACGGCAGCGGCGACACGGTGATGGTGGGTGGCAAGCCGCGCCATGTGATGAATTATCTTCAGGATTTTTTATTCACGCCGCAGCAGGCCCGGACTCCCGTCAAGGTGCTGTCGGGCGGCGAACGGGCGCGGCTGCTGCTGGCCAAGCTGTTCGCAACGCCCTCCAATTTTCTGGTGCTGGACGAACCCACCAACGACCTGGACCTGGAGACCCTGGACCTGCTGGAAGAGGTGATTGCCGACTATGAAGGCACCGCGCTGCTAGTCAGCCATGACCGCGATTTCCTCGACCGGGTGGCGACCCAGATCGTGCTGGCCGAGGAGGATGGCCGCTTCACCGAATATGCCGGCGGCTATGCCGACATGCTGGCCCAGCGCGGCGAAGCCCCGGCGGCCCGGCCGGAATCCCGTAAACCCGCCGCCGGCGCCCCGGCGGAAAAGCGCGTCCGGGTGACGGCACCGAAAATGAATTTCGCGGATGCCCATGCCCTGAAAGTCCTGCCCGAAAAAATAGCAGCGGCGGAACTCCAGATCGCGGCGCTGGAAAAAGACCTATCGCAGGACGGGCTCTACGCCAGTAATCCCGGCCGTTTCACGGAACTGTCGGACCAGTTGGTCCGGATTCGGGCCCAGAAAGACGCCGATGAAGAGCGCTGGCTGGCGCTGGAAATGGCGCGCGAGGCGCTGGAACAAGGCTAGCGGATTCGGAACGGCTCCGGGCCTGCCGCGTTAATAAGTGGAGGTTCCGGGGTCAGTTCCATGAAACGTGCCGCCGTCGCAGGATTTGCAGCAGGTATCGCCATGATGATCGGCGGCGCCTTGGGCGCGGTTTCCGGCGCCGATCCCAAGCCGGTCATGGACCTCAATACCAGCATCATGAACCCGATGATCGGCGGCCAGGCGATGCTGCCGGACCGTGATATCATGGACAATCTTTCCGTCTCTCCCATGCATGGCCAACTCACGGCGGCGCTGAAGGAATCGGGCGTGGCCGCGGCGCTGAAGGAAAATGGCCAGTTCACCGTTTTCGCCCCCACCAATGCGGCTTTCACGGCCGCCGGGCAGCAGTCCAAATCCACGCTGGCGCGGCGGATGAGCTATCTGATCGTGCCGGGCAAGTATGATTCCGTGGCGCTGCTGCGGGTGATCAGCGAGGCAGGCGGCGAAGCCCGCCTGCGCACCGCCGAGGGCGGCGTCCTGGTGGCGCGGATGAACGGGCCGACCAACATCCAGGTGATGGATGAAAAGGGCCAGACCGCCAATATCGCGATCTATGACGTGCGCGATCGCAACGGCATCGTGCATGTGGTGGATCGCCTGATCGAGCCGTCCGGTCCTGCCAGCCGATTGGCGCTGAACTAACCGCCTACTTCGCGTAACGCGCCAGGTAATCCGCCAGGCTCTGCGGGGTCATGGTGCTGGCACTGGCGGTGGTGAAGACATCGCCGCGATTGACCAGCTTGCGGTCCGGCGTGAACACCAGCACGGCTGGAACGCCGCGCAGCTTTTCGGTGAAGCCCAGCTTCGCCGGTATGTGCAGGTTGCGGTTGAAGCGCCCCACATCCACGTCCACCACCTCATAATACCTGTCCACGAAGCGCCTGATTTCCGGCAGCTTCATGAAGTTGGCGAGCACGATGCAATCGGGGCACCAGTCGCCACCCAGATCCAGCAGCACCCGCTTGCCGGAGGCCTTGGCGGGGGCAAAGGCGCGCGCCACGGCCGCGTCGGCATCGGCCTTTTCGTCATAGACGTCCATGGTAACGATCGGCAGTTGCGCCAGGCTGGAAATGGACGGCTTGGGCGCAGGCACCGCCGCCAGAACGGGCGTCGCCAGAATCAACAGGGCGAGTACGGTCTTGTTCATGCAGCAGCGGTCGTGATCAGCCCGCGTCCTTCGAGCAGGGCGTCGATATGGGGATCGCGGCCGCGAAAGGCGCGATAGGCGGTGGCATAATCGCGGGTGCCGCCGGAGGAATAGATGAACTTGTGCAGCCGGTGGGCGGTGGCGGGATCGAAGGGGTCATGGGCTTCCTCGAACGCCTTGAAGCCGTCGGCATCCAGAACTTCCGACCACATATAGGCGTAATAGCCGGCGGAATAGCCGTCGCCGGCAAAGACATGGGTGAAGTGCGATGCGCCGTGGCGCGGCGCGATTTCCTCGGGCATGCCGATGCGCTGCAAGGTTGCGGCCTGGGCGGCTAACGGATCGCTGCCGGGCGGCAGGGTGTGGAAATCCATGTCGATCAGCGCCGAAGCCAGGAATTCAACCGTGGCGAAGCCCTGACCGTAATTGCGCGCCGCCAGCAGCTTGTCCAGCAAGGCCTTGGGGATGGGCTCGCCAGTCTGGTGATGGCGGGCAAAGCGGGTCAGCACATCGGGCTCTTCCAGCCAGTGTTCATAGAGCTGTGACGGCAGCTCGACGAAATCGCGCGCCACATTGGTGCCCGACAGGCGCGGGAAGCGCACCTGGCTGAGCAGCCCGTGCAGGGCATGGCCGAATTCATGGAACAGCGTCACCGCATCGTCGAACGACAGCAGGCAGGGATCGCTTTTGCTGAAATTGCAGTTGTTGACGATGATGGGCAAGACCTCCCCGTTCACCCGTTCCTGGTCGCGGAAGCTGGACATCCAGGCGCCGCCCTGCTTGCCGGTGCGGGCGAAATAGTCGCCGTAGAAAATGCCGATCACCGCGCCCTCGCGCAGCACGTCCCACACCCGCACATCGGGATGATAGACCGGCATGTCGCTGCGTTCCCGGAACGTCAGGCCGAACAGTTTTTGCGCGGTGTAGAAAGAAGCCTCGATCAGGTTGCCGAGCTGGAAATAGGGTTTGAGCTGGGCTTCGTCGAAGTCATACTTCTCCTGCCGCAGCTTTTCGGCGTAATAGCGCCAGTCCCACGGCGCCAGGCGGAAATTGCCGCCCTGGCGGGTGATCAGGTCCTGCAGCGCATCGCGTTCTTCCAGGGCGCGCAGCCGCGCCGGCCCCCACACGTCTTCCAGCAGGGCGCGGGCCTTTTGCGGCGTGCCCGCCATGCTGTCGGCCAGCTTGAAGGCGGCGAAGTTCTCGTGCCCCAGCAGCGTGGCGCGCTCGGCGCGCAGAGCGAGCATCTCGGTGATGATGGCGCCGTTGTTATGGTCATTGGCATTGTCGCCGCGCGACACCCAGGCGCGGTAGAGCGTTTCGCGGCAAGTCCGGTCATCGGCATATTGCAGGAAGGGCTCGGCGCTGGAGCGCGACAGGGTCACCGCATAGGGCGCCTCGATCTTCAGCTCCGCCGCCTTGGACGCGGCGGAATCGCGGATCGCGGCGGGAATGCCGGCCATCTGCGCCTCGCTGAGCGGCAGGATCCAGTCTTCCTCGTCGGCCAGCACATTCTGGCTGAACTGGGTGCCGAGCACCGCCAGCCGCTGAGCGATGTCCGCCAGGCGGTCGCGACTGTTGCCCTGAAGCTGCGCGCCCGCGCGCACGAAATCCAGGTGATAGCGCTCCAACACCCGCAGCGATTCATTGTCCAGGCCAAGGGTGGCGCGCTGCTGGTATACCGCGTCCAGCCGGGCAAACAGGACCGGATGCATGGAGATGGCGCTCCAATGCGCCGACAGGCGCGGCGCCATCTCCAGTTCGATGGCCTGCAGTTCCTCATCGGTGGCTGACGAGGTGAGGTTGCCGAAAACGCTGTCCACCCGGGTCAGGAGCCGCCCGCTTTTCTCCAGCGCCACCACCACATTGTCGAAATCGGGCGGCGCCGGATTGGAGGCGATGGCGACGATCTCGGCGGTGTGTTCGAGCAGGGCGCGGTCATAGGCGGGGCGGAAATGCTCCGCCCTGATCCGGTCCAGCGGCGGGGCGCCGAAGGGCGCGGTCCAGTCTTCGAAAAACGGGTTGCTCATGTCTTTTATATAGGTCCGATCAACGGATTTCCCACACCACCGAGACATCGGCGGCAACGCTTTCCTCGCCGGCTGCCACCACCACACTCTCGGCAGCCATCGCCATGGCGCGGTACATGGGCCGCGGCGGCTCAACGGTGCCGCCTTCGTTGATGGACTGGATGGGCCCCAGGGTGACGCCCGCCGCCCTGGCATAGGTTTCGGCGCGCAGCTTCGCATCGGCAATGGCTTCGGCGCGTGCCTTGGCCAGCAGGGGCTGGGGATCGCGGATCGACCAGTTGATGCCGTTCATCTGGTTGGCGCCCGCGGTGACCAGCGCATCCAGCGCCGCGCCCAGCTTTGCCACATCGTCCAGCCGCACCGAGACATTGTTGTTGACCTGATAACCGGTCAGGCGCGGACGCTCATTGTTGTTGCCGCCGGTATATTGGGGCGAGACCGAAAAGTTGGTGGTCTGGATGTTGCGGGCCGGCACGCCCATTTTCTCCAGCGCGCCGAACACGCCCTTCATGCGGGCGGTATTGGCGGTGAGGGCCTGGGCGGCGGTGGGGGCGCTGGTCATGACGCCGGCGCTGATCTGCACCTGGTCGGGGGCGCCCTTCACCTCGCCATGGCCGGGCATGGCGATGGTGCGAAGCTCGGCGGCGAGGGCGGGGCCGGCCAGCAGCAGGCCGGCGGCGAGGAGGGCGGGAAGTGCGATTTTCATGGCTATTTCTCTTTCAAAATCAAAGGCCCGTCCGGGCGGAAGGCTGACGGCCAAGAGCGGCAAAAACAGGGCGTTCCGGCGGTTGGCGCCCGCGCAAATCCTGTTATACCCCCTTTCGGAAAGGGCCTGTAGCTCAGTTGGTTAGAGCTGACCGCTCATAACGGTTAGGTCCCAGGTTCGAGTCCTGGCGGGCCCACCAATGCACGTTCGTCGCAGTTCGCGCACGTGTGCTGGCATTCGAGAACATCCAATGACATCAAGCATTTGTGCTCGCACGTGTTCGCTCGCGTGTTTTGGCAGTCGGATTTTTTGTTGGTACATTTGAAGCAAAAGACCAACACATTCCGGAAAAAGACCAACATGCCTTTGACCGATGCAAAAGTGCGAGCTCTGAAAGCCCGCGAAGCTCAGTACAAGGTGAGTGATAGCGAAGGTCTCTATCTGCTGGTGTCTCCCAGCGGTGGCAAATTGTGGCGCTTGGCTTACCGCTTCCACGGCAAGCAGAAATCTCTGGCGCTTGGGAAGTATCCTGAAACGACTCTCCTAGAGGCTCGTCACCTGCGCGATGAGGCAAAACGACTGATAGCCAAAGGGTCGGACCCTTCGATCGCAAAGAAGGCGGAAAAAAGGGAAAGGCGCATTGCGGCAGGCAACACGTTCGGAACGATAGCCGACGAATGGTTTGAGACTAAAGCAGAAAGATGGGTTGCGTCCTATTCATCCCGACTTCGCAGCCGCTTGGATGGAGACCTTCTTCCAGCTTTGGCAAGTCGTCCGATCGCGGAGATCACGCCGCTTGAGGTGCTGGACGTCATAAGAAAAGTCGAGAAACGTGATGCGCTCGAGATGGCGAAACGGATAATGCAGATGGCGAGCGGTATTTTCCGTTACGGAGTTGCTACTGCCCGCTGTGGAAGAGATCCGACTATTGATCTGAAAGGTGCGTTGAGGCCATCAAAAACAGCAAAGCACAGGACCGCTCTGCCAGTCGGCGAAATTGCTCAATTCATGAGGGATCTAGAGCTGTACGACGGAGACATTGTAACCCGGCTCGCCCTAAAATTGATCGCGCTTACATTTGTCCGTACCGCCGAGCTACGATTCGCTCGATGGTCAGAATTTGAAGACCTGGACGGTCCGGAGCCCCTTTGGCGTATACCGGCCGATCGCATGAAGATGCGCAGACCGCATTTAGTGCCTCTGGCCCCGCAAGCCGTCGAGGTTTTGTATAAACTCCGAAGAATAACTGGGAAGACGCCGTATCTGTTCCCAGCGGCAACAAAATCGAGCGTCATGTCGGAAAATACTCTGATCTTCGCTCTTTATCGGTTGGGTTATCATAGTCGCGCCACGGTGCACGGCTTCCGTTCGACAGCATCTACCGCGCTGAACGAAGCGCAGTTCAACCGCGATTGGGTCGAGATGCAGTTGGCTCATTTCGACGGAAGTGTCCGCGGCGTGTACAACGCCGCCGAATGGTTGCCGGGACGCCGTCAGATGATGGGTTGGTGGGCGGATTATATTGATGGAGTGCGCCGGCAGAGGCTTGCGGCAGTTTAGGCGTACCAACGGAAGCTTATTTCCGCGTGGATTATGTCCCTAGATCCCAACGGTCCGCGTCAACGCTCATCGACCTAGGTGGTCCGAAACGCTTAGCGGCGGCGAATGCCGCGCGTGCGCGCTCAACGGCCTCCGGGCTGTTGTCAATGTAGACCAGTTGAGGCTCAGCCACTTCTTGTGAAAATGCGACCACTGCGTCTTCATCTGCTTCATAGATATTAACGATTTCGCCTCCATCCCCTTCAAATTTCCAGGAATGGACATAAGCGATCCGGTCGCCAGTTGAAATTCGCCACAGAGCTGCAGATTTTTTGATGCACGAAGGTGTGTCGCCAGCAGCCCAGGCGGGGATGGTTGATTTTTGAGTTGTGAGGACAACATTTCGGTCTTGCCCCAGTTGCCAGAAATCTAGGAGTTCATGTTCCCCGCTGGCAAAGTCCCATCGCATCCACATTAGCTGGCTGCCAGCACGACAATTTAAAGTGATAGTTCCTTTGCGTTGGACATGAACGACCCGCTTTTGTAGCGATACAGAGGTAATTCCGCCCTGTGCCATCAATCGTTGCAGGATTCGATGTTGCTCAAACTTGGCCTCAGCAATCGCCTCCGCCATCTTCGGAAGCGATGCCTTGACCGCCGCCATTGCTCTCTCATGCGCCTTGCGCTGACGGTCGTGCTGGAAGGAGCCGATGAGCAGCACCCCTATCAAGAAGCCATAAATTAGGATTTCGAGCATGTGGGTCCACAATGCGGAATAGGAACGATCGTTCCTAGAATTATCGTTCCTATCAGGCCTTCTTTTGGCTGTGAAGCGGCTGAGAGACATATTGGCGGCCAACCTCAGGGCGGCCCGCGACCGGAAGGGCTGGACCCAGGAAGAGCTGGCAGGCCAGGCACGGGTGAGCGCCCGGTATGTGGGCGCCATCGAGCGCCGACAGGTGTCACCCTCGATCGACGTTTTGGAGCGACTGGCTAAGGCTCTGAATAGCGCTCCCCGGGATCTGCTCAGCTAGGACCTCCCAGCGCCATAGCTGCTCGGCACTGCAGCTAAGCCTGCGCCGAACTCCCCAACTGGCCATGCCCTTGACGACAACGAAGTGCCGTGGCGTGCCGTCATCAGACGGGGTGACGGGGTGACGGGGTGACGGGGTGACGGGGTGACGGGGTGACGGGGTGACGGGGTGACGGGGTGACGGGGTGACGGGGTGACGGGGTGACGGGGTGACGGGGTGACGGGGTGACGGGGTGACGGGGTGACGGGGTGACGGGGTGACGGGGTGACGGGGTGACGGGGTGACGGGGTGACGGGGTGACGGGGTGACGGGGTGACGGGGTGACGGGGTGACGGGGTGACGGGGTGACGGGGTGACGGGGTGACGGGGTGACGGGGTGACGGGGTGACGGGGTGATGGGGTGACGGGGTGACGGGGTGACGGAGTGACGGGGTGGTGGCGCAACAGGTCGGCACACCGCTAAAGCCGTTTGTAAGTCTCAAAAAACCCCACCCAATAGCGAGATCTGCCAGCGATTTTAGACCCTTAGTGGACATGCGGTTTCGCCGAAAAGGCAGTTTTTTCCTAAAGCTTCCGAAGAGCTCAAATACTGCAATGACTTAGTTGTTTTTGGGCTGCCTTTTGCGTTGCGCCGCGCAAGTGCGCGTCGCCGAAGCAGTACAGCGCGAAGATAAAAGCGGCGGTGCTCGCGCGGGCCTGGCGCGGACCCCCGAATGGTCCGCTTGGTCCCGCCACGCCTGCAACACCCCCATGGTAAATCTAAATGTGTCCCAATCGAGAGGACCGATAAGGGAGTTGAACCGCAACGTGCGGTCCCAAACGAAGGACGGTTTTTGAAATTATGTTGTGCCGCCTGTTAATGCGGTCCCAAACCAAGCGACCGTTCGAACCTAGATTGGGACCGACCTTTTGATTTTGATTTGGAAACTGCGCTTTGGCGCTTCCTGACGAATATCATCCCTATACTCGGTCAAAAGGTATTCAGAGGCGTAGCATGTATGTTGCTTGAAAGTTCCGAGAACCTCCACCTCGATAAATCCAGCTTCGACAAGTTCCCGAAAAGATCTTGTAGCTGTATTTTTGGATATCCGGCATTCGCGCGCCGCTTCGCGCGCTGAATAGGAAATCCGCCCGTTATTAGATCCGTTGTAACGGTTTGCTAGCTGAATGTAGACAGCTCGAGCTTGGGTAGAAAGTCGTAACCAGGCCTCACATTTTAAAAACGATCTGCGTAGGCCAAGAAAGGGCTCGGAAAACCTTTTCTTTCCTCGAGCTAGCTTTCCCAAGGCTAAAACCCGCTTGGGAAAGGCCTGATACCAATCGGAGGCATGAAGCTCAATCCACCAGGTGGGATGAAACCCAAGCCCGCAAGCCATCGACGGGTATCAAGCGCCGGCTGCCCAACTTCGCGCTTCGAAGTTCCCGCTTCTTCAGCGCGTCATAGAGAAATGTTTTTCCAACCCCTGTGAGCCTTAAAGCTTCAGAGACGGAAACCGCTATGCGGTCATCTAAGGGAAAATGTGCACGGTGTTTGACGTTGGTCACGTACAAGCCTCCAGTTGGGGCTTCCACGCTCGCCTTTCTGGACAGCTCGCCCCGAGAAAGGCAATCCGTGGAAACCGGATTGACTTCGTGCTCGAGGGGCCTAACTGCCCACACGCACCGCCGCCTAACCGCAGCAATGGGAGTAGGAATAGGATGATATTTTCTGGGTCGAAGTTCAACATTTTTTTGTCCGCGGGCGACCGTCCCGATTCGAGCAGTCTGCAGCGAACCGCGGCGAACAATGTTGGTAGTTTTGTTGGTCAATTTTCGCCATCCGGGCGCTATCGATAGCCCATACCGCCCTATTCGGGTGGTGGTGGGTCCTTATGGAGCTACGGTCGCTGCTTTAGCGTCTAGATGCCGGCGACCAGGGTCCATCTTGGCGAACCGATGTGAGACGACCGAAGCCTCAACGCCCAGCTGGATCCGGCAGTTTCGCAAGGTGTCGGCTGCCTGCGCGGCTTTAGGCGTAACATCGTGCGATATTGTTCTTCCCCACAAACAAATGGGTTCAAACCTGGGTGGAAAGACGGCTGACTGTGCAGTCGGCGTCCTATATAGTGCCTGAAACCCGCCCAGTGCCCTTCCGGGCTCTGCCCAGAAGAACCGGCCCTCCCATGGCGATCACCGCCAAAGACACTACTGACGAAAATACCGGCGCTTGGATCATCCACCACGGCCAGAAGCTTCAGGCCGACCTTGCCGGCGCGAGCGAATTCTCGGCCTTGGACGGCGCTGCGAAAGGCGGGATGCTCCTGGCCGGCATGGCTGCTAGCGATCAGGCCGAGCTGAATCGAGCCGAGATTATTGCTATCGCCAAAAACACCCGCCTGAACCCCAAGACGGAATTAGACTTCGCGCTGCAGGCATTGAAGAATCGCCAGGTCATCGACATCTCGAAGGATGGCGCAGTCTCGGTCTTGGGCGTCAGCTCGCGGCAAGTCCTGCGCGAAACAGCCCGGCTGTTCGAGGGTCTAGAACCTACAGCCGAAGAAAACGCAGCCATCGATATTGCTGAAACAACCTCGGCTGCGCCCAAGAAGCTCGATGATGAAATTGCGCGGGTTTCGGACGTGTACAAGCTAAAGAACGCCGATGCTGCCGACTTTTTACGGCGGTCGCAGGAGATCGGTTTTGTCGACAGTGAAGGCCACGGTGCCGACCGCCTTCTATTCAACGGGAACCTCTTTCGCAGGGACGGGGTCGCTAAATCGCGTCTTATCCTCGACAGCCTGAAGCCTGGCGAAAAGTCTCTGGTCAGTGATATTGCAAGCCAGCTTGCCCGCGCGGGATGCATGGAGGTTGGCACCGTCCGTACGATTCTCGGTGACGAACTTTTTGACAAATTGCGCGCTGCCGGCTTTTATGATGTCAACACTGTCTCAAATGATCAGGGCAATTACTCCTTCGTCACCGCCCCGGCGGCGTTCCACAAGTTCGTCAACCCCTTCGTCGACGATGCTTTTGACATGGCAAAGGCACTAGTTGCCGCCCTCAGCTACGGGATCACCCGCAGTTCACCGGGTCGTGGAAGGATCATGATGCCCGCCGTCCTGATCGGAAAACTTGTGACTGGTCGTGAAATTGGCCCGGCGACCGCAATCGGTGAGGATTACCGCGTCCTGGAACTCAAGCGGGTGATCCAGCTCCGCCACGCGGGTGGCGGCCTCTACTATATGCGCTTGCTGAAGCGCGACGTCGGTGAGCTGGCGCTGCAGGTTTTGACCCAAGGAAGCACACCGACCAACGTTCTTGGCACCCCGCCGACGGCCGCGATGTCTGGGTACACTGGTCCGGAGCAGGATCGCTCCGCCATGCGTCGCAAGCAGAGCGCCCCGAGCAAGAAGCACACAAACGACGTCCTCCAAACACTGCGTGAACAGGGCTCATCATGGTAAAAGCAGAGCCCGGCAAAGGCGAAATTGCCGAAGAAACGCTCGCGGAATACTTTCGCGCTGCCGGTTACTTCGCTGTCCGCGGAATTCCTTTCCGCCATGAAGGCGCGGATCTCACTGACTTAGACGTGTGGTTATACGAGCGGGGCGCTGGCGTTAGCCGACGGCGCCTTATTGTTGACTCCAAGAATAAGAAAACACCGAAAGTCGTTGAAAGAATATTTTGGACTTCGGGCTTGCGTGACGCGCTGGACTTAGATGGTGCGTTTGTGGCGTCGACCTCTCCGCGAGACGAGACCCAAAAAATTGCTCGTCGTGTGAATATTACGCTCATCGACATTTCTGCTTTATCTCGGAACAATGGGTCCGAAGGAATTCAAGCTGCTTCCAGATTAGCAAAGGAAGACATCGACAAGCTTTTGTCCACAGTCGACAAAGAACACGAGTCTAAGCTTTGGCGCAGCACCCGTGACGATCTGGTCGCGAGCGTCATCATGGGATTTGGCGGCGGTACGATCAACGTCGCACTGCGCGCCGCGAAATTTTATGCCGATCAAGCATTATCTTCTGCTCCCAGCTCTCGGACTCGCGAAGTAGCACAAAGAATGTTCTACTTTTCACTCGCGTTTGCAGCGATTTCTTTAGATTTCATCGCGTCTCGGAGTGCATTCCAGCCAATTAGTCAACGCAAAGCAGATCTCGAAGAAACGCTTCGGTTCGGAACCGATCCCGACGAAACAAAGCGACGCCTTGGACTGGCGTTTGAGTTGGTTCGTGGCTATTTGCCGAATGGACCCGCGACGGCAAATCAACTTCGTTCCCGCATCGATGATGCTACCAAGCAGTTGCCTGTTGATATCATCGCAGATGTCGTGATGAAAATGGCGGGAAAAGGTCACTTGTTCGAAGTCGGTCGCATTTTTGAACGTGCTGCACACGAAAAGGTGCTTCCTGCGATTTCAGACCTAGGTACCGACGCGAGATCATTCTCAGGGGCGATATTCGATTATTTCGGATTTGACCGAGTGAAGATGTCCGAAGCATTGCTCGCAAGTACGTCTTCACCGGCAGAAAGCAGAGGGCCTTCTGACGGCGGGAAGTCGATGCCATTGTTTGGGAATGATAATAAGACCTGAATTGTAATTTCACGAGGTTACGCTTTCAGCTGGCCAGAGCTTGCGAGCTGTCTCGGGCATTCGCAAACCGCTCGGCAAAACTGTGCCTGTATGCAGAAGCAGTCCCGCGAAGCGAGACGAAATGAAAGCCATTGATTATGCGCGGAGCTAACGCACTCATTGGGCAAATCTCTGGAATTTTCCGAGATCGGTTCACTCATGCCGCGTTATCAGATGGCGCCCTTGAGGTAGGGGGATTCGTCGTGGGCCCCCAAATGGACGACACTTCAAAATACTATAGGGTTTATGAAGCTCTAAGGCATAAAACGCGCCCTGAAATGGGCGAGATCGCGAGACGCGTCGGGGTTCACGTCGGCGACTTCGATCTAGCCGAGGCCGGGCTTGCTATTCTTGAAGAACGAGACGCGCCCTTAACCGAAATCACGCGCCGGGATGTGGCAAAATGCTTTGGCGATGATCTATCGGGTGAGCGCGGCCTTCTTGAGTTGGTGAAAAAGTACTTCCCCATTGACAGTATGGTGACTGACTTCATGTCGGATACGACGTTAGAAGGGCTGATCGATCGCCACATGTTAAGAAATCCTGGTGATTGGAGCGTAGAAGAACTTTTCGCAAATCTTGGTGCTTATCGTTGTTCGCGAGCACGATTTGTCCAGCTAATCCAAGACGCGCTTCACCCACTGGCGAGGCGCGGCAATGCGCAGGGAACACTTGCTGCCGCCGTTCGAGCGGTTCTACTCCGGGACGGCTATGATTGTGTGGCTATCGGCGAGCAGTCGGGATACCCGATTTTCGAAATCAAGCCGCTCAGCCGTGGCGTATCCGGTACCCCAAAAAACTTGATTTTTGCGTCGACTGGACCCAAGCCGGAGATCGGATTCGCCGACGCAATCAATAACGATATCGTTGTCCTATCCAATGAAGATAGCTGCCTGATCTATGACCGGAACATTCGCCGAGATGGACTGCTATGGTCGGAACTCGTGGAGTGGTGGAGCAGCATCGACTCCGCTTCAGAGGACCCTGCCGCCGCCCTGGGGCATCGCCTTCAAGCCTCTCTAAGTTCTGACGCAGAGAAAGGCCTTTTCAACAACTATTTTCGCATCTATCGACCGACGCTTGGCAAGTTGCTGCCCGCCTTGATACCCCAAGTTTACCTCCACTATGATCCGGCCACAGTAAAAAACCTCCGACGTCGGGCAGGTCTTCCTCGTCAAAGGATGGATTTTCTGCTTCTCCTTCCGAACCATCGGCGCATCGTTATTGAAGTTGACGGCTCGCACCATTTCACGAGGGCCGGAAAAGCATCACTTGCTGCATATGCGGAGATGGTGTCCGCCGACCGCGATCTGAAATTAAGTGGGTATGAAATATATCGGTTTGGCGCTAACGAACTTGTTGGGCATGGCGCGGCAGCCGCAATTCAAAGCTTCTTTGACCAACTCTGGTCACTTCATAAAATCGCGTGAACGAAGGCCGGTATGGAGGATGTCATTTCATGACCGCGACAATCGACCCTGAAGATATGGATATGGCGGACTGGGGCCGACAGTTCCGGGACAACTTCTCCAACCGAGATATGGCATTCTTCCTATTTGATGAGCCAGATTATGACGCTCAGCAGCGAGCCATTCGTGGAATGCTTTCTCTACGAAAGAAAGCGGATGAACGGTTCGCGGCTGAGTTGAAGGACTTAGAAGATTTTATCAAAACTGCTAGGGGCAGCGCGAGCGACCGCGCGATCGATGAATGGGTCGATCATCTACACAACGGCGTATTTGAAGACGCGGCTCATAGTATGGCCGCAGTAGGTATGCTCGCTCCATTTCTCGAGTCACTTTTTGAGCAAGCCTTCTATGGAATTGAAAAGCTGTTTGATCGTGAAGGGCACACGCTGCAGGGGCCGCGGGCTTCAGCTCCTGAAGCGAAGCGATGGAATTGCCACTACAAGACTGACGGCAAAAAGGACCTCGTAAAAGGAATATTTCAGCTTGCGGACGCTACTGCTCTGCGCCGGCACTTGCCTCAACATCTCGAGAAAACCCTGACTGCGCTTTATCTTTATAGAAATAGAAATTTCCATTTAGGATTTGAATGGCCGATGTCTGACCGGCTAAAGTTTGCAGAGAATATTGTCAGGAACCAGTGGCCCGCTGACTGGTTCGACAAATCCCAGACCGACAATAAGCCGTGGATTTTCTATATGAGCGACGTCTTTATCGCACATTGCTTGGACACGGCAGAGGAAGTTCTTGAGTCGTTGGGCGCGTTCTATCGCGAAAAATCAGACTGACCATATTGCAGTGGGAGTTTGTATCCATGGGCCGACTGCAAAGTCACGGGTGAAGCGCAAATGTCGCCCTTCCGCCTTGTTGGTCCATTCGTTGGTACATGAATTAGCTAGCAGTTCAAAAGTCGATGCTTCCTTAAGAGAACTGACGTTGTGTGGGTTCTATCTAGCCCACCACTGCACACTCGTTGCAGGTCGTGTGAGCGCGTCGGCATCCAAGACGTTCTCCTGGCCGCGATAAAAATGCCCGGTGCCAAGCACCGGGCAAGTTAGCATGAAGACAGCGCCGGACTGGCAGGCGCACTTCGATATAGCATTTCTGCCGGTCATCCGCCTTGCATGGACATGGCTTTCTCTCATCTGATGAAAGACGAAACCCTGCGTGCTGTTGGGTTCGTTGACGGGTAAATGGCTCATGACTACCTTCGGCGACAATCCGGTGCGGTTCATCCAAGCCATAAAATATAAAAGGAAACACCATGATTGATCGTCGGCGACTTTTGGCAATGGCCGCTGCTGCGCCCGCGGTGGCTGCCTTCCCCCAACTGGCTTCGGCTGCCCTTCCGAACTTGTCGGGCCTTCGCACCCGCAACATCGCCTCGAGCGCCATAGAGGTCATCTACAAGACCCCGCACACCAAGCCCAACGGTCTGGATGTCACCAGCGAGGGCATGTGGATCATGGATCAGGGACCGGAAAACTTCGCCTCGCTGATCAATCCTCAGGATGGCAAGGTGATCCGCGAATTTGTGTGTGAAGGCGTTCGTTCGGCCTCCGGTATCGCCGCAGACGGTGACACGCTTTGGATCGGCTCCACCTATAATCGCTTGATTATCGCGAACGACATCAAGGACGGCAAACTGAAGGCAAAGTACTCCACGCCCGGTGCTGGCCAAATTTACAAGGTCGTTTCGGATGTGCCGGGTCGCCGCACCAACCTGAAACCCGCCTATCCCGAACCGCCGAAGCCGCCGCCGCCGCCTGTTGCTGGTGCCCCGATTTCCACGGGCGGGCGACAGGGCGCGGGCCGCCAGAATGATGATGCCCAGGCGGGGCCCGTCGGCACCGGGGCGCATTGCATTCTGGTCAAGGGCAGTCTGCTTTATGTAGCTGTGCCGCCGGCCCGGATGATCTTTGTGATCGATAAAAACACCTGGGTTGTTCAGAACCTGATCCAGACCGCCGGCGGCCGCCCGCACGACATGGCCTGGACCAATGACGCCAAGACCCATTTCTGGGCTTCGGATTCCGACCTGAACGCCTTCTTCCTGCACGATGCGACCACCGGCCAGATGACCGAGCGGCTGCAATTGCCGTCGGACTCGCCGGTCATCCACGGCGCCAAGATCTGGAACGGCTATATGTATAACTGCGATGACGCGGGCTGGATGTTCCGCTTCCGCATGCCGGCCTGATCCCCGGCCTGGTGCGCTACGGAGGGTGTCCCAGGATATTGCGTGTCGGCACCGGCCTCCGGTCGTTGAAGTATGGGCTGCTGAAGCGCATGAGTTTCGGCTTGCACATGCAGTGCGCCCAAAATTCGTTGAAAATTACGGCTTCCCGGAAGCGGGCTTGCGTGGCGGTGACGCGGCCCGCGTCCAGGTCGGCCGCCAGGGCCAGCCTGCTGGCGGCATAGGTTTCAAACTCATCCATGCGTTTCAAATTGATGCTTGTGAAGAAAGTGCGGGTCGCCGCCAACTCGCAGGTTTCCAGTTCGGAATAGCTATTCAGGGCTTTTGTGGCCCGCAAGGTCTTGCAGCGATCCGATGTCTGCAGCATGGCGGCCGTGGCACCGGGCACGGCGGTTTTGTCGTAACCTTCCGCGCAGGCGGCCAGCACCAGCGCAGGAAGCATGACTGCCAAAATCCTTCTCATAGCTGTGCCTCCTTGCTTGGCCATCAAATCGGAGTGGCGATGACATCTCCCCAGCCCCAGCCTGGTGTGCGCGGCGGATGCATGTAGAGGCCTTCGGGCCCGCGCGTGATCTCATATTGCTGCTCGAACATGTCATAGACCTGCTTGGGTCCGCCCGGCGGGGGCATGAACAGTTCGGCCCAGGGCGCATTGACATGGCTGATCGACCAGTGCGTCGCGCCATTGCGCCCGCCGTCATGCGGGATCACGTCGATGTCGAAGCTTTCCGCCAGCGCGCCGATCTTGCGCAGCTCGCTCATGCCGCCGCACCAGGCGACGTCCGGCTGCCAGATCGAGGCGCCGTCCGCCTTGAGCAGCTTGGCGAAACCGTAGCGGCCATAGACATGCTCGCCGGTGGCGATATGGGTGGAGGTGATCTTGCGGCGCAGGCGGCCGAAGCCCTCGAAATCATAGGGCGGCAGGACTTCCTCCACCCATTTGACACGGTAGGGCTCCATTAGCTTGCACATTTCAATCGTGTACTGCTCGTCCCACGACATCCAGCAGTCGCACATCACATCGCCATCGGGGCCCACCATCTTGCGGGCGCGCGCCACCAGCTCGAGGTTGGCGCGCTTGCCTTCCTCGCCGCGTATCGGGCCTGCCGGCATCGCCAGCTTGACGCGGCGATAGCCGAACTTGACGTGCTGCTCGGTATCGTTGCCGGTGCAATAGGCCGGAATGCGCGCCTTGGCCTCGCCGCCCAGCAGCCGCCATACCGGCTCGCCCAGCGCCTTGCCGATAATGTCCCACAGCGCGTTATCGAAGCCGGAGATGGCGTTCATGGTCACGCCCGCCTGGCCGTAGGATTCGGTGACGCGCCAGTTGATGTCCCAGTTGCGCTCGATGTCGAAGGGATCGCGGCCCATCATCAAGGGCGCCAGATGGCCCATCACGATGGCGCCACCGCCGGCGCCGCCATTGCCATAGCCGACAATGCCCTTGTCGGTCGTCACTTCCACCGTGAAGGTCGGTACATTCCTGGCCGCGAACAGGCTGCGGGTGGGGCGGAACTCCGGATAGATGTTGGGCGGTGCCGACACTTCCACGCCTTGCGTCGACCAGGAGCCGGGCGTGGGCGTGTAAGTCGGGGGCGGATTTTTGGGCGCAATCCTCACAAGCCGGATGCCGGTGATTTTAAGCTTGGACTTCTCCTGCGCCCAGCCCAGAGTCGGCAGGGAAATCGCGCCCGCGGCCACCGCCGCGGCGCCGTTCAGGAAATCACGCCGTTTCAGCATTGCGCCCTCCATCATAGTCGCTTGTTGTTCTGTGCCGGAACCCACGTACCCCTTTATCGTTCGCCCAGCTTGAACGAGATGATATTACCACCGGCAGCTGCGGCCACATACTGTTCGCCGTCCAGCATGTAGGTCATGGGTGACGACCGCCACGACTCGTTGGTTGGGAAGCTCCACAGGGTCTTGCCGTTTTTGGCATCCACGGCTGCAAATCCGCCGGCCGTTTCGCCGCCGAACACCAGACCGCCCGCCGTCGACAGCACGCCCGAATAGTTGGCCTCGTGAGAGCCAGACAAGGGCTTTTCCCACACCAGCGATCCGTCATGGATATTCAAGGCACGCAGGAAGCGCTTGCCCGGATCCTTGAAGTCAGGGTTGGGGCCATACTGGCGTCCGGTCTTGCGGTACCAGCCGCAATCTTCCGCTGCCATCACATAGTAGAGGTCCGTGCCCGGATTGTAGGACGTGGAAAACCAGTTGGTCGCGCCCCGCACGGCCGGACATTTTAAATGACCTTCGTCGCTGGGGGCATAATCGGGCAGCAAGACTGGCATGCCATCCGCGCCGATATGGCTGGCCCAGTTCATTTTCTTGACGAAGGGCTTGGCAAACAGCAGCTCGCCATTGATGCGGTCCAGCACATACAAAAAGCCGTTGCGATTGGCATGGATCATCAGCTTGCGCTTCTTGCCCTGATAATTGGCATCGACCAGCGCCAACGGCGCCGTCGTATCCCAGTCATGCAGGTCGTGCGGCGTGGGCTGGTAGAACCATTTCAGTTTCCCGGTCTTCGGATCGAGCGCCAGAATGGTGTTGGCATACAGGTTCCGTCCCTGGCGTTCATCGCCATCGTTGGACGGCAAGGGGTTGGCGGTTCCCCAATAAAGGATTTTCGCATCCGGATCGTAGGAGCCGGTCATCCAGGTGCCCGCGCCACCAGTGCCGCCGGTGCGCAGCGCATTGCCTTTCCATGTTTGGGCGTTCGGCTCGTCCGGTGTCGGGATGGTCCAGAACCGCCAGGCGAACTCGCCGGTCGACGCCTTGAAAGCGACCAGGAAGCCGCGCGGGCCGGGGCCGCCGCCCGAAGCGCCCGCCACCACCAGGTCGCCCACGATCATCGGGGCAACGGTGGAATAGTAGAGGCCCGGGAATTTCGGGTCCGTCAGCGGGACCACCCAGACCACACCTCCGGTATGCCGGTTCAGGCTGACCAGATAGGAATCATCCGTCTCGAAGAAGACGCGGTCACCCAGCACGGCGACACCGCGATTGGGGCCCACGCCGCTGGCCACGCCGCCAAACGGACGCGATGCCGCGGCAGGACTGGCCGGCGCCGCGGGGGCGCCGGGGCGCGTGATGGGCGCCCCGCCCGCACGGACGGATTGGCCCGAAACGCGCGGCGCGCACCAGATGCGAAGGCCAGTGCGCGCGTCCAGGGCGCAGACCTGCTGTGCGCCGGTAACGTACATGATGCCGTCCATCACGACCGGCGTTGTCTCGAGCCCCAGACCACCGGGTGAGAACAGCCAGGCGGCCTTCAACCGGGAAACATTGCCCACATTGATCTGATCGAGCGCGCTGTAGCGATTGCCGTCGGTACCGCCATTGTAGGAAGGCCATTCGCCTTTTCGGGGCCGCACCGCCTGCTCCATGTCGGCGGCGCTGAAGGCCGGGGCGCTGGCCAAGGGGCCCAGCGGCACGCCGCGCAAGCTTCCAAGATAGGCCATCAGGTCGCGCCGCTGTGCGGGCGTGGCCTTCAGGGCGGGCATGTAGGACTGGGCCTCCCGCGTATAGCCCTCATAATCCTTGGCGGTCAGAAGGTGCGTCTTGCCATCAAAGCTCTGCACCGCAAGGCTGTGTTCGGCCTCGGCGCGTGCGAAACCGCGCAAGGTTGTGCCATTGCGCAGACGCACATTGATCACCGTCCATTGCATGTCGGGGCAGAAGGCCCAGCCCGGGCAGGCGGCGGTGCGCTTGGTGCCCGTGCGCTCGGTGGGATTATCCAGATAGCCGCCGATTTCCTCTGGCGTCAGGTTGGCGGCCAGCGCTGAAAGATCGGGGCCGTTGGAGCCGCCCTTGCCGCGCACCATATGGCAGCCGGCGCAGTTGCCTTCGCCGAAGAAGAACGTCTCGCCGGCTGCGATCTGCTCGGGCGTGCCCTGGATGGCGCCGGTCTGATTCTTGGAATGTATCCAGGCCGCGATGCTGGCGATCTGTGCGGCGGTCAGGTTGGCGAAAGGCGGCATGCCGCGCGGCGTTCCATTGGCTATGATGGCGGCGATCTGCGCGGCGTCCATTTTGCGCAAGGATGCGGAGCCTACCAGCGACGGGGCGCGGTCTCCGCCCCCGGCATTCTGTCCATGACAGCCGGCACAGGTCGCATTGATCTGCTGAAGCACGCTGGCTTCCTCGGCGGCGGAGAGAGGGGCAGCGGCGCGGGGCGCGTTCTGCGCGATGGCGTGTATCCAGGCCGCGGAACCCAGTCCCGCAACGGCGATCGCGGCAACGACCAATGCTTTAATCCTGTAGGCGATCATAAACCCATCCATCTTTCGATACGCATGATGACTTGCACTGCCGGCGTCGGTTGACGCAGGACTAAAGCTCCAGCTCCGACACATCCCGGTAATTGCCAAGTTTTCCCTTGACGAAGGTGTTGAACGCGATCGAGTGGCGCTGTTGGTTCGACGTGTTCTGCTCGACCAGGTGTGTCAGGCGTGACGAAAACAGGATGATGTCATTCTGCTTCGGTATGATCCGGTTTATCGGTGTGTTGTAGATGTTACGCTTGTCCGGTTCGGGAGCCAGGTCTATCTGCTGATAGACGACATGGCGGGTGAATATCATGCTCGCGGTTGGCGTAGGCATATCGCTGTAATAGAGCGAGCCGGACAGAATCGAGTTGGAATGCGAATGCCCGTGCATGCCCACGCCCGGATTGCAGGTCAGCGCCCATGATTGGGTGACATACAGTTTTTGGGGAATGCACATTACCTCGCGGGCATAGATGTCGAGGACTTCCTGAACGGCGTCCTTGATGCTCTTGAGCTCAGGCTCCTCGAAAATGTAGAGATTCTCCGAGATCAGGTTCTCCATATTGTTGACCATCTTCAGCTTCTTGATGAAGGCGATCTGTTCGGGCGTGATGGCGCCGGCGATGTTGGCCCGGAAATAGGGCTCGACAAAAAGCGGAAAGACCTCGTGAGAAACAATCGGCATTTCATCCCCTATCCTTGTTCGCCATTCATGCCGGCGCTGGACTTTTATATTTGGATAATGACGGGCAGGCGTGGTCGGTGAATGGTCCGCAAAGCTAGGCTGGAGGAGGCGCGGGCGGGCCGATGCCCTGAAGGCCGTCAACGCGGTAGTGCGCCAGCGCTTTTTCGTCGATGTTCAAGCCCAGGCCAGGATAGGACGGCACGCGGCATCCACCATTCTCGAAAGTGAAGGGCTGCTCCCCGTAAAACAGCGGCAGGTAAGGCTTGCAATAGTCCTGCGGCAGCCAGGGCGGATTCAAGACCGCAATCTCTTGATACACCGACCCCATCGCGGCAGCGATTTGCAGCCGGCCAGCCCAGGCCAACCCCGATATTCCGTGCGGAGCCGTCTTGAGGCCCCAGGCCTCAGCCATCACGCCGACTTTTCGTGTGGTCCAGATTCCGGCGATCAACCGCAGTTCCGGTTGAAGAACTTCATAGGTGCCGTGAATCAGGCATTGCTTGTAAGGCTCCAGGCCATGGTAACCTTCGCCGCCGGTGATGATAATCTTGCTCTCCCGGCGCAGGCGCGCGGGACCCTCATAGTCATCGCGTGCCAGCGGTTCTTCCAGCCAGTAACAGCCGGCTTTTTCCAGTGCATGCGCTGCTGCCAGGGCCTGGTCATAAGTCCAAAGTCCGTTGGGTGAACGATCCGCAGTGCGGTCGACCATGACCCGAAAGTCCGGTCCGCCAACAGCAAGGATTTCGGCGCAGGCATCAGCATCCACTTGCGTGTTGCGCCGGAACACCTGGATTTTCATCGCTCGGAAGCCGGCAGCTCTCAGAACTTTGGCCTGTTCAGCCTGCTGCACCGGCGTGATGGTTTCCTGCCCTTTTGTTCCGGGCCAGACATAGGTGACATAGACCGGCTGATGGTCCGCGCTGCCGCCAAGAAGGCGCGCGACCGGCTGGCCCGCGATCTTGCCGATCGCGTCCCATATCGCTTCCTCGATCCCGCCCCATCGAATAAGGCCCTTCTTCAGGTGATTTTCGATTTCGAACAGGTCGGCGCCGACCAGCACGGGTTGAGCGGCTGCAATCTGCTGCGCCGTCGAGCCGAGAAACGAATAGCCCCTCACGCCGCTGACTGTTTCCACACAGGTGACATTGGTGCGGCCGGGCGGGCCGCCGGTTCGGGTAGGAGGGGCAGGGGCTGTTGGCGGGACCATCACATCAAAGGTCGTCACGCTTTTGATTGTGATCTTCCGGGCTTCTTTCTTCAGCCGATTGAGAGGCGCCTCCATGGCGGCCTGCCCCCCGGCGGAGCCGGAAGCCAGCAGCAGGCCGGTGGCGGAAAGGGCTCCCATCACGCGGCGGCGATCCGTCTTGTCCATAATCAGAGTTCGCTCGGTTTCAGGCGGTAAGCGGGATGCTAGAGGGCGCGTCTCAGGACATTAAGCGGCGTGCCAGCCCGGGCTCTCATGTGTTGAGAGACGGTGTCAGGATCTGCGTTCCACCTTGTACGAACGGGCATCATCAGCGGACTTCAGATTGTAGGTCCACAGCACGCCAGGCGTGATGGAAACCCTGGTTCCCATTCGCAAAGGCGCCTTGCCACCTTCGACGTTCACCTGGCGCCAGACCTGGCCATTGTCCAGGGTTACGATGAATGCGCCGCGGTTGTCATACTGCACGCGCGAAAGCGTTGAGACCGTAGTCGGTGCGGCATCGCTGCTCGGAAGGAAGCTGGTACGGGGCTTTGCGGCGACGGCCGGCTTTGGCACCCGGACGCTCGCGGATGCGGGGGCGGCCAAATTTTGACCCGGCACCAGCCGCTGTTGGTAATCGGGTGCAGGGGGCAACCCTAGCTTGGCGCGCATCGGCTGCTTAGCGCCGTAGGTGCATTCCAGCCAGGTGCGATCATCCTGAAGGGCCTGGCAGCGCTCCATGGCGGCCCAAACTTCATCGCGCGTATCGGCAAGCGCGGGTTGGAAGGGCAAGGCGGAAATCATTGCAACCAGACAAATACGCCGCTTCATTCCTGCCCCTCGCAAAACGCTATTCGAATCTACCAAATTGTTTTTGAAAAAGCATGGCTGGCTCAAAGGGTAGCAGGTCTCCGCGCAGACCAATGGTGCGTTGACACGGCCAGCCGGTTGTTCCCCAGCGCCGCTTGCCGCCGCCGCGATGCTCTCACTCTATGAGAGATTGGTTGGGATATCCGCATTGACAGGCATGGAGCGTGCGAGAAGTTTCCAAAGGGTGCGGCGCGGCATGTCCAGCGAAGGGCGTTGGTGAACTGGGATGAAACACAATCGCAGGCGCTTCATTGTCGGCGGAGCCGCAACCTTTCTGGGCGCAGGCAGCTTGCCCGCGCGATCGGCGACGGTCGATGACATTCCCATCATCGATTGTCACATCCACCTGTTCGACGCCAATCGGCCTCAGGGAGCGCCTTACAAAGGTGGCCGCACGTTCACCGGCGGCGTCGCACTGCCGTCCATGTACGAAAAGATCGCCAGGCCGCTGGGAATCGTGGGCGTGATCCAGGTCGATGCCAGTCCCTGGGTCGAGGACAATCTCTGGGTTTTGGAAACCATTCAGTCCGAACCGCTGATGGTCGGCACCATCGGCAATCTGCGGCCGGAGAAGCCGGAGTTCAGCGAGTATCTCGGCAGATATGCGAAAAACCCGCTGTTTCGTGGCATCCGATACGGAAATGTGTGGGGCTATAACCTGCCGCAGCAGGTCGATAATCCGCAATTTATAGAAGGGTTAAAGCTGCTTGCCCAGCATGATTTGGTGCTCGAAACCGCAAACCAGAATCTTGCTCTGTTGCAGGCGGCCATCCGGGTGAATGACAAAGTGCCCGACCTGCGCATCGTCCTGGATCACTTGCCGGCATTCGATCCTGCGCCGGAAGAGCTGCCTGCATATCACGCGGTGCTGAAAGAAATTGCACAGCGGAGGAACATCTCGACCAAGCTGTCTGAGATCGTGCATCCGCGCCGTCCGCTGACCACGCCGCCCGTCATCGTCCGCGGTCTGGCCGCGCACCGTGGTCGTCTGGACATGCTGATGGGCTATTTTGGAGAAGATCGCGTTGTGTTTGGCAGCGACTGGCCCAACGCGGTCGGCATTTCGGAAGTGCCCGATACGGTCGCTCTTGTTCGGGAATACTTCTCCACCAAGAGCCGGGCAGCGGCCGAAAAGTTTTTCTGGAAAAACTCGGTCGCTGTTTACAAGTGGGTCAAACGGGCTTCGCAGCAGCCGAGTCTTCCCTAGCTGTTGCAGCGCCGACGGTATGATGGCTCGCGAAGTGAGGCAGCCTTAATCTCACGGTGTGAGAGCAGCAGTCTTGGTTTTCTTGACAGTTTTTTACCCCCTCGGCACCGTCTTCGCAAAATTGGCCTGCACTACACGACAGAGCCAGAAACCAGCGGGGAGCGCCAATGAACGTCAATATGCGTTTTGTGAAGAAGCTTTTGTGCAGCGCATCAATGGGTGCGCTCGCGACGGTGATTGCGGCAAAGGCTCAGGCGCAAAACGCCCCGGTCGAAGAGGTCATCGTTACCGCCACCGGCACGAGCATCAGGGGCATCGCCCCGGGCGGCACCAACCTGATCACCGTCGATGCAAGCGCGATAAGGGCTACCGGCGCCATCACGACCAACGAAATTCTGAATCAAATTCCGCAGATCGCCAACACCTTCAACACCCAGACCAATCCGCCCACCGCCATCAATATCGGCGGCGTGCGACCCTCCATCCGCTATAACCCCGCCCAGAATATTACCGGCGGTTCCTCGACGCTGCTGCTGCTGGACGGACACAATCTGGTCGGCATCAGCGGCCTGGCCACCGCGCCGGATGCGGGCGTTATCCCGACCATCGTGCTGCGCCAGGTAGACGTGCTGCCCGACGGCGCCTCTTCGATCTACGGCGCGAACGCCATCACCGGTGTCATCAACTTTGTGACGCGGGACGATTATCAGGGTTTCATGGGCAATGTCTCGAAGGGCTTTGCCGACGGCTACAGTTCCTTCAATGCCAGCATGATGGCCGGTACCGAATGGGGTAATGGCGGCGCCTATCTGGCCTTTGAACACAAGGCAAATTCTTTCCTGTTTGCCAGGGACCGGGACTATACCAAGATGGACCTGACGTCCCGCGGCGGCCGCGACTCGCGTGGCACCTCGTGCGAACTGGCGAATATCAGCGCGCCCGGCGGTCTGAATTATGCGCTGACATCCAACGCTGTGCCGCTCACGCCCGGATCCCTGGCTGCGAGAGTCACAGGCCCGTTTGGCGCCCTGAATTCGGTCACCAATGCCGGCCAGTTCAACCGCTGCGACACCAACTCCTACCGCTCGCTCTATCCCAAGGAAGAGCAGACTTCCTTCTACGGCTCTTTCCATCAGCAGATCATGGACGGGGTGGAGTTTTCGACCAAGATGCTGTGGTCGACGCGCCTGAATGCCGCGGTGCGTCCCATGCTGAGCGCCACCAACGTCACAATCAACAATACCAACCCCTATTTCCAGTCCATCGCCGGGGAAACCACACAGAACGTCTCCTTCGACTTCAGCCCCTTCTGGGGGGACAAGGGTTATACCGATACGAACGCGGTTCAGGTGTTCCAGATCACGCCCAAGCTGACGGTAGACCTGCCGTTCGGCGACTGGCAGGCGGTCGGAATGGTCAATTATGGCCGCAGCACCACCAATGGCTTCCAGAGAACAGTCAATACCGGTCTGTTGGCTCAGGCGATGCGGCAGACAACCGTTGGCGGCGTTCTGACGCCCGCGCTGGTTGCCAGCCCCGGCCTCGCTGGCAATGCGGTGAATCCCTACAATCTCACCTCCGGCAATCCTGCGGTCATCCACCAAATTCTGAATAATGGCCAGCAAGGTAAGGCGGTCCAGCACCAGATCCAGTATGGCGCGTCGGCCAACGGAACGCTGTTCGAGTTGCCCGGCGGCGCAGTCAAGGCGGCGATCGGCGGCCAGTGGGCATTCGATGACTATGTCGCCAGCTGGAACACCAACTACCCGATAGGTCAGGTGGCGGGCCCCGCGCAGGCCGGCACACAGGTGGCAACCGCCAGGCCGCACCGCATCACCAAGTCGGGTTTTGCCGAAGTCAATGTCCCGCTTGTCAGTGAGGCCAATCGCATGCCGCTCGTGCATGCGCTGAGCTTCAACGCGTCGGCCCGTATCGACAGTTACAGCGACTTTGGCGATACCACCAATTACAAGATGGGCTTTACCTATGACCCGTTCGCGGCCCTGACGGTCCGGGGCTCCATGGCCACGTCCTTTGCCGCACCCAGCCTTGCCGATACCTCCGCGCCGGATACGCGTTTCACCTACACGCCCCAACGCACCGCCGCGAACACCAACGTGCCGCCGGGCACATCGGCCGCCGACGCGCTGCGCCCCTCCATCAGCACTCCGGGCGGCAATCCGCTGCTAGGGCCGGAAAAGGGCAGGTCATGGTCGATCGGCGGCGATTTCCATCCCACCACAGAATTTGGCTTCGACCTGACGGGGCTCCTGCTCAAAGTCACGGCCTGGCATGTCAAGTTCAGCGATCAGATAGGCCTGATCCTCAACAATCCAGGTCTGCTGTTCTCGGGCGCCTATAACCAGTATTATATGCTGAACCCGACCTTGGCTCAGATTCAGGCCCGCTATCCCACCAATTTTGGTGCGGGCGGAAATGCCATTGTCGCCACCACGGGGTTTCCCGGACCGGATCTGGCGTCGGCCTTCGGATCGGGCGTCAATCCTCCCTATATCCTCTATGACCTGCGCCGCAACAATCTCGGCCAAACGGTAATCGACGGTCTTGATATCGAAGCCCATTACGTAACGGACATCGAAGGTTTCGGCACCCTGGGAGCCGGAATTTCGACAACCATCAACTCGACCAACGAAAACACGCCAGCCCCGGGCCTGGCCCCCATCAATCTCGTGAAGTACAGCGTTCCGCTGTCCGCGACCTCGGCCTACCTGACCGCTACCGTCGGTCCGGTGACGGGCCGGGTGCAAGTGCAATACAGCCCGGGATTCAATGTTTCGCCCGTCCTGAACCAGTCTCTGTCGCTGTATAACCAGAAGCGCATTGAAGCCTTCCACCCGGTCAATCTCTTTGTCAGCTATGACCTGAGCGGTCTGGCCCCGTGGCTGAGTGATACGGAAGTCAGCGTAACGGTCCAAAATATCGGCAATGACAGTCCGCCGATCTATCTGTCGGGCGGCGAACCTTTTCCAGGCAATGCTGGCATCGGCCTCATAGCGTCCGGCGGCACGCTGGGCCGTTATACGGTGCTCGGCTTGCGCAAGCAGTTCTGAGAACGTCTCGACGGCTTGAGCAACCCCGCCGGGAAACCGGCGGGGTTACTTTTAATGGGATAAGCCGGAACGGTACCGGTACGATGCAGCACCGGCATTCATGCTGGTGTACTTCGCGGGCCTTTACGGAGGCGCCTTAGCGGGATGCGCGAATTACAAAGGGGAGCTTTTCATGTTGAAGGATCGCCGAACATTCCTCCAGGGCGCCGGTGCAGCACTGGGCATTCTTGCTGGCGCTGGCCAGGGTGTGCTGGCTGCCAACAGTGGCGCGGCCATCGCCAAATCTCCCAACGGCAAGCCGCTGGCCGGCGTTTTTCCTATTGGATGGACGCCGTGCAGGCCTGACAACAGCTTCGATGTTGACGCCATGGTTCGTCAGCAACAATTTCTGAACCGAGGCAAAGTTGCCGGAATGGCATGGCCGCAAAATGCCAGCGGCTGGCAAACCCTGACCACGCAGGAGTGGCATGCCGGCGCGGAAGCGCTAGCCTCGGTGAAGGGTGATACGGCGCTGATGCTGGGGGTGCAGACCATCGGCTTCAACACGGCCGCTTCCCAGGCGTATGCAAGGAAGGCAAAAAGCCTGAACGCCGACGCGATCATTTCACTGACCCCTCCGGGCGCAAGCCATTCCGAAGTAGTCGCATATTTCAAGGCGCTGGCGGATGCGAGCGGGTTGCCAATCATGGTTCAGGCTGTTGGAGACATCAGTGTGGACAGTCTTGTCGCGCTGGCAGAGGCGGTCCCGGCGGTCGTGGCGGTAAAAGACGAAACAGAAGAAGAACCACTGGATCGTGTCACGAGGCTGCTGCAGAAATCTGGAGGGAAACTCACGGATTTTTCTGGCATGGGTGGCATGACGTTCTTCGCCGAGCTGGAACTCGGATTTTTGGGAACAATGCCCTATACCGGAATGGCGGACCTTCTTCAGGTTTGCTTCAATTCCTACCGGGCAGGCCGTAAGCAGGCAGCTTACGACACCTTTGGCCGCTTCCTGGCGTTCAATTCGCTGCCACATGCGAATCAGTATGTCATGAAGGCGCGAGGCGTTTTCGCAGAAGACGCGATCATGCGCGTCAATCCGCCGGTGTCCGGCCAGCCCGCCGGCGGTAGCCGCCGCCGCGGCGGGGCGATCACCGAAGCGCACAAGGCGCAAATACGGTTGGCCCTGAGCACCTATCTCAAGTCATATCTGGTGGCGACGTAACCGGGAAAACCACAAGAAAATCTGAAGGAGAGCAACGCCAATGAAGCATGTGATGCTGAAGCTTGCGGGTGCATTGCTGGTTGGTACATGCGCCGTTGCCATGGCGCAGAGCGCCGCTCCGGACCGGCCTGGCGCGGCGCAGGCGCAGTCCAGCGCCAACGCGCTTCCCGCCGGCGCCAATGTAGTGGGCAGCGGACCGATCGTGATGCCGCCGGTGCCCCGTCCGGCGGGGGCCGGCCCGCAGCGTCCGCGCGGTGACTTCACCATTCACAATCGTCATCTGCTTTATGTGGCCATGCCCGGCTCATTGGAGCGGCAGATGTACCCCAACGGCAGCGGCATCATCGTGCTGGACGCCGACAACAACTACGCCTTCGTCAAACGTATTCATATGTGGGAATATGCGGGCAGCATGGCCGCCGAAGACGTTTCCGGTGTCGCGGCAAGTCCTGCGACCAACATGCTTTACCTTGCGGTCCGCGGGCGGCTGGGCGCATTGGATCTTGCGACCGACAAGATGGTCTGGACCACCACCTTGGACGGCAAATGCTGCGAACGTCCCCAGGTCTCGGCCGACGGCAAGACCCTGGTGGTTGGTTCGAACCTGCAGGATTATTGGTACAAGCTGGACGCCAAGACCGGAAAGCTGCTTGCCACGATTCATGCGCCGGGAAGCCCGGGCGCCCACAATCTGAACCTCAGCGCCGACGGCAAGCTCGCTTTTATGTCGCCCAACGGCAAGTTGCTGCAGATCGCCGATGTCGAATCCGCCAAGGTCGTTCGGACTATCCAGTTCCCTGAAAATGTCCGGGTGCAGGCCCTCAACAAGGATTCCTCCAAGATCTACGTCAACCAGAACAATTTCTTGGGTTACATGGTTGCCGATACCAAGACCGGGAAAATCCTCCAGACGGTGGAGGTCACCAGCGTCGATTGGCGTTCGGTTTGGAACAAGACACCGCGCCCCCGGGTGTCGCATGGCTGCCCCAGCCACGGCATTGCCCTGACCCCCGACGGCAAGGAAGTCTGGATCCCCGACGCGATTTTCAACAAGATCCGCATCTTCAGCAATACCGATAGCCCCAAGGAGATCGCCACCATCGACACCCCGGATAGCGTTTACTGGATCATGTTCGGGCTGGACGGCAAGCTCGTCTACGCCTCTTCGGGCGATATCATCGATCCGGTGACCCGCAAGGTCGTGGCAACCACCAAAAGCGAGTGGGGCACCAAGATGTTCAGCGAGAAAATGCTGGACATGACCTTCGTGGATGGCCGCCTTCAGCGCGTCGCCAACCAGTTCGGTAACGAGTATGGCGATTTCGTCACCGCCGAAAAGCTGGGTGTGGGGCCGCATATGCCGGTGATGCAGGGAGCGGCCTATCCGGTGGTGCCGCCGACCGGCACCGATCCCAATGCGGGCATGCCGCAGTCAACGGCCCGATAAAACGGTATCACGCATTTTGAACATTCGCGCGTTCGGTTGGATATTGCCAGGCACAGTCACTCTCTTGAGTGGCTGGTTGCTTTTGGCGATGGCACCGGCCATCGGGCAGCAGACCGCAACGGAGGCCACAACACCTGAAGCGGCGGTGATGAAAATTTGCGCCAGCTGTCATGGCATGGAGTTGGTGACGGACACGCCGCGGGACTATGACGCCTGGCATGACACGGTTCAGAAGATGATCGACCGTGGGGCGCGGGGGACACAAGAAGAGTTCAGTTTGGTGATGGATTATCTTTTCCAGAACGTGACGCCTGTCGACATCAACCATTCCGATGCTGACCTGCTTATGGGGGTATTGCATACCGATGAGAAGACAGCGCAAGCCATCATCGCGCGCCGGACATTGCGGCCGTTCAAAGATCTGGCCGAATTGGAGGGCTCGATACAGGGTCTCGACAAGGCCGTGCTGGATGCGAAAAAGCGAATGATTTATTTCCAGTAGGAATCGAAATGGTGCGCCAGCTCACACTCGCGCTTGTAGGCCTGATCTCGATGTCGGGATCCGCGAAAGCGACTGGTGACAGTTGGCTTGGCGCCTTTGGCCATGTTCCCACGGCCTACAATTTGTCACCGCCGTCTGTTGGATTGGGGCCTGACGGTAATACCCGCACCGTGGCGCCGGGTTTTTCGCCGTTGCCGCCCTATCCGGCAGATACGACCGTGCGGCAGGTCATTCGCGTCAGCGTTGCGGCGCGCTCTGTCCGTGTCCGGTTCAGCAATGAATTCTCGAAAGACGGGTTGCGCATTGGCGAAGCGCATATCGCCCTGACCTCAGAGGAGGGGGGCATCGTCCCCGGCAGCGATCATGTGCTCACCTTTGCGGGCCGTCGTGATGCCGTTATTCCGGGCGGCGCACCATTGTTGAGCGATCCGGTTGATTGGACCATTGGGGCGCTGACAAGGCTCACCGTGACGGTTCACTACCCCGTCGAAACTGTGCCTCCGGCTCACACGCTTTACGCCTTGAAGGCATGGTCTGCACCGGGCAACCAGGCTGGCGCACAAAGCCTGAGCGACGCTGTCGTGGCCCGGAACGGCAGCCATTTTAGTGCGCTCAATGTCGTGCCTCAAACGGCAAGGCGTACCGTTGTTTGCCTGGGTGACTCCATTACGGAAGGTGTTGGATCAACGCCGGGTGCTTTTCGCGGCTGGACAGAGCGTCTGGCCGAGCGGCTTCAAGCCAGGGCTTCCACGCGCCGCTGGGCGGTCGTGAATGCGGGTATTGGCAGCAACCGGCTTTTGCACGACACGCCGTCGACCAGTGCGTTGTCCCGGTTCGACCGCGATGTGCTGGCGGTTCCGGGCGTGTCAAAAGTCATTATCGCGCTTGGGATCAATGATATCCAGTACAGCCGTCGCAACCCCGCAGAAGCCGTGAGTGCAGACGACATGATTGCTGCCATGGGGCAGCTTATTGCGCGTGCCCATGCCGGGGGCGTGGAGGTGATAGGCGCCACCATTACCCCCTTTGAAGGCTCCGGCAGCTATTCGCCTGAGGGCGAGGCGATGCGTTCGAAGGTGAATGAGTGGATTCGCAACGGCGGCGCATTCGACGGGGTCGTCGATTTCGACAAGGCCTTGCGCGATCCTGCTCGCCCCAACCAGCTCCTGGTGGCCGCAGACTCCGGCGGACGCCTGCATCCCAACGATGCCGGTTACGCCATGATGGGTGACGCCATCGATTTGCAATTGTTTGCGGACTAAGGGGCAGTGGAAAAGGCATCCGCACCTAGCCACCACGCTTGGGATAAATCTCTCAAACAATGAGAGGTGACGGTGCGTCATTTTTTGAGTTTGACCACCCCTCGGTAAGCTGTTGGACGGGGAAGAAAAAATGTCGGCCAGAAAAACAAAAGTCGCCATCCTGGGGTCAGGAAATATCGGCACCGACCTGATGATCAAGATCATGCGCACCTCCTCCATCCTGGAGATGGGTGCGCTGGTCGGGGTCGATCCGCAGTCAGACGGCCTTGCCCGGGCCCAGCGGCTGGGCATCGCCGCCACCGCCGAAGGTCTGGCGGGACTGGTCCGCATGCCGGTCTGGAAAGAGATCGATATCGTTTTCGACGCCACCAGCGCCGCCGCCCACAAGCATCACAGCGAGATTTGCCTGGCCGACAACAAGGTGATGATAGACCTCACCCCGGCTGCGATCGGTCCTTATGTCATTCCCGAGGTCAATGGCGATGCGCATCTGGATGCGCTCAATGTGAACATGGTGACGTGCGGCGGGCAGGCGACCATTCCCATCGTTGCGGCGGTGAGCCAGGTTGCCAAGGTGCATTACGGCGAAATCGTTTCGTCCATCGCTTCCAAATCGGCCGGGCCGGGCACGCGCGCCAATATCGACGAATTCACCCAGACCACGGCGATGGGCATCGAGAAGGTTGGCGGGGCCGGGAAGGGCAAGGCCATCATCATTCTCAATCCTGCCGAACCGCCGGTTCTGATGCGCGGAACTGTCCTCACCTTGTCGTCGGGCGCGGACGAAAAGCAGATCGCCGATTCCATTCACCAGATGGTCGAGAAGGTCAGGTCCTATGTGCCGGGCTATCGCTTAAAGCAGGAAGTGCAGTTCGAGCGCTTCGGATCGAACAACCCTGTCTCGATTCCGGGTCTAGGAGTTTTCGAGGGTCTCAAGACCAGCGTCTTTCTGGAAGTCGAAGGCGCGGCCCACTACCTCCCGGCCTATGCGGGAAACCTGGACATCATGACCTCCGCGGGCCTGCGCACAGCCGAGAAGATTGCTGCGCGAAGAATGGCGCGGCAGGCCGCATGACCCCGGTTCAGTCCTCAGGGCTCTACATTCAAGATGTCACCCTGCGTGACGGCATGCACGCGATCCGTCATCAGTACGGCATCGATCATGTGGCCAGGATTGCGCAAGCGCTCGATGAGGCGGGCGTGGATGCCATCGAAATTGCCCATGGCGACGGTCTCAATGGCTCGTCCTTCAATTACGGTTTTGGCGCCCATACCGACTGGGACTGGATCGAGGCGGCCGGGCGTGTGATCCGCAAGGCGCGGCTCACGACTTTGCTGCTTCCCGGCATAGGAACCGCAGAGGATTTGCACCGGGCGTTCGACATGGGGGTCGTATCGGTACGAATTGCGACCCACTGTACGGAAGCCGACATCGCCAAGCAGCACATCACCTTTGCGCGCAAGCTCGGCATGGATGTGGCCGGCTTCCTGATGATGAGCCATATGGCGGAGCCCGAACCCTTGGCGCAGCAGGCCAAGCTGATGGAAGACTATGGCGCGCATTGCGTCTATGTCACTGACAGCGGCGGCGCCTTGGACATGGACGGTTACCGCGCTCGCCTGGAAGCCTATGACCGTGTCCTGCAGCCTTCGACGCAGCGCGGGGTCCATGCGCATCACAATCTTTCGCTCGGGGTCGCCAATTCGATTGTTGCAGTGCAAACCGGCGCGGTTCGCGTCGATGCCAGCCTGGCAGGGATGGGGGCTGGCGCGGGCAATGCGCCGCTGGAAGTCTTCATCGCCGCGGCAAACCGCAAAGGCTGGAAGCATGGCTGTGATCTCTATAAGCTTATGGACGCTGCGGAAGACTTGGTCCGGCCGCTGCAGGACCGTCCGGTCAGGGTCGACCGCGAGACGCTTAGCCTCGGCTATGCCGGCGTCTATTCCTCGTTCCTGCGCCATGCCGAGAAGGCAAGCCAGGACTATGGCGTCGATACACGCGAAATTTTGGTGGAACTTGGCCGCCGGCGCATGGTGGGCGGCCAGGAAGACATGATTACCGATGTCGCACTCGACATTGTCCGAAAGGCCGGAGCGCACTAGAATTATAACAAGCGGGGGATACCCATGGCTACGCCCAAGAACCAGTCCGTACTGAAGGCTTTTCGCATGTTGAAGGGGTTTCACGGCCCCGACGAGTGGCTGACCAGTTGTGAACTGAGCCGCCGCGCAAATCTTCCCGAGGCTTCAGGCTATCGTCTGATCCAGACGCTGGAACAGATCGGTGCGGTTGTCCGCGGCCCCAGGGGCCGCTATCGCCCCGGCATGCTCCTGGTGTCCCTGTCGCACAATGTGGCGATCGGCGATCTGCTCAGGGAAGCCAGCCATAAGATCATCACTGATCTTGCCAATCGTCTCGACCTGACGATTCACATAGGGTTGCTGGAAGGCGGCATGGTCACGTATATCGCTAAGGTCTGCACGCCCACTTCGCTTTCCCCGCACACGCGCCTTGGCTCGCAGCTGGAGGCCTATTGTTCGGGCCTTGGGAAAGTGCTTCTGGCTGCGCTGCCGCAGGACCAGCTCGACGGCTTTATCATGGACGGGGATCTGGTGGCGTTGACGCCTTACACGATAACGGACCGGACGATCCTTCGCGCCGAATTGCAGAAGGTGCGTGCACGAGGCTATGCCGTGGACGACCGCGAGATTCGTGCGGACATGCGTTGCCTGGCGGTGCCGATCCATGACGCTGACGGGCGTGTCGTTGCCGCCATGTCCGCCACCGACCATGCCGAGCGCATGGTCGAATCCCGTCAAACGGAGGTGCGCGACGCTCTGCAGGAGGCTTCACGCGCGCTGGAGTACAAAGTGTTCCCGCCCGGCCCTTCGGTGATGCCGCCCGTGTCGGCGTGTCTGCCGCAAGATATGCCGCTCACGGCGCACGGCTGAAAAAGACCGGGCTTCGTCGCATGGCTGTGGCGAAGCCCGGCATATTTCCGAAAACGGGGGAGTTTCCGGAAAAAAGGGAATGCACGTTTTCTCGTAGCGGATTTTGAGCCAGTTTTGGTTGAATGCAAATCGACGCCTGTTCCGCATTCTCATCTGATGAGTTTGCGTTGCACAACTTCTCCGCATCGCCATCTATTGCCTCTATGCGGGCGCATCGGCGCTGAATAGCTTTTGAAAGCTGCCTTACGCAGATGTCGTGTTTGAAGAAGGTTGATTATGTCCACAAATTTGACGCGCCGTGGCACCCTGATGAGCGGTACGGCCGCCCTGCTTGCCTGGGGTACTTCTTCAGCCGGTGCACTAACGCCGTTGGCGATGCAAAAGGCCAGAGACTACAAACTGGAGCCGCTGCCGACCCAGCCCTACGACACCTCCAATGGCGAGTGGCGGACTTATGGCGGCAACCTGGCCAGCTGGCGCTATTCGGCCCTGGACCAGATCAACGCGGCGAATTTCAAGTCGCTGAACACAGTGTGGAACTTCTATCCTGACAATTTGGGTCCGATGCCGGATCCCAATCTGCAATCGACGCCGTTGATGGTGAAGGGCGTGCTTTATCTGACGGCCGGCACGCGCCGCGCTGCGGTTGCGCTGAACGCCCGAAGTGGCGAGATGCTCTGGAAGTTCAATTTTGACGAGGGCGAGCGCGGCCGGAATGCACCCCGTCCTCTGGGTCGTGGCCTGAGCTATTGGACGGACGGGACCCAGGAGCGCGTCCTGTACGTCACGCCGGGTTTCCAGCTTGTTTGCCTCGACGCCAAAACGGGCCTCCCCGACCCAAGCTTCGGCGTGAATGGCATTGTGGACATGAAGGTTGATCCGCGGCAGGACATCGACGTTACCGGCAAGCGGCGGGGCGATGATATCGGGCTGAATTCCACGCCTTTGGTAGTCGGCGACATCATCGTGGTCGGCGCAGCGCATCTGCCATCCACTTCGCCCCGCATGCGTCATATCAAGGGCTTTATCAGCGCCTACGACATCCGCAGCGGAAAGAGGCTCTGGATCTACCATCCGATGCCGTCCAAAGGTGAACCGGGCTACGATACCTGGCTGAACGGCTCCGCCGAAGTTGCCGGCAACATGGGCAACTGGTCGCAGAACAGCGCCGATCCCGAACTGGGGCTGGTCTATATCGGCACCGAAATGCCGACCGATGACTGGTATGGCGGCAAGCGTCACGGCGCCAATCTCTACGGCGACTGCATCACCGCGCTGGATGTGCGCACCGGAAAGCGGGTCTGGTATTATCAGACGGTGCATCACGACATATGGGATCGTGACATCCCCTGTGCGCCGATCCTGTGCGACATCACCGTGGACGGCAGGGCGATCAAGGCAATAGCTCAGCCCGTAAAGCACGCTTATCTGTTTGTGCTGGACCGTGCGACTGGCAAGCCTGTCTGGCCGATCCCCGAGGTTCCTGTCCCCAAGGGCAATCTGCCGACCGAATGGTATTCACCCACCCAGCCCATTCCGACCAAGCCACCGCCGTTCGATGAAGGCGGCTCCGATCCTTCGCGCGTGATTGACTTTACGCCCGAGCTCCGTGCGGAAGGTCTCAGGATCATGTCTTTCTACGAAACCGGAAATCTTTGGGCTCCTCCCATCCTCAGCAAATGGCCACGTCCACTGGCGATGATTTCCTCGCCGACCGGCGATGGCGCAGGGCAGTGGCCTGGAGGCGCCTACGATCCTGACACCAACATGCTGTACATGTTCTCCAACCTTTCGGTTGGACTGCGTGGCGCCTTGCCTGCCGATCCCAAGGTAACCGATGCACCGATGATGTCCGGAATCGCGCGGGATCCGAACGCCGCCGCAGCGCCATCCGGACCTCCAGGACCCAGCGGCCGGCTTGCAGTTCAGGGCCTGCCAATATTCAAGCCGCCCTATGGCCGGATCACGGCTTACGACATGAACAAAGGTGAAATCGTTTGGCAGGTCGCCCATGGCGAAACGCCCGATGTGGTGCGCAATCATCCCGCGCTGAAAGGGATTAACATTCCGCGCACCGGCAGTCAGGGCAAGGTGGGTATCCTCATCACAAAAACGCTGGTCATAGCCGGGGATGGCACAGCCACCACCGACAAGGATGGCAAGCTGGGTGGCTGGCTTAGGGCTTACGACAAGGCCACAGGTAAGGAAGTGGGCGCAGTACCCTTGCCCGGCCGCGCGACGGGTTCGCCCATGACATACATGGTCGACGGCCAGCAGCACATTGCCATCGCTTGCACAGGGCCGGTGCCCGGGCGTCTTGTCGGGCTGAGGCTATCAGGAAGCGCTAAGTGAACTGCTCGATAAGCTCTGACCAGACGCCGAAGCAAGTCCCGTAAGACGTGTCGTCTGGGCTGTTGGTACAAGTGTTGGTAGTTCAGCCACGATCTGCGTTATCCATTTGAATAATAAAGGAAAAGTTCTCTGAATGGGTTCTGGCGGGCCCACCAATGCATGTTCGTCGCAGTTCGCGAGCGTGCGTCGGCATCCAAAAACATCAAGCAACATCAATCAGTTGTGTTCGTGCGAGTTCGCGGACGTGTTTTGGCAGCCAGAAGACTATCTAGGCTACCACTGGGCGCTCACCAGAATGTTGGTCTTTCCGCGAGTGTGAGAATGGGCGGGCCGCAGAATGGCCGTTACAGAGCTCCAAAATGCGCCTCACTCGGTCCTAACCAGGCCGCCACATGGCCGGCCGATGCCCGCTCTTAGGTCCAAAGCGGACATTCGTCGGCGCCCGCAGAGGTCTTTGCGTTTGCTCAGCCGCGCCCGTGTTTGTAATTTTCCATCAGCGCACCACCCGTGACCTGAGAAATTGCTGATAACGCTCGTGATCCAGGGTGCAGAAACTCTCCACCGCCGCCGTCTCCGGTACCGCGTCGGGAAGGCCCAGCTCCTTGCTGCGCCGGAGCTGGGTCGCCCCAGCGTAATTGATCAGTTCCAGTGCGCTCTTTGCAATTTCAAGCTGGACCCGAAGATGCATCAGGTCGGATGGCGTCAGTCCCGCAAGGGGGCGTCGCAACCCGCTCATTTCCCGCCAAGCATCGCCCTCCCTGGTTGCCCATTCTCTGAAGAATGGCAGCATGGTGTAGTAGCGGCCCATCACGGCGAGTTCGTCGCGGGGAAAATGCGTCAACACCTGCGAAGCGCGCTCCGCTTGCCATTCGGCATCGTTGATCAAGGTGCCCATGCCCTGGTGAAAATTGGTGAACTTGCCGGGCGCGCGTTTTTCTTCCAGAGCGGTCAGGATGGCATCGGCTTCCTTGACCTGCCGGGCCAGGCAGGGCGCGATGGCAAGGCGGCGGGCAAAGAAGCGATTGTTGTTGTCGAGCATTTCCGCCCGCAGCGCTTGTCGCGCCTGCGCCACCTCGCTGCGCCAGTTGGCCCAGGTCACCGCCTGCTCCGCCGCCAGTGCGATGGAAACGCCCAACACGATGATGCCCAGTTCGGTGAGCAAAACGCGCCAGCCGCGCCCCTGTTTGTTTTTTTCCATCAGGTCGCCCCTTTATTCGCCAAGGTGATCACCGGTCCGTGGTCAACAAGTAGCGGCGATACTCATCCTCGCTTCCCGTGCAGAATTTCGCGACGCGCACCGGGTCTACTGGCTGAGGCGCAATATTCAGCTGCTCGCCGACTTTCAGCATGCGGCCTGCATTGAGTTCGACAAGATTTACGTATCGTTCGGCGATCCCCAGAAGGCCGCGTAACCTCACCAGGTCCGACGGCCCCAGTCCCGCCGGAGGTCTTTTCAGCAACCCCAGTTCCGCCCAGGCATCGGCTTCATCCCTCATCCACGCTCGATAGTCGGGTAACTGGTCATAGTAACGGCTCAGTGTCGCGAGTTCGGCGCGGGGAAAGTGGGTAAGGGTCTGCGACGCACGCTCGGATTCCCACACGCTGGCCACCAGCAACGATCCCGAAGCCGCACGGAAGGCAGTGAAAGATGGAGGGGGCTTTCCCGCCTCCAGGCTGTCCAGGATCGCGCGTGCTTCCCGAACCTGCCTGTTGATGCAGGGCGCGAGGGCGAGGCGGCGGGCAAAATAGGCTCCATTAGCTCGAATTTCCTCCGCAATGGCGATGCGGGCGTCAGCGACTTCGCTGCGCCAGCGCCACCATTCCGCCGCCTGCTGGGCGGCGAGCGCTGTCAGAACGCCGATCACGATGACCGCGTATTCTTTAAGAAAATCGCGCCAGTTGCGCGGGTGGGTGGGTTCTTTCATCTGTTCTTCGGGTGCATCTGTCATGGGGAGGGGATTCTCGCACCATCGCCGAAATCGGGGACGCCCCGGAGGAATTCGCCGTAACGGGTTTGATAGTAAGTGTTCTGCGACTGCCCGTAACGGGTTGGCACCGGCCCGATGGGACCGCAAATCAGTGCCATACCGCGACCGATCAAAGACGTGCCGCCCGTCAGGGGTGCGCGCTTGGCGGCGGCGATCCTGTCGAGGTCGCTGTGGCTGAAAGGAAGATTCTCGCTCTTGGCCGCCAACATCAAGCTTACAACACTGGTCAGCAGCATGCGGTTGCTGAGGCGGGCCTGGCCCAGGGCGTGACGCAATTCCGCTTCGGAAGGGGGATCGAGGCGGCGGCCCGGCCCGACCATGGAGTAAAGGCTGCTCCACGCATGCCTTTCCATGACATTGAAACTTTCTGCCCGCTCCACGTACTTGTAAAGCCGCGCAATGTTCGCCAGCTGCTCTCGCGGGAAATGTGAGGCGGTCTGCGAGGCGACGACGCTCTCCCACGCACCGCTGGACCACAGCAGCGCGGGCGCCTGGCCGATAATGCCCACCGGCGGCAGGCTTCCGGTTTTGGCCGCAGCGTCCAGGATGTCGGTTACCGCATCGAGACGGCTTTCGACGCAGGGCGCAACGCGGACGCGGCTGATAGCGCCAGCCACGCTGCTCGCCAGTTCGGTGGCGATCACTTCCTTGGCCTGTGCCACCTGGCTACGCCACTGCCACCATTCCACTGCCTGCTGCGCAGCCAGCGCGGTCAGTACACCGACCACGATGACGGCATACTCTTTTAGGAAGTCGCGCCAGTTGCGGGTGGGCTTTTCCACGGGCGGTTCATCGGGCGAGGCTTGTACGGCGTCGGTCACGGTTCTCCTCCCACTAAGCGTTTCTGGAGTGCGTCGAAGCGCCGGAAGATTGGCTCGCTCATTGCGTTGCGTGTTCCTGTTTTCGACGTGGCACTGACCGGCGCGCAAAAGCGGGAAAAGTCCGGTGTCTTCAGCGCTTCGGCCATCTGCTGCCGCTCCTGTTGTGTGAATGGCAGGTTTTGGCTTTGCACGCTCAAAATGAATCTTTCGCTGGTGATGGAGATGACGGTGTTATAAGTGATCACTAGCCCTAGCGCCTTTCGTAACTCGGCATCATGCGCGGGATCGTAGCGGCGGCCCGCTCCGGAAAGGGTTTGAAGGTTGGACCATGCTTCCGTTTCCTGGCGATTCCAGTTTTCTATCCGCTCCACCTGTTTGTAGGCCAAGCTGAGCGCGGCCAGCTCCTGGCGGGAAAAATGTGTCGCCGCCTGGGAAGCAACTACGCTGTTCCAGGCGCCGCTGGACCAGGGCCGAAGCACCGCGCCGCCCACGTCCCCAAGCGAGGGCAGCGCGCCAGCCTTGGCAGCCGCATCAAGGATATCGGCTATCGCAAGCTGCCGGGACTGAATGCAGCGCGCGGCGCGGATGCGCTCAGTGCCATAGGCGATGTTGCGCGCCATTTCGCTAGCAATGATTTCCTTTGCTTCCCGTACTTCAACGCGCCAATGCCACCATTCCACCGCCTGCTGGGCGGCCAGCGCGGTCAAGACGCCGATCACGATGATCGCATACTCTTTCAGGAAATCGCGCCAGTTGCGCCCCTGTTTTTTTTCCATCAGCGTTGCTCCATCAGGGATTTGAGCCAGCGCTGATACTCTTGCGCGTTCAGGCTGCCGCAGAAGTATTTCACCCGCAAAGGATCGGCCTTGGCTTCGGGCATGCCCAGCTGGATGGAGATGTTGATCACCCTGCGGGACATGAGCCCGATCAGGTATCCCGCGCGCTCGGCGGCGGCGAGATTGACCCTGAGCCGGATCACATCGGACGGGGTGATGCCGCGCGGCACTTTCTGCAAGATACTGAGTTCCTGCCAGGCCATGCTTTCCGTTGCCAACCAGGGAGCCACACCGCTGACGCTGGCGTAATAGCGGCCCATCGCGGCCAGTTCGGCGCGGGGAAAATGCGTCAACACCTGGGACGCACGATGGGACTGCCATTCGCTGTCGCTGATCAGGCTGTTGCTGGCGGGGCGGATGTCGACGGCGGCAGGCGAGCCGCCCGCTTCCAGGATGGCGATGGCGGCTTCGACCTTTGCCATCTGGCGGTCCAGGCAGGGCGCGATGGCGACGCGGCGGGCAAAGAAATTGCTGTTGTTGTCGGTCATTTCCGCCCGCAGCGCGGTGCGGGCCGCACCCACTTCGCTGCGCCAGTTGGCCCAGGTCACCGCCTGCTCGGCGGCCAACGCCGTCAGGACGCCGATGACGATGACGGCATACTCTTTGAAGTATCCGCGCCAGTTGCGCGCGGGCTTGGGATTTTCCATCAGTTTATTTCCGGCTTTGCGTTTTCACAGCGCAGCCGCCTTGGTGAAATGTTTGGCGGCTTCGTCCTTGTTGCCGAGATAGGTCAGCGCCTCGCCCCATTTCCTGTGCAGGCGTTTCCAGTTGGGCGCGAACTTCTCCGCCGCCGCGAATTTCTCCAGCGCCAGGTGCGACTGGTTCTTGGCCATCAGCGCCTCGCCCCAATAGGCGAGCGGGTCTGCGAATTTCGGACTCTTCTGGTTGGCGAGAGTGAACTTTTCGATGGACGCATCCGGCTGCCCACGTTCCAGCAGCGCCTTGCCCCATTCCGCATAGGCCAGCGGCACCGATGGCGCGAAGGCCACCGCGCGGGCGAACCACATATCGGCGCGTTCCGCCTGTTTTCGCGCGGCGGCGATCCGGCCTCGTGCGCGCAAGCAGTCGTAGCAATCCGCCGGAAACGCCGCCGCCAGCGCTTCGTCGCCCGCGATATCGCCGGTCATCACCTTGGCCAGAGCCAGCATGGGCCGGAGGGAGCGAGCAAAGAAATTCTTGTTGTCGAATCCCGGCGCCTCTTTCAGATAAATCTTTTCCGCCGCCGGTTCCGACACCAGCACGGCAGGCCAGTCCTCCAGCGCCGCGTCGGCCCTGACGCGGAACGAGGCCTGGAAGGTCCTGCCGAGCGACGTTTCTGCCGGCGGCATGGTGCGCTGCCAGGCGCGGGCGCCCTTGGCGTCATGCATCTCCGCCAGCGCCTGCAGAACCGCGCCCCGGAAGGTATCGTGCGTGCCGGTCGTTCTTGTGTTGGGGCGGTTCAGCCCCGCCTGTGCGCCACGCAGATGGTCGGCCCATTCGCCCAGCAGTATCTGCGCCCTGACGCCGCTGCCGGCCGCTTCGCCCAAAACGATCAGCCGCGCTTCCGCAAGCCCCTGTTCCGCATGGCTGAGAATAGTGGTGTAGATGTAACTGAGCGCGCTGTGGCCCGGATTGAATTTCGGGTCTATCGCGACCGCCCGGCGATAATAGCCGATGGCGCCCTGGGCATCGCTGCGCGCGGTATAGGCCAGGTTGCCCAGCCCGTTCCACGCCCAGGCGCGCTCCACCGGATTGGGATGGGTCACAAGCTGGCGGTAGATTTTCTCGGCGCCGTCATAATCCATCACCGCTTGGGAGCGGTAATCGGGCCGGTCGAGATAGTTGGCATAACGGTAGGGCTGGGTGACGCGATAGACATTCTCGGCCACTTTCTGGATCAGCGTGTCGAGGTCGGCTTCCGCACCCGTGACGACATGGCCCTTGCTGCCCGGAGCACGGGCGACCAGCGCAAGTCCTGTGCTGCCATGCCAGACTTCACCCGTGATATGGGTGTCGTTGCCCAGCCATTCGCGCAGGAATCGGCGCAGCTCGCCGATGGAAACGCCGGTTTGCGGAATCTCCACCCGGATGTCGTCGTTCCAGTTGTTGGAATAGGACTGGGGTGGGCGGGTCGACTGCGTCTGGTCCTGCAGGTCGGTGAGCTTGTCGAGCAGCAGGTTCGAGAAGACCTGGCCGCTGAGGCCGCGCGCCGCCAGGTCCGGCGGCACGGTGAATGACTCGATCAGCAGCCCGTTGCTCTCGGAGGCTTCCCAGATCATGAAAGCCAGCGCGCCCGCGAAGACGATGCCTACCACCGCCGTGGCAGCCCGCAGCAGCACGCCCAGCCACTTTTCCGCCAGGATGGGGAGAAGCTGCTTGTGCAGGTGATGCTTCTGGACGGCGATCAGAGCGCGCTGGTCATCGAGGAACGCGGCGACATGGTCTTGCAACGCGGGATGGGCGCGGGCCTCTTCCATCGCCATGTCCATGGCGAGGCCGCCGGTATCAGGCGGAGGCGAATTTTCGCTGCTGGTGTTTTCGCTCATCGGCTAACCATCGCTAACTCTTGTTTTTCGGACGGTGTTAGGTGCAGGCGCGCAGCAATGGTGAATTGTTTCTTTGCTTGGTCCTTCTTGCCCGCATAGAGCAGCGCCTCACCCCACTTCAGATGCAGGCGGCCCCAGTTTGGAGCGAATTTCTCCGCTTCCGCGAACTTCGCCAGTGCCAGATGCGACTGGTTCTTCGCCATCAATGCCTCGCCCCAATAGACAATCGGGTCCGCGAATTTCGGCCCCTTTTGATTGGCAACCTTCAGTTTTTCTATTGCTGCGTCCGGCTGGCCGCGCCTGAGCAACACCCGGCCCCACTCATAATAAGAGAAGGGCCAGGACGGCGCCTGCGCCTGGAGGCGTGCAAACCACCAATCCGCCCTAGCGCGTTGACCGCGCAATTCGGCTATCAGGGCGCGGGCCCTAAGGCCATGATCATTGTCTGCCGGCACGGGGGCTATCATGGCCTCGGCTCCCGCAAAGTCGCCCAGCCTGGCCTTGGCCAGGGCAATCCCCGTATTGCTGTTGAAAAAACGAGCCCGACGCGCCTGCTCTCTCGGCGAACCCCGGAATTGAGTTAACTGCCCGTTCGTGGCGCTGTTCGTCGGTAGCAAGGCCTTCCAGTCTTCACGCTGGGCATAGACGGTAGCTCGCGCGGGATAAGGGTCGGTTTCGGACAAGCCGAGTTCGCGCAGATAGGCCTTCACAGCACCCAGATCATGCTGCTGCGCCATGCCGCCGATCGCCCCGGCCCGAAAAGGACCACGCTGGACTGCCGAAAAATCGTCCGGCAGTTCGGCGCCCGCCTTACCAAGGGCAGCCATCGCTCCATAATCGCCGGTCAGTCCCGCGATATAGCCATCGGTGTTCAGCCGTGCATAACGAATGAAGTGAGGATTGAGACCGGGAACCGTGTCACGATGCAGCAGCCGGCTCGCCACCCGATAGTTAGCCAACGCTTTCTCGATGTTGCCAAGAACCAGATGCCTGGCGGCCAGCGCAAAATATCCGATAGTGAAATCCGGCACTTCCGCAACAGATTTGCGATAATATTCTGCAGACAGCTTATCATTGAGATGGTAGCGGAATTCATTCGTGCCCAGCCCATTCCAGGCCCAGGCGCGCTCGACCGGATCGTCTCCGGCGATCAGGCGGCGATAGATCGCGTTGGCCTTGGCGACGCGCTGTTCTAGGCCATTCGCGTCAAAATTGCGGTCGAGATAGTTGGCGTAGCGATATGGCTGGGTGATTTCGTAGACGTGCTCGGCGGCCTGCTGCACAAGCGCGCCAAGGTCCTCTTCCTTGCCGGTGAAGGTCGCGCCCGCCTCGCCGCTGGTGCGGGCGGTGACGGCGATGCCGTCCACGGTCGTGGTGACCTCACCCGAAATGCGGATGTCGTTGCCCAGCCAGTCCTTCAGGAAGCGGCGCAGTTCGCCGATGGAAACGCCGGTTTGAGGAATCTCAACCTTGATATTGTCGCCCCAATTATTGGCATAGGACTGGACCGCGCGTGACGATTCCGATTTGGTCATGGCCGTCAGCCGGTCAATTGTCCGACTGGCGACAACCTCGCCCGACAGGCCGCGCTGGATCAGGCTGGGCGGCACGCTGAAAGGCTCGATGATCAAGCCCTTGCTATGGGCGGCATCCCACACCATCACGCCGGCGCCCGTCGCCACCGCCAAACCGATAATCGCGGTTGCGGCGCGCAATAGGACACCCATTCGCCTTTCCCACACGCCCAGACATAGCTGGCGTAGCTGCGGCTTGAATTGCTCGTGCATGTGACGGCGTTGGTCGGCGATTAAAGCCCGTTGATCATCAAGGAAGGCAGCGACATGGCTGCGCAAGGACGGATCGGACCGTGCTTCTTCCATAGCAAGGTCCATGGCGAGGCCGCCTGTATCGGGCATAGGCGAAGCTTGAGCTTCTGCCCCTTCCTTTTCCTCAGACACCCCGGCCCCCACAGCCTTATTTTGCGGGTATTGAGCCAGACAGGAGACAGACTGGCAACGGGGGTACCATTTCGGACGGATAGGGGTGTGATTACAGCCCTCTAGGAAGAGGCGCCCAACCGGCGTGGTTACTGATCGAGGGTATTACGCAAAACTTGAGAATGTCCGCTTTGGGTCAGAAGCAGCCAGTCAGGCCCGGTGAGCCCTATGTCTGCTTTGCGCCAAAAGCGGACATTGGAGGCTCAGTTGTCCGGTGCCCAGATTGCAAACCGTTATCGTATCCATTTCCCAGCTATAGCGACCAACCTTCGGTTCATAAGAGGCGCATTACAAAGGTCGCGCTGGTGGATATTGATCCGAGAGGCCCACTTTCCATTAGCGAATACAGCTGTGCAGGACCCTACTTCGGGCCAGCAACGGGCCGACCAAGTTTGGTCTGTAGCGACATAATAATCGTACCGCATTAAGTCTTTCGGCGGGCTGTACATGTCCGATTCGAAAAACGGACCACGCGCCGGATAAGCATGGTGCGCATCTTGTGTTACGTTTCCCCCACAGATGCGCTTTTTCCCGGGAGCGGTGTAACTTCCTAATGGCAAAGGCCGCCCTCTTATCACCGCGCCCGTCGGCAATACTGTACCGGCTGCACCTTCGGGATTCAGAGCTTTGGCTTCTAAAAAGGTTACGAAAAGCAAACCCTCCAAAAGACCAACTCGGTGACGCGCGCGCTCCGCAGACGAAACATTGAATTCCGCTGTAATAATTGCTTCTCGCGGACCGGGCGGCGTTGAGGCGGGCCTTGGCCGCGTCAGGAAAGCAGCCACGCCCAGCGCAACAAAGGCCGTGAGAAACAGGACCGCCGAAACCTTGAGCGACTTAAGCCCTCCCTGCTTAGTTCGCAAAAGTCTCCCCCTTCGCAGCCGTCTCTCTCTCTCTCTCTCTCTCTCTCTGAAATTCTACCATTGCACAATACAGCGGTGAATGACCGCTTTGGGTCAGTAACGACCAATCCGCTTTGGTCAGCTTAATGACCGCTATGCGCCATAAGCGGACATTCCTACTCACCGGATGGCGGCAAGCCGCGATGAAGGCTCACAGCAAAGGTAGCAGGATTGGTGCGATCTCTCTGAGCAGGCGCTGACCGAAATCGGGCTGCCGGTCCGGTGCAACCTTCAGGATATAGCGGCCCGCACCCGCGACGCAGGCGCCTCCGCTCCAGTCGGCGCAGAAAAGCCCGCCTTTGGCCGCCCGTTCTGCCGTGCTGGCTCCACCCAGCGTCCACATCATATCGGTCAGCATTTCGTACGAAAAAATGAAATAGACATGCCCCGACAGGTCGCTGGGCGCCAAGCTGGCATCGATCACCTCGATCCGGGGGCCGCGATACTGCATAGCGGCCAGCGGCGTCCGGCCGGCGCGGTCGATCCCGCCATGTACGCTCCGCGACGCCATCAGCGCCAGGTCGTTATCCGAGGCGTAGATGGTGATGCGCCGGGTGCAGGGGGTGTCGCGCTTCAGCATCTGGCCGAAATCGTCATTGTCCGGTTCGGCGCCGACATCCGCCGCCACCAGGATCATCTCGCCCACCACGGGTTCGGGTTTGGAACAGACAATGCCGACCGCGGCCATGGCGATGCGCGCGCCCACGCTATGCGCCAACAGGTCGGTTTCCAGTCCCGCCGCCTGCAGCGCTTGTAGCAGGCTAACCAGGACCGGCTCGGAATAGCCGCTGCGCTCTAGATCGGCCATGTAGCGGTCGAAGCGGCCCTCGCTGGACCAGTCGAACACCAGCACAGCGCATGGCCATTGCGCATCCATTGCCACCTGCGCGCCATGCAGCAGGGCGATGCGGAAAGTGAGGTTGAAGCCCTGGACGATCAGCAGCACCTTGTTGCAACCGCGCCTCTGGGCCGCCGCCGCGACCCGGCTTGCAAAAGCCGCCATCGCCGTCGGTCCGTCACAGGCAATCGACTCAAGCGAGGGATCGGGCGCCGCCGGGCTGATGGCGTTGGCGATAGGCACCAGCGTGCGGCCGCAACGTGCCATGCCACCCCAGGACTCGCCAAAGCCAGCGCCGTGGGGGGCGCGGTCGGTCGCGAAGTAGACCAGCTGGGGCGGCAAGGCCCGTCCGGGCCCCCAAACTGAGCGAATCTCGTCATGCCGCAGCGCCGCCGACAGCGTGCAGCCCGCCAGCAGCATCGCTGCGGCGGCCAATATGCCCCCGCGCGAGAGTGAGGCCGCCCTTTGGCGCATGTGACCCGATCCAAGCTCGGGCCGAGCGTACGACGGCAACGCCTGACCGCCAACAAGAGCAAGCCTGACTGCGACTATTTCGTGCATGGCGGCAGCGCAAGGCCCGGAGCCCCAGCCTGAGCGAGATTTTGCTGCTCAACGGCCGCGACGCGTCTGTTCCAGGCTATTCGCCGCAAAAATCCTCGCGCCGGAGCCATGCCTCACATAAGCTTCAAGCACTGGAGGCATCGTGTCCCCTCGCTTCGTCCTGTTCGGGTTGCCGCATCTGACGGCGATCGCCCTGGCGCTGACAGTGCCGCTGGCACTGGCCCTACTGGCGCGGCACGAGCATCTGGGCCGCCGTGCCGATCGCCTGGCGCGGATCGGGCTGACGGGATTTCTGGCGGTGGGCTGGATCGGCTGGTATGGCCTGACCGTATGGCGGCACGAACTGCACCTGGGCAACGGCCTGCCGATGAATCTGTGCGACTGGGCCGAGATCGCGCTGATCGTAGCACTTCTGACCCGTCGCCAGTTCGCCTATGAACTGGGCTATTTCTGGGGACTCGGAGGCACGCTGCAGGGTGTGCTGACGCCGCCTCTGTATTACGATTTTCCCGATCTGCAATTCGTATTCTTCTTTATCCAGCATGGTGGCGTCGTCGCCGCGCTGCTGTACCTGACACTGGGGATGCGCATGCGGCCGACATTGCGCTCCCTGCCGCGGGTGATCGCCGCCAGCTTCGCCTATCTCTGCGCCGCCGCGCTGGTTGATTGGGGACTGGGTGTGAATTACGGCTTTCTGCGCGCCAAGCCACTGGGACAAAATCTTCTGAACCTGATGTCGCCCTGGCCCTGGTACATCCCCGAGCTAGTGGCGGCCGGCATCGGCTTCGTGCTGCTTTACTACCTGCCCTTCGCGTTGGTGGACGGGATCAGGCGATATCGGAAAAACACCTGATTGATGTCCGGCATCAGTGTGCGAAATGAATGCCCGCTTTGGGCCAGGAGCGGTCATTCAGCCCCTACCAGCCCAATGTCCGCTTTGCGCCAAAAGCGGTCATTCAGTTCCGAACGCAATGAATGACAAAAGCGTTCAGGTAATGTCGGGAAGTGGTTGGGTCATCGTCAGCCGGTTCTGGCGCTTCCGGGACCACATGATCAGGCCAGTGACAAATAAAAGCAGCGGCACGAATCCGGTGAGCAAGGCCAGCAGCCAATAAACCGGCCCCAGCCCGCCGCCCCCATGCAGCAAAGCCATCAGAGTGACCAGCCCGTCCACCCGTGAAGCCGGCTGCGGGTCGGCAATCACCTGCGCGCGATACGGGTCGACATAGACGGTCTTGCCGGTCCAGTCGCCTAGCTGGATCTTGATCGCCTGATCTGGCCGGGTGGGCAGCGTAATGCTGGTGGGAATGATGCGCGAAGCGCCTGCTTCGGCCAGCGCCAGCGCCTGCCATCCCCCGATGGCGGGCCGGCCCGGCAGAACCGGCACCCTGGCGACGAAATCATAGTCACGTTCGGGCGTATTCTCGGACCCGCTGACAAAAGCCAGCGTGGCGCGTGCGCTGTCATGGAAGACTAGGCCCACGCCGGAAAGCGTAATAACCAGAAACAGCAGCAGCGACCAAATCCCCAGCGCGGCATGCAAGTCGCGGTAGAAACGCAAGCTTCCCGCCTTGCCACCAACCATGAAAGACTGGCGCCAGCGCCCTTTCCCGGGCCACCACAGATAAAGACCTGACAGGCCCAGCCCCAGCATCGCGACGCCCAGCCAGCCTGTCAGGATGCGCCCGGTCCGCCCCAGGAAAAGATGGCTGTGCAGGTCCGCAATGACCGCCAGGACCGGGTGCCGGCGCGAATAGTAGCGCGCCACTTCGCCGCCGCTGACCGGATCCATCAGAAGATCGGGGACCGGCGAATTCCAGCCTCCGAAATGCACGTTGGCGGCGCGGTCACCGGCTTGCGGCAAAGTCAGTTCCGCCCGCATGCCCGCTGGCGCACCGGCAAGCCTGCGCGCGTGTGCGACCAGGACTTCCAAAGGCAGGGGCGTGCCCATGCTGGTGATGCGAACCGTGGGCTGGCCGGTGTCCAGATGAGTGACCGGCCCAAGCATCAGGAGCGAGCCCGAGAGGGCGATGAGGGCAAACAGGATACCCAGCACAAGCCCTGTCCATAAATGAACCTGGAACAAAATCCCGCGCATCGTCCTGCTCTAAGAGTATAAGGCCGGGCTTATACTCACACGCGCTAAACCCTGTCGTCCATGCATTCGATCTGGCCCTCGGGAAGTCTCAATCACGCTGGTACAAGGTATCCGGCAGGCCAGTTGCCGCTATAGACGGGCAACTGAGAACGTCAACGATGGCGCATCTCACAAATGGGCAAGCGAATTGTCCAGTTACCTGGATCGGGCCGAGGCCGCTGCTCTTGGTGAGCTCTACGAGAGATGTCACTCGCCGGCACCACGGCCCCCGGATCGGGTCAAATCCTGCTAACAGACGTGTGTCCGATTTCCGCCAAATAGCGGACATTTCTGTCGGGCCATGCACTAGGCGCCCTCGCCGGTCGTCACTCCTCTAATCTATACGACTGGATGTCCAGCGGCTAACGTCCTGGTCGCAGTACGACCTTGATGACGCTAGCCTTGAGGGATCAGAATGTGGAATCAAACTTCTCTGGCGGGAAAGCGCGTCCTGGTGACCGCCGGTGGTGATGGAATTGGTTTGGAAATTGCGCGCGCCTTCGCAGGCGCCGGTTCAAAGATTTTGGTTTGCGACATCCAGCCCGAAAGCCTGGCACGTCTCGCAAATGACTTGCCCGAAATCCATAGTTGCCTCGCGGACGTGTCCCGCGAGAAGGACGTCGCGTCAATGTTCGACTTGGTTGATCAAAAACTTGGTGGGCTGGACGTATTGGTCAACAATGCCGGCATCGCGGGCCCCACCGGCGGTGTCGAAACCCTGTCGCTATTTGATTGGGAGCGGACCCTGGCGGTCAACCTCACGGGCCAATTTCTGTGCATCCGGCAAGCCGTTCCACGCCTCCGCCAGGGGCGCGAACCATCGATCATCAACCTTGCCTCGGCCGCTGGCCATCTAGGAATGCCGGGGCGCGCGCCCTATTCCGCTTCCAAATGGGGCGTCGTGGGGCTCACAAAAACTCTGGCGATCGAATTGGGCCGCGATGGCATTCGCGTCAATGCCATACTGCCGGGCGCGGTGGACGGCCCCCGCATCAGATCGGTGATTGCCGCCAAGGCGAAAGCGCTGGGCCAGCCGGAGGAAATCATCACACGGGCGTATACTGACCAAGCATCGCTCGGACGCATGGTCACGGCCCGCGATATTGCCAACATGGTGTTGTTTGCGGCCAGCGACCTGGCTGGCAACGTAACTGGACAAGAACTCGTGGTGGACGGCCATACGCAGTCGTTGAGCTGACGCGTTAGTGAGGCTTCCCAGTCTCACCCCCAATTTGTGACTTAATCCCCCTACTGATTGTCTATCCCTCGCCTTTAACCACTCGGCCATCCAGCAACCCGATCTGGCGGGAGCAGCGGCGGGCAATGTTCTCGTCATGGGTCGAGATCAGAAAGCATGTACCGGTCTCCAAGTTGATGCGGCCGAGCAGATCCATCACGTTGTCGGCGGACTCGCGGTCGAGATTTCCCGTAGGCTCGTCCGCCAGCACGAGTGCCGGCGCGTTGATAAGTGCCCGAGCAACGGCAACCCGCTGTCGTTGACCACCAGACATCGCCGCCGGGCGATAGCGCCGCCGGTCGGAAAGACCAACCGCGTCCAGCAGCGCCGCAGCTCGCGTGCGCATGGCAGCGGTCTCGCGACCAGCCGCAGCAGCAGCGGGCATCATGACATTCTCTTCCGCCGTCAAATCTGGCAGCAAATGGTGAAACTGGAATACGAAGCCGATATTCTGGTTGCGAAATCGCGTCAGCTCTTCATCGTCGCCTTTGGCGAGATCCACGTCCATCATCATGTGCGTGCCTTCGCTGGGTCGCATCAGCGTGCCCAAGATGTTCAAAAGGGTACTTTTCCCTGAACCCGAAGGGCCCTGCAGCGCCACCAGTTCTCCCCGATAAAGATCAAGGTCTATGCCATGCAGAACCCTTGACTCCGCCTCTCCGGAACCGAACCGCTTGACCAGCCCACGAACCCTAACCAGGGGGATATCGCTCATTGCCCGATGGCTTCCACGGGGTCCACCCTGGCGGCCCGCTGTGCCGGCAGGATGGAGGCGATGGCGGCCGCGAGCGTGGTCAGCACGATCGCAATTAGAATTCCGCCCTGGTTTACATCAATGGGTAGTCCGCCGCCCTTCACCTGTGCGATAGGAGGGAAAGGCGCCAACGCCGCCCAGGCGAGCAGCGCTCCTGCAATGCTCCCGATGGCGCCGATTAAGGTTCCCTCAAGAACGAATATTTGGACAATAAACAGGCGGCGCACGCCTGCGGCGCGCATTATGCCGATCTCGCTCCGGCGGCGCATGACCGATAGCAGCATGGCGCTTGCGATCCCGATCATGATGGTCAGGAGCGCAAAGACCTTGATAATCGTTCCGGTGCGGCCTTGAGCATCCAGTGCCTCGAAAAGTTGGGCGTTCTCATCCGTCCAAGATGTCACTTTCAGGCCCGTAGCTCGGCCCAACATCTCTGCCAAGCGCGGCGCTTGGCCGACCGATGCCACCTTGAGTTCAATGCGGGAAATGCCACTGGGAAGATCGAAAAGGGCCCGGGCTGTGGTGAAGTTCATGTAGATCGCCTGGCGATCGGCACTTGCTATCCCCAGTGAGAATATGCCGCTGATGCGGAAGCTGCGCTCGCGCTGGCGATCCGATCGCACCTGAATGGCTTGGCCGACGTGCAGACCAAGATCGTCGGCCAGTTTCCATCCGATCAGAATGCCGTCACTGGGAAGTGTAGCCGTGCCAGCGACTATCGCGGAGGAAATATCGGCTATGGCGGAAAGCTTGTCCGGCAGCACACCAAAGACGCCGACCGGGGCAATAGCCTGGCCACGGATTAGAAAGGCACTTCCCCGTATCTGGGGCGACACGGCGGTGACACCGGACGTCAATTCTATCTGCGCAATGAAAGGCTGCCATACGGCGATTTGCTGGCGGCGGCCCAGGTCCTTTTGCACCGCCAGCTGGGCGCCTGTGACGGGATTGATCAGGCCGGGAGAGCGCTCCCGCATTTCCAGCGTGACATGCGGAATGCTGCCGACGGTGCGCAAGGTCAGGAGCTGTGCCAGGCCGCCGATCAGCGCGCTCATAAATATGAAAACGGTGACACCCAGCGCCACGCCCGAGATCAGCAGCGCGGTCTGAGCCGGACTAGACAGAAAATGCCGGAAAGCAATCTTGACGGCATAGCGCATGGACTAGTCCGCACCACGCACGCGGCGACCGGGCTCGGCGGCCCGCGGATCTGCCAGGATGCGCATACCCGGCTTCAATCCGTTGGTGACGATCACTTTCTCCGCAGGCCAATCAATAAAACGAATCGGTTGGTCGGCGACCCGGCCTGCCGCATCCACACTGCGCACATGAGGGTTGGCAGATGGGCTGAGAATCGAGCTGCGCATAATGCTGATCGCATTGGGGTGCCGGTCCACAATCAAGTTGACTGAGACCGTAAGCCCCGCTGGCGCACGCTGTGGTGGAGAGACGAAGCGCAGGCGCACCGCACGCGCGCCCGTTTCTGGATCTACGCGATCTTCCATCTGGCTAATACTGGCCGCCAGTGGGCGGTCAAAACCCGGAACAGCGACCGTCGCAGCCATGCCAACTTTCAGTTCCGCGGCATAAAGCTCATCTACCGGCGCCGTGACTTCTGGGGCCGTGGTATCGGCCAGCCGATAAACCGTCGTATCGCTGCCAACCGTCTGACCGGGGTCAACCGGACGTTCGGTGATGACTCCAGAAAATGGCGCACGAATTTGATGTCGGTCCTGCACCTCACGCGCCTGTTCGACCGTGGCAGTGAGCCGTAGAACCTCGTCCTGCGCCTGGCGCATCGCCAAGCGAGCCTGCTCGACGCGCTGGCTGCCGACTATCTCTGCTAACCTCTCATAGCGTGCAAGGTCACGTTGCGTCTGGGCCAGGTTTTCCTGTTGCGCTGCGAGTTGGGATTGCTCTTGTCGGATCACCGCCAGCTGCGGCGCATCATCCACCCGCGCAATCAGAGCGCCACGCTCCACCTTCTGCCCGACATCGAAGGGCAGCAGGATCAAGCGTCCCGGCACCGGAGATTTCACCTCAACAGAAAGGCGCGGCCGAATTCGACCGTTGACGGCCAGCACACGTGCAGCTTCGCCGGGCTGAACTTCCAGAATCGTCACGGCGAGCGGCCGCGGCCAAAACTGCCAGACGCAAAGGGCCAGTAGGACCAGTCCTGCCAGAACCCAGAGATTTCGTCGGGACACTTTGGTATAACCTTTAGCGAGGAGCTACATTCAGGCTAAACCAGCGCGGTCTCAAAGGCGAGGGCACCTTCCCTGCCTGGTCGCGCTCCTAAGCTAACTCACAGATTCAAATCTTGGCCTCCGCTCGCTAGTTAAGCCTTGAAAGGCAGCGCCTGGCTATTCGTGATCGCGCCTGACCGTGAATCCAGCCACCTGGTTCTTGCAAACCGCGACTGGCATCACCCCTTGATGTGCGGATGTTCGTGCAGGACGAGGTTCGGCGCGAGGACAGGAGGCGCTAAACCTCTCCGGGCGGCAGCCAAGGTCATATTCTGGGGTGCATTGGCAATGGCCATTACAGCGGGCATAGGCCATCTGGTCGGCAAGGCCATCTAACGGGTGGAGGGATAGTACAGACCCTGAATGCCCTATCCACCCTCCCGCTTCGCTTGAATGAAGAGGGGACTACTGTTTCGAGTGTGACAGTTGATGAGGCCGGAAATTGTACGCCCGCGACAGTGCTTAAATCTACCGACCACACTTTACTTCGGATTGGGGCTGATCGACATTCTCTCTAAGAGGTGCCGGCTAACGCTAGCGCCCACACAAACCAACAGAAACGCAAAGGCCCAGAATGTGGCAAGAAGTTTGGTCAACTCTCACGGTAGAGTTCTCTGATATTCCCGACGCTGCAACAGTAACCAAAGTAACGGTTCGCATCCTGGTTGCAGGGTTGCTTGGCGGTATTTTGGGATATGAACGAGAACGCAAGGCGCGCAGTGCAGGTATTCGGACACATATGTTGGTTGCTGTTGGTGCAGCCATATTTATGGTGGGACCAACACAGGCAGGAATGTCGGTTGGGGATATCTCTCGAGTGATGCAAGGTGTAGTTCAGGGCGTTGGGTTTCTTGGTGCAGGAGCAATAATTATAGGTACGGCTGGGCGGCAGGTCCAAGGACTAACTACAGCTGCTAGTATTTGGGCTGCAGCGGGGATCGGAGTCACTGCAGGGCTCGGAATAGAAGCAACAGCTATACTGGCAACCGGCATAGTCTTATTCATTCTAGCTGTTGTTCCGCTATTCGTGAGAAATAGTCCTGATAGCAAAGACCCGTCAAAGTGATCTTTGCCTTCAAGCGAAGATTCTTCCCATGTTCCTTTCTCCCCTGAATCAACTAATAACGACGTCCATATGTCTAAATTGATCTACGGCCATGTCCGTGCCCGCCAGACTGATCTTACCATTCCGTAATGGGCACTAGGGAAAAACTCCCCCTTGAAAGCTTCATTGCCCCTGGCTATATCTAGGTCGCGAACCGGGCCCCTCTGACGGTCCTTATGATCGTGATGTCGGATCGCATTGAGTGCGCTCAATGCTTGGGTCTGGTTTTAAAGTCACCCCGACTAAGCTGCACTCCTTGATAGGGAGGTAGCATTTGGAATTCCTGGTAATCGAATGGCTCGGAAAGCCTGCCTGGATGTGGCTGGGTTTCCTTGCGATTGTAGCCGCGCTTATGGCGCTGGATCTGGGATTACTCCATCGCAAGCAACGAGAGATCGGCGTCCGAGAGAGCCTTGTACTCTCGGCAGGTTATTTGGCGTTAGGTCTGTCGTTCAGCGCACTTGTATGGTGGCAGCTCGGTGAGATCGCAGGTGTCCAGTATCTAACCGGCTTCGTTGTCGAAAAGAGCCTGGCGCTCGACAACGTCTTTGTCATCGCACTGATCTTCGGGTTTTTCGCAGTACCGCGACAATACCAGCATCGGGTGCTGTTCTGGGGCATCCTCGGCGTCATTGTGCTACGCGCGATCATGATTGGCATTGGTGCGACCTTGGTTGCCCAGTTTAGCTGGGTCCTTTACATCTTCGCAGCCTTCCTGGTCTTGACCGGCGTCAAAATGCTGACGATAGGCGACAAACCCGCCGACCTCTCCCAGAATCCAGTGCTGAAGTTCATTCGCCGCCGATTCCGCGTGACCGACGGTCTGCAAGGTGAGCGCTTCTTCGTGAAATTACCCGATCCCAAGACAGGGAGACTGGCCCACTATATGACGCCACTCTTCGTGGCGCTCATTCTGATTGAGATCGCCGATGTTATCTTTGCGGTCGACTCGGTGCCGGCGATCTTCGCGATCACCACCGATCCTTACCTAGTTTACACTTCTAACATCTTTGCCATCCTTGGGCTCAGAGCACTCTATTTCGCGCTGGCGGCGGTGCTCCATCGCTTCGCCTATCTCAAGCAGGCCCTGGCGGTGCTGCTGATCTTCATCGGCTCGAAGATATTCCTTGCCGATTTACTCGGCCTGGACAAGTTTCCAGCGACTTGGTCACTCGGGGCAACATTCGCTATTCTCGGGGTTGGAGTTTTTTACTCGCTTTGGCGAACCCGCCGCTCCCCACAGCACCCTTCGAAAGGCGTTTTCTAATGCCCTCGAATACCCTTTCCCAACGCTATTGGTTCGCTGCGACCCGTCCGCTGATAGGAACTGCTGGGACCATGATGACTGTTATCACCGCAACAAGAAGCGGTCGAACTCCTTCGACTGACATCCACACTAACGCCACCCCATTCCAATCGAAAGGAAGCAAATGCCGTATCGTCGTTCATTAGAACGTTTCACGAAGCAATCCTGGAAGGACTTTAATGAAGAAGTCCACCGGGCTCGGAATGAGCACCTCATGGAAGGCATTGTTGCGGGTTGCGCGCTTGTGGCCTACTCCGATGGTTGGGTGACCGAGGAAGAACGTGTTCGCATGCTCGGTTTGATTCGAGGATTTGAGCCTATCGCCGCCTTCGGCCTCGATGATGTCGCTGCGACATTTGCATTTATGACAGAGCGGTTTGCTTCCGATCAGAACGCGGGCGAACGGTCTGCTCTCGAAGCGGTTGCGCAGCTCAAGGGCGCGGGACGTTATCCGGCTTTACTCGTCGAGGCCTGCTGCGCCATCGCCGCCGCAGATGGCGGCTTTGATGCCGAAGAGCGTCTCACCGCGATTCGCATCTGCGAGACACTGGGACTTGAGCCCGCAGACTTTGGCTTGGCCGACGCTCCATAGCGACAGACTTGCATGGCAAAGACTGTCGAGTCGAAGTGACCAATGGGGACCGGCTGATGCTTTTCTCTGTCATTACGCTCGGGGGTAAATGCTCCGACTATTCATAATAGCATGTCATCGACGCTTACTCCTGATCAGGTTGGCGAGAGACCGCCCGCCTCATTCTGACGAATGTCCGCTTTGGGTCAAAAGCGGTCATTCGTTTCCGGTCAGCCAATGTCCGCTTCTGACCCAAAGCGGACATTCTCGGCAATGGCAAAGATTACCCCTGGCATGGGAACCCGGCGCCGCTAGGGGGGAATCCGTACCGGTGCGGGATCAAATATATTAAACAATAGGCGATCTTATCGACTGTATTTCAATTACCGAAGGTTTTGCCGCGAGATCAACAGTGTCACGCGGGCACCAACTCCCTCTACCTGAACATCAGTATAGGAATCGCGCAGCTTTTGAGCATGTCCTCGGTGACACCCCCCAAAACAAATTCCCGGATGCGGCTATGACCATAGGCGCCCATCACAAATAGGTCCGCATCCCAATCATAGGCCTTATTCTGGAGGAGTTGCCCTTCGGAACTGGAGGCAGAATGGCTAACTTCGATTTCCACCTTGATTCCCTGCCGCCGTAGACCCGTGGCGAGCCGCTCCGCTGAGATCCGATCAGGATCGTCCTCGGCTTGGTTGCGCGAAGAACTGAGGACCAAGACCTTCTCCGCGCGAGCCAGCCAGGGGGATGCGGCCGTGACAGCGCGCGCGGCTTCCGCGCCCGCCTTCCAGGCGATGGCAATTCTGCAGCCCATCGTGGGAAGGGCTTTGGGTGGAGCCAATAAGAACGGGCGGCCCGACTGCATCAACACCGATTTGATCCGTTCCGACGACAGTTCGGCCTCCCGTGCCATCACTGTTAGATCGTGGTACCGCGCCTCCTCAAGTGTCTCATTGAAGAATGATTTGGTCTCCTGCCAGCAGGTGGTCACCGACGCTGACTCATTCGGATCATCGCGCTGCGGAATATTGTGGCGCTTAACGGCATCTTCAAAGGCCGCCCGGGCATGCTGCCCGCGTTCGGTCTCTTCCTGGCCGATCTGTCGAATGAGGTCCACCCCATGCCGCCGTCGATCTTTGCAGCGGCAATAGCCGCGTCCATCACGGCACGATCAGCGCCAAGGCCTGTTAGCGAGGCGAGAATGGATTTCCGCATGAACGTGGCATCCTTTAGTGGACAAAAAAGACAGGTCGGTTTCGGATCGCATAGTTCAATTGGCCGAAGTGAACCTGTTCCACATCCAGCCGGCCACTATCCCCATTGCTGATCCCACTGTGAAGGTGAAACCCACCAAGATGCAGGCTCGCCCCAAAGCAAAGGGTTCGATGTGCCAAGGCGGGGTAATGAAATGTGCCCAGAAAATAAAATCGATGATGAACTGTGCACTGCCCAGCGCAACCAGCATCGCCCAGAAAACATGACATAGGGCCAGAAACAGGCCAACAATCGCGCCTAAACGAAAGGGATTGGTCTTCATAGCGGTCCCCTAGAATATCACCATTCTAAAGTGCCAGGCCATCCCCACATTGCGCAGGATCAAGTTGAAGGTTGAGGCTTATCAAGGACTTTGTCGGTTTGCCTCCTAAAAGGTCTTATGGATCAGATTGCTGACGAAGGGCTGAGCAGTGCAGAGGCAGCATCGCGCCTGAAGGAATTCGGGGCCAACGAGCTGCCCAGTCCTGAGCAACGCAATCTCTTCCGCATCGTTTTTGGCGTTGTGAGTCAGCCGATGTTCGCGCTGCTTCTGGGCGGTGCTCTGGTCTATGTACTACTGGGCGAAAAGCTTGATGCCGGGATCCTGGCGGCGTTCGCCACGTTGTCAGTCTCCATCGGCATTGTGCAAGAAAGTCGCAGCGAGAAGGTACTCCAATCCTTGCGCAGCTTGGCCAGTCCCCGCGCGCTGGTCGTCCGCGATGGCACGCGCTCGCGCATTGCCGGCCGAGAGGTGGTGCCTGGCGACATCATGATTTTGTCCGAAGGTGACCGCGTACCCGCTGATGCGCGTTTGCTTTCCGGCGATGATCTGCTGGCAGATGAATCGTTGTTGACCGGGGAGTCCGTTCCTGTGCGCAAACGGCCTTCAGTACTTTCCGAGACCTTGCGACACCCCGGCGGCGAGGATCATCCCTTCGTCTTCGCTGGTACTTTGATCGCGCGCGGAAGCGGTATCGCACGTGTTACTGCGACCGGACTTCGTTCCGAAATGGGCAAGATCGGCCAAGCGCTCACGTCCATCACTATGGAGCAGCCTCGGCTACAGCGGCAATTGCGTTGGCTGGTTCGGGGTTTTGCCTTGGTGGGATTGGCTGTCGCCAGCTTGGTTGTGCTGCTGTTGGGCATTTCGCGAGACTCCTGGCTTCAAGCGGCACTGGGCGGCATTGCGGTCGGCATGTCGGTGCTGCCAGAAGAAATCCCTCTGGTCCTGGCCGTATTCATGGCCATGGGGGCCTGGCGGATATCTCGTGGCGGCGTACTGACTCGCCGGGCCGCCGCTATTGAGGCGCTGGGTTCGGCGACCGTACTCTGCACCGACAAGACCGGTACCTTGACCGAGAATCGTATGCGATTGTCGCTGATCGCGGTCGGCGGAGAGCTTTGGCGCCATGACGAACCCCTCACTGATCGCTTTGAAGACTTGCTCCATGCCGCGCTTGGCGCCAGTGCGCCTAATCCGACAGACCCCATGGATCGAGCTATCCATGATGCGGCCCAGGTTTCAGAACTGGCTATGCCGCAAGTTTTGCTTCAGAGCTTTAATCTTCGACCAGAGCTTCCCGCTACCACCAACGTCTGGAATAGCGCTGAAAATGGCGCAGCCATCGCCTTTGCCAAGGGCGCGCCCGAAGCCATCGCCGAACTTTGTCATATCGAAGGCGAGCCACATGCCCACATGCTGGAGGAGGTGGACAAATTGGCTCGCGAAGGCATCCGGCTGTTGGCTGTGGCGCAGGCTGATCTGCCTTGGCATGACGGCGCAAAGCCCAAGTCTCAACGTGATATCGCCTTTCGGTACCTTGGGCTCATCGGCTTTGCCGACCCCTTGCGCGACAGCGTCCCGGGTGCGGTGGAGGAATGTCGCAACGCCGGTGTTCGGGTCGTGATGATTACCGGCGACTATCCGGTTACCGCCCGCGCCATTGCCGCAAAGGCCGGTATCGACTCGCAGACCGTGATTTCGGGCGATGAACTGGAGAAAATGGACGAGGCCGCCTTGACGGAGGCTGTGCGTCGGACCTCCGTATTTGCCCGCATCCGGCCCCAACAAAAACTAAAGCTGGTGGAAGCCTTCAAGCGAGACGGCCAGATCGTCGCCATGACGGGCGATGGCGTCAATGATGCTCCTGCCATGAAGGCCGCCCACATTGGTATCTCGATGGGTGGGCGAGGCACCGATGTTGCTCGCGAAGCCAGTTCACTGGTTTTGTTGAAAGATGATTTTTCCTCCATCGTGGCAACTATCCGGTTGGGGCGGCGCATTTATGACAACCTTCGCAAAGCCATCGAATATATTGTCGCCGTCCACATTCCCATTGCGGGCCTTGCGCTGCTGCCCCTGTTCTTCGGTCTGCCCTTGATGCTGATGCCAATTCAAATTGCACTTCTGGAAATGGTGATCGATCCGGCATGCTCGGTCGTCTTCGAGGCAGAGAGGGAAGAACCTAACGTTATGCGGCGTCCGCCGCGCCAGCCGGATACACCAGTATTACCGCGGGCCTCGGTCATATGGGCAGCCCTACAAGGGGGGGCCGCTCTGGCGATTGTCGCGCTAGCGCTGTTTCTGGGCACTCGATTTGGGATGGTGGAGAACGAGCTTCGCGCATTGGTCTTCACGTTACTGGTACTGATGAATATCGGCTTGATACTGGTGAACCGCTCTTTCCGTGCCTCGCTAAAGGAAGCGCTACTGAGGCCAAACCCTCTGTTGTGGATGTTGGTGGGGGCAGTGCTGATCTTACTTGCGCTGGCGCTTTATTGGCCTCCCGCACAGCGGCTTTTTCATTTCGAGCCACTACACTGGAATGCCCTGTTTCTGTGTCTTGGTGCTAGCGCCGCTCTCGTCACGTTTTTGGAATTTGGCAAGCGTATATCGGGTGAGACCGCGCGCTAAACCCGTTTTCCACGCAGCACTTTACACTTCTGCCCACATCGCGGTCGGAGACCGGTACATTAAACAGGCCCGAAGTGGAGGGCTTGATCCCAATCAACTCAGACCGGCCTGACAGATGATGAGATTGAGCCAGATCAAAGCACACTGCTGGTCGGCTGGTAGACTTCGCGTAATTGATTGGAGGAGTCTTGTGTCCAGCTTTGCCCCATTTTTTCCCGGTCACGTTGACCCTGCGATGGTACTGTGGCTTGCGCTGGTGGCACTGGTGAGCGGCTTGCTCATCATTTCATGGGTTCTGACACGATAGCCGGCGAGGTGTTGTGATGATGCGAAGTGCAATGATGATTGTCGTGTTCATCCTTGCGGGTGCTGGCGCCGCAATGGCCGACACCTCGAACGCCCAAACAATCGCAGCCGAAATACGCGTCAAGAATTGCCAGGGTTGCCATGGACCGCTCGGTGACAGCACCACTCCCGAAATACCCCGCCTGAATGGCCAGACGGCGTCCTACTTGTTCACGCGGCTGCACAGCCTGCGTTATCCCATACGCGAAGCTCCCCGTGCGATCCATAACATGGGAGATGTCGTGCCTCAGCTTCAAAGCCAGGTGATTGCCGCCTTGGCCAATTATTACGCCGATCAGGCGCCGTCCAAGCCCCTTGCCATGACTGGCGCGTCATCAGAAGGCGCGCGCCTCTACAAGTTCGGCGCCGGTAAAGACGTGCCGGCATGCGCGAGTTGTCATGGCGTCGAGGGTCAGGGGCGCGGGAATGCGCCCAGGTTGGCTGGGCAACGCGCCGACTATCTTGAGCTGCAGTTGCGCGTCTTTGGCCTTTCGGCGCGCATCGCAGATCCCATGAACCGCCACGTTTGGCTCATGACACCAGAACAGATGCGTGCTGTGGCCACCTATCTGGGCGGATAGGATGAAGCCGCGGCCCCTTCGGCTAGTCGGTTTTCACAGCTTTAAGCTGTGCCGCAGCAGATTCAGGGCGATCTCGCGCGTTGCGTCGGGCGTTCCCCCGGCATCCAGCGGCGTCCAACCTGGAGGGCATGTAGCGCTGGAGGACTGCTTTGCGGCCACCTCGGGGGTTGCGTCAGAGGCGTCGCCGACGCGGGCCTGCACCCGCGTCAGCCGGACTGCTGGCGGCGCGTGGAGCCAAATCCCGCAAAAGGGCACATCGGCATCAGCGGCCAGACACGCTGCTCCTCGCCTCTCTTGGTCGTCGCGGAAGGTGGCGTCCAGAATGACGCTACAGCCCGCCGCAAGGCCTGTCCTGCCGAGAACCATGAGATGCTGATAAACCTGCTTTGAAATGGCCGGGTCATAGGCGCTTGGCTGGAGACGGGCGGCAGCGGAAATATTGAACAGCTTCTTACGCTCGATATCGCTTCTGAGATGCAGAGCGCCTGGCGCCGCCCCGATCCTTTCGGCCAGGGCATAGGCAAGTCTGGTCTTTCCCGTCCCGGAAAGGCCGCCTACCGCTATGAGGCGCGGCGCAGCGGGCGAAAGAAAGCCGGCGGCGGCCAGAATATACTCGCTGATCTGCTGGTCATCCTGGTTCGCATCCAGCGCTGCCTGCGATATCAGGACCTTCGCCCGAATGGCCGCACGAAGCGCCAGAAACAGCGGTAACAAGGCCAGCCCTTCGATCTCGCCGGCTTCATCATCGGACAGCCAGAGATAGTGATTGAGAAGCCTGCAGGCCTGAGCCTGCAGGCCCATTTGGCATAAGTCCATAACGAGGAATGCCAAGTCATAGAGTGTATCAATACTTGCCAGCTTTTCATCAAACTCGATGGCATCGAACAGCATCGGCTTGCCACCATGCAAAACCAGGTTGCGCAGATGGAGATCGCCGTGGCAGCGGCGAACTTTTCCTTCGCGCTCCCGCTTTTCAAGAAGACTACGATACTTGTCATAAGCCTGCAGCATATGCTGGCCAAGAAGAGTTGCCCTGCCCGGAAATATCGCTTCCTGCGCGTGTTCCAGCTCTTCGGTAGTTTCCACAATGATCTCGCGAAGTGCCGGAGCGAAACCCGGCCTCTGGTGCGCCCTCTTGTGTGCGTCGGAGACAGTGCGCGCGAGGTTATCAACAATCTCATCGCTGATCTCACCACGCCGTGCGAGCTTGTCGAAGGTCAGTTCTTCATCGAACCGGCGCATATGCACGGCCCATTCCACAATTTCCCCGCTCCCTTCAAGGTGAAGACCGGCTTCGTCGCGCGTTATGGGAACGGCAGCCAGATAGATGTCAGGCGCATTGCCACGGTTGACGGCAATCTCATTCTTGCACGCTTCTTCCCGTCGACCCAGTGTCGAGAAATCCATATAGGGGTAACGCACCGCGCGCTTGATCTTGTAGGCATTGTTGCCAACCAGGAAGACGTGTGCGCCATGTGTGTCAAGACGCTTTACTGCCGCTACAGCGTGATGTGTCGCCGGATCGGCGAGAAATGCGATGACCTGATCTTGCTCCATTGGGCACATCGCCATGCGGCGTCCACTTCGTCACAAGCTAAGAATCTAGTGCTCGCATGGCTTAAGGCCTTGCGCCAAATCAACTTTATGACCCGGGACGAGAATAATCGCGGAGGTTGAGCAAGATCAATTCCTTCCGTCCGGGATCCGCGACTATGCATCAATGATCTCGTTTGAAGACTGTGTTGCATTGTGCGGCCTTACTGCGGATGAAATCGCGGCCATCGCGGAACATGAGCATGTCCCGGAGATTGCCGCCGCGATACTGGGCCAATATCTGCTTCGCCAGAAGAACGGAGAGCGGGATATCCAGCAGATGATAGTGGATGATATTCGCGCGGCGCTTCAGTGCAAAGACACAGCGCATGCAGCCCGACTTGCTTCGGCGCTACACCACTTTCACAATACGCACCCGAACTGCGTGGCGGCTTCGCTAGCACGCTGAACCGAAGGTCCGCGACGCTCGGCGCCCAAGCGGACATGCGGCACGATCCAGTGCGTTGATCTTTGATCTACCGCAAGGTCTTGCGCATTTAGGCCGCTATCCTGACCCGCGAAAGATAGCGTTGGAAGTCCATGCGTCTGTTCCTCAAGCTATTTACCCCGATTGCCATGGTTCTGCTGTGGCCCGTCGCTGCGATGTCTCTGCCGGTGTCGGTGAAATCAGGTGAATATCGCCTGCCGGCGCCTCAGCTGGAGGACCGCTCCGGAAAGGAAAACCTCGCACCGATCTTTCTGCTCGCCTGTCTTGATGCTCTTTCACAGGGCAAGATTACCGAGGGCAGGGAGCTTTGCACGCAGGCCCTCAAGATAGATTCCCAGCTGGCCGACGCCTACAAGATGCGCGGCTACGCCTATCTTCTGGAAAGGCGTTTTGAGCGTGCGCGGGCGGATTTCCAGGTTGCGGTGCGGCTCCAGCCGCAAGATTCAGCCAGTCTGGCGGGCTTTGGGCAAAGCCTGAGTGGGCTGGGCCAGTTTCAGGCAGCAGTCATTCAGCTGGAAAAAGCCGTCGCATTGTCCCCGACCACAGCGCCCTTCTGGAATGGGTTGTGCTGGGCTCGCGCCGGCACGGGCAGCAATCTCAAGCAAGCCCTTGCCGACTGTAACCGGGCGCTCGCGCTGCAGCCGGGCGCAGTGGCAGCGCTCTCGAGCCGTGGAATGACCCATCTTCGGATGGGCCAGTTCAAAGCCGCTATTGCCGATTACGACGCAGCATTGAAGACCAGGGCGGGGCTGCCTTCTGCGCTATACGGTCGCGGTCTGGCGCGGCTGAATCTGGGCCGGGTCGTCGATGGCGCGGCCGATATCAGCAACGCCCGAAGCGGTGACGCTGACGTCGACGACTTGTTTGTGACTCTCGGCATAGTTCCAAGATCCTGCGCCTATTCGGAAGGGAAGGCCGTCTGCCTTCCCGGCTTTCCATCTCTTCCAAAGGAGCAGGTGGGCAACTATCGGCTCTTTGGGGTTTCGCTTCAGATGGTTCCCGACGAGGACATGATGTTGACGATCGAGATAGGGCGACTTGACGTGATGGTTGACCAGATAGCGCGGTTGTCCAGCCAGCCGAAACTGGCACGCGACAAGCGCCGTGACCGCTTCTTTGCTGCAGACACATTGGATCAAGTATCAGCGACAGCCGTGCGTTTCAATAAAGTGCTCCCTTGGGCTTGTAAGGCTCATCGCCTTGGCGCGAAGTACTGTTCCCCCTATCGCTCGGCGGGTGGAAATTCGTCACGGCGTGACCTTGTCGCTGCCGTGGACGCATTGTTCGATCGCGTTTATCCGGTTTGGCGCGCGGTCTGCGCACGCGATCGACGGCAGTGCCAGCTGGAAATAGCTCATGGACGGGCTTGCGCCAGATCAAGGCGAGAAGGCCCCGACCAATGCAAGATGCCTTATGCTCACACAAGACAAAAAGGGCACCGCCGCACCGCCGCAACCCCCGGCATCCGGGCCGACCGCAGCGGTTAGTGAGCATCTTCGCCACGACAGGCTCATAGAACGGTGCCGCGGTATCCGGCCCGCGAGAACCGCCGTTGTCCATCCCTGTGACGCCAGCTCACTCACGGCAGCGCTCGAGGCCGCTCATGCCGGCCTGATTGTGCCGATTCTGGTAGGGCCGGAGCAAAGGATTCGCGCCGTCGCGTCCGCGGCGCAGCTCGACATCTCGCAGTTCCGGCTGATATCGACGCCGCATAGCCATGCTTCGGCGGATGAGGCGGTGACCTTGGCGCAGCGGGGCGAGGTAGACGCGCTCATGAAGGGATCGTTGCATACGGATGAACTAATGCATGCCGTAGTCGCGCCGGCCAGCGGGCTGCGGACGGAACGCAGGATTAGCCACGTCTATCTGTTCGATGTGGCGGCTTATCCCCGGCCGCTGATGATTACGGACGCCGCCATCAATATAGCTCCTGACCTGGCCCAGAAGCGCGACATCTGTCAGAACGCGGTCGACCTGGCGCATGTTCTGGGGATTGTCCGACCCAAAGTGGCGATCCTGTCCGCCACGGAGACTGTCGATGCCAAACTGCCCTCGACGGTCGATGCGGCCGCGCTGTGCAAGATGGCAGAACGCGGCCAGATAACCGGCTGCGATGTCGACGGCCCGCTGGCTTTCGACAATGCCATTAGCCCGGAAGCGGCGCGGATCAAGAATATCGTCTCGACCGTGGCCGGCCAGGCCGACATCCTGCTGGTTCCCGACTTGGAATCCGGCAACATGTTGTCCAAGCAGCTTACCTTCTTTAACCACGCCGATGGCGCGGGAATCGTCATGGGCGCCCGCCTGCCCATCATCCTGACCAGCCGGGCCGATCCACCGCGCACGCGCCTTGCCTCGGCTGCCTTGGCACTGCTGGTGGTGGAAGCAAAACGAAGCCATGGCTGAGCTGGTACTTGCTCTCAATACCGGATCATCAAGCATCAAATTCGCGCTGTTCGAACGCGGTCCGGAACCGGTTCGTCGCGCGAGCGGGGTCATAGACAACATCCATAGCGGTGCTCGCTTGCGGGTTGTCGACCAGATGGGGACAGCGCTGGTAGACAGGCCGCTTTCGGGGATGTCGTATGACGGGCTCCTTAAAGAATTGCTGGCCTGGACGCAGGCGCATCTAACCCACGACAGGCTGATCGCTGCCGGCCACCGGATCGTGCATGGCGGCGACACATTCACTGGTCCCAGCCGGTTGCACGAGGACGCGATTGTCGCGCTGGAACGGCTTGGGCCCATGGCGCCGTTGCACCAGCAAAACGCCTTGGATGCCGTCAGAGCTGTGGCGCGGCTTATGCCGGAGCTTACGCAATATGGCAGCTTCGATACGGCTTTTCATTGCACGATCGAGCCTGCGCTGAGGCGATACGGCTTACCCCGCAGCATGGAGAGGGAAGGCATCCGCAAATACGGCTTTCATGGACTTTCCTATGAATATACTGCGGAGCGGCTAAAACAGATCGCCCCGGACAGCGCGGATGGCAAGATCATAGTCGCCCATTTGGGCAATGGTGCCAGCCTTTGTGCCCTTTATGGCGGACGAAGCGTCGACACCACGATGGGTTTCTCCGCGCTTGACGGACTTGTGATGGGTACGCGATGCGGGGCGCTGGATCCCGGAATCATCTTGCACCTGCTGCGCCAAGGCATGTCGGCGGCGGCCCTGGAAGACCTGCTTTACTGCCGGTCGGGATTGCTGGGGGTCTCGGAGATCAGTTCGGACATGCGCACGCTTCTGGCCAGCCCCGATCCGCGCGCCAAGGAGGCGATTGATCTTTTCGTTTCCCGCATTGTCGGGGAAATTGGGGCCTTGGCGGCAACGCTCGGTGGGTTGGAGGGCCTGGTGTTCACCGGGGGCATTGGCGAGAACGCCGCTGAAATCCGGCGATTGGTGAGTGCACGTCTGACATGGCTGGGTCTGTCTTTGGATCCAGCAGCCAACAGGGCCCATCAGCCGCTGATCAGCATGCCAACAAGCGGGGTTGCAGCTTGGGTCATTCCCACGGACGAGGAACTTGTGATCGCCCGCCAGACGGTCAGCCTTCTGGCTTGAGCCGAATCAAAGGCGGGAGCCCGGCCACTTCTGTGGCAGTTGGGCCAACTCTCGGATGAAAAATACCCTGTGTGAAATGCCTTGCGAAAGAAAACGCAGGGCTTTCCTCGTCAGGCCACAGGCCGATCGGCGTCGCGCAGCCAGACATAGATTGAAGGAACAACCAACACTGTCAGCAATGTCGACGACGCCAAACCAAAAAGAAGCGATATCGCCAGGCCCTGGAAAATAGGATCGGACAAGATGGTGGCGGCACCGATCATGGCTGCCAGGGCGGTGAGCAGGATAGGGCGGAAGCGCGTGGCGCCAGCATCCAGCAAGACATCGCGCAGCGCCTTTCCAGGCGTCTTGTCATGGCGGATGAAATCCACCAGCAGGATGGAATTGCGCACTATGATGCCGGCAAGGGCGATAAAGCCGATCATGGAGGTGGCCGTGAAGGGGGCGTTGAACAACCAATGCCCCACGAGAATGCCGATCAGGGTGAGCGGAACAGGCGTCAGGATCACCATTGGCAGCTTGAAGCTGCCGAACTGCGCCACCACAAGGACATAGATGCCCAAAATGGCGATGGCGAACGCCGCGCCCATGTCACGGAAGGTCACATAGGTCACCTCCCATTCGCCATCCCAGAGCAGCGATGGCCGGGCCTCGTCGGCTGGCTGGCCATGCATCAAAATCTGGGGCCTTTCCAGCGTGCCCCAGTCATGGCGGGCGATCAGCTTGTCCACCGCGAGCATGCCATAGATCGGCGCCTCGAAATCGCCGGCCAGCTCTGCCGTCACCAAGTCGGCATAGTGCCCGTCGCGGCGGAAGATCACCGGTGAACCCTGTTCCTGTCTGATGCTGACGACATCACCCAGTTCCACCACGGCCCGGTTTCCCGGCTGGGCATTGGCCGGTATGGGGGTAGATGCCAGCTTTTGGGTCCAGGCGAGGTCGCTCTTGGGCACGCGCACGACGATTTCCAGCGGATTGCGGTTCTCGCCGCGATGCGAATAACCAACCCGCACCCCGCCCAGCAGGGCGCTCAGCGTGTCGTAAACGTCGCTCTGCTCGACGCCAAAAAATTCCAGCCGATCTTGGTCGATGGTGATGCGCAGGCGCGGCCTCGGCGTCCCGAAAGAATCGTCAATGTCGACGATATAGGGCACTGATCGGAAGAGCTTTTTGGTCTCCTCGGCCACGGCACGGCGCGTGGCGCTGTCGGATCCATAAATTTCGGCCAGCAGCGTGGCAAGAACAGGTGGGCCGGGCGGCACTTCCACCACCTTGATGACCGCGCCTTTGGGCAAGGCCAACTTCGCCAGCCGCTGACGCAAATCCAGCGCGATGTCGTGGCTGGCGCGCTCGCGATCATCCTTGCCGGCCAGATTGAGCTGCAGTTCGCCCATTTCGGGCTCGGTGCGCAGATAGTAGTGGCGGACAAGCCCATTGAAATTGAAGGGGGCGGGGACGCCCGCATAGGCCTGGATGGAGCGGACCTCCGGCAGTTGCTGGGCGATCGCCGCCGCGGCGAACAGCATGCGGGCGGTGTCCTCGACGCTGGCGCCTTCTGCAAGGTCCACCATCACTTCCAGCTCGGATTTGTTGTCGAAGGGCAGCAGCTTGACGGTGACATCCTTAGTCACAAACAGCAGGCAGGACAGCACAGTCGCGGCTGCGACATAGGCCAGAAAGCGTTTGGCGGTGAGGCGAGACCTCAGAACCGGGCTGGCCATGCGGCGGTACCATGCCCCCAGCCTGCCTTCGCCATGTCCTGCAGCAGCGCGGTGGCGACGGCGCGGCTTGCCGGCCAATTTCAGCATGGCCCAGGGCGCGATCACCATGGCGACGAAGAAGGAGAACAGCATCGCCGCCGAGGCATTGACGGGGATGGGCGCCATATACGGGCCCATCATGCCGGAGACGAACAGCATGGGCAGCAGCGCGGCGATCACGGTAAGCGTGGCCACGATGGTGGGATTGCCGACCTCGGCGACCGCCTCGATAGCCGCGGTGGTACGGTCGCGTTCGTCCGGCATGGCCCAGTGGCGGGCGATGTTCTCCACCACCACGATGGCATCATCGACCAGGATGCCGATGGAAAAGATCAGGGCGAACAGACTGACGCGGTTGATCGTGTAGCCCATCAGATTGGCGGCGAAGAGGGTCAGCAGGATGGTGGTGGGAATGACGATCAGTGTCACGCCGGCCTCGCGCCAGCCGACCACGAAGCCGATCAGCAGCACGATAGAGACGGTGGCAAGCGCCAGATGAAACAGAAGCTCGTTGGCCTTTTCATCGGCCGTGCGGCCATAGTCGCGCGTTACCTCGACATGCACATCCGCCGGGATCAGCCGGCCTTTCAAGGCTTCGGTGCGCGCGACCAGGGACTGCGACACCAGCACGGCATTGGCCCCGGCGCGCTTGGCGAATGCCACCGTCACGGCGGGGGCGGCATTCCAATTCTGTTTTTCGCCGCGGCGCATGGACCATGCGCGTTGCTCGGCCGTGCCGGGCTGAATGACGATTGCGGCCAGGTCGCGCACATAGACGGGGCGACCATCGCGTGTGGTCACGAGCAGAAGACCGATATCGGGTATGCCGCTCAGCGTGCCGCCCGCAACGGCCTGTGCCATCTGCCCGTCCCGCCGGACCTGGCCCGCCAGAAAGGAACGGTTTGCACCCTGGACCTTGGCCTGAAGCTGCTGCAGCGTCACGCCGAATAGGGCAAGCTTCTCCGGATCGGGCTCAACGCGGATTTCATCCCGCGTACCTCCGGAAATGTAGCTTAGCCCGATATTCTCCACCTTGATCAGCTCGGCCTGCAGCTTCTCGGCGAGGGCCTGGAGGTTACCCTGGGTCCAGCGCGAGGCCGCTGCCGGTTCGGGTGACAGCGTAAAAGCCGCGATGGCGACATCGTTGATGCCGCGGCCCACGATCAGGGGCTCGGGGATGCCAAGGGGGATGCGGTCGAAATTGGCGCGCAGCTTCGCCTGAACGCGCAGGATGGCCTCGTCCTCGCTGGTGCCGGTCAGAAAGCGTGCGGTGACCATCACGCGGTCATCCTGCGTCTGACTATAGACGTGCTCGACGCCGTTGATACTTTTGACGATTGCTTCCAGCGGTTTGGTGACAAGTTCGGCGGCGTCCGGTCCCTTCAGCCCGTTGGCCTGGACGAATATGTCCACCATGGGCACGCTGATCTGGGGCTCTTCCTCGCGCGGAATCACCGCCAGCGCGACGAGGCCGAACACGAGCGCGGCCAGAAGGAATAGCGGCGTCAGGGGCGAGCGGATGGTCGCTCGCGTCAGCTTTCCGGACAGGCCCAGATTCATGGAGCGATAAGCCTGTCGCCGGGCCGCAGACCGGACAGAATCTCGACGCCGTCAGCGATGCGGGCCGTGGCACGGGCCCGGCCGCGCTGCACCGGCACGGTTAGCGGCGGGCCGTCCTTGCGCCACAGCCGCGCATAGTCGATGCCAAAGCGCGTCACCAGAAGCCGCGCCGGAACGATGATGGCCTGCCGCGAACCGGCCGCCACCCAGATGCGCACCCGTTCGCCGACAAAATAGTCGGAAAGACCGGTGACGGTGGCGTCGGCCATCACCTGCCCAGCCTCAATTTGGGGATAGACCAGATTGATCCTGCCGCTGCGCGAACTGGTCAGGCTCATATCGTCGTCCGCCAGCCGCACCGTATCGCCCGCCTTCATGAACCGGGCATGGCGTTCGGGGACCTTCAGGCGCAGCACGAAATCCTGTTCGGCCACCGTGGCGACGGTATCGCCGTTCATCACCACCGTGCCGGCGGTAACGGGCACCGTGATCACCCGCCCGCTGGTGGGAGCGAGGATTTCTCCCTCTGTCACCTGCTGCTGGACCACGCTACGCTGCGCGTTGATCGATTTGAGATTGCTGAGCGCAACATTATAGTTGGTGCGGGCCTGATCAAAGGCATTGCGGGCAATGGCTCCCTGGGCGACCAGCCGTTGGGCGCGGTCATACTCCACCTTGGCCTGCGCAACCTGGGCGCTGGCTGCTTGCGCCTGGGCGGCATAGGAGTTGATCTGGAGCGCCAGCTTGGCGTCGGCGACCGTGGCGATGACCTGGCCGCTCTTGACCGCATCCCCCTGCCGCACTTTCAGCTCCAGGATCGTTCCACCGATGCGCGAACGCGCCGGAACGACATAGGCGGACTGGACGGTGGCGAAGACTGCCTTCTCGTCCCAGATCGATGAGGGCGCCACCAGGAAAGTTTTGGGCGTCGCCGCCGGCGCGGGCTGCGGTACGGGGGTGGAGGTGAATCCGAAAAACGCGAGAATCGCCGCCAGAATGCTCATGGGGAAATCCGGACCATCAACTGGGATCTCGCGTTTGCCCGGTGGCCGGGTCGACCGTAATCACGGGCAGGCCGGCGGCTTTCCATGCCATCAGCCCGCCTTGCATGTGGCTGTCATGGCCGACACCCGCCGCCTGGCATAGTGCGACGGCCTTGGCGGAGCGCATGCCTGAGCCGCACTGGAAAATGATGGTGCGCTTGCCGGCCGCGGGCAGGGCATTGGGATCGAAGGTGGAAAGCGGAAACAGAAGCGCGCCATGGATACGCTCGGCACCATACTCCGCCGGTTCGCGCACATCGATCAGCACGGCGCAATCCTCCTTCAGCTGGCGTGCCACGTGCTGGGGGGCGAGATTTTGAACGGTCACATTACATCCAGCGCTTCAAGATAGCCCTTGTAGAAAAGCCTGATTTTTCCCGGTCCGCTTTGCGCCAGATCAAGTGGGGAAAGGGAAATTCAGTCCATCGTACTGGGGTTACGAGGAAGAAGATCATGGCTCATATCGTAGTTTTGGGCGCCGGACTTGGCGGCACCCTGATGGCTTATGAACTGGCCCCGGTGTTGGGCAAGGATGACCGTCTTTCCGTCATTGGCCAGGGATCGAGCTTTCACTTCGTCCCGTCCAACCCCTGGGTGGCCGTCGGCTGGCGCGAACGCGATGAAATCGAGGTCGATCTCGACGCGGTGATGAAGAAGAAGAATATCGCCTTCATTACCTGCGGCGCGGCCCGCCTTCATCCGGAGGAAAACCGCGTGGCGCTCAACAATGGCGACAGTGTCAGTTATGACTATCTGGTCGTCGCCACCGGGCCGGATCTCGCTTTTGATGAGATTCCCGGCCTGGGCCCGAACGAGCATACCCAGTCCATCTGCCATATCGATCATGCCGAAAAGGCTTTCGCGGCCTTTGAGGCATTCGTAAAGAATCCCGGGCCGATCGTGGTGGGCGCGGCGCAAGGTGCATCCTGTTTCGGCCCCGCTTATGAATTCGCCCTCATCCTCGACACCGAGCTGCGCAAGCGCAAGTTGCGTGACAAGGTTCCGATGACCTTCGTGACGCCTGAACCCTATATCGGCCATCTGGGGCTGGACGGGGTCGGCGACACCAAGGGGCTGCTGGAAAGCGAGATGCGCAACCGGCACATCAAGTGGATCACCAACGCGCGCATCACGAACATCGAAGCAGGAAAAATGCGCGTGGAGGAAATCGGGGAAGATGGCGTGATCAGAAAGACCAGCGAACTGCCCTTTTCCTTTTCGATGATCCTGCCGGCGTTTCGCGGTGTGCCAGCGATCCTCGGCATCGAGGGGCTTGCAAATCCGCGTGGTTTTATCTTTGCCGGAAAAGGCCAGCGCAACCCGAAGTTTCCCAACATCTTCAGTGTCGGTGTGTGCGTCGCCATTCCCCCGGTAGGTCCGACGCCGGTTCCCGTGGGTGTGCCCAAGACGGGCTTCATGATCGAATCCATGGTCACGGCGACCGCTCAAAATATCGCCGCCCTGCTGAGGGGCGAACAGCCATCTGCGGAAGCTACCTGGAACGCGGTTTGCCTGGCGGATTTTGGTGACGGCGGCGTCGCATTCGTGGCCCAGCCGCAAATTCCACCGCGCAATCTCAATTGGTCCGCGCAGGGGGCTTGGGTTCACTATGCGAAAATAGCATTCGAGAAGTTCTTCCTGCACAAGATCCGCCGCGGAGAAAGCGAGCCGTTCTATGAGCGCTGGATCATGGAGCAGCTGGGAATACACAGGCTGAAGCCATCTTCACCAGACCACAAAGGAGCGCCGTGTCTATGAACGTGGACCAAGCTGTACTTGTTTTTGCTGGCATCGTTATCCTCACCGGATCGCTCTTGGCCAGTTTGTATAGTCAATGGTGGCTTCTGCTGACGGCATTTGCCGGCTTGAACTTGATCCAGGCTTCATTCACGGGGTTTTGCCCGGCGGCAATTGTGTTTCGTGGCCTGGGCTTGAAGCCGGGCGGCGTGTTTCGCTAGCGAAGACTTCGCTGAGTAGCACCGCAACGGAGCTATCCCCATCCTTCTGGCAACAACATCATCCCGAGCCCGCGCGTTACCGATTTCCCCGTCCTTCCAGCGCCTGGCTGGCCGAACTTTTCGAGAGCCCCTGTCGCATCGATAGCGTAGAGGAGGAGTTGAGCTTGGCGGTACCCACCCCGACTGCCGTGTCGCGGTCCCATAACATCTTCGATACGGTTCTCGCCGCGGCAATCGTTGTGGCTGCGGCGGCGTTTCTGGCCTTTGTCCAGGTGCGAACTGGGACTGGCCGGCTAACGAGTTACGAGTTCACGGCCCCGCTGCCCACGGCCGACGGCCTGTCCATCGGCAGTGACGTCCGGCTAAGTGGCATAAAAATCGGATCGGTTTCCGGCCTCTCACTCGATCCGGTTCGGTACACTGTCTTTGTCCGGATCAGCCTGCGGGACGATATTGGGGTGCCGGTCGATTCCGTCCTGGTGGCTGTCGAACCGGCCCTTGGCAACAGCTATTTGTCGATCTCGCCCGGCCGCAGCAGCCGCCTCGTTGCCGCGGGCGAAATTCTGCCGGGAAAGACTCCGACCAAAGGCGTCGCCCCATAACGGCCGCCTGATCGGGCGCGGCAGGCTAACGTATAAGGTCTGCAATGGCAGAGGCAATAAGGCGGTCCACTTCCACCGCCGCCGCGTGGCCCGGAATGGTATTGCTGGTCACGAGTGCTGCGCCTGTGTCACGAATGGCCTCCTTCGCGCCCTTTGCGAATACGCCATGAATTGCCAGCACGATCGGGGCATGGGCTGAAAGGCCTCTAATCAGGCGAATCGTTTCGATAACAGTACCGCCGCTGGAAACAATATCATCCAGCAGGACGGGTGTTACGTCATCCGGAAGCGACAGATCGCCGGCCGCAATTCCGATGGTCCTGTCTCCGCGCCGTTCCTTATGCAGTATTGCAAAGGGCGCGGAGCACTGCTTTGCAACATCTGCCACCCACTGCCGGCTTTCTTCATCCGGCCCGATGAAGAAGGGGCGGGTGACGTTCGCTTTCACCCATTCCGACAGCGCGGGGCCGGCATGAAGCGCCAGAGCAGGTATGGGATAGAGTTCCGCCAGTGAGCGTGTACGGTGCAAGTGCGGGTCCACCGTCACGAGCCAGTCAAAGGACCCGGAAATCAGGGCCGCGAATGTACGCGACGTCAAAGCCTCTCCGGGGTGGAAGCGTTTGTCCTGGCGCATATAGCCAAGATACGGCGCCACCAGTCCCACCTTGCGGGCGCCCAGTTCGCGGGCGGCTGCCGCGGTAAAGACAAGGGGCAGGAATTTTTCGTTGGGATGATCGAGTGTGCAGACCAGCGCAATGCTGTGCCCTGCCACGTCCTGCATGAGGCGCGGCCGCACTTCGCCGTCAGGAAAGGTATGAACGTCCAGTGGGACAAGAATTCCGCCGGACCGGACCGCGAGGTGGGCCGCCATGGCCTCGTTCCCCGGCATGGAAATGAATAGCGGCGGGCTCATGGCGAGGTGATGCGAAACATGTCCGCATTGGCATCGGCATAGGCCAGCGCATAGGCGAGTTCGCCAGCCGATTCCGCATGCAGCGTGCAGATCGGAGTGCCGCAGGCGACCGTGTCTCCTATCCGGATATGCATCTCGATGCCTGCAGCCCGATCCTCCGGCGCCCCCGCCAGTTTTGCCAGTCTTGCAATCCGACGGTTGTCCATTGTGGTTACGATACCTTGCGCAGTGGCGGTCAGATCCTTGCGAAAGCCGGCGAGCGGGGGCGTGCGCATTCCGCCCTGGACCTCACAGATGCGCTGAAATTTCCTCCAGGCTCGCCCATTATCCAGCACGGTGGTCGCCAGCATGACACCCGTGCCGGCCTTAGCCTTCCCGCTCATTTCCAGAAGCGCCCCAGCCAGTTCGAGTGCGCGGGACCGCAAGTCCTGCGGCGCCGTCTTTTCGCCCTGCAGAACTGCTAGGACGTCGCGCGCCTCCAGCGCGGGACCTATGCCGCGTCCGATAGGCTGGGTGCCTTCTCCTGGTACAACCCGGATTTCGAGTCCGAAGGATTTCGCGACGCCTTCCAGGCCCGCGCTGAGGGCTCGCGCGGCCTCGGGGGTGCGGACTTTTGCCGTCGCGCCGACGGGCATGTCCACCACAAGATGGGTTGCCCCGGCAGCGATCTTCTTGGAAAGCACAGACGCAATCATCTGCCCCTCGCAGTCGATATCCAGGGCACGCTCTATGCCGATAAGGATGTCGTCCGCCGGGCTGATGTCTATCCCCCCGCCCCATACAATGCAGGCTCCTTCCTGCGTGACGACCGTGCGAATCTGGTCCTCCCCCAGCACGACCGGTGCGAGTGTTTCCATCACGTCAGCAGTTCCGGCAGGCGACGTAATGGCGCGAGATGACGTCTTTGGCATCACCAGTCCAAGTTCTGCGCAGATCGAGACAACAATCGGCGTCGTGCGATTGCCCGGAAGGCCACCCACGGAATGCTTGTCGGCCACGACAGGCGTTCTCCAGCTCAACCGGCCGCCTGAATTCACCATGGCGCGTGTCAAGGCACAGATTTCGGCGTGTGATAGAGGTCTGGCGGCGCTGGCGGTCAGAAAGCAGGCGATTTCTATGTCCGAATACCGGCCTGCCACAATATCGGAAACGATCTCGTGAAGCGTGGTTTCATCAAATGCCTTGCCATAGATGCGTCCTCGCATGGCGCTGAGCGAGGCCACGGGAGGTGCATGCCGGGCCTTGATATAGTCTCCCTGGTTCAGGCCTAGAAGGTGCCATGCGGCATTCGACAGGCCTGCTTCATCGCGGGCAAGGATGCCGTTCTCAACCTGATAGAGTGTGGCGATGGCCTGTCGTGCGCCGGCGGACAGCAGGATACGGCTATGTGGCGAAAACCCTTCCGAGCGGCTTACGGGAGAATCCTTTCGCAAAAACACGACGGGTTCAGCATGCGTGTCTATACCGAGTCGGCGCGCCTTCAAGCCATGGGAAGGCGCTTCCGTCATGAAAGCGTGACCGTTTGTCCGAGGTCGGGGACCGTGCAGGCCCAGTCCAGCTCCTCTTCCAGGGTATGGCGCAGCGTGTCCGCGCTGGTCGGCTCTCCATGGATGACATAAGTATGGCGGGGAGGCTGGGTAAAGCCGCGGGCCCATCGCAAAAGCTCTGCCTGATCGGCATGCGCAGACAGCATGGAGAGATTGTGTACCTGCGCCCGTACCGGCAGATATCGGCCATGCATTTTTATCCGCGTCGTGCCCGCTATCATGGCGGCGCCACGGGTTCCGCCGGCCTGAAACCCGGCGAAGACAATCGCGCAGCGGGGATCGGTTACGTAATGCGCCATGTGATGCAAAACCCGGCCGCCCGTCGCCATGCCGCTGGCGGAGATGATCACTTTGGCGATAGGGTTTGCCGTCAGGGCCTTCGACTCTTCGCTTGTGCGCACGTAGCGGACATGGCCATCCAGCGCTTTAACCTGTTCCGCACCCAACCTGTGATCGGCTTTGTGGTTGCGGAAAATGTTGGTGGCATCTATCGCCATTGGGCTGTCGAGGAACACGGGAAGAAGCGGCGGTAGCCGCTTTGTCGCTTTGAGGCGGGCAATGTGGAACAGAAGGCTTTGCGCGCGTCCGACAGCAAATGCCGGAATGACCACCGTTCCGCCGCGATGGATGGTCTTTCCAATTATGTCCGCGAGTGCATCTTCCGGATCGGTCGTTTCATGGCGCCGGTCGCCATAAGTGGATTCTATCAGGAGGTAATCCGCCTTTTTTGGTGTTACCGGATCGAGCATCAGCGGATCGTCGTACCGCCCAATGTCGCCGGAGAATGCGACGGTAATTCCGCCCCATGCAATCAGTGCTGACGCAGCTCCCAGGATGTGTCCGGCCCTTGTGAACTCCAGATGCGCCCCGTCGGCAACTCCAATATTCTTGCCAAAGGGGACGGGCTGCAGAAAGTCCAAAGCGCGCGTCGCATCGTCTTCGGTGTAGAGCGGCAGGGCAGGGTTGTGCTTGGAAAACCGGTGGCGGTTGGCGAATAGCGCATCCTGCTCCTGCAGGTGTCCGGAATCCGGCAACAAGATGCCGCACAGATCCGCAGTCGCCTGCGTGCAGATGATCGGGCCCCGGAAGCCATTCTTTACCAGCAGGGGCAAATAGCCGGAATGATCGATATGGGCATGCGTCAGGACCACCGCGGAGATGCTGGTCGGGGCAAAGGGTGGTTTGGACCAGTTGCGCAACCGCAGCGACTTGAAGCCCTGAAAGAGGCCGCAGTCCACCAGGATGCGGCTGCCCCCCGGCCTTTCCAGAAGATACTTGGATCCCGTGACGGTACCTGCGCCGCCGAAGAATGAAAGCTGAAGCGACATAGATTCCGACCGGTGTGTTCCCGGATTGAGACTGCAGCATATGACGTTTCGGGCAATTGATCTGGCGCAAGGGCAACAGCCCCGGTTCCGGGCATCCTTAATGGTAGCCTCGCCAATTGTGGCGAATGGAACAGCAAGGGATCACGCCATGAGCGATATCACATTGCGTCAGGACATCATCGATGAGCTGGAATTCGAACCCAGCATTAACGCGGCCCATATCGGTGTCGCAGTCGATAAAGGGGTTGTGACCCTCAGTGGTCATGTCGACAGCTATGCCGAAAAGCTGGCGGCCGAGAAGTCCGTGAAACGGGTCAAGGGCGTCCATGCCATCGCCGAGGAGATCGAAGTCCGGTTTCCCAGTGACAAGAAGACCGCCGATGAAGAAATTGCCTCCCGGGCGGTCAATATTCTGCGCTGGAGCGCGGTTGTGCCGCCCGATAGTGTCATGATCAAGGTCCAGAACGGCCGGATCAATCTCAGCGGACAGGTTGACTGGCGGTTTCAGCGCTCCGCCGCTGAGATGGAGGTTCGCCGCCTTTCCGGCGTGGTGGGGGTGATAAATAGCATCACCATCAAGCCCCGGGTGAAGCCGGTCGACGTCAAGCGGAAGATCGAGGCGGCGCTCAAGCGGCACGCCGAGATTGAGGCTCAGGATATCCGCGTCACGGTCGAAGACGGCGGACGGGTCGGGCTGGAAGGTGTGATCCATGATTGGCGCGAGCGCGAAGCGATCCTGGATGCCGCTTGGTCGGCACCGGGTGTGGACCGGGTCGATGACAGGATGCAGCTTTCCTGACTGATTTAGGGGGCGGCGGAACGCTGCCCCTTTATCCGCTCACAGACGAACCAGACACCGACGCTGAAAGCTGCTGCAGCCAGCCATGGCTGCGATAGGCCCTGTGACGCCGCTGATCTCCGCCGCCACAATGGCCTGATCGGCACTGCTGGTGGTCGCCAATGCGCTGCCCCTGGCGGATGTCATATCGCCATGAACGGCATGGGCTGATCATCGCATCGGCCTTGCTGGTTGGCCTTTGGGGGCCCTCGCGCCCCTGCTTTGGGTGTTGCTGAGCGAGCAGTATTAAGACTCGGACGGCGCGTTCGCCCCCATCCTGCTGGATGACGATTTGGACCTGGGCTGCTGGTATACGTGTTGGTATCTCCCGGTACATTTGACAGAAGTCTTTGATTTTACGAGATATTTCGACAGGAGTGGGTTCTGGCGGGCCCACCATTCGCTTCGCTCTTTATCCATTGCGCGACATGCACCGCGCGGGGGCGGGCCCACCAACCCAGCGCGGCCGGTGCTTGATCGTGCCAAGCACAGCGCCGACCGAGCCGGGCGCGTTAAGGCAAGCAAGCCTCGTCGTTGTCATGCGCGATTTTCAGTGGCGCCCACAGGCCTTGCAGTGGATCGCGTCCGGTTCATGCCGCAACAGCCCGCATGTTCCATTGGCGACTGCCCCATGGAATGGTGATGGCATGTTGATGGATGCTGACGGTGCCCCGTCACGTCCGGCAATATTCGAGCGTCACTCGGTTGTTTTGCCGTCGAAATGCTCATGTGCGGTCCGGGCTTCGGCGGCCGTGACATGGATCGTCCCGTCAAGATGCTCCGGCGGTCCATAGATGGTGTAAAGCCGCAGGGCGGTCTTGCCGCTGTTGACAACATTGTGCCGGGCTCCCTGCGGTACAATGATGCCATCATCTGCCTTTACCTTGTTGCACACGCCATCGATCCATACCTCGCCTTCGCCGGCTTCGATGCGGAAGAACTGATCGCGGTCGTCATGGACCTCCTCGCCGATCTCATCCCCGGGCTGGATCGCCATCAGGACAAGCTGGATGTTGTGTCCGGTGTAAAGCACCCGCCGGAAATCCGTGTTTTCTTCCGTTAACTTCTCGATGTTTCCGACAAAACCCTTCATCCGCCTGTCTCCTGTTTATGGGGCTGCGCTGCTGCGCAGGCTGAGAATATAGCTGGAAACATTCCGGATTTCGACGCGGGTAAGGCTGAAGTCCGGTATCCGTCCATGATGGGTCCATGCTAAAGCGGCATTGCCGGCTGCGGGTTGACCCGGATCAACCCAATAGTCTCAGACGGTGGCGGGCTGGCTGAACTGTTCGAAGGCCGCGATGGCATCGGCGGCATACATGAGCGACGGACCGCCGCCCATATAGATCGCCATCCCCAGGGTCTCCGCGACTTCCGCGCGGGACGCGCCCAGCTTAGCCAGTGCCTGGACATGAAACCCGATGCACCCGTCGCAGCGGGTTGCGACCCCGATCGCCAGGGCAATCAATTCCTTGGTCTTGCCGTCAAGGGCGCCAGGCGTTGTGGCGGCCCCGGCCATCGCCGAGAAGCCCTGCATGGTAGGGCCTATGTCCCTGCGCAAGCCCTTGAGGTTCGCGGATATCTCGCCGACGATGGCAGGATAATTCTTCATGGGTCACCTGTGTTTTCGGCATTATGGGGACAGCCTGACAATGTGGTTTGATCTGGCGCAAGGCAGCAGATGAAGACGCCTGGTACACGAAACGCTGGATAGAAATGGCTCGGGCGCCCGTGAATCCGATGAACAGCAACAGCCCCGTCACGCCGAATGTCTGACGGATCGGCCACGGCGCATCTTTATCGGCCCAAGCTGCTGACGACCCTCAAAGAGGGTTACACGCTCCCACATTTCCGCAAGGACGCTTTAGCAGGGCTCACGGTGGCGATCGTGGCCTTGCCGCTATCGATGGCCATCGCTGTCGCATCCGGCGTTCCGCCCGAACGCGGCCTGTTTGCGGCCATTGTCGGCGGGTTCCTGGTATCGGCGCTGGGCGGCAGCCGCTTCCAGGTTGGCGGGCCGGCCGGCGCCTTCATCGTCCTGGTGGCGGCCACGGTTTCGAAATTCGGCATCGAAGGGTTGCTGCTCACCGTCCTGTTGTCCGGGCTGATGCTGACGCTGATCGGGCTGATGCGGGTCGGATCCCTGATCCGCCATGTTCCCCACGCGGTGACGGTCGGCTTCACCGGCGGCATCGCCATCATCATCCTGGCGAGCCAGCTCAAGGATCTGGCAGGACTGCGTCTGCCGGGCGCCGAACCCGGTCCGCTGCTCGCGAAAATGGACGCACTCATTCACGCTCTGCCGTCACTCAACCCTGCCGCCCTGGCTATCGGCTGCGGTGTCGCGGTCGTGATTTTCCTGGTCAGGCGGTGGCGGCCGTCCTGGCCGGGCATGCTCATCGCCGTGGTGCTCGCGTCAGGTCTCGGCGGCCTGCTGCAACTGCCCATCGACACGATCGGCACCCGGTTCGGTGACCTGCCGCGCAATCTGCCATGGCCCCACCTGCCGGCTATTTCCCCCGCGCTGCTCTGGCAGGTTCTGCCCACGGCGCTTTCCTTTACGCTGCTCGGCGCGGTGGAGAGCCTGTTGTCGGCCAAGGTCGCGGACGGCATGACAGGCCGCAAGCACCGCTCGAACATGGAGCTGGTGGCGCAGGGAATTGCCAATATCGGGTCCGCGCTCTTTGGCGGCATCAGTGTCACCGGCACCATCGCGCGCACCGCGACCAATGTCAGGGCCGGCGCGCACAGTCCCTTTGCGGGCATTCTGCATGCGGTATTCCTGCTGCTGTTCCTGCTGGTCGCGGCGCCCCTGGCGCGGTTCATTCCGCTGGCCGCGCTGGCGGGTGTGCTGGTTGTCGTCTGCTGGAACATGGCGGAGAAGGCGGAATTTGCGCGCCTGCTGGGCAACCGGCGTGAAGCTGTCGTCCTGCTCTCCACATTCGTGGTAACGCTGGCCTGGGATCTGACAGCCGGAATTGTCGCTGGATGCCTGGCCGCGGCTCTGCTTGCCCTTGCGGGCAAAAGGATTCAACCCGAGCAGCGTTGATCCCGCAGCCGCCGGGTCAGTGGGACAGGAAAACGGGCAAGGGCGGGTCGTTGATGATGCCCCGGGTGGCCCCGCCCAGGACAAATTCCCGGAAGCGGGAATGGCCATAGGCGCCCATCACCAGCATGTCAGCATGGGCATCCTGCGCATGCCGGGTGATGGCATTTCCGATTGTCTCATGCTGGAGCGCGACATCCTGGATTTCGTAGTTCAGATTGTGGGCGGTCAGAAGCTGCTTCAGATCGTCCATTGTCCCGGCCTTTTCCAGGTTCTTCTCGCCAGACACGGTAAAGACCAGGACCTTCTTTGCGGACCTCAAAAGAGGCATCGCGTCGGAAAGCGCGCGCGCGGCTTCGCGGCCGAAGTCCCACGCCACGGCAATGGTATTCAGGCATTGCAGCGGACGCTTGCCGGGCCCATGCGGCAGCAGCAAGGTTGGCCGGCCCGTGTCAAAGATGGCCGGGTGAATGAAATCCCTGTCAAAGTCGTTGCATTCGGGTAGCGGCAGGATCAGCAGATCGTGCAAGCGCGTCAACCCGACAAGAGCCTGTGATGAAGGGAACATCTGGGAAGACACTTTGCGGATATCCACGGCAACCTGGAACGCGGTCGCGGTTTGGCGCACTTCCTTTTCGAGCAGTGCCGCGTTGTCGACGCTGATGCGCACGACTTCCCGGACCATCGCCGGCACATTTACCGTCCATGCCCCGAAGACGGTCGGCCATGTGCGGCGATCATCGCTCAGCTCGGGGATGACGGCGGTCAGTGCCGCACCCGTATGCTGCGCAAGGAATGCCGCGCTTTCAAGCAGTTGTACGGACGGGGCGTCGGGATAGGTCGGCAGGTAGAGCAGGGCTTTTTTGATGGCCACGGCATTCTCCTTGGCAAGGCTGCGCGACTATACTTTCCCGTTAGCGGCAAGCATTTGATCCGCCTCAAGACGCCGGCATGGAGTTGGGAGTTAATGGTCGATAGAACAGACTTGTTGCGCTGCGAGGATGAGCCATGACACGGCAAGCCACCACCATGCCCGGACCCGGCGCGCGGGCCGCTGGACTGCTGGGGGCATGTTCGGCCTTGATACTTGGGGGCTGTGCCACGCAATCGGCGATAGCAACGGATGATGTGCCGGGCTTCTTCTCGGGCCTTCTGCACGGTCTGATCGCGCTTCCCGCCCTTCTGGCCAGCCTGGTGCTGGATGTGAGAATCTACGCCTTTCCCAACAGCGGCTTCTGGTACGAATTGGGATTCTGTGGCGGCTTTGTATTCGGTATCGGACTGCTCGCGGTGCCGGTAATTCCCTTCATCGGCGGCTTCCTGACCAGGCGGAATTAAGCCCGGGCTGGTGATCTTCGCCCTATCCGGTTGCGATCTTGGCCAGCGCGCCCGCGCCGAAGGCCGCCAGGGCCATCGCACCAAGTATAAGACCGAGCCGCTTTCCCCCGAAGGCGACGGCCAGCACCGCTTTGGCCAGCCCGTTGGCGGATGCGGCGATCAGTATGGCTGAAACGGCAACGGATTGGCTCACCCCGTTATCGGCAAGCCGCGCCATGGAAAGGGTGATGGGGTCCACATCCAAAAGGCCCGAAGCGCCGGCCAATGCGAACAGGCCGGTATTTTCGGTCGAAAGCAGTTTCGCAAGCAGCATGATCACCGCGAGCAAGACGGTAAACCGGAGCATGAGCGGCAGCTCGAAAGGGTCTTCCAGCGAGAGGTCCTGTTTGTCCGTCCGGCCTGCTGCGCGATAGGCCATCACAGCGCCCGCTGCCAATACCGCAGATGCCGCGGCGATGGGCGCCGCAAGCGGGGCCAGCAGAGCCGGAGCTACCGTTATCGCCAGGGCGCTCATGCGCCATAGAGACGCTATCCAGGCGGCCAGAATGGCGGCGATCACTTGTGGCCGGGCGGCGGAATTGTGCCGCGCCAATCGCGCGAAGGTCCATGTGACGGTGGTGGAGGTGGCGATGCCGCCGGCGATCCCCGCATACAGAAGCCCGCGCCGGCCGCCGGCAATGCGCACGGCGATATAGCCGCCATAGCAGACAACAGCCACCAGGACGGTCATCAGCCAGATCTGATAGGGGTTCAAGGCGCCCCAGGGATCGATCGTCCGGTTCGGCAGGGCCGGCAACAGGACGGCCGTCATGACCAGCAAAACCAGTGCGGCCCGCAATTCCGTCCATTTCAGGCGTTGCAGAAAGCCATGCAGAATCTGGCGCTCCGCCAGCACGACGGCGGTCAGGACCGCGGCGGCCGCAGCGACCGCCATGCTGCCGCGAACCGCATATGCGCCAAGGGCGAATGTCAGAAGGCCCGCGACAAAGCCGGTGGCGGAAAAGCTCCCCGTTTCCCGGGCCCTGCGCCATTCATAAAATCCAAACGGCAGGGCAAAGCCGACAAAGCAGAAGCCCAAGGCGCTGGTGCCGGAAAGAAGGCCGCATACTCCGCCCAGCACTCCGATCAGGGTGAAGGTTCGAATGCCGGCGACCCGTGTCCCGGCTTTGGCCTGGCGAGATCGCCAGCCGCGCTCGATGCCGATCAAAAGCCCGATCGCTGCCGCCAACCCGGCGCGTTGGAGAAGCTCGAATTCATCCATCCTTGAGATCAATCGAACAGGGCGACGATGCCGAGTATATACAAGAGAGCCACAATAGCCCCAGCGGTCACCATCACGACGCATAGTTGACGCGCCAGGCGCATCCGCCACAACCCGTCATTCAGCGGATTTCGCACTATTTCCGCCGGTCCGGGCGTTTCCAGCGTCCGCCATGGATCGCCGCGCCGGCAATCGCAATGGCTGCCACCGCAAACAGAAGCATCACAATCTCGGCTTTCATGGTGACCTCTATGGGTGAAGCAGGGGGGAGCTGGGAGCGCTGCTCAATCCCGGGTTGCCTTGAGGCAGATCGCCGATCCAGGCGATGGCGGGCGATTTGCGGGGCACCGGCGGTGCATCGCTTCGGGGATGGCCGACGATGATGGGAGCCACCACGCAGCTGGTTGCCGGCAGGCCGAGACACTCCCGGCCCTGGTCTGTATTCAGCCAGCCCTGGGCAAAGCCGACCCAACAACTCCCCAGACCGGCCCCCGTCCCTGCCAGCATGAGGTTCTGGGCCGCCAGACTGCAGTCCTCAACGCTCCATTGGGTTTTCTGGGGCGTCGAGATCACGATCAAGGCGGGGGCGCGATAGAAAAGGTGAAAGTGAGGATCCTTCAATGTATCGCGGAAGTGATCCGAACTGGACATGTCCGATGCCGTCTTCAACAGCCATGCCTTGGAATGTTCCGAGATATCGTCGAGCAGGGCCTTCTCGGTAATGACCGTGAAATGCCATGGTTGCTCATTCATGGCGCTGGGCGCCCAACTGGCCGCGGTCACGAGCTGCGCAAGGTCTGCAACCGATACGGAATCGGTCAGGAAGTCCCTTGTTGCGCGGCGCCGGCGGATCGCGTGTGAAAGCTTCATCGAATGCCCGCAGCAGGCTGCGGCAGCAGTACGACCAGCAACACCGCGAGGTTGCCGCCCAGGCCGGAATACAGAGCCAGCGAAGGGCTGCCATCGTTCACCAGCAGGAGGGCAGGCGCAAGCAATGCCGCGCACCCCACCATGGCCGTGATGTGGCGCAGCGCGGAAGTCATCGCCCGGACTTTTCGCTCTTCTTCTGTTTTTCCGTCCGGGAATAATCCCATGTCGCCCAGGCCAACACACCGCCGAACAGTGAGAAGGCGCTGATTATGAGGACAAGCATGGCAGTCTCGCTCGACATCTGACTCTCCGTTGTTTTGACAATGATCCCAGAACCTGTGTCAGGCGGCGTTGATTTCGATCAATCGAAAAATTGCCGGATGCCGCCGCCGCCCGAAGGTCAACCGTTGCCGGAGGTCTTCAGACCTCGCACTCCAGGGTGACGTTGCGCTGGGTAGATGGCAGCAAGGCATCGCCGAAGCAGGTGTAAAACGACCTTCTGCCGTCTTCGCTCAAGCCGGGCCGGAGCCAGGTGCGGGTCAGGTTCGCGCGCTCCTTGGTGTCCACCGCGGGACACACCGACTCATAGGCCCAGGTCTCCAGCCGATCATCCGGAAAGGGCTGGTGATCTTTGCGCCGCCAGCCATGGGGTGTCAGATGGAAGAAGCCGCGTTCCATCTTGGGGTAGTGCGTGGTCATAGGCTGTGCTCCATCTGTCCATGGACGGCCGGGGCCTGGAAGGCATCGCTGTGACCGAGGGCGCGAATCTGGACATGCGGACGCAGGTGCCACACGGTTTCTGCCCGGCACAGGTCCGTCCCGGGAGATGTCAGTGCGGCGCTGCCTGCCGCAATCGCGGTGCGCAGGGCTTCCTCCGGCCGGCTGTCGCGCGACAATTCCCAGACCAGAGCGGCCAGAAAGCTGTCTCCCGCGCCGACAGTGCTGATGGGCTGAATGGCGGGCGCGGTAGCCTCGAGGACGAAAGCCTCGGAGATCAGCAGCGCGCCCTTTTCGGCCCGGGTCACCGCAACCATCTTCACGCCGGCGGTCAAGACCGCTTTCGCGGCGGCGACGCAAGCGGCCGTGTCCGGCAACTCTCCGTCTGACAGCGAGCCAAGCTCGGACTCGCTCAGCTTCAAGAGGTCAATGGGTTCCGCCAGGGCCTTGCGAAGCGGATCGCCGGAAGCGTCGAGTGCAAAAAAGGCCCCCGCGGCAGCCGTTCTTCGCGCCAGCATCGCATAGGTGTCAGCAGGGCATCCTGGGGGCAGGCTGCCACTGGCGACAAGCCAGCCCCCTGGCGTCACCGACAGAAGCGCTGCATCGCAACACTTCCTGGTGTCCCAGGTGGAGAGTGGCTGACCCGGAAACACGAAGCGATACTGACGGCCGGTGAGGGTTTCGAGTACCGTCACGTTCTCGCGGGTTTCACCGCCGCCCGGGATCGCGGCATGGCGCACGCCCTCGTCGGCGACCAGTTTTTCCAGCCTTCCGCCGGTCACGCCGGCAACGGGAAATACCGCAAGCGGGTGGGCGCCCAGGCGCTGCAGGACACGCGCGACATTGATACCCCCGCCGCCCGCATCGCGCCGCTCGTTCACGCAGCGCAGCTTGTGCTGCGGAAGAAGCCTTTGTGTCTCGCCCGACAGGTCCACGGCGGGATTGAGGGTGAGCGTAACGACAAGGGGCCGCTGCATGAGGATCAGGCCGCGAGATCTTCGAGCAGGTCGATGTTCTTGATTTGAATTTCGCGCACGCTGGAGAGGGCAATAACGCCGTCGCGCTCGAGTTGCGAAAGGCTGCGCGATACGGTCTCGATCGTAAGGCCAAGATAATCCGCAATGTCCTGACGCGTCATGGCCAGGTGAACGGTGCGGCGGTCCGCGGAATGCGCCGTCCATGTCAGCAGAAAACCCGCCACCTTCTCGGCCGCCCCCCGGCGTCCCAGCAACAGGGAGTGGCTTTGGGCCTGGGCGAGGCTCTGCATCGCGACCTCGAAGAGATGCTGCGTAACAGCGTGATTTTTCTGGGCCATCATTTCGACGTTGCGGCGGCGATAGGACACCAGGGTGCAATCGCTCACGGCCTCTGCCGAGAGGATATGTTCCGCGCCCAACTCAAATCCGAAAACCTCGCCCGCGACATGAAACGCCTCGATCTGGCGCCTGCCATCGCTGAGAAACTTGCACACTCGCACCACGCCGGAGACGACCTTGTAGAACAGCTCGGTCTCTTCCCCTTCGGCGAAAATCTCGTGTCCCTCCCGAACATGGATGACTGCGCCGGCCATGCCGAGCGGTTCGGTGCTGGTCTGCCCCGCCATCCAGCCGGTGTGGGTCTTGAGGGCCGCGGAGGAATTGCTGATCGCCAGTTGCACCGTCATCACAGTCTCCGTTCAGGGGTCTATGCCTCTTTCTAGCCGGGACGGTGGAACGGAAATATTCGGTTTGATCCTAAGTATATCTACGTAGAGGGGGCCGAAATGATGACTTTCAAGGCCTTTGTCTCGGCCGCCCGGCCAAAGGTGTCGTAGGCGTCCAAAATGCGGTCGAGGGTAAAGCGGTGCGTGATCAGCACGCCCGGGTCGAGCTTGCGCGCGACCACCGCCTTGAGCAGGGTCGGTGTGGTGACCGTATCGACCAGGCGAGTGGTGATCGTGATGTTGTGCGACCACAGCTTTTCCAGGTGGAGGTCTGCCTTGTGCCCGTGAACGCCGACATTGGCGATCGTGCCGCCGGGCGCGACCAGGTCCTGGCAAAGCTCGAAGGTCTCGGGAATGCCGACCGCTTCCACCACCGTGTCCGCGCCGATGCCGTCGGTAAGAGAAAGTACCCGTTCAACAGCGTTTTCCCTGGCGCTGTTGATCGTCTCGGTGGCCCCGAAGCGCCGTGCCACCTCCAGGCGGTTGTCATCCACGTCGATCATGACGATGCGGGACGGCGAAAAGAACTGCGCCGTCAGCAACGTCGCAAGTCCTATCGGCCCGGCACCGACAATGGCAACCGTCGAGCCCGGCTGTATCTTGCCATTCAAGACGCCGCACTCGAAGCCGGTCGGAAGAATGTCGCTCAACAAGACAAGCGCCTCTTCGTCGGCGTCGGCGGGTATGCGGTAAAGGCTCGTGTCGGCATGGGGAATGCGCACATACTCCGCCTGTGTGCCGTCAATGGTGTGGCCGAGAATCCAGCCACCACTGCTGCAATGGGAATACATTCCGCGCCGGCAATAGTCACACTTTCCGCAGGAGGAGATGCAGGAAATCAGAACAGGGTCACCCGGCTTGAAGCCGGTGACACCGGGGCCCACGCTGTCCACAATTCCCACACCCTCATGGCCGAGAATGCGGCCGGGCGCGCAGGTGGGAACGTCGCCTTTGAGGATATGCAGATCGGTACCGCAAATCGTTGTCTTGGTGATTCGGACGATCGCGTCGCCCGGCATTTGCGGGGCAGGCTTGGGACGATCCTCCAGGGCCTTGAAGCCGGGACCGCGATAAACCAACGCTTTCATGACCAATTCTCCGGTTAAACCCTTTGCTATCCCTTTTGCCGCCGGAACGCCTTGACCCTGATCAAGCCTGCTGGCGGGTCTTTGAAGGCTTGGCTAGTCTGCGGCCATGACAGCCAGTTCAGACCCGTTTGCGGGCACCTCCGACATGGCCCAGGCGGTGCAGGCCGCCTGTGTCGGTATTTGGCTTTGGGATATTCAACGACGCGGCATTGCCCTTTCCGCCGAGGGAGCAGGGCTGCTTGGGGCAGAGCAACTCCAGATCTCCGAGGGGCAATTTCTGGACCTGGTCCATCGCAGCGATCGCGCCGCGATGGAACGGTCTCTCACAAACAGCCTGTATGCCGGCAAGCTGCACGACCTGGACTTTCGCATAGCAAAGGGCGGGCTGTGGCGGCGCATGCGGGGCCATGCGCGTGATGGCACCGGGCACGGGATACTGCTGGATATCGGAAGCCGGCGGTCGGCCCAGCTCGCCAATAGCCGGCTGGCGGCTATCGTTGCATCCTCCGATGACGCGATCATCGGCAAGACGCTTGATGGGATCGTGACCGACTGGAACAGCGCGGCAGAGAAGATTTTCGGCTATTCCGCCGAGGAGATCGTGGGGCAATCGATCGAAATCCTGTTGCCGCAATACCTGCTGCATGAAGAACGCGATATCATTTCGCGGGTCCGGAAGGGGGAGAAGCTCGATCATTTCGAGACCCGCCGCCTTCGAAAGGACGGCGCGATCATCGATGTCTCCGTTACCGTTTCGCCAGTCTGGGATGACGAGGGCGTGATTGTCGGCGCGTCAAAGGTGGCGCGCGACATAACGGCCGGGAAGGCCGCCCGGGCCGCGCTGCAGGAACGCGAAGCGCATCTGCAATCCGTGCTCGATACCGTGCCCGATGCGATGGTGGTGATTGATACACGCGGTATCATGCAGTCTTTCAGCGCCGCGGCTGAAAAGCTGTTCGGCTACCGCGCCCACGAAGTGATCGGCCAGAATGTCAGCATTCTGATGCCGAACCCCTATCGCAATCAGCATGATTCCTACCTCTCGCGATATCTGGCGACAGGGGAAAAGCGCATCATCGGGGTGGGACGGCTGGTGGTGGGGCAGCGCAGGGATGGCTCAACCTTCCCGATGGAGCTTTCGGTGGGCGAGATGCGCTCGGGCGACCGCCGGTTCTTTACCGGCTTTATCCGCGACCTGACGGAGCGCCAGGAGACCCAGCAACGCTTGCAGGATGTGCAGTCCGAGTTGATCTTCATGTCACGCTTCACCGCCCTGGGAGAGATGGCTTCGACCCTGGCGCATGAACTCAACCAGCCGCTCACGGCGGGCGCCAGCTATCTCAACGGGGCGCGGCGGCTTCTGGACCGGGGCAGGGCCGAGGACATCGCGAGCGCACGCGAGGCCGTGAACAATGCGGCCGACCAGGTCCTGAGGGCCGGCCAGATCATCAAGCGCTTGCGCGAATTCGTCGCAAAAGGGGAGAGCGACCGGCAGGCAGAGGACTTGCGAAAGCTGGTTGAGGAGGCGAGCGCTTTGGCGATGGTTGGGGCCAAGGAAATGGGCGCTCGGGTCACCTTTGACTTTGATAGCCTGGCTGAGTTTGTGCTGGTCGACAGAATCCAGGTCCAGCAGGTTATTCTCAATCTGATCCGCAACGCGATGGAGGCCATGCAGGAATGTACCCAGCGGGACTTGAAGATTTCCACCCGTCGCCAGGACAAGGACACCGTGGATGTATCGGTGGCTGATACCGGACCCGGCATCGCGCCGGAAATCGCGGAGCGACTTTTTCAGCCGTTCATGACGACCAAGAAGCAGGGCATGGGCGTGGGTCTGTCGATCTCGCGCACCATCATCGAAGCGCATGGCGGCCGGTTATGGGCGGACGCCAATCCGGGCGGCGGCACCACTTTTCACATGACCTTGAAGCTGATCCCACCGGAGGAGCTCAATCATGTCGAGTAACGCGGTTGTTCACCTGATTGACGATGACGAGGATGTGCGCCGCGCACTGGCCTTCCTGCTGGGAACCGCCGGCATGGCGGTACGGGTCTATGAATCGGCCTCCGCTTTTCTCGAGCAGGATGTGAGTTCCATCACCGGCTGTATCGTCAGCGACGTGCGGATGCCGGGCGTTGATGGGCTGGAACTGCTGCGCCGCCTGAAGGCGGCGGGGGTCCGGCTGCCGGTCGTGGTCATGACGGGGCATGCGGATGTGCCGCTGGCGGTCGAAGCGATGAAGCTGGGCGCCGTGGACTTTATCGAAAAGCCATTCCCGGACGACATCCTGCTGGGATCGATCGAGGTTGCCCTCGCCCGGTCTGAAACCGGGGGGCAGGACAGCGCGGAAAGCGAACGGGTTCGCGCGCGCCTGCAGTCGCTCACGCCCCGCGAAAGGGAGGTTCTCAAGGGCCTCCTCACCGGGCATCCCAACAAGACGATTGCCTATGATCTGAGCCTGAGCCCCCGAACGGTGGAAGTTCATCGCGCCAACCTTATGACGAAGATGGGGGCATCCAGCCTGCCCGAACTTGTCAGGATGACGCTCATGGCCGGTAATTTCGCGCCCGATTGAGCCAGATCAACGTGCATCGCCGCGCGTTGTGGGATGGGAAGGTTCCATAAAAGGAGCCGGCCATGACCTACAGGAACTTGATGGTTCGCCTGCAATTGAACGGCGACAACCAGGGCGTTCTTCAGATTGCAGCGGAACTGGCCGAGCGTTTCAGCGCCAATGTTATCGGTATTGCGGCGTGTCAGCCTATCCAGGTGCTTGCCAATGAAGGATTTCAGGCACCCGAAGTCATCATGCAGGATCGGGCGGAGATCGCCCGGGAGCTTAGCGCCGCCGAGACCGAGTTTCGCAGTGCCTTGTCGGGACGTGCCGGTCAGGTGGAATGGCGTTCCACCATCACCTATTCGCCACTGGCGGACTATATCGCCCAGGAGGCGCGATCCGCTGACCTGATTATCACGGCCAAGGATGCAGGACTGGGAGTGCTGGATGAAAACCGGAAGGTTCATCTGGGCGATCTGGCGATGCGGGCCGGCCGGCCGGTTCTGGTGGTGCCGAAGGGGATCACCAGCCTGCCGTTACGCCACGTTTTTGTCGGCTGGAAAGATACCCGGGAGGCTCGCCGCGCCGCCGTCGACGCCCTGCCGCTGCTGAAAGCGGCTGGCCGGGGAACCGTCCTGGAAATCGCACCGGAACATCAGCATGCCGCCGCCCAGGCCCGTCTCGATGATGTCTCCAGATGGCTGAAGCGCCATGACGTCGATATGACCTGCCGTGCGGTCAGCGCGAGCGGCACGGAAGCCTCCTTCCTGCACGCCTTTCTCCTGGACCATCATTGTGACTTGCTGGTTGCCGGGGCCTATGGCCATAGCCGGCTGAAGGAATGGGTTTTCGGCGGCGTGACGCAGGATGTGCTGCTGGATCCCCCGTTCTGCGTGCTGCTGGCGCACTGACCCGGCAGCTAGCCGCTCCCCAAGCTGCGGATAATGCTGCCCAGAACGGTTCCTGGCTCGACAACGGCATGAGCCTTTACGGATATCGATAGCCGGCCCTTCGCCGGCGCCATCAACTCGTGAAGGGCGTCTTCGATACGGACGATCGCCACCGGATCGCCCGTCTCGACAAGGCCGCCATCGGGGCGCAGCCACTCCTCGAGTATGCCTTCGGGCAAAAGGGACGTGGCCCACAACTCCGCGGATACTTGCAGGGGCGTCACCACGGCGGAAATTCCTGTCACGCTATCCTCCGTCCCAACTGCCGCACCGCTTCGATGACGCGGCTGCAGCCGGGGGGCTGGATCTGCGCAGCACCGAAGAGCGATGTGGCGACGGGCTTGATACCCGCAAGGCCCAGAATGCTCCGATTGAATGCTTTGACTCCATGCGCGCCGTACAGGAGCCGGTACAGCAGAACAGGCATTCCCATTGTCACGATCACGCGTGCGGTGCGGCCTTTCAATCGGCCCTTCGGAAAGCCCCGCTCGCTCTTGCCGAGCAGGAACTGGCCCCTTGCCACCTGTTCCATATAGCCCTTGAGAAGCGCCGGCGCCGATCCCAGCCAGAGCGGATAGATGATCACGATGTGGTCTGCAGCCAGGAATGCGCCATGGGCCTCTGTGATGGCCTTTTCGGTCGCCTCGGTCTCGAATTCCTGGGCGTTCCTGAGCAGCGGAAATTGTACCCCGCCCACATTGATGTGCCGGACAAGGCATCCGGCTTCTTCCGCCCCCTCATGATAGGCGCGCGCCAAGGCGTGACTCAGCCGTTCGGGGGAGGGATCCGGATTCCCGTTGATGACCAATACATGCTTCATGAAGCAACGCTTCCGATTTTGTCGGCGCGAAGAAAAATCGGCGCCGCGAAGGCGTGTATTTCCGCCTCGCTTGCCTTGGGCATGGGCTCGATGCCGATGATACGGCGCGACACATGGGGCCCTTGCTCTTTGAGAAAGCTCTTGAGGCTCTCCTTTGCATCGCCGGGCCCCACGATGAGGATCTCCTGGGCATCGTGCAGGCCTTGCCCGATTTCCTTCAGGAATGATTGGGATATCGGGACATGGCCTGGCCCGGGGGATCCGGCCTTGTGATGGATATGGCCACGCCCCGTGTCGGGGGCCTTAATGATGTCGATCTCGCGCACCTTGTCCTGGGTGTAAGCGTAAAAATGCGCGATCTGATGATCGATCCAGACGATCAGATGAAAAGGGGTCTGCGTCATGGCGCAAACCCGGCCGGCTTGACGGCCACGATCTTGAAGGGCCGCTCGATGCCGTCCTCCTTCACTGTCACATAAAGCCCCGGTGCGATGACATGGCGATCCAGCTTGAAAAACGGTTCGTCGTCCTCGCTCTGGCCGGGCAGATAGTCGAAGCGCCAGCCCCTGCCAACGTGGCGTAGCATGCCCTGCTGGTCCGCCTTGCCAGGCTGGAAGCTGCGCACCGCGCAGCGCTTCTTTTCCTGACGCCACTCTTCGGCATCAAGGTGACCCTGCGCGTTCAGGGGTGCGATGAACTCGTAACCGTGAGAGGGATCGCCCTGCGGCGTTTCACGGGTTCTGCCCAGTTCAAGCCGAATGCTCATCAGTGTCATGTGTGGCTCCCAAAGTGTTGCAGGACCGCGTCCCGGACATTCTGAAGCCGGGCATTCACGAAGGCCTCGCTGGCGCCCGGCGTCACGCCGCCGGCATGCACATGTCCCGCGACCGTCATGCCGCAGAGACTGGCGAAGTAGGTATCGAACAGCGCCTGCAGCGCGTTCCATGCGCCGGTTTGCTGCAGCCAGGCAGCCGGCGCTCCCGATGAGGTAAAACTGATCAGCAGCCGGCCTTTGAGCAGGGGCTCGTAGCTGTGACCGCCGGCACCATAGGCAAAGCCAAAACCGAACACCCGGTCCAGATACCCTTTGAGCATTGCGGGCGGCGCGTTGAGCCATAGCGGATAGATCAGGGCGAAGACATCGCAGCTTCCGATGATCTCGCGTTCAGCCCGCACATCCTCGCCCGGATGAAAATGGCCCGGCCCGGCCCGTTCGCCTTCCCTGAGGCAGGGGTCAAAGCCCAGGCGGTACAGGTCCCGCTGAATCACGGTGTGGCCCAGGGATGTCGCGGCTTGCGCATAAGCCGCCGCCACCGAAGCGGTGAAACTTCGGGCGCAGGGGTGCGCGAAGATGACGGCGTGTTTCAAATTCTGTTCTCCTTCGCCCAGGCTAGAGCAGGGCGAAGGAAAGCGCTTTGCGACAGATCAAGCGGCGACATTGCGCCAGATCAAGGCGTGCGCTCGCTCTGCCGCTATTGTGTCCCGGAGAGGCTGCTTATCGGCCTTGCGCGCCCTTGGTATCACGCCCTAAGCCCGCACCAAGGGCGCATCCTTTTGGATTGTGACGGATGTTCTGGCGCCCTTTAATCGTTGCGGCCTTGCTCTTGCTGCCCCAGGCCTCGGCTGGGCAGCCGACAAGCATCGCTACCCAGATCCGGAACAGTGTTGCCACGGAAAATGATGACGGCGCGACCCGCCGCTTCTACGAACTGCGCAACAACGTTCTGGCCTGGTACGGGTCTGACGCCGCCCGGGCGAATGCCAGGGTGGCGCAGGCGGTTCTGGCCGCCGCTTCCAGCGAGGGCATGGACTCGGATCGCTATGGCGTGTTCGCACGCAGCTGGAGTCAGACAGCCGATGACGTTGCGCTCAGCAGCGCGCTGTTGCGGTACATGAGCGACCTTTCGGTGGGGCGTACCGAATTGCGCGGCGTCGACCGTGACATGGGGCTGCCTGTCCGCACCCTCGACGCGCCGCTGCTGCTTCAGGAAGCCCTGCTGCAGGGAGAGCTGGGGCGTATGCTGGCCACGCTTGTGCCCAAGCATCCGGAATATGCCAGGCTGAAAGTGGCGCTGGCCATGGCGCCCACAGATCAGATAGTTGCCAACATGGAACGCTGGCGGTGGTTGCCGGCGTATCTCGAGCCCGATCGCATCATGGTCAACACGGCTGCGGCGGATTTGCAGATGTGGCTGGGCGGGAAGCTGGTGCTGACTTCGCGGGTGGTCGTCGGCAGCCGTGACAATCGCTCGCCCATGCTGCGCGCGGAGGGCGCCGGGATCACGGTCAATCCGGCATGGACGGTGCCCCATTCCATAGCGGTCAAGGAAATCTTGCCCAAGCTGAAGATCAGCCGCACCTATCTGCAAAAGCATGACATGGTGCTGCTCAATGGACCGGCAGGCGATCCGCACGGCCTCAGCATCAACTGGCGCGCGGTAAAGCCCGGCTCGTTCCCCTATCGGATCCGCCAGCGGCCCGGTCCGCGCAATCCGCTTGGACAGATCAAGCTTGAGCTGCCGAACCCCTTCGACGTCTACCTTCACGATACGCCGACAAAAACCGCATTTGCACGCGAGGACCGGCATCTGAGCCATGGCTGCGTCAGGGTTGAGCAGATTCTGCCGCTGGCTTCCTATGCGCTGGCGGCCACCCCTGGCACCTTGGACAAGGTCGCGGCCCTGGTTGGAACGGGTGAGACCCGCACCGTAGCCTTGCCAAAGCGTCTTCCGATCTATTTCCTGTACTGGACCGTCGCACCGGGTACGGACAACAGCTTGCAGGTTTATCAAGACGTGTATGGCCGGGACGAGCGGCTGATCGCGACACTGCGTGCGAAGCCGTTCAAGGTCGCCGGCAATGGCGTGGGATGTTTGCGCGGCTAGGGCGGGATTGACGGATAGAGACCACACGCCGGCGAAAGGATACGGACATGCACATTATCGGACGTCGAAATTTTCTGGCAGCGGCTGGCCTGTCGCTGCTGACGTCACGGCCAAGCTTCGCCAATGTCGGGGCGCGCACGCTCCTGTTCGACAACATCCATACCGGTGAAAAGCTCAAGGTCGATTATTGGGTCGAAGGGCGCTATCTGCCGGATGCGCTGGCCGCTGTAAGCCATGTGCTGCGAGACTTCCGGTCCGGGGAGTCCCACCCCATTGCGCCCGAGCTTCTGGACCTGCTGTCAACCCTGCGGGGGCGGCTGGAAACCAGCCAGCCGGTGAGCGTGATATCGGGTTATCGTTCTCCCGGGACCAATGCGATGTTGCGCGGGGAGCGCGAGAATTCCGGCGTTGCGACCAAGAGCCTCCACATGCGGGGCATGGCGGTCGATATCCGCATCGCCGGACGGTCCTTGAAAGACCTTCATGCCGCAGCGCTCGCCCAGAAGGGCGGCGGCGTCGGATATTATCCCAGGTCCGACTTTGTCCATGTCGATGTGGGCCGGGTTCGCAGTTGGTGAATTGTTGATGTGGCGCAAAGCATGTGCGCCCGATTCGGCATAGAATGCCGCGATGTTGCAAAATCTTGTTGCAGGATCTGGTCTGGTTGCACTGTCGGTGATGATTCACGCCGTTGGCCTTATCGCGATCGCGACCGCCATGCCTTTCCTCTCCCGCCGCCTGGGTCTGCACAACCATATTGTCGGCCGCACGGTCGTCATGACGGCCATCGTGATGGGCATCCTGGCGCTTCTGACCGTCGAGGTCTGGAGCTGGGCCTTCGCCTACGACTTGCTCGGGGCGACGCAGAATTTCGCTGACTCGCTCTATCTTTCCACGGCCATGTTCTCGACCATAGGGTATGGCGAACTGGCATTCGATCCGTCCTGGCGGCTGCTGACCGCGCTGGAGGGGATCAACGGCTTCATCATGATCGGCTGGTCCACCGCCTATCTGGTCCGCGCCTCGACCCTTCACGGTCCGTTTCGCGACCGGGATTTCTGATTCAGGCATATAACCCTTGGCACTGAAGAGGCGCCGCAAGCCTCGGCTTGATCTGGCGCAACTGCGGCAAATTGGCGTCCAGCAGGACATTTGAGTCAGATCAAATTCCGCGGCGGGCGACCGTGAGAAGCATGGTCCGTATCAAAGGGGTCATGACATGAGACTTATCGGCTTCGCGGCGTTGCTGGCATTAACGGGAGGCTCGGCGCTTGCGGATGAAGCACAATCAACTGCCGGCCATTTTCAGGTTCGCCTGCGCGGGGTGGGCGTACTACCGGTCGCGTCGGCAAATATCAGCATCTCCGGCGCGAATATTGGCGGCCAGACCAGCGCAAGCGACTCCTTTGTCCCGGAAGCCGATCTTACCTATTTCATAACCGACAATATCGCGGTCGAGGCGATTGCCGCCGTGACCAAGCACACCGTGCGCAACACGGTTGCGGGCACCGTCTCGAACGTGTGGCTGCTGCCGCCCACGGTCACCGTTCAGTATCATTTCGATCCCACAGGCCCGATACGGCCCTATGTCGGTGCCGGGGTGAACTATACGTTCTTCTACAGTCCCAAAAGCGCGCTACCCAACATCGGATTCAAGAACAGCTTCGGCTGGGCGCTGCAGGCCGGCGCGGATATTCCGATCAAGGACAAGCCCTACTTCCTGAATGTGGACGTCAAGAAAGTCTTCATGGGAACACGGATTCGCGCATCGGGCGGTGCGGTCCAGGCGTCTGCGCGGCTTAATCCCTGGCTGGTCGGGGCGGGCGTGGGCTGGCGGTTCTGAGCCATGCTGTGCTGCCTTGCCGCTCTGGCCGCGCTGTCGCCGATAGGCGCCTGGCTCATTGCCCGCCGCGGGGCCGCGGCGGGCGCGGTGTGCTGTCAGCCGGATAGCTGGAAGTCGGCGGCTCTGCTGGCAACCGGTGTCGGAGCGGTCTGCGTTGCCGGATATCTGCTGATGTCCGCATCCCCGCAGACCTTCCGTTCGATCTGCAGTGTCCTGCCGTCACCTGCGGCATGGCCGCGCTTTTGATCCACATCAAGGCGTGATCCGGCGATTTCATTCATCAACAGACAATCAGCAAAGGGGCGTTTCATGAGCAAGAAACAGATGCCTGCCGCCGTGGGCGGATGGACGGCATGGTGCTACGGCATCCGTGAATTATCGCGGGAAAGCCGCATCGCTACGCGCAAGGCGCAAACTGAAAAGCCCGCGTCCCAGGAAGCTTCTCATGCAGGCTGACGCTGCGCAGACGCCCTGGCGTTTCGACCATTTCTTTATCCCGCTGATACTTTTTCTGGGAATGTGCGCGGCGTTGATCGAGGCAGCCCGCTCGCCGGAGGCGCCCATGGTGGCGCAGGGGTGGATTTTCGCGGCCTGCATGGCCCTGACGGGCATCTGGTACATGTGGATGTATGCCGGCCGCACACCGGCGGACGAAAGCCGGACCTATGCCGATGGCGTGGTCAAGGCGGGCGTTATCGCCGCCATGTTCTGGGGCATTGCCGGCATGCTGGTGGGTGTCATCATCGCGCTCCAACTTTCCTTTCCCACCCTGTTCTACCTGCCTGGCGAGGCATGGACCAACTTCGGTCGGCTTCGGCCTCTGCATACCTCGGCCGTCATCTTTGCCTTTGGCGGCAACGTGCTGATCGCGACGTCATTCTATGTCGTGCAGCGTACCTGCCGCGCGCACCTGTTCGGCGGATCGCTGCCCTGGTTCGTGATGTGGGGCTACAACACCTTCATCGTCCTGGCAGGCACCGGCTATCTGCTGGGCATCAGCCAGTCGCGCGAGTATGCCGAGCCGGAATGGTATGCGGATATCTGGCTGACCATCGTGTGGGTCGGCTATCTGGTCACCTTCCTGGGTACGCTCATCAAGCGCAAGGAGCCGCACATCTATGTGGCCAACTGGTTTTATCTCGCCTTCATCGTCACCATCGCGGTGCTGCACATCGTCAACAATCTGGCGATGCCAATATCGCTGCTGCAAAGCCAGAGCTATTCGCTCTTCTCAGGCGTCCAGGATGCGCTGACGCAATGGTGGTACGGCCATAATGCGGTCGGCTTCTTCCTGACAGCCGGCTTCCTGGGGATCATGTACTACTTCATTCCCAAGCGGGCGGAGCGACCCGTCTATTCCTACCGGCTGTCGATCATCCACTTCTGGAGCCTGATCTTCATCTACATCTGGGCAGGTCCGCACCATCTGCTCTACACCGCGCTGCCGGAATGGGCCCAGACACTGGGGATGACCTTCTCGATCATTCTGTGGATGCCCAGCTGGGGCGGGATGATCAACGGGCTGATGACGCTGTCGGGCGCCTGGGACAAGCTGCGCACCGATCCGGTGCTGCGCATGCTGGTCGTCTCGGTTGCCTTCTACGGCATGGCGACTTTCGAAGGCCCGGTCATGTCGATCAAGGCGGTCAATGCGCTGTCTCACTATACCAACTGGACCATCGGTCACGTTCATTCCGGCGCGCTGGGCTGGGTCGGCTATGTCAGCTTCGGGGCCATCTATTGCCTTGTTCCCTGGCTGTGGAAAAGGAAGCTCTATTCCAACGCCCTTGTGGAATGGCATTTCTGGATCTCCACGCTCGGCATCGTTCTTTACATCACGTCCATGTGGGTCGCCGGAATCATGCAGGGCCTGATGTGGCGCGCCTATAACGACTACGGCTTCCTGGAATATGCCTTTGTCGAGGTCGTGGAAGCGATGCATCCCTACTACATCATCCGTGCGGTCGGCGGATTGCTCTATCTCGGTGGTGCGCTTCTCATGGTGTTCAATATCTGGAAAACCATACGGAGCGGCGAACGGGTTCCGGCGCCGGCAGCGATTGCCCCTGCCATGGCTGGGGAGGCGGCGTGATGAATCACGGTTGGCTGGAGAGAAACTCCTTTCTGATGCTGGTCGGCATCATCCTGGTGATTGCGGTCGGCGGTGCCGTCGAGATTGCGCCATTGTTCTGGGTCAACGGGACGGTGGAGAAAATCGACGGCATGCGTCCCTATACGCCGCTCGAGCTCAAGGGGCGGAACATCTATGTGCGTGAAGGCTGCTATACCTGCCACAGCCAGCAAGTGCGCACATTGCGCGATGAGGTTGAACGCTACGGCCATTACAGCCTTGCCGCCGAAAGCATGTACGACCATCCCTTCCAATGGGGATCGGGGCGCACCGGTCCGGACCTGGCCCGGGTAGGCGGAAAATATTCGGACGAATGGCATCGCGCGCATCTGTTCGAGCCGCGATCCGTGGTGCCCGAATCGATCATGCCGCCCTATCGCTTCCTGTTCTCAAAGGCGCTCGATTATCGCGATGTGGGCCAGATGCTCACGGCCAACCGCATGGTCGGTGTTCCCTATAGCGACGAGCAGATCGCCAAGGCCAAGGACGATCTCGAGGCCCAGGCCGATCCCAACAGCGAAGGCCAGGACGACTTTCGCAAGCGCTATGCCAAGGCTGAGGCCCGGGATTTCGACGGCGAGCCCGGCCGTATCACCGAAGGCGATGCGTTGATCGCCTATATGCAGATGCTGGGCACGCTGGTCGATTTCAAGACGTACCGCGCGCAAGCGCCGGAACACCGGAGATAGACGATGTATCATTGGGCTTATGAGGACGTGATCGCCTTCGCAAAGAGCTGGAGCGTCGTCCATTTCTCCCTGATGTTTCTGGCCGCCTTTGCTTATGCCTATTGGCCAAAGAACCGCGAGCGCTTCCAGCGCGCGGCCCATATTCCGCTTCGGGACGAGGACGTCTGATGTCGAAAAAGGAAGTCGATGATGTGTCCGGCACCGAAACCACCGGTCACGACTGGGACGGAATCAAGGAGCTCAACACGCCGCTGCCGCGCTGGTGGCTTGGCATCCTCTATGCCTGCATAGCCTGGGCGATAGGCTATTGGATTGTCTATCCGGCCTGGCCGACGCTGAACGGCTATACGCCGGGTGTGCTGAACTATTCCCAGCGCGATGAAGTGATGTCCGATGTCGCCAGGCTGAAATCAGCGCGGCTCGCGCAGGAGCAGGATCTGGTCAAGGCGTCGCTGAGTGACATCCAGCAAGACCCGGACAGGCTGCAGTTCGCGATGGCCGCCGGCAAGGCCGCCTTCGGCGACAATTGCGTTGGCTGTCACGGCGCAGGCGGGCAGGGTGCGAAAGGCTATCCCAACCTCAATGACGATGTCTGGCTGTGGGGCGGCAAGCTGGCGGATATCGAGCATACGATCACGGTCGGCGTGCGCTCGACCCATGCCGGAACACGGCAATCCATGATGCCCGCTTTCGGGCGTGATGGCATCATCAAGGAGGCCCAGGTTGAAGATCTGACCGACTATGTCCTCAAGCTTTCGGGTCGCAAGGCGGACCCGAAGGCGATTGCCCGCGCGGCCCCGCTGTTCACGGACAATTGCGCGGCATGCCATGGCGCGGACGCCAAGGGCAATCGCAGCCTGGGCGCACCGAATCTGACCGACAATGAAACGCTGTATGGGCCGGGGCGGGAAAACATCCGCGACCAGATCTGGAGTGGGCATGGCGGGGTCATGCCGGCCTGGAATACGCGGCTTTCGCCGCAGGAGATCAAGGCGCTGGCGGTCTATGTCCACAATCTGGGCGGCGGAGAATAGCGGCGGGGATGACGGTGCACATTCCCGACATTGCGAATGGCGAGCAGGCGGCCGAAGGGGTGGCGCGCTCGGACGCACAGGCCTCCAACAGCGCCGCGAACCGCAAGCTCTACAAGTCGCGTGTCCCGATCTATCCCAAGGAAGTCGAAGGACGTTATCGCTCATTCAAGTGGGCGATGATGGCCTTTACGCTCAGCATCTATTATCTGACGCCCTGGCTGCGCTGGGACCGCGGCGCCACGTCGCCGGACCAGGCCGTGCTGGTGGATCTGACCCGCCAGCGCCTCTATTTCTTCTTTATCGAAATCTGGCCGCAGGAAGTCTATTACATCACCGGTCTGCTGATCCTGTCGGCTGTTTCGCTTTTCCTGATCAACGCCCTGTTCGGGCGCTTGTGGTGCGGGTTTTCCTGTCCCCAGACGGTATGGACCGATCTTTTCATCTGGGTCGAAACCAAGATTGAAGGCGACCGCAATGCCCGCATGCGGCTGGCCGCGGCTCCCTGGACCGCCGGGAAGGTCGCCAAGCGCGTTTCCAAGCATGTGATCTGGCTGGCATTTGCCGTGGCGACCGGGGGCGCCTGGGTGTTCTATTTCAACGACGCCCCGACACTGTTTCATCAGCTGGTCACCGGCACCGCCAGTGCCGCCAATTACATCGCCATCGCGGGTCTGACGTTCACGACCTACTCGCTGGGCGGGCTGATGCGTGAGCAGGTTTGCACTTATATGTGTCCCTGGCCGCGCATCCAGGCTGCAATGACAGACAATGAGGCTCTGTCGGTGACCTACAGGCGCGACCGCGGAGAACCGCGGGGCGCGCACAAGAAGGGGCAGCCCTGGGAGGGTCGCGGCTCCTGCATCGACTGCAACCAGTGCGTGGCGGCCTGTCCCATGGGCATCGATATTCGCGACGGATCCCAGCTGGAATGCATCAACTGCGGCCTGTGCATCGACGCCTGCGACGATGTGATGGCCAAGGTGCATCTGCCCAGTGGCCTGATCGCCTATGATACCGAGGCCAATATCGGCCGCCGCCTTGCGGGCGAGAAGCCCCGGGTCCGCCTGCTCCGGCCGCGGACCATGCTCTATGGCGGGGTGCTGGTCTTGGTATCGGCGATCATGCTGCTGACATTCGGTTCGCGCCATACGCTGGATCTGGACATCATGCGCGATCGCAACCCCGACTATGTCAGGCTCGCGGACGGCGCGGTGCGCAATGGCTACACCGTCAAGCTGATGAACCGGTCAGACCGCGCCCGTCACCTGCGCCTGACGATCACCGGCATCGCGGCGCGCGAAGTTGAGGTGATCGGCGCCGGACCGATGCACCGTTCAACCTCGCTATGGGTGCCGGCCGACAGGGTTCGCACTTTGCGCATTCTGGTGACCGTGGGTCAGGAACATCTTGCCGCCAGCCGCAGGCTGGATTTCATCCTGGAAGATGATACGGGCGAGGAGCGCCGCGAGGCGGCCGCGGTGTTCGTGCCGGGAGTCGCAAGATGAGCCGCAAGCTGACGGGATACGGGGTTCTGGCATGGCTGGCCGCCTTCTTCGGCCTGATCCTGGTGACCAACATTGTGTTCATCACCCTGGCCATCCGTACCTTTCGCGGCGAGGATGAACAACGCCCCTACCTGCAGGGCGTGCAATACAATCAGACCCTGGCAGGGCGGGCGGAGCAGGCGCGGCGTGGCTGGCAGGCCTCCATCGCGGCCACCCGCCTGCCTTCGGGCGCCGTGCGCGCAACCGTCACTCTCACCGGCGCTGACCGCACCCCCCAGACCGGGATGGTACTGGCCGGTTTGCTGCGCCATCCCGCCGATGAAAACCTCGATCACTCCCTGCGGTTTCGCGAGGTGGAGCCGGGCCGCTATGCCGCGGAAACGGCGGGTGTTCAGGCCGGCAACTGGGATATTGCGGTCTTCAACCAGGCCAAGGCGCCGTTTCGCGCGAGCAGGCGTCTATGGGTACCGTGAATCTTTCCCTGCAGCCCCCCGCGCTGGATCTCTCCCGCTATATGCGGCGGGCGGCCGACGGGTCCTTCACGCTTGAGGTTTTGGTCAAGGGCGCGCGCTGCGCAAACTGCATCGCCAAGATCGAAAAGGCCGTGGGCGCAATTCCCGGCGTTGAGAATGCGCGCCTCAACCTTTCGACCGGCAAGCTTCTGGTTTCCGGCCGCGAACTCACGCCGGAAAAGATCCTGAAACGCCTGAAGGACATTGGCTATGACGCACAGCCATTCGAAGCGGCCGAAACCCTGAATCAGGATGAGGCGGAAGGGCAGTTTCTTCTGCGCTGCCTGGCGGTATCCGGCTTTGCCACGGTGTTCGTCATGGGTCTGTCGGACAGCATATGGTTTGGCGCCGATCTGGGCGCTTCGACGCGGCAGCTTTTCTTCTGGCTGACTGCGTCAGTCGCGGTGCCGGCATCCCTTTATGCGGGGCAGCCATTCTTCCGCTCCGCCTGGCGCGGGATCACCGCCCGAACCACCAACATGGACGTTCCGATCAGCCTGGCAGTGTTGCTGGCTCTGGGACTGAGCATTTTCCAGGCCGCCAGCCATGGCCAGCACACCTATTTCGACGCGGCCGTCATGCTGGTCTTCCTGCTGCTGATCGGGCGCTATCTTGATTTTCGCCTTCGCGACCGCGCCAGAGGGGCGGCCCGTCATTTGCTCACCTTGCAGTCCGCGCTGGTGCGCCGGCGCAATGCCGCCGGCGACATCGAAACCGTCGCGGCCCAAGAGGTCGTCCCCGGTGATCTTCTGCTGGTCGCGACAGGCGACCGCGTTCCGGTCAACGGAACGGCGGAGGATTACGGGACAGAACTGGACCTGTCGCTGGTGACGGGTGAAATCCTGCCCCAGGCCGTCGAGGCCGACGCGCCGATACAGGCAGGCACCATCGTGACGGGCAGGGCGATAACCCTGCGCGCAACCGCCGGGGTGGAAAATTCGCTGGTCGCCGATCTGGCGCGTTTGCTGGAAGCGGGCCAGCAGACCAGAAGCGCCTATGTGCGCCTCGCGGACCGGGCGGCGGGGCTGTACGTCCCGGTGGTGTTTTCCCTGTCGCTTGTTGCGCTGCTGGGATGGGTGCTGGCCGGCGCGACACTGACCCAGGCGGTGACCAACGCCATTGCGGTCCTCATCATCACCTGTCCCTGCGCGTTGGGCCTGGCCGTGCCCGCGGTGCAGATTGTCGCGACCGGGCGGCTTTTCCGGCGGGGTGTTTTCGTCAAGTCCGGTGATGCGCTGGAGCGGCTGGCGGAAATCGACACCGTCATCTTCGACAAGACCGGAACCCTGACCGAAGGCATGCCGGTCCTGCTGAACGCGCAGTCCCTTCCGCCCGGCGTGTTGCAGCGGGCGGCCAGCATCGCCCGGGCCAGCGGCCATCCTTTGGCGCGCGCCATCGCTTCGGCCGCCGGTGATGGACCTGTCGCGGACGACGTTCGCGAAGTGGCGGGCTTCGGGCTGGAAGCCGGATCAGGCCAGGACGTTGAACGGCTGGGCAACGCGCGCTGGTGCGGCGCGCTGGAGCGCGACTATCAGCTCTGGTACCGGCGCGGCATGGACGCGCCCATCGGATTCCAGCTTCAGGACCGGATACGTCCCGACAGCGCCGCTCTTGTCCGCGCGCTATGTGACCGTGGACTGAAGGTGGAAATACTTTCGGGCGACAATGCTGCCAATGTCCGGGCCGTGGCCGAAGAAGTCGGCATTGCAAGCTGGTTCGCGGGGGTTACGCCGCAGCAGAAGGCGACCCGGCTTCAGGTGCTGCGGGAACAGGGTGACCGCGTGCTCATGGTGGGTGATGGCATCAATGATGCCGCCGCCATGGCGCTGGCGCATGTTTCGATAGCACCGGGGAGCGCAACCGATATCAGCCAGCGCGCCTCCGACATGGTGCTGCGCGGCGCCGAACTCATTCCCATCCTGGAGGCTGTGGATGTCGCCCGCCGGGCCCGCCGGCTGGTGCTGCTGAACTTTGGTCTGGCGGCGGCATACAATCTGACGGCGATTCCCATGGCTGCGATGGGCTATGTGACGCCGCTGATCGCCGCCGCCACCATGGCCGGATCGTCCCTGCTGGTGGTCGCCAATGCGCTGCGCCTGGCGGACGTCAGATCGCCATGAACGGCATGGGGCTGATCATCGCATCGGCCTTGCTGGTCGGCCTAGGGGCCCTCGCCCTGCTGCTTTGGGCGCTGCGCAGCAAGCAGTATGAAGACCTGGACGGCGCGGCGGCTCGCATCCTGCTGGAAGACGACTGACCGTCGGGGTCGCAGAAAACTATGATCGCCGGCTGAGATTCTTCAGCTTTTTCAAATCACTTGCAGCGGCACGGGCCGCCAGCTTCTCGATGCTGCGATAGCGCTTGAGTATTTCCACGCCGAGCGGGGTCAGGGTTGCGCCGCCGCCGGTCTTGCCGCCCGTCAGGGTGGCCACGACCGGCCTGCCGAATGTCTGCTCCATGTTTTTCAGCAGCAGCCAGCATTTGCGATAGCTCATCGCCATCTCGCTGCCGGCCTTGCGGATCGAGCCATGCTGCGCAATGCCTTCCAGAAGCTCCATCATGCCTGGTCCCAGGGCATGACGGTTTTCGTCCAGGGCGACAACGATGGAAATGTGGCGCATGGGCGGGACATTGGCGCAAGCGCCCGATGTCAGCAAGTCCTTCCGGATTTCCGGTCAGGAAGGATGATGCGAGGGCTGGATGCCCGGCGGGATGTCCGCGTGCTGTCCGAATTTCCGCAAGTCGTCCGGTGTATTCAGGTTGGCCATGGTGCGGGATGGGAATTGCGCATGGCAAACGCGAAAGGCGCGCAGCCAGGCATGAATCCCCCTGGTGTCGGTTTCCATGAGATCGTCCAGTAGCCGTTCCGCCAGATCCACCGGCCACAGCCCGATGGTGGGGTGGGTTCCTTCTTCGCACGATGCGATTGCGATGTCGGCATTCCCATCCACAAGCGCCTGCGCCAGCTTTGTCACCAGGTCGCGCGGCAGGAAGGGTGTGTCACTCGCCACGCTGAGGATGTGGACAGCATGTGGATGGCGCCGCCGCGACCATTGCATGCCGGTCAGAAGGCCCGCCAGCGGCCCCTGAAAGCCGGCGATGATATCCGGCAGGACAGGCTGGTCGAATTTCAGGAAGGGCGTCGGATCGCTGTTGGTGTTGATCAGGATGTCGCTGGTCTGGGGCCTTACGATGTTCAGGATGTGCCCCAGCAGCGGCTTTCCATCCACCGGCAGCAGGCATTTGTCTCCGCCGCCCATGCGCGAGGAGCGTCCGCCCGCAAGGATGACAGCCGTCGGTTTCATGCCTGCACCGTCCAGGCGGTGCAGATGGCTTTTACCATGGGCTTGAGATGGAAGCTGGCGCCCGGCCGCACCACGCTGGAAAGGCCTCGCGCCGCCAGCGCGCTTTCCATCACCGGACCGATCGCGGCGATGGAGACGCGCGCCAGTCCTTTGTCCAGCTCCGCTTCCAGTCCGAACTCCTGCGCCACGGCGAACAGGCGTTCGATCTGCGGCGTCGAGGTAAAGGCGATCATGTCGATCTTCCCGGCGGCCAGATCGCCAATGGTCTGTGCGACCTGGCTGGATTCCGTCTGGGTCATGTAGCGATAGGGCGTGACCGGCAGAACGGTTGCGCCGCGCTGACGCAGTTTTTCCACCAGCGGCAGCGCCCCGTCGCCGGGATAGAGCTGTACGCCGATATGGCATCCTTCCAGCTCTTCTTTTTCCAGGGTCTCGAAAACACCTTGCGATGTCGGCGTCGCCGCGCTGAGGGAGGGCACAAGGCCGATCTCGCGCAGCGCCCGCGCCGGCTTGGGGCCGCGCGTGACGGTTTGCGTGACTTTCAGGGCGTCGAGAAATTCCGGCTGGCGCGGCCCGCTGATCGCCAGCAGCTTGCGCAGCCCTTCCCCGGTCAGCAGCACGGTATAGTCGAAGGGCGCCCGGATCATCTGGCCGATCCACTCTTCGGCGGGGGCTGTATCTTCGAGGTCGGCGATCTGGACCAGCGGGCAGCGCAAGGCCCGCGCGCCTTGCGCCTCCAGCATGCCGGCGAACAGGTCGAGTTCTCGACTTTCCGGCACCAGGATTCTCAAACCGTCCAGCGCGCCCATGATCTATTCCGCCGCGTTCAGCACGGGTGCGTCCCGCAGCAGCTTCTTCAATTCGGGAATGCAGGAGCCGCAATTGGTTCCGGCTTTCAGCCGCGCGCCGATCTGGGCAGGGGTGGTCAGTCCGTCGCTGCGGATCGCGGCGGCGATCTGCTCCTGGCTGACCGAGAAGCAGGAACAGACGATCTTGGGGGCCGCGCCCGCGCGCGCCCCGGTGCCGGCCAGAAGGGAAATGCGTTCCATCGGCGTGATGGTTTTGCCCAGCAGCAATTTTGCCTGTTCGATACCGGGAAAATCCGCGCCGGGAGGGCCAAAGAAAATGCAGGCCGCCAGCTCGCCGTGCAGGATGCCGGCATAGCGGAACATCGCCTTGCGTGGATCGGAATAGGAGACAAGCTCGGCCTCGGCCGGAATCCGCAGCAGGCGCCGCAGCACGCCTTCGGAATGGACTTCGCGCTCCAGCGGATTCCACCCCGCCAGTTCGAAGGCAAAGCCGGTGGCGGTCTGGGCCTTGGCCCACCACAGGGATTCGCTGAGCTCGGGCTCGCCGCCGGTCAGGCGGAACAGATGCCCGCGCCAGGCTTCGTGGACAGCATTGATGCGCACCCGGGTGCCCTTGAGATCGGGCTGTCCCGACACCGGGTCGGTCTTGGCATGCACCAGCCTGTCAATCGGGCCGGAGGAGGTGAACTGGTCCGTCCAGTGCATGGGCGCGAAAACGTCGCCGGGCCGCACGCCTTCATCCAGCGAGGCCCGCATCACCACCGAGCCATGATCGCTCTCGACCCGTGCCAGACCCTTGTCGACAAGGCCGCGCGCCGCGGCGTCACGCGGATTCAGCGCGATGCTGGGACTGGAAATATGGGCCATCAGGTGCGGCACCCGCCCGGTCCGGGTCATGGTGTGCCATTGGTCGCGTATCCGCCCGGTGTTGAGGGTGAGGGAATCGTCCGACACGGGCGCATCAGCAGGCAATTGCAGCGGCACCATGCGGGCGCGGTTGTCGGGGGTGGAAAAGCCGCCGCGCGCGAAAAGGCGCGGGCCGGTCGGGCCGCTGCCATGTTTGGGCACCGGCCATTGCACCGGCGAGAGATCGTCGAATTCAGCGTCGCCGATATCCGCCAGTCCGCCCAGGTTGAAAACCCGGGCACCGTTATTCTCAAAGGCCGACAGGGCTGCATGTTCGCGAAAGACATCGACTGGGGCCTGATAGGCGAAGGCCTGGTCCCATCCCATGCGCCGGCCCACTTCGGCGAACATCCACCAGTCCGGCCGGGCCTGGCCGGGGGCGGCGCGGAAGGCGCGCTGGCGCGAGATGCAGCGTTCGGAATTGGTGACGGTGCCGTCTTTCTCGGCCCAGCTCGCGGCGGGCAGCACGATATGGGCGAGTGCGGTGGTGTCTGTCGGCCAGGCATCGGCCACGATCACCAGCGGGCATTTTTCCAGTGCCTCGCGCACTCTGCCGGCGCGCGGCATGGAAGCGGCGGGATTGGTGGCGGCGATCCACACCGCCTTGACCCGGCCGTCAAGCACGGCATCGAACAGATCGACGGCCTTGAGGCCCGGCCCCGGCGCCATTTTCGGCGACTGCCAGAAGCGACCGACACGGTCGATATCCGCAGGGGTGAACGCCATGTGCGCGGCGAGCTGGTTGGCGAGGCCTCCGACTTCGCGGCCGCCCATGGCGTTGGGTTGGCCGGTGAGCGAGAAGGGGCCCATGCCCGGACGCCCGATGCGCGCCGTTGCCAGGTGGCAGTTCAGGATGGCGTTGACCTTGTCGGTGCCGCTGGAGGACTGGTTCACGCCCTGGGAATAAAGCGTCACCACGCGTTCGGTGGCGGCGAACATTTCGTAGAAGGCGCGGACATCCTCAGGGCTGAGATCGGCGGCGGCGGCGACAAAGGCGATGGACGGCGCAGCGCTGTGCGCCGCCTCCAGTGTTTCGTCCAGGCCGCTGACATGCTGGTCGATCCAGGCGCGGTCCAGCCTGGCATGATTGGCGAGATAGACCAGCAGCCCGCTCCACAACACGACATCGGCACCGGGCGCCAGCGCCAGATGCAGGTCGGCGGTCTCGGCGGTGGCGGTGCGGCGCGGATCGATGGTGATGACCTTAGTGCCGCGCTTTTCGCGGGCCGCCATCAGCCGCTGATACAGGACCGGATGGCACCAGGCCATGTTGCTGCCGACCTGGATCACCAGATCGGCTTCCTCCAGATCGTCATAGCAGCCCGGAACAACATCTTCGCCAAAGGCCCGCACATGGCCTGCCACGGATGAGGACATGCACAGCCGCGAATTGGTGTCGATGTTGCCCGAACCGATAAAGCCCTTCATCAGCTTGTTGGCGACGTAATAATCTTCGGTCAGGAACTGGCCCGAGACATAGAAGGCGATGGCATCGGGCCCATGTTCGGCGCGGATGCGCGAGAATTCCGCCGCGATATGACCCAGCGCCTGGTCCCAGCTTGCTTCCTGGCCATGCATCATCGGCACGGTCAGCCGGTCGGGCAGGTCCAGCGTGTCTTTCAGCGCCGCGCCCTTGGAGCACAGCCGGCCGAAATTGGCGGGATGCGCGCTGTCGCCCTGCGGGACGCCATCAATGACTTTGACCCCGCAGCCGACACCACAATAAGGGCAAGTGGTGCGTGTCACCCGCACTTCCGTTCAGGGGTGGGGCGGTCAATCAGGGGGCGTTCTAGAGGAGCGCGTTCGACAAGAAGTCCGACATAGACCTCGCCATCCACCAGCTTGACCGGGATGGTTTCGGTGCGGCCTTCGTCTGGCTCGGCGGCGAGGCCGGTATCCAGGCCGATCACCCAGTTGTGCAGCGGGCAGGTGACGCTGTCGCCCGAAACGATGCCTTCCGACAGGGGTCCCTGCTTGTGGGGGCACTCATCCACCAGCGCGAAGACACGATCCTCACCGGTGCGGAATACCGCGATCGGCTTGCCGCCGGAGCCGAAGCACAGGCGGCGCGACCCGCGCACCGGGATGTTGGCCAAGGGGCCGATTTTCTTCCAGACAAGGGGCTCAAGCATCCGCCAGCTCCGGCAGCTTGGCGAACTCATGGGCATCAATTCCGCCCGCGCGCTCGGCCCAGGGATCGTCCTGGGCGAATTTCTGGGAATAGATAAAGCGGGCATTCAGCGCGCGGCGGCCCTCGGCGTCCTCGACCAGGCGCTTCTTCACATAGTCGATGCCGACGCGGGCGATCCAGGGCGCGGTGCGTTCCAGGTAATGGGCTTCCTCGCGATAGACCTGCATGAAGGCGCCGGCATATTCCATAACCTCTTCCTCGGTGGCCACCCGCACCAAAGGATCGGTGACGCGCACATCGATGCCGCCATTGCCGCCGACCAGAATGTCGTAGCCGGCTTCAACGCAGACCACGCCCATATCCTTGATGGTGGCTTCGGCGCAATTGCGCGGGCAGCCTGATACCGCGAACTTGACCTTGTGCGGCGTCCAGGAGCCCCAGCACAATTTCTCCAGCTTGATGCCGAGGCCCGTGGAATCCTGGGTGCCGAAGCGGCACCACTCGCTGCCGACGCAGGTCTTCACGGTGCGCAGGCCCTTGGCATAGGCATGGCCGGATACCAGTCCCGCCTTGTTCAGGTCGCCCCACACGGCCGGCAGGTCTTCCTTCTTCACGCCGAGCAGGTCGATGCGCTGGCCGCCCGTCACCTTGACGGTGGGGATGTTGAACTTTTCCGCGACCGAGGCGATGGCGTGCAGCTCCGACGGCGTGGTGACGCCGCCCCACATGCGCGGCACCACGCTGTAGGTGCCGTCCTTCTGGATGTTGGCGTGGACGCGCTCATTGATGAAGCGCGAGCGGGAATCGTCGACATATTCGCCGGGCCAGGCGCAGAGCAGATAGTAATTCAGCGCCGGACGGCACTTGTGGCAGCCTTCCGCCTTCTTCCACTGGAAGGCCGCGCGTACCTCCTCCATGGTCTTGAGACCCTGCGCGAGGATCGCCTGGCGCACTTCGTCATGGCCGGCGGTGGCGCAATCGCAGATGGATGGAGCTTTCTTTTCCACCGCGCCGCCCAACGTATCGGCCAGGATGGCTTCGACCAGGCCGGTGCACTGGCCGCAGGACGCCGACGCCTTGGTGTGCGAACGGACCTGCGACAGCGAGCACAGGCTCTTTTCGCGGATGGCGCAGACGATCGAGCCCTTGGAGACGCCGTTGCAGCCGCAGACCTGCGCATCGTCCGGCATGCCGGCGATGTCGGGTCCGGTCTTGCCGGGGGCGAGGCTTTCGGCAAAGGCGCGGCCGAACACCAGCTTGTCGCGGATGTCCGAAATGTCGGTCTTGTCCCGGATCAGGCCCAGATACCACTGGCCGTCGGCGACGTCGCCATACAGTACCGCGCCGACCAGCTTGCCGTCGCGTACCACGATCTTCTTGTAGAGGCCGCGATTGTCGTCGCGCAGGGTGATCTCGTCGTCGCTTTCGCCTTCGGCCATCAGGGCGCCGGCGGAGAAGACGTCCACGCCGGTGATCTTGAGGCTGGTGGACAAGGCCCGGCTGGTGAACAGCGCGCTTTCATCGCCCGTCAGGCGGGCGGCGCAGACCTTGGCCTGGTCCCAGATCGGTGCGACCAGTCCGAACACCGAGCCGCGATGTTCGACACATTCGCCCACGGCGAAAATGTCGGGATCGGTGGTGCGCATGTCGTCGGTGACGACAATGCCGCGATTGACGTCCAGGTCGGCGGCCTTGGCCAGATCAATGTTGGGACGGATGCCGATCGCCAGCACCACCAGGTCGGCGGGAATGAAGCGGCCATCGGCGAGCTGCACGCCCTCGACGCGCTCGGTGCCGGTGATTTCCTCGGTCTGGCCGTCGGTGAAAAAGGCGATGCCGCGCCGGTCCAGGTCGCGCTGCAAAAGCTGGCCCGCGGCGGCGTCCAGCTGGCGCTCCATCAAAGTGGGCATCAGATGCACCAGCGCCACGGACATGCCGCGCTGCTTCAGGCCCCAGGCCGCTTCCAGGCCCAGCAAGCCGCCGCCGATTACAACAGCGCGCTTGTGAGCCTTGGCCGCGGCCAGCATCTTGTCGACATCGGCGATGTCGCGGAAGGCGCAGGTGCCGGGCAGGCCCAGACCGGGGATCGGCGGCGCCAGCGGGCGTGATCCGGTGGCCAGCAGGATCTTGTCATACGGCACCGTCACCCCGGCGGCGGAAGTCACGGTGCGCGCCTCGCGGTCGATCTTTTTGACCGCATCGTCGGTGATCAGTGTGATGCCGTTTTCCGCGTACCATTCGCGGCTGTTGATGACGATCTCGTCGACGCTCTTGTCGCCCGCCAGCACACTGGACAGCATGATGCGGTTGTAGTTGACGTGCGGTTCGGCACCGAACACCGTGATCCGGTAGCGCTTGCCGCCCGGCAGCTTCAGCATTTCCTCGACCGTGCGCATGCCGGCCATGCCGTTGCCGATTACCACCAGATTCTCGCGGGGGTCCGTCATCATGTTCATGGCTGAGCCCCTAGATCCGCGCGCCGACAAGTGCTCCGACTTCGCGGCGCCAGCGCGGCCTGACCGACAGGATGCCGGCGAAGGCTACCAGCGCCATGCCGGCAAACACCGAGAAGCCCAGCGTGTAACTGCCGGTGAATTGCTGGGCATAGCCAAGGCTGGCGGCGAGATAGAAGCCGCCGATACCGCCGGTCATGCCGACAAAGCCGGTCATCAGGCCGACGTCGCGGCTGAAGCGCTGGGGCACCAGCTGGAACACCGCGCCATTGCCCATGCCCAGCGCCGACATCCCGACGATGAACAAGGCCAGGGTCGTCAGCACAGACAGGTTGCCGGGCGCGATGGTGAACAGGATGCCGGCGACCAGCAGATAGATGAAGGACAAGGAGCGCGTGCCGCCGATGCGATCGGCCAAGGCGCCGCCCAGCGGGCGGGCAAAGGAGCCGGCAAAGACGCAGGCCGCGGTGAAATAGCCGGCATTAACGGCGCTAAGGCCGAACTTGTCGTGAAAATAGATCGGCAGGAAGGAGGACAGGCCGACAAAGCCGCCAAAGCTGACGCCATAGAAGAACATCAGCAGCCATGCATCACGGCTCTTCAGGATGCGGGCATAGTCCACCAGGCTTTTGCGCGGCGGACATTGCGGGCTGTTCTTGGCGGTGAAGAAGAATAGCGCAAACACCAGGATCAGCGGCAGTGCCGCCAGGCCCAGCACATTCTGCCAGCCCACCATCATCGCGACGCTCGGCACGAACAGCGCAGCCAGCACGGTACCGGAATTGCCCGCGCCGGCCAGGCCAAGCGCCATGCCCTGATGTTCAGGGGGGTACCAGTAGGAGACCATGGGCAGGGCGATGGCGAAGGACGCGCCCGCCACGCCCAGCACAAGGCCCAGCAGGAGTGCTTGCTCGAAACTGTGCACACCGATCATCCAGGCGCTGAGCAGGCCGGCAATAACGATCATCTGCATGATGAGGCCGGTCAGGCGCGGCAGGATTTGTCCCACCAGGACGCCGTTGACGATGCGCAGAACCGCACCCGCCAGAACCGGCACCGCGACCATCAGGCCCTTTTGGCCAGGATTGAGATTGAGGTCCTGGGCGATCAGTACCGCCATCGGGCCCAGCAGGACCCAGACCATGAAGCTGAGATCGAAATAAAGGAAGCAGGCGATCAGGGTGGGCAGATGACCGGCTTTGAGGAACGCGCTTTTCATTCCATGGCTCGCTGGGCGCAGGGGCGCCGCATGCAAGCCGCCATTGGCTCGCGGTGATCGATGAGGCTTTTCGGAACATACCCGCCATTGGATAGGGCCCGGCCAGGCGCAAGGCCCGGCGTTTACCCAATCGCAAGATGCAGGCCAGTTTTTTGCGGGCGCAAAATGCAGGAAATCCGGGAAATTCCCGCCCTATCCGCGAGGTTTGGTGCCCAAACTGAGCGCCAAACGATGAAATTTTGTGCAGTGCACTTTGGCTGCCTAAAAGTTAGCCGGGGCCCGGACTGGATCAAAAACCGCGCCATCGCAGAAGTTGTCGGGGCCCATGGCGATGGGTCCGGGCGCGGCGTCCAGTTGCCAGGGGCCATCATGGGCGCCTTCGGGCTTTGCGTCGGTGAGGGGAACGCTGAGCCCCAGGGGCGCCAGCGCCGCGCGGTACAGGTCGGGGCGATAGACCCGCTGCGCCAGAACCTCGCGATCCACCGGGCCGGTCAGGTCCCAGCGTTCCATCTGCTGCAGGAACCACAGCGCGTGGCTGCGCCAGGGGAAAGTCGCGGCGCCGCGCCAGAAGCGGGAAAGATTGTCCTGGGTGACCGCGCCGCCGGGCAGCGAGGACAGGATGGCGTGGCTGTCCACGCCCAGATACTTCTGCCGCGACAGCAGCGCGCCGGTGTAGGAGGCGTTTTCCGGCGCGTCGCAGAACTGGGCGGCGCGGACCAGGGCGCGGATTGCGCCCTTCAGGCTTTCGGGATGCTCTTCCGCCCAGCGCGCCCGTACGGCAAAGGCTTTTTCGGGCGCGGCGCGCCATATCTCATCGGACGTGGCCAGCGTGACGCCGGCGCCCGCACGCGCCGCGATTTCGCCCCAGGGCGCGCCGGCGCAAAAACCGGCGATCTGTCCCGACTGCAAGGCTTCCACGGCGCGGGCGGGCGGCACCACGCTGAGGCGCACATCGCGGCCCGCTTCCAGCCCTCCGGTCGCCAGCCAATAGCGCAGCAGCAGATTGTGCGTGGAATAGGCATGCACGATGCCCAGCGGCAGTGGTTCCGCGCGCCCTTTCAGGCAGGCGGCCAGCGCGCGCTGTTTGGAAATGCCCTCGCCGGCGGCGACCTTGCGCACCTCATCCGCCAGATCGCGTGACAGGGTAATGGTGTTTCCCCCCAGGCTGAGATTGCAGGGGATGATCAGTTTCTGGCTGACGCCGCGAAGGCCCAGCTCGACCGCAAAGGCCAGCGGCGGCACGATCACCGCCGCGTCCAGAAAACCGTAAGCCAGCTTGTCGGCGATATTGGCCCAGGAGGGTTCTTCCAGCAGTTCGGCGTCCACGCCCTCTTCGGCGAAATAGCCGAATTCCTGCGCCACGATGGCGGGCGCGGAATCGGTCAGCCGCAGGAAGCCGATGCGCAATTTGGTGCCGACGCGCGGTCTTTTCAGTGCCACCACCTCGCTCATGGGCCCGTCTCCCGTTTTGCGGCTTCGTCCTGCTGCACGAACTCCGCCACGATGTCGGCCAGCTTGCGGCTTTCGTTCATCGCCTTCTTCTGCAGCCAGCGATAGGCTTCGGGTTCCGTCATCTTGCGGTTTTTCATCAGAATCGCCTTGGCCCGCTCAATCAGCCGGCGCTCATCCAGCAGCGCCTTGGCCGCGGCGAGCTCGGTTTCGACATGCCGGTAGCGCTGGAACAGCGCGATGGCCGACGCCATGATGGGCCGCACATCCTGCAAGGCCACGCCGGAAAGATTGTAGGAACAGACGCCCGCCGCGATGGCTTCCTGGGCAAAGCCGGGATCGTCGGTGCCGGCGAACATCACCACCGGACTGGCGGACGATACGCTGCGGATATCCTCCAGTGCATCGCGGTCGGGCAGGGCCATGTCGATAATCACCAGGTCCGGCCGGTCGCGCTCCACGGCGGCGGCCATGTCGGAACCTTTGGCGCGCACGACGCGCGCAAAGCCGGATTCGGACAGTTTCTCGCCCAGCGCCCGCGCGCGCTCCTCATCGGTGTCGATCAGCAGGATGGTCAGCGCCATGGCGAAATTATGCCGCACGTTAGGTTCAGATGGGAATAACGCTTCCTGTCGCAGCTTTTTTTGCCGCCGCGATTGGCCTATGGTGAGGCATGTCTCCGGCAATATCCAGCAGCGTCCTGACAGATCCGTTCGGCCGGACGGTGGATTATCTGCGCGTCTCGGTCACCGATCGCTGCAATCTGCGCTGCACCTATTGCATGAGCGAGCGGATGGAGTTCCTGCCCAAGGCGGACCTGCTCAGCCTCGAAGAGATCGATCGGCTTTGCGGCGCCTTTGTGCGGCGTGGCGTCCGGCATTTGCGCCTGACCGGCGGTGAGCCGCTGATGCGGCGGGGCATCCTGGGCCTGGTCGGCAACCTGTCGCGCCATCTGGAAAGCGGCGCACTGGACGAGCTCACCATGACCACCAATGGCGTGCGTTTGCGCGAAGCCGCCAAGGGCCTGGCGGGGGCCGGTATTCGGCGCATCAATGTCTCGCTCGACAGTCTGGACCGCGCCACCTTTGCCCGCATCGCGCGGGATGACAGCCTGCACCAGGTGCTGGACGGCATTTCCGCGGCGCAGGATGCCGGCATAAGGGTCAAGATCAACACCGTGGCGCTGAAGCGCGACAATGCAACCGAAATTCCGCGACTTGTTCAGTGGGCGCATGACGGCGGCATGGACATCACGCTGATCGAAACCATGCCGCTGGGCGTGGTGGACGAAGACCGCACCGACCAGTTCCTGTCGCTGGCTGAGGTGCGCCACGAGCTGGAATCGCGCTGGACGTTGAGCGACATTCCCGAACGCACCGGCGGTCCGGCGCGCTATGTGCGGGTGGCCGAAACCGGGGGCAGGCTGGGCTTCATCACCCCGATGACCAACAATTTCTGCGAAAACTGCCGGCGCATGCGCGTCACCTGCACCGGCACGCTGTTCATGTGCTTAGGGCAGTCCGGCGCGGTAGATTTGCGGGGGCCCCTACGCGACAGCGCCGATGACGCGCCGCTGCATGCCGCGATCAGCACGGCGCTGGCCGCCAAGCCCAAGGCGCATGATTTCCAGTTGCCGGTGCGCGGCGCCGCCCCGGCCTTGCCCCGCCATATGTCGATGACGGGGGGCTGATGGTCCGTCTGGTCTTTCTGGGGAAGTTTGGTGACGTCGCACCCGCAAGCCTGGGCGAAGTTGCGCTTCCCGGTGATGTGCGCACCCTGTCCGACCTGAAGACTTGGGTGGCGCGCCAGCAGCCCTTGCTGGGCCGGGCGATGGACGCAACTCCCACCCGGCTGATCCTCAACCAAACCGTGGCGCACGACCTAGCCGCGATCATCGCCGATGGAGACGAGATCGCCTTCCTGCCGCCGATGAGCGGGGGCTGAAATGCAGGTCCGCATCGTGCAGCAGTCCTTCGATCCGCAGGCGGAAGTCTCCGCCTTTGCGGCGGGGCGCAACGATGCCGGGGCGCTGGTCAGTTTTGTCGGCACCTGCCGGGCCGCCACCGATGGCGTGGAGGTGCGCGAATTGCGCATCGATCATTATCCAGGCTTCAGCGAAAAAGAGATTGCACGGCTTGCCGATGAGGTGAGCGCCCGCTTCGACTGCCCCGACATGCTGGTGGTGCACCGGGTGGGCGCCATCCTTCCAGGCGAAGCCATCGTGCTGGTGGCGGCGCTCTCCACCCACCGCGCCAACGCTTTCGACGCGGTCCGGGTGCTGATGGACTATCTGAAGACCGACGCCCCCTTGTGGAAAAAGGAAACCGGAGTTGAGGGTGGGCGATGGATCGAGCCGCGCCCTGACGATCATGTGCGGCGGGCGCAAGCAGAAAAGGGAATGGCGTGAGCGAGGCTTTGCAGCCGCCGGGTGGCGGCAGGATGGACATGAGTCTGGCGTTTCGCGCCCTGCGCGTCGCGGTGCTGACGGTGTCGGACACCCGCGACGAGGAAAGCGACACATCGGGCAAGCTGCTGGCCGACCGCGTCACCCGCGACGGGCATGTGTTGGCGGCGCGCGCCATGGTCAAGGACGACGTGGCGCAAATCCAGGCGCAGATCAAAAACTGGATCGCCGATCCCGGCGTGGATGTGGTCGTGTCCACCGGCGGCACCGGGCTTACCGGGCGCGATGTGACGCCCGAAGCCGTGCGGCCCTTGTTCGACAAAGCGATCGAAGGATTCGAGACGGTCTGGCATATGACCAGTTTCCAGACCGTGGGACTTTCCACCATGCAAAGCCGTGCCTGCGCCGGTCTTGCCAGGGGCACGCTGATCTTAGCGCTGCCCGGCTCGAACGGCGCCTGCAAGGATGGCTGGGACCGTGTGATCCGCTGGCAGCTCGACAGCCGCCATCGCCCCTGCAACCTGGCGGAGCTGATCGCCCGCTTCACCGAAACATGACCAAGGACCTCACCCATCTGGATTCATCGGGCCAGGCGCGCATGGTGGATGTCGGCGGCAAGCCGGCGACGGCGCGCGAGGCGCTGGCACGCGGGCGGGTGCGGATGTCGGCGCCAACCTTGAAAGCGGCATTGGCGGGCGACGCCAAGAAAGGCAGCATTCGCGCCGCCGCCGAGATCGCGGGCATCATGGCGGCCAAGCGTACCTCCGAGCTGATCCCGCTCTGCCACCCCATCGCCCTCTCCAGCGTCAGCGTGGAAATCAGCGCCGATGAAGCCGCCGGCGCGCTAGTGGTGACGTCGCGCGCCCGAACCATGGGTCAGACCGGCGTGGAAATGGAAGCCCTGACCGCGGTGTCGGTCGCCTGTCTCACCATTTACGACATGCTCAAGGCGATGGACCGCGCCATGGTGATTGAGGGTATCGCACTGCTGGAAAAAAGCGGTGGCGCGTCGGGAGATTACCCCGCGCCAAAGGAGTGACGCTTGATGTCCGGCAAGCGTTAGATACGGTTGGGAATGACGTGGCCATCGGTGACAAAAAACAGCCTTTGATGAGCGTCGCGCAGGCGCGCGCCGCCATGCTGGCGGCCGTGCGCCCGCTGGAAGTGGAGCGCGCGCCACTGGATTTGGCGCAGAACCGCATTCTCGCCGAGCCTGTTGTGGCCCGCCGCGACCAGCCGCCCTTCGCGGTTTCCGCCATGGACGGCTATGCCCTGCGCAGCGCCGACAGTCCGGGTGTTTTGCGCCTGGCCGGCGAGTCCGCCGCCGGGCGCGGCTTTGAGGGGGTTTGCCAGGCCGGAACGGTGATCCGCATTTCCACCGGCGCGGCGGTGCCGGATGGCGCCGATACCGTCGTCATCCAGGAAGATGTCCGCCGCGAGGGCGATGACGTGCAAGTTCCAGCGATCCCGCCGGGAAAAAACATCCGGCCGCGCGGTGGCGATTTTACCGCCGGACAGGTTTTGCTGCAGCCAGGCCGCAAGCTGGATGGCGTGGCACTTTCGCTGGCGGCGGCGACGGGTGCTGCCGATCTTGCGGTAATGCGCCGGCCCCGCATGGCGATCCTCAGCAGCGGCGATGAACTGGCCGCGCCCGGGCAAACACCCGGGCCTTATCAGATCTATGATTCCGCGACTTACGGCATCGCTGGGCTTGTCCAGTCCTGGGGCGGCATCGCGCAGCGGCTGGCGGTGGAGCAGGATGATGCCGGCGCCATCGCCCGCGCCGCCGAAAAGGGACTTCAGGACAACGATCTTCTGGTGGTTATTGGCGGCGCCTCGGTCGGTGACCACGATCACGCGCGGCCGGCGCTGATGCGGCTGGGGCTGGAATTGGCGGTGGAGAAGATCGCGGTGCGCCCGGGAAAGCCCACCTGGTTCGGCGCCACGCCGCAGGGATTGGTGCTGGGCCTTCCGGGCAATCCGGCCTCGGCGCTGGTGTGTGCCCATCTATTCCTGCGCCCTCTGATGGAAGCAATGCTGGGCCGCGATCCGCAAATCTGCGTCGCCGCATCGCGCGCCCGTCTTTCCCGTGCCCTGCCGGGCAACGGGCCGCGCGAGCATTACTTGCGCGCCCGCCTGGGTGCCAATGATGAGGGTGTGCTGACGGTGAACGCCTTCGAGGACCAGGACTCTTCGCTGATAGCGATATTTGCCGCCGCCAATGCGTTGATCCGCCTTCCGCCCGGTGCGCCTGCGCTGGCTGAAGGCGCACTGGTCGATGTCCTGCGGCTGGAAAGCGCATGACGGTATCGGACATGCTGCTGGCGGGCTGCATGTTTCTTGTCGCCGCCTTGTACACCACGGTGGGACATGCGGGGGCTTCGGGCTATCTCGCGCTGATGGGCCTGGCCGGCGTCGCGCCGGACGTCATGCGCCCCACAGCGCTCGTCCTGAACATCTTTGTCTCCAGCTTCACGGTCTGGCGGTTCTGGCGCGCCGGACTGTTTCGCTGGCGCGTGCTGTGGCCGTTCCTGATCGGCGCGATCCCCCTGGGCTTTATCGGCGGTGCGATTGTTCTTCCGGCGCACATCTATCGCCCCGTCGTAGGCGTCATTCTTTTCATCGCCGCGGCGCGCTTTCTGTTTCCCAGGCTGTTTCCGGCGGCTCCCGAGGTGCGCGATCCGCCGATCCTTCCGGCCATGGCTTGCGGCGCCGCCATCGGACTTCTGTCCGGCCTCACGGGCACGGGCGGCGGCATTTTCCTGTCGCCGCTGCTGCTGATCCTGGGGTGGGCGCAGGTTCGGATCGCGTCCGGCGTGGCGGCCCTGTTCATCTGGTTCGTGTCCTTGGCAGGCCTGCTGGGCAATCTTTCCTCCGTGCGCGCGCTGCCATCCGAACTTCCCGTCTATCTTGGCGCGGTGATGGCAGGCGCGGTGATCGGCACGACACTGGGTACCGGCAGACTCAGTGCGCCTAGCGTGTTGAAAGCGCTGGGGCTGGTGTTGATCGTCGCCGGACTCAAGCTTGTCGGCTTCTACTAGCGCTTCGTGCCTGCGCGCTTTGCGATCAAATGCTGCCGCTTCTCTGACCAGTGCGCTTATCGTTTGTGCAATGCACCCAGAAATCCTCTTTTAATAACAATGGGCTGTTGCAATGCAAAAATAGTTCGGCAAACACTTGGTCATCGAAGGCCGGTTTGCGCTTTCGCCGGGTCAATGGCGATCCACGGAATTTAGATACGGGCCTGATGGCCCATACGGACAAAGGCGTCTGATCAGCGAGGAATCGCTGGCCAGGCGCCTTTTCTTTTTTGACCTCAGCCATGGGCTGAAAGAAGGGGGATTTGAATGCGTTACTTTTCCAAGCAGGGCGCGGCGCTGGCGGTGGGGACCGCGGCGATGCTGTGTTCCGGTGCGGCCCATGCCGAATTGCCGCTGTCGGCCATCATCGCCCAGGGCCGGGCGGTCATCGATGTCAGGGCCCGGTTTGAAAGTGTGGACGATGCCAGCCGGGTGCTGGAAGCCGATGCCGGCACCGTTCGCGCGCGCCTGGGTTACGAAACCGGCTACTGGAACAGCCTGCAGGTCGGGTTCGATTTCGACCAGGTCTGGACGGTCGGCGGTGCGACCTACAACAGCACCCGCAACGGCAAGACCGGCTATCCGGTTGTTCTGGACCCGGGCATGACGGCGCTGAACCGGCTGCAGCTCACTTATGCATCCGACTTCGACACCAAGGTCACGCTGGGCCGCCAGCGTCTGCTGATCGGCAACCAGCGCTTTGTCGGCAATGTCGGCTGGCGCCAGCACGAGCAGACCTATGACGCGATCTCGGCGGTGAATACGTCGGTGGAAGATCTGACATTCACCTACGCCTTTCTGCACCGGGTGAACCGGGTCGGCGGCCCCAATATTCCGGTGCCGTCGACCACCGGCCCCGCTGCCACGGGACAGGCCAATTACCTCAAGAGCGACAGCCATGTGATGGATGCCGTCTATACCGGCTTCGATGGTTTCAGGCTGGAAGCCTATGCCTTCCTGCTCGATTTCGGGCCGCCGTCCTATGCTACCGCGGCGGCGCAGCAGCTCGCCGTTGCCCGTCTCGATACCGCCACCTATGGCGGCCGGGCGGACTACACCTTCCCGATCAATGAAGAGGTCAGCGGCAAGCTGACGGGCGAGTTCGCGCGCCAGACCAATTACGCCAACAATCCGGTGGCCTTCTCGCTCAACTATTGGCTGGGTGAGGCCAGCGTCAGCTATGCCGGCCTGACCGGGCTTGTCGGTTACGAGGTCCTGGAAGGCAACGGCACCATCGGCTTCGCCACGCCGCTGGCCACGCTGCATGCCTTCAACGGCTGGGCCGACATGTTCCTGGTGACGCCCACTAACGGGCTGAAGGACCTCTATGTCCGCGCCAGCTACACGCTGCCCGCCGACTTCCTCGAGATGAAAAGCCTCACCGGCATCGTCAGCTATCACGACTATAACAGCGACACGCTCCATTCCGGCATCGGCAGCGAATGGAATGTGAGCGGCGAGCTGGCAGTCGATAACAATGTGTCGCTGCTGGCGAAGTACGCCGCCTATGACGGAGCGGGCGTACCGTTCGGCGGGTTTCCCAGCAAGTCCGTCTTCTGGCTTCAGCTTGGCTACAGATACTGAAACCCCTCACAGGATCGGAAAAGACAATCATGACCAGCAAATTCAATTCCACCCGCCGCACTCTTCTCAAGGGCGTGGGCAGCGCCGCCATTCTGACCGCCGCGCGCGCGGCGGTGCCCGGCGGCGCCTGGGCGCAGGCCAGCGGTGCTCCCGAAACCAAGACGGTGACGCTCGGCTTCATTGCGCTGACCGATTCATCGCCCCTGATCATCGCCAAGGAAAAAGGGATGTTCGCCAAGCATGGCTTGCCGGACGTCAAGCTGGCCAAGCAGGCATCCTGGGGCACCACCCGCGACAACCTCGAGCTGGGTGGCTCGCGCGGCGGCATTGACGGCGCGCATATCCTCACCCCGATGCCGTATCTGATGACGGCCGGCAAGATCACCAAGACCAAGCTGCCGATGAACATCCTGGCGCGGCTCAACACCAACGGCCAGGCCATCTCGGTTGCCAAGCACTATCAGAGCATGGGCGTCGGCCTGGATTCATCCAAGATGAAGGCCGCCTTCGCCAAGATGCGCCAGAATGGCAACGATCCGAAGGTCGCCATGACCTTCCCGGGCGGCACCCATGATGTGTGGATGCGCTACTGGCTGGCCGCCGGCGGCATCGATCCCGACAAGGATGTGTCCACCATCGTGGTGCCGCCGCCGCAGATGGTGGCCAACATGAAGGTCAAGACCATGGAAGCCTTCTGTGTCGGCGAGCCGTGGAACGCGCAACTGGTCAACCAGGGCATCGGCTATACGGCGCTGACGACCGGTGAGCTGTGGCACGATCATCCGGAAAAGAGCCTTGGCGTGCGGGCGGACTGGGTGAACAAGAACCCCAAGGCGGCCATGGCGCTGACGGCGGCGGTGATCGAGGCCCAGCGCTGGTGCGACAATCCGCAGAACCGGCGCGAGATGTGCGAAATCGTCGCCCGCCGCGAATATTTCAAGGTGCCGGTGGAAGACATTATCGGCCGCACCTCCGGCGCGGTGGATTACGGCAATGGCAAGAAGGTCGAGAATTTCCAGTACCTGATGAAGTTCTGGAACAACTTCGCCTCCTATCCTTTCCAGAGCCATGAAAGCTGGTTCCTCACCGAGGATATCCGCTGGGGCTACCTGCCGGCCGACACCGACACCAATGCGCTGATCAAGGCGGTGAACCGCGAAGACATCTGGCGCGATGCCGCCAAGGCGGTCGGCGTGCGCGATGCCGAGATTCCCAAATCCACTTCGCGCGGGGTGGAAAAGTTCTTCGACGGCAAGACCTTCGACCCCGCCAATCCCAAGGCCTATCTGGCGAGCCTGAAGATCAAGCGCGTCGGGGCGGGAGGATAACGTGACAATGACGGGTACGCTCGGCGAGATGCCGGTGAAAAGGCGAATGCTGCCGACACTGGCTTCCTTGCGCCTGATGGAACGGTTGCAGCATTTCGCCTCGGTGACGGTGCCGCCGCTGCTGATGGTGGGATTCCTGCTTCTGCTCTGGCAGATGCTGTGCGGCCAGGAGGGCGCGTCTCTGCCGCCGCCCAGCAAGGTGCTGACGGACACATGGCCGCTGATTGTCGATCCGTTCTTCGACAATGGCGGCACCGATGTCGGGCTGTTCTGGCAGATACTTGCCAGCCTGAAGCGGGTCGCGGTCGGCTTCAGCATGGCGGCCATCGCCGGCATCGCGCTGGGCGTTCTGATCGGGCAAAGCAGCTTTGCCTATCGCGGGCTGGATCCGATCTTCCAGGTGCTGCGTACCGTGCCGCCGCTGGCCTGGCTGCCCATCTCGCTTGCCGCTTTCCAGGAATCCAACCCGTCGGCGATTTTCGTGATCTTCATCACCGCAATCTGGCCGGTCATTCTCAACACGGCAGTCGGCGTGCGCCAGATACCGGAGGATTACCGCAACATCGCGCGGGTGCTGCGGCTGAACGGCTTCGAGTATTTCACCAAGATCATGCTGCCGGCCAGCGTGCCCTACATGTTCACGGGCCTGCGCATCGGGGTTGGCCTGTCCTGGCTGGCCATCGTGGCGGCGGAAATGCTGGTGGGCGGCGTCGGCATCGGCTTCTTCATTTGGGACGGCTGGAACAGTTCGCTGCTGAGCGAGATCATCCTGGCGCTGATATATGTCGGCATCATCGGTTTCCTGCTCGACCGTCTCATTGGCTTCATCGGACGGCTGATCGCCGGCCGCCCGATCTGAGAAAGGCAAACTTATGCAAGGCTATCTCACCATCGAACAGGTCGGCATGATCTTCGACACCGGCAGCGGACGTTTCCCCGCTCTGTCGGATGTCTCCCTCAGCATCCAGAAGGGCGAGTATGTTTCCATCATCGGCCATTCGGGTTGCGGCAAGTCGACCTTGCTCAACATCGTGGCGGGGCTGACAAAACCCACCACCGGCGCGGTGCTGCTGGATGGCGGCGTGGTGGACGAGCCGGGCCCGGACCGCGCCGTGGTGTTCCAGAACCACAGCCTGCTGCCCTGGCTGTCGGCCTATGCCAATGTGCGCCTGGCGGTGGACAAGGTGTTCGGCAAGACCAAGTCGGCCCGCGAGCGCGATGACTGGACGCGGCACAATCTGGCGCTGGTCCAGATGGATCATGCGCTGGAAAAACGCCCGGGCGAGCTGTCGGGCGGCATGCGCCAGCGGGTCGGCATTGCGCGTGCCCTGGCGATGCAGCCCAAGATCCTGCTGCTGGACGAGCCGTTCGGGGCGCTGGATGCCCTGACCCGGGCGCATCTGCAGGATACGGTAATGGAAATCCACCAGAAGACGCGCAACACCGCGATCATGATCACGCATGACGTGGACGAGGCGGTGCTGCTTTCGGACCGGATCGTGATGATGACGAACGGGCCATCGGCGACCATTGGCGAAGTCTGCGAGGTCGGGCTGGACCGCCCCCGCAACCGTCTCGCCATGGTGGAGACGGCGGAGTATGTGCGATGCCGCAAGCTGGTCATGCAATTCCTCTACGAACGGCACGCCAAGGCGGCGTGAACGGACACGCGGCCACAACCGGGAAACACGCTCCATTGTCATGGCGGGCGGATTTGCTACAGTCGGACCGCGCAGGGGGTGTCGCGAGTTGCATGATTGATCAGGCGCGAATACTGATCATCGACGAGAATAACGCACGTGCCGCGATCATCGAAGAAGGCCTGCGCGAAGCCGGTCACGTCAATGTCAGCTGGCTGAACACCACACACAACCTCCTGGCGCAGATCGCCGCCATCGATCCCGAGATCATCGTGATCGACCTGGGCAGCCCCAATCGCGACGTGCTGGAGCAGATGTTCCAGGTCAGCCGGCTGGTCAAACGCCCCGTCGCCATGTTCGTGGACAAGAGCGATGCCGCGTCGATGCGGGACGCGATGCTGGCGGGCGTGTCGGCCTATGTCGTGGACGGCCTGAAGAAGGAGCGTGTCCAGCCCATACTGGAAATGTGCGTGCAGCGCTTCCAGGTGTTCTCGGAGCTGCAGGACGAGCTCGACTCGGCCAGGGCCGCGCTGTCCGACCGCAAGCTGATCGACCGCGCCAAGGGGGTTTTGATGGCGGCCAGGTCGCTGAGCGAGCCGGATGCCTATGCCCTGATGCGCAAGGCGGCCATGAACGAAAAGCGCCCTATCAGCGACATCGCCGCGGACATTCTGAAAAACGAAAAGGCGTTCAAATGAAACGCACCCCGATGAAGACCCTGCGCATAGGCTTTATCCCGCTGGTCGACGCGGCCATAGCAATCGCCGCGGTGGAATGCGACTTCGCCGAACGCGAAGACCTGAAGATCGAGCTGGTGCGCGAAGTGTCCTGGGCCAATATCCGCGACAAGCTGGCTTCCGAGCTATTCGACGCGGCGCACATGCTGGCCCCGCTGGCGATCGCCACCAGCCTGGGCATCGGTCACCTCAAGGCGCCCCTGGCGGTACCTTTCGGGCTCAATGCCAACGGCAACTGCATCACGGTGTCATCTTCCTTGTACCGGCTGATCGAGGATGTCCTGGGCCATGCGCCCGAGGGGCCTGTGGAATCGGCCAATGCCATGCGCATCATCACCGAACGGCGCAAGCAGATGGGCGCACCGCCGCTGAGCTTTGGCGTGGTATTCCCCTTTTCGATCCATGCCATCCTGATCCGGCACTGGCTTGAGCTCGGCGGTGTGGATATCGACAATTGCGTGCAGTTCGTTGTCGTGCCGCCGCCCTTCATGGTGGAGAACCTGTCCGGCGGCGTGATCGAGGGCTATTGCGTCGGCGAGCCCTGGAACAGCCGCGCGGTCGAGAATGGCGTGGGCTGTATCCTGGTATTCGGATCGGAACTCAATCGTTTCGCGCCGGACAAGGTTCTGGCGATGCGCGAGGGATTGATCCGGGAAAATACCGGCGTGGCGACCAGGCTTTTGCGCGCCTATAAAGGGGCGGCGGATTGGTGTGCTGATCCTTCCAACCGGGGCAATCTGGCCCAGATCCTGTCGCGGCCGGAATATCTCAATGTCGCTCCCAAGACTGTCCTGAATGCGCTCAATGGCACGTTGCAGGTGAACCGGACGCAAACCCGGCGCGATGCCAGCTTTCTCACCTTGGGTGATGCTGAAGTGAATTATCCCGATCCGCGCCGCGCATGCTGGCTGTATGCGCAGATAAAACGCGCGCAGGGCGAGCCGGTGACAGGGCCCGAAGTCCGCGCCGCTGCCTCGGTCTATCGTCCAGATATCTATGAAGAGGCGCTAGGACCAAGACCGGTCAAGCCTCAGGCCGATCCGGTCGCCTTGAGATATGGCAGCTCTTTTCCAGAAGGCGGTGTTGAGGACTATATCGCGACCCTGACCTAACCATTGGGCAGATAGGGCCGGCATTCTTGCCGTCTGGCCAAGGCGATATTGCGCTTGCGTTGTTATCGGCCAGGCGCCGATGGACCAATATCTGACCTCTTTATGGGGGAACGCCTAGGTGCCGGCAGCAATGTTGCCGGCACCCTTTTTTTGTGTCCGAGATGGCGCCAGTCCCGCCATCCGCTCCGCTTTGTGCGGCAGTTTTTCGGTGCGCATGAGGGCAGCCTGACGGCGCGACGAGGATCCAGCGCCTGCGGGCTCGTTGACGCTCAAATGGCTGACGCCTAACTTCGGCCGCGATCGGGTACGGTTTGTCCCAGCCACAAAAAGAAGAGGAACACCATGATCGACCGTCGGCGACTTTTGGCCATGGCTGCTGCTGCGCCCGCGGTGACGGCCTTTCCGCAGCTGGCGTCGGCTGCACTTCCGAACCTCTCGGGCCTTCGCACCCGCAACATCGCCTCCAGCGCCATCGAGGTCATTTACAAGACCCCGCACGGCAAGCCGAACGGGTTGGATGTTACCGTCGAGGGCATGTGGATCATCGACCAGGGGGCGGAGAACTACGCCTCGCTGATCAATCCGCAGGACGGCAAGCTGATCCGCGAATTTGTCTGTGAAGGCGTTCGCGCGGCCTCCGGCATCGCCGCGGATGGCGACACGCTCTGGATCGGCTCGACGTATAACCGCTTCATCATCGCGGGCGACATCAAGAACGGGAAGCTGAAAGCCAAATACTCCACGCCGGGCGCCGGCCAGATATATAAAGTGGTGACGGATGCGCCGGCCCGCAGCACAAATCTGAAACCCGCCTATCCCGAGCCGCCCAAGCCGCCGCCGCCGGTCGCCGGCACGCCTGCGGCGAGTGGACGGCTGGGCGCCGGCCGACAGGACGACGATGCCCAGGCGGGCCCCGTCGGCACCGGCGCGCATTGCATCCTGGTCAAGGGCAACCTGCTCTATGTGGCCGTGCCACCCGCCCGGATGATCTTCGTGATCGATAAGAGCAGCTGGGTCGTTCAGAACCTGATCCAGACCGCCGGCGGCCGTCCGCACGACATGAGCTGGACCAACGATGCCAAGACGCATTTCTGGGCCTCGGACTCCGACATGAATGCCTTCTTCCTGCACGACGCGACCACCGGCCAGATGACCGAGCGGCTCCAACTGCCGTCGGACTCGCCGGTCGTCCATGGCGCCAAATTGTGGAATGGCTATATGTACAATTGCGATGATGCGGGCTGGATGTTCCGCTTCCGCATGCCGACCGGGTGATCACAAGGCCGGCGGCCCTATGCCAGTCTCAGCGCGACTGGCGCTTGTGCTGGCTTCTGCCCAATCCCGTGCCCCTTGCGAGCTGGCTGCGCAGCACCGAATATTTGGGCGCGACCATGGGATAGTCCCCCGGCAAGCCCCATCGCTCAGCGTACTGGTCCAGTGAAAGCCCGTGCGCGGCGCGCAGGTGTCGCTTGAGCGACTTCATGCGCTTCCCATCCTCCAGGCATACCAGGTAGTTGGGCTGAACCGAGCTGGCGATTCGGACGGCCGGACGCCCTGGCATGCTGGATGCGGAGCGAGCCTGGCCGTGAGAATGGCCGCCGCCTAAAACATGCCGGCTCAGCGCGTTATGAACCGCTTCGATCAGACCCGGAAGTTGATCGGCCGCGATCTTGTTGCTGCCGATATAGGCGGTCACGATCTGCGTCACGTAATGGGTGATATCCATTCGTGGTTTCTGCTTCTTATAATCACTCGACATGTTTGGAGGAAATATCCAGCACGCGCGTTCTGGCGTCTTGCTGCGCCTTTGACATGCGCGGCTGGCTATTCCCGTCCGGCGGCATCCAAAGATGCCTTTATGCCCCTGGAAGCTATGATAATCTTTTTGGCTTCACGAAGGTGCAAAACCGTCAAAAAACGATCAGATACTCAAAATGGGTAAGCAGCCTGACACCGGCGTGAATGTTCAGAATGGTAAATCTGCCTTGCGCCGGTCCCGCTCCGCCACGTCCGGTAGCGCCAGGAAGAAGCAGGCAGGCGCCGGCTATGATGCCCAACTGACGAAGGCCGCAATCGCTGCCGCGAAGCTGACGCCGCGATGCCAGCAATTTGTCGATATATGGCTTTCCGGATGGGAGGGCGACCAGCTTCCCAACCAGAGAAGCCTGCCCACCAGCCGGTTCAAGAAATTGGCCGCCCTCGTCATGAGCGCCGCGGTGGGGTCTGATCCCACCCGCAAGGTTATCTATTTCGGCGCGGACCTGCCCAGGATCATGCGGGCCTAGCTGCTTGGCGTGGACTGGATGGCGCTGGTCAGCAAGAGCGACAGGCAGGAAAGATTGCGGCGTTCCGACAGCATCGCGGACGGCACAATTTTCAGGACGGTGCGAAATGTCGACCTGACCACGGGCGGCAAGCATGTTTTCGAGACTGTGACGGTTCCCTACCGGCCGGATGCGCAAGGCACTGTGGAAGTGGCCACATTCTTTGACTGGAATCCGCCCAACAAAAAGGCGGCGATGACGGGGCTGAATGAAATCCTGCGCGCGCCCGAGCGCGCGGAGTTCATCACCATCGCCAGGTGGCGCAGCCCCCATCCGCGAGACCGGATGCCGCCCGAGCACATCAAGATCATATCGCGCGCCGCGGTCCGCATGGTTCTGTCGTTTACCGCGGATATGCTGAAGGGCGTTCCGTCATCCCGGCTCGACCCGCTGGACTATCTGATAGCCCTGGCCATCGGCCGGGCGAATGTCGCCCATATCGAGGACGACACGGCCGTCAGCAGGCGCTACGCCTCGGATATTGAGCCCGGGTGGATGCGGCGCGGGATCAGCAGGGCGGCGATCGCCCGCGCCACCCGGATCCCCCTGGAAACCGTGCGGCGCCGCGTAAACAAGCTCATACAAAGCAAGATCCTGATCGAGCGCAGGGATGGGCTGATCCTGTCTCCCAGTGATCCCTTCAACCTGACAGCGCGCGTCGATGCGATGGAGAGCACCGCCTCGCTGGTGGAAAACATGTTCCTGGAGATTCAGGAAAAAGGAGTGCGGCTGGGAATGTTGCCCTAGCGGGCAGGCACCGTCCGCAGCCCGGATGCCCTTGTTCCCAGCGGTTACGTTTCTGCGATGGAACAATTAGGCCGGTTCGCAGTTTCCTCCTCGGAAGGGTATTTCGCCTTGGAACCTCCGAAAGGGGGGGCCGAATGTTCCTTGGGAGAGGATCTATGAAAAAATCTATGAAAATCTTGCTGGCCGCAACTGCCATCACCAGTGCGGGTCTGTTTGCCACCGCTCCGGCTTCGGCCCAGGCGGGCTTTGCGTTCCGCGCGGGCGATGTCTCCATCGCCTTTTCGGACGGCTATTATGACCATCGCAACAGGTGGCATGCCTGGCGCGATCAGCGCCAGCACGCCTGGTATCGCGCGAACTATCGCAATAATTATCGCAACTGGGAAAATTATCGTGGCTGGCGTCGCGACACCGACCGTGACGGCATCCCGAACCGCGTCGACCGCGACCGGGACAACGACGGCACGCCGAACCGGTATGACCGCCGCCCGAACAATCCCTATCGCGACTAATAGTCTGATCGCATAAAAAACCCCGCGGGAGAAATCCCGTGGGGTTTTTTTGGTGCCCGGTTAGGCTGCCTTGCCAAATTTTCTGGTCGCCACGCCGCGTCTTCCCACGATCAGGACATCGCAGGGCAGGGATGCCAGCGCGTCCATCGCCGTGCTGCCGAACAGGATGTCGAAGAATGAACTGCGGTCATGGGTGCCCAGCACAACCAGGTCTATGCCCTGGTCCAGGACATGCCGGCGGATCAGGGCGCTCGGCCACCCGCTCTCGGCAAAAACCTTGAAGGGGTGCTGCACGCCGTCCGGGTCCATGCCGAAAGCGATGAACTCAGCACACGCTTTCATGGCGGCGGCGCGGACCTCGGCCCGGCGTTCTGCATCCTCCACCATGCTTCCGGGCAGCGGCGGTTCATAGGCGTGCAGCACATTGATCGACTGGTCAGGAAAAAGCGCTGCGGCGGTTTGCAGCGCGCGCCGTGAGGCTTGCGTCATGTCCAGCCCTACCAGGATATTGCGGTAGGGGGCATCAGCATTCTCCCGAACGGTCAGCAGCGGCACTCCCAGCCGCCGGACCAGCTGGCCGATCGTGCGCCGCAGGCCGATGCGCATCAGCGTCTCGTCGCGGCTGATGCCGGTAACGATCAGGTCGCATTTCTGCGTCTTGGCGGTACGCGAGATAACCTCTACCGGCTTTCCGCGCTCAACCACGATGGCGCTGTCGCCGCTACCCGGCAGCACGTCGCGCCGCATACGCTGACGCACATCCTGCAAATTATCCGGTGCGGCGGCCGGCAAAGGCGCGTCCAGAACCTGGCTGAACATGCGGTCCGATTGAGTCACGGCATTAACCGCCACCAGGCGGGATTGCCAGGCTTTGGCCAGCATCTGGGCGCGCGACAAAGCGCGGTCGCTGCGCGCGGTGAGGTCGGTCGCCAGCAGCACGGCGCGTGGCGGGGTTTGAATGTGGGGCTCCATCGCACCATGGTCGATGCGAGGGCGCGGGCTGTAAATCAGCGCTTCCCGTAAGGGTTTCCCTCATCACGCAGTTCAGCGCGGCTCGGTCCGGGCGAAGAGGCGGACCAGTTCGGCGAGGCGGGTCACCTGCATCTTTTCCATCATCCGGGATTTGTAAACCTCCACCGTGCGCACGCTGATGTTCAGCTCACCCGCGATCTCGCGATTGTGCCGGCCCAGCAGCACCGCATCCAGGATCTGCTTTTCCCGCCCCGTCAGGCGCTGGACCCGTTCCTCCAGCGACGACTGCTCGGCATGCTGGGCCTTGGCCTGGTCGAACTGGGCCAGCGCCTCTTCGATGACCCGCAGCATCTGTTCCTCATGGATGGGCTTTTCGAGAAAATCGAAGGCGCCCGACTTGAGGGCGCGCTTGGTGGACGCAACATCCCCGAAGGCCGACACCACGATGATGGGCATCAGGAGGCCCTTCGTCCGGCAGGCATCCAGCACGTCCAACCCGTTCATGTTGCGCATGCGCAGATCCAGGATCAGGCAGTCGATCGGGGGAGACGGGGAAGCCGCAAGCAAGGCTTCACCGCTGTTGAATTCGACGACGTCATAGTCGCGGAAGCGCAGGAGCAGCCCCAGCGAATCCCGCAAGGCATCGTCATCGTCGACAATTCCGATTGTTCTCCTGGCTGACATTAGCCGTTACCCCGTTGGATCAGTGGAAGCATGACCACGAAGCTGGCGCCGCCGAGCTTTGAGCCCTGCAATTCGATGGTTCCGCCATGGGCGCGAACAATGGACCGGCAGATGGAAAGGCCAAGTCCAAGCCCATCTTTCTTGGTGGTGGTCAATCCCTCGAAGATATTCTCCCGGATATCCTGGGCCACGCCGGGGCCGGAATCTTCCACCGTCAGCACCGCGAACCCGCCCGTGCGGTGCACGCCGATGCGCAGTTCCTGCTGGGCAAGGGGAACCGGCTGCAGCGCGTCGAACGCATTGATCAGCAGGTTGTGAATGACGGCGTGGATCTGGATGCGGTCTGCCAGGACCAGGGTGGGGCCGGCTTGCAGGGATATCTGTGGCGCCACGGCGCGGCCTGTCAGGCGGCTCACAAACAGCGAGGTGGATTCGCGCACCAGATCGGCCAGGTCGGTTTCCTGCAGGACCAGGGAACCGGTGCGAAAGAAATCGCGCAGGTGATGTAATGTATCGGTGGCGCGTTTCACTTCCTGATTCAGCTTGGCCAGGATGGACTGGGCCCGGGCATCGGGTGGGTTGTCGCGGGTGACATGGTTGAGCGCGGCTACGTAATTGGATATCGCCCCGATCGGATGGCTGAGTTCATGCGCCAGGGTGCCGGCCAGTTCGCTGGTTGCCGCCGTGGTCAGGCTTGCGGCCAGCTTTTCGTCGCGGGCGCGCAGATTGCGCGTCGCCGCCTTGCGCTGGTCCACCGTCCAGCCAAGCGTCAGGCCGGACAGGGCGAAAACCGCCAGCATCGCCTGGAACAGCACGATGCTTTCCACGGCGGCATGCAGTTGCAGCAGGGCCAACAGCATGGCGCCCTGGACGAATACGTTCATCACGATCGCGCCGCGCGCGCCGTAACGCAGCACGATCCAGATCATCGGCAGGAAGAGAAGATAGAAATACTCGTTCGCATGATCCTGATGCAGGCCGAAGATCAGCCACAGGGTCGCAAGCACCGCGACGACCTGGAGCACCGTTTCCGTCACGCGCGTGAATTCTATCGCCTTGCGCTGTCCCGGCCTGAGCAGGAGAAAACAGAGGGGCGTCACGATCAGGACACCGATGATATCGCCGACCCACAGATGGCCGATGCTTTCCAGAAACTGGCTGCCCGGGAGCAGGCCGAGCCCTACCAGGCTGCCGACATGCAGGCTGGCGATCAGCAAGGCGCTGGGCAGGGCCGTGATGAGAATCCGGATTTCTTCCGCCTCGAATATCCCGCGGGCCCAGGCGCGCATCAGGGTGCGGGCGCCGAAGGTGACAAGACCGGTTTGCGCGGCAACCAGGACGCCGACCCAGACACTATAAAGTGGCGTCAAGGGGAAGCCGCGATTCACCGCATCGGCCAGGAGCGGTGCAACCAGGATCAGGATCAGCGCACCGGGGCCGTAAAGCGCGGTTACAGCCACGCACAGTCCCAGCGTCGGATTCCAGGGCGTGATGGCGAAAGGCGTTATCGGCTCGATATAGCTGATGGCATCGAGCCCCACATAAACCAGGAAAAACAGCGCCATCCGCACGATACGAATGGCTTGCCCGCCAGTGTCCGGGACAAGTGCCTTGGAACTCTCTTCCCAATACCTCGATAACGACAAGATTTTCTTCCGCATTTGGGCGGGCATTTCGGGAATGCCAGGCGTTTAGGACGTAAGTGTTTCCCTTACGTGCTCCGCTTATCGCCCAGCGTGATCGATAGGCGCTACAAACGATACCGTAGACCGTCCGGTTCACAATCGCCAAGTGCCGAATACTGGCGCTTGTCCGGATTTGTATTGAGGAAAGTCACACCATGACTGCGCTCTGTCTTTGGAATTCGTCCTAGCCACACTTTAACATCTGACGGGAATTGTCTGACGCATGCCGCATGCCGTACCTCTGATTGCAACCATTGCAGTGGGCCTCGGCCTGGCCCTGATACTGGGCGTCGTGGCATCCCGCCTGAAACTGCCGCCCCTAGTGGGCTATCTGCTGGCCGGCATTCTGATCGGTCCCTGGACTCCCGGCTTTGTTGCCGATGTCGGCCTCGCACAGCAGCTCGCCGAAATCGGCGTGATGCTGCTGATGTTCGGTGTCGGCATGCATTTTTCCATCGACGATCTGTGGCAGGTGAGGCGTATCGCCTTGCCTGGGGCAATCGCCCAGATCGCTGCCGCGACGGCGCTGGGCACCGGGGTCGCGCTGCTCTGGGGCTGGCCGATTGGCCATGGCATCGTGTTGGGCATCGCGCTGTCGGTCGCCAGCACCGTGGTGCTTCTGAGGGCATTGGAAGAGCGCAACGCCATCGACACCACCAATGGCCGCATCGCTGTCGGCTGGCTGGTGGTCGAAGACCTGGCGATGATCCTGGCGCTGGTGCTGCTGCCGCCGCTGGCCGCCACGCTGGTGGGATCGTCGGGCGCGGCGGGAGGCCTCACCGACCTTGGCGCTTTGGCGAAAAACCTGGGGCTGACCCTGGGCAAGGTCGCGCTGTTCGTGGCGGTCATGCTGATCGTCGGCCGGCGCGTGCTGCCCTGGCTGCTCAGCCAGGTGGCGCAGACCGGTTCGCGTGAACTGTTCACGCTGTCGGTCATCGCCGGCGCTGTCGGCATTGCCTATGGCTCCTCCGAACTGTTCGGCGTGTCGTTTGCGCTGGGCGCCTTCTTCGCCGGCGTGGTGATCGCCGAATCCGATCTCAGCCACCGCGCCGCGACCGAGTCGCTGCCCTTGCGCGAAGCCTTTGCGGTCCTGTTCTTCCTGGCGGTCGGCATGATGTTCGATCCCATGATCCTGGTGGAGCAGCCCTGGAAGGTGCTGGCGGTCCTGTCGATCATCCTGGTGGGAAAATCGCTGGCGGCGTTCGCCATCGTGATCGGCTTCGGCTATCCCTTGAACACGGCGCTGATGGTGTCAGCCAGCCTGGCCCAGATCGGCGAGTTTTCCTTCATTCTCGCGACCCTGGGCATCCATCTGGGCGTGTTCACCACCGAGGGCCAGAACCTGATCCTGGCGGGCGCGTTGCTTTCGATCGCGCTGAACCCGTTCCTGTTCCGGATGATCGGTCCGGCGGGGACATGGATTCGCTCCAACTCCCGGCTGGCGCAGGCCTTCCGCAAGGGCGGCGATCCTCTCGCCGGCCTGCCGACGTCCGTGGATGAAAAGCGGCTGACGGGCCATGTCGTGCTGGTGGGATATGGCCGCGTCGGCCAGCGAATCTGCGACGCGCTGATCGCGCAGGACATTCCGGTGGTGATCGCGGAAGAAAATCGCGAAGTGGTGGAATCCCTGCGTCGGCGGGGACTGGCGGCGGTATCGGGCAACGCGTCGGAGCCCAGCGTGCTGATCCAGGCCCATATTGCCCGCGCCCGGATGCTGGTCGCCGCCACGCCCGACCCATTCAAGACGCGGCAGATGGTCGACATCGCGCGCAAGCTGAACCCCCATATCGAGACGGTGGCGCGCAGCCATACGGATGAAGAAACCGATTTCCTTGAGCGCGACCGGATCGGCCGCGTGTTCATGGGCGAGAACGAACTGGCGCTGTCCATGACGCGCCACATCCTGGAAAGCCGGCAGTCCGGCGGGAAATGGACTTTGGGCAGGCCCGCCGCCGCCGAATAAAGCTTGTCTTGCAGGCCCAGGCGCAGGTGGGAGCCCATGGTTGCCCCCCCTGGAACCCCGGCACTTCCCCAGCCCTTATAAGAGCAAGGCGGGCGCACGAACGGCGCCTCGCATTTTCGCAGCTGCGAGATGGCTTGCCGGAGAACCGCACCCAAACCGAGACAATGCAACATCGCTTTGTTAGGTTCAGGCGGACGATTTCGCGTGCCACAAGAAAAGACGTGACCGGCAAAACCGGACATCAAGACAGGCCGGGATGCTGAAGCCGAACAGAACATTGCTGATCGTGCTTGCTGTTTTTGCGGCGACCATGGCCGTTGCCGGCGCGGTTGTCTGGCAGGGCGGCCCTTCGCACAGCGCGGCTGCGCAAATCGACTTCAACCGCGACATTCGCCCCATCCTCAACGGCAATTGCATCGCCTGTCATGGCGGTGTGAAGCAAGCCGGCGGCGTTTCCTTCTCCTATCGCGAGCAGGCGTTGGGCACCGGCAAGTCGGGCCGTCCGACCGTCATTCCCGGCAATCCGCGCGGTTCCGAATTGATGGCGCGGGTGACGAGCGGCAATCCCGAAACCCGCATGCCGCTGCATGCCGCGCCGCTGTCGCCGGAAAAAATCGCGCTGCTGCGCCAGTGGATCAAGGAAGGCGCCACCTGGGAGAATTACTGGGCCTTCGTGCCGCCCAAGACACAAAGCTTGCCGCAAGTCCGCCAGGCGTCCTGGGTGCGCCAACCGCTGGACCGCTTTGTCCTTGCCCGGCTGGAACAGGAAAAGCTGAAGCCTTCGCCCGAAGCATCGAAATCCGCACTGCTGCGCCGGGTCTCTTTGGATCTGACCGGACTGCCGCCCACGCCGCAAGAGCTGGCCGCATTTCTGGCCGACACATCAGCCAATGCCTATGAAAAGCAGGTCGACCGGTTGCTTGCCTCGCCGCGCTATGGCGAACGCTGGGCCTCGCTGTGGCTGGACCTGGCGCGCTACGGCGATACCAAGGGCTTTGAAAAAGACCGCGCCCGTCCCGGCGCCTGGGTCTATCGCGACTGGGTGATCGAGGCGCTGAACAAGAATCTTCCCTATGACCGTTTCGTGATCAAGCAGCTGGCGGGCGATCTGCTGCCCAATGCGACGCTGGAAGACCGCATCGCCACCGCCTTCCACCGCCAGACCCCGGCCAATGACGAAGGCGGAACCGACAATGAGGAATTCCGCCTGGCGGCGGTGATGGACCGGGCCTCAACCACCTTCTCGGTGCTGAGCGGCGTCAGTTTCAATTGCGTGCAGTGCCACTCCCATCCCTACGACCCGATCCGCAACAGCGAGTATTATAAGTTCCTCGCCTTCTTCAACACCACGCGCGACGCCGACATCGCCTTCGACCGCTCGCTGGCGGAAGACTGGCCCGTGCTGGCGATCGCCAAGGACAAGTCGAAGCGTGGCGAGGCCGAACGCATAGGGCGGCAGATCGACGGCTTGCGGGGCAGGCTGGTGAGCGCCAGCCGCGCCGCCGCCGATGCCAGCAGCTGGACGCCGCTGCCCATTACGCAAGGCTCTGTCAGCGAAGCGCTCGCCATCGAGCGCGCGCTGGCGCTGCTGGAAAAACAGGGCAAGGCCGGCGGGCAAAAGGGCTTGCGGGAGCGGTTGGCGCTGGCCAGGAAGCAGAAGCCGGAAGCCGGTTTGCGCCTGCAAGACGGTATCGCGATCAAGACCGGCACGGTGCCGACCAATTCGGTATTTGAACTGACCGCATCCACCAAACCCATGACCATGACGGCGCTGCGAATCGAGGTGCCGCCGGCCGATCTGGCCAAGGCGCGCCATGTCCCCGAGAAAGGCTTTGTCACCAACCGGATTGATGCCTGGATCGCCCGGCCGGACGGCAAGGAGGAGAAGGTGGCCTTCAGCCTGCTGGCGCCGGACGCGGTGGAAAATCTGGAAGGCGATATGGGGCGGTTGATCCGCAACAGCGATGGCGCCGCGCCAAAAGGGCAGGCTGCCGCGCGGCTGGCCGAGTTCAGCGGCGTGATGGCCAATCCGGGCCTGTTCCGCACCCGCTGGGTGGTGGCGGTTCCGGCTGCGCCATTGCAACTGGCGCCGGGCGCCCGGCTGCGGCTGCAACTGACGCAGAACGAGCCGATCAATGCGGAAGCCTCGCCGCCGCCGCGCGTGCGTTTGCTGGCGACCGGCGATGCGCGCTGGACCCGTCTGGCTGAAGCGGCAGAGACCGAGGATGCCATCGCGCAGCTTGAACGACTGGAGCGGGACCTGCGTGCCATTCCCAGCGTGCCGCTGCCGGTGATGGTGGAACAGGCGAGTTATGAGAAGCGCCCGATGCACGCTTTCGAACGCGGCAGCTTCCTCACCCAGGTCGGCCCCGCGCTGATGCCTGACACGCCGGCGGTGTTTCCCGCGCTGGATGCCAAGGCGCCGCGCAACCGCCTGACCGCGGCGCAATGGTTTTTCAAGCCGCAGCAGCCGCTGACGGCGCGGGCGACGGTGAACCGCTATTGGGAGGCGCTGTTCGGCACCGGGATTGTCGAAACGCTTGAGGATTTCGGCAGCGCCGGGGAAATGCCCAGCCATCCGGCATTGCTGGACTGGCTGGCGCTGCACTTCCAGAACGATCTCAAATGGGACAGCAAGAAGCTGCTGCGCGAACTTGTGACCAGCGCCACCTATCGCCAGAATGCGGCGACCTCACGCGCCTTGCAAAGCCGGGACCCGCGCAATCGTCTGCTGGCACGCGGTCCGCAGCAGCGTCTCACTGCCGAAATGGTCCGCGATCAGGCCTTGCAGGCCAGCGGCTTGCTCAATCCCGCCATGGGCGGCCCGCCCGTGATGCCGGCCCAGCCCAAGGATGTGTGGAACGTGGTGGCCAACAATCCGGATCGCTGGGTGGATGCCGCCGGGCCCGACCGTTACCGCCGCGCCGTCTATACCTATATAAAGCGCACGGCGATCTATCCCAGCTTTCTCACTTTCGACGCAGCGGATCGCCAGCTCAGCGCGCCGCGCCGCCTTCCGACCAACACCCCGCTGCAGGCGCTGGTGACGCTGAACGACCCGGTCTACCAGCAGGCCGCGCAAGCCCTGGCGGCGCGCATGGGCCGGGAGGGCGGCAAGGACATTCCGGCGCAACTGGATTTCGGCGCCCGCGCCGTGCTGTCGCGCGATCTTTCGGCGACCGAGAAAGAAGTCTTGCACAAGCTTTATCGGGCATCCGGGATGACGGCGGTGGCCAGCGCCCTGCTCAACCTCGACGCCGCGCTGACACGGTGAGGCCATGAGCGAAAGCATCAAAACACCCACCCGATTCGCGCAGATGCAGGCGCAAACCCGCCGCCAGTTCCTGGGCTGGGGCATGGGCGGGTTGGGCGCCCTGTATATGAATGACACCATGGCGGCCCCCGGTCACACACTGGATCTGGCGCGCAATCCCTCCACGCCGCTGTCGGTCCTGCCGCCCCAGATCAAGGCGAAGGTCAAGCGGGTGATCTATCTGCATATGGGCGGCGCCCCCAGCCAGCTTGAACTGTTCGATCACAAGCCGATGCTGGCGCGGTTCCACGGCAAGCCGGCGCCGGAAGCATTCCTGAAGGGCAAACGCTTCGCCTTTATCTCGGGCATTCCCAAGCTGCTGGGGCCGATGTTTCCGTTCCATCAGGCGGGTCAAAGCGGTGCCTGGATTACCGACCGTCTGCCGCACCTGGAAAAATCCATCGACGATCTGTGCTTCATCAAGTCGATGCGCACCGACCAGTTCAACCATGCCCCCGCGCAGCTCCTGGTGCATACCGGCGACCCGCGCACCGGTCATGCTTCGCTGGGTTCCTGGGTGACGTATGGGCTGGGATCAGAAAACCAGAACCTGCCGGGCTTCATCGTGCTGATTTCGTCGGGCGGCATCACCGCCAACGCCGGCAAGCCGCTGTGGGGATCGGGCTATCTGCCCAGCGTCTATCAGGGCGTGCAGTGCCGCTCGGCGGGCGAGCCGGTTCTGTATCTCGACAATCCCAAGGGCGTCAGCCGCGCCGAGCGCCGACAGGTGCTGGATGCGGTGGAACAGATCAACCGCCAGACCCATCGCGAGTATGGCAATCCCGAAACCGTGGCCCGCATTGCGCAGTACGAAATGGCCTTCCGCATGCAGCTCGAAGCCAGCGAGGCGATGGATATCCGCCGCGAGCCGCAAAAGGTGCTGGAGCGTTATGGCGCCCAGCCGGGCAAGACCAGCTATGCCAACAATTGCCTGGTGGCGCGGCGGCTGGCGGAGCGCGGCGTGCGCTTCATCCAGCTCTATCACTGGGGCTGGGATTCCCATGGCACGCCGACCGACGAGGGATTGAATGTGGGCCTGGTGGGACGGGCGCGCGAAACCGACCAGCCCACCGCCGCGTTGCTGGCCGATCTGAAACAGCGCGGGCTGCTGGAAGATACGCTGGTGGTATGGGGTGGTGAATTCGGCCGCACCCCGATGTGGGAAAATCGCGGCGGTCAGGAAATGGCGTTTATCGGCCGCGATCACCATCCTTCCTGCTTCACCATCTGGATGGCGGGCGGCGGGGTGAAGGCCGGGCTGACCCATGGCGAGACCGACGAGATGGGCTATGAAATCGTGCGCAATCCGGTCGAGGTGCGCGATCTGCATGCCACCATGCTGTATTTGCTGGGATTCGATCACAAGAAACTCAACTATCCCTATCAGGGGCTGGACCAGAAACTGACCGGCGTGAAGCCGGCCCGCATCGTTTCCGAAGTCTTGGCGTGAAGCGGTGATGCGTGAGTAAACGGCCGCGGTCTGCCCTGTTGTATTTTGCCTGCGTGCTCGCTGTGACGACGGTGGGCATCGCCACGGCCATGACATTTCGTCCCGCCTTCCGGCACCAGGTGCTGGACGTGCTGGGCCTGGCGGATGTGCCACAGGCCGCGCCAGGCTCTTTTTATACTGCGCGTGTGGCACCGCTGTTCGAGGCGCGCTGCAACGGCTGCCATGGCGACAGGATGGACCGTGGGCAGTTGCGCTTGGACAGTTTCGCGTTCCTGATGCGCGGCGGCAAGCATGGCGCGGTGATCGCGCCGGGCAGGGTAGAGGACAGCGAGCTGTTCCGCCGCATCACCCTGCCGGAAAGCGACGAACAGGCGATGCCGCCCAGCGGCAAGCCGCCATTGACCCAGGACGACATCACGGTGATCCGGCTGTGGATCGCGGCGGGCGCATCGGGAGAAATTCCGGTGCGTGGAATCGCCAATGCGCCCAAGCCGGTGGTGGAGATCGAAATCCCGCAGAGTGACCCGGCGCAGGTGGATCGTCAGCGCGCGCCGCTGGCGGATACCGTGCGGCAATTGCAGGCGCGGTTTCCCGGCATGCTGGAATACATTTCGCGCGATTCCGCCGATCTGGAGATGAATGCGTCGCTGGCCGGCAGCACTTTCGGAGACGCGCAGCTCGGGGAATTTCTGCCGCTGAAGGATCGCATCCTGCGCGCCGATCTATCCGGCACCGCCATCACGGATGGCGCCGCGCCGGTGCTGGCGGCTCTGTCCCGGCTCGAGGTGCTGCGCCTGGCAAACACCAAAGTCGCCGCCGCGACCCTGCAGGCGCTGGCAACGCTCAAATCCTTGCGCTCCGTCACGGTCACCGGCAGTACGGTACCGCCGGCTGCTATGGCGGCTCTGCGCCAGCGCGGCATTGCCGTTTACGGGGGCGACGATGTCCGCTGACCCCAAAAAGCCGGAGCATGTCCAGGTGTGGGACGCGCCCGTGCGGCTGTTTCACTGGGCCATCGTGATCCTCATGCTGGTGTCGTGGGTCAGCGCCGACCAGGGCTATATGCGGGTGCATCTGTGGTCCGGCCTGACGCTGCTGGCCTTGCTGATTTTCCGCCTGGTGTGGGGGGTGATCGGCTCCACCACCGCGCGCTTCCGCGACTTCCTGCATCCGCCCCGCACGGTCCTGGCCTATTTGCGCAGCCTGGCGGGTGCCAACAAGGCCTTGTTTGCCGGTCACAATCCCGCCGGCGGGTTGATGGTGGTGGGCCTGATCGTTGTGCTGCTGCTGCAGGCGGTCACCGGCTTGTTTTCCAATGATGGGCTTCGCTTTCACGGGCCCCTGGCGCTCTTGGTCAGCGAAGAGACCTCGACCGGGATCACCGGCCTGCACGGGACGATCTTCAACGTCATTCTGGTGCTGGTCTGGCTGCATGTGGTGGCGGTGGGCTTCTATCTGTTCGTCAAGGGCGACAATCTGATATTCCCCATGCTGACTGGAAAGAAGAAGCGTGCGCATGTGCCGGAAGGGTGGAGCATAAAGCTGGCCCATCCCCTGATGGCCCTGCTGGTTCTGATGGCCGCTGCCGGGCTGGTATTCTGGCTGACTGTTTAGGAGACGCAAGAATGAAAAGAACAATGCTCCTCTGTGCCGTGATCGCCGGCTCGCTGGCGGTGATGGGCGCCGGCTGGGCGCAGAGTTTCACCATGACTTCGCCGGTGCTGACGCCGCCCGCCGGCATGGCCACTATCGGCGATTCCCATGGCGATATCGCGGTGTCGCCCGCCGGCGAGATATATGTGAGCGTGCAGGGCGGCAGCCTGCCCGGCATCCAGGTCTTTGGCGCGGACGGACGCTATCTGCGCAATGTACCCGGCGCGCCCGCCGATCTGCATGGCTTTATCATCGCGCGCGGTCCCGATGGCGCGCCCAGCATCTATGGCGTCAGCCGGCTGGCGCAGGAGATCATCCAGCTCGGGTTGGACGGCCGCAAGCTGCTAACCATTCCCGCTTCCGCGATTCCTGCCCAATATAAGAAGAACGACAAACAGGCCATCAACCTGACCGGCATCGCGGTCGCAGCCAATGGCGACATCTATGTCACCGACGGTTACGGCCTGGACTTCATCCACCGCTTCGACCAGAGCGGGAAGTATCTGGCGAGCTTCGGCGGCAAGGGTGCGCCGTGGAATTTCGACGTCTGCCACAAGATCGCGATCGACACTCGCTTCAGCCCGGCGCGGCTGCTCTGCACCGATCGCCGCAACTTCCGCCTCGTGCATATGGACCTGGACGGCAAGGTGCTGGGTGTGTTCGCGGAAAATCTGCGTCTGCCCAGCGCGCTGGCGGTGCGCGGTGACGAACTGGCGGTGGGCGAACTGCAGGGTCGGGTCACGCTGTTGGACAAGCAAGGCAAGGTCATCGCCCATATCGGCGCCCACGAAAAAGCCGACGAGATCCGCACCAACAAGGCGCCGCCCGAAATCTGGAAAAGCGACCGCTTCTATGCGCCTCATGGTGTGACCTATGATGCGGACGGAAACCTGCTGGTCACCGAATTCAACCAGTTTGGCCGCGTCACCAAAGTTCTGCGCAAGTAGGGGGTAATCCATGGTCGAGAACGAACCGGTCCTGACGATCCATCGCGGCCATCGCCGCCCTGACCCTGCGCTGGTCGAGGCTTTCCGGGGTGCGCTGACGTCCCATCTGGTGGACTGTATGGACGGGCGCGGCGCGCTGGACTGGCGCATCAAGCCGCTTGATCCGGACAATGCGGTTTTCGTCGGGACGGCGCTGACAGCCCATGCCTATCCGGCTGATTTCTCGGCTGTTGCCGGCGCCGGGATGGAAGCGCAGCCGGGCGACGTCATCATGTGCACCAATGACGGCTATACCGGCACGGCGCTGATCGGCGATCTGGCATCCGGCATGATGCGCAACCGGGGTATTACCGCCTTCGTGACGGACGGGCTGGCCCGCGACCGCGCCGCGATCATGGCAACCGGCCTGCCGCTGTTCGCGCTGGGCATCTGCCCCAATTCGCCGGCCACGACCGGGCCGGGGCAGGTGGGGGCTCCGATCGTGATTGGCGGCGTCGCGGTCCGTTCGGGCGATATTGTGGTGGGCGATGCCGACGGCGTGGTGGTAGTGCCGCTGGCCAGGGCAGAAGCTGTGCTGGCGCGGCTGCAATCGGTGCGGATCGCGGAGAAAAACGCGGAAGACTTCGTCAAGGCGGGCAATACCAGTTTTGAAACCTGGCAGGCGATCGTAAACGGTGCACGGATCGTCCAGTCCTGACCGGAACCAAGAAATTGTAACAGCAGATCGTGGCGCGGGCCCTGCTTTACTGGGCCCCGAAACCCGCGATGCTGCCTGCCGATTTGCGGAGGCGACGATGAAAAAGTTCTGGCTGGGATTTGTGGCGTTTCTGGCACTCACGGTGCCAGCCCATGCCCTGAACGGGGTGACGGCGGGTGCCTTTGTGGTGGAACGGCCGACGCTCAAGTCGCTGGGCTTCGAATGGAAAATCACCGGCGACGACAACCGCAACTCCTCCGTTGCCGTCAGCTTCCGCAAGAAAGGTGAAACCGCCTGGCGCAAGGGCATGCCGCTGATGCGCATGGGCGGGGAATTCATCTCCGGCCCCATGCCGCAACATGGCGACCGCGTTCCTTATTACAATTACACCGTGCCGCATGGCTTTGCCGGCAGCGTCCTGAGCCTGGAGCCCGATACCGAGTATGAATGCCGCTTTGTGCTGAGCGATCCCGATGGCGTGTCGGGCACCGCCGAACAGATTGCAACCGTGCGCACCCGCAAGGTGCCCAGGCCCGCGGAAGGCGGCAACGTCTATCACGTCTATCCCTGGGACAAGGATCAGAAGACGCTGAAGAAGAATGAATTCATCGGTCTGCTGGCCGCCTACTATGTCGGCGCGGACCAGAGCGATCATCACAATATCTTCCCCGTGCGCGTGAAACCTGGAGATACCATTCTTGTGCATGGGGGCGTCTATAAGGATCGCCGCTTCAACTATGGTGGCCAGTCGGGCGACCGGGCCGGCGCCTCCTACGGCACCTCGTTCGATGGCACCTATTACCTGACTGCCAAGGGCACGGCTGACAAGCCCATCGTGATCAAGTCGGCGGGCGATGGCGAAGTGATCTTCGACGGCGATGGCAACGATACATTGTTCAATCTTCTGGCCGGTGATTACCACTATTTCGACGGCATCACGGTGCGCAACACCAATGTCGGCTTCCTGCTGGGCATCAAGGACATCATCGGCGCCAGCGGATTCACGCTGGTGAACAGCCGCTTCTATAATATCGGGCGCGGGGTGCGGCAGGACTGGCACAAGTCGCACGACTTCTATATCGCCGACAATGTTTTCCTGGGCCGCCACGAGCCCGAACGCATGGTCGCCTGGATCAACAGGGATTTCTGGGGCAAGTATCCGGGATATCCGGCGCTTATCGACAGCGAATATGCCGTGAAGGTCTACGGCCAGGGGCATGTGGTGGCATACAACTACATCGCCAATTTCCATGACGGCGTGACGCACGCGACCTTCGGCAATCCCCACGAAGGGCCACAGGAGTATGCCGCGTCGGTGGATTTCTACGGCAACGACATCTTCAATATCAGCGACAATTGCATCGAGCTGGACGGCGGCGTCTACAATATGCGCGCCTTCGAAAATCGTTGTGTCAACGCGACACAGCCGGCCTATTCGACCCAGCCGATTTTCGGCGGCCCCGCCTATGTCTATCGCAACCTGGTCTATAACTCGACCACCGGCGGCGGATTGAAACTGCTGGACAGACCCTCCGGCGTCCTCGTCTACAACAACACCTTCGTCGGTACCGGCGGCAGCCTCGGCCCGCTCTCCAACGTGCATTTCCGCAACAATCTCTTTGTGGGCGATAGCTGGAAGCGGCCGATTTTTCAGGTGAAGACCCTGACGCCCTATTCCAGCTCCGATCACAACGGCTTTGGACCCAATCCGGTGGACGGAAATTTCGCCTGGGAGTTTGGTCCCTTCACCAGCGCCAATGGCGGACCGGTGCGTCAGTCTTTCAACATCTTGTCTGAGTTCCAGAAAGGCACCGGCAAGGATCTCAACAGCGTCACGGTCGGCCGGGATGTGTTCCGCAACGTGAAGCCGACAGACCAGGCCAATCCCCTGCCGCTCAACAACCCGGAAGACAATGACTTCCGGCTGCGGCCCCGCAGCGCAGCAATCGACAAGGGGCTGGAACTGCCCGGCATCACCGACGGCTTCAAGGGCCGTGCGCCGGACCTGGGCGCTTACGAACTGGGCGTCGAGCCGCCGCAATACGGCCCGCGGGTCTGGCCGGTGGGCGATGCCCCCAGCAAGCGGCGCTCGGAAACCGGTCCGCCGCGCGGCCGGTAACGCCTAGCGGGCGCGTTCGACCCGGTAGCGGCGGCGGCTGTTGCTGGCGCTCATCGTATAGCTGTTGAAAGAGCCAGAGGTGATTGTCACCAGATAATCGGACGGGGCGCGCCGAAAAGCTGCCTGGCCGCCTTCGACATCGGTCTGGCGCCATTCCTGGCCATTTTCCAGCGTCACGACAAAGGCGCCATTCTTTTCATACCGAACCGAGCGCATGCGCGATTGGGCGTAAGGCGGCGCATCGCCGACCAGGGACTGGAAGAATCCCGGTTTGCGGCGCGGTGTGGCGGCGGACCTGGCCTGGGGCCTGGCCGAAGCCTGCAGCGCAGGTGCGCTGGCGGCAGCGGTTGCGGGCGGCACCAGGCGCTGTTGAAATTCGGGTGCGGGCGGCAGGGACAGCCTGGACCGCATCGGTTGCTGCGCGCCATAGACGCATTCCAGCCACAGCCGGTCATCCTGAATGACACCGCAGCGCGCAACGCCCGCCAGAACTTCGTCGCGGGCGCTGCCTTGCGCGGATGCAGCCGTCGCGGCGCAGATGCCCGCGCATGCCAGCGCCAAAATCCTGCTATTCAAGCAAGCCCCCTGTTCAGTCCGGCAAAGGCATGGCCGCCGGCTATATCCCGCGATAGAGTTTGGCGAGATTTCGGATCAAATCAATGGCTGCCAAATCCTCCATCGATATCGCGGTCGCTTTTTCCCGCGCCTCTGGGCTGTATCAACAGGGCCAGTTCAAGGAAGCCGCCTCGCTGTACCGCAAGATTCTGGCGGCGGAGCCGGCCAATGTCGACGCCAACCATATGCTGGGTGTGCTGCGGGCGCGCCAGGGCCGGTATGTGGAGGCGGCTGAGGCGCTGGCCAATGCCCTCAAGGCGATGCCCCACAATGCCGAAGCGCTATCCAATTACGGGAATGTCCTGACGGTGCTGGGGCATTTTGAAGAAGCCCTGATGGCTTACGAGGCGGCCCTGTCGCTGAGCCCGGTGCCGGTATTCTGGTTCAACCGCGGCCTGGTGCTGATGAACCTGCGGCGTTTCGAGGACGCGCTTGCCAGCCATGAGAGCGCCCTGTCGCTGTCGCCGGATTATCCCGAGGCCTTGCAGGGCCGGGCCGCGGCCTGTTGCGAGATGGGGCGTTTCAGCGATGCTCTGTCCAGCGCCGATGCGGCTCTCAGGCTGCGGCCGGACTTTGCGGATGCCTTCTATACACGCGGTGTGGCGCTATGGCGGCTGAGAAGGTTCGAAGCCGCGCTAGACAGCTACAATCTTGCGCTGGGGATCACACCGGGCGCGCCGATGATCCTGAACAGCCGGGGTATCCTGCTCTGTTCGATGGGGCGTTACGAGACCGCACTGGAAAGTTTTGACGCCGCGCTGGCGCAGCAGTCTGGCCTGGTCGACGTGCAGGCCAATCGCGGCATCGCGCTGGCAAGCCTGCATCGCTATCAGGACGCCCTGGACAGTTTTGATCGCGCCCTGGCCATCAAGCCGGATTATGTCCAGGCCCTGACCAACAAGGGCAGCGTGCTGGCCGGCCTGGATCGTTTTGACGAAGCCCTGGACAGCTATGCGGCGGTTCTCAAACTGTCACCTGATGACAGCAATGCGCTGTACAACAGCGCCACCACACTTTCGCTTGCGGGGCGCCTTGAAGAAGCGGTGGCCCGGTTCGATGCCGCGCTGGCCGCCGACCCGCACCATCCCCATGCCCTTAGCGGCATGGCCGGCGTGGCGCTCGGTCTTTGCGACTGGGCGCGGACCGGCCCGCTATCGGGCCGGCTCGCCGCGGCTGTGCGGGACGGCACATCGGTGGTGTCGCCCTTCATCTTGCTGGGTTATGGCGCCGATGCGGCGCTGCAGCTGCGCTGTACGCAGATTTATCTCAGGGACATTGGTGCGCAGTGCCGCGAGGGCGCCCGCCCCGGCCCCTACAGTCATGACAGGATACGCATCGCCTATGTTTCCTCGGATTTCGGCGACCATCCGGTATCCCATCACCTGGTGCGGCTTATCGAGGGGCATGACCGCTCCCGGTTCGAAATCTCGGGCATATCGCTGGGCACCGATGACGGCAGCGCCGTCCGGGCGCGGCTGCTGAAGGCCTTCGATCATTTCACCGATGCCCGCCTGGTGCAGGACCGCGACATTGCCGAGCTGATGCGCGCGCGCCAGATCGACATCGCTGTCGATCTGAATGGCCACACCCAGAACGGGCGGCCGGGGATATTCGCCCACCGGGCAGCGCCGGTTCAGGTCAACTATCTGGGCTATCCCGCCACCAGCGGATCGGCCTGCATGGATTACATCCTGGCCGATGCCGTGGTGGCGCCATTCGCCGACCAGCCGGTCTATAGCGAGGCAATCGTTCATCTGCCCGGCAGTTACTTCGTGCAGGACAAGGGCCGGACGTTGCCTGCGCCGCTTGCGCGCCCTGATGCCGGCTTGCCCGGAACCGGCCTCGTGTTTTGCTGCTTCAACCAGAGCTGGAAGCTCACGGCGCCGCTGTTCGACACCTGGATGCGGCTATTGCGCGAGGTTGGGGGCAGCGTGTTGTGGCTGCGGGACGCTGGCGATACGGCGCGCGCCAACCTGCGGCGCGAGGCGAAGGCACGCGGGATCGATCCGGACCGGCTGGTTTTCGCCGGCGGCGCGGACTGGAACCAGCACATGGCCCGCCTGCAGTGCGCGGATATTTTCCTCGACACGCTTCCCTACAATGCCCATGCGACGGCCAGCGATGCGCTTTGGGCCGGTGTTCCGGTGGTGACCTGCAAGGGTGAGAGCTTTGCCGGGCGCGTCGGCGCCAGCCTGCTGCTGGCGGCGGAGCTGCCGGAACTCGTCACCGCGTCTGTCGCGGAATACGAAGCTCTGGCGCTGAAGCTGGCGCGGAATCCGGCGGCGCTGGCCGCGTTGCGGGAAAAACTGGCGCGCAACAAGGCAAAAGCGCCGCTGTTCGACACCGATCGTTCCCGCCGCAACCTGGAAGCGGCCTATCGCCGGATGACGGAACTGGCCCGCCGCGGTGAGCCGCCGGCCAGTTTTTCCGTCACCGAGGCGGATCAGTTGGCGTTCTGAAGACTGTCGATGGCGAAGGCTTGCGGCGCGTCGCCGCGTTTGGCGGCCTCATGCATGGCGATATAGGCCGCCTCGATATGCCGCCGGAACAGGTCGGTATCGAACAGCGGGAATGTCAGCCGGTTCGCCGCCAGCTTCTGCTTCAGCCCGTCGATGAGGCTGGGTTCGCGCCCCAAACGGATCGCCAGGTCCTCGTACGCGCCTTCGGATTCGGTGATCAGTTCCGGCATTCCCACCGCCGTCAGCAGGCTGGCGGCGACCCGGCCGGCAAAGGCCGTGCCGCGGCGGGTGAGCAGCGGCACGCCCGCCCATAACGCGTCGCTGGCAGTGGTATGGGCATTGTAGGGCAGCGAATCCAGGAACAGGTCGGCCAATTTCAGGCGCGCCAGGTGGCGGTCCAGCGCGACATCGGGCGCGAAGTGAAGGCGGTCCGTCGCAATACCGTGGCGCTGCGCCTCCCGCGCCAGGTTTTCGGCAAAGGGCGGCTTGCTGTTCAGCAGCCACAGCACGCTTCCCTCGACCTGCTTCAGGATGCGCATCCAGCTGGCAAAGGTCGAGGGCGTGATCTTGTAGCTCTGGTTGAAATTGCAGAACACGAATCCGGTCTCGGGCAGCCCGGCGCTGTTGCGGCTGGGAACGGTGTTGGCAATGGCGCGCCTGGCGTCGTTGGCCTGATAGCTGTGGGGCAGGGTAACGACCTTCTCGTCGTAGAAGCGCTGCTCATCGGCCGGGATCACAACGCCATCGGCGATGATATAGTCCATATATTTCGCGCCCAGGGTGGCGGGAAATCCCAGATAGTTGACCTGGATGGGCGCGGGCCGCCGCGCGAACAGCCCGGCGCGGGGCGAGCCGAAATAGCCATTCAGGTTCACCAGGATGTCGATTTCCTCGGCCCGGACCATGGCGGCGGCTTCATCGTCGGTCATTTGCGCAATGTAGAAAATCCTGTCGAACGCGCCTTCCAGCCGCCGGCGCATCGCGCTGCCGTCGCCGCCGCCATTGTCGATGGCGATGACTTCGAACGTCTCCCGGTCGTGGAGTTCATACAGGTGCGCCATCAGATAGGCGGTCGCCTGCTCGCGGAATTCCGCGGAAACATAGCCGATGCGGATCTTGTCATGGGCGCGGGGCGAAGGCCGGTGTTGGGCCGCTCCGGAGAAAAGACTATCTGCGAAAATGCGCGAGCAGGCCTGCAGGTCTTCCGGAGACGGGGAAATCGCCTGATAGGCAAAGGGGCGCACGATGCGGCGCCTTGCGCGCACACCGGCATCGATGGACGCGACGGCAGCGTCAAAATCCGTCCAGTCCGCGGCCTGCATTTTCAGGTGCAACAGTTCGCCTTCCGCGTAAACCTGGGCAGGATCGGCCGCCAGCGCCGCCTTGAGATCGGATGTGGCGCCCGCATAATCGCCATGCTCCGACCATCGCAGGTAGGCCCGGTTGGCCAGCGCATCCGCCAGGTCGGGCTGGAACTGCAGGGCCTTGTCAAAGCTGGCGATCGCGTCCCGGTTGCGCTTCTGGGCGTTCTGCACGGCGCCGCGCCCGGTCCATGCGCGCGCATCCTTCGGGTCCAGCGCCAGCACCGTGTCGTAGTCCGCCAGCGCACTGTCGAAGCGGCCCATGCCGTGCAGCAGATGCGCCCGGCCCAGCAGCGCCGAAACATGCCGGGCGTCTGCCGCAAGCGCCTGGTTGTAGCCCGCAAGCGACTCGTCATGGCGTCCCAGCCGCCATAGCGCCACGGCACGATTGTTCAGCACATCGGGATCACCGGGGCGCAGGGCGAGACATTTGTCGAAACTCGTCAGGGCTTCGCCGAATCGTTCCAGATGGAGCAGGGCTATGCCATAATGGAGCAGGGCATCCGCGAACTGCGGCTGAAGCGCCAGCGATTGCTGGTGGCCGGCGGCTGCCTCCGCAACGCGGCCCATATCGGACAGCAGGATTGCGCGATTGTGCAGGGCACGAAAATCCCCGGGCGCCAGCGCCAGCGCCTTGTCGTAGCTTTCCAGCGCGGTCTGGTGCTGACCCATCGCCCGCAAGGCATTGCCGCGATTGGCGAAAGCAGGGGCGAAACCCGGCTGCAGGGCGATGGCCTTATCATAGCTGGCCACTGCGTCCTTCCACCAACCCAGCGCGGCCTGGGAAATGCCGCGATTGTAGAAGACCTGCGGACTGTTTGGTCGTTGGGCCAGTGCCCTGTCGTAGCAGGTCACGCTTTCCGCAAAGCGCTTCAGACGGGCAAGGGTGATGCCGCGATTGAAGAGCGCTTCGAAAAAATCCGCCTTTATTGCCAAGGCCTTATCGAGATGCACCAGCGCCTCTTCGTGACGGCCGACGGTCATCAGCACCGAAGCGTAGTTTGCCAGCGTGCCGAAATCGCCCGGCCTGAGAGCCAGTGCCGCTTGCGTCAGCCGCAGGGCTTCCGCGTTTCGCCCCTGCTGGCCGCGCAGCGCGCCGAGAAGCTGCAAGGCCGCGGCATTGTCCGGCTGCTGTTGAAGAATCTGTTCATACAGCGTCGCGGCCTGGTCGAGCTGTCCTTGCTGATGCAGGCCCACGGCACGGTGAATCAACGCATTCATGTCCATCGAGACTCTGCTCCCGTTCAGCCGCTGCTCAGCGCATCGTTTTCGGGAAAATGGGCAGCCCAAGCCAGCCCGTCCCAGCCCTTGGCCGTTTTGCATCTGCGATAAACGCGAATACGGGGGAACCGATTCAAGGTACCCAAATCGCGGCGATTGCTCTCGGTTAAACTACGGAAAAAACTCCAATTTCTCTTTTCGGTTTGCTTGCACGAAGACTTCATCTGTCGAGGTTTTCTCTTGCCGTGCAGCGCAACAACGAAAGTTTCATTGCGAGTGTCAAAAATATTACAGATTGTCGCCACTTTCTGCCTTATTGTCCTCCGTAATTTCGGCCCAGTTCGAAAAAAAAAGCCTAAGGGGAAAAACAAAAATGACCTCAGAGCGCACCACTGCCATAGCCAATCAAATCCTGTCGAAAGTCAGCCTCATCAAGAAAGGCTCCCTGCTGGTCACGGCGGGCGCAAGCGCATTGATGGTGGCCTCTGCTGCTTATGCGCAGGATTCCGGCGTCGAGTCGGTGACGGTCTCCTCGTCGCGTATCGTGAACAGCGGCATGCAAGCGCCAACCCCCACCACCGTCATGGCCGCCGATTTTATTGAACAGCAGAACAAGGACCATATTTTCACGGCCGTCACGCAACTGCCCTCCTTGATGGGTAGCACCGGTGTGCAGAGTAACGTCAACGCCACCAGCGGTGGTACCAACGGCTTGGCCTCGTTTAACGTGTTCGGCCTTGGAACTGTTCGTACCCTCACGCTGCTAGATGGCCAGCGCTTTGTTCCCGGCAATGTCGCTGGTATTAATGATATCAACCAGTTCCCACAGATGCTGATTCAGCGCGTCGATGTGGTGACCGGTGGCGCTTCGGCGTCCTGGGGCTCGGACGCTATCTCGGGCGTGGTCAATGTCATCACTGATAAAAGATATATCGGCTTCAAGACGCATATATCGACCGGTATTTCCAACTATCGGGACAATGCCACGCTTACCATAGGTGCTGCCGCCGGCACTAGTTTCGCGGGCGGTCGAGGGCACTTCACGGTGTCGGTGGATTACAGTCATAGCGACGGCGTGGAAGGCGACTGGAAAAGGCTGAGCTGCTGCGGCGGCGATAGCCTAAAGGACGCGCTGGGACATGGGCGTACTTGGTATAACGCGCCCTCAATATTCGCTTATAATAGTCCCGGCGCCACCCCGGCCGGACAGCCGCAATTCTTTTTAGGGACTAATGGTGTGCCCAATCAGTTTGGGCGTACCGGTATGATAAATAGCGGCCCGCTGCAGGGGATTGGGTTCAATCCCGACGGAACTACGTATCGCCGTGACTTCGGCGTAGGACCCAACGGCCTCCCTGGTGTTCCGGCCCGAAATGGCAGCGCTGGTGCGGCCGGTACGGTCACGAACTGCCCGGGAACGCTCTGTATTGGCGGTGATACCTCTGCCCAGACCGGCTCTGGCGGCACCATGGCATCGCCGATTACGCGCGGAAATTTCTATGCCCGCCTGTCCTATGATGTCGCGCCAAAGTGGAATCTTTATACCACGGTAAGCATGGGGGAAACCCAGAGCTCAACCAATCCAAATTCCAATCAATGGCGGTCCGCCCTGCCTGGTATTAGTGGCGCCGCCTCCCAGAGCACAGCTGCAGCTCTGACGACATCAATCCACTCTACCTCGCCTTTCAATGTGGGCCAGTTGCTGGTGGCCCCGGGTATCCAATGCGGCAACGCTCCGGGTGGGGCCAATGCGTATCTGCCGGCTAGCATCAATGATGCATGCAGAAGCAATAACATTACGTCTTTCGGGTTCGGCTCGCTTTTTTATGGTCTGGGACCGCAAAAGGTCCATTCCCTGCGCAGCAGCAAGCGCTATGCCATAGGGCTTGACGGGGCCTTCGACCTCATGGGTACGGAATGGTCCGCCGTTGCCTATGCCCAGCATGGTGAGAACAATACCCGGATCAGGGTCAACGGTATCGCAAATTTACCCAATCTTTATCATGCCGTAGATTCGATCAAGGATTCCCAAGGCGTTGTGGTCTGTCGCAACACTGTCGCCCGTACGATGGGGTGCGTACCAATTAATCCATTTACCGACGAATATACCCAGGCTCAGAAGAACTGGGTTTATGGTGGAAAAAATTGGGGTCCGGGGCCGCTCCAGCTCTCGAAACAGTTCCAGAATAACGCAGAAATCGTTATCAGCGGTTCGCCCATCAAGAACTGGGCGGGCGATGTTGCAATCGCGGTTGGCGCCGGATGGCGTGAGGATGGCTATTCAGTCCGCGGCGACGGTGCTGGCAATGGTACAAAGGTTGGACCCAAGGGTGCTCCTGGAAGTGAGTGTACGGACCCCCTTCAGAATTGTGCCAACGGTACGAACTGGTATGCAGGCAGCTTCCATAATGCCAATGGTTACTTCAGCGTCCGTGAAGCCTTTACGGAAATTGAAGTACCGCTGTTAGACTCGTCGGACTTTGGCAGGATCGACATGAGCTTGGCTGGCCGGCATGCCGATTATAGTACTTCTGGTTCTGCCAATACTTGGAAGGTCGGCTTGACCTGGGACACCCCGCTCGACGGTGTTCGTTTACGCGCCTTGCAATCGCGCGACTTCCGTGCACCGAACCTGTCCGAACTCTATGCGGCGCCCACCACCGCAAACTCTTCCAACTCTGATCCATGGAGAGGGGGAACGATTCAGGTAATTGGCGGTGCTCTGGGTAACCCAAACCTGAAGGCTGAGCGATCCCTCAATACTCAGGTGGGCGTGGTGTTTACACCAAGCTGGCTCCCCGGTTTCAACGCCTCTGTCGATTATTATCGCATCGGTGTTGGTGCACAGATCAGCTCCGTGGAACGTCAGACAAGTGTGAATAACTGTTTTGCTGGCCTGACCGAGTTCTGCTCCGCAATTATAGTAGCGGGCGGTCTAAGCCCCGCGGTCAGTACGAACTGGGTCCAAGTCAATCAACAGGCTTTCAACACCGCCAGTACGGTAACAGACGGTTTCAATATCGAAGCGACCTATCAGTTCAGCCTTGCCAACATGGATTACATCTCGCTGCCAGGCGATTTCACCTTCCGCAACCTGGTCACCTATGTAACCAAATTCATAAACACGCCTGGCATCCCCGGAACGTTCCCGCTTAATACGGCTGGTGCTGCTGCCGGTGCGGGCGGTTTCGGCATTGGCTTCGGCAACGTACCCCATGCCAAGGGCTTCTTCACGCAGCAGTATGCGGAAGATAATTGGGAAATTCATGTCTCAGAAAACTGGGTTTCGAAAGGCAAGTTCAACAATGCTTGGGTTGAGTGCGTACCCGGAAATTGCCCGGTATCCACGCTACAAAATCCGACAACCAATGAGAACAACTACCCGGCGATTGTGTACTTCAACGTTGGCGGGTCGGTGACCTTGAACGACCACTGGACGGTCTATACTCAAATTGACAACATTCTCAACGAAGACCCTGTGATAACCGGACATACGACCGGTTTCAACGCGGCTAACAACGGAACAAATCCGACGCTCTATGACACCATCGGTCGCATGTTCCACATCGGGGTTCGTATCAATAACTAGTGGTGACGCCGCCGCCAGAAGCGGAAAGCACACAGCAATTTTTGAGAGGTCCTATGCAGAAGTTACTGATTATCGCCCTGTCTGCGAGCCTTGTTGTTCCCACCGCCGTTCTGGCGCAAAGCGGCGCCTTGACGTCCGGCAAGCCTGCCGGCGTTCGCGCCGCCCAGATGGACACAACAACCACCTTGTTTACGGTCGGCATACTTGCCGTGGGCATTGGCGTTGCGGTTGCAGCGACCAATTGCTGCCAAAGCAGTAACAAGCCAGTCCCGCTCGCCTCCTCACCCACGACGACGGTCTGAGGCCGCGTTCCAGGCTGTTGTAGAATAATGACGGCGGATATGACCGAACCGGAACAGGTTCAGATCGTGTCCGCCGTCATGTTTTTGGCTGGTTGATAATCCCGACAGGTCGGCGCGATGGGGTTGCAGGAGGTTCTTCACCAGGCCCTGGATGCGCAAAATTCCGGCAACCTTTCTGAAGCGGAGCGGCTGTACCTGGCTGTGCTTGCCGCCCATCCTCGCAACTTCGATGCAAACCACTTGATTGGAATCATGCGATTTCAGCAGGGGCGCGGCGACGAGGCGCTCCGCTTTCGGATGCCGCGCTCGCGGAAATCCAGGATGCGCCCCCAGGATGCGCCCGAAGTGTTGAGCCATCATGGACTGGTTCTTCATGCGCAAGGACGCAATGTCGAGGCGCTGGGGAGTCTTCGTAAAGCGCTGGCGTGAAGCCGGACCGTGCCGAGGCGTCGAGCAATCAGGAAATGGTATTGCGGGCACTGGGCCGTCAGGACGATCAATATTCACGCCGACTTCGCCGCCGTGAATGTAAATTTCTGGATCACGCCGGATGAAGCAAATCTGGATGCACAGCGCGGCGGCCTTGTCATCTGGGACGACGCCGCGCCACTCGATTGGGATTTTGCGAAGTACAATGACAATGAAGACGCGATACGGGAATTCCTCGCCCGCAATGGAGCGCGGTCAACCACCGTTCCCTATCGCGCCAATCGCGCCGTGACCTTCGATTCCGACCTGTTCCACAAAGCAGACCGGATCGCCTTTCAAAACGGCTACACCAATCGCCGGGTCAATATCACCTTGCTGTACGGCCGCCGCCGGTCCCACGAGGGGCATGGCTGAGCTTGGGCGGTCCGGGCTTGCTGAGTCGGCCATTGCGATTGCGAAAGCTATGCTGCAGATGCGAGATGTCCCGGAAATGTGCGCTATTTGGGTCACAGCACCAACGCCATCGTTTGTCGCAAAACGTCTCAAAAAGCCCGTATTCACAGACTATTTTTGAAACCGGGCCTCGACCGATGTTGTGAAAATTTTAAGTTGGGACTAATAATACTGACTAATTATCGGGCATAGCGTCGCGTGACATAAGAATAAAAGCGCGCCTGAAAGCGCGTTGGTAATCTCGGCATGGAGAGTTTCCAGTGCGCACCAAAGTCATCCTGCTTCTTGCATCGATTGTAGCCTGCGGCGCCTGGGTAGGCGCGGCCGCCCTGGAAGCCAGCGGCAGTCAGGTCGTGGGCCTTCGCCGCCTGACCGAAAACGAATATCGCAATTCCATTGCCGACATTCTCGGCAAACAGATTCAGGTTCAGGGCACGTTCGAGCCGGGCATCCGCATCGGCGGCTTGACCGCGGCCAGCACCGCTGTTCTGTCGATCACGCCGGCTGGTTTTGAATCCTATACCAAGATGGCCGACAGCATTGCGACCCAGGTGGTCAGCGAAGCAAATCGCAAGCGGCTGATTTCCTGCCAGCCCAAATCCGACAAGGCGCCGGATGATGCCTGCGCGACGCAGGTCCTCAGCCAGTATGGCCGCCAGCTTTTCCGCCGTCCGCTCACCGCCGAAGAATTGCGCTCGCGGGTCAGTCTCGCCCGCACCATGGCCAAGTCGTCCGGCGATTTTTACGCCGGCCTGCGCTATGGCCTGGCCACGCTCCTCCAGTCGCCGGAATTCCTGTTCCGCAAGGAGATCGCGCTGCCGGCCGCCGACAAGAGCGGCTATGTGCTGGATCCCTACAGCCGCGCCAGCCGCCTCAGCTATCTGATGTGGGACACCACGCCCGACGCTGAACTTCTGAAATCGGCGGAAAGTGGCGAGATCACCACGCCCGCGGGCCTGGAAAAGCAGGTGGACCGCCTGATGGCCTCGCCGCGCCTGGAAACCGGCATGCGCGCCTTCTTCACCGACATGCTGATGCTGGACACGTTCAACGTGATTTCCAAGGACAGCCTGTTCTATCCGAAGTGGGCTGGCCCCATGGCTGCCGCCGCGCAGGAAGAAACACTGCGCAGCACACTCGACCTGTCGCTTCACAAGAATGGCGACATGCGCGAGCTGCTGGTGACGCGCAAGACCCAGATCAACCGCGCGCTGGCCTCGATCTATGGCGTGCCCTTCTCGTTCAATGGCGAATGGGCGCCGCATGAGTTCGGTCCGGAGTCGGGCCGCAGCGGCCTCTTAACCCAGATCAGCATGCTGGCCATGTTCTCTCACCCGGGAAAATCGTCGCCGACCAAGCGCGGCGTGGCGATGAACGAGATCCTGCTCTGCGAGCCCACCCCGACTCCGCCCAACAATGTCGACTTCACCGAGGTCAACGACGTCAACAGTCCCCGCAAGACGGTGCGTGAACGCCTGATGGCCCATGCCGCCGACAAGACCTGCTCTTCGTGTCACAACGCCGTTGATCCCATCGGGCTGTCGCTGGAAGGCTTCGACACCATCGGCGGCCGGCGTGAACGCGAGAATGGCGAGATGATCGACGTCTCCGCCACCCTGGCGGGCAAGTCGTTCCAGGGCGCCGAAGGCCTTGGAAAGTTCCTGTACAGCAGCCCGAAATTCCCGTCCTGCGTCGCACGCAAGCTCTATTCCTACGCCAATGGCCTGAACAGCGAAGAGGTGGAAACCGGCGCGTTCAAGGGTGGCCTGGAAGCCTTCCAGAAGTCGGGCTATCGCCTGCGCGCGCTGGTCAAGGGTCTGGTCACCGACCCGAAATTCTTCAACGCTTCCCTGCCGGAAGCCCATGCCAAAGCCGAATAGCCCTCAACAGGAGCAACAGTCATGAAATTGGATCGCAGATTTCTTCTTCGCGGCATGTTCCACGGTTCCGCGGCCACCATGATGGTGCCGTTCCTGGATTGCTTCCTGGACAGCAAGGGTAAGGCGCTGGCCGCCACGGGGCAGAAGGTCCCGACCCGGTTCAACACCTTCTTCTTCGGCTGCGGCCTGACCAAGCAGCTCTGGGTGCCCAAGACGGCCGGCCAGAATTACGAGACGACGGTGCAGCTCAAGCCGCTTGAAGCCTTCAAGAGCAAGCTGAACGTGTTCAGCGGCCTGCGCATCCCGTTCGACGACAATCCCAACTACCAGCACTGGTCCGGTGTCGCCGCCGCCGCGACCGGCATTTCGCCGAGCAAGCAGGGGCAGTTCGACTCCAAGACCATCGACCAGCAGGTCGCCGACGTGATCAGCCGCGGTGCCCGCTACAAGTCGGTCGCCGCCGCCGCCTCGGGCAACCCCAAGGAAAGCTATTCCAGCCTGGGCGGTCTCAACACGCTGCCTCCGGAAACCACGCCGCTGGGGCTTTACACCCGCCTGTTCGGACCTGGTTTCCAGGATCCCAATGCGCCGAACTGGAAGCCCGATCCTTCCATCATCGTGCAGCAGAGCGTGCTGTCGGTGGTGGCCGATGACCGCAAGCGCGCGATGATGCATCTGGGCGCCAGCGACAAGGCGCGCATGGACCAGTATTTTACCTCCGTGCGTGAAGTCGAGCTGCAGATGGCCACCCAGCTGCAGCGTCCCGAACTCACCGCCAAGGTCGAAATCCCGACCGCGCCCGAACACGACATGGTCGTGAACAACGCGCTGCCCAACATCAAGCGCAACGTGCCGCTGATGTCCAAGCTGGGCGCCATCGCGCTGGCCACCGACCAGACCCGCGTGTTCAACCTCAGCATCTCCGAACCGGGTTCGCAGATCTTCATCCCCGGCGATTCGCTGGGCTACCACCAGTCCACGCATGAAGAGCCGATCGATCCGATCCTGGGCTATCAGCCGCGTGTCGCCCAGTACAATGTCCACAGCATGGAGCTCTTCGCCATGATGCTGAAGGAGCTGGACGGCATTCAGGAAGGCGACGGCACGCTGCTGGATCACAGCCTGGTGTTTGCCTACACCGACCAGAGCTTCGCCAAGATCCATGCGGTCGACGGCCTGCCGATCCTGGTTGCCGGCCTGGCCAGTGGCCGCATGAAGGGCGGCTTCCACGTTGCGGGCGACAACAGCACGGTCTCGCGCGTGGGCCTGACGGCCATGAAGGCGATGGGCGTCAGCGTCGACAGCTGGGGTGCGAACTCGATGGAGACCAAGAGTCCCTTCACCGAATTGCTCGCTTAAGTCCGTCGTTCAACCCCAGGGGTAACCGCAGGCAGCCTGCTTGCCTGCCGCCCGCGTCGTTCCGGAGATTGTTGCGTTATGTCGTCGTCTGTCCTTTTTACCCGCGCTGCGGGCATTGCGCTTGTTCTGTCCATCACCGCCACCGCCATCGTTACGGCAGCGCCCGCGGACGTCGCCATGATCAAGTCCAGGCAGGAAAAGCTGCGCGATATGGGAAGCGCCCTCAAGCAGATCGACGACGAGCTCAAGAGGCGGTCTCCGGACTGGGAAAACGTCATCCAGCCGAACGTCCAGATCCTGCATGAGCGCAGCCCCTTCATCCTGAAATGGTTCCCCAAGGGCAGCGGGCCGGAAGCCGGCGCCAAGACCTATGCGCTGCCCGCGATCTGGCAGAAGGGCGACGACTTCAACAAGCATGCCCGGGGCATGATCGCCGAATCGGCCAAGCTCCCTGCGGTCTTCGCCAAGAAGGATGCATCGGAGCTTCGGGCGCAGGTGGTTGCGCTGGGCAAGACCTGCAAGGGTTGCCATGACGATTACCGCTCGCCGGACTACGAAAAAGACGCCGAGCAGTAAGATATAATCAGCAAGGATTTATATGAGCGTGCCTGGGGAGCTCGGGGGGGATCAAAAGGCAGCCACCACTCTGCGGGTTTTGCGTGTGTGGGATTCCCCGACGCGCATCATGCACTGGGTCCTGGTCGCCGCCATCGCGGTCTGCTGGTATACCGGCGAGACCGGCGACCTCGAATATCATCACTATGCCGGTTACGTCGCGCTTTGGGTGGTTCTGATGCGCGTCTATTGGGGCTTTGTGGGTTCCTCGACCGCCAAGTTCGCGAACTTCGTGCGCGGGCCCCAGACCGTCTTCAAATATGTCCGCACGCTGCACATGCGCAACACCCCCGCTACCTTGGGGCATAACGCGCTGGGCGCGATCAGCGTGCTGGCGCTGCTGGTGGCGGTCGCGGCCGTGGGCGTCACCGGCCTGTTCGCGGTGGATATGGACGTACTCTATTCCGGCCCCCTGTCCATGTATGTCGATTTCCGCGAAGGGCGCCGGTTCGCCCGCTGGCACAGCACCCTGTTCGACGTGCTGCTGGTGGTCATCGCCCTGCATCTTCTGGCGGTGAGTTTCTACTATGCCTACAAGCGCCAGAACTTGGTCGCCAGCATGATCACCGGCAAACGCAAGGCCGCGGAAGTCCATGGCGAGGAACTTCGGGTGGCGCCGGTCTGGCGGCTGCTGCTGGGTGCGGCAATCGCTTCGACCGTGATTTGGGTGATCACTACGGGATTTTTCTACTAAAGGCTGCTATTCTTAAAAAAAACAAAACAGGCGGGAAGACGATGAAACGCAGTGTGATTTTGGGCTTTGCAATCAGCTTGTGTGCGATGCCGTTGGCCGCGATGGCGCAAACGCCGGCTTCGGCGGTTACGCCCACCCCGCCGCCGTCCGATCTGCTGCCCATGGTCCCCGCCGCCAAGCCGGGCGTTTATTCCCAGCAGACGGTCAGTCCCAACCGCTTCCGCCTGACGGTGACGGGAAAGACCTTCACCTCGCGCGAGGCGATCGAGAAATATCTGGCCTACCGCGCCGCGGAACTGACGCTGGCGCAGAAGGGCACCTGGTTCACTCTGGTGGAAGGCCGCCAGAAGGGCGATGCCGGTCCTGAACCGGTGAATGACGATCCGGCCCGCGCGGGCAAGCGCTACAGCTTCCGCATGGCCTATTGGAGGCCGGTCTGGCGCTACAAGACCGATGGCGCGGCGGCCTGGAGCACCTGGAGTCCGTTTTCGGGCGCGGCCTTCTTCGCCACCGGCAAGGATCCCAAGACCGTGACCGAATTTGAAGTCAGTGCCGAGGTCGTGGTGCGCAAGGGCATCATGGACGGCAACAATCCGCTGGGCTTTGAGGCCTCGGCCTTGTCCGATCTGCTCATCAACCAGGTTTCACCGCCGGAATAACCACTGCAAGGAACACATCATGGGAATGCACCGCCGCGCCGCCGCCAGAATGCTCGCCGGATTTGGCCTGTCCGCCGTCGCTCTGCCGGCCTTCGCGCAAGCCAAGACCGTCGAAGTCTCCATGGGGCGTGGGAAAATGGTTTTCCTCCCGGCCTCCGTCACGATCAATGTCGGCGATACGGTGAACTGGACCAATCCCGCCGTGGTCCTGCACAGCGTGACGTTTGATCCCAGCATGGCGGTGAAGCCCGAAAATGTGGCGCTGCCCGCGGGCGTCAAGCCATTCGATTCGGGCGATATGGGGCAGGACGCCACCTTCAGCCACACCTTCACGGTGAAGGGCACCTACAAGTATATCTGCAAGATGCACGAGGCCATGGGCATGATCGGCACCGTGAACGTTACTTGAGTTAATTCAGTAGCTTAGGGATGGCCCATGTAGGGCCATCCGGTTTGGTGATAGAGTATCGACTGGCGCTTCGCCGACTGTCGGCCCAGCCTGGTTTCAGAAGAGGTGACCATAATGATCTCTCACAAGCGTTTCCTGCTTTGCTCGGTCGCTGCCGCCTCGCTCACCGCGATGGTCCAGCCTGCATCCGCCGCCCGGTGGGAGCGCGGGTTTGTCGTCGCCACTTACGAGTATGCCTTCCGCTATGGCGGACGCGCCGGGTTTGAGCGCGGCAGCGAGATCGAGCCTGGCTCGGATTGCGTGCATGGCAGCAGCGTCCATTTCGCCAATGACAAGAATACCGAAGCGGCGCTGAAGCAGCCCTTCCGCAGCAAGTATGAGATTGAAGCCGTCTCCCGGCCGCCGGGGCTGGAGAATGTCAAGGCGCCGGTGCTGACGCGCTTCCATATCTGGAACCGGGCCATCACCTATCGCGCCTGGAAGCGGGGCATCGAGACTTATGTGAATCCCTGGGCGGCGGAAGATCCCGGCCAGCCCGAAGTGACCGGCAAGATCGCCACCGGCTTCAACCTGGACAACAATCCGAACACCGGCGACTTCGTTGCCGAGGATGGCGAAAAGGGCATCGACCATGCGCTGTACCGCGCCTGGGGTTGCGATGCGCCCTGGCGCGGCAATGGCAACGCCACGCTGCACCTGCGGGCCAACGACAAGATGCAGGGCGGCCTCTACACCATGGTGATCCGGGTTTCCGGCAATAAGGATCCCATGAATGACGACAATGCCGTCGTCGAAATCGGCTATTCACCGGACAAGATCACCAAGAATGCCCGCGGCGACGTGGCGGCGGATTATTCCTACCGCATCGTCAAGAGCGAGCAGTACACCAAGCTGAAAGCCAGGATCCGCAATGGCGTGGTCGAGACCGAGCAGGTCGAGGAGCTTCATGCGCCTCGTATCGCCTGGTTCTATGACCATGCCGGCGATGCCGATTTCCGCAAGGGCAAGATCCGGCTTGAGATCGCGCCCGATGGCAACGCCAAGGGCCTGATCGGCGGCTATCGCGACTGGCGCAAGCTCTACACTGAAAACACCTTCGCCCAGGACGGCGGCCAGCAAGGCATCCGCGAGCATGAAGACGGGGTGGCGCTTTACTACGCCCTCAAGCGCAATGCCGACGGCATGCCCGATCCCAAGACCGGCGAGAATATGGGCATCTCCTCGACCTATCGCATCACCGCCATGCCGGCCTATGTGGTGGATTCTGCAAAGCCCGTGGGCGTAACGATCATCCAGGCGGAAGAGCGTCGCAAGCGCGCCTTCCTGGCGATCCGTGAGGCCACCATCAAGTCCTCCAAGACCAAGATCGTCCAGGGCGTGCCGCCGGGCACGTCACAGGGCGCGTTCCCGGCCATGGAGCGCAATATCGACGATCTGCCGAGCAAGGAGTTCTTCCTGAAAGTTCTGGACCGTCCGCGTTACGACAAGGCCACCGAGGCCGCCGCGCTCGATGGCAGGCGCTATGACACGGAGGTGGCCGAGACGCCTGAGCCCGAGCCGGCGCCCGCTGCGCCTGCCGCCGACAAGCAGGTGAAGAACGAAGCGGCCCCCGCCCAGGTGGCCGACGCGCGTCAGTAACGTGTAAATGAACCGCCGCCGGCCCGCGCGAAAGCCCGGGCCGGCGGTTTTTATTTGCGGATCTGGCTGAGGGTGTCTTTGCGCAGCTTGGCCACCACATTGTATTCCGAATCCACCACTTCGGCGATTTCGTACTGCATGGCGGTGCCCAGCACAGGCGCGATTTCCTGCGGCGTCAGATGATAGGTCGATGCCAGCCAGCGGCTCATTTCCGTGGTGGCGGTCCGCATCGCGGCATCCAGGGTGACGCCGGTGCCCATGATCATCACGAACTGCGCATTCTCGACGCGGGGATGGCCGCCGGCCTGACCGGGAATGACATCGACGGTGAACTGCACGTCCATCGAGGTTTCCAGCCCCTGTCCCGGCAGCTCGCCATCCCCCTGCTGGGCATGGCCGTCGCCGATGAACAGCAGCGCGCCGGGCTGAAACACCGGCAGGTAGACCGTCGCCCCCTCGCGCATCTGTGAGGTATCCAGATTGCCGCCATAGGGCCCCAGACGGCCGCTGACGAATACTTCATCGCGCGGGGGCGCGACGCCGACGCCGCCCAGCATGGGGTCCAGTTTGACTTTGTAACCCGCCAGCCTGGCTGTCGGATCGATGATGGTGGCAATCCCCGCCGCGGCGTCGATCTTCCACTGGGTGAAGCCGCTTTCATGCCCGGCCGACTCGCGTATGGCGCCGGCCTCCAGCGCGTTGCTGGACAGAAGGTTGCTCTGATAGGCGGTGTCCCGGTTGGTGCGGATGCGGTCGAGGCGGACCACCAGCGTGTCGCCGGGCATGGCGCCTTCGACATAGAAGGGGCCCGTCTGGGGATTGCCGCGAGGCGCGCGGGGCTTGCGGTCACGGTCGAAGCCGCGGCTGTCCAGGGTGTGGGTTTTCACGCTGTCGCCGGGGGCTATGCGCAAGGCCGGCGGGATCGCGCCGGAGAAGAACGTGTAGAAGTTCTGCGGGTTGAACTCGTGGAGCCTGGGCGCCGCCGGCCTGGGTGCCGGGCGCTTGCCCTCCAGGGTGACGGGCAGGTCCAGCAAGGTGCCGCTGCCGGTCAGCCGGCCCCCCGACAGCCGCAGCATGAATTCCCCGCAGGGCTTGCCGCTGTCGGTGCAGGTCAGGCGCAGGCCGCCCTTTTCAAGATTGCCGGAAAACAAAGGCTTTTGGTTATAGGCGGCGACATAGCGGTCCTGCCGCTGCTCCACGGTCAGGCGTCCGTCGACCATCGGCAGATAGAAGTTCTTCTGCCCGAATTCCCGGACCGCGACTTCCCAGGTGCCGGAAAAGTCGCCCTGCGCGAGGGCTGGCGCCGACGCCGACGCCAGCAGGATCAATGACAGCGAAACAGAACGGATCATGTCCTCAGCCCCCAAAAGACGTCCCATACACTATAGAATAAAGGCCCCGGAAAAGAGTGCTAAGGCGCCAGGCCTTTGAAGATGAACTTCTGCACCCGGCCGTCGCGTCCATCGCCGGTATAGATGTTGCCCTTGGAGTCGGTGGCAATGATATGCAGCCCCAGGAACATGCCGGGCTGGTTTCCGACATGACCGAACTTGCCTTGCGGAATCTCCTGCAGCGTCTGGCGGTCCAGGACGCGGATGCGCTGCTGGTGACCCTCGCATATATAGAGGAAACGCTGCTCCTTGTCGCCGGACAGGGCCACGCTGTTGACGGTGCCGAAGCCCTGCATGGGGATTTCCCGGGCGACAAAGGCTTCTTTCAGAAATTTGCCTTCGAGGGTGAAGGACTGGACGCGGTTGTTGTTGCGGTCGGCGACATAGACGATGCCGTCATGGGAAATGGTCAGGCCGTGCACCAGGTTGAACTGCTGGGGCACTGGATCATAAGTCCGCTCCTTGTTGGCGCTGTCGTCCGGCGTCTTGCCATAGGCGCCCCACATCCGCTTGAACTTGCCGGTGTCGGCGTCCAGCACCACCACGCGCCGGTTGCCATAGCCGTCGGAAATGAACATCTCATTGGTCTTGGCCCAGTAGACCGGCTGAGAGGGGTGGTTGAGGTTCTGGGTGTCCAGGCTGCCCTTGCTCTGGCCGGACTTGCCAACCTGCAGCAGAAACTTTCCGTCATGGGTGAATTTCAGGCACTGGTTGTCGTCCAGCTTGGCCTTGGCGTCGCGGCCGTTGCCGCAGATCCAGACATTGTCTTTGGAATCGACTGCGATTCCGTGTTCCGACACCGGCCATTCGAATTTGGCGCGCTCGGCCTCGCTCATCATGAAAGGGCCGCCCCAGCCGCGCAGGAATTTGCCGTCCGGCGCTAAGGCCACCACCGACGGGGCCGGCACGCCGGAGGCTTCCTGCGGCGGCTCGTCGAGCTGCGGCACCACCCGGCGGGGGCGCGAGATCACCCAGACATTGTCCTGGGCATCGACCGTCAGGCCGGCGACCTGGCCAAAGAAATAGCCGTGCGGCATTTGCCGGGGCCAGTTCGGGTCCACTTCGAATTTCGGATAGGTCTGGGCCTGCGCCGGCGTGATCAGCACGGCCAGGCCAAATGCACCCCACATCGCCCAACTGCCTGTTTTCATGGTTTTTCTCTTTTTGTGAGGCAATGAACCAAGGATGCCATAGGCGGCAGGAAGGATAAATCCTGCGCTGCAGCAACGGCGGAAAACTGGAACGGCACCGGTAACTGGGTCATATTGGGGACAACAAGAACAAGAAGGGGAGGCTGGGATGGTCTTGCGTTTCACCCTGTTTGCACTGGCGCTGGCGGCGCTGCCGGGACCCGTCCTGGCGCAAAGTTATCCGATCTTTGAAGTGGACTTCGGCTGGCCCAAGCAATTGCCGCACGGCTATGTCTTCGGCCCCAGCGGCGGCGTCACGGTCGACGCCAAGGGCAATATCTGGGTCTATTCGCGCCCGACCCAGCTCAGGATCGCGATAAACGATCCGCCGGAAGAGGAATCGGGCGTGCCGGCGCCGTCGGTCATTCAATTGACTCCCGACGGGCGCTTTCTGCGCGGCTGGGGTGGCAAGGTCGCCATGAGCAAGGCGGAACTGGCCCAGTTCGACTGGCCGATCCAGGAACATGGCATTGCCATCGACGGCAAGGAACGTGTCTGGGTGTGTGGCAACGGCCGGGACCCGGAAGGCGAGAAGGCCGGCCGCAGCAGGGAAGACAATCAGTGTCTTGTGTTCACAGCCGACGGCAAGTTCGTGATGCAGATCGGCAAGGCCGGGCAGAACAAGGGCAGCCTGGATATGCAGAATCTCGGCCGCCCGTCACAGCCGGTCTATTGGGCCAAGACCAATGAGATGTTCATTTCCGACGGCTATGGCAACCGGCGCGTGGTGGTGCTGGACGCCGACACCGGCAAGTTCAAGCGGATGTGGGGCGCCTATGGCAAGGTGCCGGACGACAGCTATTCGCGCGACCGGGTGTACAAGCCGGTACAGCAGCAGTTCAATCTGTTACACGGTATGGGAATATCACAGGACGGTATCGTCTATGTCGCCGACCGCAATGCCAACCGCGTCCAGTCCTTCACCCTGGAAGGCAAGTTCCTGAACGAAAGCGTGATCGGCCCGCTCGCACCCATGACTGGCAACGGCTCGGCCTTTGCTGTCGCTTTCTCCGGCGACAAGGAACAGCGGTTTCTTTATGTCGCCGACGGCCATAGCCAGAAAGTGCGGGTCCTGGAGCGCAAGACGCTGAAGGAGATTCCCGGTTCGGCATTCGGCCGCATCGGGCTGGGCAATGGCCAGCTCGCCAATATTCACATGATCGCCAATGACGCCCAGGGCAATCTCTATATCGGCGACGGCGGCGGGCGCTTCCAGAAGTTCGTTTTCAAGGGTCTCTCGAAATAGAGGCCGGATTTTTTCAGGAGACTGCCATGGTCCGATACTTGCTGCTGATCGCCGCGCTGTGCGTGGCAAGCCCCGCTTTGGCGCAGGCTCCCGACACGGTCTTCCTGGAACAGCTCACCTGGGATGAGGCCCGTGACGCCATCGCGGCGGGTAAAACCACCATCATCATTCCCACCGGCGGCACCGAGCAGAACGGCCCGCACATGGCGCTGGGCAAGCACAATGCCCGGGTCACCGCCAATGCGGGCACTATCGCCCGCCGCTTGGGCAATGCCCTGGTCGCGCCGACCATGGCCTATGTGCCCGAAGGCGGAATCGATCCGGCAACCGGCCATATGCGCTACACCGGCACCATCACGCTGCCCGATCCGGTCTATCGCCAGGTGATCGAGTATGCCGCGCGCAGTCTGAAGCTGCACGGCTTCAAGAACATCGTGTTCCTTGGTGACAGCGGCGGCAACCAGCCGGGCCAGACGGCCGTGGCCGCGACATTGAATGCGGAATGGGCGGGATCCGACGTGCGGGTACATACCTTCTTCAACTATTACCGCGGCGATCCGGAAGGCGATGCCGCCCTGATGATGCAGCGGGGCATAACCAGGGCCGAGATCGGCGACCATGCCGATGTGCGCGACACGTCGCTGCTGCTGGCCACGGCCCCCGGCCTGGTGCGCATGAACAAGCTGCAGCCCGGCGACGGCAAGAACGGGGTGGTGGGCGATCCGCGCCGCGCCAGCGCGGAAATCGGCCGCGCCCTGATCGACAAGACCGTGGCGCGCACGGTGCAGGAAATCCGCGATTCCATCGTCAATGCGCGGAAATAACAAAAAGGCCGGCGTCCCGGGTGGAGCACCGGCCTGTCTGTTGTAAAGCGAGCCCCTAGCGGCGGGTGGCCTGCCACTTGCCGCCGCCTTCGATGGTGCCCTCGATGCGGCTTCCCATCACGCGACCCCGATAGACGCTGTTGCCGGCGGTGAACTGGATTTCATCGCCCCGCATCTTGCCATTGGAGATCGGTGTGCCTTTCAGCGTGCCGGTCAGCATCTGATATTCCTGCGACAGGGTCAGGTCGCCATTGGGCGTCTGCCAGGTGCCGCCAACCTTGGCGGGAATGATCCAGAGCATGGCGCGGCAATAGCTGGAACATTCGGTGGTGGCGGAGGCTTCCTGGTCGGGGGTCCAGTCGCCCATGTCGAAGGAATTGGACACCACGCGGGTGCCGGGCTTCATGTTGAGAAGCTGCGGCCGCAGGCGGACATTGAGGTCGGGCAGCAGGAACAGGGTGATGACGGTTGCCTTGCTGAAGTCGGTCTTGAAAATGTCGCCCTGAACGAAACTCGCCATGTTGGAGACCCCGGCGGTGGCGGCGTTGCGGCGCGACAGCGCGACCATGTCGGGATTGTATTCGACGCCCTGGGCCCTGACACCGCGCTTGGCGGCGGTGATGACGGTGCGCCCGTCACCCGAACCCAGATCCATCAGGAAATCCTTCGGCGTCACCTTCGCCATGTCGAGCATCCGGTCCACCAGGGCCTGGGCGGTGGGAACCCAGACAACGTCCTTGCCCTGCTGGCCATATTCCGGCTCGAAGGGCTTCTTGGTGTCCTGCGCGATGGCCGGGCTGAAGGTCATCATCACCGCGACGCACGAAGCGGTCAGCAGCCGGGAAAGGGTGTGGGATGTCATAAGTCCTCCTGATGGTTTGTCTGAAATGGCAAAGCTTGAATTCATTCCGCCGGGTCCTGCACCGGCTCACGGCGGAGCAGCAACAGCGGGGTTCCCGCCAGCAGCACAGCAACGCCGAACAGCGCCCCGGTCCTGGTGTAGTCCAGGCTGGAATAGAGCAGGTAAAGGCAGGTGCCGACGAAGATGATGGGTGTGACCGGATAGAGCGGCACACGATAGGGCAGAACCCGTTCCGGTTCCCGGCGCCGGAAGATGAAAAGCGAAACGGCAACCAGGGTCATGAACAGCCAGAACACCGGGGTGGTGTAGTCCACCATGGTCCTGAAGCCGTCGCGCGTGAAGGCGCCCAGCCCCACTAGGGCCAGCGCGATCACGCCCTGCAGCGCGAAGGCATTGGCCGGATTTTCGCCCTTGGCGTCCCAGATGCCGAAGAGTCTGAGGCCCGGCAGGTCGCGGCCCAGCGCGTAATAGACGCGCGCGCCGGTGAAGATGGTGGCGTTCAGGGTGCTGATCGCCGCGCCACAGACGAACAGTGCGACAACCGTGGCGCCATTGGGCCCGAAGGCGGCGCGCATCACATCGGCCGCGATGGTGCTGGATTTCTGCAGGGCGTCGAAACCGAGCACATGCAGATAGGTCCACGCGACCAGGAAATAGAGCAGGGTGACGGTGATGATGCTCAGAACCAGAACCCGCACGATGTTGCGCTTGCCATCGCGCAGCTCGGCCGACAGATAGGCGGCTTCGTTCCATCCGCCATAGGTCAGAAGCACGAACACCATCGCCAGGCCCAGAACCCCGCCGCTGCCGCTGGTGGGCGCGGGAGGCGGTGTCGTGCCGGCGGTGCCCAGCAAGGCGACAACAATACCCGCCCCGATCAGCATCAGCAGGGCGACAATGTCCATGCTGGTGAAAATCTTCTGTGCCAGCTTGCCTTGCGCCGTGCCGGCCATGTTGATGGCGGTAAAAACCACGATGATGATGGCGGCATGGATCGCCGGTCCGAAGGCGCCCAACGGCACGATGGACTGGGCGTAGTCACCATAGACAAAGGCCACAAAGGCAATGGCGCCGGTCTGGATCACGGTGCAGCGGGCCCAGGCGAACATCAGCGCGGTGCCCCGGCCATAGGCGCGGGAGAGGAAGTGATATTCGCCGCCGGCATGCCGGTGGGCAGTGGCGATCTCGGCATAGCACAGCGCGCCGACCAGCGTGAGCGCGCCGCCGACCAGCCACAGGGCCAGATAGTTGAAACTGTTGCCGGCGAATTGCGCCACCAGCGCGGGCGTGGCGAAGACGCCGACCCCCACCACCATTCCCACCACCAGCACCAGGCCGTCGACGAGCGACAATGTCTCGCGCGGCGTGGCGGAATCCTTACGCAACATGGCGATCCTCCCCCAGACCCTGCTCCTGAAACACGGCGGACAAGGCCTGTGCGATCGAGCTTATGCATTCTGGAAAATGTGACGTGAATGGCTGAATTGTGCAGGGGATGCAGGGGTCTGTCAAAGCGCTCCGGCCCGCCGGACAGCCTGTCAGTCGGGCGCCTTGGGCACCACAAAACGGCCCCGGCGGCCCAGTACATAGGTGGCCAGAATCAGGGCAATCAGACCCCCGGCAATGGCCGGCGGGCGCCAGTCCGTCTGCAGCATCTGCCCGCCGATCATGACCAGGCAAAGACCACTCCCCAGCACGGGCACGATAATCGGCGTGTTGAAGCGGCCGCGTATGTCGCCTTCCCGGCGCTTCAATACAATCAACGCGATGTTGACGGTGACGAATACCAGCAGCAGCAGCAGCACGGTCGCGCCGGCCAGCTGGGCGATGTCGCCGGCAAACTGCAAGGCGGCGACAATAATAAAGATAGTCAGAACCGCGACATGGGGCGTGCGCCGCTTCTTGTGAACCTTGCCCAGGACCTTGGGCAACAGGCCCTGCTGTGCCAGGCCATAGAGCATGCGCGAACCCATGATGGTGTTGACCAGTGCGGTGTTGGCTACCGCGGCGATGGTGATGAAGGTAAAGCCGATGGCCGGAAACCAGGGCGCCGCGCGCTCGATCACCGCCCGCAAGGGGCCGGGCGCGGTGGAAAGCTCCTGCCAGGGAACGACCGAGACCGCGGTGATGGAAACCGCTATGTATATAAGTGAGGTGATCAGCATGGCGCCGATCATGGCGACCGGCATGCTGCGTTCCGGATCCTTGACCTCCTCGGCGACATTCAACATGTCCTCGAAACCCAGAAATGAAAAGAAAGTCAGGATCGTGCCCTGCAGCAGCAGCGCCACGGTCAGGACGCCTTCGGGGTTGGACGGGCTGCGCGCCACTTCGAGCAGGTCGGCCCCCCCCCAGAAACGGATGCCCACCGCCACCACCAGCACCAGGCCCGAAATCTCCACCAGAGTGCAGACGGTGTTGGCCAGGATGGATTCGCTGATGCCGCGATAGACGATTCCCGCCACCACCAGCAGGAAGCCGATCGCCAGCAGCAGGATTTCCAGCGGCGCGCCGGCCACGGTCACGCCGGTGCTCAGGCCGAAAAGGCTGTTGAGATTGACCGCGATCACCTTGGACCCGGCGGAGATGGAAGCGATGCCTGCCGCCACCACCGTCAGGCCCACCAGATAGCTCAGCCAAGGCAGGTCGAAGGCGCGGTGCGTGACATAGGCGGCGCCGGCCGCCCGGGGATAGCGCGAGGCGACGGAGGCGTAGGAAAGGCCGGTCAGCAGCGCTGCCGTCATGGCCAGCAGGAACGCCATCCAGACGGCACCCCCCATTATCCCTGCGCCCTTGCCGACCAGGCCATAAATGCCTGCGCCCATCATCGAGCCGACGCCATAAAGCATAAGCTGGCCGGTGCTGATGGTACGCTTGAGCTCTGTCATGGTCCGTCCCCCGCCGACATGCCGTCAGTATGGAGCAGGCCCAGAAAATATGTCCGAAATAATGCGGCTCGCTAAGGCTATTTTGCATCGCCGGGTTTGTTGCTAGGCTCATCCCAACCAGCACGCATCGCGTGTTTTTCAGACATGTCGAAGATGTGCGCCGGAAAACCGCGGGAGCGAACGCCATGACCGGAATGCTCAGTGACCAGGAATTGGCGGCCCTGACGCCATCGGAGCTTTGCCCCCACCGCACGCCCATTCCCACCCAGCAGGTTTCCAGCGACGAATATTATCCCGCGCCGCAGAATGAGAAGCAGCGCGAAGTCGAGCTGCGGATGCTGGCCATGGCGGACGAACTGGGCACGAAATCCGGCCTGGACCGGCGGCGCTTTTTCCAGACCGCCTCGGGCATGGCGGCGGCCTTTGTCGCCATGAACCAGGTCTATGGCGGGCTGTTCGAGGCGCATGCGCAGGAAGCTGCCACGCCGGAAGCCGCCAAGGCCCGCGCCGACGGTCTCAAGGACCAGTTCATCATGGACATGCATACCCACTTCCTGCGCGACGACACGCGCCTGACCGGCTTTGTCGCCATGCGTGCCAGCGTGGGCAAGCAGGGCTGGAACAAGGCGCTGGCCGAAAAGGAACAGACCCTCGAGGACCTGAAATTCGAGAACTACAAGAAGGAGATGTTCCTCGACAGCGATACCAAGATCGCGCTGATCTCCTCGGCCCCGTCGGAAATCCCGCAGGACTGGTTCCTCACCAACCAGCAGATGGCCGACGCCCGTGCCCGGGTGAACAAGGAAGCCGGCAGCCGCCGCCTGTTCGCCCATTGCATCTTCACGCCGGGCCGTCCGGGCTGGCTGGACGACCTGGACGCCGCGCTGGCGCTCAAGCCGGAATCGGCCAAGGGCTATACGGTGGGCGACAACACCCACAAGAATCTCAGCATCTATCCCTGGCGTATGGACGACGAGAAAACCACCTATCGCGGCTATGAGAAGATGGTGAAGGCCGGCATCAAGAATGTCTGCGTGCACAAGGGCCTGTTCACCGCCGCCACCGCGAAGAACTTCCCCAAGCTGGAAGCCTATGCCGATGTCTCGGACGTGGCCAAGGCGGCGAAGGACTGGCCGCAGCTCAATTTCGTCATCTATCACTCCGCCTATCGCAACGAGAATCCGGCCGCCGCGCTGGCGGAGTTTGACCGTACCGGGCGGCTGGAATGGGTCAGCGACCTGGCCGACATCCCGCAAAAGCATGGCGTGAACAATGTCTATGGCGATCTGGGGCAGATTTTCGCCTCGACCCTGGTGGCGCAGCCGCGGGTCTGCGCCGCGATCATGGGCATATTGCTGCGCGGGCTGGGGCCCGAGCGGGTGGTATGGGGCAGCGACGCGCTATGGACCGGCTCGCCGCAATGGCAGATCGAAGGCCTGCGTCGCCTCGAGATTCCCGAGGACATGCAGAAGAAGCACGGCTTCAAGCCGCTGGGCGGGGCGCGCGGCGCGGTGAAAACCGCGATCTTCGGCGACAACAATGCCCGCCTGTACAACATCAACCCGAAGCGGGCATCGCTGGATGCAAGGCTCGACCGGTTCGCAAGCCTGAAACGGGATTATGAGGCCGAAGGTCCCGATCCCAGCAATCTGCGCTACGGTTATATCAACACGGCTTCCCAGCGCGCCTGAATAGATGGGGGAGATAGAACCCCGCCGATGTTTTCGCCCGGCCGCTCGCCCAAGCTCGCGGCGTTCGTCGCTCGAAACGGTCCACTGGACCGTTTCGTAGGCCTCCGGCCTACCGCTTCTCACCCCAGCAACCTGCGGTATGGCTATATCAACACCACGGGAGCGACAGCGGGCTGACCGAAACAAAAACGCCGCCGACTTTTTAAGTCGGCGGCGTTTTCATATCTGATGCGAAGGACTGCTAGTCGGGGGCCCGCTTGGTATCGACTTTGCGGTCCTTGAGCAGCTGGATGTAGAAGACGCGCAGCTTTTCCGGGCCGACGCGGTTGACGAAGCTGCCGGGCGAAATGCGGCGCTGGTCCACCACATTCAGGGCGGCGCCCTTGTCGGCCAGGTAGGTGATGACCTCTTCATACTGGTCGGAGTTACGATTCTCCACCACCATATGCATGATGCTGCGGCCTTCCTGGGCCAGGGCATGGATATCGGGATCAAGCTCCAGCGCGAACTTCAGCGCTTCGAGGTTGCCGCCGCGCGCCGCGGCCAACGCCAGAGTCAGGCCGTCAGCCGCCTTGGCTTTGGGATCGGCGCCCGCCGCGATCAGAACCTTCATCGCTTCCACCGAACCGGACTGGGCCGCCAGCAGCAGTGGCGGCGTCGGCGTGCCCGGCGGCGGCAGCAGATATTCAAAGGCTTCCAGCGGGCGGCGCTTGACGCCGGCGGCATCGGTCTTGACCGGCTTGGGCGAGACGCTGCCAAGCGCGGCGACCTGTACCTGTTGCGCGCCCCAGGCGGGGCCGTTCTGGATCAGCATGGCGGCGTAAAGCACGCCCTTCTGCTGTTCGACCGGCGGCGGCGTGGTCAGGGCATTGGCATTGCCGCCCTTGGACAGCACCATCTTGATCAATTCGGGATTGCCGCTGAGGGCGGCGGTATGGATGAGCTGCCAGCCCTTTGAGTCGCGCTGATTGACGTCGGCGCCGCGCGACACGACCTGCATCGCGAAGGGATCGTTCTTCATCAGCAGCGCGGCCTGGATCACCGTGGTGCCGTCCGGCAGCACGGCCTTGGCGTCGGCGCCCGCGTCCAGCAGCGCCATCGATGCGGCGGGCGTTTTGCTTTGCAGCGCGAAGAACAGCGGCGTGAACCCCTTCTTGGCGACGGCATTGACGTTGGCGCCGGCCTTCAGCAGCACCGCGATATTGTCGGTGCGGCCCTTGGCGGCGGCCCACATCAGGGGCGTCTGGCCCTGCATGTCGGCGGCATTCACGTCGGCGCCCTTGGCGATCATGCCCGACAGCGCTTCGGAAGTTGAGGTGCCAGCGCACAGCGCCAGCGCCGAAACGCCGTCAGCCCGGGCCGCCTTGGCGTCGGCACCGGCGGCAAGCAGATTGGCGACGATGCCCGCGTGGCCGCGTTCGCAGGCCAGCGTCAGCGGCGAGGCGCCGTTGATGTCGACGATGCTGGGCTTGGCGCCGGCGGCCAGCAGCATGCTGACCGTTTCCGGATCCTGACGATCGACCGCCCAGGACAGGACGGTTGAATTGTCGGGAAGCGACGCGTTCGGATCGGCCTTGCCTTTCAGCGCGCTCTTGATGGCGGCGTGATCGTTGCCCCGCACCGCGTCAACCAGGTCTTCCGATGCGCCGGCCCAGCCGGCGACCGGCAGGGCGGCGCCCAGAAGCAGAAAACCAAATCCCAATGCCTTCTTCATGTGCTCCGGTTCCGCTGCTTAGGCTGTGTAACCGGTGAGACGGCCGGTGCTGTCGCCCAGCTTCTCCGCCTTGACGCCCAACTGGTCCATCATGGACAGCATCAGGTTGGTCATCGGCGTGCCCTTTTCGGCGACCAGATGACGGCCGCCTGTGGTCATGCCGCCGGCGACGATGGTCGGCAGGTCGCGATGGCTGTGCTTGTTGGGGTCCGCCAGGCTGGCACCGGCCAAGAGCAGCGTGTTGTCCAGCAGCGTGCCGTTGCCGTCCTTGGTCTCGCTCATGCGCTTCAGGTAATAGGCCACCTGCTCCATGTGCAGGGTGTTGATCTTGGTCAGCTTGGCCAGCTTTTCCGGGTCGCTGCCGTGATGGCTCATCGGGTGATGCGCGTCCGGCACGCCGATTTCGGGATAGGAACGCCCCGAGACTTCGCGCGCCAGCATCAGGGTGTTGACGCGGGTGAGGTCGGCCTGGGCCGCCAGCACCATCATGTCGATCATCATCTGGGCATGTTCGGAGAAATTGTCCGGAATGCCTGCGGGACGGGCGTAGTTGGGCAGCGCGGCGCCGCCGCCCTGTTCGATTTTCTGGATGCGGCGTTCGATGTCGCGCACCGAAGTCAGGTACTCGTCCAGCTTGCGCTTGTCGGTGGCGCCCATGTTGCCCGACAGGCGGCGGGCGTCATCGGCGACGAAGTCCAGAATCGAGGCCTGGCGCTTCAGGCGCATCATGCGGGTCTTGGCGTCCAGGCTGTCGCCATCGCCGAACAGCCGCTCGAAGATCTCGCGCGGATTGACGGTGACGGGCAGCGGCGTGGTCGGATTGCTCCAGGACAGGGTGTTGGTATAGGCGCAGGAATAGCCGGTGTCGCAGCTGCCCACCAGGCTGGGAGGCTCCAGGCCCATTTCCAGCGAGGGAATCTGGGTCAGCTCGGCGAACTGCTGGGCCACAACCTGGTCCATCGAAATGCCGTTGGTCAGGTCGGCGCCTTCGGTCTTCTTGACGTGCATGCCGGTCAGGTAGGTCCCGCAGCAACGGCCATGGTCGCCGGCGCCGTCGCCCAGGGCTTCGGCCTGGCCATGGTCCAGGTTCGAGATGACCTGGAACTTGGAGCGATAGGGCTCAAGCGGCTTGAGGATCGGGGTGATCTCGTAATCGGCGCCCGCCTTGGCCGGGGTCCAGTTTTCCATCTGCATGCCGTTGGGCGCGTAGATGACATGCAGGCGCTTGCGTGCGGCATGCTGGGCTTCGACGGCGGCCGCGCTGGCCGGCATCATGGCCTCCATCAGCGGCAGGGCCAGCACGGCGCCAGTGCCACGCAGCAGGGTACGGCGGTTCATCGACTTGCGGGTGATGATCATTTCTCGGGTGTCCTTCTCATGACAAAGGGAGTGCTTTGAACAATGGCCAGAATTATGGATTGCATGCGGTTGTCGTCCTTGGCAGCGGTATCGCGCACGATCCGCACCGCCGGCATGTCATAGGCTTCGACGCCGCGGCCCAGGGCATAGGTCATCAGCCGCTCGGTGAAGGCCTCGACGAACTGCTCCTTGCGCGACAGCAGCACATTCTGCAAGCCCGACGGGCCGGCGAACTTGGTGCCGTCCGGCAGCACGGCGGAGACGTCCAGCGGCTTGCCGGCGTCCTTGTCGCGCCAGGCGCCGATGGCGTCGTAATTCTCCAGGCTGAAGCCGAAGGGGTCCATCTTGGTGTGGCAGGACGCGCAGACCGCGTTGGTGGCATGCGCCGCCATCTGCTCGCGCACCGTCATGGCCTTGCCGTTCTTCACCTCGTTCAGGGCCGGGATATCCGGCGGCGGCGGCGGCGGCGGCGCGGCCAGGATATTCTCCAGGATCCACTTGCCGCGCAGCACCACCGAGGTGCGGTTGTTGTAGGAGGTGACGGTCAGGATGGACGCCTGGTTGAGCAGGCCGCCATGGCGCTGCTGCGGGTCCAACTTCACCTTGCGGAAGGTGGTGCCATAGACGCCCGGCACGCCGTAATGCTCGGCCAGGCGCTGGTTCAGATAGGTATAGTCGGCATCCAGGAAGTCCACGACGCTGCGGTTTTCCTTCACCACGCCGTCAAAGAACATCTCGGTTTCCGCCAGCATCGCGGCGCGCAGGCGCTGGTCGAAGTTGGGGAACACCCGGCGGTCGGGGCGCTGATGCTCCAGCTTGCGCAGGTACAGCCACTGGCCGGCGAAGTTGTGGGTCAGGGCCTTGGCGCGCGGATCGTTCAGCATGCGCGCGATCTGCTGCTTCAGCACGGCCGGCTTGCCCAGCTGTTTGCGTTCGGCGGCCTGCAGAAGCTGTTCGTCCGGGATGGAGCTCCACAGGAAGAAGGACAGGCGGGTCGCCAGTTCCAGATCGCTGATGCGGTGGACGGTGCCGGGCTTGCTCCCGGCCGGATCGCTTTCGCGCATGAACAGGAAGCTGGGCGAAACCAGGATGGCTTCCAGCGCCGCGCTGATGCCGTGATCGAAGTCCGAATCCTTGCGGCCTTCGGCATAGAGCTTCATCAGCGGCCTGACATCGGCGTTCGTCACCGGGCGGCGATAGGCGGCGCGCGCCAGCGAACTCAGGATGCGGGTGGCGCAGGCATTTTCCTGTCCGGCATTGGCGGGACGGCAGATGAATATCTTGCGGCGGCTGGGCGTGTCGCCGGCACCCTTCACATCATACGGACCGGCGACCGAAATCTGCATCACGTCGCGCAGATAGAAATTCTGCTGCATGGCCGGGCCGTTGGCGTAAGACGGCACCGAGATGGTCTGCACCCGGCCGCCATCGACCCACACGTCCATGGGAAGCTGCTCGGCGGGGCCGGTGGGCTTGGTGGGGCGCGGGCCGGTGGTGGTCCTGGGCAGCAGGTTTTCGTCCAGCGACAGCTGCTTGCGGAACGAGGCGCCGATGGTGCGCAGGCCCGCCTTCAGCGGAACCTTCACTTCGTAGCGGTTATAGGCGTCGATCTCGTTCTCGGTCTGGGTGCCGGAATTCAGGTAGATCTGGATCGCATAGGTGGCGTCGTGCGGCGCGTAGAACTTGAAGGCGCCGCCGCCACGCGAGTCCAGCGGCAGGTCGTCGCTGGCGCGCTCGTTATAGGCCGGCACGCCGAAGGCATTCTCGAACAGGTCGCGGGTGAGCTTGTAATCGGTGGTGATCACCCGGTGCGAAGTCTGGCCGGTGGCCAGGCGCGCGATCTTGCCGGCGGTGTTCATGTAGCGGTCCATCAGCGTCGGCGAGACGGTGAGGATGTCGGCGATATTGTCGAACCCATAACCGGTGTCGTCCACCGGCAGGTCCTTGCCCATATCGACTTCCAGCGCCAGCAGGTCGCGCACCGCATTGGCATATTCGGCGCGGTTCATGCGGCGCAGGGTGGCGCGGCCCGGATTGGGATTGGCTTCGCCCATCTTGTCGAGCGAGTCTTCCAGCCAGCCGGTGAAATCGGCGATCTGCTCCTTGGACGGGCGCTTCATGCCGCGCGGCGGCATTTCGCCCAGGCTGATGCGGCGCAGGATCTTTTCCCAGGTCGGATTGTGCGCTTCCAGGTTGGCGGCATCCAGCGGCAGCACCGACATGCCGGCCGTCTTCATCTTGTCGTTGTGGCAGCCCGAACAATATTGCAGCAGCATCTTCTTGCGGTCGGCGGGCGTGCCGCCCAGGGCCGGCGCGGCGCTCTGCGAAACCGGCAGGGCGGACGGCGCGGCGGTCGTGGCCTTGGCCGGCACGGTTTCGGCCGTTGCACTGCCGAGCAGTTGCAAGCCGACGACGCCGGTAAGGCCGACAATGGCCACCGAGGTAAAGACTCTTCCCAAAATGCTACGCGTGGTTCTCGGCGACATTCGTTTCCTGCCCTTAAGCAACACAGGCGGCTTTGCCACCTTGTCCTTCGCACCTTAGGTACGAGGATATTTTGTGATCACCTTATTATTAGCGCATCCGGCGTACTTCTAGAAGGATTCCAGTGTCCTTCCTGATATCAATAGCTTTAAGTCTGACTAGTGTTTCCGCCGTCTGAATCCGCTGTTTCCCTCAAAAAATTGAAACACGCCCTCTGAGCATTTGTCATTTCGCTGCGGTGCGGCATAGAAAATTGTGGAACCTCGACTGGCGGCTGGTTTTCGCAGCCAAACAAGGGCGAACTGCACCGGCACAAATCAGGCGAGACGACTCATGGACCGGCGGACACTTCTCTCATCGATGGGCGCCCTGGCGCTGTCTTCGCCGCTTCGGGCGCAGGAAGCTCCGGCCTGGAGTTCGCCGGTACTGGATCTGCACTGGCACATGCGCCGCACGCCCGAAGCCAATCTGGCGCATATGAATGGCTGCGGCGTCGCGCAGGCCAATCTTCTCACCGGCGGCAATGCGCTGGAAACGGTGCAGGTGCTTCAGGCGCAAAATCCGCACCGCTTCCCCAGCTGGTTCGCCAGTACCGACATTACCAGGCCCGAGGCGCAAGCCATTCTGACCCAGGCCGTGAAGAACGGCGCCAGCGGCTTTGGCGAAATCAAATTCCACGTCGCCGCCGACGGGCCGGAACTGAGGCGCATGTACGCGCTGGCGGGCGAACTGAATGTGCCGATCATGGTGCACTTCCAGGAAGTCGGACATACGCCCACCGAAGGCACCTTCGCCTCGGGCTGGAAACGCTTCGCCGCCATGCTGAAGGAATTCCCCAAAACCAAATTCATCGGCCATGCCGACGCCTTCTGGGCCAATATCAGCGCCGACTATGCGGAAGCAGAATCCTATCCCACGGGTGCGGTGGTGCGCGGCGGCGTAACCGACAAGCTGCTGGGCGACTATCCCAATCTGTTCGGCGACATGTCGGCCAATTCCGGCAACAATGGCCTGTCCCGCGACCCGGATTTCACCAAGGACTTCCTGCATCGTCATCAGGGCAAATTGCTGTTCGGCAGCGACTGCAATTGCAGCGATGGGCGCGGTAGCAACACCGAACGCGCCGCCCCGCGCATGCGCGGCAAATGCGTGGCGCGCGAAACCCTCACGCTGCTCGCCAATGCCACCACGCCGCCGGTGTTCAGGAAGCTGGTGTGGGACAATGCCCACACCGTGCTGAACCTGCCGCGCTGATCGTTATTTGGTGCTGAACATCCAGCGCATCACCGATGGCAGCAGCCAGCCGCCATGCACGTCGGAATGGGCGCCGTCACCCCATTCATGCCGCACGTCATAGCGCGGGCCGGTGTCCTTCTTCTCGTCCGCATTGGCATTGGCCCATTGCAGCGCCGACAGCATCTGCAGGTTGGCGAGGTACCAGTTGCCATGGATGTTGTTCAGGTCGTGCGCGCCATCCTGCAGGAAGATGCGGATCGGGCGGATGGGGCTTTTGCGGATCAGGCCGGGATAGGTGTCGCCGCCGACGATCACCGGCGTGGTGGCGGTCGCCGGACGGTAGCCGATCGAGGTGTAGCTGCCGATGAAGCTGATGACGTTGCCGAAGGCTTCCGGCTTGTTCCATGCCACCGTCCAGGCGCAGATCGCGCCGCTGGAGGTGCCGCCGATGGCGCGCTTCTTGGGATCGTTGGTGAAAGTGTAGCTCTTGGCGACCTCGGGCAGCATTTCCTCGGTCAGGAAGCGCGCATAGGTGTCGTTGACCGCGTCATATTCCTGGGCGCGGTTGTTGGGATTGCCGGTGCAGGCGTAACCGGTGCAGCCGGCCGGTCCCAAACCATCGGGATACTTGTCGGTGCCCTTGTTGCCCGGCGTGATGAAGATGCCCAACGTCGCCGGGATGTCGCCCTTGGCGATCAGGTTATCGAGCACCACCGGAATGTTCAGCGGGCCCTGCGGATTGATGGCGCGCTGGCCGTCCTGGAAAACCAGCAGGTTGGGCGGGCTCTTGGCGTCGTAATTCGCCGGCACATAGATCCAGTAGCGGCGCACCGTGCCTTCGATGATCTTGCTTTTGAATTCCAGCGGCCCGACCAGCTTGCCCTTCTTGACGCCGGGCTGGGGAATCGAGTCGGCGGTGGGCGGGTATTCGCCGGGCTTGCGCGGCTCGGCCGCCAGAGCCGGTCCCGCCAGAACCGCAAACGCCAAGGCACACGTCGTCAGAATTCTCATTGTTTCCGCCCCTAATGGATTTTGCGCGAGTTTGCTGCATTTGATGCAAGGCCACAACACCGACAATTGGTCATGTTTTCCGCGCCCGCGAAGCGCTATCCTCACCGGCAACAGGCGCGAAAGGAACGCGCCGCTGCGAGGGAGGCCTTGTCATGATCATGCGCGCCATACGCTGGGGATTTCTTCTCGGTCTGTTTTCCATCCTGGCCATGCCGCTGTCAGCGCAGTCGCCCGCGCCCTTCGTGGTCGAGCCGCCCAGCAATGAAGAGGTCGGAATCTCGATCGACCGCTACATCGGCAACCCCGCCATTTCGCCCGCCAAGATCAGCCATGACACGATGTACATCCAGCGCATCTTCGGCGAGGGCGACAAGTTCACCGGCAGCGCCGGCAATATCCTGGCGCCAGGCCAGCAGACCGACCTGGCGACCTTGCTGCCGCGCGATGTCACCTCGTTGTTCACCACAAAGAAGCAGCTGATCTTCTATGTCATCAGCGGCAAGGGGCGGCTGGACGATGGCCGGCGTTATTGGGATCTGCATGACGGCATCGGCGCCGTTGTGCCGGCCAATATGGCGCATCGTCTTTCCAACACCGGCGACGAGCCGCTCAAGATGATCATGTATTCCTTCACGCCCTGGTCGGGGGCCCGGGTGATGAAGGAAATTGTGGTGAAGGACAGCCACAAGCTTTTGATGATCGAGAACAATGTCCATTGGCAGCACAATGCCAAGCTGCTGTTCGGCCCCGAATATGGCGTGGGCCGGGTGCTGGTGATCACCTTTGGGCCGATGACCATCGCCGGTCCCCATGCCAGTCCCGATAATCCCAATCCCAAGGGCGGCGGGGTGCAATGGATCAACGTCAGCGACAGCAAGATGATCATGCAGCTGGGCAGCGAGATAAGGCACTGGCCGCTCTATACCGGCTTCATCACGCCGCAGAACGCCAAGACGGTGCATGGGCGGCTGAATGTCGGCGACACGGTCGCCACCACGCTGTTCATTTCCGGCGGCGGGCTGCCTAATCCGGCCGCGGCCGAAAATGCGCCGCCGCCCAGCTTCTGGCACGACCCGCCGCTGCCGGGCGAAATGGCCAGCGAGCAGATCGCGAAATCTTATTATGACGCTGCGGTCCCCGGCCGGCCGCTGCCGAAATAGGCCAGAAAAGCCCGGTTTGCTGCGGCTGCGATAGGAAGTTCCGGCAGGGGTGCGACAGGTGACCGCACCCTTTTGCGCAGGTATGCTTTTGCCCATCTGGAAACGGTTGCGCGGTACTTTCGCGACCCGACGGTGACGTCACCGCCAGGCGCGACATGCGCGTAACCCCATTTTGGGAGAGCGCGATGACGATCAGAAATCCGATTGAATGGAGTGGTGCGCAGTTTGTGTCTGCGGCCCATGCCGCCAGTTCGTTCCAGCGCTCGATCGAGCATATGCAGGACACCGCCCATTCGCCCGCGCCGACCGTGCGCCGCATCACCAATGCGGATGTGTGGCAGTCGCTGCGCCAGGGCTTTGACGATTTCACCGCCTATCGCAGCGACGTCCTGTTCCTCTGCGCCACCTATGCGCTGGTCGGGCTGGTGATGGCGCGGCTCGCCTTCGGCATGGACCTGCTGCCGCTGCTGTTCCCGCTGGCCTCGGGCTTTGCCATTGTCGGTCCGCTGGCCGCGGTCGGCCTGTATGAGATGAGCCGCATGCGCGAACGCGGCATGGAGGTCGGCTGGGCCAATGCCTTTGACGTGCTGAAGGCGCCCGCCATCGGCGGTATCGCCGCGCTGGGACTTCTTCTGATCGCCCTGTTCCTGGCCTGGCTGGGAACCGCCTGGGCCATCTTCCAGGCGACGATGGGTCCGACGGTGCCGAGCGCGCCCATGGCATTTGTGAATGACGTGCTGTTCACCGCGTCCGGACAAACGATGATCGTGGTTGGTGTCGGCGTGGGATTTGTTTTCGCGCTGGTGGCGATGATGATGAGCGTGGTGTCGTTCCCGCTGCTGCTGGACCGTGATGCGGGCCTGGATACCGCCATCCGCACATCGTTCCGCGCGGTCATGGCCAATCCCGCGCCGATGGCATTGTGGGGCGCGGTCGTGGCGGCTTCGCTGATCGCCGGATCAGCCCTGTTCTTTGTCGGGCTCGTGGTGGCGGTACCCGTGCTGGGCCATGCCACATGGCATCTCTACCGCAAGCTGGTTGCACCCGACTGAGACGGCGCAACCAACGCGAAGAGTTGTTGACGCCGCAACCGTGGACCTGCCAGGGGCGTTACCGGTATAGCTTGGTCAAACCAGTTTGGCAGGGATGCTTATGGGCCCGCAGGTTCTCATCGCGGAAGATGAAAAACAGCTTAGAGAATTGCTGGCGGAGGCGCTGGAAGGCAGGAACCTGCGCGTCGCCCAGGCGGCGGATGGTGTTGAGGCGCTGGATGTTCTGGAAAATCGTTCCAGCATCCAGCTTCTTCTCTCCGACATCCGCATGCCACGCATGGACGGTTACGATCTTGTCGAAAAGGCGCTGGCGTTCAGTCCCGAGCTGAAGGTGCTGATGATGACGGCCTATGCCGACGATCACCCGCCCACCTCGGTACTCAGAGCCCGCGAAATCCGCACCCTGCAAAAGCCGTTCGATCCGGAACGGCTGTGCGACCTGGTGCATGAGATGCTGGCCCGTCCCTGAGCGCCGCGGCCGGCAATAACCCTTGAAATAACAGGAAAAACACCCGCTTTCGCTTCTTGGTGAGGGCTGGGGTTTGTGTTTAAGCTTGTCCAAGGCCGGCCTTTTCAAGAACCGGCGTTTGGGGTGGAGGGGATTTTGCCGAAGATCAGCGCACGCATTCGCTTGGTTGCCATAAGCCTTGCGGCCGGGGGGCTGCTGCTGGGCGGCGCCAGGGCCGCGCCACAGGACGACTGGCCCAACATGGGCCGCGACCCCGGCGGCGCGCGCTATTCGCCGCTGACCCAGATCACGCCCGCCAATGTGAACAGCCTGAAGGTGGCGTGGAAACACGATCTCAAGCCGGCAGGCTCCGATCTGCGCAACACCGCGTCCCAGACCACGCCCTTGGTGATCGACGGCATCCTGTATCTCGCCAACCCCTACGGAAAAATCCAGGCGCTGGACGGCGTTACGGGCAAGGAAATCTGGTCCTACGCCCTGCCGGACAGTCTGCGGCCCAATACGCGCGGCATGGGCTGGTGGCCGGGCGATGGCAAGAATGATCCCCGCCTGATCTTCACCAGCCAGAACGGCAGGATGCTGGCGGTCAATGCCAGGACCGGCAAGGCCGCGGAAGGTTTTGGCGAGAATGGCGTGATCAATCTGCGCACGCCCGATGTCATGCGCGGTTTCAATGACCGCCCCTATGGAGTCAGCTCGGCGCCGCTGATCTACAAGAATCTCGCCATCACCGGCAGCGCGATGGGCGAAATCCCCAAGGGCCCGTCTGGCGCGGTGCGCGCCTGGGATGTCTTGACCGGCAAGCTGGTCTGGTCGTTCAAGACCGTGCCGGGTCCGGGCGAGCTTGGCTATGACACCTGGGCAGCGGGTTCCACCGAGAACCGCGCCGGCGCCAATGTCTGGGGCCTGATGAATGTCGATGCCGAGCGGGGCATCGCCTATCTGCCCATCGGCGCCCCGTCGTCGGACCGTTATGGCGGCGACCGTCACGGCACCAACCTGTTTTCGGGTTCGCTGGTGGCGGTGAATGCCGCGACCGGCAAGTATCTCTGGCACTTCCAGCTGGTCCATCACGACATCTGGGATCACGACATGGACACGCCGCCGGTGCTGCTGACCGTGCGCCGGAACGGCCGCAACATTCCCGCCGTCGCGACCATGACCAAGAGCGCTTACCTCTTCATCCTGGACCGCGTCACCGGCAAGCCGCTGTATGAGGTCAAGGAAGAGCCGGTGCCGGCCAGCACCGTGACCGGCGAGCAGGCCTGGCCAACCCAGCCCATACCGGCCAAGCCGCCGGCGCTGGCGCGCCAGAGCTTCACGGCGGCGAAAGACATCGCCACCGTGACGCCCGAGCACAAGGCCTTCTGCGAAAAGCTGATCAAGGACAAGAAGCTGCACGACAGCGTGCGTTATTCGCCGCTCACCATGGATTCGCGCATCGCGCGCTTCCCCGGCAGCGGCGGCGGCCCGGAATGGGCCGGTGGGGCGATGGATGAAAAGCGTGGGCTGTTCATCATCAATACCCATGACATGGGCAGCATCGAAATGGTCGAGCAGAAAAAGGAAGGTCATTGGGGTTCCGCCGACGGCCCGGACAGTTTCTTCATCGATGAAAAAAACAAGCTGATGTGCCAGGAGCCGCCCTGGGGCACGCTTTATGCCATCAACGTCAACACCGGCGACATTGCCTGGAGCACGCGCCTGGGCGTGACCGACAGCCTGCCGGAAGGGTCACGCAACACCGGCCGGCCCAGCATCGGCGGGCCGACGGTGACGGCGGGCGGGCTCATCTTCATTGCCGCCACCGATGACAGCCGTTTCCGCGCCTTTGATACCGCCACCGGCAAGGAAGTGTGGACCTACAAGATGGACGTGTCGGCCCACGCTTCGCCGATGACCTATCGCGGCAAGGACGGCAAACAGTATGTCGCCATCGTCGCCACCGGCGGATCGTTCCTGCAGAGCCCCAGCGGGCCCGGCAGCCTTCTCGTCTTCGCGCTGCCGTAAAATCAAAATATCAGGGGAAACACATGACAGATACCTTCAAAAGCAGACTGTCCCGCCGCGGATTGTTGCAGACCTCGGGCGGCGCGCTGCTGGCCGGTGCGGCCGGCCTGCCGGCGTTCGCGCAGCAGGGACCGAACGCCGCTTATAACCCGGTGCCCAACAAGCGCATCGGCCAGCCGCAGGAAGGTCCCGACACGCCCAAGATCACCATCTATATGAACAACCCGTTGGATGATGCGGAGGCGATCCGCATCAAGCAGTTGGGCGTCGACTGGATCGATCTGGCGGCCGTGCCGGAACAGCCCTGGGGCGTGGATTACCTGCAGCCGCGCGTCGATGCGCTCAAGAAGCACGGCATGCATATCGGCATCATGATGCTGCGCTGGTCGTATCAGGGCGGGCTTGATCCGCAGATGAACAAGATCGTGCGCGGCCTGCCGGGCCGCGACGAGGAAATCGCCAAGGTCAAGCAGACCATCGTCAACATGGCGAAGGTGGGCATTCCGGTTCTGGAATGGAATTTCTACCCCCATCGCGCCACCGAAGGTTACAAGACCCTCCCGGGGCGCGGCGGCGCCGGCTACCTGGATTTCAACTATGATCGCATGAAGGATATGCCGCCGCTTCCCGCGGATGGCGCGCCGCAAAGCTATGAAGATAGCTGGAAGAACCTGGAATATTTCCTCAAGGAAGTGATTCCGTTCGCGGAAAAAAACAAAATCGTGATGTCGGTGCACGCCAACGATCCGCCGTCGCCGATGAGCCGGGGTTCGGCCCAGGTGCTCAACAGCTTCTCGGACTGGAAGCGGCTGGTCGAAACCGTGAATTCACCCTCCAACACCCTGACCTGGGACTGCGGCGTCACCCGCGAGATTGGCGAAGACCCGATCGTGGTGGGGCAGTGGCTGGCCTCGCGCGATCGCATCGGCCAGGTGCATTTCCGCAATGTCGTGCTGCGCAAGCCGCGCCTGGATTATGTCGAGACCTTCCCCGACGATGGCGACAACGACATGTATGAAGTGATGAAGGTCCTGGTGCGCAACAACTACAAGCGCCTGATCTTCCCGGAACATCCGCGCAACCTGGATACCGACAAGCTGCTGGCCAAGGAAGCCCAGACCACCAATTCCGGCTGGGCCTATAATGTGGGCCACTGCCGGGCGATGCTGCAGATCGCCCTGCGCGAACTGAAGGGGATGTAGGCGTGCCGACGCTCGCATGAAGGTGCCGACCTGCGCCAATGTCCGCTTCTGGCCAAAGCGGACATTGCATCAATCAATATAGAGACGTGCATGCGAAGTGTTGTCGTACCCATTCTGTTGGCGGCTCTCCTGGCGTCGAGCACTGCACAAGCGCAGCGGACCAGCCAGGCTATTGCGACGCTTCTTCCTGATTTCACGTCGTTCGCAATCATGCAGCCAGCCCGCAACGGCCTCGTAACGGTCAGCATCGATCAAGCCGCTGCCGTGCTGAAAGATTACGATGCCGTTTTCGTGGGCGAGCAGCACGGCCATGTCGCAAATCATCTCGCGCAAATTGCCCTTCTGCGCGCGCTTCATCGTCAGGCGCCTCAGTTGGCCTTATCGATGGAGCAGTTTGAACGCGACCAGCAACCAAAGGTAGACGATTATCTTTCCGGAAGAATTGGCGAAGAAACTCTGGTCGATGGAATAGGGTGGAAAAATTACGCCCAATCCTACCGGCCTCTTGTGGAATACGCCAAAGAACATCGCTTGCCGGTCATTGCGGCGAATGCGCCGCAAAATATAGTCCGATGCGTTGGCCGCGAAGGCTCTGCTTATCTGCAGACGATTCCCGCTGACAGGCGAAAGTACGTTGCGGCAGAACTAGATTTGGAAAATGGAGCCTACAAGCAGAAGTTCTTGAACCTCATGGGCGGCGCTGCGGCCCATGACGACGCGCCGGGTACCAGCAAGAAATCGAAAGACGACCAGCTTGAAAAAAGCTTCGCGGCCCAAGTGACGCGTGACGACACCATGGCCGAGTCGATCGCAAACTTCCTGGGTGGCAATCCTGGTTTTAAAGTCCTTCATGTTACAGGTGCATTTCACGTGGAGGATCGGTTGGGAACGATCGAACGGCTTTCGGCACGCGTGCCAAACTTGAAGATTGCACTTGTCCTGCCCCTGCGCGTGAATCCATCGGATTTTGACGGCGGCACAGCTCCCAGCGCGCAGGGGGCGGATTATGTGATCCTTATGCGGCGGGAGCCCGAGCCGTATGCTGCGGAAGCGGAAAGGAAAGCCGCCGAGGCGCGGCAGGGTGCCAGGTATCGGTCTGCGCGAAGTGTGGGATGTCAGCCATAGGACCTGACGAATGACCGCTTTTGACCCAAAGCGGACATTCCCGGCGAGTACCTCGATCCGCGCCTGTGCCTTGCCAATTGTCTTCCCATGCGTTTGATTGGACCTTTCAGCAGGGGGATTAAAATGAAATTGGGATTTCTGGGCGCGGCTATCACGGCCTTGGCCCTGCCATGTCTTGCTCTTTCGGCATTTGCGCAAGGCAAGCAGAATTTCACGCTGGTCAACCAGACCGGCTACGATATTTCTGAAGTCTATGTCTCGCCGGCCAATAGCTCCGACTGGGAGGAAGATGTGCTGGGAGAGGATATTCTGAAGAATCGCGATGATGTTGAAATCACCTTCAAGCGCAATGTCAGGCAGTGTCTTTGGGACATGAAGGTTGTCTATGACGATGACGATTCCTCGGCGGAATGGAACGACATAGACCTGTGCAAGGTGTCGCAAGTCACCATCCATTTTAATCGCAAGGCGGACAAAACCTCGGCAACCTTCCGCTAGCGCGCAGCTGCACCGGGTGGACGACAAAGCGAATCGATAAGTACCTGCGGCGCGGGTGGTGGGGGCCTCAGCATGTCACTGACACGTAAGCTGCGCTTGGTCGCGCCCCTGGCGGTATTGATCGCCGCCACTCCGGCGCAGGCCCAGCCCGTTCCCCACGCCAATCAGTATGGTCTCGGCCTGATCGGTGCGCCCGCCGCCTGGGCGCTGGGCTATACCGGCACCGGCGTGACGGTGGCGGTGGCCGATACCGGCATCGAGCTCACGCATCCCGCATTCGCTGGCGCCGGCAAGATCGATCCGCGCGGCCGCAACTATGTACTGCCGGCGCAGGGTGCGGCGTATGACGTCAATCAGTTTGGCGAAGCCGATCCCGGCGGCCATGGTACCCATGTCGCGGGCATTATCGGCGCGGGCGCCGCCAGCGGCGTGCCGGGCATTGCCTATAATGCGTCGCTACTTTCGCTGCGCATGACGCCCGGCTGCCCCAAGGGGCAGAATTGTGGTGCGCCGGGCGTGCCCAATGCCTCGGCGTCTGCGATCAATTACTTCGCCACCCTCGACAATGTGATGATCTATAACGGCAGCTACGGCCCGGATTCCGGCAAGGGTCAGACCGTCTGGCCGGCCAGCACCATCGACACCGAAGAAGAGGCGGCGGTGCGAGCCGCGCTGGCCAAAGGCAAGATCATCGTATCGGCCAACGGCAACGACCGCGAGGAAAACCCGGTAGCGGGACTGCATCCCAATGGCATCGCGCTCTATCCTTTCATCCAGCCGGCCAATGGCAAGGCGGGTGTCTATAACGACGACAACAACAATTACGATTTCTCCGGGCTGCTGCGTCAGCCGGGCCTGGTGATCGCGGTCAACTCGGTGGGCGAGGCAAAGACCATCGCGCCCTATTCACAGGCCTGCGGTGCCACCGCGAGCTGGTGCGTCAGCGCGCCGGGCGGCAATCAGGCCGTGGATGCTGGCATTTATTCTACGCTGCCCAACGCCACCTATGGCTATCAGCAGGGCACCTCGATGGCGGCGCCGGCGGTGTCGGGCGCGCTGGCGGTGTTGCAGCAGGCCTATCCAGCTTACGCCGCGCGCGATCTGGCGCATGTGCTGTTTGCCACTGCCGAGAATGTCGGCGGGCAGGCGGGCCTCAACGCCACCTATGGCTACGGCCTAATCCGGCTGGACCGCGCGGTTGCCGGTCCCACCACCTTGGCTGCCGGCACGGCGGTGAATGTTGCCAATCAACAAGTGACCTATTGGAGCCAGCCACTCACCACCGCCGGTGCCTTATCCAAGACCGGTACGGGCAGCCTGATGATCGCGGGCCGCACCACGGCGGCGGGCAGCGTCGCTGTGACTGAAGGCGCGCTGGGCGTCGGTGGTACGCTGACCTTGCGCAGCGGTATGACCGTGTCGCAGGGCGCGACGCTGGCTGGTTTCGGACGCATCGTCGGCAACACCACCGTCAGCGGCACGCTGAGCCCCGGCCAGCTTCCCAACTATGCCGATCTGATCGCCAACAATAACGGCGCGATGCCCGCCGATGTGCCGCTGACAGGCACTTCAATTGGCACGCTGACCATCCAGGGTCAGATGGTGCTGGATGCCACCGCGACGTTGCAGGCTGGCATCGACGGTACCCAGCGCAATCCCGGCGGCCCCGGCACCTATGACAAGCTGGTGGTGACGGGCGCAGCTTCGACCTTCACTGCGGGCGGCACACTGGCACCCGTGCTGCGCGGTATTGTCGGTGGCACCAACAGCTTCACCCCGGCGCTGGGCACGGCGTTTCCGATCATCCTGGGTGAAGAGGGCGGCATTCTGAACGGTCAGTTTGCCAACCTGACCCAGCCGACAGCGGGCCTTGCTGCCAACACGCGGTTCGACGTGGCCTACACCGCGACCAGCGTGACGCTGAACATCACACCGGCCAGCTTCACCGCGCTGGCGGCGGCCGACAGCAAGCTCAACGACAACCAGAGGGCGGTTGCCGGCGCGCTGGATGTCGTGCGCCCTGAACCTGGCGTGCGCGCGCGATCGCGCCAGCCGAGCTGGAACGATCTATACGACAACAGCCTGGAAGATCTGGAAGACGATCTGGCGCAACTTTCCGGCCAGGGCCTCGCCGCGAATGCGGGCGTGGTGATGAACGGTTTCAACAGTTTCTCGCGCCTGATCGCGGGCCGCCAGAGCCTGCTCGGCGGCTTTTCGGGAGGACCGATCCGTCTGGCGCAGGCGGGATCGGCCATTGCCACAGACGCGTCGATGGCAGCCGAAGATCGCTGGACCGGCTGGGCGCAGGGCTTCGGCCATTGGTCGCAGGTTGGTGATACTGCCGGTCTTCCGGGCGCTGACAGTAGCGGCGCGGGCTTTTCCATGGGCGCCGACCGCGCCTTTGCGCCCGACCTGATCCTGGGCGGCGCTCTGGGCTATGCGAGCAGCGACATCGAAAGCTTCGCAGCCGCATCGCGCAGCATCAGCTATGCCGCCGCGCTTTACGCCACCTGGGCGCCGGGTAACTGGGTGCTGGACGGTCAGCTTGCCGCCGGTCCCGCCGACATCGACACCTTCCGTATTGTCGGCTTTCTGGGCTCGACCCCGGTGAGCGGCGCTGCAAATGGCTGGAGCATTCTGGGTGCGGCCCGCGCCGGATACCGATTTGATGCGGGCGGGGTGATGCTCAAGCCCTATGCCGGTTTGCGGGCGCAGAACTTCCACCTGAACAGCTATTGGGAAACCACCGATATCGGCCTGTTCTTACCGGCGCAGGATTTCACCAGTATCGCTTCGAGCCTGGGTCTGGAAAGCACAGCGGAATTTGCGATCGGGAGCGTCATGTTACGCCCCACCGCCAGCGCCGCATGGCTGCATGACCTGCGTGACGGTGCGCTGGTCACCCGCGCCGCCTTGTTCGATGCTCCGTTCGAGATTGATGCCGCTGCGCCGGGGCGAGACGGTGCCGAAGTGAATTTCGAACTGTCGGTATCCTGGACCGACAGCTTCTCGCTGTTCGCGGGCTATAGCGGAGAATTTCGCGGTAACGCCACGTCGCACGAAGCGCGCGGCGGCTTGCGCGTGGCATTCTAGGCGTTAGTCGGGCGCCTAGAGCCTGGGCCTGGGTTTGGGGGGGGCACTTCCCAGCTAGCTATAAAGATCGCGGCCACCAGCGGGCCAACGACGAAACCCTTCAGTTGAGGATCGCGAAGGATCTGACGATGGATTGATCGATCGGTATCATGGCCGCTACCTCGTCACATACAAGCCCTTGCCGCCGCCCCCCAGCCCGTCACACCCCACAAGGGAACATGATGGATGCATCATCGTGCGGTAGTTGGCGTCGAATGTCCGCTTTTGGCGCAAAGCGGACATGACACGAACTGCTATTGAAAGGCCCTGACCCAGCGTCAGCGTTCGTCCAGGTAATGATTCACCACTGGCGGGCGGGCGAAGAAATGTCCGACCACCGCCCGCCAGTCGGTGAAATTGCTGGATTGCTTGAAGGTCACGGTGTGGTCTTCCAGCGTCTGCCACCACACCACCAGAACAAACGTATCGGGCTCCTCGATGCCGCGGCGCAATTCCAGCCGGTGGCAGCCTTTCGACTGTTCGATGAACTTGCGCCCGCGCGAAAACGCCTCCAGGAATTGCTCGGCCTGTCCGGGATGAATGGTGAAGACGGCGGTTTCCAGGATCATGCCGGTTTTTCATCCCACTTCAGATATTTGAGCAGCAGGCTGAGCAGCGCCGAGAGCAGGGCGCATCCTGCCATCAGGTAGAGCCCGGCACTGAAGTCACCGCCCTTGGCGGTCAGCCCGACAATATAAGGTCCGACAAAGCCGCCCAGATTGCCGGTGGCGTTGATGGCGGCGATGCCCGCCGCCGCCGCCATGCCGCTGAGCATCAGGGGCGGCAGCGACCAGAACACCACCGCCTGCGCATACAGCCCGATGGCGGCCAGCGAGATGGCAAACAGCGCCCAGCCCGAGGGTCCGATAAAGGCGCTGGCGGCAAGCCCGCCCGCCGCCAGCAGCATGGCGCCGATCACGTGCCAATGGCGTTCGTTGAAACGGTCCGAACTCCAGGCCCAGGCCACCGCGCCAATCGCGGCGGTCGCAAAGGGTATGGTGGCGGCAAAACCCACCTGGCTGTTGTTCAACCCCGCGCCCGACAGGATCAGCGGCAGAAACAGGCTGACGCCATACATTGAAACATTGCGGGTGAAATAGATCAGCGACAAGAGGCCGGCGCGGCGGTTGAGAATGGCGCGGATCTGCTGCCAGGCGCTGCCATGGGGTGTGCTGGTCTGCACCGCCCGTTCCAGCCAGCTGCGTTCTTCGACCGTCAGCCATTTGGCGTCGCGCGGCCGGTCGCTCAGGGCCTTCAGGATATAGAACCCCAGCAGCACGGCCGGCAGGGCCTCCACGACGAACATCCATTGCCAGCCCCTCAGCCCTAACACGCCGTTCATCGCCAGCAGCGGTACCGACAGCATCCCGGCCACCGCATTGCCCATCGGCGCGGCGAAGAAAAAGATCGCGGTGGCGCGCGCCCGGTAGCCCGGCGGAAACCAGTAGGTGATGTAGAGTACCAGCCCCGGCACGAACCCCGCCTCCGCCGCCCCCAGCAAAAAGCGCACGATCAGGAAACTGGTCGGCCCGGTCACCAGCGCCATGGCGCCGGAGATGATGCCCCAGGTGATCATGATACGGGCGATCCAGCGCCGCGCGCCCACCCGCTCCAGGATCAGGTTGCTGGGAATTTCGAACGCGAAATAAGCGAGAAAGAAGATGCCTGCGCCCCAGGCATAGGCGGCGGTCGACAGGCCCAGATCGGCGTTCATGGTCAGCGCCGCGAAGCTGACATTCACCCTGTCGAGCTGGTTGATCAGGAACATCAGGGCCATCAGCGGCGGCAGCCGCCACATGACCTTGCGCATGGTGCGCCGTTCCAGCTCGGCGTCGCTCATTGTACCCTGACCATGGGGGTTCAGCTTTTCGGCTTTTCGTACAGCCGCGCCACGGCGGCGCCGTCCACCATTTCATTGTCGGCGGCGAAGGCATGATACCGCTCCACCGCCTTGGCCAGCAGCGGTAGCTCCAGCTTATGCGCCTTCACGAAGGTCATGACGTTCTTGAGGTCCTTGTCGAGCTGGCGGGCATAGCTGCGCGGCGGCAGGTAATCGCGCGCTTCCTGTTGCGGATAAATCCGCCGCAACACCGTGCTGTCGGCCATGCCGCCGGCCAGCGCGGCGGGAAGCCGCTTGGCGTCGATGCCGGCCGCTTCCGCCAGCGCCAGGGTTTCGCCCATCATCACATAGCCGATGCCGACGATCGCCTGGTTGATGATCTTGGCGGTCTGGCCGGCGCTGAGCGCGCCGATATGGGTGAGGTTGGTGGCCAGGTCGTTCAGCACCGGGCTGGCCCGTGCCACATCTTCCTCGCTGCCGCCCATCATGATGGTGAGCGCGCCATCGCCTGCCGCCACCGGCCCGCCGGAAATCGGCGCATCCACCCAGCCCATGCCGATTTCCCTTTTCAGGCGTTCGGCCAGCGTCAGCGTGGCGTCGGGATTGATGGTGGAGGTATCTATAAGAAGTGTCGCGCCCGATGCGGCGCGCGCCATGCCGTGCGGGCCGAAGCAGCATTGTTCCACCGCATCGCCGTGCAGCACGCAGAAGATCACGATGTCGCTGGCGGCGCGCACCGCGGCGGGGCTGTCCAGCACGGTGGCGCCCGGCACTTCGGCATAGCGCTCCGGCTCCAGGTTCCACACCGACACGCTCCAGCCCTGCGCCATCAGGCGGCGCACCATCGGCGCACCCATGATGCCGATCCCGACAAAACCGATCCTGGGCTTGCTCATGGCGCGGTGCTTTCGGCCAGGCGATAGACGCGCCGGGCATTGTCGGCAAACAGTTTTCTCTGCACGGCGGGTCCCATTGTTCTTGTTGCTTCGTTGAAGCCGGAAAAGATCGTCGCCAAGCTTCCCGTCAGTCCGTCCACCGGGAAGTTGCTGGCGAACATGCAGCGATCCTCCCCGAAGATTTTGATCGTGTCCAGAATGACCCGGCGGTTGCGTTCGATGCTCCAGGGGATGCCGGGTTCGCCCAGCCCGGAAATCTTGACGGTGACATTGGGCGCGGCGGCAAACCGTTCCATCGCCCGCCGCCAGTCCGCCAGTTCGTCTTCGCTGCGGTTACGCGGCAGGCCGGTATGGTTGAGGATGATGGGAATGCGCGGGAAGTCGGTATTCAACCGCACGCCTTCTTCCAGATGCCACCAGGGCGTCTGCAGGTCGAAGGACAGATTGTACTTTTCCAGCAGGGCATAGCTGCGCCTCCAGGTAGGGTCATCCATCGAGCCGGGCAGGCCGGTGACGTTCTTGCCCGGCGATGGCGCCGCGGCCGGCTTGTGCCGGATGCCGCGGACCAGGGGGAACCGCGCCTGCTGCGCCAGCACATCGGCGGCATCGGAGCGATGCAGGGTGACATGGCACACCATGGCGCTGGGCAGCCCGGCCTGTTTTGCCAATTCGTGAACCCATCGCGTTTCGCCCACGGAATCGGTGCGGTCCCATTCGGTCTCGACAAAGACCGAGCCCACCAGGTTCATCCCGCCCGCGTCGCGGCGGTAGTCGCCCGGCATGTAGTTCTTCCGGATGGCGCTGTAATCGCCGTAGCGGAAGGGAATGGGCGGCTGGTCCCGCAGCCAGGGCAGGTAATTTCTGTCCAGGTCCCAGAAATGCTGGTGTGGGTCGATGACAGGAACATCCGGCAGGGTCATGGCGCTCTTCTTTATTATATGCGGCGCAAAAACAGAGGTTATTTGACCACCCCGGACCAGTTCGTCAAAGTGGAAATAAGGGTCGGGGGATATTCAATAACATGAGTACCGGTACGCACCGCATCGCTATCGATGTCGGGGGCACTTTCACGGACCTGGTCGTGTCCAACGCCGATGGCAGCGCCCGCACCCTCAAGCTTCTGTCCACCCCCGATGATTACAGCCGGGCGATCACCGATGGGCTGGGCCGGCTGTTTGCCGGTGGCGCCACCGAGCCTGCGGCCGTGGTCAGTCTGGTGCATGCCTTCACCGTGGCGACCAATGCGCTTTTGACCGGGCAGGGCGCCAAGGTGGCGCTGATCACCACCCGCGGCTTTCGCGACGTCCTGGAAATCGCCCGCCTGCGCATGCCGCAGCTGTACAATATGGACTGGGACAAGCCGCGCCCGCTGGTGCCGCGCCGGCTGCGGTTCGAAATCGACGAACGGATGGACGCTGACGGCCAGGTGGTGACGCCGCTGGATGCCGCCAGCGTGATCGCGGCTGTCGAAAAGATGCGGGGACAGGACGTCGATTCCGTCGCGGTCTGCCTGCTGCACTCTTATATGAACCCGGCGCATGAGCGCAGCGTGACGGAATTGCTGCGCCAACATGCGCCCGAGCTTTCCATTTCCGCCTCGCATCAGGTGCTGCCGGAAATCCGCGAATATGAGCGCACCAGTACCACGGTGGTGAACGCCTTTGTAAAGCCGGTGGTGGACCGCTATCTCGCCAGCGTCGAAGGCGGCGTGAAGGGACTGGGCGTGACCTCGCCCCTGATGGTGATGCAATCCTCTGGCGGCATCATCACCGCCGGCACGGCGCGCGAATTTCCGGCCTATTGCGTCGAATCCGGTCCGGCGGCGGGCGCCATCGGCGCGGCGGCGCTGGGCGAGATGCTGGGCGAAGCCAATATCATCGCCTTCGACATGGGCGGCACCACCGCCAAGGCCTGCCTGATCGAAGGCGGTGAACCGCGCCTGACCGATGAAATGGAAGTGGGAGCGGGGATCAACATCGGCCAGCGGCTGCTGGGCGGCGGCGGCTATCTTGTTCGTTCGCCCACCATCGATCTGGCGGAAATCGGCGCCGGCGGCGGCAGCCTGGCCTGGATCGACAAGGGCGGCGCCCTGCGCGTGGGGCCCGACAGCGCCGGCGCCATGCCGGGGCCAGCCTGTTACGGGCGGGGCGGCACGCGCCCTACCGTCACCGACGCCAATGTCGTCCTGGGATTCCTCAATCCGCTGCATCTGCTGGACGGCGACATGCCGATCGACAAAAAGTGCGCCGAGGAAGCCATTCGCATTCATGTTGCCGAGCCGTTGAACCTGTCTTTGCATGAAGCCGCCTACGGCATTCATGCGGTGGCCAATGCCGCCATGACCCGCGCCATCCAGGCCGTGTCGAGCGAGATCGGCCGCTCCCCCCGCGAGTTTGCCATGGTGGCGTTCGGCGGCAACGGCGCGGTGCATGGCGCCACGCTGGCGGGCCATGCCGGCATTTCCGATATCATCATTCCGCCTGCGTCCGGCGTGTTCAGTGCGCTGGGCTTGTTGTTTGCGCGCATCCAGCACCGGCTGGTGGCAGTGTTCTGGCATGACATGGACAAGGTGGACTGCGCGGCGCTGAATGCGCGGGCCCGTGGACTGCTGGACGATGCCGCCAAGATGATGACAGCGGAGGGCGTCGCCACCGCCCATACCGAACTGCATCTGGTGCTGGAGCTGCGCTATGCCGGCCAGAGCTCGGAACTGGGCATCCCCATCACCTCGCCGGAGGTGACCCGCGAAATCCTGGAAGACGCCACCGAACAGTTCCATCAGGAACATGAGCGCACCTATGGCTATTGCAGCCGCAGCGAACGGGTGCAGATCGTCAATCTGCGCCTTCGGGCCCGCAGCATGGACCGCTACGACCACATGCCGTCACCGCAGGCCTTGCGGACCAGAAAGGCCAATGGGGCAGGGGCGGCGGAGCGCCCGGTCTATTTTGGCGAGCGTGGCTGGGTGACGACGCCGGTGATCCGGCGGGACGATCTGGGCGAACAGCCCCGGCAAGGGCCGCTGATCGTCGAGGAATACGACACCACCATCATCGTGCCACCCGCCGCCTCGGCGCGGACCGTCGCGGGAACTGTTCGCATCCATCTGGATCAGGCAGAGTAGGCGCATGAAACCCGATCCCATCCGCCTCGAACTGATGAAGAACGCCTTCGCGGCCATCGCCGACGAAATGGCGGCGACGGTGGTGCGCACCGCGCGCTCGTCCGTCATCAAGGAAGCGATGGATTTTTCTACCGGGCTTTTGGACCCGCAAGGCAACCTGGTGGCGCAGGGGCTTTGCCTGCCGGTCCATATGGGATCGTTTCCGCCCACCCTGGCGACGGTGCTGAAGAAGTTTGGCGGCGAAATCCGCCCCGGCGACGTCTATGCGCTGAACGATCCCTATCTGGGCAGCGGCTTGCACCTGCCGGACATTTTCGTTTTCAAGCCGATCTTCCACGACGGCAAGCTTTTGGCCTTTGCGGCGGCCATTGGGCACCAGACCGATATCGGCGGGCGCGTCGCCGGCGGCAATGCCTGCGACAATACCGAGATTTTCCAGGAAGGCCTGCGCATCCCGCCCTTGCGCGTGATCGACCAGGGCAAGCCGGTCGATGCCTTCTTCGATATCCTGAAGCTGAATGTGCGCGTACCTGAAACCGTGATCGGCGACGTCCAGGCCACCATCGCCGCCTGCACCCGCGGCGAGCGGGCCTTGATCGCGCTGGCGCAAAAGCATGGCGCGGAGGTGATCGTCGCCGACATGGCGCATCTGCTGGATTATTCGGAAAGCCTGACCCGCTCGGAATTTTCCGCCTTCCCGGACGGCAGCTGGACCTTCGAGGATTTCCTGGATGACGACGGCTTCAGCCCCGACCCGATCCGCATCGCGGTGCGCATCAGCAAAAAGGGTAGCGACATCATAGTGGACTTCACTGGCACTTCGCCCCAGGTGAAGGGTTCGATCAACCTGCCCATCGCCATGACCCAGTCGAGTGTCTTTGCCTGCCTGCGCTCGGTGATCGACCCCAACCTGCCGACCAATTCGGGCTTCATGCGTCCGATCACGGTGATCGCCGAACCGGGCTCCATTGTCGATCCGATCTCGCCCGCCCCGGTGGCGGCGCGCGGCCTGACCTCGATGCGGGTGACCGAGGCGGTGTGGGGCGCGCTGGCCCAGATGCTGCCAAACAAGGTTTTCGCCTGCGGGGCACAGGGTGATTTCGGCGTCACCATCGCGGGCTACCGCGCGGAAGGGCGGCCCTTCGTGCTGCTGGAATTCCTGTTCGGCACCTGGGGCGGCCGCCCGGACAAGGATGCCATCGATGCGCTGTCCTCGCTGGCGGTGAACTATTCCAACACGCCGGTGGAAGTGGTGGAGCGCGAACAGCCCATCCGCATCGAGCAATATGCCATGCGCCAGGATTCCTGCGGCGCCGGGAAATTCCGCGGCGGCATGGGCCTGGTGCGGGAATATCAATTGACCGGCGTGGAAGAAGCGGTCCTGCAAGTCCGCAGCGACCGCCAGAAATTCCAGCCCTTTGGCTTGAAGGGCGGCAACCCCGGCGCCTATGCCGCCAACCGCCTGCGCGAGACGGACGGGGCGGAAATCGCTTTGCCGGGAAAATTCATGCGCAGCTTCAAGCGCGGCGAACGCTATCGCGCCCAACTGGCGGGCGGCGGCGGCTGGGGCGATGCCTTCACCCGTGCGCCCGACCTGGTATGGCAGGATGTGCTGGATGAAAAGGTCTCGCGGGAAAGCGCGGCCAGGGATTATGGCGTGGCGATCAGCGCCGACGGCGTGCTGGATGTCGCCGGGACACAGCGGCTGCGCGCCGCAAGGCAGGCGGCGCAATGAGCAAGACCGAGCTGGATACGCCTGCGCTGCTGGTCGATCTCGACCTGATGGAAGCCAATATCGCCCATGTCGCCCAGGCCTGCCGCGCTCAGGGCGTCAACTGGCGGCCGCATGTCAAAAGCCACAAGACCATTGAAATCGCCAGGAAGCAGATCGCGGCCGGCGCCATCGGCGTTACCTGCGCCAAGCTGGGCGAAGCGGAAGTGCTGGCGGCGGCGGGCATCCACGACATATTGATCGCCAACCAGATTGTGGGTGACATCAAGCTGCGCCGGCTGATGGCGCTGCCCGCTGCCGCCGATGTCATCGTGTCGGTCGACTCTCGCGAGAATGTCGCCGAACTGGCCGCCGCCGCGGAGAAAGCCGGTAAACGGCTACGCGTGGTGATCGAGGTCAATACCGGCATGAACCGCGCCGGCGTCGAGCCGGGCGCGCCGGTGGTGGCGCTGGCGGATGTCATTGCCACCCATCCCGCCCTGCGCCTGGTGGGCGTGATGGGCTGGGAAGCCCATGTCACCGCCATACAGGATCCCACCATAAAGGCCGAAGCCGTCGCCGACGCCATCGCGCTTCTGACCGACAGCGCGCAAGCGTGCCGCGAGGGCGGTCACGACATGTCCATTGTCAGCTGCGGCGGCACCGGCACGCTGCTCTATTGCATCAGCCAGCCCGGCGTCACCGAAGTGCAGGTGGGTGGCGCGATCTTCAACGACGAGCATTACCGCACCCATTACGGCCTTGACCTGCCTTGCGCCCTGACGGTGCTGGCCACTGTCATCAGCCGGCCCAACCCGACGCGGGTGATCCTGGATGCCGGCCGCAAGGCGATGAGCAACGACATGGCCCTGCCGCGGCCGCTGGGGCTGGATGTCGCGTCGGTGAAGCTGTCCGCCGAGCATGCCCAGATCGAACTCGCCGCGCCCAGCGAGACGCCGCATGTCGGCGACAAGATCGAACTGGTGATCGGCTATTCCGACACCACCATCCATCTGCACGAAGAGATCGTGGCCCTGCGCGGCGGCGCGGTGGAAGCGGTGTGGAAGGTTGCTGGACGCGGCAAGCTCAAATGACTTTCGGCCCCGTCCTTGCCGCGCCCGGCGAGGAGAATGATTTTCACGATGCCTTCGTCCAAAAAGTCCTGGCCTCGCATGTTTGCGTGACCGGACGCCCGCTGCTGCCGGACCTTTCCGGGCGCGATGTCTGGTCCGGCGATTTCGCGTTGCTCACCCATCGCGGCGATCCGCGGGCGATGCTGAATTACGGCAACCATTTCGCGCTTGATCTGTGGGAATGCGACTGGGATCAGTTCACCGCCACGCCCTCCAGCGCCACCGCGCCGGAAGAAGGCCGCGCCGCGCGGGAGGCGATGATGCAGCAAGTCATCCAGAACGGCTTCGTCACCGGCTATAGCGGCCGGCGGATCAGTCGCACCGGTCGCCTGTTCCTGATCCAGGATGTCACCATCTGGCGGCTGCTGGAAGAAAGTGGCGAGAGCTTCGGTGTTGCCGCCTTTTTCCGCCGATACCAGCGTCTTTAGTGTGGAAGCACGAAGGCGATATAGGCGCTGCCCTGCGGGGCTTTCTTGTCGCGCGCATTGTTGGCATGGATCAGCACGAACTGCCGTCCGCCCGCCATGTAGGTGATGGGGGTGGCAGCGCCGGCATAGGGAAGTGTGGTCTGCCATAGCAACGCGCCGTTTGCGGCATCGAAGGCGCGCAGCTTCTTGTCATAAAGTGTGGCGCCGATGAACAGCAACCCGCTTTGCGTCAGGATCGGCCCGCCATAATTTTCCGAGCCGGTGCCCGTCATGCCGCGCGCCGCCAGTTCGGGATATTCGCCCAGCGGTATCTTCCAGAGATACTCGCCGGTGTTGAGATCGATCGCGTTCAGCGTACCCCAGGGTGGCGCCACCGCCGGATAGCCTTCGGGATCGAGGAACTTGCGATAGCCGGTGAAGCGGTATTTGGGCGACGCATCCCCCGCAATCTCCTTGGCGTCCGCATTGTCTTCGCCGGTGATCAGATAGGTCTGCAGCGCCTTCAGCGTATCGCCCTGGATGGCGGGAAATGCCGGCATGCGGCCACGCCCGGTGCGCAGGATTTCCGCGATCTGGCCATCATGCATGCGCTGCCCAAGGCCGATCAGCGACGGGAAGGTGGGCGGCGATCCGCGCCGGTCCACGCCATGACAGCTGGCGCAGCTGCTCTGATAGGTCGCGGCCCCAAGCCCCTTTGTCGCCGGCGCCTCCGACAGCCCGCCGGTCCAGGCGATGTCATTGGCGTTGATATAGATGATGCCGCGCTTGGGATCGGCGGCAGCGCCGCCCCATTCCGCCCCGCCGTCAAAACCGGGAAAGGCGATGGTCTGCTGGCCCAGGCGCATCGGCGCAAAGGGTCCGTCATTGTGGAAGGTTTTGAACTGCGACCGCGCCCAGGCATTCGCCTCGGGGGTGCGGTTTGTCAGCATCTCTTCGGTCAAATGCTGGCGGGCGAAGGGTGCGGGAATGCGCGACATGGGCTGGGTGGCGGCGGCGGTTTCGCCGGGCACGGTGGAGGGCGGCACGGTCATTTCCTGGATCGGAAACAGCGGCTTGCCGGTCACGCGGTCCAGCACAAAGAGATAGCCCTGCTTGGTCGGCTGGGCCACCGCGTCCACCATGCGCCCATCCTGCCGCACGCTCAGCAGCACCGGCGGCGAGGGAAAGTCGCGGTCGAAGATATCGTGATGCACACCCTGGAAGTGCCACAACCGCTTGCCGGTTTTCGCATCCAGCGCCACCAGGCTGTTGGCATAGAGGTTGTCGCCCTTGCGGTCCGGGCCATAGAAATCATCCACCGCCGATCCGGTGGGCGCGAAGACGATGCCGCGCCTGTGATCCACCACCATGCCCGCCCAGCTGTTGGCGCCGCCGGCTTTTTTCCACGCATCCGGCGGCCAGGTGTCGTGACCAGCTTCGCCGGGACGCGGAATGGTGTGAAACGCCCAGCGCAATTTTCCCGTGCGCACATCGAAGGCGCGAATGTCGCCCGGCGCGGCGGGACCGGACTCGGCGGTGCGGAAGCCGGTGATGATGGTGTCCTTGTAAATCACGCCCGGCGTGGTCAGCGAGACGTACAGATTGGTCGCGTCGCGGCCCAGATTATGGCTGAGATCGATGCGGCCCTTTTCTCCAAAGCTTTCTATCGGGCGCCCAGTTGCCGGATCGAGCGCGTAGAGAAAATTCATCACCGATGCCAGCAGGCGCTTTTCCCCGCCTTCGCTCCACCAGGTCATGCCGCGCTGCGCGCCGCGCCCCGCCACGCCGGAATCAAACTGCCAAAGCTGCTTGCCGGTGGCGCCGTCCAGCGCGATGACTTTCAGCGACGGCGTATAGGCATAGACCACGCCACCCACCGCCAGAGGATGGGTCTGGGGATCGCCGCCGGCTTCCATCGCATGCGTCCAGGCGGGCGCAAGCTTTGCCACATTGGTCTTGGTGATCTGGGCCAGGCTGGAATAGCGGTTGCCGTCGGACGTGCCGCCATAGATCGCCCAGTCATTCCCGGCAGCGATGGCGCAAGTCGCCAGGGTGGCGAAACCAAATGCGATCAGGGGCAGGGCGCGGCGCGACATGCGTCTTTATCCCCTGAAGTCCGGGCAAAGTCAGCCGAAAGATTACTTGCGGGTTTTAAAGACGATGTAGCGAACCTTGCCGCCCGCGGGCACTTCCATGCGGTGCGCGGTGCCGGCGGGGGCGAAGATATAGTCGCCGGTGCGCAAGGTGACGGTGCGGCCGCCGCTGACGCCGCTGGAACGTACTTCGCCGGGACCGACTTCGCGCGTGCCGGTCAGTGTGCCGCCCAGCGTGAAGCGGGCTTCACCTTCCTGCACGATGATGAAGTCGTTCCAGCCGGCATGAGTCTCGCCTTCGCCCGACTTGTCGCGGGTGGTGATCATCACCAGCCCGCCTTCGCGCGACAGGATCACCTGGGAATACATGCCGGACGGATCGTCCTTCAGCAGTTTGGTGATCTCGTCATTCGACAGATACTGCGGCTCGCTGGCCTTTGGTGTCTGCGCGTTGGCAGCGCCGCAGAACAGGGTGACGGCGAGAAACGAAGCGGCGATCATTTTCATCCAACTCTCCATCACTGCTTGGCGCCGGCATCGGCGGCATAGTTATGCATGTTGCGCGGGCGGGCGATGATCGCGAGCCGGGTGCCGACCTGTCCGTCGGCGGAAGCCGCGCGATGCCAGCGTCCGGGCGGCGCATAGACGACGTCGCCGGCATCGGCCGTCAGCAGGGGGCGGCCCTCGATCAGGAATTCCACCTTGCCTTCGGGAATGAACCAGAACTCGCTGAGGCCGGTGTGATAGTGCCCGCGATTGGTCGGGGGCGGTGTCGGCGCGCCCTGCAGGCGGATGACGTTCACCCAATTGTGCTCGTCATGAATGAAGGGTTTGACGCTTTTGGGATTGGCCGGGTTGTTCACATAGTCCTTCAGGAAATCGAGGTACGGCACATTGACCGCGGTGTAGGGATCGGGGGGAAGGCGATAGCTCACCTTGTCCATGGTCACGCCGATGGGATTGGGCGGCGCGTCGTCGGCGGACAGGCTGGTGGGGTAATAGGCCTGGGCGCGGGCGCGGCGCACTTCAAAGCGCAAGGACGGTTCATCGCCCACCGTCTCCATGCTGAAGGGGGTGCGATACGGCACCTGCACAAAGAACCCTTTGCCGGCGACAAAGGGCTGCTGGCCCTGGATGGCGAATCGGATCTGGCCGCTCCAGACCACCAGGAACGTCCGGTCGTCGGCATAGAACAGGGGGCGGGTTTTTTCGCCCAGGGCCATCTGGATATAATCGGCGGCATAATCCAGGTCGCGAACCACCGGATGCACCCAGCTTTTCTGCTTTTGGTGCGCCGCCAGGATGTCCGCCAGCCGCCAGACCGGACGGTTGGGGGCTTTCCACCCCTCCGGCACGGCGGGTTTGGGGGCCCAGGCATAGAAAACCTCCTGGGCGATGCCGGGGGCGATGGCCGGGGCGGCTGCCAGCATGGCGGCCATGGCTGTAATTGCGGCGATCCGCCTGACGGGATTCATGCGCGTTTCCCTTGGAAAAATTGGCTCAAAATGGTTCGCCTTGGCCCGCAAGGCGTGCCGAACATTTTCTTTTGTCCGGCCTGACATAGCGCATCCCGTCTGACAGGTGATGCGCCTTAAACCCGACATCTCAAGATAGTTTTTCTAAAGTCCACTCCGGGAAAAACGATGCTATACGATATCCGAGAAGGGGTGTGTCTCGCTTGGCGGGTGCATCGCGGCATTGCCGTCGATGGATAAAGAAGCGAGCCACACCTAAATTTGACAGTTTGTCAGTCGCGCCCGCTAGAGGCGCACAGGGGAGATAGAGTATGGCTTCGAAGTTCAATATGTCGCTGCTTTGCACCGTCGGCGTTGTGGCGCTGGCTTCGGCCTCATCTGCCTATGCGCAGGAAGGTCCGGTCGAGCAGGTCACGGTGACCGGTTCGCGAATCATCTCGGACATCACGCTCTCGCCCACGCCGCTGACCGTCGTGACCGCCGAGCAGCTTCAGGCCACCACCCCGACCAACGTTCCGGACGCGCTGAACAAGCTGCCGGTCTTCGTCGGCGGCCGTACCCCGCGCAGCCAGGACAATGGCAGCCGCAATACCTCCGGTAACGTTCTGGCCCTGCGCAACTTTGGCGCCTCGCGTACCCTGATCCTCCTGGACGGCCATCGCGTGCCCGCCTCCAACCAGGACGGCACGGTGGACATCGACATCCTGCCCCAAATGCTGATGAGCCGCGTCGACGTGGTCACCGGCGGCGCCTCGGCCGTGTACGGCTCCGACGCCGTGGCCGGCGTGGTCAACTTCGTTCTCGACAAGACCTATACCGGCTTCAAGTACAATGTGAACGCCGGTATTTCGAAATATGGCGACGCTGGCCGCTGGCAGGGCGGCTTCGCCTACGGCACGCCGATTTTTGGGGACCGCGGTCACTTCCTGGTATCCGCCAAATACGAAAATCAGGACATGATCCCGATCGACGCGCGGCCCTATGGCTATAACAACAACACCTGGGTCCAGGCCGGCGCCGGCAGCGCCGCCAATCCGTTCACCTCGGTCCCCTATGGCCACCTGTTCAACCAGTCCCAGGCCGGCACCATCAATTGCGGCACCGGCTGCGCCTTCAACAATTATACTTTCAACAATCCCAACCAGATCCGGCCGATGATCCACGGCACGGCGACCGGCACCACCAACCTGGAATCCGGCGGTGACGGTGGCTACCAGACCGGCGGCACCTTCCGTTCGCAGCTGCGCTCCTATGAAGCCTTCACGCGGGCCAGCTACGACGTCACCGACAGCATCAACATGTTCATCCAGGGCACCTGGGCTGAATCCAAGAACTTCGCCAGCTGGAGCCCCTTCGTCGTCAGCTCCGCCGGCGGCCGTCCCAACGGCTTCTTCACCAACAATCCGTTCCTGTCGCCCGCCGTCCAGGCGCAGCTGGCTTCGGGTGGTCGCACCCTGACTGCGGCCCAGACGGCGGCCAACCCGGCCATCTCGGGCGGCGGCACCCCCCCGACCCCGCCGGCCGGCCATACCTACTTCACCGCGCCGTCCTATGTGCCGCAGCGCGTTGATGGCATGCCGGCCGCCGCGACCCGCAGCATGTACAACACCATCGGTACCCAGCGTTATGTCTCCGTCCAGGGCGGCATGACCGGCACGCTGATGGACAAGTTCAACTGGGATGTGAATTTCACCCATGGCGAAAGCCGGTTGAAGGTGCGCAACCCCAACAATACCGACAATGGCCGCTTGCTGGCGGCTCAAGACGCGGTGATCGCCCCGAACGGCACCACCATCAATGGCGTCAATGTCGGCGGCACCATCCAGTGCTATGTCAGCACCATTCCGAACCTGGCGGCCCTGTATCCGGGCTGCGCGCCGATGAACCTGTTCGATCCGGAACGCGGCATTTCCATGGAATCCTGGAACTGGACCACGCGTTCGACCCAGTGGATCCTGACCCAGCAGCTGGATGACCTGTCGGGCAGCATCTCCGGTCCGCTCGGCTTTGGCCTGCCGGCCGGCGAAATCAGCGCGGCGCTTTCGGGCGAAATGCGCTGGGCGACCTACGACATGCAGACCGATGCGCTGCCGACCGAGTTCGTCAACTGCTCGGGCCTGCGCATGTGCCTGCAGAACGGCAATACCGCCCCGGTGCGCTGGACCCAGAACGTCAATGCCCCGGTCTATGCCAGCAACAACGTGTACGAGTTCGCGGCCGAAGCGAACGTCCCCCTGCTCAAGGACATCCCGCTGATCGCGGACCTGTCGGCGAACGTGGCGGGCCGCTACACCAACTATTCCTCGTCGGGCGAAGCCTATACCTGGAAGATCGGTCTGGACTGGCACGTCAACGAAACCGTCCGCTTCCGCGGCACGACCTCGGTCGACATCCGTGCGCCGAACCTGAACGACCTGTACCAGCCGGTGGGCATCTCCTCGACGGGCTTCACCGACCTGCTGACCACGGGCAACAACAGCACCCGCCTCCAGACCCAGGGCAACGCTGCCCTGGTGCCGGAAGTCGCCCGCACCTACACCGCGGGCATCGTGCTGACCCCGGACTTCATCCCGGGTCTTGTGGTTTCCATGGATTATTTCCAGACCCACATGTCGAACGCGATCGCCTTCATCAGCGGCCAGAACACGGCGGTGCAGAATCTCTGTATCGCCAGCGCCCCGGCCTATGACAGCCCGCTCTGCAGCCTGTATGTGCGTCCGCTGTCGCCGGGTGACCCGAACTACCGCACCCCGGCCAACTACCCGACGGTGCTGAAGAACTCGCCGCTCAATGCCGCGAAGCAGCAGATCGAAGGCTGGGACATCGAGGTCAACTACACCTTCGAACTGGCTGACCTGATGGCGGAGCTGCCGGGCACGATGAACTTCCGTCACCTGCTCAGCTACCAGCCGGTGAACACCACCATCCAGTTGCCGGGCGCCTCTCCGACCTGGGCGGTCGCGCCGAAGACCCGCCAGACCACCTTCCTGGCCTATTCGGTGGGTGACTGGGGCTTCAGCATGCAGAACCAGTGGCTCAGCGGCTTCAAGAAGAACAATGCGATCGTCACAACGACCTCGCAGGTCTATGCGGTGCCGCGCGTCAACTCCTACAACGTCCTGGACGTGACGATCGACAAGAAGTTCGACATGTGGGGCGGCGATGCCGACCTGTATTTCACGGTCAACAATATCGGCAATACCCGCGCGCCGCTGTTCCCGACCAACGGTTCGAACCCTGGTCTGTTCTATCCGACCAACGGCAACCACGACGATACCGGCCGCTTCTTCACCATCGGCCTGAGAGGCAATCTGTAACTCTCAAGACATACAGTTCCCCCTTGGCCGGCGCCGCTTACGCGGCGCCGGCCTTTCTTTTTTCGGGGTAAAGGGAAGGGGCGGGGGCCTAGCCGGCCTTGCGCACCGGCGCGTCGCCGGCCATTTCCAATTGCTGGGCTTCGGTCAGCAGCGCCTGTACCAGCCGGATGCGGGGCGTGGAGCGGCGCCACAACACGCCGACACGCCGCTTCTGGGACGACAGGGGCAGGGCGATCTTGCGCAGCGAAAGGCCTTCGGGCCAGGGCGGCGCCCAGTCCGGCACCAGCGATACGCCCAGCTGCCGGTCGACCAGCACCGCGATGGTTTCCAGCGAATCCAGCTCATAGCGGTCGCGCACCGTCAGGTCGTTCTGCTGCAGATAGTCGTCCGCCATGCGGCCGCCCCACTGCTTGCGGTCGTAGCGGATGAAGGGATGGTTCTCCAGGATGGCATGGGGATCGCGTTCGTTGATGCTGCGATGCGCCAGCACGATCAGCGGCTCGGCGCGCCATGTCGCCCAGTCGCAGGTCTTGGGCAGCGAGAATTGGGGCTCGACGATTACAGCCGCGTCCAGCTCGCCGCTGATGACCTTGGCATAGAGATCGTTGGACGATCCGGGATGCACGAACAGCGTCACCAGGGGGTATTTTTCCGCCAGCGTCGACAGGATCGGGGGCAACAGGCCGGTGAGCGCGCTGGAGATCGCCCCCAGGTTCAGTTTACCGGCAAAACTCTTTTCATTGGCGATGTTGCGCAGGTCGCGCACCCCGGCCAGCAGGGCCTGCACCTGGGGCAGGATGGACCATCCCGCCTCGGTGGGGCGCACGGTACGCCCCGAGCGCGAAACCAGCGCCATGCCCAGCTCCTGTTCCAGCGCCTTGAGTCGCTGGGTGACGCCCGCAGGGGTCAGGTTGAGCCGGCGCGCGGCCTCAGCGACCGAGCCATGCTCGACCACCAACAAGAAGCTTTCGAGAAACTGCGTATCCATCCCACACAAATTCTATTGTCCCGCATGGGACCGTTACCATTATCGGTGGGACCGTTACCATCGGAGAAGTTAGTTTTTGTATACATACTGCATGTGCGAAGTAGGGTTTGCCGGGATTTCGTTAGACGAAGCCCCTTCCGCGCGGCATCGTCCGGCCATCCAACAGGGACAGGTCCGTGCTTCTCGATAACAAGGCCGCAGGCGTTTACGCCATCGCGCCCACCCCCTTCCACGAGAACGGCGCCATCGACTGGGCTTCCATCGACCGCATGGTCGATTTCTATTTCGAGGTCGGTTGCGATGGCCTGACGGTGCTGGGCGTCCTGGGCGAAGCCGGCAAGCTGGACGCCGGCGAGGCGCTGGCGGTGGCGCAGCGGGTGATCCAGCGGGCGGGCGGCAAGCCGGTGATCGTGGGCGTGTCATCGCCGGGCTTCGCCGCCATGCGCGCCCTGGCGGGGGGCGTGATGGATGCGGGCGCGGCCGGCGTGATGATCAATCCGCCCGGCACGCTGCGTACCGACGACCAGATCGCCGGTTATTTCCGCGGCGCGGTGGAAGCGGTCGGCGCGGACGTTCCCTGGGTGCTTCAGGACTTTCCGCAAGTGACCGATGTGGTGATGGCCCCGTCCGTGATCCGGCGCATCGTCACCGAAAGTCCGTCGCTGGTGATGCTCAAGCATGAAGACTGGCCGGGGCTGGAAAAGATCAGCACCTTGCGGGGATACGAGAAAGACGGCTCCATGCGTCCCATCGCGATCCTGGTGGGCAATAACGGCCTGTTCCTGGACTTCGAACTGGAGCGCGGCGTGGACGGCGCCAATACCGGCTATGCCTTTCCCGACATGCTGGTGGAATGCGTAAGCCTGGCCAAACAGGGCCGGCGCGATGCCGCCCATGATCTGTTCGACGCCCATCTGCCGCTGCTGCGCTATGAACAGCAGGCCGGCGTCGGGCTGGCGGTGCGCAAATACATTCTCAAGCGGCGCGGCATCCTGTCGGCGGACGCGATGCGCAAGCCCTTTACGCCGCTGACCCCCACGGGCCGCGCCGAAGTGGACTATCTGCTGGACCGGCTGGCGCGGCACGATCCGCGCGCCCATTGCAAGGGAGCATGACGATGCGCGCCACAGCGTTTGCGATCACCATCGGGGCCCTGATGGCCGCGCTTGGCGGCGCGCAGGCCCAGGAGCTGACGCTCAAGGGCGCGATTGATTTTCATGTCCATCAGGGCCCCGACAGTGTTGCCCGCGCCATCGATGCCGACGACCTGGCGCGGCTGAGCAAGTCGCTGGGGATGCGCGGCATGGTGATGAAGAACCATTGGCAGCCGACCGCCCTCCTGGCCTATCTGATGCGCAAGCAGGTGCCGGATTTCGAAATCTTCGGCGGCGTCACCCAGAATATCGCGCTGGGCGGCATCAACCTGGAAGCGGTCCGGCGCATGGTCGCCACCAAGGGCGGTTATGGCCGGGTGGTCTGGCTTCCCACCTTTGACAATGACACGCCCGCCAAGCGCGCCGGCAATCAGCCTTCGGTGCCGATCTCCAAGGACGGCAAGCTGCTGCCCAGCGTGCTGGAACTGATCGCCTGGATCGGCACCCAGCCGGGGCTGGTGCTGGAAACCGGCCATGCCACGCCGCAGGAGGGCCTGATGATCATCCGCGAAGCCAAGGCGCGGGGCGTCAAGCATACCGTGGTGACCCATGCGCCGGACATGGGCTGGACGGCCGAGCAGATGCGCCAGGCCGGTGCCGAGGGCGCCTTCCTGGAATTCGTCTATCTTTCCACCCTCGGTCCGGCTGGGACCCTGCCCGCAGAGCAGGCCGCAAAGCTGAAAGCCTATGCCGACATGATCCGCGCCGTCGGCGCCAGGCACTGCATCATGGCCACCGATCTGGGCGGGGTGCCGCCCGGCACCAATTATCCGCTGGAACCCCATGGCTTCCTGGAATTCATGCGGGCGATGCACAAGCAAGGCATCTCGGTCGCCGACATCAACCTGATGACCAAGACCAACCCGGCTCTGGCGTTGGGGCTCACCCCACCTTGAATCGCCCCCTGATTCGCGCCGAGATTCCCGCAGCGGCCGAAACATAGTAATTTTTGATTCGCGCCGGTCCGAACCTTTGTCTCAAAGGCGCCTGGAGCTTCCTTGCGATCATTGCGGCTTTCCTTATGGGCGCTGGTCCTCTCGCCGCTGTTGGCGGGCGCACCCGTCTGCGCGCAAGCCCCGGCCCCAGCCCAACCCCAAGACCAAGGCGGCTGGACACCGGCAACGCCCGCCAGCGCGCCGCCACAGGCTGCTCCCTCCGTTCCGCGTCCCGCGCCTGTCCAGGTTGCGCCGCTGGCCAGTCCTGCGCCTGGAACCTCGCTGGGCGGCTGGGCTGCTGCGCCGTCGGCCGGAACACCGGCGCCAGACGCCGCGCCCGCCTTGCGCGCAGCATCTTCGAGCGAGGCCGCCGCACCGCCGGCGCCGCTGGCGCCCGCGACACCGGCCACGCCGGTTGCATCCGCGCCGGTCAATGCCGCGTCCGCCGAACCGCCCCCAATGCGCGCACCGCTGGGCAAGACCTATGGGCCGCAGCGCCTGGCTTTTGCCGATGGCGTGGCCGCGCAGTTCGATGTGACCTATCAGACGCTGCAGGGCTTTCGTCCCCTGACACTTGATCTTTATCAGCCCCGGCCGCGCGGCTATCCCCTGCCGCTGGTGGTGTTTGTCCATGGCGGAACCGACACCCGCCATGCCGCGACGATCGAGGATTTTCCGGCCGCGCTCGCTGCCATCGCGGCGCAGGGCTATGTCATCGCCAGCGTCAATTACCGCCTGACAGGCGAGGCGGGCTTTCCCGCCGCGCTGCAGGACGTGAAATCGGCGATCCGCTGGCTGCGCGCCCGCGCGGGCGAATACAATATCGACACCACCCGCGTCGCGGTGTGGGGCGCCTCTGGCGGCGCCCATCTGGCGGCGCTGGCCGGCGTTGCCTGCGGCGTGCCGCTGTTCGCGCCGGCGGGCGATGCCAATGCGCCATCGGACTGTGTCCAGGGTGTCATCACCTTGTCGGGCGCGTCCGACCTTCGGACGCTGAACGCGCCCGAACTGCTGGGCTGCATCCCCGCGGGCTGCGCCCCGGGCCTCACCCGCATCGCCAGCCCGATGTCTTATATATCTGTCACCAGCCCGCCTTTCCTGATCGTCCATGGCGGCGCCGACACCAAGGTTCCGCCCGCTCAGGCCCAGAAGTTCCACGATGCTTTGCGGGCCCAGAATGTTCCCGCGGAACTGGTGATCTTTCCCGGTTTGGGACATGACCTGGCCCGCGATGGCGCGGCCGATGCGGCCGTTAACCGCCAGGCGATGGAAAAGGTCTCGGCGTTCCTCGGCCGAACCTTCCCGCCCGGCCCCATAGGCCAGAAAGTTGCGGGTCCGCGCGGCCGCGGCCCGCTCTATTAAGCTTAACGCCTCTTGCCCGGTGGCTGGTCTGCTTCTTGAATGAAGCTGCACGGATACAAGCGCCTTTTTGGCTGGGACAGGCATGGGTCACGAAACATTCGCCGACGGTATTGGCCGCATTGCGATCATCGACGGGATCGTGCGGCTGGATCTGATCTCTTATTCTCCGACCGAGCACGGTCCGGACGGCAAGCCGCGCCAGGTCTTCACCCATCGCGTGGTGATGGGCATGGACCAGTTTCTTTTTGCCTCCGAGAAAATCGCCAAGACCGCCGAGATGATCCGCCAGCAGGCCGGCCAGCAACCGCAGCCGCAAGCACCCAAGCCGCATGTGGTCCCCGCACAGGCCGCACCGGTGCAAGCCGCGGCCAAACCCGCAGCTCCGGCACCGCAGGCCGGACCGCAGCCGCCGCCGGTCTCGCCGCAATTTCGCCGTGAGAGCATCAAGCCGGACGCGCCGGAGCCGCCTGCCGCCCCGCCGCCTCCGCAGCGTCCTTTTCCGTAGAGAAATTCAATGACACCCATTGGCCGCATCGAACCTCAAAAAGCGTCCGCCGAGGCCGCCACCGAGCGCCATGACAGCGGCATTCGGGCGCTGGCGGCGGTGGCGCGTCATCACGGGCTGGACTGGAGCCTGACGCGGCTGAACCATGTCTATGGCGCGGGCCATGAACCGGACGCGCGCGCGCTGGTGCGCATGGCGCGCGCCGAAGGCCTCAAGGCCGAAGTCCAGAAGACGGACTGGAAGCGGCTGAGCAAGCTTCAGAAGCAGGCGCCGTTCCTGGTGCGCCTGAACAGCGGCGCCTGGTTCGTGGTGCTGAAGGTCGGCACCGATGCACATACAGACGGTGCCGGCGAGCAGGTCATCGTCTTCAATCCCAAGGTGCCGCAGGCCAACCTGTTCCCGGTCGAGCGCGAGAAATTCCTCACCTACTGGACCGGCGAAGTCGTGCTGCTCAAGCGCGTCTACAAGGCAGGCGAGGGCCCCAAGAAATTCGGCCTATCCTGGTTCTACCCCGAGTTCTGGCGCCAGCGCGCCCTGCTGCGCAACGTCGCGATCGCGGCGCTGGCGATGCATGTGCTGGCGCTGGCGGTACCGATCTTCTTCCAGATCGTGATCGACCGCGTCCTGATCTATCTCAGCATTTCCACCCTGGTGGTGATCAGCATCGGCGTGGTCGCGGCCATCCTGTTCGATTCGGTGTTCAGTTGGCTGCGTGGCTATTTCGTGCTGCGCACCGCCAGCCGGATCGATATCCGTCTGGCCCAGACCACCTTCCGCCATCTGATGCGCCTGCCGATCAGCTTCTTCGACAGCAGCCGCGCCGGCGTCGTGACCAAGCACATGCAGCAGGGCACCCAGATACGCGAATTTCTCACCGGCCGCCTGCTGGGCACGCTGCTGGACCTGCCGGCGCTGTTCGTCTTCCTGCCGCTGCTGCTGTGGTACAGCGTCGAACTGACCATGGTGGTCCTGGGCGTGACGGCGCTGATGGGCCTGGTGATCGCATGCATGCTGGGGCCGTATCGCCGCCGCCTGCATCATCTCTATCAGGCCGAGGCCCAGCGTCAGTCCATGCTGGTGGAAAGCGTGCACGGCATGCGCACCATCAAGGCGCTGAACCTGGAGCCGCGCCGCGAGGAAGAGTGGGACAATGCCGCCGCCGATTCGGTCAACACCTATGTCCAGGTCGGCAAGATTTCGCTGGCGGCCAACACCTTCTCGGGCTTCATCGAAAAGGCCCTCACCGTCACGGTGGTGATCACCGGCGCCTTCCTGGTGTTCGAGGGACATCTCACCGTCGGCGGACTGGTCGCCTTCAACATGCTCTCGGCGCGCGTGATCTCGCCTGTGCTGCAGCTGATCGGCCTCCTGAACAGCTATCAGGAAGTCATGATGTCGGTGGAAATGCTCGGCGAGGTTATGAACCGCCCCGGCGAAAACAGCGGTTCGCGCGGGCTCACCCCGCCGCTTTCCGGCGCTATCGAGTTTGAAAAGGTCACATTCCGCTATCCCGGCAACGACAAGCCGGCCTTGCGCGAGGTCTCGCTCAAGATTCCCGCCGGCGCCATGATCGGCATTGTCGGGCGCAGCGGTTCGGGCAAGACCACACTGTCGGCGCTGTTGCAGGGTCTCCACCAGACCAGCGAAGGCGCCATCCGTATCGATGGCCACAATATCCGCGACATCGACCTGGCCCATCTGCGCAGCCAGAACGGCGTGGTGCCGCAGGAGCCTTTCCTGTTCCGCGGCACGGTCAGGGACAATATTCGCATGGGCCTGCCCACCGCGAGCTTCGAGGACATCGTGCAGGCCGCGCGCATGGCCGGCGCCGACGAGTTCATCCAGCAGCTTCCCAAGCGTTACGACACCGAGCTGGAAGAGGGCGCCGTCAACCTGTCCGGCGGCCAGAAGCAGCGGCTTTCCATCGCCCGCGCCCTGCTGCGCCAGCCGCGCATGATCATCTTCGACGAAGCCACCAGCGCGCTGGATCCCGAAAGCGAGGCCATCGTGGTGAAGAACCTGAAAACGATCGCCAAGGGGCGCACCACCATCGTGATCTCGCACCGCCTGACGACCTTGCGCGACTCCGACGCCATCATCGTGATGGACAATGGCACCATCAACGATGCGGGCACCCATACCGAACTGATGCAGCGCAACTTCATCTATCACCAGCTCTGGTCGCAGCAGAATGCGGGAGCGGCGGCATGAGCCGGGATCTCGACCGCGTCGCCAATGAGTTCAAGCCGGACGCCACGGCAATTGCCGAAGCGCCGGTGCCGGTGTCGGCCCATGCCGCCCTGTTTGTGGTGGTGACGCTGCTGGTGGCGGCGGTTATCTGGGCCGTGGTCGGCAGGCTGGACCGCATCGTGGTGGCGCCGGGCAAGATCGCCACCTCGACGCCGATGCTGGTGATGCAGCCCTTCACGACATCGCGCGTGGTCGAGGTCGCCGTGAAGTCGGGCGACCATGTGAAAAAGGGTCAGCTGCTGGCCCGGTTTGATCCGGCCTTCGCCAGCGCCGATGTCGCCTCGCTGCAGCAGCGTGTCACCGCGCTGACCGCCCAGACCGAGCGGCTGGAAGCCCAGCTTGCCGGCAGGCCCTTCAATGCCAGCCCCGAGGACGGGCCCGACCGCTACAGCCAGGCGCAGATTTACGCGCAGGAGCAGGCCGACTATCGGGCCTCGGTGGAGCAGCGCGACAGCCGGCTGCAGCAGCTCGAAACCCAGATACGGGTGGCGAACGACGCCATTCCCGGCATCCGGCGCCAGCTCGGCATGGCCAACCAGGTGGTGGAGATCCAGGAACGCCTGCAGCGCCAGAAGGCGGCGGCGCTGCTGGACGTGATGAAGGCCCAAAGCGCCTATATCGATGCTTCCCAGCGGCTGAAGACCACCGAGGGCGACCAGCGCAAGTTTCACCAGCAACAGGCCGAGGTGTCGCAGGAGCGTCAGTCCTTCATCGAGAAGTGGCGCAGCGACCACAACCAGCAATTGGTGGATTCCCGCCAGAAGCTGGCAGAAGCCAATGAGACCCTGAACAAGGCCAACCGGATGCAGGACTTCACCCAGATCACCGCCCCGGTGGATGGGACCGTGCTGCAGGTGGCGGACCGTTCGGTGGGATCGGTGCTGCGCGAGGCGGAAACGCTTGTGACCCTGGTGCCGGACAATGCCGACCTGTATGTCGAGGCCAGCGTGCCCTCGCGCGACATCGGCTATCTCAAACTGGGCGATAGCGTACGGATCAAGCTGGAAAGCTATCCGTTCCAGCGGTTCGGCACTGTCAGCGGTGTCCTGACCGTGATCAACCCGGATTCGGAAAACCTCAAGCCGGGCGATGAACAGTCCCCGCGGGTCTATCGCGTCCAGGTCCGGCTGAACGACAAGCCGGCGGATCTGGCGCGGCGCGGCATCCGCCTCAAGCCGGGCCTGGTCGCGGCCGCCGAGATCAAGACCGGCGGCGAGACCATTGCCACCTACATCCTCAATCCGGTGCTCAAGATCGCGGATGAGAGCCTGCGCGAGCCCTGAAGTTCCACCGCAACATTCGTTAAACAGGGTTAATTGCTTAAACCCGCCCTTTGCCTGCCTTTTTAGCAGCGGTGCTGGGGAAGCGTACGACTGTCACAGAGAATCTACTGGACAGAAAACTGTTTCATTTTGACACTGTCGCCAAGCAGCGGAGGGGGCCGTAAAGCGCCTGCGATTCCGCGCAATTTTTTTTAGAAAGCGGAGCGGGTCCATGGTCAACGTCAACGGCACCAACGGTACCAACGGCACCAACGGCGCAAATCCGACGCCGGGTAGCAACGGCGGCAACGCCAACTTCACCCAGAACGGTCTGATCGGAGCCGACTCCATCACCGTCAACGCCAAGGGCGGCAAAGGCGGCAAGGGCGGCAACAAGACCGGCATCGGCATGGGCGCCACGGGCGGCAATGGCGGCAATGCCACCATCACCATGAACGGCAACATCTTCAACAATCCCGCGACCAACAACATGCGGGTCCTGGCCAACGCCACCGGCGGCGCCGGCGGGCTTGGCGGCACCGGCACCATACCGGGCACACAGGGCGATGGCGGCAACGCCAATGTGACGCTGAACGGCAATATCGTTCAGGTCGCCAAGAACATGAACACCATCGAGCTGAACGCGCATGCGAAGGGCGGCGCCGGCACGCGCTTCGGCAATGCCACGGCGGTGCTGAATGGCAACATCATCCAGCCGACCAAGGCGACCAACGTCATTCTGGAAGCCTTCGCGGAAATCGACGGCCCGGATTCCCATCTCAATCACGGCAATGCCGACTTCGGCACCAAGACCGCCACGATCAACGGCAACATCGTCCAGGGCAATATCAGCAATGTGAATCTGATCGCCGATGCCGGTCCGTCCAACAGCACGGCCAATATCAACGGCAACATCCTCAACCTGACCGCCACCTCCAACGGCCTGGTCTATGTGTTCGCGCAAGGCCAGCACATCGCCATCACCAACAACAAGTTCAACCTGGGCAAGCAGACGCTCGAGCTGGCGATCAGCGAGTTCTCGCCCGAGTATGATTCGATCATCCAGAACAATGAATTCGTCGGCACCGGCACCAACACCTTCGTGTTCAGCAACAACGCCGTGCCCGTGGCGCAGATGCCCAAGGACATAGCCATCATCAACCTGGCGACCGAGACCTTCGTCTATAACGGCGACAGCAACGTGCTGAAGAAGTTCGCCAACGTCACGGTCAGCGGCAACAACGTCAATTTCGTCATCACCGGCGACAATAACGACAACATCATCAATGGCGGCGACGGTGACGACATCATCAACGGTTTTGGCGGCAATGACACGATCAATGGCAATGGCGGCAACGACACGCTGATCGGCGGCGACGGCAACGACATCCTCAATGGCGGGGAGGGCAACGACATCCTGATCGGCGGCATCGGCAACGACACGCTGAATGGCGGCAATGGTCTTGATACCGCCAACTATAGCGACGCCGCCGGTCCGGTGAATGTCACCCTCCAGAACCAGGGCGTACCGCAGAATGTCGGCGGCGGGCTGGGCAATGACACCCTGAACGATATCGAGAACCTCACGGGTTCTGATTATGACGACATCCTCGAGGGCGATGCCGGGGACAATGTCATCAAGGGCGGCGCGGGTGACGACATCCTGATCGCCACCGGCGGCACCGATATTCTGGACGGCAATACCGACCCCCTGGGCGACACCGCGGACTTCCGCAACGCCACCAGCGGCGTGACGGTGGACCTGGGCCCGGCGGATCCGATCGCGATCGACCTCACCGGCAGCGGGCTGGGCATGGTCACCCTGATGAACATCCAGAGCCTGAACGGTTCGGACTATAACGACATGCTCACCGGGGATGACGCCAACAACGCCCTGTTCGGCGATGACGGCGACGACAGGCTGACGGGCCTCAAGGGCAACGACGTCCTGGATGGCGGCAATCAGGTCGATACGGCCGTCTATCAGGGCAATTATGGCCAGTATGTCGTGGCCGTTTCCAACATCGGTAATCTGGCGGGCACAGTCACCGACCTGGTTCCGAACCGCGACGGCAGCGACTCGCTGACCAATGTCGAGTTCCTCGAATTCGCCGACGGTACCTACAATGTGCTGACCAGCACCTTCGTCCCGAACATGGGTCCCAACACCGCCCCGGTGGCGGTCGCCGACGGCGTTTACAACGTTGCCGAAGACAATGTGCTCAACGTTCCGGCGACGGGCGTGCTGCTCAACGACACCGATGCGGATACCGATCCGCTGACCGCCGTGCTGGTCAGCAACGCGACCAACGGCAATGTGGTGCTGAACCCAGACGGATCCTTCACCTACACGCCCAACGCCAACTACAATGGCGCCGACAGCTTCACCTACAAGGCCAATGACGGCACGGTCGATTCCAACACCGTCACGGTCAGCCTGAACGTCACGGCGGTGAACGATGCCCCGGTGGCGGTCGCCGACGGCGTTTACAATGTTGCCGAAGACAATGTGCTCAACGTTCCGGCGGCCGGCGTGCTGCTCAACGACAGCGATATGGACCTCGATCCGCTGAGTGCCGTGCTGGTGACCCAGGCGGCGAACGGCGTTGTGGTGCTGAACCCGGATGGTTCGTTCACCTATACGCCCAATGCCGACTACAACGGCGCCGACAGCTTCACCTACAAGGCCAATGACGGCGCGCTGGATTCCAACACCGTCACGGTCAGCCTGAACGTCACGGCGGTGAACGATGCCCCGGTGGCGGTTGCCGACGGCGTGTACAACGTTGCCGAAGACAATGTGCTCAACGTTCCGGCGGCGGGCGTGCTGCTCAACGACAGCGATGTGGACCTTGATGCGCTGAGCGCCGTGCTGGTGACCCAGGCGGCGAACGGCATTGTGGTGCTGAACCCGGATGGTTCCTTCACCTATACGCCCAATGCCAACTATAATGGCGCCGACAGCTTCACCTACAAGGCCAATGACGGCGCGCTGGATTCCAATACCGTCACGGTCAGCCTGAACGTCACGGCGGTGAACGATGCCCCGGTGGCGGTCGCCGACGGCGTGTACAACGTTGCCGAAGACAATGTGCTCAACGTTCCGGCGACGGGCGTGCTGCTCAACGACACCGATGCGGATACCGATCCGCTGACCGCCGTGCTGGTCAGCAACGCGACCAACGGCAATGTGGTGCTGAACCCAGACGGATCCTTCACCTACACGCCCAACGCCAACTACAATGGCGCCGACAGCTTCACCTACAAGGCCAATGACGGCACGGTCGATTCCAACACCGTCACGGTCAGCCTGAACGTCACGGCGGTGAACGATGCCCCGGTGGCGGTCGCCGACGGCGTTTACAATGTTGCCGAAGACAATGTGCTCAACGTTCCGGCGGCCGGCGTGCTGCTCAACGACAGCGATGTGGACCTCGATCCGCTGAGTGCCGTGCTGGTGACCCAGGCGGCGAACGGCGTTGTGGTGCTGAACCCGGATGGTTCCTTCACCTACACGCCCAATGCCAACTATAATGGCGCCGACAGCTTCACCTACAAGGCCAATGACGGCCTGCTGGATTCCAATACCGTCACGGTCAGTCTGAACGTCACGGCGGTGAACGATGCCCCGGTGGCGGTCGCCGACGGCGTGTACAACACCAATGAAAACACCGTCCTCAACATTCCGGCGGCGGGTGTGCTGCTCAACGACAGCGATGTGGACCTTGATGCGCTGAGTGCCGTGCTGGTGACCCAGGCGGCGAACGGCATTGTGGTGCTGAATCCGGATGGTTCCTTCACCTACACGCCCAACAACGGTTACACCGGCGCCGACAGCTTTACCTACAAGGCCAATGACGGCCTGCTGGATTCCAACACCGTCACCGTCAGCCTGAACGTCACGGCGGTGAACGCAGCGCCCGTGGCGGTCGCCGACGGGACTTATAATGCCAGCATCAATTCGACGCTTGTCGTGGGATCGCTGATCGGCGTGCTGGCCAATGATACTGACGGTGATTCCGATCCGCTGAACGCCGTGCTGGTGACCCAGGCGACGAACGGCACTGTGGTGCTGAACCCGGATGGTTCCTTCACCTACACGCCCAACAACGGTTACAGCGGCGCCGACAGTTTCACCTACAAGGCCAATGACGGCACGGACGATTCCAACACCGTCACCGTCACGCTGGATGTGGCCAACGGCCAAGTCTTCCCGGGCACGGCGGGCCCCGACAATCTGGTGGGCACCGCGGGCGACGACATCTTCTACGCCACCACCGGCACCGACACGTTCGACGGCGGCGCCCATATCAACGGTGACACGGTTATCTTCACCAATGCCACCAGCGGCGTCGACGCCAACCTGGGCGGCGCGCAGCAGGACTTTACCGCCAGCGGCCTTGGCCTGCTCACCGTGTCCAATATCGAGCACCTGACCGGATCGGATTTTGACGATACCCTGACCGGCGATGCGGGCAACAACGTCCTGAGCGGCGGCCTTGGCGCCGATATCCTGGTCGCCACGGCGGGTACCGATACCCTCAATGGCGGCGACGGCCTCGACACGGCCAGCTTCATCAATGCCACCAGCGGCGTGACGGTGACCCTGGGCTCCCCGATGCCGATCGACCTGACCGCCAGCGGGCTGGGCCCGGTGACCCTGGCAGGCATCGAGAATCTGACCGGCTCCAGTTTCGCCGACACCCTGACCGGTGACGGCGATGCCAACATCCTGAATGGCGGCGGCGGCAATGACGTGCTGACCGGCGGGCTGGGCGATGACGAAATCGACGGCGGCACGGGCGTGGATACGGCGGTGTACTCGTCGCAGCCGAACGCGGCCGACATCAGCTGGAACGGCGCGGCCTGGTTCATGACCGGTCCCGATGGCACCGACATGCTGACCAATGTCGATGTGATCGACGATATCGGCGGCGGTTCCAAGATTCTGCTGGTGGGCCCGGGCGGCTATGCCACCATCAACGATGCGATCACGGCGGCCAGCGCTGGCGACACGATCGTCATCGCGCCGGGCGTCTATAACGAGAATGTCCTGGTCAACAAGAGCGTGACGCTGCTGGGCGCCGGCCCCGGCGTCGTCATCCAGGGCACCTTCGAGACTGACAATCTCATCGGCGGCGACGTGAACACCTTCCTGGCCACGGCGGGCGCCTATAGCGGCGCGGCCGGCATCGGCATCTCGGTTTCCGCCGATAATGTCACCCTCTCCAACATCACCGTGGACGGCTTCCTCACCGGCGTCAGCACCTCCGGCCCCAGCGTTTCGGGCCTGATGCTGACCGGCATGACGATGCAGGATTCGGTGTTCGGCTTCGGCAAGCCCAACGGCACCACCCTGACCGGGTTGACGATTGCCGACAGCACCTTCCGCGACAGCTATATCGGCGTCTATCTTTACAATGACACTGCCGCCTCGGCGGCGGCGAGCAACGCCATCAACACCACCATCACCGGCACCACCTTCGAGGACATCACCCAGAAGGGCATCTATGCCGAGACCGCGCAGGGCAACACCCTGTTCGACAACCTCGTCATGGACAATGTCGGCCAGTATGGCGGCGGCACGGCCTTCGGCGCTTCAGGTGCCAATGGCTCGGGCATCGACCTGAACCTCAAGTTCAACACCTATACCGGTACCCTCACCATCTCGAACTTCGACTTCGATGATGTCGGTTCCTCGACCGGTCGCCCGGACCTCTATCCTAACGGTCACCAGAATGCGGCGGCCATCGCGATCAAGGGCCGTGACGATCCGGGCCACGCCACCTATGGCCCCAACCCGGCCGATGTCAGCGGGCTCAACGTCAACATCACCAATGGTTCGATCGACGGCACCTCCACCGGCATCCGCGCCGGCGAAGCCGGCAAGGCCAACCCGTCGCTCAACGTGTCGGGTCCGGCCATCACCATCGATGGCGTGGAAATCACCAACAACCTGTCCAACCCGCTGCACGACCAGATCGACAACCGCACCAATTCGCTGATGACGGTTCAGGGCAGCGCGGGCGACGATGTCTATCATTCGGCGCAAACCGTTTCGTCCGCCGGACCGATCAGCTTCTTCGGCCAGGGCGGCAGTGACGACTTCCTGGGCGGCCGTGGCAACGACACGTTCAACGGCGGCGCCGACGACGACATGCTGGACGGCGGTTCTGCCGGCGTGGACACCGCGGTGTTCTCCACCCAGCTCACCCCGAACGACATCGTCTGGAACGGCACTGGCTATACCGTGTTCGGCCCCGATGGCATCGACACGTTGAACAATATGGACGTGATCGACGATATCGGCGGTGGTTCCAAGATTCTGCTGGTGGGCGCCGGCGGTTACGCCACCATCAACGACGCGATCGCGGCGGCCAATGCGGGCGACACCATCCTGGTCGCGCCGGGCACCTATAACGAGAATGTCCTGCTCAACAAGAGCGTGACCCTGATGGGCGCTGCGCCCGGCGTCATCATCCAGGGCACCTTCGAGACTGACAATCTCATCGGCGGCGACGTGAACACGTTCCTGGCCACGGCGGGCGCCTATACCGGCGCGGCGGGCACCGGCATCACCGTTTCGGCCGACGGCGTGACGATCTCGAACATCACCGTGGACGGCTTCCTGAACGCGATCTCCGCCAACAATGCGGGCGGCACGGTTTCGGGCCTGACCCTGAATGACGTGACCATGCAGGACTCGGTGTTCGGCTTCATCAAGCAGGACACCACCACCCTGAACGGCATGACCATGAATGGCGGCCTGATCCAGGATGCCTATATCGGTGTCTATTTCTACAACGACAATCCGACCGACAGTGATGCGATCGACACCACGATCGACGGCACCACCTTCCAGGACATCACCCAGAAGGGCATCTATGTCGAGACGCTTCAGGGCGCCACCCTGTTCGACAATCTGATCATGAACAATGTCGGCCAGTATGGCGGCGGCCCGGCCTTCGGCGCTTCGGGTGCGCATGGCGCGGGCATCGACCTGAACCTGAAGTTCCATGACTATGACGGCAGCGTCACCATATCGAACTTCGACTTCCTGAATGTCGGCTCCTCGACCGGCCGTCCGGACCTCTATCCGAACGGTCATCCCAATGCGGCCGCCATCGCGGTCAAGGGCCGCGATGATCCGGGCCATGCGCTGTATGGCGCCAACCCGGCTGATCTCAGCGACCTGGACGTGACCATCGTCAATGGTTCGATCGACGGTACCTCCACCGGCATCCGCGCCGGCGAGGCAAGCAAGGCCAACACGGCGCTGAACGTCAGCGGCCCGTCGGTCACGGTTCAGAATGTCGATATCGAGAACAACCTCTCGAACGCCAACCATGACCAGATCGCCAACCATACCGGTTCGCTGATGACGGTGATGGGCAACAACCAGGCCAATGTCTATCACGCGGCCCCCACGACGGTTGCGAGCGGCCCGATCCGCTTTGTCGGCCTGGGCGGCGTGGACGATTTCCTGGGCGGTGCCGGCAACGACATCCTGCAGGGCGGCACCGGCAACGACATCCTGGATGGCGGCGCCGGCAACGACACGGCGGATTATTCCGATGCCACCGCCAACAACCTCAACGTCAACCTGAACACCGGTTCGTCCAGCGGCGGCGGGCGCGGCGCTGACACGCTGTTCAACATCGAGAATGCGCTGGGCTCGGGCTTCAACGACAAGCTGACGGGCAGCGGCGGCGTCAACATGCTGATCGGTGCCGGCGGCAACGACCAGCTGAACGGCGGCGGCGGCAACGACATCCTGTATGGCGGCGCGGGCGACGACACCCTCACCGGCGGCGGCGGCACCGGCGACGTGGCCTTCTTCTCCGGCCATGAATGGGAGTACACCACCGTCAGCCTGGCCAGTGTGCAGGGCCTGGACGGCAACGACACCTTGGCCTCCGTCGAGCGCCTGAAGTTCCTGGCGCCCGACCATGTCTCGGACCTCAACAATGACGGCTATGGCGACCTGCTGTATTACCGCAGCACCGACGGCAAGCTGAATACCGTCACTTCGGATGGAACCGGCACCGAGGCGCTCACCTCGATCAACAGCACCTTCGGCGCCACTTGGCGGGCGGTCGGAACCGGCACCTTCCGGGCCGACATCAATCGCAACTCCTCGCTGCTGTTGCAGGACACCGCGACCGGCGATCTGGAAATCTGGAGGGCCGGTGCCAACACCAACAGCACGCTGCTGACGACGCAGCCGGGCAGTGCCAACTGGACCGCCAAGGCCGTCGGCGACTTTGACGGCGACGGCACGTCCGACGTGCTGTTGCAGGACAACACCCTGCCGGTGGCCCAGACCCAGATCATGTTCCTGGGCGGCAACGCCCTGATCAATGGTACGGTCACGGCGGTCACGGCGGTGCCGACGGTGGCGGGCTTCACGGCCGTCAGCTCCGGCGACTTCAATGGCGACGGCAAGAGCGACATCCTGTGGCAGAGCACGACGCCCGGCAGCAGCAATGTCCATGTCACGCTGATGGATGGCGCGATCATTGCTGAAAAGTCGACCCTCATCGGACCGGGCGCGGGCTATACCGCCTATGGCACCGGTGACTTCGATGCCGACGGCAAGAGCGACATCCTCTTTACCGATGCGGCCGGCGATGCGCTGATCTGGACCATGGATGGCACCAGCCATACCGGCACCAGCGGCCTCTTCGCCAAGCCGTCGGCCGGTTCGGTGCTGCGCGGCGCCGAAGACTATAACCGCGATGGCTCCAGCGACCTGCTCTGGCAGGACGGCGCCACGACCCGGGTGCAGCTGGTCAATCCGAACCTGACGGCCGGTTCGCTGATCAACATCAACAATGCCCCTGGCGCGACCTTCACCCTGGTCGGCTCCAGCGGCGGCGGCTGAGCCAAGGGTCCAGGCCTTCAAGATCAACGCCGCGGCGCAAGCCGCGGCGTTTTTCTTTAACCAGTTGATTTAAATACACATTCTTCAAGTTCGGCGGGTGCGGCCAGCCGCCCGGCTTTCAGGGTTAACCTGAATTAAGCAATTCATGCGGCATGTCAGACGACGCATGGACCAACGCCTGCCGGGGACAAGATTGCAGAACGCCACGGGTGCCGCCCTGTTGCTGGCCCTCTGTCTGGGCGGATGCATCAGTGCGCCTTCCACGACGCCACTGGTGCCGCAGACCAACCCGCAAGTTCTGGGTCTGGGCAGCGAGGCCGCGCCGCGTTTCCAGGAAGACTGGTGGAAGGCCTTTGGCGACCCCCAGGTTGACCGCCTGGCGGCGGAGGCCCTCAAGTCCAACCCCAACCTGCAGGGCGCGCTTGCCCGCATACGCGCCGCCCAGGCCGAGCTGTCGGCCACCCGCGCGCTGGACTATCCCCAGATCACGCTTGACGGGCAGGCGCAGCGCCAGCTTCTCAGCAACCGCTTCGTCCTGCCGCGCCCCTATGCCGGCTCCTGGGTCTGGACCGGCGACGTTCAGGCGCGGATGAACTGGTCGCTGGACTTCTGGGGCCGGCAGGCCGCGCTGATCGACAAGGCGCGCGGCACGGCCGAGGCCGCCGAACTGGATGCCCTGGCGGCGCGGCTGGCTCTGGCCGGCACCTTCGCCCAGACCTACATCGACCTGGCTCTGGCCTGGGAGAATATCGATGTCGCCAACAGGGCGGTGGCAGACCGCCAGACCATCCTGGAGCTGACCCAGAGCCGGGTGACATCGGGGCTCGAGAATGAAGCCGCGCTGGAACAGGCCCGCGCGCTTCTGGCCATGGCGCGGATCGATGTGCGCCGCGCCGAGGCCCAGCGTGACATGGGCGTGCATGCCATCGCGGCGTTGATCGGGCAGGGCGCCACCGCCTATGGCGGCATCACCCGCCCATCGCCTTCGCTGGGCACCGCCTTGCCGCTGCCCCAATCCCTGCCCGCCGATCTTCTGGCGCGCCGTCCCGATATTCTGGCGGCTCGCGCGCGCATCACCGCGGCCATGCGGGGCCGCGACGCGGCCCAGGCCGATTTCTATCCCAACATCAATCTGGCCGCGGCCATCGGCTTTCAGGCCGTGGGCCTTGCCAGCCTTTTTTCCGCCGACGCCCTGACCATGGGAGTGGGACCGGCGCTGCACCTGCCGATTTTCGACGCTGGCCGTTTGCGCGCCCAGTATGCGCGGGCGACGGCAGACCTGGATATCGCGGTGGCCGATTACAATGCGGCTGTTGTGGGCGCGGTGCGCCAGACCGCCGATGCCCTGACCCAGGTCGCCAGCCTGGCCGACCAGCGTGTCGAACAGCAAAAGGCGCTCGACAGCGCCCGGCATGCCTTGTCGCTGGCGGAGGAACGCTATCGCCTGGGCCTGTCGGATCAGCTTCCCATGCTCGCCGCCGAAAGCACCCTGCTGCAGGCGCGCCAGCAGATGGCCGCGCTGGTGGCGGAGGCGACGACCCAGCGCGTCACCCTGCTGCTGGCGGTGGGCGGCGGCTTCAATCCTGAAGACAACAATCCCGAACAGGGCCATCTTGAAGAAAAGCAGGGTGCCAAGCCATGAGCGACATGCCGGACACCGCAGAGCGCGCCCAACGCCGCCGCAAGGGTTTCCTGATCCTGGGCGCCGTCGTCCTGGCGGCTGGCGTGATCTGGGGTCTGTACTGGGTGCTGGTGGCGCGCCTGCAGGAAACCACCGACGACGCCTATGTCGCGGGCAATATCGTGGCGGTGACCAGCCGCGAGAATGCCACCGTGACGGCGCTGCATGCCGACAATACCCAGCAGGTGCGCCGCGGCCAGCTGCTGATCGAAATGGATCCCAGCATCGCTGAGGTCAACATGAAGGCGGCCGAGGCCAATCTGGCCCGTGCCGTGCGCGGCGTGCGCGGGGCCTTCGCCAGCGCCCATTCCTACCGTGCCCAGCTGGCCCAGGCCAATGCCGCGCTGGCGCGGGCACGCGAGGATTACGACCGGCGCCGCGCGGCGCTGGGCGGGGCGGTATCGGGCGAGGAACTGTCGCACGCCCGCAATGCGGTGACGGCGGCGCAGGGCGCGGTCAGCGCGGCGCAGGGCGGACTGGCCCAGGCCCAGTCCGGCATCGCCGGGGTGGATGCCGACAACAATCCCGACGTTCTGACCGCCATCGCGCAGCTCCGCGCCGCCGCCATTGCGCTGGACCATATGCGCATCAAAGCGCCGGTGGACGGGATCGTGGCGCAGCGTACCGTGCAGGTGGGCCAGCGTGTCACGGCCGGCGCGCCGCTGATGGCGGTGGTGCCACTGTCCAACGTATGGATCGACGCCAACTTCAAGGAAGGCCAGCTTGCGCGCATGCGCCTGGGCCAGCCGGTGCGTATCACCGCCGACATCTATGGCAGCGGCGTGGTCTATCGCGGATGGATCGCGGGCCTGGGCGCGGGGTCCGGCTCCGCCTTCGCGCTGCTGCCGCCGCAGAATGCCAGCGGCAACTGGATCAAGATCGTGCAACGCGTGCCGGTGCGCATCGCCATCGATGCGCAGGACCTGAAGGACCATCCCTTGCGCCTGGGGCTTTCGACCTCGGTCAAGGTCGATGTGCGCGACCAGTCCGGACCGCTGGTATCCTCCGCGCCGCCCACCGTCATGCGCAGCGAAGCGGGCGCGGATTCCACCACCGAGGTCGACGCGCTGATCGCGCGCATCCTGGCCGCCAACCGTGAGCCTTCCACCCGAGAGTCTGGCCCTTGACAGAAACCGCACCGCTGAAGGGCGGCGCGCTTGCCGTCACGGCCCTGGCGCTGGCGCTGGGCACCTTCATGCAGGTGCTGGACGTCACCATCGCCAATGTCTCGCTGCCGACCATCGCGGGCAATCTGGGCGCCTCCACCGATCAGTCCACCTGGATCATCACCGCGTTCGTGGTCGCCAACGGCATCGCCATGCCGCTCACGGGGTGGCTGATGAACCGCTATGGCGTGGTGCGGGTATTTCTGCTCTCGATCCTGGGCTTCACCATCGCCTCCTTCCTGTGCGGCATCGCCTGGAACCTGGAATCGCTGGTCTTCTTCCGCGTCTTGCAGGGCGCGGTGTCGGGACCGGTGATACCCGGCTCGCAGGCGCTGATGCTGTCGATCTTTCCCCACAGCCGCCGCGCCACCGCGCTGGGCATCTGGTCCATCACCACCCTGGTGGCGCCGATTTGCGGCCCGCTGCTGGGCGGCTATATCTCGGACTCCTGGCATTGGGGGTGGATTTTCCTGATCAATGTGCCGGTGGGGCTGGCGGTCGTTTTCCTGTGCTGGAATGGCCTGGCCGGGCGCGAGACACCCACCCGCAGGCTGCCCATTGATGGCGTCGGTCTCGGCCTGCTGGTGATCTGGGCCGGCGCGCTGCAGATCATGCTGGACACCGGCAAGAATGCCGACTGGTTCGCCTCCACCCAGATCGTGGTGCTTGGCATCGTTGCGGCGATCGGCTTCGTGGCGTTTGTGATCTGGGAACTGACCGAGGAACATCCGATCGTCGACCTGTCGCTGTTCAGGAGCCGCAACTTCGCGATCGGCACCACCGTTTTCTGCCTGGGCAACGGCGTGTTCCTGGCCAACATGCTGCTGATGCCGCTCTGGCTGCAGACCCATATGGGCTACACCGCGACCTGGGCAGGGCTGGTGACCGCGCCCACCGGCGTGGTCGCCGTGCTGCTGACGCCCGCCGCGGCGCGGGCGATGGGAAGGATGGATGCGCGCTGGATCGCATCGGTGTCGTTCCTGGCCTCGGGGCTTTCCTATTATCTGCGCGCCGGACTGACGCCCGATGCCAGCTTCTGGGTCATCGCCCTGCCGCTGATGGTGCAGGGCATCGCCAACGCCACCTTCTTCATCGCGGTCGTCAGCCTGCTGATGGATGATGTGCCCCAGGCCCAGATCCCGTCAGCGTCGGGCCTGTCGAACTTTGCCCGCATCATCGCCGCCGGCTTCTCGGTCTCCATCGTCACCACCCTGTGGGACCGGCGCGAGGCGCTGCACCAGAGCCGGCTGGCGGATTCCACCACCCCATACGACCCTGTCTTCAACCAGGCGTTGTCGGCGATGCAGGGGCTGGGATTTTCGGACCTGGCGGCGGCGGCGGCACTGACCAAGAACATGGTCGGTCAGGCCTATCTGCTGGCATCCATCGACATCTTCTATCTTTCGGCCTGGCTGTGCCTGGTCGCGGTGGCGCTGACATGGCTTTGCCACCGGGTGCGCGTTGCGGCGCGCCCGCCGGCCGCCGACTAGCCGCCGTATTGGGCCACGATCCGCTTGCGGTCGATCTTCAGGTTGGGCCGCAGCATGCCGTTCTCGGCCGTGAAAGGCTGGTCGGTGAAGACCACTTCCACGAACTGCGATGCCTTCCTGGTGGACTTCAGGCCATCGACGAATTTCTTGACGCGCGGCTTGGCGTCCTGATCGGCGGGATCGTTCAGCGCGACGATGCAGGTGAGATGCGCGGCATGGGGCTTGAGGAATATCACCGAATGGGCCACGTCGGGACAGGCGTTGAGTTCCTGCTCGATCACTTCGGGATGAATTTTCTGCCCGCCGGAGGTGATGATCAGTTCCTTCTTGCGTCCCAGCAGGAACAGATTGCCCTCATCGTCCAGCTTGCCGATATCGCCGGTGGCCACCATGCCACGCCCGACAAAGGTGCGTTCATTTTCGCCCGGAGCGGATTCAAAGTAGCGCAGCGTCAAGGGATCGTCGCGGTGCACGATGATCTCGCCGTCGTCGGCGAAAGTCAGCTTCACCCCGTCCAGCAACTTTCCCACCGAGCCATACTTGCGGGAATCGGGCGTGCGATAGGTAAGGGAGCCCGCCTCGACCATGCCGTAGGACTCGCATAGCGGGAGTTGTATCCGTTCAAAAAACAGGCCGATATCCGCACGGATCGGGGCCATGCCGGTGACCAGGACGCGCATGCGATTGCCGAACTGCTCGTGGAAATCGCGAAAGATCGCGCGGGCGGCGGCCAGCCGCAGCACCGGAAACGGGATCATCGCGGCGGCGGCGGCGCCGGCCGTCATCATCAGCGAACGTTTCCAGGCGGGAAGTTTTTGGAAGTCGGCATATATCATCTGATACAGCACTGGCGGCGCGATCAGGATGGTGGGATTAAGCGCCGGCATGGCGGCGAAGAGCTGGGTATAATCGGTGATGGCGATATCGAAATCATACCATAGCGCCGCATAACACATGTTGCGCTGCTGGAAATTCGACATGGGCAGGAACAGCATCAGACAGTCGCCCCGCGTGGCGCCGATGGCTTCCATGATGGGGGGCAGGGTCTTTTCCACGCCCTTGCGGCTGATCACCAGGCCCTTGAGGCCGCCGGCGGAGCCGGAGGAGAATGTCAGGCTGTGGTGATCGTCTTCGTCGCCGTCACGCGGCGGACTGCGCTCGGCGACCCTTACCGCCTCATTGTCCGCATCCAGGAACGCGACGTGCGGGGGTCTTTGGGGGAACAGCCGGGCGCTGCTTTTGGAAATCAGCAGCAACGCGATCTCGTACCGCTTGAGCAGCTCCTCATTGACCGCGCCGGCGAAATCGTCGGTGAAGGGAACCGAAATGGCGCCGATGGCGATCAGCGCCAGGTCGTGCACCAGCCAGTGATAGGAATTGGGCGCATAGATGCCGACCCGCATGCCCGGACGGACGCCCCAGCTTTCCAGCGCCTGCCGCACGCGGGCGATATCATCCGCCAGCGCGGCATGGGAATGCTTGACGGATTTTCCACGCTCAAAGGTATAGACCGCGCCCTTTTTCGCGGGCAGACCGGCAATCAGACTGCGAAGCTCCACGGTGCGTGCATTCCCCGGCGTATTCGTAACGCTTATTGGGCGGCCCCCGGACACCCTCATTGGCCGTGAAACTACGTTAGGGAGCGGGCGCTGTCATCAGGCAACTTCCGATAGGAAAGGACGGTTTGGCGCAGGGCCGGCCGGCTCAGTGCAGCTTGCCGACCGAGGGCCGCGTTATCTCGCGGGAGGCGGATTGTTCCAGAATCCCCTGCTTGTGCCAGCGCCCCTCGGGCCGGATGATGACATAGGGATCTATGCCGATGGTCACCGCATCGGGATCGCGTTCGATATCGGCAACGATCTCCACATAATCGAAATCCGAAAACACGAAACGCTTGGCGTCTTCCGGAACGCGGAACCCGAAGCGGCTCCAGAAATTGACCAGGCGTGCCTGGGAATGGCCGTAGACGCGGGTATAGCCCTTTTTCTGGCAGAGCTTGAAGCCGGCGCGCACCAGCTGGAACGCGGCGCGGGTCTTGCGGAATTCCTTGCGGATCGCCAGCCGCTCGATCTTGGCGAAATCGGCGAAGAAGCGCACCCGCATGCAGCCCACCGGTTCGTCGCCGACATAGGAGATGAGATGCGTGGCGGCCAGGTCGTTGCCGTCATACTCCTCGTCATACGGACATTCCTGCTCGCCGATATAGACGGCGCTGCGGATGGCGATGACGCGGCTCAGATCCTCAAAGGTGCGCGCAATGGTGACGCCGATCTCTTTCTTTCCGGCGCCTGGGACGTAGCTGTCGTATAATGGCACTTCGGGTTTTCGGCTGAACACCCACAAATTGGGAGATTCAATGTCGCCGACGCTCGTGCCGAGGGTAAACCCCAGAACTTCGCTGAAGCGGCGTCCATCGTCCGTCGCGGGGCGCGCATAGATACTGATGCCTGCATAGAGCTCCGTGGAAAGTCTTTCCATCAGCAGCGCCATGCTCGCGGCCAAAGGGCCGGGGGCATAAACACCCCAGAGATAAATTCCAGCGGGACGTTGCTGCGGCTTCGCCAGCAGACGCAGATCGGGCTTGGACGCATCAAGGGTGCCCAGCGCCAGATGCTGCAATCCCAGCATGTTCAGAGGCAAAGTGAAGATGAAACCTTCCCCCACGGGGATAGCAGGATCAAATTTCGATTTTCGTGCGACCCCAAACATGCAGTCCGGATTGTGGTGCAGCACGCGCAGCACGTCGGCTGTTTCCGCCATGCCCGGAATGCTGAGCCGGCCCTTTTGCATCAGTTCCGTGACATCGGTGTCTGTAGGGCGGAAAAGAACCAGATGCTTTGCGACTCGCGCGGCATCGAGCTCATCAAGCTTGTGCTTGCCGCGCTTGTCGGGAGTTGGCCCTTCCTGCTGTAGGGATTTCTGCTGCACCCGCGCCATGATGTCCGCCGTGGTTCTTTAATATTTGCGAAACCATATGGGCTCCGATCCGCGAATTAAATATCAAACTGGCGATAAGCTTAGCCGGAATGGTGAAGGAAGTTGGTTTGCCGCGCTTTTTGGGAGTTCCGCCGCGACATTGGCGCAGCTCTTTGGTTAACTGCGCGGCCGAGAAAGCTGTGGATTTGTCAGTCGTTGCCACGCTTGTCTGAATAGCCGGCATAGCCGTTCTTACTTTTTTTACCCCGGTGCATTGGCAATATTTTACCGGCTATTTAGGCTTTTGCGTCAAAACTGGCCGCATGGATGTCATGTTAGCAGCCAAAGCGCATAACCAGCGGGCGGTTCAGCAGAAATGGAATCATTTCTGCGATCCGACGCTCGCGTTTTCTCAGCCGCGATACGCCAAACTGCTGGATATCTGGCGCGCCAAAGCCGGCTCACGAACGATGCCGAGCCGTTCCGAGCTGACAGCGCGCGATCTCAAGGATTTTCTGCGTGACATCGTGTTGTTCCGCCGTGAAGCAGTGAACCCCTCGCGCTACACCTGGCGGCTGGTTGGCACCGGGCTGACCGATGTCCTGGGCCATCATACCGGAAAAACCTTCGAAGACAGCGTGCCGCCCGAACACCTCGCCCGCTGGATCGAGACTTGCGACCTGATCCTTGAAAGCAAGAAGCCGCTGCGTATTCGCGGCCGGGTGCATATTCGCGGCCATGAATATCTGGATGCCGAGAATCTCTATTTTCCCCTGGCCGACGACAAGGGCGAACCCAATTTCGTCATGGCGCTTTGCCGCTATACGCCCCATACGAGCGACGACGAGAACAACTGGGAAAATGAGCTTGCCTCGATTCCGGGCGGGCTTCTCTAAGCAGGCTCTTACAGAGGCCGATTCCTTCGGCCCTGATCCCATGGCATAAGCCATGCGGGATTCCCAAAGGCTGTCATGCGCGCACCCGCTTCACCCCTCTATTCCAGGCAGGCCGCATGACGTCCTTGCCATTGCTGATTGCCGATCTGGAAAGCCGGGGCATCATCCTGTCCCTGGTGAATGGCGAAATCCGTTACCGCTCGCCCAAACACGCCCTGACCGATGCAGACCGCGACGGCCTTCGCAGCCGGCGGCAGGAGATCGTGCAATGGCTGTCGGCGCGTGAGGGCGCCAGGGGTCTGCGGGGCACCAAGGGCCGCGAGGGGCCACTGACTGTTTCTGTGGCCCAGGAAATGTGGTGGCGCTTTGCCGGCGGCGCTGAGGAGGGCAAGCCCTTCGCGCTCAATATCGGCATGGTGGGGCAGTTTCGCGCCAGCCCGGAAGCGGTGACCGCCGCCGTCCGCCAGGTGATCGCGCGTTACGACGCGCTGCGCGTGTCGTTCCGGGCGGAAGGTGAGGTGTTGCATCCCGTGCTCAATGCTCCTGATGCGCTGGCGGTCGAGCAGGAAGATTTTCGCAGCCAGGGCGCCGACGCCGCGCGGGACGCAGCACATGCCAGCGCCCGGGAATTCTGCGCCCGCGTCAATCTGATCGAGGGGTCCTGGCTGACGCGCGCCAAGGTCATCGCCCTGCCGGACGGGGAGACGATGGCCGCGATCTCTTCCGCCCACATGATCGCCGATGCCGGCACCCGCAATATCGTGATCGATGAACTCCGCGACATTCTGGAATATGGATCGCCGCGCGCCGCGCCGTCGGTGAGCTTCAACGCCTATTCGCTGGCCGAGCGCGACGTGCTGGCCGGTCCGCAAGGCGCGGCGCTGATCGATTACTGGCGCGGCTGGTACGACGCCCAGCCGGTCATGACATCGCCGTCCGACAAGATCCCCATGCTGTGGGGCAACGGCATCCGCACCGTGCGCAATTTCACGCTTCCCGCGGCCGTGCTGGAAAAAGTGCGCGCCCGTGCGGACGCCTTGAAAGTGACGCCCTTCCTTGTCTGCCTGACGATCTTTTCCATCGCCATGGCGCGCTGGTCGGGGATGGAACGCTTTCCCGTCCGGGTGCTGGGCGACAAGCGCACCTCAGTCGATCTGGCAAATACGGTGGGTCTGATGTTCTGCGCCGACGCCGTGGAAATCCGCAGCCCCTCCGGCCAGGCGTTCGAAACCACCCTGCGCGGCATCATGGCGTCCTATGATGCGTCGCTGGCCCTGCGCATTCCCTCCTTGCATTTCTGGGCGCCATATTGCGTGCGGCCAGGGATAGAAGTGCGCGATTTCCCCAACAGGATTCCGGCGGTGTTCAATTACTATTCCGTCGGCACGGCGCGCGAGAAGGCGGAAAAGAAGACAGCCGCAAACGCGGCGGCGGCCTGGCCGCCGGAAATCGTCAAGCTGAACCAGGTCTGGCCGCGGCGCAGCTCGCCCTTGTTCCTGCACTTGATCGACAATGGCGAGGAGCTGGCCGCCTCGCTGCATTTCTACCAGAATGTCGTCAGCGAGGCGGATCAGGACTCCTTTGTCGCCTGCCTGTTCCAGACCTTTGGCGAAACGGTCGCCCTTTGACGGTCCAGGCGCAAAGCCTTGTGTCGCGCTTTCTGGTGCCGGGCATGGCGGGCAGCGAGATTGATGACACCGGCCAACCCGTGGCGATTGATCCCGGCGAAGCGGTGCTGGTTGCGCAGACTGGCGACAAGCGCCGCCGCGATTTCACGTTGGGCCGTTTCTGCGCCCATGCCGCGCTGACCCAGCTGGGCGGTGATATTTCGGCGATCGGGCGCGCACCGGACGGCGCGCCGCACTGGCCGGCGCAATTCTGCGGCAGCATCACCCACACATCCGGCTATGCCGCGGCGCTGGCGGCGCGCCGGGACGCCTTTCTCAGCCTTGGGCTGGATGCCGAACGGGTGGGCGGGGTCACCGCCAAGCTGTGGCCCCGGCTGTTCGATGCCGGAGAGTGCGCCTTGCTGGCGGCGCTGGCGCCGCAGCAGCAGCCGCGCGCCGCCACCATCCTGTTCAGCGCCAAGGAAGCCAGCTTCAAGGCCTGGAGCCCGCTGGGGGCAAAAGCGTTATCCTTCCGGGACATTCACATTGAGCGGGATGGGGAAGACGGCTTCGACGCCATTTCACCCGCGGGCTTCCTGAAAGGCCGCTTCGTGGTTCGTGGCGATCTGGTGCTGACCGCGGCTTTCGTGCCGGCGCGCTAGATCTTTCCCCATTCCTCGCTGGGTGCGGTGAGGGATTCCACATGCCCGGCAAAAGCCGAGAGGGTGGGAAACTCAAACAGGTCCGACAATTTCAGTTCGTCGCCCAGGTCCATTTTCTCCTGGATCGCGGCGATCAGCTTGACGCCCAGCAGCGAATGCCCGCCCAGCGCGAAGAAATTGTCGTCCGGGCCGACCTGCTTGACGCCCAGGACCTGGGCCCAGATCGTGGCAAGCTGCTTTTGCGTGTCTTGGCTTGGCATCATCATCTCCCGGCTCGAGCCAGTTTAGCCCATTGCAATTCACCGCGTCATCCGCAAAACAAAAAAGGCGGACCGCGTGGCCCGCCTTTTGTCTGGTGAAATGGACTCTACGGCTTCTTGGCGGCGGTGAACTCGATTTCGATCAGCGTGCCGGGCACGACCAGCGAATGGATGTGGACGGTGGCGCGGGCCGGCTTGTTGGGCTGGGCGGCGGTGCCGAACTCGGTCGACCAGACCTTGTTCATTTCCGCCGCGCTGGCATTGGGCGTCAGGAAGACATGGGCGGCGACCACATCGCCATAGCCGATGCCGAGCTTGTCCATCACGGCCTTCAGGTTGTTGAGCGTCGAACGGGTCTGCTGCGCGGTGTCGCCATACTCGGCAGGCTGGCCATTGGCGGCAGGCTTGATCGGCGAGGGCAGGGCGCCTGACAGATAATAGGTGGTAAAGCCCGGCGGCACGACCGCAGCGTCGACGATGGCGGGCACGGGATTGGGGCGGTTGAGACGCTGGATCTCCTGCGCCGAAGCGGCGGTGATGGCAGCGCACAGCGCGGCGCCTGCAAGCTATGCCAGCAGGGCGGATTTGCACAAGGTCTTCATGTTTTTCCTCTTGATCAGGGTGAAGGCCGGCACGGGGTGTGCCCGAAGCCATGCTAGCCGCAGCGCCGGAGAAAAGCGCGGGTGGCGACCGGGGATTCGATGCTAGGAAAGCCCATGGACCATGGCTTCACCCATCGCCTTGCCGTGCCGGCGGACATGCCGGCGCTGGAGCAGCTGATGCAAGCCGCGATCCGGCAGTTGCTGCCGCAGTTTCTTTCCTCCGAGAAAGTCGAGGCCTCCTTTGCGGTGATGGGGCTGGATACCCAGCTGATCGAAGACCGCACCTATTTCGTGCTGGAGGCGGGGGAGCGGATCGCGGGCTGCGGCGGCTGGAGCCGAAGGGCGACCCTGTTCGGCCACAACCGGACCGGCGGCCGCGATGCGCGGCTGCTCGATCCCGCCACCGAAGCCGCGCGAGTGCGGGCCATGTACACCGACCCCGCCTTCACCCGCCAGGGCGTCGGCCGCCGCATCCTGGCGCTGTGCGAGGCGGCGGCGCTCAGCGAAGGCTTTGCCCGCACCGAACTGGGGGCCACCGCCGGCGGCGAACCGCTTTACCGCGCCTGCGGCTATACCGACATCGAACACATGGAGGTGCCCACGCCCGGCGGCATCACGGTCCCGATCACCCGCATGGGAAAAATCCTGATCGGGCTTTAGCGGCCGCCTGTTCAAAAGGGCCATGGCCGTGGCACGTTTGGGTCCGCCGACATCCTGCAGGACCCTCATGCGCCGCCCCTTGCTGCTTTCCGCCCTGCTGATGTTTTGCCTGCCGGCCTGGGCGGCCGATCCGGTCATGCAATGGTGGGCCGATGTCAGCACCCTGGCGCATGACGACATGAAGGGCCGGTTGACGGGCACGGCCGATTATCTGCGCGCCGCCGATTATGTCATCGGCCGGCTCAAGGCGGAGGGCATCAGGCCCGCCGGGGTGAAGGGCTATCTGCAGCCTGTGGCGCTGGAGCAGCAGGTGGTGGACCAGACCGCCAGCCGCGCCGAGCTGGTTTCCGCCAAGGGCTCGGTTTCGCCGCTGAAGATGGGCGAAGAAATCCTGATTTCGGCGGGCGGTGCGCCGCGCCCGGCCCAGGTCGATGCGCCGCTGGTCTTCATCGGCTATGGCCTGCACCTTCCCAAGCAGGGTCATGACGATTTCGCCGGCCAGGACCTCAAGGGCAAAATCGTGGTGGTACTGAGCGGAGGGCCTGCCGATATTTCCGGCGCCATCAAGTCCAATGCCCGGTTCGAGCGCAGCGAGGCCCTCTCCAAGCTGGGCGTGCTGGGGGTCATCAGCCTGACCACCCCCAAGCAGGTGGAAATCCTGTGGGAGCGCCAGAAACTACTGGTGCGCCAGCCCGGCATGTATCTGGCCGATGCGGGCTTGCGCGACATCAAGGTGCCGTTCTTTGGCGCCACCATCGATCCTGCGCAGGCCCAGCGCCTGTTTGAGGGCAGCGGCCACAGCTTTGCCGCGCTTGCCGCGCTGTCGGATGCCTCAAAGCCGCTGCCGCGTTTCGCGCTGCCTTTGCGCCTCAAGGCCAGCATCGCGGCAACCCGCAGCCGGCTGTCCTCGCCCAATATCGTCGGCCTGCTGGAAGGCAGCGATCCCAAACTGAAGTCGCAATACATCACCTTGTCGGCGCACCTGGACCATCTGGGGGTGGGCGCGGCGGTCAAGGGCGACACGATCTATAACGGCGCGATGGACAACGCGACCGGCGTCGCCTCAGTGCTGGATGTCGCCCGGCGGCTGAAAAGCGGTGCGCCGCTCAAACGCTCGGTCCTGTTCCTCTTCTTCACCGCCGAGGAGAAGGGCTTGCTGGGCTCCAGCTATTTCGCGCGGCGTCCGACGGTCGCCAAGTCGGGCATCGTGGCGAACATGAATCTGGACATGGCGCTGCCGCTATGGCCGCTGAAGAGTGTTTTCTCGCCCGGGCAGGAAGAAAGCACTTTGGGCGAGGATATGCGCGCCGCCGCCGCCGCCATGGGTATCGCCGTGACGACCGATCCCATGCCGGACCGCAATTCCTTCACCCGCGCCGACCAGTACAGCTTTGTGCGTGAAGGCATTCCCGCGCTGTTCTTCAAGTTCGGCTTCGCGCGTGACACGCCGGAAGCCAAAATCGAGCGCGACTGGCGCGCCAACCAGTATCATTCGCCATCCGACGATCTGGGCCAGCCGATCCTGAAGGACGAGGCGGTGAAGCTGAATGCCCTGGCTGCGGCGATCATCCGGCGCGTGGCGGATGCGCCAGGCAAGCCGCAATGGACAGCGGGCAGCATTTTCGCCAAGGACTGACATCGCGTCAGTGCTGGCAACAAGGCCCCGTTGCGTTATGCTTGCTCTCAATAAAAAAGCAGGGATGGGACGCATGAAGCGCCTTGGTGTTTGTTTTGCCGCCCTGTTGCTGTGCGGTGGCGCAGCCGTCGCCCAGCCCGCGCGACCGCCCATCACCTCGGTATCGCATTTGTCGGTCTATACCAGCGATCCGGTGAAGGCCGAGCGCTTCTATGTCCACGATCTGGGCGCGGTGAAGATGCCCGATCCTGAAAATCCGCAGGGGACGCGTTATTATTTTTCGCCGACGCAGTTTGTGCAGTTGTTGCCGCTGCCGGCAGGCACCGGCGTGGGCCGGCTGGACCATGTCGCTTTCAACACCGGCAATGCCGAGGGCCTGCGGCGTTATCTGGCGTCGAAAAAGGTGGTGGTACCGCGCAGCGTCACCAAGGGCGCTGATGGCAGCCTGTGGTTCCAGGTCAAAGACCCGGAAGGCGGCACGGTGGAGTTCGTCCAGCCATCCGCCACACTGCCTTCCGTTCCCGCCAACAAAGTCTCCAGCCGCATCATCCATGTCGGCTATGTGATCCATGACAGGGCGCTGCAGGACACATTCTTCCGCGATATCCTGGGCTTCAAACCCTACTGGTATGGCGGCAACCGCGAGGGCGGGCCGAGCTGGGTGTCGCAGCAGGTGCCCGACGGCACCGACTGGATGGAATACATGGTCTATGGCGCCGCCGGCGCGCCGCGTCTGCCGCCGACCATGACCCAGGCTACGGCCGGGGTGATGAATCATTTCGCGCTGGGCGTGGAGAATATCCGCGACGCCTATACCACCCTGTGGACCGAGGACCGGCTGCAAGGCCAGGTGGAGCGCGGCCAGCCGGTGGTGCCCAAGATCGGGCTGGACGCCAAGTGGCAGCTCAACCTGATCGATCCCGACGGCACCCGCGCCGAGTTCATGGAATTCAAGGCCGTCGGAAAACCCTGCTGTTCGCCCTTCACCGCGCCCGATCCGGAGAAATGAGATGACACGCATCTGGCTGGTGGTGCTGGGACTGATGATGGGATGCGGCTTTGCGATGGCCGCGCCGGTCAAGGTCATGATCCTGGATGGCCAGAGCGGGGGTGCCTATCACGACTGGAAGCTCACCACCCAGATCATGAAGCGCCAGCTGGAAGAAGCCGGATTGTTCGAGGTGACGGTGGTGACGGCGCCGCCGGCGGATAGCGATTTCAGCAATTTCCGGCCCGGCTTCGCCCAATACCAGGTGGTGGTGTCGAATTATGACGCGCCCGACTGGCCGGCATCGCTGAAAGGCGAATTTGAAACCTACATGAAGAATGGCGGCGGGCTGGTGGCGGTGCATGGCGCCGACAATGCGTTTCCGGACTGGCCGGCCTTCAACGAGATGATCGGTGTCGGCGGCTGGCGCGGCCGCGACGCGCCCGCCGGTCCCAAATGGTTTTACCGCAATGGCAAGCTGGACTCCGATCCCGCTCCCGGTCCCGCCGGCATGCATGGCTTGCGCAAGCCCTTCCGGGTGACGGCCCGCGCCCCGCAGCATCCGATTATGCGCGGTCTGCCCGCCGACTGGATGCACGCCACCGATGAGGTCTACACCCGGCTGCGGGGACCGGGGAAGAACATGACAGTGCTGGCCACGGCTTACGCTGATCCGGGCAATCGCGGCACCGGCTTTGACGAGCCCATGCTGATGGCGCTGAATTTCGGCAAAGGGCGTATTTTCCACACCACCCTGGGCCATGACGCCACGGCCCTGTCCTGCGTCGGGTTCATCACCACCTTCCAGCGCGGCACGGAATGGGCGGCGACGGGGCGGGTTACCCAGAAGATACCGAAGAACTTTCCGACCGCCGACAGCGTCAGCTATCGCGCCGATCTGGCGGCGATGGACCCGAAGGTGGCAAGCGGTGTGAAGTGAGCTAGCATTCCCCAAAAGGGCCCCCAAAAGGGGAAGGGCGCATGAAAAACTTTGCCATTCTGGCTTTGCTGCTGTTGGCCGCGCCTGCCGCGGCCCAACCCGATCGTCCCCCCGCGACCGGCACCGGCGATTGCGCGCCGTCCATGGGCCTGAATTTCGTCTGTGGCCTCAACCAGCCGGAAGACCTTCTGCAGATCGGAACCAGCAAATGGCTGGTGGCCAGCGGCATGGGCAAGGGCGGCGGCATCAGCCTCATTGATACCGATGCCAAGACGGCGCGGCGGCTCTACACCGGCCAGTCCCGGCCCGACCGCAAGCTCTATCCCGACTGCGCCGCGCCCGATGTCGCGGTGATGGACACCCATGGCTTGGCCTTAAGGGCGCGTCCCATCACCGGCCTCTACAATCTTTATGCTGTCAGCCATGGCCCGTTCGAAAGCATCCAGGTCTTTGCCCTGGATGCTCGCGGGAGCGAACCGGTGCTCACCTGGACCGGCTGCGTGAAACTGCCCGCCGACTTTCGCACCAACAGTGTCACCGCCACCAGCGACGGCACCATCCTGGCCAATGTGCAGATGAAGGGCACGACGACCAATATCGACTTCATCAATGGCCGCATCACCGGCGGGGTCTATGAATGGAAACCCGCGGACAAGACCTGGCGCCTGCTGCCCGGCACCGAGCTGGCCGGCAACAACGGCCTCGAACTGTCGAAGGACGAGCGCGAATTCTACATCGCGGTGTCCGGCACCCAGACGGTGGCAGTCTATTCCCGCACCGATACGTCAAAGCCGCTGCGCCAGGTGCGCACGCCCTGGTTCAATCTCGACAATATCCATTGGAGCGGGGACCGCCTGATCGCGGCCGGCATGATGTTCGACGAACCGGCCTGTGGCGGCACCCGCAAGCAGATCCTGGACAACAAGGGCAATCTGAACTGCCATCGCGGCTGGGTCGCCGCCCAGCTCGATCCGGTCAGCATGCAATGGACCATCCTGGCCTATGGCGAACCCAATCCGGCCTTTGGCGGCATCGCCACCGCGCTGGTGATGGGCAGGACGCTGTGGATGGGGTCCTACCAGATGGACCGCGTCGCTTACCGCGAGCTGCCCGGTATCAGGTAAGCCGCGAGGCGCCCATCTTGGCCGCCAGCAGATAGGCCTGGGTCATGGCTTCGGCATTGGCCTTGCCTTGCCCCACGATATCGAAGGCCGTGCCATGCGCCGGCGTGGTGATGGGCGCCGGCAATCCGCCCTGCACCGTGACGCCGCGTTCAAAGCCCATCAGCTTGACCGCCACCTGGCCCTGGTCGTGATACATGGTGACGATGGAATCCAGCACGCCGTCGCGGGCTTTGAGGAAAATGGTGTCGGCGGGAAAGGGTCCCTGGATCGGCAGGCCTTCGGCATTCAGCTCCCGAGCCGCCGGTTCGATGATGTCGATCTCTTCCCGGCCGCAGGTGCCGCCGTCGCCGCCATGCGGGTTGAGCGCCGCCACCGCCACGCGCGGCTCGGCAAAGCCCGCGGTCTTCAGCGTTTTGTAAGTCAGCCGCGCGGCGGCCTTGATGCGGTCCTTGGTGACATATTTGGGAATGTCGGCCAGCGGGATATGGCTGGAAATGCGCGAGGTCCATAAGGTCCCCAAGGTGTTGAACTCGCAGAAATAGTCCGTCACGCCGAAATAATCGGCGAAGAAGTGCAGTTCGTCCTCGAAATCCATGCCGCCTTTCTTCATCGCCTGCTTGTTGAGCGGGGCAAAGCAGATGGCGTCGGCATCGCCGCGCTGCACCGCCTCCAGGCAAGCGGTCAGTGCCAGCCGCGCCCCCCGTCCGGCGGCGGGCACCATCTGGCCGGGCGTGACCTCGGCCTGCGATACGGTTTCGGTCTGCAGAAACAGCGGGACGCCATCGCCATTGCGGGCATCCTTCCAATCGTGAATCACCTTGACCGGCGATGTGATGCCCGCGGCGCGCTGGGCGTCGGCCCATACCCAGGCATCGCCCACCAGCACCATCTGGGCGACGTCCTGTATCTCGGGCCGCGCCAGCAGCCTGGCGATCAGTTCGGGGCCGATGCCGCAGGCATCGCCAAAGGTCACCGCGACGATGGGCTTTTTCATGGTTTCACCGGAAGAGACGCCAGATAGGCGGTTATGTTGACGATATCGGTTGCTGTCATCTTCGCCACGGCGGGCTTCATCATTGCCGCCATGGGTCCGCGCCGCGCGCCGGTCTGGAAATCATGCAGCTGGCGCGCCAGATAGCTGGGCGAACGCCCGGCAATGCCGGGAACGGCATCGCGGCCTTCCAGATTGGTGCCGTGACACATGGCGCAGCTTTTCGAGGCTGCTTTGCCCTTGGCAACGGCGCCCACCGGCACAAAGGTGATGAAATTGGCGCGCGGATCGCGCAATTGTTCGCGGTGCACATCTTCGGGCATCTCGACGATGCGGTTGCCGATGGGTTCACGCGGCGCGCCGTCCACCGGCAGCCACATGCCATCCTGGCTGCGCAGCTTCGGCACCGTGTCCGTCTCCACCACTTTGATCGGTACGGTGGGCGGCAGCGCGGCGTAATAGGCCGCGGTCTCGGTCATCTCGGCATCTGTCATCGCCTTGGCGAAGTTCACCATCTGCTGGGCGTTCTTCTTGCGGGGTTCGGAGCTGGCGCGCAGGCCGTTTTTCATCTCCTGCATGGTGCGCAGCAGATAGGTGGCGTTCAGTCCGGCCAAACCGGCATTCTGCGGCCGGCCCTTGCCGTTGGGATAATGACAGGCGGCGCAGGCAGTGATCTGGCGCGCCGGATCGCCCGCCGCGATCAAGGCCGGCATGGTGGGATGGTCGCCCGGATACCAGTCGGCCGGGGCCTTGCGCCCCGCGCCGCTGATCTGGCTGCGGGTGAACTTGCCGTCGCTGCCGGGCAGGGTGAAGAGAGTGCCGTCATCCTTGGGCGCCGTGGCTTCATTCTCCGGCGTCGGCACGGCATAGGCCCAATTTGGATAGCTGGCCGGATAGCTGGGCGCCTGCGCCCAGGCGGCGCCCGCAAACAACACCAGGGCAAGTGCCAGACGCGTCTTCATGCCGGAACGCTGACCCAGGCGCGGCTTTTGTGGCTGGCGAGTTCGGCGTCCAGGATTTTCATCTGCCGCAGGCCGTCCGCGAATTGCGGATAGTCAGGCGTCAGGGACGGATCGACGATGGAAGTATAAAAGCGCCGGTACAACTGCTTGTGGGTATCGGGATAGCCTTCGGCATGGCCGCCGGGATAATCGGCGAAGACGCGTGCCTGCTCATCCAGCAGCGACGGGTCTTTCATCAGCACCTGGTTGGGTGCGTCGCGGTGCCCCAGCCACAATTCCTCGGGCGCCTCCTGGCGCCAGGAGGCGCCGCCCTTGGTGCCGTAAATCTCGATCACCAACCCGTTCTTGCGGCCCGCTGAAACCTGGCTGGCGGTCATGGTGCCGCGCGCCTTGCCCATGCGGAACAGGGTGGCGCCGAAATCCTCGGTGACCACCTTTGTGTCCACCGTTTCGCCTGCGCCGCCCAGCTTGCCCGAGAAGCTTTCGCCGCCGCCTTTGGGCTGTTTGCGGGTGGGATAGAAAATCTGCAGGTCGCTGCACACTTCGGTGACCTTCAACCCGCTGACATGCTCGGCCATGTCAAAGAAGTGCGAGCCGATATCGGCCATCACCCGCGACGGTCCGCTGACCTTGGGATCGACGCGCCAGTTCCAGTCGGACTCATACAGCATCCAGTCCTGGGAATAGGTGCCTTGCACCACCAATATCTCGCCGAACGCGCCCGCCTCCCGCATCCGGCGCATCTGCTGCACCATCGGATAATAGCGCAGATTGTGGCACAGCCCGCCGCGCAGCTTCTTCGCCGCCACCAGGTCGGTCAGTTCCTGCGCCTGCGCCACGTTCATCGCCAGCGGCTTTTCGCACAGCACATGCTTGCCCGATTCCAGCGCCGCCTTGGCGATCTCGTAATGCGAGACATTGGGCGTGGCGACATGCACCGCGTCGATGGAGGGATCGGCCATCACCTCGCGCCAGTCGCCGGTGGCGTTCAGCACATTGAACCCGGCGGCTGCGGCTTTGGCTTTCTCCTGGGAGGTGGCGGCGATCTCCACCACATCGACATTCTCGACGCGACGCAGCGCTTCCAGATGCACCCGGCCCATGAAGCCGGTGCCGATCACGGCGGTTCTGATGCGGTTCACGCTACACCCACCAGGCCGCGGCGGGCTTTTCCTTGATGACCAGCTGGTTCAGCAGCGCCGCCGCCTTGGTCAGGCCCTCATCCGGCGACATCAGACTGTCTTCATGCTCGATGGACATCACCTTGTCATAGCCATACATGCGCAAGGTGGAGATGAACTCGCTCCACCATTCGGCGCTATGGCCATAGCCGACGGTGCGGAACATCCAGGAGCGGTCGCGCTCCTTGGTATAGGACTTGGTGTCCAGCACGCCGGTCATGTCCATGTTGGCGCTATACATCTGGGTATCCTTGGCGTGCACATAGTGGATGGCATCGCCCAGGATGCGCACCGCCTGGATCGGCTCGATGCCCTGCCAGAACAGGTGGCTGGGATCGAGGTTGGCGCCCACCGACTTGCCAGCAATGTCGCGCAGCCTGAGCATGGTCTCGGGATTGTAGACCACGAAGCCCGGATGCATCTCGATGGCGATCTTCACGCCATGGTCGGCGGCGAACTTGCCATGCGCCTTCCAGTAGGGCGTCACCACCTCGTTCCATTGCCATTCCAGGATTTCCAGGAAATCCGGCGGCCAGGGGCAGGTCACCCAGTTGGGAAATTTGGCATCGAGGGAATCGCCGGGGCAGCCGGAAAAATCCACCACCGTGTCCACGCCCAGTTTTTCCGCCAGCAGGATGGTCTTGCGACTGGTCTCGGCATGCTTCGTGGAGATCGCCTTGTCGGGATGCAGCGGGTTGCCGTGGGACGACAGCGCCGAGATGGTAAAGCCGGCGTCGGCGATCTTGCTTTTGAAGGTTGCAAGCTCGGCCGGGTTGTCCAGCATCGACAGCTTGGCATGGGCGTCGCCGGGATAGTTGCCGGTACCGAATTCCACCGTGTCGATATCCAGCGACTTCAGCTTCTTCAGCACGGCGTCGAGCGGCAGCCCCGACAGCAGCGGCGTGAACACACCTACTTTCATGGCTTGGCCTTCATGACAACATCCTCCAACTGCCCCGGTTTCGGAGCTTATGGCGGCGATTTCAGACTATCGGGGCAGCCCGCGCAACCGGCTTATTGGGAGACCCGCCAGACGGCGTTTCCGACATCGTCGGCCACCAGCAGGCCGCCGCGCTTGTCGATGGTGACGCCCACCGGGCGGCCATGGGCCTTGCCGTCCTCGGTCAGGAATCCGGTCAGCAATTCGCGGGGCGAGCCTGACGGCCTGTCATCATGGAAGGGCACGAAAATCACCCGGTAACCGCTGAACGGCTTTCTGTTCCAGGAGCCGTGCTGGCTGACAAAGACGCCGTGCGCGAGGCCCGGTCCCAGATTGGCCCCCGTCGAGAAACTGAGGCCGAGCGATCCGGTATGCGCGCCCACCGCATAGTCCGGCGAAATCGCCTTGGCGACCAGATCGGGACGCGGCGGCGTCACACGCGCATCGACATGCTGTCCGAAATAGGAATAGGGCCAGCCGTAAAAGCCGCCGTCCCGCACCGAGGTTATGTAATCGGGCACCAGGTCGCCGCCGATCTCGTCGCGCTCATTCACCACCGTCCACAGCGTGCCGGCCGGCGTGAAGACCATGCCGTTGGGATTGCGCAGACCAGAGGCGAAGATGCGATGGGTCTTCGCGGCCGGATCGATTTCCCAGATCGCGGCGCGGCCTTCCTCTTCCGCCAGGCCGTTCTCGCCGACATTGGAGTTCGAGCCCACCGTGACATAGAGCTTGCTGCCGTCCGGGCTGGCGATGATGTTCTTGGTCCAGTGATGGTTGCGCGGGCCGGCGGGCAGATCGACGATCTTCTCGCCCTGGCCGGTCAATTGCATCGCGCCGACCTGATAGGGGAAGCGCAGCACGGCGTCGGTGGCGGCGACATAGAAGGCTTCACCCACCAGCGCCATGCCGAAGGGCGAGTTGATCCCCGTCAGGAACGTGCTGCGGGTTTCGGCCCTGCCATCGCCGTCGCTGTCGCGCAGCAGGGTGATGCGGTTGGCGCTGGGCGTGCCGGCGCCGGCCATTTTCATGAACTGCTTCTGGACAAAGCCCCGGATGCCGCCCCCCGCTTCCTTGGCCGGGGCGTTGCTTTCGGCGACCAGCACGTCCCCGTTGGGCAGGACATAGAGCCAGCGCGGATGGTCCAGATCGCGTGCGAAAGGGGTGACGGTAAAGCCCTTGGCCGCCGCCGGCATGGTGCCCGCCGGCCAGCCCGTTGCCGAAGCAATGTTCATGGTCGGGATGGTCTCTGCCTTGGCCTTGGGCAGGACAGGTTTGGGGCCGTAGCCCGTTTGCGAGGGCAATTGGGCGTTGTCGCCGCAACCGCTCAGGGCCAAAGCCGCGATCGTGACAATCATAAGGGTGCGCATTTGCTGAATATCCGGGTGTGTGATTCTGAAAGCGTCCCAATAGCAGGGTTGGTTCCAAATGGGGACCGGAACCCGGCGGCGTTCCACGCGCTATTGCTCCTAAGAGAAATCTCACAGGAGTATTCATGTCTCTCTTCAAGAAGAAGGAAGACGACCATGCCGGCAGCGGCATCGACCAGCCGGCGCCCAAAGGCATCGTTGATAAGGTGGTCGAAACGGTGAAGTCGGTCGGCCAGGCCGGCGCGCCGCCAGTGCCGCCGGACCCTGCAAAGGCGCCTATCCCGCGCTGATCTTGGTGGCTTAAGGCCAATTCTGCTAGGACCTTACCGAAAGCGGCCCAAGCCGCGAGCGGGGAGGTTTCATGCGTTTTCACGCCTGTGCGCTGGTCTTGGCGGCGCTGTGTCTGGCCACTGCCGCCAAAGCCGAAACCGGCTACGACCTCTGGCTGCGCTACAAGCCCGTCGAGGCGCAATACAAGGGCCGTTATACCGTCAGCGCGCTGGTCAGCGGCAGATCGTCGCCCACCCTGGATGTGGCACGGGAGGAATTGACCCGGGGCCTTACCGGCATGCTGGGCGCTGCCCCCGCTGCGGCCACCGCCGTGACCGGCGACGGTGCGCTGGTGATCGGCACGCCCGCCTCTTCGCCCGTCGTGGCGGGACTGAATTTGCCGATGAACGCGCTGGGCCAGGAAGGCTATCTGATCCGCAATGTCGTCATCGCGGGGCACAGGGCGACCGTGATCGCCGCCAACAGCGATGTCGGCGTGCTGTACGGCGCTTTTGCCTACCTGCGCCTGATCCAGTCGCGCCAGCCCATCGCCGACACAATGTCGGCGCCCAAGACCAAAATCCGCATCCTCAATCACTGGGATAATCTCGACCGTTCGGTGGAGCGCGGCTATGCCGGCGCCTCGATCTTCAACTGGCACACGCTGCCCGGCCACATCCCGCCGCGCTACATCGACTATGCCCGCGCCAATGCCTCCATCGGCATCAACGCCATGGTGCCCAACAACGTCAACGCCAATGCCGCCATCCTGTCGGCCGAATATATCGAAAAGGCCAGGGCGCTGGCCGATGCGCTGCGCCCTTATGGCATCAGGCTGTATCTGTCGGTCCGCTGGAGCGCGCCGATGGAGATCAGCAAGCTGAAAACCGCCGATCCGCTCGACCCGGCGGTGAAGCAATGGTGGCAGGCCAAGGCGGCTGAAATCTATCACGCGATCCCGGATTTCGGCGGCTTCCTGGTCAAGGCCAATTCCGAAGGCCAGCCCGGGCCACAGGATTACCAGCGCAACCATGCCGATGGCGCCAACCTGATCGCCGACGTGATCAAGCCCTATGGCGGCGTGGTGATGTGGCGGGCCTTTGTCTATGCCAACGATCCCAAGCTGGACCGGGCCACGGCCGCCTACAAGGAATTCGTGCCGCTGGACGGCCAGTTTCGCGACAATGTCGTGGTGCAGGTCAAGAACGGCGCGATCGATTTCATGCCGCGCGAACCTTTCTCGCCGCTGTTCGCCGCCATGCCCAAGACCTCGCTGATGCTGGAATTGCAGATCACCAAGGAATATCTCGGCCAGCAGACGCACCTGGTCTATCTGGGCCCCTTGTTCGAAGAGACGCTGAAGGCCGACACCTATGCGCGCGGTCCCGGCTCGACCATCGCCAAAATCACCGATGGCAGCCTGGACCGGCATGCCACCTCCGGCGTGGCGGGCGTGGCCAATATCGGCAACGATGCCGACTGGTCCGGCTCCATCTTCAACCAGGCCAACTGGTATGTCTTCGGCCGCATGGCCTGGGATACCGAACTTTCCGCCAGGGCGGTTGCGGAAGAATGGACGCGCCAGACCTTCACCGCTGATCCGGCTTTCGTGAATCCGGTCGTCAACATGATGATGGCGTCCCGCGAGGCGGTGGTCGATTACATGACGCCGCTGGGCCTGCATCACATCATGGCCTATGGCCATCACATGGGGCCGGCGCCCTGGGATGACAGCGGACCGCGCGAGGACTGGCGGCCGGTCTATTACCACCGTGCCGCCAAGGATGGCGTTGGGGTGGACCGCGTCGCCAGCGGCTATGCCGCGCAATACCGCTCGCCGCTGAAAGAGCGTTTTTCAAAGGTCGCGACCACGCCGGAAGAATATCTGCTCTGGTTCCACCGGCTGCCCTGGGACCACCGCGTCAAGTCCGGACGCACTTTGTGGCAGGAAATGGTGGCGCATTACCGGCGCGGCGTCGACGCCGTGGCCAAAATGCAATCCGACTGGGCGGCACTGAAGCCGTTTGTGGACGCGGAACGCTTTGCGCATGTCACGGACTTTCTGGCCATCCAGCACCGCGAGGCCGTGTGGTGGCGCGACGCCTGCCTGGCCTATTTTGCGCAATTCTCCGGCCAGCCGTTTCCGTCCGATTACGCACCCAAATATCCGCTGTCCTACTATCAGGCGATGCCGATCTACGCCTCGCCGCCGCCCTGAAGGAACTTTTCGCTGGTTCCGTCTGTTGCATTCTGACCGATGCAGCAGACCACCACACCCAAGGCGGCAGACGCACGCAAGGCCGCCCGGCGCGCAGGCCTGCGCCATGTCTCGGACGACCGCGTCGCCGGAATCACCCGGCACGGAAAGCCGGGACGCTTCTTTTACAAATCCCCATCCGGGGCGCGCATTCGCAACGCGCGCGTTCTCAAGCGCATCAGCGCGCTGGCGATTCCGCCCGCCTGGAGCGATGTCTGGATCGCGCCCTTCGACAATGCCCATCTGGCCGCGACCGGCAAGGACGTGCGGGGCCGCAAGCAGTATCGCTATCACACCGGCTTCGCCGCGGTGCGCGACCGCGACAAGTACCTGCACCTGGTGCGCTTCGCCCAATGCCTGCCGCGCCTGCGCAAGCAATTGGCCGCCGACCTGCGCCGCCCCGGCCTACCGCGCGAGAAGGTGATCGCGGTGGTGATCACCCTGCTGGAAGAAACCCTGATCCGCATCGGCAATGAGGATTACGCCCGCGACAATGGCAGCTTCGGTCTGACCACCCTGCGCGACCGCCACGTAAAGGTGCGCGGCGCGCAATTGCATTTCACCTTTCGCGGCAAAAGCGGCAAGGACTGGGCTCTGGCGGTGCATGATAGGCGTGTCGCCAAAGTGGTGCGCAGCTGCCAGGACCTGCCGGGCCAGCATCTGTTCGAGTATCGGGACGAGGCGGGCAAGGTGCGGAGCCTGACCTCCACCGACGTGAACGCTTATCTGCACGCTGTCTGCGGCGACGATATTTCCGCCAAGGATTTCCGCACCTGGGCCGGCACGGTGGAGGCGGCGCTGGCCTTCGCGGCACTGCCCGACAAGACCCCGACCAAAAAGGCGGTTCGCGAAGTGATCGGCGCGGTGGCACAGCGGCTGGGCAATACCATCGCGGTCTGCCGCAAATGCTACATCCACCCCCAGATCATCGATGCCTTCCAGCGCGGTAAGCTGCATCTGCGCGCCATGGGACGGGCCCGCCGCACCGGGCTCAGCCCTGCGGAAAAAAGCGTATTGGCGCTGTTGAAAACTAGGGCGGCGTCAGCTTGAACAGCTTGCCGCGCTCGGCCAAGGCATAGACCGCGCCGTCGGGCCCGATCTTCACATCGCGCATGCGCAGCTTCTGGTCGGTCAGCATCGGCTCTTCCGCCACCACCTTGTCGCCCTTGATCTCCAGCCGGTAGATGCCGACCCCGCGCAGGCCCGCAACGAACAGGCTGTTCTTCCATTGCGGAAAGAGGTCACCCTTATAGAAGGCCATGGCCGAGGTGCCGATCACCGGGTCCCAGTAATAGACCGGCTGCTCCATGCCTTTCTTGGCCACGCCTTCGCCGATCGGCTCGCCGGGATAATTGACGCCGCGCGTGATGATGGGCCAGCCGTAATTCCTGCCGCGCTGGATGATGTTCATCTCGTCGCCGCCGCGCGGGCCATGCTCGACTTCCCACAGCTTGCCGGTCTTGTGATCGAAAGCCAGGCCTTGCGGGCTGCGCAGGCCATAGGCCCAAATTTCCGGCAGCGCGCCCTTGGTCTTGAGGAAAGGATTGTCCTTGGCCGGGGCGCCTTCGGGCGTCAGGTGCACCACCTTGCCCAGATGATTGTCCAGCTTCTGCGCGAACTTGGCCATGTAATCCCAATGGCGGTTGGCGTCGCGGTCGCCCATGATCAGGAAGATCGAGTCATCTTTCCCGAAAACGATGCGCCCGCCCTGCTTGCTGGACGAGTTGTTCATCGGCACCGCCGGTGAGCCCTTGAAGATCACCTTCACGTCCCGCACCGCGCCGGCGCTTTCATCCAGCGTGGCATAGGCGAGGTTGGTGTTGGTCCAAAAGCCTTTCTCCACAACTTCGAAGAAGGTGAAATAGATGCGGCGGCTTTTGGCGAAGTCCGGCGCCAGCACCACTTCCAACAGGCCAAGCTTGTGTCCCGGACCGGCCAGATTTTCCAGACCGGCCAGCGGCGCGGAAGGGCTGCCGGATGCATCCAGCAGCTTCAGCGCGCCGGGCAGCTTCTCGCTCACCAGCATCTTGCCGCCGGGCAGGAAAGCGACGCTCCAGCCCGTGCCCAGCTTGTCCGTCACGACCGTCACCTTGTGCGGTGCAACCGACTTGTAGGGCGCGCGGGTCTGTTCCTTGAAGGCAGGGTTGTTCTTGGGCGTTTCGGGCGGGCGGGTGTCCCAATAGGCGCCTTCGGTCACCTTGGGCGCCGGGTGCTCGCGGGATTCGCCGGCCGGCAGCGGCTCGGGCGCTATGGTCTGCGCCGCCAGCGGGGCCGGCAGCAGGGCCGGCAGCAGGGCCAGACAAAGCATTCCGGGCTTCAGCCAATCGTTCACGCGCGTCTCCCGTTATTTTGGCGGCAGTTTAGCCCGCGTCTGGCGGTGCGCCTAGCCGGTTTGGGGGTGACGCCGCCGCTTGTATACATCTAGACTTGGCCCCGGGCCGGATAACAAAAGCCGAAAAGGCATTGCTGGGCAGGGGATAGGGGCGTGACTTCGACATTGGCGATGCTGCCGCTCGATTACATCGAGTTCTTCGTCTTTCTTGTCCTGCTGTGCGCCGTCGGCGTCTGGTCGGGCCGGGGCGAGCGCAAGTCCACCAACGACTACTTTCTGGCGGGGCGCACATTGCCTTGGTACGTGGTCGGCGGCTCCTATGTCGCCGCCAACGTCTCCACCGAGCATTTTGTGGGGCTGGTGGGCATCAGCTTCCTTCAGGGCGTGGTCCCGGCACTGGCCCAGTGGCAGACCTCGCTGATCGAAATCATCATCGTCTTCCTGTTCGTGCCGTTCCTGATCAAGGCGCGCATCACCACCGTGCCGGAATATCTCGCCAAGCGCTTCGGGCAAGGCGTCCGCCAGGTCTTCGCGCTGCTCACCATTTTCGCCAACATCTCCATCTTCATGGCGGCGGTGATGTATGCGGGCGGCCTGGCGCTGTCGGGATTTTTCGGCTGGCCGCTGCTGTGGTGCATCATCGGCACCGGCATCTTCGCCGGCGGCTGGGCCGTCTATGGCGGCCTCAACACCGTGGCCTGGACCGGCCTTTTGACGGCGGTGGTCAAGATCGGCGGCGTCGGTCTTCTCACCATCTTTGCGTTGAAAGCCATGACGCCGTCCGGCGGCATCATCGACGGCTTCATGTACGTGATGCACATGAACATGGCCGAGACCGGCGTGTGGAAGCAGGCGGTCGAAGCCAGCGCCCCCAATCTGACCCAGTATGGCGAATACAACCGCATGACGGTGTTCCAGCCGCCGGATCATCCCCTGGCGCCCTGGACCGGCACGTTCTTTGGTTTGCTGGCGGTCGGCGTGTGGTACGGCGTGATGAACCAGTTCATCGTCCAGCGCGTCCTGGGCGCCAAGGACATCTGGCATGCCCGCATGGGCCTCTTGATGGCCGGCTACGCCAAGCTGCTGCTGCCGTTCATCGTGGTGCTGCCGGGCCTGATCCTGTTCGCGCGCTATCCCGAATTCCTGCTGGGCGACTGGAAGACCGCCGTGCATCGCGCCGACGGCGGCTTCGTGCTTTTGGTGCAGGAATTCCTGCCGGTGGGCCTGCGCGGGCTTTTGCTGGCGGTGCTGATCAGCGCGGTGCAGGCCACCGTCAGCGCGGTGGTCAACGCGACCGCCGCGATCCTGACGCTGGATATCTATGTGCCGCTGATCAATCCGAACGCGACGGAAAAACAGCGGGTGCGTTTTGGCATGTGGGCCAGTGTCGGCGCCATCGCGGCCGGTATCGCCATGGCGATCTATGTCAGCCAGCAAAGCGCCGGCATCTTCCAGTACATGCAGACGCTGAACGCCTTCGTCGCGCCGCCCTTCGCCGCCATCCTGTGGGTGGGCCTGATCTGGAAGCGCACCAATGGCGCGGGCGCCATGGCGGCCGTGATCGGCGGCCTGGGGACGGGCCTGCTGATCAAGCTGGTGGGTTACAGCGTGGACATGCCCAGTTGGTACTACGCCTTCGCCAACCAGGCGGCGGTGTGCCTGGCGGTGTCGTTGCTGCTCTGCGTGGTGGGAACCCTGCTGCACCCGGCCCGCAGCCCCGGCACCGAAACCGACCCGGTCACCTTCTGGAATTCCCGCGATACGCTTACCCAGGGGCTGGGGGACCGCTGGTATAACAGCGTGGTCTTCTGGGCCGGCCTGCTGCTTGTGCTGACCTGTGCCTGCATGCTGATATTTTCGCAAATATTCTTCCCGACGGGAGGGGGATGATGAACAAGCGCAATCTGTCCGATCTGGTGATCCGCCAGTCCGAATTCAAAGGCGAGATGGGGGTGGCGCGTGCCGACATCACCCCGCCCGCCAATATCTATGCCCGCTCCTGGGGCAGTGCCCTGCATGACGCCGCCGAAGGCATTCACCGCCCGCTGATGGTCACCAGCCTGTTCCTGCGCGGCGGCGATCCGAAGCTGGAACTGTATCTGGTCTGCTTCGACCTGGGCTGGTGGTTCGACAGCGCCCATGAACTGGAAATCCGCAAGCAGATTCTGGAAAAATCGGGCATCCGCAACGACCAGCTGATCACCCATATGGGCCATACCCATGCGGGTCCTGCCTCCAACCTGCAGAATCTCGACCGGGAAGGGGGCCATCTGATCCCGCCCTATCGCGACAAGATCGTGGAAGGCGCGGTTGCCGCCATCAAAGGCTCGAAGGACAACGTCCAGCCGGCGGTGATGTCCTGGGCCACCGGGCGCTGCGACCTGGCGCGCAACCGCGATCTGGTGCTGGACAGCGAGACGTTTCTTTGCGGCATCAATCCCGACGGTCCCACCGACGATACGGTGCTGGTCGGACGCATCACCGATGCCAAGGGAAAGATCATCGCCACGCTGGTCAACTATGCCTGCCACCCGGTCTCGCTGGGCGGCGGCAACAAGCTGATCTCGCCCGACTATTACGGCGCGATGCGCGAAGTGGTGGAGCGCGAAACCGATGGCGCGCCCTGTTTCTTCCTGCACGGCGCGTCGGGCGACATGACGCCGCTGCGTTCCTATGAGGCCGACACCGCTATCGCTGACCAGAATGGCCGCCAGCTTGGCTATGCCGCGCTGTCCACCCTGACCGGCATGCTGCCGCCGGAGCAGGAATTCGCTTTCGACCGCATCGAGGATTCCGGCGCCCGCCTGGGCCGCTGGAGCCTGCGCCCCCGGCCCGCCAACACCACATTGCATGCGACTGTATCGGACACCGATCTGCCCTATGTGGACCTGCCGACCGAAGCCGAGCTTCTGAAGTCGCTGCATGGCTGCAACGACCGGGCCCTGAAGGAGCGGCTGGAGCGCCGGCTGATGGTCCGGCGCGATGTCGGCAACGGCACGTCGCGCAAGGTGCGCATGACCCTGTGGCAGGTCGGCGACGCCTTCTTCGTCGGGGCGCCCGCCGAACCCTATAGCGCCTTCCAGGTCGAGCTGCGCAAGCGGTTCCCCAACAATGCCGTGGTGATGCTCAATATCGTCAACGGCAATGTCGGCTATCTGGCGCCTGCCGACACCTATGACAAGCCCGGCCTCTACCAGATCAAGATTTCCCTGTTCCGGCCCGGTTGCATGGAGCAGGTGATTGACGATACCACAAGGACCCTCAAGCAGCTCGAAACCGCCCATGAATAACATTCTGAATCATGAAAACGTGCTGGAGCATAACCGCCGCTTCATTCCGGGCGGCATCTCCTCGGTCAATCGCGCCATCGACCCCGCCATCACCTTCACAAAGGGTGAGGGCGCCTACCTGTGGGATCAGGCGGGCAAGCGCTACATCGATTATCACGCCGGCTTCGCGCCCTATTTCCTGGGGCACAATTTCGCGCCCATTAACGAGGCGGCGGCCAAGGCGCTGACCAGTGGCGACAGCCTGTTCGGCGCGGGACCTTCCAAGGCCGAAGGGCAGTTGGCCGAACTGATCTGCCGCAATGTCCCGGCGGTGGAAAAAGTCACCTTCCTCAACACCGGCAGCGAGGCCACCTCGCTTTCCATCCGCATCGGGCGGGCCGTGACCCAGCGCAGCCACATCATCGTGATGCAGGGCGGCTATAACGGCAATCATGACGAGCTGGCCTGCAATGTCTTCAACTCGCTGGCCGATATCGGGCCGCGTGTGTCGCCCGGTGAATATCCGCTGCGGCCGCTGGGCGCCGGCACCACCATCGAGCAGACGCATTTCGTCCATGCCATCAACTATAACGACCTGGACTCGGTGCGTTACATCTGCCGCCGCTTTCCCGTCGCCGCCCTGATCACCGAACCGCTGCTGCAGAATATCGGCGTGGTGAAGCCGCAGCCCGGCTTCCTGGAAGGGTTGCGCGACCTGGCGGACGAGTTCGGCTTCCTGCTGGTGTTCGATGAAGTGAAGACCGGTTTCCGCCACGCCTTGGGCGGCTACAGCCAGGTTTGCGGCGTCAAGCCGGACCTGGTGGTCTATGGCAAGGCCGTGGCCAACGGCTTCCCGCTGGCGCTGGTCGGCGGCAAGGCGGAGTATATGGACTCCATCATCGATCCCGATCCGGCCCGCCGTCCCTTTGTGGCCGGCACCTATAACGGCCATCCGGTGGCGGTGGCGGCGGCGACCGAAACCGTGCGCTACCTTGCCGCCAACAAGGACAAGATCTATCCGAAGATGGAAGCCATGGGCGCGGCCCTGGAAGAAGGCATCAGCGGCATCTTCGCCAGGCGCGGCATCACCGCCAGCCTGTCGCGGCAGGGCTCGGCCTTCTCGTTCTATCTGATGGCCAAGCAGCCCCGCGATCTGCATGACATTATCGAAGGCCATGACTTCGCCCGCGACGTGGCCCTGCGCCGGGCGCTGATCCAGCGCGGCGTGTTCTTCGTGCCGATCGCCACCAAGCAATGTTCGCTGTCCGCCGCCCATAGCGATGCGGATGTCGAATTCACCCTCGAGCAATTTGAAAGCGCCGTTAAGGCCATCTGGTAGGAGTCTTCTCTCGTGAAAAAATCTCTGCTGTCCGTACTGCTGGTCACCGGTATTGCCGGCGCCGCCATCGCCCAGCAGGCGGCAACGCCGCCCGCCGCCGTGACGCCGCCCGTGCCGCCGCCGCGCAAGCTGGCGCCGCCGGTCCCCGCGCTGCTGCAGAGCCGCGCCCATGAAGTCTGGACCACCAATTGCGTCGCCTGCCACGGCAACACCATCGAGCCGGGCGCCCGCGCCAAGAGCCTGTTCAGCGAAAGCTTCCTGGACAGCCGCACCGACGCACAGATCGTCCAGGCCACCGCCGACGGTCCGGCGGGCGTGGCCAATCACGGCTTCAAGACCCTGTATCTGCCCGAAGAGATCAACCAGATTCCCGCTTACCTGCGTATCCGCGGCGGCGTGATGAACCGCAAGATCGGCGAGACGCCCGATCCCAACGGCAAGGTGATCAAGAGCCAGAAGGCGACCTTCAAGGTGGAAGTGCTGGCCAAGGGCTTCAACCAGCCCTGGGGCCTGGAATTCCTCCCCGACGGCCGCATGATCTTCACCGAGCGTTCCGGCGCCGTGCGCTTCCTGGACAAGAGCGGCAAGGTTTCCGCAGCCGTGAAGGGTACGCCCAAGGTGTTCGAACGCCAGGACGGCGGCATGCTGGACGTGGCGCTTGATCCCAACTACGCCACGAATGGCTGGATTTATCTGGCCTATTCCGATGTGCCGCCGGGCTTCGTCCACGAACCCGGCACGGAAAAGGCGCCGCTGATGGCGCCGCCCACCATGACCTATATCGTGCGCGGCAAGGTCAACGCCAACCATGAATGGGTGGAGCAGCAGATGCTGTTCCAGGCGGCGAACGAACTCTTCACCTTCCCCGCCGATCATTATGGCGCGCGCTTCCTGTTCGACGGCAAGGGCCATCTGTTCTGGACCATGGGCGAGCGCCACGACATGCAGGCCTCGCAGAACCTGGCCTCGCCCCTGGGCAAGATTCACCGCATCAACCTGGATGGCTCGGTCCCCAAGGATAATCCTTTCGTGAACACGCCCGGCGCGCTGGGCAGCATCTGGAGCTATGGCCATCGCAATCCCGAAGGCATCGCCTTCGATCCGGTGACCGGCCTGTTGTGGGAAACCGAGCATGGTCCGGTGGGCGGCGACGAGATCAACATCGTCGAACCGGGCAAGAATTACGGCTGGGGTGTTGTCACCTATGGCCTGGAGCCGGGCATTGTGCGCCAGCAGGCGGTCGGCATGGTTCCGCCGGTGACCTATTACAATCCCTCCATCGGTCCGGGCGGCACCGCCTTCTATACCGGCGACCGTTTCCCGGCCTGGAAGAACAACATGTTCATCGCCGGCATGGTGGGCCAGCGTCTGATCCGGCTGGAAATCAAGGACCGCCAGATCGTGTCGCAGGAGATCGTGTTCCGCGATCACGGCCGCATCCGCGAAGTGATCACCGGTCCTGACGGGTACCTGTATCTGCTGCTGCAGAATCGCAACGGCGATCCGGTCGGCGGCTCGATCGTGCGGCTGGTGCCGTCCCGCTAGGCGCGTTAGTCTCCGCCCCTAAAAGGCGGGGACACGCCGTGGGAGTTGGGGAAATGAACCGTCGCGCCGTGATCGGCGCGACGCTGGGGGCGGCGATGCCAACAGCGGCATCCGCTGCCACGCGCATTGCCGAGACCCGCCTGCATGGCCGCGAGGCCCTGACCATCGCCAATGACAGGATGCAGCTGAGCGTCTTGCCGGGCGGCGGCTTTATCGGCGAAGTGCGGCTGACCAGCGGACGGGCGCGCGCCGACATCAACCCGATGCGGGTGCCGCACTATCTCACCATCGATCCCCATACCTTCAGCTATGCGCGGCATGGCGCACTCTATGGCACCGATGTCCAGGCGCGGCTGATGTCGGGCTATATGGGCCACTTCACCTGTTTCCCCCAGTTCGGCAACCAGCCCGAGGAATTCAAGGCCGCCGATTACAGCCAGCATGGCGAAGCGCTGACGGTGAAATGGCAGCGTGAAGCGTCACAGGACCTGGTGATGCGCGCCGAACTGCCGCGCACGCAATATGGCTTTCGGCGCAGCATCGCCCTGCTGCCCGACGAGACCGCCGTCACCGTCACCGAGACGGTCGAGAACCTGATGATCGCTGACCGTCCGCTGCAATGGGTGCAGCATGTCACGCTGGGGCCGCCCTTTGTCGAAAAGGACAGGATGTTCGCCGACGCTTCGGTGGACCGGGTGATGCTGGGCTGGGGGAAAAGCGCGACACTCGCGGCCTGGCCCGCAAGCGCGAACGAAAAGGGTGTCAGCCACGACTATCGCGTGTTCAGCGGCGAAGTCGGAAAATGGCTACTGCAGCGCCAGGGCAGGAATTGGGTGACCGCCTATCATGCCGATTACAATGTGCTGCTGGGCTATATCTTCGAGGCCCAGGTCAATCCCTGGCTGCTGGACTGGCAGCAGAACCGCACCAACATGCACAAGCCCTGGGACGGCAAGGTGGTGGCGCGCGGCTTTTGCTGGGGCGACAGCCTGATCCAGGGCGCGAAAAACGCGGTGGCGCAGGGCGAGAATTTTGGGGTGCCGCAATATAGCTGGATCGATGGCCGCGCCAGCCGCAGCCAGACCTATACCATCTTCCTGGCGGAAATCCCGGCGGGGTATCGCGGCGTTGCCGACCTGAAAACCGAAAATGGCTTTATCGTTCTGACCGAAAAAGAAACCGGAAAAATCCTGCGCGTGAAAGCGGCGCGGGTCTAGGAGGAAAAAATGGGCATTCTACGGCGTGATTTTCTGACCGGCGCGGCGGCGGTGGCCGCGGGCGCGCTGACCTTGCCCTCTCTCGGCTGGGCGCAGGAAAAGTCCAAGCTCAAGATCACCGATGTCCGGCTGGTACGGGTCGCGCCGAAGAATCCGCCCCCGGCCTACACCCCGTCCGCCGGCTCCTGGTCCACTCAGGGCGTGGAAGTGTCGGCCCCGCCCAACATCTATCCGGAATTCCGCGCCACCCGCAGCCTGTTCGCGGCGCGCAACGTGCCCAGCTTCACGGTCGAGATCACCACCGACAAGGGCATTGTCGGCTATGGCAATGGCGGGGCGGGCGGCGGCGCCATCGTGATGGGCCATCTGGCGCCCCTGATGATCGGGCGTGATCCCTTCGACATCGAGCGCAACTGGGACATCAACTGGCGCGTCACCGAATCCTACGGCCAGGCAGGCGTGACCATGAACGCCATCTCCGGCTTCGACAATGCGCTGTGGGACATTATCGGCAAGGCGCTGGGCGAACCGGTATGGCGCCTGCTGGGCGGCGAGGCCAAGGCGCGCATTCCGGCCTATTGCACCGGCAACGATACCGAGCAGCACGTCAAGTTCGGCTATCGCCGTGTCAAGCTGGCGATGCCGGCGGGTCCGATACGCGGCGAGGAAGGCAAGCGCGCCAACCTCGAACTGGTGGCGCGCGCCCGCAAGATGGTCGGCCCCGATGGCGATGTGATGTGCGACTGCTGGATGTCGTGGGACGAGCAGTACACCATCGAAATGTGCAAGCTGATGGAACCCTACCGCGTCAAATGGGTGGAGGAAGTCCTGCCGCCCTATGATTTCGAAGGCTTCGGCCGCCTGCGCCGCAAGATCACCTCCACCCATATCGCCACCGGCGAGCATGTCTATGGCCGCTATGGTTTCGCCAAGCTGCTGAAGGCGGACGGGGCCTCGATCTGGCAGCCGGACGTCGCCTGGTGCGGCGGCATGAGCGAATTGCGCAAGATCGGCGCACTGGCGGAATCCTTCGATATCGATGTGATCCCGCATGACGGCGGGCGCAATGGCGCGACGCACTGGTCGATCAGCCATGTCAATGCGCCCTGGGCCGAACTGTTCATGCCCCCGCCGGGCGGACCCAAGCAGGTCTATGAAATGTTCGAGCAGCAATATGAGATCACGCGCGGGCCCGAAGGCCTCTACATGCATCCGCCGCGTACGCCCGGCTGGGGCTGGGGCGATGTGGTGGCGACGCCCGTGTGATTGACGTTGTGATTATTTTCTGGGCCCGAAATTGGTGGTGAGATATTCCACCAGTGGACCAAACTCGTTGTCGCCGATCACCGCGCCTTTGTCGATCATGCTGTTCATGGTCATGACCCAACCCGCGCGGCCTTTGCGCAGCGCGGTGAAGCGGGTGACCGGATGGCATGTGCTGCAGGCCGCCTGCACGGTGTCGCGCATTTCGCCGGGTGGAAGTCCCTGGGCATGCGCCGCGCCGCTGGCGGTCATCAGTGCAACTGCGAAACAAACGGTGCGGACGGCTCTCACGAAGCAATTCCCATGGCCCAAAAAGCGTGGCACGGTCTTATCAGATAAAAATACGGGGGTGGAAGGGTGAGGAAGATTTCGCGCCGGGGCGTTTGCGCCACCGGCATCGCAGCGCTCGCCGCCTCGCAGATGCCCGCCTTCGCGGCGGCCCCGCCCTACGACACCGCCAATGGCGAATGGCGCACCTATGGCGGCAATCTGGGAAGCTGGCGTTACAGCGCGCTGGACCAGATCACTGCCGACAATTTCAAGAACCTGCGTCCGGCCTGGACCTTCCTGCCCGACAATCTGGGTCCGGTGCCCGATCCCAATCTGCAGGCCACGCCGCTGATGGTGAACGGCACGCTGTACCTGACGGCGGGCTCGCGCCGCGCTGCGGTGGCGCTCAACGCCGCCAATGGCGAACTGAAATGGAAGTTCAACATCGATGAAGGCGAGCGCGGCATGAACGCGCCGCGCCGGGGTTCGGGCCGCGGCCTTTCCTATTGGACCGATGGCGTCAAGGAACGCATCATCTTCGTCACCATCGGCTATCAGATGGTCTGCCTGGATGCCGCCACCGGTCTTCCCGATCCGGATTTTGGCAACAAGGGCATCGTCGATCTCAAGCTGGAAATGGACCAGGAGATTGACCTGACCGGCAAGACCGACGGCCATGACATCGGGCTTCATGCCACGCCGCTGGTGGTGGGCGATGTGATCGTGATGGGGGCTGCGCATCTGCCGGGCCGCAGTCCGCGCAAGAGCCACATCAAGGGCTATGTCCGCGGCTTCGACGCGCGCACCGGCAAGCGGCTGTGGATTTTCCACACCATCCCGCGCAAGGGCGAGTTCGGCCATGACACCTGGCTGAACGGTTCGGACGAATATACCGGTAACACCGGCAACTGGTGCCAGAACAGCGCCGATCCCGAACTGGGGCTGGTCTATATCGGCATCGAGGCGCCAACCGGCGACTGGTATGGCGGCGCGCGTCCCGGCGACAATCTCTACAGCGAAAGCATCCTGGCGCTGGACGTGAAGACCGGAAAACGCCGCTGGCATTACCAGACGGTGCGGCACGGCGTGCAAGACCGCGACATTCCCTGCGCCCCGATCCTGTGCGACATCACGGTGAACGGCAAGAAGATCAAGGCGCTGGCACAGCCCACCAAGCAGGCCTGGCTGTATGTGCTGGACCGCGCCACCGGCAAGCCGGTCTGGCCTATCGTCGACAAGCCCGTGCCCAAAGGCAACATACCGGGCGAGTATTATCCCGCCACCCAGCCGCATGTGACCAAGCCGCCTGCGTTCGACCGCCAGGGCTTCTTCAAGGAATATCTGATCGACTTCACGCCCGCGCTGCGCGCTGAAGCTGAAGCGCTGGTGGCCAATTATCGCATCGGGCCGCTGTTCACCCCGCCGTCGGCCAGCAAATGGCCGCGGCCGCTCGCCACCATCATGAATCCCAATGGCGATGGCGCGGCGCAATGGCCGGGCGGCGCCTTCGATCCCGAAACCAATATTTTCTACATATTCTCGAATATCTCCTACAATCCCACCGGGCACATCCCGGCCAATCCCGCCGTCACCGATGTCGGCTGGATGCTGGGCACCGCTTCGCCGCCAGCCGCGGCGAATGGACCGTCTGGTCCGGGCATCACCCGCATGACGGTGCAGGGCATGCCGTTGATGAAGCCGCCTTACGGCCAGATCACCGCCATCGATCTCAACAAGGGCGAGATCGTCTGGCAGACGCCGCATGGCGAAACCCCCGACGCAGTGCGCAATAGCCCGCTGCTCAAAGGCATGACGATTCCGCGCACCGGTTCCCAAGGAAAAGTCGGCGTGCTGGTGACCAAGAACCTGATCATCGCCGGCGACGGCACCGCCACCACCGGGCCTGACGGCAAGCTGGGCGGCTGGCTGCGCGCCTATGACAAGGCCACGGGCAAGGAAGTGGGCGCGGTGCCGCTGCCGGCGCGCGTCACTGGTTCGCCCATGACCTACCTGCACGATGGCGCGCAATATATCGCCATTGCAGTGTCGGGGCCGCCGGGCCGGCTGGTGGGCTTCCGTCTGCCGACCTGAGATCAGTCCAGCAGCTTTTCCAGCGTCGGCAGTTCATCGGCCTCGCGCGCCGGCTTGTCCCAGCGAATGCGGCTCACGCGCGGAAAGCGCATGGCGACGCCGGACTTGTGGCGGCTGGAACGCTGCAGGCCCTCAAAGGCGATTTCCAGCACCAGCCCAAAATCCTTGTCGGCACGCACCGAACGCACCGGTCCGAAGCGGTCCACCGTATTGTCGCGCACGAACTTGTCGATGCGCTTCAGTTCTTCATCGGTGAAGCCGAAATAGGCCTTGCCCACCGGCGTCAGCATCCGCTCGCCATTGGCGTCTTGGCGCCAGACCCCGAACGTGTAGTCGGAATAAAAACCCGACCGCTTGCCATGGCCGCGCTGGGCATACATCAGCACCGCGTCCACCAGGTGCGGATCGCGCTTCCATTTGAACCAGGGGCCCTTGGGGCGACCCGGCTCGTAAATGGAATCCCAGCGCTTGAGCATCAGCCCTTCGGCGATGGCCGGATCGCCATGCGGCGGATCGGCCCTGAGCCTGGCCAGTTCCTCCCAGCTGGAAAAAGGTTGCAGCGGCGAAAGGTCGATGCGCGGATTGTTCAGGCGCGCGATGAAAATTTCCAATTGCTTGCGACGTTCCGCGAAGGGCAGCCCGCGAAGATCCACTTCGCCTTCCATCAGCAGGTCATAGGCGCGGATACCGGCGGGAAATTTCGCCAGCAGCCTGGCGTCGGCGCTCTTGCGGTTGAGGCGTTGCTGCAGGTCGCCGAACGGCGCGGCATGGCCATCATTAAAGATCAGCAGCTCGCCATCGATCACGCCCTCGAAATCGAGGGTCCCAACGACATCGGGAAAGGCACCGGCGATATCCTCGCCGGTGCGGCTGTAAAGCCGGCGCTGGCCGCGTTCATGGGCGGCCTGCACCCTTATGCCGTCCCATTTCCATTCGGCGGCATAGTCGCTCGCTTCGTAACGCGCGAAGTCTGTGGCGTCGATCGCCTGGGCCAGCATCACGGGCCGGAACCGCGCCGGCGCATCGGCGGAGGGGCGTTCGCTGCGCTTTTCCAGCCAGGCGAACAGGTCGCCATAAGGCGGCTCCTGGCTGTGCCAGACCTCTTCGATATCGGTAACCGCCACATCGCCCAGTCCCGCCAGCGCCTGCTTGGCCAGCCGCGCCGAGACGCCGACGCGCAGGCCCCCGGTCAAAAGCTTCAGCAGCGCCCAGCGTCCTGTGGCGTCCAGCGCATCCAGCCAGCGCTCCAAGAGGATCGGCACTTCCCGGCGCGAGGCGGTGCGCAGGGCCTCGACAACTTCCGGCAATTCCGGCTCCCGGTTGGCGCCGGCGCGGGCCGGCCAGACCAGGGCCACGGTTTCCGCCAGGTCGCCGACAAAGTCATGGGACAGCGCGAAAAGCTGCGGGTCCAGCCGCGCCTCAGCCGCCTTGCGGATGAAGGCGGGCTTGGCGGCGTCGAAGCTCAGCGCCCCGGTCAGGCTTGCCAGCGCCCAGCCGCGCTCGGGGTCGGGCGCCTTGCCCAGGTAATCGCGCAGCAAGGTCAGCTTGGCGTTGCGCGACGGCGTGAAGGCGAGCTGGTCGAGCAGGCGGGCAAAGGCGCGCATCACTCGTTCTCGTCCGCATAGCCGATGATCTCCAGCGCATGGGCGGCGATGCCGTTCAGCTCCGACCAGCGCAGCAGCGCATCCTCGCTGCCATGGGTGATCCAGAGTTCGCGCGGCTTTATTTCCTGGATGGTTTCGGTCAGCTCGTCCCAGTCGGCGTGATCGCTGATCACCAGCGGCAGTTCGACATGGCGCTGGCGGGCGCGGGCCCGGACCATCATCCAGCCCGAGGCGAAGGCGGGAATCGGATCGGCGAAGCGCCGCGCCCATTTGTCGGCAATGGCCGAGGGCGGGGCGATGACGATCTCGCCGGGCAGGGCACCCCGCGCCGCGTCGGTGGCGGGCGCCAGGGAGCCCAGCGCGATGCCGTGCGCTTCATACAGCGCGTTCATGCTCGCCATCGCGCCATGGACATAGATCGTCTTGTCGTAGCCTGCTTCACGCAGCAGGCAGATGATGCGTTGCGCTTTGCCCAGGGCATAGGCGCCGACCAGGTGGGTGCGCTCGGGAAACAGCGCTACCGACTTCAGAAGCTTGGCGACTTCATCGGAGGCGTCCGGAAAGCGGAACACCGGCAGGCCAAAGGTCGCCTCGCTGACAAAGACATCGCAGGGTACTGGTTCGAACAGCAGGCAGGTGGGATCGCGGCGGCGCTTGTAATCGCCGGACACCACGATGGTGAGGTCCTTCCAGCGCAGCACCGCCTGCGCCGAGCCCAGCACATGACCCGCCGGCACCAGCGTCACGCTGACATCGTTATGCGCAATTTTCTCGCCATAGCGCGCGGCCTGGGTGGCGGCGGCGAAGCTTTCGCCATAACGCGCGCCCATGATGGCCAGGGTCTCAGGCGTCGCCAGCACCGTACCGTGGCCGCTGCGGGCATGGTCGGAATGGCCATGGGTGACGATGGCGCGCGCCACCGGCGCGACGGGATCGATGTGGAAATCGCCCGGCGGACAGTAAAGCCCTTGCGGCGTGTTGCGCAGGAGTTGGCGAAACCCAGCCATGGAGCGGGAACGCCTCAGTAACCGGTTGGTTCGCGAACCATAACCGACTGATCTTCCTCGCACATTTTTGCGACTGACTTGCAAAGAAGGGGCCGATGTGTTTGAAATTTCGCAAGCGTGCGGGGCCGAGCAAGAGCCATAGCGGACGCCAGGAGGATGACGCCATGAAGTTCGCCACCGTCCGCAGCGCCCTGTTCCAGATTCACATGTGGGTCGGTCTTGTGCTGGGCGTGCTGTTCGTGGCCGTCAGCCTGTCGGGCAGCATCCTGGTCTATGACGACAAGCTGACCGAATGGATCGCGCCCATCCCCAAGGCCAGAACGGCCGGTCCGCCTTTGCCGCTGACCATCATGACCGATTACGTGCGGCAGGTGGTGCAGGCCGAAGAGGGTGGCCAGATCCAGTTCACGCTTCCGGCGAAGCCCGGCGACACGGTGGGCGTGCGCCTGGAAGGCAAGCATCGCAAAGTCCCCGCTTCGCTGGAAAAGCCCGCGAACCTTCAGCTCTATGTCGATCCGGCCTCCGGCGTAACGCTGGATGTGCGCCGCGACGGCCGCCTGCCGGTCTTTCAATGGCTGCATCAGTTCCACGGCAGCCTGCAACTGGGCCGCGACTTTGGCCGCCCGCTGGTGGGCTGGCTGGGCGTGGGCATGGTCCTGCTGGGCATGACCGGCATCGTCTTGTGGTGGCCCAGGCGCGGCCAGTGGAAATACGCTTTCCTGGTACGGCGCACCGCCACCGGCCTGCGTTTCCACCGCGAACTGCACGCCGCCGCGGGCATCTGGATGTTCGTGGGTTTCATGGCGGTCAGTTTTTCGGGCGTCGCCATATCTTTCCCGCAAACCATGCGCGCCATCGTCGGGGCCAATACACCGCCGCCCGCGCCGGTGGTCGAGCCGGTGCCCGGGGGCCGGATTCTGGGTCCCGACCATGTGGTGCAGATCGTGAAAAAGACGATGCCGGGTGCCACCCTGCGCGGCGTCACCATGCCGGCCGGCGCCGACAAGCCGCTCACAGCCGCGGTGGCCTCGCGCTTCGGTACCACCGCGACGGTCTATATCCATCCCAACACCGGGGCGGTGCTGGAAGTGCGTGACGTGGCCAACAATGGCGGAGGCGACAGTTTCATGGCGCTGCAGCGCCCCCTGCATGACGGCCAGGGCAACCTGGGGGCGCTGTGGGAATTCCTGGTCTTCCTGGCGGGCCTGGTGCCGCTGCTGTTCGTCATCACCGGGACCATCATGTGGCTCAAGAAGCGCAAGCGCCGCATCCCCATGTCGACCATGACCGACGAGGTCGTGGGCGACGAAGCGGGCTGACGATTTCGTCAGCCAGTTTCGTCCGGATTTGAACGCACCGCAGCACGCCCGCGGCCTTGGAGGCCCGGGAATTTGTGCTAGCCTGTCAAAAACGGGCCGGGGGGACATCGGCCGAATGCAAAGCTGGGGTGTTTCATGGAAAAGAAATCAAGGCGCGGACTCTTGACCAAAGGCGCGGTCGCCGCGGTGGCGGCCACAGGCGCCGCGATGCTGGGCAAGAGCGGCGAGGCCCAGGCCCAGCCCCGGCTGGAGAAACGCTCGCCCTATCCGCCGCCCAATCCGCCGGTCGCCCGGCCGATGTATTCGCGCGCCGTCGCCTACGGCAACATGCTGTTCCTGTCCGGCGTGGGCGCGCATTATTTCGGCACCATCGAGGAACATACCAAGACGGTGCTGGACGAACTGTCCAAAAACCTGACGGAAGCCGGCTCGTCGTTGCAGAAGTGCCTTAAGGTCAGCGTCTTTCTCAATGACCTGGGCGATTACGATGCGATGAACAAGGTCTATCGCTCCTATGATTGGGGTCCGGTCCCGCCGGTGCGCAGCACGGTGGCGCCCGCCAGCGGCATTCCCGGCAATTCCCTGGTCGAAATCGACGTCATCGCCTACATCTAAAAAGGAGCGCTAACATGTTCGGCAGGTGGTCGCGGCGTGATCTTCTCAAGAGTTCCGGCGCGGTGGCCGGCGCGGTTGCGCCCGTGGCGCTGGCATCCGCTCCGGCGGCGGCGCAGGGCTTGCCCGCGCACGCCGTCAACGAGCGCGACAATCTCTATACCCGCATCGGCGTGCGCCCCATCCTGAATGCGCGCGGTACCTACACCATCATCTCCGGCTCGCGCTCGCTGCCTGAGGTCAAGCAGGCGATGTTCGAGGCCTCGCACTATCACGTCCATCTCGACGAACTGATGGACGGGATCGGCGCCGAACTGGCGAAGCTGACCGGTGCGCCCTGGGGCATCACCACCAATGGCTGCGAGGCGGCCATCGTGCAGGCGACCGTGGCCTGCATGGCGGGCACCGATGTCGAAAAGGCCCAGGCGCTGCCGCTCATCAAGGCCAGGGACCAAGTCATCATCCCCAAGCATTCGCGCAACCAGTATGACATCGGCGTGCGCATGGTTGGCAGCGAGGTGGTCGAGGTCGAAACCGCCGATGACCTGCGCCGCGCCATCAACCCGCGCACCGCCATGATCTACATCATGTCCTCGCCACGCGAGGCCAGAAGCGTGCTGCCAATCAAGGCCATCTGCGCCATCGCGAATGAGAAGAACATTCCCACCTTCGTGGACGCAGCGGCCGAAGAGCCGGTCAAGCCCAACATCCATCTGGCGGCGGGCGCCACCATGGTGGGCTATTCCGGCGGCAAGTGCCTGCGCGGCCCGCAATCCTCCGGCATGCTGCTGGGGCCGAAAGACCTTTGCAAAGCGGCCTATTTCAATGCCTCGCCGCATCACAATTACGGCCGGGCGCTGAAATGCTCCAAGGAAGAATCCATGGGCCTGGTGGCGGCGGTACGCCAATGGTACCGGCGCGACCATGACGGCGAGCAGCGCATGTGGCGCCAGTGGCTGGAACATATCGAGGCGCGGCTGAAGCCGCTGGCGTCGACGCGGTTCGAGTATCTTCAGCCCAACGACTTGTCCAACAAGTCCACGCGCCTGCGCATCCATTGGGACGCGAAGGTGCTGGGCATCACCGGTACCGAACTGGTGGCCAAGCTGGATGCGGCAACGCCACGTATCATGGTGGAAGGCGGCACCGGCACCCGTCCGGACGCGATGGCCAGCTATATCACCATCATGCCCTACATGATGGACCCGGGCGAAGAGCGGATCGTGGCGGATGTGCTGCATGCATCGCTCAGCAATCCGGGGACTTACGCCAATCCGCCGGTGCCCAAGGGCCCGCTGGCCTCGCTGGCCGGCAACTGGGCCGTCACCATCAAGTATGAGCGCGGCACGGGCGAGCAGCAGTTCACCCTGCAGCAGTCGGGCGGCGAACTGACCGGCACGCAAAAGGGTGAAATCTACCAGGGCGCGATCACCGGCATGGTGCGCGCCAACATGATCGAAATGCGCAGCCGCATGCCGGTACCCGGCAGCAGCATCGACTGGCGTTTCAAGGGCACCGCCAATGGCAACGCCATGGCGGGCACGGTGGATCTGGGCGAATACGGGGTGGTTCCATGGACGGCGGTGCGCATATGAAGAACAAGTTTCTCGCCTGCGCCGCGCTGGCGCTGTTGACCGCAGGGGCCTCGGCCCAGCCGCTGCCCAGTTATGACCTGCTGCTGCGGGGCGGGCGCGTGATCGACGCCAAGAACCACATCGACGGGGTGATGGACGTCGCCATCAAGGACGGCAAGATCGCCCGCGTGGCGCCCGGCCTGTCCTCCGGCGATGCGATCAAGACCATCGATGTGCGCGGCATGGTCGTCTCGCCCGGGCTGATCGATTTGCATGTCCATGTCTATAACGGCACCGGCGAGAAGGGGTCCTATGCCGGCGACCTCAGCGTGCCGCCGGATGGCTTCACCTTCCGCAGCGGCGTCACCACCGTGGTCGATGCCGGTTGTGCCGGCTGGCGCAATTTCGAGGATTTCAAGGACCGCATCATCGACCGTTCCCGCACCCGCGTACTGGCCATGCTCAATATCGTGGGCAACGGCATGCGCGGCGGCAAATGGGAACAGGATCAGGCCGACATGGACGGCGAAGCCACCGCCAAGATGGCGCAGCGCTATCCGAACGTGGTCGTCGGCATCAAGGCCGCGCATTTCACCGGACCCGAATGGAAGCCGATCGACGAGGCGGTGATCGCTGGCAACCGCGCCGGGCTGCCGGTGATGGTGGACTTCGGCAGCGACAAGCCGGAACGGCCGATCCATGCCTTGCTGAATACCAAGCTGCGTCCGGGCGACATCTATACCCACGCCTATTCCGGCCTGCGCCAGGAACAGGACCCGGCCACGCAGGGCCCCAGCAAGGGGCTGGTGGATGGCCGCAGCCGGGGCGTCTATTTCGACACCGGCACCGGCGGCGGCAGCTTCAAGTTCATGCTGGCGATCCCGATGATCAAACAGGGCTTCAAGCCGGATTCGCTGTCCACCGACCTGCATACCGGCAGCATGAACAGCGCCACCAAGGACCTGCTGAACGTCGCCAGCAAGTTCATGACGATCGGCATGACCCTGCCGGAGGTGATTGCCGGCATGACCGCCAACCCCGCGCGGCAGATCAAGCGCGAGGACCTGGGCAACCTGTCACCCGGCGCCGTGGCCGATGTCACGGTGATCAGTATCCAGAAGGGCCGCTTCGGTTACACCGACATGCTCAACACCAAGGTCACCGGCACGCAGCGGCTGGTGGCTGAAATGACCATCAAGGACGGCAAGATCGTCTATGACCTGAACGGCCTGGAATCGCTGGCCTGGAATGCGTCGCCTGGCGATGTGAAGCTGGATTCACGCTGGACGTCTTTCCCGCGCCAGGATCCGGCGCTGGGCGTCACGGCGCGATAGTTCCAAACGAGAACGGCGGGAACCGGCTTTCGCCCGTTCTCCGCCGTTTTTTGTGATTGGCTTTTCTTTCGATCAGCGTCTCACATGTAAGAGAATGCCGGAACCGGCACACCGTTCCCCTGCCTATTGCAGATTTACGAACATGCCGCCATCGACCAGCAAGGCCGCGCCGTTCACATAGCGCGCCATGTCGGAGGCGAGGAAAATCACCGGCCCCGCCAGATCCTCGGGAACGCCCAGCCGTCCCAGCGGCACACGGCCTTCCATATAGGCGCGCTTCTTGGGATCGCTGAGATCCTCCTTGTTGATGTCGGTCTGGATGGTTCCCGGCAATACCGCGTTGCAGCGAATGCCATGCTTGCCCAGCGCGATGGCGACCGAGTTCATCATCGACAGCACACCCGCCTTTGTCGGCGTGTAATGGGTCTGGTATTCGCCGCCGACATAGGCGGAAATCGATGACACGCCGATGATGGAGCCGCCTGTGCCCTGCTTCACCATCTGGTTGGCGGCGGCCTGGATCATGTAATAGGCGCCGTGCAGATTCACCGTCATGGTGCGCTCGAAGGTTTCGCGCGGCATGTCCAGGAAGGCATGAAACGGGCAGATGCCGGCATTGCTGACGAAGACATCGATCTTGCCGAAGGCGGCCACCGCCGCCTCGATGAAGGCGGGCGCGCTTTCGGACCTCGCCACATCGCCTTTCACTGCCAGCCCGCGCCGCCCGGTGGCGGCGATGGCCGCGACGGTTTCGGTGGCCGCCGCATCATCGGCATCGAAATAGTTGATTGCCACATCGGCGCCCTGGCGGGCTGCCTCGATCGCCACGGCGCGGCCGATGCCCGCCGAGGCGCCGGTGATCAGCAACACTTTATCTTTCAGAAGCATCTTCCCACCCTGTTTTTCTGGCGATACGCTACCTGCGTCAAAAAATAGAACAAGCACTATCAGGGGCGTTCGCGGTGGCATTTCCGAAGATCAAGCAGGTGCGCGCCTTTGTGGTGCGCGGCGGCGGCGCCGACTATCACGACCAGGCGGGCGGGCACTGGATCGACGACCATATCGCCACACCCATGGCGCGCTATCCCGAATACCGCCAGAGCCGGCAGAGCTTCGGCATCAATGTGCTGGGCACGCTGGTGGTCGAGATCGAGGCGGCCGACGGCACGGTCGGTTTCGCCGTCACCACCGGAGGCGAACCGGCCTGCTTCATTGTTGAAAAGCATCTCGCCCGTTTCCTGGAAGGGCGCGATCCGTCCGAGGTCGAGAAAATCTGGGACCAGATGTATTTCTCCACCCAGTATTACGGCCGCAAGGGTCTGGTGATCAACGCCATCTCCGGCGTCGATCTGGCGCTGTGGGACCTGTTGGGAAAATTGCGCAAGGAGCCGGTGCATCAATTGCTGGGCGGGCCGGTGCGCGACGAGCTGCAATTCTATGCCACCGGGGCGCGGCCCGACCTGGCCAAGCAGATGGGTTTCATCGGCGGCAAGATGCCGGTGCACCACTGTCCGGCCGAAGGCGAAGAGGGTCTCAGGAAAAACCTGAAACAGATCGCGGACATGCGCGCCGCCACGGGTCCGGATTTCTGGCTGATGCTGGATTGCTGGATGTCGCTGGACCTGAACTACGCCACCCGCCTGGCGCAGGCGGCGTGGAAGGACAGCGGCCTGAAATGGATCGAGGAGGCGCTGTCGCCCGACGATTACTGGGGCTATCGCGACCTTAAGAAAAGCGTGCCGCCCGGCATGCTGGTGACCACCGGCGAGCATGAAGCCACGCGCTGGGGCTTTCGCATGCTGCTGGAGATGGATTGCTGCGACATCATCCAGCCCGATGTCGGCTGGTGCGGCGGCGTCACCGAACTGATCAAGATCGCCAACCTGGCGGATGCCAGCGGCAAGCTGATGGTGCCGCATGGTTCATCGGTCTACAGCTATCACTTCGTCATCACCCGCCATAACTCGCCCTTCGCGGAGTTCCTGATGATGGCGCCCCAGGCCGACCAGGTGGTGCCGATGTTCCATCCGCAGTTGCTGGGCGAGCCGGTGCCGCAGAACGGCCGCATCAAGGCGTCCGCGCTGGACAAGCCCGGCTTCGGCGTGGATTTGAATCCTGACGTCAAGCTGCACCGGCCTTACGCGAGATGACACCCAATCCGCTGGTTGGCGTTCTTCTGCACTGGCTGGGCGGTCTGGCCTCGGCCAGCTTCTATGTGCCGTTCCGCAAGGTTCAGCACTGGTCGTGGGAAATCTTCTGGTCGGTGGGCGGCGTGTTCAGCTGGATCCTGGCACCCTGGCTGTTCGCCTCGGTCCAGACCAACGACCTGATGGGCGTGCTGTCGGCGACGCCATCGGATGTGTGGTTCTGGTGCACAGTCTTCGGCGTGCTTTGGGGTCTGGGCGGCCTGACGTTTGGCCTGACCATGCGCTATCTCGGCCTGTCGCTGGGCATGGCGATCATCATGGGCCTGACAGCGACCCTGGGCACGCTGATGCCGCCGCTGTTTTCCGGCGAGCTGCTGTCCACCCTGATCTGGACCGCCAACGGCCAGATCATTCTGCTGGGACTGGTGGTGTGCCTGGCGGGTATCACGGTGATCGGCAAGGCAGGCCGCGCCCGGGAGCGCGAACTGCCGGAGGACGCCCAGCGCGCCTCGATCCTCGAGTACGATCTTCGGAAAGGCATTCTGGTCGCGATCTTCTCCGGCATGACGTCGGCTGGCTTTGCCTATGGCCTGGAGGCGGGCGAGCCGGTGCGCCAGCTCACGCTTGCGGCGGGTACGGCCCCCTTGTGGCAAGGCCTGCCGGTGCTGTGCATCGTGCTCTTGGGCGGGGCGGCGACCAATTTCATCTGGTGCGGCATCCTGATTGCCAGGAACCGCACGGGCCGCGAATTTTTCGGAGGCGCCGGTCCGGCGGCCGACGGCGTGGCGCCGCCGCCGCTGCTGCGCAATTACCTGCTCTGCGCCCTGGCCGGCATCGCCTGGTACTTCCAGTTCTTCTTCTACACCATGGGCGAAAGCCAGATGGGGGCTTACGGCTTTTCCAGCTGGACGCTGCACATGGCCAGTATCATCATCTTCTCCAGCCTGTGGGGTTTTGCCCTGCGGGAGTGGCGCGGCGCCAGCCGTGGGACGCTGACCCTGGTGTTCGTCGGCCTGGCGCTGCTGGTCGCCTCGACCGTCATCATCGGTCTTGGGAATGCGATGGCCTGAATGCGGATCGGATTTACCCTCAAGCTCCATCCCGACAGGATCGCCGAATATGACGAGTCACACCGCGCCGTCTGGCCCGAGATGCTGGCGCTGCTGAAGCAAAGCGGCATTTCGCAATATTCCATCTTCCGCCGCGACGCCGAGCTGTTTCTCACCTTCACCTGCGACGATTTTGAAAAGACCTGGAGCGAAATCGAGAAAAGCCCCGTCAATGCCCGCTGGCAGGAGGCGATGAAGCCCTATTTTGCGCCCATGGCGGAGCGCAAGCCGGGCGAGCGCTTCCCCATGTGGCAGGAAGTGTTCTATCTGGAATAGTCATGCTGGATGGTGATTACGATTACATCGTGGTGGGCGCGGGCTCGGCCGGCTGTGTGCTGGCCAACCGCCTGTCCGCCGACCCCAAGAAGCGCGTTCTGCTGCTGGAGGCGGGCGGCCATGACGACTGGCTGTGGTTCCACATTCCGGTCGGCTATCTCTACCTGATCGGCAATCCGCGCTCGGACTGGATGTTCGAGACGGTGGCGGAAGCTGGCCTGAACGGCCGCAAGCTCAACTATCCGCGCGGCAAGGCGATCGGCGGCTCGTCCTCCATCAATGCCATGCTCTCCATGCGCGGGCAGGCGGGCGATTACGATCACTGGCGCCAGCTGGGATTGACCGGCTGGGGCTGGGACGATGTCCGGCCGATTTTCAGGAAGCTCGACCGGCATTTCCTGGGCGATACCGAGCATCACCGCGCCGATGGCGAATTGTCGGTGGAACAGCCGCGGGTGCGCTGGGAAATCCTGGACCGCATCATCGATGCCGGCGAAGAGATCGGCATCCGCCGCAGCACCGATCCCAACACCGGCGACAATGAAGGCAGCTATTATTTCCATGTCAACCAGAAGCGCGGCCGGCGCTGGTCGGCCGCGCGCGGTTTCCTGAAGCCGGTTCTGCACCGCCCCAATCTGCGGCTGGTCACCGATGTCCAGGTGGAGCGGGTGCTGGTCGACGGCAAGCGTGCCGTGGGCGTGCGCTACCGCCAGGGCGATCAGATTTTTGAAGCCCGGGCAAACGGCGAAGTGCTGCTGTCTTCCGGTGCCGTCGGTTCGGTGCAGATATTGCAGCGTTCCGGCATCGGTCCGGCAGCCTGGCTGAAGGAAGCAGGCATTCCGGTGCTGCATGCGCTTGAAGGCGTGGGGCGCAACCTGCAGGACCATCTGCAACTGCGGGCCATGTATCATGTGACGGGCGTCAAAACCCTCAACGAAATCTACTATTCCCTGCTGGGCCGCCCCTGGATGGCGATCCAATATGCGCTGGCGCGGCGTGGCCCCATGACCATGGCGGCGTCGCAGCTTTGCATGATCACCCGCTCCGACACCGCGCAGGAGCGCGCCAATGTCCAGTGGCATATCCAGCCCTTGTCGCTGGACCGTTTCGGCACGCCGCTGCACAAGTTTCCGGCCATCACGGTCAGTCCCTGCAACCTGCGGCCCTCTTCGCGCGGCACGGTGCGGACCACATCTGCGGCGATGGATGCGCCGCCCCAGATCGCGCCCAATTATCTCTCCACCGATGAAGACCGCCGCATCGCCGCTGATTGCATCCGCCTGACCCGAAAGCTGATGGCCCAGCCGGCGCTGGCGCCCTACCGGCCGGAGGAATTCCGCCCCGGTCCCGCGGTGGGCGACGGCGATACCGAACTGGCGCATGCGGCAGGCGATATCGGCACCACCATCTTCCATCCCGTCGGCACCGCCAAGATGGGGCTGGCCAGCGATCCGCTCGCCGTGGTGGACGAGCGCCTGCGCGTTTACGGCCTGCAGAATTTGCGGGTAATCGACGCCTCGGTGATGCCGACCATCACTTCGGGCAACACCAACACCCCCACCATCATGATCGCCGACAAGGGCGCAGCGATGGTGATTGAGGACGCTAAGTAACAGGCGCCGGGTTGAACAGCGTCAAGTCGTTGTGCAGGCCCCATTTGTCGGCCCAGACCTGCTTTCGGCCGCTGGCGACATCCAGCATCAGCTGGAACAGCTCCCAGCCCACCTGTTCGATGGTCTTTTCGCCGGTGGCGATGGGGCCCGCATCCAGGTCGATGAGGTCGTTCCAGCGCTTGGCCAGTTCGCTGCGGGTGGCGACCTTAATCACCGGTACCGCCGCCAACCCATAGGGCGTACCGCGCCCGGTGGTGAAGACATGCAGGTTCATGCCCGAGGCCATCTGCAGCGTGCCGCAGACGAAGTCGGATGCCGGGGTGGCGGCGAACACCAACCCGCGCTGGCGGACCTTTTCGCCCGGCGCCAGCACGGCATTGATGGCGCTGGTACCGGACTTGGCGACCGAGCCCAGGGATTTTTCGATGATGTTGGAGAGGCCACCCTTCTTGTTGCCGGGCGTGGTGTTGGCGCCGCGGTCGACGCCGCCCTGGTCCAGATAAGAATCATACCACTTCATTTCCCGCACCAGGGCATCGGCAACTTCTTTGGTGGCGGCGCGGGGGGTGAGCAGATGGATGGCATCGCGAACCTCGGTGACTTCCGAGAACATCACCGTGGCCCCGGCCCGCACCAGCAGGTCGGCGCAATAGCCCAGCGCCGGATTGGCGGTCAGGCCCGAGAACGCATCGCTGCCGCCGCACTGCATCCCTACGATCAGTTCGGCGGCCGGCACGGTTTCGCGCTGGCGCTTGTTCAAGATCTTCAGCCGGTCCTCGACCATCGCCATGATGCCGTCGATCATGGCGCCAAAGCCGACAAAGGCTTCATCCTGCATCCGCAGGGTGTTGTTGTTTTCCTGGCCCGCCGGCAGCAGCCGTTCGGGCACCAGCTTTTCGCAGCCCAGTCCCACCACCAGCACTTCGCCGCCGAAATTGGGATTGCGCGCCAGGTTCTGCAGGGTGCGGATCGGAACCACCGCCTGGGGCGCGTTGATCGCCACGCCGCAGCCATAGGCGTGGGTCAGCACCACCACATCGTCGACATTGGGATATTTGGGCAGCAGCTCGGCCTTGATGCGCTTGAGCGCGAATTCCATCGTGCCGGATACGCACTGCACGCTGGTGGACACTGCCAGGATATTCTTGGTCCCCACCGTGCCGTCGGCGTTGCGATAGCCTTCAAAGGTATGGCCGGTCAGCGGCTCTGGCGCGGGCGGCGGACGGGTCGCCATTTCCAGCTGGTCCAGCGGCGGGGCGGTGCCCATCACCACATTGTCCTCATTGATCCAGTCGCCGCGCCTTATGTCGCCCTTGGCGGTGCCGATCACTTCGTTATAGCGGATGATGTCGCCGCCATCGGCGATATCGGCCAGCGCCACCTTGTGGCCCTGCGGCACGAAATGGTTCAGCGTCAGGCCGTCGGCAAAGACGCTGCCGGCGGGCAGGCCCAGGCTGTTGACGATGATGGCGACATTGTCGCCCGGCGCCACCTGGATGCGGCGTGGCGGCTCATGCGGAGTTTGCTGGCGGATGTTCATGGCGCGTTTATAGCACGCGGCTTGGGTCGCAGCAGTTCAAAGACGGCATCGACCGATGCCGAAATTGGGGGTTTTACCGCACCAGACAGGGCTTCTTGGGGTCGAACGTCCAGCCGGGGATCAGGAACTGCATGCCGATGGAATCGTCGCGCGCGCCGTCGCCCAGCGACTTGTAGATATCGTGCGCCTTCTCGACTTCCACCATGTCGATCTCCACACCCAGTCCGCCTTGCATGGGCACCGGGACCTGGCCCTGCACGATGGGGAAGGGTTCCCTGGTCAAGCGCTGGCCGTCCTGCCAGATCCAGTGGGTGTCGATGGCGGTGATGTTGCCCGGCGCGGCGGCCGCGACATGGGTGAACATCGCCAGCGAAACGTCGAAATGGTTGTTGGAATGGCTGCCCCAGCGCAGGCCGCGGTCGGCGCAGATCTGCGCCACCCGCACGCTGCCGCGCATGGTCCAGAAATGCGGATCGGCCAGCGGGATATCCACCGACCCCAGTTCCAAAGCGTGCACCATCTGGCGCCAGTCGGTGGCGATCATGTTGGTGGCGGTGGGCAGGCCGGTGGCGCGGCGGAATTCCGCCATGATCTCGCGCCCCGAATATCCGTCCTCGGCGCCGCAGGGGTCTTCGGCATAGGCCAGAATGTGACCCTTGCCCTTGCACAGCGCGATCGCTTCCTTCAGCGACCAGGCGCCATTGGGGTCCAGGGTGACGCGTGCCTTGGGGAAAGTCTGCGCCAGCGCGGCGGCGGCTTCCATCTCCTGCTCGCCGGACAGCACGCCGCCCTTGAGCTTGAAGTCATTGAAGCCATACCGCTCGTAAGCGGCTTCCGCCAGCCGCACCACGGCCGCGGGCGTCAGGGCTTCCTCGTCGCGCAGGCGGATCCAGTCATCGCCCTTCTGGTTCGCGCGATAGCCCAGCGTCGTCTTCTTGCGGTCACCGATATAGAAGAGATAGCCTAGCATCTCGACCGCGCCGCGCTGCTGGCCTTCGCCGAGCAGGGCGCAGACCGGCACTTCCAGATGCTGGCCGAGCAGGTCGAGCAGGGCGCATTCCAGCGCCGCCTGGCTATGGACCGTGACGCGCAGGTCGAAGGTCTGAAGCCCGCGCCCGCCGGCATCGCGGTCGCCGAAGCGGCGGCCGACATCCAGCAGGATCGCGTTCCAGTCTCCGACGGTCTTGCCCACCACCAGATCGCGGCACTCTTCCAGCGTCCGGCGGATTTTTTCGCCGCCCGGCACTTCCCCCACGCCGGTGCGCCCGGCATTGTCGGTCAGGATCACCAGGTTGCGGGTGAACAGGGGGCCATGCGCGCCCGACAGGTTCAGCAGCATGCTGTCCTGGCCGGCGACGGGTATGACTTTCATGTCGGTGACGCGCGGGGCGCCGCTGATTTTCTCAGGCATGGCGAATTGTTCCGAAAGGTTAGACGGGTCTCAGCACCACACGCTTGATCTCGCCGGCGATGAAGGCATAGCTGACCATGGCGACGACCGAATGGGCGAAGACGAAGACCAGCGCCAGTTCCCAGTTGTTGCCGGTGGCATGCAAGATATAGGCGATGCCCAGCGGGGTGAAAATGCCCGCGGCGTTGCCGAACAGGTTGAAGATGCTGCCCGACAGGCCGGTGGCCTCGCGCGGCGCCGCATCGCTCATCACCGCCCAGCCCAGCGAGGCCACGCCCTTGCCGAAGAAGGCGATGGCCATGAAGGTCAGCACCAGCGTCTGGGAGTCGGTGAAGTTGCACGCCAGGATGGCGCAGGAAATCACCAGACCGACCAGGATCGGGATCTTGCGCGCGGTGGACAGCGGCAGGCCCTTGCGCAGCAGCATGTCCGACAGCACGCCCCCCAAGACGCCGCCGGCGAAACCGGCCAGCGCCGGCGCGGCGGCGGCGAAACCGGCTTCCATGATCGACAGGCCGCGCGCCTTGATCAGATAGACCGGGAACCAGGTAGCAAAGAAATAGGTCATGGCGGTGATGCAATATTGCGCCAGATAGATGCCCAGCAGCATCCGGTTGGCCAGAAGCTGCCCCACCGCGCTCCAGCGGATCGGCTGGGCCGTGGCGGCCGGACGGTCGAGATTGACCAGCGCGCCGCCTTCCTCGATGTGTGCATATTCGCGCTTGCTGATGGATTTGTGGCGCGAGGGTGAATGTACCACCAGCCAGAACAGGGCCCAGCTCAGAAGGCCGATGACGCCCATCACCAGATAGGTATAGCGCCAGCCGAATTCACCGGTGACGTACCCCATCAGCGGCGCGAAGGCGACCAGCGAGAAATATTGCGAGGAATTGAAGATGGCGCTGGCGGTGCCGCGCTCCGGGGTGGGGAACCAGTTGGCGACGATGCGGGCATTGGCGGGGAAGGACGGCGCTTCCGCGAAGCCGACCATGACGCGCAGCATCACGATGCTGATCCACACCGGGATGAAGGCCAGGATGCCGGCAAAGGCCTGCAGGAAGGTGAAGATCGACCACAGGAAGATGGCCCACAGATACACGGTGCGCGAACCGAAACGGTCCAGCAGCGCGCCGCCCGGCACCTGGGCCGCGGCATAGGACCAGGCGAAGGCCGAGAACATCCAGCCCAGCTGCACGGTGGAGATGCCGAACTCGCCCGCCATCTGCGTGGCGGTGTAGGACAGGGTGGCGCGCTCGGCGTAATTCACCGACGAGACGATGAACAGGACAGCGATGATCCAGAAGCGGACGTGGGAATTGCGGCTGTCGGCAGCGTCGGTCATGGATGGCATCCCTGGGGTTCGCGGCGTTTGCGGCGGCGTTATTGGCCCAAATTAGGCGCAGGCAGCTTGGCCGGTCCAAGCCAAAGGTTCAAGCGATCAATGCCGGAATAGCATCAATCCGATGCTGCACCCGCGTCCACTTCGTCGGCGCGCAAAAGGTCCAGAAAAGCCGCCAGCGCCGGATTGTCATTGTCGCTGCGCCAGGCCGCGAACAGTTCGACGGGGGCCTGGGGCGTGGTGCGCACCGGGCGGAAATGGACATCGTCGAAATGCAGCGACATGGCGGCTTCGGGCACCAGGGCGGCGCCCATGCCGGCGCGCACCAGGGCCAGCATGGAATGGATCTGGCTGAGCGACTGGATCGCGACGGGCGCCACACCCGCCGCCTTGAACAGCCCGCTCAGCATGTCGTGGAAATAGCGCGCCCCTTCCGGCGCATACATGACCAGCGGCCGTCCGTCGAAATCCGCCAGGCTCAGCGAGGATTGCGCCAGCCTGGGATCGCCAAAGGGCAGCGCCGCAACAAGCTGCTCGCGGGCCACTTTCAGGGTGGTGAACTCGCTGCGTTCGATCGGCGGGCGCAGCAACCCGACATCGATGCGCCCGGTGAGCAGGCTCTCCACCTGTTCGCTGGAAACCATTTCCTTCAGCGCGATATCGATGTTGGGCGCGTGGCTGGCCCGCTGGAGCAGCAGGCGCGGCAAAAAACTGTAGCCGCTGGCAGCCGTGAAACCCAAAGTGATGGTTCCCGCTTCTCCCGAAGCGATGCGGCGGGTCGCCAGCGCCGCGCTTTCGGTCAGGCGCAGGATACGCCGGGCTTCCAGCAGGAAGACGCGTCCCGCCGGGGTCAGCTTGACGGCGCGGCTGGTGCGGTCCAGCAGCCTGACGCCCAGCACATGCTCCAGAAGCTGGATCTGCCGCGACAATGGCGGCTGGGTCATGTTCATGCGCGTTGCCGCGCGGCCGAAGTGGAGTTCCTCGGCCGCCGCGACAAAGCAGCGAAGCTGATGCAGTTCGAACTGGGCCCAGAAGGATGCGCCGGTCATGGCGGCACCCTAGCCGGAAATGACGGCCCTCTTCAAAGCTTAGACGATCTAGACCGGCTTGGTGGCTTCGATCAGCTTTTTCAGGCGGGCGAACTGGTCCGCATTGAGGTCGGTCAGGGGCTGGCGGACCGGGCCGGCGGTGCGGCCGATGGCGGTCATGCCGGCCTTGACGATGGAAACCGCGTAGCCCTTGCTCTCGTTGCGGATAGCGATATAGGGCAGCACGAACTCCTTCAGCCCCTTCATCACCTTGCCGTGATCCTTGGCGCGCACCGCGTCATAGAAGGACAGCGCCCATTCCGGCATGAAATTGTAGATCGCGGAGGAATAGGTGGTGACGCCCATTTCCAGATAGGGAAGGGCGAAGGTCTCGGCGGTGGGAAGGCCGCCGACATAGGTCAGGCGGTCGCCCATCTTGGCATAGACCTGCATCATCAGTTCGATGTCGCCGACGCCGTCCTTGAAACCGACCAGGTTGGGATTGCGATCGCACAATTTGGCCAGGCTGTCGGCGGTCAAGACGGCATTGTCGCGGTTGTAGACGATGACGCCGATGCTGGTGGTTTTGCACACCGCTTCGACATGCGCCATCAGGCCTTCCTGGTTGGGCGTCATCAGATAGGGCGGCAGCAGCAACAACCCATCGGCGCCCGCGGCTTCCGCCGACTTGGCCAGATCGATCGCGATGGCGGTGCCATAGCCGCAGCCGGCGATCACCGGCGTCCGGCCAGCGGTTTCCTTCACCGCGGCGCTGACCACGGTGCCGACTTCGGCGGGGCTGAGGGAGAAGAATTCACCGGTACCGCCGGCGGCGAACAGGCCGGTCAGGCGCTTGAAGCCCAGCAGCCAGGCGCAATGTTCGCGGTACGGGCCTTCCTGGAACTGGAAGTTCTTGTCGAAATGGGTGACCGGAAAAGACAACAGGCCCTTGGCCAGGATCTGGGCCATTTCGGCGGGCGACATCTTGCTCATTCTTGCTCTCCTTTGCCTTGTCGGGTGGCTTCTTCTAGGGCGCGGCCGGGGAACGGTCCAACCCAAACTCGCTATCGACCGATGCGATTTTTGGATGGGCGTGTTAGACCAAAGAAAACGGGGGAATGCGATGAATCGCCGGGATATGCTGAAAACAGCGGGGGCCACCATGATTGCCAGCCAGATGCCGACCGCCGCCAATGCTGCGACCGCAAACTGGGACCGCGCCAAACTGGATCAAGCCGGCAAGGTAATGGAAAGCTGGATCGGCGATGGACGGGTGCAGGGCGCCTCGATCCTCGTGACCCAGGGTCCGGGCCATTCCTTCGCGCGCAACTTCGGCACCGCCACCGGCGCCGATCCGGTTTTCCTCCTGGCCTCGATCACCAAGCCGATGACGGCGGCGGCGGTGATGACCCTGGTGGATGCGGGCAAGCTCAGCTTGGATGACAAGGTGACGAAGTTCTTCCCGGCCTTCACCGGCGGGGGACGCGATGCCATAACCATCCGTCATTGCCTGACCCACAGCAGCGGCCTTCCCGACATGCTGGCGGACGACGAAATGCTGCGCGAAAAGCATGCGCTGCTGACCAGCTATCGCGACGGGGCGCTGAAGGCACCGCTGAAATTCGCCCCCGGCACCAGCTATTCCTATTCCAGCATGGGCATTTTGCTGGCGTCGTATATCGCCGAGCAGCTCAGCGGCACGCCGTTCCCGCAATATATGGAAGAGAAAATCTTTTCTCCGCTGGGCATGAGCAAGACGGGTCTGGGCCTGCGCGGACGCGCCAAGGCTTCCACCGTCGCCAGCCAGGGCGCGCCCGCCATGACCGAAGCGGGCAAGCTGAGCTGGAAGGACTGGAACTGGAACAGCGATTACTGGCGCAATCTGAGCGCCCCATGGGGCGGGGCGCTGGGCCCGGCGTCGGACATCGCGCGCTTCTACGATGAATTTCTTTTCAAGCGCGGCCGCATCCTGAAGCCCGAGACGGAAAGCTTGATGATCACCAACCAGTCATCGCCCGGCGTCCGGGTGGCCGGCTTGGGCTTCGGCCTGTGGCCGGGAGCGGGATCGCCCGCCTGCGGACCCCGCACTTTCGGCCATAACGGCTCGACCGGCACCCTGTCATGGGCCGATCCCGACACCGGTACCATCTGCGTGGTGCTGACCACGCTTTACGAAGCGTCGGTGCGCCCGCACCCCATCCGGCTGGTGTCCGACCTGGTGGCTGAGGCCGTTGCCAAGGCCTAGCGTTTCGCGTTTTTCGCCATCTCGTCCAGATATTCCTGGATCTGCGGCCGGGCCACCGGCAGCTTGTCGATATTCTGGCGCAGATAGCCGGCGAAGTCGGCTTCGATCTCCGGTGTCCAGGGACGGTCGATCTGGCCGGCTGTGTAGGTGCCTTCCTTCAGCCGCAGGTGCCCGAAGATGTCGCGCAGCCGGATGCGCTCGGACTGGCGCGCCACCCGCTCGGCCAGTTGCGGCGGAATGAAGATCACCCCGCCATCGCGCACCAGCACCACGTCGCCGGGCATCACCGCCGCCTTGCCGATGCGCGTGGGGGCGTTGATCGAGATCATGGTGGAGTTCAGCGGGCGCGGCTCCTCGATGCGGCCGAAATGGTGCGAGGGATCGTAGGAGCGCGCCACGGTGACGAAGTTGGGCAGCTCCCGGATGCCGTTGATATCGCGCACCGCGCCGTCATAGACGATGCCGTTGCCGGATCGCGCATAGATGGCGTTGGCGACATTGTCGCCGATGGAGGGGCCGTCCTTCTTCAATCCGAAATGATCGCTGACATAGACATCGCGCGGCTGCAGCATGTCCACCGGCCAGGCATTGGGCGCACCCTTGCGCTTTTCGGCGATGCCGTCGGCCTCGATCACTTTCTGCAGGTCGAGGCGCCCGGGAATCCAGGACGAGGTGAGCGCGCGGCCCACCATGATCTTGCCCGCGAACAGCTCGGTGGCCCAGCCGTCTTCATACTGGTTGTCGAACCCGGCGCCGCGCAGGATCGACCAGGCTTCCTCCAGGGTGACATTCTTCATCCGGTCCAGGATGTTGTCGGGCACCTTGGGGCGGCCGTCGGGGAAGCGCTCGCCCTTCCATTCCGGGCTGTTATGGATGACTTCCGCAGGGGTATAGAAACTCTGATGCGCCAGGGCGGCGGCGGATGATGCGAGCAGAAGGCTGAGTGCGAGCGACAGCGTTTTCATCGTGAGTCCCCATTATTTCCCTGACACCTATCATGACGGCTTTTTCGCCAAAACGCGCACTGACATTTCATCAGTGTGAAGTTTTTCTCCTTTGTCCAAAAAACGCGATAGGCTTGAAAAAAAGCGGAGGGACGGATGGATCGCCGATCTTTTGTCAGTGGCAGCCTGGCCGCGGCCTTTTATGCGGCGCTGCTGGGCGACGCCAAGGCCGCCGGCACCTCGCGCGCGCCAAAACTGCGCATCCGCGAGGTGCGCGCCATCCGGCTTCGGGGCGGCTTCAATCCGCGCTTCGTGCGCATCTATACCGAGGAAGGCCTGACCGGCACCGGCGAGTTCGTCGATACGATGGGCGCCGAATACATCATCAACAACAACTTCAACGTGATGCTGAAGGGCCGCGACCCGCTCGAGATCCAGGGCATCACCGCCGACTTCAACGGCTATCGCCGGATGAATCTGGGCGGTCCGCCCTCGGCGGTGTTCATCAAGGGCAATGGCGGGCCGTATCTCACGGCGGTGTCGGGCGTCGAGATGGCGCTATGGGACCTGGCGGGCAAGGCGCTGGGCCTGCCCATCCATCAATTGCTGGGCGGCAAGATCCGCGACCGGGTGCCGGTCTATATGCATGCCGCCAGTCCCAAGATCGGGCGCGACCTGGTCGATCGCCTCAAGCTGCGGGCGCTGAAAGTCGGGCTGGATTATTCCAACGACGACTGGTCGATCGACAAGGGCTTCGAGAAGCGCAAGCGCTTTGGCCTTCACCTGACCAACAACCAGGTCGACGACACGGTCAATTTCTTTGCCGGCTTTCGCAAGGAGCTTGGCCTGGATATCGAGCTGGGACTGGAGCTGCACGCCCATTACGATCTGGAAGGCGGCCTGAAAATTTGCCAGCAGGTCGAACAATACCGCCCGCTATTCGTGGAAGAACCCACCACCAGCGACAATGTCGAATCCATGGTCCGCATCCGCAACAACAGCCGCGTGCCGCTGGCGGCGGGCGAAAATATCTACACCCGCGCCGGCTTCCGCCCATTCCTGGAGAAGCAGGCGCTGTCGATCATCCAGCCCGACTTCTGCAAGACCGGCGGCCTGATGGAGGGCCTCAAGATCGCCGCCATGGCCGAGACCTACAATGTCGCGGTGGCGCCGCATGGCGTCTGTACGCCGCTGGGCACTATGGGCATGAACCATGTCTGCGCCGTGATCCCCAATTTCCTGATCCAGGAATTCACCCATTACGAAAACAAGCTGTTCACCGAACTGGTCGAGCCGGTGAAGCTGGAATCCGATGGCTATCTGGCAGTACCCAATGCGCCGGGCATTGGCGTCGAGCTGAACGAGGCGGCGGTGAAAGAGCGCCTGGAGCCCGAATTCAAGATGCTGTGACGCACGATCGGAAGGTCCGCTTTTGGCGCAAAGCGGACATTGGGCTGGCCGGGCGGCTGATGACTTTCCCGGGCTCAGTGCTTGCGAACAAACTCCGCCCGCAACACAAGTCCCTTGATGCCCTCATAGCGGCAATCGATCTCCGGGGGATCTCCCGTGAGCCGGATCGATTTGATGACCGTGCCCCTGCGCAGCGTTTGCCCGGCGCCTTTTACCTTGAGGTCTTTTATGGTGACCACGCTGTCGCCATCGGCAAGCAGGTTACCGGCCGAATCACGGACCTCGACCCGATCCACCAAGGCTGCCCGCCTGGCGGCCTCGGCCGCGGGAATCCATTCGCCCGAGGCTTCATCATACACATAATCGTCGACGCTATCGGTCATGTACATTCCATCGGGAGCGGCTGGCTATTTCGGATACCTTAACCGCCCTGCCAGCCGCTGCTGGATTGGGTGGTGAGAAGACTTTCCTGAACATCCGCTATTGGCGCAAAGCGGATTTGCGAAATGCGGCCCGGGAAATCTAGTGCTTTGCCTGGGTCATCTTGTCGACCCAGGCGATGCCGAGCGCCGACGCGATGAAGGACATGTGAATGACCGTCTGCCAGATGATCGCGGGCTCGGTGATGCGCGCGTTGGGCTGTCCCAGCGCGCCCGCCTCGATGAAGGTGCGCAGCAGGTGGATCGACGAAATGCCGATGATGGCCATCGCCAGCTTCACCTTGAGCACGCCGGCATTGACGTGGCTGAGCCATTCGGGCTGGTCGGGATGTCCCTTCAGGCCGAGGCGCGAAACAAAGGTCTCATAGCCGCCGACAATCACCATCACCAGCAGGTTCGAGATCATCACCACGTCGATCAGGCCCAGCACCACCAGCATGATCTGCTGTTCGGAAAACTCCCAGGCATGCGTAACCAGGTGCTTGAGTTCCTTGAGAAAGAGGAACACGTACACGCATTGCGCCACGATAAGGCCGACATAGAGCGGCAATTGCAGCCAGCGTGAGCTGAAGATCAGCAGCGGCAGCGGCTTGAGCTTGGTGGGAGCGGCGTTCAGCGGATCTGGGGTCATGGCGCCTTCTACCCGCCGGCTGCGGGGCGGGCAACTATTTTGACTGGACGGTACCCTGCTGCTGCGCCAGGTCGAAAATCTGCGTCATGGGTACCCATTTCTCGCCCGGTGCGGCATGGGGCAGGGCCTGCTGGAAGGTCCACATCAGGGATTCCCATTCGTCATATTGGGCGGGAATGTGGCGGGCCCTCGGATAGTCATCGGCGACGGTGGCGATCATCACCATCCGCGTCCCGCTGCGCCAGATTTCCATGCCTTCGATCCCCTGGGCGCGGATGTCGTCCACGATCTGCGGCCACACCCCGCCGGGCGCATGGAAGGCCTCATATTCGGCGATCCTCGCCGCGTCATCGACCAGGTCCAGTGCGAAACACAGGCGGCGGCTCATTTTGATACTCCGGGGCAGGGCTTTGGACTATAAAGGCGCCCTTCTGACTTTGGGAGCGTTCATGGCATCTTTCCTGCGCCTTCACCCCACCGACAATGTCGTGGTGGCGGTGAACGGCCTTAGCCCCGGCGACATCGTGGACGATGTGAAAATCACCCGCCGCATTCCTCCCGGTCACAAGGCGGCGGTGCGCCCTATCAGGAAGGACGAACCGGCGCTCAAGTTCGGCCAGATCATCGGCTTCGCCAACCAGGACATTGCACCGGGCGACTGGGTGCATGAACACAATATCGGCTTTCACGCCGTGGACCGCGACTATCAGTTCGAGGTCGATGCCCGCGATCCGGCGCCGGTCGTACCGCCCGCCACCTTCCAGGGTTACCGCCGCGCCAATGGCAAGGTCGGCACCCGCAACTATCTGGGCATCCTGACCTCGGTGAATTGCTCCGCCACCGTGGCGCGTTTCATTGCCCGCGAAGTCGAACGCAGCGGGTTGCTGGACGATTATCCCGAGGTCGATGGCGTGATCCCGCTGGTGCACGGCCATGGCTGCGGCATGGACTCCAAGGGCGAAGGCTATGAGGTGCTCAAGCGCACCCAGTGGGGCTATGCCGCCAATCCCAACATGGGCGCGGTGCTGATGGTGGGGCTTGGCTGCGAGACCTTCCAGATCGGGCGCTGGAAGCAGGCCTACAATATCGCCGAAAGCGACACCTTCCGCTCGCTCACCATCCAGGACACTGGCGGTACCCAGAAGGCGATCGATGCCGGCCTGGAAGCCGTGCGCGATATGCTGCCGGTGGCCAGCAAGGTGCGCCGCGAAACCGCGCCGGCTTCCGAACTGATGCTGGCGCTGCAATGCGGCGGCAGCGACGGCTATTCCGGCATCACCGCCAATCCGGCGCTGGGGGCGGCGGTCGATCTGCTGGTGGCCCATGGCGGCACCGCGATCCTTTCGGAAACGCCCGAGATTTACGGCGCCGAGCATCTGCTCACCCGCAGGGCCAGTCCGGAAGTCGGCAAAAAGCTGATCGCACGCATCCGCTGGTGGGAGGATTACACCACCCGCAATGCCGGCAGCATGAACAACAATCCCTCCCCGGGTAACAAGGCCGGCGGCCTCACCACCATCCTGGAAAAGTCATTGGGCGCGGCGGCCAAGGGCGGCACCACGCGGCTGAAAGACGTGGTGGAATATGCCCAAGCCGTCACCACCAAGGGCTTCGTCTTCATGGACACGCCCGGCTACGATCCGGTCTCGGCCACGGGGCAGGTGGCGGGCGGCGCCAATATCCTGTGCTTCACCACCGGGCGCGGCTCGGCCTATGGCTGCAAGCCGACGCCCTCGATCAAGCTGGCGACCAACACCCCGGTCTATGAACGGATGATCGACGACATGGACATCAATTGCGGCGATGTGCTGGACGGCGTCACCATCCAGGACAAGGGCAAGGAGATTTTCGAGCATATCCTCAAGATCGCGTCCGGCGAGCGCAGCAAGTCCGAAAAGCTGGGCTATGGCGATGCCGAATTCGTGCCCTGGCAGATCGGCGCCACCATGTAGCCGCCGACCCCGAAATCCGCTTAACTGTGCGACAAGAACACAGGCCAGCCTCCCCCGCATGCGCGGGAGCGCATAGGCGGGGGAGGTGCCCGTAGCACCGTCAGGTGCGAAGGGCGGAGGGGGCAAATAGTGACAAAGCTGCCGGTCGTTGAAAAACGCTATGTCATCGCCTTTGCGCTGACCTCGACCCTGTTCTTCTCCTGGGGCCTGGCGTCGCAATTCAACGACCTCTTGCTGCACCATTTCCAGCAGGCGCTCGACATCAGCCGCACCCGCGCCAGCCTGACCCAGTTTGCTTTCTATATCGGCTATTTCTGCGCGCCCCTGCCGGCGGCGATGATCATCCGCCGCGTCGGCTACAAGAACACCATGGTGATGGGCCTGGCCATGTACGCCATCGGCGCCTTCCTGTTCGTGCCGGCGGCGGGCATGCGGGTTTACGAGATATTCCTGCTGGCGCTGTACATCATCGCCTTCGGCGCGGCCTTCCTGGAAACCAGCGCCAATCCCTACATCGCCATCCTGGGCGATCCGGCCACCAGTTCGGTGCGGCTGAACTTTGCCCAGGCCTTCAATGGCGTCGCCACCGTGCTGGGCCCGCTGGTCGGCGGCTATGTGATTTTCTCCGGCGTGGAGTACACGCCCGAGCAGGTGGCGCAGATGTCGCCGCAGGCAGTCGATGCCTGGCGCGCCAGCGAGGCGGCAACCGTTGGCCCGCCCTATCTGGTGCTGGGCGTGCTTATGGTGCTGATCGCCACCGCCATCGCGCTGACCAAGTATCCCAAGCTTCCGGCGGCGGTGACACCCGAAGGCAAGGGCAGCATTTTCGCGGTGCTGAAAAAGCCGCGCGTGCGCTATGCGGTGGTGGCGCAATTCTTCTATTGCGGCGCCCAGGTCGGCATCTGGAGCCTGATGGTGGATTTCGCCAAGGAAGCGGCCAACGTCCCGGCGCGCACCGGTGCCACCGTATTCCTGTTTTCCACCATGGTGGCCTTCTGCGTCGGGCGTTTCTTCGGCGCCTGGCTGCAACGCTATATCGATCCGGCGCGGCTGCTGGTGATCTATGCCGCCTGCAACATTGCGCTGTGCATCGCGGCCGCGACGCTCGGCGGCCACGCCTCCATCATCGCCATGGTGGCGACCTCCTTCTTCATGTCCATCATGTTCCCCACCATCTTCGCACTGGGAATCGAGAAGCTGGGCCATGAGACCGAGTTTGCCTCGTCCTTCATCGTGATGGCGATCTCGGGCGCCGCAGTGGTGCCCACGGCCATGGCCTTCCTGGCCGACCAGACCGGTGCGCTGCACTGGTCGCTGTTCCTGCCGGCGCTTTGCTATCTGGTGGTGCTGAGCTTCGGTCTCAAGGTGCCGAAACTGGGACATACCCCGACGTGAGCTTTCCGTACCGCAAGCTAGGCCGCACCGGTCTTGACGTTACCGAACTGGGCTTCGGCAGCGCGCCGCTGGGCAATCTGTTCCGCCCGCTGGCCGACGACATGGCCCGCGCCACGCTGGCGGCAGCGCTGGAAGCCGGCTTTGGCTATTACGACACCGCGCCTTTCTACGGCTTCGGCCTTTCGGAAATCCGGCTCGGCACCGCATTGCGCGGCAGGGACGTCATCGTGTCCACCAAGGTTGGTCGCTTGCTGCGGCCTGTCGATGGGCCGGTGGACGAAAACATCCCGCGGCATGGCTATGCTACGCCGATGCCGTTCGAGCCGGTCTATGATTATTCCTATGACGCGGTGATGCGCTCGTTCGAGGAAAGCCTGCAACGCCTCGGCCTGCCCCGCATCGACCTTCTTTATATCCATGACATCGGGCGGCTGACCCATGGCGAGGCCAATGCCGCCCGCATGGAAGAACTGACCGAGGGGGGCGGCCTCAGGGCGCTGGAGGAACTGCGCGCGTCGGGCGCCATTGCCGGCTTCGGCATGGGGGTCAATGAAGTCCCCGCCTGCCTGGACGTGATGGCGCACGCCCGGCTGGACGTGATCCTGCTGGCGGGGCGCTACACCTTGCTGGAGCAGACGCCGCTGGACGATTTGCTTCCGGCCTGCGAGCGGGCAGGCACGGCCATCGTGGTGGGCGGGCCGTACAATTCCGGCATTCTGGCGGTGGGCACCCAGAGCGGCGCGCCGCTTTATTATGACTATGAACCCGCGCCGCCCGACGTCATCGACCGGGTCCGCCGCATCGAAACCGTCTGCGCCCGTCATGGCGTGCCGCTGGCGGCCGCCGCGCTGCAATTCCCCCTGGCCCATCCACTGGTGGCCAGCGTCATTCCAGGACTGGATTCGCCGTCGCGGGTGGAACAGACGCTGTCTTTGTACCGTCATCCCATTGCCGGCGCTTTCTGGCGCGACCTGCAGGATGCGGGCCTTGTCCGCGCCGATGCGCCGCTTCCCCAATGACGCCATAAAATCTGCTAGGGTTGCTGCGTGACAACGAAGCGCTGGATAGCTGCTGTTCTTTTGGCCCTGGTGGCGGCCTTGCTGCTGCTATGGCTGGCGCGCGCCCAGATCGCCGCTCGTTTCGCGCAGAATTACTTCCGCAGCCATGGCATCGAATCCACGGTCGAGATCGGCACCCTCGGCCTGTCCGGGGGCTCGGGCCGCTTCGCGCTGGGACCGCGCGCCAATCCGACGGTCGCGGCCGACAGTATCGAACTGTTCTTCGATCCCCTGAGCTGGATCCCGCGCGTGGTCGAGGTGCGGCTGGTGAATCCGGTGGTACGGGCGCGGCTGGACGAAAGCGGCAAGCTGCGGCTGGAAGCGTTGCAGGACTGGATCGACTCCCTGCAGCAGCAGCAAGGCAAGTCACGCTTCGTCAGCGATGATCTCGCGGTGGCGCTGACGGGGTTGCGCGTGCTGCTCACCACGCCCTCGGGCGCGCTGGATATCGGCGGCGACGTCAAGCTGGTGCGCAACCTTCCGGTATCGGCGTCGCTACGCGCCCGGCCCGCCACCATCACCCACCAGGGCGCGGTGGTGGCCTTGCGTGCCGCCAGCCTGGATTTCGACAATAGCGGCAAGCTGGCGCTGCGCCTGTCGGCCAGCGCAACACGCGGTGATCTGGCGGTTCGGGACGCATCGGTCAGCCTGGACGCCATGGGCTTCAAATGGGTGTCGGGCGAAGCGCTGACTGTTTCGGCGCCATCGGCGCATCTGCAAGCCAGCGCGGCGTCGTTCACCGCCGGACAGGTCTTCACCGCGCCCAAGCTCGATGTGATGGTGCGCGACCTGTCGGCGGTTGTGGGACGCGAGATCAGCGCGGGCGCCGACCTCGCCGTATCGGCCAGCGCCGAAGCGGATTCGCCGGTCAACAAGAGGCTGGCGGCGATGGATCCGGTGTTGGCCCGCGCCGTGGCGGCCAACCTGTCGCGCCTGACTGTGGCTTTCAGCGCGCGGGCCGAGCAGCGGGGTGCGCAGACAAGCTTTGCTCTCACCGCCCCTCTGACGGTGCGCGGTGCCAGCGGCGGGGCGTTGACGGTGCCTGTCCTCAAACTGTCCGGCGTGCCCGGCAACATGAATGGCGCGCTGCAGGCCTCGCTGTCCGGCAACGGTCTGCCCAACGTCAAGCTGACGCTGGGCAATCTGGCCCTGGACGGCGCTGGGCTTCGCGGTGACGCGGCGATCTCGGCGCGCTTCAACTATGCGATGATGCGTGGCGCCAATATCAACGCGAACGGCATCCTGTCGCTGAACGGCGCGCGTTACACGTTCCAGTCCGCGTCCTGCGCCCGCGCCACGCTGGCGGCGTTCCGCCCCGGCGCCAGCGATATGGCAAAGGACGCCCGCGGCAATATCTGCGGCGCCCGGCTGGAAGGCGAGGGCGCGGCCTGGAAATTCACCGGCCGGGCGCAGGGCGTCGCCTCCCAGCTGACGCTCGGCAACGCCCAGCTGGAAAAGGGCGTGGGGACCCTGTCGTTCGAAGGCGTGGGCGGAGATTTTCACGGCACGGTGCGGGTGACGGGCGGCCAGGTTTCCGACCGTCTCACGCCGATCCGCTTCAAGCCCATGCTGGGCAGCGGCAATGTCGCGCTGCAGGGCGGTATCTGGCGCGGCCGTTTCGCCATGACCGACATGGACCGCGAAAAGCTGGGCGATGTGGATTTCCGCCACACCATGGCGAGCGGCACCGGCTCGGCCCATATCGCCGCGCCCGCCTTGACCTTCGCGCCGGACAAGCTGCAGCCGGAAAACATCTCGCCCATGCTGGTCGCCTTCCGGCGCGCCAGCGGCACCGCCAGTTTCACCGGTGACATCACCTGGACCCGCAGCGAGATCAAAAGCAGCGGCAACCTGGGAATCGAGAAACTGGACTTCCTCACCCCGCTGGGCCAGGCGCACACCGTCAAGACCAATATTGCCTTCGTTTCGCTGTTGCCGCCGGTCACCGCCGAAAATCAGGAAGTCACCATTTCGCGCATCGACTGGACCCTGCCGTTCAGCGGTGTCGATCTGCGCTTTGCCTTCAACCCCACCACCGTGAAGGTGAACGCGCTCAGCAGCGGCTGGGCGGAGGGCAAAATCTCGCTCGGCGCCTTCATCATCAATATCGCCAACCTCAAGCAGGTCAGCGGCACGGCAAGCCTGGACTCCATCGCCCTGGGCTCGCTGGTCACCGCCTCCAACCTGGGCGAGCGGGTGAAGCTGGAGGGGAAAATCTCCGGCACCATTCCCTTCCAGGTCACGCCGGAAGGCTTTCGCATCACCAAGGGCCGCATTGCCTCGGACGGGCCGGGCCGTCTGTCGATCAACCGTTCGCTGTGGAATCAGGGTGGCACGGTCAGCGTCAACGCGGTGCAGGACTTCGCCTACCAGGCGCTGGAGCATCTGGCCTATGAGGAGATGACGGCCGAGCTCAATTCCATCGCCAATGGCCGGCTTTCGATCCTCTTCAAGATCAAGGGCAAGAGCGATCCGCCCAAGCGGCAGGTGGCCGAGATCGCCATCAGCGACCTTATAAACGGCACCGCCCTGCAAAAATCGGTGCCTTTGCCCAGCGGCACGCCCATCGACCTGACCCTGGATACGTCCCTTAATTTTGACGAACTCTTGAAGTTCTATGCCGAAGCATGGTCAAAGACTCTCAGTCCGGAGGGGCAACCGGATGTGCGCCGCATGGAGAAAAAACCATGAAGAAACTGCTGTTCGCCGTCTGCGCCGTTACGGCGCTGGGCGCCTGCACGCCGACCATCCGGGTGGAAGTGGCACCGATCAATATCTACGCCAAGCTCGATGCCGATGTTCGTGTGCGTCTGGACAAGGAAGTCCAGAGCGCCATCGCGCAAAACCCCGATTTGTTCTAAGCTGTAAGCTGAAGGAAGCCCGATCATGAGCAACTTCAAGAAAATCTTCACCGCCGCGATCCTGATGCTGTCATTGGCGCTGGCGCTCTCCTCTCCCGTTTTCGCCCAGGCCGAAAAGGCCACGGTGGATGCGGCCAAGGCCGCCGGCATCGTGGGCGAACAGGCGGACGGCTATCTCGGTTTTGTCAGCGGCTCGGCCGATGCGGCCACCACGGCGGCGGTCAGCGCCATCAATTCCGGCCGCGCCGATGTCTATGCCCAGACGGCCGCCAAGTCCGGCACCACGCGCGAAGCCGCGGGCCAGGCCACCGGCGCGCAGCTTATTGCACGCACGCCGGCGGGGCAGTTCGTCAAGCCGCTGGATGGCGGCTGGTCGCGAAAATAGCGGCCAGCAAGCAGGCAATCAGAACGGCCGCATTCCCTTTGCCTTCCACGCCGCCCGTCCTTCCGGGCCGGTGAGGAACTTGATGAAGTCCATCGCCAGTTTGGGGTTGGTGCTGCGGCTTGAGACCGCCAGCACCGCATCCATGTGACCGCCCAGCTCGACCGGCAGCGGCGCCACCAGTTCGATTTCCGGCTTGTTGAGAATCTCCTGAACGAGCTGGATCGCCATTTCGCCTTCGCCGCGGGCCAGCGCCGCCGCGCCTTCGCCCTTGGACGACGGCACCACCTTCACCCCGGCGAATTCGGGACGCTTGAGAATGGCGTCGATCATCACGCCCTGCATGGTGCCGGCCTTGGGATCGTTGACCATCACCGCCTGTGCGCCTTTCAGCACACCGGCCAGTTTGGCGACCGTCGAGATGTCCGGCTTGGCCGCGCCCTTCTTGACTGCCAGGCCCAGCTCGCCGCGCCCCAGCGGCGTATAGCTGCCCGGCACGATGCCGCCTTCCAGATACAGCGTGTTCATCATGTCCACCGGCAGGCCGATGACATCGGCAGGTGGGGTGGCGGTTTTGATCTCGTCCACGATCTTGTTCATGACGGCGCGCACGATGATGGCGTTGTTGCCGGTCTGCTTGTTGTAATCTGCCACCAGCTCGCTCAGTGCCGCATTGTAGACGATGCCCGGACTGATGATGCGCAGGTCGGCGGCCTGCGCGGAAGTAGATGGCAGAAGCGCGGCCAAAGAAGCGACAAGTGCGGCGGAAGCAAACAGGCGCATGGTGTGTCCTTACTTGTAAAGAAGAATAGATTGCCAGAAGCCGCAGCCGTGCGCGGCGGCGAACTGGGCATTGGTCTGGGTATGCTTCCAGTCATTGTCCTGCAGGAAATAGGCAGGCCGGGCATCCCCGTCCTGCCAGCGCGGCCAGGGCGCATCGCCCTTGCCGTTCGGATTGCCGACGCGCGCGAAATTCGCCCAGGCGTCGATCATCCTGTCCGACAGTTTGCGCTGGGTCGGCGTCAGTCCCGTGCGCACGCCGTCCGGCCCACCGTGATAGCCGACAAAGACATAGGGAATGTCGCCGGTGTGATAGGCCCCCGGCGTGAAGCCCGCCATCCTGGGGAAATAGGACGGCGCGGTACGGTCATCGAACCGGTACATATAGAGCGGGGTGTGCCGCGCCAGCGCGGCGGCGGTGTACAGGCCGCGGCAGGCCAGCATGTCGCTATGGACCGCGCTCCAGGCCATGTGCGGGCTGGTCTGGGCGACCGGATAGCGTTTCTTCAGCGTTGCGACCGCATCCCTGGGATAAGCGGGCGGGGTGCCGCCCGGCCCGGCATTGCCGCCATAGACCCGCTGCACATAATCCTCGAATTCCTTTGGCGTGATCGCGGCGCGGTCCGGCTTGAAATACTGGGCGATGCCGACGGTGAAATTGCCTTCATCCTTCGTGGTGCCCATCATGATCGGCATGCGGTTGAAGTTGCCGCTGCGGAAGGCATCGATCGCCTGGCGCGGGATCACTGTGCCGTCGATCATCGGTCCGCCGACAAAGGCGCTGGTGGCGCTGGCGGTGCCGGACAGGGCGGCGATCCTGGCGGCGGGCAGGGCGCGCAGGCATTGGGCGATGGCCTTGTTATCGCCTTTGCATCCGGCAGCGGCCGCGAACTTCACACCGCGTTCGTGCGCCGCTGCCAGCGGCGCGAAAGGCGAATAACCGCCGCTCTGGAAAATGGCGCGATGGAACAGGTCCTTGGAACCGGGTGATACGACATGGGCGGCGGCCGCGCCCGCGCCGGCCGATTGTCCGCCCAGCGTGACGTTGTTCGGGTCGCCGCCGAACGCGGCGATGTTCGCCCGCACCCATTTCAGCGCCGCCTGCATGTCCATCAGCCCGTAATTGCCGAAGGCGTGGCCTTCGCCGTCCAGCGCCGGATGCGCCAGGAAGCCGAACAGGTTCAGGCGGTAATTGATGGTGACGACCACCAGCTTGCCGCGGGCTGCGAGCCGCGTGGCGTCATAGTCATTGCTGGCGCCATCGAAATAGCCGCCGCCGTGAATCCACACCAGCACAGGCAGCTTGGCCTTCAGGTCCGGGCTGAAGACATTCAGGTACAGGCAGTCTTCGTTGCTGTTCGCCGGACCGGCAAAGGGCCCCAGGGTCGTGACCTGGGCGCAGGTCGGTCCGAAGCGTCTGGCCTGGCGCGGTTGCGTCCATTTGGCGTTTGGCTGTGGCGGCATCCAGCGCAATGGTCCCACCGGTGGGGCGGCGAACGGCAGGCCCCGAAAATGTTCGACATTGTTTCTGCGCTGACCCTCGACCGGACCGTCAGCGGTGGTCACGGTCGCGGCCTGCGCCCCGGCCAGCGCGGCGCAGCACAGGACCGCCGCAAGCAAAGCGTCGCGCAACCCCATCGCATTCCCCTTTGGCGTGAATTTTTCCAAACCTAGGACCGCGCAGGGACCCGTGCAAGGACGGGGCTTTTGCCCTACAACAGCGACCAAATTTCGGAGGGACTGATGGGACGTTTCAAGTCACTGGTTTGCTGCACTGCACTCGCGCTGATGATGGGCGCTGCACAGGCCGGGGTGATGAATCCCATTCCTTCCGATCCCATCACCATCGAAAGCGGCAAGCTGTCGGGCACGCTGCTGGACACCGGCATCCGGGCCTATCTGGGCGTGCCCTTCGCCGCGCCGCCGGTGCGCGAACTGCGCTGGCACGAACCCATGCCGGTCAAGCCCTGGAGCGGCATCTATAACGCCGATACCAAGCTCACCAACTGCTACATCCCGCTGCGCGCCTCGACGCTCAACCATTATTTCGGCGAGCTGAGGTCCAGCGAGGATTGCCTCTACGCCAATATCTGGGTGCCGCCCAATACCAAGCCTGACGCCAGGCTGCCGGTGGTGGTGTGGATTCACGGCGGCGGCTTCCAGGAAGGCTCGATCAACTTCGACATTTATGGTGGCCATGAGATCGCGAAAAAGGGCGTGATCTACATGGGCATCAGCTACCGGGTCGGCATCATGGGCAACATGGCCCATCCCGAGCTGACCAAGACGTCCGGCCATAACGCGTCGGGCAACTGGGGCATGATGGACCAGATCGCGGGCCTGAAATGGATTCAGCGCAACATCGCGGCCTTTGGCGGCGATCCCGCCAACGTCACGGTGCTGGGCCAGTCGGCCGGCGCGATGGCGGTCGATGTGTTGCAATCCTCGCCGCTGGCCAAGGGGCTTTACGCCAAGGTGATCTCGCTGTCAGGCGGCTATCACGGCGCTTTCTCGCCGCCGCTGGAAGTGCTGAAACAGACCGAGGACAAGGGCGTGGCGCTGCAGCAGGCGATGAAGGCCCGCGATGTCGCCCATATGCGCACCATTCCCGCCGACCAAATCGTGAATATCGCGCGCGAGGCCAAGATCACCTTCAGCGGTCCCACGGTGGACGGTTATTTGCTGACCGATCATCCGCAGAAGATATATGCGGCGGGCAAGCAGACCGACGTGCCGATCCTGTTTTCCTCCACCGGCAATGACATCTTCGCCAAGACGCCGGTCACCGATGCCCGCACCCTGGCCGATTACAAAAGCGCTGCCGACAAGCTGTATGGCCCCGATGCGGCGACCTTCCTGAAACTCTTTCCGGCGTCGAACGATGCCGAGGCCGCGCGCCAGGCGCAGGAAGTGGCCCGCATCTCCGGCTTCGGCATCGTGGCGCGGGACTGGGCGAAGGACCATGCCGCCACCGGCAAGGCGCCGCTCTGGCTGACCCAGTTCAACCGCGCCCACACTTATCCCCCTGGCGTGGTGATCACCGACATGGATGTGAAGACCGCCGGCGCTTATCACAATGCCGACCTGCCATTCTGGTTCGGCACCATCGATGCGCTGAACATGTTCCGCAAAACCCGCGACTGGTCGGCGTACGACTACAAGCTGACGAACCAGATGATGGATGTGGTGGTGGCCTTCGCCAGGACCGGCAATCCCTCGACCGCGGACGCGAAAATCCCCCGCTACAATCCCCGGCGCGAGCAGCGCCTGATCTTCGGGGATTCCATCACCGTCGAAACCCTCAATCCCCGCCAGGTCGAATTCATCCAGACCCACACAACGCGCCGCTAAAAACAGATCAGGGAGACTTGCATGACCACCCGCCGTAACTTTCTTGCCGGTGCCGCCGCCTTCGCCGCGGCCAGCAGCTTGCCTGCCTTCACGCCTTCTTGGGCCAACCAAAAGATCCAGCTCGGCATCCAGCTCTATACGGTGCGCGCCGACCTGGCCAAGGACTATGAAGGCACGCTCAAGAAGCTGCACCAGATCGGTTTGCGCATGGTGCAGGCCAACCTGGTCATGGCGGGAAAGCCCGCGGCGGACCAGCGCAAGCTTTACGACAGCATGGGTTTCGTCTGGGAAAGTATCCATGCCAGCGGTCCGGCGCTGCGCGACACGCCCGAGCAGACCATCGCCCAGGCCAAGGCGGTCGGCATCAAGGACGTCACCTGTTCCTCGCCGCTCTATCCCATCGACCCCAAGGTAATGGCCGAAGGTCCGGGGCTGGACGACTGGAAGCGCAATGCCGACGTCTTCAACAAGATCGGCGCGCTGTGCAAGGCGCAAGGCATGACATTCGGTTTTCACAATCACAGCCGCGAATTCAAGGCGATCGACGGCGTGCCGGCCTTCGACACGCTGCTGGCCTATACCGATCCCTCGCTTGTCAATTTCGAAATGGATATCGGCTGGGTGCGGGCGTCAGGCGCCGATCCGGCCGCCTATCTGACCAAATACCCCAAGCGCTTCACCGCGCTTCACATCAAGGACCTCAAGCCCAATGGCATTCCCAACACCAACAACAAGATGGACAGCGCCATCATTGGCACCGGCCTGATCGACTGGACGGCGCTGCTGGCGGCGGCGCGCAAGTCGGCGGTTTCCAAAGCCTATCTGGAAATCGAGGAACCTTACGATCCCTCGCCGCTCGGGATGGTCGAGGCCAGTTTTAACTTCCTCAAGGGCAAGATTTAACCTTGGAAACGCAAAGCCCGCCGCAAAACGGCGGGCTTTTTTGCATCTGGAACCTTTACGCCAAAGTTCCTGCGCTACCGCGACGATTTAGGTCTTTCTAAGACGGGAGGTGAGCGGCATAGTCATAGCGGGGACGAAACGCTTGCGAAGAGCACCCGGGGGCGGGTGTTCACGGAAGGCTTGCTGTAGAGGGCGCTTATGTCTGTCGACGTTTCTCGAATTTCCCGCATCGCGGCTTGCTGCCTGCTGGCTTGTTTCGCCACCGCTTCCGTTCCGGCCATGGCCCAGGAGGCGGACATGCAGACCTTTTACGACTCCGAACCGGAGCCCGAAGGCGTGCTCTGCACCGACGACATGATCGAGGAGCCTTACTCCAACGAGCTGGAACCGACGCCGGCCGCCCATGTCGAAGGCTGCATGGTTCCCGAGCTGCCGATCTCGACCTAAGGCTTTCCGCCCAGGGTCGCGGCCACCGTCTTCCGCTTGGAAGCGGGCAGGATTTTCATCATCAGAATGAAACCTGACAGCATCAGGCAGATGCCGTTGGACAGGACCAGCGGCCATTCGCGCTTGAGGATGCCGAAGGCCAGCCACAGCGCGAAGGCACCGACCGTCAGAAGATACATGCCCAGCGAGATGTCGCCCGTCTTGCGCGACCGGATGACCTTCCAGGCCTGGGGCGCGAAACTGATGGTCGAGAGTGTCGCGGCCGCATAGCCCAGAACGAGTTCGATCAAGGGCTGCCCGTCAGGAACCACAGCAGGATGATGATGGGGATCGGCACGCCGAGGAGCCAGAGACAACCAGATCGCATGATGCAGTCCTTTTTCTATTGAGGACACAACGCCCGGTGCGTCCGTGAAGTTCCCGCGGCCGGAACCAGTGGCGGGCCGGGCTGTTTCCATCAGACAGACAGGAGACGACCATGAAACCCATTGCCATATTCGTGCTGGTCGCGGCGGTGTCACTGGTCACGGTCGCGGCGTCCGCCAAGACCGGCACCGCGCCCGGCAGTACCGACGAACGGGTGATATCGCAGGTCGCCGGCCCGCCCGCGGCAGCGGCCGCATCGAAAAAGCAGGTTGAAAAGGCGGCGCTGAAGAAAGCCAAAGACAAGCAGAAAGCCGCGCCGCACGATCACCCCTAGCCGCGCAAGTGATGTGAGGCGGCCTATGTGATGTGACGGGCTGCTTTGCGCTATGCTTCGCCCCAAGAGGGGCGTATGAATCGCAGACTATTCCTGGCAGGCACGGCGGCGAGCTTGGGCATCGCGCCCGCATCGGCAACCCAGGCCATCCCCGTGATCGACACCCATGTCCATCTGCTGGACCCGCGCCGGCCGCAAGGTGTGCCCTGGTCGGGCCCCAGGGGCCAGCCGCCCCAGATCGCCTTGCCGGAAACCTATCGGCCGCAGATCGCCGGCACCGGCATCACTGGTGCGATCGTGGTCGAGGCCAGTCCCTGGATCGAGGACAATCTGTGGATTCTGGAACGCGCCCAGTCCGATCCGCTGTTCCTGGGCGTGGCGGGAAGCCTCGATCCATCGAACCCGGAATTCCCGGCCTATCTGGAACGGTTCTCCAAGCATCCGCTGTGGCGCGGCATCCGCTATGCCCGCGTCTGGACGATGGAAAGCGGCAAGCCGATTCTCAAGCCCGGCATGGCCGATGGGTTGAGGCGGCTGGCGGCAACCGGCCAGACGCTCGACATGGCCAATCCTTCCTTCGATCTGTTGCGCGGCGCGCTGCTGGCCATGGACGCGGCGCCGGATCTGAAAGTGGTGATGGACCACATGCCCTCGCTGGGGCCCACGCCCGGAACCCAGGCACTTTACAATTCCCTGATTGCCGAACTGGCGCAGCGGCCCAATTTCTTCATCAAGCTGTCGCAGGTGATGCACAAGGATGCCAACAACGTTACGGTGACGGCGCCGCGCGAACGGCTGGACCATCTCATGGCCGCCTTCGGCGAAGACCGTGTGATGTTCGGCAGCGACTGGCCCAACAGCGTTGGCACCGCAACGATCCCCGAGGCGCTGGCGCTGATGCGGGACTATTTCTCCACCCGCCCGCGCCTGCAGGCGGAGAAATATTTCTGGCGCAATTCGCAAACCATCTATCGCTGGGCGCGCCGCGACTCGGCCCAACCGGGCTGACAAAAACCCATTTGTTTGCTGCTAGTGCGAAGGCGGTCTTGTTTTGCGTCCGGCGGGAACCCCCGCTAGGATCGCGGCCAAATACCGACAAGCTTTGGGGAGGGGACGTTGACTCAACCATATTCCACGCGAGGCGCGTGGCTGATCGTATTGGCATCGCTGATCACGATCGGCATCTGCGTCTATGACTATTACACCCCCGAGACCGGCCTGATCGGCAGCGGCGGCGTGATCCTGGTGGCGGGCGCGGCGGTGCTGATGTTCCTGGCCGCGCTGGTCATGGCCAGAATGCCCGGCCGCGGTTCGCTGCTGCAGACCTTCCTGGTCATATCCATCCTGCTGGACATTATCGGCTCCTCGGTTGCCGGCTATTTCCTGGAAAGCCCCGTCATCATGGCGGCGCAGGCGCTGGCCCTGGTTGGCTGGGTTATCAACGTGGTCAGCAACGCCGCCGAGCGCAGCGTCGAGACGGATGAGGTCGAAGATGAAGACTAATATCAAAACCGCGGCCCTGGTCGCGCTGGGCGCTGTTGCCGCCGCCGCCGTCTATCTGTCGCCCTTCGGCGCGACGGCGCAGAATTCTATGATGATGATGGCCGGTGGCTCCGACCAGGTCTGGGATGCCTTTGGCGGCAACCAGCAGGCCCAGAAATATTCCACCGCCACCCAGATCACGCCCGACAATGTGAAGAACCTCAAGCGCGCCTGGAGCATCCATACCGGCGACGTGTCTAGCGGCGCGCGTTCCACCACCTGGGGCGCCACGCCCCTGTTCGTCAACAATACGGTCTATGTCGGCACGCCCTGGTATCGCATTTTCGCGGTCGAGCCGGACACCGGCAAGACCAAATGGGTCTATGCCGCCGGCGGCGCTGACGGTCCGCCGCAAGGTCAGGGCCTGAAGAGTCGCGGCGTCGCCTATTGGGCGGCCGCGCTGCCGGAAGGCGGCCAGCCCTGCCAGAAAATGGTCTATGTCGGCACCCAGAATGGCGAGCTGCATGGCGTGGATGCCGATACCGGCAAGCGCTGCGCCGGCTTCGGCAATAACGGCGTCGTCAATGTCGATGCCTGGGCCACCAAGAACAAGAAGTTCAAGCTGGGCCTGATCCAGCCGCCGGCCGTCTATAAAGACACGCTGATCCTGGGCTGGGCCGGCCTGGACTGGGTCTACAAGACCGAAAATCCCGGCACGGTATTCGGCATCGACGCGCGCACCGGCGCCCTGAAATGGACCTTCAACATCATCCCGCCGGACATGGAAAACCAGACCGGCACCGCCAACGTCTGGGCCGGGATCTCGGTCGATCCGGAAACGGGCCTCGCGTTCCTGCCGACCTCCTCGCCCAGCCCGAACTATTATGGCGGCGACCGTCTCAAGGAGATGCCTTACGCCACCGCCACCGTCGCAGTGAAGGCGGAAACCGGCGAAGTGGTGTGGAGCCGCCAGCTGGTGCATCACGACATCTGGGACGTGGACACCAATTCGGCGCCGACCCTGCTGGACATCAAGAAGGACGGGCAGGTCATCCCGGCGCTGATCCAGGCGACCAAGATGGGCTATCACTTCGTCCTCAATCGCAATACCGGCGAGCCGGTCTGGCCGATCGAGGAACGTCCTTATCCGGCTTCCGACGTCCCGGGCGAGGTTGCGGCCAAGACCCAGCCCTATGTGCCCTATCCCGAGCCAACCATTCCGGACACCACGCCGCCGGTTTCCAAGTTCGCCGACTTTGTCAGCTTCGGCGAGTGCAGCCGCTGGAAGGCGCGCCTGCGCGACGAGGGCCGCTACACGCCGCCGTCGATCCGCGGCTCGATCTCCTGGCCGGCGACGCTGGGCGGGGTGGAATGGGGCGGCGGTGCGGTTGATCCCACCACCAACACCTATGTGGTCAATTCCAACATGGTGCCGCAGATCTACACGCTGGTGCCGCGTGCTGAAGCCGACAAGCTCTATGGCAAGGATGCCCGCGGACCTGGCGGCTATTCCGCCCAGGAAGGTTCGGCCTACGGCTTCAAGCTGGAGAACTTCCTCAACATGTGGGGCATGCCCTGCTGGCAGCCGCCTTACGGCACGCTGCACAGCTATGACATGAACACCGGCAAGCAGCTCTGGAAGAAGCCCTTCGGCCAGGTCCAGAAGTGGGGCTTCTACATGCCGGAAAGCTGGGGCTCGATCACCATCGGCGCGCCGGTCATCACCAAGTCGGGGCTGATCTTCATCGGCGCCTCGATGGACAGCCGCGTGCGCGCCATCGACCTGAAGAGCGGCGATGTGCTGTGGAAGCACATCGTGGATGCCCCGGCGGTGTCGCAGCCGGCGGTCTATACCTACAAGGGCAAGCAGTATGTGGTGTTCGCCGTCGGCGGCAACGGCATCCTGACGCCCCGTTTGGCCGATCAGCTGGTAGCCTTCGCGCTGCCGAGCTGACGACAAACTGTCACGAGCGAAAAAACGCCCGCCGGGGAACCGGCGGGCGTTTTTGCTTTTGCCCATCCCTGCTTTGCGCCATGCTGGCGGCAACAAGAACAGCTGGGAGGCTTTGATGAATTTGCGCAAACGGGAATTTCTCGCCGGGCTTGGACTGACCGCCGCCGGCATCAGCCATGCGCTGGCCCAGGCCGCACCCAAAGGCAAAGACCTGGGCGCGGTGGCGCCGCCGCCGCCGCGCAAGATTCCGCATCGCAAAGTGACAACCAGAAACCTGTTCAAGGTGCCGACCGGTTATCCCAACGGCGTCGCCGTGGTGCCCGAAGGGGTGTGGGTCGCCGAGCAGAAAGCCGCCGGCTACGGCCAGAGCGGCAAGCATGAACAGGAAGCCGCCTGGCTGTTCGACTGGAAGGGCAACAAGCTCAAGACGGTGATGACCGACAGTTACAACACCTCGGGCTTCGCGGTGGGCAACGGCCATTTGTGGATGGGCGCCAATGGCGGGCCGAACGGCATCTATGAAGTCGACATGAACGGCAAGACCCTGTCGCATCGCCCGATCCCCCTGGGCGGTGGTGGCTGCCATGGCCTGACCTGGCACAATGGCAAGCTCTGGATCGTCTCCAACCGTTTGCGCGGTATCGTGCGCGTCGATCCCAAGAGCTGGACGCCGGAATTCATGATCCCTTTCGCGGCGGCGCGCTGGCATGGTTCGGCCTGGGACAACAGCCATCCCGGCGGCGCCATGTGGATGATCACCGGCACGTCCGAGATCAACCGCTTCATCCCTCAGCCCGACGGCAAGCTGAAGCACACCACCACCGTGGGGTTGGTCAAATACGACGCCACAACCGGCCAACTGCTGGAAACCGCGGAATTCTCGCAGGGCTCCGCCGATGCGCATGGCCTGGACATGTACAATGGCAAGCTGATTTCCTGCGACGCGGGCGTCGGCCCGCCCGGCTTTGAGGGCACCGGCAGCCCCTCCGCCGGCTATGTTTTCGAGATCAATTTCGTCTAGGGCTTGCCAGGACCGGGCTTGCCAAAGCGGGGCTCGCGGAACCATTGTCCTGCCCGGAAAGGCAGGCAATGGCTGGTCCTCGCGATACAGACGCCGGAAGGCTGGACGAGTGGTCGCCGCGGCTTTTGAAGTCGCGCCTCTACCAGCGTCTGCTGGTCGACATCATCATCGGTACGCTGGCCCCGGGCGAGCAGCTCGACGAGAACGCGCTGGCCAAGCGTTATGGCGGCGGGCTGGCCGGTATCCGCGAAGCGCTGGCGCGCCTGGCGCTGGAAGGACTGGTGGTGCGCCGCGCCCGTGTCGGCACCTCGGTGGCGCCGCTCGACTTGATGGGCGCGCGCGAAGCCTTTGAAGCGCGCTGCCTGATCGAGGTCCAATGTGCCGGGCTGGCCGCCGCCCATGCCAGCGAGGCGCAGATCGCCGCCATCCGCGCCACGCTCGCGGACGGCGAACAGGCCGTGGCCGACAATGACTCCGCCGCGCTGGCCGCGATGGACGAGGCATTCCATGTCGCCGTGGCCGCCGCCAGCGGCAACCGCGCCCTGGCCAAGATGGTGGTGACCCTGCACCACCAGACCGCGCGCTACTGGCTTTACGCCATGAAAGGCCCCACCAACGATGACAGCTATACCGCGCTGAACGAGCATCGCGCCTTGGCCGACGCCATCGCCAGCCGCGACGTGGCGCGCGCCCGCGCCGAGATGCTCAAGGTCCTGGGCGATTTTCCCGCCGAAATGAAGCGGACGTTAGAAGGGCGCTAAGTGGGGGAAGGCAGATGAACCGGGCCTGGCTGACGCTGGCGCTGATGAGCGCACTGTTCTTCGTGATCACCGCCGCGACCTTCACCAGCCTGGGCGTGGTGCTGCCCGCGATGGTGGAAGAACTCAAATGGACCTGGACCGAGGCGGGTACCGGCTTCGGACTGCTGGCGATCTTTTGCGGCATCACCAGCACGGTGCCGGCGGTCCTGATCCGCCGCTTTGGCGTACGCGCCTGTCTTCTGGCGGGCTCCGGCGTGATGGCGGTGGCGTTTCTGTGCTTCGCGCAGGCGCACAGCGTGATCACCTATTTCATCGGCGCGTCCCTGGCCGGCCTGGGCTTTACGCTGCTGGCGACCGTGCCGGGCACCTATCTGCTGTCGCGCCTGTTCGCACGGCCATCCTTTGCCTTCGGACTCTATTTCACGCTGGGCGGGCTGGGCGGGGTTGCCGGGCCGCTGCTCTATTTCGCGGTGATGGGCGTGACCGGGCACTGGCGCAGCTATTGGCTGGTGGCCGGCATCCTGGTGGTGCTGACGGGCATCATCGCGGCGCTGCTGGTGGACGGCCGGACCGATGTGGCGCGCGCCGAAGAGGCCGATCCGGACATTTCCACCGAAAGCTGGGACCTGCGCGCCGCATTGCAGACGCCGCAATTCTGGATTCTGGCCGCCGCCTACAGCGCCTTTTTGATCTGCGGCATCACCGCCAATTCGGTTTCGGTGGCGCATCTGACGCAGGTGGGCGTGGCGGCGGTGACGGCGGGCAGCATGATGAGCCTGGAAGCGCTGCTCAATGCGGGCGCGCGGCTGGCCGGCGGCATCCTGATCCGCTTTGTCAGCGCCCGGCTGCTGCTGGCCATCGGGCTGGGCTCGCTGATGGTCGGCCTCCTCGCGCTGGGCGTGGCCCGCGACATGCCGATGATGCTGGTCTATGCCACCGGCGTGGGCATCGGCTATGGCCTGACCTTCTTTGCCTCCACCATCCTGCTGCTGGATTATTTTGGTCGTCGTCCCTATCTCGAACTGTTCGCCACCGTGAACCTGATCTCGACCGTGGGCGCGGTGGCGCCGGCGCTGGCCGGCTTCACCCGCGACCAGACCGGCGGCTTTGTGCCCTTCTTTATCGCACTGGTGCTGCTGACCGGGCTGGTCACGCTGGCGGTGGTGATGATGCGCCCGCCGCACAAGAGGGCGGCATGAAGGAGTTCGGCGTCTTCCTCCCGGTAGCAAATGGCGGGTGGATTGTCAGCCGCACCACGCCGTTGCTGGACGGCGGCTGGCAGCAGAATCGCGATGCAGCGCTTCTGGCGGAATCTGAAGACTTCGATTTCGTGATGGCGATGGGCAAGTGGCGCGGCTTCGGCGGCGACACCTCCCATTGGGGCACCTCGCTGGAAGCGGTCACCATGATGGCGGGCATCGCCGCGGTCACCAGCAAGGTGAAAATCTGGGCGACGCTGCACGCCATCCTGCACAATCCGGCGGTGGCGGCGAAGATGATCGCCACGCTGGATCACATCTCCGGCGGCCGCGCCGGCCTGAATATCGTGGCGGGCGCCTATCGCGGCGAGTTCGAGCAGATGGATGCCTGGGATGAAAATCTTTCCCATGACGCCCGCTATGACCTGACTGAGGAATGGACCCGGATCGTCAAGCGGCTGTGGACCGAGCCCAGCGTCAGCTTTGAGGGCAAACATTTCCATTTCCAGGACTGCGTCAGCGAGCCCAAGCCGCTCCACCCGCCATTTTTGATTTGCGCCGGCATGTCCAGGCGGGGCTTTGAGTTCTCGGTGCGCGAATGCGACGGCTGTTTCATCGGCGGCGCCGATGCGGCTGAAACCCGCGCCGCTTCGCTGCGCGCCAAGGCTCTGGCCAAAGATTTGGGCAAGACCATCAAGACCTATTGCATGATGACGGTGATCACGGCCGAGACCGATGCCAAAGCCGAAGCGCGGGCGCAGACCTATCGCGAGGGGCTGGACGAGGGCGCGGTCAGGGGCATGCTGGAAAGCTATGGCCTGTCGGGCAACGCCATGACCGAGCGTTCAAAAAATGCCTTCATGACCCAGACGGTGGTGGGGTCGCCCGCCACCTGCGCCTCCCAGATCGAAAAGTTCCTGCGCGACTGCGAGATAGACGGGCTGATGTTCATCTTCGACGACTATCAGAACGGTTTGCGCGTTACCGGGCGTGACATTCTTCCCAGCCTGCGCAGGGCCTTTGCATGACCGACAGAGATCCAACCCTGAAACCCGACTGGGTCGCGCCCCATCGTACCGCGCTGGTGCTGATCGACATCCAGGTCGATTTCGGCGCCCCGGAGGGCGAGATGGCCAAGCGCGGCGCCGATGTGAAACCGGCCCAGGCGGCAGCGGCCCGGGCGGAAGCACTGGCGGCGGCGGCGCGGGGGGCAGGGGTTCGCATCGTGTTTGTCCGGCTGCTGAACCAACCCGGGACTGAGAACGCGATCGCGCGCGAGGCCAAGGCGCGGCACGACAAGGACGAACCCGATCTCTGCGTCCAGGGCACCCATGGCGCGGAATTTATCAGGCCGCAGCCGATGCCCGGCGATGTGGTGATTTCCAAAACCCATTTCAGCGCCTTTGCCCGCACCGGCCTGGCCGAACAGCTGCACGCCCAGAAAATCGACACGCTGGTGCTGGCGGGACTGACCACCGAATGCTGCGTGGCGTCCTCGGCCTGGGACGCGTTCGAGCGCGATTTCCATATTTTCATCGCCTCCGATGCCTGCGCCGCCTACGAAGCCAGCCTGCACGACGGCGCGCTCAAGGCGCTGCAAATGAGCGGGGCGATCCTGGGCACCGCCTGTGAATTCGCCCAAGCCTGGGAAAAATAGCAATTAAATCAGCCAGATAATTCTGCGACCGCCGGTCACGCTGGTCAATCTCTGTAAAATGTTACATGACATTTTCAGATGAACACCCGCCTCACCCTTAGCCTGGCCCTGCTGGCAGCCGCCTGCTGGGCGCCGCCCGCCCCCGCGCAGGACATCGAGTCCGTCACCGTGACGGAGGACGTCGTGCGGCTGCTGCAGGCCGGCGCCAACAGCGCCGCCTTTGGCCTCGACAAGCCGCTGCTGCAGACCCCGCGCGCCGTCACCCTGATCAGCGACACCACCATCGCGCGCTATGGCGTGGAAGGCCTGGACGATCTCACCGCCATCACGCCCAGCGCCTACACCGCCAGCTTCTACGGCGTCGAAGGCTCGGTATCCCTGCGCGGCACGCTGGCGGAAAATTACTTCCGCGGTTTCAAGAGGTCGGAAAATCGCGGCACCTATTCCACGCCGCTGGCCAATGCGGCGGGTCTCGAGATCCTGCGCGGTCCGCCATCGCCGGTTTATGGCGCGGGCAAGGTGGGCGGGCTGGTCAACTTCCTGCCCAAGACGGCGGGCGCCAATGACGCCTTTGGCGGCGAAGTCAGCGTCAGCTATGGCAGCTATTCCAAGCGCACGCTCACCGGACAGATCAACGCGCCGGTCACGCTGGGGGACGCTTCCGGCGGCCTCCATGCCTATGGTGAGATCGATGACTCCTACAGCTTCTATCGGGGCCTGCATCCCAGCCATCAGTTGCTGGAACTGTCCGGCACGCTGAATGCGGGCGACTGGCGGCTGTCGGCGGATTACATGTTTTTCCATTCCAATGGCCAGGTGCAGACCCCGGGCTGGAACCGGCTGACGCAAAACCTGATCGACAACGGTACCTACATCACCGGCCGCGACACATCGCTGACCGATGCCGACGGCAATGGCCGCCTCACCCTCAACGAACTGGGCGGTAATCCCTATTTCTTCGACCCAAACTTCAAGGCGCTGGCCTGTGTCGGTTGCACCGATGCGCCGCACCGGCTGGATGCGGGCTTCGGCACCACCCAGCTCGACCCGCGCACGGTCTATATCGCCAGGAACGTGGATTTCTCCAGCACCAACACCCACACCGCGCTGCTGGAAGCGGCGCGCCCGCTGGGCGACGGAACGCTGCGGCTGCAACTGTTCGGCGACACGCTGGCCAATGACCGTTTCGTTTCCTACGGCTTTCCCGGTTCCTATCGCACCCAGATCGGCGAGGCGCGCTTGCGCTATGACTGGGCGCGTGATTTCGGCGCGGTCAAAACCCAGACCGTGGCGGGCCTGTCCTACCGCTATGTTCACGCCATCGGGCGCGAGAGTTTCAACAGCGGCGTCATCGCCCTGGACCGACGCGATATCAGCCAGGGCGCCAGCGCCAATGACATTATCGACTCGCCGTTCAACAGCGATCCGCCGGGCAGCGTCGGGCTGGGGTGGGAGAACAATGTCCACACCAACACCAGCAATAGCGGCGCCTTCATCACCAGCAACGCCGTCTGGAACAATTTCGACCTGACGCTGGGCGGGCGTTATGACGCCTACAACGTGCGCTCGACCGATTCCGGCGTGCTGGCTTATGCACCGCCGCAGGGGCGCGGCAATGCCGGGCGCTTCACCTATTCGGCCAGCCTGGCCTACACCACGCCCTGGGGCCTGGTGCCCTATGTCACCACCGCCAAGAATTCGGCGGTCGAAATCGGCCAGGCCAGCCAGGTCTCGACCAGTCTTCTGGCCAATCGCGGCTGGTTGTCGAACTCCTTCCTCAACGAAGTCGGTGTGAAGTTCAGCCTGCTGGACGATCGCCTGCAGGGCAGCCTGGACTGGTATGTCCAGAACCGCACCCGGCTGCAGCAGGGCGGCGGCGTGGTCAATGTCGTGGGCACCCGCGCCAAGGGCGCGGAACTGGAATTGCGCTATGTCGTCAGCGCCAATGTCAGCCTGACCCTGGCCGCCAGCCAGCAGCACACCACCATCAAGGGCCCGGACCGCAGCTTCGCCTATCTGCCGGCGCGCAGTTTCGGAATCGCGCCGCAGGACGGCTTCGGCGGCGGCTACATGGTGTTCGATTTCTCCACCCTGCCGGACAAGGGCGGCGATTACGAAGACACGCTGCTGCCCCATGCCGTGATCAGTCCCTATGTGACCTACACCAGCGATCCACAAGCATGGGGCGTTTGGGGCGCCAGCCTGGGCGGCACCTATGTCGGCAAGACGCAGCAGACCGTGCCGGGCCCGATCATCTACCCCTCCTATGTCACGGTGAACGCCTCGGCCTTCGCGCAATGGGATGTGTGGGAAGCCAATCTGAACGTGAACAACCTGGCCGATGCCCGCTATTTCACTCCCAATGCCGACACCTATGCCAATCTCGGCGCCCTGCCGGGACTGGGGCGCATGTGGAAAGTGACATTGAAGCGTCTTTTTTAGGTGAGGCCGCGCGTCTAGGCTCGCCGCCATGAAATGGCTGGCGCCTGTTGTCCTGATCTTTGCCGCGACCTCGGCCCGGGCCGAACCCATCTGGGTGCAAGCCACCGCCAGCGGTTATGAGGCGCGCATCGCAACCGTTGCCGCCACCTGTCCCACGCTCAATACCGATACCGGCGAGGTGGCGATGACCCCGCGCGCCGCCGCCGACGAAAACTTCCCGCTGGTTTGCGCGGCACCGATTGCGGCGGGGACGCGCACCGCCGGCATCGCCGGACAGGCGCTGCCCCTGCCGGTGGCAAGGCCCGAGCGTATCCTGGTGCTGGGCGATACCGGCTGCCGTATCCAGGGCGCGGCGCTGCAGGCTTGCAACGATCCCATGCAATGGCCCTTCGCCACGCTGGCGGCGGCGGCCGCCAGGCTGAAGCCCGACCTGGTGATACATGTGGGCGACTATCACTATCGCGAGAATGCCTGCCCGCCTTCCTTCGCCGGCTGCGCCGGTTCGCCCTTCGGCGACAACTGGCCGACCTGGCAGGCGGATTTCTTCACCCCCGCCGCGCCGCTCTTGTCCGCAGCGCCCATGCTGCTGGTGCGCGGCAACCACGAGGACTGCAACCGCGCCTGGCAAGGCTGGCAGCGGGCGCTGTCGGCCTTTGCCTTCTCGCCCGCCTGCGTGCCGCACGAACCGCTCTATACGCTCGATATCGGTGCGGCGCGGTTGGCGGTGATGGACGATGCCAGCGCGCCGGAAACCTCGGTCAACCGGACCGACCTGCCGGCCTACACTTCCGAGATTGCGGGCCTGGCCAACATTCCCGCGCCCGTCTGGTTTGTGCATCACCGCCCGATCTGGGCGGCGATCACCGGGCCCTTGGGCATTCCCGCCGGCGGCAACCGCACTTTGATCGCGGCCGCAACAGCAGCGGCAGCGGGCGGCAAGCTGATCCCCGGCACGGTCGAGCTGCAATTGTCAGGGCACATCCATTCTTTTGAGTCGCTTAATTACGACAAGGACGTGCCGCCCCAGATCGTGGCCGGCCATGGCGGCGACAACCTGCATCTCACGCCGCAAAATCTGTGGGGCGCCGTCTTCATGGGCGATTCCCGTGTCCGGGTGCTGGACGGCCTGTCGGTCGACGGCTTCGGCTTCCTGATGATGACCAAAGCTGAAGGCGGCTGGACTATCGATCTGTATGATTCGCAGGGCCGTCCGACGCGGCAATGCCGCTTCGCCGACGCCGGCAGCGGCAAGACGCCCCGGGTGGACTGCCCTCGCTAATCTACCCACCGCTTTGTCTTCATCCCCACCGCGATTCGCGGGGTCGCCCGGGCTAGGCTTTGGCCGCGCGAATCTGAAGGCCATGGCATGAACAAGAATCAGCGGCTTTTGCTCATGGCCGGTGGCGCGGCCGCCGCCGTTCTGGTCATGGTCCTGGCGGCGGTCTGGCTGCTGGGGGCACGCGGCGGCGATCCGGATGCCGGCATGTTCGCCCGGTTGCGCAGCGGTCTCAGCAACGTCACCAGCACCATGACATCGTCGCGCCCCGAAGCGGCGCGCGACTTCGCCTTCCGCCGCCTGGACATCGACGTCTCCAGGGCGCAGCCCGAAGCCTGCCTGGTTTTCACCCGTACCCTGGATGCCAGCGGCAAGACCCGGTACGAGGATTATCTCACCCTCGATCCCGTCGTGCGCATCGCCAGCCGCGTGGTGGATACGCGGCTGTGCCTGTCGGGCCTGTCGTTCGACAAGACCTACAATGTCACGCTCAAGCCGGGCTTTCCGGCCGCCAGCGGCGAAAGGCTGGCCTCGGAAGAAACCGTGCCGGTCGAATTGCGCGACAAGCCTTCGCTGGTGCGTTTCTCCGGCGGCATCATCCTGCCGCGTGACAATCTGGCGGGCGTGCCGGTCACCACCGTCAATATCGACCGGCTGGCGGTGAAGATCATCCGCGTCGGCGACCGCCTGCTCTCACAGATCGAAACCGGGCTGGTGGACCAGACCACGCTCTATTCCTGGGACAGCAAGCAGCTCGAGAACAATCAGGGCGCCCTGGTGTGGCAGGGCAGCATGGCCGTGGATAATGTGAAGAATGACAGCGTGGTGACGCTGATCCCGATCCGCGATCTCTTAAAGAGCCGCAAGCCCGGCGCCTATGTGCTGATCGCCCAGGATGGCGCCAAGAAGCCCGCCGACGAGAACGAATATTCCGGCGAACAGCTGGCGATGCAGTGGGTGGTGGATTCCGACATCGCCCTCACCAGCTTCACCAGCGCCAACGTCGCGTCGGGCTCGGGCCTCAGCGTCTTCGCCCGTTCCTACAACCGCGCCACGCCGATATCGGGCGTGCGCATGACCCTGATCGCGCGCAACAACAACCAGCTCGCCTCCGTTACCACCGACGGCAATGGTCGCGCCGACTTCGATTCCGGGTTGTTGCGCGCCACCGGCGGCGACGAGCCGGTGATGGTGATGGCCTATGGCCGCGAAGGCGATTTCAGCTTCCTCGACCTGCGCCGTTCGGCCTTCGATCTCACCGATCGCGGCGTCGGCGGGCGGGCCTCGCCCGGGCCGGTGGATGCCTATCTCTATACCGAGCGCGGCATCTATCGTCCCGGCGAGACGGTCTATGCGACGGCGATGCTGCGCGACCGCATCGGCGCCGCCGTCACCGCGCCGCTGACGCTGGTGGCCCAGCGCCCCGACGGGCTGGAAGTGGGCCGCATCACGGTCGCCGGCGACAAACTGGCCGCCGGCAGCGCCCCATGGACCCTGCCGCTGTCGCAAAGCGCACCGCATGGTCGCTGGCAGATCGCTGCTTACATCGATCCCAAGGCGCCTGCCGTGGGACGGGTGCAGTTCGACGTCGCCGATTTCGTGCCCCAGCGCCTGAAGGTGACGCTGAGCGCGCTGGACAAGAGCATCAGGCCGGGCGGTGATTTCCGCGTGCGGGCCGACAGCCAGTTCCTCTATGGCGCGCCGGCTTCGAACCTTGGCGGCGATGGTGAAGCCACCATCAGCGCCGACAGCAATCCCTATCCGCAGTTCCGCACCTTCCAGTTCGGTCGGGTGGACGACACTTTCGCGGAAACCAAGGTCAGCCTGACGGTGCCGAACACCGACGCGGCGGGCATCACCACCATCACCGGCAATACCGGGGCGCTGGCCGACACCACGCTTCCGTTGAAAGCGTCAGTGCGCATTTCGATTCACGAGCCGGGCGGGCGCACCACCGACCGCTCCATCGAGATTCCCATCCGCACCCACGACGTCGCCATCGGCATCCGCCCGGTGTTCGAAGGGGGATCGGTGCCGGAAAATGCCCGCGCCGGGTTCGAGGTGGTTGCGCTGGATGCGGAGGGCAAGCGCATCGCGCTGTCCGGCCTGACTTTCTCCTGGGTGCGGGAAGACACCAACTATCAATGGTTCCAGACCAACGGCGAATGGCGCTACCAGCCCACCACCCGTGACCGGCTGATCACCAGCGGCGGCATGAGTATTGCGGGCAATGCGTCCGCGCGGCTGGAACAGGCGCTGCCCTATGGCACCTATCGCCTGACCATCAGCGATCCCAAATCCGGCGCGGCCTCTTCCGTGCGCTTTTATTCCGGATGGTCGGCCTCGAGCGCCGGCGACCGGCCCGACCGCATTCCCGTTGCCGCCGACAAGCCATCCTATGCGCCGGGCTCGGTGGCGCGTGTGCGCATCAAGCCCGACGCCAGCGGCAAGGCGCTGGTGGTGGTGGCAGGCGACCGCGTCTTCTCGTCCCGGCTGATCGATACGCCGGCGGGCGGCACCACCGTCGATATCCCGGTCTCCGCCGAATGGGGCGCGGGCGCCTATGTGCTGGTGACCGCTTACCGTCCGTTGGCGAATGTGAAAGGCCGCGAGCCGGTGCGTAGCATCGGCCTGGCCTGGCTGGGCGTCGACAATGCGCCCCGCACCCTCTCCATCGCCATTGGCGGGAGCGAGAATATCCGGCCGCGCCAGAAGATGACCCTGCCGCTGACCATCAAGGGCCTGGGGAATGAGGAAGCCTTTGTCACGCTGGCGGCGGTGGACGAGGGTATTCTGCAGCTTACCGATTTCAAATCGCCCGATCCGGTCAGCCATTATTTCGGCAAGCGGCGGCTTGGCGTGCTGATGCGCGATGATTACGGCCGGCTGATCCGTGCCGAACGCGGCGCGGTGGGCGCGATGCGCGAAGGCGGCGACGGTTTTGGCGGGCGCAGCCTGTCGGTGGTGCCGCAGCGTACGGTGGCGCTGTTCTCGGGCATCGTGAAGCTGAACGCCAACGGCACCGCCAACATCGCGCTCGATATCCCCGACTTTAACGGCAGCCTGCGGCTGATGGCGGTGGCCTGGAGCGCCGACAAGCTGGGCCATGCCGACCGCATGCTGATCGTGCGCGATCCCGTCGTGGCCGACCTTGTCCTTCCGCGTTTCCTGGCGCCGGGCGATTCCATCGGCGCGGCGCTCAACCTCGACAATGTCGAGGGCGCGGCAGGCAGCTACACCGCCACCATCCGCACCCGCGGGCCGGTGTCGCTGGCGTCCGGCAGCCAGACGGTGCTGACCCAGAGCCTGAACCGCAAGCAGCGCGTGCTGCTGCCGGTGCAGCTGCGCGGCGCGGGGCTGGGTATCGCCAACATCACCCTGGACGTGACCGGGCCGGGGGGCTTCAAGGTCAGTCATGGCTGGCCGATCCAGGTGCGGGCCTCGCAACTGGATGTTTCGCGCGAAGAGGAACTGCCACTTCCGGCGAATGGCAGCTACACCGCCAACCGGGCCATCATTTCCGACCTGGTGGGGTCCACCGCCAGCGCAACCATCAGCGTCTCGGCCGCGCACAGCTATAACAATGTTGCCGGCCTCCTGAAGTGGCTGGACAAGTATCCCTATGGCTGCCTGGAACAGACCGTCAGCCGCGCCCAGCCGCTGTTGCTGTTCAACGACGTTGCCGATCTGGCCGGGCTGCCGCGCGACAATGGCTTGCGCCCGCGCGTCCAGCAGGCCATCGACCAGGTGCTGGACATGCAAAACTATGCCGGCAATTTCGGCATGTGGGGTCCGGGCAGCGAGGCCGACGCGTTCCTCAGCGTCTATGCGCTGGATTTCCTCTACCAGGCCAAGGCCCGCAATTACGTGGTCGGCAACGACGCGCTGACACGGGGCACCAACTGGCTGAAGACCTCGGGCGCCTCCGAAGGCAGCGATGAACTCACACGCGCCTATGCCTTCTATGTTCTGGCCCAGCAGGGTCAGGCCAATGTCTCTGACCTGCGTTACTTCAGCGACACCAAGGTGGTGGCGATGCGCTCGGCCCTGGCGGCGGCGCTGACGGGCGCTGCGGCAGCCCAGGTGGGCGACCGCTCCCGCGCCGAGGTTGGCTTCCGCAAGGCGCGTGACCTGATTGCCAGTGCCAATCCGGCGAGCTATCCGCATGATGTCTATGGCTCGCTGCTGCGCGATCTGTCCGGCGCGCTGGCGCTGGCGGCGGAGAATGGCAAGGCCGACCTGGTGCCGCAGTTCCTCGACAAGACCAGGACGCTGAGCAGCAAGATCGAAGACACCACCACCCAGGAAAAGGGCTGGATGCTGCGCGCCGCCCATGCTCTGACCCGCCAGAAGCTGCCGCTGAACGTCACCGTCAATGGTACGCCCGCCGCCCCGCGCGCCGGCGCGGTACGGCTGACCCCGACCCTGGCGCAGCTCGACGCCGGCGTCACCTTCGCCAATCGTGGCAGCGGAACGGTCTGGCGCTCCACTGCCGTCACCGGCACGCCCAATGCGACCCTGCCGGCGATGGCCAATGGCCTGTCGCTCAGCAAAAGCATCTGGACCATGTCGGGTTCGCCGGCAGATGTCGGCAGCTTGCGCCAGAATGACCGCGTGATCATCCAGATCACCGGCCAGATGCCCAATGGCATCTATCGCCAGATGGGCGTGATCGACCTGCTGCCCGCGGGGCTGGAGATCGAGCAGCCGCTAGTGGGCGAAGACGCCAAGGCTTATGCCTTCCTGGGCGGATTGACCGATACCAGCCGCCAGACGGCGCGCGACGACCGCTATATCGCCGCCTTTGATATCGGCGAGCGCTATCGCCCCGCCAATCGCAGGACGCCGGAACCGACCCCGACCTTCCGCATCGCCTATATCGCCCGCGCCGTGTCGGTGGGACGCTTCGCGCTGCCCGCCGCCCATGCCGAGGACATGTATGCCCCCGCCATCCGGGCGCGGACCTCGGTGGGACAGCTGAACGTCAATCCGTGAACCGCTGGCGCCATCGCCTCATCGTTGGCGGTTTTGGCGCCTTCGGGTGCCTGTGCGCGCTGGCGGCGGCCGATCGCGCCAATCCGCCCGACATGACCCGCGCCATCACGCTGTCGCCGGAAGTGACGGCGCGTGACGGCACCTTGCTGCGCGCCTTTCTCAGCAAGGACGGCGCCTGGCGGATCAAGACCAGGCCCGACCAGGTGGGGGCGCGCTATCTCGCCATGCTGCGCGCCTATGAAGACAAGCGCTTCGATCATCATGGCGGCGTGGACCCGTCGGCGCTGCTGCGCGCCGCCTGGCAGCTTGTCCAGGCCGGCCATGTCGTGTCGGGCGGCTCCACCCTGACCATGCAGGTGGCGCGGCTGCTCGAGCCCAATCCGCATTCCCTGCCGTACAAGTTTTTCCAGATCGTCCGCGCCGTGCAGCTCGAGGCTCGCTACAGCAAGGATGAAATCCTCGCGCTCTATCTGGCCTTGGCGCCGATGGGCGGCAACCTGGAAGGGGTGCGCGCCGCATCGTTATCCTATTTCGGCAAGGAACCGGCGGCGCTGGATCTGGGGCAGGCGGCGCTCCTGGTGGCGCTGCCGCAATCGCCCACCCGCCAGCGTCCCGACCGCCATGCCCGCGCCGCGCAGGCGGGACGCGACAAGGTGCTGCGCCGCATGGTGGATGTGGGCGTGATCAGCGCGGGCGATGCGAAGGTCGCGATGCAGGACGGCGTGCCTTTTGCCCGCCAGCCCATGCCGCTGAACGCGCCGCACCTGGCCCAGCGGCTGGTGTTGCAACACAGGAATAACCGGATCACGACCACGCTGGACGCCGGCATCCAGGCCGCTGCCGAGCGTCTCGCCAAACAGGAACGCGCCTATTTCGACGACGGCGCCGATGTCGCGCTGGTGGTGGTCGAGAACAAGTCACGCGACATCGTCGCCTATGTCGGCGGCACCGATTATTGGGGCCGCGCCGGCCAGGTCGATCTTGCCGCCCGCAATCGCTCGCCCGGATCCGCGCTCAAGCCCTTCATCTATGGCCTGGCCTTCGACAATCTGCTGCTGCATCCCGCCACCCGGATGGAGGATGTGCCCACCAACTTCGGCGATTACGCGCCCAAGGATTTCGACGGTACCTATCTGGGGGCGGTGACGGCGCGCGATGCGCTGCAGATGTCGCTGAACATTCCCGCCGTGATGATCCTGGACCGGGTCGGGCCGCTGGCCTTCACCATGTCATTGCAGAATGCCGGCGCGCGCTTGGCCTTTCCCACCAGCGACGCGCCCAGCCTGCCGGTGGCACTGGGCGGGCTGGGTGTTCCGCTGTCCGACGTCGCGATGCTCTATGCGGGCATCGCCGAAGGCGGCACCGCGCGGGGCCTGCGCACCATCAAGGGCACGCCCGATCGCCCTGCCCACCGTTTGTTTGGGCCGGTGGCGGCCTATTACCTGCGCGAGGTGCTGAATGGAGTGGCGCTGCCGGATGGCTGGGCGATGGGGCAGGGGCTTTTGCGAAAGCGCAGCATCGGTTTCAAGACCGGCACTTCCTATGGCTATCGCGATGCCTGGGCGGTGGGCTTCTCCAATGATTACACGGTTGCTGTGTGGGTGGGCCGTGCCGATGGCACCCCGCGTCCGGGTCATGTCGGGCGCGAGGCGGGCGCGCCTATTCTGCTCAAGATGTTCGGCCAGTTGCCGCCCGACCGCCGCGCCGCACCAAAGGTGCCGGCGGGCGCGCTGCTGGTGCGCGGCACCGACGAATTGCCGCCGGCCTTGCGCAACTTTCGCCGTCAGTCGGAAGCGCCGGCCGCGCCGCAGATGGTGCAGGTGCCGCCGCCGTCCATCGCCTTCCCGCCCAATGGCGCGGTGGTGCCGCTGCCCGAAGCCTCCGCCAAAGACCCGTCGTTGCAGTTCAAGGCGGATGGCGGGCGCGCGCCCTTGACCTGGCTGGTGAATGGCGCGCCGCTGGGCAGCTTTGGTCGCTTCGCGCCCGCGCTGTACACGCCCGAGGGAGAAGGTCTGGCGCGGGTGACGGTGGTGGATGCCGATGGCCGCAGCGCCACCAGCGAAATTCGCTTCAAGAAGATGCGCTAGCGCACGACTTCTTTATCCAGCCGCTCCAGCAAGGCGGCGGTGGCGAAGCCGTCCGCGGTGATGCCGCGCGCTATCTGATACTGGCGCAACGCCGCGCGGGTGCGCCGTCCAAGCACGCCATCGGGCTCGCCCGGATCAAAGCCGGCGCGCGCCAGGCCTGTCTGGAAGCGCATGCGCTCGTCGCGTGACAAGGGGCGCTCGTCGCGCGGCCAGGCGCGCTTGATGACCCCGCCGCCATTGATCCGGTCGGCCAGCAATCCCACCGCCAGGGCATAGGAGGCGGCGTTGTTGTATTTCAGGATGACGCCGAAATTGGAAAACAGCAGGAAGGCGGGTCCGCGCGCCCCCGCCGGCAGATAGATGGCGGCGCTCTCATCGGACGCGGCCAGCAGGTCGCCGTTCGCGTTGCGCACGCCACGCGCCCGCCATTCGCTGACAGGCTTTTGCGTATCGGTGTCGGCGTCTTCATAGGCGAACTTGGCAGGCAGCCGCACTTCATAGCCCCAGGGCTGGCCGTTCTTCCAACCCTGCCGCGCCAGCAAGGTTGCCGCCGAGGCCAGCGCGTCCGGCGCGCTGCGCCACAAATTGATCTGGCCGTCGCCATCGCCGTCGCTGGCGAATTTCAGGAAGGTGGTTGGCGTGAACTGGGTCTGGCCGAAGGCGCCCGCCCAGGACGAGATCATCTCGCTGACCGGATATTGCTGCTCCTGATAGATGCGCAGCGCGGCGTGGAATTCCGGTACGGCGAAGGACGTGCGTGGGCCGTCATAGGCCAGTGTCGCCAGGGCCGCGAACAGGTTGTAGCTGCCCCTGGCCGCGCCATAGTCGGTCTCGATTCCCCAGACCGCCACCAGGATTTCCTTGGACACACCGCTGGCGCTTGCGATCCGTTCCAGAACATCGCCATGGCGGCTCAGCATGATCTTGGCGTCGGCGACGCGGCGATTTGAGGCGGCGCTGTCGAGATAGGCCCAGACGGGGCGGGAAAATTCCGGCTGGTTGGCATTGGCGGCGGTGATGGCGGGAATCGGTGCCAGGCCCGCCGTGGCGCTGTCGAACACAGTGGCGCGGATGCCCTGGGCCAGCGCGGTGGTACGGGCGCCTTCCAGGAAGGCATCGAACTTGGCGTTGCCGGAGGTGGGCCGGGGCGGCTGTACCGGGATCGAAACCACCGGGGGGAGGGGTGGCGTGGGCTTGGGCGCGGTGGTGGCGCAGGCCACAGCCACCAGCGCCCCGCAAAGGGCCGCCAGCCGCTGCAGGCCGGTCAGGGGTCTAAAGAGGCGCGTCATGGGCGTCTTATACCCAATTTTCGAAACTTTTTGGCGGAAATCCGCCTTTTTTGCCCTACCCGGGCGGGTTGACAGGGTGGGGGTGCTTGCATAGTTTCCGCGCCTCTCGAGAAACCCGGCCTTTGGGCCGCATTTTGGCTGAAAAAGGCGTGTCATGAAGGTTCGCAATTCCCTCCGTTCGCTCAAGAAGCGCGACAAGGATTGCCGCGTGATCCGCCGCAAGGGCCGCGTCTACGTCATCAATAAGAAGAATCCGCGGTTCAAAGCCCGCCAGGGCTAAGACATACTGCGCCGCGTTGGGTTATAGGCGCGCATGCTTCTTCCGGTTACCGATTCCAAGATTGTCGCCCGCCGCGCGGACATCGTCGCGGCGCTGGAAGCTATCGTTCCGGGCGGCGTGGTATCGGACAAGTCCGGCCTCTCCACCTTCGATTCCGATGCGCTCAGCGCCTATCACCAGATGCCGCTGGTCTGCGTCCTGCCAGCCGACCGTCACCAGGTCAGCGAAGTCCTGAAATACGCGGCGGCCGAGGGCATCCCCATCGTGCCGCGCGGCGCCGGAACTTCCTTGTCCGGCGGCGCACTGCCGCGCGAGGACGGCATCCTGATCGGCATGGGGCGCATGAAGCGCATCCTCGAGATCGATTATGAAAATGGCTGCGTCACGGTCGAGCCCGGCGTCACCAATCTCAACATCACCAAGGCGGTGGAGGCCCAGGGTTTCTATTACGCGCCCGATCCCTCCAGCCAGATCGCCTGCACCATCGGCGGCAATGTCGCGGAGAACTCCGGCGGCTTGCACTGTCTGAAATACGGCCTGACCACCAACAACCTTCTGGGCGTCACCATCGTGTTGCCGGGCGGCGAGATCGTCACCCTGGGCGGCAAATGCGGCGCGCAGGGCGGACTGGACCTGCTGGGCCTGGTCACCGGCTCGGAAGGCCTCTTGGGCATCGTGGTCGAAGTGGTGGTGAAGATCCTGCGCAAGGCGCCGGTGACCCGCACCCTGATGGCGTCGTTCGACACCGTCCAGGCGGCGGGCACCTGCGTTGCCGCCATCATCGCCGATGGCGTGGTGCCCGCGGCGATGGAGTTCATGGATGGCCGCGCCGCCGCCGCGATCGAATCCTACAACCAGCCCGGCTATCCCGCCGGGGCCGAAGCCATCCTGATCATCGACGCCGATGGCGTGGAGGCCGATGTCTCCCATGCCGTGTCGCGCATCGTCGCCATCGTCGCCGAGAGCGGCGGCAAGTCGGTCGAAGCCACCGATGAAAAGCAGCGCGCCCGCATCTGGTCGGGCCGCAAGGCGGCGTTTGCCGCCATGGGGCGGCTGGCCCCGGACATGATCTGCATGGACGGCACCATTCCCCGCCATGCCCTGCCGCAGGTGCTGCAGGAGATGGAAAAGCTCTCGCAGCAATACGGCCTGGGTTTCTGCAACGTATTCCATGCCGGCGACGGCAACCTGCATCCCCTGATCATTTTCGACGTGATGAAGGAAGGCGAGTTCGAGCGCGCCGAAGCCTTTGGCGCCGACATATTGCGGCTGTGCGTCAAGGTCGGCGGCGTGCTGTCGGGCGAGCATGGCGTGGGCATCGAAAAGCGTGACCTGATGACCGAGATGTTCAGCGAAGCCGATCTGGACCAGCAGCACCGGGTGAAATGCGCTTTTGATTCCCAGGGCTTGTTCAATCCCGGCAAGGTGTTTCCGACGCTTTCGGCCTGTGTCGAGCAGGGCCATATCCATGTCCATGGGGCGCAATTGCCCCATCCGCACCTGCCGCGTTACTGATGGCTGGGATTTCCACCGAGGCCGGGATTGTCGACTTCGTGCGCGCCGCGCGCGCCGACAAGTCGCCGTTCGAGATCGTGGCGGGCGGCACCCGCCGCAGCGTCGGCAGGCCGCTGGACGGTATTCCCCAGCTCGATGTCTCGGGCCTGTCGGGCATCCTGAAATACGAGCCGGAAGAGCTGATACTCACCGCCGCGCCCTCCACGCCGCTGGCCGAAATCGTCAGCGTGCTGGCGGCGAAAAACCAGCGTCTGGGTTTCGATCCCGCCGACTGGTCGCAGCTTCTGGGCAGCAATGGCGTGACGACGCTGGCCGGCGCGGTGTCCTGCGATGCGTCGGGCTCTGGCCGCCTGCGCCATGGCGGCGCGCGGGATTCGCTATTGGGCTTTCATGGCGTCAACGGGCAGGGCGCGTCTTTCCGCGCCGGCGGCAAGGTGGTGAAGAATGTCACCGGCTTCGACCTGCCCAAGCTGGTCTGCGGCGCCTATGGCACGCTGGTCGTGCTGACCGAACTCACCTTCCGGGTCTATCCCCGCCCTACCCATTTTGCGGTCCTGGCCTTGCCGGATGTGTCGCCGGAAATTGGTTTCGCCGCCTTGCGCAAGATCGCGCAAAGCGCGCTGGAGCCCGCGGGGCTGGCCTATCTGCCGGGCAATATCGCGCCCGGTACGGGAGAGGGCACGGCCTTCATCCGCCTGGAAGGCGCCAGCCAGCCGCTGGAAGAAAAGATCGCCCTGCTGCACGGGCTCCTGGGGAGCGCTGTGACGCGGTTCGATGGCGAGGATCCCTTCCCCACCATCGGCAATGGCGAAAAATTCGCGCGTACCCCCGGCGACATCTGGCGAGTGATGATCGCCCCGTCCGATGCGCCGCGCGTCGCCAGGGAACTGGGCGCGAAATACTGGCTGGGTGATCTGGCCGGCGGCTTGTTGTGGCTGGCCGCACCGTCATCCGACGCGGCCCGCATCCGCAAGATTGCGGCGGGCGCGAACGGCCAGGCCATGCTGCTGCGTGCCGACGCGCAAACCCGCGCCACGCACGGTCTTTATGCGCCGCAGCCGCCCGCCTTGGTGGCACTGAACCGCAGCGTCAAGGCGGCCTTCGATCCGTTGTCGCTGTTCAACCCGGGCCGTCTGTAAGATGAAATACGCCTTCACCCCTGAGCAGCTTGCCGATCCGCAGCTTGGTCCAGCCGCCAAGGCAGTGCGTTCCTGCGTCCATTGCGGCATCTGCACTGCCACCTGTCCCACCTATGTGGTGCTGGGCGACGAGCGCGACAGTCCGCGCGGACGCATCGTGCTGATGAAGGACATGCTGGAAAAGGGCGGTGCCCCCAGCGCCGAAGCGGTGCATCACATAGATCGCTGCCTGTCCTGCCTGAACTGCAAGACGGCGTGCCCCTCCAGCGTCAATTACCAGCGGCTGGTGGACCAGGCCCGCGCGCACATCCAGGACCATTACAAGCGCCCGCTGGGTGATCGCTTGATGCGCTGGGCCTTGGCCACGGTGATGACGCGTCCCAGGCTGGTGCGCATCGGACTGCTGCTGGCCAAGATCGGCGCCCCCATTGCCGTCCTTCTGCCTGGAAGGCTGGGCGCCATGGCCAAGATGGGTCTCATGGCCCGTCCCCAAGGGCCCGAGCCGCTGCACTTCCCCAAGCCGGACGTCGTCAGGCAGCGCATCGCCATCATGCCGGGCTGCGTGCAGGGCGCCTTGGCACCGCAGATCGATTCCGCCGTGGGCCGGGTGCTGGCGCGGCGCGGCATCGAGCTGGTGGCGCTGGAAGGGGCGGGCTGTTGCGGTTCGCTGCCCCATCACATGGGCCGTGAGCATGAGGCCAGGGAATGGGCCAGGAAAGCGATCACCGCCTATGAGCAGGGCCAGTATGACGGCGTACTGATCACCGCCACCGGCTGTTCGGCGGCGATGAAGGATTACGCCCACCTGTTCGCCGGCGATCCGATTTGGGAACCGCGCGCCGCCAAACTCGCCGCTGACGCGCGCGACTTTGCCGAATTGTGCACCCCGCTGGCCGGGACGCCGCCGCATCCCCTGCGCGTCGCCTATCATCCCGCCTGCTCGCTCCAGAACAGCCTGAAAATGAACGGCGTGGGCGAGGCGATGCTGGAAGCCGCCGGCTTCACCCTGACGCCGTTCCTGGAATCGCATCTGTGCTGCGGCTCGGCGGGCACCTATTCCATCCTGCAGCCCGAACTGTCGGGTGCGATCCGGCAGCGCAAACTCGGCCACATCGCCGCCGCCCAGCCCGATGTGCTGGTCAGCGGCAATATCGGCTGCCTGCAGCATCTGGCGGCGGGCGAGGGTCTGAACCAGCCGATCATGCATCTGGCGGAACTGCTGGACTGGGCCGAAGGCGGACCCAAACCCGCCAATCTTGAGCTGCCCCGCGCCTAGAATTGCCACATTGGCGGCATTACACTCGTGGCCATGCGGTTGAAACTGGTGCTTTGCATTTTGCTGATGTCCGGCGTGGCGGCAGCCGCGCAGGCGCCCGCGCCCAAACCCGCTCCCAAGCCCAAAGGCATGGTGAGCGAGATGGATCTGCTGGCCCAGCTCAAGAAGGCGGACTCCCCGGAAGCCGCCAAGCCGATCGAGGAAAAGCTCGCGGGGCTGTATCGCGCCTCCGGCAGCCCCAGCGTCGATCTGCTGATGACCCGGGTGCGCGTGGCGGTTGCCGCTTCGGACAAGGCGGCCGCGAAAAAATTGATCAACGCCGTCACCAACATCGCGCCGCGCTATGCCGAGGGCTGGCGCACCCGCGCCGCGCTGGAAACCGAAGGCGGCGATGACGCCGCTGCCATGGTGTCCCTGCAAAAGACCGTGCATCTCAACCCCCGACATTTCATGGCGATGATCGAGTTGGGCGACCTGCTGCAGGAATATGGCGACAAGACCCAGGCGCTGAAGCTCTTCCGCCGCGCCGCCGAGCTGAACCCGCAGATGGAAGGCGCCGAGCGCCGTATCCGCGAACTCACCCGCGCCGTCGAAGGCCAGGATATCTGACGCGATGAAGCGGCTGGGCGCATGCCTTGTGATGCTGCTTCTGCCCTCCACGGCTTTTGCCGCGCCGTCCATGGCCGGCAACTGGTTCGGCTACGGCCAGCCTGACAACAAGGGCGCGATGTACCTGGACCGGATGGCGCCCGATGGGAGTTTCCGTGTCCATCACCGCACCTGCATCAAGGGCAAGGCGTTCGACCAGCACGCCACCGGCCGCTGGTCGCAATCGGGCAACAATTTCACGATCAATATCGTGGCGGTGAATGGCGAACCCAGTCCCCGCACCGACGTCTACCGGATCGTGTCGATGGACGCGAAGAGCCAGCGTTATATCTATCTGCGGACCAACTTCGCCTACGATGCCAAGCGGGTGCCGGACAGTTTCCAAATGCCCCCCTGCGACCTGATCAGCTAGCTATTTCGTTATTTTTCGTCTTCCACGAACGCCACGCGCAGCATGTTGGTGGCGCCGGTGGTGCCCAGCGGCACGCCCGCGGTGATGACGATGCGCTCGCCCGCCACGGCAAAGCCTTCCTGCCGCGCGATCGACGAGGCCCGTTTCACCATGTCGTCGAAATCGCGGATGTCTTCGGTCAGCACGCTGTGGGTGCCCCAGACCAGCGTCAGCCGCCGCGCGGTTTCGATGCTGGGGGTCGGCGCGATGATCGGTGCACTCGACCGCTCACGCGCCGCGCGCATGGCGGTGAGCCCCGACTTGGTCCAGCACACGATGGCGCGCGCCTCGATGGTCTCGGTCACTTCATGCACCGCCGCCATGATGGCGTCGGGCGTGGTCTTCTCCGGGGTGCCGCGCTGTGCCTCGATATAGGATTGGTAGAGCTCGTCGTCTTCGACCGTGGTGGCGATGCGGTCCATGGTCTGCACCGCTTCCACCGGCCAGGCGCCTGAGGCCGATTCCGCCGACAGCATCACCGCATCTGCGCCGTCGAACACCGCCGTCGCCACGTCCGAGACTTCGGCCCGGGTGGGCACCGGCGAGGTGATCATCGATTCCAGCATCTGGGTGGCGACCACCACCGGCTTGCCGGCCTTGCGCGCGGCGCGGGTGATCTGCTTTTGCAGGCCCGGCACGCGTTCCAGCGGCATTTCCACGCCCAGGTCACCGCGCGCCACCATCAGCGCATCGGCCAGTTCCAGGATGCCGGCCAGCGAGGACAGCGCCTTGGGTTTTTCGATCTTGGCCAGGACGCCGGCGCGGCCCGCCACGATCTTCTTCAGTTCAGCCACGTCCTCGGGCCGCTGGACAAAGCTCAGCGCGATCCAGTCCACGCCCAGTTCGAGCGCCGCGTCGAGGTCGGAACGGTCCTTGGGCGTCATGGCCGACATCGGCAGCAGCGTGTCGGGCATGTTGACGCCCTTGCGGTCCTTGATCTCGCCCGCCACTTCCACGATTGCCTCTGCAAAAGTGTCGGCCTTGCGCAGCAGCCGGAGACGCACCTTGCCGTCGTCGATCAGCAGCGCATGCTTCTGCTTGATGGCCTGGAAGATTTCCGGATGCGGGATCGGTACTTCTTCGGGCTTGTCGCTGGTCTCTCCCAGGATCAGCTTGATGCTTTCGCCCTCTTTCAGCATACGGGGGCCGCCGTTCAGCTTGCCCAGCCGGATCTTGGGGCCCTGCAAGTCGCACAGGATGCCGACGGGACGTCCCACTTCGTCCGCCAGCGCGCGCAGGTCCGCCACCATCTGCTTGAGCAGCTCATGGCTGGTGTGGCTCATATTGATGCGGAAGACGTCGACGCCGGCATCGAACAGCGCGCGCATCATGGGCTTGGTGTTGGAGGCCGGACCAAGCGTGGCCAGGATTTTTGTTTTTCTGCGGCGGCGCATGCGTGATCCTAATTCGAGAGGTTTTGAGTCCAGTCGGCTTTCTTGCCCGTGTCCACTTCAAAGAAACCGCGGCGATCGAAGCCGCGCTTGGCGCAGTTGCCCCGGCCCGCCGACTTGAAACGGCTGTCGGGCGCGACGCAGAAGAACGTCTTGCCTTCCCAGGTCCCGGCGCCGCCATCGGTGGCATAAAGGTAATAGAAGCGTCCCTGCAAGGGCCCGGTGAGGATTCCGGCGCAGCTTTGGGGCTTGATGGTCCACCAGCCTTCGGAGGTCCAGCTGGTGCCGTCAAACCGGCCGATCGAGACCCGGGTAGGCAGGCTGGTCTTGTTGCAGACATTGAAGGCGGCGAGCGCCGGGGTGGACCCAAAGAGGGTCATGGTCACAGCCAGAAGGAGGGTCGTGCGACGCATCGTTTCCCCGGTTTGGCGCGAAACCGCTTGGCCGTCAACGGGACGCGGCCCTATATGGCAACCGCATGACATTAAGCGCCTTTGAAGCCATCCCGGCCCGCGGAAAATCGCCCCTTCTGCTGCTGTGCGACCATGCCTCCAACGCCCTGCCCCCTGGCTTCGGCACGCTGGGCCTGGAGGCCAGCCTGTTCGCCACCCACATCGCCTATGACATCGGCGCGGCGGCGGTCACGCGCGCCCTGGCGGATGCCTATGGCGCGCCGGCCTTGCTGGGGCGCTGGTCGCGGCTTCTGATCGATCTCAACCGCGGCCCCGAAGACCCCACGCTGGTGATGAAGCTGTCGGACGGCAGCATCATCCCGGGCAACCGCGAGGCCGATGCCGAAGAAGTATCGCGGCGCATCGCGCAGTTCCACGCGCCCTACCATGCCGCCATCACGGACGAACTGGACCGGATCGGTCCCGGCGCGGTGGTGATTTCGCTGCACAGCTTCACCCCATCCTGGAAGACCGTGCCGCGCATCTGGGAGGTTGGAATCCTGTATGACCGCGACACCCGTCTTTCGGCGCCGCTGATGACACGGCTGGCCGAGGCCGGGTTCACCGTGGGGGACAACGAGCCCTATACCGGCGCGCTGGAAGGCGACACGCTGTATACCCATGGGACGATGCGCAATCTGCCGCATGTGCTGATCGAGATGCGGCAGGACTTGATTGCCACCGAGGGTGACGCACAAGGTTTTGCGATGCGCCTGAAACCCATACTGGATGCGGCTTTATCGGATATGCACAGCCGGACCTAACTTCCGCGTTGCGCCGCTTCGCGCGGGCGGGCTAGGGTCCGCCGCTTTTCAAAATTCGAGTTCCATCATGGCCAAATCCGGCTTCGCCAAAGACCAGCTCAAATCCTTCATCAACCGCATCGAGCGGCTTGAGGAAGAGCGCGCGGCGCTCAGCGCCGACATCAAGGAAGTCTATAGCGAAGCCAAGGGCACCGGCTTCGACACCAAGATCATGCGCCAGGTGATCCGGATGCGGAAGCTGGACAAGGCCGACTTCCAGGAACAGGAAGCCATGCTCGACCTGTATTTGACCGCCATGGATATGCGCTAACGCATCGCGCAACAAAAAAGGCCCGCTCGCGAGAGCGGGCCTTTTTGTTTTGAGGGCTATCAGCCCGCCTTGCGAACCGCCGGCTCGACCGACTCGTCGGTGTCCAGCGCCACGCCGGCCATCGGCTCGTTCTGCAGTTCCGGCTCCAGGCCGAATTCCTTCAGCTTGCGATACAGCGTCGAGCGGCCGATGCCCAGGCGGCGGGCCACTTCGGACATATGGCCTTCGTAACGGGCAATGGACATGCGGATGATTTCCGATTCCATGTCCTCGAACTTGCGGATATGGCCGGAACTGTCCGTGGCATTCAGCGAATAGGCCGAGCCGCTGGGCAGGGCAGGCGTATAGCCGGCGGCAGCAGGCGCCGAAACGGCCTGGCGCACCAGCGTGTCCACGCCCAGCGCGGCGGCGATCTGCGGGAAATCGCAGACATCCAGCAGCGCGCCGTCGCACAGCACGACCGCGCGGAAGATGGTGTTTTCCAGCTGGCGCACATTGCCCGGCCAGTTGAAGGTTTCCAGTAGCTGGCTGGCCTGCGGCGTAAGGCCGGAGACCGGTTTGTTCTCTTCCGCCGCGAAACGCTCGATGAAGTGGCGGGCCAGCGGGGCGATGTCGCCGGTTCGCTCGCGCAGGGGCGGCACCATCACGGGGAACACGTTCAAGCGGTAATACAGGTCTTCGCGGAAGGTGCCTTCCTTGGCCATCTGGCCCAGGTCGCGGTTGGTGGCGGCGACGATGCGCACATTCACTTTCACCGGACGCTTGGAGCCGACCGGATCGACTTCGCCTTCCTGCAGCGCGCGCAGCAGCTTGACCTGCATGTCGAGGCGCAGTTCGCCGATCTCGTCCAGGAACAGCGTGCCGCCATCGGCTTCCTGGAACTTGCCCAGATGCTTGTCGGAGGCGCCGGTGAACGAGCCCTTTTCATGGCCGAACAGGATGCTTTCGATCAGATTTTCCGGGATCGCGCCGCAATTGACGGTGACGAAGGGCTTGCCCGAACGGCCCGAGGTGCCCTGGATGGCGCGGGCGATCAGTTCCTTGCCGGCGCCGCTTTCGCCTTCGATCAGGACCGGGATATCGGACTGCGCCGCGCGGGCGCCCAGGCGGAAGACCTGCTTCATTTCCGGCGAGGTGGCGACCAGGTCGTCGAAGCTCAGCTTGTTGTCGGCCTTCTTCTTCAGCTGCTTCACTTCACCCGACAGGGTGCCGATCTTGAGCTGGTTGCGGATGGAGACGGCGATGCGCTCCGGGCTGGCCGGCTTGACCAGGAAGTCGTTGGCGCCGGCGCGCATGGCTTCGACGGCGGAATCGATGCCGCCCTTGGCGGTCAGGACGATGACCGGCAGGTCGGGATTGGTCGGGCGCAGCTTGGCCAGCACGTCCAGGCCGCCCATGTCGGGCATCACCAGGTCCAGCATCACCAGGGTGATCTGGTCGCCGCGCGGGCCGCCGATCAGGTCGAGCGCGGGCTGGCCGCCGGGCGCGGTTACCACCTGCATGCCGCTGCGGGTGATGGCGGCTTCCAGCAAACGCCGCTGAACCGGATCGTCGTCCACAACAAGAATGGTCTGCGCCATGACAAAGGCCTTCCAGGAATGAAGCCCGCATTGTCGTCGGCACAGGTAAATGTGGCGTTTAAGCCTGTCCTTATCCGGTACAGCAGAATCTGCGATTCGATGCTTAAGCAAACCTGAATCCGTGCAAATCCTCAGGGTGGGCCCGCAAAAGGGGCCGCCAAACGCGGGTAACAAAGGCTTAATAAAGCCCGTTGCCGCGGGGCCGGTGTTTGCTATATTCCGGCCACTTTCAAAGACAGTTGGGGAGCCGAAATGGCGCACGACAACGACTACCATATCGGTTCGATGGACATCAGCCAGCACAAGAAGGCCTATGCCGGCTTTCTGACCTTCAGCAAATGGTCGTTCGCGGGGATCATGCTGATCATGATTTTCCTCGCCATCTTCCGCACCAACTAGCCGCCGGCAACCTCCGATGCGGCTCGCGGTCCCCAAGGAAACACGAGCGGGCGAGACGCGGGTTGCCGCGACGCCGGAGTCCGTCAAGAAGTTCAAGAGCCTCGGGCTCGAGGTGGTGGTGCAGGCCGGCGCCGGCGCCCATGCGCGCGTGAGCGATGCCGATTACACCGCCGCCGGCGCCATCATCGCGCCGGACGCGGCCGCTACGCTGAAGGACGCCGACATTGTCCTGAAGGTTCGCGGCGCCGAAAGCGGCGAAATCTCCCAGATGAAAAAGGGTGCGGTGCTGGCGGCGCTGCTGTCTCCGCATGCCGAAAAGGATGCCATCGCCGCGCTGGCGTCGCAGGGCGTCATCGCTTTTGCCATGGAGTTGCTGCCGCGCATCTCCCGCGCCCAGGCGATGGACGTGCTGTCGTCCCAGGCCAACCTTGCCGGTTATAAGGCGGTGATCGACGCCGCCGCGCAGTTCGGCCGTGCCATGCCGATGATGATGACGGCGGCCGGCACCATCGCGCCGGCGCGTGTGCTGGTGATGGGCGTAGGCGTGGCGGGCCTGCAGGCCATTGCCACCGCCAAGCGGCTGGGCGCCATCGTCAGCGCCACCGATGTGCGTCCCGCCACCAAGGAACAGGTGGAAAGCCTGGGCGGTACCTTCGTCGCGGTGATGGATGAAGAGTTCAAGAACGCCCAGACCGCCGGCGGCTACGCCAAGGAAATGTCGGCCGAGTACCAGGCCAAGCAGGCGGCCCTCACCGCCGAAACCATCAAGAAGCAGGATATCGTCATCACCACCGCGCTGATCCCGGGCCGCAAGGCCCCGATCCTGGTGAGTGAAGAGATGATCAAGTCGATGAAGCCCGGTTCGGTGATCGTCGACCTGGCGGCGGGCGCGGGCGGCAACACGCCCTTGTCCAAGCCCGATGAAGTCATCGAGGTCCATGGCGTCACCATCATGGGCTACACCAATTTGCCGGGCCGGCTTTCGACCGACGCCTCCTCGCTCTATTCGCGCAACCTGTTCAATTTCGTCTCGCTGATCGTGGACAAGAAGTCCGGCCAGCTTGCGATCGACTGGAATGACGAGATCGTCAAAGGCGCCGCCGTCTCCGGTGCGCCGGCGCAGGGGGGCTAGACATGGAAGCCGTGGCCATCGATCCCTTTGTCTTCCGCTTTTCGATCTTCGTGCTGGCGATCTTCGTCGGCTATTTCGTGGTCTGGGGGGTAACGCCCGCACTGCACACCCCGCTGATGGCGGTTACCAACGCGATCTCCTCGGTGATCGTGGTGGGCGCGCTGATCGCGGTGGCGGTGCCGGTCATCAATGACGAATCCTGGATCTCCAAGGGGCTGGGCTTTTTCGCCCTGATCCTGGCTTCGGTGAACATCTTCGGCGGCTTCCTGGTCACCAGCCGCATGCTGGCGATGTACAAGAAGAAAGAGAAGAAATGAGCGCGAATCCCAATATCGCCGCGCTGCTCTATCTCGTCGCCGGCTCGCTGTTCATCCTGGCGCTGAAGGGCCTGTCGTCGCCGGCTTCCAGCCGCGCGGGCAACCGCAACGGCATGATCGGCATGACCATCGCGGTCCTGACCACGCTGTGGATTTCGGGCGTCAGCGACCTGGTGACCTGGGCGCTGGTGCTGGGCGGACTTGGCATCGGCGGGCTGATCGGCGCGGTGATGGCCAAGAAGATCGCCATGACCGACATGCCCCAGCTGGTGGCGGCATTCCACAGCCTGGTCGGCATGGCCGCGGTGCTGACGGCGGGCGCGGCGCTCTATTCGCCCGAAACCTTCGGCATCGGCGCGCCCGGCGCCATCCATGTCCAGAGCCTGATCGAAATGAGCCTGGGCGTCGCGATCGGCGCCATCACATTTTCCGGCTCGGTCATCGCCTTTGCCAAGCTCAACGGCAACATGTCCGGCGCGCCGATCCTGCTGCCGGCGCGGCACTTGCTCAACCTGCTGATCTTCGTCGCCATCATCGGGCTGGTCGGCTGGTTTGCCCTGGACCAGGCCTATTGGATGTTCTGGGCCATCACCCTCCTCAGCTTCATCTTCGGCATCACGCTGATCATCCCCATCGGCGGCGCGGACATGCCGGTGGTGGTCTCGATGCTCAATTCCTATTCGGGCTGGGCCGCCGCCGCTTTGGGCTTCACCCTGGAAAACACCGCCCTGATCATCACCGGCGCGCTGGTGGGTTCCTCGGGCGCGATCCTGTCCTACATCATGTGCAAGGGCATGAACCGCAGCTTCATCAGCGTGATCGCGGGCGGTTTCGGTGGCGATACCGGCGGCCCTGCCGCGGGCACCAAGGAAACCCGCCCCGTAAAACAAGGCTCGTCCGACGATGCCGCCTTCATCATGAAGAATGCGGCTTCCGTGATCATCGTGCCGGGCTACGGCATGGCGGTGGCCCAGGCCCAGCACGCCGTGCGCGAAATGGCCGACAAGCTCAAGAAAGAAGGCGTCAAGGTTTCCTACGCCATCCATCCGGTGGCGGGGCGCATGCCGGGCCACATGAACGTGCTCCTGGCCGAAGCCAATGTGCCGTATGACGAAGTGTTCGAGCTGGAAGACATCAATTCCCAGTTCGCCCAGGCCGATGTCGCCTATGTGATCGGCGCCAATGACGTCACCAACCCGTCGGCCAAGACCGATCCCAAGTCGCCGATCTTCGGCATGCCGATCCTGGACGTGGAAAAGGCCAAGACCGTGCTGTTCATCAAGCGCGGCATGGGCTCGGGTTATGCCGGCGTGGAGAACGAACTGTTCTTCCGCGACAACACCATGATGCTGTTTGCCGACGCCAAGAAAATGACGGAAGAAATCGTCAAGGCGCTGGATCACTAGCGGCGCGGGGGCGGCAATGGCGGGTCACAAGGTCGATCGCAAGGATGCGATGGTAATCGGCGGTGCGTCCGTCGGTACCGTGTTCGAGTGGTACGATTTTTATCTTTACGGGTCGCTTGCCACCTATATCACCCGGCATTTCTTTTCCGGCGTGAACGAGACCACCGGCTATATCTTCGCGCTACTGGCCTTCGCCGCCGGCTTCGCGGTGCGCCCCTTCGGCGCCCTGATCTTCGGCCGGCTGGGCGACAAGTGGGGCCGCAAGAACACGTTTCTCGTCACCATGCTGCTGATGGGCGTCTCCACCTTCGCGGTCGGCCTGCTGCCATCCTATGCCAGCGTCGGGGTGATCGCGCCCATCGCGCTGGTGACGCTGCGCCTGATCCAGGGCCTGGCGCTGGGCGGGGAATATGGCGGCGCCGCGACCTATGTCGCCGAGCATGCGCCGCCCGGACGGCGCGGCTTCTACACCAGCTGGATCCAGACCACCGCCACGGCGGGCCTGTTTCTCAGCCTGATCGTTATCCTGGCCACCCGCACGCAACTGGGCGCGCAGGACTTCTCTGACTGGGGATGGCGTTTGCCGTTCCTGCTGTCGGCGGTGCTGCTGGGCGTATCGCTGTGGATTCGCCTGCGCTTGAACGAAAGCCCGGTATTCCAACGCCTCGTCAAGGAAGGCAAGACCTCCAAGAAGCCGCTGACCGAAGCCTTTGCCAACAAGAAGAATCTCAAGCTGGTGATCCTGGCGCTGGCGGGTCTCACGGCGGGGCAGGCGGTGGTCTGGTACACCGGCCAGTTCTACGCGCTGTTTTTCCTGGAAAAGATTTTGAAGGTGGACGGCGCGCTGACCAACCAGCTGGTCGCCTGCGGCCTGGCGATCGGCACCCCCTTCATCATCCTGTTCGGCTGGCTGTCGGACAAGATCGGGCGCAAGCCCATCATCCTGGGCGGCTGCCTGTTGGCCGCGCTGACCTATTTCCCGCTGTTCCACGCCCTGACCGCGGCAGCCAATCCGGGTCTGGCGGAGGCATCGGCCCGCGCCCCCATCACCGTCATCGCCGATCCAAACGATTGCGCCTTCCAGTTCGATCCGGTGGGCAAGGCGGCGTTCAACTCCTCCTGCGACATCGCCAAGTCCTATCTGGCGCGCGCCGGTCTGCCCTATCGCAACGAAACCGCGCCTGCCGGCACGCTGGCGCGGGTGACGGTGGGTGATGTGACGCTGGCATCGTTCGACGGTCAGGTCCTGGAAAAGGGCGAACTGGCTTCAAGCCGCGCCGCCTGGGAGGCGCAGGCCGCCACCGCGCTGACGGCGGCCGGCTATCCGGCATCGTCCGACAGCGCCACGGTCAACAAGCCCCTGGTGGTCGCCATCCTGGCCGTGCTGATGATCTATGTCGCCATGGTCTATGGCCCGATCGCCGCCATGCTGGTGGAGATGTTCCCCGCCGCCATCCGCTACACCTCGATGAGCTTGCCCTATCACCTGGGCAATGGCTGGTTCGGCGGCTTCCTGCCGACGACCTCCTTCGCCATGGTGGCGGCCAGCGGCGATATCTTTTACGGCCTGTGGTATCCGGTGATCGTGGCGGGGCTCACTTTCGTGATCGGACTCTTCTTCATCCGCGAGACCCGGCACGCCGATATCGACGCATGATCCGCGAAGCCAGGCTTCCCGCTGACGAACCGGCCATCCTGTCCTTCATCAACGGACTGCAGGATTACGAGGCCGGCTTCGAACCCAATCGCCGCCGCGATCCCGCCTTCGCCGCCGATCACTGGCGCGATGCCCAGCATCGCTGCGCCGAAAAACACGGCATCCTGCTGATCGCGGAAGACTTTGTTCCTGAAGTGGGGACAAAGGCTGTCGGCTGGGCCTTCGCCTATGAGGAGCATGGCGAACTTTTCATCGCCGAGCCGGAGCGCCGCCACGGCTTCCTGGCGGAAATCTTCGTGATGCCCGAGGCGCGCGGCAAGGGACTGGGCCGGGCCCTGATCGCCGGCTGCGAGGACTGGTCGCGCGGGCGCGGCCACAAGCTGCTGACCATAGGCGTACTGGCCGGGAACGCCCGCGCCATCCGGGCCTATGAGGGCGCCGGCTATGCGCCCTACACAGTGACGATGCGCCGTTATCTGTCTTGAACCCGGGCTTCGATGGCCTAAATTAGAGGCTGCGGGGACGACCCTGCATTTTCCCACACACCGACCGGGACGGCCCGGCTCTCTAGGAGAGCCGTCATGGCTTGGTTCTATCTTCTGCTCGCGGGCGCCCTCGAAATCGTCTGGGCCTATACCCTGAAGCAATCGCAGGGCTTCACCCGCCTTGTGCCAACGCTGATCACCATTGGCTCTTTGAGCGCCAGCCTGCTGTTCCTGTCGCTGTCACTGCGCGCTTTGCCGCTGGGCACCGCCTATGCGATCTGGACCGGGATCGGCGCGGTGGGCACGTTTGTGCTGGGCATTGCGCTGCTGGGTGAACCGGCCAGCGCCTTGCGCCTGGCGGCGGCGGGACTGATCGTCAGCGGGCTTGTGCTGATGAAGCTGTCGGCGTGACTATTTCACGCCGCCCATTTTACAAATCTCTTTCCACTCATTGTCGCGCACCGGCTGCACCGACAGGCGGAAGCTTTTGACCAGGCTCATCTCAGCCAGTTTGGGATTGGCTTTCACCTCGGCCAACGTTACCGGCTTGGGCATGTCCTTGACCGCCTTGACGACGACGAGGCCGAACTTGCCGGCCTCGTCGGTGGGATCGGGACGGTATTCGCCGATCACCTCGACGATGCCGACGATCCGCTTCTCATCGCTGGTGTGATAGAAGAAACCAAGATCGCCTTTCTTCATCGCCTTCATGTTGCCGGCGGCGGTCCAGTTGCGCACCCCGCTCCAGGGCTCGCCCTTGGCGCCTTTCTTCTTCTGCATCTCCCAGGAGAAGGTTTCCGCTTCGGTCTTGAACAACCAGTAGGCCATCACGTCCGCTTTCTTATTTCTCGGCCTTGAGGGGCCGTGCCATCAACCGCAGTACCGCTTCGCCCGGCGGCAGCGCGCCGCTGAGAAGATCGGCCATCGCCTCGGCAATCGGCATTTCCACCCCCGCCATCCTGGCGCGCGCCACCAGGGCCGGCGCGGTGGCGGCGCCTTCGGCCAGCGGCTGGCCCGGCGCGCTGAGATCGGCCACGGTTTTCCCCGCGCCCAGTTCGGTGCCGAAGGAGAAGTTGCGCGAGGATTTGCTGGTGGCGGTCAGCACCAGGTCGCCCAGGCCCGACAATCCCATCAGGGTTTCGCGCTTGGCGCCCAGGGCTTCGCCCAGCCGCGCCAGTTCGGCAAAGCTGCGCGCCAGAAGCGCGGCGCGGGCATTCTCGCCCAGCCCCATGCCTTCGACCACGCCGCAGGCGATCGCATAGACATTCTTGGCCGCGCCGCCCAGCGCCACGCCCGTCAGGTCGTCGCTGGCATAGGGGCGGAAGGTCGCCGAACCCAGGCTGGCCTGCAGCTTTCCGGCCAGATCGCCTTGGGCGGCGATGGTGACGGCGGTGGGAAGGCCGCGCGCCACGTCGCGCGCGAAGGACGGTCCCGACAGGATCGCGGCCGCGGCCTGCGGCGCGGCCGCTGCCAGCACTTCGGTCACCAGCTTGCCGCTGCCCTGCTCGATGCCCTTGGCGCAGATCACCAGCGGATGGCCATCGCGCAGAAGCGGCTTCAGCCCATTGGTAAAGCCGTGCAGCACCTGCGCCGGAACCACCAGCAGCAGGGCGTCGGCCTGGGCGGCCTCGGCCAGGTCGCCGGTGGCAATCAGCTCCTTGGGCAGCGTCACGCCGGGCAGGAAGCGGTTTTCGCCGCGTGCCTTGATGGACGCCAGGACATCGTCCTCGCGCACCCACAAGGTTGTCTTGCGCCCCGCGGCCAGCGCCGCCAGGGCCAGGGCGGAACCCCAGGCGCCCGCGCCTAGGACTGCGATATGGGAAAAGGGGGAAATAGACATGGATCCGTTGGTTGCTTATTCAGCTTTGGACCCTATCTTGCCCCGGTATGGCCGCAAAGCCGGGTTGGTGCCCGATTTTCTCCCCATTGCCATGTGAGTGTCGCCAAGATGCGCCGTATCCCCCTCCTGGTTGCCCTTTTTTCCCTCGCCTGTCTGACCGGCGCGGGTCAGCCGATCCCGCAGCGGATGTTCCAGTCCTTCAGCGCGCAGGACAAAGCCCATCTCGACCGGATCAGCGCCTATCTGAACGGCATCCGCACCCTGCGCAGCGAATTCGTCCAGATCGGGCCGGAAGGCAGCGCCGAGCAGGGCGAGCTCTATATCGAAAAGCCGGGCCGCGTCCGCTTTGCCTTCCGCCCGCCCAATCCGGTGAGCATCGTCGCCACGGGTGGCCGCATTTATGTGAAGAATGCCCGCCTCAACACCGTGGACAATTACGACCTGGACGACACGCCGCTCGGCCTGCTGCTCAATGAAAAGGTCGATCTGGCGCGCAACAAGGCGGTGCTGGGCGTGACCGAGCAGGATGGCGCGCTGATCGTGCGGGCCCGCACCAGCACCAACCGCAACAATTCCAACATCACGCTGGTCTTTTCCGCCCCCGCCATCGAGCTGCGGCAATGGACGGTGAAGGACAATCAGGGCGGCGTCACCACCGTGGCGTTGCAGGGCGCCCAGACCGGCGGCAGCCTGGACCAGGCGCTGTTCGCGGTGCCGGTCAAGGCCGTCAAAGTCAAGCAAAGCAGCCGGTAATGCCCGTCGCGGGGCTGGTGACCGACCGCCGTATCTTCGACGGCATGCCCACGCATCAGGTCAATGACGAATATGTCACCGCCATCCGCGATGGCGCGGGGGTGCTGCCGCTGCTGATTCCGTCCACGGATGCGCCGCTGGCGATTGATGACATTCTGGCCGCGGTGGACGGCCTGCTGTTCACCGGCGCGCCCTCCAACGTCGAACCATCGCAATATGGCGGCGCCGGTGCGCGCTCCGGCACAGAACTCGACGCGGCGCGCGATGCCACCACCCTGCCGCTGCTGCGGGCCGCCATTGCCCGCGGGATTCCGGTGCTGGCCATCTGCCGCGGCTTTCAGGAGCTCAATGTCGCCCTGGGCGGCACCCTGTTTCAGCATGTCCATGAGGTTCCGGGACGGCTGGACCACCGCGAGCCGCAAAGCGACTCGCGCGATGTGGAATATGCCCCCGCCCATGCGGTGCAATTCGCGCCGGACGGTATCTTGGCGCGGCTGACCGGCCAGCCGGGCGCCATGGTCAACTCGCTGCATCACCAGGGCGTGGACCGCCTGGCGCCGGGGCTGAAGGTCGAGGCGACGGCGCCCGATGGCCAGATCGAGGCCGTCTCCATGCCAGGTGCGCCGGGCTTTCTGCTGGGGGTGCAATGGCATCCGGAATGGCGCTGGGCGGAAGACTCGCTCAGCCGCATCATTTTTCAGGCCTTCGGGGTCTCCTGCCGCCGATAGCCTGCGGCGGCATTAATTTACTCCGTCAAAAATTTACTCCGTTCTAACCCCTGGGGTGACAGGCTGCCGGCTTGGGGGACTGCCATGCCGCATCGCGCTCGACTTCTGGGCTTTTGCTTTACCAACGCAGACTTCCTGTTCGAGATGGATGCCCAGGGCACCATCCTGTTCACGGCGGGCGCGGCCAATGACCTGGTGCAGGAAAGCGGCGATGCCCTGATCGGTCGTTCCGCGGCCAAGCTGTTCAAGCCGTCGGAAGACAGAAAACTGGCCGCCTTCATAAAGCTGCTCAAATGCGGCGAGCGGGCGGGTCCTTACACGCTGACGCTCGCCACCGGTGCTGAGGCCAATCTGGCCATGTTCCGCCTTCCGGAGAATGGCGCGAATATCTCCTGCACCCTGGCGCGGCCTGACACGCACGCGGCCGCCATGCCCGGCATCGATCCGGGGACAGGGCTTGCCTCCCGCGACAGCTTCATGGCTGCCGCCGAAAAGGCCGGTGACGGAGCTTCGCTGACGCTGGTGAATGTTCCGAGCCTGCCCGAACTCTGCGCCCAACTCTCTCCCGCCAATGCGGAAGCCTTGATGCAGAGCATCGGCGCCTCGCTGGAAGCATCGGGCGCCAGCGCCGCCGGACGGATTTCGGAAACCGCATTTGGCGCGCTCGCACCCACGGCCAGCGGCGATCTGGGCCTGGCCGGCAAGATTGCCACCGCGATCGCGGCCAATGGCTTGCAGGCACCGGCGATCGACGAAAGCCGGATCGGTCTTCAGGGTTCGGGGCTGTCGGCCGGGCAACGGATGCTGTCCTTGCGCTACGTGGTCGAGAAATTCGCCGAGACTGGCAAGGTCGAACGCGGCGCCCAGGACATTGCCGCAACATTTTCCGGCATGATGAACGAGACCCAGAAACGCCTGGCCGACATGATGCGGACGGTCGAGAATGGCGATTTCAACATCGCCTACCAGCCGATCTGCGATCTGGTGACGCGCAAGGTCTCGCATTACGAGGCGTTGGTGCGGTTCACCAACCCCGAGGGCACGGGCGAGACCGTCAAGTTCATTGAATCGCTCGGCATCGCCAATGCATTCGACCTTGCGATCGCGACCAAGGTGCTGGACGCGATCGAGCAGAGCAATGTTCATGTTGCCTTCAATGTTTCGGGCGCGACCATCGCCTCGCCGGCCAGCTTTGGAATGCTGGCCGAGATCCTGGCCCGCCGCCGCAAGCTCGCGCCGCGCACCCTGATCGAGATCACCGAAACCGTGGCCATCACCGATCTGGAAGGCGCGGGCAAGGCCATCGCCGCCCTGCGCAAGATGGGCTATCGCGTCGGGCTGGATGACTTTGGCGCCGGCAGCGCGTCGATCAACTACCTGCACGCCTTCCAGGTGGATTTCGTCAAGTTCGACGGCGCCATGGTCGTCAAGATGGGAAACTCCCCGCGCCACGACGCGCTATTGTCCGGGCTGGTCAAGCTCTGCGGCGATCTGGGGGTCACCACCATCGCGGAATGGATCGAAAGCAAGGACATGGCGGCCAGGGCCAGCGAGATGGGCTTTGATCATGGCCAGGGCAAATGGCTGGGGCCGCCCGTGCTGGAAATCGGCGCGCCCGCCGCGTCGGGGTTGCGTCAGGCGAGCTGGGGCTGAGGCTCCAGGACGGTGGCGTCGCTGCCGGCCCTTGCCGGAAAAGCCTGTCTTTTCCGGGGAAACAAATGTGGCAAAATTGCTATTGTCACTATAAAAATGATGTAATTCTTCTTAGGCATGAATTTTCTTGAAACCTGTTGCATTCCTGCATAGTTTACTTCTCGAAGACGGCCTTGAGCTGCTGGCACTGCCCCCCGCTCGCTTTCAGCTCCCGTCTTCGCCGGAGCGTCTGGTCATCCCCTCCCGGCCGCTCCTCGCGCTATTTGAAGCGCATTTGCCCCCGGCCTCGTGCCGGGGGCTTTTTTTTGGGCCGTCGGTCAGGAGGCGACCCGCCCCCGCGCCCGCAAGGGCGCCATTAAACCCCGCGCCCGGAGGGCGCAATTAAACAGAGACCCTTCTCAACGTAAGGCTTATGCGTCCTCCGCCGGGCACCAGGCGCGAGGTTCCCGGCCTGACCCGGTCGATGCCGTGATAGGCCAGCCGGGCCGGGCCGCCGAACACGATCACATCGCCCGATGCCAGGCTGACGCTCACTGTCTTGCCGCCGCGTGCGGTCGCGCCAATGCGGAAAAGGGCGGTGTCGCCCAGCGAGACCCCGATCACCGCGGCGCTGACGTCCTTCTCGTCACGGTCCTGGTGCAGCCCCATTTTTGCGCCCGCGCCATAGAAATTGACCAGGCAGCTTTCGGGCGCGGGCCCGTCATTGATCTCGCCCCACAGATCCACCAGCGCCGGCGGGATATCGGGCCAGAGTTTGCCGGTGACGGGATGGCGCGGCTGATAGCGATAGCCGCTCTTGTCCGCGACCCAGCCCAGTTTGCCGAAGCTGCTTTCCTGTACCGAAAAGGCCTTGCCGGTGCCGGGCATCACGGGGCGGTACAAGGGCGCCAGCTTCAGGCGCGCCTGGACATCCTCCAGCAGCGCCTTTTGCTGGCGCGGCGAGAATCTCTCGCTCAGCAGGGTCACGCCGGGTGCGATGGTGAGTGCCGTTACCACTGCCTGGGCGAGCGCGTGGGCGCCGTGAAGATCGCGGCGTAGCCGTCTTCCAGGCCATGGCCGTCCAGCCAGGCTTTCAGATTTTCCGGCGTGTAGCGTTGCGTGATCCATTGCTCCAGCGGCAGGCCGCCGGAATCCGCCTGCGCGAAATCCAGAAAGGCTTTCAGCCAGCGCTGCTGGCGCTTGGGAAAATGCAGATAGGGATAGCGCGCGAACTGCCGGCGTGCGGTGGGCAGCGCGTCCCAGCCGTCGCGAAAAACAATATACAGCGCCGCCGCCAGGCTGGTGCGGTCCTGTCCGCCCGAGCATTTCAGCATGAAGGGCCGGGGCGCGGTGTTGAAGGTCTCGATCAGCCGCACCAGCATGTCGCGGCTGGGCAGCTTCCTGGAATCCAGCATGGCATCGAGATGGACAATGCCGCGGCCCTGCGCCGTCGCGGTTTCCTTTTTCCACCAGGACAGATCGTCATTGCGGCCGCGCAGGTTGATGATGGCGCGGATGCCGCGCACCTCGAGGAACGCGCCAAGCCCGCCGGCCCAGGCCTGCATCGCCCGCGACGCCTCGCCCGGCACCACCCAGTGAAAATTGTAGAGAATGTCGCCCAGGCTTCGCATAGAATGAATTTAGAGCATTTTTCGGCGGACACGATGCGAATTACCAAACAGCTTCTGGTGCGGCGCTGGGCCGTTTCGACCGTCCTGGCGCTGGCTGTTTTCGCCGTGCTGGCGGCGCTGGACCTCCGGCTGGAAGCCCTGTCGGGGTTCGGCACCGCCGACCTGCAGCGTTTTTCGACCGCCCAGCAATACAATGCCGCCTTCATGGTGTGGCCGTCGATGTATGCGGTGCGTGCCGGCTTCAACTGGGGGCTGGATTACCTGCTGATGCCGCTCTATGCGGCCTCCTTCTTCTATTCGGCCATTATCGCCCGCGAGGCCTTCGCCCCGGCCGGAACCCGGTTCCACCGCATCATCACCATGCTGGCGGCGGTGCCGGTGGCGGGCGCCATGCTGGACATGTTCGAGAATGCGCTGCAGCTTTTCATGATGCTGACGGGCGCCACCGACGGTCTGGCCCGGATCGCGCTGACCATCTCCAACGCCAAGATGATGGCGATCATGCTGGGGGTGGTCATGCTCCTGGGGGCTGTGCTGGCCCAGGTCCAGGAACGCCAAAAGAAGCGCCTGAAAACCCCCTGAAAACCGGCGCTTGACCCAAGTGCGCCTTTGCGTATATTCCGCCGCTCTCCGGCAGACTCAGGTTTGCGGAAAACCATTTACTTTCAAGGATTTAGACCATGTACGCGGTCGTCCGCACAGGCGGAAAACAGTATAAAGTGGCCAAGGACACGGTCCTGAAGGTCGAAAGCCTGGTTGGCGATGTGGGCTCCAAGCTCACCATCGGCGACGTCCTGATGCTGGGCGGCGACAGCCCCAAGATCGGCGCGCCGCTGGTCAAGGGCGCCTCGATCCAGTGCGAAATCCTCGAGCACGGCCAGGGCGAGAAGGTCATCGCCTTCAAGAAGAAGCGCCGCAAGAACACCCACCGCAAGCGCGGTCACCGCCAGCACTTCACGAAAGTGAAAGTGCTCGGCATCACCGCCGGTTAAAGGACTAGTCTTATGGCACACAAGAAAGCCGGCGGTTCATCGCGCAACGGTCGCGACTCCAACCCCAAGATGCTCGGCGTCAAGCTGTTCGGCGGCGAAGCTGTCGCGGGCGGCAACGTGATCATTCGCCAGCGTGGCACCAAGTTCTATGCGGGCGAAGGCGTCGGCATGGGCAAGGACCATACCCTGTTCGCTCTTCGCGAAGGCCGAGTCTCGTTCAAGACCGGTTACAAGCGCCGTACCTTCGTGTCCGTAGTCTCGGCCGCGAATCCGGCGGCGAAGATCGCGGCAGAATAGGCGGCTGAAGACATAGGCCGCCAAGAAATTGGCGGCCCGTTATGTGCGAGGGAGATGGTCCGCCATCTCCCTTTTTTATTCCTCGCATCGAAAGGAACGAGCGGGGAATGTCATGTGCATTTTGGAGAGTGAAAGACTGATATTGCGGCCTCCCAGGCCCACGGATATCGCGGGCATGGTGGTGTGGCTGGGCGATTTCAACGTGTCGAGAAACATGAGCCGCGTGCCCCATCCCTATCACGAGGAAGATGCCGAGATGTTCGTCGCCGGCATGGGGCCGCAGCGCGAAGGCTGGCAGCACTGCTTTTCGGTGCTGCGCAAGTCGGACGGCATGTTCCTGGGCGGCGCGGGCCTGCAAGAGAATGACGGCATCGTGGAGTTCGGCTACTGGCTGGGCACGCCCTTCTGGGGCCAGGGCTTCGCCACCGAAGCCGCGTACCGGCTGGTGTGCCATGCCTTCGAGGATCTGGGCCAGGAAGCCGTCCATGCCGGCTGGTTCTACGACAATCCCGCATCGGGCCATGTCCTGGCCAAGCTGGGGGCGCGCCACAATGGCAGCCGGATGCGCGAATGCCGGGCCCGGGGCATGGATATTCTGTGCCATGACATGCTGTTGACGCGGGCCGATTTCCTGCGAAAACAGGCCGCTTAGGAGCGACCGGCGACGCGAGCGTAGCGAGCGCCCGTCCGGCGCGACCCAAAAAAGAGTAGCCAAACATGCGTTTTCTCGACGTCGCGAAAGTCTATGCCCAGTCCGGGGCGGGCGGGAACGGCTGCATCGCGTTCCGCCGCGAGAAGTTCATCGAGTATGGCGGTCCTTACGGCGGTGACGGCGGCCGCGGCGGCGACGTGGTTGCGGAAGCGGTGGAAAATCTCAACACCCTGATCGACTACCGCTTCCAGCAGCATGTGAAGGCGAAGAGCGGCGAAGGCGGCAAGGGCAAGGTGATGACCGGGGCTAATGGTCCCGATCACATCATGAAAGTGCCGGTCGGAACCCAGATATATGAAGAAGACGGCGAAACGCTGATCGTCGACATGGCGACGCCCGGCATGCGCTTCAGGTTGCTGCGCGGCGGCAATGGCGGTTTCGGCAATCACCATTTCAAAAGCGCCACCAACCAGGCGCCCGATTTCGCGCTGCCCGGCCAGGCGGCGGAGGAAAAGACCTTTATCCTCAAGCTCAAGCTGATCGCCGATGCCGGGCTGATCGGCATGCCCAATGCCGGCAAGTCCACTTTCCTCAGCCGCGTCTCGGCGGCGCGGCCCAAGATCGCCGACTATCCCTTCACGACGCTCGAGCCGCAGCTGGGCGTGGTGAAGATCGACGAGACCGATTTCGTGCTGGCGGATTTGCCCGGCTTGATCGAAGGCGCGCATGAAGGCGTGGGGCTGGGTGATCGTTTTCTGGGCCATGCCGAACGCTGCGCTTCCATCCTGCATCTGATCGACGGCACCGGTGACGCCATCGCCAAGACCTACAAGACCATCCGCGCCGAACTGATCGCCTATGGCCATGGCCTGGCGGAGAAGAACGAGATCGTGGCGCTGAACAAGGTGGACGCGATTCCCGAAAAGGACCTCGCCAAGAAGCGCGCCGAGCTGGAGAAAGCCTGCGGTCACAAGGTGCATGTGATTTCCGGTGTCTCCGGCGAAGGCATCTACACCGTGCTGCGCGCGATGGCCAAAGAGATTACCCAGCGCCGCCTGCACCGCGCCGAACGGGCGGAATTTGCCCGTCCCGCCGCTGTTCCTCGCACCCGCGCCGAGCGCCAGTCGGCCAATTTCAATGCGCCGGTTGTGCCCAAGGAACGTCTGCAGGACATCAAGCCCGCCAGGCCCGTGACGGCAGCCAAGCCCGCGGCCAAAGTCGTTGCGCCGCCGAAGGCCAAGACGGCCAAGGCCAAGCCCACCCGCAAGTTCGGCAATGCCAAGCCCAAAAAAACCGTCAAAACCGTCAAAACCGTCAAAGCCAAGGTGCGCACCGGCAAGGCCAAGGCCAAGCCCAGAAATCTGAGCAAGACAAAGAAGCGGGCTCAGAAGTCGGGTCGGCGATGAGCGACATCTTTGCTGGCGCCAAACTGGTGGTGGTCAAGGTCGGCTCGGCCTTGCTGGTGGACGGCGCCAAGGGCGAGCTGCGCCGCGAATGGCTGACCTCGCTTTGCGCCGATGTCGCCGCCCTGAAGCGCGAAGGCGTCAAGGTGGTGCTGGTGTCGTCCGGCTCCATCGCGCTGGGCCGCCGCCTGTTGAAACTGGCGCCCGGCGAACTCAGGCTGGAAGAAAGCCAGGCATCGGCGGCGGCGGGGCAGGTGCGGCTGGCGGAAGCCTATGCCGACATGTTCGCCTCGCTGGACATCGTGGCGGCGCAGGTGCTGCTGACCTTTGGCGATACCGAGGAACGCCGCCGCTATCTCAATGCCCGCGCCACGCTGGGCACGCTGGTTGAGCTGGGCGCGGTGCCGGTGATCAACGAGAATGACACGGTCGCCACCGCCGAAATCAAGTTCGGCGACAATGACCGGCTGGGCGCGCGCGTCGCCTCGATGATGGGCGCCGACCGGCTGGTGCTGCTGTCCGACGTGGACGGGCTCTACACCGCCAATCCCGGCATCGATCCCTCGGCGAAACACATTCCCGAAGTCACCGCCATCACGCCCGAAATCGAGGCGATGGCGGGGGATTCCATTTCGGGCTTCGGACGCGGCGGCATGACCTCCAAACTGATCGCGGCCAAGATCGCGATGGGGGCGGGCTGCGATGTAATTCTGGCCAAGGGCGAAACCCTGTCGCCGCTCTCGGCCATCCGAAAAGGCGCGCGCCACACCATTTTCCGCGCCTCAACCACCCCGGCGGTGGCGAAGAAGCGCTGGATCGCGGGCGTGCTGCGTCCCGAAGGCGCACTGGTAATCGACGAGGGCGCGGTGCGGGCCCTGAAGGAAGGCAAAAGCCTGCTGCCCGCCGGCATCCGCCAGATCGATGGCCGCTTCGAGCGCGGCGATGCCGTGGTGGTGAAGGACCGGGACGGGCGCGAAATCGCCCGTGGTTTGGCGGCTTATAATGCGTCGGACGCGGAACTGATCGCCGGCAAGCGCACGGTCGAAATCGAGGCCATTCTGGGCTATCGTGGCCGGGACGAAATGATCCATCGCGACGACCTGATCCTGACGGGAAACGGAACATGACGGTTCACAACAGTGCTGACGCGCTCGCTGCCGAGATGATGACCATCGGCGCCGCCGCGCGTGAGGCCGCCCGCGCCATGCGCGAAGCCAGCGACGAAACCAAGACCAGGGCGCTGACCATCGCCGCCGCCGCCATCCGCAGCCGCGCCGCCGAGATTCTCGCCGCCAACAAGGGCGACATCGAAGCCGCCCAGGCCAACAACATGCCCGCGCAGATGGTGGACCGGCTGATGCTGAATGAGGCGCGCATCGAAGCCATGGCCGCCGGGATTGAAGTTGTCGCCGCGCTGCCCGATCCGGTAGGGCGCGAGCTGGCGCGCTGGTCGCGCCCGAATGGTCTCGACATTTCCCGCATCGCCACCCCCATCGGCGTCATCGGCATCATCTACGAATCCCGTCCCAATGTGACGGCCGATGCCGGCGCCCTGGCGCTGAAGTCGGGCAATGTCGCCATCCTGCGCGGCGGCTCGGATTCCATCCGCTCGGCCGGCGCCATCCAGGCCGCCATGAGCGAAGGCTTGAAGGCGGCGGGTCTGCCGGAAGCCGCCATCCAGGTGGTCAAAAGCAGCGACCGCGCCGCTGTCGGCCTGATGCTGGAAGGCTTGGGCGGCACGGTGGACCTGATCATTCCGCGCGGCGGCAAGGGCCTGACGGGCCGCGTCATCAGCGAGGCGCGGGTTCCCGTGCTGGCCCATCTGGAAGGGCTTTGCCATGTCTTCATCCATGACAAGGCCGACCTGGACAAGGCGCGCAGCATCACGCTCAACGCCAAGATGCGGCGCACCAGCATTTGCGGCGCGGCGGAAACCCTGCTGATCGACCGCAGCGTGCTCAAGTCCCACGGCGTGCCGGTTTTGGAAGACCTCGCCAAGGCGGGGTGCGAAATTCGCGGCGATGAGGCGGTGCGCGCGGTGTTTGCCGCCGCCAAACCCGCCACCGAGGAAGACTGGAAGACCGAGTATCTCGAAGCCATCATCGCCGTGCGCGTGGTGGACGGGTTGGAACAGGCGATCCGGCATATCGAGCAATATGGTTCGCATCACACCGATTCCATCATCACCGAGGACGCCGCCGCCGCCGAAAGCTTCATGAACAGCGTCGACAGCGCCATCGTGCTGTGGAACGCCTCCACCCAGTTCGCCGACGGCGGCGAGTTCGGCATGGGCGCGGAGATCGGCATCGGCACCGGCAAGATGCATGCCCGCGGCCCCGTCGGCGCCGAACAGCTCACCACCTTCAAATATGTGGTGCGCGGCAACGGACAAACGCGGGCTTAAGAAGGCCCGCTCTTAAAGGAACCAGCATGACCCATACCGGCGGCTGCCATTGCGGCAAGATTGCCTACAGCTTCGAAGGCGAGATCGGCGAAGTGCTGGATTGCAACTGCTCGCTGTGCCAGAAGCGCGGCGGGTTGCTGCATTTCATTCCGGAAACCGCCTTCACGCTGAAGACATCGCGGGGCGATCTGGGCACCTACCAGTTCAACAAGCGCCATCTCGACCATCATTTCTGCAAGACCTGCGGCATCTCTCCCTTCACGGAAGGCACCGATCCCAAGGGCAACAAGATGGTGGCGATCAATGTGCGCTGCGTCGATGGTCTCGATATCCCCGACCTGACGATCAAGCCCTTCAACGGACGCGCGCTCTGAGATGACGGCGCGGCCGCCCTGGATCCATGCCCCGGGCCCGGTCGCTGCCGGCTTGCGGATCGGTCTGCTGGGCGGTTCCTTCGATCCCGCCCATGGCGGCCATCTCTATGTCAGCAGGGTCGCGCTCCGGGCGCTGAAGCTGGATTATGTCTGGTGGCTGGTATCGCCGGGCAACCCTCTCAAGCCCATGCCAGATGCCTTGGGTGTTCGCCTGGCCCGGGCCCGCAACGTCGCGCGAGACGGCCGCATCTTCGTCACCGATATCGAAGCCCGGCTGGGCACCCGCTATACGGTCGATTCCGTGGCCGCGCTGCAGAAGCGTTTCCCCCAGGTCGATTTCGTCTGGCTGATGGGCAGCGACAATCTGGAACAATTCTCCCGCTGGCGGCGCTGGCAACAGATCGCGGCACGCATTCCCATCGCCGTGGTCCGCCGCCCGGGTTCCGTGCTGGCCTCGCTATCGGCACCGCTGGTTCGGCGGATGGGGGTTTCGCGGCGCTTGCGCCATGCTCCATCGCTGGTGGTTCTGGATGGTCCGCGCAGCCTGGAAAGCTCGACGCGGCTCAGGGAACTGGCCCTTGGTGCGGCAGCAGAGGCCGTGCTAAACCTCACCCTCTAGTTGCAAAGGACGTACGCCCTGAAATCCGCCAAAAAGCCCGCGAAAAAAGCCTCCAAAAAGGCTGCCGCGAAAAAGCCTGCCACCAAGAAGACCGCGAAGCCTGCGAAGAAGGCGGTGAAGAAGGCCCCGGCGAAAAACCCCGTCCCGAAGCCCGCGCCCAAACCCGCCCCCAGGCCCGTCAAGAAGCCGGCGAAGAAGCCCGTCAAGGCTGCCGCCAAGAAAGCCGCCGCGCCGAAAGCGGCGGCGCCCAAGGCTGCGCCGCAAAGCGACCTGCTGAATCGCATCCTGGTGTCGCTGGACGACAACAAGGCCGAGAATATCGTGACCATCGACCTGGAGGGGCGTTCCTCGCTGTGCGATGCGGCGGTGATCGCTTCGGGGCGTTCGTCCCGTCACGTTGCTGCCATGGCCGATCATCTGGCGCGCAAGCTGAAAGAGGGCGGCTATGGCACGCGCCCGATCAGCGGCCAGGGCCAGGGCGACTGGGTGCTGGTGGATGCGGGCGATGTCATCGTCCATCTCTTCCGCCCCGAAGTGCGCGACTATTACGACCTGGAAGGCATGTGGTCGGTCGGCAGCCGTAAGTAATGCGCCTCTGGATTTATGCCATCGGTCACATGCGCGGCACGCCCGAAGGCCAGCTGTGCGAGGATTTCTGCGACCGCGCCCGCAAGCTGGGGCGCAACATGGGTTTCTCGGCCGTGGCGCTGGAGGAACTCAATGTCGGCAAGCAGCGTGATGCCGCCACCCGCATGAAAGACGAAGCCGAGCGGCTGTCGGCGCGCATTCCCGAAGGCGCCCATATCGTGCTGCTGGATGCGCGCGGCAAGGGCATGACCAGCGAGGATTTCTCGGAAATGCTGGGCAGCCTGCGCGATGTCGGCACCAAGGACATCGCCTTTGTCATCGGCGGGCCCGACGGGCTGGCACCGCTGCCGGGCAAGAAGCCGGGCCGCAGCCTGGCTTTCGGTCCCCAGACCTGGCCGCATCTGCTGGCCCGGGCGCTGCTCTGCGAGCAGGTTTATCGCGCCCTCACCATTTTGGCCGGGCATCCCTACCACAGGGCTTAGTGAAGCAATCTCAGGCCCGCCTCTCCCCGTGCGTGCGCGAGCACGCAGACGGGGGAGGGTGAGTAGCGTCAGCGTACGAACGTAGCAACGCGAAACGCGCCCTTGTTTTCACAAGGGCGCGTTGAGCAAAGTTGCGAAGGCCGGAGGGGGCCAGAAAAAAACTACGAAGCGCTGGAGCAGATATTCTCGTGAATGGCGCAGTCGCTGGCGCCGGTCTCCTGGCACTGGGCCATGGCCGTCTGGGTGGCGGTGACCTGATCGCGGCCCTGCACCAGGAACGAGGCGTTGCGTTCGACGCTGATCGCGAGCGCGCCGCAATTGTCCTTCAGCGAAACCTTGACCACGCAATCCTTGCCGCCCGCTGCCTTGTTGCATTCGGCGATGGAGCGCTTGTAGGCGTCGATCGGATCGGCATAACCCCAGGCGCCGCCATAAGTCAGCGAGGAGTCCGACAGCGCGATGGCGCCATAGGGGCCCATCTCGGGCTTGCTCAGTTTCCAATAGGCCACGCCGGCCAGAACCAGCAGTGACACCAGCAGCAGGCCCAACAGGCCGTACGGCTTCTTCTGTTCTTCAAAACGATCGCCGTGCATGGGGCAACCTTCTCCTTCTAATGACGACAGGGTCCTTTCAAGCCCTGTGCCAGCGGTTTACCGCCATTTCCGTTCGACTTAGGCACGGCCTAACCCTTCCTTAACCATAAAGAGGGATGCTGGTGTGTCGCAGTGGGACACTCCGCTTGGAAATCAAAGGCCCTGGCCGTGTTGAAACAGCCGCCGTAAAGCGCAAGGCACCCGCCGGCGCGGCCGGTGGCGGCTTCAGCGTGGGCAGTGCGGCGGAGCCCCAGCCCCAGATCGTGGCCGGTCCCGGCCCCATCGCGGCGCTGGATTCCATCCTGATGCTGCAGGGTCTTGACGATTCCATGCAGGGAAAGTCCAAGGCCCGGGCCCATGGCGAACAGCTGCTGGACCTGCTGGATTCGGTGCGCGACGGCCTTTTGGCCGGCGGCATTCCCCGCGCCACCCTGAACAAGCTCGCGGCGGCGGTCACCCGCCGCCACGAAGCCTTTGCCGATCCCCAGCTTCAGGACGTGCTGGACCAGATCGAACTTCGCGCCCATGTCGAGCTGGCGAAGCTGGAAGCGCTGGATAAAAGGCTCGCCTAGAGCCCCAGGAACGGCGCAAACCCGCCATAGATCATGCGCTTGCCGTCAAACGGCATGTCCTTGCCCATGCCCTCCAGGCGCGGATCTTCCATCACTTTCTTGTTGCAGGCGTCGCGGATTTCCTTGGACGGGTAGACGATCCAGGAAAAGACGACGATCTCATCTTCCTTGGCCAGCACCGCGCGGGGAAAGGACGTCACTTCGCCATAAGGGGTGTCATCGCCGACGCATTCGACATAGTCGATGGCGCCATATTCCCGCCAGATCGGCTCGCATTTGCGCGCCATATTCTTGTAGGCCTCCAGGTTCGCTTTCGGAACCGCAAGTACAAAACCGTCAACATAAGCCATGGCTGATCTCCCGTGGTTTCGTCCCAAGGACGCGTGAAGCCGCTTCGATCCGACAATAGCTGAGCAAAAAAATGGGCAATAAAAAAGGCGGCCAAGGCCGCCTTTTTTGTCAGATATCGAGCAGAAGGCGCTGCGGGTCTTCCAGGTTCTCCTTGACCTTGACCAGGAAGGTCACGGCCTCGCGGCCGTCCACGATGCGGTGATCGTAGGACAGGGCCAGGTACATCATCGGGCGGATCTCGATCTTGTCGCCGATCGCCATGGGGCGGGGCTGGATCTTGTGCATGCCCAGGATGCCCGACTGGGGCGAATTGAGGATCGGCGTCGACATCAGCGAGCCGAACACGCCGCCATTGGTGATCGAGAAGGTGCCGCCCTGCAGCTCGTCCAGCTTCAGCTTGTTGTCGCGGGCGCGGGTGCCGTAATCCACAATGGCCTTTTCGATATCGGCCAGCGACAGGTTCTGGGCATCGCGCACCACCGGCACCACCAACCCGCGCTCGGTCGAAACCGCCACGCCCAGGTCGTAGTAATTCTTGTAGATGATGTTGTCGCCTTCGATCTCGGCATTGATGCTGGGCAGATCCCTCAGCGCGGCGACCACGGCCTTGGCGAAGAAGCCCATGAAGCCCAGCTTCACGCCGTGCTTCTTCTCGAACGCATCCTTGTAGGAGGCGCGCAGGCTCATCACCGCGGTCATGTCGACCTCGTTGAAGGTGGTGAGCTGGGCGGCGGTGTTCTGCGATTCCTTCAGGCGCAGCGCGATGGTCTTGCGCAGGCGCGTCATCGGCACCTTTTCCTCGCGCGCTTCATTGTGGCGCGGGCCGGACGGGGCGGCGGCGGCAGGCTGGGGCGCGGAGGAGCGGGCAGCCAGGGCGCCGAGCATGTCGCCCTTGGTGACGCGGCCATCCTTGCCGGTGCCCGCAACCGACGCGGCCGCAACGCCGGATTCGGCGGCGATGCGCTTGGCCGACGGCATGGCGGGAGCATCGCTCTTAGCGGCAGCAGGCGCCGCAGCGGGCTTGGGCGCTTCGGCCTTGGGCGCTTCCGCCTTGGCGGCGGGCTTGGCGGCGGCGGCACCGGCCTTGCCTTCGGCGATGGCGCCCAGCAGCGCGCCGACCTGCACGGTGGCGCCGGCCAGGGCGGAGATGGATTCAATGGCGCCGTCGGCGGGCGAGGGCACTTCCACCGTCACCTTGTCGGTTTCCAGTTCCAGCAGGGGCTCGTCGCGCTTGACCGAGTCACCTTCCTTCTTGAACCACTTGGAAATGGTGGCTTCGGTGACGGACTCGCCCATTGCGGGGACTTTGATTTCGACGGTCATGGGGGACTCTTTTCAGAGAGTAAGGGCTTCGTTGAGGAATGCGGCGAGTTCGGCCAGATGTTGCTTCATCAGACCCGCAGCGGTGGAGGCGGATTCGGCGCGGCCGACGTAACGCGGCGTGGCCTTCCCGCCCAGCTTGGCGACTGTGTCCTCGATGCGCGAACGCACGAAGGTCCAGGCGCCCTGGTTCTTCGGCTCTTCCTGGCACCAGACGATCTCGGCCTTGGGGAAGCGGTTGAGCTCCTGGGCCAGGACATTTTCCGGGAAGGGATAGAGCTGTTCCAGGCGCAGGATCTGGATGCGGTTCTCGCCGCGCTTTTCGCGCTCTTCCATCAGGTCGAAATAGACCTTGCCGCTGCACAGCACGACGCGCTTGATCTTGGAATCTTCCACCAGCTCGATCGTGGTGGCACCGGGCACCGCTTCGGCCTGGTCGCGCAGCACGCGGTGGAACGAGGTGCCAGGCAGCATATCGCTCAGGAAGCTGGTGCACTTCTTGTGGCGCAGCAGCGACTTGGGCGTCAGCACGATCAGCGGCTTGCGGAAGGTGCGGTGCATCTGGCGGCGCAGGATATGGAAATAGTTGGCCGGGGTGGTGGGTACGCAGACTTGCATATTGTCTTGGGCGCAAAGCTGCAGGTAACGCTCAAGGCGGGCGCTGGAATGTTCCGGACCCTGGCCTTCATAGCCGTGCGGCAGAAGCTGGGTCAGGCCCGACATGCGCAGCCACTTGCTTTCGCCTGAAGCGATGAACTGGTCCATCACCACCTGCGCGCCGTTGGCGAAGTCCCCGAACTGGGCTTCCCACAACACCAGCGCCTTGGGCTCGGCGGTGGAATAGCCATATTCGAAGCCCAGCACCGCTTCTTCCGACAGCAGCGAGTCGATGATTTCGAAACAGCCCTGATCCTTGTCGATGTGCTGCAGCGGGAAATAGCGTTCCTCGGTCTGCTGGTCGACCAGGGCGGCGTGGCGCTGGCTGAAGGTGCCGCGCTGGGAATCCTGTCCCGAGAAGCGGACGTAAAAGCCTTCGTCGAGCAGGCTGCCCAGGGCGAGGGCTTCGCAGGTCGCCCAATCGAAGCCTTCGCCGGTCTCGAACATCTTGGCCTTGGCCTCGAGCTGGCGGGCGATGGTCTTGTGCAGGTTGAAGCCTTCGGGCGCGGTGACCAGCGTCTTGCCGACCTTCTTCAGGACGTCTTCGGAAATGCTGGTTTCGCCGCGGCGATCGTTGTTCTTGGGCGCGGTTTCCATGCCCTGCCAGCGGCCATCCAGCCAGTCGGCGCGGTTGGGCAGATGCGACTTGGAGGCGTCGAACTCCTGGTCCAGCCGCTTGACGAAATCCTCGGCCATGGTGTCGGCCTCGGCCTGGCTCAGCGTGCCTTCCTTGACGAGCTGCGCGGTATAGAGCTGCAGCGTGGTCTTGTGATCCTTGATCACCCGGTACATTTGCGGCTGGGTGAATGCCGGCTCGTCGCTCTCGTTGTGACCGAACCTGCGATAGCAGATCATGTCGAGCACGACGTCCTTCTTGAATTTCTGGCGGAACTCGATGGCGATGCGGGTGGCGTGGACCACCGCTTCGGGGTCGTCGCCATTCACGTGGAAGATCGGGGCCTGCACCATCAATGCGATGTCGGTGCAATAGGGCGAGGAACGCGAGAACATCGGCGCGGTGGTAAAGCCGATCTGGTTGTTGATCACGAAATGCATCGTGCCGCCGGTGCGGAAGCCCTTGATGCCCGACATGGCGAAACATTCGGCCACCACGCCCTGGCCCGCGAATGCCGCGTCGCCATGGATCAGGATCGGCAGCACGCTGGTGCGGGCATCGATATCGCGCAGCTGCCACTGCTTGGCGCGGGCCTTGCCCAGCACCACCGGATTGACGATTTCCAGGTGCGAGGGGTTGGGGGTGAGCGACAGGTGAACCTTGTGGCCGTCGAATTCGCGGTCTGACGAGGCGCCCAGATGATATTTGACGTCGCCCGAGCCTTCGACATCGGACGGATTGGCGCTGCCGCCCTGGAATTCGTGGAACAGCTGGCGATAGGGCTTGCCCATCACATTGACCAGCACGTTCAGGCGGCCGCGATGGGCCATGCCCATCACGATCTCGCTGACGCCCAATTGGCCGCCACGCTTGATGATCTGTTCCAGCGCGGGGATGGTGGCCTCGCCGCCGTCCAGGCCGAAACGCTTGGTGCCGACGAACCGTGTGGAGGCGAACTTTTCGAAACCTTCGGCCTCGATCAGCTTGTTGAGGATCGCCTTCTTGCCTTCCGGCGTGAAATGGATGGCGTTTTCCGCGCCTTCGATGCGGCGTTGCAACCAGATCTTCTGCTCGGCATCGTTGATGTGCATGAACTCATAGCCGACGCGGCCGCAGTAAATACCGCGCAGCGTGTCCACCAGCTGGCGGGGCGTGGTGGTGTCCAGGCCCAGGATGCCGTCGACATAGACGGGCACGTCCAGCGCCGCGCCTTCAAAACCGTAATGCTTGGGGTCCAGTGTCGCCTGCGGGGTCCTGGGCGTGATGCCCAAGGGATCGAGATCGGCCTCGAGATGGCCGATCATGCGATAGGCGCGGATCATCTGGACAGCGTGGATGGAAGCCTTGGCGGCTTCGGTCGTGTCGGCGGCGCCGGAAGCGGCAGGCGGCGCGGCGGGCTTGCCTTTGCCCGGCTTGCCGGGTGCTGCCGGCGGCTCCTGGCCGGTGAGCGCGGCGATCAGGTCGCCGCTGGCGTGCGCAACCTTCTGATCGCGCTTCCAGGCCGGACCGCGGCCGAGTTGGGTGGGAGAAAGATTCTGTTCGCCGGCCTGGGCGAAATAGGCCTGCCAGCCTTCATCCACCGAACTGGGGCTCGCCAGCCAGGCGGCATACATCTGTTCGACATAGGCGGCGTTGGTGCCGTTGAGGAATGATGTCGCCTCGAAGATTTCGTTCGACGCGCGATTCAATCGGTCTGAGGGGGATTGTTCAGTCATTTCAAACGCTTGTGGCTGAGCTTGTTGGGCTCTGGCCCTTCCTGGTGCCGCGTCGCTTATGGCGGTGCGTGGTAACTGCTTCTGCCAGCCGATTCAACGCTGAATGCGGTTAATATGGGCTCAATAGCCCGCATTTGCACGGCAAAAGCGGGGGTGGAGCCCCGCCGCGCGTGCATGGCAATGGTCCTATTGGACCAGTACGGCGACAGTTTGACGGCAGTTATTTGCCGCCTCCCCTTCGCGCGAAGCGCCTGGAAGGGGAGGTGCCCGTAGCATCGTCAGATGCGAAGGGCGGAAGGGATCACTTACCTGACAGCAGCTCGACCAGGGTGGTGCCCAGCGCGGCCGGGTTCGGCGACACGCGGATGCCGGCGGCTTTCATCGCCTCGATCTTGCTGTCGGCGCCGCCCTTGCCGCCCGAGATGATGGCGCCGGCATGGCCCATGCGGCGGCCCGGCGGGGCGGTGACGCCGGCGATGAAGCCGACCATCGGCTTCTTCACCTTGGAGCGCCTGATGAAGTCGGCGGCGTCTTCCTCGGCGGTGCCGCCGATTTCGCCGATCATGATGATGCTCTGGGTTTCCGGATCGGCCAGCAGCATTTCCAGCACCTCGATATGCTCGGTGCCCTTGACCGGATCGCCGCCGATGCCGATGCAGGTGGTCTGGCCCAGGCCGACCGCGGTGGTCTGCCAGACAGCTTCATAGGTGAGGGTGCCGGAGCGCGACACGATGCCGACCGTGCCACGCTTGTGGATGTGGCCGGGCATGATGCCGATCTTGCATTCGCCGGGCGTGATGACGCCGGGGCAGTTGGGCCCGATCAGGCGCGACTTGCTGCCCGACAGCGCGCGCTTGACCTTGACCATGTCCAGCACCGGGATGCCTTCGGTGATGCAGACGATCAGCGGAATTTCCGCATCGATCGCTTCCAGGATGGCGTCGGCCGCGAACGGCGGCGGCACATAGATGGCGCTGGCGTCGGCGCCGACCGTTTCCTTGGCCTGGCGCACGGTGTCGAACACCGGCAGGCCCAGATGCGTGGAGCCGCCCTTGCCCGGTGTGGTGCCGCCCACCATCTTGGTGCCATAGGCGATGGCCTGTTCGGAGTGGAAAGTGCCCTGGTTGCCGGTGAAGCCCTGGCAGATGACCTTGGTGTTCTTGTCGACCAGAATAGCCATTATTTCGAACCCTTCACGGCGGCGACGACCTTCTGCGCGGCGTCGGCCAGATTATCGGCGGAGGTGATGGCGAGGCCCGATTTGGCGAGTATTTCCTTGCCCAATTCGACATTGGTGCCTTCCAGGCGCACCACCAGCGGAACCGAAAGCGAGATTTCCTTCGCGGCGGCGACGATGCCTTCCGCGATGATGTCGCATTTCATGATGCCGCCGAAGATGTTGACCAGGATGCCCTTCACATTGGGATCGCTGACGATGATCTTGAAGGCCTGCGTCACCTTCTCCTTCGTCGCGCCGCCGCCCACATCCAGGAAGTTGGCGGGCTCGCTGCCGAACAGCTTGATGATGTCCATGGTCGCCATGGCCAGGCCGGCGCCGTTGACCATGCAGCCTATCTCGCCATCGAGCTTGATGTAGGAAAGGTCATACTTGCTGGCTTCGACTTCCGCCGGATCTTCCTCGTCCAGGTCGCGCAGCGCCTGGATATCCTTGTGGCGGTAGAGCGCGTTGTCGTCGAAGTTCAGCTTGGCGTCGAGGCAGGTGACGTTGCCGTCCTTGGTGATCACCAGCGGATTGATTTCCAACAGGCTCATATCCTTGGCGATGAAGGCTTCGTACAGCGCCTTGACCACCTTGCCGAGCTGCTTGGCGGCGTCGCCCTTGACGCCCAGCGCCACGGCGATCTCGTTGCCGATGTAAGGCGAATAGCCGGCAACCGGCTCGACCTGGAAGGTGTGAATCTTTTCCGGCGTGTCGTGCGCCACTGCTTCGATGTCCATGCCGCCTTCGGTGGAGACGATGAAGGCGATGCGGCTGGTGGCGCGGTCGACCAGCGCCGACAGATAGAGTTCGCGCTCGATGGCGCTGCCGTCTTCAATATAAAGACGCTTCACCACGCGGCCCGCCGGGCCGGTCTGGTGGGTGACGAGGGTCATGCCCAGGATCTTCTCGGCTTCCTTCTTCACATCGGCGATGGACTTCACGACCTTGACGCCGCCGCCCTTACCGCGGCCGCCGGCATGGATCTGGGCTTTCACCACCCAGACCGGACCGCCCAGTTCTTCGGCGGCCTTGACCGCCTCCTCGACCGTGAAAGCAGCCTTGCCTTTGGGCACGGGCACGCCGAATCCGCCCAAAACCTGTTTGGCCTGATATTCGTGAATATTCATGGGGTTAGCTCTCGAAAAACGGAGGCGGAATGGAAAGCGGGCGCACCATAGCAGGGGTCCGGCATTGTGCAACGCGGCAGATGGGCACCCAAGCCCGCAAATGAAAAGGCGCCCCGCTGTGCAGACGGGACGCCTTTCCTGACCATCCAGAGCCCCTAATGCTCCGGATTCCGTTAAGCCTTCCGGCTTGTTTAGTAAGCGCCCTGGCCAACCCCGCCATTGAGGCTCATGCCCGACAGGCGCAGTTCGCGCGCCTTGGACTGAGCCGCCTGCGCCGCCATGTCCCGCTGCTGCGCGGTCATGGAGTAGCTGTACGACGAGCTGACCCGGCTTTGACCGCCGACCATCTCGCGCTTCTGGTCGAGGCAGACGCGTGTGACATAAGTGAAGAACATGTCGCCGGTGCCCCATTTGCGCATGTTGTTGCGCTCGGTGCAGTCCACGACCTTCTCGGCCAGGGCGCACTTCAGCATGCCGTCCTTGTAGTGACGCACGGCCTGGCCGGGGGCGCAGGACAGGATCTGCGGATCGTTCATCGACACCGCCATGCCCTCGGCACCCATCATCACCGAACCGACCATTACCTTCAGGGTCGAGCCCGGCAGGCAGCGCAGGATTTCGCCTTCATAGCCGGAGTTGATCCAGGTATCGCCGATCATGCGCGCAGCGGGGAAGGTGCGGCCGTCGCGGCCGGTGCAGATGGCGTGGACAGCCTTGACGACCGTGGTGTCGGCCCAGCGGCACTGGCCGCCCGAAACCGCGCCGCCGGCAGCAACCGCGCTCTGCGCAACCACAGCAGCCGAACCCTGGGCCACGGCCGGACGACCGGCCTGCACCATGCGGCCATAACCATAGGCGCCTTCCGGGCCGCCCGGCTGGTAGTAGCCATAGCCCGAACCGCCCTGCTGCTGGCCATAGCCCTGGGCATAACCGCCCTGACCCTGGCCGTAGCCGGTGCCGGCACCGGCATAGGCGCCGCCATAGCCGCCACCATAATTGCCGGCAGCCGCATTGTAGCCGCCAACCTTGCCATAGCCGTAGGCGCCTTCGCCGGGCGCGACATAGCCTTCGCCATAGCCGCCTTCGAAGCCGCCTTCAAAGCCCTGGCCGGCCTTATAGCCGTACGGCGCCCTGGCGTAGTTCGAGTAGCGCGTTGCGAAGTTGTTGCCGCCCGCGTTGAAGTTCTGGTTGTTGTTGTAGGCGTTGAAGTAGTTCTGGTTGCTGTTGTCGTTGAAGTTCTGATTGAAGTTCTGGTTGTTGTTGAAGTTGTTCTGATTCTGGTTCTGGTTGTTGAAGTTGTTCTGGGTCTGGTTCTGATTGTTGAAGTTGTTGTTGACCAGATTCTGGTTCTGATTCTGGTTCTGGTTGTTGAAGTTGTTGTTGACGTTGTTGTTGGTCTGATTCTGGTTCTGATTGTTGTTGTTGAAGTTGTTGTTGGTGTTGTTGTTCGTCAGGCTCTGGTTCTGGTTTTGAGCCTGGTTCTGCGCCTGGTTCTGGCTGTTGTTGATATTGAAGGTGTTGTTGCCCGGCGTGCCGCCGCCGCCGCCCGAACCCGAACCGATACCGATACCCACGCCCGTACCCGTACCCGTGCCCGTCGCGGTCGCATTGGAGGTGCTGTTCGACGTCGCGTTGGCCGTGTTGGTGTTGGTATTCGTGCTGGTGTTGGTGTTGTTGTTGGTCGCGTTGGCGTTGCTGGTGTTGTTGTTGGTGCTGGTATTGTTGTTGGTCGCGGTGGCGAAGCCGTTGGCCGTGGCGTTGCCGCCCGTGCCCGTGCCCGTGCCGGTCGCGGTGGCGTTGCCGCCGAAGCCGTTGCCGGTGGCCGTATTGTTGTTGGTGTTGTCGTTGGTGGCATTGCCGCCCGTTCCGGTCGCGGTGGCGAAGCCGCCGGTGGCGGTGTTGGTGTTGTTGCCGCCCGTGGCGCGAACATCCAGGGTATTGGCGTTGGTGGCATTGCCGCCGTTCGCCGTGATGGTCGGGTTCTGGGTCTGGGCGTTGGTCTGGGTCTGATCGCCGCCGCGCAGGGTGTTGGTGTTGTTGCCGCCCGTGGCCGTCAGCGTCGGATTCTGCGTCTGGTTGGCGTTGTTGGTGGCATTGCCGCCGCGACCGCCCTGGGCGTTCGAGGTCGCCGCGCCGCCAAAGCCGGTGCCGCCCGTGGCGGTGGTATCGCCGGTGGTCTGGGCCGCCGTGAAGGTGTTGCCGCCGCTATTGCCGCCGAAGCCGCCCGCGCCGCCGGCCGCCGTGATGGTCGGATTGATCGTCGGGCTGACCGTGTTGGCGTTGGTGTTGGTGCCGGTGACGTTGCCGTTGCGGGCATTGCCGCCCGTGGCGTTGCCGCCGGCGCCGCCAGCCGCGGTGGCATTGTTGGTACCGCCGTTGAAGCTGTTGTCGCCCGTGGTCTGGGTCGCCGCCAAGGTCGGATTGGCCGTGATGGTGATGGCGGGAAAACCGCCGCCGCCGCCCGCGGAGTCCTGGCGCTGGCGCTGATCCTGATTGTTGGTCTGGGCCTGGGTGTTGCCGCCGCTGTTCGACGACACATCGCCGATATTGCCGCCCGTGCCGGTGCCCGACGAGGTGATGGTCGGATTGAAGGTGATGGCCGGATTGGCGGTGGCATTGCCGCCCGCGCCGCCGAAGCCGCCCGCGCCGCCAAAGCCGGTGGCGGTGGTGTCGCCCACGCTGGACGAGCCGCCGAAGCCGCCGGCGCCGCCGGTGGCGTTGCCGCCCGCCGCGGTATTGGTGTTGTCGCCATTGGTGGCATTGCCGCCGGCTGCCGCGCCGCCGGTGGCGGTGGCGTTGCCGATATTGTCCAGCGTCAGGTTGATGGTCGGCGTGCCGCCGCCGCCCGGCGTCGAACCGCCCAGCACGAACACGGTCGAGGTGTAGGTCGGGCTGGCCGTCTGGGTCTGGGTCGGGTTGGCGGTGAAGGTCGGATTGGCCGTCAGGGTCGGATTCGACGTCAGCGTCGGATTCGCCGTCTGGGCATTGTTGTTGGTCTGGGCCTGCGATGCCGCCAGCGACGTGTCGCCATTGGTGTTGGTGGCATTCTGGTCGCCGCCCGTGAGGGTCGGATTGGCGGTGAAGCTGTTGCCGCCGCTGTTGCCGCCCGTACCGGTGCCGTTCGCCGTCAGCGTCGGATTGACGTTGATGGTCGGGTTCAGCGTGTTGGTGCTGTTGCCGCCCGCGCCGCCAAAGCCGCCCGCGCCGCCGAAGCCGCTGCCGCCATTGGCGGTGTTGTCACCGCCGGTGAGCGTGATCGGACCATTGGTGGCGGTGCCGCCATTGCCGCCGGTGGCGGTGGTGTCGCCGACGCTGCCGCCGAAGCCGCCCGCGCCGCCGGCACCGGTCGAGGTGATGTTCGGGTTGAAGGTGATGGTGGGGTTGACGTTGCCGCCATTCGCCGTGGAGGTGCCGCCCGCGCCGCCAAAGCCGGTGCCGCCCGCGCCGCCATTGGCGGTGGTGTCGCCGGTGCGCTGACGCTGGTCGTTGGTCTGGGCGAGTGAGATCGGACCGTTCGAGTTGGTCGCGTTCTGGTCGCCGCCGGTCAGCGTATTGTCGCCGTCGGTGATGGTCGGGCTGGCTTTGAAGGTGTTGCCGCCGCTGTTGCCACCGGTGCCGCCGGCTGCGGCGATGTTCGGGTTGAAGGTGATGGTCGGATTGGACGTCGAGCTGCCGCCAAAGCCGCTGCCGCCGAACGCGCTGGTGTCGCCGACATTGCCGCCCGTGGCGCTGCCGCCAAAGCCGCCGGCGCCGCCGGCAGCGGTGTTGGTCGAGGTCTGGTCGCCATTGGTGGCATTGCCGCCGGTGCCCGTACCGGTACCGCCCGCGCCGCCGGTGGCGGTGGCATTGCCGATATTGTCCAGGCTCAGATTGATCGTCGGCGTGCCGCCGCCGCCCGGGGTCGAGCCGCCCAGCACGAACACGGTCGAGGTGTAGGTCGGGCTGGCGGTCTGGGTCGGATTGGCCGTCTGGGTCTGGGTGTTGTTGTTGGTCTGGGTCGGATTGGCGGTGAGTGTGTTGCCGCCGCTGTTGCCGCCGGTCGCCGTCAGGGTCGGGTTCAGCGTGTTGGTGCTGTTGCCGCCCGCGCCGCCGAAGCCATTGCCGGTGCCGTTCGCGGTGGTGTCGCCGACGCTGCCGCCGAAGCCGCCCGCGCCGCCCGTGGCATTGCTGTCGCCGCCGGTCAGCGTGATCGGGCCATTGGTGGCCGTGCCGCCCGCGCCGCCATTGGCGGTGTTGGTCGGGTTGAAGGTCAGGGTCGGATTGAAGGTCGGGTTCGCCGTGCTGGTGCTGGCCGAATTGCCGCCCGCGCCGCCGAAGCCCGTGCCGCCGGTGGCGTTGGAGCTGTTGTCGCCGCCGCGCAGACGCTGGTCCTGATCATTGGTCTGGGCCAGGGTGATAGGGCCGGTGCTGCCGCCCGCCGCGCTGGTGTCACCGACGCTACCGCCGAAACCGGTACCGGTGCCGCCGTTGGACGTGATGTTCGGATTGAAGGTGATGGTCGGGTTGGCCGTCGAGCTGCCGCCAAAGCCCGAGCCGCCAAAGGCGCTGGTGTCGCCAACGCTGGACGAACCGCCCGCGCCGCCAAAGCCGCCGGCGCCGCCGGTCGCGCTGCTGGTGCCGCCGGTGGCGCTGCCGCCACGGCCACCGGTCGCGCTGTTGGAAGCGGTCTGGGTCTGGTCGCCGCCGGTCAGCGTGTTGTCGCCGTCGGTGTTGGAGTTGTTGGCCGAATTGTCGATCGTCAGGTTCAGCGGAGTCGAGCCGCCGCCGCCCGGGGTCGAGCCGCTCAGCACGAACACCGTCTGGGTGGGCGTGGTAGTCTGGTTGTTGGTGTTGGTCGGGTTGGCTGTCTGGGTCTGGACCGGATTGGCGGTGAAAGTGTTGCCGCCGCTGTTGCCGCCCGTGCCCGTGCCGCCCGTGCCGGTGCCGTTCGCCGTGATGGTCGGGTTCAGCGTGTTGGTCGAGCTGCCGCCAAAGCCGTTCGACGTGGTGTCGCCGACGCTGCCGCCGAAGCCGCCCGCGCCGCCGGCGCCGGTGGAGGTGATGTTCGGGTTGAAGGTGATGGTCGGATTGGCGTTGCCACCATTGCCGCCGGTGCCGGTGCCCGTGCCGCCATTGGCGGTGACGTCGCCGGTGCGGGTGCGCTGGTCCTGATCCTGGTCGTTGGTCTGGGCCAGGGTGATCGGGCCGTTGCTGTTCGACGCGGCCTGATCGCCGCCCGTCAGCGTGTTGTCGCCGTCGGTGATGGTCGGGCTGGCGGTGAAGGTGTTGCCGCCGCTGTTGCCGCCAAAGCCGCCCGCGCCGCCCGCCGAAGTGATGTTCGGGTTGAAGGTGATGGTCGGATTGGACGTGCTGGCCGCATTGCCGCCCGTGGCGGCGCCGCCGAAGCCGCCCGCGCCGCCGGCAGCGGTGTTGGTCGAGGTCTGGTCGCCATTGGTGGCGGTGCCGCCCGTGCCCGTGCCGGTGCCGGTACCGCCCGCGCCGCCGGTGGCGGTGGCATTGCCGATATTGTCCAGCGTCAGGTTGAAGGTCGGCGTGCCGCCGCCGCCGCCCGGCGTCGAGCCGCCCAGCACGAACACCGTCGAGGTGTAGGTCGGGCTGGCGGTCTGGTTGTTGGTCTGGGTCGGATTCGACGTCAGGCTCGGATTGGCCGTGAAGGTCGGGTTCGACGTCAGGGTCGGATTGGCCGTCTGGGTCTGGGCGTTATCGTTGGTCTGCGCCTGGGTGATGGTCGGGTTGGCGGCGAAGCTGTTGCCGCCGCTGTTCGACGAGGTGTCGCCGACGCTGCCGCCAAAGCCGTTGCCGGTGCCGTTGCCGCCGGTGGCATTGCTGTCGCCGCCCGTGACCGTGATCGCGCCGTTGGTCGCGCCGCCGCCGAAGCCGCCGCCGCCAGTGGAGGTGTTGGTCGGGTTGAAGGTCAGGGTCGGATTGAAAGTCGGATTCGCCGTGCTGGTGCTGGCCGAATTGCCGCCCGCGCCGCCAAAGCCGCCGGCGCCGCCGGTGCCACTGCCGCCGGCACCGCCGGTGGCGCGGCCGCCGGTCGCGCTGTTGGAAGCGGTCTGCGTCTGGTCGCCGCCGGTCAGCGTGTTGTCGCCGGTGGTGTTGGCCGCCGCGTTGGCGTTGGAGTTGTTGGCCGAATTGTCGACGTTCAGGGTCAGCGGGGTCGAGCCGCCGCCGCCCGGACCGGTGCCACCGATCACAAAGACCGTGACGACAGGCGTGGTGGTCTGGGTGTTGGTGTTGGTCTGGGTCGGGTTCGCGGTCTGGTTGGCCGCGAAGCTGGGATTGGCGCTGAAGCTGTTGCCGCCGCTGTTGCCGCCGGTGGCCGAGAGAGTCGGATTGAGGGTGTTGGTCGAATTGCCGCCGGCGCCGCCGGTGGCGTTGCCGCCGCGGCCGCCCTGGGCGTTCGCGGTGTTGGTGGCGTTGCTGTCGCCGCCGGTGAGCGTGTTGGGACCATTGGTGGCCGCGCCGCCAAGGGCGGCGACGTCGCCGGTGCGGGTGCGCTGATCCTGGTCGTTGGCCTGGGCCAGGGTGATGGTCGGGTTGGACTGGCCGCCTGTGCCGGTGCCGTTGGCGGAGGTGTCGCCGACGCTGCCGCCGAAGCCGCCCGCGCCGCCGGCCGCCGACAAGGTCGGGTTGACGGTGATGGTCGGATTGGCCGTGGAGCTGCCGCCAAAGCCATTGCCGCCCGCGCCGCCGAAGCCGCCCGCGCCGCCGGTGGCGCTGGAGTCCCCGCCGCGGCCGCCGGTGGCGGTGTTGGTGGCGGCATTGGTCGCCGTCTGGTCGCCGGTGGTGGCGGCGGAGTTGCCGCCGGTGGCCTGGGCGTTGCCGATATTGTCCAGCGACAGGCTGAAGGACGGCGTGCCGCCGCCGCCGCCCGGGGTCGTGTCACTGATGATGAAGACGGTCGAAGTTGGCGTGTTGTTGTTGGTGTTGGTCGGGTTGGCCGTGTTGTTGGGCGCGAAGTTCGGGTTGAACGTCGGGTTGAAGGTCGAGGTGTTGGTGCCGGTGACGTTGCCGTTGGTGGCGCTGCCGCCGTTGGCGAAGCCGCCCGCGCCGCCGGTGCCGTTGCCGCCCGTGCCAGTACCCGTCGCGGCGACGTCGCCGGTGCGGACGCGCTGGTCCTGATCCTGGTCGTTGGTCTGATCGTTGGTCTGGGCCTGGACGTTGCCGCCGCTGTTCGACGAGGTGTCGCCGACGCTGCCGCCGAAGCCGCCCGCGCCGCCGGCCGAGGAGATGGTGAGGGTCGGGCTGACCGTATTTGTCGAAGCGCCGCCCGCGCCGCCAAAGCCGGTACCGCCGGCTGCGCTGCTGGTGCCGCCGGTGGCGCGGCCACCGGTGCCGCCGGTGGCGGTGTTGGTCGGATTGGCCGTCTGGGTCTGGGTGTTGTCGCCCGTGGTCGAGGCCGCCGCCGCCGTGTTGGCGTTGGAATTGTCGGCCGAATTGTCGATGTCCAGGGTCAGCGGAGTCGAGCCGCCGCCGCCCGGGCCGGTGCCGCCGATCACGAAGACCGTGACGGTGGGCGTGGTGGTCTGGTTGTTGTTGTTGGTCTGGGTCGGATTCGACGTCAGGCTCGGATTCGCCGTCTGGTTCGCCGAGAAAGTCGGATTGGCCGAGAAGCTGGGGCTGGCGGTGAAGGTGTTGCCGCCGCTGTTGGCGGTGCCGCCATTGCCGCCCTGGCCGAAGCCGCCGGCGCCGCCAAAGCCCGTGCCCGTGCCGCCATTGGCGGTGACGGTCGGGTTCGCGGTGGCGTTGCCGCCCGTGGCGCGGTTGTCATTGTCGTTATCGTTGGTGTTGGCCGAATTGCCGCCGGTCGCCGCCGAGCTGGTGTCGCCCACCGAGGCGCCCGAGGCGTCGGAGTTGGCGCTGATGATGATGTTGGGGATGTTGCCGCCGCCGCCGCCCGGGGTCGAGCCGCCCAGCACGAAGACCGTGGCCGTGCCACCGGCGCCGCCCAGGCCGCCCGCGCCGCCAAAACCGCCAGCGCCGCCCAAAGCGGTGTTGGTGTTGTTCGGGGTGAAGTTGGCGCTGAAGCTGTTGGTCGGGGCGTTGGTGTTGGTGCCCGTGTTGGTGCCAGTGTTGGTACCCGTGACCGTGCCGGTCTGGTCTTGATCCTGGTCCTGGTCCTGCGTCTGGTTGCTGGCCGCCGAGACATCGCTGACCGACGAATTGCCGCCCGTGCCCGTGCCGTTGCCGATCACGGTCAGCGAGAGCGACGGGGTCCCGCCGCCCGGGGCCGGGGTATTGGTGTTGTTGTTGGTGACGCTGCCGCCGGCGCCGCCAAAGCCATAGCCATAACCGCTGCCGCCCGCGCCGCCATTGCCGGTGCCGCCGGTGGCGTTGCCGCCGCGTGCCGTCAGGGTCGGATTCTGGGTATTGGTCTGGGCCTGGTTGTTGGTCTGGGCGGTGGTCTGGTCGCCGTCGTTGAAGGTGTTGTCGCCGTCCTTCAGCGTCGCCGAATTGTCGGCATTGTTGGCGACCGACAGATAGATCGGGGTGGTGGACGGCGGCGTCGTGCCGCCGCCGCCGCCCGGCGTGCTCAGCGAGATGACATAGACCGTGGCCTGACCGCCCTGGCCGCCATTGGCGGTCTGGGTCTGGGTCGGGTTGTAGGTGTTGCTCGGCGAATAGGTCAGGTCCGGCGCATAGGTCGGGTTGAACGTCGGCGTGAAGGTGTTGGTCGGGGTGTTGACGTTGGTGTTGACCGGCGTGTTGACGTTGGTCGGGGTGTAGACGTTGGTCGGCGTGTTGGTCGCCGTCGAGGTCTGGGCCTGGATCTGGGTGCCGCCCGTGGTGTTGGCGGTGCCGCCCGCGGCCGAGCCGCCGATGACCGTGGCGTCGTTGTTCGAGGTCGAGTTGCCGCCATAGCCGTAGCCACCATAGCCGGTGCCGCCGCCGCCGATGCCGCCAAAGCCGCCCGCGCCGCCCTGGCCGCCGGCGCCGCCGGCTGCCGTCGCGGTGTTGGTGCCGCCGGTGCCCGTGCCGCCGCGGCCGCCTTCGGCGTTGGAGTTCGAGTAGCTGGAATTGTCGTTGTCGTTATTCGCGTTGCCGCCCTGCGCGTCGACATCGACATCTGCATTGCCGCCCGCGCCGCCCAGGCCAACGCCGCCGCCGCCGCCATAACCGACGCCGCCTTCCGAGCTGGAATTAGAGGTGCCGCCGGTCGCGCCGATCACCGTGATGTTGGTGGTGCCGCCCGTGTTGGTGGCGTTGCCGCCCTGCGAGGAATTGTTGTTGGTGTTCTTGATCGTCGAGTTGAGCTCGGAGATCGCCTTGGCCAGCGCAACCGCGGCCGCGTCCGACGACGAGTAATTGTTGTTCGTGTTGTTGTTCGTGTTGTTATTGTTGTTGTTATTATTGTTATTGTTGTTGTTGTTATTATTGTTATTATTATTGTTGTTGTTACCGCCGCCACCGCCGCCACCACCACCGTTGCCGCCGCCGTTGCCGTAATTCCAGACATTCTTCTTGTCGATGTTGATCGACTTGTTGATGACGATGGTCTTGGACGCGTCGATATTCTTGGACGCGTTGATCACCTTGCTGGCATCGATCGACTTGTTGATCGTGATCGGCTTGTAGATGTCGACCGACTTGTTGATGTTGATGTTCTTGGACGCATCAATGTTGTTGGTGACGGTGATGGGCTTGTAGACATTGATGTTCTTCGACGCATCGATGTTCTTGTTGACATTGATGGTCTTGGAATTGTCGATGTTGTTGGTGACATCGATCCGCTTGGAATTGTCGATGTTCTTGGTGAAGTTGTAGGTCTTGTCGACGTCAATCCGCTTGGAATTGTCGTAGTTGTTGTAATTGTTGGTGACGTCGATCTTGCCACCCTTGTCATAGCCGCCGCGATTTTCGCGCGAACCGGAATAATCACGGCCGCCGAACTTGGCGGAATTGTCCACGTCGATCTTGCCGCCATTGCGGGCGCCGGCAAAGTCGCGGCCGCCGAAGCGGGACGAATTGTCGACGTCGATCTTGCGCGAGTTGTCGGTGCCGGCCTGGCGGCCGCCAAAGCGGCTGGAATTGTCCACATCGATCTTGCCGCCATTGCGGGGGCCGGCGAAATCGCGGCCGCCGAAACGGGACGAATTGTCGACATCGATCTTGCGCGAGCCGTCAAAGCCGCCGGCGCGGTTGTTGTTGAACATCGGGCCGCTGCCGGCCTGGTCCGCATCGATGCGGCGCTGGCCGTCGACGCCGAAGTTCCCGCGGCGATTGCCGCCGAAATTGCGGTTCTGGTTGCCGGTATCGACATTCATGCGCTGGCTGCCGCCCGCATCAACGCCGCCGCCCGTCACGTCCAGCTTGCGGTTGCCGCCGATGCCGGCGCGATTGCCGTCATTCTGGCCGCGGCCGAATTCGCGGTTGCCGCCGAAATCGCGGTTACCGCCAAAGTCGCGGTTGCCCCGGTTGCCGAAGTCGCGGTTGTCATTGCCGGTATCGACATTCAGCCGGCCGATGCCGGCATCGCTGTTATTGTTACCGCCGGTCTCGACGTTCAGCTTGCGGTCGCTGCCGAAGTTGCGGCCGCCACCGAAGCTGCGGTCGCCGCCCATGTTGCCGCCGCCGAAGTTGCGGCCGCCGAAATTGCGTTCGCCGCCGTCGGCGTTCATGCGCGGGCCCGCGCCGGTCTCGACATTGAGCGGACGGCTCATGCCGATCGTGCCGTTGCCGCCGATATTGGGATTGACGCCGGGTGTCATGTTGGGACGGAAGGCGCTCAAGCCGCCGTCCACGCCGGGCGTGCGGGGCATCGCCATCTGGCGGATATTGTTGGTGCCGACGCCCGGAACACCCTGGCAGGTCAGATTTGATACACCGGCACCCATGCCGGCGGGGGCGCCCCATGTGCCAAGCTGGCTCATGCCATCGGCTTGAGCTGCCATAGGATGAAACACCAGGCCGGCGGTCGCCAGCGCGGATGTGAGAAAACTCAGGGTCTTGACGGACATTTGCACAGTATCCTTAGCCATTAGGGGCATGAATGGTCGCGCGAGACCCTTCACATTCCATGCCAGCTAATAGCCCCCACCATCTTCAGGCTCTGTCCCGAAATGAGACGATGCCTTCTTGGTGCTCAGTGTGAGGGACAACCGATAAAAATCCGGTAATCGCAGAAACCAAAATCGGTGATTAATTGGTTCAATTCGGGAATGTCGGTTTCAAAGCCGGATTTCTTCGCCGGCATCATCGCTTTGTATGGCGGTGTACGGTTTCGCGCTGTTGCGCTGCCCTGGCGCGTCCGTCCGGCGCTCTGGCACGGCTTTCGCTCTGCTCCCCGGCATAGGGCCTAGATGCGTTCCGATACGGAGCATCACGGCCAAAGGCACAAGGATTTGCTGGGGCCATGAAACATAAGAATTCGCATTTGCTGGTGGGCTATTGGAGCCGTTTGCGCAAGGGACGTGAAGTTCCGGACCAGACCGACATCGATCCGCGCGCCATCAAGCGCCTGCTGTCCTATACCTTCATCCTGGACTGCGAAAATCCGGCCCGCCCCATTTACCGTCTTGCCGGCACCGCCTTGTGCGAGCGTTTCGGTTTTGAACTCAAGGGCACCAGCTTCCTGGGCCATTGGGAATCCCAGTCCGGCCTGTCCCTGGCCTCGCTGCTGCGCCAGTCGCTCAAGACCTGCCAACCGGTGTGCCTGTCCTCCGTCGCCGCCACCGCCGACAATGGCATGGTCGAGCTGGAAACCATTCTCACGCCGGTCTCCTTCAATGGCGGTGAAGCCACGCGCTTCTTCGGCATGGTGCAGATGCTGAGCGATCCGACGCCCCTGCTGGGACGCTCCATTGCCTATGAACGCCTGGTCGGCTCGCAGCTGATCCAGGAAGACGAACCGCTTCAGGCCTATGACGACCGCGACCAGCCGCCGCCGCCGCCGCCTCCGCCGCCGAGCCTGCGCGCCCACCCCAAGGCGCCCTATCTGCGGCTGGTTGTGTCACAGGAAAGCCCCGCCTTCCTCCACTTCGGATCGGGCGACCTGCTTCAGAAAATGTTCGATGTGGTCGGCCGCTGGCGCGCCGCCAACAGCGAGGAGACCAGCCGCTCCGTCTAGAAGTTCTAGCGGGCCGGCAGCGTGGAGGTGGTGGCGCCGCTGCCCAGATCCTGACGCTGCGCCGCGGGATCGTTGCGCAACGGGCTCATCGGATCGGCATGCAGGATATTGCGGTCCAGGCGTGTGGCGGCGTTTTTGCGCTGTAAATAAGGGATTTCGTACGCCTCGACCTTGTCGCGATAGGAATTGAACGCCGCTTCGTCCTGCGCCGTGCGCTTGTCGCAGCGTTCCGCCGGCAGGCCCGCCTGAAGCTGGCACCACAGATCGAAATTCATTTCCTTGACGGCATAGTTGCTGTTGCGCTGGGCGTGCGCCGGTGTGACGAGCGCGCCCGCCACCAGCATTGCCAGGAAGATCTTCGGGCCCATCGCTTTCATACGTCCAGCTTAGGCCCTTTGTTGCCGCCCGAATAGCGACAAAAAGGCAACGCCTCCGTTCTCTTTCGAGAACGGAGGCGTTTGTCTTGTGCGCGGCGATCAGGGTTGAAGCGTGATAACCGTACGGCGATTGCGCTCTTCGCGTACGCCGTCGCCGGTCTGAACCGCCGGATCGGTTTCGCCCACGCCGCTGGGGTGCAGCGCGGCGCGGCGCGCGCCCATCTGCACCAGGGCTTCGACCACGACATTGGCGCGGCGAACCGACAGGGCCTGATTGTAATCGGCTTCGCCGGACGTATCCGTATGACCGACAATGTTGATGTTGGTCTGGCCGCCGGTGCGCGCCGATGCGATCACCGAGTCCAGCACCTTCAGCTGCTCGGCCTTCAGGGTCCAGGAGTCGAAGTCGAAATAGACCGTGAAATCAGGGGCCGGGGCAGGCGCGGGGGCCGGAACCGGAGCCGGGGCGGGCGGCGGGGTGTAAGCCGGGGGCGGCGGCGCCGGACGGGCGGCGGTTTCCAGGCGCAGCAGCGAGGAATCCAGCGAGGTCTTGCAGGCCTGGGAAGCGTTCGCCGTGGCGGGCACCGTGCCGTACAGAATCCAGCAATCGTAATCGACCTGGGCGCGCGCGGCCTGGTCGGGGAACTGGTCCTTGCCGGCGGCCAGCGCGCGGATCAGGCGGGCGCGGATGGCTTCGGCATTGGGGTTGGGCGCGGCTTCGGGTTCGGGCTCGGCGCCTTCCGCGGCCAGTTCGGCCTTGGCGGTAAAGGCCTGTTCCAGCAGGTCGCTGGTGGTGTCGCTGCCGGAGAAGATGTCGAAGAACGAGGTTTCCACCTCTTCGGCCGGCATTTCGCCCGCCTGGGCGGCCTGCTCGGTATAGGCCGTCTGCAAGGCCTGGGTGAAAGCCGAGCCGGCGCCTTCGGCCATGTCATCGCCAAACAGGCTGGAACAGCCCGCCAGACCGGCGGCCAGAAGGGCTGCGGCGGCGAGCATGGGCAAGCGGCCACGAGAAACGGCGGAAAAGCGCATTTTTTTATGTCCCCACAGGCAGCGGATACTTGCGGGCCCCAGCCCTGGAACCGCTGCCAAAATTGCCAGTCTCCTATAGCGCGGCGGCCGGAAGCGAAAAAGACCCCCGTCCCAAAATGGTTCCGCCGTCCCTGGCGGCCAATTTGGCCCAAAAGGCCCGAAAAAGGTGACCGGCCGGGGCGGGCGGTAACCTCCTGTTGACCACGGAGCGGGTAAAACAGCCGCGAGGCATTAACAATTGGGGCAAGCCCATGCAGGGCTTGGCGATGGCCATGAAGGACGCCGAGCCGGTCGTCGCGAAAGCGGGCGCTGAACGCCGCCGCTTCCGCCGCGTCAAGGTGGACCTGCCCGGGCGGCTGTTCATCCCCTCCGACAGCCGCGAGGCCCGCTGCACCGTGTCCGACCTGTCGCCGGGCGGCGCCGCCATCGCCTGCGAAACCGTTCCCGACGCCGGTACCCCGGTGGTCCTGTATGTCGACAATTTCGGCCGCTTCGAAGGCACCGTGGTGCGCCGCGACGGTTACGGCTTCGGCATTTCCTTTGTCTGCACGCCTTCCAAGCGCGAACGCACCGCCGAGCAGCTCACTCTGTTCATGAACAAGACGCTGGTGGACGACAGCGTGCTGCGCCGGCACGAGCGTTCCAGCCAGAAGGGCTTCGCCAAGTTCACCCGCGCCGACGGCCAGATCGTAAGCTGCGAAGTGATGGATATCTCGGTGGGCGGCGTTTCGCTCAAGACCGAGATCAAGCCGCCGATCGGCGAATTCGTCCTGATCGCCCAGATCGCGGGCCGGGTGGCGCGCCACCATGGCGACGGCGTCGGCATCGAGTTTGTCGGCCAGGACAAGGTGCATGAACCCTCCCACCACATTAACGTGGTCCGCCTGTAACGGGTGAGTCGCTCCGGCGCGTGCCGGGCCGGGGAAGTTTGCAAACCATGCCCGTCTTTGCCGCGGCCATCTTCACCAGCGCCTTCCTGCTGTTCTGGGTCCAGCCGCTTTTCTCCAAGATGATCCTGCCGCTTCTGGGCGGCGCACCGTCGGTGTGGAACACCGCGATGATGTTCTTCCAGCTGGTGCTGCTGGCCGGCTATGGCTATGCGCATCTGCTGACCCGCCGCGTGGAGAGCCTTGGCCGGCAGATCGCGATCCATGGCGTGGTGGTGGCGATCGGCCTGGCCTTTCTGCCCTTCGCGCTGTCTGGCAATCTGGCGCCGCCGACGGACCATTCTCCGGTGCTCTGGCTGGTGGGGCTGCTGGCGATTTCCGTCGGCTGGCCCTTCTTCGCCTTGTCGGCCTCCGCCCCGTTGCTGCAGGCCTGGTTCGCGCGCAGCGGGCACAAGGCCAGCGGCGATCCCTATTTCCTCTATGCCGCCAGCAATGCCGGAAGCCTGCTGGCCTTGTTGTGCTTTCCGGTCCTGCTGGAGCCGGAACTGACCCTGGCGGGACAGGCCGGCGCCTGGCGCGCGGGTTATGCCGGGCTGCTGCTGCTTCTAGTGGTCACCGCCGCGCTGCTGTTGCGGGGCAAAGCCGCTTCCGCGACGCCCGAGACATCTGCTCCCAGTGCCAGCAGCTGGAAACAGCGCCTGGTCTGGAGCGCGCTGGCCTTTGTGCCGTCCAGCCTGCTTCTGGGCGTGACAACCCACATCACCACCGACATCGCCTCGGCGCCGCTGTTCTGGGTGGTGCCTTTTGCGCTTTATCTGCTGTCCTTCGTCATCGTCTTTGCCCGTCCGCTGAACCGCGACTGGGTGCTGATGGCGCAAGGCGCCGGCACCGTCGCCATCGCGGTGATGACCATCCTGGTGCTGGCCTTTGGCCTGGGCGGGACGGTGCTGCTGACGGTGGGCATTCATCTTTCCGCCTTCTTCGCCACCGCGCTGATGTGCCATGGCGAGCTGGTGCGCCGCCGTCCGGCGGCATCCGGCCTCACCACTTTCTATTTCTGCATGTCGATCGGCGGCGCGCTGGGCGGCATCTTCAATGCGCTGCTGGCGCCGGCGCTATTCTCGTCCGACATCGAATATTACCTGGCGCTGGTGGCGGCCTGTCTGTTGCGGGGCTTGGTCAAGGGTGACCTGCGCCAATACAAGATCGGAGATTCTCTGTACCCACTCCTGCTGGGCCTGGTGGTGGCGGTGGCGGTGTGGCGCTTTGTCGATGCCGCGCCGTTCGCCATGGTGGGACGGCTGCTGTTCCTGCTGCCCTGCGCCTTGGCGCTCTACTGGTTTTCCGAACGCAGTCTGCGCTTTGCGCTGGGGATCGCGGTTGTAATGGGCGGCGCCTTCTTCGTGCGCAGCTCGGTGGATGTGCTGCATATCGAGCGCAGCTTCTTCGGCATCAACAAGGTCAAGCTGCTGGAAAAGGATCGCAAGATCGCGCTGGTGCACGGCACCACCATCCACGGCACCCAGTTCACCGATCCCGCCCGCCGCCGCGAACCGCTGTCTTATTATGCGCGCTCAGGTCCGGCGGGCCAGATGTTCGCCAGCGATGGCGCGCGCCCCCGCACCGCCCTGATCGGGCTGGGTACCGGGGCGCTGGCCTGTTACCGCCGCCCGGACGAGGATTGGACCTTCTTTGAGATCGACGGCGCAGTGGAGCGGATCGCGCGCGACACCCGCTATTTCCACTATCTCAGCGCCTGCGAGGGCGCCAAGGTCCGGCTGGGCGACGGACGGCTGTTGCTGGGCCGGGAGCCGGATCGCAGCTACGACCTTATCGTGATCGATGCCTTCAGTTCCGACGCCATTCCCACCCATCTCCTCACCCGCGAGGCGCTGGCGCTTTACCTGCGCAAGCTGCGCCCCGGCGGGGTGATCCTGTTCAATCTCAGCAACAAGTATCTCGAGCTGGGCCCGGTGCTCTCCAATGGCGTCGCCAGCGTCAAGGCCTTCGCGCGGCGCCAGCTCTATTATCCGACGGACAGCGAAATCGCCCAGGGCGCCGCCGCCTCGGAATGGATGGTGATCGCGGCGACGAAGGCCGATCTGGAATTCCTGACGCGCGACAAACGCTGGCTGGCCACGCAAGGCCAGTCCGGCGCGGCGCCCTGGACCGACGACTTCTCCAACATCTTCCGCGTCATTGTCTGGTGACGGGTCTGGTGACGGGCTAGCCCAGGTTCTGGATCTGGCTTGAGGCCAGCATCAGCTTGGCCACCGACAGTTCGCCGCTGGCGTCGAGATCGGCCAGAAAGCTGCGCATGCGGGTCAGCGCCTCGGCATGGGTCTTGGCCCAGGTTTCCGCCGAGTTTCCGCCCGCCAGCAGCTTGCGCGCGATGCGCCGCTGGGCAGCATAGAGATCGTCCAGCAAGCGCCGCAGCGCCAGGCGGTCCCAGTGATCGGGCGGGGAGAATTTCGCCGCCAGGGCGCGCAGCCGGTCCAGGCCCAGCATGTCGCCCACCGCGAAATAGATCGCGGCGACCTTGGCCGGCTCAAGCTCCGCGTCATGCGCCAGCAGCGCCACGTCCAGCGCCGAGGTCAGCGCCGGCAGCAATGCCACGTCCCGCGCCACGTCATCGGGCACGCCGCTGCCGGTGAGTTCGGCGATCCTGCCATTGTCTTCGCCGGTCATCAGATGGCTCTGGCGCAGCGCCTCGACCCCGGCGCGATAGAGCGCGCTGGTGTCGATGATCCCGGCGTCCTGCGGCACATGGGTGAGAAACCAGCGGGTGGCGCGGCGGAACTGGTCGGCGATGGCGCCATAAAGCTGGGTCTGCACCCGGGCATCGACCTTGCCGTCCAGCGCGTCGATGCGGGTCTTGAGCGCGGAAAGGCCAAAAGCCCCGTCGCTGAGCACGAAGCCGCGCGCGATGGCCGCGCCCGAAAGGCCGGTGACTTCGGCGGTGCGCAGCACGAACAGCGGGCCGGCCAGGTTGACGATGGCATTGACCAGCACGGTGGAAATGATTTCGCGCTTCAAGCGATGGCGCTGCGGCTCGTCCGGGAAAGTGCGCACCGCTTCGGGCGGGAAATATCCGGCCAGCAGCGCGGCAAAGGCGGGATCGTCGGGCAGGGTGCCGGCCAGCACCTCGGCGTCCAGGTCCAGCTTCGCATAGGCCAGCAGCACGGCGAGTTCGGGCCGTGTCAGGCCTTTGCCGGCCTGTGCCAGCGCCTTCAATTCGCCGTCGCTGGGCAGGAATTCCACCGCGCGGTTCAGCCGCCCGCGAGCCTCAAGGTCGCGCATCAACCGGGCATGGGCATCGATGTCCCGGGGGCTGCGGCCTTCCGCCACCGACAGCGCCAGGGTCTGGTTGTAATTGTCGGCCAGGACATGCGCCGCAACCTCGTCGGTGAGCGAGGCGAGGAACGCATTGCGCTTTTCTTCGCTGAGCTCGCCGCGCATCACCGGGCCGCTGAGCAGGATCTTCAGATTCACTTCATGGTCGGAAGTGTCCACGCCGGCGGAATTGTCCACCGCATCGGTATCGATGCGTCCACCGCTGCGGGCATATTCGATGCGGCCCAGCTGGGTGACGCCCAGATTGGCGCCTTCACCCACCACCCTGGCCCGCACTTCGCTGCCGTTGACGCGGATGGCGTCATTGGCGCGGTCGCCGGCATCCATGGGGGACTGGGCGGATGACTTGATATAAGTGCCGATGCCGCCGAACCAGAGCAGGTCGGTTTGCGCCTTCAGCAGGGCGTTGATCAGTTCGGGCGGCGACAGGGTGTCCTTATCGCTGCCGATCAGCGCCTTGACCTCGGGCGACAGGGGAATTTCCTTCAGCGAGCGGGGGAACACGCCGCCGCCCTTGCCGATCAATTCCTTGTTGTAATCGTCCCAGCTCGAGCGGGGCAGGGCGAACAGCCGCTCGCGTTCCGCAAACCCCGTTTCGGCGACCGCATTGGGATCGAGGAAGATGTGCCGATGGTCGAAGGCGGCGACCAGACGGATATGCCGCGACAGCAGCATGCCGTTGCCGAACACATCGCCCGACATGTCGCCCACGCCGATGACGGTGAAGTCTTCTTTCTGGATGTCGGTGCCCAGCTCGCGGAAATGCCGCTTGATGGCTTCCCAGGCGCCGCGCGCCGTGATGCCCATTTTCTTGTGATCGTAGCCGACGCTGCCGCCGCTGGCGAAAGCATCGCCCAGCCAGAAGCCGCGCTCCAGCGCAATGCCGTTGGAAATGTCCGAGAAGGTGGCGGTGCCCTTGTCGGCGGCGACCACCAGATAGGGATCGTCGCCATCAGGCCGCAGCACGTCCGGCGGCGGCACGATCACGCCGTCCTTGTCCAGGTTGTCGGTGACGTCCAGCATGGCGTTGATCAGGGTCTTGTAGGCGGCGATGCCGATTTCCATCGACTGTTCGCGGGTGGGATTGGTCGGCATCAGCTTGGGAAAGAAGCCGCCCTTGGCCCCCACCGGCACGATCACCGCATTCTTGACCTGCTGCGCCTTCACCAGTCCCAGTATCTCGGTGCGGAAATCCTCGCGCCGGTCCGACCAGCGGATGCCGCCGCGGGCGATGCGGCCGAAACGCAGATGCACGCCTTCCATGCTGGGGGCATAGACGAAGATTTCCCGCCAGGGCCGCGGCGCCGGCAGGTCGTCCAGCTTGGCGGAGTCGAACTTCAGCGCGATGTAGGGCTTGGCCGCGCCAACCGAGTCCTTTTGCCAGAAGTTGGTGCGCAGCACCGCATCGATCACGTTCTTGAAGCGGCGGATGATGCGGTCATCGTCCAGCGACGGCACATCGCGCAGCGCCGCCTCGATCTGGCGTTCAATGGCCGCGATGTTGGTCTCGCGCTCGCGCACCGCGCCATGGGGTTCGTTGCGGGCATAGAACAGCGCCACCAGCAGGTTTGCGACATCCGGGTTGCGGGCCAGCGCCTGCTGCATATAGGCGAGCGAAAAGTTCATAGCCGCCTGGCGCAGGAATTTTCCGCAGGCCCTCAGGATCGCCACGTCGCGCCAGTTCAGGCCCGCGCCAATCACCAGCCGGTTGAAATCGTCGCTTTCGGCATCGCCCCGCAGCACCGCATGGAAGGCGTCTTCCAACGGCGCGCGGATGTCATCCAGATGCACCGCCAGCCCGTCGGCGCGCTCCATGGCAAAGTCCAGGATCATGGCTTCCTGACGCCAGCCGCCTTCATGGTCGAAGGACATGGGATAAGAATCTTCCGCGATCACTTTCAGGCCGAGGCTCTCGAACACCGGCAGCGAGGAGGACAGCGGCAGCAATTCGCCCAGCACATAGAGCTTCAGGTGCAGCGCGTTGGTGGCGTCGCCATCCTTGCGCCAGACCCGTGCCCTGACATGCAGGTGATCGCTGGCGCCGGCCAGCTCTTCCAGCATGGCCAGGTCGCGCACCGCTTCATGGGCCGGAAAGGTGCCGCGATAGCCGGGCGAGAAACGCGGATCGCGGGCCTTCAGCCGGGCAAAGCCTTCGCCCCGGCCATGGACGGCGCTCAGCGCCTTGGCGAAGGCGTCGTCCCAGGTTTCGATCAGCTGCGCGATCTGGTGTTCCAGGTCGCGCACGTCCACGCGTGGCATCGGGCCTTCATTGCGCCCGATGATGAAATGCAGCCGCGCCAGCGGGCTGTCGTCCACCGCCGCGTCGAATGCCGAGGTGCGGCCGTTCAGCGCCCTGGCCAGCAGGGCGTGGATGTTTTCGCGGATGGGCGCGGTGAGATGATCGCGCGGCGCCAGCAGGATGGCGGAGACGAAGCGGTCGAAATGGTCGAAGCGCAGGAACAGCTTCAGCCGCGGCAATCCGCCCATGCGCAGGATGCCGGTGGCGACCTCCTGCAATTCATCGACCGAAACCTGGAACAGCTCGTCGCGCGGGAAGGTGTCCAGGATATGGGTCAGCGCCTTGCCGTTATGGCTGGCGGGTGCCAGTCCGGCCCGGGCCATCACCTGATCGATCTTGCGGCGGAGCACCGGAATGGCGCGCGGCTGGGTGCTGTAGGCGCTGGAGGTAAAGAGCCCGACAAAGCGCCGCTCGCCGTTGAAGACGCCGTTGGCGTCATAGGTTTTGACGCCGATATAATCCATGTGGGCGCGGCGATGCACCAGGCTGCGAGCATGGCTCTTGGTGACGATCAGGGGCTCGGGCGCGTCCAGCCAGGCCCGCACTTCCGCGCTCAATCCAACGCGTTCGGTGCCGCTGCGCTCATTTCTATAAATCACCCGGGCTTCTTCATCGGCCAGGACACCCAGGCCAGTTTCCTTCACCGGGTCCAGCCGTCCATGGGCGCCGTCCTTGCCCAGGAGGTAATCGCGCGCCCCCAGGAAGGTGAAGTGATTGTCCGCCAGCCAGTCCAGGAAGGCGATCTCTTCGGTGACGTCGGTGCCCTTGGGCGGCTGGGCGACCAGCCCGTCGCGCGCCTCTTTCAGCCGCGCCAGCATGGGCTTCCAGTCGCGCACCACGATGGCGCCCTGCAGGAAGGCATCGCGCAGACTGTCGCTCAGCGCCTTGCGCTGGTCGCCGACAATGGCATCGCACACCAGGGCGATGATGCTGGTGCGCACGCCGTCGATGGTGATGATGGGATGGATCACGGCGCGCACCCGCGCGCCCCCGGCCAGCGCCGCCGACAGCGCGGAATCGAACAGGAAGGGCCGGTCGTCATTGATGCCGACCAGCACCGTGTCATGGCCATCGTCCAGCAGGGCGACGCGGATCGCGCCTTTCTGGCGCTTGCCCGCTTCAATCCACAAGGCCCTGGCCAGCATCGCCAGCCGCCCGGCATCGGTGTGCAGCACGTCTTGCGGCATGGCGCCGGCATAGAGCGCGTCGAAGAAGGTGGTGAGGCCCGCATCCCCTTCCTGCTCGATCAACACGCGCGCTTCCTGGATGCGCAGATGCGCGGCGCGTGCCTCTTCGGTATCGGCGGAGCGGACGGCATTGGTCATGGGACGAGCCTTATGCGAGCGGACAGGGTGCGAGCGGGCGGTTGGACAGGACGAAAGGCATTATAGACGTAACGCCCCGATGACGATGGCGTGCTGTTTTTAACGCAGGGCCAGGTCGGCCAGCACGGGCGGGCGCGGCGTCTGTTGCAGCGCGGAAAAAACGACAATGCCGGCGGCCGTGGCGATGATGGCCAGGCTGATCCAGATATCGAGCGGCCAGGCGCCCATCAGGGCAGCGCTGGCCGTGATAAGCGCGGCCGGGAGGGTGAAGGCGGTGACACCGTTGCGGTCTTTCAGGATCAGGGCCAGCACCAGGGCGGGCACAACCGCAAAGCCGAAAGTCAGCACGGGCGCGGGCAGGGTGGGCATCACCAGGAAGGCGCCGCTGCCCCAGGCTGCCCCGGTATATAAGAGTAGTATGCGCAGATCCGACGCCGCTTCTTCCAGTGGCACCCGCCGGAGCGAACGGGCAAAGCCGCGGATGAAGTTGCGGGTCATGGCGACGACACCGATCAGCACCAGCACCGCCCAGGCGAATTCGGCTTTCAGCGTGCCGCCGCTCAAGGTCAGCATCGCGCTTCCCGCCAGCATCAGGGTGAAGCAGGCCTGCGGCGACCGGCCGAGGAATTGCGTCAGGCCGAAATTGCGGCTGGCTTCGCCATGCAGGCGGGGAAGCTGGGCCAGGGCGTTTAGGGGGGCGGAGGTATCAGGCGCAGCGGGCGTGGCAACGCCCCTCGCGGGATTGCCCCCGGTGGGATCGCCCCCGGTGGGATCGAAAGGCGTACCGGGCGGTTTTCTGTCGGTGAGCGCCATGTTGCGCCTTGCCTTTGCAGTGAAACCTTCACGCCAGCGTTAAGACTTACAAGCTTAACAATGTATTAATGGGAACTGATAGATGATTCGCGAAGGGCTGGGCAGCTGGGGCATGCGCGTGTCGTCTCCCACCATCACCGTCTTCGATCTGGAATACACCGCCTGGGAGTGTTCGATGGCGCGTCAGTGGATGACGCCCGGCGAATATCGCGAGGTGGTGCAGATCGGCGCGGTGAAGCTGGATGCCGACAGTTTCGCGGAAGTGGCCGCCTTTGATGTTCTGGTGCGCCCGCGCATCAATCCCGGCCTCTCGGCCTATTTCCAGGATCTCACCGGCATCACCCAGCAGATGGTGACGGCGCAGGGCGTGGAATTCGGCGAAGCCTATGGACGTTTCCTGGATTTCGCCGGCGACGGGCCCATCGCCGCTTTCGGGCGCGACGAACAGGTGCTGATCGACAATCTGCGCCTTTATGGCATCGAGGACGCGCGCCCGCTACCGGTGTTCTACAATCTGCGCGGCTGGTTCGCGGTGCAGGGCCTGGATCCGCGCGGCCTGCTCTCCTGTGACATCGCACCTGCGCTGGGCGTGCCCTTTGTCGGCCACACCCACAACGCGCTGAACGATGCGCGCAGTCTTGCCGCCGGCATGGCGGCGATCGCCGCGCGCGGCGGCGTACGCATCCGTCCGGCAGCCTGATGTCGCGTGAAGCCGATCGTTTGATCCAGCTGCTGGATTTGAAGCCGCATCCCGAAGGCGGCTATTTCCGCGAAACCTTTCGCGATGCAACGGGCGGCCGCGCCCATTCGACCGCGATCTATTTCCTGCTCAAGGCGGGCCAGGCCTCGCGCTGGCACCGGGTGGATGCCGCCGAGGTCTGGCACTTTTATCGCGGTGCGCCGCTGGAACTGAAGATCGCCAGGGACACCTATATACTGGGCCCCGACATCGACGAGGCGCAGGTGCCGCAATTGGTGGTGCCGTCCGGCGTCTGGCAGGCGGCCAGGAGCCTGGGCGACTATACGCTGGTGGGCTGTACCGTTGCGCCCGGTTTTGAATTCTCGAAGTTCGAGATGGCGCCAGACGGGTTTGAGCCGTAATTCGCGGGCTGTTGCAGCGCACACGTTCAATTCCCGAGGCAATTCTCGTTTTGCCGTTGACGCCGCCCTTGGCCCCCGCGCATCGTCCGCCCCAATCTCCAAATACGCTGCAAAGGAAAGACGTTGATGAAAAAACTGTATGTCGCAGGTCTGGCTCTGGGCCTGATGACCACCGCCGCCTGGGCCCAGGCCGACCGCCTGGCCATCCAGGGCGAGCCCGCCCGCAATGGCACGCCCGCCTGGTCGCTGGCGCCGTCTTTTCCCGATTCCACCGGCTTCACCATCGTGGAAGCCGACGGCACCGTGAACGTGATCCCGCGCGAGCAGCGCGGCGGCCGCCGCGAATTGCCGGCCGGTACTATCGCCACGCCCCAGTGCAAGGGCTCGCCGATCTGCGGCCGCGAAGGCGGCTATGCCCGCAACCAGCTGGCGCGCGTGAAGTATGAGCAGACCCTGGGCTACAATTTCTCCTATCCCTACTTCCTGCCCAAGGGCATTGGCGGCGTGCCCGCCGTCGGCATCGATTCCAAGGGCAATCTCTGGGTCTTCAAGCGCTCGCCGGTCGGCGTCAGCCAGCTCCTTAAGTTCGACGCCAACCGCAAGCTGGTGCTGGAAGTGCCGCAAAGCGTGATCGGCTTCCAGGAAAAGGCCCATGGCCTGGCAGTCGACGCCCAGGACAATGTCTGGATCACCGATGCCGGCCAGGCGACCGTCAAGAAACTGTCGCCCGACGGCCAGCTCCTGCTCACTGTCGGCGAGCGCGGCAAGCGCGGCGACTGGATCGAGGAAAAAGGCCAGCGCCTGCTGTGGCAGCCGGTGATGGTCGCGTTCGGTCCCAAGGGCGAAGTCTATATCGGCATGGGCCATGCCAATGAGAGCCCCAACGATGTCGACAGTCCCGATCCTGCCAATAAGTATGGCGTGGCGCGCGTCATGCAGATTACTTCGGACGGCAAGTTCGTGCGCCAGTGGTTCGGCAATGAAGTCGGCCAGGGCAAGTTCAACGACGTCCACGGCCTGGCGGTCGATCCCACCAATGGCGATGTCTGGATCGGCGACCGCGAACAGTATCGCATCGTGGTCTATACGGCGGACGGCCGCTTCAAGAAGACGCTGCTGACCAAGAACCTGGTCTGCGCCCTGCAGTTCGACCGCCAGGGCAATCCCTGGATGGCGTCGGGCCAGGACGGCCAGTTCCTCAAGCTCAACCGCGACGGCAAGGTGCTGGGCGCGGTGGGCAACGGCATGGGCATCGGCCATGGCCAGTTCATCGAAGCCAGCTATTGGGTGTTCGACAAGAACAACAACCTGATCGCCGGCGACACCAGCGTTGGCCGCGTCACGATGATGACCAGGAAGTAAGCGGGTTCATCGCGCAAATAGAAAACGGCGCTTCGAAAGAGGCGCCGTTTTTTTATTTCGCCGCGATATCCTTGGCGGAGGCCGCCATCAGCCGGCCCAGCTCCTGCTGGATCGCCAGCGAGGAGGCGTGGCCCTCATGGCCTTCGCCGGGCACGAAGCTGACCAGCAGGGTCTGGCCGACGATGCTGACGGTGGGCTTGCCGCCTTCGGCCAGTTTCACCTGGTTGATGCGCTTGATCAGGGCCTGGCGGCTGGTGGGCGAGGCCGCCAGGAAACGCTCGATTCCCAGCGCGGCGTTGGTCAGCGCGTCGAAGGCGCGGCCGCGGGTTTCCGGATCGGATTCCAGCACCGCCGGATCGGCCGAGAATTTGAGGTTCACTTTCTGGACATAGGCCAGGTGGGCGGCTTCGTCGCCCAGCGCCGCCTTGAATTCGGGCACCGAGACAGCCAGCACCGGCAGCGGCGGCGCATCCCCCTGCCGGGTGGCCGGCAGGCCGCCCGGATTGGCGAGGGTATACAGCGTCAGCCCGCCCCAGACCGACACCCGGAGCGCCATGGCGCCGGTATCGTATCGCAGCAGCTTGGTGCCCATCGCGCCGCGGTCGACGCTGAGCACGAAGCTCTCGGGGGCACCGGAAAAGCGCAGCAGGAATTTTCCGCCGGGATAGCGATGCAGGGTGAAACTGTCTTTTTCGCCGCTGCTGTAAACGCCGGGCTGGACAGCGCTGAGCCGGTCCGCCGCCAGCCGCGACGCCATGGATGGCGGCACGCCGGGCGCGGCCTCGGGCTGCGCCCAAGCCGGATGGACGGCAGGGCCCGCCAGCAGCACTGCAATGACTGCAAGGAATTGTTTCACGCACACTCTCATGGCGGTTGCTTCCGCCTGATCTGGCAGTTGCCCCGCCAGACCCCCTTCATTGATCCCCACCATGGCAGGCCTTTTGGGCATTTTTAAGCCGGTGCCGGTGCTTTTGGGCGCCCGTGCGGCCTTGGCGCGCCTTCCTTTTGGGCGGGAATGTGACTAAACCCGAATCTTACATTCCAGCAAAAAGGGCGCTCCCGTGACGCAGAGCCTCGACACTTTCAAATGCCGCAAAACCCTCAAGGTCGGCAGCAAGAGCTACATCTATTTCAGCCTGACGGCGGCGGAAAAGAACGGCCTGAAAGGTGCGTCCCGGCTGCCTTATTCCATGCGGGTGCTGCTGGAAAACCTGCTGCGCCACGAGGACGGCCAGACCGTCACCGCCGACGATATCCGCGCCGTGGTGGCGTGGCAGAAAAACCGCACCTCGAACCGCGAAATCGCCTTCCGCCCGGCCCGCGTCCTGATGCAGGACCTGACCGGCGTCCCCGCCGTGGTGGACCTGGCCGCGATGCGCGACGCCATGAAGAAGCTGGGCGGCAACCCCGAAAAGATCAATCCGCTGGCCGAAGTCGATCTGGTGATCGACCACAGCGTGATGATCGACAATTTCGGCCAGAAGGATTCCTTCAAGAAGAACGTCGTGGTCGAATATGAGCGCAACCAGGAGCGTTATCAGTTCCTGCGCTGGGGCCAGCAGGCCTTCGCCAACTTCCGCGTCGTGCCCCCGGGCACCGGCATCTGCCACCAGGTTAATCTGGAATATCTCGCCGAGACGGTGTGGGTGCGAAAGCAGAAGGACTCCGTCAACAAGAAGACCATCGATGTCGCCTTCCCCGACAGCGTGGTGGGCACCGACAGCCACACCACCATGATCAACGGCCTTGCCGTCCTGGGCTGGGGCGTTGGGGGCATCGAGGCGGAAGCCGCCATGCTGGGCCAGCCCATCTCCATGCTGATCCCCGAAATCATCGGCTTCAAGCTGACGGGCAAGCTGCGCGAAGGCGTCACCGCCACCGATCTTGTCCTGACCGTCACCCAGATGCTGCGCAAGAAGGGCGTGGTCGGCAAGTTCGTGGAATATTACGGTCCGGGCCTGGACGAACTCAGCCTGGAAGACCGCGCCACGCTGGCCAACATGGCGCCGGAATATGGCGCGACCTGCGGCTTCTTCCCGATCGATGCCGAGACCGTGCGCTTCCTCAAGAACACGGCGCGCAAGGCGCCGCGCGTGGCCCTGGTCGAGAAGTATGCCAAGGCGCAGGGCCTGTGGCGCACCAAGAAGAGCCCCGATCCGGTCTTCACCGACACGCTGACCCTGGACATGACCACGGTCGAGCCCTGCATGGCCGGACCGATGCGCCCGCAGGACCGCGTCGCGCTGGGCGGCATCGCCGGCAACTTCGCCGAGCATCTGATGACCACCTTCAAGAAGGAAGACAGCGCCAACAAGCGGGCGCGCCTGGAAGGCAGCGAACATTCCATCGGTCACGGCGATGTGGTGATCGCCGCCATCACCTCCTGCACCAACACCTCCAATCCGTCGGTGATGATCGGCGCGGGGCTGGTGGCGCAGAAGGCGGTCCAGCGCGGCCTGAAAGTGCGCCCCTGGGTGAAGACCAGCCTGGCGCCCGGATCGCAGGTGGTCACCGACTATCTGAAGAAAGCCGGCCTGGACAAGGCTTTGGACAAGCTCGGCTTCACGCTGGCCGGTTACGGCTGCACCACCTGCATCGGCAATTCCGGTCCCTTGCCGGACGCCGTGGCCAAGGCGATCACCGAGGCCGATCTAGTCGCCGCCGCGGTGATCTCGGGCAACCGCAACTTCGAGGGCCGCGTCCATCCCCAGGTGCGCGCCAACTATCTGGCCTCGCCCATGCTGGTGGTGGCCTATGCCCTGGCCGGATCGGTCAACATGGACCTGACCAGGGAGCCGGTCGGCTACGACAAGGACAATGAACCGGTCTATCTGAAAGACGTCTGGCCCAGCCCCAGGGAAATCGCCGCCGCCATCCGCAAGGCGGTCAAGCCCGCCAGCTTCAAGAAGCGCTACGGCAATGTGTTCGACGGCGACGCCAACTGGAAGAAGGTCAAGCTGGTCAAGGGCCAGACCTATCAGTGGGACAAGAAGTCCACCTATGTGCAGAACCCGCCCTATTTCGACGGCATGACGATGGAGCCCAAGGCGGTCGAGGAAGTCACCGGCGCGCGCATTCTGGCGCTGTTCGGCGACAGCATCACCACCGACCACATCTCGCCGGCCGGCAACATCAAGCCGACGGCGCCGGGCGGGGTCTATCTCACCGAGCACCAGGTGGCGCAGAAGGACTTCAATTCCTACGGCTCGCGCCGCGGCAATCATGAAGTGATGGAGCGTGGCACCTTCGCCAATATCCGCATCCGCAACGAGATGATGGGCGGGGCCGAGGGCGGCAACACCATCTATTACGCCACGCCCACCGCGTCCGGCGAAACCATGTCGATCTTCGACGCCGCCCAGCACTACAAGAAGGACGGTCACGGCACCGTGGTGATCGGCGGCAAGGAATACGGTACCGGCTCGTCGCGCGACTGGGCCGCCAAGGGCCCCAAGCTGCTGGGCGTGCGCGCCGTGATCACCGAAAGCTTCGAGCGCATCCACCGCTCCAACCTGATCGGCATGGGTGTTGCGCCCTTCTGTTTTGAGGCGGGCAAGACGCGCAAGGATTACGGCTTCACGGGGCGCGAAGTGATCGACATTCCGGGGCTCTCGGGCAACCTCAAGCCGCGCCAGCAGATGAAGGCGCTGGTCACGCGCCCCGATGGCACGAGTTTCGAACTGCCGCTCCATCTGATGATCATGACCGCGGACGAAGTCGCCTACTTCAAGAATGGCGGCATTCTTTCCTACGTCCTGCGCAACCTGGTGGCCGCTTAAGACAAAGCCATCTGGGGTATCCTGCCCCGGATGGCTTTTGATTCCCTCAACCTGATCGCGGCGGCTGCGCTGTTCGGCGCCTGCGTCGGCGCCTGGCTGCTGGCCGCGCCGTTCCAGAACGCCGCGCGGCTCTATCTGCGCTTCGCCGCCATGCTGCTGGCGGCGCTGGCAGTGACCTGCGCCGCGGGGCTGGGCGATACCGCATCGCTGTTTTTGTTGCCGCTGGCGAGCGCCGCGCTGGCCTTGTCGGCGCTGGCGCGTTTCGCGCGGACCTTGCGCAGCTTCGCCGCCACACTGGTGCTGGTTGCCAGCCTGGCCGCGGGTCTCGCCGCGATGCTGTCGGGCCTTTGGATTTTGGCCTTGATGCCGGTGGCGCTGGCGAGCCTGGTGATCACGGCCGCAAGCCTGAACAGTCTGGCCTGGATTCAGGCGCTGTCCGGCATGGCGCTATTGGCGGCCGGACTTTCGACGTTGCAGCAAGGCGTGCAGGCCGGTGCGCTGCTGTTCCTGGCGGCGGGATTGATGGGCCTGTCGCGGCGTCAGCTTTTGCGGTCGACCAGCAAGGCCTGGCGCGGCACGGCGGTGCCATAAGCGGTTTCCACCGCAACGGTTTCGCGCCGGTCCGGCATCACCTGACCCAGCAGTTGGGTCACAAAAGACGGCACCAGGCGCGGCCCGTCCCAAATTGGATCGAAGCCGCGCGTCTCATCCTGACACACAAGTTCGACCTGCAGGCGGGGCGTGGATTTCGGCTCCGCTTGCGCAAAGTCCGGGGTCCTGCCGCCCAAATGGCTGGAAGCGCTGGATTTTTCGACGGCGCGCGGAGCCGCGGCGAAGGTCTTAACACCTCCGCGACCGATCAATTCCAGGGGTCCGTTGACGCGCATGCCAGTGCACAACGCAAGGCGCGGGCCGCGCACGCGGCTGCGCGCGATTTCCGCTTTCTTAAGCCCGGATTGCCATAGTGGCGCCAGCAAAGGCCGGAGAAACCGGCCCGAAATGGTGGACCTGTGTTGAACGCCGCATTGCAGAAGCGAAACGAAGGCGCCCAGCTGGCCACGCTGGAAGACGAACTGCGCCTGCGCCTCGCGGCCCAGGCCGCCGGGGCCGCGGCCTTCGACTGGAACGTCGCCGACGGCGTCATCGCCTGGGACGGCGCCACCGACGTCCTGCCGCTGCACCTCGATGGGCGCGACGCCTGCAATTTTCTCGACAATATCGCGCCGGAACGCCGCGCCGCGCTGCTGGCGGTTCTGGACACGCGCGGGCACGGCTCGAGCAGTTTTGAACTGGATATCGAATTCGCCTCGGCCATGGGTGCGGTCGGCTTCACCATGGCGGGCACGCGCATGGGCGGCGAGGATGGCCGCACGCTGCGGCTGGTCGGGCTGATGCGCGACACCACCGAGCGCTCGCGCGAAGTGCGCCGGCTGTCATACCTCGCCACCCGGGACGAACTCACCGGCCATCTCAACCGCAATGCGCTGCGCGAGGAATTGTCCGCGGCAATCGAAAAGGCCAAGGCGGAATCGCGCCACTGCGCCTTCCTGGTCGCCTCGATCGACCGCCTGGCCATGATCAATGACAGTTTCGGCTTCGACGCCGGCGAGGAAGTGATCATGGGCGTGGGCGAGCGCCTCTCGCGCACCCTGCGCGGCAGCGACATCATCGGCCGCATCGCCGGCAACAAGTTCGGCGTCATCCTGAAGAACTGCTCCGAGCGCGAGATTTCGGTGGTGGCCCTCAGGCTGCGCGCCAGCGTGCGCGCCAACATCGTGGAAACCCGCTCCGGCATGGTCGCCGCCACCTGCAGCGTGGGGGCGGTATGGCTGCCCCAGGCCGCTTCCACCAGCCAGGAAGCCATGCTGCGCGCCGAACAGGCGCTGGACAAGGCCCGCGCCAATGGCCGCGACGGCTTTGCCGTCTATCAGGCTTCGCCGCACCGGGAAACTGCGCGCCTGCGCCAGATGCAGATCGCCGACGAGGTGGTGCTGGCGCTGAAGGAAAACCGTCTCAAGCTCTCCTACCAACCCATCGTCCAGGCCAGGTCACGCAAGGTGTCGCATTACGAATGCCTGCTGCGCATGGCCAAACCCGATGGCTCCATCATCAGCGCCGGTCATTTCGTGCCCGCCGCCGAGCAGATGGGCATCGTCCATCTGGTGGACCGTTTCGCGCTGGAAGCCACCATCGCCCAGCTCAAGGCGCACAGGCAGGTGACGCTCGCGGTCAATGTCTCGGGTACCGCGGCCAGCGATCCCGCCTGGCTGCAGGATTTCGTGGACTATGTCCGCACCGCGCGCGACGTGGCCGACCGGCTGATCGTGGAGCTGACCGAAACCGCCGCCCTGCACCATTTCGAGGAAAATGCGCGCTTCATTTCGCAGCTGCGCGAGATGGGGGTGCGCGTCGCCATCGACGATTTCGGCGCCGGATATACGTCGTTCCGCAACCTGCAGATGCTGCATGTCGATACCGTCAAGATCGACGGGTCGTATGTGGAGAATCTCAGCGCCTCGCCGGAAAACCAGGTGTTCGTCCGCACGCTGGTCGGCCTGGCGCGCAGCTTCGACATCAAGACGGTGGCCGAATGGGTCGGCTCGGACGACGATGCGGCGCTGCTGCAGAATTTCGGCGTCGATTACTTCCAGGGCTTCCATTTCGGCGAGCCGCTGATGGATCCGGGCTGGGACTGATGAGCGCCGCGTCGCTACGCTGCCGCTAGCGACCTTTCGCTTCGCTCAAGTTCGCGGTCGCTCTTTTTAATGGTCGCGCCGCGAGGCTTTCGCTTCGCTCAAGTTCGCGGTCGCTCCGCCGCTACTTGTTCCAGATATCGACGCTGGCATTGCCGTTGTCCTCGACGGTCACGGTGAACTTGTGGCGCGGCGCGTCGAAATCCACCAGCCAGCGGTCCTTGATCTTCTGCGTCTTGGCCAGGGTGAAGCCGCCGCAGCGGGCATTGCAGTATTTCGTCATGCGCTGGCTGGCGATGGTCTGGGCCTCGCGCGTGGTCATGGGCGCGAAACATCCGCCCAGCGCCAGGACACTGATGATGCTGATGGCCCCCCGACCGGAGAGACGCACTATTTGCGCTGGCTCAACTCGGCGAGCTGCCGGCGCATCGCTTCCATCTCTTCCTTGAGATCGGCGACTTCGTCGGACGGCTTGGCGGCTTGCGGCTTGCTCTCGCCCTTGGTCGCGGCGCCGAAGGGCGTGAACATGGCCATGGCATTTTCGAACAGCGCCAGGTTCTGGCGGGTCATGTTCTCGACCATCTGGTTGCCCCCGCCCAGGGCTTCGGCAATGCGGTCGCGCATCGCGCCCTGGTTCTTGGTGAAGCTGTCCATGCTCATGTCCAGATAGCCGGGCACGAAGGTCTGCAGGCTGTCGCCATAAAAGCGGATTAATTGGCGCAGGAACTTGATCGGCAGCAGGGACTGGCCCTTGGCCTCTTCCTCGAAGATGATCTGGGTCAGGACCGAGCGGGTAATGTCTTCGCCGGTGCGCGCGTCCTGGACCTCGAACTCGGTTCCTTCCTTCACCATGGCGGCGAGATGGTCGAGCGTCACATAGGACGAGGTCTGGGTGTTGTAGAGACGCCGGTTCGCGTACTTCTTGATGACGACCGGGCCTTCGTTTTTTGCTTTATCTTCTGACACTTGTTCCCCGACTGCTGTCTTCACGCCTTCCCCAAAAAAGGCGGTCCCGCCTGGCGGGCAAGGCGGTAAGACATCACCCCGCAGCGCGGGAGTCCAGCCTCATTTAGCAGCCGCAACACGCGATAATCCGTCAGGCGCCGATTAAGATCTTGATTTAAAAGGGGGTTTTAGCCGCAGTTTACCATTGGGCGCGTTCGCGGCATTTTGCGCGCGGCAATAAAAGAAAAAGACAGGCTCCCCCATGGAAGACGTCGTCATCGTTTCGGCAGCCCGCACCCCGGTGGGCTCGTTCAGCGGCGCCTTCGCGACCGTTCCCGCCCACAAGCTGGGCGAGGTCGCCATCCGCGCCGCGCTGGAGCGCGCCAAGGTCACGGGCGAAGAGGTTTCCGAAGTCATTCTCGGCCAGGTGCTGACGGCGGCGCAGGGCCAGAACCCGGCCCGCCAGGCCTCCATGGCGGCCGGCATCCCGCTGGGCGCCCCGGCCTGGGGCATCAACATGGTCTGCGGCTCGGGCCTTCGCACCGTGGCGCTGGGAGCCCAGGCCATCGCCGCCGGCGACAGCCGCATCGTGGTGGCGGGCGGCCAGGAATCCATGAGCCTGTCGGCACATGCCGCTTATCTGCGCGCTGGTCAAAAAATGGGCGACATGCAGTTCATCGACACCATGATCCGTGACGGTCTGTGGGACGCTTTCAACGGCTATCACATGGGCATCACCGCCGAGAATGTCGCCAAGGAATGGCAGATCACCCGCGAGGAACAGGACCGTTTCGCGGTCGCTTCGCAGAACAAGGCCGAGGCCGCGCGCAAGGCCGGCAAGTTCAAGGACGAAATCGTCGCCGTCACCGTCAAGGGCCGCAAGGGCGACACCATCGTCGACAGCGACGAGTATATCCGCGACGGCGCCACCCTTGAGGCGATGGCCGGCCTCAGGCCCGCCTTCAACAAGGAAGGCACCGTCACCGCCGGCAATGCCTCGGGCCTCAATGACGGCGCCGCCGCTTTGGTGCTGATGAGCGCCAAGGATGCGGCAGCGCGCGGTCTGACCCCGCTGGCCCGTATCGCCAGCTGGGCCCAGGCCGGCGTCGATCCCAAGGTGATGGGCTCGGGCCCGATCCCGGCGAGCCGCCTGGCTTTGGAAAAGGCCGGCTGGAAGGCCGCCGATCTGGACCTGGTGGAAGCCAATGAGGCCTTCGCCGCCCAGGCCTGCGCCGTGAACAAGGACATGGGCTGGGACCCGGCCAAGGTGAACGTCAATGGCGGCGCCATCGCCATCGGTCATCCGATCGGCGCGTCGGGTGCGCGCATCCTGACCACCCTGCTGTTCGAGATGGGCAAGCGGGACGCCAAGAAGGGTCTTGCCACCCTTTGCATCGGCGGCGGCATGGGCATCGCGCTGACCGTCGAGCGCTAACGCCGCAGTTGCAGCATCGGATTTTGTTGAAACGCCCGGAAAAGCGGGCCTAACTGCTTTCAGCAAATTTGAAAGCAGAAGGAAAATTCATGGCTCGGGTAGCGGTGGTGACCGGCGGAACGCGCGGCATCGGTGAAGCGATTTCGGTGGCGCTGAAAGAGGCGGGCTACACGGTGGCGGCGAACTATGCCGGCAATGACGAACGCGCCAAGGCATTTGAAAGCCGCACCGGCATCAAGTCGTACAAGTGGGACGTCTCGTCCTTTGACGAATGCGCCGCGGGCATCAAGAAGATCGAAGCCGAACTGGGCCCGGTGGATGTGATCGTCAACAATGCCGGTATCACCCGCGATGCGACGATGAAGAAGATGAACCGCCAGGCCTGGGACGAGGTGCTCGATACCAATCTGGGCGGCTGCTACAACATGTGCAAGGCGGCCTGGGACGGGATGCTGGAGCGCAAGTTCGGCCGCATCGTCAATATCGGCTCGATCAACGGCCAGGCCGGCCAGTATGGCCAGGTCAATTACGCCGCCGCCAAGTCCGGCATCCACGGCTTCACCAAGGCGCTGGGCCAGGAAGGCGCCAAGGCGGGCATCACCGTCAACGCCATCGCGCCCGGTTACATCGACACCGACATGGTTGCCGCCGTGCCCGCCGAAGTGCTGGCCAAGATCGTGGCGCGCATTCCGGTGGGACGGTTGGGCAAGGCCAGCGAAATCGCGCGCGGCGTGCTGTTCCTGGTGGCCGATGAAGGCGGCTTCATCACGGGCTCCACGATGTCGATTAACGGCGGTCAACACATGTACTAGCGGCATCGGAGCCGCTAGTTTCCCCGCATGATTTCGTCTCTCACCGCTGAAAAACTCGCCTGCACGCGCGGCGACAGGAAGCTGTTCGACGGCCTGTCGTTTCGCGTCTCGGCGGGGCAGGCGCTGGCGGTGGAAGGTGCCAATGGCGCGGGCAAAACCTCGCTGCTGCGGATGATCGCCGGTTTCCTGACGCCGGCCGCCGGACGGCTGGTGCTGAAGAGCGCGCAAACCGAAATCACCGACGCCGAAGAACGCGGCAAGGCCATCGGCTGGCTGGGCCATCATGACGGCCTCAAGCCGCAGCTCACGGTGCGCGAGCAGCTCGATTTCTTCGCCCGGCTTTATAGAAACCCCCTCCGCCCTTCGCTGGCCCCGCGCGCTCCGCGCGCAAATAATTTAGGGGGCGCTCCACGCCCGGCGCCAGCTACGGGCACCTCGCCCGCCAGCGCTTCGCGCGCAGGGGAGGCGGACCTGATCTCGGTTCTCGAGCGCGTGGGGCTGGCGCGGCAGGCGGAACTGCCTTGCCGCTATTTGTCCGCCGGCCAGCGGCGGCGGCTGGCGCTGGCGCGGCTGCTGGTCAGCGAGCGCCCGCTCTGGCTGCTGGACGAACCCTTTGCGGCGCTGGATGCCGCCGGACAGGCGCTGATTGCCCAACTGATGGCGCGCCATTGCGGCCATGGCGGCATCATCATCGCCGCCACGCACGATCCGCTGGGCCTTGGCAATGAAAGCCTGAAGCTGTGAGCGCCTTTGGCACTCTCTTGCTGCGCGATCTGCGGCTGGCGGCCCGCAGCGGCGGCGGCGCGGCGCTGGCGCTGTCCTTCTTCGCGCTGGTGGCCACGCTGGTGCCATTGGGCGTGGGGGCCGACCTCAAGCTGCTGGCGCGGGTGGCGGGCGGCGTGTTGTGGGTGGCCGCGGTGCTGAGCGCGCTGCTCTCGCTCGACCGCCTGTTCCAGGGCGACTATGAGGATGGCAGCCTGGAACTCATCGCGCTATCGCCGCTGGCGCTGGAAGCGGTGGCGCTGGCCAAGATCCTGGCCCACTGGCTCTCCACCGGCCTGCCGCTGACCCTGTTGTCGCCGCTGCTGGCGCTGCTGTTCAACCTGGATGTCGCGCCGACCCTGACGCTGTTCCTGTCGCTGCTGATCGGCACCCCCGCCGTCAGCGCCGTGGGGGCCATAGGCGCGAGCCTGACCCTGTCCCTCAAGCGCGGCGGGCTGATCCTGCCCCTCATCATCCTGCCCCTGCTGGCGCCTGCGGTGATTTTCGGGGCCGGTGCCGTGGCCCTGGTGCTGGATGGCATGGGCGGTGGCGGGGCCTTGGCGCTTCTGGCGGCTTTTTCCTTCGGCGCGGTGCTGCTAAGTCCTTTCGCGGCGGCCGCCAGCGTCCGCCTCAACCTGGGTGGTTAGATGCAGTTCCTGTTTCGCTACGCCAATCCGCACAATTTCATGCGCCTGTCGGGCGCGGTGCTGCCGTTCACCGCTGTGGGCGCCGCGCTGTCGCTGGCGTGCGGCCTCTATTTCGCGTTCAGCGTGCCGCCCGACTATCAGCAGGGCAGCACCGTCAAGATCCTGTTCATCCATGTTCCCGCCGCGATCATGGCGATGGTGGCCTATTCCTCCATCGCGGTCTGTTCGCTGCTGTCGCTGGTGTGGCGCCATCCCTTGTCCGACACCGCCGCCCGCGCCGCCGCGCCGCTGGGCGCGATGTTCACGGTGATGGGCCTGATCACCGGCGCGCTGTGGGGCAAGCCGATGTGGGGCACCTATTGGGTGTGGGACGCGCGCCTGACCAGCTTCCTGCTGCTGCTGTTCATCTATCTGGGGTACATGGCGCTGTGGAGCGCGATCGAGGATGAGATCAAGGCGGCGCGCGCCGCCGCCATCCTGGCGCTGGTCGGCGCGGTCAATATTCCCATCATCAAATTCTCGGTGGAGTGGTGGAACACCCTGCACCAGGGCGAGACCATCACCACCGGCAAGCTGGCGGCGGTTTATGTGCCGGCGCTGCTGACCATGATGCTGGCCTATCTCCTGCTGTTCCTCACCCTCTGGATGATCCGCATCCGCACCGCCATCGTGGAACGGCGGGCCCGCAACCTGATGCAGGGAGCAGCCTCGTGAATTTCGACATGAGCCCCTATGGCGCCTTCATCTGGCCCGCCTATGGCGTTTCGGTTCTGGCATTGGGCGTGGCCACCATCTGGACCGTGTGCGCCTGGCGCCGTGCGAAAGCGAAACTGGCGATGCTGGAAGGTTCGAAGGAAAAATGACGCGGCGCTGGATTTTCATCCTCCCGGTCGCGGCCTTCGCGCTGCTGGCCTTCTTCCTGTTCCGCAGCCTGTGGTCGCCGCCGCCGCGCGTGATCCCCTCCGCCCTGCTCAACAAGCCGGTGCCGCGCCTGGTGTTGCCGCCGCTGGACGGGCGCAGCCCCGCCTTCACCCCCGCCGACCTGGCGTCGGGCCATGTCAGCGTCGTCAATGTCTTTGCCTCCTGGTGCGCGCCCTGCCGCGTCGAGGCGCCCCAGCTCGTCACCCTGTCCAAGGTGCCGGGCATCGCCCTGTATGGGCTGGTGCAGAAGGACAAGCCCGAGGCCGCGCGCGCCTTCCTGGACGAGGTCGGCGATCCCTTCGACAAGATTTCCCAGGACCTGGACGGCCGCGCCTCGATCGAATGGGGCGTCTATGGCGTGCCCGAGACCTATGTGGTCGACGGCAAGGGCATCATGCGTTTCAAATATGTCGGCCCGCTCACCGACGAAGTGCTGGAGCGCGAATTGCTGCCGGCCATCCGCCTGGCCCAAGCCAACCCCTGAACCGGGCCTGGCGGCATTAGGACTTTCCTAACCCTGTTTTGCGAGGGTCGGGCCATGCAAGTCAGCGCCACCCTGATTGCCGCCCAGCAGGCCGCCCGCGAGGCGCGGGCCCGTCTGCATGTGCCGCAACAGGCCCAGCAAACACCCCAGGCCAGCTTTGCCGCAGCGCTGGACAAGAGTGTGGCGCCCGATGCCGGCTTTTCGCCGTTGCCGCTGAAGCAGACGGCCGCGCCGGTGCAGACCGCGCCCGCGCAGCCGATGGCGCAAAACGGCGCTGTGCGCCTGGGTCAGCACATCAACATCGTGATCTGAAGTTTTAGGGCGGCCGGAGTGTTCGCCCGGCGCCTCGCCCAAGCTCGGCGCGTTCGTCGCTTTCGCAGGTCCACCGGACCTGCTCACGCGCTACGCGCGCCGCTTCTCACCCACCGATTTTGCGCCGACGCAGGTTGCGGCGGGGGCGGGGACTGCCGTCGCCATCGAGCTGCTCGGCAGCCTGGGCGATCTGGGACAGGGCTTTGACGAATTTCTGGCGTTCCGGGATGGGCAGGGCCTCCAGCAGCGCCCGTTCGGCGCGGTCGGCGGCATTGCGGGCGCCCCTGAGCGCCTTGCGGCCGGCCGGGCTGATGGCCACGGCATTGGCGCGCTGGTCTTCCTCGGTGCGCTCGCGCGACAGCAGACCCTTTTCCAGCATCCGGCGGACCATCTCGGCCAGCGTCGAACGGTCGATGCCGGTGATCTCCACCAGGGCGGTCTGGCTGGTGCCGTCATTCTGCTCGAGCGCGCACAGAAGCGTGAACTGCTGCTTGGTCAATTCCTTGCCGCCGGCTTCGCGCGCATAAAGGTCGCCATAGAATTGCTGGCAACGGCGGATGAGGTGAGAGGGCGCTTCGGAAAGGTCGAAACCATTTCCCGGTCTGCGCTGCCCCTTCATCATCCCATGACCCCTGAAAATTTCGCGACGCTCTTGAGCGGGGCGCTCGATCCGATGTCCCGTGTTCGGGTTACATCAATGTCGTGCTGCGCTCCGTAAGGGGCAGTTAAAACGGTTTTGCGCGCCGATGTCCATGCGCAAAATTTTTGAATCGCCATATTGCAATGTGCGTGTGGTTCCGGTCCGCCTTCGCATGTCGCGCGCATTTGACGAAAGCTTTGCGTGGTTTGCCGCGACCGGCACACAATGATTGGTAGTCCGCCGCCTGCGGGCCACATCAAATTCGCAAGAAGACCAACAAGATAGTCCGTGTCGCGGATATGGGCGCGTGGGTTGCGAACTATTCTTGCGCGTTTTTGTCGCCCTGCTGATGTTTCATCACCAGCGGGGTCTGTGCGAGCGCGAAGAGAAACAGAAGGGGGATGATGCCCCAGACCTTGAAGGCCACCCAGGTCTCGGTGCTGGTGGTGCGCCATACCGCTTCATTGAGCGCGGCCAGCGCCAGGAAGAAAATGCCCCAGCGTACAGTCAGCTTTGTCCAGCCGCTTTCCGTCAGTTCAAACGCCTGGTTGAAAACATATTTGATGAACAAACGGTTGAAGCGCAGTCCGCCCAGCAGCAACGCGCCGAAGAAGACATAGAGGACGCTGGGCTTCATCTTGATGAAAAGGTCGTTCTTCAAATAGAGCGTCAGGCCGCCAAAAATCACTACCAGAACGGCAGTGAAGATCGGCATGGGCGAAAGCTTCTTTTCAAAAGCATAGCCGATGGCCAGCGCCACCAGCACGGCCACCATGAAGGCGGCCGTGGCGGGGAAAATTCCCAGATACTTGAAGGCCGCGAAAAAAATCAGCAGCGGCCCCAGGTCCAGGGCCAGTTTGCGCAGTTGCGGGTTCATTTTTGTTCTCCTGCGCCCACCAGCGCGTTCGCGAAGTCGCCCGCCACGAAGGGCTGCAGGTCGTCCTCGCCTTCACCCACCCCTATATAGTGTACCGGCAGGGCGAAACGGTCCGCCAGCGCCACCAGGATGCCGCCCCGGGCCGTGCCGTCCAGCTTGGTCATCACCAGGCCGGTCAGGGGCACCGCGGCGCCGAAGGCCTCGACCTGGCTGAGCGCGTTCTGGCCTGTGGTGGCGTCCAGTACCAGCAACACGGCATGGGGGGCCGAAGGGTCCAGCTTCTTGATCACCCGGGCGATCTTCTCCAGCTCGGCCATTAGCCCCGCCTTGTTCTGCAACCGGCCCGCCGTGTCGATGAGAAGAATGTCGCTGCCATTTGCACGCGCCTTTTCCAGCGCCTCGAAGGCGAGACCCGCGGCATCGCCCCCGGCCTTGGTGGCGACGAACTGCGCCTTGGCGCGGTCGGCCCAGACCCGCAGCTGCTCGATGGCTGCGGCGCGGAAGGTATCGCCCGCCGCCAGCGTCACTTTGGCGCCTTCCTCGGCCAGCCGCTTGGCCATCTTGCCGATGGTGGTGGTCTTGCCGGTGCCGTTGACGCCGGCCACCAGGATCACAAAGGGCTTCTTGCTGTCATCCATCACCAGCGGCTTCTGGATGGGAGCGAGAAGGGCGGCGATCTCGCGCGCCAGCACGGCGCGCAGTTCGCTTTCCGAAATTTCCGCGTCGTAGCGGTTCTTCGCGACGGCGGCGGTGATCTTCTTGGCCTGGTGGGTGCCCATGTCGGCGCGGATCAGCGCCTCTTCCAGTTCGGCGATGGCGGCGGCATCCAGCTTCTTCTTGGTCAGGATATCGCCCAGCCCGGTCTTGGACAGGCTGGTCTTGAGCCGCTCGAAAAATCCGGGCGGCGGGGGGGCTTCGCCGAAGGTTCTCATTGCAGCGCGCCCGTCAGCCGCTCGCCCTGGCGGCCTGTTATGGCCACGGTGCGCAGGGTGCCGGGAACATGCGCCCCGTCGAGCGCCACCGGCGTGAAGCAGGGCGTGCGGCCCACACCGCCGCGTTCGGTCAGGACGGTCTGGACACTGCCCGCCATGGCGTCCAGCCGCGCCGCCAGCGCAGCTTCGCCCTTCCGGCGCAGCCGGGACGCGCGCTCGCGCACGACGTCACCGGCCAGGCGCGGCATACGCGCGGCGGGCGTGCCGGGGCGCGGGGAATAGGGAAAGACATGCAGCGCGGAGAGGCCGGCATCGTCCACCAGCGTCAGGCTGTTTTCGAACATGGCATCGTCTTCGGTGGGAAAGCCGGCGATGAAGTCGGCGCCGAAGGCGGCATCGGGGCGATGGCGGCGCACGGCGTCGCAAAAGGCGATGGTGTCGGCGCGGCTGTGGCGGCGCTTCATGCGCTTGAGGATCATGTCGTCGCCCGACTGCACCGAAAGATGGAAATGCGGCATCAGCCGTTCTTCCCCGGCGATCATGCGCATCAAAAGCGCATCGGCCTCGATGGAATCGATGGACGACAGGCGCAGGCGCCGCAGCTCCGGCACCAATTTGAGGATTTTCTCCACCAGCGTCCCCAATGCGGGCGCGCCCGGAAGGTCGGCGCCATAAGAGGTCAGGTCCACGCCGGTCAGCACGATCTCGGCAAAGCCCTTTTCCACCAGCCGGCGGGCTTCCTGCACCACCGCGCCCAGCGGCACGCTGCGCGAATTGCCCCGGCCGTAGGGGATGATGCAGAAGGTGCAGCGATGGTCGCAGCCATTCTGGACCTGCAGGAAGGCGCGGGTATGGCCTTCGAAATGATCCACCATCTGGCCCGCGGTTTCGCGGATGCTCATGATGTCGTTGACGCGGATTTTCTCGGCAATCCCAGTGCCGAAATCGGCATAGGCCTGGGCGGTCAGCTTTTCGGCATTGCCCAGCACGCCGTCGACCTCGGCCATGGCGGCATAGGTCTGGGGCTGAACTTGCGCGGCGCAGCCGGTGACGAGGATGCGCCGGGCGGGGTTCTCGCGCTTGAGCTTGCGGATCGCCTGGCGCGACTGGCGCACCGCTTCGGCCGTCACCGCGCAGGTATTGACCACCACGGCATCGCGCAGCTGCGCCTCGCCGGCCCGCAGGCGGATCGCTTCGCTCTCATAGGCATTGAGGCGGCAGCCGAAGGTGACGACGTCCAGCGTCATAACTTGTCCAGGTCGACGCGGCCCCGATAGGGGAAGGCGGCGGGGCCGGTCATCAGCACGTGATTGTCGTCTTCGCGCCATTCGATGAAGAGCGAGCCGCCGTCCAGGATCAACTCGACCTTGCGGTCGGTCAGGCCGCGCCGCACCGCGGCCACGGCTGTGGCGCAGGCGCCCGTGCCGCAGGCCATGGTGATGCCGACGCCGCGCTCCCACACCCGCATCCGGATGCGGCCACGGTCCAGCACCTGGGCGAACTCGACATTCACCCGGTTGGGAAACAAAGGCAGGGTTTCGATCCTGGGGCCCAGCGTGGCCACCGGGGCCTTGGCGGCATCGGGCACGAACAGGATGCAATGGGGATTGCCCATCGAGTTGGCGCTGGCCGGAATTTCCGAGCCGCCGATATCCAGCGCGAAGTTGCTGGTATCGACCGGCTTGATCATCGGGACATCGCCCCATTCCAGCTTGGGTTCGCCCATGTCCAGCGTCACCAGGCCCTTGCCGGCATCGCTGCACACCAGCATGCCGCCCTTGGTGGAGATCTTCACCCGCGCCAGGCCGCGCTCGTTCATCAGGAAGCGCGCCACGCAGCGCGTGGCGTTGCCGCAGCTTTCCGATTCTGCGCCATCGGCATTGTAGAACAGCAGGGCGGTATCGGCGGCCGCGCCGCCGGGGCGCATCACCACCACCGTGTCGCAACCGATGCCGAAATGGCGGTCGGCGATCCTTCTGGCCTGGTCGCTGGTCAGCACAAAGGCGCTGTCGCGCGCGTCGAACACCACGAAATCATTGCCCAGGCCGTGCATTTTGAGGAAGGCGGTCATGGGAGGCGTTATAGGGGGCGAATGTGGCTTTTTCCATGGACTCAGCGGCTTAAACTTCACATCCTTGCCCCGCGAAAAACCCGGACCCGCCATGCGCACACGATTGAGCCTGTTCGCCCTGTTGCTCGGCTGCGTCCTCGCTTCAGGAGCCTATGCCGTGGATGATCCCTATGTCTGGCTGGAAGAAGTACACGGCGCAAAGCCGCTGGCCTGGGCAAAGGAACAGAACGCCAAGTCGCTCGGCCCCCTGAAGGCCGATCCGCGCTACCGCAAGAATTACGATTCCGTCCTGGAGGTTCTGGACGCCACCGACCGCATTCCCATGGGCGCCCTGCGCGGCCGCAATGTCTACAATTTCTGGCAGGACGCGAAGAACCCCAAGGGCATCTGGCGGCGCACCAGCATCGCCAGCTACCAGACGGCCAGTCCCGACTGGCAGGTGCTGCTGGATATCGATGCGCTGGCCAAGGCGGAAAGCGAAAACTGGGTCTTCAAGGGTTCGAGTTGCGCCCCGGGGGAAACGCGCTGCCTGGTGCGGCTGTCGCGCGGCGGCGGCGATGCGGTGGTGGTGCGCGAATATGATCTGGCCACGATGACGTTGATGGAGGGCGGCTTTTCCCTGCCGGAAGCCAAGGTCGATCTGGAATATGTCGATGGCGACACCATCCTGTTCGGCACCGCCAGGGATGGCGAGACGGCCTCCGGCTATGCCCGCACCGTGAAACTGTGGAAGCGCGGCACCCCGATTGCCGCGGCGCCCTTGGTCTATGAAGGCATCAAGGAAGACGTGCTGGTGGCGCCGATGGTGTTCCACACCAAGGAAGGCAGCTTCCCATTTGTGGTGCGCGCCGTCAGCTTCTTTGAAAGCGAATATTTCGCGGTCGAAGGCGGCAAGGCGCGCAAGCTCGACATGCCGCTGTCCGCCGATGTGAAAGCCATGATCGACGGGGCGCTGATCGCGGTGCTGCGCAAGGATTATGAGAAGGACGGCGCCAAGTTCGCCAAGGGCGCGCTGGTGGCCTTCCGGGACGGGCAAAAGCCGCAGACCATTTTCGCGCCCAATGCGCGCCAGAGCATCGAAGTGGTGGGCGCGGGCCGCGACAAGCTCTATGCCACGATCACCAGCAACGTCACCGGCGCGGTGCATGTTTTCACCACCAACGGCAAAGGCTGGAGCGACAAGGTGCTGGCGCTGCCCGCCAACGGGACCGCCAATATCGTCTCCACCAATGACGACGGGCCGGAGGTGATGTTCAGCTTCCAGAATTACCTGACGCCCACCACGCTCTATTTCGATGCCGGCAATGACGCGCCCAAGCCGATCAAGTCCCTGCCGGCGCGGTTCGACGCCTCCGGCATGGTCACCGAACAGTTCGAGGCCACGTCAAAGGATGGCACCAAAATTCCCTATTTCGTCACCCGGCCCAAGGCCCTCAGCGGGCCGGCGCCGACAGTGCTGTACGGCTATGGCGGCTTCGAAATCTCGCTGACGCCGAGCTACAGCGCCAATTTCGGGCGGCTGTGGCTGAGCCATGGCGGCATCTATGTGGTGGCCAATATCCGGGGCGGCGGCGAGTTCGGCCCGGCCTGGCATGACGCGGCGTTGAAAACCAACCGCCAGCGCGCCTATGACGATTTCGCCGCCGTGGCCGAGGATCTGCAGCGGCGGGGACTGACCACACCCAAACAGCTTGGCATCCTGGGCGGTTCCAATGGCGGCCTGTTGGTGTCCACGCTGATGGTGCAGCGACCCGAGCTGTTCGGCGCCGTGGTCTGCCAGGTGCCGCTGATCGACATGATCGCCTATACCCATATCGGCGCGGGCGCGAGCTGGGTGGGCGAGTATGGCGATCCGGCGATCCCGGCGGAGCGCGATTACATCCTGACCTACTCGCCGTACCAGAATGTGAAAAAGGGCGTGAAATATCCGCCGGTGTTTTTCGTTACCGCCACCAGCGACGACCGCGTCACCCCGGTCCATGCCCGCAAGATGGCGGCGCGAATGATGGAACAGGGCCATGAGGTCTGGTTCTATGAAAACACCGATGGCGGCCACAGCGCCGCCGCCGATCATCGCCAGGCCGCGGAAATGTGGGGCCTGTCGTTCGTTTATCTCGCGGAAAAGCTGGGCCTGAAGAATTAATCGGAAGCACAGGTTAATCTGTGGAATTAACGGATGTTACTTTAACGATGCCTGTTAAGCGCTTTTGGATGTAACCGTTAGCATCCATGCCGTGACGCGCTACATCGCGAGTGTCCCATTTTGAGGCAATCGCAATGCGTAAGATGATCCAGAAGTTCCTCGCCAACGAAAGCGGCGCCACGGCCATCGAGTATGGCCTGATCGCCGCCCTGATCGCCGTCGCCATCATCAGCGGCGTGACTGCTGTCGGCACCAAGCTGTCGACCGCGTTCGGCGCCGTGTCGACCGGCCTGACGCAGTAAGCGCCGGGTTGTGGAAACGAAAAACGGCCCGCCGGGTGACCGGCGGGCCGTTTTTGTTTTCTGGGCCTGGCGGCCTGCTGAAGGCCTAGCGGCCTTTTGCGATCCGCGGCTTGGGCGGGGCGGCAGGGGCTTCCTTGGGCTTGGAGGCCTTGTAGATCTTGGTCAGGGCCTCGCGGGCCTTGATCGCGGAGGCGGATGAATCGGGCAATTTGGGCATGGGGAACTTTCGCAGGGAACTTCTGCCCCTACCTTAAGTCCCCCATCCCATTCCGTAAACGGATGATTTTGCAGCCCTGTTAGCTGATGGCAGCCCCCTGGACCCCCACCCGCAGCAGGTAGGCGGACTGGGAGCCGGCCATGAACAGGAAGTCCCGCTTGGGGCCGCAGAAACAGACATTGGCGATGGTTTCCGGGGTGCGGACGCGGCCGATCAGCTTGCCCTGCGGGTTCCACACGGTGACGCCGGCATAGCCCAGGGGCGCGGTCGAGCCGGACCAGACATTGCCATACATGTCGACGCGGTGGCCGTCCGGGCCGCACTTGACCCCGTCCACCATGCAGTCGGTGAAAGTTCTGACGTTGGCGAGCTTCTCGCCCTGCACGTCCGCCACCGCCAGCTCGCGGCCCCAGCACAGATAGAGTTTGCTGTAGTCGGGCGAGAAGGCGAGGCCGTTGGCCACCAGCTTGGGATTGCCTTCCAGCACCATGTCGATGCGCCCCGACGGGTCGACGCGATAGACCGCCGGCGGACGCACCTGCTTTTTCGACCCGATCACGCCCAGCATGCCCATGCCGATATTGCCGTTGGCGACGCCGTCGGTGAACGGACCGGCGCCGTCATCGGGATGACCTTCCGACAGTTGTCCGCCGTAATAGGGATCGGTGAACCAGATGCTGCCGTCCTTGTGCACGGCGATGTCGTTGGGCGAGTTGAGCGGCTGGCCGTTATAGCTGTCGGCGATCACCGTCAGCGTGCCGTCATGCTCGAAGCGCACCACGCGGCGCAATCCGTGCTGCGCCGAAATCTGCCGGCCCTGGAAGTCGAAGGTGTTGCCGTTGGAATTGTAGGAGGGGCGGCGGAAGGGCGTGATCTGGCCGGTCTCCCAGATGTAGCGATACTGCACGTCGTCGGTGACGTCGCTCCACACCACATATTGGCCCTGGTTGCTCCAGGCCGGGCCTTCCGCCCACACCATGCCGGTGCCCAGGCGCTTGATGTTGGAATGGCCGATGAAACAGCGGGCGCCTTCCGGCGAGACGATCAGCACGTCGGGGTCGGGATAGTTGATCGGCGGCGCATCGGGACCATAGACGCGGCCCGTCAGCACCGAGGTGCCCGGCGCCGGCGGCTTGGGCTGCGCAAAGGCCATCGTGGGCAGCATGGCGGCGGCGCCGGCGACCAGGGCGCGGCGTGACAGGTCAAAAGGCATGAAGTCCTCCCAGCATTGTTGTTCTGGAACGGACTGGAACCCGCCGAAAACCGGCTGTCAATGTTGCGGCGCGTCAGCCCGGTGACGCGCCCTGAATATTCACCCGCAGCATGTAGAGCGACTGGGTCGCGGTCATGAACAGGTGATCGCGCTTGGGGCCGCCGAAACAGACATTGGCGCAGCCCTCGGGCAGGCGGATCCGCCCCATAAGCTTGCCGGCCGGATTCCACACCGTCACGCCCGCATAGCCGAGGGGGCCGCTGGAGCTGGCCCAGATGTTGCCGGCCTTGTCGGCGCGCATGCCGTCGGAGCCGCAGCGGATGCCGTCCACCATGCAGTCGGTGAATTCGCGCACGTTGCTAAGCCGGCCCGCGGAAACGTCGCCGACATGGATGCGGCCGCCGCGGATGACATAGAGCCTGGTGTAATCGGGCGAGAAGCACAGGCCGTTGGGGCCCAGGCCCTGTTCGAACGGCAACACCAGATCGACGCGGCCCGACGGGTCGGCGCGATAGACATTGGCGGGCAGCACCTGCTTCATCGAGCCGATCAGCCCGACGCCGGAATTGCCGATGCGCGGATCGCGCAGGCCGCCGGGATTGGTGGGACCGTCGCCGTCATCGGGATGGCCTTCGGCCAGGTTGGCGCCGAACAAAGGATCGGTGAACCAGACGCTGCCGTCGCGATGGGGCGCGACATCGTTGGGCGAGTTGAGCGGCTTGCCACCAAAGGCATCGGCCACGATGGTCATCGAGCCGTCCAGCTCCCAGCGCACCACGCGGCGGAAATAGTCCTGGGTGGAAATCTGGCGGCCCTGGAAGTCAAACGCATTGCCGTTGGTGGAGAAGGAGGGCTTCCTCATCACCGTCACCTGTCCGTCGTCCCACAGATAGCGGTAGAGCGTGTCTTCCTTGACGTCGCTGAAGATAAGATAGAGGCCGACCGCCGACCAGGCCGGGCCTTCCAGGAAGTGATAGCCGGTCGAGACCCGCTTGATCGCGGCCTGGCCGATCAACAGGCCCCCAAAGCTGGGATCGACCCGGATGATGTCGGGGTCGGGCGAGCCGGGCGGCGGCGCGCCGGGGCCGAAATCGCGCGGCGGGTTGGTGATCACCGAGCGGGGGGTGCCCAACTGCGCCTTGGCATCCTGGGCGTGGGCTAAACCAGGGACGGCGGCGGCAGCGCCGGCGAGCATCAGGCGGCGGTTGAGATGGGTCATAGGGTCCTCCCGGTCTTGTTTTGCCGGAGCATTGAAGGGGGCCGGGAACCTGTCAATTCCTACGAAATTTGACTTTTTGGCCCCCCGGGGCCTAAAACCCGCGCCATTCCGGAAAGCCCTTAGGCCTTTCCGGTCCCCCGCCTGGCGCGGGGGATCGACCCCAGGCAGCGCAGGTGCGCCCCCTGGGGCGTAACTGCTTGGAGTGTTTGGTTTGTTTGAAAGTCTGCAATCCCGCCTGAGTGGCGTCTTCGACAAGCTTCGCGGGCGCGGTGCCCTCAGCGAAGCCGATGTCGATGCCGCCCTGGGCGAAGTGCGCACCGCGCTGATCGAGGCGGACGTCGCCTTGCCGGTGGTGAAGGACTTCATCGAAAAGGTGCGTCCGCGCGCCATCGGCGAAAATGTCATCCGTTCGGTGACGCCGGGCCAGCAAGTCATCAAGATCGTCCATGACGTCCTGGTCGAGACCCTGGGCCAGGAAAATGCCGCGCTGAATATCGGTTCGCCCCCGGCCCCCATCCTGATGGTGGGTCTGCAGGGTTCGGGCAAGACCACCACCAGCGCCAAGCTGGGCCTCTTGCTGCAGACCAAGGAAAAAAAGCGCGTGCTGATGGCCTCGCTGGACACCACCCGTCCGGCCGCCATGGAGCAGCTGCGGGTCTTGGGCGAACAGGCCGGCATCGCCACGCTGCCCATCATGCCCGGCCAGGGTCCGCTGGATATCGCCAAGCGCGCCATGGCCAGCGCCAAGGTCGGCGGCTATGACGCCGTCATCCTCGACACCGCCGGCCGCCAGCATGTCGATGAACAGCTGATGGCCGAGGTCGCCGCCGTCAAGGCGCTGGTCAATCCGCACGAAACCCTGCTGGTCGCGGACTCGCTGACCGGCCAGGACGCGGTGAACATCGCCAAGTCCTTCCATGACCGCGTGTCGGTCACCGGCATCATCCTGACCCGCGTCGACGGCGATGGCCGCGGCGGCGCGGCACTGTCGATGCGCTTTGTCACCGGCGCGCCGATCAAGTTCCTGGGCGCGGGCGAAAAGCTCGATGCCCTCGAAGCCTTCCATCCCGAACGCGTGGCCTCGCGCATCCTCGACATGGGCGATGTGGTTAGCCTCGTCGAGAAGGCGTCCGAGACGCTGGACAAGGAAGAAGCGGAGAAGATCGCCGCCAAGATGAAGAAGGGTACGTTCGACATGAACGACCTGAAATCCCAGTTGAACCAGATGAAGAAGCTGGGCGGCATGAAGGGCGTCCTGGGCATGCTGCCGGGCGTGGGCAAGATCAAGGGCCAACTCGATGCCGCCGGCCTGGACGACAAGATCCTCACCCGCCAGGAAGCCATCATCCAGTCCATGACCAAGACCGAACGCGTGGACCCGGATTCGATCAACGGCTCGCGCAGGAAGCGCATTGCCGCCGGCGCCGGCGTGGAAGTGTCGGAAGTGAACAAGCTTCTGAAAATGCACCGCCAGATGGCGGACATGATGAAGAAAATGGGCAAAGGCGGCCGCATGCCGATGATGCCCGGCATGGGCGGCGGTATGCCCGGTGGATTACCGCCCGGAATGTTTCCGGGTCGGCGTTAGTTTTAGTCTTTAACTGTAAGGAAAACTCAGATGGCTCTTCGCATTCGTCTTGCCCGCGGCGGCACCAAGAAACGCCCGCACTACAATATCGTGATCTCGGATTCGCGCTCGCCGCGCGATGGCCGCTTCATCGAGAAGATCGGCTTCTACAATCCGCTGCTCCCCAGCGATCATGCCGACCGCCTGAAGCTGGACCTGGACTCCGCCAAGGCCTGGATCGGCAAGGGCGCCGTGGCGTCCGACCGCGTCCACAAGTTCCTGGCCAATGCCGGCCTGGTGAAGGCCCGCGTGCACAACAATCCGCAGAAGGCCCAGCCCAAGAAGAAGGCGCAGGAACGCGCTGCCGCTGCCGCCAAGGCTGCCGAGACGGCCGAAGCTCCGGCCGCCTAGTTGGCGCGGGACGTTCTACTTGCCGCCGTCATGGGCGCGCAGGGCCTGAAGGGCGAGGTGAGGGCGAAAGTCTTCTCCGATACGCCGGGTGCCCTGCCGCGCTATGGCGTGCTGCACAGCCAGGACGGACGCAAGTTCAAGATCACCGCCTTTCGCTCCTCCAAGGAGGGCGAGGCGGTGATTGCGTTTGAGGGCATCAGCGACCGGAGCAGCGCGGAAGCTTTGAAGGGCACGCAGCTTTTCGTCGAACGCGCCGCGCTGCCCGAGCCCGAAGAAGACGAATTCTATCATGCCGACCTGATCGGGCTGGAAGCGCGCGACGGCGAAGGCCGCGTACTGGGCAAGGTGGCGGCGATCCACAATTTCGGCGCCAGCGACGTGATCGAACTGTTACGCCCGGATGGCGACCAGGTGCACCTGGCCTTCACGCGCGAAACCGTGCCGCATATTCACATCAAGGACGGCTACATCATCGTCGCGGTGCCGGAAGACGACGAAGACAATGACCATGTCGAGTAACTGGTCGGCCACCATCCTCACTTTGTTTCCGGAGATGTTTCCCGGCCCACTGGGGATTTCGCTGCTGGGCAAGGCGCTGGAAAAAGACCTCTGGTCGCTCGAGGTGCGCGACATCCGCGATCACGGTCTTGGCAAACATCGCACTGTCGATGACACGCCATCGGGCGGCGGGCCGGGCATGGTGATGCGCGCCGACGTCGCCGCGAGCGCGATCGACGCGGTGGAGCGGGGCGGGCGTCCGCTGATCTATCTGTCGCCGCGGGGAAAGCCGCTGGATCAAAAGCGCGTGCGCGAACTGGCATCGGGACCGGGCGCCATCCTGCTCTGCGGCCGCTTCGAAGGCCTGGACCAGCGGGTGATCGAGGCGCGGGACATCGAGGAAATCTCCCTGGGCGACTTCGTGCTGGCGGGGGGCGAAATCGCCGCCATGGCGCTGGTGGAGGCGGCCGTCCGGCTGATCCCGGGGGTGCTGGGGGACCATGCCTCGACGGACGAGGAAAGCTTCAGCGCGGGGCTCCTAGAATACCCCCAGTATACCCGCCCGCAGGATTTTGAGGGCCGGGGCATCCCGGAAGTCTTAAGTAGTGGAAATCATTCGCAAATCGCCAAATTCCGCCAGGACCAGGCCCAAAGCCTGACCAAGGCGCGGCGCCCCGACCTCTGGACCCTCTATGAAAAGACCAAGTCCTAGTCTATATGCCCCGGCTCTATTGCCGTTTTCGACGCACGAAAGATCAAGAAAATGAACCTTTTGCAGGAACTTGAAGCCGAACAGATGAAGGCGGTGCGCGCCAAGGCGCATCCCGAATTTCGCCCCGGCGACACGCTGAAGGTGAGCGTCAAGGTGGTCGATGTGACCTATGACGAGAAGGCCAAGGCCAACAAGACCCGCGAGCGCCTGCAGAATTTCGAAGGCGTGTGCATCGCCCGTCAGGGCGCCGGCCTGAACGAGAGCTTCACCGTGCGCAAGATTTCCTATGGCGAAGGCGTGGAGCGCGTCTTCCCGGTCTATTCGCCGCTGGTGGATTCGGTGACCGTGGTGCGCAAGGGCAAGGTGCGTCGCGCCAAGCTCTATTATCTGCGCGGCCGTACCGGCAAGTCCGCCCGCATCTCCGAGCGCGTCGACAGCGTCGCCGATCAGGGGTCTGACGCCGCCGCCTGAGTCGTTTAGAGCCTTATTTGACGGGCCGCGCCGGATTTCCGCCGCGGCCCGTTTGCTTTTGGGCGCCTTGGGCATGTCAAAAAAGCCCCATTTTTCGGGCTTTTCCGCCTATATGTCGAAAAAGCCCCAATTTATTGCGTTTTTTTGGGCCGGGACCACTTCATCTTGCGGGAAATGCCGTAAAATCGGGCTCATCTGTTGATTCGTTAGAGGGAGAATCCCAAATGGCTACCGCCGCAAAGAAAACCGCCGCCGTCAAAGTCGAAACCGTTTCCACCCGCCAGCTCGCCGGCCAGTTGGCCGAAAAGCACGAACTTTCCCAGAAGCTCGCCAATACGATGCTGGAAGACATCATCGCCCTGGTGACCAAGCACCTGAAGAAGGGCGCCCGTATCCGCCTGAACGGCCTGGGCATCCTGGTCGTGCGCAAGCGCGGTCCGCGCATGGGCCGCAATCCCGCCACCGGCGAAGCGATCAAGATCAAGGCGTCCAAGAAGGTCGCGTTCCGCGCCTCCAAGGAACTGAAGGAAGCGATCTAAGCTTCGTTCGATCTTCGCTTGAGAAGACAGCAAAGGCCGGGTGTTCGCACCCGGCCTTTTGTTTTCCTGCTTGGTCTTTGTGCAGCGGCCGTCCCGGCAGGGGCGGGACGATCTGCCAGCTTGCCCGAAAGCCCCCAAGCGGCTAGGTAGCCCCCGGAATTTTTGAACGGGGATTTCACCATGGCGCGCAAGAAAATCGCTCTTATCGGCGGCGGACAGATCGGCGGCACGCTGGCCCATCTGGCGGCCCTGAAAGAACTGGGCGATGTGGTGATCTTCGACATCGCCGAAGGCCTGCCCCAGGGCAAGGCGCTCGACCTGGCCCAGTCGGCGCCGGTCGACAGCTTCAACGCCAAGCTCAGCGGCACCAACAGCTATGCCGATATCGCCGGCGCCGATGTGGTGATCGTCACCGCCGGCGTGCCGCGCAAGCCGGGCATGAGCCGCGACGACCTGATCGGCATCAACCTGAAAGTCATGGCGTCGGTGGGCGAGGGCATCAAGGCCAACTGCCCCAATGCCTTCGTGATCTGCATCACCAATCCGCTGGATGCGATGGTCTGGGCGCTGCAGAAATTCTCCGGCATTCCGCACGCCAAGATCGTGGGCATGGCCGGCGTGCTGGACAGTGCGCGCTTCCGCCACTTCCTGGCCGAGGAAATGGGCGTGAGCGTCGAAGACGTTTCGGCCTTCGTGCTGGGCGGTCATGGCGACACGATGGTGCCGATGCCGCGCTTCTCCACCGTGGCCGGCATCGCGCTGCCCGAACTGGTGAAGATGGGCTGGATTGCCCAGGACAAGCTCGACCAGATCGTCACCCGCACCGCCAATGGCGGCGCCGAGATTGTGGGCCTGCTCAAGACCGGTTCGGCCTATTACGCGCCCGCCACCAGCGCCATCCAGATGGCGGAAAGCTATCTCAAGGACCAGAAGCGCGTGCTGCCCTGCGCCGTCCATGTCGATGGCGCCTATGGCATCAAGGATCTCTATGTCGGCCTGCCGGTCGTGATCGGCGAAAAGGGCGTGGAGCGCATCGTGGAACTGAACCTGACCGATGCGGAAAAGGCCGGCCTGAACAAGTCCGCCGACGCCGTGCGCGGCCTGATCGATGCCTGCCGCAAGCTGGAACCCTCGCTGGGCTGATATTTTCAGCTCCGGTTCATCGGGATATGACAGCCTTGCGGTGCGTTGCCGCCAGGAAGCCATGACGACCGGGAGGACGACAATGACGGGTTTTCGCGCCCTGCTGGCGGCGGTGATGCTGCTGGCCGCCATGGCGCCGGTCCAGGCGCAAGGCGGCAAGGCCACCCTGGTGATCCATGTGCAGAATGTGTCGCCCAGGGGCGGTATCCTGCGGTTGGGTCTCTACACCGAGGCCAGTTATGCCAGGGACGGCGACACGGTCGCCGACGCCGATGTGACGGCGCAAAGCCCGCAGACCACCATCACCCTGACGGACATCGCGCCGGGCACCTATGCCATCCAGGCGTTCCAGGATTTCAACGCCAACGGCAAGATGGACTCCAGCTGGATCGGCCTGCCGCAGGAACCCTTTGGCTTTTCGCGCGATGCCCGCCCGGTCCTGTCCAAGCCGGGCTTCGAAAAGACCCGCATTGAGATTCGCGACGGGATGAATGTGCAGACCTTGCGTCTGCAGAATAGCGGCTGATCGCAGCCCGCAAGGCTCTTTCCTTTTGGGCCTCTCGTGATAGTGCGGGTCCATGAGCGACCCCGCAGCCAGCATCTACCGCGCCCGCGACCTCAACCTGTTCGTGGGCGCGCGCTTCCTGTCCACCGTGGCGATCCAGGTCCAGTCGGTCGCCATCGGCTGGCAGGTCTATGAGATGGAGCGCACGGCCTGGGCGCTGGGCATGGTCGGGCTGTGCCAGTTCCTGCCGATGTTCCTCTTGACCCTGCCGGCGGGCGACATCACCGACCGTTTCAACCAGCGCCGGGTCTACAGCCTCTCCGCCGCCTTGCAGGCCGCTTGCAGCGCGTTGTTCCTGGCCCTGTCGCTGTTTCATCCCCATGACGCCTGGCCGTTCTATATCGTGCTGGTGCTGTTCGGTGCGGCGCGCGGCTTTGCCGGGCCGTCGGGCTCGTCGCTGCTGCCGTTTCTGGTGCCGCCGGAGAAATTGGCCAAGTCGATGGCCTTCAGCTCGTCCTTCTTTACGGCGGCGGTGATCTCCGGGCCTGCCATAGGCGGATTTCTCTATGCGCTGGGTCCGGTGCCGGTCTATGCGCTGTGCATCACGGGATTTTTGGGCGCGGGCGTGATCGTGGCAAAGCTGGGCGGCCGGCGCTTCAAGCCGGAGGCGACCGAGGCCTCACGCTATGAACGCGTCGCCGAAGGCGTGCGCTTCGTGCGTTCGCGTCCCGTGGTGTTCGGAGCCATCAGCCTGGACCTGTTCGCGGTGCTGCTGGGCGGTGCCACGGCGCTGCTGCCGATCTTCGCGCGCGATATCCTGCATGTCGGTCCGGTGGGACTGGGCTTTTTGCGCAGCGCGCCGGCGGTGGGGGCGTTCGTGACGGCCTTCTATCTCACCCACTGGCCGATCCGGCAGAAGGTGGGCTCGGTGATGTTCGCCTCGGTGGCGGTGTTCGGCGTCGCCACCATCGTGTTCGGCCTTTCGACCTGGTTTCCGGTGTCGCTGGCGGCGCTGTTCGTGCTGGGGGCGTCGGACATGGTCAGCGTCAATATCCGCAGCAGCCTGATCCAGCTATCCACCCCCGACCCCATGCGCGGGCGCGTGTCCAGCGTGTCGATGCTGTTCATCGGCGCGTCCAACGAGCTGGGCGAATTTGAATCGGGCACCACCGCGGCGCTGCTGGGCACGGTGCCGGCCGTGGTGGCCGGCGGTGTCGGCACGCTGCTGGTGGTGGGGCTCTGGATGAAACTGTTCCCGCCGCTGTTGCGGGTCAACAAGTTCAGCGACGTGACACTGCCGCCCGCGCGCTAGAAATCATACTGCAGGCGAACCATGGCGCCGTCGGGCCCCGGCTGGATCTCGGTATAGACGTTGTACTTCTTCTTGAACCGCGTGGTGAGAAGCGAGGCATAGCCGAACGCGATCACCGAACTGGCCAGCGTGTCGTACCAGTGATGCTTGTCGGCCTGGACGCGGCTGTAGGAAACAAACTGGCTGGCGGCGAAGGCCGGCAGGCCATACTGCCAGCCATAACGGCGGAACAGGAACGACGATCCCGAAGCGGCCAGCGCCGTGGTGTCCGAGGGAAAGGATTCGAAGTCGCTGCCGTCGGGGCGGCGCGAGCGGATCACCTGTTTCAGGGCGAAGGCGGTGCCGACGGTGGCGACCGTGGTGGCGGCCAGTTCCGCCGTGCCGGTCCAGTCCTGCTTGTAGGCGGTGATGCCGGCCGCGATCACCGGCAAGGCGATGGCGATGCCGGTGCCCGCGGTGGTGATGGTCTTGTTCTGCTTTGCCGCGGCGGCGGGCGCGCTCAGGCAAAGCAGTGCGGCGGCGAGAATGGCGAAGCGCATCGGCGAACCTTGTTGGAAGAAGCCGTCCATGAACGGCCTGGCGGTCAGGCCCGCACGTACACGTCGACGCGGTCCGCCGGGCCGGAATCTTCGGCGCCGCCCATGGCGCGCACATCGATGCGGTCGGCCGAAACGCCGTCGCTGATCAGGACCTGGCGGATGGCCAGCGCCCGGCGCAGCGACAGCCGCCGCGCGTCAGAACCCTTGTCGCCCTTGCCGCCGCCAAAGGCCTGCAGCTCGACGCGGCTGGAGGGGCGGGTCATGGCGGCGTTGAGATCGACGGCCAGGAACTTGATCGCGCCTAGCGCGCCTTCGGCCGGCTCGGAGGCGTCCTTGGCGAACAGGATCACGCTGCGCTTGGTCAGGCCGGCGGTGTCGGAAGGCGGCGCGGTCGGTGCCGGCTTGGCGGTCTGGCTGGGCGCCGGCTTGGCGGGCTGGCCACCGAAAATGTTGCTGTAGTTGGGCGGATTGAACGGGTTGGGGGTGGCAGTGGCTACCTGCGGCGCGGGCGCGGGCTTGGGCGCCGGGGCGGGCCTGGCCACCTGCGGCGCGGGCGCCGGCGGAGCGGCACTGGCGAGCTGTACCGGGCGGGGCGCCGAACGCACCACGCGGCGGGTGCCGGGCGGGTACAGCGTGACATTGCCGCCGCGCTGGCCGGGATAGAGAAGCTGGGGCACGACGCGGGAATATTCCCCGCCGGGATAGAGCAATACGCCGCTGCTGCGCGCCGCGTTGAGGTTCACCCTGACTTCCTGCCCGGTGGCGACGACCTGCGCCGCGCTCGCGCCCAGGGACGCAAGCCAAAGACCAGCCGAGAGGCCCAGAAGGGACAAGGAACGCATGACGTCGACAGCTCAGGAAAAGGTGCCCAGGCGCAGCCTAGCCGTAATCTAACACTTTGCAACCATTACCCAAATGCCGCACATTCCGGACTTCTTTTGCCCCCATCTGTCCGGCACGGGGCAAGGCCCGCGCCGGACATCTTCCCCCGCTATGTGCTTGTGCACGCGGGGGAAGAAAGCCTGTGAAGGACGCCAGACCGTGAAAACAAGAGCCGCCGTTGCCTATGGCGCCGGAAAGCCGCTGGTCATCGAAACCGTGGACCTGGAAGGCCCCCGGGCCGGGGAGGTCCTGGTCGAGATCAAGGCCACCGGCGTCTGCCATACCGACGAGTTCACCCGTTCCGGCGCCGACCCCGAAGGGCTGTTCCCGGTGATCTTCGGCCATGAGGGCGCGGGCGTGGTGGTCGATGTCGGCCCCGGCGTGACCAGCCTGAAGAAGGGCGACCATGTCATCCCGCTCTACACGCCCGAATGCCGCCAGTGCAAAAGCTGCAATTCGCACAAGACCAACCTGTGCACCTCGATCCGCTCCACCCAGGGGCAGGGCGTGATGCCGGACGGCACTTCGCGCTTCTCGATCGGGGGACAGAAGATCCATCACTATATGGGCTGCTCGACCTTCGCCAACCACACGGTGCTGCCGGAGATCGCGCTGGCGAAAATCCGTTCCGACGCGCCCTTCGACAAGGTCTGCTATATCGGCTGCGGCGTCACCACCGGTATCGGCGCGGTGATCAACACCGCCAAGGTCGAGCCCGGCTCCAATGTCGTGGTGTTCGGCCTGGGCGGCATCGGCCTGAACGTGCTGCAGGGCGCGCGCATGGCGGGCGCCGACATGATCGTGGGCGTGGACATCAACCCGGCGCGCGAGGCCCTGGCCCGCCAGTTCGGCATGACCCATTTCGTCAATCCCAAGGAGATCAAGGGCGATGTCGTGCCGCACATTGTGGAGCTGACCAAGGGCGGCGCGGACTATTCGTTTGAATGCGTCGGCAATGTCGATCTGATGCGCCAGGCGCTGGAATGCACCCATCGCGGCTGGGGCGAGAGCATCATCATCGGCGTGGCCGGGGCGGGGCAGGAGATCAAGACCCGTCCCTTCCAGCTTGTGACGGGCCGGGTGTGGAAGGGCACCGCTTTTGGCGGCGTACGCGGACGCACCCAGGTGCCGCAGATCGTGGACTGGTACATGGACGGCAAGATTTCCATCGACCCGCTGATCACGCACAAACTTCCTTTAGAGCGCATCAACGAGGCCTTCGACCTGATGCATTCGGGGACAAGCATCCGAACCGTCATCGAATTCTGATTTTTTGTCTGTTTGCGCCGGATCGCGTTTGGCGTCACCCTGACCAAAAAGGGAGGCGTCATGCGCATCTGTATGTTTGCGGCTTTGGCCGTGCTGTCGGTTTCACCGGCTTTTGCGCAATCGCTGATCCCCCCACCGGCGCCGCCCGGCATCGAGGTGCCGGACTGGGCGCTGCCCCAGTCGCCCACGCACAAACAGGTCGCCCCGCCCAAGGACTTCCACCGTCCGCCCGTCACCTTCAACAAGGCGGTCGGCCAGTTCGAGAACAGCACCGATGTCGGCGGACCGCTGGTGCCCAGCAGCGCCAGCTATGACGCCGCGTCGAAGACCTACACCATCACCGCCGCCGGCTATAACATCTGGTACCAGCGCGACGAGTTTCATTTTCTGTGGAACAGGATGTCGGGCGATGTCTCGTTGGCCGCCAGCGTCAACTGGCCGAACATGGACGATTTCCACGACCGCAAGGTGGCGCTGGTCATCCGCGACAATCTGGACGACGATTCCCGCAAGATCGTCGCGGCCCAGCACGGCAACGGCATGCTGCACATCGCCTGGCGCGGCGAGAAGACCGGCAACATGACCGACGTCTCGCATCGTTCGGCGCGCCAGCCGGCGCCCGGCAGGGCGGAACGCGGTCAGCAGGCGATCCATCCCAGCCGCTTCGGCATCGAAAAGAAGGGCGACCAGTTTCAATTGTGGGTGAGCTGGCAGGGCGAACCCATTCATCCCGAAGGCGCGCCCATCACCTTCAAGACCAGCGGGCCTTTTTATGTCGGGTTGGGCTTTACCTCGCACCTGCCGGCCAATCTCTTGACCGCCAGGATCAGCGATGTGGTGATGGAGAACCGCGCCGGGCGGATCCGCTAACCTTTGACGCCTTTGAGCAGCTTCAGCATCTGCGGGTGCAGGTTCTCGTTGGCGGCCAGCACGGTGCCGCCGCCCAGCATGTCGGCGCCGCCATTAAGGTCGCTGACCATGCCGCCGGCTTCGCGCACCAGTACGATGCCCGCCGCGATGTCCCAGGCCTGCAGCGAGCGTTCCCAGAAACCGTCGAACCGTCCCGCCGCGACAAAGGCCAGATCGAGCGAGGCCGAACCGAAGCGGCGGATGCCGGCGGTGACGTTCATCACCTCGGCCATTTCGCTGGCGGCGCGGGCATGACCTTCTTTCCCTAAGAAGGGCAGGCCGGTGGCGATCACCGCCGGGGCCAGTTCCTTGCGGGCCGCGACGCGCAGCCGCTTGTTGTTGAGATAGGCGCCATGGCCCTTCTCGGCGGTGTAGAGATCGTCGGTCACGGGATTGAACACCAGCCCGGCCACAAGCTGGCCCTCACGCTCCAGCCCGATGGAGATGGCGAAGTGCGGGATGCCGTGCATGAAGTTGGTGGTGCCGTCGATCGGATCGATGATGAAGCGGTGGGTGGCGTCGGCGCCCTTCAGCGCGCCGCCTTCCTCGCCCAGGAAGCCGTAGCCCGGGCGGGCCTTGGACAATTCCTCAATCAGGATCTTTTCGGTGCGCTTGTCGGCGCTGGTGACGAAGTCGGCCGGACCCTTCATCGATATCTGCAAGTTTTCCAGTTCGTTGAAATCGCGGATCAGCGGGCGGCCTGCCTTGCGGGCGGCAGCCACCATCACGTTCATGGTGGGGGAGGAAAATGCCATGTTCAGTCCGCCCTGCGAACGTAGGTGCCGTCTTCGGTCGAAACGATGATCTTTTCGCCGGCGCCGATAAAGGGCGGCACCTGGAGCTTAATTCCATTCTCGAGAACCGCGGTCTTGTAGGAAGGGGCGGCGGTGCCGCCCTTCATCACCGGATCGGCCTCTGCGACAGTCAGCGTCACCTGCACCGGCAGCTTGATGCCGATGGGCTTGCTTTCATACATCTGCACCAGGGTCTTCATGCCGTCCTGCAGGAAGTCGGCCTGGTCGCCGACGAAATCGCGCGCCAACTCGATCTGCTCGTAATTCTCCATGTCCATGAATGTCAGCATCTCGCCATTGGCGTAGAGGAACTGGAAGTCCTTCTTGTCGAGATGGATTTCCTCGACCATCTCGGATGAGCGGAAACGCTCGTTGAGCTTGGTGCCGGATTCGATGTCCTTGAGTTCGACCTGGTTGTAGGCGCCGCCTTTGCCGGGCTTCACCGACTGGCTCTTCACCGCCATCCACAAACGGCCCTGATGTTCGATCATGGTGCCGGGCCGTACTTCATTGCCGGAAATCTTGGCCATTAATCACGCCTCATATTGGGTCGCCCGCCGCATAACGGGCGGTGGGCGCGGGATGGTTCAGCAGGTTCAAAGAGCGCGGCGGTGATAGCAGGCCGGCGCGGCTATTTCCAGCCGTCAGGCGAACAGTGCGTTAAAGGCCCTGACTGCGGCTTCCGGCCCTTGCGCGTGTTCCCAGACCCCGGCGGCGACCGCCAGGAAATCGGCCCCCGCTTCCACCAAGGCGGGCGCGTTGGCCACCGTGATGCCGCCAATGGCGACGGCCGGCACCACCATGGTCTCGCTCCACCATTTCAGCAGTTCGATGTCGGCCTGGGTCTTGGGCTCCTTGGTCTGGGTCGGAAAGAAAGCGCCGAAGGCGACATAGTCGGCCCCCGCTTCCCCCGCTTCCATCGCCAGGTGGCGGCTGTCATGGCAGGTCACGCCGACAATGCCGCTGGGCAGCAGCTTGCGGGCTTGGGCGTAGGACGCGTCTTCCTGCCCGACATGCACGCCGTCGCAGCCCAGTTCGGCGGCCAGGTCCGGGCGGTCGTTGAGGATGAAGGCCGTGCCATGCGCCTGCACGATGGGGCGCAGGACATCGGCAGCGCGGCGGATCTCGTCGTCGCTGACATTCTTCAGGCGCAGCTGGAAGCTGGCGACATCGCCGCCCGTCAGCGCGCCTTTGAGCACCTGCGCGAAATCATTGGGCGCGATGCGCGGCGGCGAAACCAGGTAGAGCCGACAGTTGCTCAAGCGACCTTCTCAGACGCCTGGCTCCATTTGCCGGTGGAGGCCAGCGAGTTCATCAGCGCGCGATGGGCGAAGGCCTTCTGTCCGGCGGCGACATTGTCCGCCTTGCCGCTCCAGGCCTTTTGCGGCGCGGCCTGCAGGGCGCGGCCATACGAGAAAGTCAGCGCCCAGGGCAGTCCGCCCAGGGCGTTCATGGCCGACAGATGCGCGGTGGCGGCTTCGTCCGACTGGCCGCCCGACAGGAAGGCGACGCCCGGCACCGCCGAGGGCACGCATTGCTTGAGCACGCGCCCCGTGGCACGGGCGACTTCGTCGACACTGTTCTGCTGGGCGCACTTCATGCCCGGCACGATCATGTTGGGCTTCAGGATCATGCCTTCCAGCGCGACATTGGCGTAGAACAGTTCCTGGAAGACTTCCTTCAGCGTCCAGACCGTGACGTCCTCGCAGCGCGCGATGTCATGGTCGCCGTCCATCAGCACTTCGGGCTCGACGATCGGGACGATGCCGTTTTCCTGGCACAGCGCGGCATAGCGGGCCAGGGCATGGGCATTGGCGTTGATGCAATTGTAGGACGGGATGCCGGCGCCGATATCGATCACGGCGCGCCACTTGGCGAAGCGGGCACCAAGCTTGTGATACTCCACCAGCCGCTCGCGCAGGCCGTCCAGGCCTTCGGTGACGGTCTCGCCGGGTGATCCGGCCAGCGGCTTGGCGCCGGCATCGACCTTGATGCCGGGAACCGATCCGGCGGCCTCGATCAGCTTGACCAGCGGTGTGCCGTCCTTGGCTTTCTGGCGGATGGTCTCGTCGAAAAGGATGACGCCGCCGATATGGCTCTTCATCGCCGTGTCGGTGCGGAACAACAGCTCGCGATAATCGCGGCGATTGTCCTCGGTGTTCTGAACGCCGATCTTGTCGAAGCGCTTCTGGATGGTGCCGGTCGATTCATCGGCGGCCAGAATGCCCTTGCCGGGCGCCACCATCTTCTTGGCAATCGCGTTCAGTTCGTCCAGCTTCATGACTTCCTCTACTTCGACGTCAGGGCTTCAACGCCCGGCAGTTCCTTGCCTTCCAGCCATTCCAGGAAAGCGCCCCCGGCGGTGGAGACATAGGTAAAATCTTGTTCGACCCCGGCATGGGCCAGCGCTGCCACGGTGTCGCCGCCGCCCGCCACGGACAGCAGCTTGCCGGCCCTGGTGGCTTTCGCCACGGCCTTGGCCGCCGCCACGGTGCCATTGTCGAAGGGCGCTGTTTCAAAAGCACCAAACGGCCCGTTCCACACCAGGGTGCGGGTGCCGGTCAGGCGCGCTTCGAATTCCGCGATGCTGGCGGGGCCGACATCCAGCACCATTTCGTCATCGGCGATCTGGCTTGCGCTGACGATGCGGTGCGCCGCCCCGGCCTTGAATTCCTTGGCCACCACGACGTCGGTCGGCAACAGGATCGCCGCGCCGCTGTCCTTGGCCGCTTGCATGATCGTGCGCGCGGTTTCCAGATGGTCGGGCTCGAACAGTGACTTGCCGACCTTGATGCCCTGGGCGGCGAGGAAGGTGTTGGCCATGGCGCCGCCGATCACCAGCACTTCGACGCGGCGAACCAGGTTTTCCAGCAGCGCGATCTTGGTCGAGACTTTCGCCCCGCCCACCACCGCCAGCAGCGGGCGCTCGGGATGGCCCAGCGCCTTTTGCAGATGGGTGAGTTCGGCCTGCATCGAGCGGCCGGCCGCATTGGGCAGCAGACGCGCCACGCCATCGGTCGAGGCATGGGCGCGGTGCGCGGCGGAAAAGGCGTCGTTGACGAAGATATCGCCCAGCGCCGCCAGATCCCTGGCCATGGCGCTGTCATTTTCTTCCTCGCCCTTGTGGAAGCGGGTGTTCTCGAGCAGCAGCACCTCGCCATCCTGCAGGGCGGCGACGGCGGCCTGCGCCTTGGGGCCGATACAGTCTTCGGCGAAGGCGACCTTGCGGCCCACGGCGCGGCTCAACGGCTCCACCAGCACCTTCAGCGACATCGACGGCACGACCTTGCCCTTGGGGCGGTCGAAATGGCTGAGCACGATCACGCGGGCGCCGGCCTCGGCCAGTTCCTTGATGGTGGGCGCCTGCCGCTCAATGCGGGTCGCATCGGTGACGACGCCGTCCTTGACCGGCACGTTGAGGTCGGCGCGCACCAGGACGCGCTTGCCCTTCACTGTGAGATCATCGAGCGTGCGGAAGGCCATCTCAGACCAGCTTGCCCATCGCCACGGCGGTGTCGGCCATGCGGTTGGAGAAGCCCCATTCATTGTCATACCAGGTCATGATCGACACAAACGTGCCGTCCATCACCTTGGTCTGGTCCAGCGCGAAGCTCGACGAAGCCGGGTTGTGGTTGAAGTCCACCGACACCAGCTTTTCGTGCACCACGTCCAGGATGCCCTTCAGCGGGCCCATGGCGGCGCCCTTGATGGCGTCGTTGATTTCCTGAACCGAGGTGGGGCGCTTGGCGATGAACTTCAGGTCCACCAGCGAGACGTTCGGGGTGGGGACACGCACCGAGACGCCGTCTAGCTTGCCCTTGAGCTCGGGCAGTACCAGGCCGACAGCCTTGGCGGCACCGGTCGAGGTGGGGATCATGGAAAGTGCCGCGGCACGGCCGCGATAGAGATCCTTGTGCATCTGGTCCAGCGACGGCTGGTCGTTGGTGTAGCTGTGGATGGTGGTCATCATGCCGCGCTCGATGCCGACGGCGTCATTCAGCACCTTGGCGACAGGCACCAGGCAGTTGGTGGTGCAGGAGGCGTTGGACACGACCAGCATGTCCTTGGTGAGCTGGTCGTGATTGACGCCATACACCACTGTCAGGTCGGCGCCGTCGCACGGCGCGCTGACCAGCACGCGCTTGGCGCCGGCGGTGAGATGCGCCGCGGCCTTTTCCTTCGAGGTGAAGATGCCGGTGCATTCCAGGGCGATATCGACGCCCAGTTCCTTGTGCGGCAGTTCGGCCGGGTTCTTGATGCAGGTGACTTTGATCTTGTGACCGGCGGCGATCATGTACTCGCCGTCCACGCTCACCTGGGCCGGGAAGCGGCCATGCACGCTGTCATAGCGCAGCAGGTGGGCGTTGGTGTCCACCGGACCCAGGTCGTTGACGGCCACGACTTCGATGTCGCGGCGGCCCGATTCCACGATCGCCCGCAACACCAGACGGCCGATGCGGCCAAAGCCGTTGATTGCAACACGCAGCGCCATTTCAAAATCTCCTGAAAACCAAATCTTGAGCAGTTACTTTTTGAGTAGTTTTTTGGCCGCCGCCACCGCGGCGTCGGCGGTGATGCCGAACTTCTTGTAGACGTCCTTGTAGGGACCGCTGGCGCCGAAGCTGTTCATGCCGATGAAGGCGCCGCCATTTTCGAGAAGCTCGGACCCGATATAGCGGTCCCACCCTTCGCGGATGCCTGCCTCGATGGCGACCTTGACGGTGCCCGGGCCCAGCGTCTTGCGGCGATAGTCTTCGCTCTGTTCCTCGAACAGCGCCCAGCACGGCATGGAGACGACACGCGCGCCGATGCCTTCGGCCTTCAGCTTGCCTGCGGCTTCCACCGCCAGGCTGACTTCGGTGCCGGTGGCCAGGAAGGTGACCTTGGCATTGGCATCGCCCACCAGTTCGTAAGCGCCCTTGGCCGACACATTTTCGGTGGTGTGGGTTTCACGCAGCGTCGGCACATCCTGGCGCGAAAAGGCGATCAGGCTGGGGCGGCGGTCGTTCTTCAGCGCCAGGTCCCAGCATTCGGCGGTTTCCACGCCGTCGGCGGGACGCATGGTGAGCAGGGTCGGGATGGCGCGCAGCGCCGCCAGATGCTCGACCGGCTGATGGGTGGGGCCGTCTTCGCCCACGCCGATGGAATCGTGGGTCATCACGAACACGACGCGGATGCCCATCAGGGCGGCCAGCCGGATCGAGGGCCGGCAGTAATCGCTGAACACCATGAAGGTGCCGCCATAGGGGATCAGACCGCCATGCAGCGCGATGCCGTTCATCGCCGCGGCCATGCCATGCTCGCGGATGCCGTAATGGATGTAGCGCCCCGAGAAATTGCCCGGCGATACGCCCTCGATATTCTTGGTCTTGGTGTTGTTGGACGGCGTCAAGTCGGCCGAGCCGCCGATGGTGGTCTTGAGTTCGGCGTTGATGACGTCCAGCGCCTTTTCCGACATCTTGCGGGTGCCGGCGCTGGGCTTTTCGGCCGACAGCTTTTCCTTCAGCGCGTTGAGGGCAGTGCCGACGCCAGCCGGGATCACGCCGCTGATGGCCTCGTCGAAATCCCTGGCGTGCTTGCTGGCCGACTTGCGCGCATTCCAGTCGGCGCGGGCCTTGGCGCCGCGGCTGCCGATGGCGCGCCACGGGTTCAGCACGTCGTCGGGCACGACGAAAGCTTCGTACTCCCAGCCCAATTCCTTGCGTGCGCCCGCGACGATCTCGGCGCCCGGCGCATCGCTATGCGCCTTCTGGGTGCCCTGGCGGCCCGGCATGCCGAAGCCGATGATGGTGCGACAAGCGATCAGCACCGGGGCGTCGGCCTTCTGCGCCTTTTCCAGCGCGCGGGCGATGTCGGCGGCGTCATGGCCGTCGCAGGAATCCACGGTCCAGCCGGCGGCCTTGAAGCGTTCGGCCTGGCTGGTGGAATCCGACAGCGACAGGGCCCCGTCGATGGTGATGTGATTGTCGTCCCACAGGACGACCAGGTTGGACAGCTTGAGGTGACCGGCCAGGCCGATGGCCTCGTGGCTGATGCCTTCCATCAGGTCGCCGTCCGAGGCGATGACATAGGTCTTGTGATGGACCAGATCGTCGCCGAAACGAGCGTTCAGAAGCCGTTCGGCCAGCGCCATGCCCACGGCATTGGCGATGCCCTGACCCAGTGGGCCGGTGGTGGTCTCGATGCCGGGCAGGTCGCCATGCTCGGGATGGCCGGCGGTGGGGCTGCCGACTTTGCGGAAGTTCTTCAGGTCCTCGAGGGTGACCTTGGGATAGCCGGTCAGCCAGAGCAGGGAATAGAGCAGCATCGAGCCATGGCCGCCCGACAGCACGAAACGGTCGCGGTCGGCCCAGCCCGGCTCGGCGGCGTCGAATTTCAGGAAGCGGGAAAACAGCACCGTGGCGACATCGGCCATGCCCAGCGGCAGGCCGGGATGGCCCGATTTGGCGGTCTCGACCGCGTCCAGGGACAGGACCCGGATGGCATTGGCAAGACGGCGGATTTGGGCCTGATCGGGCGCGGTCATGGGTGGTCTTTCAGCGCGAAAAGAGGGGTGCTTTACGAACGGGGGCCACCCCCGTCAAGGGTGCCAGCCATGCCTTGGATGCGCAGCGGTTGACCCCCTTTCGGTGCCGGGCCTAAGGTCTTGCGGGAATTGAATGATGAGGCCCGGATGAGCCGGCTGAAATTGGCGGAAGCGCGCTTCCGGGCCGCCCTGGAAAGCGTCGAAAATGCGGCAGGCACGGTGGGCGAGAATCTCGACCAGGCCGCCAAGCTGCCCGAACGCGTCGCCGAACTGGAAGCCGAACGCGAACGATTGATGGCGCGCATCACCGAACTGGAAGATGAAATTTCCGCGCTTTCCGGCCTGACCGAAGAAGTGGAAGGCCGGCTGGATGGCGCCATCGGCGAAATCCGCGCCGCGCTGGCGAGGTAACCCATGCCCCTGGTCAATGTCATGGTGAACGGCCGCGCCTACACCATCGCCTGTGATGAAGGCGAAGAAGAGCATCTCAAGGGTCTCGCCGCCCAGGTGGACCTGAAAGCGCGCGAGGTGCTGAGTTCCGTCGGCCAGGTGGGCGATGCCCGCATGATGCTGATGGCGGCGCTGTTGATGGCTGACGAGCATCAGGAGATGAGCGGCAAGATCGCGGCGGGTTCCGTCAGCGAAGGCGAGAAGAAAAGCCTGCATTTGCGCGCCGAAGAGGCCGAAAGCACCGCTGCCGATGCGCTGGAAAGCGCTGCAAAGCGGCTGGAAGACATTGCAGCCAGGCTTGCGCACGCCTAAGTTAGAGGCGGACGGTCACTGTCTTTCGCGTCAGGTTGCGATGCCCAGGGGCCTTAATTGTACTCATCGGGAGTTGTCCCTGACTGGAACCGTGGTTCCGGATACACGACGCCCACCTGCACTTGCAGGCCCATGAGATCCAATACCAACGGCTAGTATGGTACCGTCCACTTTCTTTCATCCCCTCCGATTTCAGCTTTCTCTCGGCTCGCATGGCGCCCAGCCATGCGAACGACCGGTGTTTGTCTCATGTCTTTGAAACAACAGCTACGCGCCGCCGCGCGGGACAAGCGCAAGTCGCTGGCCAATGCCGGTTTTGCATCGGCCATCGCAAGTCACGCTGAAAGTCTGCCGCTGCGCAACGACATGATCGTGGGCGCCTATCACGCGCTGCCGGACGAAGCCGATCCTGCGGCTCTGCTGGCGCGACTTGTCGAGATGGGCTGTCACATCGCCTTCCCGCGCGTCGCGGCCAAACACCAGCCGCTGGACTATCACCGCGTGCCGGATGGCGAAGTGCTGGCGCCGGGCGCATTCGGCATTCACGAGCCGCTGGCGCATTGGCCGCGTGTCACCCCCGGCCTGCTGCTGGTGCCGCTGCTGGCGTTTGACCCGGCCGGCCACCGGCTTGGCTATGGCGGCGGTTTTTACGACCGCACCCTGGAAAAACTCGATGTTCCGGCCATCGGCATTGCCTATGCGGGGCAGGAAGTCGCCTCGCTTCCGCATGAGGCCCATGATAGGACCCTCGACATGATCCTTACAGAGCAGGGCCTGCGGCACTTTCGATGAACATTCTTTTTCTGGGCGACATTGTCGGCAAGCCGGGGCGCGATGCGGTGCATGCGCAGCTGCCGCGACTGCGTGATGCGCTGAAGCTCGATCTGGTGATCGCCAATGGCGAGAATGCGGCGGGCGGCTTCGGCCTGACCCGCAGCATTGCCGAGGAGTTCTTCGGCCTTGGCATAGACGTGATCTCGACCGGCAATCATTGGGCCGACCAGAAGGAAATCCTCACCTATATCGAAAGCGAGGACCGCATCCTGCGCCCCGCCAACTATCCCAAGGGCACGCCAGGGCGCGGCGCCAATCTGTATCAGACGCCCGCCGGCAGCGTGCTGGTGATCAATGTGATGGGCCGGGTGTTCATGGACGCGCTGGACGACCCTTTCGCCGCGGTGGACCGGGAGTTGAACGCCTGCCCCTTGGCCGAAGGCGCCGACGCCATTGTGGTGGACATCCATGCCGAAGCGACCTCGGAAAAAATGGCGATGGGCCATTTCTGCGACGGCCGCGCCAGCCTGGTGGTGGGCACGCACAGCCATGTTCCCACCGCGGATGCCCAGATTTTTCCGGGCGGCACGGCGTTCCAGTGTGATGCTGGCGCCTGCGCCGATTATGATTCCGTGATCGGGATGGACAAGGGCGAGCCGGTGCAGCGCTTCACCCGCAAGATGTCCAGCCAGCGTTTTTCTCCCGCGACCGGCCCCGCCACGCTGTGCGGCGTGTTCGTGCAGACCGGCGCCAAGGGACTTGCCACCCGTATCGATCCGGTGCGCATGGGCGGGCGGCTGAAGCCGTCGCTTCCCGAACTCTAGAGGCGGCGTTTCTGCGGACTGGCGGCGCGCTAGAGTCCGCGTTGCGGGATGACGTCGAAGGCGATGGTGGTGCGCTTTGCGTCGTCGGTGAACGGCACAGTCCCATGCCACATGAAGGACGGAAACAGCACCAGCCGCCCCGGCACCGGCTGGATCATCCGGCGGATGGGGTTGGAAAGACCGACATCAAAGCCCGGCTCTCCGAATTTAATCCAGCCCTGACGGGTCTGCATGTCCTTCGCCGCATCCGGTACGGCGACATAGTAGCAGGAGCTGATCCACCCCTGGGGATGGACATGATTGACGTGAAAGCCCTGCGCCTTCAGCTGCGAGGACCAGGAGCCGCGATACAGGAAAGACCGCGCCCGGCGCGAAACAAAGGGATGCGCCCCATCGCCTTCCAGGCCGGCAATATAGTCCTCAAGGGCTTCCGCGATGCGGCGCTCCAGCCGATCGACCAGTTCATGGCCGACGCCGAAGATATGATCGGGAGTCTGGGTGCCGCCGCGCAGCGACTGGTTGACATATTCGCGGGTGTCCGGGTGCAGCCGGTCCAGATAGGCAGACAGTTCGGCATTGAAGTCCGCCATGCTGGAAAAGCCGTCCGGGGCTTTCAGATCGAAGGCGCGGATATAGCGGTCATAGCCGCTCAGGGCTTCGTCGCGCGCATCGTCCAGCATGCGCCATGCCAGGCTCAGGCCGACCAGGCAGGATTGATCGTGCGGCGCCGCGCGCAGTCCGCGTTCGCACAAGGTGGCCGCCATGCGCGGATCGCGCTGCAGCAGCGCCACTTCGGCGGCGCGGGCAATGAGATGCGGTTCGTCGCCGGCCCGCTTCAGCAGCAGTCCCAGGGCCGCGGCGGCTTCATCATAGCGCTTCATGCCGCGCAGGCTTTCCACCGCGCCCAGCATGGCGGCGACATTGCCGGGATCGCGGGTGAGCGCTTCGCCATAGGCGGCATAGGCTTCGGCGAAGCGGCTTTCATGGTTGAGGAAATAGGCCTTGCCCATCAGCAGGTCCGGGGTGCGCGGCGCCAGGTCATAGGACTTGAGAAAATCATCCTTGCGGCCCAGCCGGTACAGCAGATCGTTGTAATAACGGTGTGCGGCGGGATCGCGCGGTTCGCGGGCCAGCGCTTGGCGATAGGTGAGAATCGCTTCGTCGTAGCGCCTGAGATTCTGCAGCGCTTCGGCCCGGTGTATTTCCAGCTCCGGCAGGCCCGGATCGAGGCCATGGGCCAGATCGTAATTGTCCAGCGCCTCGGCATCGCGGCGCTGGCGGCGCTGCGCCAGCCCCAGCAGCGTGTGGATAGCCGCCTTGGTGGACGCGGGCGCCGGGCAAGCCAGCGCCTCGCGCAGCTGCGCCTCCGCTTCCACCGGCCGCTGAAGGTCTATCAGCAATCCGCCCAGGGCAATCCGGGCCCCGACATGGTCCGGCTGCAGGGCGATCAGCGCTTGGCATTCCATCTGTGCCTCTTCCAGGCGCCCCGCGCCGCGCAGCAGGTCGACCAGCTCGTTGCGGGCGGCGATGGCGGCCGGATCGGCTGCGATGCGCGCGCGACAGGCCGCAATGGCGGGCGCGGTTTCTTGCTCGCTCAAGGCGTCAATCCGCCCGCACGCTTTGGAAGCGCGGTGCCAAGGATTGCAGCCGGCTTGACGACCATCGCATGCTCCAGAACGCGGTGGAGCAACATACTATAATATCGGCGGAAGCAAACGCCGCCGGGATGGCTCTCTAGGCGGCGACCGCGTTGGCGGCGAGATCGGCGCTATGGGCTTCGCCGTCCAGCGTGGCGGCAATGCCATGCACGGTGGCGGCGATGCGCACCGCGGCCTGGATCTGCTCGGCGGACAGGCCGGCGTCGCGCAGGATCTTTTCGTGGCTGTCGATGCAGACACCGCAGCCATTGATCGCCGACACCGCCAGGCACCACAGTTCGAAGTCCACCTTGTCCACGCCCGGCTTGCCGATCACGTTCATCCGCAGCCGCGCAGGCAACGTCTTGTAGTCCGGCGCCGAGGCCAGGTGGGTAAAGCGGTAATAGATGTTGTTCATCGCCATGATGGAGGCCGCGGCGCGGGCGGCCGTGAGCGCCTCGGGCGACAGTTTGGATGCGAATTCGCTGAAGATGGCGCTGGTGACGCTGCGCTCGCGCGACGCCAGGGCGCAGGCGATGAAGGTACCGGCCCGCTGCTGCTCGGTGAGCAGGGTCTCGCCCGCCAGCGAGGACAGGTTGAGCTTCAGGTCCTTGGCATATTCGGGCAGGGCGTCTTTCAGGGCTTCGATCGACATGGGCTTCTCTTTCGAAAAAAGGCCCCCATCCTTTTGGATGGGGGCTTAGTGTTCCTCGCCAGGGGTTAGGGGAAAGGCGAGGCATCAATACATTTAGATTGGTCGCGCCGGACGGGCCCTCGCTTCGCTCGGGTCGCCGGTCGCTCCGGACTTACGCCGCCTTGATGACCTCTTCGCCCTTCTGCCAGTTGCAGGGGCACAGTTCGTCGGTCTGCAGCGCGTCGAGCACGCGCAGCACTTCGGCGGGATTGCGGCCGACGCTCATGTCGGTGACATAGACAAAGCGGATGATGCCTTCCGGATCGACCAGGAAGGTGGCGCGCTTGGCGACGCCCGCTTCCGCATCCAGGATGCCCAGCGCCTGGGTCAGGCGGCGGTTGGTGTCGGCCAGCATGGCGAAGGGCAGGGTCTTGAGGTCGGCATGGTTCTGCCGCCAGGCCAGGTGCACGAATTCGCTGTCGGTCGAGACGCCATAAATGACGGTGTCGCGGTCGGCGAAATCACCCTTGAGCTTGCCGAAGCCGGCGATCTCGGTGGGGCAGACAAAGGTGAAGTCCTTGGGCCAGAAGAAAACGAGCTTCCACTTGCCCTTGTCGCTGTTCTGGTCAAAGGGCTGGAAAGCGGTTTTCGGGTCGGTCGAGACCACCCCCGTCACCGAGAAATCAGGGAATTTGTCGCCAATCGTCAGCATTTTCAGTCACTCCAGATAGGTTCTAATTGAGAACGACAATTAGAAACGTTCCAAAGTAAAGTCAAGCGGGAATCCGGCCCATGGCGTCGCACCCAGGGCCTATCAGGGATGCGTTATCGCGATGGCGACCAGGGGGCGGAAGCGTTTCGCCGCCCGCCAGCCCGCCCAGATGAAGAGGATCAGCACAACGCCTTGCGCCGCGCCGAACACCGGGCCGCTGGGGGGATTGCCCGCCAGGGGCTGCAGCACCGGTACTTTCTGGAACAGCTGCACCACCAGCACGAAGACATTGAGATAAAGCGAGAACACCGCGCCGATCAGATAGACCAGCCGCCAGGGGCCGGTGAGATGCTTCACATATAAGCCATACAGCGTCGGCACCAGCGCCACGAGCGCCACCACGCCGGTCAGCTGCGCCGGTGTCGGCCCACCCGGCGGCTGGAAGAAGACAAAGCCGGTGATGCTGGTCAAAAGGGTGGTGGCGAGGAAGACGCCGGTCCAGCCGCTCGACATGGCGTTTTTCAGCATCTGGGCCAGGACCACCAGTCCGCTCAGGATGGCGATCAGGCTGATCGCGACATGGGTCAGCGTTAAAGCGTCCGTGCTGAGGCTGGTCACAGGGCTCTCCCGAAAATGAATAATCGAAATAAAGGCGCCAATATCGCGCCTATCCTGCCCTTACACCGACAGGCTTGAAAAGAGGGGGGTGGCAGCGGTATCTCAGCCCCCAACAGGGATAAGCGAAATGGCCGGCCATAGTCAGTTCAAGAACATCATGTTCCGCAAGGGCAAACAGGACAAGGAGCGCTCCAAGCTCTTTGCCAAGCTGAGCCGCGAAATCACCGTCGCCGCCAAGCTGGGCATGCCTGACCCGGCGCACAATCCGCGCCTGCGCACCGCCATCCTCGCCGCCAAGGCGGAGTCCATGCCCAAGGACAATATCCAGCGCGCCATCAACAAGGCGATCGGCGGCGATGCCGAGAATTACGACGAAATCCGCTATGAGGGCCGCGGCCCGGGCGGCGTGGCGCTGATCGTGGAAACCATGACCGACAACCGCAACCGCACCAGCGCCGACGTGCGCGCCGCCTTTTCCAAGTATGGCGGGGCGATGGGCGAAACCGGCTCGGTCAGTTTCATGTTCGACCATGTCGGCGTCATCACCTATCCGGCCGCCAAGGGCAGCGAGGACGCCATGCTGGAAGCGGCGCTCGATGCCGGCGCCGACGAATGCGTCTCCTCGCCCGAGAGCCACGAATTCCTCACCTCGATCGAGAGTTTCGCAGGCGTGCGCGACGCGCTGGAAGCCAAGCTGGGCGCGCCGGCCTCGGCCGCCATCATCTGGCGGCCGCAGAACAATGTGGTGGTGGCCGATGACGCCGGCGAGACGCTGATGAAGCTGGTTGAGGTTCTGGACGACCATGACGATGTGCAGAACGTCTATGGCAATTACGAACTGTCCGACGCGCTGATGGCCAAGCTGGCCGGCTGATTTTTTGCCGCCTCGCGCGCGGGGTTCCTTGACGCCGCGCGGGTTCCCCGCCCAAAATGAGACGCCTGCCGATGGCAGGGGAAACCGCCGGGGGGCCGCCATGAAAACCGCTATCGCGCTTGCTTCAACCTTTCTCGCGCTGATGACCGGCGCCGCCATGGCGCAGCCCGGGCAGGGCGGCATACCGATGCGCGACGGCAGCACCATCATCAATGTCGGTGGCGGCTGCCTGGTGCAATATGGCCGGCGCAACGAGCGCATCAACAATGCCCAGCGCTGCAGCGACAGCGAACTGCGCGAGGCCGACGCCAGGATGGCGGGCGGCGGCGGTGGCCGTCCCGGATTTGGCGGCGGCTTCGGTGGGGGCTTTGGCGGCGGCGCGGGCGTGCCGTCCGGCTCCTGGGCGCAAAGCTGCCGCGGCGGCGTGATGCAGGGACAGGTGTTCCGCACCGAATGCCGTGACGAGAGCGGGCGCTGGAATGTCACCGTGCTGGACATCCGCAATTGCCCCACCGGCAATGCGGAAAACCGCAACGGCTCGCTGGTCTGCCGCTGATCACTGTGCCGAACTGGCGCCAATAGCGCTTTGGGCTGCGCCAAAGAGCAGTTTGCGGGCAAATAAAAGTTCCGCCAGCGCCTAATCTATTCAATAGTGACGACATGCATGAAATGTCGCCACTGATCGCTATCCTCGTCATCGGCCTGGGTCTGGCCTTTGTGATGGGCACCGTGGCGCAGCGCCTGAAACTGCCGCCGCTGGTCGGCTATCTGCTGGCAGGCGTGGTGATCGGACCGTTCACGCCCGGTTTCATCGCCGATACCCATCTGACGCAGCAGCTGGCCGATGTCGGCGTGATCCTGCTGATGTTCGGCGTCGGCCTGCATTTCAAGCCCCGCGATCTGCTGGAGGTCAAAGGTATCGTGATACCCGGCGCCATCCTGCAGATGGCGGCGGTGACGGGCCTGACCGTGGGCGCAGGCTTTCTGCTCGGATGGCCGCTGGCACAAGGGCTGGTACTGGGCCTGTGCCTTTCGATCGCCTCGACCGTGGTGGTGATGCGGGCGCTTCAGGACCGCCGGTTGATGGAAACCGGACGGGGCCGCGTCGCCATCGGCTGGCTGGTGGTGCAGGACCTGCTGGTGGTGCTTGTGCTGGTGTTGTTGCCGCCGATCGGCGATGTGCTGAAGGGCGGCGATATCAACGCGGTCGTGCTGGCCAAAAGCCTGGGCCTGACGCTGGGCAAGCTGGTGGTGTTCGCGGGACTGATGCTGATCGTCGGCCGGCGGGTGATCCCCGCAATGCTGCATTACATCGCCCATACCGGCAGCCGCGAGCTGTTTCGCCTGGCGGTGCTGTCGGTGGCGCTGGGCGTGGCGTTCGGCGCGGCGGTGCTGTTCGGTGTCTCCATCGCGCTCGGCGCTTTCTTCGCCGGCATGATCCTGGCGGGCTCGCAGCTCTCCCAGCGCGCGGCCGAAGAATCCCTGCCGCTCCGCGACGCCTTTGCGGTGCTGTTCTTCGTCTCGGTGGGCATGCTGTTCAACCCGCGCGTCGTGGTGAACCAGCCGCTGGCGCTGGCCTCTACTTTGCTGCTGGTGCTGGCAGCAGGCGGCATCTGTTATGTGCTGCTCAGGCTGCGGGGCGTAAAAAGCACCAGCGCCGTCACCATCGCCATCGCGCTGACACAGATCGGCGAATTCTCCTTCATCCTGGCCAATCTGGGCATCGGCATGGGTTTGATGGCGGCGACGGCACGCGACCTGATCCTGGGCGCTTCCATCCTGTCCATCCTGCTCAACCCGCTGCTGTTCGCGCTGGCCGCCAAGCGCGAAGCCTCGCCCCACGTGCCGCCGGCGCCCGACCTGCCGCGCCCCGCGCCCGAGCTGACGGCGCTGACCGGCCATGCCGTGCTGGTGGGCTATGGCCGGGTAGGAAAGCTGATCGCCGACGGCATCAAGGGCTCGATGCCGCTGCTGGTGCTGGAAGAAGGCGCGGTGGGCGATCCGGGGATCGAACATATAAGGGGCAACGCGGCCAAGGACGATGTGCTGGCGGCCGCCAACCTTCAGGGTGCGCGGCTGCTGTTTGTCGCCATCCCCGAAGCCTTCGAGGCGGGCCAGATCGTGCAGCAGGCGCGCCGCGCCAATCCCACTCTGCCGATCGTGGCGCGGGCCCATTTCGACGCCGAGGTCGACCATCTTCTGTCGCACGGCGCCAGCAAGGTGGTGATGGGCGAGCGGGAAATCGCGCTGGCGATGCTGGATTTCGCCCAGAAACGATAGCGACCCAGTAGGAAATTGCCGAACATAAAGAGTACAAACGGCCTATGGGCGTGACGATTCGCATCCTTGGCCTGGATCCGGGCCTTTCGGCCATGGGCTGGGGGGTGATCGATGTCGCGGGTTCGCGGCTGAGCCATGTCGCCCATGGCGTCATCGCCACCAAGCCGGCGCTGGGGTTGGGCCTCAGGCTGATGGCGCTGCACCGCGAACTGTCCGCCGTGATCGCCCAGCATATGCCCGCGTCCATCGCGGTCGAGCAGGCCTTTGTGGCGCGCGATCCGCAAGCCGCGCTCAAGCTCGGCCATGCCCGCGCGGTGGCGCTGCTGGCGGCGGCGCAAGCCGGTCTGGAGATTGCCGAATATGCTCCCAACCACATCAAGAAGTCCGTGGTCGGCGCCGGTCATGCCGGCAAGGAACAGGTGCAGTTCATGGTCAAGCGGCTGCTGCCCGCCTGCGGCGTGACCCAGGCCGATGCCGCCGATGCCTTGGCCTGCGCCATCGCCCATGCGCACCTTTCCACCACCCGCGCCCGCATGGAAGTTGTTGAAGACGCGCGCGTCCGCGCGCGGGGGACTCAATGATTGGAAAATTGACGGGCATCGTAGACGTGCTCGACGAGGATGGTGTGATCCTGGACGTGAACGGGGTCGGCTATCTGGTCGGCTGTCCGGCTTCGACCCTTTCACGATTAACAGTGGGCGCCCACGCCTCGCTGATGGTCGAGATGAAAGTCAGCCAGGACGCCATCAGGCTCTATGGCTTTGCCAGCGCCGAGGAACGCGAATGGTTTCGCCTGCTGCAGACGGTGCAGAATGTCGGCAGCAAGGTTGCGCTGGCGGTGCTGTCCACCCTGTCGCCGCGCGATCTGGCCCGCGCCCTGGCGCTGGGCGACAAGGCGATGATCGGCCGCGCCCCCGGCGTCGGCCCCAAGCTGGCGCTGCGCATCGCCACCGAACTCAAGGACAAAGTGTCTTCCATGATGCTGGGCAGCGAAGATGCCGGTGTCGCTGCGGTGGCCGCCGCGCCGCGCGGTCCCGAAGGCGACGCGGTCTCGGCCCTGGTGCATCTGGGTTACAGCGATGCCCGCGCCGCCGAAGCGGTGGCCCGCGCGTCGCAGGCGCTGGGCGAGCATACCGAGGCCGGCGCCCTGATCCGTGAAGCCCTGAAGGGGATGGCGCGGTGAGCAAAGACAGGATCGTCACGCCCGAACGCAGCGACGACGATACGCTCGAGGCGTCGCTGCGCCCCAAGCGGCTGGCCGATTTCGTCGGCCAGCAACAGGCACGCGAAAACCTGTCGGTCTTCATCGATGCCGCCAAGGCCCGCAGCGAAGCCCTCGACCATGTGTTGTTCTATGGCCCGCCGGGACTGGGCAAGACCACTCTGGCGCAGATCGTGGCGCGCGAACTGGGCGTCAATTTCCGCTCGACCAGCGGCCCGGTGCTGGCCAAGGCGGGCGATCTTGCCGCCATCCTCACCAATCTGGAGCCGCGCGATGTCCTGTTCATCGATGAAATCCATCGCCTCAATCCGGCGGTGGAGGAAATCCTTTATCCGGCGATGGAGGATTACGAGCTCGACCTGGTGATCGGCGAAGGCCCCTCGGCGCGCTCGGTGAAAATCCAGCTGGCGCCGTTCACGCTGGTGGGCGCCACCACCCGCTCCGGCCTGATCACCACGCCATTGCGCGACCGGTTCGGGATTCCGGTGCGGCTGAATTTCTATACCCCCGACGAGTTGCTCTCGATCGTCGAGCGCGGTGCCCGGGTGCTGGGCTTTGCCCTGACCCAGGACGGGGCGCGCGAGATCGCGGCCCGTTCGCGCGGCACGCCGCGCATCGCAGGAAGGCTGCTCAAGCGCGTGCGCGACTTCGCCGCCGTCGCCAAACAAGCGAAAGTGGACGCCAAAATTGCCGACGCCGCCCTGACCCGGCTCGAGGTCGACGCGCGAGGTCTGGATGCGTTTGATCGCCGTTACTTAACTTTGATCGCCGAGACTTTCAGCGGCGGACCGGTGGGGATCGAGACCATCGCCGCGGCACTGGGCGAGGCGCGCGATGCCATCGAGGAAATCGTTGAGCCCTATCTGATGCAGCAGGGCTTTGTGCAGCGTACCCCGCGTGGCCGCGTGCTTGCGGGTGCGGCCTATGGCCATCTGGGCTTGCCCGCGCCGCCCGGCGCCCAGACCAGCCTGTTTGCGAGCGACGCCGATGAATAAGCAACTGAACGGTTTGGGCCATTTCGACGGCAAGACCCATGTCCTGCCCATCAGCATCTATTATGAGGATACCGACCTGTCGGGGGTGGTCTATCACGCCAATTACCTGCGCTACATGGAGCGGGGACGCACGGAGTTCTTCCGCCTTGCAGGTATCTCCAAGATGGCAGGGCTGGAAGAGGAAGAGCCAACCGCCTGGGCGATCCGCTCCATCGCGGTCGACTATCACCGCCCCGCGCGGCTGGATGACGCCGTTACGGTCCATACCATCCTTACAAGTCTGTCAGGCGCGCGCATGCGAGCCATCCAGAAAGTGATGTGCGGCGATGTGCTGCTGGTTCAGGCGCGGATCGAAGCCTGCATCACCACGTTAACGGGCAAGGCGCGGCGTTTGCCCAAAAACGTCATGGAGACTCTTGCGCCTTTCGTAACCACAGAAGAAACTTGAGCTTATTCGCCAAATTTCGGCCAAGATCGGGGGGCAATAGCCCTTCATCACGGCGCCAAAAGGTTCTTTCGATGACCCCAAGACTCATTGCCGCCGCTGCCGTCGCGATTCTGACACTGGCTTTTGCCGCGCCCGGCTTCGCCCCCCAGGCTTTTGCCCAGGCACCCATCGCCGCGCCCGTTGGCGCGCCGGCGCAGTCCCAGACCCTGGATGCGCCGCCCGGCACGGTGTCAGCGCCCGCGGGCGACGTCGCCAGCAGCTTTTCCATCATCCCGATGTTCCTGCGCGCCGATTATGTCGTGCAGGCGGTGATGATCCTGCTGCTGCTCGCCTCGCTCTGGTCCTGGACCATCATCTTCAACAAGCTGATGCTGCTGGGGGCCCTCAAGCGCAAGGCCAAGCGTTTCGAGAAGCTGTTCTGGTCCGGCCAGTCACTGGACGAGCTTTACCAGCAGTTCGCCGCCCATAACGATCATCCGCTGGCGGCGATGTTCATTGCGGGCCTGCGCGAATGGCGCCGCGCCTTCGAAGGCGGCACGCCGCGCGAATCCGCCCTGCCGGGAATCAAGGAGCGCATCGAAAAGGCCATGAGCGTCACCATCCTGCGCGAGACCGACGGCATCGAAAGGCAGCTGGGCATCCTGGCGACCATCGGCTCGGTTTCGCCCTTTGTCGGCCTGTTCGGTACGGTGTGGGGCATCATGAACACCTTCACCGCGATCGCGGTGCGCCATGACACCAGCCTGGCGGTGGTTGCGCCGGGTATCGCCGAGGCGCTGTTCGCCACCGCCATGGGCCTTTTGGCCGCCATTCCCGCCGTCATCTTCTACAACCGGTTCGTGGCCGAGATCGGCCGCTACGTGAACCAGCTCGACGCCTTTGCCGACGAATTCTCCGCCATCCTGTCGCGCCAGCTCGACGAAAAGGCGGGGCGCTGATGGCGGGTGGCATTCAGCATTCCTCGTCGCGCGGCCGCGGCCGGATGCGCCGCCACGCCATCGCGGAAATCAATGTCACGCCCTTTGTCGACGTCATGCTGGTGCTGCTCATTGTCTTCATGGTGACGGCGCCGCTTCTCACCGTCGGTGTGGCGGTGGACCTGCCCAAGACAAGGGCGCCGGCACTGGGACAGGATGCCGAGCCGCTGTCGATCACGGTGCAGCGCGACGGCACCATCTATATCCAGAAGGAACAGATTCCCCAGGCCGCCCTGGTCGACAAGCTCAAGGCGATCGCCGCCAACGGTTATGACCAGCGCATCTTCGTGCGCGGCGATGATGCGGCCAATTACGGCAAGGTGATGGAAGTGATGGGCCTTCTGGCCGCCAGCGGCTTCACCAAGATCGGACTGGTGACGGATGTCGTCAAGCCACAGCCCGACGCGCGCTAAGGCGGCCGCGGCCGCCATATACCGGCGCAGCCATGCGACCACCGAGCGTGGCCCACGCTATGGCGTGCTGGTGTCGGCCGCGTTCCACGGTCTGCTTTTTGCGGCCATGTTCATCTCGCTTTCGCGCAATTTTGATTCGTCCGAGGACAGCAATGTCGTGCCGGTCGATCTGGTCACTGTCGCCGATGTGACGAATGTCGCCGCCCAGGCCCCGCCCGTGCCCGAGCCGGAAAAGATGGATATCCCCGTGCCGGCCAACGAGCCGCCGCCCGAGCCGCAGATGCAGGCGGTCGAGCCGGCGCCCGAGCCGCCGGTGCCCAAGTTCGACATCGAGAAAGCCAAGCCGGTGGAAAAGCCGGCCCCGCCCAAGAAGAACGCGGCCCAGGATTTCGCCGCGCTGCTCAACAAGCTGACCGCGCCCGAAAAGCCGGTGCGGAACGCCAAGCCGGCCGAACGCGTCATTCCGGGCATCGGTTCGGGCAATGCGATGACGGCCAATATCGCCGACGCGCTGAAAAGCCAGATTTACCGCTGCTGGTCGCCGCCGGTTGGGTCGCCGGACGCCCGCGACCTGGTGGTGGATTATGCCGTGCGTCTCAATCCCGACGGCACGGTGGCCAGCGCCCAGCTCACGGCCTCGACCCTGGCGCGCAGCGGCAATCCCTATACCCGTGCCGCGGCGGAAGCCGCCAGCCGCGCCATCTATCAGTGCCAGCCCTACAGGCTGCCCGCCGACCGCTATAATGTATGGCGTGAAATCAATCCCTTGCGCTTCGATCCGCGCCAGATGATGGAACAATAAGCCACTTTTCGGTTTTGGAGATGAGCATGAAGATATATCTCGCCCTTCTGGCCCTGCTGGCCGCCGCCTTTGCCGCCCAGCCCGCCCTCGCGCAGCTCAGGGTCGATGTGACCCAGGGGGTTGCACAGCCCCTGCCCATCGCCATTCCCGATTTCGTCGGCGACCCGCAGGCGGGCGCCAATATCGCCGGGGTGGTCCGGGCCGACCTGGAGCGTTCCGGCCTTTTCCGTCCGCTGGACCAGAAGGGCTTTGTCGAGCGCATCACCAACATCAACACCGTGCCCACCTTTGCCAGCTGGCGTTCGATCACCGCCCAGGGACTGGTGACGGGCCAGGTCACCCAGCAGCCGGATGGCCGCCTCCGGGTCGATTTCCGCCTGTGGGACGTTTACGGCGAAAGCCAGATGCTGGGGCTGCAATTCTTCACCACGCCCGAGAACTGGCGGCGCATCGCGCACATGGTGTCGGACGCCATCTATGAGCGCATCACCGGCGAAAAGGGCTATTTCGACACCCGCATCGTCTTCATTTCCGAGACCGGCCCGGCGATCAAGCGGGTCAAGCGGCTGGCGATCATGGACCAGGACGGCGCCAATCCGATCTTCCTCACCAATGGCAGCTACATGGTGCTGACACCGCGCTTCAACCCGACGGCGCAGATGATCGCCTATATGTCGTACATCGCCGCCAAGCCGCGCGTGTACCTGTTCGACATCGAGACCGGCAAGCAGGAGGTGCTGGGCAATTTCCCCAACATGACCTTCTCGCCGCGCTTCTCGCCCGATGGCAACCGCGTCGCGCTGACTCTGGAAACAGGCGGCAATTCCGACGTCTATGTGATGGATTTGCGCAGCCGGGCCATCCAGCGGCTGACCAGCGATCCGGGCATCGATACCGCCCCGTCCTTTTCGCCGGACGGACGCCAGATCGCGTTCGAATCCGACCGGGGCGGCAGCCAGCAGATCTATGTGATGAATGCCGACGGCTCGGGCCAGCGCCGCGTCAGCTTCGGCGCCGGCAACAACGGCACGCCGGTCTGGTCGCCGCGCGGCGATCTGCTGGCCTTCACCAAGCAGCAGGGCAGCCGCTTCACCATCGGCGTGATGCGCACGGACGGTTCGGGCGAGCGGCTGATCTCGTCCGGCGGGCGCGATGAGGGCCCGACCTGGGCGCCCAACGGGCGTGTGCTGATGTATTCGCGCGGGTTGGGCGGCGGGGCAGGGTCGCAGATCTGGTCCGTGGATGTCACAGGTCGCAACGAAAGACGGGTTCTGACCCCCGGTTCGGCCTCTGATCCGGCCTGGTCGCCCTTGATCCAGTAGGTTCATTTTCTTAGAATAAGGAGATTTTGAACGCCTTTTTTTGGCTCTTTTTGCTGTCTAGTGCGTTTGGGGTTTGAGGTGCGATTTAGTTTCTTAAGCGCGGGCGCCCGCACCGGTGGTCTGCGCTGCCAGGAGATTCCGTTATGATCCGATTTTCGACTTCCCTGAAATTTGCCGCTTTGTCGGCGGCCCTCGTTCTGGGCGCCTGCACGCATAAGCAGGAAGCGGTCACCACCGCCCCGCCGCCCGCCGCTCCGGCTCCGGCGCCCGCGCCCGCGCCCGTCACATCCAGCATCATTCCGGGCAGCGCCGAAGACCTGCGCGTCAATGTCGGGGATACCGTCCATTTCGCCCTCGACCAGTACAATATCGAGGAAGGCGACAAGGCGCTTCTGGGCCGCCAGGCCGCCTGGCTGCAGCGTTATCCGGCGGTGCGTGTCACCATTGAAGGCCATGCCGACGAACGCGGCACCCGCGAGTACAACCTGGCGCTGGGCGCCCGCCGCGCCAATGCGGTGAAGGAGTATCTGGTCAGCCAGGGTGTCTCCACCGGCCGGGTCGAAACCATTTCCTACGGCAAGGAACGCCCGATCTGCACCACGTCCGACGAGGGCTGCTGGTCGCAGAATCGCCGCGGCGTCACCATCGTCAGCGGCGGCGCGAATTCGTAATTTGCGCCTCTGAATGAACGTGACTGAAAAGGGGCGTGGGAAAATCCCGCGCCCCTTTTTTGCTTTAAAGGCTTGATAGAGAGCATCCCATGATGACCCAGCGCTTCACGGTTTCGGTTCTGGCACTGTCTCTGGCGCTTGCGCCTCTGCCGGCCAGCGCCCAGCTTTTCGGCCCCAATGAAGAACAGCGGGCGCATGAGGCGCAGCAGGATGCCGAACTGGGCAATCTGAGCCGCCAGGCCCAGCAGGCCGGCGATCGCATCCAGCAACTGGAAGACCGGGTGCGCAGCCTGACCAGCAGCCTGAGCCAGGCGACCGGAACCAATGAAGAGCTGGCGCACCAGATCCGCCAGCAGAACCAGAAGATCGACGAGATGCAGAAGGATTTCGCCTATCGCCTCTGCACCCTGTCGGCGCAGCAGCTGGGCGCGGCCGACTCGATGAACTGCGCCGCCGCGGGCACCGCCTCCGCCGTGCCCCAGCAATCCTTCCCGGCCCCCGGTCAAATGCGGCCCGGCGATCCGCTGCCGCCGATAGATGCGACCGGCGGCGATTTCGCCTCCGCCCCGCCGGTGCGCGGCCGTCCGCCCGGCACGCTCGGCACCCTGCCGGTGGCGCCGGGACCCGCGCCGCTCAACGGTTCGATCTCCGGACCCGGCAACGCCTCCCAGTATGACGCGGCGATGAACCTGATGAGCCGGGCGCAGTATGCCGAGGCCACCGCCGCCTTCCGCGCCTATGCCGACAACAATCCCGACGACACCGACCTCAGCCCCCAGGCGATCTACTGGATCGGCAACATGGCTTTCGCGCAGCGCGATTATCCCGGCGCGCAGCGCAATTTCGCCGAGGTGATCAAAAGATATCCCAAGTCGCCGCGCGCCGGAGACGCTATGCTCAAGCTGGCCCAGTCATTCATGGGGCTGGGACAGAAGTCGGAAGGTTGCACCACGCTTGGCCTCCTTACCCAAAAGCGCTACCCGAACGCCTCGGCGCAAACCCTCAGCCAGGCCACGGCCTTACGCAAAACCGCCTGCGGCCGGTAAACTCGGTCCGCCCGGAGACGGTGCCCAAGCCATTGAGAGCGCTTTCGCGCAGGCGATGGCGCAGCACAAGGGCACCATCGCCGTCGCGGTATCGGGCGGCGGGGATTCGGTCGCGCTGATGCATCTGCTGGCCGAGCATGCCAAAGCGCGCAAACGCAAAGCGCCGATTGTGCTGACGGTCGATCATGGCTTGCGCAAGTCGTCGGCGAAGGATTCAAAACAGGTTGCCGCCTGGGCAAAAAAGGCGGGATTGCCCGTCCATGTCCTGACCTGGGCCGGTGCCAAGCCGAAATCGGGCGTCGAGGCGGCTGCGCGCGAGGCGCGCTACGGGCTGATGGGCGCGTGGCTGGTCCGGCACAAGATCGCCACGCTGATGGTCGGTCACACCATCGACGACCAGGCCGAGACGTTTTTGTTGCGGCTGGCGCGCGGCAGCGGGCTCGACGGCCTGGCGGCGATGCGCGCACGAGCGCCCTGGCCGGTCACGGGCTTTCCCAAACTGTCGGTCATCCGTCCCTTGCTGGGCATCACGCGCGCCGATCTGCGCGCGTATCTCAAGGCGCTGGGCCATGCCTGGCTGGACGATCCCATGAACCAGGATGAGGGGTTCGACCGGGTGAAAATCCGCCGGGCGCAAAAGACGCTGGTGGGCCTGGGCCTCACCGCGCCGCGCCTTGCCGCGGCGGCGTCTCATCTGGCGCGCGCCCGGCTGGCGCTGGAAAGCGCGACCGAGGCGCTGCTGGCGCGCGCCACCTCCCGGCCCAAAGGTCAGGCCGGCATGTTGCTGGCGTCCGCGACACTGATGGCCGCGCCCCGCGAGGTCGGCCTTCGGGCGCTGGCGGCCATGCTGATGACGGTGTCGGGGCAGGGCTACCGTCCCCGATTCGAGGCGCTGGAGCGTCTTTTCGACCGCATCGCGGCGGGAACATTGGGAAAAGGCGCAAATCTTCATGGCTGTCACATCAGCCCGGCGCCAAAAGCCGCAGCGCCATTCGCCCTGCTGGTGCGTCCGGAAAATCCCAGAAAAACCGCCGGTTCCCTCAAAAAAGCCACAACCGCCCGTTGATGTGGCGTGGTCGGGCTTGTTGCGGCGCCTCCTTAAAACTCTTAACGTTTTGATGGGTGGCAATGCGCTAGAAACGCCCTATCTATTATGGGCTCCCGGTGCGGGCCCAAGGCGGTTTTCCGCCTGGCATGTTTGAAAAGGACGGCCTTTGAATAATCTGCGAAATCTGGCGCTGTGGATCGTCATCGCGCTGCTCTTGGTGTTCCTGTTCAACCTGTTCCAGGGGACCGGCACCCAGACCACGGCTTCGGCCATCACCTATTCCAAGTTCACCGAGCAGGTTCAGGCCAAGCAGGTCAAAAAGGTCACCTTCCAGGGCGACCAGGTGAAGGGCGAGCTGGTCAGTGGCCAGCCTTTCGTCACCACCGTGCCGACCGCCGACAACACGCTGTGGCCGCTGCTCAAGGCCAACAATGTCGAGACCGCGGTGACGCCCGCCGACACCGGCATGCCCTCGCTGCTGGCGATCTTCATCAACTGGTTCCCCATGCTGCTGATCATCGGCGTGTGGCTGTTCTTCATGCGCCAGATGCAGTCGGGCGGCGGCAAGGCGATGGGCTTCGGCAAGTCGCGCGCCAAGCTTCTGACCGAGCGCCAGGGCCGCGTCACCTTTGAAGACGTGGCGGGCGTGGACGAGGCGAAAGACGACCTGAAGGAAATCGTGGACTTCCTGCGCGACCCGCAGAAATTCCAGCGCCTGGGCGGCCGCATTCCTAAGGGCGTGCTGCTCGTCGGCCCGCCGGGCACCGGCAAGACGCTGCTGGCGCGCGCCATTGCGGGCGAAGCCAATGTGCCCTTCTTCACCATTTCGGGTTCGGACTTTGTTGAAATGTTCGTCGGCGTCGGCGCCAGCCGCGTGCGCGACATGTTCGAACAGGCCAAGAAGAACTCGCCCTGTATCGTCTTCATCGATGAAATCGACGCGGTCGGCCGCCATCGCGGCGCGGGCCTGGGCGGTGGCAACGACGAGCGCGAGCAGACCCTCAACCAGCTTCTGGTCGAGATGGATGGCTTTGAAGCCAATGAGAGCGTGATCCTGATCGCCGCCACCAACCGTCCCGACGTGCTGGACCCGGCGCTGCTGCGCCCCGGTCGCTTTGACCGTCATGTGGTCGTTCCCAATCCCGATCTGGCGGGCCGCGAAAAGATCCTGCGCGTTCACCTGCGCAAGGTGCCGCTGGCGCCCGACGTCGATCCGCGCACCATCGCGCGCGGCACGCCGGGCTTCTCCGGCGCCGACCTGGCCAACCTGGTCAATGAAGGCGCATTGCTGGCCGCCCGTCGCGGCAAGCGCGTCGTCAATATGAGCGAACTGGAAGACGCCAAGGACAAGGTGATGATGGGCGCCGAGCGGCGTTCCATGGCGATGAGCGACGAGGAAAAGAAGCTCACTGCTTATCACGAGGCCGGTCATGCCCTGGTCGCGATCACCGTCGAAGGCTCGGACCCGATCCACAAGGCCACCATCATCCCGCGCGGCCGCGCGCTGGGCATGGTGATGCGCCTGCCGGAACGCGATGCTCTGTCGCTGACGCGCCAGAAGATGCTGGCCGACCTGGCGGTGGCTTTCGGCGGCCGCCTGGCCGAGGAAATCGTGTTCGGCCACGAGAAGGTGACCACCGGCGCGCAGAGCGACATCGAGCAGGCCACCCGCATGGCCCGCGCCATGGTGACCCGCTTCGGCATGTCGGACAGCCTGGGTCCCATCGCCTATGCCGAGAACCAGGAGGAAGTCTTCCTGGGCCACAGCGTGTCGCGCACCCAGAACATCTCCGAAGCCACGGCGCAGAAGATCGACGACGAGATCCACCGCATCATCGACGAGAGCTACCAGCGCGCCCGGGATATCCTGACCAGCCGCCAGAGCGATCTGAACGTGCTGGCGCGGGGCCTGCTCGAGTATGAAACCCTGACCGGCGACGAGATCATCGCGCTGCTCAAGGGCATCCCCCCGGTGCGCACGCCGTATGAAGACCCGGTGCTGCCGTCGCGTGGTGAGGGCACCAGCGTACCGGTGGCGGGCAAGCCGCGTCCCTCCAGTGGTCCGGGCCCGATTATTTCGCCCGAACCGCAGCCACGCTAGGCGCTATCTGATAAAGGACAGGGCGGCTTAGGCCGCCCTTTTCTTTTGTGACCATGGAAATCCTCGGCATCCTCAACATCACCACCGACAGTTTTTCGGATGGTGGCAAGTATTTGGCGCCGGAAGCCGCGCTGGCGCATGCGCAGACGCTTGCGGACGATGGTGCCGACATCATCGATATCGGTGCGGCCTCCTCGAACCCCAATGCCGGGGCCGTGACGCCGGAGCTCGAGATCGCGCGGCTGGCATCGGTGGTTCCGGCGCTGAAGGCAAAGGGACTGTCGCTATCCATCGACAGTTTCCACACCCCGGTGCAGCGCTGGGCGCTGGAGGTGGGGGTGGATTATCTCAACGACATTCATGGTTTTGCCGACGCGGATTTCTATCCCGAGCTGGCGGCATCGCCCGCCAGGCTGATCGTGATGCACGCGATCCAGGCGCAAGGCATCGCCACGCGCGAGGACGTACCGCCCGATCAGGTCATGGGCCGCATCTTCGCTTTTTTCGATGCGCGGCTGGCGGCGCTGGAACAGGCCGGAATCGCGCGCGACCGGCTGATCCTTGATCCGGGCATGGGCTTTTTCCTCGGCACCAATCCGCAAACCTCGATGACGGTGCTGGAACGGCTGCCGGACCTGACGCGCCGCTACGGCCTGCCGCTGCTGGTGTCGGTGTCGCGCAAGTCCTTTCTCAAGGCCCAGGCGGGCGGCGATCCTGAGCGCCTCAAGAGCCTCAGCGCGGCGGCGGAGGCGCGGGCGGTGATCCAGGGAGGCGCCGCCTATATCCGCACCCACGATCCGGCAGCCTTGCGGGAGGGGCTAACACCCTGAAAGACATGGACAAGATGCCGCGTTAACCTTCGGAAATGCAATTGTGATAAAACAACCGCTTCGCATCAGGACGCATCCATGACCCGCAAATTTTTCGGCACCGACGGCATCCGCGGCCGCACCAACACCGCCAAGCTGACGCCGGAAGTGGCGATGAAGGCGGGCATGGCGGCGGGCCGCATCTTCACCCGCGGCGAGCACCGCCACCGGGTGGTGATCGGCAAGGATACCCGCCTGTCGGGCTACATGATCGAATCCGCTTTGGTGTCGGGCTTCACCGCCGTGGGCATGGACGTGTTCCAGTTCGGCCCGCTGCCGACCCCGGCCGTCGCCATGCTGACGCGGTCGCTGCGCGCCGATATCGGGGTGATGATCACCGCTTCGCACAATCTCTATGAAGACAATGGCATCAAGTTCTTCGGCCCCGACGGCCAGAAGCTGTCGGACGATGTCGAAATGGAAATCGAGCGCCTGATGGCGGCGGGCCTGGAACAGGGCCTGGCTCCTAGCGCCAAGATCGGCCGCGCCAAGCGCATCGACGACAGCCAGGCGCGCTATATCGAATTCGCCAAGCGCACCTTCCCGCGCAACCTCCGTCTTGACGGCATGCGCATCGTGATCGATTGCGCCCATGGCGCCGCCTACAAGGTGGCGCCGGAAGTGCTGTGGGAACTGGGTGCCGACATCGTGGCGCTTGGGGTGACGCCGGACGGCACCAATATCAACCTGGACTGCGGCTCGACCGCGCCGCAGGCGATGTGCGCCCGCGTGCGCGAGACCCGCGCCGATTTCGGTATTGCGCTGGACGGCGATGCCGACCGGGTGGTGATGGCCGATGAAAAGGGCCAGATCATCGACGGCGACCAGATTCTGGCGCTGATCGCCAAGAGCTGGTCCAAGAGCGGCAGGCTGAAGGGCGCCGGCGTGGTCGGCACCGTGATGTCGAATGCGGGCTTGGACCATTATCTGGCGTCGCTGGATCTGAAACTGGCGCGCGCCGCGGTCGGGGACCGCTATGTGCTGGAGGAGATGAAAAAGGGCGGCTTCAATGTGGGCGGCGAACAGTCCGGCCACATCATCCTGTCCGATGTCTCCACCACCGGCGACGGCCTGGTGGCGGCGCTGCAGATGCTGGCGGTGCTGGCCCAGGAGGGCAAGCCGGCCAGCGAGGCGGCGCATCTCTACAACCCGCTGCCGCAGATCCTGGAAAATGTCCGCTTCAAGAAGGGCGCGCCCCTGGAAGATGCCCGGGTCAAGTCTTCCATCGAGGACGCCAACGCCAAGCTGGGCGCGACGGGCCGCATCCTGGTGCGCAAGTCGGGCACCGAGCCCTTGATCCGCGTCATGGCCGAAGGCGAGGACGAAAAGCTGGTGCGCGCCGTGGTGCGCCAGATCGTCAGCGCGATCGAGGAAGTCGCAGCGTAATGAAGCGCCTGCTGGTGATTGCCGGCTCGGACAGTTCCGGCGGCGCCGGGATTCAGGCCGACATCAAGACCGCCCAGGCCTTCGGGGTCTATGCCCAGACGGCCATCACTGCCGTCACGGTGCAGAACACGCTGGGCGTGACCGGCGCGCACATTGTTCCGCCGGAGATTGTGAAGGCACAGATCATTGCCTGCCTGTCCGATATCGGGGCCGATGCCATCAAGACCGGCATGCTGGGCTCCGCCGACATGGTGGAGATGGTGGCGAGAACCCTGGCCGAACATGCCCCGAACATCCCGCTGGTGGTGGATCCCGTGATGGTGGCCAAGGGCGGTTCGAAGCTGCTGGACGAGGCGGCGGTCGCGGTGATGAAGACGCAGCTTTTGCCGCTGGCATCCGTGATCACGCCCAATCTGCCGGAGGCCGAAGTACTGACCGGCATCTATCCGCAAAGCGAGCACCGCATCCGCAACGCCGCGATGGTGTTCAAGATGCTGCGCGTCGAGAATGTCCTGTTCAAGGGCGGTCACGGCGAGGGCGAGGTGGTGCGCGATGTGTTGTGGAGCGAGGGCGAGTTCCTGCCCTTGGAGGCGCCGCGACAGGATACGGTGCACACCCACGGCACCGGCTGCACCCTGGCGACGGCGATCGCCTCCGGCCTGGCACAGGGGCAAAGCCTGCGTGATGCGGTCAGCCGCGCGCACATCTTTGTCCAGAATGCGATCCGCACCGCGCCCGGATTGGGACGCGGTCACGGACCGCTCAATCACAAAGCTCAGGACGTTTAGCGATCCACGAACGGGTCTTGCACCATGATGGTATCGTCGCGGTCCGGGCTGGTGGACAGCAGCGACACCGGCGCGCCGATCAGTTCCTCGACGCGGCGGACATACTTGATGGCGTTGGCGGGAAGCTGGGCCCAACTGCGCGCGCCGCGGGTGGTTTCCTTCCAGCCTTCCAGCGTTTCGTACACCGGCGTCAGGCGCGCCTGCAGGTTGGCGTCGGCGGGCAGATAGTCCAGCGTCTTGCCGTCCAATTGATAGCCGGTGCAGACCTTGATCTCGTCAAAGCCGTCCAGCACGTCCAGTTTGGTAAGGCAGATGCCGTCCACGCCGCCGGTGACGCAGGTCTGGCGCACCAGGACGGAATCGAACCAGCCGCAGCGGCGCTTGCGCCCGGTGACGGTGCCGAATTCATGGCCGCGCTCGCCCAGCTTTTCGCCGGTGGCGTCCTTGAGTTCGGTGGGGAAGGGACCTTCGCCCACGCGCGTGGTGTAGCTTTTGACGATGCCCAGCACGGTGCCGATGGCACGCGGCGAAACGCCCGCGCCCGCCGCCGCCTGGCCCGCCACCGTGTTGGACGAGGTGACGAAGGGATAGGTGCCGTGGTCGATATCCAGCAGCACGGCCTGGGCGCCTTCGAACAGGATGCGCTTGCCGGCCTTGCGGGCGGCGTCCAGTTCGCGCCAGGACGAACCCAGGAAGGGCGTGATCTTGGGCGCGATCTCGTTCAGCAGTTTCAGCAGCGCCCCGGCATCGACTTCGGCGGCGCCGAAGCCTTTGCGCAGCACATTGTGATGGGCCAGCAGCCGCTCGATCTTGCCGGGCAGGCTGGCGGGGTCCATCAGGTCAATGGCGCGGATAGCGCGGCGGCCGACCTTGTCTTCGTAGCTGGGGCCGATGCCGCGCTTGGTGGTGCCGATCTTCTGGGAAGAGGCTTCCTCGCGCAGGGCATCCAGTTCGCGGTGCAGCGGCAGCACCAGCACGGCGTTCTCGGCCAAAACTAGGACGTCGGGGGTTACAACAAGTCCGGCGGCGCCGACCTTGGCGATTTCTTCCAGCAGGGACCAAGGATCGACCACCACGCCGTTGCCGATGATGGAGCGCTTGCCCTGCACCACGCCCGAGGGCAGCAGCGACAGCTTGTAGGTCTTGTCCCCCACCACGATGGTGTGGCCGGCATTGTTGCCGCCCTGGAACCGCACCACCATGTCGGCGCGGTTGGACAGCCAGTCAATGATCTTGCCTTTTCCTTCGTCGCCCCATTGGGCGCCGATCACCGTGACGTTTGCCATGCCGAGTTATCCGTACCTTTCCGGTGCTCAACCCGTGGGGAGCCACAGGCACGGTGGCGGCTTATAGCAGGTAGGCGGCGGGCTGTAAGGGCAAAGGTGCCGCAGGACCGTGGGCGGCTGAAAACACCGTATTTTGGTCCTGCGGGGCCTTCAAAACATCAATAAAACACGCTGTAGCGGACCGAAATGATCTCACCGGTGTCGCGGTCCACCAACAGGGCGTCGCGGCCATTGCGCACCCAGACGGTGCCATAGGGCGGCGGCGGCAGGTCATAGCGGTTAAAGTCATTCAGCCAGTAGCTGGAGGACCAGAACAGGCCGGGCAGGAATTCGCCGAAACTCCAGCGGCGGTCGTACCAGCCGGAGGGGCGGCGATATTCCGGACCACGGAAACGGCGCGAGGAATTATAGCCGCGATGATAGTCGCGAAAGCCGCTGTAATCGCGGCGCGGCCCGTTATAGCCGGGACGCCGGTCATTGCCTCCGCCCTGGCGCCAGTCCCGGTCGCCCCGGTTGACGTTGCGATTGGCGTCGTTGCGATCGCGATTTGCGTCGCGGCCCCGGTTGACGTCGCGGTTGCCGCGATCCTGGGGCGCGGCCTGCTGGCGTGGCTGCTGCGGCTGCGCCTGCTGGGGCTTTTGCTGCTGCTGTTGCTGCTGCAAATACTGCCCAAACCCGCCCTTCCCGCGAATCTGGCTGGGATCGGTGGGCTGCGCCCATGCTGGCGACAATAGCGGCATGGCAATGACAGCGGCGCAAAGCATCCATCGGCGCATCGGAAACATCCTGAAAACGGTCCATCGGTAACCGGCCGGTATGCGATTCGGTTCCCTTTGCGCGGCCGCGACCCTATGGTTTGGCCATGAGCGACTTTTCCATTCGCGGCGCCACGCCCGCCGACGCGCCGTTGGTCCTGGCCTTGCTGGGGGAACTCGCGGCCTATGAAAAAGCGCCTGCTTTTCATCTGACCGAAGCCGCCATCGTCCGCGACATGCTGGGCGACAAGCCGGTCTGCCGCTGCGATCTCGGTTTTCTGGAGGGCGCGCCGGCGGGGATTGTCACCTGGTACTGGGCCTATAAGAGCTTCGGCGCGGCGCGTGGCGTCTATGTGGAAGACCTGTTTGTGCGCACCGAGTTTCGCGGGCGCGGGCTCGGGCGTGGTTTGCTGGCGCATCTGGGCGCCATCGCCCAGCGCGAAGGCGGCTACATGGAATGGCGCGTGCTGGACTGGAACGCCGCCTCCATCGAATTCTATCAAAGCCTGGGGGGCAAGCCGCAGGAGGCGTGGGTCACCTATCGGCTGCAGGGCGAGGCCCTGAAGAAACTGGCGGGCGCATGAGCGAGATCGTGTTGGTGGTGGCCATTGCCGACAATGGCGTGATCGGAAACAAGGGCGCCTTGCCCTGGCATATTTCCGACGACCTCAAGCGCTTCAAGGCGCTCACCCTGGGCCACACCATCGTGATGGGCCGCAAGACCTGGGACTCGCTGCCCCGAAAGCCGCTGCCGGGCCGGGTCAATGTGGTGGTGACGCGGCAGCAGGACTGGCGGAGCGAGGGCGCGGTCACGGCCAACTCGCTGGGCGCGGCGACGGCCGGCACCTCGGGCACGGTGATGGTGATCGGCGGCGCGGAAATCTATGAACGCGCGCTGCCGATGGCGACGCGCATCGAACTGACAGAAGTGCACCGGGATTTTGAAGGCGATGCCCGCTTCGCATTCGACCGCTCCGGCTGGACGGAAACGGCGCGCGAAAGCCATGTCACGCCGGACGGGCTACGCTACAGCTACGTGACTCTCACTCGATAATAATTTTCGGCGCGGGCTTGCTGGCGGTCTGCAATGACACCGCCACTTTTTTGGCTACGTCCAGGAAAGCCTGCGCTTCCGGACTGTCCGGCGCGGAAACGCTGATAGGCGTGCCGGCATCGGAGGTTTCGCGGATGCGCGGCACCAGCGGAATTTCCCCCAGGAAAGGCGCACCCAGTTTTTCGGCGGTTTCGCGTGCGCCGCCATGGCCGAAGATGGCGTGCGACGAGCCGCAATCGGGGCAGGTGAACATGCTCATATTTTCCACCACGCCCAGGATTGGCACCTTGGTTTTCTGGAACATGGTGATGCCCTTCTTGGCATCGATCAGGGCGATATCCTGCGGGGTGGAGACGATCACCGCGCCCTTCAGCGGCACGCGCTGGGCGATGGTGAGCTGGGCGTCTCCGGTGCCGGGCGGCATGTCCAGCACCAACACATCCAGCGGCGCCCATTCGACGTCGCTGAGCATCTGGGTCAGGGCGGACTGCACCATCGGCCCGCGCCAGATCATCGCCTGGTCTTCCTCCACCAGAAAGCCGATCGACATGGTCTTGATGCCGTGCTTGACGATGGGTTTCAGCTTCTTGCCGTCGCTTTCGGGCTTCTCGGTGATCGCCATGAGGCGCGGCAGCGACGGTCCGTAGATATCGGCATCCAGCAATCCGACTTTCAATCCCAGCCGCGACAGCGAGAGCGCCAGGTTAACCGCGACGGTGGATTTTCCGACGCCGCCCTTGCCGCTGGCCACCGCGATGATGGCGGCGACGCCGGGAATCCCGGCCGGAGGCGGCGGCGCCTGGCGATTGACTGCGGGCTTTTGCGGCGCGGCGGCGGGGGCATGGCTGTGCGCATGTCCCGCATGATCGTCATGGGCATGGCCGTGTTCTTCATGCGCGGTCAGTACGGCGGTAACGGACTTGACGCCTTTCACCCCCAGCACCATCGCTTCGCAGATCTTGCGCAGGGGTTCGGATTGCGCCGCGCGCTCGGGTGCCACTTCCAGCACAAAGCCGACATGGCCATCCTTGACCACGAGCCCAGCGATCATGTCCTGCTGCACCACGGTGCGTCCGCTGGCCGGGTCCACCACCTGGTCGAGTGCCTTGAGCACATCGTTTTTGATGTCTGTCATGGGCGCAGCATATAGCGCCGCGCCTCACCAAATCCCAGAAAAACTATCCTAGAAGGTCGTGGCGCCGCCCGCCGCGCGCGCGATGGCGCCGCCGTCCGGCAGCGGAGCCAGTGGCTGGCGCCTTTCGTCGAGTGTGTCGGTCCGGGAGGAAAAGACCTTGTGCACGACGCGGCCATTCATCACCAGCAGCACGACTTCGTCCGACGGGCTGGAATGGCTGATATTCTCAAAGCCCAGCAGGCCGGATACGGCCTTGCCGATACGCTTGCTGACGGGACGAAAGACAAAGCCGGTACAGTAAAGCTCGGCCCGGATGCAGGCCCGCACGGCAGGATTGAGATGTTCCCATTGCACCCCGGCCGGCAGGAAGCGTTCCTGGATGTCCCGATAGGACAGGATGTCGGCATTGCCGGTGGGGGCGCCAAAGCCCAGATTGGGCAGGTCGTCGGCGCGGGTCATGCCCGGGACGATCCGGTCGAAGGTTTCCGCCATCTGGTCTTGGGTCTGGAACGACTGTGCCTGCTGCTGCGGCAGCAACCTGTCGCCGCAGCCCGACAGCAGCATCAGGCTGCCGCTGGTCAGCAGCACCCCCAGCAGCAGGGTCATCAATTTACCATGGGCATTGAGGCGTCTCATGGTCCTGCTTATTCAAAACCCGTGCCCGAGAACCGCTGGCGGTCAAAAAATCAAAAACCGCGTTCCATGCTGGTTTTTGCCCTGTTTGTTCCGTTTTTCCCTGCCTAGACTGGCCGGCGATTCCTCCTTTGGTTCAGCGATGCGGTTTGCCAAGTTTCCCTGTGCCATTCTGAGCGCCATTCTGGCGCTCGGCCTCTCCCCGGTTTTTTCGGGTGCGGCGCTGGCGGCGCCCGCGCCGGAATCCTTCCGGGGGCTGGCCAAGCGGCTGCTGCCGACCGTGGTCAATATCTCCACCAGCCAGACGCTGAAGGCGCCGCCGCCCAGCGCGGCCTTGCCGAAACTGCCGCCGGGTTCGCCGCTGGAAGACATGTTCAAGAATTTCATGGGGCCGCGCGGAAGCCAGCCGCGCCATGTCACCTCGCTGGGCTCGGGCTTCATCATCGATCCCAGCGGCTATATCATCACCAACAATCACGTCATTCCGAGCGACAGCATCACCGTCACCACCGCCGATGGCGTGACCCTGCCGGCGCGGGTGGTGGGGCGCGATCCCAAGACCGACCTGGCGCTGCTGAAGGTCAATCCCAGGAAGCCGCTGCCCGCCACCAAGCTCGGTGACAGCGACAAGGCGGAGGTGGGCGACTGGGTGATCGCCATCGGCGATCCTTTCGGCATCGGCTCGACCGTCACCGCCGGCATCATTTCTGCGCGCAACCGCAACATCAACAGCGGCGATTATGACGATTTCATCCAGACCGACGCGCCGATCAACCGCGGCAATTCGGGCGGTCCGCTGTTCGACATGAACGGCAACGTCATCGGCGTCAATTCGGCGATCTTCTCGCCTACCGGCGGCAGCGTCGGCATCGGCTTCGCTATTCCGTCCAACCTGGCGCGGCAGGTGATCGGGCAGCTGCGCCAGTTCGGCGGCACGCGGCGCGGCTGGATCGGCGTGAAAATCCAGCAGGTGACGCCGGAGATCGCCGAAGGGATGGGATTGCCGAGCACCCGCGGCGCGCTGGTGACCAACGTAACCGGCGGCGGCCCGGGCGCGCGCGCGGGCCTGCGCAACGGCGACCTGATCACCGGCTTTGACGGCAAGGCGGTGGGCGATGAGCGCGCCTTGCCGCGCATCGTGGCCGATACGCCCATCGGCAAGACCGTATCGCTCGACCTGCTGCGCCGGGGACAGAAGCAGAGCCTGAAGATCACGGTGCAGCGGCTGGCCGAAGACGGCAAGGCGGCCAAGACGGCCAAGCCTGCGCCGCCGCCGGCGAAAAGCCAGTCGCGGCTGGCGCGGCTGGGCCTGAAGCTGGGCCCGCTGGACGCGGCGGCGCGCGCCAAGTTCAAGGTCGAGGGCGGCGTGCAGGGCGTGTTGGTGACGGCGGTCGAAGAGGGAAGCGCCGCCGGCGAGAAAAACCTGCGTGTGGGCGACGTGATCGTGGAAATTTCCAGCCAGCCGGTGAAAACGGCGGACGAGGTTTCGCGCAGGATCGAGGCGGATGCCAAGGCCGGCAAGAAAGTCGTGCTGCTGCTGATCAGCCGCGAAGGCGGCCTCACCTTTGTGGGACTGAGCTTGAACTAGCCGAAAAAGGAGCGACATGGGCATCCTGGTCATCTGTTCCTACCGTCCGCATCCGGGCCATGAAGACGAAGCCCGCCTGTTGATGCAGGGCCATGTGCCGCTGCTGCGCCAGCACGATCTGATCACCGACCGGGCCGTGGTCCAGGGCGTGGGCAAGGATGGCGAGCTGGTCGAAATCTTCGAATGGGAGTCGGTGGAAAAATCGCGCGGCGCGCCCGGCATCACCGAGATCGGCGCCCACTGGAAAGCGATGAGCGAGGTGATGGACTTCGTGCCGCTGGCCTCCTTGCCCGAAAGCCAGCACGCCTTCGCGCACTTCAGTCCGCTCTGACGATCTCGCTGTCGCTGTAACCCTGCAGGTAGAGCAGGGCGGTCAGGTCGTTGTGGTTGATCGCCGCGCCTGCCGCTTGCGCCACCACCGGCTTGGCATGATAGGCGACGCCCAGGCCAGCCCGCTGGATCATGGCCAGGTCATTGGCGCCGTCGCCCACCGCCAGGGTCTGCGCGAAATCCAGTTTCAGCGACGCGGCGGCCTCTTCCAGCGCGGCCAGCTTGGCTTCGCGCCCCAGGATCGGCATGGCGACTTCGCCGGTCAGCGCGGCGCCGTCATCTAGCAGGATATTGCCGCGCTCGACATGGAAACCGGCGGCCTCCGCCACCCGCTTGGTGAAATAGCCGAACCCGCCGGAGACCAGCATGGTGTGGGCACCAAAGCTGCGCATGGTGGCCAGCAGCGATTTTGCGCCGGGGTTCAGCCGCACCCGCTCGGCATAGGTGCGCTCCAGCGCGTCCAGTTTCAGGCCTTTGAGCATGCCGACGCGCTCCTTGAGCGCGCCTTCGAATTCCAGTTCGCCGCGCATCGCCCGTTCGGTGATGGCGGCGATCTGGGGCTTGAGCCCGGCCATGTCGGCCAGCTCGTCCAGGCATTCGACATTGATGATGGTGGAGTCCATGTCGGCGATCAGCAGCTGTTTGCGCCGCTGGTCCGTCTTCACCAGGTTGACGTCGAGCGGCAGATCGGCGGCGATATCGCGCGCAGCTAACAAGGCGGCGATGCCCACCACCGGCAGATCGAAGGCATGACCCACCGACAGGATCTGCGCGTCGCCGCTGCCCAAGCCTGAGAAGAGTTTGGGGTCGGCGCCCTTGCCGATGACGTTCAGAACAAACATTGTTCACGCATGGAATTTGACGCGGTCCTTATTGCAGGCCCCACCGCCAGCGGCAAGTCGCGCGAGGCGCTGGCACTGGCTGAGCATATCGGCGGCGCGATCATCAACGCCGATTCCATGCAGGTGTACCGCGAGGCGCCGATCCTGACGGCGCAGCCCTCCGCTGCCGACCAGGCGCGGGTGCCGCATCTGCTCTACGGTCATGTCGGCGCGGCGGAGGTCTATTCGGTGGGGCGCTGGCGCGATGATGCGCTGGCCGCGCTGGCCGAGGCGCGGGCGATGCAGCGCGTACCGATCTTCGTCGGCGGCACCGGCATGTATTTTTCGGCGCTGACCGACGGGTTGGCCGACATTCCGGAAATCCCCGCCGATATCCGTGACGCGGCGCGCGCGCTGCTGGACGGGATCGGCGTCGAACAGCTTCACGCCCGCCTGATGGAGCGCGATCCGCTGACCGCATCGAAGCTGCGGCCCAGCGATCCCCAGCGGGTGCTGCGCGCGTATGAGGTGTTCGAGGCGACGGGGCGTCCGCTGGCGGAATGGCAGACCGCGCCCGCCGCGCCGGTGCTGAAGGACGCCAGGTTGGCCGCTTTTGTGCTGGACCCGCCCCGCCCCGAGCTGCGGGCCCGGATCGCAACCCGTTTCGGCCAGATGGTGGAGCAGGGCGGGCTGGCGGAAGCCCAGGCGCTCGCGGGGTTGGACCCGGCCCTTCCGGCGGCCAAATTGCTGGGGCTGAGGCCGCTCCAGGCGCTGGCGGCGGGGGAACTCAGCAAGGACGCGGCGCTGGAAAACGCGGTCACCGCGACGCGGCAGTTCGCCAAACGCCAGATGACGTGGTTTCGCAACCGTATGCCACATTATATCTGGTACGACCCATTATTGAGCAATATAATTACACAATATGGCAAAGTTTCTTCGTGAAATTGCTTGACGCCGCGATGCAGCATCCTTAAGTTCCGCCGCCATGAACGCAATGCTCGTAGTTATCAGGCCGCACACCCAGCGAAGCTGACGCTTCGTTTTGGGCAGGGCGGCCATGCGGACAAGGGGCGGAAACGCCCCTTTATCTTTGGTGGATTTGCGAGCATTGGACTTTCGAGGACGGGACTATGGACAAGGACGACACACTGACAAAGGCGGCCCAGGCCGCCGAAAGCGCCCAGACGATGACTGGGGCGCAGATGGTCATCCGTGCGCTCAAGGATCAGGGCGTCACCCATATCTTCGGTTATCCCGGCGGCGCGGTGCTGCCGATCTATGACGCGCTGTTCAAGGTCGAAGGCATCACCCACGTTCTGGTGCGCCACGAACAGGGCGCGGTGCATGCCGCCGAAGGCTATGCCCGCTCTACCGGCAAGCCCGGCGTGGTGCTGGTCACGTCCGGTCCCGGCGCCACCAATGCCGTCACCGGCCTGACCGATGCGCTGATGGATTCCATTCCGCTGGTGGTGTTGACGGGGCAGGTGCCGACGCACCTGATCGGCACCGATGCCTTCCAGGAATGCGACACGGTCGGCATCACCCGGCCCTGTACCAAGAACAACTGGCTGGTGAAGCATATCGGCGATCTGAGCCGCGTGCTGCATGAAGCCTTCGAGATCGCCACCACGGGCCGTCCGGGCCCGGTGCTGGTCGACATCCCCAAGGACGTGCAGTTCCAGAGCGGTTCCTATCTGGGGCCGCAGTCTGTCCATCACCGCACCTATCGCCCCAAGACCGATCCCGACCTGTCCTCCATCGTCAAGGCGGTGGAGATGATGGCGGCGGCCAAGAAGCCGCTGTTCTATACCGGCGGCGGCATCATCAATTCGGGGCCGGAAGCCAGCGCGCTGTTGCGCGAGCTGGTTGACCTGACGGGTTTCCCCGTGACCTCGACCCTGATGGGCCTGGGCGCGTTCCCGGCTTCGCGGCCCGAGTGGCTGGGCATGCTGGGCATGCACGGCACCTGGGAAGCCAATCACGCGATGCATGATTGCGACCTGATGATCTGCCTGGGCGCGCGGTTCGATGACCGCTGCACCGGCAAGGTCAGCTCCTTCTCGCCCAAGTCCAAGAAGATCCATCTGGATATCGACGCCTCGCAGATCAACAAGATCGTGCGGGTGGATTTGCCGATCGTGGCCGACGCCACCAAGGCGCTGCGCGAGATGATCCGCTTCTGGAAGAGCCAGAAGCACAAGGTCCAGGGCGCCGCGCTGAAGGAATGGTGGAAAGAGATCGACCAGTGGCGCGGGAAGAAGTCGCTGTCCTATCGAAATTCGGACAGCATCATCAAGCCGCAATATGCCATCGACCGGCTGTATGAACTGACCAAGCACCGCAGCGATGTGTTCGTGACGACGGAAGTCGGCCAGCACCAGATGTGGGCGGCGCAGCGCTTCCATTTCAACGAGCCCAACCACTGGATGACCAGCGGCGGGCTGGGCACCATGGGTTATGGCCTTCCCGCAGCGGTGGGCGTGCAGATGGCGCACCCCGACGCGCTGGTGATCGACATTGCCGGCGAAGCGAGCGTGCAGATGACCATGCAGGAAATGTCGACGGCGATTCAGTACGACCTGCCGATCAAGATCTTCATCCTTAACAATGAATATATGGGCATGGTGCGCCAGTGGCAGGAAATCCTGCATGGCAAGCGCTACTCCCATTCCTATTCGGAAGCGTTGCCCGATTTCGTGAAGATGGCGGACGCCTTTGGCTGCGTCGGGCTCAGGGCCGACAAGCCGTCGGATCTGGACGGCAAGATCCAGGAAATGCTCGACGTCAAACGCCCGGTGCTGTTCGACGTGCGCGTCGATCCCACCGAGAATTGCTATCCCATGATTCCGTCGGGTGCGGCGCATAACGAGATGCTGCTGTCGCCGGATGACGGGGGCGAGATCAGCGACGCCGGAAAGATGCTGGTCTGAGATGCACGATACCAAGGTCAAGCAGAGCGGCGAGAATGAGCGCCACACCCTCACCGTGCTGGTGGACAATGAGGCGGGCGTTCTGGCGCGCGTGGTCGGGCTGTTCTCGGGGCGCGGCTACAATATCGAAAGCCTGACGGTGGCCGAAGTCGATCCGATGGCACGCACCAGCCGCATCACCATCGTCACCTCGGGCACGCAGCATGTGATCGAGCAGATCGAGACCCAGCTGCGCCGCCTGGTGCCGACCCACGCCGTCACCAACTGGACATCCGCCAAGGCCGGCATCGAGCGCGAAATGGCGCTGATCAAGGTGGCCGGCACCGGCGAAAAGCGGGTCGAGGCGCTGCGCATGGCCGATGCCTTCCGCGCCCGCCCCGTCGACACCACCCAGACCAGCTTCGTGTTCGAGATCACCGGCGCCCCGGCCAAGATCGACAGCTTCATCGACCTGATGCGCCCCCTGGGCCTGGTCGACGTCTCCCGTACCGGTGTCGCCGCGATTTCCCGCGGCCCGGAAGCGATGTAGTTACCCCCGACTGTCATGGCCCGCCGGAGTGCGGGCCACCCAGTTGGGACAATGTTTGGCTTTAAGATGGATGGCCCGGATGAACCGGGCCATGACAAGAAGGGTAGAGAGAAATGCGCGTGTATTATGATCGGGATGCCGATCTCAATCTGATCAAGAACAAGAAAGTGGCCGTGATCGGTTTCGGGTCGCAGGGCCATGCCCATGCCCAGAACATGCGCGACAGCGGCGTCAAGGATCTGGTGATCGCGGTGCGTCCCGGCGCCTCGGCCAAGAAGGCGGAAGCCGCCGGCTTCAAGGTGATGAGCGTCGTCGACGCCGCCAAGTGGGCGGACGTGATGATGATGGCCACCCCCGACGAGCTGCAGGCCGACATCTACAAGGACGAACTCAAGAACAACATGAAGCAGGGGTCGGCGCTGCTGTTCGCCCATGGCTTCAACGTGCATTTCAAGCTGATCGAGCCGCGTCCCGACATGGACGTGCTGATGGTCGCCCCCAAGGGGCCCGGCCACACCGTGCGCGGCGAATATTTGAAGGGTGGCGGCGTGCCGACCCTGATCGCCGTCCACCAGGACGCCTCGGGCAATGCCCATGACCTGGGCCTGAGCTACGCGTCCGCCATCGGCGGCGGCCGCGCCGGCATCATCGAGACCAACTTCAAGGAAGAATGCGAAACCGACCTGTTCGGCGAGCAGGTCGTCTTGTGCGGCGGGTTGGTGGAACTGATCCGCGCCGGGTTCGAAACCCTGGTCGAAGCCGGCTACGCGCCGGAAATGGCCTATTTCGAGTGCCTGCACGAAGTGAAGCTGATCGTGGACCTGATCTATGAAGGCGGCATCGCCAACATGAACTACTCGATCTCCAACACCGCGGAGTATGGCGAGTATGTCACGGGCCCCCGCATCATCACCGCTGAGACCAAGGCCGAGATGAAGCGCGTGTTGCAGGACATCCAGCAGGGCAAGTTCGCCCGCGACTGGGTCTTGGAAAACAAGGCCGGCCAGTCGTCGTTCAAGGCCACCCGCGCCATGGGCGATGCCCACCAGATCGAGGAAGTGGGCGCCAAGCTGCGCGCCATGATGCCCTGGATTGCGAAGAACAAGCTGGTGGACGTGGCGAAAAACTGATTTCTTTTCCCCGCCGGAAAAGAAACATTGCACAAGGCCCGGCGTTGACGCGCCGGGCCTTTTTGCATCTGGGGAGCATGACATGACGCAACGTCCGCCGATTCCCAACCCGCCCTATACCGGCGGCTGCCTGTGCGGCGCCGTGCGCTATACGCTCAGCGCACGGCCCCTGGCGGTGAACGCCTGTCATTGCAACGACTGCAAGAAGACCAGCGGCGCCACCAATGTGCTGATGCTGATCGCGGACGCTGCGGCCTTCTCCGCCACCGGCGAGACCCATACCTATCTCAGCACGGCGGATTCCGGCCGGGTAAAGGAGATCAAGCGCTGTGCCCATTGCGGGGTGCGGGTGTGGCACCAGAATCTGGCCTCCCCGGTGCTGGTGTTCATCGCGGCCGGCACGCTGGACGACACCAGCTGGGTGATCCCGGCCTCGCATATCTGGGTGGAACGCGCCTCACCGGGCGTGGTGATGCAGGACGATGCCATCAAGGTCGAAGGCCAGCCCGCCGACCGCAAGATCCTGATGGACGCCTTCACCGCCCTCTATGGCGCCGCGCCATGACACTGGGCACGCCGCTGTCGAAGGCCGCCGTCAAGGTGATGCTGCTGGGCTCGGGCGAACTGGGCAAGGAAGTGATCATCGAGCTGCAGCGCCTGGGCGTGGAAACCATCGCCGTGGACCGTTACGCCAACGCCCCGGCCCAACAGGTCGCCCATCGCAGCCATGTGATCGACATGACCGATGCGGGCGCGCTGCGCCGTCTGGTCGAGCATGAGCGGCCCGATTTCCTGGTGCCGGAGATCGAGGCGCTGGCCACCGACGAACTGGTGCGGATCGAGGCCGACAAGCTTTGTACCGTTATCCCCACCGCCCGCGCCGCCCATATCACCATGAACCGCGAGCGCATCCGGGTGCTGGCGGCGGAAGAATTGAAGCTGCCGACCTCGGCCTATGCCTTCGCCTCCTCGCTGGACGAGTTGAAGTCGGCGGTGGCCCGGATCGGGTTTCCCTGTTTTGTGAAACCGGTGATGTCGTCGTCCGGCAAGGGCCAGTCGCGGCTTAAGTCGCCCGATGACGTGGTGGTGGCCTGGGACAAGGCGTTGTCGGCGGGCCGGGTGCGCGAGGCGCGCGTGATCGTCGAGGGCGAAGTCCTGTTCGATTTCGAAATCACCCAGCTGACGGTGCGCGCCGTGGACGGCACGCATTTCTGCGAACCCATCGGCCATGTCCAGAAGGACGGCGATTACATCGAAAGCTGGCAGCCCCAGGCCATGAGCGAGGCTGCGAAGACCAAGTCCCGCGACATGGCCGCCAAGGTCACCGGCGCGCTGGGCGGGCTGGGCATTTTCGGGGTCGAACTGTTCGTCAAGGGCGACGAGGTCTGGTTCTCGGAAGTCTCGCCCCGCCCGCATGATACGGGTCTGGTGACGCTGGTCAGCCAGCACAGTTCCGAATTCGCGCTGCATGCCCGGGCCATACTGGGCTTGCCGGTCGACACCACCATGTCGTCTCCCGGCGCCTCGGCGGTGATCTATGGCGGGGTGGATGCCAAGGCGATGACTTTTGCGGGCGTGGACGATGCGCTGAAGGTACCGGGCACCGACCTGCGCCTGTTCGGCAAGCCGGAAAGCTTTGCCAAGCGCCGCATGGGCGTGGTGCTGGCGCGCGGCGACAATACCGACCAGGCCCGCGGCCGCGCCAAGCTGGCGGCCGGCATGGTCAGGCCGAAGCCTGCCGTCTAAGTCGGGTTTTCCAGACTGAACGACGCCGCGTCGTCATCATACGAGAACAGCTCGCCAAAGCGGGCCCAGCTGACGACCGTCTTCAGCGTTTCTTCCGCCGTGTCCTCGGCCATATGGTCTTCCAGCTCGTCCAGGAAGCGCGTCTTGGGGGCGCTGTGGCTGGCGCGTTCGTCCAGCACTTTGCGGATATGGGCAGCCAGCGGGACATGGTTCATCAGGGCGCGGGAGAAGATTTCCTTGCGCTCATTCAGTTCGCCATCGGCAAAGCGCTTGCCCATATGCGTCAGCTTGATGTCGCCGCCTTCCACTTCCGCCAGCCTGAGCAACTGCATGGCTTCGGCCACGGGGAAGAGTTCGTCGACTTCCAGTTCCTGCTCATAGGCAATGTCGGGAAGGTCGGCCTTGCCGTCATACGGCGCCGCCGCCAGGGCCTCGATCAGGCCGGAAATCTGGTTGGGCGAGACGTGGGACAGTTCCATATTGGTGCCGGTGGCGCCCATCGCCTGGCGCATGCGTTCGACCCGCTTGGCGGTCATTTCGACATAGATGCGGTCGACATAATCCTCGAACTGGGGACTGGTGCGGTCGCGCGGCTGCGGCAGGTTGATGACAATCTCGGCGCTGACCTTGGCGGGGTTCGACGAGAACAGCAGCACGCGGTCGCACATCAAGACCGCTTCCTCGATGTTATGGGTGACCAGCATGATGCCCTTGATCGGCAGCTTGCCGTTGCCCCACAACTCCACCAGGTCGGTGCGCAGGTTTTCCGCCGTCAGCACGTCCAGCGCGCTGAATGGTTCGTCCATCAAGAGGATATTGGGATGCACCACCACGGCGCGGGCGAAACCGACACGCTGGCGCATGCCACCCGACAGTTCGCGCGGATAGGCGCTCTCATAGCCGTCGAGCCCGATCAGGTCGATGGCGGCCAAAGCGCGGCTGCGGATTTCGGCCGTCGGCAGGCCCTGCGCTTCCAGCCCCAGCTCCACATTCTCCAGCACCGTCATCCAGGGAAACAGCGCAAAGCCCTGGAACACCATGGCGACGCCCTGCGCCGGGCCTTCGATGGGCGCGCCCATGTAGGTCAGGCTGCCGCCCTGGGGCCGCGCCAGGCCCGCGATCAGGCGCAGCAGGGTGGATTTTCCCGAACCCGACCGGCCCAGCAGGCCGACGATCTCGCCCTGCTTCAACGTCAGATTGACGTCGTCGAGCACCAGCAGTTCCTCGCCGCCGCCGCGGGGGAAAGTCCGTTTTACGTTGCGCACTTCCAGAAGGTTGGTCATCAGATCAAACGGTACTTGCGTTCGGCGTACCAATAAAGCGGCCGCCAGATCAGCCGGTTCACCACCACCACGAAGAAGGCCATCACCGCGATGCCCAGCACCACCAGCCGGAAATCGCCGGCCTGGGTGGCATCGGCGATATAGGCGCCCAGGCCATGGGCCCGCAGCTTGGTGTCGCCCCAGTTGGCGACTTCCGCCACGATGGAAGCGTTCCAGGTGCCGCCCGAGGCGGTGATCGCGCCGGTCAGGTAATGGGGGAATACGGCGGGCAGGGCGATCTTCCGCCACCACAGCCAGCCTTTGACGCCGAAATTGTCGCCGGCATCCATCAGTTCTTTGGGGATCGTGCTGGCGCCGCCGATGACGTTGAACAGGATGTACCACTGGGTGCCCAGCACCATCAGCGGCGACAGCCAGATGTCGGGATTGAGCGACCAGAACACGATCAGCGACACCGCCAGCGGGAACAGGATGTTGGCGGGGAAGGCGGCGAAGAACTGCGCCACCGGCTGCACGATGCGGGTGAGCTTTGGCCGCAGGCCGACATAGATGCCGATGGGCGTCCAGATCAGGCTGGCCAGTGCGATCAGCACCACCACCCGCAGCAAGGTGATGCAGCCCAAGCCGACGGCGGTGAAAAGATCGCTCCAGCTCAGATTGGCATAGGCGAAGGCGGAGATGCGGAACAGCGCATAAAAGCCCAGCGCCGCGAGGATGGCATACCACAGCAGGTCGGCCAGCTTGCTGTCGCCACCCTGAAAGCCGGCCCGCACGCCGAAGGACGGCGGCTGGAAGCGGTAGCTCCAGCGCATCATCTGGTCGAAGGGCGCCGTCATCCAGTCGATCAGGCGCGAACGGCGCAGCATGTCGAACACCCAGCTTTTCGGCGGGGTTTCGCTCTGGTCGTCGCCCACCCGGAAACGGTCGGCCCAGGCCACCAGAGGGCGGAAGAGCAGCTGGTCATAGATCAGGATCACCACCAGCATCGCCAGGATGGCGTATAGGATGGCGACCAGGTTCTGCTGGGCGATGGCGACCGCGATGTAGGAGCCGATGCCGGGCAGCGCGATGGTGGTCTTGCCGACGCTGATGGCCTCGGACAGCGTCACGAAGAACCAGCCGCCCGACATGGACACCATCATGTTCCAGATCAGCGGCGGCATGGCGAAGGGCGCCTCGATCCGCCAGAAGCGGGCCCAGGCCGAAAGCCCGAACATCCGTCCCGCCTCGGTCAGGTCTTCCGGCACGGTCCGCAGGCTCTGGTAGAAGCTGAAGGCCATGTTCCAGGCCTGGCTGGTGAAGATGGCGAAGACGCAGGCCAGTTCCGCCCCGAAGATGCGTCCCGGCGACAGGCTGAGGAACCACACCACCGTCACCGACAGGAACCCCAGCACCGGGACCGACTGCAGGATGTCCAGCAGCGGCACCAGCAGATGGCCGGCGCGGGGGTTCTTGGCCGCCCAGGTGGCGTAGGTGAAGGTGAAAGCCAGCGAAAGCCCCATCGCCAGCAGCATGCGAAGGCCCGTGCGCAGGGCGTAGCCGGGCAAAAGGGCCGGATCCAGGTCCAGATTGCCCCCGGAAATGCTCGACAAGGGCTGCACCAGCAGGCGGCTGGCATCGGCAAAGGCCACGATAAAGCCGAGCACCATCACCGCCGCCAGCAGGTCCCAGCGGCTGGGCAGCAGGCGGCGCGCTTCGATCGAGACGGGCGGCAGGATTTTCATATCCGCAGGACTCGAAGCTGGAAGAGGGATCGAAAACGATTGTTCGTCCGCCCGGATAGGCGCGTTCGAGGGCCGAGGCAACCACTTTGCATGTCACAAAAATGTGCTTTGACGAGCCGGAAGCGGGAGCAATGTTTCGCGTGCGAGCGGCGCTCCCGGCGCCCAATTTCACAAGTTTGCCCCTGTTATATTGTTTACTTCGTAAACATATGAGACGGCGCAGGGCTGCTTTTCCCCTGTCGCTATTGCGCCACAGGGCGAAATCGGCGTAAAACCGCGCAAACGCTGGGAAAAAACGGTGTCAAATCCGTTGGTTACAGCGAGTACCGGTGAATTTTTCACGGGCGGAACGGCGACAGGTCAATGACGGAAGGCGTGCATATCGAAATCGCGACGGGTGGAATTTCCGCCCGCGATTTCGCGTGCGCCAACATTCAGCCCCGTCATTCCCTCGGTTCTTCGCAGGCGCTTCTTCTTCTTAGCTGCCCCTAGGCACCCGCTCGCGCGAATGGTCGCGCGTGGCGGTGGTTAGGGGATCAACAGGGCGGAAGAATTGAAGTCGCGAACAGCGACGAACAGAAGGACTTTTGACATGGCCACCACCAATACCGACACGACCCCGATTCAAATCTTCGACACGACGTTGCGTGATGGCGAACAGTCGCCCGGCGCGGCGATGTCCCACGAAGAAAAATTGCAGATCGCCGAACTGCTGGATGAAATGGGCGTCGACATCATCGAAGCCGGCTTTCCGATTTCCTCGCCCGGCGATTTCCGCGCGGTGCAGGAGATCAGCAAGATCGTCAAGCGCGCATCCGTTTGCGGCCTGTCCCGCGCCGGATTCAAGGACATCGACCGCGCCGGCGAAGCGCTGAAGGGTGCATTTCGGCCCCGGATTCACACGTTTATCTCGACCAGCCCCGTCCATATGAAGCACAAGCTGAACATGGGCGAGAATGCCGTGCTGGAAGCGATCGGCGCCAGCGTGATCCGGGCCCGCAACTATACCAGCGAAGTGGAATGGTCGGCCGAAGACGCCACCCGCACGGTGCCGGACTTTCTGTGCCGCTGCGTCGATGTCGCCATCCAATCCGGCGCCACGGTGATCAACGTGCCCGACACGGTGGGCTATTCCACGCCGCAGGAATATTTCGACATCATCAAGATGCTGCGCGAGCGGGTGCCCAATGCGGACAAGGTGATCTTCTCCACCCACGTCCATAACGACCTGGGCCTGGCGGTGGCGAACTCGCTGGCCGGCGTGCTGGCGGGTGCGCGGCAGGTGGAATGCACCATCAACGGTATCGGCGAGCGCGCCGGCAACGCCGCGCTGGAAGAGATCGTGATGGCGCTGAAGGTGCGCAAGGACATCATGCCCTTCACCACCGGCATCGACACCACCATGCTGAACCGCGCCTCCAAGCTGGTCAGCAACGTCACGGGCTTTCCGGTCCAGTACAACAAGGCCATCGTCGGCAAGAACGCCTTCAGCCATGAAAGCGGCATCCACCAGGATGGCATGCTGAAGAATGTCGAAACCTACGAGATCATGCGGCCCGAGGATGTCGGGGTGCATGCCACCTCGCTGATGCTGGGCAAGCTGAGCGGCCGCCATGCCTTCAAGGACAAGCTGGAAAGCATGGGCTACACGCTGGAAGCCGAGGCCTTTGAAGACGCCTTCAAGCGCTTCAAGGAACTGGCCGACAAGAAAAAGCATGTGTTCGACGAGGATATCGCCGCCCTGGTGGACGACGAGATCATCCGCGGCCATGAGGCGATTTCGATCAAGGCGCTGCGGGTGGAATCGGGCACCGGCATCATCCCGGTGGCGTCCCTGACCCTGGAGGCCTTCGGCACGGTCAAAAGCGTCACCACCAGCGGCGACGGCCCGGTGGACGCCATTTTCATGGCGATCCGCGAGGCCTATCCCCATACCGCCACCCTGCAGCTGTTCCAGATCAATGCCGTGACCGAAGGGACCGACGCCCAGGCCACGGTCAGCGTCCGGCTGGAGGAAAACGGCCGCAGCGTCACCGGCAAGGCCTCGGACACCGACACGATGGTGGCCGCCGCCTACGCCTATGTGAATGCCCTGAACAACCTGTTGGTGAAGCGGGAAAAACAGGCGCCGGAAGCGTTAACTGTCGCTAGATGAGACCTCGTTAAGATACGCGGCCCCGGGAAGAGCGCTCCGGGGCCGTTTTTAAGGGAACGGCGCTTGCAGGTTTTGGATTGGCCTTTTCAGGTTAGGGACAGGATTTAAGCATGTTCGGCAGTCTTCTTGGCGCGCTTTCCAGCGATATGGCCATCGATCTGGGCACGGCGAACACGCTGGTCTATGTCAAAGGGCGCGGCATCGTCCTCAACGAACCCTCGGTGGTGGCCACCATCACCACCCGCGGCGGCAAGAAATCCGTCCGCGCGGTCGGCAACGACGCCAAGATGATGCTGGGCCGCACGCCCGGCAACATCGAGGCCATCCGCCCGATGCGCGATGGCGTCATCGCTGACTTCGAGGTCGCCGAGGAGATGATCAAGCACTTCATCCGCAAGGTGCATAACCGCCGGTCCTTCGCCAATCCCATGATCATCGTCTGCGTGCCGTCCGGCTCGACCGCCGTGGAACGCCGCGCCATCCAGGAATCGGCCCTGTCGGCCGGCGCCCGCCGCGTTTTCCTGATCGAGGAACCCATGGCCGCAGCGATCGGCGCCGGCCTTCCGGTGTCTGAACCCACCGGCTCGATGGTGGTGGATATCGGCGGCGGCACCACCGAAGTGGCGGTGCTCAGCCTTGGCGGCATCGTCTATTCGCGCAGCGTGCGCGTGGGCGGCGACAAGATGGACGAGGCGATCATCGCCTATATCCGCCGTCACCAGAATCTGCTGATCGGCGAAGCCTCGTCCGAGCGCATCAAGAAGGAAATCGGTTCCGCCGCCCTCCCCATGGACGGCAATGGCGTGACCATGGAGATCAAGGGCCGCGATCTTCTGAACGGCGTGCCGAAGGAAATCACCATCACCCAGCGTCACATCGCCGAAGCCCTGGCCGAACCGGTGGGCGCGATTGTCGAAGCGGTGAAGGTGGCCCTCGAAGCCACCCCGCCTGAACTGGCGGCCGACATTGTCGACAAGGGCATCGTCCTGACCGGCGGCGGCTCGCTGCTGGCCAATCTCGACCAGGTGCTGCGGGATGAAACCGGCCTGCCGGTTTCCATCGCCGACGACCCGCTGTCCTGCGTCGCGCTGGGCACGGGCCGGGTTCTGGAAAACACCAAGGGCATGCGGCACGTCCTGTCCACCGCTTTCTAAGGACATCGCGGGCGAAGGGCCGCGTCAGCATGGCAAACGCCTGGAAGATCGCCCGCAAAAGCAACGCCCAGCTTCCGCTGGTCATTGTCATCGCGCTCGCGATTGTCCTGGTGCTGCTGGGCAAGGCGCAGCCCGGCCTGTTCGACCAGGCACGCGCCCGCGTCACCGACCTGCTGGCGCCCGCTCTCCAAACCGCCCGCGCCCCGGTGCACGGTTTTGACCGCTTTGTCGGCTCCATTACCGAAATCTTCTCGGTCTATGAGCAGAATCTGAAGCTCAAGGAAGAAAATGCCCGTTTGCGCCAGTGGCGCAACGTGGCGACCGTGCTGCAGGCGCGGGTGACCCGCTACCAGACGCTGCTGCATGCCGTGCCTGATCCCAAGCTCAACGCGGTTCTGGCGCGGGTGATCGGCCGGGCCAGTCGCCCCTTCCTGCAAACCATGATCCTGGATGCGGGCCGCCAGGACAAAGCCATGCCGGGCCAGGCGGTGGTGGATGCGCGCGGCATGATCGGCCGCGTCTATCTGACCGGCCAGCGCACCAGCTGGGTGATCCTGCTGACCGACCTCAATTCGCGCATTCCCGTCACCATCGCCTCGGCGGCGGACAAGAGCGGCAACGTCCAGGCGATGATGACCGGCGACAACACCGCGATGCCGGTGCTGGACATCGTTTCGCGCCAGGAGGCGCTGCATGCCGGCGACCAGGTGGTGAGTTCGGGCGATGGTGGCTTGCTGCCCTCGGGCCTGCCCATCGGCACCGTGGTGGATGACGGCAATGGCGGCTGGCGCGTGGCGCTGCTGGCCGATCCTGCTTCCAGCCAGGATGTCGAAATTCTCAATTTCTCCCAGCCGCCCGAGACGCTGCCGGCGACCGCGCAACTGCCGGCCGAAGCCGCGGGCCTGAAGCCGCAGCCGCCCCCACCGCCCCCTGTCACGGCGGCGCCGGTGACGGCGCCTGTCGCATCAGCCAAGCCCAGGCCGGTTGTGGTCGCCAAGCCGGTGACGCCGGCGGCGGAAGCGCCAGCTCCCGCCGAAGCGGACGACTGACATGGCCGCGCTCGAACGTCCCGGCACCTCGAGTTTCCAGCGCCTGTTCGGCGCCCTGGTGCCGCTGGTCTGCGGGCTGCTGGGCGTGTTTGTCGCCAATATTCCCATATCGCTGCTGGGCGGGGCGGTACCGCCGCCGCTGCTGGGGCTGGTTCCGGTCTATTTCTGGTGTCTGGTCCGGCCCGACCTGATGACGCCGGCTGCCGCCCTGGCCATCGGCCTGGCCGAGGACGTGATGTCGGGTGGGCCGCCGGGCGTCTGGACCCTGGCCTTTGTGCTGACCTATGCCCTGGTGGCGCGCCAGCGGGACAGTTTCGCCGGGCTTTCGGGCCTGGCCGCCGTGATCGGCTTCGGTACCGCCGCCTCGGCGGCCTGCGCCAGCGCCTATTTCACCATCGCGGCGCTCTACTGGCACTTCCCGCCGCTGGCGCCGATCCTCAGCGAACTGGCGGTGACGGTGTTGTTCTACATCCCGGCGGTCTATGTTCTGGGGATCATCCACCATCGCCTGGTGGGCGCTTCCCGGAGCGACATGTGATGGGCGAAACCTGATGCCGCTGTTCGACAAGAAGGACAAGAGCCGCTACGCCACCTTCACCCGCCGCTCGGTGGGCGTGGGCGGGGGCATGGCGGCTGTTTTCGCGGTGCTGGCGGGCCGCCTCTATCAGCTCCAGATCCGTGACGGCGACCAGTATCTGGTGGACGCCGAAGCCAACCGAGTCTCGCAGCGGCTGATCGCGCCGCCGCGCGGGCGCATCGTCGACCGGTTCGGGGTGGAACTGGCCAACAACCGGCGCAACTATCGCGTGCTGCTGGTGTCGGAACAGGCGACCGACGGCGTGGCGCATGCGCTGGAACAGATCGGCAAGGTGATCCACCTCTCTGACCAGCAGAAGAAAAAGGTGATGCGCGAGATCGCCGCCAACAAGAAATTCGTGCCGGTGCCGGTGGCGGAAAATCTGAGCTGGGAGGATTTCTCCCGCGTCAACCTGCACCTGCCCTATCTGCCGGGCGTGCAGCCCGACATCGGCGAAACCCGCGACTATCCCTTCGGCAAGGAACTGGTGCATGTGCTGGGCTATGTCGCCTCGGTGTCGCCGGAAGAAAAGGCCGCCGACAGCGACCCGCTGTTCGGGCTGCCGGGCTATCGCACCGGCAAGCGCGGCATCGAAAAGGAATATGACAAGCAGGTGCGCGGCCAGGCCGGGGCCAGCCGCGTCGAGGTCAATGCCTATGGCCGCATCATCCGCGAGCTGGGCAAGGAGCCGGGCGGGCCGGGCGAAGACGTCTATCTCACCCTGGACCGCCAGGTTCAGCAGTTCGTGACCGGCAAGCTGGGCGAGGAAAGCGCCGCCTGCGTGGTGATGGATGTCCATAATGGCGATGTGATCGCGTTGGCCTCCACCCCGGGCTTCGATCCCAACTGGTTCAATGACGGGCTTTCCGGCGCGCAATGGCGCGAGCTGACCAACAACGACCACAAGCCGCTGCTCAACAAGGTCATGGGCGGCGCCTATCCGCCGGGCTCGACCTTCAAGGCGGCGGTGGCGATGGCGGCGGTGGAAGCGGGCATCGCCACGCCCGATTACCGCGTCCATTGCAGCGGCGCCTATTACTTCGGCGGCCGGGCCTTTCATTGCTGGCGCAAGGGCGGTCACGGCAGCCTGGATGTGCAGGGCGCGCTGCAGCACAGTTGCAACGTATTCTTCTGCGAGACCTCGCGCCGGCTGGGCATCGACAGGATCGAGCAGATGGCGCGCAAGCTGGGCCTTGGCGCGCCCACCGGCATCGAGCTTCCGGGTGAGCGCGGCGGGCTTATTCCCAGCCGGGAATGGAAGCAGAAGACCTACAAATGGGCCTGGCAGCAGGGCGACACGCTCAGCGTCGGCATCGGCCAGGGCTATGTCACCGTCACGCCCTTGCAGCTGGTGCAGATGATGGCGCGCATCGCCAGCGGCAAGACCGTCAGCCCGCGTCTGGTGCATTCGGTGGGCGGGCGGCTGATGCCGCGCGACGCACCTGTGGCGCTGGAGGTGGGCGACAAGACGCTGGATGTCGTGCGCGCCGGCCTGGACCGGGTGGTCAACCAGCCGGGCGGCACGGCCTATCCCGAACGCATCACCGAGCCCGGCTTCGAGATGGCGGGCAAGACCGGCACCGCCCAGGTGCGCCGCTTCAGCAAGGAAGAGCGGGCGCGCGGCCTGACCAAGAACGCCAACCTGGAATGGAAGATGCGCGACCATGCGCTGTTCGCCGGCTATGCGCCGGTGATCAATCCGCGCTACGCCATCGTCAACATCATCGAGCATGGCGCCATCGGCCATCCCCATGTGCTGATGGCCCGTGACATCATGCATTTTTGCCAGCAGCGCGATCCGGCGCGCTTGCCCAATGCCTATCCGGTGACCGCCGCCGACGCCGCCCCGCCCAGAAAACAGAGCAGCACCCAGCCCGTGCCGCCCAAGGCGGGTGGCTGATGGCGCCCCGTCCCTATGCCGCCGCCAAGCGCACCCTGTCCTTTGCCGACAAGCTGCTGGAAGTGAATTGGGGCCTGGTGCTGCTGATCGCCCTGATCGGCACCGCGGGCATCGCCATGCTCTATTCGGTGGCGGGCGGGCATTTCCAGCCCTGGGCGCTGCGCCAGCTGGGCCATTTCATCCTGGGCCTCTCGGTGCTGCTGATGGCGGCGATGATCGACATCCGCGTCTGGATGAGCCTGGCCTATCCCGCCTATGGCGTCGCCATGCTGCTGCTGGTGGCGGTGGAAATCGTCGGCCATATGGGCATGGGCGCGCAGCGCTGGATTTCCATCGGGCCGATGGAATTGCAGCCTTCCGAGCTGATGAAAGTCGCGCTGGTGCTGGCGCTGGCCCGCTTCCTTCACGGCAAGAGCATGGAGGATGTCTCCAAGCCCTTGCCGTTGGCCATTGGCCTGTCGATGATTGCCATTCCCGCCATCTTCGTCTTCCTGCAGCCCAACCTGGGCACCACCCTGATCATCATCATGGACGGCTGCGCGCTGCTGTTCCTGGCGGGCCTGTCCTGGTGGTGGATCGGTCCCACCTTGCTGGGCATCGCCGCCGCGATCCCGCTGGCCTGGCAGTTCGTGCTGCACGACTATCAGAAGGCGCGGGTGGAGACGTTCCTGGATCCCGCCGCCGACGCGCTGGGCAAGGGCTGGAATATCACCCAGGCCAAGATCGCCATCGGTTCGGGCGGCATCGCGGGCAAGGGTTTCCTGGAAGGCACCCAAAGCCGCCTCAACTTCCTTCCCGAAAAGCAGACCGACTTCATCTGGACCAGCTTCTGCGAGGAGTTCGGCTTTGTCGGCGCCCTGGCGCTGCTGGTCCTGTTCGCCACCGTGATCTTCTACGGCGTGCAGACCGCGATGAGCGCCCGCAGCCAGTTCGGCCGGCTGGTGGCGATGGGGGTGGTGCTGAACTTCTTCTTCTACATCATGATCAACGGCATGATGGTGATGGGCCTGATCCCGGTTGTGGGCATTCCCATGCCGCTTTTGTCCTATGGCGGCTCGGCCATGCTGACGGTGATGCTGGGCTTTGGCATCCTGATGAGCGTGCATATCCACCGCCAGGTCGAGATTCCCCGTTCGGCGGGTGGAATCATCTAATTACCCCCTTCCGGTTTCGTTCGGCAGGCTTGGCTGCCTGCCTCACCTCTCGGCTCGCTGGCGCTCGCCTCGACCGCTGAAACCACCTCTCCCTCTGGCGTGCTGGCGCGCGCGAAGGGGAGGCTGACCTGTGTTTCGCGGGGTTTTTGGGCAAAAATCTGCCCACAGCCGGTTCCATAAGGTCGTGACGCATTTTGAAATCTGCCCGCTTTAACCGCCGTTGACATAAGACAAACCCGCTGCTGATCTGGCTACATGCCTAAGCGCTTATAGTGGCGCTGATCGAGAACCTGGAAGCGCCTGTAGCCAAGCGCGGGCCTTATAAAAAGCGGGCGGCTTAATGGACATTTTGATACGTCCGTATGTCGAAGCGGATTTTGATGCTGTCACAAATGTTTGGTTCAGTAGTTGGAAATCTACAGGCGTCCCACTCCCAAAACCCTTGGTATGGGACGAATTATGTCAACGCTTCCTAAATGGGATTGCGAACGGTAAGACTGTTCATGTCGCAATTTTGAGTTCTGAAACCGTCGCCTTTCTTGCCCTTGACGGGGATAAACTCGATCAGCTTTTTGTTGCGCCAAGCTTCCAAGGTAACGGCATCGGAAAAAAGCTTCTGGATTTTGTAAAGGGCGAGAAACCCGGCGGGTTCTTCCTAACTACGCCTGTCGAGAGCCGTGCAGGCCGGTTTTACGAGCGTGAGGGGCTAAAAAGCGGCAAAACCTCAATCCACCCTCGTTTTGGGAATAGAATCATTCGCTATGACTGGGTTCCCATATGAATGATGGGTGTGGATATTTCAAACTGCGTCACCACCTTCCATAAGCCTTTATAGACAGGGGGATAACCCTCTGTTATGAGGCCCGTCCCTGACGGTAAGACCAAGGCCGCCGGGCAGCGTGGGTGATTAGCTCAGTTGGTAGAGCAGCTGACTCTTAATCAGCTTGTCGTAGGTTCGATCCCTACATCACCCACCACTTTCCCCCCTGAAATCAGTGTCTTACAGTGCCTGCCATGAAGCAGGTCCTGATCACGGGTGGCGCGCGGGGTATCGGCTGGGGCATCGCCCAGGCCATGCTGGAGGCCGGCTATGGCGTCACCGTCACCGGGCTCACGGCGGACGAAGTGGCCGCGGTTCCGCGAGAGGCCAATCTCAAAGCCGTGACTTTGGACGTCACCAGCGACAGCGATGTCGCGGGCCTGATGGGGTCCATCACGCGGCTGGATGCGCTGGTCAATTGCGCCGGCACCATCCTGCGCGAAGGCAAGGAGTTCACGATTGCTGGCTTTCAGCAGGTGATCGACGTCAATCTCACCGGCACCATGCGCATGTGCATGGCGGCAAAGCCGCTGCTGGAAAAGCGCGGCGGCGCCATCGTCAACACCGCGTCGCTCTGGTCGTTTTTTGGCGGTCCCCTGACCCCCGCCTATACCGCCTCGAAAGGCGGCGTGGTACAGCTCACCAAATCGCTGGCGGTGGCTTGGGCGCCCGCCATCCGCGTCAATGCCATCGCGCCGGGCTGGATCGAGACGGATTTGACCAAGGCGGCGCAGGCGGACCAGGCGCGTTCCGACGCCATCATCGCCCGCACGCCCTTTGGCCGCTGGGGAAAGCCCGAAGACATTGGCGGCGCCGTGGTGTTTCTGTGTTCCGACGCCGCCGGTTTCATCACCGGCACGGTGCTGCCGGTCGATGGCGGCTATATCGCCAAATAGAAAAGAGGCCCCGGCGGCGTGAGCCGCCAAAGGAAAGAAGCTCATGGCTCAGGACAATTCCCGCGTTCCCTATCGTCACCCCCAGCCCAGGGAATCGCCGCCGGAACTGATCATCCCCTCGGTGATCCCGGAGGATGATCGCGTCTGGGTGCCGCAGGCCGAGAATGTCTGGTTCCGGCCCCTGTGCCTGTGCGCCTCGCGCGGCTACTGGATGAATTTGCTCAAGGTGCGCAAGTCCGGCGTGCTGTCGCGCCATCGCCATCCCCAGCCGGTGCATGGCTATGTCATCAAGGGCCGCTGGCGCTATCTGGAGCATGACTGGGAAGCGCGCGAAGGCGGTTATGTCTATGAAGCGCCGGGCGAGACCCACACGCTGGTGGTGGACGAGGGCGTGGAGGAGATGATCACCCTGTTCCAGGTCAATGGCGTGATGCTCTATGTCGATCCCGACGGCGCCGTGCTGGGCTATGAGGACGTCTTCACCAAGATCGACCTGTGCCGCGCCCATTACACCAAGGTCGGTCTGGGCGCCGATTACGTCGATCAGTTCATTCGATAACGGGAACGGCGAAATGATCGGGCGCTTCGCCGCGCCGGTGACGCGCGGCCATTTCCGTGTAGGCCGCTTCCATGTGGCGGGCGAAGCGGGGGGTATCGAATAGCGGCATGGTCAGGCGGCTGCGTTCCAGCCTGTCCCTGATGGCCTGCAATTGCTCGGGGCTGCGCGCCAGCTTCACCGCCAGGGCTTCATAGTCGGGAATCGTTTCACAGATCAGATCGTCCAGCCCGATGGCGCTCAGCAGGCTGGCGGCGACGCGGCCCGGCCAGGTCGTGCCGGGGCAGGTGATGATCGGCACGCCCGCCCACAGCACATCGGCCGCGGTGGTGTGGGCATTGTAGGGCAGGTTATCGAGCGACAGGCCGGCCAGCTTCAGCCGCGCCAGATGCTGGGCGGATGATACGGGTGCGGCAAAGACCAGGCGCGCGGGGTCGATGCCGGCCGCTTGCGCCTCGCGCCGCAAATTATCGGCATAGGCGGGATTGTTCCCCGCCAGCAGCCACAACACGCTGCCGGGTGTCTGTTGCAATATCCGCATCCAGCCGGCGAAGGTGCCCGGGGTCAGCTTGTAACTGCTGTTGAAATTGCAGAAGACGAAGGCGTTTTCCGGCAGGCCGCAATCGGCGCGGCTGGGTGTTTCAGCGGCGATGGCGCGGGCGGAATCGTTGACCCAATAGGTTTCCGGCAGCCACACCACCTTCTCATCGTAAAAGGCGCGCTCGGCTGCCGGGATCACGATGCGGTCGGCCAAAATGTAATCGATATAGGGAAGGCCCAGCGTGGCGGGAAAGCCCATATAGCTGACCTGCACGGCTGCAGGCCGATGGGCAAAAATGCCCAGCCGCTCGGCGCCGAAATAGCCGTTCAGGGTCACCAGTATGTCGATGCCCTCCCGGCGGATGCGGTCCGCCGCCGCCGCATCGGACAGCGCGGCGATGTCGATGAAGCGGTCGAACGCCGCCAGCGCCCGCTGGCGGATATGGTCGCTGGCGGCATCGCCGGTGCTGAAGGCGAAAAGCTCGAAACGGTCCTTGTCATGCTGCTCGTAAAGACCCGCCAGCAACAGGCCGACTGCCTGCTCGCGGAAGTCGCCCGAGACATAGCCGATGCGGATCTTGTCCCGCGCGGGGGGCACATGCGGCTGGAAGGGCTGCGCCGGATAGCGGCTTTGGCCATAGGTGCGCGAACAGATCTGCGAGTCGGCGGGATTTTCCATGATCGCCTGATAGGCGAAGGGATGGATCGCCATCTGGCCGGCGCGGACTTCCTGGTGGATCAGCGCGGTCTCGCGTTCGAAATCCTTCCAGTCCCCGGCAAACATCTTGAGATGCAGCAGGCTGCCGCGCAGCAGGCCCCGTCCCGGCTCCAGCGTCAGGGCCTTTTGCAGGTCGGCGGTGGCTGCCGCATTGTCGAGCTTCTCGCTCCACAGCAGGTCGCCGCGATTTTGCAGCGCCTCGGCGAAATCCGGCATCAGCGCCACGGCCTGGTTGAAACTGTCCAGCGCCTCGTCGATCCGCCTGAGGCTGCGCAGCAGCAACCCGCGCCCGTTCCAGGCATCGGCGTTGCGGGGGTCCGCCGACAACACGGATTCATAATCGGCCAGCGCGCTCGCATGGCGGCCCAGCGCCCTGAGGGCCGTGCCCCGCCCCATCAGCGCCGTGGGCTCGCCCGCATGGGACGCCAGCAGACGGTCGAAGCTGGCGACGGCCTCGGCAAAGCGGCTCTCGGCCAGAAGCGCGAAGCCATAATGCGCCAGCGCGCCGGGGTCGCCCGGATTGACGGCCAGCGCGCGGCCGATCAGCTGCACGGCCTCGGCGCTGCCACCCTGCTGCAAGCGCAGCATGCCCAGCAGGTACAGCGCGGGAAACACATTGGGATCGAAGCCCAGTATCTGGCGGTACAGCGTTTCCGCCTCGCCCAGGCGCCCCTGCTGGTGCAGCAGGGTGGCTTGCCGGCCCAGGGCGTGGAGGTCCATGCCTCAGTCCTTTACGGCAAAAGCCTGCGGCGTTTCGCCGGCCAGCCAGCGCTGCCACATCTGGTCATAGGCGGCCTCGATGCGGCGGCGGAAGAGGTCGGTGTCGAACAGTTCGCAGGTCGCGCGGTTCTTCTTCAGCCGGTCGCGCAGACCCTTGAGCGCCTTGGCGTCGGTGGCCAGTTTGACCGCCAGCGCCTCGTAATCGGCCTGGCTCTGCGTCACCAGTTCGGGCAATCCCGCCGCCGCAAGCAGGCTGGCGGCGACACGGCCGGCAAAGGCATTGCCGCGCCGGGTCAGCAGCGGCACGCCCGCCCACAGCGCATCGCTGGCGGTGGTGTGGGCGTTGTAAGGCAGGCTGTCGAGGAACAGGTCGGCCAGGCCGAGGCGGGCCAGATGGTCCGCCGGGGCGCGGTCGGGCGCGAAAATGATGCGCGCCCCGTCGATGCCATGCCTGGCCGCTTCCTTGCGGATGTTGTCGGCAAAGGGCGCCGGGCTTTCCAGCAGCCACAGCACGCTGCCGTCCACCTGCTTCAGGATTCGCATCCAGCCGGCAAAGGTGTCGGGCGTCAGCTTGTAGGCATTGTTGAAGTTGCAGAAGACGAAGCCATCGGCCGGCAGGCCGGCTTCGGCGCGGCTGGGCGCCTTGGCGATGGCGCGGCCCTTGTTGTCGTTGGCCTGGTAGCTGCCGGGCAGTGTGACGACCTTCTCGTCGAAAAAGCGCTGCTCCTCGTCGGGGATCACGACGCTATCGGCGATGATATAGTCGATATAGGGCGCGCCCAGCGTGGCGGGGAAGCCCAGATAGTTGACCTGCACCGGCGCGGGACGGCGCGCGAACACGCCCATGCGCGGCTTGCCGAAATAGCCGTTGAGATTGACCAGTATGTCGATTTCATCGGCGCGGACTTTCGCCGCCGCCTCTTCATCCGACAGGCCGGAAATATCGATCCATGTGTCGAAGCTTTTTTCCAGCCGCGTCCGCATGGCGCTGGAATCGTTATAGCCATTGTCCAGGGCGACGAGCTCGAACCTGTCCCGGTCATGAGCCTCGTACAGTCCGGCCATCAGAATTTGGGTGGCCTGTTCGCGGAACTCGCCCGAAACATAACCCAGGCGGATTTTCTTGCGGTCCTTGCGCGCGGCGCGGTCATGGGGGGCGGAGGGACTTTCCAGATACATGTCCCGTGCCCAGATGCGGCTGCAGGCCTGAAGGTCCGCCGGATTGTCGGACAGGGCCTGGAACATGAAGGGCCGCGCCACGCGCTTGCCGAAGCGCACATCGGCCTCGAGCTGCGCCTTGCGCGTCTCGAAATCGCTCCAGTCCGCGCCGTACATTTTCAGGTGCAGGATTTCGCCGGCGGCGTAGGCATGCTCGGGGTCCAGCAGCAGCGCGCGTTCCAGATCGGCCAGGGCCGGCGCATATTCATGCTTGTCGGCCCACCAGGTATAGCCGCGATTGTTGGCCGCCTCGGTATAGTCGGGCCGGATGGCGAGCGCCTTGCCATAGCTTTCGATGGCTTCGTCATATCGCTTCATGTCGCGCAGCACGTTGCCGCGGCTGTTCCAGGCCACCGGATTGCGCGGCGAGATGGTCAGGAGCATGTCGAAGCTGGCCAGGGCTTCCTCGAAGCGGGCCATGTCGCGCAGCGCCAGCCCACGATTGCCCCAGGCCTCGGTGAACTGGGGATCGAGCGCCAGGGTGCGCTCGAAGCTGGCCAGCGCCTCGGCCGGGCGCTTCAGGTTCCACAGCGCCACGCCGCGATTGTTGAACAGTTCGGCATCGTTGCCGCGCACCCCCATCACGCTTTCGAACGCCGCCAGGGCTTCGGGCGCGCGCTGCAGGTCCAGCAGCGCCACGGCGAGATTGTAGCGGGCATCGATATAATCGGGCTGCAGCGACAGCGCCCGCTCATAGGCCTGCACGGCTTCGGGCAGGCGGCGCATGGCGCGCAGCGTCAGGCCGCGATTGTTCAGCGCCATGACGTTGCCGGGCTGCATCGTCAGCACCCGGTCATGGCTGGCCAGGGCGTCGTCCAGCTGGTTCATCGCCGCCAGCGCCACGCCCCGGTTGATCAGGGCGGAGATCATTTCCGGGCGCATCACCAGCGCGCGGTCATAGCTTTCCACCGCCAGCTCGAACCGGTGCATGTCGGCCAGCGCCACGCCGCGATTGTAATGGGCCTCGGGCAGGTTGGAATCGATCTCCAGAGCCTTCTCGAAGCTTTCCAGCGCCTCGGCGGAGCGCCCCGCGCCCTGCAGCGCCATGCCGTGATTCATCAAGGCGCCCAGATTGTCCGGCGAAATCTGCAAGGCTTCGCCCAGATAGGCGGCCGCTTCGCTGCTGCGGCCCTGTTGCAGGCGCATCAGGCCCAGATAATAGCGCGGTCCGAACAGGCCGGGGTCGGCGTCCAGGATCTGCAGATAGATTTTCTCCGCGCCCGCAAGATCGCCCTGCTGGTGAATGCGGACGGCCTGTTCGGCCAGGGCTTTGAGGTCCAGAACTTCCATCGTTTCTTCTTCTTTTCTTTCTTCAGGACTGCGAGGCGGCCTGGGCCACGGCCAGCGCCGTCATGTTCACGATTCCGCGCGCCGTCACCGACGGCACCATCACATGCACCGGCTTGGCGACGCCCAGCAGCAGCGGCCCCACCAGCAAGCCTTCGGTGGCGGCCGACAAAAGCGTCAGGGCGATATTGGCGGCATCCAGCGACGGCATCACCAGGAGGTTGGCCGAGCCGGTGAGGGCGCTGTTGGAAACATACCGGCCGCGCAGCACGTCGCTGAGCGCGGCGTCGGCATGCATTTCGCCGTCCAGTTCGAAATCCGGCTCGGACTGGCGCAGCAACCGCATCGCGGCGCGCATCTTGCGGGCGCTGGGGGAATCCGAACTGCCGAAGCTGGAATGCGACAGCAGCGCGGCCTTGGGGGCGAGGCCGAAGCGGCGCACGCTCTTGGCCGCCAGCAAGGTCATTTCCGCGATCTGCTCGGCGGTCGGGTCGAGGTTCAGGTGGGTGTCGCAGAAGAACAGCGCGCCATTGGGCAGGATCAGCGCCGACATCGAGTAAAGCCGGCTGGCGCCGGACTGGCGCGGAATGATGGGCAGGATGTTGGCCAACTGCCGCGTCCAGTCGCCCAGGCCGCCGCACAAGGCGGCATCGACATGGCCGGCTTCCAGCAGCATGGCGGCGGCGATGCCGTGGCGGCTGACGATCCAGCGGGCCGCCGATTCCGGCTGCACCCCGCGCCGCTCCACCAGCCGCTGATAGCGTTCGGTCAGGGGGCCGATGATCTCGCGGTCGGTTTGCGGATCGACGATACGGACCTGCTTGTCGAAATCGAGACGAAGGCCGAGCTGTTTGGTCTTGGCGATGATTACGTCGCGGCGGCCAATCAAAGTTGGCTGGGCCAGGCCTTCATCGACCACGGTCTGCACCGCGCGCAGCACGCGCTCTTCCTCGGCTTCGGCATAGACCACGCGGGCGGGGCTCTGGCGTGCCACTTCGAAAACGGGGCGCATCAGCTGGCCCGAGCGATAGACGAACTTTTCCAGCTCGTTCTCATAGGCGTCGAAATCGGCGATGGGGCGGCGGGCCACGCCTGACTCCATGGCGGCGCGCGCCACGGCGGGGGCGATGGACAGGATCAGGCGCGGATCGAGCGGCTTGGGAATGATGTATTCGGTGCCGAAGCTCGGAGTATGTCCGCCATAGGCGGCGGCCACCACGTCGCTGGTTTCGGCCCGGGCCAGGGCGGCGATGGCTTCCACCGCCGCGACCTTCATCGGCTCGTTGATGGTGGTGGCGTCCACGTCCAGCGCCCCGCGGAACACGAACGGGAAACACAGGACATTGTTGACCTGGTTGACATAGTCCGAGCGCCCCGTGGCGATGATGGCGTCGGGCCGGGCCGCCTTGGCAATTTCGGGCAGGATTTCCGGGTCCGGATTGGCCAGCGCCATGATCAAGGGCTTGGGCGCCAGCAGCGGCAGCCATTCGGGCTTGAGCACATTGGGCGCGGACAGGCCCAGGAACACATCGGCGCCCACCAGCACGTCGCCCAGGGTGCGGGCATCGGTCTTGCGGGCATAGCGCGCCATGTTGGGCGGCATCTCGTCGCCGCGATCCTTGTGCACCACGCCCTTGATGTCGGTCAGGGTGATATTGTCGATGGGAAGACCCATCGCCACCAGCAGGTCGACGCAGGCCAGCGCCGCGGCGCCGGCGCCGCTGGTCACCAGCTTGACGTCCGAAAGCTGCTTGCCCTGCAGCACCAGCCCGTTGCGGATGGCGGCGGCGCAGACGATGGCGGTGCCGTGCTGGTCGTCATGGAAGACCGGAATCTTCATGCGCTCGCGCAGCTTCTTTTCGATGATGAAGCATTCGGGCGACTTGATGTCTTCCAGGTTGATGCCGCCGAAGGTCGGCTCCAGCGCGGCGACGATGTCGACAAAGCGGTCAATGTCGTTCTCGGCCACTTCCAGGTCGAACACATCGATGCCGGCGAATTTCTTGAACAGGACGGCCTTGCCCTCCATCACCGGCTTGGAGGCGAGCGGACCGATATTGCCCAGGCCCAGCACGGCGGTGCCGTTGGTGATGACGGCGACAAGATTGCCGCGCGCCGTCAGCTCGCGCGCCTGGCCGGGATCGGCAACGATGGCCTCGCAGGCCGCCGCCACGCCGGGCGAATAGGCCAGCGCCAGATCGCGCTGATTCGCCATGCGCTTGGTGGCTTCCACCGACAATTTGCCGGGGCGCGGGAGGCGGTGATAGGCGAGGGCCGCCTTGCGAAAATCGTCGTCCATGGAAAGGCCTTTGCGGAAGGCGGGTAATTGGCAGGTTAGGGGGACGAAAATCAATCCTTTGCCCCTGTTTTTGCCCGGTTTTCCGCCCTTTTTCCCGGAACCGGGCCAAGGCTGCGGGCGTTCCCGCGAGGGCTGCAGCGCGAAGGCGGCAAGAACCGATTTCAGACCAGCGCCGATAGGCTAGTTTGGCGGCCATTATCCGGACGATTCTTGCCTTTCGCCATAACGCGCGCCTTGAGGAGTTTTCATGCAGATCGGAATAGTCGGACTGGGCCGCATGGGGGCCAATATCGCCCGCCGCCTGATGAAGAACGGCCATACGGTTGTCGGCTATGACGCCAGCCCTGAGGCCGTGAAGGGCCTGGAAGGGGCGACCGGCGCCGCGTCGCTGGAAGATGTTGTCGCCAAGCTGGCGAGCCCGCGCACCGTCTGGGTGATGCTGCCGTCGGGCAAGATCACCGAGGAGACCATCGCCGCGCTGGGCGAACTCTTGTCCAAAGGCGACACCATCATCGATGGCGGCAACACCTTTTTCAAAGACGATATCCGCCGCGCCAAGGCCTTGCGGGAACGCGGCATCGGCTATGTCGATGTCGGCACCTCGGGCGGGGTGTGGGGGCTGGACCGCGGCTATTGCATGATGATCGGCGGCGGCAAGGCGGAGGTGGAGCGCCTCGATCCCATCTTCAGGACGCTGGCGCCTGGCGCCGGTGATATCGCCAGGACGCCGAACCGCGACAAGAGCGATCCGCGCGTCACCGAAGGCTATATGCATGCCGGTCCCGCCGGCGCCGGGCATTTCGTCAAGATGGTGCATAACGGCATCGAATACGGCTTGATGCAGGCCTATGCCGAAGGCTTCGACATCATGCGCGGACGTAACAGTGAAAAACTGCCCGAGGATGAGCGTTTCGACATCAATGTCGGCGATGTTGCCGAAGTGTGGCGGCGCGGCAGCGTGGTGGCCTCCTGGCTGCTGGACCTGACGGCGATCGCGCTGGCCAAATCGGAAAAGCTCGAGGAGTTCAGCGGCAAGGTGGAAGACAGCGGCGAGGGCCGCTGGACCGTCCAGGCGGCGGTGGACGAGGCGGTGGCGGCGCCGGTGATCACCGCGGCGCTGTTCTCGCGCTTCCGTTCGCGCAGCGACAACACCTTCGGCGAGAAATTGCTGTCGGCGATGCGCAAGGAATTCGGCGGTCACATCGAAAGCGTCGTGCCCGAACGCAAGGCGAGGGATGAAGACAAATGAGCATCCTGTCGCACAACACGCCGCCGCCGCCCTGCGCCATCGTGATCTTCGGCGCCAATGGCGACCTGACCAAGCGGCTGATAGTGCCCGCGCTCTACAATCTGGCGCGCACCGGCCTGTTGCCGCAGCGCCTGGCGCTGATAGGCGTGGGCCATAACGACAAGACCAGCGAACAGTGGCGCGATGGCTTGCGCGAATTCCTGCAAGGCGTGCTGGCCAAGACCGAGCAGACCCTGGACGAAAGCCTGTGGAAAGCTGTGTCGCAGAGCATGACCTTCCTGAAGGGCGGGTTCGAAGAGCCCGAAACCTATAAGGCGCTGGATGGCCTTCTGGGCAAGATCGACCAGGATGTGGGCCTGGGCGGCAACGTGCTGTTCTACCTGGCCACCGCCGACCGCTTTTTCGCGCCCATTGTCGGCAGGCTGGGTGAGGCAGGGCTGGTGAAGGACGATCGCGGATTTCGCCGCGTCATCGTGGAAAAGCCGTTCGGCCACGACCTGCAATCGGCCAGGGACCTCAATGCCTATCTGCTGAAATATCTCAAGGAAGACCAGATCTACCGCATCGATCACTTCCTGGGGAAGGAGACGGTGCAGAACATCATGGCGCTGCGCTTCGCCAACGGATTGTTCGAGCCGATCTGGAACCGCGACCGCATTGATCACGTCCAGATCACGGTGGCCGAAAGCATCGGCATTGAGGGTCGCGGCAATTTCTACGAGAAGACCGGCGCCCTGCGCGACATGGTGCCCAACCACCTGTTCCAGCTGGTCGCCATGACGGCGATGGAGCCGCCCGTGAGCTTCGACGCCGAGGATATCCGCGCCAAGAAGGCGGAGCTGTTCAAGGCCATGCAGACGCTTGCCGTGACCGATGTGGTGCGCGGCCAGTATGACGCCGGGACGGTGCAGGGCGAGCCGGCCACGGCCTATCGCCGCGAGCCCAATGTCGCGCCGGACTCCAATATCGAAACCTATGTCGCCATGCGGCTGAAGATCGACAATTGGCGCTGGGCGGGCGTGCCTTTCTACCTGCGCACCGGCAAGCGGCTGAACATCCGCTCCAGCGAGATCGCCATCCGCTTCAAGCAGGCGCCCTATGCCCTGTTCCGCGATACGCCGGTGGAGGAGCTGGATGCCGACTGGCTGATCCTGCGCATCCAGCCCGATGAGGGCATCCGCCTGCGCTTCAACGCCAAGCGGCCCGGCCCGGCCATGGCGCTGGAAAGCGTTTCAATGCGCTTCAACTACAAGGACTATTTCCACCAGGCGCCGGCGGTCGGCTACGAGACGCTGATCTATGACTGCCTGATCGGCGATGCCACCCTGTTCCAGCGCGCCGACCAGGTGGAAGCGGCCTGGGCGCTGGTCGAGCCGGTGCTGAAAGGCTGGGCCAACACCACGCCGCGACACTTTCCCAACTATGCGGCGGGTACCGAAGGCCCCAGTGCGGCCAACGACCTGCTCGCCAAGGACGGCCGCTCCTGGCGCGACATCCGAATCCTGGGCGGCAAATGAGCGATATAGCTGGCAGCATCGAAGTGGTGAAGGATGCCGGTGCGCTGGCGGCGCGGGCGGCCGAGATCATTGCCGGCCGGGTGGCGACCGCCAACTGGCCGTACCGCATCGTGTTGTCGGGCGGTTCGACGCCGCGGGCCACCTATCAGTTGCTGGCCGCGCGCAAGGATGTCGACTGGGGCTGCGCCGAACTGTTTTTCAGCGACGAACGCTGCGTGCCGCCCGATCACAAGGATTCCAATTACCGCATGGTGCGCGAGAGCCTCTTGGCGGACGGCACGGTGAGCCCGCGCAAGCTGCTGGCCATTCCCACCGACGGCACGCCCGAGAGCGCCGCTGACCGCTATGACGAGATCCTGCGCCAGCAATATGGCGCGGGCAGCCTGGAGCCGGGCATACCGCTGTTTCATCTCACCTTGCTGGGATTGGGCGAGGACGGTCATACCGCCTCGCTGCTGCCGGGCCAGCCGGTGCTGAACGAGCGCAGCCGCTGGGCGGCGGTGGTGCCCGAAGGGCGCGGCGAGCCGCGCATCACGCTGACCTATCCGGCGCTGGAATCCAGCGCCCTGATCATCTTCCTGGTGTCGGGCGCGGCCAAGCGCGATGCCCTGGCGCAGGCGCGTGGCGGCGCCTTGCCCGCGGGCGCCCTCAAGCCCCAGGGCGAGGTGTTGTGGCTGGTCGATCAGGCGGCGGCCGGCGAGGAAGACCAGGGGTACGGGTTCTAGATGGCGGTCAAGGCAAAACGGATTCTCTGCATCGATATCGGCGCCAGCGGCCTGAAGGCGGCCATCATCGGGCCGCGCGGCAGGTTTCTGAAAAAGCGGGTGCGGGTGAAAACGCCCCCCCAGCGCACGCCGCGCAAGATCGTGCCGTTGCTGCTCGAGCTGGTGAAGCCGCTGGGCGCCTTCGATCACGTCACCATCGGTTTTCCCGGCATGGTCAAGGCGGGCAGGATCGTGACCGCGCCGAACTTCGGCACCGAGGACTGGGCGAATTTCCCGATGGCGGCGGTGATGCGCCGGAAATTGAAGAAGCCGGTGAAGCTGCTGAATGACGCCGATGTGCAGGGCCTGGCGGTGATCAAGGGCAAGGGCCTCGAGCTGGTCTGCACCCTGGGCACCGGCTTCGGCACCGCCTGGTTCCGCGACGGCACCCTGATGCCGCACATGGACCTGGCGCATCTCACCCTGGACCGCAAAAACGACTTCGACATTCTGATCGGCGACAAGACCCGCCGGAAAATCGGAAATCGCCGCTGGAACAAGCGCGTGAAGAAATTGATCGGCGTGCTGGACACCGTGTTCAATTACGATCACCTGTATCTGGGCGGGGGAAATTCCAGCCTGCTGGATTTCAAGCTGCCGCGTAATGTAACCACCGTCGACAATGACGCGGGCATGGAAGGTGGTGCGTTTGCGTGGACGCGCCACAAGACCTGAAATTTCGTCTGTCCGTTCATGGAACCCATTGAAGGTTCTGTGCGTTTCGATCCCATTGGATCGAAGCCCATTTCAATTTTTCCTTTAAAAATTGCGGGCCACAACGACGGAAGCGTAGATGATGCCGCCGGTCAGTGGAAACACGGCTCTTTTTCTGGATATCGACGGCACCTTGCTGGATCTGGCGCGTACGCCCGACCGGGTCAGGGTGCCGGGCGAATTGCTGCGCGCGCTGGAAAAGCTGACCCATCAGCTTCACGGCGCGCTGGCTTTTGTCAGCGGCCGCTCGCTGGAAAGCATCGACAAGCTGTTTGCGCCTTTCCGGCCCGCCGCGATCGGAACGCATGGCGGTGAAATCCGCGGCGTGCAGGGCGATGTCACCCGCATCGCGCCCTTGCCCGATTCCATCCGCGAAGTCTTCACCGGCCTTTCGGAGCATGTTCCAGGCCTGCTGCTGGAAGACAAGAAATGCGCCATGGCGCTGCATTACCGCCTGGCGCCGGAGGCGCGGCCGGTGCTGGAGTCGGCGATGGAAAAGCATGCCGCGCTGTTCGCGGCACAAAAGGTTCACATCTTGCACGGCAAGGCGGTAATCGAGGTGCGGCCTGACGGCATCGACAAGGGCAGCGCCGTTCTCAAGCTGGCGCGGCAGAAGCCGTTCAAGGGCCGTGCCATCCTGTTCGGCGGCGACGACACCACCGACATAGATGTCTTCCGCATCCTGCCCCGCCTGGGCGGGCGCGGCTTTTCGGTGGGCCGGCGCTTTGCCGGCGCCGAGCATGTCTTCGAAACCCCGCGCGCGGTGCGCCAATGGCTGGCGCGCGTCGCCGAAGGTGGTGTGCGATGACGATGAGCTGTCCCGCCGATCTGGCCATCATCGGCAATGGCCGCATCGCTGCCCTGGTCAATTCCCGGGGGCAACTGGTGTGGTGGTGCTTCCCGCGCTTCGACAGCGACCCGGTGTTCAGCCGCCTGATCGCGGGCGACGAGGAAAAGGGCTTCGCCGATGTCGTGCTGGACCGGCAGGTGGATTGCCAGTCGTCCTATGAGCGCAACACCGCCATCGTGGTCACTGTCCTGACTGCCGAGGACGGATCGCAGGTGCGGATCACCGACTTCGCGCCGCGCCTGCGAAATTTTGAAAGGCTGATGCGCCCGCCCCAGTTGATGCGGATCATCGAGCCCATTGCGGGCCTGCCGCGCGTTACCATCCGGGTGCGGCCCACCCAGTTTTATGGCGTACCCATGCGGCGCCGGGTGGCGGGCTCCAGCCATGTCACCTATGGCGAGCCGGCCTTGATAAGGCTCACCACCGATGCGCCGCTGTCCTATGTCCAGCAGGAAACGCCCTTTGCGCTGACCCGGCCGCTGCATCTGGTGCTCGGTCCCGACGAGCCCTTCATGGGCGACATCGCCTCCACGGTGCGCGATTTTCGCCAGCGCACCTGTGACTACTGGCGTGAATGGGTGCAGCGGCTGTCCATCGCCTATGAATGGCAGGAAGCCTCGATCCGTGCCGCCATCACCCTCAAGCTGTGCAGTTTCGAGGAAACCGGCGGAATTGTCGCCGCGCTCACCACCTCGCTGCCGGAGGCGCCACATTCCGGGCGCAACTGGGACTATCGCTATTGCTGGCTGCGCGACGCCTATTTCGTGGTCAAGGCGCTGAACGCCATCGGCGTCACCCAGACCATGGAACAATACATCGCCTATATCCTGTCGATCGCCGGCAATGAGGATACGCTCAAGCCCTGTTATGGGATCGTGCCGTCCGAAGACCTGACCGAGTGGATCGCGCCCGACCTGAAGGGCTTTGAGGGCCATGGCCCGGTGCGGATCGGCAATGCCGCTGTGGACCAGGCGCAGCATGACGCCTATGGCAGCGTGATCCTGGCGGCGACGCCGATGTTTTTCGACAAGCGCCTGCCGGTGCCGGGTGACGAACCGCTGTTCCGGCTGCTCGAGAAGATGGCGCAGCAATGCGCCAACCTCGCGCTCGAGCCCGATGCCGGCATCTGGGAATATCGCGGCCGCAAGCGCGTCCATACCCATAGCGGCGCGATGTGCTGGGCCGGCCTCAGCCGCACCGCCGCCATCGCCGCAAGGCTGGGGCTGGTGGACCGCATGCACCACTGGCAGGGGCTGGCCGATTCCATCGGCCAGGAACTGCTCAAGCGGGTATGGAACGAAAAGCGCCAAGCGTTCACCGCCGCCGAAGGTATCACCGACATGGATGCCAGCGTGCTGCTGCTGCCCGAACTGGGCCTGATCGATCCCAAGGATCCGCGTTTCGCCTCGACGGTCGCGGCGGTCGAGCAGGATCTGGTGCGCGGCCGCCATGTCATGCGCTATGCGGCGGAAGACGATTTCGGCCTGCCGGAAACCGAATTCCTGGTCTGCCGCTTCTGGCTGATCGACGCGCTGGCGGCGCTGGGCCGGCGCGAGGAGGCGCGCGAGCGCTATCAGGACGCGCTCAGCCTGCGCAACAGTTACGGGCTTCTGGCCGAGGACATCCATCCGCAGACCGGCGCCCTGTGGGGAAATTTCCCGCAGACCTATTCGATGGCGGGCGTCATCCTCAGCGCCATGCGGCTGAGCCAGAGCTGGGAGGAGCGGTATTGGCGCGCATCTTCATAATCTCCAACCGCGTTGCCATCCCCAAGGCGGGCATTCAGCCCGGAGGACTCGAGGTCGTGCTCAAGTCCACGCTGAAGAAGAATCCGTGTGTCTGGCTGGGTTGGAGCGGCGAGGTGAACGACACCCCGCGCACGCACACCATCAAGAAGGGCAGGAACAGCTACATCGTGCTGGACCTGAGGACCGAGGATTTCGAGGAATATTACAACGGTTTCGCCAACCGCGTGTTGTGGCCGATCTTCCATTACCGCATCGATCTGGCCGAGTTTTCGCGCCGGGACCTGTCGGGCTATCGGCGCGTCAATGAACAGTTCGCCGATGAACTGGCCAAGGTACTCAAGCCCGATGACATCATCTGGGTGCATGACTATCACCTGATCCCTCTGGCGCAGGCCCTGCAGGCGCGGGGGCTGAACAACCGGATCGGGTTTTTCCTGCACATTCCGTTGCCGCCGCCGGAAATCCTTACCGCTATGCCGCACCACGATACGCTGATCCCAGCCCTGGGTGCTTATGACCTTGTGGGCTTTCAGACCGATGGCGACGCCGCCAATTTCGCGCGCTATCTGGCGAAAGAGCTGGGCACTGCATCCCATATGTCGCTGACGCTGGGCAGCGGCCGCCGGGCGATGCGCCTTGGAACGTTCCCGGTCGGAATCGAAACGCGGCAGTTCACCCGCCTGGCCAGTCGGTCCGTGCGCACAAAGTTCGTCCAGAAGGTGATCAACTCCATTCCCGGAAAGTTGATCATTGGCGTCGATCGCCTGGATTATTCCAAGGGGATCGCCCAACGGATGGAGGGCTATGAGCGGTTTCTGCTTGGCCATCCGCAATGGAGCGGCAAAGTAACCTATCTGCAAATTACTCCGAAAAGCAGAAGCCAGATCAAGGAGTATGCCGAGATGGCGCAGGCGGTCAGTTCGGCAGCGGGCCGCATCAATGGCGCCTTCAGCGAAGCGGCGTGGACGCCGGTGCGCTACGTCAACCGTCCCTATAGCCGCACGGCGCTCGCGGGACTCTACCGCGCCTCCCACGTTGGATTGGTGACGCCGATGCGCGATGGGATGAATCTGGTCGCCAAGGAGTATGTTGCCGCCCAGGACCCGGACGATCCGGGGGTGTTGATCCTGTCGCGCTTTGCCGGCGCGGCGGACGAGTTTCGTGCCGCGCTGCTGGTCAACCCCTATGATCCGGACGCGGTGGGCGCAGCCATTGGCCGTGCGATGGCGATGCCCCAGGACGAGCGCAAGCAGCGTCACGCCGAGCTCTATGCCAGCTTGCTGCGCAACGATATTTCGGATTGGGGCGACCGTTTCCTGGAGGCGCTTGCGGGTCCGGAAAAGGGCCGCGCGGCGCGCGAGACGCAGGAACTGGGCGATTTCATCGCCTCAACCTGACGTTGGGGTTCTGTCCAGTTTCAGGGCCGCCAGCGCCAGCGCCACCCAGCCGGCGATGAAGCCCAGGCCGCCCAGCGGCGTGACCATGCCCAGCGATGTGACGCCGGTGAAAGCCAGCAGATAGAGCGACCCGGAAAACAGGATAATGCCGGCGAGGAAGAGCATGGCGGCCCAGTTGGCCAACCTTGTCGCAGCGCCCCGGGCGGCGAACGCCGCCAGCCCGATCGCCAGCGCGTGATACATCTGGTAGCGGGCACCGGTTTCAAACGTCGCCAGCATCCGCTCGCTCAGCACCGACTGGAGGCCGTGGGCGGCGAAAGCCCCCATCACCACCGCCAGGCCGCCCATCAGGGCGGCGATCAAAAGCCAGTGTTTCATGGGGGCGTTATAGACATACGGGTGCGGCTTTGCGAGTTTGCCCTTGCGCGATCAGGGACAGCCCATGCCGGACTTCACCACTGCCACTGACGGCACGCCCCTGGCGTTTGAGCGCCTGGGCCCCGAAACCGCAACGCAGCGCCCCGCCATCGTGCTGGTCCACGGCTTCGGCTCCAGCCGGGCGCAGAACTGGAAATCCACCGGATGGTACGGCGGGCTGACGCAGGCGGGCTTTGCGCTTGTGGCGATGGACTGCCGCGGCCATGGCGACAGCGGCAAGCCGCATGACGAAGGTGCTTACGGCCATGACCGCATGGCCGAAGATGTCGTGACGGTGATGGAGGCGGCGGGCCTGGATGCGGCGCTGATCTGCGGTTATTCGATGGGCGGCTTCATCGGCCTCAGGCTGCTGGCGGCGCATCCTGAGCGGGTCATCAAGCTGGCGCTCGCCGGGGTCGGCGAGAACTATCTGAAAGACGCCATAACCGCGCCTGAAGCCCGCGCGGCACTGGCCGATGCGCTGCTGACGCCCGACAAGGAGAGTATCATCGACCCCAGGGCGAAGATGTTTCGCGCTTTTGCCGATCAGCCGGGCAAGGACCGGTTTGCGCTGGCCGCCTGCATGCGGGCGATGTCGCCGCGCCTTGCTCCCGCCACACTTGCGGCCTTGGCGCGGCCGATCCTGGTTGTGTGCGGTGCACTGGACGACACCGCCGGCCGCCCGGAGCCGCTGGCGGCGGTGTTTTCCGATGGCCGGGCCGCGGTCATTCCCAATCGCGATCACATGTCGGCGGTGGGCGACCGCCATACGCGCCAGGCCGTGATCGACTTTTTCGGGCCCTGACGCAACCGATCCCTGCGTACATTCGTTTCCATCCCGCGCGTATCTCGCGCCCCGCCAGTTTCTCTGGCGCGGTGATTTATTGTCTGTATACGGACGAATATTGATGGGACCGGTTTCATGTTGTGCATATACGCAAACTCCAGCCAACCAGTACGCTTCCGTACTGAAATAAGCGTATGTTTTCCGCGACATAACCCTATTTTCCAAATGCTGTTACGCGATTCAGGGAGCGCAGCGAAACGCCTTGAGGGGGCCGTTTCGCACGTCATGTCCGGGCTGGAAGAATGTTAGAAGCGCACGCACGCGCCGGGATTCGCAACCGGCTTCTGCACAAAATATCGCTTGAGGATTGGGACTATATCGGCCCGCATCTCGAACCCGTGACGCTGAAGGAGCGTCAGGTGATCGAAGTGCCCGGCAAGCCGATCACCCATGCCTATTTCCTCGAGATCGGTGTCGCCTCCGTCGTGGCGGTGGATGCCGAGGATCACCGGATCGAGGTGGGCGTGATCGGTTATGAAGGCGTCACCGGCGTGCCGCTGATCATGGGCGATACCAGGGCGCAGCATTCGACCTACATGCAGATCGGCGGCAGCGGCCATCGCATGGCCCAGGAAGTGCTCTGCGGCGCCATCGCGAAAAGCGACGGGCTGCGCAGCCTGTTCCAGAAATCGGCCCAGGGCTTCATGATCCAGATATCGCACACCGCGCTGGCCAATGGCCGCGCCAAGCTGGAGCAGCGCCTGGCCCGCTGGCTGCTGATGGCCCATGACCGAACCACCAGCGATGCGGTGCCGCTGACCCATGAGTTCCTGGCCGTGATGCTGGGCGTGCGGCGCGCCGGCGTTACCGTGGCGATCCATGGGTTTGAGCGCAAAGGGCTGGTGACCACCCGGCGCGGCCAGCTCACCATCGTCAACCGGGGCGGAATCGAGCAGGTCGCCGGCAGCTTCTACGGCACCCCGGAAGCCGAACTGAAGCGTCTGCTGGACGGCAAGTAAGAATCTTCTCGCAATTTGCGAACCGCCTGTATTCTGTGGGCGCCCCATGCTGCCCACACGCTTTCAGGACTGGTTTACGCTGCGCGGCTGGCGCGCGCGGGCGCACCAGTTGGCGTTGGTGGAGTATGCCGCAAGGGGCGAAAGCGTGCTGCTGGTGGCGCCCACGGGTGGCGGCAAGACCCTGGCCGGTTTCCTGCCCAGCCTGATCGATCTTGCCGACAGGCCGAGGCGCGCACGCAAAAGCGCCCTGCACACCCTTTATATCTCGCCGCTCAAGGCGCTGGCGGTGGACGTGGCGCGCAATCTCGACGCGCCGATCGCCGAGATGGGGCTGCCGGTGACGGTGGAGACTCGCACCGGCGACACACCCGCCGCCCGCCGCCAGCGCCAGCGCCATGCCCCGCCCGACATCCTGCTCACCACGCCAGAACAGCTCGGCTTGCTGCTGGCGCACCCGCGCGCGCCCCAGCTGTTCGAGAGCCTCAGGACGGTGGTGCTGGACGAACTGCACGCCCTGTACAATTCCAAGCGCGGCGACCTGCTGGCGCTGGGGCTGGCGCGATTGACGACGCTGGCGCCGGGCCATCGCCGGGTGGGCCTGTCCGCCACCGTGAAAGATCCCGCGCCGCTGCAGCGTTTCCTGGTGCCGCAACCGCCGGGAAGGGAGGCGCTGTCCGGGCTGGTGATCGCGCAAGGCGGCGCCAAACCGCAGATCGAGATCAGCGCCTCGGATTCCTATGTCCCCTGGGCGGGGCACTTGGCGCGTCACGCCATGCTGGACGTGATGACCGCGATCCACAGCGCCAAAACGGCGCTGGTCTTCGTCAACACCCGCAGCCAGGCCGAACGCACCTTCCAGGAATTGTGGGCGATCAACGATTCCAACCTGCCCATCGCGCTGCATCACGGCAGCCTGGCCCCCGAACAGCGCCGCAAGGTGGAAGCGGCGATGGCCAAGGGAAGCCTGCGCGCCGTGGTCTGCACCTCGACGCTGGACCTTGGCATCGACTGGGGCGCGGTGGACAAGGTGATCTGCATCGGTGCGCCCAAGGGCGCCGCACGCCTGGTGCAGCGCATCGGCCGCGCCAATCACCGGCTGGACGAACCCAGCGCCGCGCTGCTGGTGCCGGCCAACCGGTTCGAGGTTCTGGAATGCAATGCCGCGCGCGATGCGGTGCTGGCGGGCGAACTGGATGGCGAGCGGCTGAAGGCTGGTGGGCTGGACGTGCTGGCGCAGCATGTGCTGGGCAGCGCCTGTGCCGCACCCTTCGACGCCGATGCCCTGTTCGCCGAGGTTCGGGGCGCATCGCCTTACGCCCATCTCACGCGCGGGGAATTCGATGCAGTGGTGGATTTCGTCGCCACCGGCGGCTATGCGCTGCGCGCCTATGACCGCTATGCGCGCCTGCGCAGGACGCCGGACGGCAAATTCCGTCTCGCCCATCCCCGGCTGGCGCAGGAATACCGCCTCAATGCCGGGGTGATCGTGGAAGATCCGATGGTGGAGGTGCGGTTGCAATCACGCGGCAAGCCCGCCGGGGCAGGTGGCCGCAAGCTGGGGGAGTTGGAGGAGTATTTCATCGAGCAGCTTTCGCCCGGCGACACGTTCGTTTTCGCCGGGGATGTGCTGCGCTTTGAAGGACTGCGCGAAAACGGCGCCTTCGTCACCCGCAGCAGCGATCCGCAAGCCGAAATCCCCAGCTACAATGGCGGCAAGTTTCCGCTTTCCACTTTCCTGGCGCAGCGGGTGCGCGAAATGGTCAGCAATCCCGACGGCTGGGCCAACCTCCCCGAGCCGGTGCAGGAATGGCTGAAGATACAGGAATGGCGCAGCGTGCTGCCCAAGCCCGGCCAGTTGCTGGTTGAGACTTTTCCGCGCGCCAAGCGGCACTATCTGGTCTGTTATCCCTTTGAAGGCCGTCTGGCGCACCAGACGCTGGGCATGCTGCTGACCCGGCGGCTGGAGCGCGGCCGCTATCAGCCGCTGGGTTTTGTCGCCAATGAATATGCACTGGCGGTGTGGGCAGCCAGGGATATGAGCGGCGCCGACATGGACGCGCTGTTCGACGAGGACATGCTGGGCGACGATCTCGATGCCTGGCTGGCGGATTCCAACATGTACAAGCGCACCTTCCGCAATTGCGCCATCATCGCCGGCCTGATCCAGCGACGCTTTCCCGGCAAGGAAAAAAGCGGACGACAGGTGACATTTTCTTCAGACCTTATTTACGACGTCCTGCGGGAACATGAGCCCGACCATGTGTTGCTGCGCGCCACCTATGCCGATGCGGGGACCGGCTTGCTGAACATCGCGCGACTGGGCGACATGCTGGCGCGGGTCCGGCGGCGGATCGTGACACGGCGGCTCGACCGGGTCTCGCCGCTGGCGGTGCCGGCGCTGCTGGAAATCGACGTCCACATGGTTGCGGGCGAGGCGGACGAGGCTATTCTGCGCGAGAGTGAAGACGCGCTGATACGGGATGCGATGCGTGTGGACTGATCCGAATACCGGCGACCTGATCATAAGCGTGAACGGCGAGACGGTGCTGCTGGACGCCTGCGGCGCGGCCTATGTCCGCGCCCATGACACGCTGATCTTCTCGGACCTGCATTTCGAAAAGGGCAGTTCCTATGCCCGTCGCCGCCAGTTCCTGCCGCCCTATGACACCACCAACACGCTTTTGCGCATGACGCGGGCCATTGCCCGTCACAAGCCGGCGCGGGTGATCGCGCTGGGGGATTCCTTTCACGATGCGGGTGCGGCGGATCGGCTGGGGTCGGAAGAACGCGGCATGCTGGAAGCGCTGGGCGCGGCGGCGCGCTTTGTCTGGATCACGGGCAATCACGATCCCCATCCCCCGGCCTGGCTGGAAGGCGAGATCGCGGAAATCTACCGTATGGGTGGGCTGACCTTCCGGCACGAGCCGCTGGCGGCGTTCGAGCCCGGCGAGGTGGCGGGGCATCTGCACCCTTGCGCCAGCGTCGCCAAATGGGGCCGCAGCGTGCGCCGGCGCTGCTTCGTCAGTGACGGCCTGCGGCTGATCCTGCCGTCCTTCGGCGCCTATACCGGCGGGCTGGATGTGGGCGATGCCGCGATTGCCGGGCTGTTTGCAGGGCCGTTTCACGCCTACATGCTGGGCCATGCCCGCGTTTATGCGATAGCGCGGCGCGCAAGCGCCTGATTTGGCTGATTTATCGGGACAACGGCGCCATAAACCCCGCCATCTGGTAGCGCGAAGTTCCATGTCCTAGAGTTCCCTCGTGCGGGGGCACCAGGGGGCATCATAATGAGAATCATCGCCGGTCTTGGCGCGTGCGTGGTTGCGCTGGTCCTTTGCGGCTGCGACGAGAAACCCAAACCTGCCGCACCGGTCCAGACCGCCACGCAGAAGCCCGCGGCGCCAATCACAGATCCCAAACCCGTCGAACATCAGGTCAGCGGCAGGATCACCCGGCTGGATGACGGCCCCTATCCCATGTTCACCCTCACGCTCCAGCCGCCCGCCGGCGATGCGCTTTCCCTCGATCTCAACGCGGAAGACGTGGATCTGTCGGGGCTGGAGATCGCGGCCCTGAAACCGGGCCTGGGCGTGACCGTCACCTATATCAGCAGGGAAAAGCCCGATCTTATGGACATGACGGTGGATCATCGCGGCGGCGAACGGTCGGTGCTGGGCAGCGACGCGCCCAAGAATTTCGATCCGGCATGGAAGAACATCACCGGCACGCTCAGCGATGCGGGCGCGCCCAGCGGCGGGGACCTGCCCGACACGATTACCGTCACCGACCGCGATGGCAAGAAGGTGCGTTTTGACATTTACATCAATGACGAAATGGTCCCGGCCAACGGCAAACTGGTGACCGCTTTCTACGACATGCGCACCGAAAACCGTGTCACCCAGGTCAGGCGCTGATGCCCGCCGGTGAAAGAGGGAAGTCAACCATGCTCAGATTCTCCATCCCCGCGCTTCTGGCCGCCGCGCTTGTTCTGTCGGCCTGTGACAGCGAACCCGCCAAGCCTGCCGGCCAGGCATCCGGGCAAGGAACGGCGGCGGCAACCGCCACCGCCGGGGAGCGCGCGCTCGCCAGCGACGAGGTGCAGGGGGCCGGGCAGATCACCGCCATCAAACCCGCCGGCGATTCCAGCTTCACGGTCACCTTTGAATCCAACAATGGCGCGGTCAGCTTCGACCTGCCGGCCAGCGCCAAGACGCTGGAGACTTACGGCGGGCGCGACAAGCTGATGGGCAAATGGGTGACGGTCTATTATGGCGGCAGCAGCGGGGACAATCATGTCACCTATCTGAAGGTCCGGCCGGCGCCCTAGGGATTTCACGGTCACTCGCCCGGAGCATCAATCTCCCGGCGCATCCAGTGAAGTCCAGCGCCAGTGCTGATCATCGCCGCGCTCGAACAACAGGGAAATGCCATACCGGCACCCGGAACAGGCGCTTTTTCTGTAAACTTCCATCTGCGGACGGCCCAGGGGAGACGGATCGATAGCCCTGGGCGCGGTATGCAGCGCCCGTTCCAGTTCCTCCCAGGGTTGATCGGTCGCGTCTGCCATGCCCTTGATCCAGGCATCGGCACCGGGATCAAAGTTTCGCGCGGTAAATAGCGGATGCATCAGGGCGCGAAGGGCCGTGCGGTCTCGTTGCTTCACGCCCGCTTTCAGCCTTTGCAGAAATTTCGGCAAATCGGATGTGGTGGGCGTCAAAGGCATCACGCCGGCGACCGTGCCGGGCGATAGCACCTGTATGCGCTTCAGCAGGAAGTTGTTCACGGAATTCTTGAAGTTGTATCCGTCCGGGCCGGGAAGGTCCCTGTTTCCGGACAGGGCACCTGAGGCGTCCACCGTTCCTTTCCACACAATGCGCATATCCTCTGCAATGCTGAAGGAACCGTCGGCGTTGATTTCCCCCTTCACCTCATGACGCTCAGGCGGCTGCACGCCATACTGGTAAGTGGCGAAGCCGGTGACAATCTGCCCGCGCTTTTGCAGCTCCATGGTGACAGGGTTGTAGTCCTTTCGGTACAGGCCTTTGTAGCGCAACTCCCAGTCACTCCCGGTCACGCCCAGCTTGGTATCCGCCGGCCCGGACGGCTGGGCCGCAGCCGCGTCTTGTTTCACCGCTGCCTGCCCCGCAGGCGGCTTGGCGGGCTTGTCGTCACAGGCGGACACAGCAAGCGCTACGGCCAGAAGCACGGGAAAACACGCCCGGTATTTCATCGTGATTTTCTCCACATCTTGAAAATGTCGCAGACTAGCGTCCCTTTGTGGCCGGCCTGGCCAACGACTGGTTCTCGGCAATGATGGCGCCGCGATAGCTGGGGCTTTCTCCCAGAACGTCATACACCCGCCATCCGCCCGCCGTCTTTTCCATCACAAGCGATGCGGTGACGGGGCCGAAGTTCGTGAACCGGACCTTGGCCAGCACGCGGCCGTCGGCGCTGGGCGTGAGCGTGATGCTGTTGACCTTGATGGTTCCGTGATCCTGGCAGCCGCAGACCGGATCGGACCCGGTTGCGGCGCCCGCTTCACCCTGGTTGAGCTTCACGTTGGTGGCGATCAGGCTCAGGGTGCCGGGCGTGAACACGCTCTTGCGATCCATCGGATCGGCACACTTCGCCATGCTGGCCTTGCACTCCTTGTAGCTTGAATAGACGGCCGTGAGGAACGCCCGGATCGCGGTTTGATCCGGCGCGGGAACCGCCATCGGAGCGGCACTGGCGCCTGCCAGCGACGCGATCATCAGTGGAACGAAGAGAAGATTGCGCATCAGTGCATGATCCCCAGTTGCAGCATTAGCCAAAGCAGCAGGCCCGAAAGGACGGCATTCAGAACCGGCACCCCGAACAGCGTGAGGGCGAAGCGCCAGCGCCGGAACAGCCAGGGTAGAACCGCCCCCAGCAGGCAGGAAATCGGGAAGAATGCCATGGAGCCGACTGCCGCTATCAGCCACATATTCTTCTCGGACCCCGGCGCGTCGAACGCCATGGACAGCATCACCAGGGGGAATACCGACGCCACCCCCACACCGACCCAGGCGAGGGACAGCAGCAGCCACCAGCGGCTTTTCACCATTGCGAGCGTCTCCGTCCGCTTTTCATTTTTCCACCATCGCGCTGCCGGTGGCGCTGTTGATCCGCACCCTGGCCACGCCCGCCTTGCTGGAACCGTCGGACTTGTTCATGTCGTAAATCTTGACCGGTACCGTCAGCAGCACGCCTTTCCTGGGGTCGTAGGACGATGTCAGTCTGGCGAAATCAACGCCGGAAAATCCGCTGGTCTTGCTGTCGCTCACGATATGGCAGACGGGCGCGGCTTTCTTGCCCGCGCCGGCCGGGCTCCGGATCATCAGGTGCCAGGAACAGCAGGCCGGCTCCTCCGTATCCATCACGGTCACGCGTATGGCGCCGTTGGAGAAGCTGCGCGTGTATTTCTCCTGGGGCTGGGCGGCGTTGGCCGGCTGCGCCACGTTCGGATTGTCGGCACAGCGTGTGACGCTCGCCGCCGCAGCCGGAAGCACCATCGCGGACAGGGTCAGAACGCCCAGCAGAAAGTGCTTCATCGGGAAATCTCCTGGGGCTTCAGATAGGTGAGGTGGTTGTCCAACTCGCCTTCCTTGTAAAAGGCCGTGACGGTCTTGCCATTGGCCGCCGCGATGTCGGGCGTGACATGGATGGAAAATGCCATCGCCTTGCCCTTGGCGGGCTTGATGCGAATATTGGCGTCTGGCATGCCGGGGGCCGCCGCCTTGTCCGCCCCTTCCAGCGTGCCGGTCAGCTGTTTCCACCCCGGATCGGCGCCCGCTTGCATCGGCGGTATCAACGACTTGCCGTCCAGGCGCAGGTCGCGCAGGGGCGGCGAGTCCGAGCTGATGTAATAGAAGGGGATATAGTCGCCGCCGACCAGTTTTCCCGGCGGGATGGTCAGGCCCAATGTCTCGACATTGGCCAGGAATGCGAAATCCCTGGCACCGCTCTGGAGATCGAAGATGATCAGGTAATGGGGATGGCGCATGTCCACCACCTTCGTGACCTGGCCATATTCATGCAGTTCGTCATCGGTCCAGTCGCGCTCGGCAGCGATGGAGGTTTTCGGCGCCGGCTGCACCGCGGCCGGTTTGGCGGGCTTGCCGTCGCAGCCGCACAAAACAAGCGCGGCCAGCAGCGGCGCCATCATCTGCCTCATGGCTTTCGCCTGATGGGCGTGAGGGCGACGACCTCCATTTTCCCGTCCAGCTTCTTCCACACCACGGCCTCCCAGCGGCTCTTGTCGGCAAGGGTGAGATGCACGCGATAATTGAGGCCCGCGACCACCTGCCTTTCCGCCGCCGTGATCCTGGCGAGTTTCGCGCGCGGCTGTTTGGTCTTGATGGCGGTGATGGCGTAGGCGGCCGCCTGGCGCACCTCGGCATCGATCAGCGTTTTTCCCCAGCCGCCTGTGATCGTCAGACGCGGCGGCTGCGCCAGCGCCGGAAAAACCGCCAGCAACACCAAAGCCAAGGGCAGAATCCGCATCATGTCTTGGGCGATTCCTGTTCGACCCGCTCCCGCCAGGGTTGGTCGTGGAAGAAGAAGGGATGCCACCAGACGGTGACGTCCGGATTGGCGGCGGTTACGGCATCCAGAAAGTCGGTCGGCCAGCCAACGATGTTCGACGACGAATAGGGCCAGAAGAAAATCGTGCGCGGCAGGAAGCGGTATTTGCGCGGCAGCCCGTCGCGGTCCTTGTATTCGATGCGCCACATCGTGCGGCTATTGACCTTGGTGCCGGTGGCCTTGATGGCGGTGATATCGGTGAAAGGGATCTTTTCCTCTTCCCTGCCGCTTTTCAGGAAATAGAGCGCATGGTCGTCGAACTGGGCGCGCTTGGTGTGGGTGACGAGGCAATAGAGCGCCGCGAACCCCGCCATCAGGCCCAGCGTCCAGGCGTTCCATGCATTGCCCGTGACCATGATCCAGCCCATCAGTCCCATCGCGATGACCGGCAGATAGCGTGTGCTGCGGAAACGGTTGCTGAGAACCGTGCGGTCGGGATGGGCCTTTCCGGCGTCCAGCACCCTGGCCATCGGATTACTTCGTGATCCGGGTGAAGGTGGCGGTGCGGCCCACCCGTACCTGGATCGGCTCGCCCTTCGCATGCATGGCGATGGTGCTTTGCGGCAGCGAGGTCATGAGAAGCCTGTCCGGCTCGTCCAGGTCGTAGCCGTTTGACTTGAGGAATTTGTACACCACCCAGGCGTAGTCCTCCTCCAGCGCGTCGTCGCCGGAGGTGATGATGATGTCGCGGTTCTTGGGCAGGGCCAGAAACATCGCCCTGGTTTTGGCGTCCATCGCCAACTTGCCGGGCGCTGGAACAGGCGCGGACGCCAGCACGGGCAGCCCCGAAAGGAGGGTGGCGAAGGTCCAGATCTGGCCGCTGACATTGGCACAGGGCGCCAGCGCCGCGTCGTTATTGTCCGCGCCACCATTGACGATGTCGGCGCACTGTCCCTTGCGGAACGTGCTGGCGAGCCGGAAGCTGCCCGGCACGGCTTGCGGCCTGAACTCCCAGACCTGTCCCGAATAATTGCCGCATCGGGCAAAGGTCAGCTTGCCGTCTCCCGCCCCGCCATTGGTCACATCCAGGCACATGCCTTCGCGAAACTGGCTTTGCACGCTGAAGAATTTCCCCGATTTGTCGTTCGGCTTGATAAGGAAATTCTGCACCGCCATTCCGCCGCAGCTGGTCAGTTGCGCGCGATTGACTTTGGCGCCGTTGATCGTGGGCCCAAGACACATCTTGTCGCCGCGAAACTGGGTCGTGATTTTGTGGACTTCGGGATGGAAATAGGCCGCGTGCGCGGCGCCCGCCAACCCCAGGCACCCAAGCATCATGCCCGCGCGCGCAATCCACCCTGCCAAGTTTTTCACTGGCATCCCCCACTCTTGCCCCAGGCCAACCCTAGGGGAAAAGGGAAGTTGACACCATCAGCAAAAGTTCCATCGCGGCCAAGGTCTTAGGCCGGGCGCCGGAACAGGACCGACGAAATCCAGCCCAGCAGCATCGCCATGAAGACGCAGATCAGGCCGTAGGCCAGCGGCGCATTGTTCGCCAGGTTGAACAGCCGCCGTTCGATGCCGGTCTGGTCGATGAACAGCGGGGTGGACTGGGCGCTCACCACCTCGCCGTCGCGGAACAGATAGACTTCGACATTGTACTGGCCGCGCGGCACCTCGGACGGCACCGGTATGCGGGTGCGAAACAGCGTCTCGCTGAGGAAGTCGATGGTGCCGGGCGCTTCCTTGTACAGTCCGTCCTGTTTCAGATGCCGGAGCGCCGCTTCGCGGAACGGGCGGGCATCATGATGGCTGCCGACGGCGGCGGGTTGCAGATACTCGGTGCCCACGCCATGGCGGGCCAGCACCCGCGGCGGCGCGATCTTGTCCACCGGCTCGGTGCTGGCGAGATAGTAATAGCTGGGCATGCCGTCGAACTTGGCGGAATCCCGGTTGACCCAGACGCCCGCGACACGCTCACGGCGGCGCACGGTCAACAGCGTGTTGGGGCCGCGCACCACCACCGCGATCGCGCGCCCTTGCGCGCTCTTGGCCCGCTCGATGGCGCCGAACACCACGATGTCGGTGCCGGTATAGTTGGAGGTGATCTCGATGATGTCCTGGCTGATGCCGGACACCAGGTCTTCGGCATGGGCGGCCCCGGCCAGCCCCATCACCATCAGCAAACCGGCGAGCGCGCGCTTCATGGCACCCCCAGCGTCAGGCTGTAGACGTCGCGGGGCGTGGCCACCAGGCCCCAAAGCAGCCCGGCGCATACAGTCAGCACCACCACCGCCAGCAGCAGGCGAAGCTGTTCGCCGCGCAATTTGGCGCCCGCCCGTACGCCAAGCTGGGCGCCCACCACCCCGCCCATCACCAGCAGCAGCGCCAGCACGATGTCGACCGAATAGTTGCTGGTGGCCTGCAGCACGGTGGTGACGGCGGTCAGGGCGATGATCTGGATCAGCGAGGTTCCCATCACCACATTGGTGGGCATCCGCAGCAGGTAGATCATGGCCGGCACGATGATGAAGCCGCCGCCGATGCCCATGATGGCGCCCATCGCGCCGACCACAAATCCCAGCACGATCGGGGGAATGACGCTGATGTAGAGGCGGGACTGGCGGAACCGCATCTTCAGCGGCAGCCGGTGGATCCAGACGTGATTGACCGGCCGCGAGGAAGGTGTGACGCCGCTGCGATGGGCCCTGAGCGTTGTCAGGCTCTCGCGCAGCATGATGGTGCCGATGCTGCCCAGCATGATCACATAGGTCAGCGATACGATCAGGTCCATCTGGCCCTGGCGGCGCAGATGCGCGAACAGCCAGACGCCCAGCAGCGTGCCGACCAGGCCGCCCGACAGCATGACGCCCGCCATGGTGAAGTCGATCGCCTGCTTGCGCCACTGGGCCAGCGCGCCCGACATGGACGAGGCGGTGACATGGCTGAGAGTGGTGGCGACCGCCACGGTGGAGGGGATTCCGGAAAAGACCAGCAGCGGCGTCATCAGGAAGCCGCCGCCCACCCCGAACATGCCGGACAGGAAACCCACGCCCAGGCCCAGCCCGATCATCACGAGCCAGGTGACCGACATCTCGGCGACGGGAAGGTAGATTTCCATCTAACGCTTGTCTTTTGGCCTCTGGCGTCCCCACTACGCTGGCGCTAAGGGACCGCGCGTCGCTCATGGGACTATACGCCCACATCGCGCCGCGCTCCTAGCCAGCGACCAAAATCCTGCGCGTTGGAGCAGTGTCAGCCGATATCGGCGGGCTCGGGCGGCACATTGGCGCTGCGGTTGAGCGCGGCGGCATGGAAGGTGGCGGCCGACTTGCTCGCCGTGGCCCGGTCGCTCTCGCTGAGCTGGGTCTGCAGCACCGCGATGCGCGACTTGGATTCCGCGTCGCCCGAGGCAGCGGCAATGGAATACCACTTGTACGCGTCCAGCAGGCTCTGGGGCACGCCGTCGCCGCGTTCATACAGGACCGCCAGGTTGAACTGGGAATCCGACAGGCCCAGCGCCGCGGCCTTGGCGAACCAGCGTGCGGCTTCCGCCATGTTCTTCTTGCCCGGCGCGCCGCTGGCGTGGGACACGGCCAGATTGTGCATGGCCTTGCGGTTGCCCTGGTTGGCGGAGCGTTCGTACCACTGGGCGGCGCGGGCGCCGTCGGCGGGCACGCCCTGGCCGCGTTCATACATGGTGCCGAGCCGGTACTGCGCCACCGCCTGGCCCTTTTCAGATGCCTGGGTGAGGAAGCGCACTGCATCGGGCAGGTTGATGGGCGAACCGTTGGTGCCGTCCAGCGCCCGCAGGCCCAGGATGGTCAGGGCGATCGGATTGCCGGCATTGGCCATCTGGATGACACGCTCGACGCCCGGCGCGCGGGCGCCCTGCGGCGCGTCCGGCACCGGATTGACCGGCGCGTTGCGCACGTCGCGCTGCTGCAGCGGCATGGCGGTGTTTTGCGGGGCTTCGGGTTCGGCACGCGCCGTGGTGAAGTCTTCGGCATTGCCCGGCTGCTCATTGGCCTGCGGCGCCACCACGAACTGGGTTTCGTCACCGGGCGGCTCGGGCACCGAAAAGGTCGGACCGGTTTCGCCGGCGGGGCGGGTCGCGGTCTGGTTCCCGGACGGCGTGCCGCGCGTCAGCACCAGGCCGGCGGCCAGGGCCAGCACGGTGATCAGCCCAAGGGCGGCGGGAATGAGATAGCGCGGACGGGGCTTTTCTTCGCCTTCCGCGGCGGGGGCGCGGTTCCAGCGCAGTCCGGCAAACCGGCCGCGGCGTTCGGTTTCGGCCTGTTCCGAGGCTGCGCGGGCCGAGCGGCGGGCCTGGGTGAGGAAATTGTCGGCTTCAGGCGCTTCGAACGTATCGGCGAATTGGGGGCCGAAGTCCTGCGGCGCGGCGAAGGGATTGGGGGTGTTGGGGTCGGCGGGGATGTCGAAGGTGAAACCGGGCGGCGCCTGCGGCGGGGCGAAGGCGTCGGTGCCTTCGGCGCCATAACCGCCGAGCGCCTGACTCCCAAGAGTATGCGGCGGCGTGAAGGCTTCCTGATAGGAGCTTTCCGCAAAGGGCGGGGCTTCAAAGGCGCTGGGGGCGGGCGGCGGCGCTTCGTAAGCGGGCGGCTCGGGGCTGCGCAGCTTGGCGCGTGTTTCCGCCACCAGATCGGTGTGGTCCTTTTCCAGCGACTCCAGCCGGTGCGAGAGCGCCTGCATGGAGGCGTCGAACTGGTCCTTGGGATCGTAATTCTCCAGCCGCTCGACGATGCCGCTGACGGAATGTTCGATCGAATCCAGCCGGCGCTCGAAAGCGGCATCGGGCAGGCGCATTTCCAGCCGGGCGATGGAATCTTCCAGCCGGTTGAGCGATTCCTCGGTCTGGCCGAAGCGGCGCTGGTTCTCGACCTGGTCGGTGGCGCGCTGGTTGGCGGACGCCTCGATCTTTTCCAGCGCATGGTCGAGCGCATTGGTGTTGAACTGGGCGGTCTTTTCGGCGGCGGCCAGGCGCTGTTCGACCGCCTCGGTGCGGACGATCAGCAGCTTGTGATTGTCTTCGGCGTCCACCCGGCTCTGGCCGACGCGGCCGGCAAGCTGTTCCAGATTGCCGGTCAGCTGGGTGACCTGGTCGGCCGAATTGTTGGCGGTGGCGGTGATCTGGTCGGCCAGGCGCGACAGGCCCTGATGCAGCGCCTTGACCGCTTCCTTGATGCCGGTATCGCTGTTGTTGCGCTCCAGCCGCTCCAGCCGCTCGTTCAGGGCCATCACGTTCAGGCCCATCTGGTCGAAGGCCTGGGCCTGTTCGCGGGCGGAGATGTTGATCTCCTGGGCGGTGCGGGAAATGACGCGGTTGCTCTCGCTATGGGTGCGTTCGCTGGAATCGATGCGGCGGCCCAGGCCCCTCAACTGGTCCTCGATCCGGCGCCAGGCGTCGTTTGATTCGTGTTCGCTGCGGTTGACCCGCGCCATCATCTCTTCGGTATCGCGCCGGCTGTTGGCGGACGGGGGCATGCCCCAGCTGTCCAGGGGGGCGCCCGTGGGGGCCCGGTTCTCATAGGCCATGGGGGGGATTTCCTCCTCCATGCCCGAAAAACTGCGCAAAATCCGGCGCGTCAGCCATTCCCCGACCGACAGGCCCTCCCGCCGGGCAGCCGCACGGGCAGCTTCCCGCGCCTCTGGCGGGATACCGGCAACATTCCAGGGAAGTTCTGCACGCATTTCGACTCACTGGCACCGCGCACCCGCTATAGAAGGTACCGGGGGCAAGATATAGTGTAAAGGAATGTTGACGATGCGACCGGCGGGGCAGCCGGTTCTGTGTTCAGTCATACACAGATAGTGGGCCGATAGGCTTAACCGGATGTTACCGGGCGCCGACCGTACCCCTGAGGCGCAAGGGATCGGGCGCGGGCGGCTGCGGCACGGCACTGGCGGCAGCCGGGCTTTCAAAAGGCGTCGCTTCGGTCGCCGGACCTTCCGGCGTGGGCGGCGGCAGGCCCAGATCGGTGGAAAACAGCAGGGCGACATAGACCGTGTCGCCGTTCACCGCGGCACCCACCCCGGCATGATCGTAATTGGCGAAAGCCATGTTTTCCCGGTGCGGCGTGCTTTTCATCCATTCGTCCAGGAAGCGCTTGGCGAAGTCGTTGACCACCACGCCGCCCTGTTTGGTGTAATGCTGCGCCGCAAGATTTTCGCCCAGCAGGCCCTGCCACTGGGTGTCCTGTTTCATCAGGATGGTGGCGCTGGTGGCGCCGTCGGGCGCGGTATGGGCGAGGTAGTTCTTGGCCGCCATGTCGGCGGCGCGGGCGCGGGCGACCTTGGTCAGCGCCGGATCGATCGCCAGTTTCTTGGCCTTGGGGTCCATTCTCTGGCGCTGCTCTTCCACCAGGATGGCGATGCGCATTTCCAGCGCCGCCATCTGGTCCCTGGGATCGGGCGGTGCGGGAACTTTTTCCACGGTCGCGCAGGCGGCGAGCGCCATCAAAGCTACAAAAAAGACGAGGGTGCGCGTCAGCATCAGGCGGGCAGGATTTCGAACAGCCCGGCGGCGCCCATGCCGCCGCCGATGCACATGGTCACCACGCCATATTTCGCGCCGCGCCGCCGGCCCTCGATCAGCAGATGGCCGGTCAGGCGGGCGCCGGTCATGCCATAGGGGTGGCCGATGGAGATGGCGCCGCCATTGACGTTGGTTTTTTCCGAGTCCAGGCCGAGCTGGTCCATGCAATAGAGCGTCTGGCTGGCAAAGGCTTCGTTCAACTCCCACAGGTCGATGTCGCCGACCTTCAGGCCGTGACGCGACAACAGCCGCGGCACCGCGATCACCGGCCCGATGCCCATCTCGTCCGGCGCCACGCCGGCTACCGCGAAACCGCGGAAGATGCCCAGCGGCTTGAGTCCTTTTTTGGCGGCGGCCTGATCGCTCATCACCACGCAGGCGCTGGCGCCGTCGGCGAATTGGGAGGCATTGCCGGCGGTGATGTATTTGCCCTGCGCCACCTGCTGGCCGCCGGCATGGACGGGCTTCAGCGCCGACAAGCCCTCCAGCGTGGTATCGGCGCGGTTGCATTCGTCGCGGTCGACGGTGACATCGACCAGGCTTTCGGCGCCGCTGGCCTTGTCGATCTTTTTCATCTGGACGGCCAGCGGCACGATCTCGTCGGCATACCTGCCGGCGGCCTGCGCGGCGGCGGTGCGCTGCTGGCTTTGCAGCGCATACCGGTCCTGGCGCTCGCGGCTGATGCCATAGCGTTCGGCCACGATTTCGGCGGTCTCGATCATGGTCATCCACAGCGCGGGATGGGTTTTGAGCAGATGCTCTTCGGTGAAATTCTTGAGATTGATCCCGCCCATCTGCACCAGCGAGATGGATTCCACGCCGGCGCCGACGGCGACATCGGTACCGTCGGTCATGATCTGCTGCGCGGCCATGGCGATGGCGTTGAGGCCGCTGGAGCAATAACGGTTGATGGTGACGCCGCCGGTGGTGACGGGACAACCGGCCCACAGCGCGCTCTCGCGCGCGATATTGTTGCCGGTGGCGCCTTCGGGAAAGCCGCATCCCATATAGACGTCTTCGATTTCACCCGGCTCGACACCCGCGCGCGCAATCGCGTGTTTCACGGCATGGCCGCCCATCACCGCGCCATGGGTCTGGTTGAAGCCGCCGCGCACGGATTTGGCGAGGCCGGTCCGCGCGGTCGAAACGATCACTGCCTGTTTCATGGGGGAAGCGCCTTTGGTCTTGTGGTCAGAGCCCGCGAAGCGGACCGAACCTAACCCTTCGCCCGTCTCGCTGCCAGTGTCGGATAGCGCAGCGTGAAGGTGACGGCGGCGGCCAGTGCCACGACGCTGACGGCGATACTGGCATAAAGCGGCAATTCAGGGGCGAAGGTCACCGCGCCGTCGGCGATGGCCATAACCGCGAAGGCGACGACCCATACGCCCGATACCAGATAGTTGACCTTGAGGAACAGGCTCTGCGGCCAGCCCGCTTCCTTGGGGTCCAGCCGCGCATAATCGACCGAGAAGGGTCGCTTCAGCGCCAGCGGTATCGCCAGCAGCAGGAACAGCGAAAGTTCCGCGATAAAGCGCACCGCAGCCAGGCTCAGGTTGGGGTCGAGGAAGCCGCGCACCAGCGCCAGCAGGCCGAACAGCACCAGGCTGCCGATATCCAGCAGCCTGAGCGAAGGGCTTTCGACGAAGTCGCGGATGGTGACGACAAAGGCGGCAGCAAACGCCACCCACAGCGCCAGGTCGGCCGACAGGCGCGACAGAAGCGCGAACAGGATGAAGGGCGCGAAGCCGACGATCAGGTTCATGGCCAACTTATAAAAGAAAAGGCCCAAGAAAAGAAAAGGCCGGCGCGCGAATGCGCGCCGGCCTTTATCTGACGCGGTTTACTTCGCGGCGGCGGTGGCCGGCGCGGCCTTGGCCTTGGCGTGCATGCTCCACAGGCGCACGACGCGAGCCGAAGCCGGGTTCGCCGCCTTGATGGCGTCGAAGGTGGTGGCGGCGTCGCTGGCCTTGCCCTGGGCGAGCTGGGACATGCCGATCACCATGTCGGCTTCGGTCGGGTCCTTGATGCCGCCCTTGGTCTTGGCGAGATTTGCGGCGGTTTCGGCTTCCGCATACATGCCATAGCCATAGAGCGCCTGGGCCAGCTTGACGTTGTACTCGCCGCCTTCCTTGGCGCCCTGGCTGATCTGCTGCGGGATGGACTTGCGGTCCGCACCCATGCGCGCATCCGGAGCCGGACCGCCCTGCTTCTGGGCCTGTTCGGCATCGCCATAAAGACCCTGCTTGTTGGCGTTGGAGCCGACCAGCTGCATGTCGTTGGCCTGCATCGGGGCCTTGGTCGAGAACATCAGGCGGCCGAGATAGACATAGTCGACGTCGCGCATGCCTTTGACGCCCAGCGACACGCCCAGATACTGGGCCCAGTCCTTGGGATCGTCATAGGTGGCGACCATCTGCTCCAGCGTCTGCTCGGCGCCGGCCTGGTTGTTCTGCTGAACCTGGGCGCTCATGATGATTTCATAGTCGCTGCGCTGGGGCACCTTGTTCGCGGCCTTGGCGGCGGCGACGTTCTTCTGCGCCAGTTCGATGGCGCCGGCAAAGTCCTTGCCCAGATACAGGGCCTGGGCCGCCATCGCGAGAATGCTTTCGTCCGGCGGCGGCGTGGTGGTCTGGATCAGCTTGGCGTACTTGGCGGCCTTGTCATAATGCTTGGCGGTCAGTGCCAGCTGCAGGCCGGCGGTATAGACCATCGGCTTTTCGTCTTCGGGAATGACGGCGGGATCCATGTCGGCGGCGGCTTCGCCTTCGATGGTGGCGGTGGCCATGTCCTTGGCCTGGACGCTCAGCGACATGGCATAGCGGGTGATCTGCAGATCGTCATACGGCGTGCGGCCCGAAATGGCGCGCGCCTTGGTGATGGCGGCCATCGCGGCGGGCATGTCCTGTTTCTTGTTGGCGGTCTGGGCTTCGACCAGCGCCTTCTGGACAGCGACGGTCAGCCTGGGCTTGGCGGCGGGCTTCTGGGCATAGGCGGCGCCCATGGCGCCAAACACGAAGAGCGCCGTCAGGGCGGCGCGAACCGATTTGCTGATCATTGAAAAGTCGTCCCTTTGTAAACCGGCCGGCACGGCCGAGAAGAAGCCCCTGTTGACGTGCAGTATGAGCGTGTTTACTACTTTACTGTGGCGAAGCGCTGTTTCCAATAAGGCGGGATTTATGCTGCACTGCAGCGAAAATCCACTCCGGCTGCGGCGTTGTAATACCTTGTTTACCATGCGGTGTCAGCGTGGTTCCGGGTCCCCGGCACCGGCAAAATGGCGCAGCATCTCTTCCGTCTGGACGGCAAAACCGCCTTTGTTTCGGGCGGTCGCGGCCATCTGGGCCGGGCCATGGTCCAGGCGCTGTGCGAAGCGGGCGCCCATGTCATCGTCAATGGGCGCGACGATGCCGCGCTGGCCACGTTCGAGGCCGAACTGAAGCAGCAGAAATTCTCCGTTTCCCGCGCCGCGTTCGATGTTGCGGACATGAACGCGGTCCGCGCCTTTTTCGCCGGCCAGACGCGCCTGGACATCCTGGTCAACAACGCCGTGGCGATGCAGGTGAAAAGCTTTGCCAGCCTGAGCGCCGAAGACTTTGCCGCCACCTATGCCAGCTGCGTCACCGCCGCCTTCGAAGCCGTCCGCGCCGCGCTGCCCGCGCTGAAAGCCGGCGTGGCGGCAACGGGCGAGGCGAGCGTGATCAACATCGCCTCGATGTACGGCGCGGTGTCGCCCGATCGCCGGCTGTACCAGGATCCGGCGCAGCAAAGCCCGTTTCACTATGGCCCCGCCAAGGCGGGCCTGGTGCAGCTCACCCGCCATCTTGCCGGCGAACTGGGGCCTGAGAATATTCGCGTCAATGCGCTGGTGCCTGGGCCGTTTCCGGCCAAGGCGGCGCCCGACTTCGCCCAGCGGCTGGCGGCGCGTACCATGCTGGGGCGGCTGGGCCAGGCGCAGGAAATCGCCGGCCCCCTGCTGTTCCTGGCGTCACCTGCCTCCAGCTTCGTGACCGGGGCGGCCCTCAATGTCGATGGCGGCTGGACCGCCTGGTGAGGTAAACCATGCAGATGGCGTTCCTGTCGTCCTTCCGCATCGGCCAGCAGACCGTTTATCCCGAAGAGCTGCTGGAGCGGCTGAAGAGCTTTGCGCTTCTGGAAAATGTCGGCGACGGCGCGCTGCGCAACCTGCTGGCGGAAGCCAACTGGTTCGCCCTGCCGGGCGGTACGCTGTTGGAACGCGGCGGCGAGAACAACGCCGCCTTGTTTCTGGTGATCACCGGCAGCCTGGGTGTCTTCGTCTCCGACGATCAGGGCCAGCGCCACATGGTGGCGCATGTCCCGGCGGGCGAGACGGTGGGCGAAATGTCCCTAATCCAGCCCAGCGGCAACCATTCCGCCCAGCTGGTGGCGCTGCGCGACACTGAATTGCTGCGCATCAGCCCCGACGGCTTCGAGGCGCTGGTCGGCCGTCATCCCAAGGTGATGATGAACCTGATGCAGATGCTGGTGAAGCGCCTGAAGGACGCCAACCGCGGCCGCGACAAGCCCCGGCCCAAGACCTTCGCCATCGTGCCGCTGCAGGAAGGTCTGGCCGAAGCCCCCATCGCCCACCGCCTGGCGCAGGCGCTGGGCAAGATGGGCACCAGGGCGGCGGTGCTGGATATCGCGGCCTCCGAACAGACGGCGGAATGGTTCAATACCTTCGAAGCCACCCATGACGTGGTGTTCTATCGCGGCGATGCGCCGGAAAGCTCCTGGACCAACCAGTGCCTGCGCCAGGCCGACCGCATATTCCTGCTGGCGCGGGCCGATCGTTCGCTGCCGCTGGCGCCGCTCGACCTTCCCGCCTTCAAGGCGCGTGCCTCCGGCCCGCCCGAACTGCTGCTGCTGCATCCCGACGGCGCCTCCGCCGTACTGCCCGAGCATTTCACAACCCGCAGCGGACTTTTTTCCAATCATTACCATCTGCGCGCCGGCCATGCCGCCGACATCGCGCGGGTGGCGCGCTTCATTGCCGGTCGCGCGGTGGGGCTGGTGCTGGCGGGCGGCGGCGCGCGGGGCTTTGCCCATATCGGCATTATCCGGGCACTGCAGGAAGCGGGCGTGCCGTTCGATCAACTGGGCGGCACCTCGATGGGCGCCATCATCGCGGCTGGCCTGGCCCATGAATGGGGGCTGGAGGAACTGCGCGAACGCATGCGCGCGGTGTTCGTCAACGACAATCCGCTGTCCGACTTCACCCTGCCGCTGATCGCGCTGGTGCGCGGCAAGAAGGTTTCGGCCAAGCTGCGCGAGCATTTCGGCGAGATCTGCATCGAGGAACTGCCGCTGCCCTTTTTTGCCGTATCGTCGGACCTCACGACGGGCCGCATCCACATCCACCGCGAAGGCACGCTGTGGCGGGCCCTGCGCGCCAGCGTGGCGCTGCCGGGCATCCTGCCGCCCGTCACCCATCACGGCCATCTTTTGGTCGATGGCGGGGTGATGAACAACCTGCCGGTGGACGTGATGCGCGAACAGGCGATGGATGCGGGGCCCATCATCGCCTGCGACGTCACCGGCGAAGTCGATCTGCAAGCGCAGGATTCGCGCTATGGCGAGCGGCCCTGGTGGTGGCTGATCGGCCAGAATTTCCGCGGCAATCCCAGCATCATTTCCATCCTGATGCGTTCGGGCACGGTCGGCTCGGAGGCCCAGCGCCGAGTGGTGCGCGAGCAGTGCGATTACCTGATCGAGCCGCCCATGCCCGATATCGGCCTGCGCGAATGGAAGAAGTTCGACCAGGCCATCCAGGAAGGCTATGACGCGGCGCGCGCCTGCATCGACAAGAACGGCATCCCGCTCACCCACGTCATGAGCGAAGGCCCGGGCATGCCAATCCCCAGCACGCTGGTCGTGACCTGAATTAGCCCCACCAGCTTTCGCCCGGCGCCATGCTGGCGCGGACAAAGTCCGGATCGGGTTCGGCGCCCAGGCCCGGCAGGGCCAGCACCTGCATCTTGCCGTTCTTCACCACCAGCGGATTGACCTTGGCCCATTTCAGCCTGGTGGCGCCCCGCGAACATTCGATGCGCGGGCAGTTGAACAGCGCCGCCGCAAGCTGTTGCGAGGCGAGATTCAGGAACAGTCCGCTGACATTGTGCAGGGCGATGGGTATGCGCCAGCGCGCGGCGGTATCGGCGATCATCTTGGTGCCGGAGATGCCGCCCGAATTGATGATGTCGGGCTGGAAGATGTCCACCGCCTGGTTCTCCAGGAAGGGGATGGCCCATTCCGCCAGCTCCATATTCTCGCCCGTCATCAGGGGCACGGTGGTGGCGCGGCGCAGCGCGTTCCACCCCTCGGACCAGCCGGGTTGCAGCGCGTCCTCGAAATAGATCGGCTTGATCGGTTCGATGGCCCGCGCGATGCCGATGGCGCTGGGTACGTCGAACTCGCAATGGCAGTGGGCCAGTATGTCGATGTCGTCGCCCAACGCTTCGCGGGCCAGCGCATAGGCCCGTTCCATTTTGCGGAAATCCTGCGGGCCCAAGGTCGGCGTGTATTGCTGCATCGGCACGCCCAGCACATGGTGGGTGTCGACCTTGAAGGCCCGGAAGCCGTGCGGATCGGCTTTCATCTCGGCGGCGCGGGCGCGCCAGGCGCCCTTGTCGAGATAGTCTCCGCCGGGCGCGTGGGAATACAGGTCGATCTCGTCGCGGAAATTGCCGCCGAGCAGCTTGGACACCGGCTGGTTCAGCAGCTTGCCCGCCAGGTCCCACAGCGCCATGTCGATGCCGCTCAGCACCCGGATGGCGCGGTCGCGCTGCTCATAGGCATAGAACATGTTGTGGAAGTGGACCTGGATCGCCAGCGGATCCTTGCCGATCAGTCCCAGATGCGGCAGCCGCCCTTCGCCATTGTAATTGGCGATGACGCGGCGGGCGACCGGGCCGTCGGCGCCGCATTCGCCATAGCCGCTGATGCCGGCATCGGTATCGATGCGGATCAGCGATTGCTGCTTGATCGTGGTGCTGCCCGGATCCCTGAGCCCGATCGCCTTGATACCGGTGATCTTGACCAGGCCGCGCGTGGACTGGGCAAACGCGTTCAGCGGCGCGAACAGGGCGCTTGCGGGCAGGGCGGCGGCGTATTTCAGGAAGTCGCGGCGTTGCATGTGTGCCTCCTCAGCGGTCGCGCAGGCCGATGCCCAGCGGCGCGGTGTTGCGCAGCGCCAAGATGCGGGCCGGCCTGTCCTTGGCGTTGTAGAATCCCACCGTGGCGTTGGCCCGGTAGAAATAGGCGTCGCCAGGCTTGGCCGGGTACTTGCCCTCGATGCCGTTGATGCCGCTGCCCGCCACCATCTCGCCGGTACCGTCCAGCACCAGATAGATTTCCTCCTGCAGCTCATGGTGATGCGGCGCGTTGGTGCCGCCGGGGGCCAGCTCCAGGATATAAAGGCTGACCATGGTGTGTGCCACCGCCAGCCGGTCGCGCTTGCTCCTGGTATCGCCCATCAGCAGGCGATAACGCGCCGAGTTGGGATGGCCGGCAACCTCGGTGAGTTTGACGTCGGCAATATTGGCGACCGGCATTTTGTCCGGCATCTGGATCTTGGTGCCTGCGGGAATCCTGAAGCCGGTGATGATCGCCTTCAGCGGCTTTGCGCCGCCTTGGAAGGAAAATTCCACGCCCGGCGGAATATAGACAAAGTCGTCGGCCTTCACCGGATTGACCCGGCCGCCATACACGATGCTGCCTTCGCCTTCGCGGATGACGATCACATTTTCTTCGCTGATGTGCTTGACGCTGGCGCTGCTGCCTTTTGCGGCCACGGTCAGTTCGCCGAAGCGCGATACGCCCTTGAGGATGCCGGAATTGGCGTCGCCTTCGCCGAACATCGGGCGCCAGGTGGCTGCGGCGCTGCTGAATGCGGCCTTGCCGGGTATGATCTGTGGCAACTGGCGATGCAGGAAGGTGGGATCGACGTGAAAATCCTGTGCCGCTACCGGCGCGGCGAACGTCAGCGCCAGCACCATCCAGACATACCGCATGCTATTCCCCGCCTGTGTTCTTGTTGGAACCAAGGCTAGCGGGCTTGCGGTCACGCGGCTAGGGGATGGTCAGATCGAGTTGTCGATGACGCGGCTGCCATCGTCCGGCAGCCTTTGTCGTTTGAGGAGGTCGTAACGCTGACCGTCCGGTCCGGTCAGGATGGCGCTGTCGATCTTCGTGCCGCCGGCGCCGCTATGGCCGCTTACCGCAAGCCGGCCCTCGCCCTTGGGGCCCTCCAGCGTCACCACATAGGCGTTGTCGGCCCGGCCCGGCATCCAGGAAAAATAATTGCCCTCCACGCCGGTGATCACCGCGCCATGGCCCAGCACCTGCTGCGCCATGCCGTCCTCGCGCACCAGCTCGCCCACCAGCCGCAGCACGGGATCGCGCTTGTAACCGTCCCATAAAAACCAGGCGCCATAACCGCCCGCCAGAACAAAGGGCGTTGCCATCAGCAGCATCGCGATCAGGCAGCCCCACAGGCAGCCGTTCCGCCTGCGTGGGGGCTGCGCGTAGGAGGAGGGCGAGGAAGCGGGGGCGGGCATGACCATGGCGCCAGCAGACCACAGCGACTAGATTGCCGCCAGAGGATTTCAGGAACGACGTCATGGCGATTGATTATGACGACATGATGCAGTCGGGCGCGAGCGGACTGGTGTCGCGTTACGACGAAAAAGACGTGATGCTTTACGCTCTTGGCGTGGGCATGGGCCGCGATCCGCTGGACGAAAAGGAACTCCCCTTCGTCTATGAGAATAACGGGCTGAAGGTGGTGCCGACTTTCGCCAGCGTCATCAATCGCGGGGAAGCGCCACCGCAGCAGCAGCGCATGCCGCAAAAGTCGAACATCAATTTCATGATGGTGGTGGACGGCGAGCGGCGCATCACCTTCCACAAGCCGCTGCCGCCCAGATGCGAGCTGGTGTCGGACGAACGCACCCTCGACATCCTGGACAAGGGCGAGGGCAAGGGTGCGGTGCTGATCCAGGAGCGGGTCAGCCGTGAGGCGGGCACGGGCGACAAGCTGTTTACCATTGTGACATCCATCTTCGCGCGCGGCGATGGCGGGTTCGGCGGCAAGCCGCAGGGCGGACCGCAGCCGCATGAGATTCCCGACCGCGCGCCCGACCTGGTGAAGGAATGCGACACCCGTCCCGACCAGGCGTTTCTCTATGCCCTGTCGGGCGACCGCAATCCGCTGCACCGCGATCCGGCCTTCGCCAAGATGGTCGGCTTTCCCTGCCCTATCCTGCACGGGCTGTGTTCCTATGGCACCGCCTGCCGCGCGGTGCTGGGGGCGCTGGCGGACTATCAGCCCGAGCGGATCAAGCAGTTCGATGTGCGCTTCTCCAAGCCGGTATTTCCCGGCGAGACGCTGGTGGTGGAGCTGTGGCAGGACGGCGGCACGATTTCCTACCGGGCTTCGGTGAAAGAGCGGCCGGGCACGGTTGTTCTCAACAACGGCCTTTGTCTCCTTGCTTGACGGTGATCCCATCGAGGCTGCCGAAGCGTTGATCGCTGCGGGCAAGGCGCATGAAGCCGCGCGGGATTTGCGCGCGCGGCTGGGGAGTGGCCGCGGGGGGCTCCTGGCGCGGCTGACTTTGATCAAGGCCCTGCTGGCGGTTGGCGATATCAGGAGCGCGCTGGAAGAGGCGCGCGAAGCGGTCTCGCTCAATCCCAATGTCGCGCCCGCGGTGCTGGCGCTGGGCGAAGCGCTGCTGGCGGCGGACCTGCTGCCCACGGCCATCGCCGAGTTGCAGCGGGCGTTGCGCATCGATCCGAACCTGCCGCGCGCCCGTGAACTGGTCGCGGTTGCCTGGCTGAAGGCGGGAGAAGCCGACAGGGCGCTGGAGAGCTTGCGCGAGCTGGAACCGTCGTCAGAAGTCGAAGCGATGATCGCTGCGGCGCAAAGCATAAAAGCAGCGCCGCGCTCGGACGCCGGATATGTGCGTCACCTGTTCGACCAGTTCTCCGCCGATTACGACGTCCGTATGCTTGGGCAGTTGTCCTATGCCGCGCCGCAAATCCTGCTGGAGCTGGCGGCGATGGTGATGCCGGGGCGCGAACGGCTCTCCATCCTGGATCTGGGCTGCGGCACCGGGCTGGCGGGGCAGGCCTTCAAGCCGCTGGCGGCGCGACTGGATGGCGTCGATCTGTCACCCGCCATGATCGAGAAGGCGCGGGCGCGGCGCATCTATGACGATCTGGCGGTTGCCGATCTGGAAAGCGCGCTGGCGGCGCCGGGCCCGGCCTATGACCTGATCCTGGCGGCCGACACGCTGGTCTATCTGGGTGACCTGCGTGCTGTATTCGAGGGCGCGCGCAAGCGGCTGGGTCCGGATGGTTATTTCCTGTTCACCACTGAGGCGGCGTCCGGCAACGGTTTTGAACTGGGACCCAAGCGGCGCTGGCGGCACAGCGACGCCTATCTGCGCGCCACCGCTGAGGCTGCCGGCCTGTCGGTGGCCGGTTTGGTAGCGGCGGCGCCACGCCATGAAGCCAATCAGCCGGTGGACGGGTTTGCCGTCGCTTTGACGCCGGAATAAGGCATCTTTTCGCCCCATTGTGCGTTGCATCCCACGAGTAGGTAGGTGGGTTTCAATGGTCGCGCTCGACAATCACGCCATGTTCGGTTCCGGCAAGGTTCCCCGGTTGCGCGTTGGTCTGGCGCCCCTGGTATCGGCTATCGCGCTGGTCGCGGTCGCGGTGGTGCTGAGCGCGATCCTGATGCGGGGCTTTGCGGAAAACGGCTTTCGCCTGGGCAGCCAATGGGCCTGGCGCTATACCTTCTTCGTCTTCTTCGCCGCCATGGTTGCCGAGCCGATCGGCCGCCTGGCCGCCCGTTTCTTCACCAGTTTCACCTGGCCGGAAAGCCTGGGCCCCAAGCTGATCTGGGGCTTTTGCGCCAGCTACGGCGTCTACCTGCTGTCGGTATTCCTGCCCAATGTCATCCAGCCCTCCGGCGGCGCCACGCTGATGGTGATGTTTGGCGCCACGGTGGTTGCGGTGATGGCGCTTACCGCCGCGCCGCTCAGGCGCCAAAATGGAAATCTGGGCGGCAAGACGCTGATCGGCGAACGTACCCGCCGCGCCATGCTGGGCATGGCCTTCATCTATTTCTGGTCCTGTTATTCGGTGATGGCGCTGGCGCGCATCTCCGGCCCGCATCGTCCCGATGCCTTCTATGATATCAGTCTGTCGCTGATGATTGTCGCGCTGCTGGTGCGTTTCGCCGACCGCTGGTTTCGGTTGCACGAAGCCGAGCCGAAGCTGGAAAGCGCATCGGCCTGACTGTTGCGAACGTGTCGCTTGTCTGACGCTTTTGCGGCATTTTTCCGCGCATTTCCGTACCAAATCGGTTCACGGATCCGGCTGGTTCGACACCCCCCGATATGAGACAATCATGCCTTCAACGAGGGTGTTCGCGTGCGCTGTGTCATTGCCTTTGCGATCCTGATCGGCAGCGCCAGCGCGGCGGCGGCGCAGGGCGCCTGCACCGAGCCGCCGGTGCCGGCCAAACTGGATAGTACGCCGAGCGCCGACCGGATGCGCGCCGCGCTGGCCGATGCCCGCAATTTCATCGCCCAGTCCAGCCTCTATCAGGATTGCCTGCTCAAAGAGGTCGAGGCCGCCAAGCTACTGGCCGCGACCAGCGGCATGCCCTTCGAGCCGATGATCGAGACCAGCGCCCGGCTCAAGATCGCCGCCAGCCGCAAGGCGCAGGAGCGGGTTGGTGACCAGGTCAACGGCGCCATCACCGCCGCCCGGCAGCCCCCGAACTAACAGGCTCTGATTCCTTTTGCCGCGCCGGGGCCGGATTATTCGTCCCTTCCACCATGCGTGGTTCCCGGCGAATCACTTATGATTCCGCCATGGCTGAGGCGGCAGTTCGCATTCCCACGCAACGGCGTCAGGCGTCCAAGGCGGCGTCCCGGACAGCCATTCTGGAAGCGGCGCGCCGGGTGGCGACACGCGACGGTGCCCGCGATCTGTCCCTGCGCGGCGTGGCGGCGGAAGCCGGTTTCGCCCCGGCCGCGCTCTACGGCTATTTCCGCAACAAGGATGAATTGCTGCTGGCCTTGGCGGCGGAGGATCTCTCCTCGCTGGCGCGCGCCATGCGCGATGCGCCCGCATCCGGCGGTCTTGCGGGCGCCGGTACGGCGGCACTGGATATCCTGCGCAGCGCCGAAACCATGGCGGCGGCGTCTGCCGCCTTGCCCGGCGCACAGGGCGGTGATGCCGAGCGATTGTTCAATGGCAGGCTGATCGCGGCGCTGAAGGCGCTGTCCGATGCCAGCGGCCTGTCCACCACGGGCCGCGAAGGCCAGCGCGATGTGTTGCTGCTGGCAGCCGCGCTGTCGGGACTGGCGCTGTTCGCGCGTTCGGGGCGGCTGGACGCACTGGGCTTCACGCCCGAAGAAATGATTATCCGCCTCGACGCACGCTTCCGCGCCTAGGCGCCCCGGTAATACTGCGCCACTGTCCAGCATCCGATCAGGATGAAGCCGATCCCGGCGATCAGCTTGAACGGCACGCCCGACAGATAGCGGCTGGCGACGGTTCCGAAAAAAGTGGCGATGGCGGCGCTGAGCAGCAGCGCACCGCCGCAGGCCGCGAACACTGCCCAGGGCGACAGTTTGCGCTCGGAGGCGAACAGCACAGTGGCAAGCTGGGTCTTGTCGCCGAACTCGGCCAGGAACACCGTCACGAACATCGCCAGCAGGTCGCGCATCTAGATGGTTATTCCGCCATCGACGATGAAGTTCTGCCCGGTGGCGAACACCGAATCGTCGCTGGCAAGCCACAGCACGATGCTGGCGATCTCCTCGGCGGTGCCCAGCCGGCCCATGGGCTGGCGGGCGGTGAAGGCCTTGCGGGCGGCTTCATAGTCGCCGGTATCCTTCAGCCGCTGCTGCAGCGACGGCGAGTCCACCGTGCCGGGACAGACGCTGTTGCAGCGGATGCCCTTGGTGACGAAATCGATTGCCACGGATTTTGTCAGGCCGATCACCGCGGCCTTGCTGGCGCCATAGACGCAGCGGTTGGGCACGCCCTTGATCGAGCCGGCCACCGAGGCGACGTTGATGATCGATCCGCCGCCGCCTTCGATCATGGCGGGCAGGAAGGCCTTGATCATCCGGGCCATGGCAAAAACATTGATGTCGAACGACTTCTCCCACTGGGCATCGTCATTATCCAGGATGGTGCCGTTCTCCACGAAACCGGCGCAGTTGAACAGGATGTCCAGGCGGCCGACATCCGCGGCCAGCGCCTTGATGGCGGCGGCATCGGTGACGTCGAGCGGAAGCTTGTCGCCCGCAAGGCCATCCAGGCCTTTCACATCGCGGTCGGTGACGATCAGCCTGGCGCCCTCGGCGGCGAACAGTTCGGCCGTGGCGCGGCCGATGCCCGCCGCGGCGCCGGTGATCAGCGCGGTTTTTCCGTCAAGTTTCCTGGGCATTTTCTTCCTGTGACAAATATTCAAAAGCGGCGACCATCATGCGGGATCGGTGGATTTGTTTCCAGTGCGTCCGCCTTGCGCGTTCTTTTGCGGCGCACACTGACCCGGTTGGCCCTGCTTTGACGAAAGCCGCGAACTAGGGTTTGCTCCCCCGCAACGGGCCGCGGCCTGACGCCAGCGAAAACATTGTGGGGGTTTGCCGGAAATGATGACGAACAAGGTCCGTTACCTGCTGATCATGCTGATCTTCCTGGTCAGCGCGGTGGTCTATCTCGACCGCAGCAACATCTCCATCGCCGGTCCCTATCTCGCCCAGGACTATGGCATCGACAAGATCCAGCTGGGCTGGGTCTTCTCCGCCTTCCTGCTGGGCTATGCCGCCTTCCAGATTCCCGCCGGCTGGGTGGTGGGCAAGCTGGGTCCGCGCCGCACGCTGACCTATGGCCTGATCTGGTGGAGCGTGCTGTCCGTCATCACCGCGCTGGTCCCGCCGACCGCGGGCGGCGCGCTGTGGATGCTGATCGCGGTGCGCTTCGTTCTGGGCCTGGGCGAAGCCGTCGCTTACCCCTCGACCAACCAGTTTATCGCCGCCTGGTTTCCAAGCCACGAGCGCGGCAAGGCCAATGGCTGGGTGTTCGGCGGCGTCGGCTTCGGCTCGGGCACCGCCCCGCCGGTGGTGGCGGCGATCATCGCTTTTTCGGGCTGGCATGAAGTCTTCTATTTCTCCGCCGTCATCGGCCTGATCGTGGCCGCGATCTGGTGGTACGTGGCCCGCGACACGCCGGCCGAGCATCCCAGCGTCACGGCGGAAGAAAAGGCGCATATCGCCGCCGGCCAGCCGGTCAAGATCGAAGGCCCGATCGGCAAGGTGCCGTGGCTGCGCATCTTCACCAGCATCGATGTGATCGGGACGGCAATCGCCTATCTTGCCTTCTGCTATGTCGCCTTCATCTTCCACACCTGGTTCTTCATTTACTTGCGCGACGGTCGCGGCCTGGACCTCAAGAGCAGCGCGCTGTTGGGCACGCTGCCCTTCATCGCCATGACGCTCTGCTGCCTTTTGGGCGGCGTCATCAGCGACTGGCTGGTCAAGCATTATGGCCAGTATGTCGGCCGCAGCCTGTTTGGCGCGGCCACGCTGTTCGCGGCAGGCGTGTTCCTGGTGATCGGCAGCCAGGCGCAGGACACGACCGTCGCCGTGCTGGTGCTGGCGGGCGGCGCGGGCGTGCTCTATCTGGGCCAGGCGACCTATTGGGCGGTTGCGGCCGATTATGGCGGGCCGTTCACCGGGGTGGTGTCGGGCATGATCAATATGGGCGGACAGATCGCGGGCGCGACGACGGCTTCGCTGACGCCTTGGCTTGCCACCTATTATGGTTGGGAAACCGCCTTCTATGTCGCGGCAGGCATGTGCTTCGTCTGCATGTTCGCCTGGTTCTTCGTGAACCCCAACCGCCGCTTGCAGGTCACCGAACAGGTCACCGCGTGAAATTAGCCGCCTTCTGCTGCGGACTGCTGCTGCTGGTAAGCAGCGGCGGCCGCGCGCAGGAGGCCGCGCCCGGCGCGACCCCGTCCGACGAGTTCATCCGTCTGTTCTCGTCCTATTGCCTGGACCGGTTTCCCGATGATGCGGCGGTGGCGACCGCGACCACCGACAACAAGCTGACGAAGCTGTCGTCCGAGGAGGCCAGCCTGTTCGTGCGCAGCAAGGCGGGCGGCGAGGGTTGGCTGATCCAGGGCGAGGGTGGCCGCTATGTGCTGACGGCCGAGCGGCCGCCCTATCACGCCTGCACCATTCGCCATGCCGTGCTGACGCCCTTCTCGACCCAGGCGCTCAATGCGATGGCGGACAAGTTCGTCGCCGCCAAGGGTAACAGGCTGGTGGACGGCGCCTCGACCGAGCGGCCGATGGGCGATGGCATCGCCAGCGCCATGTCCTATCGCAACGAGGTGAATGCCAAGGGCGTGCCCACCGGCGAAATCTTCATGTTCGCGGTGGTGGGCTATCCCGGCACGGCCGGCGAAGGCCAGCCCAAGCAGTTCTGGGAAGTCCGCTTCTCGCGCGTGATCCTGCGCAACGCCACCTGATTACTGTGTTGCCCTACTGAGGGGTAAGTCCCGCCGCGGCGATGCCGGCCAGGGCAGCGATCTCGTCATTGTCGGATGTGTCGCCCGTCACGCCCACCGCCCCGATCGGATAGCCGTCGGCGCCCTTGACGATCACCCCGCCCGCCACCGGCAGCAGGCCGCCCGGCGCCAGATGTGCCAGCGCGCCGACGAATGCGGGACGTTCCGCCGCCATCTCGCCCAGCTTGCGCGAGGAGACGCCGATGGACAGCGCCCCGGCCGCCTTGGCGCGGGCAATGTCCAGCCGCAGCGAACTGGTGCCGTCCTGGCGCTGGAAGGCGATGACATGGCCGCCCGCATCGGTCACCACGCAGGACAGCGGCTTCATGCCCGCTTCCTTGCCCTTGGCGAAGGTCGCCGTGATGATGGTGTTGGCCTTCTCAAGGCTGATGCGCGTATCGGTCATGGCGGCTGCTCGCTGGCGGTTTCGGCGGGCAAACTGACGCAAAATGCCCTGTCTGGAAAGCCGTAACGATGGCCGCAAACAGATAATGTGCTATTTGTCGGCGCATGAGCGAAGCGATGACCAAGCCGCGCAAAACCCAGATTGTGGTTGTTGGTGGCGGCGCCGGCGGGCTGGAACTGGCGACAAGGCTGGGCGGCAAGCTTGGGCGCGAAAAGTTCGACATCATCCTGGTCGAAAAGAACCGCACCCATATCTGGAAGCCCCTGCTGCACGAAGTGGCGGCCGGTTCGCTGGACGCCAATCTGGACGAGGTCGGCTATCGCAGCCATGGCCATGCCTGGGGCTACCGCTTCTTCTATGGCGCGATGGAGGGCATCGACCGCGACACGCGGCACCTGCTGATCGCGCCGATCAAGGGCGAGGATGGCCGCGAGATCATGGGCAGCCACCGCATCCGCTACGATTACCTGGTGCTGGCGGTGGGATCGGTCAGCAACGATTTCGGCACCAGGGGTGTGGCCGAGCATTGCATCTTCCTGGACAGCCGGCTGCAGGCCGACCGCTTCCGCTCCAAGCTGCTGGACCATTGCCTGCGCGTGTCGCGCACCTTGCAGGCCGATCCATCCGCGGACGTGTATGTGCGGGTGGACATTGTCGGCGGCGGCGCCACCGGCGTCGAGCTGGCGGCGGAGCTGTACAATTCGGCCTCCGAACTGCGCCATTACGGGCTGGAAGTGTTTGACGAAAGCCGGCTGAAGGTGACGCTGATCGAGGCGGGGCCGCGCATCCTGCCGGCGCTGCCCGAAACACTTGCCGCAGCGGCGCACAAGGAACTGGAAGCGCTGGGCGTGCGGGTGCTGACCAACACGGCGGTCGTGGAAGCCACCAGCGACGGCATGCTCACCAAGGGCGGTGAGTTCATCGCCGCCGACCTGCGGGTATGGGCCGCGGGCGTCAAGGGACCAGATATTCTGAAAGACGTGGCCGGGCTGGAAACCACCCGCGCCAACCAGCTGGTGGTGACGCCGACGCTGCAGACGACGCGCGACGAGCGCATCTTCGCCATCGGGGACTGCGCCTATTTCCTGCCCGAAGGCGCGATCCGCCCGGTGCCGCCGCGCGCCCAGTCGGCGCACCAGATGGCCACCACCGCCTTTCGCAATATCTGCGCGCTGATTAAGGGACGGCCTTTAAAGAGCTTCGTCTACAAGGATCACGGCTCGCTGGTGTCGCTGAGCCATTTCTCTACCGTGGGCTCGCTGATGGGCAACCTGATCGGCGGACGCATGGCGATCGAGGGCCGGCTGGCGCGCTTCGTCTATGTCTCGCTCTACCGCATGCACCTGATCGCCATTCATGGCTGGCTGAAAGGCGTGGCGCTGATCGTGGTCGGCCATGTCAATCACATCATCCGGCCACGCCTGAAGTTGCATTAGCTACTTCACGTAATCCCGCACCACTTCGGTGATCAGGTCGCGGCCCTCATACACCGCGCGCACGCGCACCCGTTCGTTCAAGCCGTGCAAACGGCTGCCATCGGGTTCGAAGAAGATACCGGTAAAGCCATAGGTGGGAATGCCTGCCGGGGTGAGATAGGAGGCGTCGGTGGCGCCGATTTCCAGCATGGGCACCACCGGCACGCCCGGCCAGCGCCGGGCCGCCGCCGCAATGATGGGCTTCATCACGGGGTCGGTGAGCGGCGGCGCCGCGCCGCCGGCATTGCGGCCCTTGGTGGTCGTGACCTTGATCTGCGGATCGCCCATCAGTTCGGAAAGCTGCGCGCCGACCTGTTCGGGAGTGCCGCCGGGAAAGATGCGGCAATTGACGTTGGCGCCGGCGCGCTGGGGCAGGGCGTTGTTGGCATGGCCCGCCTCCAAGAGGGTCGCGACGCAGGTGGTGCGCAGCATGGCGTTGTAGGCGGGATCGCCGGCGATGATCGCGGCGGCCTGCATGTCCTTGGGATTCTTCGCGAAGGCGGTCATCGCCGCGCCCATCGCGCCGCCCAGCTGCGGTCCCATCTTGGCGAAAAAGCCCAGGCTGGAATCGGTGGTCTGCACCGGAAAGTCATGCGCCCCGATTTTCACAAGACCCGCCGCCAGCCGGGTGATGGCATTGTCCTTCACCGGGCGCATGGAATGACCGCCGGGATTGGTCACTTCCAGCTTGTAGTTCACCGGGGTCTTTTCGCCGGCATTGATGCCGACATAGATGCGCTTGCCGCTTTCGTCGATGCGGCCCCAGCCGCCTTCGTTCAGGGCGAACTCGGCGTCGATCAGCGCCCGGTGTTCGTTCACCAGGTGACGGGCGCCGTTGAAAGGCGCGCCTTCCTCGCCGCATGTCAGCGCCATCTTCAGCGTGCGGCGCGGCTGGAAGCCCTCTGTCTTGAGGCGGGCCAGCATGTCGACCCAGATGGCGGCCTGGGCCTTGTCGTCGGCGGTGCCGCGTCCGTAGAAATAGCCGTCTTCCTCGATGAATCTGAAGGGATCACGGCTCCAGTCCTCGCGCTTGGCTTCCACCACGTCCAGATGCGCCAGCAGCAGCACCGCCCTGGCCTTGGGATCGCTGCCCGGCAGCACCGCGACAAGACTTCCTTCCTTCGGGTTGGCCGGGGTCACGATCAGATGCAGGTCGGAAGCGGGAAAGCCCGCGCCGCGCAGCCGCGCCGCCATCTTTTCCGCCGCCAGGGTGCAGCTTCCCGATGCCAGGGTGGTGTTGGTTTCCACCAGTTCCTGGAAGACGGCGCGATACTGTGCCTGATCGGGTCGCACATTTTGCGCAGCTGCCGGAAAAGCGAGCAGCGCGGCCATCGCCGCGCCCACAATCATACGCATGAGAACCATCATTTCTGGTTGGCGTAAGTCCTGACCACTTCGGTGAGGAAATCGCGGCCTTCATAGAGCGAGCGCACCCGGATGCGTTCGTTCAGCCCATGCGCGCCATTGCCGTCATGTTCGCCGAATATGCCGGTGATGCCATAGGTGGGAATCCCCACCGGATTGAGAAAGGTGGCATCGGTGGCGCCCGCCAGCATCACGGGGGCGACCGGCACGCCCGGCCAGATTTTCGCGGCGGCGGCTTTGACCGGCCCCATCACCTCGGGCGTCAAGGGCGGCGGCTTGGCCACTTCGTTGCGCTTCTCCAGGGTCGTCACCTTGACCTGGGGGTCCGCTACCAGCTGGGCCAGCTTCAACCGCACCTGCTCCACGCTGGTGCCGGGGAAGATGCGGCAGTTGATATTGGCGCGCGCCCGCTGCGGCAGGGCGTTGTTGGCATGGCCGGCCTCCAGCAGGGTGGCGACGCAGGTGGTGCGCAGGATCGCGTTATGGCTGGGATCGGCGGCGAGGGTCGCGGCGACCTGCGCATCGGTCGGGTTTTTCGCAAACGTGGTCATCGCCGCGCCCATCTTGCCGCCCACCTGCGGGCCCATGGCGGCGAAGAAGGCGCGCGTTGCCTCGTTCGTCGTCACCGGAAACTGATAGGCGCTGATCCGGGTCAGTCCCTGTGCGAGGCGATAGATCGCGTTGTTGGGCGTGGGGCGGGAGGAATGGCCGCCGATATTGGTCACTTCCAGCCGGTAGTTCTGGAAATGCTTCTCGCCCGCCTGGATGGTGAGAAGCAGCCGCTTGCCCGACGGATCCAGCCGGCCGCCGCCGCCTTCGTTCAGGGCGATGCCTGCATCGATCAACGGACGGCGGTTTTGCGCCAGCCATTTCGCGCCATTGAAGGCATCGGAGGTTTCCTCGCCGCAGGTCAAAGCGAGTTTGAGCGTACGGCGCGGCACGTATTTTTCCTGCTTGAAGCGGATCAGCATGTCCACCCACACGGCGGCCTGGCCCTTCATGTCGGCGGTGCCGCGGCCGTAGAAAAAGCCGCCTTGCTCGATCAGTGTGAAGGGATCACGGGTCCAGTCCTCGCGCCTGGCTTCGACCACATCGACATGGGCGAGCAGCAGCACCGCCTTGGCCTGGGGATCGCTGCCGGGATAGATGGCGACCAGCCCGCCTTCCTTGGGATTCTCGGGAACGGCGAAGTAATGCAGGTCGCTATTGGCAAAGCCCGCCGCCTTCAGCCGCGCGCCCATCCTTTGCGCCGCCAGGGTGCAGCTTCCCGCGGACAGCGTGGTGTTGGCCTCGACCAGCTCCTTGTAAATCTCGCGGAATTTGAGCTGGTCTGGGCGGGGCTGCGCCGCCGCCGGCAGAATCAGAATGGCGCTCAGTGCCGCGCCTGCCAATGCCCGCATGACAATCCCCCTTCAAGCCGGCCGTCAGCCTACTCCCATTGCCGAATGGAAAATAGGTGAGGCGATGACGGCAGGTTGATTTCGCTTGAGGCGTGCTGCCCACGCCGGTTGCGGGGTGCAAAGCTATCCTGTACTTTTCCATCATGTCCGCGAGGGTTCATCGCGGCGCATCGCTCTTCCATAACAAAAACACAGGAGAGTCACAGTGGGCAGGCCCGTTCTTGTCGCCTCAGTCGCCGTCGCCGGCATGTTTCTGACCATCGCCCATGCAGGCGCGCAACCCGCCAAGGGCGCGCCGCCCGTGGACTATGCGACGACCAGCAGCCCCGCCCGGGATGGCATGCCGGCCTGGTTCATACGAGGTTCCTATACGCTGACCGGGCCGACATCGGTCGCGCCCGGCGGCAAGGTGACGGTTCTGGAGCGCAGGCCCGCGCGGGGCCCGGCGCGTGCCAATCCCGTGCCCTATTGCGAGCGCTCGATCATTTGCGCCAACCCGGCCGGTCCCGCGCGCACCTCGGTTTTGCGCGTCACCTACCAGGAAAATCTCGGCTACACCCATCAGTATCCCTACAATATGCCGACCAGCGCGGGCGGCGCCGTCGCGGTCGCGCTCGACAAGGCGAACAATCTCTGGGTGCTTCAGCGCACGCCGCCCGGCACGCCCAAGCTGTTCAAGTTCGACGCCACTGCGAAGCTGATATTGACGGTCCCGGAGGCGGTAACCGGCGACATGCTCAAGGCGCATGGGATGAAGGCCGATGCCGACGGCAATGTCTGGATTCTGGACACCAGCTGGGCCACCGCCAGGAAAATCAGCCCCGACGGAAAGCTGCTGCAGACCATCGGTGTCAGCGGCAAGCGCGGCGACTGGGATGAGGCGAAAGGCCAGCGGCTGTTGTGGGAGCCGGTGATGGTGGATTTCGGCGCCAATGGCGACATCTACATCGCGCAGGGCCATGGCCATGAAAGCCCCAACGATGTGGGATCGGGCGATCCCGCCAACAATCTGGGCAATTCGCGGATTCTTCATCTGGACCGCAACGGCAATTTCAAGAACCAGTATTTCGGCAACAATCATGGTCCGGGAAAATTCTATTCGGCACACGGTTTTGCGGTGGATCCCAGGACGGGCAATCTGTGGATCGGCGACCGGGAGGATTACCGGATCGTCGTGCTGACCGCCGACGGCAAGTTCGTCAAAACGATCCAGACGACCAATCTGGTCTGCGCCATCCAGTTCGATGCGCAGGGCGAGCCCTGGTACGCCAGCGGTCAGGACGGACAGTTCCTCAAGACCGACCGGGACGGCAAAGTGCTGGGCGCCATCGGGCGCGGCATGGGGATCGGCGAGGGCGAGTTCATGGAAGCCAGCTATTGGTCGTTCGACGCCGCGGGCAACCTCTATGCCGGCGACACCAATATCGCCCGCATCACCAAGATGGTGGCGCCGAAGCGCTAGCGTGGCCGTCTAGCTCCATTTGTGGAATGAGAAGAAAGCCGCGCCGCACAGGAACGCGAACGCCACCGCATGATTCCACTTCAGCGTCTCGCCCAGATACAGGACCGAGAAGACGGCGAAGACCAACAGGGTGATGATCTCCTGCATGGTCTTGAGCTGGGCGGCCGAATAGACCTGATGGCCGATGCGGTTGGCTGGCACCGCCAGGCAATATTCGAAAAAGGCGATGCCCCAGCTGATCAGCACCACCTGCCACAGGATGGCGTTGGGGAAGCGCAACTGGCCGTACCAGGCGAAGGTCATGAAGATGTTGGAGGCGAAGAGAAGCGCGATGGGGGCGGCGAAGGCGGTCATGGGGCGATCCTTGGCGGGCTGCGACTTGCGCCCAGAATAGAAGCCTTGCTGCCCGCCGTCGCCGCGCCCCTTGGTCTAACCCGCTGATTTCCAAGGGTATCTTAGACCTTGAAATAACTGACCAGTCAGTTATTAAATGCCGCCATGAAAACCCAGCGCTGGAACCGCCGCAAGGACGAACGCGCCCCCGAAATCCTCGAGGCGGCGCTGGCCTGTTTTGCGCAGAAGGGCTTCGCCGCCACCCGGATGGACGACATCGCGGCGCGCGCCGGCATCACCAAGGGCACGATCTATCTCTACTTCGACAGCAAGGAAGCGGTGTTCAAGGCGCTGGCCCGTCAGTCCATCGGCGCGCGGATCGACGCCATCCTGGAACAGGTCAAGGCGTCGGAGGCACCGTCGGCCGAGCTGCTACGGTTCATCCTGGGCACCATGGGACAGTTCGCTTCCACCAGCGACCGCGTGGTGCTGCCGCGCGTGCTGCTGTCCGAGGCGGGGAATTTTCCTGAACTGGCGGAATTCTGGCGGCGCGAGATCATCGACCGCGGCCTGGGCCTTTTCGAAACCGTGATTGCGCGCGGCGTGGCGCGCGGCGAATTGCGCGACGTGCCGCTGCATCATGCCGCGCGTCTGTGCGTGGCGCCGTTCCTGATCATGGTCTTCTGGCGCACCATCTTCGGCAAGTTCGACACCGTGCCCTTCGACTATGACGGGTTGATCCAGACCCATGTCGATACCCTGCTCGAAGGCCTGGCCGTGAAGGAAACAAAACAGTGACGCTGCGGTTCGGACTTTGTTTCCTCCTTCTGCTGGGTGCCTGCGGCAAGCCGCCGGATGAAGGCTGGCTGGGATATGGCGAAGGCGACAGCGCCATGATTTCCGCGCCGCAGCCGGGCTGGGTGACGGATCTGAAAGTGGAGCGCGGCCAGGTCGTACGGCGCGGCGATCTTCTGTTCGTGCTTGACAGCACGCAGCAGCAGGCCAGCCGCGACCAGGCGCAGGCCTCGCTGGCGCAGGCCCGCGCCTCGCTGCAGCAGGAACAGGCCAACCTGGTCTATGCGCGCACCGAGCTGGCGCGGCAGGACAAGCTGGCCGGGGCCGGGGCGGGCACGCCCACCCAGCGCGATCTGGCCCGCAACAATGCCCGCCAGTCGGCGGCGCGCATCACCCAGCTTCAGGCGCAGATCAGCCAGATGGAAGCGGGCGTCTCCGGCGCCGCTTACGGCCTGTCGCAGCGCCAGATCGTGTCCCAGACATCGGGCCCGGTGCAGGACATCTACTTCCGCCCCGGCGAATATGTCCCGGCTTCGACGCCGGTGGTCTCGATCCTGCCGCCCGCCAATATCTATGCGCGCTTCTTCGTGCCGCAGAGCCAGATGGCGCGCCTGCGCCTGGGCCAAAAGGTGCGGATCGCCTGTGACGGCTGCAAGGACATGACTGCCACCATCACCTTCATCGCGGCCCAGGTGGAATTCACCCCGCCGGTCATCTTCAGCGTCGGAAACCGCGAAAAGCTGGTGTTCAAGCTGGAAGCGCGCAGCCCCGAAGGGCTGGACATCCATCCCGGACAGCCGGTGACGGTCCGCCCGCTGTGACCAATCTGGCCATAGACGTCAAAGGCCTGACCAAGCGCTTCGGCAAGAAGGTGGCGGTGGATCACGTCGACATCGCCATACCCGAAGGCGAGGTCTGGGGCTTTCTCGGCCCCAACGGTTCGGGCAAGACCACCACCATCCGCATGCTGTGCGGGCTGCTGCATGCCGATGAAGGCCAGGGCACCTGCCTGGGGCTGGATTTCCGCACCCAGTCCGAAGCCATCAAGCGGCAGGTCGGCTACATGACCCAGAAGTTCAGCTTCTGGGAAGACCTGTCGATCCGCGAGAACCTCGAATTCGTGGCGCGGGTCTATGGCGTCGAAGAGCCCAGGCATAAGGTGGATTCCACGCTGGCGCGGCTGGGGCTGACCGCGCGCCAGGACCAGCTGGCGGGACAATTGTCCGGCGGCTGGAAGCAGCGCATGGCCTTGGCCGCCTGCATGCTGCACGACCCGCAGATGCTGTTGCTGGACGAGCCGACCGCGGGCGTCGACCCCAAGGCGCGGCGCGATTTCTGGGAAGAAATCCATGCCCTGAGCGCCGAAGGCCTTACCGTGCTGGTCTCCACCCATTACATGGACGAGGCGGAACGCTGCGACCGCATCGTCTATATCCTGAACGGCAAGCTGGTGACGCGCGGCTCGGTTGCCGAAGTGATCGCGGAGTCCGGTCTTTCCACCTTCACCATCGAAGGCGAAGACGTCCGCCATCTGATCGAGGACCTGCGCGGCAAGCCCGGCGTGGCCTATGCCGGCTTCTTCGGAGCGGCCCTGCATGTCAGCGGCCGCGACCGCCCCGCGCTGGAACACACGATCGCGCCCTATCGCGCTCGCGCCGACCTGGTGGTTGCGGAAGCAAAGCCCAGCCTGGAAGACGTCTTCATCCATCTGCAGGAAGACGCGCGATGAACTTTTCGCTGCGCCGGGTGTGGGCGATCCTGGTCAAGGAATTCCTGCAGATGCGCCGCGACCGGCTGACGCTGGGCATGGTGGTGGTGGTGCCGCTGATGCAGCTGTTCATGTTCGGCTTTGCCATCAACCTCAATCCCAAGGATCTTCCCGCCGCCATCGTGATCAACGATCCGGGCCCGTTCGCCCGCTCGATCGTCGCGGCGCTGCAGAATTCCAGCTATTTCGACATCGTCCAGCAGACCAATGATCCCAGGGCCGCGCGGCAGCTTTTGCAGCGGGGCGAGGTGGTGTTCGTGGTGGAGATCCCGCCGAACTTCTCGCGCGACATCGTGCGCGGGAGCAGGCCGGACCTGCTGATCGAGGCCGACGCCACCGATCCGGCCGCCGGCTCTTTCGCGCTGGCGGCCTTCAACACGCTGGCGGCCAGCGCCTTGCGCGACGATCTGGTGGGGCCGCTGGCGGTGCGCGCCCAGGGGCCGCCGCCGTTCAACACCGTGTCGCACCTGCTCTACAATCCGGAATCCAACACGCAATACAATATTGTCCCAGGACTGCTGGCGATCATCCTGACCATGACCATGGTGCTGATGACCTGCCTGGCGCTGACGCGCGAGCGCGAACGCGGCACCTATGAAAACCTGATCGCCATGCCCGCCACGCCGCTGGAGATCATGCTGGGCAAGATCACGCCCAATATCGCGGTGGGCGCGGTGCAAAGCGGCATCATCCTGCTCTTGGCCCGCTTCATGTTCCATGTGCCGATGAGCGGCTCGCTGGGGCTGCTGGGCGCGGCGCTGGCGATCTATGTCGTGGCCAACCTGGCGGTGGGCTACGTCTTTTCCACGGTGGCGCAGAACCAGCTTCAGGCGATGCAGATGACGACCTTCTTCCTGCTGCCGGCGATTTTGCTGTCAGGCTTCGCCTTTCCCTTCATGGGCATGCCGGTCTGGGCGCAATGGATCGGCGAGGCGCTGCCGGCCACCCACTTCCTGCGCGTCATCCGGGGCATCCTCCTGAAGGATAACGGGCTGGCGGAATGCTGGCCCGACATCTGGCCGTTGCTGCTGTTTACCCTGGTGATGGGCACCATCGCGCTGCTGCGCTTCCGCCGGACGCTGGACTGACCGGGGGCTCCACGGCCCGCATGGCGTGAAACCGCTCTATACTTTCCCGCCGGGCGGCAGATAATGGACCAAAACGCCGTCGCGGCTGCTGGGAAGGGATGACCCATGAACCTGCAAAAAGGCTTTCTGCTCGCATCGGCCGCCGGCGTCGCACTGGCCGCCATGGCCTCCCCGGCGGCGGCTGCGCCCTGGGAGCGGGGCTTTGTCGTTGCCACCTATGAATACGCCTTCCGCTATGGCGGCCGCGCCGGTTTCACCAGGGCCGGCGAGATCGAGCCGGGCTCGGATTGCCGCCATGGCAGCAGCGTCCATTTCGCCAATGACAAGAATACCGAGGTGGCGATCCGCCAACCCTTTCGCAGCCGCTATGAGATCGAGGTCATCGCCCGTCCGCCGGGGCTGGATCATGTCCGCTCGCCCGACAACACCCGGTTTCACATCTGGAATCGCGCCATTGCCTATCGCGCCTGGAAGCGCGGCATCGAGACCTATGTGAATCCCTGGGCGGCGGAAGATCCCGGCCAGCCCGAAGTGACGGGCAGGATCGCCACCGGATTCAACCTGGACAACAATGCCGCCACCGGCGGCTTCGTCGCCGAAGACGGCGAGCAGGGCATCGATCACGCGCTCTACCGGGCCTGGGGCTGCGATGCGCCCTGGCGCGGCGACGGCAACGGCACCTTGCACCTGCGCGCCAACGACAAGATGCAGGGCGGGCTTTACACCGTCGTGATCCGGGTCTCCGGCAACGGCGACCCGATGAATGACGACAATGCGGTGGTGGAGATCGGCTATTCGCCGGACCGGATCACCAAGAATGCCCGCGGCGATGTTGCGTCCGATTTTTCCTACCGGATCGTCAAGACCGAGCAGTACACAAGGCTGAAGGCCCGGGTCCGCAATGGCGTGGTCGAAACGCAGCAGGTCGAGACCCTGCATGCGCCCAGGCTTGCCTGGTTCTATGACCACGCCGGCGATGCCGATTTCCGCAAGGGCAAGATTCGCCTGGAAATCGCGGCCGACGGCACCGCCACGGGATTGATCGGCGGCTATCGCAACTGGCGCGAAATCTACACCGAGAACACCTTCGCCCAGGACGGTGGCCAGCAGGGCATCCGCGAGCATGAAGACCATATCGCGCTCTACTACGCGCTGAAGCGCAATGCCGATGGCATGCCTGATCCCCGGACGGGCGAAAAGACGGGGATTTCGGCTACCTACCGCGTCACGGCCAAGCCGGCCTATGTGGTGGATACGGAAGACCCCGTCGCCGTCGCTGTCATCGCGGCGGAAGAGCCGCGCAAGGAGGCGTTCCTCGCCACCCGCGCCGCCACCATCAAGTCGATCCAGACCCGCACACCCCAGGACGTTCCGCCTGGCACGACGGAGGCCTCTTTTCCGACGCTGGAACGGGTGATCAACCTGCTGCCGAGCAAGGCGTTTTACCTCAAGACCCTGGACCGGCCGCGTTATCCCGACGAAGCCGAGATCATCGAGCGCGCGATAAACGGCACGCTGCCCGTTCCGGCGCTCGCGCCGCAGCCGGACAAGCAGGTGCGGAGCGAGCCCGCGGCCGAGCGTCTCGCGGATGCCGGCCGGCCCTGAAGGGTCGTGAATCCCGTTTCACGTCTGGTGAGAAATAGAACTGGCTGGGGCGGAAGGGATCGAACCTTCGAATGCTGGAATCAAAATCCAGTGCCTTACCACTTGGCGACGCCCCAACGGCGTGGTGGCCGGTTTGACCGGCGCGGACCTCGTATAAAGCCAGCCGGGCCGCCCCGCAAACCGCCCAAAATGCCGCTGGTCCAAGGCCTTGGAAGAGGTGCGATGGCCGGTTGCGGGGGCGGGGGGGCATCGTTATAAGGGCGCCTCCCGAGGCGAGGGGTAACCCTTTCGCACTGGTTCGGAGAGTAGCTCAGCCTGGTAGAGCACTACGTTCGGGACGTAGGGGCCGGAGGTTCGAATCCTCTCTCTCCGACCAATTTTCCTGCCAATGCAATGTGAGGTTCGACAAAGGCCCGGCAGGGGCTTTGGGCGGCGTAGCCCGTCCGAAGTGGTAGCCGAGGACGAAAACAGGCCGAAGGCGTGTTTTCGCCAATCCTCTCGTTCCGACCGATTTTTCAAGCACTTGGTGTATGCGCTGGGAATGAGGCCGCCCGCCGGGTTCTCCAGATCGCAGGTAAGGCGCGGCCGCTATTCTATGGGGTTGCGATTATCCAGCAGGTCGTCGCCTTGGGTGGTGGAACGCTCTTCGGCGACCAGACGGGAGATGTCCTTCTCGGGCGCGGTATCGCCCACGATGGCCGGCCTTTTGGGTTCCGGTGTCGGCTTGGCTTTGGGCGAACCGATCTGTGTGAATTGCAGCGGCGCGGCTTCATCGAAGCGCAGGCGGTAAATCGGTTCAGGAAGGGCGAAGCCGGCGGACTCCAGCGCGCTTTTGGCAGCCTGAAGCGCCAGGCTGCGGCCTTTCAGGAAGTCCGTGTGATTCTGGTCCAGCCACCCGAAGAAGCGAAGCACGATGTTGGAATCCCCGACATTCTGGATGACAGCGCTCGCCTTGGGGGTCGCCAGCACAAAGCCCAGCTGCTTGACCGCCTCCAGGCCGACCGCCATCCCTTCAACGCCATCGTCGGAGGCGCCGATCCCGAGGTCGAACTCAAACCGTCTCTCGGGATTGCGGGTGAAGTTCAGGATGACCGCCTTGAACACCGTTGAATTGGGAATCCGAAGATGGTTGCCATCCATGGTCATCAGGATGGTCGCGCGCGATGTCAGGCGGACAACCCGGCCTTCATGGCCCTCGATGACCACATGGTCGTTGGCGCGGAAAGGCTGGCGCAAACTCAACATCAGGCTGGACACATAATTGTCGACGGTGTCCCGGACCGCAAATCCCAATGCGATGCCCAGGACACCGGCCCCGCCCAGGACCGCGCCCAACAAGGCGGTCGCCCCCAATATCTCAAGGCCCACGACCAGTCCGACAATGATGAATCCGAACCGGATGAAGGTTCCAATCAGCTCGGCCAGAAAGACGTTGGGAATCATCCAGGACCAGAGGCGCTGGAGGGAGGCTATGGCATGTCCCAGCAGCGCGATGATGAGTCCCGCAAGCAGCGCGATCCCTGCCAGCGGCAATTCGTGAAGCAGGGCCCGCGCGTCCTTGCGGATCTGGTCAGGGCCGCATCCACGAAATCGACCTGCCGGGCGATGCCCGCAATCTTCGCAGCCTGTCCATGCGTTGCCGCGCGACCGATGCGCGCCGGGTCGCCATCCAGGTATTCGTGGGCCGATAGCTCAGAGATCGGCTTCGCAGAGCGGCGGGCTTTTCTTCCAGTCGAAGCCGGCTGTTCCCAGTCTGCGAGCCGTTTGGAACAGCGCCTTCATGTAATCCAGGTCGACGATGCTCTGACTCTCCCTGTCAAAGCTGGAGGGGATATAGGCCAGCCGGTATTCGATATTGTCCCGACGGGCGATCAGGCACAGGCGCAGAAGTTCGCCCGCCGTTTGTCGTTTCGACATGGTGGTGAACGCCCTTCCGGTGAGCGAGATCAGGTCGTCTTCGACCTTTAGGTATGAAGGATCTATGCGGCCGTTGCGTATGACATACAATTCCCGCCGGGGCGCAGAGGGGAAAAGCCGGTCGACATCGCTGAGCTTGAAATCGGACGGCAGGAAAAACACCGGGGAGGCGATGCTCCCATCGGCGTGAAGCTCCTGATAGGAATTGCCGCCGGCATGGACGGAGAACCTCACGGGCGGGAACGCCATGGGGATGGATGTGGATGCCAGCAATACCTGGCGAAAAAGCTCGGGGGCTTCGGGGTTTCCGCTTGCCGCGATGGCGCCCAGGTCCCACGTTACGGGCCGCTGGGCATCAAGGTTGGTCGTGCCCACGAACAAGCGCCGGCCCTTGCGGTGTTCCGCGGCGATTTCGGCGAGAAGTTCCGGCGTTATGAAGCGCCCGATCAGTCGCTTGAGCGGAGCGCTATCGGCAATTGCCGGCCCTCCCAGGATTCCTGAAAGCCAGTCGTATCGTATCAGATCAGGCGAGCCATACTCGGTATAAAATTGCGCAAGCCATCCGTCATAGCGCGAGCCCAGGAAGGCGAATGGCGCAATGATCGCGCCGGTGCTGACACCCGTGACGACATCGAATTGTGGGCGGTCGCCATGATCGGTCCAACCCACAAGCAGTCCGGCGCCAAAAGCGCCATCGCTGCCGCCCCCCGATAACGCCAGGAAGCGCTCAGGCCTTGACGCTGCACCTTCAATCGCCAGGCGCTGCTTCCTGGCCGTTGCCATGAGCCGGTTAAGCCTGTCCGGCTCGGCATCACCCCAAAAGCGGATATCTTCAAGATTTGCGACGGCTGCGGAATCCGCCAGCCGAGATGGCACGGGATGGCGGACGGCAGGAGTTGCGCAGCCAGAAACGGCGAGGATCGCCAGCAGTATTGCTATTCCGCGAACATCCAGCATTTTTGCGGCGTTTCCCTCTCGACGGGAGCGTAACATCAATCGGCTCGGAATGCTGGACGCCGGTGCCGCCCTCCCGCGCGGCTGAACAGGGCGGAATGCAGTTCGGCAAGCCCCCGCGGGCTCTGGGGCGGGCCAGCCCGATCCAGGCCAGCAGATGCCGCTCTCCGCCCTGAGCGATTTTGCGACCATTTCGCTCGCACTTGGTCCGGTCCCGCCCTTTCTTTTCCCTTCACCCTCCTTATGGTCGCGCCATGGCTGGAACCAGTTCCACGGATGCGCGTTTACCGGCGGGGAATTCGCGTTCGGGGAGTATCTTGGCTGTCAATCGTTGGGTGCTGCTGCTGGCGGTGCCGCTTTTCCTGGTGCTGGCGATCCTCGCCTATCTTACCGTCCAGTTCGGCATCAACGAACGTGTTGCCCAGGGCCTGGTGCGCCACACCTATCAGGTGATGGAAGCCGCCCAGCGGGTCCAGAGCGAGCTGCAGACCGCTGAATCCAGCCAGCGCGGCTATATCATCGACCGCGACCCCGGCTATTACCGCAGCTATCAGCAGGCCGCCGCGCGGGTGCCCGGCGCCCTGAAGGCGCTGCGCCAGATCACCAGCGACAATCCTTCCCAGCAGCGCCGCGCCGACCGGCTGCAAAAACTGGTGGGGGACCGGCTGCAGCTCTTGCAGACCAATATCGTCCTTGCGACCACGCCCAATGCCGACCAGTCCGCTTTGTTTGTCAGCCTGGAAAAGGGCCGCGACCAGATGGCCCGGGTGCGGGCCGAGCTGGAAGGCGCCTATGCCGAAGAACGCCAGTTGCTGGAGGAGCGCGAAAGGGAACGCCGCCAGACCGAGCAGCTCGAGATCGCGTTTGCCATCGGCGCGGGCGTCCTGACGCTCGGTATCATGCTGCTGGCCGCCGCCCTCCTGGTGCGCAACAATGTCAGCCTGGCGGCGGCGGAGCGGGCCCGCGCCAATGAAGCGGCCATCCTGCAGGCCACGCTGGAGACGGTGCGCGAAGGCATCGCCTATTTCACCTCCCAGGGGGTGCTCTGCGCCTTCAACGCCAGCTTCTTCGAATTGCTCGATCTGCCGCGCGACCTTGCCCGGCTGGAGATGCATCTGCCCGCGTTCCGCAGTGTCGAGGAGTCCCGCAGCGCCAGCGCCAATATCTTCGTCGCGCCCGGCGCGGAGCATACCCAGGAAACCACCCATATCGTCTGGGCCGACCGTGAACTCGATATCTACAAGGCGCCGGTCTCCACCGGCGGCTTCATCATCGGGGTGGTGGACCAGACGGCGCGCCTGCGCGCCGAAAGCATGGTGCGCCAGTCCCAGAAGATGGAAGCGGTCGGCCATCTGACCGGGGGCGTGGCGCACGACTTCAACAATCTCCTGCAGATCATCAGCGCCAATCTGGACCTGGCAGTGGCGGGTTCGACCGCGCTGGCCGATGCCAAGCTGCGTGAGCGGCTGCAGAACGCCATCGGCGCGGTGGCGCGGGGCTCGCGCCTCACCGGCCAGCTGCTGGCCTTTGCCCGCCGCCAGGCGCTGGAGCCCAAGTCGGTGGATATGGGCCGTGTCATTCGCGACATGAGCGACATGCTGCGCCGGACCCTGGGCGAGAATGTGCAGGTCGAAACCGTGATCGCGGGCGGCTTGTGGAACACGCTGGTGGACCCCAACCAGGTGGAAAACACCGTTCTGAACCTGGCCATCAATGCGCGCGACGCCATGCCCGAAGGTGGCAGGCTGACGCTGGAAGTGGCCAACGCCCATCTGGATGACGCCTATGCGATGGCCCATGCCGAAGTGACGCCGGGCCAGTATGTCATGCTGGCGGTGACCGACACCGGCACCGGCATGACGCCCGAAGTGATGAGCCGGGTGTTCGAGCCCTTTTTCACCACCAAGGCGGAAGGCAAGGGCACCGGCCTGGGCCTGGCCCAGGCCTTTGGCTTCACCAAGCAATCGGGCGGTCACATCAAGATCTACAGCGAGCTGGGCCACGGCACGACGATCAAGATCTATCTGCCGCGCACCCGCCGCGAAGCCGATGCGCTGGACAAGCCCGCGCCGGTGGCGGAAGGCGGCAGCGAGCATATTCTGGTGGTCGAGGATGACGAAGGCGTGCGCGCCGCCGTCGCGGACATGCTGGCCGACCTGGGATACCGGGTGTCGCGCGCCGAAAACGCCGAAGCCGCGCTGGCGGTGCTGAAGACGCAAAGGCCGGACCTGATCTTTACCGATGTGGTGATGCCGGGCTCCATCCCGACCCGCGAATTCACCCGCCGGGCGCAGGACATGTATCCGGGCCTTCGGGTGCTTTACACCTCGGGCTATACCCAGAACGCCATCGTGCATAACGGCAAGCTGGATGACGATGCGCTGCTGCTGTCCAAGCCCTATCGCAAGGACGAGCTGGCCCGCAAATTGCGCAGCGTGTTCGCCGGCACCGCGCGTGGCCCGATCGCCGCGACCCCGGTTGCGGGCCAGGGCGCGGTGGACACCAGTTCCGCGGTGCGGCGCGGCAAGGTGCTGGTGGTCGAGGATGTGGCGCTGATCCGCCTTACCACCGTCGACATGGTCGAGCAGATCGGGTTCGTCACCGCCGAGGCCGGCGATGGGGCGGAGGCGCTCGCCATCCTGCAGAACGATGCGGACATCGACATCCTCCTGACCGATCTGGGCCTGCCGGGGATGAACGGGCGTCAGCTGGTCGAGGAAGCGCTGCGGCTGAAGCCGGGACTGAAGGTCATTATCGCCAGCGGCTATTCCACCAACGAGGACGAGGGCGGCGCCAAGCTGCCTGCCACGGTGGGCTACCTGACCAAGCCCTTCGACATGCAGCAGCTCCGCCGGGCTTTGGAAGCGGTCTGACGAAAACACAGGCCCGCCTCCTCCCGCGCGCGCGTAGCGCGCTGGCGGGGGAGGTGGTTTCAGCGAGCGAAGCGCAGCTTCGCGGAAGCTGAAACCGGAGGGGGCAATCAAAAAGACAAAGAAAAAACCCGCGGGATTTGCATCCCGCGGGTTTTGACTTTGAACGTCGAACTGTTGCTTACGGCAGCAGGGCGAAGCTGTAGGACAGCGTGCCCACGAAGCCGCCGGCGCAGGCGTTCTTGGTGGCCATGTAGAAGTTGCCGCAGCCGAAGCGGGTCAGGTCGGTGCCGGTGTAACGCACATCCAGCGAGAAGCCCTGGTAGGTGGCGGTCAGGCCGAGATCGCCGTGGTTGTAGTCGGACGAACCAACATACTTCGCCTGCTGCGCCCACTGGTGGCCGAAGTTGCCGCTGATGCTCAGCCAGTCATTGATCGGGTAGGTCAGGTTGAGGGCCAGGTAGTTGCCGGTGCCGCCGTTGAACGGCAGGTTGGGCGACCAGGCGTAGGTGACGGTGCCGGCCAGGCCGAACTCCGAGGTGTGGGTGAGCTGGTTGATCAGCTCGAAATAGTCCGGGGCGGGCGCGCCGGCCGGAATATCGGCAGCCGGATAGGCGTAGTAGTAGGGCATGAAGTTCCAGTCAAAGACGCCCCACAGGTCGGTGTGCTTGCCGCCATAGATGTCCAGTTCCATGTACGGGTTGCCCGACTGGGTCGGGTCGAAGTCGACGCTCGAACCCCAGGCGCTGATGTAGAAGCCTTCCGGACCGGTCAGGGTCAACGAACCCTGCGGCGCGGCGCTGCGATCGCTCTGGCTGATGCCGCGGAAGCGATAATCGCTCTGCACGGCGACGGTGCCGGCCAGCGAAAATTCGGGAGCGTCCTGGGCGACAGCGGGAGCGCTGACGCTGAGCAGGCCGGCAAAGCTCGCCGCACCCAGCATCATCTTGGTCAAATTCTTCATCTCAGTTCCTCTCTTAACAAGCGCTTTGCAGCGCGACCGTCACGGGGGCAGCCCGGATCGGAATGACATTTCCGGTTTCGCCGGGCTTATCTCAATATGGCGCGTCGTCCTTTTCGGCTGTTTCGGTGCCCAAAAAGCGTGATTTGCAACGTAGTTGTTGCAATGCAACAGGTGACTGCCTAATTATTGAGCGCAGGGCCTCATCCCTAGGCAGAAAGCGGCAAAAGTTAAGGGTTTCTGAATGGCGTCGGACCCCGTTAAATCTTTCCCGGATTGCCCGAAAGACTCAGTTTGCCCGTAGATGCGCCATCGATTTCCTCTCCAGCGCGCATCATCCTGATACGCCACGGCCAGCCGCATATCGCGCTCAGCCCCCGCACATCGCATGCGGGCTTCGCCACTTATATTGACGACTATGAGGCGGCCGGCCTCGATCCCGCCAGCCTGCCGCCCGAAGAGCTGCGCGACCTGGTGCGGGAGCTGGAAGCGGTGTTCACCAGCGACCGGCCGCGCAGCCATCAAAGCGCCAGGGCGCTGGCGCCGCATGCCGAGCTGGTCGCCGATCCGCTGTTTGCCGAAGCGCCGCTGGCCGCGCCGCGCATCCCCTGGCTGAACATGCAGGTCGCCAAATGGGCCGTGCTGTCGCGCATCCTGTGGCATGCCGGTTTCCATCCCGAGATCGAGGATCCGCGCAAGGCGAGCGCGCGGGCCGCTCGGGCGGCTGATCTTCTGGTGGCGCGGGCCCGCGAAAAGGGCGTTGCGGTGCTGGTGGCGCACGGCTATTTCAACTGGATGATCGGGCGCGAGCTGGCGCGGCGCGGATTTTCGCGCACCGGAATGCATCAGGCGCGTTATTGGAACGCGGTGACCTATCAGAGCGGCACATGATCGAAGAAATATTGGAAATTCCTACCCTGGGCGCGGAAGTGAATCTGTATCGTCCGGATCGCCTGGCCGATTATCCGGGCGTGGTGTTCATCACCGACGTCTGGGGTGTGCGCCCCGCCACCATCGCCATGGCGAAGCGGCTGGCCGAAAAGGGCTTTGCGGTACTGCTGCCCAATGCCTTCCACCGCTATTCGCGCAACCGCCCGGACGGCTTCTGGGTCGAGGATGAAACGGATCGCAACCGCGTGCTGCATGAACTGTTCGCGGCGCTGACGCCGCAGCAGATGGACAGCGACGGCAAGGCCTATGTCGATTTCCTGCAGGCGCAGACCCATGTGCAGGGCGGCCAGGTCGGTGTGGTCGGGCATTGCTATACCGGGCAGATGGCGCTGCGCATGGCGGCCGCCATGCCGGACCGGATCGCGGCGGCGGCGTCCTTCCACGGCGGCTGGCTGGCCACGGACAAGCCGGACAGTCCGCACCTGCTGCTGCCGCAGGTGAAGGCGCGGCTGTATTTCGGCCATGCCGACAATGACGAGTTGATGCCGAAGGAATGGATCGACCGGCTGGAAAGCGCCTTGCGCGACTGGCGCGGCGCGTTTGAAAGCGAAGTCTATAAGGGCGCGGCGCATGGCTGGACCGTGCCGGGCCGCGATGGCGTCTATAACGAACTGCAGGCCGAGCGGGCCTTCGAAAAGCAGGTGGAACTGTTCGACGCCACGTTCAAAGCATAGCCGTGAACCCTGCGGGCGGTGTACATCAAACTGTCACCGATTCGCGCGCGACATGACACGGTTGATCGCCCTTTTCGTATTCCTGTTCTGCTCCGGCGCATGGGCGGCGCCCCCGGCTCCCCCCGGGGGGGGCGGCAAAGTGCTGCGTTATGTCAGCCAGCGCGCCGAAAAAGCCTATATGCGCGAAGGTCCCACCTATGCCCATCGCGTGCTGTGGCAATACCGCCATCGCGGCTATCCCTTTGCGGTGATCGCCGAGTTCGATGTCTGGCGGCGGGTGCGCGCCGCCGACGGCACCACCGGCTGGATGAGCCATGCCATGCTCAGCGACCGGCGCAGTGTTTTGGTGACCGGCAAGGGGCGCACCAAACTGTTTGAAGCGCCCGAAGGCGGCAAGGTCGTTGCCCTGGCCGATCCCGGCGCGATTGCTTACTTGCGGGCCTGCACCCGCGAAGCCTGCCAGGTGCGCAGCGAGGATATCGACGGCTGGATTCCCAAGTCCCGCATCTGGGGCGTGCGAGCGGACGAGGTTTTCGACAGGTTGCCTGGCCGCCGTTAATGGCGAAAGTGGCGCATGCCGGTGAAAACCATCGCCAGCCCCGCTTCATCGGCCGCGTCGATCACTTTCTGATCGTTCATCGAGCCGCCCGGCTGGATCACCGCCGTGGCGCCGGCTTCGGCCACCACCAGCAAACCGTCGGGGAAAGGGAAGAAGGCTTCCGACGCGGCCGCCGAACCTACCGTGCGCGGCTCGGGCCAGCCGGCGATCTTGGCGGCGTCTTTCGCCTTGATGGCGGCGATGCGGGCCGAGTCGACGCGGCTCATCTGGCCGGCGCCGATGCCGGCGGTGGCGCCGTCCTTCACATAGATGATGGCGTTGGACTTCACATGCTTGCCGATGGTGAAGGCCAGCAGCATGTCGGTGATTTCCTGCTCGGTCGGTTGGCGCTTGGTGACGACCTTGAGCTCCTTGCGCGTGACGCGGCCATTGTCCCGGGTCTGGACCAGGAAGCCGCCCGCCACCGAACGATAGGTCAGGGTGGGCGCCAGCGGGTCGGGCAGGCCGCCCGCCGTCAGCAGGCGCAGGTTCTTCTTCGCGGCCAGGATGCGCTTGGCGTCTTCGTCGGCATCCGGCGCGATGATCACTTCGGTGAAGATCTTGGAGATTTCCTCGGCGGTGGCGCCGTCCAGCGTCTGGTTGAAGGCCAAAACGCCGCCAAAGGCCGAAACGCTGTCGCAGGCCAGCGCCTTCAGATACGCCTCTTTCAGGCTGGACCCCAACGCGACGCCGCAGGGATTGGCGTGCTTGATGATGGCGCAGGCCGGGCCCGCCTTGGGATCGAACTCCGCCACCAATTCGTAAGCTGCGTCGGTGTCGTTGATATTGTTGTAGCTCAGTTCCTTGCCCTGGACCTGGGCGGCGCTGGCGACGCCCGGGCGCGAGGAGCCATCGACATAGAAGGCGGCTTCCTGATGCGGGTTTTCGCCATAGCGCAGCGACTGGCGCAGATATCCGCCCAGCGCGCGGCGGCGCGGCGGCTGTTTTTCGCCGTCCCTGGCCAGTTCGCCCGCAAACCAGCTTGAGACCGCGGCATCATAGGCGCCGGTGCGGGCAAAGGCGCGCTGCGCCAGGGTGCGGCGCAGTTTCAGCGTGGTGCCGCCATTGTTGGCCGCCATCTCGTCCAGCACGGCTTTGTAGTCTTCGACATCCACCACCACCGTCACCCAGTCATGGTTCTTGGCCGCCGAACGGGTCATGGCCGGGCCGCCAATGTCGATATTCTCGATCGTGGTCTCGAAATCGGCGCCGCGCGCCACGGTGGCTTCAAAGGGATAGAGATTGCAGACCAGCAGATCGATACCGGCGATGCCATGCTCCGCCATCGAAGCGGCGTGATCGGGCTTGTCGCGCAATGACAGCAGCCCGCCATGCACCATCGGATGCAGGGTCTTGACCCGGCCGTCCATCATCTCCGGGAAGCTGGTGATCTCGGATACGTCGGCCACTGTCAGGCCGGCATCGCGCAGCGACTTGGCGGTGCCGCCGGTGGAAATCAGCATCACCCCGGCTTCCGCAAGCCCCTTGGCGAAATCGATCAATCCGGTCTTGTCGGACACCGACAGAAGGGCACGTGAAATCTTGCGGACGGTCATGAGCGGCTCTCAAAATAGGGGCCAAAAGACCCGCCGCTCTTATCGTTTCATGACCGAATAGAAAAGGGCCAGAACGGCGCTTGCGCACAGAGACCAGCCTACGGGAACCGCGTAATTCTGGTTGTTCCAGGCAAAGACAAAGTCGCCGTGCAGGGGTTCCGGTTCGAAGGCCATCACCAGCGGGGACAGAATCACCGCGCCCAGCACCAGAATCACCAGCATGACGCCCAGCTTACCCATGAGCGGACGGCATCAGGCTTATCCCCAGCCGGCTGAACAAGGCGCGGTCGTGATCGGCCACCGGATTGGGCGTGGTCAGCAGCCGGGCGCCGTAGAAGATGGAATTGGCGCCCGCCAGGAAGCACAAGGCCTGGGTCTCGTCGCTCATCTCTTCGCGGCCCGCCGACAGCCGCACCATGGACCGGGGCATGGTGATGCGCGCCACCGCGATGGTGCGCACGAAGTCGAGCGGGTCGAGCGGCTTTGACAAGGCCTGCGGCGTGCCCTCGATCTGCACCAGCGCGTTGATCGGCACGCTTTCGGGATGGACCGGCAAGGTGGCCAGCGCATGGATCAGGCCGGTGCGGTCCTCGGCGCTTTCGCCCATGCCGACAATGCCGCCGCAGCACACATTGATGCCCGCGCCGCGCACATGTTCCAGCGTGTCCAGCCGGTCCTGATAGGTGCGGGTGGTGATGACGTGGCGGTAATATTCCGGCGAGGTATCGAGATTGTGGTTGTAGTAGTCCAGCCCCGCCTGTTTCAGGCGCAGGGCCTGCGGCGCCGTCAGCATGCCCAGCGTGACGCAGGTTTCCATGCCCAGGGCGCGCACGCCTTCGACCATCTCGCAGACCGTGTCGAGATCCTTGTCCTTGGGATTGCGCCAGGCCGCGCCCATGCAGAAGCGTGATGCGCCCGCCGCCTTGGCGGCGCGGGCATCGGCCAGCACAGCTTCGACCTCCATCAGCTTGGAGGCTTTCAGGCCGGTGTCGTTTTTCGCCGACTGGCTGCAATAGCCGCAATCCTCCGGGCAGCCGCCGGTCTTGATCGACAGCAGCGTCGAGGTCTGCACCTGGTTGGGATCGAAATGGGCGCGGTGCACGCTCTGGGCGCGGAACAGAAGGTCCGCGAAGGGCAGGGCGAACAGGGCGGCGATTTCCTCGCGCGACCAGTCGGAGCGCGGGGTGTCATGCAGGGCACGGGCGGGAGCGTTCATGGCCCGACATTAGCCCGTCCCGGCGCTCGGTTTCAAACGGCGGGACAGGCCACGGTCAGGCGGCTTTCAGGCCTTTTGCGGCCGTCTGGCGGGCCCGCGACAGAAAGCTGTGATTGACGGGGCTGTGGGGCCTGAGGGCCAGGCGCTCATGGGCGAGCGCCTCGGCCACTGCGCCCAGTTTGTCGCGCAGCGCCGCTTCGGTCAGCGTCCAGTCGATGATGTCGCGCTGGGCATGGCTGCCGCCAAAGCTATTGGCGATGAAGCGTGCGCCTGACAGCAAAGCCGCCGCGCTTTCATGATCGCCGCGCCAGAAGGCGGCGAAGCCTTCGGCCAGCGGCAAGGCGATGCGCCGGCTCCAGGCGGCGGTTTCCGACGCACCGGCGCCATCGCGCCAGCCTGCAATGATCCGTTCGACATCGCCGTGCCGGCCCGCGCCGAGATAGGCCATCACCGCATGCCAGTCGTTGAAGGGATAGGTGCGGCCATCGGCATGGCTGTCCCAGGCGGTGGCCAGTTCCTGCCAGCGCTCGCCCACATCAACACCGGATAGATGCAGGCGCCACAGCATCGCGCTGGCGTCGATCATGTCCATGGCCACCATGCTGCGGCCCTGCCGGATCGGCCCGTCATAGAGCGCCAGCACTTCGTCGATCTGGCCCAGTTCGAGATGCCACAGCGCCCGGTGCCACCAGTTATGGACCTGGAAGAAATTATCGTCGCCCGACCAATGCGGTTCGCGCGCGATCATCCAGCCGATGCCGTCCTGGGGGCGGCCCTGCATTTCCATCACATGGGCGACGGCATGATGGGCCCAGCAGTCCGCCGGATTGAGGTCCAGGGCGCGGCGGCCGGTCTCCTCGGCGCGGGCATAGTCGCCGCTCTCTTCCAGTCCAAAGGCATGCATGCCGAGCAGGAAGGAATAGCCCGGCATGCCGGCGTGCCACTGGGGCAGCACGCGGGCCATGCGATCACGCAGGTTGCGCGCATTGGCATGGAAGAAATCCGTCAGATGGCCGACCTGCAATGCCAGGAGGTCATGGGGATGGCGGATATTGTGATGGTTCAGCGCCATGGCCGCCGCGGACCATTCGCCGTCCAGCACATGGCGAAGCGCCGCCGCATGCGAGGCTTCGCGTTCCGACAGCCGCAAGGCCCGGATATTGGCCAGGATGGCTCCCGCCTCTTTGGTCGCCGCCGGCTCGGTGGAGATGGCGTAGAGATGCGCCTTGGCAATATGGGCCATGGCGAATTCGGGGGCCAGGGCGATGGCCTGGTCCAGCGGACCCAGGGGATCGCCGCGATAGAGGTTGAAGGCGGTAACCGCCTGATCCAGCAGGGCGGCGGCCTCGGCCGTGGCGCCTGTCAGAATATTGCCGTGGTTATCCTTGATCATGTCCGTTTCTCCGATGGCGGTGTAGGCTTTAGCCGGGCCGCAAACCTCAGGGAATGCGCGGAACGCCGGTTTGCTTGGCCGATCCGCCGAAGGGTGATGCAAGGGGCGATGGACACGATTCAGGACATGCTGCGGGGCATGCGGCTGACGGGCGGCGTCTTCCTGGAAGCCGAATGCACCGCGCCCTGGTGCGTCAACTCGCAGGTGACGCCCGAGGATTGCGCGCCTTTCGCGCGGGTGCCGCGCCAGATCATTTCCTATCACTATGTCACCACCGGCCAGATGCTGCTGAAGGTGAGCGGCGCCCCGCCGGTGACGGTGATGCAGGGCGAGATCGTGGTGCTGCCGCGCAACGATCCCCATGTCATCGGCAGCACGCTCAGTATCCAGCCCGCTGATGCCGGGCATCCGGTCAATTCCGATCCGCAAGGTGGGCTGACCCGGCTGGTGTTCGGCGGCGGCGGCGCGCGCACGCATATCCTGTGCGGCTATCTGGGCGACGACATGCCCTACAATCCCGTGATCGCGATGCTGCCCGCGGTACTGAAGCAGAATGTGGTGGAAGGCGCTTCGGGCAGCTGGATCGAAGGCGCCTACCGCCAGGCCGCCAAGGAGCTGTCGGAGGGACAGGCGGGTTCGCCCCTGTTCCTCGCGCGGCTGGCGGAGCTTTTGTTCCTGGAAGCGGTGCGCCGCTATCTCGACGCCCAGCCGCCGGGCGGCGCCTGGCAGGCCGGACTGCAGGACCAGATGGTGGGGCGTGCCCTGGGCCTGCTGCACGGACAGTTGGCGCGGCGCTGGACTACCGACGATCTCGCGCGGGAAATCGGCCTGTCGCGCTCCGCTTTCGCCGACCGGTTTACCAAGGCGGTGGGCGATCCGCCGATGCGCTATCTCGCCCGCCAGCGGCTGTCCCATGCCTGTCTTTTGCTGAAGGACAGCAGTGCCAGCATTGCCGGCATCGCCTATGAAGTGGGGTATGAATCCGAAGCCGCGTTCAGCCGGGCCTTCCGGCGGGAGCATGGCGCGCCGCCCGCAACCTGGCGGGAACAGGGCGGGTAAAAGGGTGGCGGCAGCCCAAAAAAAACGCTAAACCGCGCGCCTGTGCCCCAGTGGTGGAATGGTAGACGCGGCAGACTCAAAATCTGTTGCCGCAAGGCGTGCTGGTTCAAGTCCGGCCTGGGGCACCAATTGATTCCATCAGCAATTTGGCTGCCGCACCCGCCCTCAAGTCGCTGACGCGCGGGCGGGCTTGGCATTCATCTGCGCCCGGGCCGGGCGCAGATGAATTTGTCCGTCCTCGCGGCTTCGCCGCTGTGGGCGGACGGGGCCTGGGGCACCTCCTTTATTCGCCCGCCATAGCGCGGTTGTTTCCCAATCGGCGATACCCTAGCCTTCCTAAAAATCGGGGAGAAAACCATGCGCAACATCGCACTCGTTCTGGCCGCTTCGCTGGCCGCCACATCCGCTCTGGCGCAGCCTTTGCCCGCGCCCGCCAGTTATCCGCCGGTGACCGGCGCCAAGGGCGTGGTCCCCACCCATGCCTTGTCGATGGAGCTGGCCGGCCGCATCGCTCATGGGGCGATCGATCAGTGCCGCAAGATGGGTTTCCGCACCACCATCGCGGTGCTGGATGCCTCCGGCGCCATGAAGGTGTTCCTGCGCGATGACGGCACGGGGCCGCACACCATCGGCCTGGCGCGCGACAAGGCCTATACCGCCATCACCCTGGCCAACCGCTTTGCCACCTCCGGTACCTTCGCCACCGCGCGCAATTCCACCTTGGGTTCGCCCAAGACCAATATCGAGGGCGTGGTCGGCGTGGCCGGCGGCGTGCCGATCAAGTATCGCGGTGAAGTGATCGGCGGCATCGGCTCGTCGGGCGCGGTGGGCGGCGACAAGGACGAAATCTGCTCGCAAGCCGGGATTGATGCCGTCGCCGACCTCCTCAAATAGTTTTTCCATCAGCGCGGCGCGCAGCCGGGCCGAGATGACCGCCACGGCGGCGCTGTTTCGCGCCTATGCCGCCTCGCTCAACATCGACCTGGCGCCGCAGGGATTCACCACGGAAGTCGATGCGCTGCCGGGCATCTATGGCCCGCCGGGCGGCGAGCTGCTGCTGGCCAAGCGCGGCGATCACGTGCTGGGCTGCATCGGGGTCAAGCCGCTGGAGCCGCCGCACACGGCCGAGATCAAGCGATTGTTCGTGCGCGAGCAGGCCCGCGGCATCGGGGTCGGCAAGGCGCTGGTGGAAGCGGCGGTCCAGGCGGCGGGCAGGCTGGGCTATGCCGAGATCAAGCTGGACACCCTGCCGCAAATGAAGAACGCCATCGCGCTTTACAAGCAGTGCGGCTTTGCCCCGGTTGCGCCCTATGGCAGCCACCCCTATCCCGGCCTGGTGTGCCTGGGAAAGAAGCTCCCATAAAAAAACGGCGCCCGGTGAGGGGCGCCGTTTCTTCAGGCCAGGCCAGACTTAGCGGTTGCCGGACATGATCAGGGCGGCGATCAGGCCGGTCGCGGCGGCAGCGAGGACATAATTGTTGTCCACCTGACGCCACTCATAACCGCGGGGCGGCCGCTGCAGCCTGTGCTGGCGATAGTCGATGCGCCGGCCGCGATTCCAGTCGTGACGGTCGATGCGCCCGCCCTTGCGCCAGTTGCGATGGCCATAATTGTCATGGCCGCGATTGTTCATGCTGGGGCCACGGCGGTCATTGCGATGGTCGACCTGGCGCTCGTAACGATTGTTGTCGTTGCGGTTGCCGTTCCACCCTTGCGCGAAGGCTTCGCTCATGGGGGCTGCCAGCATCAGGACGGCGGCGGCAGTGGTGAGAAACTTTTTCATTGGGGTACCTTTCTGTTCGTACCGTTTACGAGCACAAAGATAGGATTTTCACGCTGAACCCAGTGTGAATGGACCTGACAGGAAGCCGTCAGGCCGTGTCTTAAAGTGTACCGGTGTACCGGGGTTAAGCGGCGCAGCTTCAGGCTGCGGTCCATCCACCATCTATGGATATGATGCTGCCGGTGATGGAGCGCGCCATGTCGCCCGCCAGATAGAGCGCCAGCGCCGCCACTTCATCCACCGTCACGAACTGCTTGGTGGGCTGGGCGTGCAGCAGCACATCGTTGATCACCTGCTCGCGGGTGAGGCCGCGCGCCGCCATGGTGTCGGGAATCTGCCGCTCCACCAGCGGTGTCCAGACATAGCCGGGGCAGATGGCGTTGGAGGTGATGCCGAAGGTGGCGGTTTCCAGCGCCACGCTTTTGGTGAAACCGGCGATGCCGTGCTTGGCCGCGACATAGGCCGACTTGAATGGCGAGGCGATCAGCGCATGGGCCGATGCCGTGTTGATGATGCGGCCCCACTTCCTGGCCTTCATGCCGGGGATCGCGGCGCGGGTGGCGTAAAAGGCCGATGACAGGTTGATGGCGACGATCTGCTCCCATTTCTCGGGCGGGAACTCCTCGACCGGCGAGACGAACTGGATGCCGGCATTGTTGACCAGGATGTCTACGCTGCCCAGCTGGGCGATGGCGTCCTGCACCATGGCCTCGGTCTGGTCGCCCTTGCTCATGTCGGCGCCGGAATAGATTGCGGTCACGCCGAACTCGGCTTCGATGCCGCTGCGCTCTTTCTCGATTGCGTCCTTATCGCCAAAGCCGTTGAGGCAGACATTCGCGCCTTCCCGGGCATAGGTGCGGGCGATGGCCAGGCCGATGCCCGAGGTTGAGCCGGTGACGAGGGCGACTTTGCCTTTGAGCATGGGAAACCTCCAGGACAGGTGCATCGGCTTCAGCCTGACACGGCAAGGATGAAGGGTGAATGCGGCCTCATGTAGCGAAGTATAGGGTGCGGGCAGGCGCAAATGATCCCAAAACCGGCTATGATTCGGACCGTGGACCACAAACCTCTCCATCCCCCGGGGCATCCCGCAGGCCACCGCTACGATCCCATTCCGCGTCCCGAAGGCTGCGGCCGCATCGCGCTTGTCCTGCAGGGCGGCGGCGCGCTGGGGGCCTATCAGTCGGGCGTCTACCAGGCGCTGCATGAAGCGGGGCTGGAACCGGATTGGGTGTCGGGCGTGTCCATCGGCGCTATCAATGCCGCCCTGATCGCCGGCAACGCGCCGGAGCGGCGGCTGGCGGCGGTGTGCGAATTCTGGGACCGCGTCACCGACCGCACCATCTGGCCCTATACGCCGGACGGGGACGTTTTCCGCCAGACCCGCAACACCCTGTCGGCGATGACCACGGCGCTGTTCGGCCAGCCCGGACTGTTCAAGCCGCACAAGATCAATCCCTGGTTCCTGCCCGCCGGCAACAAGGATGCCACCAGCTTTTACGACAACACACTGCTGCGCCAGACGCTGGAGGAACTGGTGGACTTCGACATCCTCAATTCCGGTCCGGTGCATTTCTCGGTGGGCGCGGTCAATGTGGTGACCGGAAATTTCCATTTCTTCGACAACCGCAGGGAAGAAATCCGCGTCGAGCATATCCTGGCCAGCGGCGCGCTGCCGCCGGCCTTCCCCATGGTGCAGATCGGCACCGACTATTTCTGGGACGGCGGTATCGTTTCCAACACGCCTCTGGCGCACCTGCTGGCCCAGTCCGACAATATCAACAGCCTGGTGTTCCAGGTGGACCTGTTCAGCGCGCGCGGGGCGCTGCCGCGCACCATGTCGGATGTGCTGGGGCGGCATAAGGACATTCTCTATTCGTCGCGCACCCGTCATTTCACCGACATGTTCGCGCGCCTGCAGCGCTGGAAGAACCGCTGCTATGAGGCGTTGCTGAAAGTGCCGGAGGACCAGTTGACCGATGAAGAGCGCGAGATGCGCGACAGCCTGTCGGACCTGCCGCGCGCCACCATCCTGCAACTGATCTATCAGCAGAAGTCCTATGAAGGGAATGCGCGCGATTATGAATTCTCGCCCGACTCCATGCACGAGCACTGGAAGAACGGCCATGAAGACACGGTGCAGTCGCTGAAGCGCAAGGACTGGCTGGCGATGCCCCCCAAGCATGTCGGCGTCGTCACCCATGACGTGCACCGCAAATATGAAGGGCGCTGACGCCGCTTCCATCGCGGGACGGCTGGAAAGGCTTCCCCCCACCCGCGGCTTCTGGCGGCGGATCACCTTCCTGTCGCTGGGCGGGTTCTTTGAATTCTACGACCTGTTTCTGGCGGCTTATATCGCGCCGGGGCTGGTGAAGAGCGGCATCTATACCGCCACCACGTCCGACTTTTTCGGCAATGCCGGCATTGCCGGGTTCGTGGCGTCCTTTTTCCTGGGACTGTTTTTCGGCACCGCCCTGTTCGGTTATGTCGCCGACCGTTTTGGACGGCGCACCATCTTCACGGTGTCACTGCTGTGGTATGCGGGCGCCTCGGTGATCATGGCGTTCCAGCAGGACGCTTTCAGCCTGAACCTGTGGCGCTTTATTTGCGGCATCGGCATCGGCGTCGAGCTGGTGACGATCGACACTTACATTGCCGAGCTTTCCCCGCCCAAGACTCGTGGCCGCGCCTTTGCCTATTCCAACATCATCCAGTTCGCCGCCATTCCGGTGGTGGCGCTGCTGGGTTGGCTGCTGGTGCCGCATACCTTTTTCGGCATCGACGGCTGGCGGCTGGTGATCGTGGCCGGTTCGGTCGGCGCGCTGCTGGCCTTTTTCGTACGGCGAAACCTGCCGGAGAGTCCGCGCTGGCTTGCGGGCCATGGCCGCGCCCAGGAGGCCGAAGCAATCGTGGAATCCTGGGAGATCGAAGCGCGGCTGGCCGGTGCCGACCTGCCGGAGCCCACGCCGCACGTGGTGCAGGAGGGCAAGGGATCGTTCTGGGAGATATGGAAGCCCGCCTATCGTGGCCGCACGGTGATGCTGATCGCCTTCAACCTGTTCCGGGCGGCCGGCTATTACGGTTTTGCCAGCTGGATGCCGACGCTGTTGATCGCCAGCGGCGTCGAAGTGACCAAGAGCCTGGGCTACACCTTTATCATAGCCATTGCGGCGCCCTTCGGGCCGCTGCTGGGCCTGTTGTTCAGCGACCGGGTCGAGCGCAAATGGATCATTGCCGGGTCGGCGCTGTCCATCGTCGCGGTGGGGCTGGCCTTTACCCAGGCCGGCAGCATGCTGGCCATTGTCGTCTGCGGCGTGGCGATGACCTTGTGCAACAACATCCTGTCTTTTGCCTATCACGGCTATCAGCCCGAGCTGTTCCCCACCCGCATCCGCGCCCGGGCCGTGGGCTTCGTCTATTCCTTCTCGCGCATTTCCACCACCCTGAGCGCCTTCGTGATCGCCTTCCTGCTGCGCGAGTTCGGCGCGCCGGGCGTATTCGTCTTCATCGCCGGTTGCATGGCGATGGTGGCGCTGGTGATCGGCCTGTTCGGGCCCAAGACTCACGGACTGGCGCTGGAAAAGATTTCACGATGAACTACCGCCACGGCTATCACGCCGGAAATTTCGCGGATGTCGTCAAGCATGTGGCGCTGGTCGCCATCCTGCAGCACCTGAAAAAGAAGGATACGGCGTTCGCGGTGGTGGACAGCCATGCCGGGCGCGGCGTTTATGACTTGACCGGCGAGGAAGCCGCCAAGACCGGCGAAGCGCGCGGTGGTGTCGCGCGGTTGATGGATCTGGCTGGTGAGATGCCGCCGGCGCTCGCGACCTACCTAGAGATGGTGAAAGACAGCGGGCCCACGCGGTATCCCGGCTCGCCGCTGCTGGCGGCGCGGCTGTTGCGCGCCCAGGACCGGCTTACGGCGATCGAAAAGCATCCGCAGGAGTTCGCCGTACTGAGCGATGCGCTGGCGCCTCACCGCAACGCGGTGGCCGAGCAGGGCGACGGCTATGCGCGGGCCCTCAAGCTGTTGCCGCCGCCGGCGCGGCGCGGGCTGGTGGTGATCGACCCGCCCTTTGAGGCGGCGGACGAATTTGAAAGCCTGGGACGCACCATCGCGGGCGCGACCCGCAAATTCGCCACCGGCATTTTCCTGGTCTGGTACCCCATCAAGTCGCAGGCCGCTGCGGACGCTTTCATCGGCGAAGTTCTGGGCGGCAGTGTGCAGAAGGCCCTGACCGTGGACACGCAGATTTCTGCCCCCGAAGGCAAGCTCGACCGCGCCGGACTGCTGGTGATCAATCCCCCCTACGGCTTCGATGCCGAGATGTACGCCGCGGCGAACATAATCGCCGCGCCGCTGCGTGCCGACATTGCCGTCAAATGGCGGGCTGGTTGCCCCTAAGCATTTGAAATCATGGGGTAGAAAACACCTTGCCTTGCAGCCCCGCCTCCCTTATCACCGCCGGCGGACAGGTGGTCGAGTGGTCGATGGCACCGCACTCGAAATGCGGCATACCTGCAAGGGTATCGTGGGTTCGAATCCCACCCTGTCCGCCACGACCTATCAGCGTCGTCCAACCCAATCCGCCTTTTTGGTGCCGTGTGGTCTCGCATCCGCCGAACGCGCAGATCGTCGGGGGCGGTTGCGGCAGGACTTTAGTAGTGATTACTGCGCGCCCTTGCGCGGGTCGATGCCGCGGGAATACCAGATCGGGAAGGTGCCCGGCTGGGTGGCATAGGCGATGAACTGCTGGCCGAGCGCCTGGTTCCTGGCCTTGGTCGGAACGGCGGCGACGGCGTCCAGGTAGCGGCCAAATTCCTCGGGGATCGGTCCGACGACGACCAGGTTATCCCACTTCAGAATCTGGCTGATGTTCTGCACCGCCATGTCGCCCTCGTTGCGCGCCAGGGCGTCGCCGCCTTCGCCATAAGCGCTCGGCGCGTGCTTCACGCCGGCCATTTCCGGCAGGTCGAACAGGCTGCTCAGCATGTAAGAAGTGCGGCTGCAGCCGGCGCCACCGGGGGTGCCGTTGCAGCGCGAGTGCAGAACCAGGTTCGCCGATTTCAGGGCGGCGATGAACTTCTCCTTGGTGGAAATGTCGGGGATTTTTGCGCCCTTCTGGACAGCCAGCCCCTGGTAAGAGCGGCCTATGCGCTTGCGGGTACTGGCCTTGATGGCGCCCTTGGCAGTCACTTCATCCATGTGGTCGGCCGGCAGGAAGACCGCGTCGGCCGAGCCATCGGTCGCATAGCCCATGACCTGCTCCATGCCGCCGCTTTTCACGGTGACCTTGATCCCGGTCTCCGCCTCGAAGGCCTTGGTGATGATGTCGAGCCCGCCATTGTTGGTGAAGCCCGGCGTGCCCACGATGACTTCGCGGGCTGTCTGGGTCGTCTGGGCGTCCGCCGGGGCGGTGAAGGCAAGGGTCGTAACGGCGGCCAGACCGGCAACCGCGCTGAGAGTGGCTGTGAGATTTCGCATGTTCCCTCCACGATTTGTCAGGCGCCGTTCCGGGCGCGCACCAAAGTATACTGGCGGCCACCGCAGATTGGCGATGCTTCAGGGCCGCGTGAGCGCCAGGTCGCTATCCAGCGCCCGCACATCGCTCTGACCCGTCAACGCCATGGCCACTTCCAATTCTTCCTTGAGGATGGCGAGCATCTGGGAGACGCCAGCCTCGCCACGCGCCGCCAGCGCATAGGCCCAGGCCCGTCCCAGCAGAACGCTGTCGGCGCCCAGCGCCAGGGCGCGCAGGACGTCCAGTCCTGAACGCACCCCGCCGTCCAGCATCACCGTCATGCGTCCGGCAACCGCGTCGCGAACGTGCGGAAGCGCGGCGATGCTGGACAGCGAGCCGTCGAGCTGGCGTCCGCCATGATTGGAAACCACGATCCCGTCCATGCCTTCCTCGACGGCGCGCCCGGCATCACCCGGGTCGGTAATGCCTTTCAGCACCAGCTTGCCTTTCCAGTGCTGGCGCAGCCAGGCAATGTCCTTGTAGGTCACCGAGGGATCGAAATTGCGCGCCACCCAGGCCTGGAATTGCTTCAGGCCCGCGCCGTTCGGCATCGCGGGCGCAACATTGCCGATGGTCAGCGGCCTGCCCATCAATCCGACATCCCACGCCCAGGCCGGGTGGGTCAGGATATCGAGCAATCGGTCAGGCCGCTGCAACAGGCTTTGCGATCCCGCGAGCCCGCCGATGCGGTCGCGATAGCGAATGCCGTTGATCGCCAGGTCGACGGTGAGGAACAGCGTGTCGACGCCCGCTTTCTCCATGCGGACCAGAAAGTCCTTCATGAAGCCGCGGTCGCGGATGATGTAGAGCTGCATCCAGAAGGGCTTCGCGCTGGCCGCACGCACTTCCTCGATCGGGCAGCAGGACATGGTGGAAAGGACGATGGGGATGCCAGCCGCTTCGGCCGCTCGCACCGCCTGAGTCTCGCCCCGGCGGCGATAGAAGCCCGCAATGCCGATCGGCGCCAGCGCAACCGGCAGCGCCATGTCGCGGTCGAACAGGCGCGTGGCGGTGTTGATGTTCGAGACATCGCGCAGAACTTTCTGGCGCAGGGTTACGGCCTTGAAGTCATCGACATTGCGGCGCAGCGTATGCTCGTCATAGCTGCCGCCATCGATATATTCGAAGATGAAGCGGGGCAGACGCTTCTGGGCCGCCTCGCGGAATCCGTAGTAATTGACGATCTTCATGGCTTCAGGCGGTCAGGTCTGTTTCGCGGGGCTTCAGGGGGGCGATATCTTCTATCACAAACAGATAGACGGCGGCGCCCAGAATGCAAAAGCCGCCCGCCACGACCAGCGGTATGACGAACGAGCCGCCGGTAATGGTCAGCATCAATCCCGTGAAGGTGGTGGTGACGACGCCGGCGAGATTGGAGGCGAAATTCTGGATGCCGCCGATGGATGCGACATGCTGGGGTGAGGGCGCCACGTCGGCCGGCAAGGACCAGATGCTGGCGGCGGTAAAGGCGAGGGCGCCATAGGCCACCGCGAAAAATGCCAGCGCGACATAGGCGTTGGGCGCGAACACCGAAAGCGTGATGACCGACGAGGTCAGCATGCCGCCGACCAGGCAGGTCTTGCGCGCCGCGGTCAGGCTCCAGCCGCGGCGGTACAGCGCGTCGGAGGTAAAGCCGCCCAGCCATCCGCAGGGGATGGCGACCAGGCCCGGCAGCAGCCCAAGGGTACCAAGCTGCGCCAGCGAGAAGCCCCGCGCCTGGATCAGATAAGTGGGAAACCAGGTGATGAAAAAGTAGATGACGAAGTTCAGGCAGAAGAAGCCGATCATCATGCCCCACACGGTGCGGTAGCTGAATAGCGACAGCCAGGATACCTGGGCGCCCGCCGGCGTGGCACCGCGCTCGGCCTGAAGCGCGGCGAGCTGCTCGGGCGTGACCGACGGATGGTTTTCAGGGTCGCGGTAATAGGCCATCCAGACGGCCACCCAGACGATGCCGAGCAGGCCGGTCACCACGAACGACATCCGCCAGCCGAAGCTGCCGATCAGCCATGCGACCAGCGGCAGCGACAGGGCCGCGCCGATCCGCGACCCGCTGTCGAAGATGCTGGCGGCGATCGCCCGTTCGCTGCGCGGAAACCAGGCCATGTTGATCTTGGTGCCGGACGGATAGGCGCCTGCCTCGCCGATGCCCAGCAGCAGCCGGTATCCGGTAAGCGAGGCCACGCCGTTTGCCGTGGCGGTGAGGACGGTGGCGATCGACCACCATGTGACGGCCACGGCCAGGGCGATCTTCGCGCCGACCTTGTCGGCGAACCATCCGAACGGCAATTGAAAGCTGGCATAGGTCCAGAAGAAGGCGCCCAGGATCATTCCCATCATCGTGGGGTCGATGCCGAGTTCTTTGGTGATGAAGGGGGCGGCGACCGCGAGATTGGCGCGATCGATATAGTTGATCGACATCGCCGCGCAGCCCATGAACATCATGGTCCAACGCATTTTGGGCATGTTGGGCACGCGCGCTTCCCCCACAGATTGTTGTTATTGCGGCTAGGGAACACCACAACCATTGGGCTGACAAGGCCTTTCGTCTGGATCAGGCGGCGCCCTTGCAGTAGCCTCGCTTACGCCAGGATAAACATCCGGCAGGGGCGGGGAGGCCGACATGCTGAACATCATCAAGCGTTCCGTCATGGGCAGCGCGGCGCTTGCCGTTCTGGCCTTGGCGACTTTGGCCGCATATGCGCAAAACCAGAGCGGCACGACGGCCGGCCGGTTCACGGTTGAAAATCCCACCCTGGAGAATCTCGGCTTCGAATGGGCGATCACGGGCGACGCCAATCGCAACGCGTCCGTCGCGGTCGAGTTTCGGCGTGTGGGCGAGGCCGCCTGGCGCAAGGGCTTGCCGCTGGTGCGGGTCGGCGGGGAGCGCATTTTCCGCGACGTGGAAAACCTCAGCTACATCGTACCGGCCGGATTTGCCGGCAGCATCCTGGGTCTTCAGCCCGGTACTGAATATGAAGCCCGCTTCACGCTGACCGATCCGGACGGGGTCTCGGGCCAAGCCAGCCAGACCGTGCGGGCCAAAACGCGGGTCGAGCCGCAGCCCTATGCGGGAGGACGGACGCTTCACGTCTATCCGCCCGGCTACAAGGGCGAACGCAAGCAGCCTGCCTTCACCAGCCTGCTGCAGGCCTACTACGGCGCGGGCCTGGGCGACTGGAGCGTGGTGTGGGAGCGCCGCGCCCAGCCCGGCGACACCATCCTGATGCATGCCGGCATCTACCGGAACGAACGCCTCAATTACGTCGACCCGATGGTGACGCCGTTTGACGGGACCATGTGGCTGACCCTGAAGGGCACGGCGGAAAAGCCCATCACCATCAAGGCGGCCGGTGACGGCGATGTTGTCATTGACGGCGCGGGCAATCACCGCCTGTTCGACGTGTCGGCCTCCACCCATCACATCTTTGACGGCATCACCTTCCGCGACACGGACGTCGCGATCTTCGCGGGCATGAAGGAAGTGGGCGGCGCCGTCGGGCTGACGGTCAAGAACTCCCGCTTCGAGAATATCGGATTCGGAGTCTGGACCGAATATGCGGGCTCGAGCGACTTTTACATTGCCGACAACATCTTTCTCGGCCGCCCGGAGACGCGCAACCTGCTGATCGGCTGGAACCGCCAGTTCCGCCAACCGGACGAGGCGGGCGGCGCGGCCGGCGTCTACGGCTCGCACGAAATGCGCAGTTACTATGCCATCAAGGTCTATGGCCCGGGCCATGTGATCGCCCACAATGCAATTGCCTATTTCCATGACGGCATCGGCATCTCGACTTATGGCACGCCGCCGGCGGATCCCCATCGGCGGGCTTCGTCGATTGATATCTACGGCAACGACATCCACCTCAGCGGCGATGACTTCGTGGAAGGCGATGGGGGCGTCCACAACATCCGTGTCTACAACAACCGGGGCGTGAACGCGCCCCATTCGGGTTACAGCGCCCAGCCGGTGTTCGGCGGTCCGATCTATTTCATCCGCAATATCTCGTTCAACGCGCGCAACGGGTTCAAGATCAACGCCAACCCGGCCGGCCTTTTCATGTGGCACAATACGGTGATCGGTGAGCAGACCGGGGGCGCCGCCTCCAACATGCATTATCGCAACAATCTCTTCATCGGCCGGGGCGCGGCCCAGGGGGTGATGCGGTGGGTCAATGTCACGAATGCCTTCAGTTCGGATTATAATGGCTACCGCACCAATCCGGGCGCGACCGCGCAGTACCAATGGCAGGCGCCGGGCGGCAGTGCGAACTATTCAACGCTTGCAGCGCTGAGCGCCGCGACCGGCCAGGAACGGCACGGGGTTGAACTCGATGTCGATGCGTTCGAAAACCTGACATTGCCCGACCCGGCCAAGCCTCATCAGGTCTATCACGCGATGGACCTGACATTCCGCCTGAAGCCGGGCAGCAAGGCCGTGGACGCCGGAGAAGTCATCCCGACCGTCAATGACGGATTCGCGGGTGCTGCGCCGGACCTTGGTGCGCTTGAACTGGGCCAGCCCGAACCGCATTACGGACCGCGCTGGCTCAATACCCGGCCATTCTATCGCTGAGGAAAAGCCCCCTCAGGGCACGGGCTACACGAAGCTGGTCTTGACCGTCGCCTTGTTGATGTCGGACAGCTTGGCGCATCCGCTGGCGGCGGCCACCTGGACGAGTTCGCGCTGCAGCATCTCGATCAGGCGCTGTGCTCCGGCAGGGCCGAATGCACCAAGGCCCCAGCGCGCAGTCCGTCCAAGGCAGACGCCGCTGGCGCCCAGTGCGAGCGCCTTGAAGATGTCACTGCCGCGACGGATGCCGCTGTCGAACAGGATGGGAATCCGGCCGTTCACGGCAGCCACGATCTCCGGCAGGATCTCGAGCGTCGACGGACCATAGTCCATCGAACGTCCGCCATGATTGGACACGATGATCGCATCCGCGCCGTGCGCGATTGCCAGCCTGGCATCTTCGGGATCCTGGATGCCCTTGAGCAGCATCGGGCCTTTGATCATCTTGCGCACGGTATCGATATATTCCCAAGTGTACCACAGGCGCGCGGTGTTGACCCGGTAGCGTGCCGCGCCGGTCAGCGCCGCGGTATCGCCTCTTGCACCCGGGCCCAGGGTGCGAACGCGTCCGCCCAGATTGCGGACCTGCAGCGAGCGTTCATAATAGGACGCCTGCTGATCGACGGTGACGATGATGCCGTTGCAGCCGGCATTCTGATAGGTGTCCATCCATTGCTGGGTGACCGTGAGATTCTGTTGCGGATAAAACTGCGCCCACATCGTGCCGCCCGGCGCGGAAGGAACGACTTTCGCCACCGGCGTGCTGGTGTTGGTGCTCAGGATCATCAGCGTGTTGGAGGCCGCGGTCGCCGCCTGGAACATTCCGGTCTCTCCTTCCGGATGCAGGGGCACCATCGCCGCCGTCGGCGCGATCAGGATGGGGAACTTCATCTTCACGCCCAGCAGATCGGATGAAAGATCGACCTGCGATGCCGGGATGGCGGCGCGCGCCGGATGGATATCGACCCAATCGAACGCCAGACGATTGCGCTGAAGGTTGAACTCCGACCCGTCGCCATGCGCCGTATAGTCATACACCGGCTGGGTCACGTTGCCGCGAAACACAGGCTCGAAGTCGAACGCCGTCTGGATTTCGGCCAGGCTCAAGGCGCGGCGATGCTCGCTATAGGGGCTGGGATCGATCTGCGCCACAGCCGCGCCGATGGGCGAGGCCGCGACAAGCCCCGCCACGCGGGCCAGCGCGATGCGCCGCGACGGATTTGCAGGCCAGGATTTCTCGATATCAGCCACGGTTGGTCCTCGCCGGGGGAAGTGCCGCGTGAACACGCAGAACACTGGAATTGATCGCAGCGAGCGATGGACGGCAACACATGCACATATATCGTCCCAGTTCGGTCTGCAGCATTTCGACAACGCCCTGCACGCCGTCGGCGCCATAAGCCGCCAGGCCCCACATCACCGGCCGGCCGATCAGTACGCCCTTGGCGCCAAAGCCCAGGGCCTTGAGAATGTCTGAGCCGCGGCGAAAACTGCCATCGACCAGCACGGGAATTTTGTCGCCCACAGCCTGCACCACCGGCGCGATCAGCAGCAGTGTGCCAGGGAGCGCTGCCGCGTTACCCCCGCGATAGTTCGACACCACCACGCCCTGGGCGCCGCGGGCGGCAGCTTCCTTCGCGTCTTCGGGACGCGTGATGCCCTTGACGATCACGGGTAAGGAGGTGCCCTTGACGACGGAATCGACGCTGGCCCAATCGATGCGCGCCGAGGCCGGCGCCGCGGGTCCGCTGGCGGACGTGCCGGCATTCACCGTCACGAACACGGCCTTGGCCCTGGCCGCTTCCGCCTGACCGAGCCGCTCCTTTATATCTGGGCTGCTGGCATAGACTTGCAGGTATAGCGGCGTGGTGGCGGCCGCGGCGATCATATCCAGCGGCACGCTGGCGTCGCTGCTCACGACCATCGCGGCTTTTGCCGCGGAGGCCCCGCGCGCCATCGCGACTTCACCATCGGCGTGGAAGCGCTTCTGGTCGGCCATCGGGCCGACGATGATCGGCGCGAAGTGCTGGTCGCCAAACAGATTGCTCGTCAGGTCGAGGTCTCGTGTGGGGATATTCGCGCGGGGACGCAGCGTGATGCGATCGGTGACGCTGCGGTCGCTGCCCAGCAGCGGGGCAAGCCGCGACGGTCCCAGCACAAGGCGGGCCTGGCGCTCATATTCGAACAGATTCACCAGGTCTGCCTGTGGCGCCAGGACCGGCGGCAATGCCGGTTCGCGAAACCCGCTTGCAGCGGGTGCGGCCAGCGCGGGAATTGCCCCGCCCACAAGGCTTGCGGAGACGGTCGTCCCCACCACCTGGATGGCTTGGCGGCGCGTTCCCTGTGCCGGGAAGGCGGTGTTGCGATTGCTCATTTCCAGCCCTGAAGCATGTCTTTTGCCGGAAGTTTTCCGGTGCGGGCCTCTGCAAGTCAAGTTTGCGCCGGGAGGCCCAACCAGGAGCGCTAGGCGACGGGAATTCCTTGCGGCATCTTGAACAGGCCGTCGGGATCGTAAGCCGCCTTGATGCGAACCAGGCGATCATAATTCGATCCGTAATAGGCGCGTGGCCAGCCCTCTAGCTCCGCATCGATATAATTGACGTAGGCGCCGCCGCTGGAGTCCCTGGCCATGTCCGCGTGGAAATCCCGCAGCCATGACTTGCATCGCGCGATGGTCGCGTCATCCGCCTTTTCCTGCCAGCCGGTCAGGAACTGGGCACTGAACAGGGCGCTGCGGTGAACGAAGGCGGTTTCGCCGGGACCGACCCGCCGTATTGCGCCGCCGAAGGCGTCAAACAGGACGCTTCCTTGCAAGACCCCCGGGGTGGCCTGCGCACGTTCGAAGTGCTGCATGAGCCTGCCGACCGCCTCATCGGACAGCGGCTTGTCAAAAAAAGTGGACTTGGCCACGTAAGTGCCGCGGGCCAGAGAACCTTCCTTCGATGTCAAAGCGAGGTGGCATTCCGGAACGGTCACCTTGGGACATCCGGCCAATGACAGCATGGCGTGCAGCCCGTCCTGGGTTTCCACCGTGCGCTCGGGCTCGGTGCCCACCGTCCGGATCAGGTCCGCCAGCAGGGGTTCGAGAGCGGCCTGATCGCCCAGAAACACGATCGTGATCCTGATCTGCGGCGCGCTGCCTGCGCGATCTGCTGCCAGCCGACAGTTGGACCATGCCTCATCCGGGGCGTTCGGCCCCCATTTCTGCCAGGACTTCATGACCTTTGGCGCCAGGGCCCAGTCCCACGTCAACATCATCGTGGTGATGCGCTTTAGGGGATGGGTTCGAAACTGGAACGATGTGGCGATGCCGAAGTTTCCGCCGCCGCCGCCCCGGCAGGCCCAGTAAAGATCGGGATGGCGCTGCGCATCGCAGGTGAGGATGTCGCCTTTCGCGGTGACGATTTCGACCTGCCGCAGGTTATCGCAGGTCATGCCGTAGGCCCGACCCAGCATGCTGATGCCGCCGCCCAGAGCGAGCCCGGCAATTCCCACCGTCGGACAGGACCCGCCCGGCAAGGCCCGTCCCTGGGCCGCCAGTCCATCATAGACGTCGATCAGTTTTGTCCCGGCGCCAATGGTGGCGACCTTGGAGCCGCCATCAACGCTGACCTGATTCATGCGGCTGACATCGATCACCAGTCCGGGCCCTGTCGACCAGCCGGTATAGCTGTGACCGCCGGACCGCACGTGCATGGGTATGCCATCGCGACGCGCAAAATCGATACAGGCGCGGACATCCTGGGCGGTTTCACAGAAGGCGAGGGCGCGCGGGCGAATGTGGTCGAAGCGCGTGTTGTAAAGTTTTCGGCCGTTTTCGAACGCGGCGGCATCGGGGAGCAGAAGCTCTCCCTCCAGGCTGTCTTGAAGGCCTGACCATGTCGCGGAATTTTGGGGGGCGCAGGCCGCAAGCCAGGGCGCCGCCAGACTCCCGAGTACAAAGTCCCGTCTTTTCATGGTGCCGCCCCACGGCAACCGTACTGCCCAATAGACATTTTTGGAAGCAACGGATTGTGGCTTGCAGACGGGCGGTTTTTTTAGCCAAGCGTTTTCAATGAGATAGCGGCATAGGTGTCCAGCTTCTTCCGGGAGCGACATCGGGTTTGAGAACTATTTACGCAAACAGGCGCAGACTGCCCGCGGTGCAGCCGGCTAGCGCGGGGACTTCAATGCTCACTAACGGATTTGCGTGGAGCAAGCTCTACCTGGCGACCGCCGAGCTGGCCACGGCCGAGGGCGCCCTGCAAGACAGGGTGCGTGCCGCCTATTGGCATCTCGCCCCCTTGAATTGCACCAATGTTGCTCCCGCGACCTTTGAGAGATTGCGGGCTCTGAGGGCGGAGTATGCCCGCCGGACGTGCGTTTTCGACGAGGATGACGGCACGATCACGCTGCAGCCCCTGACAGCCGCGAATGCGGCCGACATTGCTGCCGAAATCATCTCGATGTTCGATCAGGTCGCCAAGGAGATGGGGGCCGAAAAGGTGGCGGAAGCCATTGGGGAGATTTCCGAGTCTTCCGCATTCCGGGACAGCACCATCCTCAATTGAGGAGGTCTCGTTCCTGCCTAGGCCGCCGGCTTGCCGGTTTGCACCCACATGCCGCCGGTGTCACGAACAGGTTCGGAAGCGTATTGGAAGACCTGCGCGCCGCAGCGACAGTTGACGTGGGTGGCGCCGGGCGGCTTGCTCTGGCCCACGGGAATGCCGTGGCTGCGTCCGCACGCGGGGCAGTTTCTGAATATCTCAGCCACTGTGATCCCGCGTGCTGACGGCTTGCATTACGTGAAGGTGGCCTGGGCAGCGCCCGTGGCCGAGCAGTATCCGCCGGCGGTGACACCGGTCAGGGTGGTCAGGCCGTTGACATAGGCGACGCGGTTGATGTTGCCATCCCAGCCGGCCGCGTTGGTCGAAGCGCTGGAGTAAAGCACCTTGCCGCCCGATACCGCCGCGTTGCTGCGGCCGGTGGCGGTGATGCAATAGACCACGTCACCGGTGGACGGACCGGCGGTCGCGACGATCGCGCTGATGGCGTAATCGAACTTGGCGCCCTTGGGCAGCTGGATCTGCGGAATGAGTGTTGAAATCTCGGTGGCGGTGCTGAGATCGGGCGTGGCGGTTTTGCCGGTGACCGCCGTCTGGGTCGCGGCGGCGCTCTGCAGCTGCGACTGGGCGTAACCGGAAATGCCGCCGGCGATCTGGCCGGCATCCTGCGCCACTTCCGCGGTGGAACTGGTGCGGATGTAGGAGAACACCCGCGGGATGCCTACGGCGGCGAGAATGCCGATGATGGTGACGACGACCATCAATTCGACGAGCGTAAAACCTTTTTGACGTTCGATGGCGCGTGACATGGCTTTTCCCCTTTGGAAACTTGTCCACACCCTATCGATTAAACATTAAGGTCCGGTAAGCGTGTAACAGTACGTATGCGCACCATTGTTGGTTGCATCGGTTAACACTTTGCGTCGCTTCACGGTTGATTAAGCACGTTATGTTGCAATGTGGGCTGAAAACATCCGGGGGCCGCAGCATGACCGCCCACACCATCTCCAATCGACGGCTGCTTGCCGGCTGCATCATTGTGCTGGCCGTCCTGACGCTTTTTCTCGGCGTCTATGCAAAATCGAGCCGTCAGGTTCTGGCGCTGCGCGGTGAACTGGCGCGTGTGCAGCCCGGCGGCCTTGATGACGGCGCGACAATGAAAACCCCGGGCGGCGGCGCTAGGCGCACGGCGCGCCACGGCGTCGGCCTCTAGGGCGCCCGGTCAGACATGATGATCGCGCGCCTGTTCCTGAAAGCCTGCCGCCTCCTGCGGATCCGTTCCGCGAATGCCGCGGCCGGCCCGGCGCTGCAGCCGCAGCGCGGCTTCATGCTGATCGACATCATGTCCGGTGCCGTGGTGCTTTCGATCTTCGTCGTGGGTATCGGCGCCTTCTGGATCACCGCCGACCGCCAGGTCAACGACCTGGTTCTGCGTCAGAAAGCGGTGCTGGTGGCCAATGGCGAGCTGGAACGGCTGAGCGTGATCTACAACCACACCTCTTTCGGCGCCCTGGGGCCCGTCACCACCACGGGCTATGAAGCGTCCGTATTCCCCACCACGCGGCTGATTTATCCCAACAGTCTCGATCCTTCCTACACCTCAAGCGGCGACGACTATGTCACGACCTCGTCCGTCACCTTTTCGGGCAGCGAACCCAAGGTATGGGTCAGGTCCCAGCTGCTGAGCTCGCTGAACCGCAGCTATGTCTGGATCAGCAAAAACGAAGGTGTGCTGGCGCGGCTGAGCTGGGTGTCCACCAACATTTCTCCCAGCCCCTGCACCACGGGCAGTTGCGTGTGCCGGAATTTCCTGGGAATCGGGACCGGCAGTTGCCGGCGCATCAGCCTGTTCGTCGAATATCCCTATCGCCTGGTATCAGGCGCACCGGTGGCCGGATCGCGGATCGACAGCGTGACACTCAGCACCATTGTCGGGCGGCGCTCATGATGGCTCTTCGCGGACAGCGCGGCTTTACCCTGATCGAGTTGATGACCGCGTCGGCGGCGGTCGGCATCATCATGCTGGCCGGCGGCGCCTTCATGCTGCGCGCCCTGGCCTGGCATGACGAGGTGTCGGGCAAGATCGAGATGAACCGGCACGCGCGCCTGACCTACGACTTGTGGGCCTATGGCGGAATGGCGGCGACCAATGGCGACGATTCCACCAAATATCTCTATGGCATTCGCGGCCGGAAAGGCGCACCGGACGAGGATGACTTGCGCAGCAGCACGGGCGCGCTGCGCTATGTCAGCAACGATCTCACCCTGACGCCCGACCGTTTCGCCTCCATGACCGTCGATTGCAAGGCGTCGGGCAATCCCATCCCCGCCTGTACCGGTTCCAGCAACAAGACCGTGACGGGCTGGCTGGGCGAGGATGTGGAACTGGATAGCGAAGGCGGCAGTCTGGGGCAGGGCTGGGTGACGGTGCGTTTCACCATTACAAATCCGTATCAAGCCCAGCGGGCCACCGCGCCGGCGCAGTTCAGCGACAGCTATCAGACCGTCTTCGCGCTCAACCGGCAAGAGGATGACCCGTCATGAACCTGCGCGATCAGGACGGCGGGGCCTTGCTGTTCGTTACCATGGTGGGGCTGGTGATCTCGCTGGGGTTCGGCCTGTTCATGGGCAGCACGGTGGTGGGCGAGAGCCGCGCGATCGAAGCCCAACTGGCCCGCAGCCGGGCCTATTGGGCGGAAATGGGCGCTTTCAACTATGGCCTCAGCCGCATCGCGGCCAGCAAGTTCTGCAACGGCTGCTTCTTCCAGTCGAACATCAAGGACACGGACCTTGCACCGATCCTGCAGGCCTATTTCAACGAGCTCAGCAATTACCGGGTCTGGACCTATCTGGACGAGTCCGCCGATTACAGCATCACCACCAGCGTTACGGCGGCGGCGGACGACCGTCCCGGCCGCCACAATTTCAGCGGCTGGCTGATGGCCACGTCCGCCTATACCCCTTCGGCGCTGGTGGCATCGTCGGCCGGCGCGTTGCCCCAGATGGAACTGCGCGTCTGTGTCGGCCGGGCCTATTCCGGCGATGAATGCGGCAACATCGACGACAATAATGGCGGCAACGCCACTTCATATTACAGCGTCAACCGCCTCACAAACCTTCCGTTGCCCTGACGTTGCAACCCGCTATTGCACCGAGTTCCACCGGCGGTCTGATTTTTACGTCCGATTCACGCTGACCCGCGCTTTGCCGGAACGCTTGCCACCGCCGGGGATTTTCTCCGCCAAAGCAAGAACGGAGAGCGGGGATGGAACAGGAGGAGGCCGGGCAGGCCCAGGCGGGGGACGTGACGCCGCAACCGGTCGGCTATCTCGCGGGCATTCTGGAACGCGTCAAAAATCTCGGGCCGCCGCCGCCGCGGCAGAGCCGCAACATGTCGCCGGGCGGGGAAACCGCAGGGAATGAGGCCTAGCGGGGGATAACGGAACGCTAAGTGTTGGGGTGCTATGGGGGCGCATGGCGGACTTCTCACGCATCGGAATCCTGGTGGTGGACGACAGCCGGCACATGCGCGAACTCTACCGCGCCGTGCTGGATGCCTTTGGCATGCCCATCAAGGCCGAAGCCGAGGATGGCCAGTCGGGGATCGAGGCGGTCAAGAAATACAATCCGGACCTGATCATCACCGACATGAACATGTACCCGATGGACGGGGTTCAGTTCACGCGCGCCTTGCGCAGCCGGCAGGACATCAAGAACCGCTATGTCCCGATCCTGATGATCACCGGCCACAACGAAGTCAAATATGTGCAGGGCGCGGTCGATGCCGGCATAACGGAGTTCCTCACCAAGCCGTTTACGCCCATCGCGCTGTATCAGCGGATCCAGCATATCATCGAGCATCCCCGCCCCTTTGTGCGGGGGGAGGCGTTTTTCGGTCCCGATCGCAGGCGCAGCCGGCAGGGCGGCAAGAACAAGGGCCGTCGCGGAAGCGATTCCGGCGCCGGCGGCGAGGAAGTCTTTCTCTGACCGGGCGACGGCGCTGTTAACCGCGCCAACGCGCCATGGGAGCGTATTCGCCGCAGATTATCGTTGCATGCCAAGGCTTTGAACCGGCGCGCCCGGAACAATTGCTGCTCCACTTAATGTTAACGCCTGCGGCGTAGTCTTTCGGCTGATACAGCCGGAAAGGCACGATGCGTACCGCCCTCCACGTTACCTGCTGCTGATGGCACAGGCGAGCGTCATCCATGAGCCGGATTCCCGGGCCGAGCTTCGCTCGGCCAGCAAGCGTTTTATTGACTGGTCGCCGGTCGGCAAGGGCGGTTCGTCCGACGTCTACAAGGTGTTCGACGCCGAGCTGGGCATTTCGCTGGCCATCAAGATTCTCAAGCAGGATCACCGGGCCGACCGCCGCTATATCGAGTCGCTGCGCCGCGAGGTCCTGATCTCCCGCCAGTTGCGTCACACCAACATCTGCCCGATCCACGACCTTTATGAAGGGGACCGGGGCGTCGGGATCGTGATGGACCTGATCGAAGGTCACGATCTCAAGCAATGGCTGCTCGAAAACCGGGGGACATTGCTCGACAGCCTGAGCAAGCGCGTCGCGCTGTTCGGCAAACTGTGCAGCGCCCTTACCGTGGCGCATTCCCTGATCATCCATCGCGATCTCAAGCCCGCCAACATCTTCCTGCGGCGCGGCGATATCGGCGATCCCGTGATCATGGATTTCGGGCTTTCAACCCCGGACAATGCCGCCACGGCGCTCCAGCTTGAAGGCGGGACGCCCAAATACATGGCGCCCGAGCAGTTTCTGCGCCTTCCTGACATCGATCATCGCGCGGATCTCTATGCCCTGGGCATCCTCGCCTATGAGCTGCTTACCGATGGTCACATTCCCGCTTGCAGCCTGAAGGATGTCCACAAGACCGGGGTGCTGCCGCAGTTCGATCCCCTGGCGCTTCCCGCTCCCAGCGCCTTCTGTGCCGCCATACCGCCAGAGCTGGACCGCCTGGTGCTGTCGCTGATCGAACATGACCGGGACAGGCGGCCGGCATCGGCCGCTGAAATCAAGGCCGTGCTGGACCAGGTCGTCCTGCTCGATCCGTTCCGCCCGCTGCAGCCCGCGCAGCATCAGTCCAAGCTGGCCGTCATCGAATCCGGCGCCTATCTGGTGGGCGACAAGAATGGCGGACGCTCCGTCGATCAGCCCCAGAAGAAAATCCGCCTGGGCGCTTTTCGCATCGCGATCTCGCCCGTCACCAACGCGGAATACCGGCGCTTCATCGCCGCCACGGGATACAAGGCGCCGCCGCTGGCCGATCATCCGCAGTTCGGCAGCGACCTGCACCCGGTGGTGATGGTGAGCTGGGATGATGCCTGCGCTTACGCAAAATGGGCAGGTGGCCGTTTGCCCACAGAGCTGGAATGGGAAGTGGCCGCCAAGGCGGGCAATCCCCAGAACATCTACCCCTGGGGTCCGAATGCGCCCCAGATCACCCAGGCCAATATCGACAATGTCTGCTCGGCCACGACACCGGTCGGCAGCTATCGCACAGGCAACAACAGCCTGGGCATGACCGATTGCTGCGGCAATGTCTGGGAATGGTGCTCCGACAGCTGGGACGATTCGCTGCTCAAGATCATTCCGGCCGATTGCCTCAACCCCCGCAGTTCGGCGCGCAGCGAGCTTCGCGCCCTTCGCGGCGGCAGTTTCGATTCGCCGCTGGTCGCCAGCCGCATCACATTCCGCCGTGGACTCGAGGCCAGCGTGAAGCGCGCTGATGTCGGTTTCCGCGTCGCCTACGACATGTGACCGCCATGGCCGAGATCGCAAAAAAGGAAGACGGTTCCGACGATCACACGATGGTGGTGGCCGCGCCCGATGCCGACAAGACGGCGGTGGTTCCGTCGGCGGCTGCGGCGAGGGACCCGGACGCCACCCATGTCGAATTTCTGCGCAAGGTGCAGGCCCGCGCGAAATCCAAGGGGAAAGCGCAAAGCGCGCCCGCTACGCCCACCGTCACGACCCCGGTTGGCGAAACAGGTCCCGCAAAGCCGGTCCAGCCGAAGAAGGCCTTCTTCTCGCCCGTCGTCACCCGCCTGGTCGGCCGCGGACTTCTGTCGCAACGCGATGCCATTTCCGCCTCCCTGCGCGCGCGCGACCAGGGCATCACGTTCCTAACCGCCCTGGCGCAGATCGGCTCGATCGCCAGTGATGCCGCATTCTATGCGGGCCTGGCCGAAGAAGCCGGCCTGACCTTTGTGGAGAGCGACCGCGAGCTGGTGCAGCTTCTGGCGGAAGCGGACTGGCTCAATTTCAAGGAGGCGGACCAGCGCGGCTGTTTGCTGCTGCAGCCGGCGGCGGACGGGCAGGCGCAGTATGCCGCGCTCGACCCCTTCGACATCATCACCCGCGACTGGCTGTCGGAACGTATCGGGCGGCCGGCCCGCCCGGTCGTGGTGCTGCCCACGGCCTTCCAGACCGTACTGGGCAGCCTGAAAACCAGGATCGAACCGCCCAAGTCCGGCGATGAAAGCCTGGTGCCGATCGATGTGTCCTGGCAGCAGGAAACAAAGATTCTCAGCGAGCCCAGTGCCGGCGACGTACCGCTGGTGGTGGACTATATCCTGCAGCGCTGTCACGGGCAGGGCGCCTCCGACGTTCATCTCGAGCCGACCGAAGAAGGCATGGTCGTCCGCGCCCACCTGGACGGCATCCTTCACGAACAAAGCCGGATGCCGCTAAGCCTGCATTCCGCCGTGGTTTCGCGCATCAAGGTTCTGGGCGGCATGGACGTTGCCGAGCGGCGCAGGCCGCAGGACGGGCGCATCCGCGTGATGATCCGCCGTTCGCCGCTCGATATCCGCGTCTCGACCCTGCCGACCGTGCTCGGAGAGAAGGTGGTGATGCGCCTGCTGGACGACTCCGCGGTCCGCCCCAGCCCCGAACAGCTCGGCCTGCGCGACCGTCACCTGCGGCTGATCATCGACAAGATCACCGCGCCGCACGGCCTGATCCTGATCAGCGGCCCCACCGGTTCGGGCAAGACCACCACTCTATATTCGTGCCTGTCCGCCGCCGACCGCGACAAGCGCAATGTCGTGACCATCGAGGATCCGGTGGAATACCGCCTGCGCGGCGTTCACCAGATGCAGGTCAACGAGAAGATCGGCCTGACCTTCGCCAGCGGTCTGCGCACCATCCTGCGCCAGGACCCCGATATCGTGATGGTGGGCGAGTGCCGCGACGGCGAGACCGCGCGCATGGCGGTGCAGGCCGCGCTGACCGGCCACGTGGTCTTTTCCACCATTCACGCCAATGACTGCGTCGGCGTGGTTTCGCGTCTCCTGGACATGCAGATCGACCCGTTCCTGGTGGCGTCTTCCCTCAGCCTGTCGATTTCCCAGCGCCTGGTGCGCATGTCCTGCAAGCATTGCTCGGTCATGGTGGAGGGGCGCGAAGTGCTGCGCCAGTTGCGCACTGACGGTGTCTCGGACGAGAAAATGGCGCGCCTGGGCCTGCAGATCGACGAGCGGATGCCGTGCAGCCAGCCCACCGGCTGCGCCGCATGCCGCCACACCGGCTATTCCGGACGCCAGGCCGTGTTCGAAATGCTCGAAACCACATCGGAAATGCGCAAGCTGATCATCTCGGGAAATAACGATGCCGACGAACTGAAGCGGCTGGCCCGCGAATCCGGCATGACCTCGATGGCGCAGAACGGCCTGCGGCTGGTGGAAGAGGGCCGCACCACCTATGCCGAACTCTTTCGCGTGTTCGGTGAAGGCTAGCCATGGCCGGCTCCGACCTGCTGATTTTCACCAAGCAGTTCGCCGCCATGGTGCGCGCCAACCTGCCGCTGGTCCAGGCGCTGGAAAGCCTTTCGCGCGACTCCCCCCGGCGTTCCTTTCGCCTGATCCTGAGCGACGTTCTCGAGCAGGTGAAATGCGGCCGGGACTTTCACCGCGCCCTGGCGGACTATCCCAAGACCTTCGACGGAACCTATATCGGCGTGGTGCGCGCCGGCATGGGCTCGGGCCAGCTCGGCGTGGCGCTTCAGCAGATCAGCGACTATCTCGACAGCCACGACAAGATCCTGAAAAAGGTGCGATCGGCGCTGATCTATCCCGTGCTGCTGTTTGCGGCTTTCGTCATGACCTTCCATGTCATGGTGTTCGGCATTCTCCCGCGCTTCCGGTCCCTGTTCGGCTCCTACGGCAAGGCGCTGCCGGCGCCGACCCAGTTCGTGCTGGATGTCGGGGACATCTATGCCGCCAACTGGACGTTCATGCTGGGGGCAATCATCCTGGCGGCCATGGCCTTTTTTGCCTGGGTGAAGACGCCCCAGGGCCGGGTCACCTTTGACCGGGTGAAGCTGAACCTGCCGATCTTCGGAAGCCTGATGCGGCTTTCCGCGGTTGCCCGCTTTGCCCAGACGCTGGCCATCCAGGTGCAGAACTCCGTGGGACTGATCGAAAGCATCAGGGTCGCGGCGCCGGCGAACAACAACAAGTATTTCGAGCAGAGCCTGCTGCGCATCGCCGATCACATCGAGCAGGGCGAAAGCATCACCCATGCCTTCGAGCGCGAGGCACTGTTTGGCGGCGTGGTGCAGCAGATGATTTCTGCGGGCGAGCAGTCCGGCGATCTGGGCGGCCCGCTGGTGTCGGTGGCCAATTACTTCGAAAGCCTGTGGGAGCAGAAGCTGGAATCGGTGATCTCAACGGTTAACCCGGCCCTAACAGCGACCATGGGCCTGATGATCTCGGGCATGCTGGTTGCAGCATTTCTGCCGGTTTTCGATGTTTCCGGCCTGGCAGTACAGTAACGCACGGCCCTTCGCAGCTTTAGTTAATCCTTTGTTTTCCCGCCAAAGTTTATTGTGGCGGTTGTGCCGTCCCAGCATGAGCGGGTTATGAATTCGAAGGGTTGCATTTGCGTTTGCCATGACGACGACGCGCTCGTTGCCGAACTTTCGTTCTGGGCAACGTCGGCGGGATACGAAGTCGTGCGCCAGGAGAGCCAAGCGGCCTTAATGGACGACGGCGCGTCCGGTTTGGCCGCGGCGATCCTGCAGCTAACCGGAACAGTCGACGCAGAGATCGACATCATTCAGGCGCTGTCCGCGCGAACCGGCGGCAAGGTGCTGGTGATCACGACGCTGGACACGAAGACGATTTCCTCCCTCCGCCGGCTGTTCCAGGAAAAGGCGGTGGATGTCGTCCTGATCTCCCGCGATGAATTCAATACGCGGCAACTGGCCGACCTTCTGAGAACCAAGGAGACGCGGCCCGAACTCGACCGCCAGACGCTGGCCGACTCCATCGCCAACGGGTTCGTCAAGGTTCACTACCAGCCCAAGGTGCCGTTCCGGGTGGAAAGCAGCTCGTATGGCGTGGAAGCGCTGTGCCGCATCCAGCATCCCGAGCTCGGCATGATCTTTCCGGACAATTTCATCCCCCTGGCCGAAGCGCATGGCCTGATCCTCGAACTGACCGATGCCGTCACGGTCCAGGCGTTCCGCGACCAGAAGGCCTGGGACCAGCAGGGCACCATGCTGCGCATGGCGATCAACATCTCCCCGCGCCTGATGGGTGACATGGCCTGGTTCGAGCTGTTCGAGCATCGCTGCCAGGAACATCAGATCGACCCGGCGCGGATCACGCTCGAGGTCACCGAATCCTCCTCCCAGGGCGGAAAGCTGCTGGCGCTGGAAATCCTTTCGCGCCTGCGGCTGAAAGGCTTCCTGCTTTCGATTGACGATTTCGGCACCGGCTTTTCCTCGATGGAGACGCTCTACAAGCTGCCGTTCGGCGAGCTCAAGATCGACAAGGGCTTCGTGCTTGATTTCCACAAGAGCTCCGAAGCCCGGACATTGGTGGAAACCACCGCGAGCCTGGCGCACAAGCTTGGCCTCAAGATCTGTGCCGAGGGCGTCGAGACCGAGGAACTGTTCCACGAGCTACGCAATCTGCAATGCGATGATGCCCAGGGCTATTTCATCAGCAAGCCGATCGCAGCCGACAAGATATTGCCGTTCTTCAGCCAGTGGGAAATCGAGAAGCAGCGGCTTTCCAATGCCGCGTCGCCCAACAAGCTGCAGGTCATTCACGGCCTGCTGGCGGAAATCCTGTCTGCGCCGGATGACGGCGAAGACGAGACCATTGTTCTGAGCGCCGGTGCCGTCTCAAAGCCGGCCCAGGAAAGCCCAACCGACATAACCGCGCGCATTCCGGCCCTTGTCATGGCCGGAGACATGCTCGGCGCCCTGGCGCAGGTCCATCGCGCGATGCGCTCGGACGAGATCGTCCCGTCGCTTTCGCGCAAGCTGGTCAGCCTGCAAGGCGAGATCGAAGGATCGCTGGCGGCCAAGTCGGTCGCGCTGCTGAGCCCGTCCAACACGGTGGAACTGGTCGCCGCCGCCTCAGTGACGATCGGACGCGAATCGTCGTCCTCCAAGGGCGACATCTTGATTCCCTGCCGCTGGCTGTCGCGCGCCTCGAAGAATTTGCGCCTCCATTCCGACAATTCCGGGTGGCACATCAGCGACCTGGGCAGCACCAACGGACATTTCATTGGCGACACGCGCCTTGTGCCGAATGAACCCGTACCTCTCGCGCCCGGGGAAACCCTGGTCGAAGTCGGCAAGACCACGGCCGGCCCCGCGCCCGCCTGGTTGCGGTTTCAGGTCAATCCGGACGGCAGCGTCCGGTTGAGCTTCGGTCTCGGCGATGCCGATGAAAGAGTCTCCTCCGTGGATCGGCAGTGGATCATTTTTGATCGTGACCTGACCGCTGGCGGTGACATCGGGGCGGGCCTGGTGACCGGCGAAAGCGGTTCCGCTGCCCTGGCCGATATCAGCATGCGCGAAAACGGATTGTGGATAGCGCCCCGGGCTGGACAGGTCGTCGTGCTGGGGGGGCATGAATTCGTACAAGCCGTCCCGCTTGCAACCGGCTTTGCGCTGCAGCTGGGATCCGCCACCTGGTCGGTCGAGACCGGTGGGCAGCCGTGGGCGCCAGACGAATCCGTCCATCTCGCCTCAGCGTGCGCGTGAGAGGCACCCCATGCTCTCCGCATTGAGCAAATGGGCCCTGTTCCGAAAGCGGGAAACCGCGCAAGAGGACAGCATTGAGCGCGACTATCTGTTGCGCGTGTTTCTCAACGACAACTCCTGCGAACTGCGCGTCACCGACAAGGAGGGCGCGGCTGTCGGTCTTGTCGACCGTGTACCGTCCGAGTCGCAAAGCTCGCCGGAGGCCATGCTCAGCGCCGCGGTCGAGAGCCTGGGCCCGGAAATCGCCAACCGTATCGGCAATGTGGAAATTTTCCTGGACGACCAGGAAATATCGGTCATCGACAGCCGCCAGGCCAAGCTGAGTCACTTTGAAGGGCGTGCACTGGCGGAGTTCGGAAAATACCAGCTCGGCGGAAAGCCTGCCTGCTTTGCATCCCACCGGTTCGGGGAAACCAGCTCGCAGGAAACCGAAAAGCGCGTCGTTGCCTACATTTCCGAGGACCGGCTGACCGCGGTGTTGTTCGCGCTCGGCCGGCTGGCGCGGTTCACGACATTCTTCGGCCCCTGGTCGCTTCAGTCTCTGGTGGTGGATTCTGCGGAAGAAACCCAGGCCAAGCTGTCGATACACGGCAACTATTCGAGCCTGGCCATCGCCAGCGGCGCCGCCGGCGCGATAGCGGTGCGGAACTTTCCTTTCGGCAGCCGCGATCTGGTCAATGCCTATGCGAAAGAGCATGGCATCGGGACGGAGGATGCCGAGGCGGCCCTGCGCAGCCGTTCGCGCATCACTATCGGCAACGCCATGCCGGCCAACGCTTCAACGGGAAGCCAGGCCGCGCTGTTGCCGATCCTGAACGGCCTGGCGGGGGAAGTCAGCGCCACGGCGGACTATTTCGAATTCCAGCGGCTGGCAGGCCGCGCCGCCTCGCTCCAGCTTTCCCTGCTGGGCAGCCGCATCGCGGGCTTCGGTGCCTGGCTGACCTCCATGCTGAGTCTGGAAGTATCCGAGGGCGCCCAGGCCCAGGCCCCCAAGCCGGTTCTGAATCTCCTGGATGGCATGCGGGGCGGGCTTCTGAAGCTGGGCAACCAGAATTTCGATTTTGTCGGCGGCCGCTTCGTGCGCTCCACGGCATCGGGTTCTTCCGGTCCTTCCCAGGATGACGGCCTGGTCTCGCGTATCCGCAAGGCGTCCAAGCAACCCCTGACCCTGAATGACCTGAAGCCCGCGGCCTTTCCCGCCGCGCTCGCCGCGGCCGGCCTGGCGATCCTCGTGGGTGCATACAGCTATCTGCTTGCCCCCAAGGATGCCGAGCTGGAAGCCACGGTCAGGCTTTATGAAGGTGTTCTGGCCCAGTCGGCGCAGGCGCGCACGCCGGTTGCCGAGGTCCAGACCGCGAACGCGGTTTTGTGGGCGAATGACCTGGTGTCGGTTGCCGGCGCGCTTCCCTACAATGTGAAACTGAAACAGCTCGTGCTGGCCCCGGCCAGCGGCTCGGACGGCGCGAGTTTGCAGATCACCGGTGTCCTGCCCCAAAGCGGACAGAACAATCTCGAGCAGATCGGCCGGTTCATTGACCGGCTCTCCAGCTCCAAGAAGCTGCGCCACAGGCTGGGCGACGTCACCTTCGCCGGTGTGGGGCAGGGCGAAAGCGCCGAAGAATCCGCAAGCCAGTTCCGGCTGGTGGCCAAGGTCACAGGCGGGCCGCAGCCATGAACATCCAGGACACGCTTTCAGAACAGCGAAATATGCTTTCCGTCGGCCTGCTTGTGTTGGCGGCGCTGTTTGCCGTCTATCGCTGGCACTACACGTCGGAAGCAGACGCCGCCGCCAGCCTGCAAAGGCTGTCGGATATCCTCCGGCTGGAAGCGGCAGCCAAGCCCGCCGCCCCGCCTCCGGTCGGCGGCACCAGGGGCGGTACCATGCCTGACCTCCTGGCCGGCCTGCAGGAAGCCGCGTCGCAGAACAATGTCGCCATCCGCAGCATGGCGCCCGATCCCGCCGAACCCAGCAAGATCAGGCTCGGCGTGGAAGGTGATTTCAGAAGCACGATGCTTTTCCTGGGCAGGATAGAGACCTTCCAGATCGGCATATCGGCGTTTGATTTCGCGCCTGACGAGGATGGCCGCCTGGCCGGCACCATCGACATCCAGCATTCCGGCAAGCCCGGCGCCCCGCCCTCCTTTGCGGACTATCTCGACGCCATCCTGAAATATACCGCGGTCCGCAATCCGTTTGAAATCGGCGACCCCATTCCGCTGCCCAATGCCGGGAGCGATCTGGGCGATATCAGCTGGACCTATCACCTGACCAGCATCACGCTGTATGGCGCCGAACGTGTTGCCACCATCGACGGCAAGGATTACCGCGTCGGGGACAATTTCAACGGCATGCAAATCGTGGCGATGGGCCCTTCGAGCGTCAGCTTGCGGGCGCCGAACATGCCGCTGACGCAGAAACTGCACTTCCGGCAAAATCCCACGGAGGTCGCGGATGGTCGCTGAGACCGCCGAGCCGGGTGTCGCGGCCAGGATCATGCCGGCTGTGGCCGACATGGCGAACCTGTCGCATTGCGGACATGTGCGCGCCCGAAACGAGGATTTTTGCCGGATAGATGCGTCCCAGGGCCTGACCATCGTCGCCGACGGGGTTGGCGGTCATGGTGACGGGCAGTGGGCGAGCGAGAAGGCGGTTGCGCTGGTGGCCGCCACCCTCTCGGGCAAGCGGCCGGTGGCTGCGCTGCGCCAGGGCGTGCGCGAGACCATCATCGCGGACGCGCTGCAGGTTTCCAATGACGCGATGATGGCGGAAAATGCCAGCACCGGAACGCCCAGCGGCTGCACGATCGCGGGCGTCTGGGGCGGCGGCTCGGCCGGAGAAGTGACCGCCTTCAACGTGGGTGACAGTCCGATATTTCATCTGTCGGGCGGACACCTGCGCAAAGTGTCCCGGGACCATTCGCTGTTCCAGCTATGGGTGGATGGCGGACGGACCGGCAAGGAACCATCGAAAAGGATGATCGTCCAGGCGATGGGCATCTCCGAGCCGCTCACGCCCTATCTCGCATCCTTCGCCGTGCATCCGGGCGACACGATCCTGCTTTGCACTGATGGGCTGATCGGCGCGCTCACCCTCGACCAGATCAGGGCCCTGCTTTTGAAGGCAGGAAGCGCGCAGGAAGCCTGCGAACTCTTGATCCAGTCGGCGCTGTGTGGCCCCGCCGCGGACAATCTGACCGTCTCGGTCACGCGATACTGAGCGAAGTGGCGGCAGCGGCGCCCAACGGTTAACCAAAACTTGCCAAGTTCCGTCGTGCCCAGGGCTGTGGCTTAAGCCAAACTTTACCCTAATGGCGGCAATCTTCTCCGGAATTCGAACGCATCAATGCGTCAGAGGAGGAAATCTTGTCAGCAGGCCAATATGCGAGCGCCGTAACATGGTTAAGCCATGTTGCAGGGCAGGCACGCGCAAGCCTGATGCGGCTCGTCCTGCTCATGGCGGCCGTTCTGACTCCCGTTGCTGCGCTTGCGCAGGATGCGGGCAACATTCCCTGGAACCGCTCTCTTACCGTGACGCGCACATCCTCCGATGACGACATCCGGAATGTCTTTCGCAGCCTATTGCAGGCCAATGGACTCTCCGTGGCGTTCGCGCCGTCGGTAAAGCAGAAGGTCTCGTTCCATCTCGAGAACGTCCCCATCGAGCAGGCCTTCACGCAATTGGTGGACGAGCACAATCTGACATACAGCTACAATCCGGGAACCAAGACGGTCTCGGTGAATGCGGCGACCGGCGGCGGTGGTTCTACGGCCGACCGCAAGGCGGCTGCGTTCGTGACCCTGAACAGCGTGACCTATGCCGAGGTGGTCCAGGCCATCAACAATCTGGGTCTCGGCCTGGGCGGTCTCAAATACGACAACGCCTCCCGAACCCTGGCCATCAGCGGCGATGCCGACCGGATCAAGCAGATATCGACGCTGGTCGAGAATCTGGATTCGGTACGCAAGCGCCAGGGCCCCGCCGGCGCCAAGCTGGGGCCGGAAGAAGTCAAGGTGATCCCGCTGCGCTTCACCGATGTGGGGCCTTCGACACGCCAGTTCCAGGGCAAGACGGTGACGGTGCCTGGTATCGCCGACACGCTGCGCACCGCGCTGGGACTGGATGACCGGGCGGCTACCCCTGCGGGTTCGGACGCCTCGTCGCCGGCTTTCACCGCCCAGTATGGCGCTCCGCGTATTTCCATCGATCCGCGCACCAATTCGGTTGTGGTCCAGGGATCGCCGCGTGCGATTGCCGCGGTCGAGAAAATCATCAGCCAGCTCGACCGGCCGCTGCAGATGGTCGAGATCGAAGTCCTTATCGTCACCGCCAATGTTGGCGTCGCTCGGCAATTGGGCGTCAACTGGCGCGGCTCCCAGGTCAATGTCAGCACGCCGTACAGCACCGCCATTGATACCGGCACCCAGCCCAATACGTCCGGCGGTGGAGCGGGCGGCGGCACGGGCCAGGTGACAAATGGCGCCAACGGCCAGCTTTTCAGTTCCAATGGTCTGGACGCCCTCAGTCTGCTGCCCGCAGCGGCTGCCGGCGCAACCACCGCATCTTTCGTGATCCGCGGCGGACAGGCTGTCATTCAGGCCCAGTTGCAGGCCCTGGCCTCGAAGGATCGGGCCCGCATTCTGTCGGCCCCCAAGCTCGTGACCCTGGATAACATCACGGCCCGCATCACCCGCAGCCAGAACATCTATGTGCAGGTCGATACCAGAAGCCCGACGGGCGGCGGTTTGGGGGGCGTGGGCCTGCAGGAAATCCAGACCGGCCTGACGCTGGAAATCACCCCATCCATCGTGCCGGCGCAGTCGGACCGCGATCAGTCCCTGGTACGCCTCAACCTGCGCGCGGAGAATTCCGCCCCGGGCACCGGCTCCTTCGGCCAGATCGACGTCAACTCCCAGGAAGTCCAGACCAATGTCCTGGTGCCCGACGCCGACACCTTCGTGATTGGCGGACTTTTCGACGACAGCCAGATCAATTCAACCAGCGGCGTGCCGTACCTGAAGGACATCCCACTCTTGGGCGAGCTGTTCAAGACCGAGCGGAGCCAGAAGTCGCTGGGCGAAACCATCTTCTTCATCACGCCGCGCATCGTGGATGAAAGGTCCGTCCTGCAACGCGACATCGCGGTGAAGGAAGGATCGTCCGACTATATCCGCCGCGCTCGCGCCGAACTGAATGACAACAGCATGGAAAACGGCAAGCCGCAAAAGCCGAAGGCCCGCAGAATTTCCGTCAGCGCCCTTGAAGAAGACGAGTGATGCGTTGGGACAACCTCCAGAACATCGTGTTTGTGCCGGTGATCGCCCTGGCGCTCCTGCTTTTGGCGGGAGGCTATTTCATGCCTGATATCCGCCGGGCGATGGTCTACCAGCCCCGGGCCGACCGTATCGAAGTGGCGATGGATGAACTGGCCGGGCACCAGCGCGGGATGCTGCGCGCCAAAGGAAAATTCCTCGCCTTCGATGCCAGCGAAGCGCCGCCCAATCTCAAGGCGCTGGGCGTGGATCTGGCGAGCTGGCCTTCGGAAGACTTCCTGTTCGACGCGGCTGTGCAGCCCAACAAGCACCTGCGCCTGCGCGCGCTGCCCCGCCCGGATGCCGTGCGGGACATGCGGGTAGAGCCGCGGATGTATGTCGCGGACATTTCGCCCAGGGGCGCCGTGACCAGCCGGGGGTGGAATCCATGATGCGCACGGTTCGCATTCTGGCCTTGAGCGCCGCCATGCTTGGGCTTGCCGCCAAGGTCCATGCCGACCCCGTGCCGGCTCCGGCTGGCACCGTGGTGCAGGCCCCGGCCTGGACGCCCGGATCGGAGTGGCATTACAGCGACGGCTACGCCCTCAAGGTTTCCTCTTCGAGCCCCGGCGGAACAGTCTTTGAACGGACGGATGCGCCTGGCCAATGGTTCACCCGCCTGGGCTTCATCCGGACAGACTCGCTGACTGCCGGAACCGCCCGCAATGCGATCTACCGCACCGTGCCCGACAATGCCGGCTTCGCGCTATCCGCCGGAAAGCCGCTGACATTCCAGCGCGAATATCTGTCCGACGGCAAGCTTCTGGTTCATGCGAGTTCGTGGACCGTCGAGGGGCGCGAAACCATCACCGTTCCCGCCGGCACATTCGATTGCTGGATCATCGTTTGGCGCACGCGCAGCCTGCGTTCCGACTGGACCGGATTCGAGCGCTGGTGGTACAGCCCCCAGGCCCAGCATTATGTCCGGCTCGAGTATCAGTATGGTCAGAACAGTTCCGGATCGCGGGTCCTGATGCGCCACAAGTCTGGCGCGACCGCCTTGACGCCATCCTCCGCGCCGGATGTTCCGCCGCCCGCTCGAAATACGGTGCAAAAAGAGATCAAGCCGGAAGCGACAGTCGGCAAGGACCGCATGGCCGCGCCGGCAGCATCGCCTCCTTCCAAAGCCGCTGCCTTGCAGCCGGTGGCACACCCGGTGCCGCCCCCCGTGGCCAATGGCATCTGGCAGGTGCAGATCGGATCGTCGCAGCAGGAGCCCCTCCTGCGCGCGAGCCTGAAAAAGATCGTACGCAAAGATGCCAGGCTGGAGGCGCTTCCTTCGGGCGTGCGGATGCACGAGGGCCCCCAGGGAGAAAAACTCTATCGCGCCTGGCTCGGGTCTTATGACAATGCCCAGTCCGCCAGAGCGCTGTGCCGGACCCTCAAGGCTTCGGGAACCGAATGCTTCGCGGTCAAGAAGGATGGCGGCCTAGAACGCCAGCAGCTCGCGCAAAACCGCGGTTAGCTGCGGGAACAGCACGAAGGCCGCGCCGCTGAGCGCCAGAAACGGCCCAAAGGGCAGGGGCGTGTCGCCGGCCGACCGCGCACGCAGCAAACTCCACGACATGATGACGGTGCCCGAGGCGAAAGCCGCGATCAGGAAGAACGGCACCTGCGACAGGCCCACCCAGGCGCCCAGTACGCCCGCCAGCTTCACATCTCCGCCGCCCAGGCCATTCTGGTGCCGGGCAAGCCGGTACAGCGTGCCGATCGCCCACAGAATAAGAAAGGCCAGGGCCGCGCCCAGCACGGCATGCATCGCCCCTTCGCCATACAGGATCTGGAAAACAATCCCCATCGGCAGCAGCGGCAGCACCAGTATGTCGGGCAGCAGCATTTCGCGGATATCGATCGCGGTCAGCGTCAGCAATACCGCCAGCAGGGAAAAGCAAAGCCAGGCCTGGGCGGTCCAGCCAAACCAATAGACACAGAGTCCCGCGGCCGCGACACAGCTCAGCTCCAGGAGGACATAGCGGGCGCCATAGGCGCAGCGGCAATGCCGGCACCGGCCTTGAAGCAACACATAGGACAGCACGGGGACATTGTCGCGCCAGGACAGCGGGGTCTTGCAACTGCCGCAGTGGGACGACGGCCATGAGAGTGTTTTGACGAGGTTTGATACGGACGGACGGCCGTGCGCGCTTTCCAGCATCAACGGTGGCAGGCGCGCGGCCACGACACTCAGGAAGCTTCCAATGGCGGCCCCGCCCGCCAGGGCCGGAACCAGGCTTGCCGCATCGGCGGAAATCATGACACCGGCTTCCGTTCGACCAGATCCTCGGTGAGCCATTTCAGCAGGCGGTCGCGATGTTCCGCGGGGCGGGTGAACATAAGTCCGCACAAGCCGTCGCCGGAAAAGACGATCTTGACCTCCAGGTCGCCGAAACCGTTGATCCACAGATCGCCGATAATGCCTTCGCTTGGCGGATTGGAAAGATAGACCAGCGCGCCGGAGCCGGAGAGATCGCCGATGGAGACCGCAAGAACCTCGCCCTCGACGCCCAATTGACCCTCGAGCTGGACCTCATAGCGTTTTTCACGGCGCCTTTCGGCGCCGCGCAAGGTCTGCGAACTATCGGTCGTATCGGGGTCCATGCGTCACCGAGCGGAAAGTATTGTGGATCACGGTTAATGGGTTGTTAAGAAAGGCCGGACGGCTACTGCGTAATGGCGTGGCTTTCACTCAGGCCCTCCAGCCAGCTGAAAAAGACCGAGTCCTGCCCGGCGGCCGTATCGCGCCGGTTGGCGGGAGCAGGGTAGCGGTATGCCACCACGCGCCCTTCCCGCCCCGCAAGGCCGGACGAGGCGGATTGCACCCATCCGGTCGGGGCCGGCTTGGTGGCCGGCATCCGGCAGGTGGTGCTTTGCGGTCCGGTGACGGTGGTTGTCGAGGTCGCTCTCAGGATCGCCCATACCTCGAATTCGGGCGTGGGATCGCCGGCCTGGGACGAGGAGACGAAGTTCGTCGAGTTTGTGCTCGCGCACAGGCTCGCGTCCCGGCAGATAAAGGCGAAACAGAAATTGCCCGTTGCGTTAAGGTCCAGGTTCAGGCCGGCGGTCAGAACCGCTTCATCCTGATTTCCGCCGGAGCAGCAATAGACGCCATTGCGAACCTTGTAGCTGCGCTGCTTGGCGGCAATATCGAGAAGGTAGGGCTTGGCCTCGTTCAGATGCGCGGTGCGGACATAGCCCTGGTAGGCCGGTATCGCGATGGCCGACAGGATGCCGATGATCGTGACGACGATCATCAGTTCGATAAGCGTGAAGCCCTGCTGCGATTTCGGTGCCATGCGGGCAGACTATCCCTGCCGGCTTGCCAAGCCCTTAAGTAAACAGTCGGTAAAAACGGAACCGGGGGAACTTTGAATAATTATATATTAAAATGCTTGCGGTAGCGTGGTCGCAACAGAAGAGGGGACTGCCGATGCACACCGATAGCCAGAAGGGCTTTACACTTGTCGAACTGATGGTCGTTGTCACGATCATCGGCATTCTGGCTGCCGTCGGAATCCCGCGGGTGTTCACATATATCCGTACCAGCTCCACCGCCGAGGTGGCGCAGGATGCCGGCAGCATCACCAGCGGGATGTCCGGCTACGCGCAGTCCCGTCTGCAGACCGCCGCCGCGACCCAAGCCGCTGTCACAGGCAAGACAGCGACGCCCGATCTCAGCACGGCCACCGAAATCTCCTCCGTCATTCCGCAGATTCAGCTGCCCAAGGGCGGCAAGTTCGACTACGCGATCAGCGCCATCGTCGCCACGGCCGGTCCGGACACCGGTGACGTTGTTTACTGCATCACGGCCACGGGACGCTCTAATGCCGCTGTTGCCGGCGGCAAGGTGCTCTATTCCAGTGCGTCCACCACGGCTGCCGGCTGGGATGGCCGGGTGAATCGTACGGCGTATGTGAATGGCGCAACGGACCTCACCGGCGCCACAGCGGGTGGCTATTGTTCCGCCACCGGCGCCGCGCAGGCCACCTTCACCTAACCGCGGGGCCGACATGGGTGCCGAGTTTGCCTTCGCATGGAGCAAGCTTTACATGGCGGTGATGGAGCTGGCGACCAGTCAAGCGCCATTGCCGGACAGGGTCGCGCAGGTTTTCGGCAAGCATTTGGTTTCCCTGAACAGCCAGAATCTTCCCGCGGAAGGGTTTGAACGCCTCAGCTTCATTCGCGCGAGGCTGTCGAAACTGCCGGACCCTGTCGATGAGGACGCCACGCTCGACTTTGCACCGATGACCCTGGCCGAGGCTGCCGCGGTGGCGGAAGAAATCGTCAGTCTTTACGACGAGATTGCCAAGGCGAAAGCGCAGGAAATTATTCACGCAGGCGGCGAGATCAGGCCCCGCGTGTGAGCGGCGCGGCAGGCACGGCGGGCGGCTCAAACTGAATCGTGATGGAGGGCGGTGCCGGATCCTGCTGTCCCATCGGCATGCCGGCATGGGCCCAGGCGGCGCCTGCTATGATTACCAGCTCCAGGCTGATCACGGTCACGGCGGCGCGAATGGAAATCTTCCGTGTCATGAAGTCCCGCACCTGAAAAAAAGGCCGTTCCCTTATGGAATTGCCGCAACTTCAGATAGGGCATGTGGCCGGATTCAGCCAATCTTTTTCCGGAACATGGTTTCCGGCGGCACGGTTGCCGCTTTGCCTCGCCGTCACGCTGTTCTGTACGCTACCGCTCTTAGCGGGCGTCCGTTATGCGCTTCGGGGCTTCAGCCTTTTACGAGACCGTCTGGAGCCGGCGCGAGTCCGCCGTGCTGGCACTCGAGGAGGAGATTGCGGCTGTGGAAAGCGGTATCTCCACCACAAAGCAGCTTCCCACAGACGGAACACTGCGCACGCTCACCGTCCCGCCATGGGCCTGGCAGATGGATTTTACGATGGCCAGGCCCAGGCCCGCGCCATCGGCGCCGCGATCGGGCGAAACGCGGTAGAAGCGGTCGAACACCCGTTGATGGTGCTTGGGATCGATACCCATCCCGCTATCCTCGACCGTCACGACAGCCTTGGTTCCTTCCGTGAAAATCTGAATCTCTATCTGGCCGCCAGGGGCGGTGTACTTGATGGCATTGTTCAGCAGGTTGACCAGCACCTGCTTCAGCCGGCCACGGTCGCCCGGTACCTGCACCGCCGGGCCTTTGGGTCTTGTGACCGTGATGTCCTTTTCTTCCAGCAGCAGGTGCATCTGATCGATGGTTTCCAGCGACAGGTCCAGTAAATCAACCGTGTCATGCGCGGTCTTGCCCCACAGGCTGTCCATGCGCGAAAGGTTGATGAGATTGTCCACCAAGTTCGACAGCCGCGTCATCTCTTCCAGCACCGTCCTGATCGCATCGTCCACATCGGGCGGGAGTTTCTCCTGGCGGGCGATCAGTTCCAGTTCCCCGCGGATAATGGTCAGGGGCGTGCGCAATTCATGGGCCGCGTCCGAGGTAAAGCGGTTGACGTGCGAATAGGCGCTGTCCAGCCGGTCCAGCATCCGGTTCAGCGCCTGTCCCAGGGCTTCTATTCGCGGCTCGTTTCCCGTGGTCGGCAGCCGCTTTTGCGGGTCGTTGAAGGTGTAGGATTCCGCGGCGCGGATCATGCTTTCGACCGGCGTCAGGGCGCGGCGCATCACCAGGTATCCGGCGATTGCTGCTATCAGCAATAGTATGGGCAAGCCTATGAGGAGCGATTTTGTCAGTTGCTCTTCCACCGTGTGCGCATACTGGAACTGGCCCGTCTGGATGACGACTTTCCGGTAGCCCCGGCCCGTAAAGCTCTGTGTATACAGGGTCACATCGCCGACAGGCTGCACCTGCTTTTCGGGCCCCGGCAGCGTCAGCGGGATATCCCTGGGAGAAAAATATCCGCTGAGCGGCTCTCCGGACTGATACACGGTCTTGCCATCCACCTGGATGCGGATGAAGCGATCCTGGGATTCCGGGGAAAAGCGCCTTTCCATGATCGGCTTGAGGCGGTCTGGACGGCTGATCTCGTCCTGCGCCACCCGCCAGATATCCTGGGTGCGCACCGCCAGAATGTTGGTAATCACCTGGCGGGCATAGTGCCGGAAACTCAGAACCGTGGAGCCGAGAAAGGCGGCTCCGAGCAGCAGCAGGATGATGCAGTAAAGAAAGATCAGCCGCGATGTGAGGGAGCGGGGGATCATGGAGATTCGCTGTTGTCGAACATGTAGCCCAGCCCCCTGATGGTGCGGATGTGCCTTTGCGTGCCGCCTTCATCGATCTTGCGGCGCAGATATCCGATATAGACATCGACCACGTTGGTCAGGCCTTCGAAGGACTGGTCCCAGATGCGTTCCAGGATCATGGTCCGCGACACCGCCCGCCCCGAATGCAGCCACAGATATTCCAGAAGCGAATATTCCTTGGGACTCAATTCGACGCGCTTGCCGTCACGGGTGACCTGCCGGGTGAGGCGGTTGATTTCCAGGGCGCCGCTGCGCATCACATTGTCCTGAAGCGCGGGCCCTCGCCGCATCAGAGCCTGGACCCGGATCGAGAGTTCGGCCATGGCGACCGGCTTCACAAGATAATCGTCGGCGCCGGCGCGGAAATTCTCCAGCTTGCTTTCCAGATCGCCGCGCGCGGTCAGGACCAGGACGGGCAGGGTATTGCCCAGCTCGCGCAACTTCTTGAGCAGGGACGTTCCGGTGCCGTCGGGCAACTGCAGGTCGAGGATAGCCAAGTCGTAATGATAGGCCTTGAGATAGGCCAGGCCATCGGTGGCGGTTTGCACCCCGTCCACCACGTAACCTTCGGACTTCAGGCTTCGCAGCAGGATGCTCAGAAGCCGGCTCTCATCTTCCACGATCAATATGCGCATGGTGTGCCCCAAGCCCCCCCGAGCTCGCGCAAGTATGATGCCTGCTTTCATCATATCATAGGGGCAGCGACGGAGGTTGGCAGGATCATCCAGTGTTTTCCGGGGCTTCACTCGGGACCCGGGGCATAAATTTTACACAATTTCCCAGTTTGGCGATTTCTAAGGGCTTTTTAATGTCCGCCTTAGCCCCCTCTTAGATGGCGCACCTAAGGTTGCGGCAGTGCTTCGGACCGTAATTGGAGCGTACTGCCTCGGGGGGGGCCATATGTTGCAACAGGTTTTGCTGGTGGATGACTGCCAGCTTTTTCGTCTGGGAATGCGCGAAGTGATCAAGACCGCCTGTCCGCAGGCCGCCTTTATTGAGGCGGGTACCTTCGCGGACGCCTATGCGGTCCTGAAAGGCGATAGCGGCATCACGCTGATCATGCTGGACGCGGGACTTCCCGACTGTGACGGCTTTATCGGGCTGTTCCAGCTCCGCAATGAATTTCCGGCGATTCCCGTCGTGCTTGTTTCGGATCGATCCGACGATGTTTCAATCGGGCGGGCCTCGCAATTGGGCGCGGCGGGATTTCTCCTGAAGACTTCTTCCTGTCCTGACATCGTCAAGGCACTGGCGGCCATTGTCCGCGGCAAGAAATGGATGTCGCCGCCCCTGCCGCTGAACGACAATGGCGGGGAAATCGAAGCTGTCGCAACGCTGTCACCGGCCCAGTTCCGCATTCTGATCGGTCTGCAGCGTGGGCTGCGCAACAAGCAGATCGCGTTCGAGATGGGCGTGACCGAGAAAACCGTCAAGGCCTACACGACCACCATGTATCGCAAGCTTGGTGTGAGCAGCCGTACCCAGGCATTGATCCTGGCGCGCAAGGCGTTCGCCGAGCACATTCCCCAATAGCGTGACATATAGGGCGCACGGCGCCGTCGCCATCAGCGGCATCGAACCGGCGCGCGTGTGCCGGTATCGCGGCCCGGTTTTTTTGATTTGCGCAGTTTCCTGATGTCATCGTCTGCCGCAGCATGCGCGATGAATGCTGCATTTCCAGCACTTTTCCGGCCCGGTGCATTCATTTTCTTATGGGCTTTCGTCATGCCGCGCACGAGCGGGGTTGCCCTTTGCGCATCGCCGGCCTGAACGCCACGCGCTACTATGGACCAAAGTCCATAGGACCTAAGTCGGTATAGGTCACGCGCCCGGGTTGATGGCATTTTCGATTCAAGCCGGCGTCACCGGCAGAATAACTTTAGGGGGAATAGCCTTATGAATTACGGTTTGACGAAGACTCGTGCGCGTCTTGCGGGTAGCGCGGCCATTATTGCGCTGAGCGCCGGTGCTGCGATGGCGCAGGAAGCGGTCGAGTCGGTCGTTGTGTCGTCCAGCCGCTTGCAGGCTGCCGGCTTCAATGCTCCGACCCCCACCACGGTGGTGAGCGCTGCCGACCTGGAAGCTTCGGCCAAGCCCAACATCTTCAACGCGATCACTGAACTGCCCGCCCTCCAGGGCTCGACCGGTGTGAGCTACAACACCGGTTCGACCACCACCGGCCTGACCGGCCTGTCCTCGCTGGGTATGCGCGGCCTGTCGCCGCTGCGTACCCTGGTTCTGCTCGACGGCCAGCGCGTCATCGGCGGTAACTTCAACGGCGCGGTCGACGTTTCGCAGATGCCGCAGATGCTGATCCAGCGCGTTGACGTTGTGACCGGCGGTGCCTCGGCCTCCTGGGGCTCGGACGCGGTTGCCGGCGTGATCAACTTCGTGACCGACAAGAAGTTCGAAGGCTTCAAGATGAACGCCTCGGCCGGTCTGTCGACCTATGGCGACATGGGCCAGACCCTGTTCCAGGCCGCTGCCGGTACCTCCTTCCTGGGCGGCCGTGCGCACTTCTCGATCGCCGGCGAATATTCCTACAGCGACGGTCTGCTGCCGCGCTTCCCGCAGGCCCAGCAGCACAGCGCGCAGGCCGTCAACATCGGTGGCCGCAACCTGGGCCGCATCTCGGGCCAGGCTGCCTACGGCACCGACGCCGCCACCCCGGCCGGCCAGCCGCGCACCAGCTACTACAACATCGTGCAGAGCACCCAGAACTTCGCCTATGGCGGCATCACCTCCGGCCCGAAGCGTTTCACCACGTTCGACCCGCAGGGTAATGCCTTCAGCCTGAACCTGGCCGGCGCCTGCTACCATGACGGCAGGGGCAACCTGGTCAACTCGATCAACAACGTGTGTATCGGTACGCCGCAGGATCCGGGTGACCAGAACACCACCCGCCAGTTCACCCAGGGCCTGGTCGATCCGATCACCCGCGGCAACGTCTACATGCGCCTGTCGTATGACCTGACGCCGACCACGGAAATCTACGCCACCCTGAACTACGGCGTCGGCCGCACCCAGAACACCCCGGCCCAGGGTAACTCCACCAAGACCGGCATGACCCTGCGTTGCGACAACGCCTATCTGCCGGGCACGGGCATCTTCCAGATCGGCGCCAGCGGCGGCCAGGCCCCGATCACGGGCACCGGCATGACCCAGACCCAGGCGAACTGCCTGTCCTTCTATCCGGGCAACGCCATCAGCTATGCCAGCGACTGGGCCAACATCCAGACCGCCCAGCAGATGTTCCTGCTGCGCACCATGCGCCGCTATGTCGTGGGTGGTAACGGCACCTTCGACTTGTTCGGCAAGACATGGAGCTGGGACTCGTATTTCCAGCACGGCGAGAACAGCACCTCGATCAAGATCTACAACATGCCGCTGTCGGGCGCGCCGCTGGTCGGCGGCACCGGTGCCACCACCGCCGGTGGCGCTGGCACGATCAACGGCCAGTTCTCGCGCTTCAACCTGTCGCAGGACGCGGTCGTCAACAGTGCCGGCAACATCGTCTGCCGCAACACCGTCGCCCAGCAGCATGGTTGCGTCGCCTGGAGCCCCTTCGGCGGCACCGAGATCAGCCCCGGCGCGATCGCCTATTTCGACAACCAGAACGGCCCGGGCGGTACCACCCTCGGCCCGGTCGCGATCATGACCCAGCGCCAGGAAGCCTTCAGCTTCGCTGTCAACGGTTCGCCGATTGAACTGTGGGCCGGCCCGGTCGCCGTCGCCCTCGGTTACGAGTATCGCGAAGAGTATTACACCCAGCGTGCCGACCCGTACTCCGCTGGTGTCACCGCCTCGACCCCCGCGACGGTCAACTCGCCTTGCTCGGATCCCTTCGTGGATTGCGGCCTGACCACCAACGGCGCGCTCGGCGCCTGGAACGCGGGTAACTACCAGAACGGCCGCGGCGTCTTCCACGTGAACGAAGTGTTCATGGAAGTCGGTATCCCGCTGATCGATGACGCCTTCTGGGGCAAGGCCGACCTGACCGTGGCCGGCCGTCACGCCCGCTACAGCCAGGCCGACAAGGGTGCCAACACCTGGAAGGTTGGTATCACCTGGGACACGCCGATCCCCGGCATCCGCTTCCGCGCCCTGCAGTCGCGCGACATTCGTGCGCCGAACCTGTCGGAACTGTTCTCGCCGCCGCAGGGTCTCAATGGCTCGATCAACAACCTGTTCACCGGCCAGAATGGCCAGCAGGTTCGCCAGCTGAACGAAGGCAACACCAACCTGCAGTCGGAAAAGTCGCAGACGACCCAGGCTGGTATCGTGTGGCAGCCGGACTTCATCCCCGGCTTCCAGGCCTCGGTTGACTACTACCGCGTCGCCATCCGCGGCGTTATCCAGGCGCTGTCGCTGCAGCAGGTCGAACTGCTCTGCTACAACGCAAACGTGGCCGGAACCTCGAGCGTCTATTGTAACCAGGACGCCATCACCACCGCGAACGGCATCAACCAGAGCTTCGCCAATCCGGGTGGTCCCCCGGGTCCGGGCTTTGTCGGCACCGTGCCGAGCCAGCTGACCGCTGTTCACTCCAAGGCGTTCAATGCGGCGACGCTGGTTGTGGAAGGCTTCGACATCGAAGCCAGCTACCAGTTCGACCTGCAGGATTACGACATCCCCGGTCAGTTCACCTTCCGCTCGCTGGCGGGCAACATCAGCAAGTTCATCTCTGACTCGGGCATCCCGGGCACCCAGAGAAACGTCGAACTTGCCGGCGTTCTTGGCGGCGGTGGCAACAGCCAGACCTACAACCAGTCGGGCGGTAACACCCTGACCTGGAAGTTGCAGGAGACCCAGAGCTACCAGAACGACGTCTGGGGCATCACGGTCACCGAGCGCTGGTATGCCGGCGGCCGCTTCACCAACAAGAACGTGCTCGTCTGCGCGCCTGGAACCTGCCCGCGACCGACCACGCAGACCCCGACCATCAACTTCAACAAGGTGTCTTCGGTCCTGTACCTGGACGTTGGCCTGAACTGGAATGTCAGCGACAAGACCCAGCTGTACACGAAGGTGGACAACCTCACGAACATCCGTCCGCCGGATACGGGTACGCAGAATCCGAACAACACCCTGTATGACGTGATCGGCCGCATGTATCGCGTCGGCGTCCGCTTCAGCAACTAGGCTGAAGACCACAAGTTTACGCGAAGCCCCCCTGGGCGATGCGTAATAAGGCCCCACAGGTTGCGCTACACAACCTGTGGGGCACCCATTTCAGGTCTTCCTTGCAAGGCAGGACCGGCAGATCCCGTCAGGGAACACTGGGTGCCGGCGGACAATACCGCCGGCACCATTTTTTCATGTCGAAAGCGCCGCAAAGTTGGCCGGCTCGCGGCAGCGGATTGGTTGCATGGGTGAAGTCACAGGCAAGGAAAGGCGCCGCAGGGAATTTCTTGCCAAGGCAATCGATGCGGATAACCAGGCAGCCAGGACCATCGACACGGTGGGCCGGGCGTGCTGGCTGAAGATAGCAGCGGGCTACCGCGAGCTGGCGCGGCAACTGGGCGGCCCCGTCGGTATGCGGGATTGAGCATCGGGCTTGCACCGCCGGGGCACTTCGCTGTAGCGGTGGCTTTCGATGGCCCGCTCGACTGACTACCGTCCTTATTTCCTGTGGTTGCTGCTGGGTTTGCCCCTGGCGCTCATTACCTATTGGTACCTGAACGAGGCGATTTCCTACGGCGAGTATATCCAGCATACCGGGCGCATCTCCGTCTGGCTGCTGCTGCTGACGCTGGCGGTGACGCCGCTGAGGCTGTCGTTTCCGGGACGGAGCTGGTCGCGCCGGCTTGTCCAGAACCGGCGCTATTTTGGCGTGGCGTCCTTTGCCTATGCGCTGCCGCATGCCGTGGCCTATCTCATCCGCAAGGAAACTTTCGTGCTGGTGGCGGAGGAAGCGGCCTATCCCGAAATCTGGACCGGTTGGCTGGCTCTTGTCATTTTCGCCGCCTTGGCCCTTTCCAGCAACAACTGGTCGGTGCGCCGGCTGGGCCGCAACTGGGGTCATTTGCACAGTCTGGTGCATCTGGCGGCGTTGCTGACCTTCGCCCATTGGGTTTTCAGCGCCTTCGATCCCTTGACAGCCTATTTGCATCTGGCTGTCCTTGGCGTCCTGGAAACCGTCAGGTTATGGAAGACCTACGGCCCGCGGAACTAACGCAATGAGGACAAGTATGGTCTGGAAGAACTGGATGGCTGCCGCGATCCTGCTCGTATCGGTTCCCGCTGTGGCGCAACCGGCGCGGCCCGCTTTGCTCAATCCCAACACCGCGACGCAAGCCGAACTGGTGTCCATGCCGCATCTCAATCCGCAACTGGCGCAAACGCTTCTCGCCAGGCGCCCCTTTGCCGCGCCCAAGGATCTGGACGCCGCACTCGCGGCGAGCCTGAACGAGACCCAGCGCCAGCAGCTCTACACCCGCATGTTCGTGCCGCTGAACCTGAATACCGCCACGGCCGAGGACATCATGCTCATCCCCGGGATGAGCCGGCGCATGATGGCGGAGTTCCGCGAGTACCGGCCTTACCGGTCCATGGGCCAGTTCCGCCACGAGATCGGCAAATATGTGAGCAAGGACGAGGTGGCGCGGCTGGAACGCTTCGTCTATGTGCCGGGAAAATAGCCGACCTTTCGGATATATCCTTTATTTTTCAATGGTTTATATTTGGACCCGCAGGGGTCAATAAGCCTCTTGCGGCTGCTATTGCGACTGACTATTAGTTTCATCGAGTTGTGATGAAATCCAACACGCGCATGAGCATCGCCTATCCCGACGGGTCGCCCGGGCCTGACGACGTCCCGGACGGGCCGCCTGCGCCCGCCGGCATGGCCGCTCATCTCCATACGCTGCGGCTGCAGCCGCCGCGCCATCGGTGGAAGTCCCTGGCGGTGTCCCTGATCTGGCATGGCGCGCTTATATATGCGCTCGTCTATCTGTCCTTCGTCGTGCCGAGACAAACGGAGTTGCAGACCATCAGCGTCTCCATTGCCGCGGCTGAAGTGAGCCAGCCCGAACCGCCTCCGATGCCCAAGCTCGAGCCGGTGCCGCAGGTGGTGCAGCCCATCTTGCCGCAGATCGACACGGCCGCGCCGCCATCGCCCAACGCGATCCGCGCCGCGCCCCCCCCCGCGCAGACCCCGACGGAAACGCAGGGCGCAGAGGCGGCGCCCATTTCGCCGCCGCGCTTCGATGCCGGTTACCTGAACAATCCCGCGCCCGTCTATCCGAACATGTCGCGCCGGCTGCGCGAGGTCGGCGTCGTGCAGTTGCGCGTCCGCGTCAGCGCGGCGGGCGAGCCGCAGGACATCCAGTTGTTCAAGTCATCGGGTTATGAGCGGCTCGATACGTCCGCGCGGGCCGCGGTGCAGAAATGGAAATTCCAGCCCGCCAAGCAGAACGGCAACGCGGTGGAAGCCTGGGTGATCGTCCCGATCGAATTCAGCCTGGACAAGAGCGCGCGCTGAGCCGTCCGGCGCCTCAATCCCCCTGATGCCATATTGCCGCAAGATAAGAATGATACTCATTTCGTATTGATCTTAAGAATGACTCTCATTAATAAGGCGCCGGCAAGCGCGGGACACTTCACGGCAAGGTTTTAACTAAGCACTTGTTTAAGAAACAGTTTTCCAGCGCTGGCGTGAAGGCTGCTGGGCCCTATCGAAGGGATAGCACAATGAAAAATGGTGATTTCAGCGGCGGCGGCGTTCGGCTGCGCGCGCTTGGAGCGGTTTCCACGATGGCGCTCGGCGTAATGCTGGCGGCGCCCATGGCCCATGCGCAGGAAACCACCCTGGGCACGGTGAAGGTGCAGAGCCAGGCGATCGATCCCAATCCCAATGCCGAACCCGGCGTGCCCTACAAGGCGAAATTCTCCGGCGACGAGCGCAATACCCGCCCCATCGCCGAAACCCCCAAGACCATCACGGTCCTGACCAAGGCGCAGATCGACGATTCCGGTTACACCGACATGACCCAGATCCTGGATGCGCAGCCGGGCATCACCATCGGCACCGGCGAGAACGGCAACGCCTTCGGCGACCGCTACATTATCCGCGGTCAGGAAGCCAAGAGCGATACTTTCGTCGACGGCCTGCGCGATCCGGGCATGACCGTGCGCGAAAGCTTCGCCATCGAGCAGCTGGAAATCTCCAAGGGCCCCAGCTCCAGCTTCGGCGGCCGCGGCACCTCGGGCGGCGCGATCAACGCCATCACCAAGGTTGCGACCACCGACTATGACTTCAGCAAGTTCTCGGCGGGTTTCGGCACCGACCTTTATCGCCGCTTCACCATCGACACCAATCATGCCGTCACCGAAAAATTCGCGATCCGCGCCAACGTGCTTTACAGCTATCAGGACGTTCCGGGCCGCGCGCCGGCCAATCGCGAACGTCAGGGCCTGGCGCTGTCCGGTCTCTACCAGGTCAGTGACGCCACCCAGATCGTGCTGGACTATTACGGCCTGAAGGCGAAGGACAATCCCGACACCGGCAGCTATCTGAGCGGAACGGGCAATGACCGCTTTCCGGCCAATCCGGTGCCGCCTGTGTTCGCCCAGGGCGCCGACTTCCTGAAGTCGCACGTCAATACCGGCACGGCGCGGATCAAGCACCAGTTCAACGACGAATGGCGCATCTCCAGCACCCTGCGCGCGGCAGGCGCCTTTAACGGCTATGTGCTGTCCGGCGCCAACGGCACCACCACCAATGTCCGCAATCCCGGCGGCGTCTACACCACCGCCGCGATCAGCAGCCATCAGGGCTGGCAGGACGTGAACTATGTCGCCAACCAGACCAACCTGTTCTGGAGCCCGACGCTGGGCGGCATGAAGCATGAGTTCATCCTGACGGGGGAGTATTCGGCGCATTCGGTCAGGAATGGCGTCTACAGCGTCACCAATTCGGGCCAGAACTGCTCCACCGGCACCGCCACCACGCTGAATGCCTTCTGCATCACCGATTCCGCGGGCCGGCCGGTCAGCAACCTGCGCAACCTGCTGAACCGCCAGATCGTCAAGGGCAACTACGACCTCGACTGGGAGGTCAATACCGCCTCCGTCGGCCTGATGGATACCGTCAGCTTCAACGATCAGTGGACCGCGTTCGGCGGCGTTCGCCTCGATTTCTATGATTTCCGCCTGACGACCCAGAACACCAGCACGCTGGCGCGGGTGAGCTATCCCTATGACGGCACGCTGGTGAACGGCCATTTCGGCCTGGTCTACCAGTTCAGCCCGATCGGCAATGTCTATGCCAGCTTCTCCACCGGCCAGGACATCAATGGTGGCGAATCCGACGTCGGCACCAGCAGCGGTTATGGCGGGTTGGTGATCTTCAACGGCACCGCCGCCGGCGCCGCGCCCGAAACCTCGATCAATTTCGAAGTCGGCACCAAGTGGAACCTGTTCGACGACCGCCTGCTGGCGACCGCCGCGTTGTTTCAGAGCACCAAGTCGGACGTGATGGAAGGCGCCGATTATACGGCTTTCGGCACCTTCAATACCGGTGAGAACAAGGTGGAAGGCGTCGAGCTGGGCCTGGTTGGCATGCTGACCGACGATCTGACCGTGTCGGGCGGCCTGACCTACATGAACTCCGAAGTGCTCAAGTCTTCGACCCCTGCCAATGTCGGCAAGACGCTGGGCAACTTCGCCAAGAGCTCGGCCAACATCCTGGCCAAGTACCGCATCACCGAAGATGCCACCATCGGCGGCGCCTACAAGTTCGAAAGCCGCCGTTTTGGCGGCCAGCCCGACACCGCCGCCCCGTTCAATGCGACGACGGGTATCTACAACCAGCCGGTGCCGGCCTATAGCGTGGTGGATCTGTTTGCCAGCTATGTCGTCAACGAGAATCTCAGCGCCCGCCTGAACGTCAACAATGTCGGCGATGTGAACTATTACACCGCCGCCTATCGCGGCGGCTTCTTCCTCTACAAGGGCGATGGACGTTCCGTCAAAGTCACGCTGGACTACGCGCTCTGAGATACGGCTTGAAAAAGCCGAAGGGTACGGAAATGATGAAGCCGGGCATTTGCCCGGCTTCATTCTTTTTGGGCAACAGGGCAGGGGGCGCATGCTGACCGTCATCAAGCAATTGCTGTCTGCCGACGAAGTCGCGCAGTTTCGCAGACATCTGGATACTGCCCCCTGGCAGGACGGGCTGAAGACCGCCGGCACGCTGGCCAAGTCCGTCAAGCAGAACCAGCAGCTCGAAGAGACCAGTGATCTGGCCATCAGCCTGGGCAATCACATTCTGCGCAAGCTGGCGGTGCATGATGGCTTCACTGCCTTCGCGCTGCCGTCCAAGATCTATCCGCCGCGCTTCAACCGCTACGCCGGCGGCGGCACGTATGGCATGCACGTGGACCGGGCCCTGATGCCGGTCGCGGGAAGCCCGGTGACGGTGCGCGGCGATATCTCCGCCACGCTGTTCCTGTCGGCTCCGGACGAATATGAAGGCGGCGTCCTGGAAATCGAGGCGCCTACCGGACATCAGTCGGTCAAGCTTCCGGCCGGCGATATCGTGCTTTATCCCTCCGGTGCGTTGCACCGCGTCACGCCGGTCACCAGGGGCGCCCGCATTGCCTCTTTCTTCTGGGTCGAGAGTTTTGTCGGCGACCCGGCCCGCCGCGCCCTGTTGTTCGATCTGGACCAAGCGATACAGGGTGTCACGCCATCCTTGCCGGCGGATGACCCACATCTGCTGAAGCTGACGGCGGTCTATCACAACCTGCTGCGCGGCTGGTCGCGCACTTAGCGCACCTGTTTGACAAAGCGTGCCACCCGCCTGATGTTTTCCCCAACAAGAGGCTGGAAAATTCTCCGGAAGCGCCCCTTCGGCACGACCAAACACAGCTGGCCGTTCCGCCTGGACAGCCCGCTGGCGCTACCCACCGGCATCTTCACGGTGGGAAGCCCCATCTCGACCGCCGGCGGCCTGGTGTTCATGGCGGGCGGACTGGACCGCGCCTTCCGCGCGCTGGACGCGGCATCCAGCGACCAGCTGATCGCCTCTGCCTTGCCGCGCAAGAACAAGCCGGATTGATAAAGTCTCAGCGCCTATCCCCCTGACAAAACCATGTTAAAAGGGCCAAAGACTGGCAGGACGGGTCAAAAGGGGATCATTGTGGCAAGACGCCTGCTGGGGACACTTTATATCCAGGTGCTGATCGGCATCGTGCTGGGCCTGTTGGTCGGCGCGCTGTGGCCGGAGACCGGCGCGGCCCTCAAGCCCTTGGGCGACGCCTTTATCAAGCTGATCAAGATGGTGATCGCGCCGGTGATCTTCTGCACCGTGGCGCTGGGAATTGCCCAGATGGGCGACATGAAGAAGTTCGGCCGCATCGGCGGCAAGGCCATCGTCTATTTCGAGGTCGTCTCCACCCTGGCGCTGGTCATCGGGCTGTTGGTGGGCGTGTTTGTCCGCCCTGGTGCGGGCTTCAACATCGATCCGGCGACGCTCGATCCCTCGGTCACTGCTTCCTATGTCAGCCGGGCCCAGTCCGACAATGTCACCGATCACCTGATGCACATCATCCCGGAAACCTTCTTCAGCGCGCTGACGGGCGGCGACCTGCTGCAGGTTCTGCTGATCGCCATCCTGTTCGGCTTTGCCTGCACCAAGCTGGGCGAGGCGGGGCGCGTGGTGGCCGGCGGACTGGAAAAAGTCGTGAAAGTGTTCTTCGGCATCATCCATATGGTGGTGCGGCTGGCCCCGATCGGCGCCTTTGGCGCCATGGCCTTCACCATCGGGCGCTATGGCCTGGCCTCGCTGTTGCCGCTGGGCGCGCTGGTCGCCTGTTTCTATATCACCTGTTTCCTGTTCGTGGCGGTGGTGCTGGGGCTGATCGCCAAGGGGATCGGCTTTTCGCTGTGGCGCTTCCTGTCCTATATCCGCGAAGAATTGCTGATCACCCTGGGTTCGTCATCGTCCGAACCGGCGCTGCCCAAGCTGATCGAGAAGCTGGAGCGGCTGGGCGCGCCACCGGCCGTGGTCGGCCTGGTCGTTCCCACCGGCTACAGCTTCAACCTGGACGGCACCAACATCTACCTGACGCTGGCGATCCTGTTCCTGGCCCAGGCCACCAACACAGAGCTTTCGGCCATGCAGATGGTGACCATCCTGATGGTTGCCATGCTGACATCCAAGGGCGCCAGCGGCGTCACCGGCGCGGGCTTCGTCACCCTGGCGGCGACGCTCAGCGTGGTGCCGGCCATCCCCATGGTGGCGCTGGCCACCATCGTGGGGATCGACCGTTTCATGAGCGAATGCCGCGCCATCACCAACATCATCGGCAACGGCGTCGCCACCCTGGCGGTGGCGCGCTGGGAGAAGGTTCTGGACATGAAACAGCTGAATGCCGAATTGAAACGCGGTCCGGTCGCGGCCGAGCAGAAGCTGTCCTGATATAGCCTTGGCCGCCACGCAATTGCCACGATCCGGAGAGTATTTTCCGGCCATTGAATTGAGGGGAGATTTCCATGATGTCCATTCGCCTGGCCCTGCTGGCCGCCGCCGCAAGCCTGACCCTGGCGGGTGCCGCCTCGGCCCAGCCCGTGCCGTCCACCGCCGACGTCGCCAAGCAGCGGGTCTTCGCCAATATCGGGCTGACCAATTCGGAATGTATCCGTTATGACGAAACCAACGACCGCTACATCATCTCCAACCTGAACACGCGCGGCCCCGACAACAACGGCTACATCTCGCTGATGTCGCCCGATGGCGCGATCACCAACCTGAAGTTCATCGAGGGCGGCAAGAACGGTGTCACCCTGATCGATCCGCTCGGCATCTATATCCGCAATGGCATGATCTGGGTTGCCGACATCACCCATATGCGCAAGTTCGACCTTCAGACCGGCGCGCCGCGCGGCGAAGTCGCGCTGCCGGGCGCCAACCGTCCCAACGACATTTACGTGACCGCTGATGGCACCGCCTATCTCAGCGACAATGGCGGCGCCAACGGCACCATCATCAAGGTGTCGCCGTCGGGCCAGGTATCGCTGGTGCAGCCGCGCGACGACATCATGGAAAAGCCCAATGGCGTGGCGGTGATGCCGGACGGCACCCTGATCCATGCCGGGCGCGGCGTGAACATCTCGTTCCGCAACGCCAATACTGGTCAGCTGATCCGCGAAAAATCCCTGCCGACCGGCCAGTTCGACGCCCTGGTCCCGCTGGCCGATGGCAGCATCCTGGCCGCCAGCCAGATCGGCAAGAACATCTACAAGGTATCGCCCAAGGGCGAGATCACGGAAGTGGCCAAGGAAATCGCGGTGCCCGCCGCCATCGGCTATGACACCAAGCGCAACCGCCTGTTGATCCCGCAGATCACCGCGGGCAGCATCACGATGGTGGATTTGCCTTAGAGCTTAAGACGCCGGCTCGATCTTCACCCGGTCGCCGTCCTTCAGCTTGCTGAGGTCGCCGGCGGCCAGCCGTTCGCCCGCCGACAGGCCTGACAGGATGGTCACGCCCTGCTGGGTCTGCGGACCCAGCGCGACGTCGCGCTTTTCAATCCGGTCTTCGCTGCCGATCACATAGACGACGCCAGTGCGACCGCTGGTCTGCACCGCGTTGGCCGGCACGCTGAAGCGCGGGCTGGCCTGGGTGGTCGCGGCGGCTTCCGGGGCCGTCATGAAAGACACCCGCGCCGCCATCTGCGGCAGGATGCGGCGGTCCTTGGTCTTGATGGCGACACGCACCTTGACCGTGCCCTTGCTCTGGTCGGCGGTGGGGATGATGGCGATCACCGAACCTGGAATGTCCCATTCGGGATAGGCATTGAGATGGATGGTGGATTCGCCGCCCACCTGCACCCGCTCGATGTAATTTTCCGCCACATCCACTTCGACTTCCAGCGAGTCCATGTCGACGATGGTGGCAATGCCGGTGCGGGTGGAGCCGCCGCCGGCCGCCGCCGGGGCCACCACTTCGCCGACCTGCGCCACCTTGTCGGTGACCACGCCGGTGAAGGGCGCGCGGATCAGCGTGTCATTCTGGTTGGTCTGGGCCAGCGCCACCACCGCCTGGGACACCGCATATTGCGTGCGGGCGGCGTCATACAGTGCACGCTGTCTTTCCACATCGTCGGTCGAGATGGCGTTCTGCTGCTTCAGCCCGCGATAGCGGTCATAGATCGGGGCGGCATTGTCGAACGCCGCCTTGGCCTGAACCACTTGCGCTCGCGCCTGGCGCAGGGCGGCGGCATAGTTGGAATCGTCCAGCCGGGCGACGATATCGCCTTCCTTCACATTCTGGCCTTCCTCGACATTGAGTTCGACCACCTTGCCCAGGATCTTGGCCGACAGTGTCGCCTTGCGCCGCGCCACGACATAGCCGCTGGCATCCAGATTGACGCCGCCGGACGCGCCGATACCGGCCTCCACCGTCACCGCCTGCACCGGAATGCGACTGTCGGGCCAGAAGAACCAGATCGCCGCCGCAATGGCGAGCACCGCCGCGCCGGCGGCGCCATAAACCACTGGAGAAGCGGCTTTGCGCTGAACCGGCTTGCGTTCGATCTTCAGCGAGTTGAGCAGCGAAGACTTGTCGTTCTGCACGTTCATGTCAGCCCTATGTCGCCCGCAACGCTTCTACCACGGGACGCCGTGCCGCGCGAATGGCCGGGAACAACCCGCCCAGCAACGCCACCACAATGGCCCAGGTGATACCAAGCTGTATCTGCGCCGGCGAAACCGAGAGGTAGAAGACACTGTTGCCAAACACGTCCTGTTTGCCGTCATTCATCGCCCAGGCGATGCCCGCGCCGAGCAGGGCGCCCGCCACCGACAGCAGAACCGCTTCCAGGATCACCGAGATGGCGACCGGGAAGGCCCCATAGCCCAGCGCCCGCAGGGTGGCGATCTCGCGCCCACGGGTGCTGACAGCCGAATACATGGTGTTGAGGCAGCCGAACAAGGCGCCGATTGCCATCACCCCGCCCACGATATAGCCCAGCAAGGCGAGGGCGAAAATATTCTGGTTGCCGACGCGCTTATACCAGTCGGAATGACGCTCCACCGTGACGGAAACCGCCGGGTTGGTGTTCAGCGCTTTTTTGAGCGTCTCCAGTGAATCCTGCGAAGCCAGCCGCACCAGCACGCTGTTGTAGTTGGTCCGTTTCATCGCAGAGAGCAGGGTTTCGGTGTCACCGACCAACTGGCCCTCCAGCAGGTCGCCGGTGGAATAGACGCCCACGATGGGCCATTCGCCATCGGGCAGGATCACCTTGTCGCCGATGCTCATGCCCTGGAACAGCGCCTGGGCGCCCACCCCAACGATCATCTCGCGCTTGCCGGGCTGGAACATGCGGCCCTGCACGATCTTCAGTTCCGGGCGCACGCCCTGGGCCTGGTCGCCCAGCCCGCGCATGGTGGTATAACCCTTGGTGCCATCCTTGCGCAGCACCGGAACGCCCATGTTGAGGCCGCGGTCGGCGAGCGGCTTGCCGGCCTTGTCCCGGCCGATGCCGGGCGCGTCCGAAATGATCGGCGCCATGGCGCGGCTGATGGCGCTGCCGCCCTCCTGGTCCGCGCCCTTGGAGACCACGATGGCGCGGCCCGGATCGCCGGCCTTGAAATAGGCTTCCCCCATGCCGGCGGCCAGCGACAGGACCGACAGCAGCACACCGATGGTGGCGGCCAGGCCGACCACGATCACCATGGATTGCCAGAAGCGGCCCTTGAGGCTTTTGAGGTTCAGGGTGGAGATGATGATGATCTGGCGCAGCATGGGTTAGCGTCCCGAAAGAGCGGTTGCGATGTCCATCTGTTTCAGCCGCAGCGCCGGCAGCGCGGTGCTGACCAGTGCGACAGCGCTGGCGCAGATGGCGGCCCAGACGAACACCATCGCGGTCATGGTCGGGATGGGGAGGCCCTGGCCGGGCGGCAGCAGATACGGCATGACGTTCGAGATTGTGGCCGCAAGGCCCAGGCCCAGGCCCGCGCCCAGCAGGCAGGGGATGGCCGCTTCCGCGAACACCAGCGCGACCACGCCGTTGTCGGAAAAGCCGATGGTCTTGAGGGTGGCGAATTCGGCAAAGCGTTCGCGCACCGCCTGGGCGATGCCGTTGGCGGTGAGGAACAGGACCATGAACATGCCGGCCATGGCGATCTGGCGGTCCACCGAAGCGATATCCATCCCGGTATTGGAGACGTCGAAGGCGGCTTTTTCGGTGATGGATTGCAGGGGCGTGGTGGAATTGGCGAACCGGCTGTCGATGCGTTGTGCCAGAGCCGCGGTCTGGGCGGGGTCGGTGGAGCGCACCCAAAGCTGTCCAACCTTGCCCTGTTCGGCCAGCGGTCGGGCCTGGTCGTAATAGTCGTAATTGCCCACCATGTAACCCAGAGTCATATAGTCGATGTCCTGGGTCACGGCGACAACCTTGAACGGCCAGCTGGTGGTGCCATCCGCCTTCTTGGTCGTCGGGGAAACGATCGTGAACGTGTCGCCCGGCTTCAGCTTCCAGCGCTCAGCGGCGGTTCTGCTGACCAGCATGCCGGTCCGCTCCTTGTGCAACATCGCCCATTGCGCAGTTGATATCGGCCACTCGGCCGCCATCTTGGGCAGCGTCTCATCGGGCAAGCGGACGAAAACGCGGTTCTTGGGATCCTGGTGATAGCCGCCGAGGAAGGCTTCCGAGGTGACCAGCGCCACGCCCGGCAATTGCGTGATCTGCCCCACCAGGGCACGCGGCAGGGAGCCGCCGAACCGGGCCTGGGAGAAGAGGCGGTCGTCGCGCGCTTCCGTCAGCATCTTGTCGAAGGTGGCATTCATGCCGATGGTCAGGCCGAACAGGGTGAAGGCCAGCATCACCGACAGCAAAGTCAGGATGGCACGCGCGGGCTTGCGCATGATGGAAGCCCAGACAAGGGGGACATACTTCATGCCATCACCTTGCCGCGTTCGATCAACTGGCCCTTGTCCATCTCGAGCTGGCGGGTGGCGTGGTCGGCGGCCTTGGGATCATGGGTGACCATCAGGATGGTCTTGTTGTGCTGGCGGTTGAGCTGCTGCAACAGGGACAGGATTTCATCCGCCGTGGCGCGGTCCAGGTCGCCGGTGGGTTCGTCACACAGCAGCAGGGAAGGGTCCGCCACGATGGCGCGGGCGATGCCCACACGCTGCTGCTGGCCGCCCGACATCTCGCCCGGCTTGTGCTTGCCGCGGTCCGACAGGCCGACGATCTCGAGTGCTGCGGCGACACGGCGCTGGCGTTCGGACTTGGACAGGCTGGTGAGCAGCAGCGGCAGTTCGACATTGGCCGCGGCCGACAGCATCGGCATCAGATTGTAGAACTGGAAGATGAAGCCGACATGGTTGCCGCGCCATTTGGTGAGCTGGCCGCCCGACAGGCTTTCCAGATGCTCACCGCCGACGATCACTTCACCGCCGTCGCAGCGGTCCAGCCCGCCGACCAGGTTGAGGATGGTGGTCTTGCCCGATCCGGACGGTCCCATCAGCGAAACGAACTCGCCTTCGGGGATTTCGAGATTGAGTCCGTGCAGGACGGGGACGGATTCCTTGCCCCGGCGGTAGTTCTTCACAACGTTGCGCAACGAGATGGCAGACATGCACGCCCCCTGAAGGAAATTTACGTTTCAGCCCTATATGTCATACGGTGTATAATATATCAGACATCGTCAAGGTCCGCACCGCTTCCAGCTATCTTGCATGACACGGTAGCGTTGTCGAGCCTTATTTTTCAGTACTTTTTCGAGACTTTCCGCGGATTCGTTTCGCGTTACGCCGAATTCATCCCGCCTATGATGCAGACACGCGGCCGTTTGGATGCGCGGCGATCCGTAATCTTTTTCGCCGCCTAGCGCGCTTCGATGATCTGGCCCGAACCCATGATCCTGCGATCGATGCGCTGGGGCCTCGTTTGCAGATACACTTTGCCCGATCCCAGGATGGTGATGTTGGCGGACTCGGCGGGCGCGATGGTCGCTTCCCCGCTGCCCGCGACGGTGATCGTGATGTCCCGCGCCGACAGTTTTCCCAGTTGCGCGTTGCCCGAGCCCATCACATTCACCGTCAGGCGATCCACTTTCCCCTCGGCGGTGGCGGTGCCGGAATTCATCACGCTGATCCTGGCGCTGTCACGTTCGATGCGGCCGAAATTGGTATCGCGGCTGCCCCGAAGCACGAACTCGCCGGTGTCGGTATTGGAATAGACCTTCGCATTGGCGATCGCCTGCTGCTGGATGGCCCGCGCCTGCTGCTCGATCCGTTGCACCTGTTGCTCGACTTGGGCCGGCATGGGTGGTGCGGGCGGCGGCATGGAGGGTGGGGCAGGGGGCGGTGGCGGCGGCGATGGATGCTGCGCCGTGCTGACATCGCCGGAGCCCAGAATGGTACGGCTGATGGACTTGGGCGTGGACAACAGTTCAAGCTTGCCATTGCCCGCGATGAACAGGCGAAGGTCGCCCTTGGGCGCCAGCGAGGCAGTGCCGCTGCCCAGAATGGAAACCCTGGCGTCCGCCGTGACCGACAATCTGCCCAGATCGGCGTTGCCTGCGCCGGCGATGACCAAGTTCAGGTCGTCCACACGGCCTTCACCGCGGACCGACCCGGCTCCATTGAGATGCACTTCCAGCTCAGGCTGGTCGATATGGCCGAGATTCAGATTCTCGCCGCCATTGACCACGAACTTGCGGATCGCAACACCGCTGACCACGGCCTCGATCTTCTGCTCCGATTTTTTATCCTCCGAACGTCGGGACCTGGAATCCGAAGCGATCCGGCCTTCGCTGACGCGCACATCCTTTATCAACTCCGCCGGGCCGGTGACCGACACGCGTGGAGGTCCCTTGGGCTCATAGCGCACATTCATCGGCGCATTCAGCGCCAGCGTGTCGCCGCCTTCCCAGCGCCATTCCTTGCGCGTGGCCATGTCGATCAGCGGCTTGATGCGTTCCGCGCCAGGGGTGTGAAACACATCGTCGCCGCCGATCAGGAAGGCCAGGCCCAGGAATACGGCGCAGAGCGCCAGGCCGGCTGCGGAGAGAATCGCGAGCATTCGGGACATGGCTATTCCTCGTCCTTGGGCTTGAGCAGGCGATAATTCATGCGCGCATAGTTCGCCAAAAGCCGCAGTCCCGAATCCAGCAGCAGCGCCAGCAGCGCGCCGATGCCCACCACGCCGCAGACCAGGCCGAACCCGGCCAGCGCCGGCACCAGCACATTGCCGTTGCCCGACGTCGCCTGGGCGATCATGTGAAAGCCGGTCCCGGCCACGACATACAGGACATAGGCGGCGACACCGGCGCAGAAGAGCAGGATGCCGATCACCGGCAGCAGGACCAGGATGTTGAAGGCCTGAAGACCGAACACACCGATGCCCGCCCGCAGGAAGGTGCGCGGATTGCGCCGTTCTTCCCAGCGGCGAAGGCCGGTTTCGGCGCTGAGTTCGCCGGCCAGCCGCGCCGGATCGCCCAGCGCCGCCGCGACGTCTTCCTCAGCTCGGCCCGCAGCGGCCGCATCGGTGAAATGCTCTTCATAGTCCGCAATGATGTCGGCGACTTCGTCGGCGGAAAGGCCGCGCAGATTCTGCTTCAGCCCCGCAATGAACCGGCCCCGCGTCACGGCTCGTCTCCCAGGATATTCTCCACCGCGCTCTGGAATTCCTTCCACTCACCACGCTGGGAGATGAGGGTCCGGCGCCCCTGGGCGGTGATGGTGTAGTATTTGCGCGGGGCGCCTGCGGCCGACTCCACCAGATAGGTGCTGACCAACCCTTCGCCCTGCATGCGGCGCATCAACGGATAGATGGTGCCTTCCCCCATGCCGATCAGCGCCTCCAGCCGGCTGAAAATCTCGTAGCCGTAACTGTCGCCCCGCGAGAGCAGGGTGAGGACGCACATCTCCAGCACGCCTTTCTTGAGCTGGATCTGGATGCTTTCGGCCAAGTGTTTGCGCCTGATTCCATTGGGTTGTGATGCCTGAAGCTACCCGATTCGCTTCAGCGTATGTCGGCTTGCGCGGTGACGATGCGGCCCGATCCGCTGACGCGGGTCTGCAGGTTCGGCGGCGAGGTCGGCATGCGCACGCGGCCCGAACCCGAAATCCGGATGTCGGCCCTGTCGCGCGGCGCCACGGCCGCCTGGCCGCTGCCGCTCAGATTCACCGAGGCGTCGCGGCTTTTCAGGCCCCCGAAATCCGCCGATCCCGAGCCGGAAATCGACAGATCGATGCTTTCGGCATTGCCGCTCGCCGCATTGGCCGATCCGCTGCCCGACACGTCCACTTCCACCTCACGCGCCTCAAGCGCGCCGAGCTGGATATTGCCGGAGCCGGACACTTTCAGGCTGATGTCGCCCACCTTGGCGCCGTCCATCATGGCGCTGCCGCTGCCGCTGACCCGGATATGGATCGAATCGCGGTCCAGCCTGCCCAGCAGCATCCGGGCGCTGCCCGAGACCAGGAAATTCTTCAGCTTGACGCCGGTCACCTGAATCTCGAGCCGTTCCTGCCTGCCCCAGGAGAAACCCCAATCGTCGCGGTTGCTGATGGAGCCGTCGCGGAAACGCACGCGGCGCAGAAGCTCTTCGGGGCCGGTGATGATCACGCGCGGCGCGCCCTGTTCTTGATAGCGCACCGTGGCCGGCACGCCCACCGCCAGGCGGTCGCCGCCGTCCCAGGCCCATTCCAGGCGGTTCGGCTGGCTCACCGCCGGCGCGCGATAGGCGTCGCCACCGAACATCTGTGCCGAGACGGGAAGGGCGGCGAGCGCCATCAGACCGACAAGGCCGGCCGTGCGAATGAAAAATCCTTTGCGCATTTGCCTTCTCCATTTTTGCGCGCGGCTGACACGCCGCCGGGTCCGGAACCGTATAGACAAAGGTACCGTGCTATGCAAGGTATAATGCCATACACGCATTGATCGTCGTCGAGGACACCGCATGGCTCGCCCCAAAACCCTGATTTTCTGCGCTTTTTTGCTGGGGGTGCCTGGTGCGGCACTGGGGCAGGCGTCCGATCAGGGGATTTCGGTCTATCCCGCCGCCTTCTTCGATGACGCCCGCCCGGCGACCGCGCGCGACATGATCAACCGGCTTCCCGGCTTCAGCCTTCTGACCGGCAACACCGCGCGGGGCTTCGCGGGCACCGCCAGCAATGTGCTGATCAATGGCAGCCGGCCCACGGCCAAGACCGACGACATCACCGCCATCCTGCAGCGCATTCCGGCCACCAGTGTCGAACGCATCGAGGTGATCCGCGGCGGCGCACCCGGCATCGACATGCAGGGCCAGAGCGTGCTGGCCAACATCATCAGGAAGCGTGTGGATTCCACCGATACCGTGGTCAATGCCAACACCACCTTTCTGGGCACCGGGCAATGGGTGCCGCATGGCAGCCTGGAATTCCACGCGGTGCGCGGCGAAACCAGCTACGACCTGACGGTGTCGCGCACCTCCGAAATCTGGGACGACGCGCCCGGCAATGGCTACCGCCTGACCATCGCGCCCGGCGGCGCGCCCTTTTATGAGCGCGCCCAGCGCCTGGGCATCGTGCGGGTGGGCTGGTCGGGAAATGGCGCTATCAAGACGCCGCTCTGGGGCGGGGAATGGTCCACCAACCTCACCGTCGAAGGCAATGATTATCCCAGCACCGTGCGCTATTTCGGCAATGGCGGTTCGCGCTTCGATTTCATCGGGCGCAAGAAGGAAGGTGAATTCGGCAGCAACTGGCAGGGCTTTATCGGCGCGGTGAACCTGGAAGCGCTGGTGCTGCAGCGGTTGGCGCGCGAGGAGAACAGCAATACCAGCCTGTCGCCCACCGACAATGCGATCTTCCTGACCCACAATGACAGCGGCGAAAGCATCGCCCGCGTCACGGCGCGCTACAATCTTCTCTCCAATCTCGGCCTGGAGGCCGGCGGCGAGGCCGCCTACAATTTCCTCGACGGCCGCACCAGCTTCACCTCCAACGGCGCGCCCGTGACACTTCCCAACGCGGTGCTATCCGCCAATGAACGGCGCGGGGAAGTTTTCCTCAATGCCAGCTGGCGGATCGTGCCCGAACTGTCGCTGGAAGCTGGCATGCGGATGGAATTTTCCACCATCGAGGCGCGGGGCGACGCCCATCGCTCGCGCAACTTCTTCTATCCCAAGCCGCGTGTGCTGCTCGCCTGGGCGCCGGACGACAAAAGCCAGGTGCGGCTGCGCGCCGAACGCGTGCTGGGCCAGCTCAATTTCGCGGACTTCGTCGCCACCAGCAATCTGTCCGGCTATGGCGTGGCGGCGGGCAATGCCGATCTGCGCCCCGAGCAGCGCTGGCAGTTCGAGGCCGCCGCCGAAAGGCATTTCTGGGAAAAAGGCGCGCTGGTGGTCAGCGTGATGCATGAAGAAATCACCGACCTCAAGGACTATATCCCCGTCACCGCAACCCTGGATGCGCCGGGCAACATTGCGCATGCCACACTCGATGAACTCAAGGTCACCGGAACGCTGCCGCTGGACTTTTTCGGCCTGAAGAACGGCCTGCTGAAAGGCAACATGGTCTGGTGGCACAGCGAGGTGAGGGACCCGGTTACCGGCGAGCTGCGCCGCATCTCCAACCAGCGCGAGCGCAATCTGTTCTTCGAACTGACCCAGGACCTGGAAGCCTGGGATTCCACCTGGGGCTTTTCCTTCAGCCCGTCCAGCTTCAACCGCCAGACCTGGCGCATCGCCCAGATCCAGCGGATCGGCATTCACAACCCCTTCCTGAACGCCTTCTGGTCCTACAAGCCGACACCGGACTGGAAGATCGTGCTGGGGGCGGACAATTTCCTGCCTTACCGCTTCGAGATGAAGCAGTTCAACTTTCCGGGGCCGCGCAACCTGGGCGGGCTGCCGACCGTGCGCGACGAGTTCATCCGGACCCAGCCGCGCATTTACCTCAATGTGCGCAAGACCTTCTGACAAGACGTCGGTTGGTACGGTTTGGGCGCAGAAGGGATTTGAGTCGGTTCCCAATTCGCCCTAGCCTGCGGGCTTGGGGGTGTTTTCGTGATCAAGTCGCCGGTCCATTGGGGGATGGTTGCGCTGGGCGTTGTCGTCGCGGCAGCGGCTGTCTATGCCGGCCATAGCCTGCTGACGGTCCAGCCGGTCCCGGACAATGTCCATCCCATTCCGATCCTGAAGAACAGCCAGGTGATCGAAGCCCCCGGTGGCCGCGCCTATCAGTATATCGCTGCCCCCAATATCACCTGGGACGCGGCGCGCGCGGCGGCCGAAAAGCTTTCCCATCGCGGACAGCGGGGCTACCTCGCCACCATCGACAGTGCCGACGAGTATCGCTTCATCATCGACAATGTCTTTCCCCATACCTATTCCGACGTCACCTATCTGGGAGGGCGGCAGACCGCGCCCGGGGAGTGGCGCTGGGTCACCGGTCCCGACGGGGCGGAGGATGGCGGCAAGGGCCGGCTGTTCTGGCGCGGCGACGAGCAGGGCGCCGTGCAGGGCAACAATTACGCCAACTGGATGTCGTCCGCCTTTCAGCATGGCGGCCGCTGGGACGTCAGCAAGGTCTGCTGCGTGACCCTGTTCTCCTACGGCATTCCGCAATTCTCCACCTCGCTGGGCAATGGCTTCGAGGAAGAGGGTGTGGCCGGATATCTGGCGGAGTTCGGCGGAACAAAGTAGCCGCGCGGTGGTTTTTTCCGTATCCCCCCGGAAGCCGCCGAATGTTTGCGTACGAAACAATCGCCGCCCGCAACGCCCGCCTGCCGCACGCCAATGGCTTTGGCGCGATGCGCCATCTGCTGGCGCTGGGCATCGTGATCTTTCATGGCTTTGTATTGGCGACGGGCGATGCCGTCATGCCGGTGGCGGCGCGGGCCTTGGCTGACCCGATACTGCCGGGCTTTTTTGCCTCAGCGGGTTTCTGGTGGCGGGGAGCCTGGCGCGCTCGGCATCATTGGCGGAGTTCATGGCGCTGCGCCTGCTGCGGATCATGCCCGCACTGATTGTCGTGGTGCTGGCGACGGCGCTGCTGCTGGGACCGCTGCTGACCACGCTTTCGGTACGAGAATATTTCAGCCGGCCGGACGTTTCGCTTTATCTCCACAACCTGCTCGGCCAGCCTCACTTCCAGCTTCCCGGGGTATTCGAATCCAATCCCCGCGCGGGTGTCGTCAATGGCTCGATCTGGACGATCCCGCTGGAAGCCACCTGCTACGGATTGCTGGCCTTCCTGGCGCTGGCCGGGCGGCAGCGGATTTTCATCCTGCTGCTGGTGGCGTTGGCATTGCTGCTGGCATTTCCCCGCGCGCCCTTCCTGGGGCTGCTGCTGACCTGGCTGCCCGCCAAGGGCCTGGTGCTGGCCTTTGTCAGCGGCGCCCTGCTGTTCGGCTTGCGCCGGCATGTTCCGCTGCATCCGCTGGCGGGGCTGGCCGCGCTGGTCCTGGCCATGGTGATGCTGGCATCACAGGCGGTGGCGCCGGCGATGCCGCTGCTGGCCTATGCCATGATCTGGCTGTCGATGCGCCGCGCGCCCGCCTGGCTGACCCGCGCGGATTATTCCTACGGCTTCTATCTTGCCGCCTATCCGCTGCAGCAGGCTTTCATTCTCTTCGTCCCGCAAGCGCCTTGGTGGGGCAATCTGCTGTTTGCGGTGCCGATGGCGCTGGCGGTGGCGGCCCTGCTATGGCATGGCGTGGAAAACCCGATCCTGTCGCGCAAGCATGAAATCGTGGCGGGCCTGCGCGGTGCCCTGCCGGCGCTCGCGCGATGAAAAAACCGTCCGGCATCTTCTCGGGCATCCTGGCCGCGCTGATGGCGCTGGCGCTGGTGGTGATGGGCTGGTTCTGGACCAATGAAGACCAGCTCCCGCCCAACAGCCTGCCCTGGAAGCCGGTCACGCTGGATGCGCCGCCGCGCTGGCTGGCGCACTGGCAGATCAACCGCATGCAATGGGACGCGCAGTTGTGCCGCGACACGCTTCTGACGGCCTCCAGGCTCGAAGTCATGGCGCTGGCCGACCGCCAAATGGGCGGCCAGAAGGGCATGGAGTGCCGCTTCGAGAATGTGATGCGCGCCGTTTCAAGCCCGATCGCTTTTTCACCGCGCGTCACGGCGACCTGCGGCATGACCGCAGCGCTCTACTGGTATCAGGGGCAGCTCGCCAAGGCTGCCGAGACTCATATGGGGAGCCGCCTAACCGGCATCATCCAGCTTGGCACCTATGCCTGCCGCAACGTGAACAATGCCAGCGAAGGCCGGCTGAGCCAGCACGCCACCGCCAACGCCATCGACATAGCAGCGTTCCGCTTCGCCAACGGCAAGACGGTTTCAGTGCTGCGCAATTTCGGCAAGGACACGCCGGAGGGACGCTTTCTGGATGCCGCCCACCAGGAAGCCTGCGGTCTGTTCAACGTGGTGCTGTCACCGCGCTACAACAAGCTGCATGCCGACCATTTCCACCTGGACATGGGCGGCTTCCTGATGTGCCGTTAGCGGGTTGAGCGGGCGCCGGTTTCGGCGCCGCCGTCCGGCTTTTCCTTGGAAGCCTGGCCGAAGCCGTCCTTGTCCGACTGGCGCTGGCCGGGATTGGTGCTGGGCTGATTCTTCTGCTCCGAGCCCGCACCCTGTTGCTTGTGGCCGCCGCCGGTGCTGCCGATCGATTGTCCCATGATGTTCTCCCATGAAAACCGCCGCCGGAGAGACTCCGGCGGCGGGGGTGGTCTGCGTTACTGCCAGTCGCGGTCGATCTTGTAATAGTCGTAGGTTTTTTCGCGGATGCCGCCGAGGCTGCCGTCATGCCTGACCAGATCCTTGAGGTCATAGGACGGCGCGTTTTCGATATTGTCCTTGTCGAGCGGCACCACGTAACCGCCCTTGTCTTCGTTATAGTCCAGCATGGACCAGGGCACGGGATAGTATTTCTCGCCGACGCCGAACAGGCCGCCAAAGCCCAGCGCCGCGAACATGATCTGGTTGGATTGCTTGTCGAGGACGATGTCCTCGACGGTGCCGATCTTGTCGCCCGCGTCATTGTAGACGGCGGTGCCTTTGACCTTGGATGCGAGAATGGCGCTGGTGTGACCGGTCGGGGTCGTCATGAGTTCCTCCAAAAAGGGGTGTTTGGTGGAAACGCCAACGTCACCAGGGCGTTGCAGGGAACTTACGCAATTTCCCGCCCGCGCCATTTCGGACCGGTATCGCACCCAAAATCGCAAGGCTGCGGTGAAACCGCCGCCGCTGCGGACACGTTCCCCAGATGGATTTCACAAGGGACCGACCCCATGAGCGTCAAGAGCACGATCGAGCAGGCCACCAAGTCCATGCTGGACGCGATGGTACCGGGAGCCGCACCGGACATTCTCGAAACGCTGGAGATGGAGCATGACGAGGTGCAGGAGCTGCTGGGCCGGCTGACCGAAAGCGACACTGCCCGCGAGCAGAAGACGCTGGTGCGCCAGATCAAGAAGGCGCTGGTCCCCCATGCCCGGGCGGAAGAAAAGGTGGTCTATGATGCCGTCCTGCGGCTGAGGGGCAAGGACGCGAAAGTCGAGGGCAATGAAGGCTATATAGAACACAGCCTGGCGGACCAGACCCTCAAGAAGCTCGAAAAGCTCCCCGCCAACACACCGGAGTTCAAGGCCATGTCCAAGGTGCTCAAGGAACTGCTGGACCATCACATCAAGGAAGAGGAAAGCGATATCTGGGCGCAGGTGCGGGACAATTTCACCCACGAACAGCGCGCCCGCATGGACCGCGATTTCAAGGCGGCCAAGAAAAAGGTCAAGGTTGCTTAATCAGGAGAGAGAAGATGGACAAGAAACTGGACGACAAGCTCGATCCCAAGGCCAAGGGCCACAACACACCGCAGGCCGATTTCGACCGCAACCGCGACGGGCTGTATGGCGGGCTTCCCAAGGCACGCGATCCGGCGGCGCCAGGGCCGGAGAGCAAGCAGCCACATCCGCCGCGCTAGCCGCCCGTCCTAATGGTGGGTCAGCTCCTCCTGGAGCTCCTTGATGGCAGGATGGGGGTGTTCCTTCCAGGTCCGCCATTCATTGATCACGAGCGCCACGGTGACCACGTCCATCAATGCCAGGAACAGCAGCAGGTTGGACCAGTGCACGCTGAGCTCGTAGCTCATGTACAGGATGAAGCCCACCAGGATGGTGATGGCGAACGGGAATATCCAGACGCCGCGTCCCCGCAACAGGGTGATGGTGATCGCCATCTTCAGCGCGCCGTGCACCAGCAGATACAGGACGATGAAATTCTGCGCCTGCACCAGTCCGCTCGCCGCCTCGCGCAGCATCGCCGCCAGGTCGGAACGGCCGCCTTCATACAGGGCCGGATCGGTCCATTCGAGAATCAGGGCATGCAGCCGCGCCGAGCCGGTGACGGCGACGATAACGCCCAGCGTGACTTCCAGCAGGCCGAAAAAGCCCTTGATCAGGATAGTGACGAAATAGGCGATATGGGCGAGAGACTGCTTGTGATGGGCCAGGGCGAAAGTTCCTACAACAGCGGGAACCATGCTTGTTCCGGCGCGCAGTTTCTACTGTTCTCACCGCTCCGAGGCAAATCCGGGGCGTGGCTCGCTATTTGGTAAAATCCGCCACGATGGAAACCGGCGCGCCGCCAGCGCGCATGTCATGCGGCGCGGCGCGCTGCACATACATCTCGTTTTCCGGAATCGGCTCGCACAGATAGGTGTGGTCGTCCAGGAAGCACTGGTAGAATTTGATCTCGGCGCTTTTGCGGATTTGCGATTTCAGGATGAGGTGGGTGATCAGCTCATAGCGGGGAAACCAGATATGGGCGTGTCCATCATCGGAAAAGCGCACCCGGGCATCGCCGGTGGTTTCGTCGAACCAGGGCGTCGCCCCCATCAGCAGGTCGCCCGTCACCCGGCCGCGCGCATCATAGATGGAGCGCCGCTTCAGCACCGGTGAGCGATAGTCGGGCACGCTGAGACGAAAGACGCCGCCCGGCTTCAGCACCCGGTGGATCTCGTCCAGCACGAACGGGACCTTGTCCAGCGGCAGATGCTCCAGCACATCCTGGGCCTGGACCTTGGCAATCGTATCGTCGGCAAAAGGCAGCGCCTGGGTGGCGTCATGGGCGATCTCGCGGTCATGGGCGGGATTGAGTGCCAGGCCGACAAAGTTCGGCACCTGGTACTGGCGCTCATGCAGCCCCAGGCTGCCGAAGTAGAGGTATTTCTCCATCCCTGTCCCGCCCTTTCCGGCTAGGCTAAGCTGACGTCAGCATCACAAGCCATCGAGGTTCTTCATGCGTGCGCCACTGGCCCTGTCCCTATTACTCGCTGTTTCCCCCGCGCTCGCGCAAGAGGCGGCCAGGCCGGCCCCCAAGCGCACCATCCTGCAACAGACCGACGTCGCCGCCAGCCCGGCGCAGGAAACGATATTCGGCACGGTCGATACCCCGCCGGGCGCGGGCAATCCCTTCCACACCCATTTCGGCTCGGAGATGGGCTATGTGGCCGAGGGGCGCATCCGGCTGGAAGTGCAGGGTCAGCCGCCGCGCGAACTGGGGCCGGGCGACAGCTTCCTGGTGACGCGCGGGCAGGCGCACCGTTCGGTGCTGCTGGGGGATATGCCGGTCAAGCTGATCAACACCTGGACCGTCGACAAGGGCAAGCCGCTGATGACGCCAGTCCCCTGACCAGTCCCCTGATCGAAGGGCCTAAATCGTCACGTTCACCGGGCGATGCAGGGCGGCGTCGCGCGCAACGTCATAAGGTTCGTCCGGCAGATGTGTCGCCATGCGCTCGGCGCGCGCTTCCAGCACCGTCGCCGCCGTCAGGTAGAGATTCCTGTCATCGTGAAGCAGGGTGTCGTCCGCCAGGTGGCGAAGCCTGGACGCCACCCCCAGCAGATTGCGCAAGTCGCTTGTGCCTGCAAAATATCCCATAGCTCCACAACGCGGGCCGGGCGCGCCAAGGTCCGGGAAATCCATTCCAGCGTAAAATTTCGGTAAAATGCTACAAATCCAGGGCTCTGGCCTTGTAATTGCTGCACTGCAACATGATATTGGATGATCAGACATGTGGCGGAAATTGGGGGCGTATATGCGGTTTAACGGTCTTGGCCCTGGCGCAAAGCCCAATCCGCTCAAGCGCCGCGATGCGCCTGTCTCCACCATCCTGGTCGAGACGGCCTTTACTCCCAACCCCGGCAATCTTCGCATGTTCACCTATGTGCCGCCGGGACTCAAAGCCGGCGCGCCGCTGGTGGTGGTGTTGCACGGCTGCGGCCAGACGGCAGGTGGTTATGATTTCGGCACCGGCTGGTCGCAGCTCGCGGCGCGGTGCGGCTTTGTCGTGCTGGCTGTCGAGCAGAAGGCGCTCAACAATCCCAACACCTGCTTCAACTGGTTCAATCCCGAGGACATCAGGCGCGGCGAGGGCGAAGCCGCTTCCATCGCCGCCATGATCGCCACCATGATCAAGCACCATGCGCTCGACCCGTCGCGTGTCTTCATCACCGGCCTGTCGGCGGGCGGCGCCATGACGGCGGTGATGCTCGCCACCTATCCGGAAATCTTCGCCGGCGGCGCCATTGTCGCCGGGCTTCCCTTCGGCGCCGCCATGGGTGTGCGCGACGCGCTCGACAATATGCGCAGCGCGCCGCTGAAAACGCCTGGCGAATGGGGCGAGCTGGTTCGGGCGGCCTCAAATCACAAAGGGCCGTGGCCGAAAATCTCCATCTGGCACGGCGCGCTCGACACCACCGTCAATGTCAACAATGCCCAGGCCAGCGTGGCGCAATGGGGCGATCTGCACGGCCTGAAGCTTACGGCCGCGAAACAGGAAATGGTGGATGGCGCCATCCGTCTCAGTTGGGACGACCGGCTGGAAGTCTATACCGTTCCGGCCCTGGGCCATGGCGCGCCGATCGACAGCCGCATCGCCGGAACGCCCGCGCCGTTCATTCTGGAAGCGGGCATTTCCTCGACCACCCGTATTGCCGAATTCTGGGGGCTGCTGGCCAAGCCCGCCGTCCGCACCCGGCCCGCGCCGGTCCGGGTCGTGCCGCCGCCAGAGCCGGCGCTCCCCCGGATCGAGGCTGTGCTGGCGCCGCGGCAACAACAGGACGCGGACACGGCCCGGGCCGAGAATGTCATCTTGCGGGCGCTGAAAGCGGCGGGCCTGCTGCGCAAGCGGTAAAGTTTCACTGCGCCTCTGGCGGGGATCGCAAGCCGTGGGATAGCGTTCGGCATGTCTGAAAAACCTTCCATCGTCGACACGCGCCGAGACCAGATTTTTCCGGTCCTGGGATCGCATGATTTCTCCCGGCTGAAACGCTTCGGGGAAATTCGCCGTTTTCCCGCCGGCACGCTGATCATGAAGGCGGGGGAAGTGGCCCCCGGGCTCGCCTTTGTGCTGAACGGCACCATAGACGTGCGCCAGGGCGGCGCGGTCTCGCATCGCCAGGCCATTGTGCGCCATGGCCCCGGCAGTTTCCTGGGCGAGCTGGCGCAGCTTTCCGACCGGCCGGCCCTGGTGGATGCGGTGGCCGAAGACGAGGTCGAGGCCATCGTCGTGGCCGCAAGCCGCCTGCGCGATGTGTTGGTGCAGGAAGCCGAGTTGGGCGAGCGCATCATGCGGGCGCTGATCCTGCGCCGCGTCGGATTGCTGGAGGCGGGCCAGACCGGACCCATCCTGATCGGCGCCGCCGGCAGCAGCGACATGCTGCGGCTGGAAACCTTTCTCACCCGCAACGGCCATCCCCACCGCATGCTGGATGCCGGCAGCGACAGTTGCGCCCAGACCCTGTTGAAGCAGTTCACGGTGCAGCCCGAGCACCTGCCCATCGTTCTGTGTCCCGGCGGACAGATTTTGCACAACCCTGGCGAAGGCGAACTGGCGCGCTGCATCGGGCTTCTGGCGCCGATCGATCCCAACAGGATTTACGACACGGCGATTGTCGGCGCCGGACCGGCCGGTCTGGCCTGCGCCGTCTATGCCGCATCCGAAGGGCTTTCGACCCTGGTGCTGGATTGCCGCAGTTTTGGCGGGCAGGCGGGGGCTTCCTCGCGCATCGAAAATTACCTGGGCTTTCCCACCGGCATTTCCGGCCTGGCCCTGATGGCGCGTGCCTACAACCAGGCGCAGAAGTTCGGCGCCGAGATTGCCATTCCCGACGAGGCGCAGCTTCTGGAGGACGAACAGGATGGCGAGGCGCGGTTTCGCCTGACCCTGGGCAATGGCGAGACGGTGAAGGCCCGCAGCGTTGTGCTGGCCAGCGGCGCCCGCTATCGCCGTCTCAACATTCCCAATCTGGCCGATTTCGAAGGGACCTGCGTGCATTACTGGGCCAGCCCGGTGGAGACGCGCCTGTGTTCCGGCCAGGAGATCGTGCTGACCGGTGCCGGCAATTCGGCCGGCCAGGCCGTGGTGTTCCTTGCCTCCCAGGCAAAGAAAGTTTGGATGGTGGTGCGGGGCGGCAGCCTGGAAGCCACCATGTCGCAATATCTGGTCGACCGCATCAGGGGACTGGCGAATGTCGAAGTGCTCCTGCGCACCGAGATCTGCGGGCTGGAAGGCGGCGCGGAGGCGCTGGAGACGGTGCGCCTGAGACATCGCGACAGCGGCGAGACCAGCATGTGTTCTATCTCGCATGTCTTTTCCTTCATCGGGGCCGATCCCAACACCGACTGGCTGGCGGATGCCGGGGTGAAGCTGGACGAAAATGGCTTTGTGATAACCGGCGAGGATGGCCGGCACGCGCTGGAAACCTGCCGCGATGGCGTGTTCGCGGTGGGCGACGTGCGGCGCGGCTCGGTCAAGCGGGTGGCGGCGGCGGTGGGCGAGGGCTCGACGGTGGTTTCGGCCCTGCATGCCTATCTGGCGCGCCAGCGCGAAGCGGCGGCGCAGGCGGCGCAGTGATGGCCGACAGCTGTTCGCATCTGGGAACGATTCAGAGTGTCACGCCCGGCAGCAAGGGCTGTGAGGAGTGCCTGAAACTGGGCTGGGAATGGTTTCATCTGCGGCTGTGCCGCACCTGCGGGCATGTGGGCTGCTGCGACCAGTCCCGTGGCAAGCACGCCACCCGGCACTTTCACCGCAGTCAGCATCCCATCATTGAGGGCTATGATCCGCCCGAAGGCTGGGGCTGGTGCTATCTGGACGAGGTGATGTTCGACCTGGGCGACGATGTCACGCCACAGGCCGGACCCATCCCGCGCTTTTACTGAAGCGCAATCGGCCTGGCTATTTCCAGGGCGTAACAGGCGGCACGGTATCGGTGGCGGGCGGCGCATCGACCGAGCCGAAATCGGCCGGCGAGACGATCTCCAGATATTCCATGTCGGGGGAATAATCGAACAGATAGTGCACCATGCCGGGACGCTGGTGCACCACGTCGCCGGCTTCCACCAGCGTGACCTTGTCCTCGTACATGAACTTGGCCCAGCCCTTCATCATGATCACGATCTGGAAATCGCAGACATGATAGTGCCAGCCGGTGCCGTCTTCGGGCGGCAGGTTGGCCTTCACCAGATGGGCGATCACCTTGCCGTTGGTGGCGCCGGCGATGCCCAGGTCGCGATAGAGGAAGAAGTCGCGCAGGCCGCCCGGCTCGAACTTGGCGTCGCCTGGCTTCACATGGCTGAAGAAGGTGCTTGTCGGCTCCTGACCCATGACTCGGTTCCCCTATAGTGCGTTGCAGCATTAAGGCACCAAAATGGAACCTTGGAAATAGGTAACATTCACGGGACGGAAACGATCCGCGCTGGGCGCTGTGGCGAAAAAGTGTGCAATGCAACAGATCAAAAAGGAAAAAGCCCGCGCCCCTCAATGGGATCGCGGGCTTTTGCCGCCTGATGCTTTGCGCGCCAGTGGTTACGAGAAGCCGCTCATATTGGCCTTCATGTCCACCTTCAGCACATCTTCCATGTAGCGCTTCTCGGCGTTGAGCAGGGATTCCATCGTGCTACCCCGGTGGATCATCGAAGCGTCATAGTCGAGGGTGACCCAACCGGAATAGTTTTTCTCGATCAGGAATTTCTGCAGGCTGGGGAAATCCACGCCGGCCGAATCGTGGTCGCTCATGGCGCGGAACCAGTAATGACCGCCGGCTTCCGGGCCGCTGCGCGGCACCGCCACCTGGCGGTTGTACCGCAGGCGGGACGGCGCGCTCTTGTAATGGATTGCGGTTATGCGCGGCCAGTATTTGGCGAACAGTTCTTCCACCACGATGCCGCCCAGCACCAGATGGGCGAAGTCAGCGCACATGCCGACATAGGCCGGGTCGGTTTCCTTCATCAGCAGGTCGACTTCGTGCTGGGTCTGGACCAGCGAATTGACATGCGGATGCGGCGCCAGCTTCAGCCCGTCCTTGATGGTTTCCCTGCCGATGCGGTTCATGGCGTCGGCGCAGCGCTTGATCTGCTCGTCGGTGGTGTCATAGCCCTTGGGACGCGGACCCATGTTCATCTTGAAGTGCCTGCAATAGCCAAAGGGCTTGATGAAGGTGCGGGCAAAGGCGATGTGATCGCTCACCGATTTGTCGACCAGCGCGGGGTCGTAGAAATTGGTGGTGAAGTTGCCGCCGCCGCCGTTGGAACAGGTGACCATGCGGATATTCTGCGAATCCATCAGCTTCTTCAGTTCCAGCGGACGGTCGAGGTAGTTCAGAATGTTGTGGCGGAAGGGTTCGACGCCCGGGAAGCCCAGCTTGGAGCCGATCCGAACCGCTTCCTCGATATCGGTCTGCCAGGAGATGGGGCTGTAGGCGTAGCGGAACGGCAGCTTGCCCCCCGTCTGGGCCTGCGCAGGCAGCGCGGCGGTGGTCGCCAGCGCGGCGGATGTCTGCAGGAAATGGCGGCGCGTGAATGTCATTTTGGTCCTCCCCCTTGTTATTGCACCCAGATTTGCACACCGGGCCCGCGTCTGTCGCCCCCAAAACCCCCTTCGCGTCCGCCAAAAGACATGAACCAAAGCGCACGGTGGCGCGTAACTGAGACATGCCAAAATGGAAAGCCATGATGTTTGCGGGGTTCGTCGCGCTGGGCGCGGCGCTTCTGTCGGCCTGTTCCCCGGTCACCGCCCTGAACCTGCTGGTCCCCCGCACCGGCTATGACGCCCACACCGCCATCGCCTATGGCCCGGACCCGCGCCACAGACTGGATGTCTATGTCCCGCAAGGTCTCAAGGGCCCCGCGCCGGTTCTGTTGTTCTTCTATGGCGGGGCCTGGTCGTCGGGCAGCCGCGACCAGTATCTCGCCTTCGGCCAGTCCTTCGCCAGCAAGGGCATCGTCACGGTGGTGGCGGATTACCGGCTTTATCCGCAGGTGAAATATCCCGCCTTTGCGCAGGACGCCGCCCTGGCCCTGGCCTGGGTCCATGCCCATGCGCGCGAGCATGGCGGCGATCCTGCGCGCATCTTCGTCTCCGGTCATTCCGCCGGCGCCTACAATGCGGTGATGCTGGCCTCGGAGCCTGAATTCATTGAAGCGGTTGGCGGGAAGCTGGACTGGATCCGCGGCGTGATCGGCATCGCCGGGCCCTATGACGCCCTACCGTTCACGGAAGCCCAGTATATCGACATGTTTCATGGCGCCAACAATCCGGATTCCATGCCGATCAACCATGTCGATGGCAAGCGTCCGCCCATGCTGCTGGCCACCGGCACCGACGACAGCACTGTGCGTCCCGCCAACAGCGACCGCATGGCCTCGAGGCTGAAAGCCCATGGCAACAGTGCCGAGGTGATCAAGTATCCCGGCGTGGGCCATGTCGGCATCATCCTGTCGCTGGCGCCGGGCTTTCGCGGCAAGACCACATTGCGCGAGGACATGCTGCGGTTTATCCAGTCGCATTAGTGGCCCAGCGAAAACAAAGCCCGAAGCATGTCCTTCCCGACCGGCTGAAGCCGGGGCTCAGGCTGGTGTTCTGCGGCACGGCGGCCGGACGGGTCTCGGCCCTGCAACAGGCCTATTACGCCCACGGTCAGAACAAATTCTGGAAGACGCTGCACGCGGTCGGCCTGACCCCGCGCCAGTTCGCCCCGCAGGAATATGAACTGCTGTGGGAACATGGCATCGGCCTGACCGACATCGCCAAGCATGTCTATGGCATGGACCATCAGCTGCCGCGGGACGCGCTGGGCGATGCCGCGGCGCTGGCGCTGCGGGACCGGGTGATGAAGGTACAGCCCGCGATCCTGGCCTTCACCAGCCTCAATGCCGGGCGCAAGGTGATGGGGCCGCGCGCCGTGGCCGGCGAACAAAAGGAAAAACTCGGCGAGACGCGGGTGTTCATCCTGCCCTCGCCATCGCCGCTGGCCGCCAACCATTGGGATATCGAGCCCTGGCGCCTGCTGGCGCGGGCGGTCAGGAAACTGTGATCAGGGCAAGTATCACGGCGCTGGGTACGGTTCAGCCGCGCCTCGCGCGGACGCGCATCGCCCTGCCTTTGCAATCCTAGGAACCGACGCGGCGCGCCACCGTCATGCCGGCGACCAGCAGCACCAGGAAGATGGCCAGGAAGATGAAGAAGAGAATCTTGGCGATCGCGATGGACGTGCCCGCGATGCTGGTAAAGCCCAGCAGGCCCGCAACCAGGCCGATCACCAGAAAGATAAGCGCCCATTTCAGCATGGACTGTCTCCGTATTTCCAAATCACACAGGAAACACGGACTCAGGGCGGAAAGTTCCCCACCTTGAAGCGCAACGGTCGCTTTAGGGCTTGGCGGTGTCGCGAATCTGCTCGCTGCCGCGCGTCACATCCCGAAGCAATTGTTCCGCAGGGCTGCCTGTCGAGGTTTCCGGCGATTGTCCCGGCACGATGGGCGGCGCCGCCGTCAGCGTCCAGTTGACGATTTCGGTCACGGCCTGACCCAGCGCCTGGGACAGCGCCTGGGTGGCGGCCGCGGTGCTGTTGACCGACGCAGCCACTGTCTTGCTGGTGGTCAGGGTGCCGATGATCTTGCGGCTATGCGCGGTGGTCAGCTGGGCGGTCATCAGTGCCATCGCCTGCGGTATACCGTCCTGCACGCTGTAATTGGCCTGGAAGTCCTTCACCGCGACAAAGAGATTGTAATCGGAATGCAGGGCTTCCTGCTCGCGCGCCACGGCATCGATCCGGCCGGACGCCATAAAGCCGTCCACCAGCGCGCGCTGGATGGTGGCGGGCACGCGGTCGGGATAGGTCGCCTTGGCGAAATAATCCAGCGTGCCGTTGGCCTGGAGCAGGGCGATGCGGTCCGTGTCCAGTCCGCCCGGCACGTCCGGCCGCAGGATCGAGAGCGACCAGTTGACCTTGGGACCGGCCGGCGGCGCCGCGAAGGTGGGGCGCACCGGGTAGATCGGACCGGCCTCGGGCGGGCCCAGCAAGTCGCCGCCACAGGCCGAAAGGGTCAGCGCCGCGGCGCCGGCGAGAAAGGCCCGACGCCGGATCATGCCTGGATGGATCATGGAATGCCTCATTTCGGTTCGTATCCCTTGCGGCGGTCACCGAACAGCAGCTTGGTGGGCTCGCGGTTGAGCTGGTCGGAAAGCTGGTCGAGATTGCCCACCAGGCGGCGCATCTCACCGACCAGGTTGGAGACCTGCGCCAGTCCGTCGCCGGTGATGAAGGCGTCGGCGCTGTCGGCGACCTTGCCATATTTGCGGATGGTCAGGTCCACCTGCTCCAGGGTGGGCCTGAGGCTGTTGGACGCCTCGCTGAGATTGGCCATCGCCTGGTTGGCATGGGCGATGCTGGCGTCGATATCGGCGGAGCGGCGCGCGATCACCTGGGTGGTCTCATCCAGGTTGGCCAGCACATTGGCGATGGCGCGGCGATTGTCGTCATTCAGCAGGTCATTGATCCGCGATGCCGCCACATTCAGCTTGGCCACCACCTCGGGCGCGGTCTGCGCCAACTGCGCGAAGGTGGATTGCTTGGTCTTGATGACCGGATAAGGCTGGCCTTCCTTGGCCACCAGCAGGGGCGCGTTCTTGGTGCCGCCGCTGATTTCCACGAAGGAGGCGCCGGTGATGCCCTGGCTGTCGATCGACGCGGTGCTGTCCTCGCGAATGTTGAGGTTGGGCTGCACCTGCAGGGTCACGATCACGCGCTGGGGATCGTTGGGGTCGAATGCCAGATCGGTGATGCGCCCCACCTCGATGCCGTTATAGCGGGTGACGGTGCCTTTCCCCAGGCCAGTAACCGGGCCTTTGAAATAGGCCTGGTAGTAGGCGTATTCCTGGCTGTACTGGGCGCCCGCCAGCCACATGATCGTCACCACCAGGCCGATGACGCAGGCCAGCACAAAGGCCCCCACGGCAACGTAATTGGCTTTGGTTTCCATCGTTACGCCTCTTCCATATCGGCAAGCGCGGCCCTGCCGCGCACGCCCGAGAAATAGTCCTTGATCCAGGGATCGTCGCTCTTGCGCAGCTGCGCGATGGTGCCGATCACCAGCTTCTTGTTCACCAGCACCGCGATCCGGTCGGTGATGGCGCGCAGCGTGTCGATGTCATGGGTTACCAGAAACACGGTGAGGCCCAGCGCCTTTTGCAACTGCTGGATCAGCTCGTCGAACTGGTTGGCCGAGATAGGGTCCAGCCCTGCGGTGGGCTCATCCAGGAACAGCAGCTCCGGGTCCAGCGCGAGGCTGCGGGCCAGCGCCGCGCGCTTGACCATGCCGCCCGACAGTTCGGACGGAAACTTGTCGCCGGTATCGGGCGGCAGTCCCACCATGTTGAGTTTCATGGCGGCGATCTCGTCCATCAGGCTTTCGCTCATGGAGGTATACTCGCGCAAGGGGACCTTGATATTGTCCGCCACCGTCTGGGACGAGAACAAGGCGCCGGCCTGGAACAGCACGCCCCAGCGCATTTCCAGCTTGCGCATGGCGGCGCCCTCGACTTCGCCGGTCTGCTGGCCGAAGACCTTAATGCTGCCCTCCTTGGGCCGGATCAGGCTGATGATGGAGCGCAGCAGCACCGACTTGCCCGAGCCGGAACCGCCCACCACGCCGATCACTTCGCCGCGGATGACGTCCAGATCGATATGGTCGTGGATGATCTTGGAGCCGAAGCCGTTGACCAGGCCGCGCACCTCGATGATGACGTCTTTCTTCTTCGTGGCTGTTTTTTCGTCCGCCATCAGATCCCCAGTACCGAGAACATGACGGAGAAGGCGGCATCCAGCACGATCACCAGGAAGATGGCTTCCACCACCGAGCGGGTGGTGAGCTGGCCGACGCTGGCGGCGTTGCGCTCGACCTGGAAGCCTTCATAACAGCCCACCAGTGCGATCACGAAGGCGAAGACCGGCGCCTTGATCAGGCCCACCATCAGGGTGTTGACGTCGACCGCGTCGTTAAGCTGGCGCAGGAACACCGGGAAGGTGATGTCGAGGCTGATATAGCACATCATGGCGCCGCCGATCAGGCCCATGACATCGGCGTAAAAGGTCAGCAGCGGCAGGGCGATCACCAGCCCGATGATGCGCGGCAGCACCAGCGTGTCGACGGTGTTCAGGCCCATGGTCTGCATCGCGTCGATCTCTTCGTTGACGCGCATGGTGCCGATATGGGCGGTGAAGGCCGAGCCGGAACGGCCCGCCACGATGATGGCGGTGATCAGCCCGCCGATCTCGCGCAGCAACCCGACACCCAGAAGATTGATGGTGAAGATTTCGGCGCCGAACTGCTTGAGCTGGTCGGCGCCCTGATAGGCCAGCACCACCCCGATCAGGAATGACAGCAGGCCGACGATGGGCAGGGCATTGATCCCGGTCTCTTCGACCTGGTGGAAGATCGCGGCGATCTTCAGATTGTGCTTGGGCGCGACGATGGCCTCGCCGGTTTCGACGGTAACCCGGCCCAGATAGCCCAGGATCGAAACGCCCTGGCTGTAGGCATGCATGGTGGCGCGGCCGATCTTGTACAGTCGGCCGCGAAAGCCTGTGGGAGTGCGCGACTTGCGCGGCTCGGACTTGTGCTCCTGATCGAGATTCTGGATCAGCGGCTGATACAGTTCGGGGACGTCGAACCGCGAGACTTTGCCGCCGCCGGCTTCCACCTGCCGGCGGGTGCGCAGCAGGAGCCAGGCCCCGGCGCTGTCCAGCCGCGAAATCTGGGAGGCGTCGATCGCCACGCCGCCTTGCGGCAGTTCGAGCGCGTTTAGTTCGCGGTCCAGCCGGGCGCTTTCGGCAATGGTCCAGGCGCCGCCCGCCGCCAACGTGCGGCCGTCCCGGTCCAGTTTGAACCAGGCTTCCGGCTCGGCCGAAGCGCTTTCGAGTGATGTCATCAGGGCATGGTCTCGCGCGGCCAGGACGGGCCGTTCCACCAAGAATGCGGGGGGACAGGCAAAAGTTCCACGAGTTCCCCGATTCTATCCACCGGGCCGGATTTATCGCTATAACGCCGCGGATCAATTCGAGGATTTGGCCATGGACAGGATGCGACTGGGACAGACCGGCCTGAAAGTCTCCCCTATCTGCCTTGGCACCATGACCTATGGCTCGCCCAAATGGCGCGACTGGGTGCTGGAAGAAGACGCCAGCCGCCCCTTCATCAAACGGGCCCTGGAAGCGGGGATCAACTTCTTCGACACCGCCGACATCTATTCGCAGGGTGCGTCGGAGGAGGTGGTGGGCCGGGCGCTGAAGGATTTCGGCGGCAAGCGCGAGTCCTATGTGCTGGCGACCAAAGTCTATTTTCCGGTCGATGGCCGCCATGGCGGTCTGTCGCGCAAGCATATCCTTCACGCCATCGACGATTCCCTGAAGCGGCTGGGCATGGATTATGTCGATCTCTACCAGATCCACCGCTTCGACAATGACACGCCGATCGAGGAAACCATCGAGGCGCTGCATGATGTCGTGAAAGCGGGCAAGGCGCGCTATATCGGCGCGTCGTCCATGCATGCCTGGCAGTTCGGAAAGTATCTCGCCACCGCCGACAGGATGGGCCTGACGAAATTCGTCTCGATGCAGAATTTCTACAACCTGGTCTACCGGGAGGAAGAGCGCGACATGCTGCCCTTGTGCCGCGATGCCGGGGTCGGGGTGATCCCCTGGAGTCCGCTCTGCCGCGGCTTCCTGGGCCGCAAGGCGGCGAGCGCGCTGGATAAAAGCAGCACCCGCGCCAGAAGCGACAATGTGCTGGACATGCAGTTTTCGGAGGCCGATGTCGAAACCCTGCGCCGGGTGGAAGAGACGGCCGGCAAGCATGGCCGCGGCAACGCCCAGATCGCCATCGCCTGGCTGCTGCACAAGGGCATCACCGCGCCCATCGTGGGGGCTTCGAAAATGCAACACCTGGAAGACGCCATCGCGGCAACCCAGATAAGGTTGACGGCGGAAGAGATAGCCTATCTCGAAGCGCCGTACCTGCCCAAAGCCACGGCGGGCAACCTGCGCTGAAACAAAAAGGGCGCCGCAAGGGCGCCCTTTTTTTAGTTTCTCAGGTCCGCCTCCCCTTTGTGCGCGTAGCGCACGAGAGGAGAGGTGATCAGCGTGCGAGGCCTTCAGGCCGAGCGAAAGCTGAAATCGGAGGGGTTCAACTTAAAGCGGCCACCAGTCGAGCTGGTTCTTGTAGGTCGCGTCCGACGCTTTCTGCTCCCAGCCGCCGCCCAGCGCATTGTAGAGCGTCAGGCTGGCGCGCAGCCGCGACAGCTTGACCTGCACCAGCGCATCCTGGGCGCCGAACAGGGACTGCTGCGCCTGCAGCAGCGACAGAATGTCGATGGTGCCTTCGCGATACTGGAGTTCGGAAATGCGGAAGGCCTCGGCGCTGGCGCGGGTCTGGACCTCGACAAAGGCCAGCGTCTCGGTGGTCGCCTGCATCTGGCCCAGCCCGGTTTCCACGTCCTGGAAGGCGGTGAACACGGTCTTGCGGTAATTGGCGATCAGTTCCTGCTGCACGGCGTTGGCGAAATCCTTCTGGGCGCCGATGCGGCCGCCGTCGAAGATGGTCTGCAGCACGCTGGCGCCGATGCTCCAGACGAAGGTCGAGGGATTGAACAGGTTGGACAGCGCCGCCACCGGGCCGTAACCGGCGGTGCCGGTGAGGCCCAGCGAGGGGAAGAAGGCGGCGCGGGCCGCGTCGACATTGGCATGGGCGGCATAGAGAGCGGCTTCCGCCTGCGCCACGGAGGGATTGCGCAGCAGCAGTTCGGACGGCAGGCCCGGCTGCACCACCGGCGCCAGGACGCCGTCGAGATTCTGCGCCCGGACGTCGTAATTTTCCGGCGCGCGGCCCAGAAGGATGGCCAGGGCATAGCGGGCTTCGCGTTCCTGCGCGACCAGGCCGGGCAGGCGCGATTCCTGCTGCGCCACGATGGCCTGCTGCTGCGCCAGGTCCAGGTTGGACGAGACGCCGCTCGAGACCTTGGCCTCGGTGATGGTCAGGATGCGCCGCGCGGCGGCGACGTTTTCCTTGTTGATGGCGATGCGCTCGCGCAGCGACAGGATGGTGAAATACTGGTCGGCGACCGAGGCGGACACCGAGATGCCCGTCACCGCGGCGGCATAGCGCTGGGCGCGCAGATTCTCGCGCGCGGCGCGCAGGCTGTGATACTCGCCGCCGAAGAAGCTCTGCTGATAGCTGGCGGTCAGGCCGGCGTTGAAGCGGTTGCCGGTCAGGCCGGTGATGCGGCTGCCGGTGCGGGTGCCGCCGATATCGGCGCCGACGGTGGGGAACAGCGCCGACAAGGCGACACCGTCATTGGCCTCGGCCTGCAGCACGCGGGCGCCGGCCATGGCGATGTCGAGATTTTCGCGCTGCGCGGTTTCCTGCAGCGGCGCCAGTTCCTCGGCGCCGAACTTGGTCCACCAGTCGGCCTGCGGCCACAGCGGCGCGGTCCTGTCCATCGGGGCGGTGAAGGCCACCGGCACGTCGCCGGGACGGTCCAGCGGGGTGGGATTGGCAGTGCAGGCAGCCAGGCTGAGGGCCAGGACACTGGCGCTGACGCCACGCAGAAGTGCGCCATGAAACAAGGACTTCATCGAACTCTCTTTACTTAAAATTGGACGGCCCCGCCGCGGAAAATACCGGATAGTCGTTAAGGCCCTGATACCCGCTCTGGCCCTGTCCCGCAAATATGGCGGGCCGGCGGCGCCAGACAAGGCCCTGCGACCCTGATGCCATCTGGAAAGATGCAGGCAATGGCCGCATTGGATGCAGGGGATTTCCGGGTTTGAGGGGAAAATGGACGGCCGGACCATTGGCTTTACGTGGGGGGCACCAAAGCCGGTCCGGCCGTCCGTAGAATGGCTTGCATCCTTAAGGTGGAGCGCCGGACGGATGCGAGCCGAGCATCAGCTTCCTCCCGGCAGGTGCGGACGGGAAGCGGGCAAGCTTTCAAATTTGTAACGGAATGTCGCCAAAGCCCGCTTCGTTCAGGCGCGGCGAAACAATTTTATATGACGGTTTTTCAGCGGGCCGAAATGGAACATCCCGGCGCGCGCGCGCCGGGATGTTCCGTAACAAATGTGCTTATTTCCGCAAACCGAAGGCGACGACCCGGGCATCGTGGGTGACCACGAACACCTTGCCCATCGCCACCACCGGCTCGCTGAAATGGACCCAGTCGTTCAGCGTCTTGCCGCTGGTCCACAGCCGCTTGCCGGTTTCGGCGTCATAGGCGAACAGCTGCATGTGGGTCACCGGCGTCGAGCGCAGCTTGTTGCTGACCGTGGTCGGCATGCGCTGATCGCCCGGCTTGGCGAAGTTCTGCATCGCCTGGCCGGCGCTGGCCAGCGCATAGACCACGCCGTTCGCCACCACCGGCGGGTCGGGCATCACCATGTCGTCGGAGGTCCAGAGCGGTACGGCACTGATCTTGCCATTGTCGTTCTTCACCTCGAACGCCAGCACGGCGCCGTTGGGCCGGAGTCCGTTGGTGACCGGGAAGACCGGCGACTGGGTCGAGGGTTCGCCCAGCATTGGCAGATAGAGGAAGCGCCTGCCTTGCGGGTTTTCATAGGTGGTGATCGCACCCCATACGCCGCGGCCCGGATCGGTGCCGGTTTCCGCGTCATTGCCCAGGCGCGGCGAGGCCCAGAGCGGGGTCATGTGATTGTCGCCGCCCAGCCGTTCGGCATCCAGGATGCGCAGCACGCTTTCCTTCTGCGATGCCGCCACCAGCGTCTTGCCGGCAAAGTTGAACACCACCGGCGAGGCCGAACCCGACAGGTCCTTGGCCAGGTTGTGGGCGTAGTTGGTGGGGGTGAAGCTGTCCATCAGCCGCGTCGCCTGGGGGGCGAGGCGCAGGATGCTTTCGCTGAAATCGCCCGCCGCCGGATCATAGCGGCCGTTGCTGGTTTCCAGATAGACGCTGTTGCCCGGGCCGCGCGCCAGGCCGCCGCGGCCCCAGGGCGCGGCGGGGCGCGCGCCCGAAGTATAGAAGCGCGTCACGCGGACATTATCCAGGTTGCGGGTGTCGGCGGCCTGCACGGCGCTCGCATCCAGCATCGGACCGGCGGGCACCCGGCGAAGACCAGACCGCGCGGCGTCATACATGGGCGAGGTCTTGTCCACCACTTCGCCGCAGGCCCGCCCGCTGGTGGAATAGACGATGCCGTCGATCAGGTTCAGGCTCCAGGCGCGGCCGAAGGGCGCGATGAATTCCACCGGCTTCATCTTCTCGGCGCCGTCGGCCAGGGAAATGCCGCGCAGCAAGCCGTCGCTGGCCATGAAGAAGATCAGGCCGCGCGCCTTGTCGATGGTCGGCGTGGCGTTGGGAGTGTTGGGGCACAGCCAGGTGGCGGGCTTGGTCGGCTTGTGCGGATTGGGATAGGTCTTTTGCCAGAGCTGCGCGCCGCTGGCGGCGTCGATGGCATACAGGACATCGTTGGCGCCCAGAATGTACATCACATCCTTGTTGCCGCCGGGCATAGGCACGTTCGCGGCGATCACCGGCGCGGTGACGGTGGACAGGACATCGAGATTGGTCGGTACCGACAGCTGCGTGCTCCATACCTGGCGCAGGCCCTTCACGTTCGACTTGGTCAGCGTCGTCTCGGCGCGGTTCCAGCCCGAACGCTCCGGGTCATAGCCCCAGGTCACCCATTCGTTGACGGCGGGCGGCTGCGGCGCGGCGGCGATGGTGCGCGGCGGCAGCTTGGCCAGCTCGGCATCCATCTTGTTCATCCGGTCATTGCTGACGATCGGCTGCAGGCTCAGACGCAGTTCGCGAAGGGTGCGCAGGCCCGCATCCTTCATGCGCGGATCGTTCATCAGCTCGGGAAAGTGCTTCTGATAGATGGCGCGGGCCTGGGGATCGGCCATCAGCTCGTTGATGTTGGCGTCCTCGGTGGACCAGGTCATCGTGGACTGCGCCATCACCGCGCCGCCGCACACCAGCGAGGCGAAAGAGGCAGCAATCAGCAATTTGGAGAATTTCGACATCAGAACACCCTTTTCCAGCCCATATGCGCGGGCTTAGGCCCGCTTTTGGGGGAGGCTCGGGTTTTACGGACTATTTGTCAACGCGGTGATTGCGTCAGCCAGCGGCCCAGGGACTATCGTGAAATTCCGCCACGGGGCGTAGCGGTACCGGCATGGCGGGGTTGGCGCCGATATAGAGTTGCAGCGTCATCTGGTTGGTCTCTTTATCCCACACCATTTGCGGCGCGATGCCGCCGGGCTTGCGGAAGGTCTTGCCGTCGAAATCGAACTCGCGAGGGGCAACATCGGCCCAGCCATTGACCAGGTCGGCGGCCAGCCGTTCGCGATAGCGGGCGTACTGGTCCGGCGCGATGTTGGTGATGTCGGGCGCCATCACCCGCACCAGCCCGCTGGGCAATATCTCGACCCGCGCCACCACCAGCACGCCGCCGCGCTCGGTGCCGCCTTCCCACTTGCCCACCGGCGGGGTGGGCTTGGAGCAGGCGGCAACCGCCAGAAGGGCTAAAGCCAGGATCAGGTGCGTGGCGCGCATTGGACTTGCGACTCGTTATGTCTCCCGCGCAATTCTAGCATGCCCGGCCGACGCGCTTTTGAGGCATTTGGCGGCGTCGGGCCAAGGGAAAACAGGGGGATCACAGGAAAATCGCCGGTTTTCCCAAGGTCTTCTTGCCCCCGGCCTCGCGCATTGTTATCCACCGCGCGCTTTCAAAAGGCTGTCCGCCATGCCGCTTCCCAAGGATTTCCTGGCCGCCTCCCTTGGCCGCATCAAGCCCTCGCCCACCATCGCGATCACCACCAAGGCGCGCGAGCTGAAGGCGGCGGGCGGCGACGTGATCGGCCTGGCCGCGGGCGAGCCGGACTTCGACACGCCGCAGAACATCAAGGACGCCGCGATCAAGGCGATCAACGACGGCCAGACCAAGTACACCGCGGTGGAGGGCATTCCCGAACTACGCGCCGCCATCGCCGCCAAGTTCAAGCGCGAGAATAATATCGACTACAAGCCGTCCCAGACCTTTGTCTCGCCGGGCGGCAAGACCATCCTGTTCAACGCGCTGATGGCGACCGTCAATCCCGGCGACGAGGTGATCGTGCCCGCGCCCTATTGGGTTTCCTATCCCGATATCGTTCTTCTGGGTGGCGGCAAGCCGGTGATCGTGGAATGCAGCCTGGAAGACGGCTTCCGCCTGACGCCCGAGGCGCTGGACAAGGCCATCACGCCCAAGACCAAGTGGCTGATCTTCAACCAGCCGTCCAACCCCACCGGCGCCTGCTACACAGCCACGCAGCTCAAGGGCCTGACCGACGTGCTGATGAAGCATCCGCATGTCTGGGTGCTGACCGACGACATGTATGAGCACCTGGTCTATGGCGGCTTCAAGTTCACCACCATCCTGGAAGTCGAGCCCAAACTGTACGACCGCACCCTGACCATGAACGGCGTGTCCAAGGCCTATGCCATGACCGGCTGGCGCATTGGTTACTGCGCCGGGCCCGAGGACCTGATCAAGGCGATGGCCAAGCTGCAGTCGCAGTCGGCCACCAACGCCACCTCGATCTCGCAATGGGCGGCGGTGGAAGCGTTGAACGGCACCCAGGATTTCATCCCCAAATTCCAGAAGATCTTCGAAGAGCGCCGCGACCTCGTCGTGTCCATGCTCAACCAGGCGAACGGCATCGAATGCCCCAAGCCGGAAGGCGCCTTCTATGTCTATCCGTCCATCCGCAAGCTGATCGGCAAGAAGACGCCGGGCGGCAAGGTGATCGCCACCGACGAGGATTTCGCCGGCGAACTGCTGGAAGCGACGGGCGTGGCGGTGGTGCATGGCGCGGCGTTTGGGCTTTCGCCTTTTTTCCGCATCTCCTACGCGACCTCGAATGCGGCGCTGGAAAAGGCCTGCAGCCGCATCCAGATTTTCTGCAACAGCCTGACCTGAGGCAGTTCTAGATCACGCGTTCGGTCGTGCCATCGAGCGCCATGAGATAAAACTCGGTTACCAGTTCGGGATGCTCCTGCGCCATGCGGGTCTGGACCTGCTGCATCACGGCCCTGTGCTGGTCGGTTTCGGCCGACCCCGTGCCCTGGAAGTCTTTCCCGAAAGCAACCTTGTAGGCGCCGCAGTCGCGGTGATCGACCACGATCACCTTCTTGATGTGGTGCAGTTGCTTGGCGATGTTGACGTGATCCCAGAAGGCGGCATTCGACTTGGGAAAGGTTTCCGACACGGCGGCCAGCGCCGCGCCCGCCAGCGAGACCTGGTCGTAATCGCGGGTCAGATGCTTGTCATGGAAAAAGGCGGGCGCGAATTCCACCAGACGGTAGTCGATGCAGGTAATGCCCAGCGCCGTGACGTCGGCGGCGCTCGCCGCGCCGGGAAGCAGGCTGGCGCCCGCGCCGACCAGGATCGCGCCGAGCGCACGGCGATTTAGTTCGCATCCGCACATGAAATATTTCCCCCGAAATAGCCCGTGAATATTCGTCCAGCATAGCACGGCGGGGGCGGGGGATTGGCGGCCAAAGAAAAGGCCGGTGGCGCAGCCTGTTAGGGCGCGCCACCGGCCAGTCTAACCTCGCTCAAGGGGGAGAAGAGCGAAGGTCTTGTCGCCCTCGGGGGGAGAGAAGGCGACTACAGAAGAGATAAGATCGCCAAAGGCGATTTCAAGACCGGCTAATATTGCCAGTCCTTGGAACTTTTGACGGCGAAATCCCGGAACGCCGCCACGCGCTTGGACTGGCGCAGGGCGTCGGCATAGACCAGGTGCACGTCAAAGCCCGGGGCATTCACATCGGGCAGCACCCGCTCCAGCTTGGGATGCTGGGCGGCGACGAAATCGGGCACCACGCCGATCCCCAGGCCCGCTTCGGTGGCCTGCAGGATGCCGGTGATGTTGTTGATGCGGATGATCTTGCCGGTGCCGCCCGGCTTGGCGCTTTTCTTGAACGCCTCCAGCAGCCAGTTGATGTCGCGGATTTCCGGCACGGCGGTTTCGCCATAGACGATGATGCTGTGGTCGGCGATCTCTTCCAGCGTCCTGGGCGCGGGATGGTCCTTCAGGTAACTTTTCGCCGCATACATGTGATAATGCACGGTGAAAAGCTTGCGTTGAATAAGGTCGGCCTGCACCGGGGCGCGCATGCGGATGGCGAGGTCGGCCTCGCGCTGGGCGAGATCGAGCTCCTTGTCATCCATCACCAGGTGGACTTCCACTTCGGGATACTGCGCCAGGAACTGGCCCAGGCGGGGCAGCAGCCAATAGGCGCCGATGCCGTGGCTGGCGGTGATCTTCAGCGCGCCGCGCGGGGCGTCATGGACGTTCTTCAGCGCCTCTTCCGCCGCCGCCAGCCGCCCCAGAACGTCGGTCACCGCCGTGAACAGCAGCTCGCCTTCGTCGGTCATGGTCAGGCCGCGGGCATGGCGCTGGAAGAGGGGGGTGGAAATCTCTTCTTCCAGGGCGCTGATCTGGCGGCTGACCGCCGATTGCGACAGGCCCAGCGTCTGCCCGGCATGGGTGAAGCTGCCCGCCGAAGCAACGGCGTGGAAGATGCGAAGCTTGTCCCAGTCCATGCGAACCCCCTGACCCAACAACTACGCGCTGAGTGACAATTCTCCCGAATGCGTTCCGGCCAGGAAGCGTTCGGCTTCCAGCGCGGCCATGCAGCCCATGCCCGCCGCGGTCACCGCCTGGCGGAAAATCTTGTCCTTGACGTCGCCGGCCGCGAACACGCCCGCCACCGAGGTATGGGTGGAGTCCGGCGCGGTCTTGATATAGCCGCCGTCGTCCATTTCCACCTGGCCCTTGAACAGGCCGGTGGCCGGCGAATGGCCGATGGCGATGAAGAGGCCATGCACCGGCTGCTCGTGCAGCGAGCCGGTGACGGTGTTGCGCAGCTTCACGCCGGTAACGCCCTTGGGGTCTTCGCTGCCCAGCACTTCGGCGATCTCGGTGTCGTACAGCACATTGATCTTCTTGTTGGCGTTCAGCCGCGCCTGGTTGGTCTTGTCGGCGCGCAGGAAGTCGCGGCGATGCACCAGCGTCACCTTGTCGGCGAAATTGGTCAGGAACAAAGCCTCCTCGACGGCGGTGTTGCCGCCGCCGACCACCGCGACATCCTTGCCGCGATAGAAGAAGCCGTCGCAGGTGGCGCAGGCCGAAACGCCAAAGCCCTGATATTTGCTCTCGCTTTCCATGCCCAGCCAGTTGGCGGATGCGCCGGTGGCGATGATCAGCGTGTCGGCGGTGTAGATGTCGCCGCTGTCGCCATACAGCGTGAAGGGACGGCGCGACAGGTCCACCCTGGCGATGGTGTCGTTGACGAATTTGGTACCCAGATGCTTGGCCTGTTCCTGCATCTGGTCCATCAGCCAGGGGCCCTGGATGGCCTCGGCAAAGCCGGGATAATTCTCGACCTCGGTGGTGATGGTGAGCTGGCCGCCCGGCTGGATGCCGGAAATCAGAGTCGGCTCCAGCATGGCGCGCGCCGCATAGATGGCGGCGGTGCAGCCGGCGGGGCCGCTGCCCAGGATAATGACTTTGGAATGCTTGGTGGTGTTGGCGGTCATGGACGTGCTTTGCGGGTTTCGCGGGTCTCGCCATGTCATATCGTTATGGCGGGGCGCTTGGTCAAGCCGGGCAAAAAGCCAAGCCGGTGCATAAGGTTATAGGCACCGCTTCCCGCGCATTGATCTGCCTGTTGGCGGGGGATTCGAGAAATATTATTGCGAGGCGGAAAAGCGTGCGTTATAGGACCGCCCATACCCCAACCCGCAGGATATCTCGTGGACACCCGCAAGCTGGACGCCATCGACCTGCGAATCCTCAGCGAATTGCAGGGCGACGGACGCATCACCAATGTGGAACTGTCGCGCCGCGCCAAGATCACCGCGCCGCCTTGCCTGCGCCGCATCCGCGCGCTGGAAAAGGCCGGTTTCATCAAGGGCTATCACGCCGATCTCGACGGCAAGTCGCTGGGCTTTGAAGTCACCGGTTTTGTTTTCGTGGGCCTGTCCAGCCAGAAGGACGGCGACCTCAAGCATTTCGAGGAAAGCGCGCGGCGCTGGCCGGAAGTGCGCGAGTGCCACATGCTGTCGGGTGAAGTGGATTTCATCCTCAAATGCGTGGCGCGCGACCTGTCGGCTTTCCAGTCCTTCATTACCGACACGGTCACCGCCGAAAAGAATGTCGCCAGCGTGAAAAGCTCCCTGGTGATCCACGCCTCCAAGATCGCGCCGGGTTTCCCCATCGAAGTGCCCGCTTAGCTCTTCAATGGCGCTCCGGCGGTTGCCTACGCGCTGGGCAATTTCCCCCCCTTCTGGCGGTGCGCCAAAAGGGCTAGGCTTGCTCCAGGACAAGCTGGGGAATGGGACCAATGAAACACGCTACTCTGTTTTTGGCGGCCGCGGTGCTGATGGCGCCCGTCGCAATCGCTACCGCCGCGCCGACCGACAAGATGAAGGCCGCTGTCGCCGACAGCGCCCGTCCCGCCGCCGATACCGCGCGCGATGAAAACCGCAAGCCGGCCGAGATGCTGGAATTCGCCGGCATCACGCCCGGCAAGATTGTGGTCGATCTGCTGCCCGGCGGCGGCTATTTCACCCGCATCTTCGCCAAGGCGGTCGAGCCCAATGGCTGGGTCTATGCCTATTTCAGCAACCACAATGACGAAGCGCTGAAGAAGCAGGGCCGCGACCCCGACAACCTGATGCCGGACCTCAAGCGCACCTACAAGAATCTGGGCGTCATCCATGGACCGCTGACCACTTTCGTCACGCCACAGGCGGTCGACGTGGTGTGGACCTCGCTCAACTATCACGACCTGCACAACAAGAATTTCGGCGTCGACGTCAATGTCGTGAACAAGCAGATATTCAACTCGATCAAGCCGGGCGGGTATTTTGTCATTCTGGATCACGCCGCGGCCGACAACGCGCCTGCGGACGTGACCTCGACACTGCACCGCATCAAGAAGTCCGATGTGGTGAAGGAAGTCGAAGCCGCCGGCTTCAAGCTGGTGGCCGAAGGCACCGCCCTGCAATATCCGGGCGATGACGGCAGCAAGCGGGTGTTCGAGAATGACATCCGCGGCAAGACCAACCAGCTGATGCTCAAGTTCCAGAAGCCGCGCCGCTAAGGATCGTCTTGCCAAGTTGCTTCGGATTTCGTCTGACATGCGCCGTGGTGCTGACAAGCGCCGCGGCGCTGTTCTTTGCGCCCATGGCGGGCGCGCAGGGCATCGTCCGGCTCAAGGCGCGGCTGGCGGCGTTCGATGGCCAGGCGCTGACGCTGGAGCCGCTCACCGCCGACGGCAAACCAGCGCCCGGCGGTCCGCTGACGGTCTCCACCCTGCCGCAGACCCAGATTGTGCAGCAGCAGAAAAGCTTTTTCGGCGCGATCCAGCCGGGCGACTATGTCGGCGCCGCGGTGACCGCGCGGGCAGGCCGGCTGCGCGCCCAGAACGTCTATATTTATGCGCCGGCTCTGCGCGGCAGCGGCGAGGGGCGGTTTGAGGACAATGGCCGGCTGATGGTCAACGGCACCGCCCGCGAGGTCAAACCGGCGACGCAGTTCGACGGCACGCTGACGCTGTATTACCGGGGCGCCGTCCTGACCGGGGCGCGCAAGAATGCGGTGTGCGAGGGGCGGGCCGCGCCGCCCGCCATTGCCAGCGCCCTGGCCTGCAGCGCCGAGGCGGCCATAGACGTCATGCCCGGCACGCCCGTCTCCACCCTGACCCTGGGCGACAAGAGCCTCTTGGCGCCCGGCGCCATCCTCAGCGTCGCCACCACCCGCCAGCCCGATGGCAGCCAGGTCACCCCCGGCATTATCGTGGAAATGCCGCAATCGCCGCCCTAGACTTTCCCTTCTTCTTTTCGGAGATCTCCCATGTCCCGTCTTCCGGTCCGTCTTCCGGCTCTGGCCCTTTTGTGTGGTGCGCTGCTGGCGTCCTGCGCCACTCCGCGCCAGGATGCGCCTTCGGGCGCCAAGCTGGGTAAGTGGGGCGTGGACCTCAGCTCGATGGACAGCGCCACAAGCCCCGGGGACAATTTCTTCCTCTATGTGAATGGCGGCTGGCTGAAGACGGCGGAGATTCCCGCCGACCGCGCCAGCGCCGGCTCCTTCCAGGACCTGCAGATCCTCAGCGAGCAGCGGCTGCGCACCATCGTCGAGGATCTGAGCAAGAAACCGCAGGGCCGGATGACAGGCGAGGAGCGCAAGCTGCGCGACCTGTATGACAGCTTCGTCGATACCGCCGCCATCGAGGCCAAGGGCCTCGATCCGGTGCGCAAGGACCTGGATTATCTGTCGGGCCTCTCGACCCATGAACAGGTCGCCAGCGCCATGGGCTCCATCCGGCTCTCGACCCAGAGCATCTATGGCATCGGCATGGGGATCGACGACAAGAACCCCAACAATTATTCGGTCAATCTCAGCCAGTCAGGCCTGGGCATGCCCGAGCGCGATTTCTACTTCTCCACCCAGCCGGAGATGGTCAAGACCCGCGACGCCTATCGCAAGTATCTCGCCGACATGCTGACGCTGGCGGGCATCAGCGACGCGCCGGCGCGCGCCGACCGGGTGCTGGCGCTGGAAACCGAGATGGCGCGCGTGTCCTGGACCCGGGCCGAGCGCCGCGACGTCGACAAGACCTACAACCCGATGCCGGCGTCCGATCTGAAGAAGCTGGCGCCGCAATTTCCCTGGGATGCCTTCCTGGCGGAAACCAGCATTCCCCTCAAAACCCCGCAGGGCCATGAACGCTATGTGATCGTGGCGGAGAACACCGCCTTCGGCCCGCTGGCCAAGATATTCGCCGCCACGGCGGTCAGCACCTGGCGCGATTACCTGACGATCCATTATCTGAAGAGCTTTGCCCCCTATCTGCCCAAGCGGTTCGACGATCTGGTCTTCTCTTTCTATGGCACCCAGCTTTCGGGCCGCACCGCGCAGCAGGAGCGCAACATCCGCGGCACCCGCCTTCTGGACACCACCATGGGCGAGGCGCTGGGCAAGCTGTATGTCGCGCGCCATTTCCCGCCGGACTCCAAGGCCAAGATGGATGTGCTGGTCGCCAACCTGGTCAAGGCCTTCGATCAGACCCTGCGCACGCTGGACTGGATGGGCCCGGAAACCCGCGCCAAGGCGCTGGAGAAGAATGCCAGCTTCACGCCCAAGATCGGCTATCCCAGCAAATGGCGCGACTATTCGGGCCTGCAGATCGCGCCGGGCGACCTGATCGGCAATGTCCAGCGCGCCGCGGTGTTCGAATGGAACCGCGACGTGGCCCGCATCAACCAGCCGGTCGACCGGCTGGAATGGGGCATGACGCCGTCGACCATCAACGCCTATTACAATGCCTCGCTGAACGAGATTGTGTTCCCGGCCGGCATCCTGCAGGCGCCCTTCTTCGATCCCAATGCGGATGACGCGGTGAATTACGGCGCCATCGGCGCGGTGATCGGGCATGAGATCAGCCACGGCTTCGACGACCAGGGCAGCAAGTATGACGCCAAGGGCGTGTTCCAGGACTGGTGGACCAAGGAGGACCGCGCGCGCTTCGAGACCCGCACAGCCGCGTTGGTCAAGCAGTATGACAGTTATGAGCCGCTGCCGGGCCTGCATGTGATCGGCAAGCAGACCCTGGGCGAGAACATCGCCGACAATGCGGGGCTGGCGATCGCGCTCAAGGCCTACCACATCTCGCTGAACGGCAAGCCGGCGCCGGTGATCGACGGGCTGACCGGCGACCAGCGCCTGTACCTGGCCTTCGGCCAGGTGTGGCGCACCAAGATGCGCGACAGCGCCATCCGCACCCAGACCGTGTCCGGCGTGCATACCGTGGCGCAGTTCCGCGTGGTGGGCCCCACCCGCAACCAGGACGAATGGTACAAGGCGTTCAACGTCCAGCCGGGCAACAAGTATTACCTGCCGCCCGAGCAGCGCGTGAAGCTTTGGTAGCTATTTGGCGCCAAAGTTTTTCGCCAGATAGTCCACCACCTTGTCGAATTCCGCGTCGCTGACCTGCGCGCCATTGGCGACCATCTGGTTGACGGTGTCGGCCCAGTCAGCGCGGGACTTGCGCTGCGAGCTGACCACGTCGGCGCTATGGCACTGGGCGCAGGCCTTGGTCACGGTATCGTGCATGGGGCCCGGCGGCAGGGTATTGGCCTGTGCCGCGCCGGCGGCCAGAACGACAAAGCCCGCAATCAAACCAGAAATACGCAGCATCAGTTTCACTCCCATTTGCCCCCATACTGATGGTGTGAACCTGAACCGCGGCTGAACGCCAAAGGGGCGGCCCGGGGGGAGCAAAGGGCCGGCGGCTGCGTTAGGATAACGGCTTCGAGAAAGGCCGTGCATGACCCAGGCCCATATCAACCGCATCGCCACCGCCGTCCCCCCGCACGATGTGCAGGACGCCTTTCTGACCTTCGGGCGCGGCATGCTGGCATCCGACAGCCGCCGCCTGGCGCTGTTCAACCGCATGGCCGAGCGCAGCGGCATCGCGCACCGTTATTCGTTCCTGGAGCCGGGTGACGGCGGCGCAGCGGTCGATGCGGAAGGCTTTTATGCCCGCGGCGCCTTTCCCGATACCGCGGCGCGGATGCGCAAGTATGAAAGCTGGGCCCCCGAGCTGGCGGTCGCGGCGGTGGAGAAATTGCTCCAGGGCGAGGACCGTGCCGCCATCACCCATATCGTCGTCACCAGCTGCACTGGTTTTTCCGCGCCGGGCGTCGATCTGGCGCTGGTCGAGCGCTGCGGGCTGTCCCCGTCCGTCGAGCGCACCATGGTGGGCTTCATGGGCTGCTATGCCGCCATCAACGCCCTGAAGCTGGCGCGGCACATTGTGCGCTCTGAGCCCGGGGCGCGGGTGCTGGCGGTCAATCTGGAACTCTGCACCCTGCATTTGCACGAGACCGACGACCTGGAAGAGATCCTGTCCTTCCTGCTGTTCGCCGACGGCTGCGCCGCCGCGCTGGTCAGCGCCGATCCCGTGGGTGCGCGGATGGAATCCTTCCGCGCCGCGCTGGTGCCCGATACGGCCTCGCTGATCCGCTGGCACATCCGCCAGCAGGGCTTCGACATGGTCCTGTCGGGCGCGGTGCCGGGGGCCATCCGCACGGCGCTGTCGGGCTCGCGCGACGCCATCCTGGGCGGCGCCAACGACATCGACCTGTGGGCGGTGCATCCGGGCGGGCGCACGGTGCTGGATGCGGTCGAGCAGGCCTTCGCCTTGCCACCCCAGGCGCTGGCGGCCTCGCGCGGCGTCCTGAACGATTACGGCAACATGTCGTCCGGTACGGTGATGTTCGTGCTGGACCGGCTGATGCGCGAAGGGGCCGCCGGCGCGCGCGGCTGCGCCATGTCCTTCGGTCCGGGACTGGTGGCGGAAACCATGATGTTCCGCATGGCGGCATAGTTGCGGGTCCTGACGCCGGAATTGCTGGACAGTTTGGCGGCGGACGATCCGCGCGCCATGCGTTCGCGCCGCGATCTGGTGCTGATCAATGCCGTCATGCGCCAGCAGGCGATCATGGCGCGGGCGCTGTGCGAGTGTCCGCCGCCGCGCAGCATCGCCGATCTGGGCGGGGGTGACGGCCGCTTTATGCTCGGCGTGGCGCGGCGGCTGACGAAACGCTGGCCCGGCGTAAAGGTGCTGATCGTCGATCAGCAGGACATCGTCACGGCTGAAACCCGCGCGGGCTTCGAAGCCTTGGGATGGCAGTGCGAGGTCCGGCGCGGCGATGTGTTCGAGGTCTTGCCGGCGGCCGACATCATCACCGCCAACCTGTTCCTGCACCATTTTGACGATGCTGCGTTGTCGCGGTTGTTGGATGTCGTGGCGGCGCGCACACCGTGTTTTGCCGCCTGCGAACCGCGCCGAAACCGTTTCGCACTGCTGGCGTCGTATCTGGTGGGGCTTCTGGGCTGCAACGCGGTCACCCGCCATGACGCGGTCGCCAGCGTGGAGGCCGGCTTCACCGGCCAGGAGTTGTCGCGCCTGTGGCCGCAAAAGGGCTGGCGGCTGACGGAGCGCGCCGGCTTTCCATTCACCCATGTTCTTACGGCGCGGCGCGATGTTTGACGCGGTCGTGGTGGGGGCGGGGCCGGGTGGTGCGGCGGCGGCGCGGCTGCTGGCGCAGGCGGGTTGGAAGATCGCCCTGGTCGAAAAGAGCGAATTTCCGCGCCGCAAGGTCTGCGGCGAATTCATCTCCGCCACCAGCATGACCGTGCTCGAGGCCTGCGGCATCGCGGAAGAATTCCTGGCGACCGCTGGTCCGCCGGTAACACGCGTGGGGCTCTATGCGGGGGATGCGGTGCTGTCATCGCCGCGACAGCAGCATTGGGGACGGGCGCTGGGCCGGGAGCATCTGGATATCTTGCTGCGCGACGCGGCGGTGCGGGCGGGGGCGCAGCTTTTCCAGCCGTCCGACGTGACGGCTATGACACGCGATGGCGGTATTTCCGCCTGCACGCTTGACGATGGGCGCGAAATCGCCGCCCGCATTGTCATCGCCGCCTGTGGTTCCTGGAATGCCAGGGGCATTTTCGCCGTGCCCGCGCGGGATGATGCGCCGTCTGACCTGTTCGCCTTCAAGGGCCATTTCACCGGCGGGGCGCTGCCGCCCGGCCTGATGCCGCTGCTGGCCTTTCCCGGCGGCTATGGCGGCATGGTGATGAGCGATGGGGGGCGGCTGTCGCTGTCCTGCTGCATCCGGCGCGATGCGCTGGCGCTGGCGCGCCAGCGTCACGGCGGCAAGGCAGCCGAGGCGGTGCTGGCCCATATCCGCGCAACGACTGTCGGCGTGGACCAGGCGCTCATGCACGCCATACTGGACGGTCATTTTCTCTCCACCGGCCCGATCCATCCCGGCATCCGGCCGCGCCATGCGGATGGCGTGTTCTTTGTGGGCAATATGGCGGGCGAGGCCCATCCCATCATCGCCGAAGGCATCAGCATGGCGATGCAGGGCAGCGCCCTGCTGGCGCGATTGCTGATGGCGGGCCGCGAGGATGAATATGCCCATGCCTGGCAGGCAAGGTTCGCGCGCCGCATCCATGCCGCCTCGGCTTTCGCCCATCTGGCGATGCGCGGCGAGACCCGAAGCCTGTGCCGCGCGCTCATCGCGCGCTTCCCCGGGATCCTGGACTGGGGCGCGCGGCTCAGCGGCAAGATGTGAGACTTACTTCGGCACTTTGAGAAGCTGATCCGGCGGCAGCGCGGCGTCGGTGAAGCGCGCCTGCGCCACCGAGCCCTTGAACCAGTTCACATGGTTGATGCGCACGCCCACCATCACATGGCCGGGACCGTGCGGGGTGAAGGGCACATCGGCTTCGCCTTCCAAGACGCCATCGACATACATGCGGTAGGTCTTGCCGTCGTACGTCTGGGCCACCGCATACCAACGGTTCAGCGGGTGGCGTTTCTCGGGGAAGATCAGCGCCTTGCTGCCGGATTTGCTGTTCACGAAGGCGTCCAGGTACCAGCTGTCGTCTTTCACCCGCACCTCGAACATGAAGCGCGGGTTGGGATCGCTGGTGCCGGCGGGCAGGGCATCCAGCCCGGTGACGGGATCGGTTTCGACGATATGCATCCAGCGCTGCTCGAAGTCGCCGCCTTCGGGGCGGAAGATCGCTTCGATGGTGAAGGTCCTGGCGCCGACCAGCGGCCGGTCCAAAAAGAACAGGGCGTCATCCTTGCCGTTGAACTGCACCGCCTTGCCAATTGGGCTGTCCACCAACTTTGGCGCGCCCTCGACCTTGGGCGTCAGCCCGCCGATGCGGGAGAGATTGTCGAACGTCCACACCGTCTGTCCCGCCAGGGCCGGCGCCGCCAGAAGACAGCCGCCCAGAAGCGCGGCCCATGCGATGCTGCATCTGCTCATAACCCCTCCCAACTTTATCTATATTCTGTATGCACTTGGGCGGCGTTGACGCACCAGGGCCGCCCCTGCAATCTCGCACCCAAAATAACCGGTGGGGAAACCTCTCATGACTCTGGATCGCCGCAAACTGCTGGCCATGGGCGCCGCGTCCTGTTTCGCGCTGCCCTACCAGGCCAAGGCGCAGTATCTCGCCAAGAAGATCAAGATCACCGACGTCAAAGTGATGATCATCCGGGGCACCTGGGACTGGAACCTGATCAAGATCGAAACCGACGCCGGCATATTCGGCATCGGCGAGGGCTATTGGGGCCCCGGCGTCAAGGACATCACCCTCAACCGCTTCCGCGAACAGCTGATCGGCGAAGACCCGCTGAATGTGGTCAAGCTCTATACCAAGCTGCTGTTCCTCAATGGCGGCTATGGCGCCACCGGCGGGCTGACCATGCATGCCGCTTCGGGCATCGAGATCGCGCTGTGGGACTTGGCGGGGCGCATATTGCAGACGCCGGTGTGCAATCTGCTGGGCGGGCGTTTCCGCGACAAGGTGCGTTTCTATCGCACCCTGCAGAGGCCGGATAAACGCGCCGCCGAGCCGCAGGCCTGGGGCGACCAGGTGGCGGAAGCCAAGGCCAACAATCCCTATGGCTTCACCATGTTCAAGGTGCAGGGCGATGCCGTGCCGCCAAGTTCGGACCCGACTTTCTCGGAACCCGGACATGATCGCTATACCAACCAGCTCACCAACCTGGACATCCGCCGCATCACCGACCGGATGGAGCGCATCCGCAAGGCGCTGGGCGAGACCGACTTCGCGATGGAGTGCCACTGGAAATACTCCGTCAACGATGTGATCAAGCTGTGCAACGCCATCGAACACACCCAGCCGATGTTCGTGGAAGACCCGACCCCGCCGGAAAATCCCGAAACCCTGGAACGGGTGGCCAAGGCCACCAATACGCCGATCTGCACCGGCGAGAATCTCTACGGCTTCCACCAGTTTTCCCAGATCATCCTGCGCCAGGCGACGGCGGGCGTGCATATCGACATCCCGAAGTCCGGCGGACTGTTCGAAGCCAAGCGCATCGCCGATCTCGCCGACCTGTATGGTATCTGGACGGCGGCGCATAACCCGGCGAGCCCGATCGGCACCGCCGCTTCGGCCCATGCCGCCGCCTCGGTGCGCAATTTCCGCGTCCATGAACTGGCCAAGTGGGTGGACTGGTGGCCGACGCTGGTCACGCATGAAGGGCCGTTCTGGAAGGACGGCTATTTCCATATCCAGGACAAGCCCGGCCTGGGCTTCGACATCAATCCCGATGTCGCCAAGGCGCATCTGGCGCCCGGAGAAGTTTGGTGGGGCTGATAGCCCTGCGCCGTAATTTTCAAGGAGAATAAAAATGAGATTGTTCAAAGCCGCGCTGCTGGGTTGCGCGATTGCCGTCATCGCTGGGCCTGCCATCGCCCAGGTCAAGCAGACCCGGGTGCAGATGATGAACTACACCTCGGAATGGAAGGGTGAGCGTTTCCCCGACGGCCGCCCCAAGGTGCCGGACTCGCTGCTGGACCGCGTCACCAAGGTGCCGCTGGAAAATCTCTGGGGCTTCCTGCGTTCCAAGGGCTACAACGCCCAGTTCGAAGGCGGCTGGCAGTCGCTGCAGCCGGGCAAGGCCTTTGCCGGCCGCGCCCTGACGGCGCAGTACATGCCGGCGCGCCCCGACATGGTCAATGTCATCAATGCCGAGGGCAAGCGCGACGGCCGCGTCACCGGCAACAACCAGTGGCCGATCAATGAACTGGTGATGGGCGATGTCTATGTCGCCGACGGCTTCGGCAAGATCGTGGAAGGCACGCTGATCGGCTCGAACCTGGCCAGCGGCATCGCCGCCCACACCCATTCGGGCTTCATCTTCGACGCCGGCATCCGGGACGCCGAAGAAGCGCGCGAAATCGCCAACCTGCCTGGCCTCTACCGCGCCTATGATCCCTCCTACTGGGTGGACATGACGCTGACCTCGATCAACGCGCCGATCCGCATCGGCCGCGCCGCCGTGCTGCCGGGCGACCTGGTGGTGGCCAAGGCCGATGGCGTGATCTTCATCCCGGCCATTCTGGCGGAAGAAGCGGTGGCCAGCGCCGAGTTCACCCAGCTGGAAGACACCTACAATTTCGAGCTCAACCGCACCGGCGCCAATGGCGGCGAGTTCGAAGGTGGCTGGACGCCGCGCAAGTATGACGCCATGGCCACCTGGGCGCTGGGCACGCCGGGCCGGGTACGGATGAGCCGTGCCGAGTTCGACAAGATGCTGGCGGCGCGCAAGGCGGCCAATGCCAAGACCATCTCGGAAGCGCCGGGCCGCAAGTAACCGGAAAAATCCTGGCGAAGGGCCGGCGCTTTGCGGTGCCGGCCCTTTTTGCTGGCCGCTTTGTGCGATACACCAGCCGGGCCGCTTCCGGCGGCCAAGAACAACAGGCCAAGAATAGCAGGAGAGTTTATGCGCAAGGCACTTATCGTCGACGCCGCCCTCAAGCCCGGCGGGCATTATTCACACGCCGTTATCGCCAACGGCTTTGTCTATGTCTCGGGGCAGGGCCCCGCCGATCCCAAGACCAATGTCGCGCCGGATGATTTTGCCGGCCAGGTGCGCCAGACCCTGCGCAATGTGCAGACCATCCTGGAAGGCGCCGGCGCCGGCATGAAGGACGTGGTCAAGGTGAATACCTATCTCAGCGACCTGACCCGCTTTCCCGAGTACAACACCATCTACAAGGAATTCTTCCCCGGCGAGCCCCCCGCCCGCACCACCATCGGCTGCCAGCTCTACGGCATCCAGGTGGAGATCGACTGCGTGGCGGTCCTGCCGGACTAGGGAGTTCTCGATGCGCATTGCCGATCTGGAGACCCCGGTGCCGGTGATCGACCTGGACCGGGTCGAGCACAATCTGGCGAAGATGCAGGCCTATTGCGATCACCACGGGTTGCGCCTGCGTCCCCATATCAAGACCCACAAGATACCGGCCTTCGCGCAGCGCCAGCTTGCGCTGGGCGCGGGCGGCATCACCTGCCAGAAGCTGGGCGAGGCCGAGGTGATGGCCGATGCCGGGCTGGACGACATCTTCATCTCCTATCCCTTGATCGGCCCGGCCAAGGCGCAGCGCCTGGCCGAACTGTCGCGCCGCGCCAGGGTCAGCGTCGGCATCGACAATAGCGTCGCCTTGGCAACCATCGGCGAGGCGGCGCACGCCTCCAACCATGTCATCGGCGTCTTGGTGGAGTTCGACAGCGGCAACAAGCGCACCGGCGTCACCAGCGTGGGCGAGGCGCTAGAGCTTGCGCAGCTGATCCAGCAGACGCCGGGCCTGCGCTTTGACGGCCTGATGACCTATCCCAGCACGGCGGCCACCGCGCGCTTTGTCGCCGAGGCGCGGCAGGAATTTGAAAAGGCCGGAATCCCGATTGCCGTAGTGTCCGGCGGCGGCACGCCCAACGCCTGGGGCGCGCACGAGATCGCCGGCCTGACCGAGGTGCGGGTCGGCACCTATATCTATCACGACCGCGCCACGGTCGGCGCCGGCGCCGCCGCGCTCGATGAATGCGCCTTTCACCTGCACGCCACGGTGATCAGCCGCCCGACGCCGGACCGCGCCGTGATTGATGCCGGCTCCAAGAGCCTGTCGAGCGACGGTATCGATCCGTCATACGGCAAAGGCTATGGCCTGATCCTGGGCTATGAGGATGCGGTGATCGAGCGCCTGAACGAGGAACACGGCATCGTCGACCTGTCGCGCTGCGCCTCGAGGCCGGTGGTCGGCGAGCGCATCCGCATCGTGCCCAACCATGTCTGCGTCGTCAGCAACCTGCATGACGAGGTGGCGGTCAGCCGCGACGGTGACCTGGTGGAGATGTGGCAGGTGGCGGCGCGGGGAAAGACCCGCTAGCCGCTACCAGTCCACCACCGAGCCGTCGTCCTTGTCGAACTGCGGCAGATAAGGCCGGGGCTCGCCGACCTGGGCGCGCAGCTTGTCTTCGTCGATGGTGATGCCCAGGCCCGGCTCGGTCAGCAGCGGGCGATAGCCGTTCACGATGGGCGGCAGCGGCTTGGCCAACAGGTCCGAATATTCATTGTCGCCGCGTTCCTGGATCAGGAAGTTCGGGATGGCGGCGGCGATCTGCAAGCTGGCGGCCAGCGAGCAGGGCCCTTGCGGATTGTGCGGCGCGATCGGGGCGTAATAGGCCTCGGCCATCCCTGCGATGATCTTGAGTTCGGTGATGCCGCCGGCATAGCAGACGTCGGGCTGCAGGATCATCGCCGCCTTCTTCTCCAGGATTTCCTTGAAACCCCATTTGGTGAAGATGCGCTCGCCGGTCGCCAGCGGCACGCGGGTCTTGGCGGCCAGCTCGGCCATCACATCCACGTTCAGGGCCTGCACCACTTCCTCGTAGAACCAGGGATTGTGCGGCTCCAGCGCGGCCATCAGGCGGATGGCGGTGGACGGCTGCACCGCGCCGTGGAACTCGATGCCGATATCGACATCAGGGCCCATTTTCTTGCGCAGGGCGGCGAAGCGCTCCGTCACGTCGGAGACATAACGGTCGCCTTCGTTATACTTGGAGGGCACGCGCCCCGTGCCGTCGCGCAGCTGCACCTTCATGGCGTTGACGCCATTCTTCAGGTTGGGCTGGCCATAGACGCGGCAACGGTCGCGCACCGCCCCGCCCAGCAGCTTGTGGACCGGCAGGTTGTAGAGCTTGCCGGTAATGTCCCACAGCGCCTGGTCGATGCCCGACGAGATCGCGGTCTTGATCGGGCCGCCGCGATAGAAGGCGCCGCGATGGATCGCCTGCCAGTGATGCACCACGCGTGTGGGATCCTGGCCGATCAGATAGTCGCCGACCTCCAGTGCGCCGGCGGCGCAGGCCTTGGCGTCGTCCTTCAGCATCTCGCCCCAGCCGGTGATGCCGGTGTCGGTCGAGATCTTCACGAACACCCAGCTGTTGGTCAGCACGAAGGTGTCGATCTTGGTGACGCGGATTTTCTCTCTGGAGCCGATCGCGGCGCTCTGGCCGCGGGCGGGGGAGGCGATGCCGCCCAGTCCGAAGGCGGCAGCGGGGCCGAGCAGGCCGGCCAGGGTGTGGCGACGCGTGAGCATGGGAATCCCTCCTGATTTTTCATCAGCTAGGGGGCGATTCCGTCACGCTGTCCAGCCGCGCCCCGTTGTTTCCACGGGCTTATTCGCGAGCGAAACTCGGTGGGCATCCATGACAAATAAAAGGCGATGTTCGGGCCGCGCCAGAACAAGTGCCTTCATTCATAGACCCGATGCGCCTAGGGCGCCGATTTCCCGGCGCCATCCTTGCGTTTCGGCGGGAAGGGGTAGGCGTTCGGGGTGTGGCCGGGCGCAGGTTTCAAAACCGACAACACCATCGTGACCGCCAGGATCAAGCCTGTTCCCAGCAGGGAAAACACAACCGGTATCTTGTAGATGTCGATCAGCAGCATCTTGGTGCCGATGAATGCCAGTACCAGGGCCAGGCCATAGGGCAAGAGGTGAAACTTGTCCTTCACGTTCGCCAGCAGGAAGTACATCGCGCGAAGACCCAGCACGGCGAAGACGTTGGACGTCAGCACGATGAAGGGGTCCAGCGTGATGGCGAAAATGGCCGGGATGGAATCCACCGCGAACACCACGTCCACCGCGCCGATCAGCAGGATGACCACGAACAGCGGGGTGGCCATGCGCACGCCGTCCACAAGCGTGAAAAACCGTTCGCCATCATAGTTCGGCGATATGCGCATGTGGCGGCGAACCCAGCGCAGGGCCGGGTTGGCCTCCAGGTCCGGCTCCTCGCCGGCGGCCCGCCACATCTTGAAGCCGGTATACACAAGGAAGGCGCCGAACAGGTACAGCACCCAGTGGAATTCCGAGATGATCCAGGCGCCAACCACGATCAGCACGGCGCGCAAGGCCAGCGCACCCAGGATGCCGATGATCAGCACGCGCTTCTGGAATTCGTCCGGCACGGCGAAGTAGGTAAAGATCATCAGGAAGACGAAGACGTTGTCGACTGCCAACGCTTTCTCGATGACATAGCCGGTGATGAATTCCAGAGCCTTGGCGTTCGCCAGTGCCTGTGTCGCAACATCGGTGCTGGTGCCGCCCAGATGCCACCACAGCCATCCGACGAAGATGAAGCTCACCACGATCCAGATGACGGACCATGTGGCGGCCTCGCCCATCGAAACCTTGTGCGCGCCCTGCCGCCGCATGACCAGAAAGTCGACCGTCAGGGCGGCGAACACAAACAGCGCAAACAAGAGCCACACCAACGGTGTGCCGATGGACGTCATGGCAATAGCCTCTATAGGCGATCGGCATCGCCGCGATTGAATCGCTTATTGCCCAGGCCGGTCTTGCCACCACGCTTTGGCGTGGGCCGCAGTGCCGGGAAAAAAAGACCGGGTGCCGACCCGATCCGATTTCCGTGTTGGCGACATTGCGAAGGCGCTTGCGCGCCCCGGCTACTCCCCGAGGAGGCACACCGATTACAACAGCCCGGCCGCTGTGCCGTCAACTCGCGTGATGGTGTGTGGGTTTATTGGCGGACAGAGAGTCCACCTGCCGACCATTTTTAGCTTGCCGGACCAATGGCTTGAAAAGAGATTGGACCGCTACCCATACCCCTACCCATACAATTGTCAGTGTACAGCCCCGAACAATTGCGAACGGTTTAGTATAGCCGGTTAGCTAAAAGGCTGCCAGCGGCCAGCGAATTGGCCGTGGCTGACATTCCCGGCGTTAATCCAGGGCGCGGCTCGCCAAATCGGCGTCAAGCTGAATACCGAACGACACCGCACATTTTGGAATTGATTTCAAAAATGAAATCTCTTATCTGCCAAGTATCCGCCGAAGTTGTCGCCGGTGACCTGCGCTTAAGGCGCGTGTCTATTTAGCCCGTACTTTTTATCACCCACTATTTTCAGCGAAACGAGCGTCCGCGCCGTCGGTGTTATCCGGCGGTCCATGAAGCTCGTCCATCGCGAAGATTTCGAGAGGTAACCCATGAACCAAACCAAATAGAGAGAACTATGGAAAAGCTCGAGGAACTCTGCAGCATCAAGGATGCCTGTTTCACCGAAAAAGCAGGCCGTACCACCATCTACAAGCGGATCAAGGAAGGCCATTACAAAGCCTTCAAGATCGGCGGCTCGACCCGCCTCACTGTCGCGTCGCTGAAGGCTTACCGGAAAGCCGTCGCAACCAGCGCCATGCCGGAAAACACCAGCGGCACCGGCGAGTCCGGCCTGTCCAGCCCGGCTTCGACATGAGAGACGACGATTCGGGTCTGCGGGAGTTCCTTAACGAGATCCGCCCCCGCGGCAAGCGCGGCCCGCGTAAGCCCCGCAAGGACGGCAAGCCCCACACTCGGCGTCTTAGCGTCAAGGAGCAGGAGAACCGCGATCTGGTAGCGCGGCTAGTCGCGAGAAAGGAAACTTCAGCGATCTTAAAGGTGAATTGTGCTTCCCATCGGAAATGGGTGAAGAAAGAGCTCAAGGTCGCCCTCGGCAATCCTTACCAGCCGGTCCAGTTCTGGGACTACATCTCTACGCGGGACTTCCACCGGCTCAAAGTTAGCCGGGCGAAGTATACCTACATCTCGGCGCTTACCTGGGCCTACGCTGTGTTCCAGGACATCTGCAGCCAGGATGTAGGGTTGGTGAAGATGCACTGTCACTACCTGGCGGAGAGGCTGAATGTCCATCTGAATGGAAATTTTGATTTGCTCCGGGCCGTGCTTCGCGTGTGCCTCGACTACGATGATCAGAGTAAGAGGTCTGCCCAGAAGAACCGTTCGCGCGATGCATTAGCGATACGTGACTGGATCAGCCGCGGCATCACGCCCGACCAAGTAATGAAGAAGCATGAAAACCGCGAAGTCGGCATCTATGCCTCCTCAATCGGGAAACGCCCCGCGGAGGTGCGCCAGAAGCAGCTTCAGTTGCAGTTAGCCCAAGCCAAGGACGACGCCGACGGTGCGAAATCCGCGAATGCCAACCGGGAAATGGATGAGTGCGACCGGGACGATGAGAGCCCCAAAGAATATTTCAATTGGGGGGACATCAAATCGGTCAAGTCTCGAACAGAACATCAAATCGAGAAACTTTCCGGGTATGACCACCCTAGGGCGAAAATGATCCAGTACCAGGTCCAGAATGGAATGAAGCCGGGACAACTGCGCATCGCGTTATTGGCAGGTGCAGACAACCCAGCTGGCGGAGAACTGACAGGCGTGATCGCAGTGGACGATCTGATTGATGTCGCGCGTGCGCCGGATAAGCTGTTCCGGGAGTTGCAGAAATGCATACCCCGGCTGGCCTCGAAAATTCGCCGCCCCTTCTCCGCCCGCCGATTAACGAAGACGGAGGCGAGGGCGAAGGGGATCAACTACCGCCATTAATGGAAGCATTCTAATAATGCCCTATCGCTTCGGCCCGACCTATAGCGCGTTGGCACCGCTGTACACGAACATGTCCTCCAGGGAGTTGATGGTCCAGTAGTCATAGGTGCTATAGGCTACCGATCTGGTGTCGCCGGAGTTAATTGGCTCGACCCATAGCTGTCCGCCGCGTGCAATTCTTTTCCATCGTTCCCGCCCGTGTTGCTCGATCTCCCTGACCATTTCTTTAGGGAGCTTCGCTATGACGTGATAGTGCGGGTTGGAGTGGGGGTGTTCCCGAAAGCCATAGGCCGTCGGTATAAACCCGGTGGATTTCATTTCTTTCCCACGCCCCCACGCCTTCCGCTGCATGGACGAGTAGAACAGGGTCATCTTCGATATTTGGCTGACCGCCTTATGCATCCCAAAAAAGTTATGGGTGATAAAAAGGTTGGGTTGCATTTCACGCAGGTAGTCCCGCATCGCACCTTGCGCACGTCTTTGATCGTAGTAGGTCATTTTTGAATCCGCTTTAGAGGTAGCAGCAAAACCGCTGCAACATAACTTTACGGATTTGTATCGGCGGTCTGGTAAGGGCCGGAATCGCAGTTTAAGCCCGTCAGCCAGGCCGAAAATCGTATATGTGGAGCATGCTAATTTTTGAGCGTCATGGCCGGCTATGCCACATGATGCAGTCAGTTCATCATCAGGATCATTGTATCCTACATCACTGATAAGCTGACCAACCTACACAATCATAATTATAACAAGTAGCCACTGGAGTTGGTGATCCTCCCATTAGATCATCTCCCTACTATCCATTATCCGACTATCACCTCTCATCTTAATCAGATGGAGGCAAATCAGAATCCTCATCTTTCAATCGCCCTGTGCACCAGTACAGGCTGCGCAAATGCAGGTGGAAAAAGTCCGTTTTAAGAGACGAAAAGACACCTAGGACACCCAAACATCGTCGATTTTACACCCGCCAAACCGAATCTGACGATCTGTAAAGTAATGGTGCAGCGATATTGCTGAGCTAGTTACAGGTAGATGTCATGGCAAATAAGTTTCGACAGGAAAAGTTAAACGCAAAAAGCAGAGCAATAAGATCGGCTATCAATCATCCAGATAAAATACGCGATTATGCGCCGGATCACGTAACGCTAAAGCGATATGCGGACAGGCGCATGAAGCCGTGCGAGATCCTGATGGATGATATCCAGTATTTCTTTTGGGCTAGTACCAATAACAAATTCGACGCCAAGCACTGGGCGGAGGCTTTCGAGCTTGAGAAAAAGGTGCGGTATATGCTGCCGCCAAAACCCCAACCTAAGAAATGGAAGTTTTCAATTCTTATCCGGGACAATGAGCTCGTCGATGTTCGGTTGGTGAAGGCAACCAGCACTCCCAAACCTGGATACTTGTTTACTAGTCACCTCGATCTTTCGCTGGTGAGTTACCTGGGCCCGAATAAGAAAGAACCGGCGAGGATGCTCTTGAGGAAAATAATTAAGTGGTGTTTTGGCGGGAAGAAACCCTCCGCCTCTGAGATACGCGAATTCTTTTCTAAGGACAAATATTTCGACCTTAAATGCAGATCCTACTATTTCCCGAATGTGCCCAGGCTGGATCGCCCAACGAAACCGCGCGAGTGGCAATAAAGACCTGCAGAGATTCGCCTGTACTGCCGATACGCAGACCTACATCGAAAAATCTAAATATCCACCAATCCCGTCGCTTATGGACGGGAATCAAAAGAGCTATGTCATGTCAAATAAGAAATGCTTCTTCTTCAATAACGCGGTTCAAAACGGGGCGATAAATCCGGACGATCTCCATAACACGGCATTTATGCCCAATTTCGTTACGAGGTTTGGTTTCAATACAGATGTTTCAGTTCCAGAGGCATGGGATCAACTCGAAAGGATATGTCTGCGCTCCGAAGAGTCGATGCTGAAGGAACGCTCCTCAAAAAAGACAACACCTCAGTTTCATGTCATCGGCTACCCATTAGAGGAAGGTCCGGATTCGGATTGGGAGCTTCTGTATCAGGTGCCTGATGCGCAACTGGGAAGCTTGTTTTCGGGGATTGGGGATGCCGTTGAAGAAAATCGGAAGATTGATGACTTCATCTCCTTTCGGGTCCTCAGCCCCTATGGTTCGGTCCATGTCTTCTACACCTGGAACGGGCTGGAGAGGGCCAATGACGAGCGAAGCGTATTTTGCTTTTCTACCGACGGGCTTTGAAATCGTTCAAAGCGGCTTCAGTTGGCCAAAATGCTTCCACACCGCGAAAGTCACCTCGCAGAGCGGTTTTAGTGCGCCGATATAGACTTTAAGGGTATTCACGCGATTACGTTTGCCGTTTTTGACGCGGGTACAAGCTACGACTCTACCAACCCGACTTGATGCACATTTTTCAGCACCTGATGCTGTAGTAGACGTGGCATCTCATATTTTCGCGGTTTAACTGACGACTAGCGGCAACCGTGTGGCAGAACTTCCTTGCCCGTAAGATTGTCGGTGTAAGGCGTACAATCTCTCGGGCGACTTGCCGCCTCAGCTTCTTCCATTTTCCCTTTGTCGAAGACGTATTGCATGGCGGCGGTCCGTCCTGTCTGGGCCTGGACAATTAGTTTGCCAGACGGGCCGTAACCGATCTGGAACGTGACCCGGGTGCCGCCGGTATTGAGAATGGCCTCAGCAGCGCATCGCCTCACATTCTGTTCCGGGTTCTTCCAAGTTTCTTCTACCCTGCCGAAATCTTCGACTTTTACTGTTTGGATGTTGGAGCCGCCGTTCTCCTCGATTATCTCTTTGACGGTATCGGTGACTGCTTCTGCATCGCAGGCGGGTAATCTTTCAGCACTGGCTTGTTGCTGTGGCTCTGGTTCTGGGGCGGGTGCCTCCGGCGCTTGGGCCTCGGTGGGTTCGTTTGCTGCCGAAGAATTGGTCTTCGCTAGGGTCGTATCAGCGGACCTTTCCCACTCCCCCTCAATTCCGCCAGGCTGAAGGAAGGCCTTGGCCGTCGCAGCTACTAGCCAGACGACCAGAATCCCGCCGTAGGCATACCGGGCCTTGTTGCTGATGGGCTGCCAGCCCTCGGCCCTCTTCCGATAAATCGGGCCGGTTAAAATCAGGAGCATGGCGATAGGCATGAGAAGCAGCGCAATGGTCATTACGACCACCGTCGAAAGGCGACGGAAGAATGGTGCCTTGAAGGGCACCGACGCTAAGTCAGACATTAGATTCCCCTTTTTGTGATCTAGCCGTCCCCGTCGAATATATACAGGAGTATATACTCTCGGGCAAAGCCTTCGGTTGTGCTGTCCGGATGGACATGCGCGGCGTCATTGGCGGTAACGTTTTGAGAATCAGGCAACAGAAGCGCCTGAGCCAAGAAGAGCTTGCGGCCAATTCTGGATTTAACCAGCACTACATTAGTGAGCTTGAAGCGGGGAAGCGTAACCCGACCGCAACGAGCCTGTTCGCTTTGGCAGATGGTTTGGGTGTCGCACCGGCAGACCTAGTGAGACTACCGGACGGCGTTAAAGTGAAACGTAAGAAGCGTTAGCCCTCAATATTCCTCTGCCAACATTATCGTCAAAACACGAGAAGTAGCTTCTTCGTTTGCCGCGTCAGGAGACGCAAATTGCAGGGAGCTATCATAATAATCAAATTTGAACAGGACGGTCGGACCTTCACCGGCAATGTGTGCGGCGCCACGGTATCTGAAGATCCCCAGATCGTGCTCCTGATGTGGGTCGTTTGAATCGTCAAAGGCCGAAAATTCACGAAGCTGTTTCAATATTGTTGGTAAGTCCCCCAGCGCCATGACGCCAGGGGTGATTGCTATCTTGCCGCCGCGGAAGGTCGTTCGCAGCTTATCATTTAGCTCTCGGATGCGCTTGATATCCTGCATGGCTACTTCGCCTTCGTCAGTAGGCCGACGGCAAGACGGCGCGTCTTGAAAGTGCCAAGCTTGGGGTACATCGCCCAGCGGCATACGAGGGTGGCTCCGTCTGCGGACACCTCTTCGACAATGGCGAGATAGTATCCGTCTTCATCAGGCTCCGTCGACTTGGCCAGGCATTTGCTGCCTTTGGTCAGGGCGTCCCACAAACTTCCCTTGTCAGCGTCTTTCGATGCGGGTGCTGGGGCTGCGGCCTTCTCATTCTCATTCGATTTCGTCATGACATACTCCTTCGTTAGGGCAGCTTGATTGCCGACCTGGGTTGCGGCGCCGGACTTTTCCGGAGCCGGAATCTTCTTTGTTGGGGTTGCAGATTTGGAATCGGCTGGCACGTTGCTAGCTGTCGAGCAGCAGCTAAAAAGTTTTCGATTTTCCGTATGGCTGGCGGCTCGGTCGCATTAATCAGCCGATTGGCACGGCCAGCCGCTCGCGACGGCAGCCAACGGCGCGGTCATAGTTTCGGCTATCGCTGGCCGAGCCGTACCGACATGGCCGTGGACGCGCTTCCCATGGCTTGTGGTGACAAAAATCGTCGCTGGTTATGGCTTGCTGGTCGCCGCCAGCGGCAAAAAATCAGCCAAACCGTTGCTTTAGCAGCAGGTTACAGCGGCGCGAATGTACACTAGCATATATGTTATATAGGTGTCAAACAGGTCCGGCTTTGTACGGCGAGCACAGTTTGAAAATCCAGCGCACAGCTTCTAGCCGCAAATTTCAGGGTGAACCCACTCCCTGCGCTTCAATTTTCTGCAGAATCGGTTTTGATGAGATGGAGGAGTTGAGACCCATGGCGAAGTCGGCGCCAGCCGCAACGCATGGAGTCCGTCTTGTCGCCCTTACCCCCCACCAGTCCCGCCCAGCTCATCGTTTTCAGCCACGTCTGCGCCCTTTTGCGCCGCTGACATGGGACACGCTCCAAATCAGGCGAGGAAAGTGGCCGAGGCCGCACATCGGCAGGAGGCGGACGACCGCCGCCGGAACGGCTTCACAGTCTTTCGCTTCGACTTCAACCCGAAGCTCACGCGATACGACCTAACGCTGGGCGAGGCGGTCCGCTACCTCATGCGACTGACGGGGACCAGGATCAGCTTTTGGCGGTGCCCCGTGCGGGGCCTAGCTATCCAATACAAAAAGCTGCCAACCACCCGGATGCACCACGACAAAGGCGAAACCTGGATGATGCTCCACTTCACGGATCTCCAGGACGAAGTCGCTGCCAAGAAGGCGTTGGTGCTGGACATGCTGCTTCGGGGCATTGACCTCTATCGAGGTCTGCCCAATTCCCATTATGACCAAGAGGTGGCGCTTATCCGGCAAATCCTCACTTGCCGTGCCGCGGTATCTGCCGAAGACTGGCTGGCGATGAAGGCCCGCCTGGACCCGCGCACCCAGCCCCTGATCGACACTCACAATGCCGACCTGCGCTGCCACCTCCTGGGGGAGGTCTACAAAGGCCCGACCGGCCCGGTGGCGATTGGCGTCCGAACCTATGGCTAGGCCGCAACCAAAATCCGTTTTACCGTTTCGGTATGTGCAACCTCTTCAGCATGACGAAAGGCCCTCAGGCGATCCGCCAGCTTGCTAAAGCTATGGTGGACCACACGGGCAATCTTGAGCCACTCCCCGCAATCTTTCCAAACAGGATGGCTCCTGTCGTTCGCCACGCTCCGGAAGGCAGAGAGATGCTGATGATGCGCTGGGGCTTTCCGCCTCCTAACATTCCTGGTCAGAAGCCGCGCAATCCGTATCTAACCAATTGCAGGAAGACGGACAGCCGCTATTGGGCGACGTACCTGAAGAAGCCTGAGCATCGGTGCTTGGTGCCTGTCACCAGTTTTGCTGAGCCCGACAATAACCAAGGTCCGAAAAGCATCTGGACTTGGTTTGCCCAGGACGAGACGCGCCCGCTGATGTTCTTCGCTGGCATTTGGCGGGAGTGGGAGGGGGATAGAGGTACCAAGGCTGTACCAGATGTCGGTAAGCACCTGGTCTTTAGCTTTCTGACTACCGATGCAAGCCCAGACGTGGCACCGATTCATCCTGATGCTACGCCGGTGCTATTGCTGGACGAGGAAGCACGCGAAACCTGGATGAACGCGCCATGGGAATTGGCCGTTGAGTTGCAACGCCCGCCCCCAGCAGGTGCATTGCGCGTTGTTGCCCTTGACACAAAATCTGACGGCGTATGAACGATACTGGGAATGAGGGATGCTCATGGATAGTGATCCGCCTGATGGAATTGAACGGCGCAAGAATCTGTCGCGAAAAAAGAAGGCCGCCGTCGATATAGCTTTCACAATTAAGTGGAATGAAACGCGACGCACATTCGATATCTACCGCAATGGGGCGAAGACAGGTGGGTTCGCAAGGGACAAGGCAACCGCGATAGGTATGGCAACTGGCGATGCCGGTCGTGAGACTTCAGGTGTCAAGGTGACGGTATCCTCCATTCGTGACGGGCAGGCTGTTGTCGAATGGTCAAACTAAGCGGACGGATCGCAGATATTGATGTCTGGCGTGCTGCCAACCAGATAATCGAACTCTATCCCAACGATCCAGAGTTGGCGGCGGCTCAACGCGCAGATAGCGCCTACGAACAAGGCGATATGTTCAACTTCGATCTATGGACGCGGATCACCAAGGCCGTGACAGAACTAGAGCGTGTGAGGCCAGGACGCGGTCAAACCGTCCAGTAGTCTAGGGGCATCCTGGGACCGGTGAATGTCTGCTTTTCTCCAAAGCGGTCATTCGTCTAACACAAGCCCAATGTCTGCTTTGCGCCATAAGCGGACATTCAACTATTCAAGTGAAGATTGCTTGCTTTGACGCGGGGAGGCCCCTCCGTTCAACGCAGGCTTGCCGCCCGCAGCGGGAGCATCGCGCCGTCAAACACTCGATAGCCGCTGATCCTGCCAGCACCGCCATAGGACCGCGCCGTTTCTCGCCACACCAGCGCGCCCGCATCGTCCAGATGCGCGATACCCTGTTTGGATTTCATCAGCACCTGCGGGTCGGCAAGCTGGGCATCAGCCCCTGGCGGACGCAAAGGCTGGGGGTGGCTGCCGCAGGGCACAGGCAGCGAAATCGCCTGCCCTCTGCGGAAAGCCTTGCCTTCCAACACGTCGCTCACCATGCCGTTTATCTGGCACATGCCCGGCAACTTGCTTGGCATGGTGGCTTTGGCGACGGAGATGACGACAACATTCACTTTGGCGTCATTTGCCAAAGCAAAGTTTGCAGAAAACATAAGTGGGATTGCCAACAGGGTGCTGCGTAATGCCATAACGATTCCTCGAAGGCCGCAGCCGAAGGCTATACCTGACCAAACGCGCCCGCCACTGCATGTCAGATATTTAACTTCAGGACCGCACGACAGCCCCTCCGCAATCCGCCAATAGCGGCCATGGGGAGGCTAGGTCTCGGACACTGTGCTAGCGCTTGCGGAAAAACAGTCATCCCAGAGCCACAGTAGAAACCCAACTGATATAGCAATATCAGGTGCGTTACAGACAAAAAGCGGTAGCGATCCGAAATGAACGACAAGGAAGTCGAATACTGCCCCGTCGATGGCCCGGTCCACGACGTTTGCCAACCCGCCGCCAATAACCATACCGAGACCAACCGCCGTAATAGTTCGCGAGGTTCTGTAAACCAGAACGGCAAGGACTGCGATCAACAGACTAATACAGAGGATTAGAACCCTTGAGCCCATCTCGGTATCTTGCGCGAAAAGGCCGAAGGAAATGCCTCGATTATGGTGAAACGCGATATCGAGAAATCCTGGGATAACAACGCTCCCGTCCAGCGTTGTTGCATTTGCGGCAACCAACCCTGTGACGCCTACAATTACGCCAATCGTACCGGCAGCAGAAGCAATCGCGGCTAGCTGCGCCCTCATTTGAAAAGGGTATTGGATTTCGCTTTCGCGAACTTCCCAACCTGCGCGTCAAAGCTTTTCATTTACCCCCTCCAAGCAAGCAACGAGCTTAGCAGAATCGCCTCATAAGTGAAAAGTTGGAATGTCCGCTTTACGCCAAAAGCGGACATTCGCTGAGTGGCGTATTACGCGAGGATCAGGACGCTATTTTTGCGGTCCTCTGTAGCGAACATTGGCTGGTGCTGCCCGTTTCGGTTCGGCCATTCTAGCCGCCCTCTCTTCAGCAATCCTTGCCATAGCCGATGCTGAACGCCTGTTTTCTTCGCGAGTCTGCCGCATCAAACATGCCATGACCGACTCCTGGCCCGAGGGTGAGCACGGACCCGGCATCCAGTTTTTCTGCGCCATCTGTTCTTTCCACAGGGCTTCATCCTTCGCGAGTGATTTAGGCTCAGTAAGGAGATCACGATCCGGCATGAGTGCAAGGCCTTCGCCGGGTTTCGGGCAACGCGCACGGTCTTCTGCGGACAAGTTGGCATAATTCTCTGGGGCGCAACCGAATAAGCTGCGACCGAAGTCTTGAAGTCTTGACGGCGGTACAATTTGCACAGGGGCGGTGCTTTGCGGCGGGGGCGCTACCGTGGGACGGGGCGCGGTTATACCGGGGCGCGCATCAATGAGCATGGGGACCGGGGGCGGCTTAGGCCTCGCACGCAGCATTAGGAGAAGTTCGCGCGGCGGTGGAAGGCGTTGCCCCATTGGGGCGGAGGTGTACCAAAACAAGGAAACAAGCCCGACCTGCACGATCAGAGCGCCGGTCAGTCCAGCTAGTCTTTGCGTCGCGGAGGCCATGCTCCCCTGATTTAATATGTCACAAGGATAGAGGCAAATTTACATGTCCGATTGGGTCACCACCGGTCATTCGATCAATGTCCGCTATGCGTCAAAAGCGGTATTCACGAGACCTGTCCGGCAAGGGCAGACTTCTTTGGAAAGGCAGCAGCGGAGACCGAACCTAGCTCATCGCCAAAAGCCGACAATGACGCTACCCTTCTCAAATCGACGATCTCAGACATTACGGCCTTCGAGGACCTCATGCGCAGAACAGCTTTGGTGACGGCCTTGTTAATGGTTTGGGGAGCGCCAGCTGTTGCCGACCCACCCCCTCCCACCGTTATGTCTGCCACTGACGGAATTTTCGAAGCCTTCAAGACCCATCCGCTGGTGGGGCTGGGGGAAATGCATGGGCTGGCACAGGAGTTCGAGGTTTATTTCGCGCTGGTGCGTGACCCGCGCTTCGCCGCCGAAGTCGGCAACATCATCCTGGAGACCGGAAGCGCGTCGAACCAAGGGATCGTGGACCGCTACGTCAATGGCGAGCATGTGCCTTATCCCGAATTGCGCAAGGTGTGGGCTGACACGGTGGGCGTGTCTCCCGCCGTCACCGGTATCGGCGCGATTCGATTGTATGCCGCTATCCGGATCGCGAATTCGAAATCGCCGCCGAACAGGCGTATCAAGGTATGGTTGGGTGAACCTCCCATCGATTGGCCTTCAATTAAGACCAAAGCCGAATGGGAGCGGCTGGCCGAGCAGCGTGATAGCCATCCCGCCGAATTGGCTCGGCGGGAAATTCTCGCCAAGCGCAAAAAGGCGCTGTTGATCTACGGGGTTGGGCATTTCGGCGTTTATCCCATCCCAACCCTGCGCATGATTTTGGACAAGACCAATCCCGGTTCGCTCTTCGTGATAGCGCCTTATGTCGGCTATGCCCAAAAGGACTGCGCGGCACGGTTCGAGCGCCATCTCACCGGCTGGAAGGCACCGTCACTGGCATGGCCGATCCGGGGCTCGACGCTTGAAGCTGACATCTGGCGCAAGGAATGCGATGCATTTAACAAGGTGCCGAATGCTGCATCTGAGATTGCCAGCCGTAACAATGTCGGACTGACTGCCGACGCCCTGCTTTACATGGGCCCGCGCGCCTCGCTGCTGCAAGATGGCACCGATCCCGACATTCTAATGGATTTGGACTACCGCGCCGAACTGGCTCGGCGCTATGAGATTCGCACCGGCGAGCCGCTGCCACCGCCCAATGTCAGCCGCCAAGTGAGCCGCCCGTTTCTGGAGGATTGATCCAGTCATCTCAATGTCCGCTTTGCGCCAATAGCGGACATTCGTGGACAACCAGACGTGGCCCGCTCGGTGCCAGCGTGACTCACTGGTAAGACCTGCTCTGCTTTAACGGCACGTGTCACAGGATGCGCTGAGCATTCGCGGTTGTAAAAAATAAGAAGACTAATTCTCGTACCGAGCGCCAATGAGGACGCTGCTTGCGGTGTGCGACGTCTTTCACGCTCTATTAAAGCGGTGGAGGGATATTCGGTAGCCGCCATTTCCGGGGTAGGGCTCCTCTACATTTTTCACAACCGCCGCTGGAATCCGCAAAATTTTAACGCCTTATGGGACATAAGCGACACAAGCGGGCCTACAGAATTTCGACCTCGCAATCTATTGCACCGGAGGGCCTACATGAATTCAGCTGAAAGCTTTAGCTCCGACTACCAGACTGCGCGCGCGAAGTTTCTCGCGGCAGCACGCGATGCGGGCGCGGCGCTCGAAGCGACACCCCATCCGGAACGGGGTCCCGACGGCGGCACCCTCTCGACCGACGTGGCTTGGATCGGACCGCGAGAGGCGGAAGCTGTACTAGTGATGATCAGCGCTACCCACGGTGCCGAGGGATTCTGCGGCTCGGGCGCCCAGGTTGACTGGCTGCGCCGCGAAGAGTATCGCGCGCTGCCTAACGATACAGCAGTACTGATGGTGCACGCTATCAATCCCTTTGGGTTCGCATGGCTCCGCCGGGTGACGAACGAAAATGTCGACCTCAACCGCAATTGGATCGATTTTGACGCCCCACGACCCCAAAACCCTGGCTATGAGAAGCTGGCTGACCTGATTTGCCCTACGCGGTGGACGGCGGACGTGCAAGCGATTACCACGCAAGCTTTGATGTCCTTTGCTGAGGAGCATGGCTTCGAAGCGTTGCAGCAGGCGTTGACCGCAGGTCAGTATTCCCACCCTCTTGGGGTCTTTTATGGTGGCAACGAGCCCACTTGGTCGCGCAGCACCCAGACCCAAATCTTCGAACATTATCTTCGGCGCGCAGCCCGGATAGCAATCATAGACTATCACAGCGGCCTAGGGCCCCCGGGCGTCGGAGAACAGATTGTGGACCGGTTCCAATCACCGGGCTTTGTACGAGCTGCGAACTGGTACGGCCTTGCTGTTAAATCTCCCGTGGCAGGCGGTGACTGCGCCTCTGTGGAAGTCGTGGGCTACGGCTTGGCCTATGCGCCCAACCTTCTGAGCCAAGCAGAAGTGACCAGCATGACTCTTGAATTTGGTACAAAGCCGATACTAACGGTACTTAACGCCTTGCGCGCGGACGCTTGGCTCCATGCGTACGGTGATCCGCTGTCTCCCCAAGGACGGTTGATACAGGCCGAAGTTCGAGAAGCCTTCTTCAGCGACAACGATTGTTGGAAGGGAATGGTCGCCGGGCAGTCCCTGCTAGCCACCCGCCAGGCCATTAGGGGGCTCAACGCTGACGTGCGATGCGAAGCGGCTTGAGTGCGACACGGACAAAGGCCGCTTTGAAGCGAAGCGGGGTGGAGCGACCGTTTAAGCTCTCTAACACGGTGGCCGCTTGGGGCTGCACAGCGCACAGGATCAGCCCGGGCTTCACCCAGTTGCAAACCTGAGCGCCATGTCCGCTTTGCGCCAATAGCGGACATTCAAAGCATGATGCGAAACCGAAGGTAGATATTTTCCCCATCATTGGGCTGCCTCGGATATTCCCCCATCAGTACGCCACCATTGGCTTTGATGACTATCAGGGACGGTACGTTGTCTGTATCAGTCACCACTTCGACATATGGCAGACCCAACGCTTTTGCTTCGGGGAGCAAAGCTTGAAGTGCGTACTTGGCGTAACCGCGCCTTTGCTTCCAGTGTACGACCGAGTAACCGATATGGCCTTTGTACATAGGCGGCAATTCCGTCGTTCCAACTTGCCAACGGAGGTGGACGAGGCCGCAGAACTCACCGTCCCATATCCAACGGTAGAAGCTGGGAGTTCGGGCCACGACAGAGCCGTCTGGCAATTGGATATCCTGGCCCTTTGCCTCTGGATCAGACAGCCCTTGCAGGTAGCCATCCTGATCAGCCTCGATTGCCTTTATTTGTTCCGATTTCCACGACGGGTGGGGACCCCATGACCATCCCCGGCGTAGCGCCATGAGGTATGAGGGAATGTGTTCGCCTGAGGGCGTCACAAGTTTGAGGCCAGTCGTCATAATCACAGCTTAGATCGGCGGCGATGATGGGTGGAAATGCCGCACTTAGAACAAAAGAAATGCTCCGCAGTCTTCGTATTGAATTGGTAACGCGACAAAACTTCAGCGCCTTCCAGAATTTTGAGACTGTCCAGCCGCCGACACGGGAACCGCTCCGCGCATTCTACAATATGAACACGTGCACCGACGAGCTGTTTTGAGCCCATCCACCAATCGCGCTCGAAACTTGACCGATCCGCAATGGCAAGATCCCCTAACTTCCATCCTTAAGCACTATGCAATCGAATGGCTCCATCCTAGACCCTATGCAAGTTTTGCGGAATGTCCGCTTTGGGTCAGGAGCAGCCATTCCGCCCTGGGCAGCCAGTGTCCGCAATGCGCCAGTAGCGGACATTCGCATTATTTCAACTCAAGGTCTCCGTACCACCAAACTGCGGCGAGGCGTTAGTTTAGCGCCAGCACCAGTTTCCCAATGACATCATTTGACGCAATTGATGTCTTATATCGGGTTACAGGTCGCTGGTTAGTCTCTCAGGACGCCAGCGCCTCGGGGAACGGGTCCGGTTTGCGTACCCTCGCGCCGGGCCTTTTCCTTGCCCTATCTAGTAGCCCCGTCGTGCTGTATGCGAACCGGCACTGACTGTGAATGTTCGCTTAGTTCAGGAGCCCGGGAAACGGATGAATTTCGTGATCTACTATTTTGACTCGAAACAGGTCATCGGGTCCCAGAGCTTTGCCGGTGGCATGCAAGCCGCTGAGGTCGTTGCCGTTGCCGGCATTATCCTACGAAGCGCCGTACGAGCCACCATCAATGATGCTCAGACCGATGAAGAGCTTAAACAGGTACTGATGCCATGATGCGAATGTCCGCTTAGGTCAAAAAGCGGTGACACAGCTAACGTCCTCCTTTCGCCAAGGGGACATTTGTCGGTACTCGCACACTCCATTGCGCCTATCAGACCGTGTTCAGCAATGACCGAGGTCGGAAACGCAATGGGTGGACACTGGCGGCGGTTTGACGCATCCATCCTTCGATGGATAGCGTAACAGCATAACCTGTCTTAGCGTTCCCCAGATGCCAATGCGATGGCGAGAGCCGCGCGGGAGCCATAGCCGGTTCGGCTGAGGATGTGATGGACATGATCCTTGACGGTGGCCAGGGAAAGTCGCAGGCGGACAGCAATCTGCTTATTGGACATCCCTTGCGCGAGCAGGCCGGCAACTTCCCTTTGGCGTGGAGTGAGTTCAGCCAAAAGCCGTGGAGGTCGCGCCGCGCGCAATACAATAACCGGCATTCCAATGACTTTGGCGCTGTCGTAATCAATATGAAGATTGCATTTGCCCAGCCGTGTTGCGATTTCCACCAGCTGTTGCATTGGCAGCCCGCTGCGTCGAACGGGGAGGTCCGACAAGGCGACCCGGATCGTACTTACTTCGCGCGACGTGAGATCGGAGGATTTTTTCATGGATAGAACCATCGCAGCATTTTTTAAGGCCATGCAAACAGGTGCCACCGCTGAGGCGGATATGATGGCACTATTTACGATAGATGCGGTCTATGTCGAGCCCTTCTCTGGAGCACCGAGAAGTCATCACGGCAAGGAGGCGATCCGCGCAGCGTTTCAAGAAGGGTGGCGGCATCCTATGCCGGACCTCAAAATCATTATCGACCGATTTAGCGTGACAGGTGACGAAACACTTGTGGAGTGGACTTGTTTCTCCCCCGCATTGCCTGGTGGAAAAGGTCGGGGCGAAAACTTGTTTACACTGCGGGATGGCTTGATCCTGCGGTTGGAAACACGTTTCCTGCAGCCTACGTAAAGACAGCAATCGTTTACTGGCGTCTGCTTTGCGCCGAAAGCGGAAGTTCGCGTAGCGGTCAATGCGCTGGTGGAAAGCGCCAAGGCCGCCACCGGGCACGGAAGTCAGGGACGCCGGTATGGGCATGGGCTGGCAGCGTTAGGAGTTATTCAAAGACCACTTTCGGCGCAAAGCAGGCCGCCGGTGCTGGGTCAAAGGGGTTAGAGAAATCCTAAATTCGTTATCGGACCCGAAAATTAGTTTGGCTGGGATTTGTCGATAAGGCTGTCCACCGAGAATTTTCCGCCCCCTGAAGCAAAAAGGCCTAACAGGCCCCCAATAACTGCAGTGCCTAGTGAAAATATCAAAAAGTCCGATTGCCGGGCGATTGGGTTTTGAACTGTCCAGAAATCATGGGCGATGAGCGCCCAGCCGCCCGTACAGATTGCCAAAACCAATGCGCTAAACCGTGTCTGAAATCCCATCACCAATCCGGCACTGCCAAAGAACATTGCGATTAGCGACAGCCCCAACGAAACCTGCCCCAAAGGGACGCGCTTCATTTCGACCAGGACCACCATAGCGTTCCACTCAAGAATGCGTTGAACGCCTTGGGAAGCAAAGAACCAGCCGAGCAGCACCCGGCCACAAAGCGCAACGATTCCCCGAAGAAAGTCCACGATCTCTGCTACTTTTTAAGGGGCTTTCCAGATTGCCCGCAGTTATACTTTGGCGGCTATTCCTCTCACCGCTTTGATCGAAATCAATTTATGAATCTTGATTAGTAAGCATTATGCCAATCATCGAAGACAAGAGTATCTACAGCGGGTCGTGAGATGATTTCCGGTGTCTGACAACGAATTTCAACATAGGTTTATGATGTGGGCGGGCGCCGTGGTGGTGGTAGCCCTAGCCCTATATCTGCTGACTGAGCTCTTGGAAAAATTCGGCCACACTTAATACCTGCTGGGGCTCCGTAATTAGTGCATCTGAGCGTTTACCAAGGGGACAGGCCTTCACGCAAAAAGCTGGATCGGGTCAATAAGGGGGCATTCATCCCCCGTCAGATTAATGTCCGCTATTGGCGCAAAAGCGCACACGGGAGTTATTCACCTCCGCTCAAATACCGCTTAAACCGCAGGACGCTTCATTCGGGATCGCAGGCCGGCAATCTTAATGTGAACTTCGTGCCCTTGCCGGGTGCAGTATCCAACAACAGCGTTCCGCCGGACTGCTGTGCCAGGACGTGCACCTGAGCCAGCCCCAAGCCTGTTCCTTTACCGCTTTCCTTGGTGGTGAAATACGGCTCCAGCGCATGGGCCGCAACTTTTTCTGTCATGCCGCTACCTGTATCTCTAACAACCAGGTCTACAAACCCTCGCTCGCGGGAACGACTGCTTGTCACAATGAATTTGCCACCTGACGCCATTGCGTCACGAGCATTCACCGCAAGGTTCAAAAGCGCCATTTCTAATTGGGCGGCGTTCGTGCGGGCGTAGCAGGCATCGTCATCAAGTTCGATTTCTAAATCGACATTTGACCCAAGAGTACGGGCAAGAATTTCTCGAATCAGTCTGACGGTTGCGCCGAGATTAACGCAGGACACTTCCAGAGGTTTTTCGCGGGAGAATGCTAGAAGCTGCTTTATCAGCTCGCCCCCACGTTCAGATGCGGCAAGGCACTCGCCGATGATCGCCTTCTTCTTGGTGGCATCATCCAACTTCTCCAGCAGACGTACACACGCAACCATAACCGCGAGAAGATTGTTGAAATCGTGCGCCACAGTTCCGGACAATCGCCCCATGGCTTCCAACTTTTGGGACTGAAGGTTTGCCTGCTCCTGCGCGCGACGGGCGCGAATGTCGCGGATAGCATAAATGCTCAACAATCCGGCAACCAGAAGCGCAAGCAAAAATGCGAGAACCTCAAGGCTGACAGACCCAGCTCCGATCAGGGCAATGTTCTTCGAGGGAACTGCAATATGCGTGGACCAGCCCGTGGTAGTAGAAGCCATATAGGCGGTGCGGTTGGTGAGCCCTTCCCAGGTCGTACCGCTATAGACGCCGGACCCGCCCCGGGCGATGGCCTCCTGGACATAGCGTGTGCCGGGGGTGGCGAGTCGGTTTTCAAAATCGAGGCTGCGGGCGATGAATAGCCCTCTGCGGTCAAGTAGGGCGGACACTTGGTCCTGCGGTAAACTGGCGATTAGAAGGTCTTGCAGGTCCATCACACCGCGCAGCACAGTCAGCGCATAAGTGCGCCCGTTGACTACAATTCGCTGACTCAAGGTGATGCAGGCACAGGCGCGGGGCATGTCAGCAATGTCGCCGATCCGGATCTCTTGTTTTGAACGCAAAAAAGAAATCACAAAATCGGGCGTGGGCGTGACGTCCGAAATTTGGGTCGCGGTCTGCCAAACAGTGAGTCCGCTGGCCGCTTCGGTGAGCAGGACATTTTTCCATTGCGGGCGGGCAGCAACAACGGCTTGCGCGCGCGCCTGCGCCTGAGGCCACTCGGCGTTGGCGATAAATTGCGAGGTGGACAGTACCTGCAGCGCACCCACGTCTGCGTTAATCTGGCTGTCAATCCTGGCGCTCAGCGCCATGACGCGCAGCAGGGTGTTGTTCTCAGCCTCTATTTCCCACTGCCGCAGGGAAACGGCAAGCTGGGTCAGCCCTAGGGCCAGCAAGGGAATGAAGGCAGCCAGTACCAGCAACCGGGTTTGCCGGTGTGCCACTTTCACGAGATATCCGCGATTGTCATAGAATGCCCCTCGACCGAAACGCTAGCATTTATCACAGTTTTTGGAGGGAGTTCCATCCAGGACCTTGGCCCGCTAGGAATATATTCGCCGAAGGTACATCTCGCCCTTGAAGCCACCATTGGGTGTGCGGCTGATCTCAAAAACGCGCTGCCCCCGGGTCATGCCCTGCCATACGCCGGAAATATCCTGCGCTTGGGCCCCGCTGGGAGCTAGGAAACAACTCAATGAGGCGAACGCTATTGAAAGGAGGATGCGCATTGCCGTGTCCCGCCCTATTTCTTGCTATTCAGCCACAGGCCATGGCTTGCGGCAACAATGTGCACGCGGATCGGAATTGTTCGACCAAACCGAACCCATTCTGCCCGCGAACTTAGGTCGCGGAGCTTTGGGCCGCCATTTTGGTCGCTGAAAACGCCGGGCGAATGCTCACTAGGAATGTCCGCTTTGGGTCAAAAGCGGTCATTCGTCCCCGGTCAGCCCAATGGCTGCTTTTGACCCAAAGCGGACATTCGCCCGAGCGACCGGCCCTGATTGAAAGCTACAGCCATACTGGCTCGGAAGGTGAATACCCGCCCTGTTTTCTGGCCGACCTCGCCGCCTAGCCCTTAGGCCCCGCCGCCCGGTAGGAGATGTTACCGACGGCGTTCCGGTCCGACATGTAGCAGCTCCAATCGTTAAACGTCGTCTTGTAACAATAGCCGGTCGCCTGCTTGTGGTCGTAGACGTAGCAGCTGGTGCTGGCTGGGCCGACGTGCTGCCTCGTCAGGTCGCTACACGAATACAGAAGATAGCTGCCGCGGATCGCACGCAGCGGAACGCTGACGTTGATTTGTGGGAAAGACCCCAGATTTGGCGTGTAGGGGGTGCCGCCGCCGACCTCTACTTTAACGTTCTCGACCAAAGTGAGCGTGTTTTCCCTTAAGTTCTCGGCCTTGCAGGTGAAATACTTCGCCGCCAGGGCCGGGGTGATGTTGTTTCCTCCCGGCGCTTTGGTGTCCGCGCAAGTCTTCGGGTCGCGCGCGCCAAACCGCGCCATGTTGGATTCGCCCCTCGGCTGGGCAATTGAAAGCGTCGCGCTTGCGGAAAAGACTGCGCAGACCGCTGCTGACAACAAGAGCTGGCACATACGCAAAGACGATCGTTGCATGGATTTCCCCCCGGAGTTTTGGCGATGCTGACATGAAGAGATAAAGTAGGCCAGCAAGTGCCGCAAGCGCCCGCGTGATCCTATGAGTCCGGCTGTCCGCTATCGGCGCAAAGCGGACATTGGGCTGACCGGTGGCAAATGACCGCCCCTGACCCAAAGCGGACATTCACAACGCTGGCTGCTGGCCACTACGATGACCAGCGCACTTAGCGACCGATGAGCCGACCTCCGAAGCTGACTGCTAGTCGCGCCATGGCACATAAGCTTTCGATTACGTGGCTCACAGCGCGATTTGGCGGCCATTTGGCCAAACCGGCACCAACGGCGGCCATACCGAAAACCATGCTGTAAACGGCTGCGAAAATGGCTGTATTGCGCCGGTTTTTACTGCGCTTTTTGCATACCGAAACCATGTGGTTTTGGTATACTACGCCAGCAAGCACGGTGAGCTTTTGGCGAGCCGGTTAGGGCGATCTAATTCAGTGTCTTGGCGACCCGAATCCCTGTGAACTGACTTCGTTCATCAGCGGTACCAAGATCACGGAAAGCCACCCGCATATACGAGCCGTCTTCCAACCAGTCAGAACCCGGTGATACGCGGTATTTGCAATCGCCTGTGACCCAGGCAGAGCCATCGGTTGGTGCGTCAACATAGTTTTCATGCCAACAGTCCTCAGCCCATTGATAAACGTTGCCCGCCGTATCGAAGAGGCCAAAAGCGTTGGGAGGAAATGACCCGACAGGAGCTGTGTAATTCCACAGGTCTTTGCCCTCGGTTTTAGGACCGCATGGGGGGCATTTGTCGGCGCCGTAGTTCGCGTTGTCGTGGGTGACATGTTCACCCCACCAATAAGGTGTTGAGGTCCCAGCACGCGCTGCGTACTGCCACTCCGCTTCAGAAAGCAGGCGATAGGGCCCCTTCTTATCGGTGCACTGCACGACCTTTTGTTGCTCGCATACCTTGGTATTCAACCAGCGCACGTAAGCGTGAGCGTCATACCAACTAACACACACTACTGGGTCGCGTTCTGTTTGATGAAAGCCGGGATTCTTCCAGTCTTTGGAACGATCATTTTCGAGCGAACCCACTTCATCAGCCGGTTTTCCAGTCCATACGATGCAGCCACCCTCGCTGGGGTGACCCGAGTCGCGAACGTAAGCCGCGTACTCGGCGCGAGTCACCGCATAAATGCCTACCGCGAAGCTCTGAAGGTTCACTTTGTGCTGAGGCCCTTCGTTTTCATTACGCCCAACTTCCGTAGGAGGCGACCCCATAAGAAAGGTCCCTTTAGGAACGACGGTCATTACGGGGCAATCAATGCAATCACGGAAGGTTGTCTTTGCTTCTGCTGCAAAAACTAGAGGAGAAATGGCGACAAGGAGAACTACACTAAGAAAGCCAGGTGTTATCTTACAGCGCATAGCTTTCCCCGATTAGTTGCGCAGAATCGACTAATCATTACGCCAATACCGATTGCCATCAAGTAGCTCTGTCACAGGTCGGGCGGTGGCTTCGGCAAGCGCGTCCTACCTTTCCGCCGCAATCCACAACATCAATCAACGAAGGAGAATCAACATGCCAAAGCGCGTGGCCCTATACGTGCGCGTTTCAACCGACGGGCAAACCGTCCAAAACCAACTGGGAGAACTACGGCAGGTCGCAGATAGGCACGGGTGGGAAATCGTCCATACATATGCTGACGAGGGAATTTCCGGGACAAAGGGGAGGGAGGGGCGGCCAGAGTTCGACAAGCTGCTCAAGTCTATCGCCCGCCGTGAAGTGGACATGGTGGCAGCTTGGAGTGTGGACCGCCTGGGCAGATCACTGAAAGACTTGGTGTCTTTCCTAAGTGATCTTCAAGCTAAAGGCGTAGACCTCTTCTTGTATCAGCAGGGGCTAGACACCTCTACTCCTTCAGGTCGTGCAATGTTCCAGATGCTGGGGGTGTTTTCCGAATTTGAGGCGGCGATGATCAGGGACCGTGTTCGGACTGGTGTTAATCGTGCAAAGCGTAATGGGACGAAAAGTGGACGCCCGATAGGAAGACCCAAAATCGACCTAGCTAAGGAAAATGAGATTAAAGACGCGCTTAATGGAGGGGCAGGAATCCTAAAGGTGGCAAAGTCACTAGGAGTTGGTACAGGGACTGTGGATCGCATCGCAAAAAGGATGCGGTGTTCAACGGCATAGCTGGCGATGAGGCAACGACAGGGAACGGATTGTGCTTTGTCTTGCTATCCATGCATTATGACTGGGGTTGCGCCGCAAATTAAATAATACAAAATGCCGTATGGGGTCGGGGGCTCAATGAACCAAGATGATAAGACGTGTCCTAGATGCGCGGAGACAATCAAATCCGCAGCGGTAGTCTGTCGTTATTGTGGCCATGAATTTGATAAGGCCGTAGGTAAGCCATCGGACGAGCAAAAGGCCACAGTTGGTTCAGTTCAAGTCTGCAAGAAGTGCAAAAAGGTATTTGCTTCTAGCTATTCATCTTGCCCTCATTGCAAAGGTGGGATTGGCAAGGGGTGCTTGATCATATCAGCGATAATTCTTGCAGTAGCTGTACTAGCGTCAATGTGCGCTCCGGAAAATGGCGGCCCAAACACAAGCAGCCAAAACGCGGTCCCCGAAGCCCAATCCTGCAAGAATAGCTGGGCTAAGTGTCGAGACAATGAAGACTTGGTCGAGAACTACTCCCGCTGGGTGAATATCCAAGTCGCATGCAAAATGGAAGCTAATGACCGAGCAAAGTATGGGACGCCCGAATGGCCTTGGTTACCGTTCGGAACATATCTCCAAGGTGACGCTTACCCAAAAACGGGTATGGCTATCGCAATCGAGAAAGACGTCCAATTTCAAAATGGTTTTGGGGCGATGGTGCACTCGAGGGTAGTCTGCGGTTACGACCTCAAGTCTGAAAAGGTCGTTAGCGTAGAAATCGAATCTCGATAGAACCAAGATGGGCACATCGCGGCGACAAACGGCTTACAACAGTTTTTATGCAATGGGACGAGCATGCCAAAACTAGGCCAATATAGCGACATCGCTGGAATCGCTTTCTATCTTTATGATACTCGTGACGACGCAATAGCAGGAAAGAAAACCGGCGGAACGGGTTTTTTAGTTTCTGTTCCTTCGACCAGATGGCCTAGCCAAGTTCGCTTGGTTCACGCAGTCACAAATTGGCACGTTGCTCGCTGCGGCTCTCCGGTAGTTCGCCTCAATACGTCATCCGGAAAGCCAGCCATTTTTGATTGGACATCGGATGAATGGGTCTACAAACCAGGTGGGCCGGATATCGCTGTCTCGCCTCCGCTCAAGTGGGATGATGATTTTAAAGCAATACCGGCGGACGTTTCATCATTTCTGTTAACCGCCGAAGCTGAAGTGTTAGACGAGGTCGGCCCTGCAGATGATGTATTTATGGTGGGGCGCTTTGTCGATTATGACGGCGAAGAGACAAATTCTCCCGCTATCCGGTTCGGTCATATCAGCATTATGGACGCAAAAATCCTGCAAGAGACCGGCTACTGTGGCAGGTCAATCGTAATAGACATGCATAGCCGTAGCGGATTTTCAGGAAGTCCAGTCTTTATCTATCGAACGTTGGGATCATACTTTCTTCCAGCAGCTCAGCCCGGACAGTTTCTATCTGGGGGTGGCCATTATCTTAAGTTGTTGGGTATCCACTGGGGCCAATTTCCAGAACTTTGGGAAATTGTGAACCCCTCAAAACCACGCGCCGAGAAAAATGCGGCGCTGATAAAGAAAGGCGCATACATAAAGGGGCTAAGCGGAATGACCTGCGTCATTCCGGCAGAGGAAATCTACAAGCTAATATATTCTCCTGAATTAGTAGCGATGCGGGAAAAAGAAGAAAAGGTTATTGCGGCGAAACATGGCGATAAACTGAGAGTGAGATAGCTGCTGAAGGAGCGATATCAAGCAGCGATAAACGAGGATCCAAGTTCGTCCAGCAAAGCAAAAATCTCGCGCTGACCAGCTGCGCGGCGAACGGTCCGATGCGAGGCCAGGTATGCATCTTCTGGTCCAATTAATCGCCAATCTGATGCTGGTTCGGTGCTATACTGTTGCGCGGTTATCGGATCTTTTTGCAACCAATCAATACCTGCTTCAGGTGACAACCCGAGAGACAGAAGTTGGGAGAAGGACGCTATCATGTCTTCGACTTCAGGAAGACTAAGTGCTGATTGAATGTCGTCGGTAGAGGAAACACTAAAAACTGCTATCGGCTCTTCTCGCTCCAGAGGAAGAGCTTTATCCCATTCGGCACCTGATTTAAAAATTGGCAAAGAATAAACGTACTTGGTCTTGTCGTATCGCAAGGCATGCTCGTACTTGAACGCGGGGTTATTTCGAGCCTCAGGTGTGATCTTATCTACCAAAGTCAGTATCGGTTCACGGCGGGCAAATATTGAAGCGGCACCTGGGGATTGCATACTGATAGAGGCCCCATAATCGTCGTAGGGCTGGTAAGATGCATATGAAAGTCGGGCTTCTCCCGGTCCTGATTGGACCAATATAGAGCATCGAATATCAGCTGGGACGGATAATCGAGACGTCATGAGCTGATAGATCGAGCCACTCACACTCTCTAGGGCTTTCTTCATCAGGGCGGGGTTTCTAGGACCGATCAATTTCAGAAAATATTTCGTGGCGTCCTGCCGACCGCGCTCAACTAGTTCGCCCGCTTTTGCAAACGCATCAGCAAGATTAAGCACACCTACGTTTGCCGCAACTTCCACTGAAAACAGACCGTCGATAGCTCTTGTCTCAAGGTGCTTTCGGCCAAAGATTGTAGTACGGGCTAACTTGACTAGGAAATGAAACACGGACTTTGGCGGCTGGTTCGGCCTAGCTTCAATTTCAGGTAATGGTCGATCTACAAGAAGAAACGCAAACGTCGGGAGGTAATCCGAGCGTTTCTTTCGTTCATCATCAAAAACCCAGGCCGGACGATTAGATAAAATACCCCCGTCAACTAATAGCATACCGTCGTGGGTAACCGGCTCAAAGAAAACCGGAAAAGATGCGGACGCAATAACTGCATCAACAACACTGTCCTCTGGTGTTCTCGGAAACACTACAATTTCTTCTGACACAAGGTCCGCTGCGATTACCTTCAATGGTATCGCTAGGTGCGCAAATGTTATGACCTGATCGGGGGCGACGTGTGGAAGTTTGGACCGCAAAGCTGCGTCAATAAACCCACGAAAATCAGTACTGTTCGTAAATCCTAGGTTTTTGAACAGACGTGTCACAAGTCTGCGATGTCCCCTCAATATAGAAGGTGCATGCAGCCAGATCAGGGCTAAGCCCACATAGGTTTTCCAAGATATTCTTGTTGTATGCTGGTTTCTGAAAATCCAGCGTCTCACGGAATTAAGAAGCGAGTGGGTGGCTCGCTGAAAGAAATTGAGTTGAATTGGTTGGTTCTGACGGAACGAATAGCCGGAAAGGCTATCCTTCAACCTCCCGAAGTCCGCCCAATCGGTACGGTCAAGCTTATCCAGGGGATCTAAAGATAGGGCGCCTTGCTTATTGCCACCCGTATCGACATGAAACAACTCGTCAGCACGAAATCCTGCAGCAACTAAACACGCGATAACGGCGCCAATAGAGGTTCCAGCAACGGCAGAAATTTCAATGCCACGCTCTTCTGCTGCTTTTAATGCGCCGATGTGGGCGTAGCCTTTTGCTCCGCCGCCTTCAAATATGGCGTATGCTTCCACAGATATTTATTCAGCCGCAGCAGCTGCGGCGGAAAGCCCTAGTTTGGCGAGAACTTCCTTTGCCGCAATTTCGATGGGCAAGGCGTTGTCGATAGTGATATCGGCGTACTGAGGCAATATACGAGGAATCTGAGCCTCAGTGATGTCTTGATCATAACGGATGAGTTGGGGGATCGGCGTAGCCTTTTCGGTTTGGGCGCGTTGCCTTCTCGTCGTTTCATCCAGCGAGAGAAAGACCAGCTTGAAGGCATTCGGTGCTGAAAGCTTCAACAAGAGCTGGCGAACTTCAACGTGGCGTAGGCCATCAACTATGAGATTTCCTTGCTCGCGCCAGTTGCCACCTTCGGCCAGCACATTTTTAACAAACTCTTCCGTACTGCTTAGGATCAATGCCTGGCCGAGTTTCTGCAGGACTGCGCGATCACCTTCGTTCTGATGATTTTCCCGCGCTACTTTCCGAATGTAATCGCCGAAGGAGACACGCGGCCAACCCAAGAGGGTAGCGACGCGGGTACTCAAATTTGACTTTCCGCTCCCAATTGGGCCCGCGAAAGCGACGACTGTGCCGCCAGCCATCGACATCTCCTATACGTAGTGGTTCAGACCATACTACATACCGTATGTAGGCCAAATATGCACTCTGCTGGCCAAGTTGTCCACCGGAGAATAGGCGCGGGCGGGCTCGCGGCACAGCAATTTCTGAGCCTCAACGTTCTCCCGGGCTGCGACAAATTTAAGGCTGGTTGGCATCCGTCCGGGAAATTGTGCAGATAATTCAATTGTTCCCGTGCCGCACCTATTACCACTGGTTATGACAGTTGGATGCAACTCGTCACGGGTGCGCCTACTGACGCTGCTCGCAATGCGAAGATTTCCCAATCCCCCTCTGGCGCTCCCGCCGCGCCGAGTCCTAATTCGACAGCTTCCAAAAGATACCTCAGTCCACTCATCATTAGCGAGCACCACCGCGTCCCGGGTGACAGATTTTACGTCGATCTCGAAAACCCGCCCGGTCCTCCACTGAGGATGAAAATCGCGCACGTCATTTGAGAAAAGGGTGTTCAGCTCAAACAGTGGCGTTTCATACCTCACCAAAATCCGCGCCTCTCTTACTGGCGAGGATAAAGAGGCGCTCAATGAAATTGAGTCGCTAAGCGTTGGCGCGGAAGAGCAGCCAGAGAATACGTCGGGGACACATACTAGTACTTTCGAGCCCACCTTGGTCGCACGCATCGCCTTCCGGATCATTGGCAGCGCGATGTCATCGTACCAGGGAGGGTCTAGTATCGTAATATCTGCCGAGATAGACCGCAGATCGTCGCAAATATCGCGAAACTCGATTGAATTCGTGCTGTCGAGAATTGCGCGTGTAACCACATCAGCAGACCGAGCCACAAATACGAATCTGTAAGGTAATCCCTGAGTCAGAATAGTACGCACCAAAGTGGGAGTGCACATCAGGAGGACGGTGGACCCACATGGTAGATTGCGGAGAGCTGTTCGCAAAAGCTCTTTGGCTGACGACCGCGTGAATCGCCAATCAGCATCTAGCGGGTGGCTGATGGGCAATGCAGGGTCTGACCAAGGCCGCACAACTGCTTGGCTACGCGCTTGTTCAAGAAACCTATCGGCAATAATTTTAATTGATCTTTTGTCCTGAGAAAGAAACTGCAGAATGTCTACAGCGGTGGAGGGTAGAGCGCCTCTCGTCTCATAAGTAAGCGAACGAAAACTATCGACACTTTCCGCTACTCCCCGAATATGCTGAACAAGCTCTGGCGTCATTGAACGTCACTCGCCTCAATAGTGCGAAGGCCTCGCTCGCGCATTGATTCATTCCAATAACAAACTAGTTCATCTTGATTGTGGAGATAAGACGATTCCACATCACCGATCCGTTGAGACATTGTACCAAACTCGCCGATACGTAAGGGTACGATGCGTTCTGGAAATTTAGCCGAAGATGATTGTAGGCGATCCAGCAAAGCGGAAATAGAACCGCGGGCTCCCTGAGATGGTGCACCCACCAAAGTGATATAGCCGTAGAGGTCCATATCTGTTCGCAGGTACCCCTCCAGAATTGAAAGCTGCCGCTCGAAACCCTCCACCGAATCCCGAGTAGTGTTGGCATATGATTGGGCATCAATTCCTTTGATGCAACAAACTCGTCCATAGCCACGATGATCTTCTAGGGTAGTCAAAATTGGGCGCATCTCTGGTCGAAGGAGCAAATCGGTCGTTAAACTGTCGTCCGACCATAAATATGTTTCTTTCTCCAATCCCCTCTTTTGAAGGGCTTCAATAGTCCAGGCAGGCCATTCCGGTGCAATTTCCGGTGCGCCTCCAGAAAGATCCAGGACAGTCGGCTTATTAGGCAGTTCTGAATAAAGTTCAACGAGGTGATCCGCAGATACCCATCTCCCCCTATCAGTGGAACCGCTCAGCAACTGATATGGAACAAAACAATACCAGCATCTAAGGGGGCAACCAGCCAATTGGAATACCTGAGCGCGTGTAACGCCCTCTACCGCACTGCCTAACCAGGCTGCAGCAGGCCAGCCGGGTAAACAATTGGGAGGCCAGCTGGGATCGGTAGCCAAACGAAAATGGCGGATTCTGCCAAGTCCATCACAGTTTGCGGGGACAGTCAGATCTACAGACTGTGTCGAATTCGCTATATCAGCAATGAGAACCCTTTTCGCCAAAGGGTCCACGCATTTTCGCCGCATATTGTCGGCGCCTCTTGCTGACAAAGCGATTTCGTTCATCTTACTTGCTTCTTACTCCGCCCCGTTCCTTTAGGGGCGAGATCGGGAAGCCTTTCATCAATATAGCCTTCAACTAAACCCGCGCAGTAATTCAATTCATCCAAGGTCAACGCCCGGTTCATTGGAATATCATGCCAATAGTTGAGGCATTTTCGGCAGCATGTCGCGGTCGCATGCTGCGCGTAAAAGATGACATTGCCTTGCATTTTTGTTTGGCGACCATCGTATGCACCTCTTGCCTTACCAATGGAGGATCGCAGGCGAGAGACGATTGCGTCACCAAGGGCGTCGCGACCTTTAGCAGTCGCCTTGTGCAAAGCCTCTTCATCAAACGGAATGTGCCACATGTGATGACGTATCATCTCGTTTTTCAAAGATGAAAATGTGAACGCCTGGTCTCGTGGGTTTCTTTTATGAACTCTTCGCCAGTCAATCAGGTCGACGCCACATGCTCTGCATGATCCGATTTGATCAACCGGCATTCCTCTCTTTTTCAAAAAGCAGTGTAGGTCCTTCTCACAATCAACGCTCGTACAGGTGACCTTTAGCGGGGCCATAGGGGCGTCAAGTTCACTCGGATTGGGCATTCAACTCTCCACTGCTTGCAAAATGAGTTTCCGTTCAATGTTCGACAATTGGTCAAGCTTGATGTTCTCAAGAAAAATCCGCCGTACAATTTTCCAAGGTTGATCTGATTTTTCCTGGAGATTCGCAGCGACACCCCACCAGTCAAAGTCATTCTCTGCTAACCGATGAGCCAGAAGGTTTGCCAATAAGCCGACAGGGATCTGTTCCTTTCTAGCGACCTCAATGGTGGCCGAGCGAAGAGCTGGGCCGCGGCCTCCGGCTATATTAAATATGGCTGTGGTAAGTACTTCAGTCCTACCGTTGGTTATGGCCTCCGTCGCGAAGCGTTGGGCACGCTTTTCGTCCAAGGAGTCTCGCCTCTCTGCTGAAGTCTCTTCAGCCTCAATCAAAAAGAAATCGCCTGGCGACGCTGGGTTCGCTGCGTGGTAAAATTCATGCACCAGATCGACTAACCAGCGTGCCTCGTCAGATGAGTTTTGCTTAAGCGCAATCACTGACTTACCGGCCTCTTGCCAGCAGGCGCCATGGAATGCGATTGAATCGGAAAGTGGGAGAACCGGGATTCCGAGGTTCCAACAATTCCTTACCGCCTTGTCGAGGCTAATACCGTCAGAAAAAAGGACCTTATGGGCTGACCGCCAATCTCCCGGCAGAGTCGCTGGTACGGCGAGCGACTTAGCAATGATGCGACAAAGGCCTTCTACATATGACGCATAGGCTCGCGTGCGCACCTGTTCAGCTGAGCGAGGCAACTTAAACGCCAATTGTGACGTGCTTAGCGTTTGGTTGGATCTTAGAAGGCTCGCGGTATCCCGCCCAATAATTGAGATGAGACGAGCATCAATCTCACTAATCGCGAGGCCGAGATCGAGTTCTTCAACATCAGAAGGTAAAATGCGGGTGTCTACGACTTCCCTCGAAAATCCTGCTGAGGTTAGTCCTTTGCGTACTTGAGCAATCGTAAACGGAAGGCTTCCCGAGATTCTTATCTGCTTAGACACCTTGAGTCCTAAAGCGTCTGCGACCTGTGCCAGTCTTTCTAAACTAGCTTTACGATAACCGTCGTCCTCCCAACGTTGCACTTGCTGTGGCTTAACTCCGAGAAGTTCTGCCAAATCAGTCTGAGTGATTGAGCGTGCAATTCTGGCTTTGACTAAAGCATTTGGTAGGTCGAGCAACGATTCAGTTTGGATCTCTTTGACCTTGCCGCTCCGAAGGCGTTCATACTCGCTGATTTCATTTTCTATTGATGCGATCTGATCACGGATTGCGCCAATCCGTGCCAACGCAATCGGGTTTGGATTGACCTCAGTTTCGAGTTTACCCAATGTGGAAGTAAATTGTCCGAGTTTTCCCCGTGAAACTTTTAGCTGATTATCGCTGGTGATCATGGGATCGAATCCAACCGAAGGCGAACTACACCTTTTGGAATCCCATCTCGGTCAGTCTGGAAAAATTCACGGAAAGTGTACTCATCGTCGGCCAGGTATTGCTCGGGATAAAGTTCTCCATAGAACTCCGCTTTCATCTCTAGCCGAGAACCGAAAAGCCTGAGATCGGTTTTAGCGATATTGATGCCGCTGAAATCGCAGCAAGCGTCGAAATCGCTTGGGAGATCTTTATTAGTCACGAAGCTACCATCCACTAGGAAGAAGTCGCAGCCAGCCGTGCGAAGCGCCCTAGCCATTCGCTCGATACCTCCTAGCAACTTTGTTCTCCTTTCATTCCAACCAAAACGCTCCACGAACTCGGGCCATGACGCTGGGTGTTCCCCTGGCGGTAAGTATCCCGTTCGAGAATCGAAGGAAGGTATCATTACAACTCCTATGTTGTAATACAATATCTGAACTTAAACAGCCATAGGTATGTAGATATTCAAGCAATATCAGATGGATAGGACGTTGTGCTCCAAATTTGGGATGAAAAATTGGAAAATCCCAACTCTAAATGGGGATTTGATTCCTGCCCTCAAGGCAGTATCGCAGCCTTGGTTCAATTATCCCCATAATACCGATGGGCTTCCGCAAGGCTGGGTGGCGGACTTAGGTAACCTGGTTATCCATCAATTTGGGAAATCCAACATCCGACGCTTAACTGGGGGAAACATCAGTACGCGCCGTCCTCAAAATCGGGTTGGGCTCTGGGAAAACCGTGGGAATATGTTCACGCCAGTTCACACTGTGTTCGATACCTGTTCGATTTTGATAAGTGAGAAAAGCAGCCAACTTACGGCGTTTTTAGGATGAGGGTGCCGTTGACATGGAAGAGGTCATTTCCCGGTTTTGCTTAAGGGAATGACTTGAGGAGTGCTGGCGCAAAACGCGGCCCATAGCGCCATAAGGTGCCGACGTTTCTCCAACAGGTCGCCACGGCGATAGGCAGCTTCGACAGCATTGCCGACCGTATGCGCCAAGGCCATTTCCGCGACTTCGCGCGAAGTGTCGGTACATTCCGCTGCCCAGTCCCTAAAAGAACTGCGAAATCCATGGGTGGTTACCCCCGTCTTGCCCATACGCTTGAGGACATTCAGAAGTGCCATGTTCGATAGGTGGGGCTTCTGTTGGCCCGGAAAAACCGCTTCACCCCGGCGGAGGTGCTCCATCCGTTTTAAGAGCGTCAACGCTGGGGCTGACAGCGGCACGCGCTGCTCCTTCCCATTTTTCATACGTGCTTCCGGAATTATCCAGAGCCGTTTTTCAATACTGATCTCGGCCCAGGTCGCTCCCAACACCTCTCCGGTACGGGCGGCAGTGAGAATTGTGAACTCCAAAGCTGCCGCAGCAACGCCGTCTTCTTCCCGCAGTCCGGCCATGAAGGCGGGAATATCGCTATAGGGAAGGGCGGGGTGATGTTTGACCTTCGCCGATATGACCCGGCCCGGCACAAGGCGGTCAATCAAGCCCTTCCAGCGCGCCGGGTTGGGGCCACTGCGTAAGTCGTGTGCCGTTGCCCAGTCCAGCACTCGCTCAATCCGACCTCTCAGGCGCCGGGCGGTCTCGTGCTTCGTTGTCCAAAGCGGCCCTATAACTTTCATGACAAGCGCAGCTTTAATGTCGGCAACCGATGTTTCCGCGAAGACGGGATAGGCGTATTGGGAAAGGGTTGACCGCCACTGGTCAGCGTGTTTCTCGTTCCGCCAGGAGGGTGCGTAGGCCTTAACGTACTCTTCGGCGCAGTCCCTAAACGTGAATGCCTTAGAAGCCAGGCTGGTGGCTTGAGTGGAACGGGCGGTGTTCCGCACGTCGAGCGGATCGGATCCGTCGAGAAGCTGCTTCCTGCAGTGCCTAGCCGCCTCACGAGCGTCGGCAAGCGAAACATCTTGAACCGACCCAAGGCCCATCTCGCGCAGGCGCTTGTTCTGGCGGCTTCGATACCGGAATACCCAGGATTTGCTCCCAGTGGCACTGACCTGCAGGTACAGTCCGCCGCCGTCGCCGTAGTAACCGCGCTTGCGTTGGCGCGTGACAGCCAATGCTGTCAGCCGTTCTATGCCCTGTCCCACCTACCCATACTCCTACCCATACTTGTGATGCGAATTGCACGGCATTTTGCCGAACAGCGATGCATGGGTGATATGGGTAAGTGCTTGGTTTGGCAGGTGGTCGCGGTCACTTTGGAACAAACGCGAACACAAATTTGGCGGACAGAGAGGGATTCGAACCCTCGAACGGCTTTCACCGTTACACACTTTCCAGGCGTGCGCCTTCAACCACTCGGCCACCTGTCCTGCCAGGGAGAAGGGGGAATACACGGCTCCGCTGGCCCCCGCAAGGCCCGGTCAAGTTCCTGCGACTAAAGCCTTTTTTGCTACTGGTGCTGGTCGTGCGGCGCCATGGAGAGGTCGCGCTTGGCCGAGATCAGCGAGATGGTATAGCCCGCCACCACGTCAAACAGGCACATGGCGGTGATCAGGAAAAAGGTCGAGGTGGCGAAGCCTTTCAGCACCAGGAATTCGGCCATCGCGCCCACGAACACTACCATCGACAGGCCGTGATTGAGGATTTCGCGGTGGCTGGTGCCGGTCGCCTTGATGATTTCCGCGAACAGCAGACCCAGCGTGCCCACCAGGAACATGTCGCCCAGCGACACTTTCCAGACGTCGCCCGAGAAGACGGTGATGGAGAAGCCGCCATCCAGCAGCCCGGCCATGTCATGCTGCCCCGCGGCGCCGCTGCCGAACACCATGACGTTGTAGGCAATGACGGCGATCAGGATCATCGGAAAAACGCGCAGCATCATATCCTCCTGTGGTCAGCGGCGGGCCGCGACTCGGGCCTCACGATAGATCATCCGGCCCGGGATGGGCAGGTCACAGCTCTTCGGGATGGCTGCGGCCGCGATGGCGGCGCTGCAGCCAGCGCACGCCCAGCAGATCCTGCATGCTGACCAGCATGCGGCCGAAATTGGTGTATTTCGACGCGCCGGTCAGGCGGGGGCGGTGGTTCACCGGCACGAACGTCACCCGCCAGCCATCGCGCAGCACCAGCGCGATCAGGAAGCGGTGGATGTGATCGAAATAGGGCAGGTCCAGGAAGGCCTGGCGGCGGAACGCCTTGAGCCCGCAGCCGGTATCGGTGGCGCCGTCGCCCAGCATGACATTGCGAAAGCCGTTGCCCAGCCGTGAGGCGATGCGGCGGCTGGCGGTGTCCTTGCGCTTGACCCGCACGCCCGACACCAGCCCGACATCGGCTTCGGCCCGCAGCGCCCCCAGCAGCTTGGGAATGTCGGCAGGATCGTTCTGGCCGTCGCCGTCCAGGGTGACGATGATCTCGCCTTTGGCCGCCTGCACCCCGGTCCGGATGCCGCGGCTCTGGCCCAGGTTGCGGCCATGGCGCAGGATCCGCAGGCCGGGGATTTCGCTTTTCAGCGCCACCAGCGCGGAGGCCGTGCCGTCGGATGAGCCGTCATCGACGAAAATGATCTCATGTGCCGGTTCGCCCGCCAGCGCGGCGGCGATTTCGCGGGCGAGGGGGCCGACATTGCCGGCCTCATCCTTCACCGGCACGACCACGGAAATGGCGGCGGGGCCCGTCATTGCGTTCACTTTCTCCCAGGGTGGGAAGGGGGGCGGAATGGGGGCGTTATACAGGCCCCGGACTTTGCAACATAGGCCTTAGGCCACATAGTCGGCCGCCATGACCGACTCGCAAACCCCTGCGCCAGTGGCGGAAATCCCTGCCTTGCCGGCGGGGGCGCCCCAGCCCCTGCCAAGCCCCCTGCCGAAGTTCTGGGGCGCCGCGACGCGCCGTCCTTACGCCTTGCTGGCCCTGCTGGGCCTCTTAATGTGGCTGCCGGGCATTCTCAGCCTGCCGCCCATCGACCGCGACGAAAGCCGCTTCGCCCAGGCCTCGCGCCAGATGGTGGAGTCGGGCGATCCGGTGGACATCCGCCTGGGCCATGTGCCGCGCTACAAGAAGCCCGCCGGGATCTACTGGCTGCAATCGGCCAGCACCGTGGTGATGGGGAAGATTTTCCACCAGGGCGAAACCACCCATATCTGGACCTATCGCCTGCCGTCGCTGCTGGGCGCCATCGCGGTCGCCTGGCTGACGCTGTGGTGTGCGCTGGCGCTGGCCGGTGTGGAAGTCGGGCTGTTGGCGGGCCTGTTGATGCTGGGCACTGTGCTGCTGGCGGCCGAGGCCAGCATCGCCACCACCGACGCGGTGCTGATCGCCTGCGTGCTGGCGGTGCAGGGCGTGTTGCTGCGGGTTTACCGCGCCGCCCGCGATCCGGATGTGCCGCCGCCATCCACCCGGCTGATCCTGCTGGGCTGGGCGGCCTGCGCGGCCGGCATATTGGTCAAGTTCCCGGTGGTGCCGGGCGTGGCGCTGGTGACCATCGCCGGCCTTGCCATCTGGGACCGCGATGTCCGCTGGCTGCGCAACCTGCAGGCGCTGCGCGGTTTCCTTCTCACCGTGCTGCTGGTGACGCCCTGGCTGGTGGCGATCACCATCCAGAGCCAGGGCGCTTTTTTCGAACATTCGCTGGGCGATGATTTCGCCGCCAAGCTGGCGGGCGGGCAGGAAAGCCATGGCATGTGGCCGGGCTATTATCTGCTGCTGTCGGCGGCGACCTTCTTTCCCGCCATCCTGTTTGTGCTTCCCGGCATCGTGGCGGGTATTGCGCGGCGGGGTGAACCGGCGATCCGCTTCCTCCTGGTCTGGGCGGGCGGCTGGTGGCTGCTGGTGGAAGCGGTGCCGACCAAGCTGCCGCATTATGTCCTGTCCTCCTATCCGGCGCTGGCGATCCTGGGGGCGATGTTCGTGCTGGCCCCCTTCGCGCCCTGGCCGAACTGGCTGAAGGCCGCGCGCTGGATCGCCATCGGGCAATTCGTGCTGGGCGCGATCGTGCTGACCGCCGCGGTCGTCCTGCTGCCGCGTCTCTATGGCGAAGGGGATGTGTGGTGGCTGATGGCGCTGGCTGCCACCGGCGCATCGCTGGCCATCGCGGCGCTGGTGCGGGCGCTGCGCCAGGCCAATAGCTGGTCGGTATTGCTGTCGCTGCTGGCGATGCTGGTCTTTGTTCCCACCCTGACGGCGGGCGTGTTGCCGAACCTGTCCCAGGTCTGGGTCACCGAACGGCTGAAGCCGCTGGTGGCGGCGGCCTCGCGCCCCGGCGATCCGCCGCTGGCGCTGGCCGGTTACCAGGAGCCCAGCATGCTGTTCGCCTTCGGCAAGGATGTGGTGCTGGCCGATGGCGCGGGCGCCGCCAATGCGGGCGCCCGGTCGGGCGGGCTGGCGCTGGTCGAAGACAGCGAGCTGGGCGATTTCCTGGCGCGGCTGGCCGAATTGCAGGCCGATGCCAGCGCCCTCCGCGATCTGACGGGCTTCAACTATTCGCGCGGCCGCAAGGTGCATGTGACGCTGTACCGGGTCACCCGGCTGACCGAATGACGCCGGGCTTTGCCGACATCCTGGCTGCGGCAGAGCGCATCGCGCCTTATGCGGTGCGCACGCCGCTGGTGGAAAGCCCCGCGCTGAATGCGCTGGCCGGCGGGCGGGTGTTCCTGAAACTCGAGACCCTGCAGCGCACCGGCTCGTTCAAGTTTCGCGGCGCCTGCAACCGGCTGGCGATGATCCCGGAAGGCCAGCGCGCCAATGGCGTGGTGGCTTTTTCCTCCGGCAATCATGCGCAGGGCGTGGCGGCGGCGGCGGCGCTGTTCGGGATGCAGGCGGTGATCGTGATGCCGTCGGATGCGCCGCGCGCCAAGATCGAGGGCACGCAGCGCCTGGGCGGCACGGTGGTCGAGTATGACCGCCAGCGCGAGGACCGCGAGGCGATTGCCGGGCGGATTTGCGCCGAACGTGGCGCGGTGCTGGTGAGGCCTTTCGACGATGCCGGGGTCATTGCCGGGCAGGGCACGGCGGGACTGGAAATCGCCGAGGATGCGCTGCGGTTCGGCGTGACGCTGGACGCCGTGCTGGTTCCCTGCAGCGGCGGCGGACTGGTCAGCGGCGTGGCGCTGGCGCTGCGCGGGGCCGGGATGCCCGCGAGGGTGCATAGCGTCGAGCCGGAGAATTTCGACGGCATGAAGCGCTCGCTGGAAGCGGGCGCACGGGTGGCGGCACCCGGCGGCAAGCTCTCCATCGCCGACGCCCTGATGGCGCCGACGCCGGGCGCCATTGTGTTCGAACTGGCCTGGGACCTGCTGGCGCCGGGTTTTGCGGTCAGCGATGCCGAGCTGGATCGGGCCGTCCTTTTCGCCGCTCGTGATCTCAAGCTGGTGGTGGAACCGGGCGGCGCGGCGGCGCTGGCGGCGCTGCTGGCGGGCAAGCTGGACGTGCGCGGCCGGTGCGCCGCGCTGATCCTTTCCGGCGGCAATGGCTGATAACCTTCGTTAAGCCGTTTACCACGCCACCACCCTTTGCTTGGCGGCGCTGCGCCTTTCGCCCAATGGTCTTGGTGAAACGCACAAACCGCAAAGTTAATTCCATGGACAATCTGCTGCGCTGGCGTGACGAGCATCACATGCTGCCTCTGGTGCTGGTCGCTTCCATTGTCGTGCTGCTGGCGATCATCGCCGCTGCGCTGTGGTCGCGCGGCAGCATCGCCGACATGGACTCCAAAATACTGGCCTCGCGCAGCGGGCTGCAGAACGCCTATGACCGCGTCCAGCCGGGCACCTCGCGCCCGCAGCTGGTGCAGCTTGGCTTCGACAGCACCCGCCTGAAGTCCCGCAACCTGTCCGGCCTGGGTGTGCAGCAGTATTTCATGCCCGCCACCAGCCACGAGTTCGACCGGCTCGATCCGGCGGTGCGCGGCTGTTTCGAGACCCCCGACCGCTGCAGCGCGCTGATCTTCCCCACAGCCGGCCCGGTTCTGGCCGGCGGCTTCATGGCCGCCCATGCCGCGCCGCGCACCGCCGAGCGCGGAAACATCGTGTTCCTGCTCAGGAGCGGGCGGGTGGCGTACAAGACCATCGAAGAGGCTTAAGGCCTGATCGACTGGACATAAAAAAGGCGCCCGAGCGGGCGCCTTTTTATTTGAGCTGCTGGCCATCCGGCCCGGCGCTTGGGCGCGCCGGGCTTCTTGCGCCGCTATCGCGGCGCAAGAACCATCATCATCTGACGGCCTTCCATCTTCGGATACTGTTCCAGCTTCGCGAAGACTTCGGTGTCCTTCTGGACGCGGGTCAAAAGGTCCATGCCCAGATTCTGGTGGGCCATTTCGCGGCCGCGGAAGCGCAGCGTGACCTTGACCTTGTCGCCATCGTCGAAGAAGCGCTTCATCGCCTTCATCTTCACGTCGTAATCGTGATCGTCGATGGTGGGGCGCATCTTGATCTCCTTGATCTCGATGACCTTCTGCTTCTTGCGGGCCTCGTTGGCCTTTTTCTGCTGTTCGTATTTGAACTTGCCATAGTCCATCAGCTTGCAGACGGGCGGCTTGTTGTCGGGAGAAACCTCCACAACGTCAAAGCCCTTTTCGTCACCCAGCGCGAGCGCTTCGTCCAGGCCGATCTCGCCATACTTGTGGCCGTCGTCACCGATCAGAAGGATGGTCTTGGAAGTGATCTCGTCGTTGATGCGCGGGCCGTCCTTGGCCGGCGGGGGTGCGTTACCCTGAAAACGTCTGGGGACTATGACTCTCTCCTGTTGTTACGTCCGCGCCCTTTTTGCATCAGGCAAAAATGGTCACGCTTCGCGAGGGGTGTCCAGCCAGCCTCGCGAAACGGATTTCGATCATGGGCGCGGATGGTTCCTCGTGACCGCTCAACGAAGGTCGGGCGGGACGGCTTCGGCGGCCAGCATAGAAATTGCGGCCTCCAGCGCAAGGCTTTCCTGCTTCTCGACCCCCAGTTTTCGCAGGGTAACCGTGCGGTTTTCGGCCTCCCTGCGGCCCAGAACCAACAGATTCGGGGTTTTGGCGAGGCTGTGCTGGCGAACCTTGTAATTCACGGTCTGGTTCTCGGTATCCAGGGTCACCCGCAGGCCGGCCGCCTTGAGCGCCTGGACGACCTCGCCGGCATAGGAATCGGCGTCCGCCACCACGGTGGCGACCGCCACCTGGACCGGCGCCAGCCACAGCGGGAACTTGCCGGCAAAGTGCTCGATCAAGACGCCGATGAAGCGCTCCAGCGAGCCGACAATGGCGCGGTGGAGCATGACCGGCGGATGACGGTTGCCGTCCTGGGCGATGTAGGACGCGCCCAGCCGCTCGGCGGTGTTGAAGTCCACCTGCAGGGTGCCGCACTGCCAGTCGCGGCCGATGGAGTCGCGCAGCACGAATTCCAGCTTGGGACCGTAGAAGGCGCCTTCGCCGGGATTGAGGACATAGTCCAGGCCCGCCGCACTGGTGGCTTCGGCCAGCGCCTTTTCGGCCTGGTCCCAGACCTCATCGCTGCCGATGCGGTTTTCCGGGCGGGTGGCGAGCTTCACCCGCACCTCGTCAAAGCCCAGGTCCTTGTAACAGGCCTGGAGCAGCTTGCAGAAGGAGGTGGTCTCCGGCGTGATCTGCTCATGGGTGCAGAAGATGTGCGCGTCGTCCTGCACGAAACCGCGCACGCGCATGATGCCGTGCAGTGATCCGGACGGCTCGTAGCGGTGACAGGAGCCGAATTCCGCCATGCGGATCGGCAGTTCGCGGTACGACTTCAGGCCTTCGTTGAAAATCTGCACATGCGCCGGGCAGTTCATCGGCTTGACGACCAGCGTGCGCGCTTCGTCTTCCACTTCCGCGATGAACATATGGTCGCGGTAATTGTCCCAATGGCCGCTGGCTTCCCACAGCTTGCGGTCCAGCAGTTGGGGCGTCTTCACTTCTATATAGTCGGCGCGCACCAACTGGCGGCGGATGTAGTTTTCCAGCGCGCGGTACAGCGTATAGCCGTTGGCATGCCAGAAGATCTGCCCGGTGGCGACCTCCTGGGTGTGGAACAGGTCCATCTCCTTGCCGATCTTGCGGTGGTCGCGCTTCTCGGCTTCCTCCATCCGCGTGACATAGGCATCCAGTTCCTTCTTGTCGCGCCAGGCGGTGCCGTAGATGCGCTGCAGCTGCGCGTTCTTGGCGTCGCCGCGCCAATAGGCGCCGGAAATCTTGGTCAGCTTGAAGGCATCGCCGATTTCCGACGTGGTGCGGAAATGCGGCCCGCGGCACAGGTCGTGCCATTCGCCATGCCAGTAGAGCGAAACGTCCTCGTTCGACGGGATCGAGGCGATCAGCTCGGCCTTGTACTTTTCGCCTATTTCCTGGAAATGGGCGACCGCCTTGTCGCGCGGCCACACTTCGCGGCGGGTCGGCAGCGCGGCTTTCACGATCTCGTGCATCCTGGCCTCGATCCGGGGCAGGTCGTCGGGCGTGAAGGGCGTGTCGCGGGCGAAGTCGTAATAGAAGCCGTCCTCGATGGCCGGGCCTATGGTCACCTGGGTACCGGGGAAAAGGTCCTGCACTGCCATGGCCAGAAGGTGGGCGGCGTCGTGGCGGATCAGCTCCAGCGCCTCGGGGTCCTTGCGGGTGATGATACGGATCTGGGCGTTCTGCAGAATCGGCCGGAACAGGTCATACTCCTGGCCGTCCACCATGATGATCAGGGCGGCCTTGGCGAGCCCGGGTCCGATGGCGGCGGCGATTTCCCCGCCGGTCACACCCCTGGGGAACGTCAGGGCCTTGCCGTCCGGCAAGGTCACACTAACTTGGTCAGGGGGCACCTGATCAGGGGCAGAGGACACGGGAATCTCCATAAAAAGCCAATGGGAGCGGACCTTTGGCCCCTGTCGCGGCCCTCGTCAAGTGTTGGGGGATTTAAGTATTACACTTGTCGTAGCTCTTGCGGGGCCGGGCCGACAGGCAGATACTGGCGTCATTGCGGGGGCAATCTTGGACGGAGAAATGCGATGAAAACTCTCATGACGGCCCTGGTTTTGGCGGGCCTTGCGATTGCCGGCCCGGCGAGCGCCAAAATGTGCATCGACACGCGCGATATCGTCTCCAGCAAATCGGATGACGGCAAGGTGATGATCTTCAAGATGAAGAATGGCCAGACCCTGGCGAACCGGCTCCAGGGTCGTTGCCCGGATCTCAGATTTAACGGTTTTGTCTGGCAGCTGCCCAGCAGCGACACCAAGGTCTGCGAGAACGAGAAGAGCTTCCAGGTGCTGCAGTCGGGCCAGATCTGCATCCTCGGCGCGTTCGAACCGGTCGACGGCAAGCAGGCCATGTCCCAAAAGCCTTATGTTTGGGATGCGGACCGGAAGTTGGCGCCCCGCTAACGTCGGTTTGTCGAAACAAAAAGGCCCGGTCGCAAGACCGGGCCTTTTTTCTTTGTATTGGGTCAGTGGCCCGTGTCAGTGCCGGTGCGGCTGGCTTCGAACAGGAACCAGTTGCGCTTCTCGGCCGCGTCGATGAAGTTTTCCAGGATCGAGGCGGTGGCGACATCGTCATGCTTGTCTGCGATCTCGTGCGCCGCGCGCATGCGCTTGATGACCTGCTTGTTGTCGTTCATCAGCTCGGTCAGCATGTCGCCGGGCGTGACGAAATCCTTGTCATTGTCCTTGATGGACTGAAGCTTGGCGATTTCGCCGATCGAATGAATGGTCTTGGCGCCCAGCTTGCGCACGCGCTCGGCCAGTTCATCGATCGTGCCGAAGATATCCGTCGCCTGCTCGTCGAACAGGAGGTGATAGTCGCGAAAGTGCGGACCGGAGACGTGCCAGTGGAAATTCTTGGTCTTGGTGTAGAGCGCATAGGAATCGGCGACCAGGCCGTTCAGCGCCTCGGCGATTTCCGGGATCGCGTTGCCGGACAGATCGGTCTGGGTCTGCAGGCGCGGCGCGGCCTTGGGCTTGGCGGCGGGAGCTTTGGGAGCGGGTTTCTTAGCCATGGGAGTCCTCAAAATCGAAAAAACAATAGAACCATTCTAAACGCGCCATCCTAGGCAGGGTTCCGCGCGTTTTTCCAGTCTTGGCGCGCTGATTGGGCATCCAATCCGGGTGGCGCACGTTACTGAACTGAAGGTGCCCGTTGGGAGACAAACATCATGAAAAAGACCGCAATTTTTGCCATCGCTCTTGGTGCCCTGGCTGTTTCAGCCTGCGCGCCGAATTATTATGACCGCGACTATCGCTACAGCCCCGGCTATGCCGACCGGGACAGGGACGGTGTGCCCAACCGTTATGATCGCGACCGTGACGGCGACGGCACGCCCAACTATGCCGATCGGCGTCCGGGCAATCCGTATCGGGACTGACCGGAGAAGCGATGAAGAAAGGCCCGGTTCTGCCGGGCCTTTTTTTTGCCAATTGCGGCCGGGCATCCAAAAAGGGACACGGCGCGTTATTGGCCAGAGGGTGCGTACCCATGGAGACCGCAATGAAAAAGACAGGAATGGTGCTGGTAGCCCTGACGGCCGTTGTGGCGCTGTCCGGTTGCGCCGGCCGCTATTATGATCGCGACTACCGCGATTACGGTGACAGCCGCTACGACAGCGCCGTGCCGGGTGCCGGCGTCTATTACAGCGACCGCACGCCGGGTAATCCCTATTACACCGATTATCCCAACCGGGAATATCGCGACCGGGACGGCCGCCGCTTCGACTAGGCAAGCGCAGACATGAAAAGGGCCGGAGACGACGCTCTCCGGCCCTTTTGCTTTATGCGGTTACCTATTCCTTCAACCCGCCCAGATAGTCACCCTTGCCCAGCGCCACGCCGCGGTTACGCAGAATGCCGTAGGCGATCGAGATGTGGAAAAAGGTGTTGGGCATCACGAAATTTCCCACATAGTCGCGGCCGTTATATTCCAGCGTGACGTTGGGGAATTTCAGCACGATCTCCTTGTTCTCCGAACCGGCGACGCTTGCGCGGTCCAGGGTCTTGAGGAAGGCGATGGTCTTGGCCACCCGCGCCTTGAGCTCGGGGAAGGTGGTTTCGGTGTCTTCGTATTTGGGGATGTCCACCCCGGCCAGCCGCGCGCCGCAGCCCTTGGCGCCGTCGGTGGCGATATAGACCTGGTTCTTCAGGGGCAGCATGTCGGGCGCCAGCCGCGCCTCGGCGGGATCGATGCCGCCATGGGCCTCGCCCTTGGACAGGATGGTGGACAGGCCGCCCAGCATGTGGATCAGCGGCGGGATCGAAGCGTCATAGATATCGTAGGCCATGGCGTGTCCTGTGAGATTGCGCCGCGAAATTGACGATCAAACCGGGACGCTTGCAACCCTGATGGCAGAAGGGATATGAGGCGCTGGCCTTACGAAAGACCTGGACATGACCGACACGCCCGACGCCGCGCAATTGCCTGACAGACTGTCGACCAATCCCGCCAGCCCGTTTCACAATGCCGAGCTGCTGGAACGCGGCGTCGGCATCCGGTTCAACGGCGTCGACCGGACCAATGTCGAGGAATATTGCGTCAGCGAGGGCTGGGTCCGCCTGGCCGTCGGCAAGACGGTGGACCGCAACGGCAACGCCATGACCGTCAAGTACAAGGGCAAGGTCGAACCCTACCTTCGTTAGGCATCGCCGAATACTGCGGCGCAGTCGCGGAACGAAGCTTCCTGACGGCGCGCCTGGGTGTCGCGGGTGGGATTGTCTTTCGCCGCATCCTGCGCCGCAATCCGGCGGCAGAAATTATAGTCGGGCGCCGCGGGCGCCGGTTCTGGCACCGCGAGCAGAACTTCGGCCGGCTCGGCTTCGCCGAAAAAGCCCAGCGGGTCCGCGCATCCGCTGAGACAGAAAACGGCCAGCAGGGCGCAGCAGGTTTTTTTCATCGCTCTCATCTCAAAAAGAAAAAGCCACCTTCCGGATCACCGGAAGGTGGCGCTTTCGCTTGGCGGCTATCGGCTGGTGAAGATCTGCACCCGCACGCGGTCGGAATTGGTGGCGCGGCAGCGCATGTCCAGGCTCACCAGGTCGCGGGCGCGGCCCGGCAGGTCCAGCTTGTAATACTGGCCACGGCGCAGATAGTCGCCATTGTTGACGTTCAGCGGCTGGGCCTGGCCGTTGCCGAAGCGCGCACTGACGCGGCTGCAGCGCACATCGGCATCCAGCGGCATCAGCGCCACGGCATCGACATTCTGGCCTTTCCATCCGGCGAAGGCGCGTTCGGAATCGCGGCGCCCTTCAAAGTTGACGGTGGAGAGCAGGCGCCAGTCATTCACCATGTCGCTGCCCCAGTTGAAGATCTTGGACCATTCATTCTGGTAGCGCGGATTGCTGCGCCATTGCTTGCGATAGCGGTCGACATCGGCCACCACGACGATGCTGGCATCGCCCGCGCCGCGGCGATCGCGGCGGCGGTCGTCACGGTCGCCGCGGCGGTTGCCGACCTGGCGCTCCGCGCCGCACTCAAAGGTCAGGCGGGTGATGTTGCGCTCGCGCCCGGGCAGATTGATGTTCTGCGGCATGCCTTCGGTCAGATTGCCCTGGTACAGGGTCTGGCTGCGGCCATTGCCGAAGCGGGCGGTGATGGCGCGGCAGCGGATGTCGGCGCCTTCGGCGCGAAGCTGCAGCCGGTCAACCGGGCCGCCCAGGTCGAAATTGCGCACATCGCGGTCCTGGCCGGGATTGACGCGAATGGTGCCGATCTCATTCCAGGCGGCAAGTGCAGGCGCGGCGGTGCCCAGGCAAAGCAGGGCCGTGAGTAATGCGAGTTTTTTCATTTTTTGCTCCAAGGAAAACCAGTCCACCCCTCGAGGCCCTTAAACGGGCTGGAGAGGCCAAAGTTCCCTTTTTGGGCAAGCCGATGGGCCGATCTGTTCCGTTCCGGCACGAAAGCGCCCGCAAAAGGCGCGGATCGGCTGGCACGAAGCGTGAAGCGATTCACCCGGACCAATATGTCTGGCGAAAGGGGTATCCATGCGCAGACGAACCTTGCTGATGACCTCCGCACTGGCCGGTGCGGGGATGATGACAACTATCCTGGCGGCGCAAGCCGGGGGCTATCAAAGCTCCGGCGGGCGGCCGCAGATGGGCGGGGGGATGAACGTCTTCGCGCCGGTCACCATCACCAACAATGTCAACCGTTCGACCAATATCGACGTCAATTCGCGCATGAGCGTGTTTGCGCCGGTGACGGTGAACAAGCATATCGACAATTCCTCCTACATCGACACCTCGAAGAATATCGACACCTCGACTTACGTACGTGTCGATAAGGACATCAACGTCCGCACCACCAATGTGTGGAATTACGGCAGTGGCGGCGGGGGACATGGCGGCGGTGGCGGTCACGGCGGCGGCCATGGCGGTGGTGGTTGCAGTTGGGGCTGTGGCGGCGGTAGCGGCGGCAGCGGCAATAACAACAACAATAATGACAACGATAATTCCAACGGCAATTCCAACGGCAACTGGAACAGCAGCGGCAACGGCAACCAGAGCAACAACCGCTACACCTACAACGACAATTTCAGCCTCGACATCAGCGGGCTGGTGGATTCCTTCAACCGCTACTGATTTTCCCACGTTCGCAAAAGCAAAAGGCCCGGTCGCAAGACCGGGCCTTCTTGTTTCACGCCTGCCAGTTCAGGAAGGGTTCTCGACCCCGGTTTCCTTCCAGACGGCGCGCGCCTCGGGCCGCGTGATATAGGCCAGGAACTGTGCCGCCTCATCCGGCTGCGCCGCATGGCCCAGCACCGCGGCGGAATAGTCGAAATGCTTGGCGATCTCCTTGGGCAATGTGCCGATTACCTCTACGCCCGGTATCGTCACCTCTTCGGAGATCGGGCCCAACCCATACTGGATACCGTCGCGCGCAATGGCATGACCCGGCATGCCGGCGATGGGGCGGGGCGTGACGCCGGCATATTCGGGCTGCGCCAGAAGTTCGGCGACCCACTTGCCCGCCGCGCTGCCGCGCGCCGGATCGGTGAAACCGACGCCGCTGCCGGCCTTCACCACGGCGATGAACTTGGGCAGGGTCGAAATGTCGGGCTTGGGTTCACCGGCCTTCTGCGCCAGGCCGAAATGCACCCGGCCGATGGGTCTGGCCGTGCCGGGCCTGAAGTTGGCGCTGACTTCATCGAACTGGGGCAGGGGCAGCACGGCCACATCGCCGGGCACCTTGTTTTGCACATTGTCGCGGGCGCGGGTCACGGTGCCGCCCACGATGGTGACTTTCTTGCCGGTCTCGGCCTCCCACTTGGCGGACAAAGCGCGCAGGGCCGGGTTGGTACCGCCCGAAGTGATGACAGTGATATCGGCGTGAGCGGCGCACGGCGCCAGCAGCAGCGCGGCGGCAAGCATGGTCCTGAGCTTCATCCCGGTCTCCTTCTTGGTTTGCGCGGGAGTGTGCACGCAAAATCGCCCGGCCGCGAGACCCATGGGTTCATCCTGTGCGCCCACAAACCCGCCTCGGGCGTTGTTGCTATGCGCCAAAAGCGGACGCACAGGGGATCGATCATGCGTCGCGCGGGCAAAATCGCAACTGTTTCGGCCTTGATGGTCCTGCTGGCCGGCGGGCCCGCGCTGGCGATCGAGCAGGCCCCCCGTACCAGCGCGGCCTCGGTCCTGGGAGCGGACGCGCAGGGCGAGAACTGGACGGTCGGATCGGTGGTGCAAAGCGACGGCTTTGTCTGGATATTCACCGTCAACACCTCCTACGGCGCGTTCCAGGTCAATGGCCTTCGCCGCATGAAGGACCGGGCGCAGGAATTGCGCGCGCTGACCGCGCTCGAGAAGATGTCGCGGTCCGAAGCCTTCGGCAAAGCGCTGGTGAAGGCGGGGCTCGCGCCCATCCGCTTCGGGCGCGACCTGGTGCTGGATCCGTTCGAGACGGTCGGCAACCTGTTTTCCGGCGTGGGCAAGATGTTCGGCACCGTGACGGCCAGCGCCCGCAATCCCGGCGGCGGACGCGACGGGCTGATCGACAGCATCACCGGCGTCACCAAGGTCGAACGCGAACTGGCAGCCGGACTGAAGGTCGATCCCTATTCCGATTACTCGCCCCTGCGCGCCGGTCTCACCGATGTGGCGCGGGTCACCGCGCTGGGCAGTCTTCCGGTCACGGCGGGCATTTCCTTCATCACCGGCGGCGCGGGCCTGGCCGCCAGCTCGGCTTCGACCGCGTCCAATGTTTCGGCGATGGTCTATAGCCGCACCGCGCGCGAGGTGCTGGAGATCGTCGGCAAGAAACTGGCGGGCATGCGCGTGGACGCGGCCACGACCAAGGCGTTCGTCGGCAACCGCTTCTATTCCCCGGCCGACGGCATCGCCATCGCAGAGGCATTGGAGAAACTGGGCGCGACGGATGTCCATGCCTTTGTCGCCAACGCCGCCACGGCTGCCAGTTTCGAGGTCGCCAAGTTTCACCGCTACCGGGCCGAGCTTCTGGCCCGCAACAGCGCGCGCCTGGGCACGCTGAAGGCCTTTGTGCCGGCGTCGGGCTATGCGCTCAACATCGATGCGGGGGGCCGCCTGGTGGCGGCCTTTCCCTTCGACGCGCTCACATGGACGCAGACGGTGTCCAAAAGCCTGACGCAGCTCAGCGCCGAGGTCGCCGCCCGGCATCCCAAACGGCCCAAACTGTTCGCCTCGGTCGGCACGCTGTCACCCGTCGCCCAGGCCGAACTGAAGAAGCTCGGCTGGCAGACCATGAAGCTCGACTAGCGGGCGGGCGGAATATCGGGCAGCACCAGCGCCACCAGGAAGGATGCGATCAGCATCACCCCGCCGGCGGCGATGATGGAAAAGCCTTTCTTCGCACCCACGCCTTGCCACGCCCGGGCGGGCACGGCGCTTTCGCCGCGCCGCGCAGATCGCGCATTCTCGGCGATGAAGTGAAAGCCGAAATATCCAACCCCGACGACCGCGACGGCGACGCCGGCGAATTTCAGCAGGGTCGCAACGGTGGAGGCGATGTAAAACAGCAAGTGATCGGTCCTTTATAAAGGGGGCGTGCGCGTTTCAGGCGGCCAGACGCGCCTTGTTGATCCGCAGCGTCACGACAACACCTTCCGGCGCCCAGCTGCGTTCCAGCGAACCGCCGAGCTGGTTGGCCATGGCCCGTTCCGCCAGCTTGCTGCCAAAGCCGCCATCGCCGTCCGGCGGCACCACGGTCGGGCCGCCCTGTTCCGTCCAGACCACGATGATGTCGTCGCCGCCCGGGTCGCACGACACGTCCAGCACGCCGGTCGGCGAGGACAAAGCGCCATATTTGAGCGAGTTGGTCGCCAGCTCGTGCATCACCAGCGCCAGGGTGGTGGCGGCGGCTTCGCCCACGCCCATGCGCGGCACGGAAACCCGGATGCGTCCGCTGAACGCGCCCAGATCGTCGTAGGGCGCCAGCAGCACCGAAATCAGGTCGCCCAGCAGGGCGGCACGGCCTTCCCCGCCCTTGAGGGGACGCACCAGGTCATGGGCGCGCCCCAGCGCCGTGAGCCGCTGGGTCAGTTCGCGCGCCATGTCGTGCGTCGTCTTGGCGGAGCGCGAGGTGATGGCGGTCAGGCCGGAGGCGATGGCCAGCAGGTTCTTGACGCGGTGGCTCATTTCCCCCGCCAGAAGTTCATTGCCCTCTTCGGCCTGCTTGCGCCCGGTGACGTCGAGGAAGATGCCGAACATCACACGGCCGACGATGCCGGAATCATCGCCCTGGCCACGGGCGGAAACCCAGCGCACCTCGTCGCCCACCATGATGCGGAAATCGATCTCATAGGCGCCCAGAACCGCGCGCGTCGCGGCAAAGGCGGCCCGCACGCGGTCACGGTCGGCGGGATGAATGTGGGCCGACAGATCTTCGAAGGACACAGTCCTGCTGGGGGGGACGCCCCACAGTGTGAAGGCGTGGCCGTCCATGGTCAGGTGGTCGGTATCGACGTTCCAGGACCACAGGGCGACGCCCGCGGCGTCGATGGCCAGGCGCAAATGGCCTTCGGTCCATACGGGGAGTTCCGGTTGCTCAGTCACGCGCGGCACTCCCCATTTTCGGGACCGTACCACGCCCGGGCAGGCCGCCGCCCGCTATTGTGAGGGAACTATGCGAAAAGGCCCGGTCTTTCGGCCGGGCCTTCGCTTCTAAGTCTCAAAGTGCCTAATTGGGCGCGGCGACCGCATCGGCGCGGCGGGTCAGCGGCAACTCCCGCTCGGCAAAGGTCTGACCTTCCGACAGCGCGGTAAAGGTTATGCGCGCGCCATCGCGCAGCGAGGCCTTGCAGGCAAAGGCGACTTCGCGCATCCGGCTGTCGCCTTCCGGGAAGGTGACGGTGGTGAAGCCGCCCAGCGGGATCGAGCCGCGGAAGACTTCATGGGTGGTGCCGTCGCGATAGGTGACGCTGATATGCTCGCAATTGATGGTGTCGTTGACGGCATAGAAGCGCAGCCGGTTCACCGGGCCCTCGAACTTGGTCCAGCTTACATCGGCAAAGCGGTCGGCCGGCACATTGACCGATCCGGTCTGGTGGACTTCGGCATGGGCCTGGGTAGCGCCGGCGCCAAAGGCGAGGGCGGCACAGGCACCGAGCAGGAACTTGGGAACAAGGCGCATGGAACTTCTCCGATAGGGTTCGTTTCCCCATCCAGAAAATCCGCAGGTGCGAGAAGAGTTCCGGCTTCCGGGGAGGGCGAAGAAAAAGGGGAGGCCATGAGCCGGCCCGCCAGCCAGGGCGACCTTCAGTCAAAGCGCGCACTCACGCGTTAACGCTTCGGAAGATACGTGCGGGCTTCCCACGCCCTTTCGAAAGAAGAGTACCCAAAGACACTCCGCCATCTTCAGGTTGGGATGGCAAAGCTCCAGCACCATCTGATCAAAAGCAACGCTCATCTCGCGTGAGCGGTCCATACAAGGAATGCAAGAATGACCGAAAAAGTACCGCACAAGGCGCTTGTTGTCGTGGCAGATGGGGTTGGCGCGCGGTTCTTCCGCAATGGCGGAAACGCCCTTCACATTGCGCTGTCCGCAGAGGGTGAGTTCAAACCCTCGAACTTGAATGATGAGGGGGCCTCGGGCGCGCAGCCGTCGGAGCAATCCCCCCATGAGGGCGATGAGGCCACTTTTGCCAAACAGCTGGCGAAGGAACTCTATCGCCGCGCCCATAGCGGCGATTTCGCCGCCTTGGTCCTCATCGCCGATCCGCAAACCCTTGGCCAGATCCGCCCGCTGTTGCACAAGGAGGTGCTCCAGCGGCTGACGGCAGAGCTGGGCAAAACGCTTACCAGGGCGCCGATTTCGGATATCCAGGCGGCGCTGGGGTAAGGGCGATCAGGTCAGGGTGACGTGGAGGTCGCCGATCTTCTCGATCGAGGTCACCATCTTGTCCCCGGGCTTGAGCCAGACCTGCTTTTCGGGCGGATAGCCGCTGATCACGCCCTCGCAGGTGCCGGTGAAGATCACGTCGCCCACATTCAGCGCGAAGGCCTTCGAGCAATAGGAAATGATCTGGGCGCAGGTGAAGATCATCAGCCGCGTGTTGGTGCTCTGGCGGACCTCGCCGTTGACCAGCATCTTCATGTCCAGGTTGTTGACGTCCACCTGGTCGGCGCTGACCAGCCAGGGGCCGAACGGGCCCGAACCGTCGGTGCTCTTGCCAAGCAGCCACTGGGCCGAGCGGCGCTGCAGGTCGCGGTTGGTGAAGTCGTTGCCGGACGCATAGCCATAGACATAGTTCAGCGCGTCGGCCTCCGGGATGTCGCGTCCGCCCTTGCCCATCACCAGCACCAGCTCGGCCTCATAGTCCCACTTGGGCGGCGCGGTGGACTTGCTGACCGGGATGGTGCCGTTGTGATGGTTCAGCGCGCTGTTGAACTTGCTGAACATGATCGGTTCCTTCGGCGGCTTGCTGCCGCCCTCCGCCGCGTGGGCGGCATAGTTGAGGCCGACGCACAGGATCTTGCCGGGGTTCTCGATGATGTTGCCGAAGCGCACCTGGGCTTCGGGAATGATGTGGGCGGCCGGGGCGCCCGCCGCGCCATTGGCCAGCAGCAGGCTGAGGGCCTCGAGGTTGCCGCGCCCCTCGATCACGTCGATGGCCCTGGTGGGAAGGCCGATCTTGCGGTCGCGTTCCACCCCGGCGACGTCCAGCACGCCGCGCGCCGTCTTCACGCCCAGTCCCAGGCCGGTGGGGGTGACGATGTTGGTGATGTCGATGCCCTTCAGCGGGCGCTGGCCCGTGGGCTTGCCGGGCCCGCGCGACTGCGCCTGGGCTTTGGTGCTCGCGGCCAGCGCGGCCGCGCCCAGCCCGAGCCCCGTGATCATGCTGCGGCGATCCTGATCCATGTGCTTTCCCCTTGTGTGGGCGCAGGGGGCGGCCCCCACAGCCCTTGTTTTGCGGCTATTGAGACAGACACGGAACTCTTACGCAACCGGGGGCAGGGGTCAGGAAATGTCGTATTTGCGCTTGAGATAGCTGCCGACCCAGTCCTGGACCCGCACATACATCTTGTTCTCGTAGCTGACGTCGCCGCCGGTAAAGGTCCGGGTCTTGCGATAGGTGCGCACCACCCGGACCACGTTGCGGTTGTAGCCGGCGGCCAGGAAGGCGGTGAGGTGGTAGGTGGAGTCGGTGAAGCGCTTCAGGTAATCGGCCGGCAGGTGCGCCAGCTGCAGGTCCATGTGCAGCACCGAGGCCATCACGGCATTGCGCTGGTCGCGCATGGCGGTGTCGAAATGCGGCTCCAGCGGCGCCCTGGGGTAGTTCTCGCGCACCATGTGATAGCTGGGCTCGATGAACTGGACGATGCCCAGCGCGCCCGCGCTGGAGCGGGCATAGGCATAGGCCTTTTCGCGGTTGGCGGCGACGGTGATCAGCACCTCGTGGATGCATTGCTCGATCCCGACATATTTCATGCGCGCCGGGTCGATATGCTCGGTGATCATCAACCGCAGCACCATGGAGCGCGGGATGGTCGCGGCCACGGTTTCCTCGGGCGCGACGCGGCTCCTCACGTCATGGCTGGTCAGGTAGTTGTACGAGCGCCGCTCCTGGAGCCTGAGATACTCCATGCCGTGGGCGCGCATCTTGGCGGTGTCGAGCTCGGGCGCGTAGGCGGTATAGACGGCGGGCTCCCAGCCGCCATTGCTGCGCACCGGGCGGCGCTGGGCGAAGACGATGTAGCCGTCCGCGACCTGGAAGCGGGTGTTGAGGAAATTGTCGAGCCGCCAGGTGATGTTCAGGCCACGATCGTTGTTGCCCTTCTGGTCCATCCGCACGACGGTGAGCGGGCCGGTGCGCTTGCCCACCACCAGGGTCCAGACGAAGCGGGAGAGGTTGTTCCCGTCCACCACCATGTCGCCGGGCAAAGCCGGTGCCCTGGCGGCCAGTGCCTGCGCCTGGGTGATGCGGTCGGTGAAATCGAAGTCGGGCGCGTCGTTCGGCGGCTTGGTGACGATGGCCAGGGACGGGATGGGTTTGGCCTTGCGCGCGGTGGCCTTGCGGGTGGCTTTCTTGCGGACAGCCTGCTTCTTCTGGACGGCGGGTTTCTTGGCCGTGGAACTTTTGACGCTCTGGCTAAGCGGCTTCACCGCCGGCACCGCAGGTTCCGCGACCGACTTCAGAGTGAATGCAAATGTCAGGAAGCCCAATGCGATCAGGAGCCCCGCAACCCTTCGAACCATCGCCGCCGCTTGCTTCGTTCCAGGTGATTATTAGTCAAACTATGGGCCTGGGCAACACAAACTAGACGCGTGGCTGTCGATTGCTATCACGATCTTCCGGAGAAATCGCTTAAAAGCTCTTTCGTTCTGACAGCAGACGATCTTCTGACTGGAACGACGATCTCAGCTCTCTATATAATACATTTAGCTTATGCGGCCGTTTTAGGCTTCGCAGAAAGGAGTAAAATTACAATTTCCTCCTCATTTTCTGCGGAATCAGATTTCTCAGTCTCAATCACTAAATCAAATCCTTGAGCATTAACAAAACGCTTTAGGCACCCGATGAAACTGTACTGGTCTGCTGGTTCACCGTCACAAAACTCTAAATTTGTGAGCATGCCAGTAGCAATCGGGCGATAAAGCGGGTGAGTGCACTGGATTTTATCGCGAGGAGAGAAGCTGTCCATATAACCCATGTCTGCCCGTTTCGCGATCGCAAGTCTGGATGTTTGGAGTAGCTGAAAAATTTCTGACAGGGATAAATCCTTGATCTGTCCGTTTATTTCTATTTGAGAAACAAGGATCGAAATTGGGTCCAGACCTAAGTCGCACAAGTTGTTACCCACCCAACACCATTGTTTCGGGCCGGCAGATTTCTTCTTAAGAATGTCGATCTGCTCTTTGCCCCAGTTAATGAACTCTGGGTCGGTCAGTTTTCTGCCAGCGTCTCGTTTTGCAGACGTCGGCTTGTGATCCAAAAACCCTAAGAAGGATGAGTTAAATCTGTGAATCTCGTTTGTTAAACCGCCTATCGTATTCACGGCGCAGGTGATGTCCCAGCGAGATACATCTGAAATGGCCGCGAAGCCTACGATTCGGTCATCGATATACACTCTGCGGAGTCTGTCGAAGTTGGATGCCAAGTAGTCGGCCATTGCTTCGCCAGGTTCATAGATGCCCAGATCGTTTAACCAAGCTATAATTTCATCCTTTTCAGAGATTTCTACGATTGGTTTATGAACCGTCGTAGGATCCTCGTCCTCAATTTGCAGTTCCACTAGGACATCCAGCCCGGCGGTTATTCTAGCCAGGTACTTTTGAAGCGGGATTTTAGAATCGCGATATACATCTCTTTCTCTGTAATAAGAGATTGGACCAGGTAAGAGGCATGTCACTTTAGTAGAGTCCGAAGTGCTAAAGGCGGTCGGTGTCCCTTTGGATAGTATTGGTCGGAGCGATAGCCCGTTATCAAAGCTCAGAGTGACCACGTCTTGAAGCCCTGCTTCGAAACGTCTGCTGGAAACCTGCACTTTTGAGGCGATCATAAAAATAGAATAAAAGCCGATGCCAAACTTTCCGACGGCGCGAAATTTTGATGACTTGAGCCCGGGAAATTCAGATTTCACTAACTCAGTAGCCCAAAATGATGTGCCAAAGTCCAGTAGCGGCCCTGTCAATATGCGTTGGGACATTCCGACGCCATCATCGATTACTTCAAGAAGAGTCTGTTCCTCGCGAGATTTTATGCGGAGTGTGATTTTCCCTTTGAAGTCTTGGTGTAGCTCACGTCGAGCCGCTATCGAATCTCGCGCGTTTTGAATCAGTTCTCTCGCTACGACTGCGAAGTCATCCTCATCTTCTCCGTAAAGTTGCTGCCCGCCGAGCGTTTTTACTAAGTGCTCGATGTTGCCTACGTGAATTTTTGCTAAGGTAGGTGTCCAGCCGGTCACCTCTATGTGGCGCACCAATTCGTCTGGTGAATTGGCGCCAGTAACTTGCCGGATTTTAAACGGGGGACTAGAAATACTTTGAGGGCGAGATTTGAGCATGGCATTCGCTGCGCGTATTTCTGCGTCTAAGACAGCTATCGCGTCGTAAGCAATCCACCAGGCCGAGCTATCTTCCCGGCAAAAGGCGCGTGTTGATGTTATCAATAAGCTTTCACCACGCGCGTCTGATTGGTCGATGTCTGCTTTTGTAAGCCAATTTTGTGCTTTCCAGTGATCAAGGGAGACGCCGCTGCGGCGAAGGAGTGCCAACAGAAAGTCAGGCGCCCTTCTTTCATCGATATGAGCTGCATCGGCACACCGCAATATGCATGCGATTTTGATAGGGTCGATGCGCCACCCGCTGGGCCACCCGCCCGGAGCATTAATCTGCGATCGAAACTTTGAGGCTATATCCTCGAATGCTCCAATTATGGCTGGCCGCTATTTGCCCGATGATAACACCATAGCGCTGTCTTAACTCGACGTCTTCGATAAGGAAAAAGTCTTCGCCATTGATCTGGTTGCGCCAGCTCTTGCTTCCAAGTTGCTCAGCCTGCCTCGCATGTAATAGTCGTATCGCGGTAAAATCTGCGGATTCTTCTGATGCGACCATGTCAGAATCTGGCTTTGCGGCGCGCTCGCTTGCAAATGCGTCGCGCCACTCCAAAGTTTTACGAACTGCTTCTTTGCCCCCTTCATAAGCTTCAAAGCAGTGTGCGGCATCGTGGAGCAAGATGGCGCCACCAAGTACGAACGTCTCAGCGGGATTGAGCGGGTACCCTTCGCCAAGAATTAAGTCTGCTGTTTCCCATAGTGCATCAAGGTGCGTGACGTCATGAATTGTTAGAGCGGGAAATTGTGTGGCGATACGTGCAGTAAGTAGCGCAGATCTTTCTCTAAACTTGGAGAGAACTACGCGGAGGCGTTCCTTTTGATCTTCTAGCTCGCTGGGCCCATCATTCTTACAAAGACCGCGCTTCCAAATGCCAGTATTTTCAATGACCGGACCTAACATCGCCAAACCCCCGCGCGTTGTTGTTTTTGTGACCTTATCGCTGTTTCAGTATTTGACAAAAAGGCCCGGCGATCACTCGCCGGGCCTTTTGCATCCGTATGACGATTGAACGTCTGGACTAGAAGTCCATGTCGCCCATGCCGCCCATGCCGCCGCCGCCGCCCGGCATCTGCGGGCCGGCGTCCTTCTTGGGACGGTCGGTGATCATGGCTTCGGTGGTGATCAGCAGACCGGCCACCGAGGCGGCGTTCTGCAGGGCCACGCGGACAACCTTGGCCGGGTCAACGATGCCGGCATCGATGAAGTCCTGATATTCACCGGTCTGGGCGTTGTAGCCGAAGGTGTTGGACTTCTGGTCGTGCAGCTTGCCGACGACAATGCTGGCTTCCTGGCCGGCATTGCTGACGATCTGGCGCAGCGGGTACTGGATCGCGCGGCGCACGATGTTGATACCCTGGGTCTGGTCGTCATTGTCGCCGGTCAGGTCCTTCAGCGCCTTGGCGGCGTAGAGAAGGGCGGTGCCGCCGCCGGGGATGATGCCTTCTTCGACGGCAGCCTTGGTGGCGTTCAGGGCGTCATCGACGCGGTCCTTGCGCTCCTTGACTTCGACTTCCGTGGCGCCGCCGACGCGGATCACCGCAACGCCGCCGGCCAGCTTGGCCAGGCGTTCCTGCAGCTTTTCCTTGTCATAGTCGCTGGTGGTCTCTTCGATCTGGGCCTTGATCTGGGCGACGCGCGAGGTGATGTCGGTCTTCTTGCCGGCGCCGTCGATGATCGTGGTGTTGTCCTTGTCGATCTTGACGGTCTTGGCCTTGCCCAGCATGTCCAGCTTGACGTTCTCAAGCTTGATGCCGATGTCCTCGCTGATGACCTGGCCGCCGGTGACGATGGCGATGTCTTCCAGCATGGCCTTGCGGCGGTCGCCGAAGCCCGGCGCCTTGACGGCGGCAACCTTGAGGCCGCCGCGCAGCTTGTTGACCACCAGGGTGGCCAGGGCTTCGCCTTCGATTTCCTCGGCGATGATCAGCAGCGGACGGCCCGACTGCACCACGGCTTCCAGCACCGGCAGCATCGGCTGCAGGCTGGTGAGCTTCTTTTCGTGGATCAGGATGAGGCAATCGTTCAGTTCGACAATCATCTTGTCGGGGTTGGTGATGAAGTAGGGGCTGATATAGCCGCGGTCGAACTGCATGCCTTCGACGACGTCCAGCTCGGTGACCAGGCCCTTGGCTTCCTCAACGGTGATGACGCCTTCGTTGCCGACCTTGGCCATCGCCTTGGCGATCATGTCGCCGACTTCCTTGTCGCCGTTGGCCGAGATGGTGCCGACCTGGGCGATCTCGTCGTTCGACTTCACCTTCTTGGCGCGCTTCTTGAGATCGGCCACGACGGCTTCCACCGCCTGGTCGATGCCGCGCTTCAGGTCCATCGGGTTCATGCCGGCCGCAACCGACTTGCTGCCCTCGCGCACGATGGCGCGGGCCAGAACGGTGGCGGTGGTGGTGCCGTCGCCGGCGATGTCATTGGTCTTGCTGGCGACTTCGCGCACCATCTGGGCGCCCATGTTCTCGAACTTGTCGGCCAGCTCGATTTCCTTGGCGACCGTCACGCCGTCCTTGGTGGTGCGCGGGGCACCGAACGACTTGTCGATCACGACGTTGCGGCCCTTGGGGCCCAGCGTCACCTGCACGGCGTCGGCGAGGATGTCGATGCCGCGAAGCATCTTCTCGCGGGCGTCGGCGCCGAATTTCACGTCCTTGGCAGCCATATTCTAAGTCTCCTGAATTCTGTTTCTTGGATTTGTTGGGTCAGTAAGGCGAGGCGGCTACTTCTTGGCCTTCTTGCCTTCGAGCACGCCCATGACGTCGCTCTCCTTCATGATCAGGAGCTCCTCGCCATCAAGCTTGACCTCGGTGCCCGACCACTTGCCGAACAGCACATAGTCGCCGGCCTTCACTTCCAGCGGGGTGCGCTTGCCGGTCTTTTCGTCGATCGCGCCGGGGCCGACCGAGATGATCTCGCCTTCCTGGGGCTTCTCCGCGACGGTGTCGGGAATGATGATGCCGCCAGCGGTCTTCTGATCTTCCTTGATGCGGCGGACCACGACGCGGTCGCCAAGCGGACGGAATTTCATTGGAATCCTCTTTCTTAAGTTATTGAACTTATTGGGTTTTTGTAAGGTCGCAGCACTCACACGGGTTGAGTGCCAATGACCGCGACCCGTATTTAGGAAGGTGGGGGCCCCCGGTCAAGCCCGACCCGGATTTTGCGGTGCAGCAGGGGAGGGGTTTTTTGGCGCTTTTGGAACTCTCGCCGCAACGTGAAAGCTGGCTTAACGTTGTTCATCTGAGGTTCAGCCAGACCTTCTCAAACTCCCCATCAGCAGAGGGGAAGACTGCGTGAGATCAAAGGAGTGACCAGATGAACAAGTTTGCGAAATTCGTCTTCGGAGCGCTGATGCTGACGGGCCTCGGCACCGCCGGCAGCGTCGCCGTCAGTACCCCCGCCGCGGCACAGGTGTCGATCGGTTTGGACTTCGGCTATCCGGGCTATGGCTATGGTGGCTACGCCCCGCGTTACGGTTATGCCGGCTATTACGGCGGCTATCCCTACTACGACCCTTACTACTACGCGCCGCGTCCCTATTATCGCGGTTATGGCTACGGCTATCGCCCGCGCTATTACGGCGGTTATCGCGGCGGCTACTATCGCAGCAACTACGGCTATCGCGGCGGCTACAGCCGCGGATATCGCGGTGGATACCGTGGCGGCTATCGCGGTGGCCGCGGCCGCTGGTAAGCGCATAGCGATCTGAACTGAAAACGGCGCCGGATATCTCCGGCGCCGTTTTTGTTTGCGTGGAACCTGTCTTAATCCGTTCAGACTGGGTTCAGCGCGGGTGCCCCATTTTGATCATCAAGCGCGACTCATCGCGCAAGGCCCATGGATGCGGCGGGCTCAGCGGAGTGAAACGACATGAAGACTTTTGCCAAAGCGGCCATCTTCGCCTTCGGTGTGACCGGTGCGTTCGCCGCCATGCCCGCGACCGCGCAGCCTTATCAGCAGGACCCTTATGGCGGCGGCTATGACGAGGGCTATGCCGACCAGGGTTACGATCCCGGCTATGACCAGTATGCCGACGGTGCTTACGGCGCCTATGGCGAATATGGCGGCGACGAATACGGCATGGGCTATTGCGACGAGTATGGCTGTCCGGAAGATTATTACGATCTGCCGATCTATGACGGCCAGGTCTATTACGACAATAGCTGGCTGACCGGACCGCTCTATTATCGCGACTGGGGCGGCGGCCGTCAGTTCTGGATCCGTGGCGGTTGGCGCAGCTCGCAGTATCGCGGCGGCAACTTCCGCCGTGCGCTGGGCCGCAGCTGGTACCAGCAGAATCGCGGGTATCGCGGCGGCTATGGCAATCGCAATGCCTATCGCGGCAACAACAATGGTTATCGCCAGCGCAGCTATGGCCAGCAGCGCAATTACAGCGGCCGCAGCAGCTTCTCGCCAAATAGCAGCGGCCAGTCGTTCCGCGGCGGCAATGATGTGCGCTCGCAATGGAGCAACCGCCAGGGCTTCGGTCAGAACGGTGGCGGCTATCGCCAGCGCAGCTTCCAGAGCCAGCAGACGCCGCAGACCTTTGCCGCGCCCCAGCAGCAGACTTTCGCAGCGCCGCAGCAGCAACAGCGTTCCTTCGGCGGCGGTGGTGGATGGCGTCAGCGCAACGGCGGCCAGAACTTCGCGCAGCAGCAGCAGTCGGGCGGCGGCGGTGGATGGCGTCAGCGCCAGGCGGCCCAGCAACAGGCCGCACCCCAGCAAGCCGCGCCGCAGCCGCAGGGCGGCGGGCGCAACTGGGGCAATCGCGGCGGCGGCCGTGGTGACGGCGAAGGACGCGGCCGGCGCAACCGGGACTAAACTTTAAGTGGAGCGTGAGCGGGAGCCCCGGTTGAAAGACCGGGGCTTTCGTTTGTGCAAGCCGTGGAACGATCAAGTTCCCGCCCGCAATTCGCCATCTTTGGGCATCCTCATGGCCTTGGGCTCGGGCGCGTTCTTGAGGAGATGACGAATGTACCGAACCCTTGTTCCTGCGCTGCTCGGCGTGGCCTTGCTGTCCGCCTGTGCCCAACAGACCAGAACCGCCGCCGCCCCCGACATCGCGCCCTATGTTTCCACGCGCGAAGCCGACCGCATTGAATATGCCGTGCCCAACCATCTCCTCTTTGCCACCGACTCGGCCGAGGTGCTGCCCACGGGTCACAAGATCCTGGAAGCCATCGCCGGCGCCGCCAAGCGCCGGGGCGCCGCGCCGGTCGAAGTGAACGGCTATGCCGACACGATGGGGCGCAAGTCCTACAACCAGAAGCTTTCCGAAGCGCGCGCGCAGGCGGTGGCCAGCGAACTGGCCAGCAATGGCGTCGAAGCCGGGCGCATCACGCCCAAGGGCTTTGGCGAAAGCGAGCTGGCGATCGCCACCCCGGATTCGGTCGACGAGGCCAAGAACCGCCGCGTGGTGGTTCGCATCGCCAGCAATTAACCTTCTCTTAACCGGCGGGAGGCGTCTCCCGCCGGATTTTCGTGGTTAAGGAATTGGAAACGCCCTGACGGCAGAATCGCCGTCATGACCGACCGCATCTCCGCCGTCACCAAGGCCCTGTTGTCCCTCAGCGTGTTCTTCGCCTGCGCCACGCTGGCGGCGGCGCTGGCGCTGTTCACCGGCTGGCCGGTGGCCATCCTGTCGGGGATCGTGGGGTTCATCTCGGTGCAGCAGGTCGTGGCCGGCTTCACCCGCCGCCGCGACAAGCGCGCCATCGCCCGCGAACTGGCGCACCTGCGCAAGAGTCACCTGGAATTCGAGACCGCCCTGCACGAGACGCGTTCGCGGCTGGGCGATCTGGGCGGGCTGATCGAAGAACGTACCTCGAGCCAGAGCAAGAAGATCGTCGCCGAACTGAAAGTGCTCGAGACCTTGATGCGCGACTTCGCCGGCAAGATTTCGCGCACCGCCGCCGCCGCCGTTCCCGCGCCGGTGCAGAAGGCGCAGCGTGGCCCGGCGACCGCCTATCTCAATACCCTGGGCGAAAAGGGCGAACTGCTGGAGACCATTCGCTCCAGCCTGGAGGAAAACCGCGTTGACCTCTACCTGCAGCCCATCGTCAGCCTGCCGCAGCGCAAGCTGCGCTATTACGAGGCGCTCTCGCGCCTGCGCGCCGAGAATGGCGATGTCATCATGCCCGCCCAGTATATGCAGGTGGCCGGGCAGGCCGGATTGATGTCGGTGGTGGACAATCTGCTGCTGTTCCGCTGCGTGCAGATCGTGCGCCGCCTGACCCAGAAAAGCCGCGACATCGGAATCTTCTGCAACATCTCGGGCGAGACCCTGGCCGACAAGGAATTCTTCCCGCAGTTCATCGAATACATGCAGACCAACCGCGACCTGGCGGGCCAGATCATTTTCGAATTCAGCCAGGATGCCGTGATGCAGGCCGGCATCGAGGGCGAAAAGAACCTCACCTCGCTGGCCACCATGGGCTTTGCGCTCAGCATGGACCATGTCGAATCGCTGAAGCTGGATTTCCTGCGCCTCAAGGCCATCGGCTTCCGTCACCTGAAAGTCCGGTCCAACACCCTGACGCGCGGCATGACCGGCGCGGGCGCCTATGTTGCCGCCGAAGACTTCAAGAAGCTGCTGACCCGCCATGGCCTCAACCTGATCGCCGAGCGGGTGGAAGACGAAAAGACCGTGGTGCAGCTGCTGGATTATGCCGTGGACTATGCCCAGGGCTATCTGTTCGGCGAACCGCGCGCGGTGCGCGAGGATTCGCTCAAACCCATCAGCGCGCTGGAACCGGCCGCGATTATTCCCTTTAAGAAGGCGGGTTGATTTTGCGGCATTGACGGCTCGCGGTCGCCGTGCGACCCGTTGCCCGTTATGCCGCTTCCCCGCCTGATTTCCGGACTTTCCGAAATAGCCTCCGGCCATGACGCCCTGATCTGCGATGTCTGGGGCGTGGTCCATGACGGCGCGCGCCATCATCCCGCCGCCGCCGACGCGCTGATGCGCTTCCGGGAGAAGCATGGGCCGGTGGTGCTGCTGACCAACGCCCCGCGCGTCCCCGAAGAAGTCGCCGCCCAGTGCGCCAGCTATGGCCTGCCGGCGGACTGCTATGACGCCATCGTCAGTTCGGGCGGTGCCACCCGTGACGAGCTGGCCCGCCGCAGCGCGGCCGGACCGCTGGCACTTTATTATATCGGGCCGGACCGCGACCTTCCCATGATCGAAGGGCTCGACATCCGCCGCACCGGCATCGAACAGGCCGACATCGCTCTGTGCATCGGGCTGGTCGACGACATGACCGAAACGGTCGCCGACTATGCCGGTGTGCTGGGGGCGATGAAGGCGCGCGGGCTGGCGATGCTCTGCGCCAATCCCGACCTGGTGGTGCATCGCGGGCCCAGGCTGCTCTATTGCGCGGGCTCCCTGGCCCAGGCGTACGAAGCGCTCGGGGGGCAGGTGGTCTATTACGGCAAGCCGCACCTTCCCGTTTACGCTGCCGCCCTGGCCGCAGCCGGTAACCCAAAAAAGCCATTGGCGGTGGGCGATGGGCTGGTGACCGATATAAGGGGCGCCAATGCCGCGGGCCTGGACGTGCTATTCATCGCCGACGGGGTTCATGGCGAGGATGTCACGCCTTATACTCCCGAACATCTCGCCGCCCTGTTCGCGCGGTACGGGGCGCATGCCGCCACCGTTACCCGTGCCCTGAAATGGTAATGCCATGACCAGCGTGTATCTCGACGAACTCAAGCCCGGCATGTCGGCCCAGACCGTGCGCACCGTCACCGAGCGTGACATCCAGGCGTTCGGCGAAGCCACCGGCGACATGAACCCGGTGCATTTCGACGAGGAGTTCGCGCGCAAGACCGTGTTCCGCGGCCGGGTGGCGCATGGCGCGCTGTCCATCGGCTATATCTCGGCCCTGCTGGGCACCAAGCTGCCGGGCGACGGTTCGATCTTCCTGTCGGCCAGCATCGTCTTCAAGACACCGGTGCGGATCGGCGACACCGTCACCACCACCGCCACCGTGCGCGAGATCAACGGCCGTGCCGTGGTGCTGGATTGCGTCTGCAAGGTGGATGACCGGCTGGTGCTGGAATCCGAAGCCCATGTGCTGGCGCCGCGCCGGCCCGCGGCGAAAGACTGACGTTGAGGATATTCCGCCATTTCGACGATGTGCCGGCTAGCCTGCGCGGCGCGGTGGTGGCGATCGGCAATTTCGATGGCGTGCACCGGGGCCATCGCGCCCTGATCGCCGAAGCCAAGCTGCAGGCCGAAGCGCGCAAGGCGCCGCTGGCGGTGCTGTCCTTCGAGCCCCATCCGCAGGAATATTTCCGCAGCGTTCGCGGCGAGAGCGACGTGCAGTCGTTCCGCCTGACGCCGCTGCGCGCCAAGGCGCGGCTCCTGGCCGAGCTGGGCGTGGACGCGCTGTTCGCCCTGAATTTTGACGCCGAAATGGCAAGCCGCACGCCGCAGGATTTCGTGCAGACCGTGTTGCTCGATTCCTTAAGCATCAGCGGCGTGGTGGTGGGCCATGATTTCGAGTTCGGCAAGGGCCGCGCCGGAAACCTGGCGGCGCTGTCCTATATGGGCGAGATGGAGGGCTTCACCGTCACCGCCTTCGATACCGTCACGGCCGCCGGCGACGAGAAGATTTCCTCCACCCTGATCCGTCAGCTTCTGAAAGACGCCAAGCCGCAAGAGGCGGCGCGGCTGCTGGGCCATTGGTGGGCGGTGGAGGCCCGCGTCGAGCATGGCGATGCCCGGGGCCGCACCATGGGCTTTCCCACCGCCAACATGCATCTGGGCCACTGCCTGGCGCCGGCCTTCGGGGTCTATGCGGTGCGGGTCAACATCCTGGACAATGACAAGGTGGTGTCGCGCCATGACGGCGTCGCCAATTTCGGCATCCGCCCCATGTACCAGGTGAACGTGCCGCTGATGGAAACCCATCTGTTCGATTTCGACGGCGATCTCTATGGCAAGTATCTCTCGGTCGAGCTGGTGCGCTGGATCCGGGCCGAAGCCAAATTCCCCAGCCTGGAGGCGCTGATCGCCCAGATCGCTGCCGACGCCGCCAAGGCCCGGGAAATCCTCGCCAAAACCCCTTAGCAGCCTCTGGCTGGACGGTTCCGGGGCCCCCTGTTAGAAGCGGTCACCCCCATGACAAACAGCACCGAAAAGCCTGAAAAGTCCGCCGAATCGCCCGATTACCGGGCGACCCTGTTCCTGCCCGCCACCGACTTTCCCATGAAGGCGGGCCTGCCCGAGGCCGAGCCCAAATGGCTGGCGCGCTGGGCGGAAATGGACTTGTACGGAAAGCTGCGGGCCAGGGCCAAGGGCCGCCCGATGTTCGTGCTGCATGACGGCCCGATCTATGCGAACGGCGACATCCATTCGGGCACCGGCCTCAACCACATCCTGAAGGACTTCGTGGTCCGCTCGCAGGGCATGCTGGGCAAGGACGCGCCCTATGTTCCGGGCTGGGATTGTCACGGACTTCCCATCGAATGGAAGGTGGAGGAAGCCTTCCGCGCCCAGGGCCGCAACAAGGACGAAATCCCCAAGGACGAACTGCGCCGCGAATGCCGCAAGTTCGCCGGCCACTGGCTGAACGTGCAGCGCGAGCAGATCCGGCGCCTGGGCCAGATCGGCGACTTCGCCCATCCCTACACCACCATGAACTTCAAGGCCGAGGCGGCGATTGCCCGCGAGGCGATGAAGTTCGTGGAGAATGGATTGCTCTATCGCGGCTTCCGCCCGGTGATGTGGTCGCCGGTGGAAAAGACCGCGCTGGCCGATGCGGAGGTCGAGTATCACGAAAAGCAGTCGCCTACGATCTATGTCAAATTCCCGCTGGTGAAGTCGTCGCCGGAACTGGCGCACACCTTCATCGTGATCTGGACCACCACGCCCTGGACCATTCCGGGCAACCGGGCCATCGCCTTCTCGCCGGAAATCTCCTACGGGCTTTATGAAGTTGCGGACGCCAGCGACGGCAGTCTTGCTCGCGCCAGCGAACACCTGCTGCTGGCCGACACGCTGGCCGAACAGGTCGCCAAGCATGCCAAGATGATGATCAGCCGCGTGCGCACGGTGCCGGCGGAGGAACTGGGGACCCTGGTGGCGGCCCATCCGCTGCGCAGCGTGGGCTACAATTTCGAGGTGCCGGTGCTGCCGGCCGCTTTCGTCACCGCCGATACCGGCACCGGCTTTGTCCACAATGCGCCGGGCCATGGCGAGGACGATTTTGAACTGATGGTGGGTGCGGACCGCGACTATCCCGCGAAGAACCCGGATGCCTTCAGCCTGGTGCAGCCGGACGGCTCCTATGCGCCGCATGTGCCGGTGTTCGCGGGCAAGCGCATCCTGACGCCCGAAGGCAAGGACGGCGACGCCAATGGCGCGGTGATCAAGGAACTGATCGTCCATGGCAAGCTGCTGGCCAAGGGCACGCTGCGCCATTCCTATCCGCACAGCTGGCGCTCCAAGGCGCCGGTGATCTTCCGCGCCACGCCGCAATGGTTCGTGGCGATGGATAAGCCGTTCCATGACGGCAAGACGCTGCGCGAACTGGCGATGCAGGCGATCGGCGAGACCAAATGGTATCCGCCGCGCGGCCAGAACCGCATCGGCTCGATGGTCGAGGCGCGGCCCGACTGGGTGCTGTCGCGCCAGCGCGCCTGGGGCGTGCCATTGGCGATCTTCGTCGACAAGAAATCCGGCCAGGTGCTGAACGACAAGGATGTCTTCAAGCGCATCGAGGAGGCCTTTGAAGCCGAAGGGGCGGACGCCTGGTTCACTTCGCCGCCCGCGCGTTTCTTGGGGCAGGGTCGCAACCCCGACGATTACGAACAGGTCACCGACATTCTCGACGTCTGGTTCGATTCCGGTTCCACCCATGTTTTCGTGGTGGAAAATCCCATCGACCCCAACTGGCCCAAGGCGGAGCGCGCCGACCTCTATCTCGAAGGCTCGGACCAGCATCGCGGCTGGTTCCAGTCCTCCTTGCTGGAAAGCGTCGGCACCACCGGCCAGGCGCCATACAAGGGCGTGCTGACACACGGCTTCGTGCTCGACAAGGACGGCCGCAAAATGTCCAAGTCGCTGGGCAACACTTTGGCGCCGCAGGTGATCGCGGAAAAGAACGGCGCGGAAATCCTGCGCCTCTGGGCGGCCAATTCGGATTTCACCGAAGACCTGCGCATCGGCGACGACATCATCAAGGCCAATGTCGAAGCCTATCGCCGGCTGCGCAACACCATCCGCTTCATGCTGGCCAACCTGTCGGCCTTTGACGAAAGCGAACGCATCGAGCACGCGAAAATGCCGGAGCTGGAACGCTTCATGCTGGCGCGGCTGGCCGAACTCGATGTCACGGTGCGCAAGGCCTATGAGGCGTTCGATTTCGGACTGGTGAATTCCACTTTGTTCAACTTCTGCACCAACGACCTGTCGGCCTTCTATTTCGACATCCGCAAGGACGCGCTCTATTGCGACGCCAGGGACAGCATCCGCCGTCGCAGCACCCGCACCGTCACCGACGAAATCTTCCGCCGCATCGTCACCTGGTTCGCGCCGATCCTGTGCTTCACCATGGAGGAAGCCTGGACCCTGCGCTTCGGCATGAAGGAAAGCGTTCACCTGAACGATTTCCTGCCCGCGCCCAAGACCTGGGCCGATCCCGACCTGATCCGGAAGTGGACGCGCATCCGCGAGCTGCGCCGCGTCGTCACCGGCGTGCTGGAAGTCGCCCGCGCCAACAAGGATATCGGCTCCAGCCTGGAAGCCGCGCCGGTGCTGTATGTCACCGATCCGGTCGACAAGGCGCTGTTCGATTCCGTCAGCCTGGCCGAGATCGCCATCACCTCCGGCGCCCGCGTCGAAGTGGCGGCCGAGCTGGGTGATTTCTATGGCGTGACCGGCATCGCCGGGGGGGCTTCCAAGTTCGCCGCCGCGACAGGCGAGAAGTGCGCCCGCTGCTGGATGGTGCTGGAAGAGGTGAAGGCGCCGACTCACCTTTGCAACCGCTGCACCGGTGCGGTCGCCGCGCAGAGGGGCGTACCCGCATGACGAAGTTGCCGCCGCGTGAGGTGGGCCTGATCGCCGCCATCCTGGCGCTTGCCGCCGACCAGGGTTCCAAGCTGGTGATGCTCTATGGCCTGGGCTTCGCCCAGATGGGGCCCGGGGAAAATGTCCCGGTCTTGCCGTTTTTTAATCTCGTCATGGTGTGGAACCCTGGCATCTCCTATGGCCTGTTTCCGGCCTCGGGCCGGCTGGGCAGCTTCCTGCTGATCGGCCTGTCGGTGGTCGCCGTCGCCGTGCTGAGCTGGCTTTTGTGGCGCGCCACCACCCGTTCCCTGGCCATCGGCTATGGCCTGATTATCGGGGGCGCCCTGGGGAACAATCTGGTCGACCGGGTGATCTACGGGAAAGTGGCGGATTTTTTCCACTTTTACGGCTTCGGGTATGACTGGTATGTTTTCAACATTGCGGATCTGGCGATTACCATGGGCGCCATTGCCATCATCTATGATGTGGTCAAGCCCGAAACGCCGCCGGAACCGGGTCCATGAGGTTTGAAATGAAACGGTTGAACGCGGCCCTGGTGGCGGCCTTGTGCGGATTTGCCCTGTCGGGCTGCAGCGCCGTGCGCGATATGGCGGGCTTGCAGAAAAAATCGCCCGACGAATTCGCCGTCACCACCAAGGCGCCGCTGGTGATTCCGCCCGACTTCAACCTGCGCCCGCCGATGCCGGGCGCGCCGCCCGCCAACACGCTGGACCCGTCCAGCAACGCCCAGCAGGCGCTGTTCAACAATTCTGATCCCCAGACCGTGGCCAACGGCATGCGCGGCAATTACAGCCCGGCCGAAAAGCTGCTGCTGGCCCATGCCGGTTCCCAGAACAGCGATCCGGCCGTGCGCGCCCGTCTCAGCGCCGAGGAACGCGCCCGGCAGAATGCCGACCGCAGCTTCACCGACCGCATCCTGCGGGCCAGCGCCACGCGCGACACCGGAAACCCGGTCAATGCTGATGCGGCCGTGAGCACCACCCGCAGTGGCCGCAAGCCCACCACGACCGCCGCTCCCAAAAAAGACGACAGTGGCGGCTGGTTTGACTGGTTCTAAGCTCGCCAGCTTCTGCGCCGCGCTTCTGATCACCGCCGCACCCTTCGCGGCGCTGGGGCAGTCGGGCGACCGCAGCAAATTGTCGGCCGCCCCTCCGGTCAACCCGCGCCAGACCGGCAACAACACCTTCCAGTTCGCGCTGAAGAACGGCATGCAGGTGCTGGTGATCCCCGATCACCGCGCGCCTGTTGTGACTCAAATGTTGTGGTTTCGCGTCGGTGGAGTGGACGATCCGCCGGGCATTTCGGGAATCGCCCATTTCTTCGAACACATGATGTTCCGCGGCACCAAGTCGGTGCCGGGCGACCAGTTCTCCCAGATCGTCGCCAAGAATGGCGGCGAGCTGAACGCCTTCACCAGCCACGACTACACCGCCTATTACGAGCAGATCGCCAAGGACCGGCTGGCGCTGGTGATGCGGCTGGAAGCCGACCGGCTGACCAACCTGATCCTGACCGATGCCAGCGTGGGCCCGGAACGCGACGTGGTGCTGGAAGAGCGCCGCATGCGGGTGGAGAACGATCCCCAGTCGCTGATGAGCGAACAGATGCGCGCCGCGCTGCATCTCACCCATCCCTATGGCCGTCCGGTGATCGGCTGGGCCGAGGAAATCCGCCGCATCGACCGTGTCTCGGCGCAGCGCTTTTACAATCGCCATTACGCGCCCAACAACGCCATCCTGGTGGTGGCGGGCGATGTCACGCCCGAGGAAGTGCGCAAGATGGCGCAGGACGCCTATGGCAAGCTGCCGGCGCGCGAGCTGGAGCCGCGTTCCGAAGCCGCCGAGCCGCCGCGCATGGCCGAAACCCGCATGACCATCACCCGCGCCGATGCGCGCGTGCCGATTTTCTCGCGTCTTTATCGCGTGCCGTCCTATTCCCAGGCGCGCCCCGGCCAGGCGCAGGCGCTGGAAACCTATGGCCAGCTGCTGGGCGTCGGACAGACCTCGATCCTGTACCGCGTGCTGGTGGAACAGAAGAAACTCGCCAGCGATGCGGGCGCCAATTATGACGGCAACAACCGCGACGCCGGTGAATTCTCGGTCTATGCCGTGCCGCGCCCCGGCGTGACGCTGCAGGCGCTGGAAAAGGCGGTTGACCAGGTGCTGGCCTCGACCCGCAGCAACCTGCCCGCGGCCGTCGATCTGGCCCGCGCCAAGACCGGACTGGTGGCATCGGTCACCTATCGCCGCGACAGCCAGATGGCGCTGGCCATGGCCTACGGCCAGGCGCTGACCATCGGACTGACGGTGGATGACGTCAATGAATGGCCGGCGCGCATCCGGGCCGTTTCGGCCGAGAATGTGCGCCGCGCGGCGCAGAGCCTGTCGCGCAACCAGGCGGTGACGGGCTATCTGATGCCGGGAGGCGCCAAGTGATCCGTCGTGCGCTTTCCATTTTTGCCTTCGCGCTGCTTGCTGCCTTACCGGCGCGGGCCGCCACCATCGAGAATATCGATCTTGGAAAAACGGCGACCGTCTGGTTCGCCGAGGATCACACCGTTCCGATCATTTCCTTCAACATCTCGATGCCGGCGGGCTCGGCCTACGACCCGGCCGGCAAGCCGGGGCTGGCCTCGTTCGCTGCCTCGATGATGGACGAGGGCGCGGGCGATCTTTCCTCCAAGGCCTTCCACGAAGCCATCGCCAACCGCGCCATCGGTTTTTCGGCGCGGGCCGAACGCGACCATCTGGTGATCTCCATCACCACGCTCAAGGAAAATGTTCCCGAGGCGATGCGCCTGCTGCAGATGGCGCTGACCAGGCCGCGGTTCGAGGCCGATGCGCTGGCGCGGGTGCGCACCCAGATCATCCAGTCGCTGCAGCAGGACCAGGTCGAGCCGCCGCGCGTTGCGGGGCGCGCCTTTGCCAGCGCCTTCTTCGGCGCCCATCCCTATGGCCATTCCACCATGGGCGACATCAAGTCGGTCTCGTCCATCACCGCGGCCGATCTCAAGGCCTTTGCCAAGCGGCATTGGGTGACGAACGGTCTGAAGGTGGCGGTGGCGGGCGACATCACCAAGACGGCGCTGACCAGGCTGCTGGCCGACACTTTCCGTCCCGTCTCCAACCATCCCGCCCCGGCGCTGCCCAATATCGGGCGGTTGGGCCGGCCCGGCGTACACATCATGCCCCTGCCGGTGCCCCAGGCAACCGCTATCTTCGGCCTGCCGGGCATCATGCGGCACGATCCGGATTTCATTCCCGGCTATGTCGCCAACTACATCCTGGGCGGCGGTGGTTTTTCCTCGCGCATGACCAACGAAGTGCGCGTCAAGCGCGGGTTGACCTATGGCGTATCCACCTCGCTGACCGCCTACAGCAAGGCCAGCGTGATGATGGGCTCGGTCGCCACCCGCGCCAATGCGGTCCGCCAGACGGTGCAGGTGGTGAAGGACACGATGGCCACCTTCGCCAAGGAAGGCCCCACCCAGCAGGAACTGGACGACGCCAAGACCTATCTGACGGGCTCGTTCCCGATGGCCTTTGCGTCCAACAGCGGCACGGCGGCCCAGCTCGGCACCTTCCAGCGGCAGAACCTGGATATCGGCTATGTGGCGCGGCGCAATTCTCTGATCCAGGCTGTGACGATCGCCGACGTGCGGCGGGTGGCCAAGCGGCTTTATGATCCGGCCAAGCTGACGGTGGTGATCGCCGGCACGCCCTCCGACGGCCGCCCGGCGCCGCAGGTCCCGCGCCCGCCGGTGCGTCCGGCGCCGCCGGTTGCCGGCACCACTCCGCCCGCCGCGCCGGCTTCCCAGCCTGCGCCGGGACCGGAAAAGCCCGTTCCCGGGCCGGTGACGGCGCCCCAGGACGTCAAGAAACCCTGAATCTGTTGATGGACACCAGGCGCCGCGCCGCGCGTGGCCGCATGGCTGCTAGGCTTGGCGCATGAGCAGAATCCGCCAACTTTCGGAAGGCACGGTCAACCGCATCGCCGCGGGCGAGGTCGTCGAGCGCCCGGCGGCCGCGATCAAGGAACTGGTGGAAAACGCGATCGATGCGGGCGCCACCCGCATCGACATCGCCGCCTCGGGCGGCGGCGCCGATCTGCTTTTGGTGGAAGATGACGGCGTCGGCATGAGCGCCGATGATCTCAGTCTTGCGATCCAGCGCCACGCTACTTCCAAGCTGCCGGTGGCCGGCGGCGAGGACGATCTTTCGCATATCGTCACCATGGGCTTTCGCGGCGAGGCGCTGCCCTCGATTGGCGCGGTGGCGCGGTTGTCGCTCGCCAGCCGGACGAAGGACGGCGAGGCGGCCGAGATCAGGGTCGATGGCGGCAAGGTGCAGGGACCGATGCCCGCCGCGTTTCGGGCCTCGGGCCAGCATGGCACGCGCGCCGAAGTGCGTGAGCTGTTCTATGCCACCCCGGCGCGGCTGAAATTCCTCAAATCCTCGCGCTCGGAAGACCTTGCCATCACCGACATGGTCAAGCGGCTGGCGATGGCGCGGCCCGACATTGCGTTCACGCTGACCCTGGACGGGCGCAGGGCGCTGGACCTGGCCGCCGAACCGGATCTGATGGACGGGCGCCTGCCGCGCCTGGCCCGCATCATGGGGCGGGAGTTCGGCGACAATGCCGCCTTGGTGGAGGCACAGCGCGAAGGCGTCAGCCTGTCGGGCTATGCCGGGCTTCCCACTTATAATCGCGCCAATGCCGCGATGCAGTTCCTGTTCGTCAACGGCCGCCCGGTGCGCGACAAGCTGCTGGTGGGGGCGGTGCGCGGCGCCTATGCCGATTTCCTGGCGCGGGACCGCCATCCGGCGCTGGCGCTGTTTCTGGAATGCGATCCGCATTTCGTCGATGTGAATGTCCATCCCGCCAAGAGCGAAGTGCGCTTCCGCGATGCCGGGCTGGTGCGCGGACTCATTGTGGGAGCTTTGAAACACGCGCTGAGTGAAGCAGGGCACCGCGCCTCCACCACCGTGGCAGGAAGCGCATTGGCGGCGTTCCAGCGACAGTCGCCATCGCCGTTCCAGTCGCCCAACATTTTTTCCGCCGCTCCCGTTCAAACAGCAAGCGTGCGGGAAGCGCCGGCCGCTTATGCCGCCAGCGTGCCGATGTCGGTGAGGATGGAAGAGGCGCCGGCCCAGTCCGCACCCGACACGCCTTTGGGTGTCGCCCGCGCGCAATTGCATGAAACCTATGTCGTGGCCCAGACCGCCGACGGTATTGTCATCGTTGATCAGCATGCCGCCCATGAGCGGCTGGTCTATGAGCGGATGAAAAAGGCGCTGGCCAATGGCGGCGTGGCGCGCCAGCCGCTTTTGATCCCCGAAGTGGTGGACCTCGACCCCAGCGAAGTGACGCGGGTGTCGGAACGCGCCGCCGAACTGGCCGAGCTGGGCCTGGTGATCGAGGCCTTTGGTCCCGATGCGGTGGTGGTGCGCGAAGTCCCCGCCATGCTGGGCAAGCTGGACGTAAAGGGGCTGGTGCGCGACCTGGCCGACGAGATCGCGGAAACCGGCAATGCGCTGTCGCTCAAGGAACGGCTGGAAGAAGTCTCCGGCACCCTGGCCTGCCACATGAGCGTGCGCGCCGGGCGCCGCCTCAATGCCGACGAGATGAATGCGCTGCTGCGCGAGATGGAAGCCACGCCGCATAGCGGCCAGTGCAATCACGGCCGTCCGACCTATGTCGAATTGAAACTGGCGGATATTGAGAAATTGTTCGGGCGACGGTGATTTTTGTCATTCTCGCGCAAGCGGGAATCCATGGTTAGAAGATGGATGCCCGCTTTCGCGGGCATGACAATAATGGTTAAGCCTGGGTCAGAAAGCGCAACTTGGTTTCGCCATAGTCGCGTTCATCCAGCAGCGTAAAGCCCGCAAGATCAATCTCCTCGCCTGCATCGCTTTCCACGATGATCAGTGCCTTGTCCGCCAGCCAGCCGCCGTCCTTCAGGCTTTTGAGCGCGGGCGGGATCAGGTTCTTGCGATAGGGCGGATCCATGAACACCAGGTTGAACGGCCCGCCCGCAGACGGCCCCAGCGGTCCCAGGTCGCATGCGTCGCGCCGCCAGATGCGGGTGGCGCCGGTCAGGCCGAGCGCCTCGACATTCTCGCGCTGGAGCGCCCGGCTGTCGGCGCTGTCGTCCACCAGGAGGCACCAGCGTGCCCCTTGTGACAAAGCCTCGATCCCCAGCGCCCCGGTGCCGGCGAACAGGTCGGCCACCACCGCGCCTTCCAGTTCAAAGCCGATGCCGAAATCCTTGTGGCGCAGCATGTTGAAGATCGCTTGGCGGGTGCGGTCGCTGGTGGGACGCACCCGGGCGTCCTCGGGCGTCACCAGCCGCCGTCCGCCCAATTTTCCCCCAGTTATCCGCATAGCCTGCCTGTAACCATTTGCCGTAACTGGCGAATAGCACGGGATACGGCTATAGGGCAGGGCTATGAAACGTCTCTTTCTTCTTTTGGCCTTGCTGGTCGCCGCGCCCGCCTTTGCGCAGGACGACAGCCCCAAGGTCCAGGCGCGCCTGATCGCCGAGGACAAGGCGGTGGCCCCCGGCGGCGCCATCACCATTGCGCTGGAAGAACAGATCGCGCCCGAATGGCATACCTATTGGAAGAATCCGGGCGATGCCGGCGCGCCCACCGTGATCGAATGGACCCTGCCGGCGGGCTGGAAGGCCGATGCCATCCAGTGGCCGCGCCCCATGCGCGTACCGGTCGGTCCGCTGATGGATTACGGCTATGAGGGCAAGCTCTGGCTTTTGAGCAAGATCACCGCCCCGGCCGACGCCAAGGCGGGCGAGACGGTGACGATCAAGGCCGCCGCCAGCTGGCTGGTGTGCAAGAACATCTGCATTCCCGAAGAAAGAACCCTGACCATAGACGTGCTGGTCGGGCCAAGCGCCCCCGATCCGGCGGTCGCAAAGGACTTCGCGGCGGCGCGCGCCCTGCTGCCGGTGGCTTCACCCTGGAAGATGACGTATTCGATTGGAAGTGGGGGTGCCTTGGGCCAGACACTCGATCTGTATGTCGCCGCGCCCGGCCTGGTGGCGGCCCATCCCAAGAGCGTCGATTTCTTTCCCGCCCGCCCCGGCCTAATCAAGAATCCCGCGCCCCAGCTGGTCGGTTACGCCAAGGACGGATTGGTGCTGCGCCTGACACCCGGCAACAAGGTTGCCGCGCCGCTGGAAGGCCTGCTGGTCATCAAGTCCTCATCCGACGAGTCCGTGCAGGCGCTGGAAGTGAACGCTTCGCCGGGCGCGGTCCCGGCCGCCGAATTTCCTGCAGTAGCGGCCGAGGGCGATCTCACCCTCTGGCTGGCGATCCTGTTCGCGCTTTTGGGCGGCTTGATCCTGAATGTGATGCCTTGCGTGCTGCCGATCCTGGCGATGAAGGCGCTGGCGCTGGCGCAGCATGGCACCGAAGGCCGGCGCGAAAGCTTTTCCTATGCGTTGGGCGCCGTCGTCAGCTTCGCGGCGCTGGGGCTGGTGGTGCTGCTGCTGCGCGAGGGCGGCGCCAGCATCGGCTGGGGCTTCCAGCTTCAGTCCCCGATCGTGGTGGCGGGCTTCGCCCTGCTGGTATTCGCGGTGGGCCTCAATCTTTCGGGCCTGTTCGAAGTCGGCAGCATCACAGCGGGCGAGGGCCTGACGCGCAAAAGCGGTCCCTTGGGCGCCTTCTTCACTGGCGTCCTCGCGGTGGCGGTGGCCGCGCCCTGCACCGCGCCCTTCATGGCGGCGGCGCTTGGCTTTGCACTGGCGCAGGATGCGCTGGCCGCGCTGGCGGTGTTCGTGGCGCTGGGCATCGGTTTCGCGCTGCCCTTTATCCTCTTGGGCGTGTGGCCGCGTGCGCTGTCCTTCCTGCCCAAGCCCGGCACCTGGATGCTGCGGCTGAAGCAGTTCCTGGCCTTTCCCATGTATATGGCGGCGGCCTGGCTGGTCTGGGTTCTGGCGCAGCAGGCCGGACCGCGCGGCGTCGCCCTGATATCGGGGGCCATGATCTTCGTGGCGCTGGCCGCCTGGCTCTGGAGCGTGACACGCGACCTTGGTGCCCGCGGCCGCGCGCTGGGCATCATCGCGGCGGTGATGGCATTGCTGGTCGCGCTCTGGGGCGTCAGCCAGCTTCGCGGCGCCGCGCCCGCGCCGGCGGCCCAGGCCGCGCGCGGCGAAGCCTATACCGCCGCCAAGCTGGCATCCTACCGTACCGAGGGACGTCCCGTATTCGTGGATGCAACCGCCGCCTGGTGCATTACCTGCCTGGTGAATGAGGAAGCAGTGCTGAACAAGGAGCCGGTGCAGAGTGCCTTCGCGGCGAAGAATGTCGTGTACATGGTGGCCGACTGGACCAACCGCAATCCGGAAATCACCGCGCTGCTGAAAGAGAATGGCCGCTCCGGCGTGCCGCTTTATCTCTATTATGCGCCCGGCAGCGCCAAGCCGCAGATCCTGCCGCAGATTCTCACCGAAGCCGGTGTGCTGGAAGCCTTGAACGGCTAGTGCAGCGTGCCGGCGTCGCCGCGCAGCGGCCTGGCGGAGGCGCGCAGGCCTTCCAGCCCTTCGCTTTCATAATGCCGTTCCCATTCCAGAAATTCCTCGTTGGAAAGGGAGTAGCGGCGACAGGCTTCCGGCATGGTCAGCAATCCGCCTTTGACGGCGGCGATCACTTCGGCCTTGCGCCGGGCGACCCAGCGCTTGAGGTTGGTCGGTGGCAGGTTGGCGCTGGTCAGGATCGAACCATCCGGTCCGATCACATGCACGCCCTGTTTGCTTTGTCTCATAAGCGGCTCACTCCCGAGTGCCGCCCCCAGGTCCGCAAGGCTAGGCCCCGCGCGGTTAAGGGGGAGTCAAAAGATACCGGCACTTTGCGCGGAACCCGGGGAACCCAGATGCGAATAGTCAGTATGTTCCCGGCTTTTTGGCGTCGCCGGTTTTGACTTTCTTTTCCGCTGCCACCACTTCGGGCGCATCGGCGGTGGGAGACTCGCTTTCGCGGTCGGTGGGCGCGCCGATGATGTGATTGCCGCCGGAGAAGGAAGGCGGATCGCTGGCCGGGAAGGAATCCTCCATCTGGGCGTCGATCTTTTCTTCCTTGGTCAGCGGCTGCTTGTCGGTGCTGTGATGCTCCGGCATTTTTTCATGCGGGCTGGCTTTTGGGCTTTGGGCAGTCATGACATTCTCCTTGCTGTGGTCGCAGCGGCTGTCGCCGGCGCGCCTATGTTGCGGTGGTGAAGGCGAAAAACTGGGGGAACATGCCCGAGAGCCCGATGAAGATCAGATAGATCGCGATCAGGTAGTTCAGCAGCCGGGGCAGGATCAGAATCAGGATTCCGAAGATCAGCGCGACCAGCGGCTGGATCATCACGATATTGGCGGACATGTGGGCCCTCCAGGCCTGTCATTCGTTGGATCAAGGGAACGCGCGAGGAGGCAGGCGGGTAGCAAAAAAAGTTCCGCCCCTCCCAAAAATCGTGGGAAAACCAAGGTTTGCGCGCATGCCTGAGCCTGTGTTAGTGCGCCCTTATGGTCTTTGGTTCCCTTTTCAGGCGGTTGCCCGCGCCCGGCGGCAAGATTCTGGTGGCATTCGCCAGCCAGACCGGCGCCGCCGAAACGATTGCCTGGCGCACCGCCAATGCCCTGGCCGGGGCCAGCCTGGTCAAGGTGGCGGCGCTGGGCAGCCTGAGCGCCGAGGAAATCGCCGAGGCGGGGACGCTGCTGCTCGTCGCCAGCACCTATGGCGCGGGCGAGGCGCCCGATTCGGCCCGGGCCTTCGAGCGCAAGCAGATGGCCCAGCCGCATGTCTTCAAGGGACTGAATTATGCCGTGCTGGCGCGCGGCGACCGCAAGTACGACGCCACCTTTTGCGGTTTCGGCAAAAGCCTCGATCGTTGGCTGGCGGCCAGCAAGGCCCGGCGGCTGTTCGATGTGATCTGCGTCGATGGCGATGACGACATCGCGGCGATGACAAGGTGGTGCGAGCAGATCACCCGGCTGGGCGCCACCACCAGCGTCGAACAATTGATGCCCGGACCGGCGCAGGACTGGTACCTGGCCGAGCGCCGGCTGCTGAATCCGGGTAGCGCGGGCGGCGAGACCTGGCACATCGCGCTCACCCCGCGCGACCCAGCGCATCTGAACTGGACGGCGGGCGACATCGCGGAAATCTGGCCGCGCAACAGCGAAGCGGCGGTCGACGAATTCCTCGCTTTGCACAAACTCAATGGCGAGCTGAGTTTCCGCTGGCGCGGCTACTGGACGTTCCTGCGCGACATCATTGCCCATAGCCGCTTGCCGCGTCCGCACGAGGTCGAAGGCATTGCGCTGGACTGGCTGGTGGAGCGGCTGGAAGGGTTTCCGCCGCGCGAATATTCCATCGCCTCCCTGCCGCAAAGCGGGCGCATGGAGTTGCTGGTCAGGAAGGCCGTGCGCGATGATGGCAGCCTGGGGCTGGGTTCAGGCTGGTTGACTAAGATCGCGCAGCCCGGCGGGGTGATCAAGCTGCGGCTGCGACCCAATCCCAATTTCCAGCCGCCCGGGGACGGCCCACAGATCCTGATCGGCGCGGGCACCGGCATGGCCGGGCTGCGCGCCCATCTGCAACATCGTCAGGCGAAGAAACTGGGCGATGCCTGGCTGCTTTTCGGCGAGCGCGGTGAAAAGACCGATCTTTATTATTGCGACGACATCAAGGGATGGCAGGCGGACGGCACGCTGGCCAGGACCAACCTGGTGTTTTCGCGCGACGCTTCGCCCAAACGCTATGTGCAGAACCTGGTGGCGGAACAGGGCGATGAAATCCGCCGCTGGATCGATCGCGGCGCCTCCATCCTGGTATGCGGCGGCCTGCAGATGGCGGCGGGCGTACAGGACGCGCTGCTGGGCATCGTGGGGCAGGAAAAGCTCGACCAGATGACCCAGGACGGATTGTACCGCCGCGACATTTACTGAGCGGCGCTGTCCTTCTGCGATTGTGACGCGCTGGTGGTGAGATGGTGCAACATCAGCGCCGCCGCCTTGTCGGCATAGCCGGCTTCCAGCGCCGCCAGGATTTCCAGGTGATCGTCGATGGCGCCGTGCACCTGGTCCATGGGATAGTCCCACTGGCCGCTGAGAAAATCGCGCAACTGGTTTTGTTGCTGCGCCGCCTTGAGCATGGCGCGGTTGCCGCTGCAACGGGCGAGCTGTTCGTGAAAATCGGCATTGATGGCGTGGAAGTCCGCACCGTCGCCCGGCCGCCAGGGTTTCCGGCGCAGCTTTTCATGAACCGCGCGCGTCTTGTCCGACCAGGTGCGATCCAGCTTGAACCCCGGCTGCAACAGCATCTGCGGCTCCAGTGCGCGGCGGAAGGCATAGCTTTCGCTCAGGACCCGCGCGCTGTCGGCGATGAAGCCCCAGCCATTGCCGGGCCGCCGCTCCACCAGTCCCAGTTCGGCCAGAAGGCGCAGCACCCGCATCACGCTGGGCAGCCGCGCATCGAAGCGACGCACCAGTTCCTGCTGGGTGAACTGGTCGGGAAGTTTGCCCCGCGCACGGGCGTCGGCCATGGCGGCGAACAGGGCGGTGTCTTCTTCGTCTTCGCCGGAAGCGACTTCCGGAATGTTCTGTACCGCTTTGGCCAGGACATAGCCGCGCCCCTCGCGCGGGCTGATCACGCCCTCGGCCGCCAGCAATTGCAGCGCGCCGCGGATCGGGGTGCGCGAAACATTGAAGGCGGCGCAGAGATCCAGTTCGACCAGGCGTTGGCCGACGGGGGCGTTCTGGGCTTTGAACGTTTCAAGGATGCGCCGCGCCAGTTCGCTCTGAAGCCGGCTGGGCGGTTGCGCGACGGTTTTCGGGGCCATAGGCGCAATTTGGTCTTTCATGCCCGAAAAAACAATGCAGTCATGAAAAAGGCCCGGCTTTCGCCGGACCTTCTTCCCAAACCGCAATCGCGTTAGCGCTGCTGCTTGTTCTGCTGGCTGCCCTGCTGGCTGCGATCCTGCTGGCTGCCGGACTGGTTCTGGTCGCGGTCCTGATTCTGCTGGTCCTGCTGAAGCTGCTGCTGACCGGACTGCTGGCCCGACTGCGGCTGGTTCTGGTGCTTCTGCTGCTGGCCGCTCTGCTTGCTCTGGTCGTTCTGATTATTCGCCATAGTTCATTACGTCCTTTCAAAAGGTTATTCCCGCCCCGCCCTTTGTGAACCCAAGGCCCGCGCCATCGTTCCTGCCAAAGCGCGCAGTTCCCGAGGTTTCTTGGTTCCCGCGCGAAATCTGCACAGTTGCGCGGCCTGCCTTGTTTCGCGGCTGCAAAATTGCTCCGGCGGGAACTTCCAGCCTAGGATCGCGTCAACAAAAACAAGAATCGCGGGTTGGGGAACCAGCAATGTCAGAACAGCGCGCGCTCAGTCGCCGCCGCCTGCTTGCCTCCGTCGCGGCGCTGCCCATCCTGGCGGCCACCGCCGATGGCGCCAGCATCTCGGGACATTTGCCATGGTCGCCCTTCGCGGGCGAACCGCCCAAGCCGGTCAATCCGCTGGGCTGGTATTTTTTCAATCCGGGTGAAGTCGCGGCGGTCGAGGCCATCGTCAATCGCCTCATTCCCGCCGACGCGCTTTCGCCGGGCGGCAAGGATTGCGGCTGCGCCGTGTATATCGACCGGCAACTGGCCGGCACCTTCGGACAGGGCGAGCGGCTGTACAACAAGCCGCCGTTCCGGCCCGGCCTGGCGACACAGGGTTATCAGGGCGACCTGACGCCGGCCGGGCGTTATCGCATGGGGCTTCGCGCGCTGAACGAATACACCCACGCCACCTACAAGCGCGGCTTCGCGCAACTCGCGCCCGCAGAGCAGGATGTGGTGCTGGCGGGAATGGACGGCGGCAAGATCGCGCTGAATCTCAAGCCCGGTTTCAGCACCAAGGAATTCTTCGAGATGGTGTTGCAGAACACCATGGAAGGCTTCTTCGCCGACCCCCTTTACGGTGGCAACCGCAACATGGCGTCGTGGAAGATGATCGGCTTTCCGGGCGCGCGTTATGATTACCGCGACCATATCGACAAGCATAACGTGCGCTATCCGCGCCCGCCGGTGTCGATCTATTCGGCGGAAGGCTGACGAATGGCCAAGCTTCTTCCCAAGCGCGACGCGGTGATCATCGGGCTGGGCTGGACCGGCTCGATCCTGGCGCAGCAGCTGACCGATGCGGGGCTGAACGTCGTCGCCATCGAGCGCGGGCCGTGGCGCGACACCGCCACCGATTTCAACATCGCCTATATGCAGGATGAGCTGCGCTATGCCATCCGCAAGGAGCTGTTCCTCAAACCCAGCGTCGAAGCCATGACCATGCGCAACAATGGCTCGCAGACCGCGATGCCGATGCGCGATTACGGCTCCTTCCTGCCGGGCGACGGGGTGGGCGGGGCGGGGGTGCACTGGAACGGCCATACCTGGCGGTTCTGGAGCAGCGATTTTTCCATCCGCAGCCATCTGGTGCAACGCTATGGCGCCGTCAGGCTGAAAGGGCTGGAACTTCAGGACTGGGGTGTGACCTGGAACGAGATCGAGCCCAGCTTCGATGCATTCGAACATGTCTGCGGCATTTCCGGCAAGGCGGGAAACCTGAACGGCAGGATCGTGCCCGGCGGCAATCCGTTCGAAAGCGCCCGCAGCCGCGAATATCCCACGCCGCCGATGAAGATGAGCTATGCGCCCACGCTCTTCGCCCAGATGGTGAAGGAGCAAGGCTATCACCCGTTCCCCACGCCCTCAGCCAACCTGTCCACGGCCTATGTCAATCCGCTGGGGGTACGGATGGGGCAGTGCACCTATTGCGGGTTCTGCGAGCGCTTCGCCTGCGGCAATTATTCGAAAGCCGCGCCGCAGACCACCATCCTGCCGGTGCTGATGAAAAAGCCGAACTTTGAGCTGCGCACCGAATGCGAGGTGCTGAAGGTGAATCTCACCCCCGACGGCAAGATGGCCAGAAGCGTCACCTATATCGATGCCAAGGGCGTGGAGTATGAGCAGCCCGGCGACATCGTGATCGTCTGCGCCTATGCGCTGATGAATGTCCGGCTAATGCTGCTGTCGAAGATCGGCACCCAGTACGATCCTGTCACGGGCAAGGGCACGGTGGGGCGCAATTATTGCTACCAGACCGGCTCAGGCGCGCGGATGTATTTCGAAGGGCGGCATTTCAACCCCTTCATCGGCGCCGGCACGCTGGGTCAGACCATGGACGATTTCAACGGCGACGCCTTTGACCACGGCCCATTGGATTTCCTGGGCGGCGGCGGCATCAGTTGCATCGTCAGCAACGGGCGGCCCATCAGCAACCGTCCCACCGCGCCGGGAAGTCCGCGCTGGGGCGCCGGATGGAAGAAGGCCACGGTCGAGGGCTACAACAGCTCAATGGGCTTTTCGGCCCAGGGTTCGTCCTATCCGGTGCGGGAGAACCATCTCGATCTGGATCCCACCTATACCGACCGCCATGGCCGGCCGTTGCTGCGCATCACCTTCGACTTCCCCGACAATGACATCCGCATGTCGCATTTCATGTCGGACCAGCTGGAGCGCATCGCCAAGCCCTTCGGCGCCAAAGTCACCACCGTGTCGCGGGTCAAGAAGGGCTGGAACGCGGTGCCCTATCAAAGCACCCACAATACCGGCGGTGCGATCATGGGCAGCGACCCCAGAACCAGCGCGGTGAACAAATATCTGCAGAGCTGGGACGTGCCCAATGTCTTTGTGGTCGGGGCGTCGGCCTTTGCCCACAATGCCGGGATGAATCCCACCGGCACGGTGGGCGCGCTGGCCTATTGGGCGGGCCAGGCCATCACCGACAAATACATCAAGAGCCCCGGCAGGCTGGTGCCCGCATGAAGAGAGTATTGCTGGCTGCTGCTTTTGCGGCTGTCTCGACCGCCGCCAGCGCCGCGTCGGTGGAGGCGGGCCGCTACCAGTCGGTGCTGGGCGACTGCGAAGGCTGTCACGGCAAGAACCTGGCGGGCGGTGTCGAGATCATGACGCCGTTCGGCAAGCTGGTGGCGCCCAATATCACCCCGGACAAGGAAACCGGTATCGGCAATTACACAGCGCAGGATTTCCGCCGCGCCATGAAGGAAGGCGTCGCGCCCGGCGGGAAGCGGCTCTATCCCGCCATGCCCTATCCGGCCTATGCCAGGATGAGTGACGCGGCCATGGCCGATCTCTGGGCCTATTTCAAAACCGTCAAGCCGGTGCGCCATGCGGTCGACGTCAACCAGCTGCGCTTTCCCTTCAACCTGCGGTTCACGATGCGCGGCTGGAACATGCTGTTCTTCCGGCCCGCGCCTTACGCGCCCGATGCGGGCAAAAGCGCGGCGTGGAATCGCGGCGCTTATATCGCCACCGGCCCAGCCCATTGCGGCACCTGCCACACGCCCAAAAGCGTCTTCGGCGCCGACAAGGGCCTGGCGCTGTCGGGCGCCGCGTTGCAGGGCTGGTTCGCCCCCGACCTCACCGGTGACCGCAATGCCGGTCTGGGCGGCTGGAGCGCGGCGGATGTGGTGGAATATCTGAAAACTGGCCGCAACGCGCATTCCATCGCCTCGGGGCCCATGGCCGAAGTGATCGAACATTCCACCAACAGGATGAACAACGCTGACCTTCGCAGCCTGGCGACTTATCTCAAGTCGCTGCCCGCCTCACCCGGCAATGGCGGCGGCGCCACCGGTGTGGAGGCGCTGATGAAATCGGGCGCCAGCATCTACCGGATGAACTGCGCCGCCTGTCACAGCCTGGACGGCCGGGGCGACAAGATTTTGTTCCCGCCGCTGGCGGGCAATGCGCTGGTGCGCCAGACCAGCGCCGAGACCCTTGCGCGGGTGGTGCTGGCGGGGACCAAGGCGGTGGCGACGCGCGAGGCGCCGACGGGTCCGGGCATGCCGAGCTTCGCCTGGAAGCTGAACGATGGGCAGGTCTCCAGCCTGCTGACCTATATCCGCAACAATTGGGGCAATCGCGCGCCCGCCGTCTCGACCGATACAGTGGCCAAGATCAGAACGTCTTTGCGCGCAGCATCTCACTGAACAGGGCTTCGATGTCGCGCGCAAAGCGCGGCGTGTCGAACAGCGGTGAATTACGGCCCGCCAGTTTTCCCCGCAGGGTCTTCAGCCGCGCCGGGTCGCGCGCCAGTTCCAGCGCGGTCCGTTCGTAAGCCGCCGCATCGTCAGTCACCAGTTCGGACAGCCCTGCTGTCGTCAGCATGCTGGCGGCGACACGACCGGCATAGGCTGTCCCCGCACAGGTCAAGACCGGCAGGCCTGCCCACAGGGCATCGCAGGCGGTGGCATGGGCATTGTAGGGCAGGGTATCGAGAAACAGGTCGGCCAGAGCATGCCGGGCGAAATGCACATCCAGCGGCGCGCCGGCCGCGAACACCAGCCGCAGCGGATCGATGCCATGTCCCTCCGCCGCGCGCCGGAGATTTTGCGCCGCCGCTTCGCCCGGCTTCTTCAGCCACAAGACGCTGCCTGGCACCTGGTCCAGCAGCCGCATCCAGACGGCAAAGACCCGGGCGGTGAATTTCCAGTTGTTGTTGAAGGAGCAGAAGACAAAGCCGTCGGCCGGCAAGCCTGTCTGCGCGCGGGCCGGCGCGGTGCCGATGGCGTTACCGGTGTCGGTGGGGAAAAAGCAGTTCGGCAGATAGGCAAGTTCTTCCGAAAAAGCCTGCGCGTCGGGCGCCACGATGCGGTCGGCGATCAGGTAATCGATGAACGGCGCGCCGGTGGTACCGGCATAGCCCAGCCAGGTCGTCTGCACCGGCGCCGGACGGTGGCTAAGGACGTCGAAATTGTCGCCCTGGGTATGGCCGTTCAGGTCCACCAGCACATCCACTTCTAGCCGCCGCACCAGTTCTGCCACGCTGCGCGGATTCTGCTCCTTCACATCGTGGAACTGGTCGAACGCCGCCATCAGCCGCCGCCGCTGGGCGCTGCCGTCATCGGGGCCGGTGGAAATGCCCAGCACCTCAAAGCGGCTGCGGTCATGGATTTCGATCAGCTGGACGATCTGGGCCGCCACCGGATGATGCACGAAATCGGAGGAGATATAGGCGAGGCGAATCTTGTCATGGGCATAGCGCGCCGTCGCCATGGCCGGCGGCAGGTGCGGGAAGCGGGTGTGGATCACATTGCGGGCGCACTGCAATTGCAGCATCTCGTCGCCGCTATAGCCCAGCAGCACCCAGGGCGGCACCGCTTCCCCCGCCGCGATCCGGGCCGGCATCTGCGCCCCGATCCTGGCCGTGCGGTCCCAATCGCACAGGTTGAGCGCCGCCATCGCCGCACCGCCAAAGGCATGCGGCTGGGCGCCGGCGCGTTCGAAACTGTCCAGCGCCTCGTCATGGCGCTTGAGTTGCTGCAGGGCGCCGCCGCGGTTGCTTTGGGCTTCGGGATAATCCGGGCGCAAGGCCAGGGCGCGGTCATAGCTGGCCACCGCCTCGTCATAGCGCATCAGACCTTGCAGCGCGTTGCCGCGATTGTTGAAAGCCTCGGCATCGCCCGGCCGCAAGCTCAGCGCCCGATCGAAACAGCCCAGCGCATCGGCGAAGCGCCGAAGATCGAGCAGGGCGCTGCCGCGATTGTTGAAGGCCGCCGCAAACTGGGGCGCCAGCCGCAAGGCGCGGTCGTAGGACGCCAGGGCTTCCGCCGGGCGTTTCAGGTCCTGCAGCACGCTGCCGCGATTGTTCAGCGCCTCGACATAGTCGGGATGCGCCGCCAGCGCCGCGTCATAATCGGCCAGCGCCTCGTCGAAGCGGCCAAGGCTTTGCAGCACCGTACCGCGATTGTTCAGCGCCTGCGGCCAGCCCGGCTTTGCGTCCAGGGCACGGGTAAAGCCGGTCAGGGCGTCGGCGGCCCGGCCCATGGTCTTGAGGACATTGGCGTGGTTGAGCAGGGCATCGGCATTATCGGGTTCAAGCGCCAGCGCGGCGGCGATCTCATCCAGCGCATCCTGGCTGCGTCCCTGCTGGGCAAAGACCACCCCCAAAAGGTGGCGCGCGGTGAAATCGCGCGGCTCCACCGCCAGCGCCTCGCGGTAAAGCCGCTCGGCCTCGGCCAAGTTGCCGCTGCGGTGCAGCGTCAAGGCCTGGTCAGTCAAGGTTTGCGTGTTCATGAGCCGTTTTGCGTCCCCGGGCGGCAGTATTGCTGCTGACAGAGCAAAGGTTAAGCCGTATTTGCCGCGGCTTTTGGGCGTGGTATCTCTTGGCCAACCACAAGAACGGGAATGGCATGGGAACGAACAGGCGTGAGGTCTTGGGTCTTGTGGGCGGCGCGGCGCTTGCGGCCGCCACACCGGCATGGGCTCAAGGCTCCCCGGTGGTGGAATGGAACGCGCACATGTTCAGTTCCGACACCAGGCGCTTTCCCTTTCATTCCAAGGCCACCTACAAGCCCGACGCGGCCACTTTTCCCGCCGATCCGCTGGCCGTCTACCAGAAGCATCTGAAGGAATTCGGCATCGACAAGGCCGTGGTGGTGCAGCCCGAACCTTATGGCGACGATCATCGCCTGGTGCTGGATTGCCTGCGGCGGGCGCCGGCGTCGCAGTTGAAGGCCACCAGCCTTTTTTATCCGAAGGACCCGCAGGCCCCAAAGAAGCTGGCGGCCCTGGTCAAGAAGGAACCGCGCATCGTCGCCACCCGCATCCATGCCCATCGCGGCAAGGAAATGTATATCGACTCCTTTGCCGCCCCTTATGTGCGGGCGCTGTGGAAACAGGCCGCCGATCTGGGCGTGATCATGGAGCTGCATATCGGCCCCAATTATGCGCGCCAGGCCGCCGCCGCCATCCGGGCCTTTCCCGGTTGCAAGGTGCTGATCGACCACATGGCCGAACCCAAGCTGGGCAATCCGTACGAGTTCGCCGAGGTGCTGGAACTGGCCAAGCTGCCCAATGTCTATATGAAGCTGTCGGGCGTGGATTACATCGCCACCGACAAGCCCTATTTCCAGAGCGTGCTGCCTTTCACCAGCCGGCTGATCAAGGAATATGGTCCCGACCGCATGGTGTGGGGCGGCGGCTCGCCGCGCATTGTCGATATCCATATGAAGGGCTATTCGCCCGCGGACATCGCCAAGGTCAAAGGCGGAAATCTGCAAAAACTTCTGAACTGGTAGGGAGAGTTTCCATGCGCCGCCTGTTGCTGCTTTCGTCGATGATAGCGCTCGCATCCGTCCCCGCGCTGGCCGAGCCGACGCGCGATGCGGTGATGGATGGCGCGGCCCGCTGCGACGGCATTGCCGACAATCGCGTCTGGCTGGACTGTTTCTATGGTTCGGCCCAGCCGATGCGCTCGCTTTTGAATTTGCCGCCCGCCAACCCGGCCCAGGTGCGGCTGGTGCCCCCACCCGGCGCCGAACCGCGCCGGACGCCCGGCATGGCGGCGCGCGCGCGTGAGCCGTCCGGCGGATTGTGGGCCGACCTTGTCGCCTCGACCAAGCCGGAATCCTCCAACATGGCGATGACCAAGTATGAGTTCGGCCGCAGTGGCGCCGTCACCGTGACGCTGGCGAACGGGCAGGTGTGGCGGCAGCTCGAATCCGATCTCAGGCGGGCGCGCTGGGACCAGCCCGCGGCCAGCTACCGGGTGGATATCAATGCCGGGCAGGGCGATACATTCGACATGCGGGTGCGCGGCGAGAAGGGCGTGGTCTATCGCATGCGCCGCGTCACGGCGCGGTCTTAATAGCCGTAGTCGTAATACGAGCCGTAATAGCCGCCATTGCCGACGCCGATGTCGGCCTGCACCCCGCCATGGCCGCCGTCATAACCGGCGCTGAAGCCACCGCCATAACCGGCACCATAGCCGCCGCCATACGCATAGTCGTTGCGGTAGGTGACGGGGCGGTCATAGCCGCTGAGACCATATTCATAGCCATGGTCATAACCCGCCCAGGCGCCGTTGGCGGCGGGGCCGGGACCATAAACGACGCAGCCGCCGAGCAACGGCAGCGCAAGACAGATCGCGGCGGCGAATTTCTTCATGGCCAGGTCCCGATTGGTGGTCGCCCCAAAATGGCACAGCCCGCCCCGCACGGCGAGCCAAGGCCGCGATTAGGGTAAATGCCGCCAGGCGCGGGCTTCACGCTCTGAGGCGTTAACGCTAGCGTGGCGCGGGGACGCAGCAGGAACAATCCGCATGAACAGGAATGACCGGCGCGATTTCCTTGTGGCGGCGGGGCTCGGTTCCGCAGGCATGGCCTTTGCGGCTGGGGATGTGAAGGCGGAAGTTCTGCCGCCGGCGCCCGAGATCAAGCCCCTGCATCACATCCGCTTCGCGGTCTGCGGCATCAGCCACGATCACATCCATGGCATGATCGAAGCGGTGCGGCGCGGCGGCGGCGAACTGGTGGCGGGCTGGGGCCTGGAACCCGATAAGCTGGCGGTGTTTCGCAAGCGCTATCCCGATGTGACGATCGCCGCCACCCAGGACGAGATCATCAATCGCAGCGACATCCAGCTGGTGTTGTCGTCCCATATTGCCAACGAACGGGCCGGAATCGGCGTGCGCGCCATGAAAACCGGCAAGGATTTCCTGGCCGACAAGCCCGGCATCACCACGCTGGAGGACCTGGCGCTGGTGCGGGCGACCATTGCCGAGACGGGCCGCATCTACGGCATCCTCTATTCCGAACGGCTGGAGGTGCGCGCCGCGGTTCATGCGGGGGAGCTGATCCGGCAGGGCGTGATCGGCAAGGTGATCCAGACCATCAACATCGCGCCGCACCAGATCGTGCAGCGCGGCGGGCTGGCGGGCGGGGGCAACGGGCGGCCGGACTGGTTCTGGAACGACGCGCAGTTCGGCGGCATCCTGTGCGATATCGGCTCGCACCAGGTGGACCAGTTTCTGTATTACACCGGCTCCACCCGTGCCGAGATCGTGTCGGCGCAGGTGGCGAACCTGCGTCATCCCGATCGTCCGCACTTCCAGGATTTCGGCGACATGACGCTGCGCGGCGACCGTGGGTTGGGGTATGTCCGGCTCGACTGGTTCACGCCGGCGGGTCTGGGGACCTGGGGCGATGGCCGTCTGTTTGTGCTGGGCACCGACGGCTATATCGAGATCCGAAAATATACCGACGTGGCGGTCGCCAATCGCGGCAACAATCTCTTTGTGGTGGATGGCAAGAGCGCCCGTTACATCGACTGCGCCCATGGGCCGCTGCCGTTCGGGCATCAGTTTGTGGCCGATATTGTGCAGCGCACACATACGGCGCAGGACCAAGTCCAATGCCTGCTGGCGGCGGAATTGGCCATTCTGGCGCAGAAGAATGCGACCCGCGTCCACATAGCGGGATGAAAATCCGCTTATGGCGGGCCTCCGGGCTTTTCAGGCCGCGTTTTTAATAGCAACCTGTGTCCACCAGGAAGACGCAACGCCGTCAGCCGATCAAACCAAGTTCACGGGGAAGATTTCATGAAGATAAAGACCATTTTGCTGGCCGGCATGGCGGCCGCCTTGCTGACCGGACTGTCGGCAAGCGCCCAGCAGCCGGCCCAGCCGCCCAATGCCACGATCCCGGAAATGCCCAAGGAGACCACCCGCACGGGCAAGCACATCAACCGCATCATCGACATGTGGAAGAAGGGCCAGCCGGTCTATTACGCGCAGATCAGCGGCGGCGGCTATGAAAAGGGCAAGGAGATGGCGGCCACCAAGGCCGACTACATCACCTATGAAATGGAGCACGGCCCGCTCGACTTCAAGGAACTGCAGGAATTCATGCGCGGCCTGGTGGAAGCCGGCCCGACCCGCACCGGTCACAAGACCCCGGCGGTGATCGTCACCCTGCCGATCTCCGGCACCACCGACGCGGTGCGCGCCAATGCCTGGATGATCCAGCAGACGCTGGCCGCTGGCGTGCACGGCATCCTGCTCTGCAATGCCGAAAGCCCCGAAGCCGCCCGCCTGATGATCGAAGCCTCGCGCTATCCCTTCGCGCCGCGCGTCGATGGTCTGGCCCAGGGCACCCGCGGCAATGGTAGCCAAGGTTATGCCTCGCGCATGTGGGGCGTGACCCCGCAGGAATATCTGCGCATCGCCGATCCGTGGCCGATGAATCCGGATGGCGAGCTGCTGTTCGGCCTGAAGATTGAAAACCCGCGCGCCGACGCCAATGTCGAGGCTTCGGTCCGCGTTCCGGGCATTTCCTTCGCGGAATGGGGTCCGGGCGATCACGGCTTCTTCATCCTGGGCCGTCCGGGCGCCTATGCGCCGGGCACGGGAAGAGAAGCGATGCAGGCCGTTCGCACCCGCGTCTTGAATGCCACCAAGGCCTCCAAGACCATGTTCCTCAACAGCTGCAGCGACAATCCCAAGAGCGACAGCTATGTGATCGACATGATCAAGGACGGCACCATGATCTGCACCGGCGGCGACTCGCCGGCCGCGGATATCGGCCGCAAGTTCACCAAGCGCACGGACCCCTTCTGATCGGGCGCGTTCTGATCCGCTGATCTGAAATGAGAAAAGCCCCCGCACCGAAAGGTGCGGGGGCTTTTTTTTATGGGCCGTTACTCGGGCAGGGCGAAGACATAGACCATGTTGCCGCCGGCGGGCTGGTCTATCCCCGTGGTCAGGGCGAGCGGATGGGGGTTGTAGCCGCCGCCCGCCGTCACCGCGATATGCTGGCGGCCATTGATGCGGAAGGTGGTGGCGGCGCCGAACACCTGCGAGCCCAGCCGCGTCTGCCACACAACCTTGCCGCTCTCCTGGTCAAAGGCGCGCAGATAGCGGTCCATGCTGCCGTTGAACAGCAGCCCGCCCGCGGTTGCCAGCACCGGGGAATAGTTGGAGGCCATGGTTTCCCAGCTCCACAGGGTCTTGCCGGTTTCCACCGACACCGCATCGATGCGCCCGACCTTGTCATGGCCATCGGCGAACACGACCGGACCGACCTTGTTGTACTGGTCGCGGGGCTTGGAGGGGATGTTTTCGGCGCGGACGCGATAGTTGGCGCAGAGATTCTGCATCTGCACATAGATCGCATTCGTCTGGGGGCTATAGGCCGAGAAAGGCCAGTCGCGACCGCCCGCATGGGTGGGGCACTGGTGATAGACCTTTTTGAGATCAGTCATCAGCAGGTCGGGATTGACCGTGACCTTGCCGCGCGCATCGATGCTCTTGACCAGGTTCTGGACACCGGTCTGCTTGGCCCAGAGAAAATCGCCCTTGGCACGGTCGAAGCTCCAGACGATGGAGTTCTTGCAGGGCGCGCCGACCAGGACCTTGCGGCTGGGGGCGGCGGCGCGGCGGCCGACCGCCATCATGCCGGTGGCCTTGGGATCGGGATTGACGGGGGTCGTGACGGACATCATCTCGAAGGTGCATTCCTGGTCCCAATTGTCCTGCGGCAGGACCTGGTGCTTCCAGATGATCTTTCCCGTGCGGGGCTCGACCGCATAACGGGTGTTGGTGCCGGCAAGAGAAGAGTTGCCCTTGACGCCGCGCTGTACGTCAGCCGCCGGTCCCACGCCGCTGGAGCCGTAGAACGCCATGTTCAGGTCCGGGTCGTAGGTGATCGGGCCCCACACGCCCGTCATCCAGCGCTGGTCGAACGGCATGCCGCCCCAGGTCTCGTCGCCCGGCTCGCCCTTTTTGGGGATCAGCATGTTGCGCCACAGCTCCTTGCCGGTGCGGGCGTCATGGCCGGTCACATAACAGCCGAAGGGCGCTTCCTGGCAGGTGGAACCGGCGATCACCACGCCGTCCACCACGATGGGGCCGGTGGTGTTGGTGACAAAGCCGTCTTCCCCCCGGCTGGTTTCCCACACGACCTTTCCGGTTCGGGCGTCCAACGCCACAACGGCATTGTCCCAGGTCAGGGTGTAAATCTTGTCTTCGTAGAGAAAGACGCTGCGCTTGCGCTGGCCCCAATGCGGGCGCGTCACGCCTGTTGGCAGGGTGCGGCGGTATTGCCAGAGCAGTTCACCGCTGGCCGCATCCAGCGCCTGGATCACGTCACCGGGATTGCCCAGGAACATCACGCCTTTGTAGACGAGTGGGGTGGCCTCGTTGACGCCGCTCTCCATCAGCCGCGACCAGACGAGTTGCAGGCCTTTCACATTTGTCTTGTTGATCTGATCGAGGGCGGAAAAACCCCAGCCCTGATAATTGCCGCGCATCATCAGCCAGTCGTCGGGCGAGGGATTGCGCAGCACCGCGTCCGTCACAGGCACGAAGCTGGTCAGCGGGTGGGGCGCCACGGTCGTGCCGCCGGCGGGTTTGGACCCTGGCGGATTTTGCGCCAGCGCGGCGCCCGAGATCAGCGCCAGGGCGGCGCCAGCCAGAATCAATCCTCGCCTTGTTACCGATGTCATCCAGCCCCGCTTTTCGGCGCTTGTTGTCGTTCGCGCCGTTGTTCCCACTTATATACCGATTTTTGCCGATGCACGCCCCGTTGCGGGCAACCAAGCAACGCTTTAGGCTTTTAGGGAGGGGGCTTCAGACATAGGAAACATCATGCGTCCCCTTCATATCTTTGCCGCCGGCCTCGCTTTGAGCGCCGCCTCCCTCTTTCCCGCTTTGGCCGGTACCAGCGACCTCAAGGGTCCCGATGGTGCCGCGCGCGGCACCATCACCGTATCCGCCGCCCCCAAGGGTGTGCTGCTGAAAGTCGAAGCCAGGGGCCTGACGCCCGGCTGGCACGGCATCCATTTCCACGAAAAAGGAAGCTGTGCCGACCCCAAATTCACCAGCGCTGGCAGCCATGTGCACAATGCCAAGCCGGTGGTGCATGGGCTGCTGAACCCGGCCGCAAATGATTCTGGCGACCTGCCCAACATCCTGGCCGGAGCCGATGGCACGGCGACGGCGGAGATTTATTCCACGCTGGTGTCGTTCAAGGGCGGCATGCAGCCCTCGCTGCTGGATGCCGACGGGTCGGCGGTGGTGATTCATGCCAATCCCGACGATCACACCAGCCAGCCGATCGGCGGGGCGGGTGACCGCGTGGCCTGTGCGGTGATACGCTAGCGCATGCGGCTCGACGACCTACGTCCCAGCGACAATATGGATGACCGCCGGGGCCAGGGCGGGGGCTTCGGCCCCCGCATGGCCTTCGGCGGCGGCGGGCTGGGACTGGTCGCGGTGCTGGCAATCTCGCTGATCTTCGGGGTCGATCCGCGCATGCTGCTGGAAGGTGGGCCCATTCCCACCGAGCAAACCCGGCAGCAAGGCGGGCCGCGCGCCGACGACGAGGCCTATAACTTTACGCGGCGGATCATCGGGTCGGCGGAAGATGTCTGGGCGCCGCTGATGCAGCAACAGGGCGCGCGCTTTCAGCCGGCGAGAACGGCCGTCTATGACCAGGTGACGCCCACCGGCTGCGGCACCGGCCAGTCGGCGGCGGGACCGTTCTATTGCCCCAGCGACGGGGGCATTTATCTCGACCTGACCTTCTTCAACGAACTGGGCCAGCGGTTCGGCGCGCCGGGCGAGTTTGCCCGCGCCTATGTCATTGCCCATGAATATGGCCATCACATCCAGAACCTGATGGGGGTGATGGACCGCCATGGCGGGCAGGATCGCGGCGCCGACAGCAATTCGGTGCGCATCGAACTGCAGGCCGACTGTTTTGCCGGCATCTGGGCCGTGCGCGCCGACCGCAGTTTCAACATGCTGGAAAGCGGCGATGTCGAAAGCGGCATGCAGGCGGCGTCGGCGGTGGGCGACGATACCCTGCAGAAGGGCGTTGGCCGTGGCTATGTCGTTCCGGACTCCTTCACCCATGGCTCCAGCGCCCAGCGGGTGCGCTGGTTCAAGCGCGGCCTGGCCAGCGGCGATGTGGCGGCCTGCGATACCTTTTCGGCCCAGGCCCTGTAGCGGCCCGCCGGCCGTCATGCCAGTTTGGCGGCCATGCGCATCCTGATCGCCGGCTTCCAGCACGAGACCAACACCTTCGCCCCGTCCAAGACGGCCTATGACGATTTCGTGCGGGGCGGCGCTTTTCCCGCCATGGCGCGCGGCGCCGACCTGATGGCGATGCGCGACGTCAACATTCCCATCGGCGGCTTTATCCGCGGCATGGAAGGGCCACGTACCGAACTGGTGCCGGTGCTTTGGGCGGGAGCGACCCCAGCGGCGCATGTTACCCAGGACGCGTTTGACCGCATTGCCCATGAAATCGTCGGGTGCGCGCGGGATCAGAATTTCGACGGCATTTATCTCGACCTGCATGGCTCGATGGTTTGCGAACATGACGATGACGGCGAAGGGGCGCTGCTGGCGCAGTTGCGCGCCGTGGTCGGCCCCCGGGTGCCCATTGTCGCCAGCCTGGACCTGCACGCCAATGTCACTCGCCGCATGCTGGAGATGGCGGACGCGCTGGTGGCCTATCGCACCTATCCCCATGAGGACATGGCCGAGGCGGGCGAGCGCGCGAGCGGCTTGATGAAACGGCTGCTGGCGGGGGGCACGCGCTTTCACCGCGCCGCCCGCCGGCTACCATTCCTGATCCCGATCAATGGCATGTGCACCATGGTGGAGCCCGCCGGGGGCGCCTATCGCGCGCTGGCAAGCGCTGAAGCCGCGCAGGATGTCGCTTTGTCTTTTGCGCCCGGCTTTCCGGCTGCCGATTTCCCCGAATGCGGCGGCGTGGTGTGGGGCTATGGCGACGATGGCCGCATTGAAGCGATTGTAGCGGGACTGACCGATCACATCGTCAGCCGCGAAGCGCAGTGGGTGGTGCCGTTCCTGGCGCCCGAGGAAGCGGTGCGTCAGGCCCAGGCCATTGCGGCACGCGCCACAAAACCCGTGGTGATCGCCGATACCCAGGACAATCCCGGTGGCGGCGGCGATTCCAATACCACCGGCATGCTGCGGGCGCTGGTGACATGCGATGCGCAGGGCGCCGCCATCGGACTGATGGTGGACGGCGCGGCGGCGCATGCGGCGCACCAGGCCGGCGCGGGTCATGACATCACTATCGCCCTGGGCGGCCAGTCGGGCGTGGAAGGCGACGCGCCATTTGAAGCCACCTTCCGTGTTGAGCAATTGTCCGACGGCATCTGCCGCTATGACGGGCCGATGATGAACGGCAAGATGACCCATGCCGGGCCCTCGGCGCGGCTTTCGCTGGGCGGGGTGCAGATCGTGGTCAGCACCTACAAGGACCAGATGCTGGACCGCAATCTCTACCGCATGGCGGGCGTCCAGCCCGAGGAGATGAAGATACTGGTCAACAAGAGCTCGGTGCATTTCCGCGCCGATTTCCAGCCGATCGCGCAAGCCATCCTGGTGGCAAAGGCGCCGGGGCCCCTCAAAGCCGATCCCGCCGATTTTCCCTGGACGCGCCTGGCGCCGGGCATGCGGCTGCGCCCGCTGGGGCCTGCCTTTCGGGCGCCTTGATCCACGGATAAGCTGGTGGCAACAAGAACAAGGGAGTGGCGTCGATGGTCCATCTCAGCCGCAGGAACGCTCTCGCGGCCGCCATGGCGGGCGCGGCCGCCGCCAATCTGACCACCGCCAGCGCCCAGCCGCGCGCCAACCTGTCGGGCTATGCCGTCAACCTGGATTGCTGGTTTCGCGACGTGGCCTTCGAGAAGCGCTTCGCACTGGCGCGGGAAGCGGGCTTCAAGACCATCGAGTTCTGGCGGGCGCGGCGCGCCCCGGGGCTGGACGCCAGCGTGATCCGCAAGCTGGCGGACGACAACGGCTTGGCGATAGAGCAGTTTGCGCCCGAGGCGCCCTGGTTTTCCGATCCCGCCAAGCACGGCGAACTTGTGAAGATGATCGAAACCACCATCGCTGATGCCCGCACCCTGGGCTGCACGCAGTTCACCCTGGTGGGGCATCACATTGTCGAGGGCATGACGCGCGAGGCGATGATCGCCGGTTATACCACCGGGTTGATGCGCATCGCCCCGATGCTGGAAGCCGCCGGGGTCACGGCGCTGGTCGAGCCGTTCAACACCGTCAATCACCTCAATCATTTGCTGAACGGGTCGCAGCCGGCTTACGCCATGGTCAAGTCGGTGAACTCGCCGCGCATCAAGCTGCTCTGGGATTTCTATCACATGCAGCTGGAAGACGGCGACCTGATCCAGAAGTTCAAGGCCTGTTTCGACCAGGTCGCCTATATCCAGATCGGCGACGTGCCGGGGCGGCACGAGCCGGGCACCGGCGAGATTAATCACGCCAATCTGATCCATGCCATCCGCGCGGGCGGCTATAAAGGCAAGATCGGGCTGGAATTCATGCCGTTGCTCGACAATTGGCGCAGCGCACTCAAGGCGGTGGCCGGGCTGGATACCGGTGGCTGACCTGCTAGAGTCTCTTAACATTGTCGGGGGAAGCGGAATGAATATTGTCGCGCTGGTTCTGGTCGTCCTGGCGGCGATCATCCTGTTCCGGGCCATCAAGATCGTGCCCCAGGGCCGCGAATTCACCGTGGAGCGCTTCGGCCGCTATACCCGCACCCTCAAGCCGGGCATCGCCTTCCTGACGCCCTTCGTCGAAGGTGTCGGCCGGCGCGTCAACATGATGGAGCAGGTGCTGGACGTGCCCCAGCAGGATGTCATCACCAAGGACAACGTCTCGGTCCGGGTGGACGGCATTGTCTTCATCCAGGTGATGGACGCCTCCCAGGCCGCCTATCGGGTCGACAATCTGACCTATGCGATTACCCAGCTGTCCCAGACCAACCTGCGCACCGTGGTCGGCTCGATGGACCTGGACGAGGTGCTGTCGCAGCGCGACCAGATCAACACAAGGCTTCTGTCCACCATCGACCATGCCACCAATCCCTGGGGCGTGAAGGTGACGCGCATCGAGATCAAGGATCTGGTGCCGCCGCCCGACATCACCAACGCCATGGCTCGCCAGATGAAGGCCGAGCGCGAACGCCGCGCCGTGCTGCTGGAAGCCGATGGCGAAAAACAGGCCGCCATCACCCGCGCCGAGGGCGCCAAGCAGGCCGCTATCCTGGAAGCCGAAGGCCGCCGCGAAGCCGCCTATCGCGACGCCGAAGCGCGCGAACGCGAGGCGGAAGCCGAAGCCAAGGCGACCGCCATGGTGTCCGACGCCATTGCCAAGGGCGACGTCAACGCCATCAATTACTTCGTTGCCCAGAAGTATGTCGCGGCTTTTGCCGAGCTTGCCCGCAGCCCGCAGCAAAAGACCGTCATCATTCCGGCCGACATGGCGGGGATCACCGGCTCCATCGCCGGCATCGGCGAACTGATCAAGACCATCGGGAGCGACGGGCCGAAGGGCAATGCGCCCCAGCCGCCGCGCCGGGGCCCCACCGTTCCTGCCGTGGGTGGCTGAGATGGAGTGGCTGCTGCAAAATCCGCTGGCGCTCTGGCTGGTGATCGCGGCCGTGCTGCTGGCCTTTGAAGTGGGGACCGGTTCGGGATGGCTGTTGTGGCCGACCGGCTCGGCGGCACTCACCGGTCTTGCCGCTTCGGTCTTTCAGATCGATCTGCAGATGCAGCTGGTGGTCTTCGCGCTTTTGACCATCGTCACCACCCTGGCGGGTCGGCGCTTCTTTCACCGTGCCTCCGCGCCGGGAGGCGACATCAACGACACCGGCGCGCGGCTGGCGGGCCGCGAGGGCGTGGCGGCGGAAACCTTCCAGGCCGGGCGGGGCCGCGTGCTGGTCGACGGCCAGGAATGGGCCGCGGAACTCGAAGGCGGCGGGGCGCTGTCATCGGGCGCGCGCGTGACCGTCATCGCGGTTGGCGGTTCGCTTCTGACGGTGCGGGCGCGCTAGCCGGGCGAGAGCAGATTTCGCTGTTCCGCCAGCAATTCTTCCAGCGCCTTGCGCTTGCCGGGGTTGGGCTCCCGGTCGAGCTGCGCCTGGACCCGCGCGATATTGCCGTGCGTGACCCAGTCTTTCTGCAGTTGCGCCCCGGTCTTTTCCGTCATGGCGCGAGCCTCTGCCCATGGGGCGGGAGTGTCAATTAAGGCAGGCGTGGAAGGCCGATTAGGTCGCGGCCGGTACGGGTGCTATCCTGCCCCATGAGCAAAGAACAGAAAAGCAATCGCGAGAAGAAGAAGCCCAAGCAGGACAAGGGCGCCAAGGCTACGGCGACCCCCACCGCCTATGCGCAGTCCAAGATGGCCGCCAAGGGTTTCATGAAATAGTCATCGCGAAAGAATTCCCGTGAGTCAGGATTACCGTTCCGCGCCCGTGTTCCGGCGCCGCTATACCGGCACCGCCTCCCGCGAGGGTGGAGACCCGCGCATCCTTGGCGAACTTGTCGCCGTGTTGAAGCTGCACAGCCGGGGCTTGCGCCGCTGGTCGGTCATGCGGGCGATGCGGGACAATCGCATGCGCCTGTCGCGCGATATCCCCCAGAAGTTTGAGGACGATATCGAACGCGTTTTCCGCCGCTTTTGCGCCGACAGTCCCGATCCGGGCGGCATGGGATGCGCCGCCGACAAGGCGCCCTTTTACCGGCCGCGTGAAACAGCCGGCGAAGTCTGGGCCCTGCATCTCGAGCGCGCAGAAGCCCTGCTGGCCGGCGAATCCGCCGACGCGCGCTAGGCCCTAGCCGATCCGCGTGGTGACCGCCTTGGTTTCCAGATAGTTGGACAGCACAGCTTGGCCCATTTCCCGACCCCAGCCCGACTGCTTGTACCCGCCAAAGGGCAGGGCGGAATCGAAGACATGGAAACAGTTGATCCAGACCGTGCCGGCCTTGATGCGGCCCGCGATCTGCTGCGCCTTGGCCAGGTCGCGTGACCAGACACCGGCGGCCAGGCCATAGACCGTGTCATTGGCGGCATCGATCAGCTTGTCGTCAGCTTCCTTGAATGGCGTCGCCACCAGCACGGGCCCGAAGATTTCCTCCCGCACCACTTTCATGTCGGGATGGGTGTCCACCAGCACGGTCGGCTTGACGAAAAAGCCCGGTGCATTGAGCGGCGCGCCGCCGGTCAAGGCGCGGGCGCCTTCCTCAAGTCCGGATTTCAGGTAACCGCTGACGCGGCCATGCTGGACCGACGACACCAGCGGGCCCATCTGGGTCTCCGGGTCCATGCCGACGCCCAGGCGGATTTTTTCCGCGTTCGCCGCGATGCCGGCGGTGACCTTATCGAAAATCTTCTCCTGCACGAACAGCCGCGAGCCGGCGTTGCAGCACTGGCCATGGTTGAAGAAGATGCCGGCGGTGGCGCCGGCGATGGCTTCGTCGATATCCGCATCGCCCAGGATGATGTTGGGCGATTTTCCGCCCAGCTCCAGGCTGACTTTCCTGAGGTCGCGCGAGGCGGCCTGCACGATCAGCTTGCCGACCTCGGTCGAGCCGGTGAAGGCGATCTTGTCGACGCCCGGATGCGAAGCCAGGGCGGCGCCCGCGGTCTCACCAAAGCCCGGCACGATATTGACCACGCCGTCGGGCAGCCCGGCTTCCTGCAGCAGTTCGCCCAGCCTGAGGGCCGAAAGCGGGGTCTCCTCCGCCACTTTCAGCACCACGGTGCACCCCGTGGCCAGCGCCGGCGCCAGCTTCCAGGCGGCCATCAGCAGGGGGAAATTCCACGGAATGATCTGGCCGACCACGCCCACCGGCTCGGGCTTGGTATAGGACACAAACTGTCCCGACGCGGCCAAGGTCGAGAGCGGGATGTATTTGCCCTCGATCTTGGTGGCCCAGCCGGACATGTAGTGGAACATGTCGGCGGACAGCGGCACATCGGCGACGCGGGCCACGCCGAAGGGCTTGCCATTGTCCAGGCTTTCCAGCTGCGCCAGTTCGTCGAGATTTTCCAGGATCAGGTCGCCGATCTTGTGGATGATGCGGCCGCGCGCGGACGGACTCATGCGGCTCCACGGGCCCTGTTCCAGCGCCTTGCGCGCCGCCTTCACCGCGGCGTCGATATCGGCGGCATCGCCCTCGGCGACCCTCGCCAGCAGCATTTCGGTGGCGGGATCCTGCACCTCGAACACCTTGCCCGACTTGGCCTGGACCCACTTGCCGTCGATCAGCATGGGGCGCGGCTTGGACAGCCAGTCGCGCAAGGCGGAAGGCACGCGGTCGATGGTGGTGGTGAGAGTCATGGTCGTCTCCCTGTTATTGTTTTGGCCGCATCGCGCCCGCGCGCGCACGGCAATTGCCGGCGAGCCTATCAGGACTTACCCGCAGGTGGAGTCAGCCCGCGCGAATATTCCCGCTGTGCAGGTGCGAAGCCGATAGTTTGTCAGTTTCGCGGTGTTACGGCTCCGCCGACGCAAGTGCAGCATCCTCGGGTGGCCGGCGCGCCGCCCGCCGGGCGCGCCAGTCGCCCAGGAACAGCAGGATCGGCGCGGCGATGAAGACCGAGGAGCTGGCGGCGATGAAGATGCCGAACACCATGGGGATGGCGAAGCTTTCCACCGCGCTGCCGCCCCAGATCGCCATGGGCAGCATGGCGAGGAAGGCGGTGATCGATGTGTACAGGCTTCGCGCCAGGGTCTCGTTGATGCTCCTGTCGATCATCTCGCGCAGCGGCATCTTCTTGTAGAGGCGCATATTCTCGCGCATCCGGTCATAGACCACGACCTTGTCGTTGACCGAATAGCCGATTAGCGTCAGCAGCGCCGCGATGGCGGTGAGATTGAACTCGAGCCCCGTGATGGCGAAGAAGCCGACGGCTTTTGTCACGTCCAGCACCAGCGTGACGATCGCGCCGACCGCAAAGGGCCATTCGAACCGCACCCAGATGTAGATCAGCATCGCAATGCTGGCCAGCACCACCGACAGGATACCGGCATGGGCCAGCTCGCCGCTGACCTTGGGACCGACCACCTCGGTGCGTTCGATCTTGGCGGCCTTGTCCAGTGCCGTTACCTCGGCGCGGATCTTCTGCAGCGCCGCGGTCTGCGCGGTCTCGCCGCCCGGCTGGCGTTCGGCGCGAATCAGGACGTGGCTGCCGCCATCGGCTTCCTGCAGCGTGACCTCGCCCAGGTTGAGCGACTCGAACCTTTCCCGCCAGGCACCCAGATCGGCCTTGGTGGAGGTCGCCACTTCCATCTGCAACCCGCCCTTGAAGTCCACGCCGTAATTGAGGCCCGGCGTGAAGAACAGGATCACCGAGGAGATCGACAGGAAGGCCGAAAAGCCGATGCCGAAAAAGCGTCCGCGCATGAAGGGAATGTTGGTGCCGTCCGGGATGAACTTGAAGCCGAACAGGGGTTCGATGCGGAAGGTCTGCAACCGCCAGGTCTTGACGATGAAGATCATCACCGCGCGCACCACCGACACCGCCGTGAACATGGAGATGAGAATGCCGATGGCCATGGTGACGGCGAAGCCGCGCACCGGGCCGCTGCCGACATAGAACAGCAGCACGGTGGCGATCAGCGCCGTCAGGTTGGAGTCCACAACCGTGGCGTAAGCGCGCTTGAAGCCCAGATCGAGCGCCACCACCGCGCGCGCGCCCTTGCGGGTTTCCTCGCGGATGCGCTCGTTGATCAGCACGTTGGCGTCTACTGCCAGGCCGATGCCCAGCACGATGCCCGCAATGCCGGGCAGGGTGAGGGTCGCGCCCATCAGGCTCAGCGCCCCGAAAGTCAGGATGACGTTGAGGGCCAGGGCGAGGTTGGCGAGCAGTCCCCAGACGCCGTAGAGCACGATCATGAAGACCACGACCAGGCCAAAGCCGATCAGGCCGGTCTGGAGGCCGCTAGCGATGGCGTCGCTACCCAGATCGGCGCCCACGGTGCGCTCCTCGATCACGGTCAGGGGCGCGGGCAAGGCGCCGGCCCTGAGCAGGGCCGAAAGGTCGGTGGCCTCGGCGGTGGTGAAATTGCCCATGATGATGCCCGAGCCGCCGGGAATCGGCTCGTTGATTACCGGCGCGCTCAGCACCTTGCCGTCCAGCACGATGGCGAAGGGCCGCCCGACATTGTTGCGGGTGATGTCGCCGAACTGGCGCGCGCCCACCGTGTCGAGCCGGAAATTGATCGCCGGCCGTCCCTGCTGGTCGAAGCCGGCGCGCGCATCGCTGAGCCGGTCGCCCGCCATCGCGATGAGGTCCTGGATGGTATATTGCTGATTGTCGTCGGCGCCGGGCAGCGTACGGCTGCCGATGCTGCCGGGCTCGCCCATCAGGTGGAAGGTCAGCTTGGCGGTGCTGCCCAGAAGTTCGCGGATGCGCGTGGGGTCCTGCACGCCCGGCAACTGCACCACGATGCGGTCGGCGCCGGCCCGCTGGATGGTGGGTTCGGCGACGCCGATCTGGTCGATGCGGCGGCGGATGATTTCCAGGCTCTGTTCGGTGGCGGCGTTGACGCGGTCGCGGATGCCCTCCTTGTTGAGGGTCATCACGATCTGGGTGGGCTGGGGACGGGCGAATTCGATATCGGTTGCGCCCAGATTGCCGACCGGATTGGCGAGCTGGCGCAGCAGCGGCATTGCACGATCGGCATCGTCGCGGCTTTGCAGGGTCACGAACACGGCGCTGTCGGTGCGCCTGAGCGTCATGGGAATCTTTTCGCGGCGCAGTTGCTGGCGCGCCTGTCCGAGCAGGCCCTGGATATGCTCACGCACCAGCCCGCTGGAATCGACTTCCAACACCAGGTGCGAGCCGCCCCTGAGGTCCAGCCCCAGCGTGACCTTGTCTTTGGGCAGGAAGTTCGGAACTTTCGCCAGCAACTGCGGCGGCAGGACGTTGGGCAGGGCCGTCAGCAGGCCAAACAGGATGGCGACCGCGTAAATGGCCAGCCTCAATCGCGAAATATGCATTCCAGTCTCCCCAAGCCTCGCGGCCTCATCCGGTCAGGCTTTTTGCCTGTACCGGGCATATGCGGTGACAAAGAGGCAGTCACCCCATTTTTCGATGTTGGGAGGGGCACGGAACATTTCAAGGGTTTGGCCCGTGTTCGCAAGCGCGGGAGGCCGGGCCTCGGGCGGCTCTAGAATCCGAACAGCCGTCCGACCACGCGCTGCACCAGCCCGTCAAAGACCAGCCGCTCGGTGGTGACGGACAGGTTGATGCAGTCTTCGCCGTGATCGGCCACCGGATTGTGCCTTATATCCGGCGATGCGGCCTGGAAATCGCCCGGACCATAGCTGCCGGTCTCGTCGGTAAAGCCGCCGCGCAGCACCAGCGTATACTCCATGCCGCGATGACTGTGCGGGCCCACATCGCTGCCCGGCGCACCGCGCAGCAGCCGCAGCGCCAGGGGCCCGCGCCGCATCAATGTCATATAGCCAAGCCGCGGCCCCATCCTGCGCCAGCGCACGCCCGACAGGTCGCGCCCCAGAAGCGCGCGCAGCGGCGCGGGGGTGTTGTCGTTGGAGGGCGGGACCGTCGGCGGCGCGTAAGCGGTGTCCAGCCGGGCCAGTGTTTTCTCCAGCGCATCCCCGGCCAGCGCCGAGGGCGCGAGGTCGTGCAAAAGCGCGCCGCCGCCGCGCTCGAGCAGCGCCACATCGGCACGGCACCGGCCGCAGAAACTCAAATGGGTGGCCACGATCAGCGACATCGCGCAATCCAGTCCGCCGACGGCATGGCCCAGCAGCAAGGCCTCATCCGGATGATGGTGGACGGTCATGGGGTTTCTCCCATGGCCGCGCGCAAACGCGCCATCGCCAGGCGCAGCCGCGATTTCACCGTGCCCAGCGGAATGCCCAGATCGGCGGCGATCTGGCTATGCGGCTTGTCGGAAAAATAGAACTGCATCACGATCTCGTTCTGGTCCGGCGGCAACAGGCCCATGGCCTGGCGCAGCGCGCTTTCGCTCTGCTGCATTTCCAGCCCCGCATCCGCGTCCGGCTCCGGTTCGAGCGCCATGGCAGGATCATCCAGCTCAAAACGGGGGCGGCGTTCCTTGCGGATGGCATCAATCCGCAGATTGCGCGCGATGGTGAACATCCAGGTCGAAGCCGAGGCCCGGGCCGGGTCGAACTGGGCTGCCTTGCGCCATAGCGTCAGCATCGCTTCCTGCGCCAGGTCTTCGGCCTGCCCGGGCGGCGTGCCCAGCCGCATCAGGTAGGACTTGATGCGCGGCGCGAAATGCTCGAACAGCGCGCCGAATGCGGCACGGTCCCGCGTTTCGGCAACTTGCTGCAACAGCCGGTTCCATTGCTCGGCAGGCGGCATCAGGACAAGCCTTGGCCGGGGCCGGTCAAAGGTGCGGCGGGGCAAAACGGCGGCATAAGCCATCATACAGGTTTTTACGCCGACGCCAGAGGCGCGGATCATTCGGCGGCCACCGGAACGGCAGCGATTTCCGGCCATGGCCGCGCTTTTCGCTCCGCGGCCTCCCAGGGAATGGCGCTGCCCAGCAGGCGGGCCACGGTGACGGCGCTGGCAAGTCCGTCTTCGTGGAAGCCGTGACGCAGATGCGCCCCGCAGAACCAGGTGCGGCGTTTGCCCTGCAGAGCCTGGACCCGGGGCTGGGCGGCGATGGCGGCGGTGTCGAACACCGGATGGTCGAATTCGTGACGGTCGAACACCAGATGGTCCGGAATATCGCGGGCCGGGTTGAGACTGACGAACAGGGGATGGCGCGGATCGATGTTCTGCAGGCTGTTCATCCAATAGGTGACGCAAATGCGCGGATCGTCGGATTCTCCGTCGGAGGTATAGACCCAGCTTGCCCAGCAGCGCTTGCGCCGGGGCATCAGCCTGTCATCGCGGTGCAGCACCGCCACATTCTTCTGATAGCGGAACGGCGACAGTGCGGCGCGCTCGTCAGGGTCGGCGTCCTGCAACGTCGCCAGCGCCTCATCGCCATGACAGGCCAGCACCACATCGTCATAGGTGGCGGTCTGGCCGCTGGTATCCCGTATCTGCACCTTGCCGTCCCGGCGGGTGATCGCAGCGGCGCCGCAACTGGTGCGGATGCGGTGGGCGAAAGGCGCGGTCAGGCGGGCGACATATTCCTGCGAACCGCCGGTGACGGTGTACCATTGCGGCTGGCCACGCACCGACAGCAGGTGATGGTTGACGAAAAACTGGATCAGGGTCCGCGCCGGGAAGGCCAGCATTTCGCGCAAGGGACAGCTCCAGATCGCCCCCGCCATCGGCAGAATGTAAAAGCGCCGGAACCAGTCGCCCAGTCCCATATGGGTGATGAGCTGATCCATGGTGAAGTGGGGAAAGCGCGCCACCACGCTCTCGGCGCCGGCATTGAAACGCATCACGTCGCGAATCAGCAGGGCAAAGCGCGGCCTGAGCAGGTTGCGGCGTTGGCCATAAACGGCATCCAGGTTGCGGGCGCCCCATTCCAGCCAGCCGCCCTTGATCGAGGCGGCAAAGGTCATGTCGCTTTCATGCACCGCCACGCCCAGATGGGCGAACAGGCCGGTAAGGTTGGGATAGTTGGGCCGGTTGAAGACGATGAATCCGGTATCCACCGGGATCGCCGTGCCGTCATAATCCACCGTCACGGTGCGGCTGTGGCCGCCGATCCGTGGGGCTTTTTCATACACCGTGATTTCGTGATCGGGATTGAGAAGCCAGGCCGCGCCCAGCCCCGAAATCCCTGTCCCCACAATCGCTATTTTTGCCATGCATGTCCCGTTTGCACCCTCTACGCTGGCGGCGGGGGGATGGATCAGTGATTTGATCCAAAAGCCCCAGGGCCGCGTATTCAGGAGCGGGAGAACAACGCATGCGCCGCATAGCCCTGGCTTTGGAAAAATGACGCAATCGGCGCTCTATCCCGGCTGGGTCATGCACAGGCGCCTCAGGCCCCGGCATCACCGCTTTAAATACCGCGTTTTCGCCATGCTCGTGGACCTGGATGAACTGCCGCGCCTTGACCGCGCGCTGTCCCTGTTCAAATGGAATCGCTGGGGTGTGTTCAGCTTCCAGGACCGGGACCACGGACCCGCCGGACGAAACCAGTCCCTGAAAAGCTGGCTTGACGGTCTGCTGGCTGGGGCAGGCATTACCGCGAACGGCCCGCGCCGCGTGCTCTGTTATCCGCGCATTCTCGGTTATGTCTTCAACCCGCTCAGCGTGTGGTTCTGCCATGACGCCGATGGCGTGCTGAGGGCGATGATCTATGAAGTCCACAACACCTACGAAGAACGGCACGCCTATGTCTTCGCCTGCGACGCGGACAGCGAACTGATGCGCCATGACTGCGCCAAGGATTTCTACGTCTCTCCGTTCCTGTCGGCCGATTGCCGCTATCATTTCCGCACCCTGCCGCCTGCGGGGCGCGTGGCGGTGACTATCCTGGAAGATGAGGCAGGGGCGCCGATTCTCAACGCGTCCTTCGCCGGCACGCGCCGGGCGCTCAGCGATGGCGCTCTGCTGGCGATGCTGTTTTCCTATCCCCTGATGACGCTCAAGGTGGTGGTGGCAATCCATTTCGAGGCGGTGCGCCTGATGCTCAAGGGCATCGGCCGCCATCCCCACCGCCCACGCACGGCGTCGCCCCGCTGAGCCGGGAGCGGGCGAGCCATGATTCAAATCTGATGACGAATGGTGCCGTAGGTGAGAATCGAACTCACGACCTATCCCTTACCAAGGGATTGCGCTACCACTACGCTACTACGGCAACCGGTGGTAATCGGCACCGTAGCGCCGAACCCTTAACCCAAAATTGCGAAGCAAAAGGGGGTCGAGGGTGCGCTGCTATAACGTAAGGATTCTCCAAAGGAAAGCCGTTTGGGAATGGCCAAATCCTCGCCTGAAAAGCTGGCCGCGGCGCTGCGCGCCAACCTCCTGCGCCGCAAGAAGGGCCCAACGGCCAAACCCGCCAAACCGGCCCCGGCCGCCCCCCAAAAGGGTCCGGGCCAGCCCCCAAAAACCTCAGCCTAGCCCTGTTTTTGCCTGACTTTCCCTCAGGCGCCGGGCCGGGCTACAACGGCCCCCATGGATAGAATTCGCATCCGGGGCGGCAATCCCCTTTCCGGGGAAATCCCCATCAGCGGCGCCAAGAACGCCGCCCTGAAACTCATGGCGGCGGCGTTGCTGACCGCCGAGCCCCTGACCCTGACCAATGTGCCGCGCCTGGCCGATGTGCGGGCCATGGCCGAACTGCTGGCCAGCTTCGGGGTCAAGATCCAGGTCACCCTGTCGGGCAATTTCGGCGAAGGCGACACCATGCGCCTGGAAGCGCACCAGATCACCAGCGCCTTTGCCTCCTACGACATGGTCCGCAAGATGCGGGCGAGTTTCCAGGTGCTGGCGCCGCTGGTGGCGCGCGAAGGCGCCGCCAAGGTCTCGCTGCCCGGCGGCTGCGCCATCGGCGCCCGCCCGGTCGAACTGCATCTCAATGCGCTCGAGGCGATGGGCGCCAAGATCGACCTGGCCGAAGGCTATGTCACCGCCACCGCACCCGGCGGCCTGACGGGCGCCGAGATCGTGTTCCCCTTTGTCTCGGTCGGCGCCACCGAAACCGCGATGATGGCCGCCACCCTGGCCAAGGGCACCACCAAGATCGTCAATGCGGCGCGCGAACCCGAGATCATCGACCTGGGCAACTGCCTGATCGCCATGGGCGCGGAGATCTGGGGCCTGGGCTCCAGCGAGATCACGGTGCAGGGCGTGGAGAAACTGCACAGCGCGGCGCACCGGGTCATGCCCGACCGGATCGAGACCGGCACCTATGCCATCGCCGTGGCCATCGCCGGCGGCGATGTGGAACTGGTCGGGGCGGCGCCCGACACCATCGCCTCGCTCAACGCGCTGCTGGTCAAGAGCGGCGCTGTGGTCACCGCCACGCCGCGCGGCATGAAGGTGCATATGAATGGCGGCCGGCCCAAGGCGTCCGACATCACCACCGCGCCCTATCCCGGCTTTCCCACCGACCTGCAGGCCCAGATGATGGCGCTGATGGCGGTGGCTGACGGCACATCGGTCATCAAGGAAAAGATTTTCGAGAACCGCTTCATGCATGTGCCGGAACTGGCGCGCATGGGGGCGCAGGTGCGCATCGACGGCGATACCGCCACAGTGCGCGGGGTGGAAAAGCTCAAGGGCGCCCAGGTGATGGCGACCGATCTTCGCGCCTCGGTCAGCCTGGTGCTGGCCGGGCTGGCGGCGGAAGGCGAAACCTCGGTGGGCCGCATCTACCACCTGGACCGCGGCTTTGACCGGCTGGAAGAAAAGCTGTCGCGCGTGGGCGCGGACATCGCGCGGGTATCGGAATGAGCCGGCTGAAACTGGCGGCTGCCGACGCCGAGGATCTGGAAATCCTGTCGGCGCGGCTGCAGGACGCCGTGGCACAACTCAAGAATCTCACCTGGCTGCCGAAGAAGCGCCGTTTCGCGGCGGTGGTGAACCGGCTGCAATGGGAGGCCGGCGGCAAGACGCGCGTGCGCGCCGGACTGCATTTCGATGGCGTGCTGAAGGTCCAGTCGCACAAGGTCAAGCTGGGCGCGGCGGATGCCGTGGTGTCCTTGCTGGCGCTGCGCTTTGAGCCGGCGGGCGGCGAAGATCCCGGCGGCATCATCGAAATTGTCCTGGCGGGCGGCGGCGCCATCCGCCTGACGGTGGAATGTATCGACGCCGAACTGGCCGATATGACCGATTCCTGGGCAGCCATGGGCCGCCCCGATCACGAGGCCGGCGATGGCCCGTAGGTTGAATGCCAGCGACGCGAATTTCGCGGCGGAATTTCACAAGCTGCTCTTCGCCACCCGCGAGGAGGAAGAAGACGTCGCGCAGGTGGTCAAATCCATCATCGCCGATGTGCGGGCGCGCGGCGATGCCGCATTGGTCGAACTGAGCAACAAGTTCGACAAGGCCAATGTCACCGCCCAGACCCTGAAACTGTCTGCCGCCGAGATCGATGCGGCGCTGGCCAAGGTCAGCAAGGCGCAGCTGGAAGCGATCGAAACCGCGGCGCGGCGGATCGAGGCCTATCACAGGCGGCAATTGCCCACAGACGAGCGCTTCACCGACGAGACCGGCGCCGTGCTGGGCTGGCGCTGGACCAGCGTGGACAGTGTCGGCCTGTATGTGCCGGGCGGCACCGCGTCCTATCCCTCATCCGTGCTGATGAACGCCATTCCGGCCAGGGTCGCGGGCGTCAAGCGCATCGTGATGGTGACGCCGGCCAGCGGCGGCACGATCAATCCCATGGTGCTGGCGGCGGCCCGCCGCGCCGGCGTGTCCGACATCTACCGCATCGGCGGGGCGCAGGCCGTGGCCGCCCTGGCTTACGGCACCCAGAGCATCATAGCGGTGGACAAGATCGTGGGGCCGGGCAACGCCTATGTCGCGGCCGCCAAGCGCGAAGTGTTCGGGCAGGTGGGCATCGATTCCATCGCCGGGCCGTCCGAGATTCTGGTGATCGCCGACGGCCAGAACGATCCGGAATGGATCGCCGCCGATCTTCTCAGCCAGGCCGAGCATGATGCCTCGTCGCAAAGCATCCTGATCACCGATGATGCGGACTTTGCCGACAAGGTGGCGGCCGCGGCGCAACGGCAGATCGCCATCCTGCCGCGCAAGGACATCGCGTCGAAAAGCTGGAATGATTATGGCGCCATTATCACGGTGGCCCGTCTGGATGATGCCGCGCCGCTGGCGGACGCCTTTGCCCCGGAGCATCTGGAGATCGCCACCGCCGATCCGGAAAGTTTCTCGAACAAGGTGCGCCATGCCGGCGCCATCTTCCTGGGACGGCACACCCCCGAGGCGATGGGCGACTATATCGCGGGGCCCAACCATGTGCTGCCGACCTCGCGTACGGCGCGGTTCTCATCGGGGCTGTCGGTGCTGGACTATATGAAGCGCACGACTCTGCTCAGCCTGGATGCCAAAAGCATGGCGGCCATCGGGCCCGACGCACTGACCCTGGCGGAGTCCGAGGGGCTGGAGGCGCATGCCCGATCGATTTCCGCCCGGCTGAACCGGAAGGACTGACCGTGGACTTCCGGCTGTCGGCGATCACCCTCGACGAAGCCAGTGTGGTCTCCCGCAGCCGTGCCATCGAGCAGGAGCGCGAGGTGGCGATTTGCGACCTCTTGGAGAAGAACAGCTTCCGCTTACTCAATTCGGTCGGCGGGCCGTACCAGCTCACGCTGGGGCTGGAGGAAAACCGGCTGGTGATGGATTTGCGGCTGCAGGACGGCGCGCCGCACGCCCGGGTGATGCTGTCGCTGACGCCATTTCGCAAGGTGGTGAAGGATTATTTCCTGATCTGCGAAAACTACTACAAGGCGATCCGCACCGCGCCGCCCTACCAGATCGAAGCTCTCGACATGGCGCGCAAGACCTTGCACGACGAGGGCGCCACCGAGCTGCGCAAGCGGCTGGACGGCAAGATCGAAACCGATTTCGACACGGCCCGGCGGCTGTTCACGCTGCTGTGCGTCCTGCAGATGCGGGGGTGAGATGCAGCCTTCCAACATCCTGTTCGCCTGCACCCTGAACGCGGTGCGCTCGCCCATGGCGGCGGCGCTGATGCGCCATCTGGCCGGCGAGGGCATCTATGTCGAATCGGCGGGGGTGAAGGCCGGGGCGCTCGATCCCCTGGCGGTGGAGGCCATGGAGGAGATCGGGCTGAAGATCGGCCAGCACCGGCCCCGCTGCTTCGAGGACCTGGAGGATGGCAGTTTCGACCTGGTGATCACCCTGTCGCCGGAAGCCCAGCACAAGGCGGTGGAATTGACCCGCACGGCCGCCACCGAGGTCGAATACTGGCCCACCATCGACCCCACGGCGGTGGAGGGTTCGCGCGAACAGCGGCTGGCGGCCTACCGGGCGGTGCGCGACCAGCTTCTGGGACGGCTGAAACAGCGTTTTTCGGGCCCTTCCGGGCCCAATAGCTGAGGAAAAGTGGTTGAAACGCCTTGCTTTTCGGGCTTTTCCCCCCTATCTGACGCAACCGCTGCAGACCTAAGAGGACCCATTGGCCAAAGAAGAATTGCTGGAGTTCGAGGGCATCGTCGAAGAACTGCTGCCCAATGCGACCTTCCGCGTGAAGCTGATCGCCAATGAACACATCATCATCGCCCATACTGCCGGCAAGATGCGCAAGAACCGCATCCGCGTGCTGACCGGCGACAAGGTGATGATCGAGATGACCCCTTACGACCTGACCAAGGGTCGCATCACTTACCGCTTCAGATAATCGCGTGCTGGTTCTCGCCAGCGAAAGCCCGCGCCGCGTCCAGCTGCTGGCGCAGGCCGGCATCGTTCCCGATCACATTCTCCCCGCCGCCATAGATGAGGCGGTCCGCAAGGGCGAGCAGCCGCGCCTCCATGCCATGCGGCTGGCGACGGAAAAGGCCCGCGCCGCAAGGGACAAATGGAACGGCGCTCCGGCCTTTATCCTGGCCGCCGATACTGTGGTGGCGCTGGGGCGCCGCATTTTGCCCAAGGCCGAGGACGAGGCGCAGGTGCGCGCCTGTTTGGCGCTATTGTCGGGCCGCCGTCATCAGGTGATGACCGCGGTGGCGCTGATCGCGCCCGACGGCAAGCTGCGCACCCGCCTGGCACTGACGCGGGTCTCGATGCTGCGGCTGACCGATGCGCAGATCGCCCGTTACGTGCAAAGCCGTGAAGGCGAGGGCAAGGCCGGCGGTTATGCCATCCAGGGCCGCGCCGAGAGTTTCGTGAAGGACATCTCCGGCAGCTATTCCAACGTGGTGGGGCTGCCGCTGGCCCTGACCGTTTCGCTGCTGGCGGGGGCCGGACATGGCTAAGTGCCCCCTTTGCGACAAGCCGGCGCAGGACCGCTTCAAGCCCTTCTGTTCCCGCCGCTGCGCCGACCTGGATCTGGGCCAGTGGCTGAAGGGCGGCTATGCCATCCCCGGGGCCCCGGTGGACCCCGCAAGCTCTTCAAATCCCTCCCAAAAGGACGAAGACGAGGATTAATCCGGGGGTGCTGGACAGGTGCGGGGCCATCGCCTAATAAGCCCGTCCCGCCAGCGCGCGGTACCCCTGTGCCCAGGTAGCTCAGTCGGTAGAGCAGTGGATTGAAAATCCACGTGTCGGCAGTTCGATTCTGTCCCTGGGCACCATTTCCCAAACAATCCGTTCCGGCGCCAGCCAACTCTCGTCAGAGAGCCTTTCGGAAACTGGTCGTGCCGAGAGTGACTATGAGACGACGACCGTCCCTTTCATGCCCATCGATTCATGATACTTGCAGACGTACGCATATGTGCCTTTTTCGGTGAACAGGTGGGTAAACGTGTCCTCTTCAGACAGGTCCGCTGAGCCGAAGGGCTGAACCCCGTCTGGCAGTTTGATGTTGGACTTGTCCGCGGCCTGAGCCGGGTCGAAAGTGACCGTGTGCAGCAGCAGCGCTGGATTCTTCCAGGTAACTTCGTCGCCGGCATTGATCGTGATGATGGGCGGCACGAAGGCGTCATCCGTCATCGAAATTTCAATTTTTTTGCTCTGCGCTTCAGCGGACGTGGCCACTGTCAGACCAATGGAGATCAAAGACGTGAGAGCATCACGACGTCGAAGCGTCATGTTGTGCCTTTCATTTTTGCAGTCGCGGTTGAAGCAACTGTGTGGAGACGCCGGGACTAAAATCCGCAACGCGCCTCATGGGATATATACGTAATTTGACGCATTCGGCCCAGCGGTGCCCGTCGCTAGCGTCTTCTTTGGCCGCAGAGGTCCGTGACTATGAAAAAGGGCTGGCCCTTATGGCTCGCCGGGACGGTCGGCGTACTCCTTCCCGGCGCGGTCGCTGCTCAGAACAATGTGTACTGTTTCCAGGCAAACGTGCTTGGCACGCTGGCCGAATTTGTCGTGACCGCGCCCACCCGCGAAGGGGCTCAAATGGCCACCGGCGCAGCGCTGGCCGAGATCGCGCGGCTGGATCGTGTCTTAAGCAGCTATCGGCCGGATTCGGAACTGTGCCGTCTCAATCTGGCCCGCGAGATGCGGGTTTCGCCGGACTTGTTCGCAGTCCTGAGCCAGGCGGAAGAACTGCAAAAGAGCAGCGGCGGCGCTTTTAGCGCGCGCATGGGCGCCGTTGAGGCGCTCTGGCGTGCGGCAGACACCAGGCCGCCGGACGCGGCCGCGCTGCATCGTGCCGTCAAGTCTGCGCAACAACAACCGTATCTGGATCATGCCCGCCGCATCGTCGGCCGGCCGGAAGGCCTGGTGTTCTCGGTGGATGCGCTGGCGAAGGGCTATATCGTTGACCGTGCGCTGGATGCGGCACGCGGCACCGGCGTGCCGGGCGGTCTCATGATCGATATCGGCGGTGACTTGCGCTGCCACGGCAGCCCCGGGTTCCAACAGAGTTGGCATGTGGGATTGGCGGATGCCCGCTTGCCATTCGTGAACGCCCCCATCGTTACGCAAGTAAAGTTGGGCGATCAGGCCATAGCCACCAGCGGTCGTGGCGTGCGGGACCGCATCATCGGCGGCACGGCCTATGGGACCACTCTGTCGCCGCACAGCGGCATGCCCGTAACGGCGCATCTGGCGGCCAGCGTCGTTGCACCAACTGCCGCCCAGGCCGATAGTCTCGCCACGGCACTCCTGGTGATGCCGCCGGAACAGGGGCTTCAGTTGGCGGCGCAGTCCGGTGCGCAGGCCCGTATCACCCAGGCGGACGGCGCGGTGCTGACGACCGCCGACTGGGCTGATCTGGAGGCGGGTCTTTCGCCCCAGCCGCTTCGCAGAACTGCCGGCCTCACTTCTGTCGCCGAGAAGCTGTCGCTGCGGCCGAGCGGCTGGGTCTCGGACTGGGCCCTGCAGGTCTATTACGAGGCCTTTATAGATTTGGGGAATCGCGCATCCGACTATAGGTCCCCATATCTGGTGATGTGGATCTCGGACAAGGCGGGGCGTCCCGTTCGCACGCTGATCATCATTGGCAAGGATCCGGAATATCAACGGGACAACCACATATGGTGGACCCTGTATGGCAGCCGCGCCCAGAAGATGGTCGAGGTGCGCTCCGGCCCCACCTCGCTGTCGGGGCGCTATCCGACCTACTGGCCGGGCTTTGACGACAGCTATTCCGCGGTGGCGCCCGGCGAATACCTGCTGAACATCGAAACCAGCCGCGAGCGCGGCGGACATACCTTCCGTTCGATGCCGGTGACCATCGGCCGCAAAGCCTTTCAATATGACATCAAGCCGACGGCCGACATGGGGGCCATCAAGCTGGTGTTCGGCAAACAGCCCTGAACAGGAACCTCCATGATGATGACGTTTTATCGCCTGTGCCGGGTCTGGCATGGCTATCTGTCCGCCATCGCTTTCGTCTGGCTGCTGTTTTTCTCGATCACCGGCATATTGCTCAATCATCCAACCTGGCTGCGGGATGACAAGCCGGCGACCGTCAGCAGACAGTTCCGCCTCCAGCCACAGGAGCTGGCGGCGGTGACGGCCCAAACGGAGCCCGGTCCCGCACTGGTGCAAGCCATGCGCGGCAGGCTGGGCCTGAAAGGGGAGGTCGACAGCAGTGCGGTTGCGGGACAATTGCTTTTTGTCCGCATGCGGGGCGCGTCTGGCTCGTCCGAGTTGCAACTGGATTTGCAGTCCGGCCAGGGGAGTGCCGCCATCGAATCCTTTGGGGTCCCCACGCTTTTCAAGGAATTGCACCGCGGCGAGCATGCCGGCCGGGTGTGGCGCTTGATTATCGATATCACCGGCTTTGCGCTTGTGGCCACTTCGATGCTGGGTCTGATGATATATCTCAGCATGCGCTTTCGCCTGCGCACCGCTGTGTTCCTGGTCGCCGGAGGCGTGGCGGCGATGGCGGCCGCAGTCATGCTGATTGCGAGCTAGCGCCGATGCCGTCAGCACGAAGGCGAGCGCGAAGCTTGCCCAAAATTGGCGCGCTCTGCCCAAGCATGATGCCTAGCAACTAGCCATCGCGGTGCCCGACGCAGGCCCCCGTACGTCAAACGACGTATGGGGCGGCCGGGTGACTCCGAATATTGATGTAATTCAGGGTGTTGGAGTTCCAAGGCAAGCCGCAAGCCTCCCCATGCGGTCTCGTTGGGTTCGCCGCACCACGGCGAATGCCACATGGATCAACGCGCAAAGGTTTGTCGAATGCGGAGCAAATTCCACAACCTGCTGTTCGGCTCAATCGGGTTAGCGCTTCCGCTGTGTCTCAATCCTGTCGCTGCCCAGGCGGAAAGCCGCGGCTATGTGATCGGCTGGTTCGCCACGGCGTCCTATTATACCGGCGATGTGAAAATGGGGTGCCCGGACGGGCGCAATGGCGGCGTGGTCGAGATGCATGCGCGCGAGCTTGAGGCCGTCGGCCTGAGCAAGCAGGAAGCGCTCGATCTCCAGAAGAAGCAAAGGGATACGGACGCGATCGTTCCGGCTTATCGGGACAAGGTCTACAACCGTGCGCGCGTCAACGGCAAAGAGGGGAGCGTATTCACCTATCCGGATTTCACCCCCGATCCGAATATCGAACTCTATTCCGGCCAGTACGCCTATGGTTTCGACCTGACAGGCAAGCCGAGCCCCTCAAAGTTTGTGGATCCGGAAACGAAGGCTCCGGTCGACAACCAGCTGTGGCGCGCTCTGGGCTGCATCAATCAGTACAGAACCTTCCCGCCGCAAAAGCCCATGCTGGAAGACACGTCATGGGACGTCCATGTCGACAATGCGCCGGCATGGACCATCCAGATCACGGGTGACGATCTCAGCAAGGATGGGAAAGTCACTGTCAAGTTCGGCCGTGCGACCCAGCACCTTCTGCGCGACGCCACATCGGGCACGTTGAGAGATGCGACCTATGTCATCGATCCGGCTTCAAAGACGAATGAGGTTCTCCAGGGTGAGTTAAAGGGCGGTGTTCTGACCATCAAGTCGCAGCGCGTTTATCTTGAAGGCGAACTGCCATTCTACATGGACATCGAGCTCGACAATGGCCACATGCGGATCAACCGTCAGGCCGATGGCAAGCTGATCGGCTATATGGGCGGCTACACGGACTGGAAGCGCTACGCGTACATGTCCACGGCCCGTCCGTTCCAGGATGCCGCCGCCATCGAAAGCTACCACGCCATCAAGAAGTTGGCTGATGCTGACCCGGACCCCGTGACCGGCCAAAACCGCAAGATATCGGCGACATTCCGGTGGGAGGCGGTGCCCGCATACCTGGCCGACAGCAATGGCAACATCCTGGCCACCCCTGATGACCTAGTCCATCCGCAGACGGTCGCCACATCTTCGCGTTAGGCGGACAGGTGGCGATTTTCGAGAAAGCAGAGACCGGTACCCCATGAACGGCATGCGTTACTTATCAGCCCGACACGTCGCGTACCTCGCCATTGCCATCGGTCTGGCAGGGGCTGCTGTTTCGGTCCGCGCGCTGGCGGCTGATACCGTTGTGGTGGCAGACAAGCCGACATCGATGCGCATCAGTTCGAGCCAGTATCGTCGAACCATTTCGGATATCTTCGGTCCTTCCATCGTCATCACGGCCCGCTTCGAATCCGAAACGCGTGAAAATGGGCTGCTCGCGATTGGAGCGCTGAATAATAGCGTGTCCGAGGACGGATTTGAACGCTATCACGAGATCGCCAAGGACGTGGCGACGCAGGTCACGGATAAAAAACATCGCGATATTCTGATACCTTGCAACCCAAAATCAGCGACCGCCAGCGACGACGCATGCGCCCGCAAATTCCTGTCGACGGCCGGCCGGCTGCTTTATCGCCGTCCGCTCCAGAAAGCGGAAATCCAGGCCCTGGTCGGGGTCTCGAAGAATGCTGCCGACAAGAAAAAGGACTTCTATGCCGGCATTTCGGCCGGTTTGGTCGATTTGCTGATCTCGCCCGATTTCCTGTTCCGCTATCGCACGCTTGAGCTGGATCCCGCTCACCCGGGACGCGCCCGGCTGGACGGTTATTCAAAGGCGGCCATACTCAGCTCCTTCTTGTGGAACTCGAACCCGGACGATCTGCTGTTGAAGGCGGCAGAGGATGGCTCCCTGCACACCGACAAGGGGCTGGCCAGGCAGGTCGACCGGATGATCGCCTCACCCGAGATTGCATCAGGGGTTCGCGCCTTCTTCTCGGACATGCTGGGCCTGGACAGGTTTGATGTCCTGTCGAAAGACGCCAAGTTCTTTCCTCGCTTCACGCCGGCCGCCAAGCGCGACGCGCCCGAGCAGACGCTTCGCACCATCGTTGACCATGTTGTCCATCGGCAGGGCGACTATCGCGAACTCTTTACGACTCGCCGCACGTTTATGACGCGCGCACTTGCCGCCATGTATGGTGTCCCATTGGTGGAAACCACGGACAATGCGCGGCCCATGCGTTGGCTGCCCTACACCTATCCCGAGGGCGACCCGCGCGCCGGAATCCTGTCGCAGGCCAGCTTTGTTGCATTGTATTCGGGTGCGGGCCGGACTTCGCCGACGGATCGCGGCAAGAATTTCCGGATGAATTTCCTTTGCCAGGCTGTTCCGCCGCCGCCGCCCGATATCGATTTCACGCTTATCCAGGACATCACCAACCCCAAGTTCAAGACTGTCCGGGATCGCCTGGAGGCCCATCGCTCCAATCCCACCTGCGCGGCTTGCCACCGCCTGACGGATCCTATGGGCCTGGCATTCGAGAATTTCGATGCGTCGGGCGGTTTCCGGACCACAGAAAATGGCGCGCAGATCGACACCAGCGGGGAGTGGAACGGCGTAAAATTTTCCGGACCGGTGGAACTGACCAAGGCACTTCACGCCGATCCTGCGATTACCGCTTGCGCCGCAAGGAAAGTGTTTGCATTCGCGTCCGGCGCGATGCCGCCGGTAAACACGCCGCAGTGGAAAGACGTTCAGTCGAAGTTCGCGAGCAGCAATTACAATTTCCTGGGGCTTATGCGGGCAGTTGCTGTCAGCGATCTTCTCTACGCTGTGCCCGATACACGCGGATCCGCGTTGGGGAAAAAGTAGCAATGCGTAAGGGTGTGCACGTATTCAGCGGCCGCAAAGTGAATGACCAAGGAGATTTCGCATGAGCAAGATCGTTGATCTGATCGGTCGCAGGCGGGTGTTGAAGGGGTTGCTGGCTGGCGGGACGGTATCCGTCGGCCTGCCTATCCTGGACTGCATGCTGGATGGTAACGGTGAGGCGTTTGCCGCTACCGGGGCCCCGATTCCGGTGCGCTTTGCGAGCTGGTTCTGGGGGTTGGGGTTTGGCGAGGGCACCTGGGTGCCGAAGGCGTCGGGCGCGGACTATGAGTTGCCGGACCAGATGAAGGCGCTGGAACCGATACGGCACAAGCTCAACCTCTTTTCGGGCAATGAAGTGTTTGCGGATGGCAGTCCCGTTGCCACCCACGTGACCGGCACCCAAGTCACGATGACGGGCCGCGTCGAAGACAAGATCAAGTATGCGGGCAGCGTGGATTGCCTTGTCAGTGACGTGATCGGTGGTGGCCGGCGTTTCCGCTCGCTGCACGTGACCTGCTCGGGAAATCCGGTCGACAGTTGGAGCGCGCGCAAGGATGGCACAAAGATCCTCGCGGAAACGTCTCCCCTGGCGCTCTATACCCGCATCTTTGGGCCGGACTTCAAGGATCCGAACGCGGCTGAGTTCACGCCCGACCCGAATGTGATGCTCGAAAAGAGCGCGCTCACCGCTGTGTCGGAGCGCCGCGGCGATTTGATGCGCCAGTTGGGAGCTGCGGACCGCGCCAAGCTGGACGCGTATTTCACGTCCCTGCGTGCCCTTGAAAACAAGCTGCAGGTTCAGCTGCAGAAGCCCGCGCCCATGCTGGCCTGTGTCCACCCTGGCAAGCCGCCCGAAGACGATGGCGGCGTGGTCACGATGGCGAGTGAGGCCATGGCGCGGCACGATCTCTTCGCCAGCCTGTTCGCAAGCGCGCTCGCCTGTGGCCAGACGAACGTCGTCAATCTGACCATCACCGAGGGCATGTCTGGACTTCGCTTCGAGGGCGAGACCGCCAGCCACCACTCCCTGTCGCATGAGGAGCCGATCGACCCCGCTCTCGGCTATCAGAAGAAGTGCTTCGAGTATCAGAAGGTCTATATGGAGGCCCTGCTCAAGTTCGCCAATGCGATGGACGCCATCAAGGAAGGCGACAAGACGATGCTCGATCGGATGCTTGTGTTCGGGTACACCGATCACGGTGCGCCGCGTCTGCATTCTCTTCACAACTATCCGGTGATCACCGTTGGCAGCGCGGGCGGCCGGCTGAAGACGGGCATGCATGTGGCGCATGCTGGCCAGCCGATTACGCGCGTCAGCCTGACGGCCTTGCAGGCCATGGGCGTTCCGATTTCCAGCTTCGGTACGGGATCCAACCGCGCGGACAGTGTTGTCTCTGAAGTCTCAGCGTAAAATCAGACAGGTAATTTAGGAGTAGGTATGGGCATCCTTGCACGGAGTCTGGGTTTGGCTGGGGCGGGGATCGTGCTCGGCCTCACGGCTGCGGCATTCGCGGCCGTGCAGACATCGGGTGTGCCCAATTCCACCCCTGTAGGCATAACCTTGGTGGACGTGACCAGCACATTGGGCGGCGGCGGCGGTGGTGGCGGCATCGCTGAGCTGTATTACCGGCGTTTCGGCGATGCGGATGGCAAGCCGCTCTACACCTATGATCAGGACGGCACAGGGGGCAAATCGACGTGTGTCGCGGCATGCGCCGAGGAATTCCCGCCTTATCTGGTTGCCAAGGAGGCGGTGGCCTTCGGCCCTTGGTCGATTATCAGCCGTGTCGACGGAAGCAGGCAGTGGGCCTACCAGGGCCGCCCGCTCTATCGCTACTCCGGCGTCGATCCGGTTCCCCAGATGCCGACGACGGCTGGCAATGTGGTTGCCGACGCCAAGCCCGAAGCTTTTATCGACATCATGAATCTCGATAGCAAAGGCAATTCCCCGAAGAAGGGCTGGAGGCGCGCGGCACTTGTGACGAACGACGCCGCCATGCCGCCGGAATTTGACCTGAGGAGCATCGCCACGGCGAACGGGTATGCCTATACTGTTCCTGCGACAGGCAACATTCTCTATGTATTGAAGACTGCGCCCAAGCGTCCCGCGGATTGGACGCCCGTTTATGCGGCGGGTCTCGCGAAGGGCGTGGGCAATTTTTCCATCATGATGCGGGAAGATGGTCGCCGCCAGTGGGCCTATAACCAACTGCCGCTCTACACTTTCAACGACGATGATGGGGTCGACGACATCAATGGCCTGTTGGCGCTGGACGATGCGCAGATCGCGTATGCGTTTCGGAATTTCATGCCCGCCTCGCTGACGATCAAGGTGTTGCCATTCCGGGGGCCGCTCATGACGACCTTAGAGGGCAAAACGGTTTACGTGCAGGTCCGAAACCGCAACCAGTTCGGCGGACGCCAGAATCGTGGTGGCTTTCAATACAGCTACGCCGATTCCAAATTCATCGGCGCGCGGGGGTGCGTGGATGAGTGCCTGAAGAAATGGGCACCTGTCGCCGCGCCTGCCGATGCGCACCCTACCGGGCTGTGGCAGATCTACACGCGGGCCGACGGTACCCGGCAGTGGGGTTACAAGGGCGCCGCGCTGTACACCTATTCGGACGACAAGACTCTCGGCGACAATTACGGCAACAATCGCCATGAGATCGTTTATGGGACCGGTTTCAACGAAGATCGCGTGAAGCTGGCGGGCGGCGATCAGAGAAGTGTTCCCGGGTCCGGCTTCTACTGGCGCATGGTGCCTTTCTTCAATTAACGAGCACGGCGAGCGACCCGCGCGCGTTCCGAGAAATACCCCATGGACGTGATCGTACGCAGGGTCCGGCTCGATGACGAGAAACCTTGCGTCGATATCGGCATTCGCGAGGGGCGTATTGCCGCGATCGAGGAGCGTCTCGACGCAAAGGGTTGTGACGAAATCGATGCCGGGGAACGTGTTGCCCTGCCGGGTTTTATCGAACCGCACCTGCATCTGGAAAAGGCCTTCTTCCATGGCCGCCTGCCGGCACCGCTCGGAACGCTGGATGAAGCGATCAGGGTGACGGGTGTGCTGAAAGGGCGGCAGGAGCGGGCAGACGTACTTCAGCGGTCGCGCCGCGTCATAGATATGGGAATCGCCAACGGCACGACATTGATCCGGGCCCATCCCGACGTTGACCCCATACAGGGATTGATTGGCGTGGAGACGGCGTTGGAGTTGCGCGAGGAGTATCGCGATCTGATCGACATCCAGGTGGTCGCGTTTCCGCAGGAAGGGATACTGAAGAGCAAGGGCGTCCAGGACTTGATGCAGCAGGCCCTGACGCTGGGCGCCGACGTGGCGGGCGGTTGTCCATATAACGAACTTACCTGGGATGACACGCGCGCCCACATCGATCAGGTCTTCGATCTCGCGATCAAGCATGGCAGGCCCGTGGATATGCATGCGGACTTTTCCGATGATGCAACCGATCAACGCTTTGCCGCCGCCGGGTATATCGCCCGGAAGACCATCGAGCTCGGTTATCAAGGGCGTGTGGCACTGGGGCATGTCACCAGCCTCGCATCCTTGCCGCCCGAACGCCTCGCTCCACTTATCGAGCTGCTACGCGAGGCCGATATTTCCATCGTGACACTGCCTGCGACCGATGTTTATCTGGGCGGAAGGAAAGACACGGTCAATCAGCGTCGCGGCATCACGCCCGTCAAGGCACTGACCGACGGTGGCGTGAATGTCGCCTATTCGTCCAACAATATCCGCAACGCGTTCACCCCCTTCGGCAAGGCGGATCCCTTGCAGATCGGAAATCTTCTTGCGCATCTGATTCAGTACGGCACGCCGGGGCTGCAGCTGGAAATCCTGAAGATGAGCACGCGCAATGCCGCCAGGGCTGTCGGGCTGAATGGCGATTACGGGTTGGCGGTGGGAAAGCAGGCGGACTTCATGATTCTCGACACGCTTTGCGTGGGAGACGCCATTCTCGACATGCCGGCGCGGTCATGGGTGTTCAAGCGTGGCCGTGTCGTGGCCCGGACATGTGTCACGACCGCCATCTATAAAGACTGCGGGCATGCTGAGCATGGCGCGCTGTCAGCATTGCATTAGAGAAGGGCGACCGGCGAATGAAAAAACCTCCTGCGGAAATTGTGGCGTCTGCGCTTGCAGTGACGACAGTCTTCATTGCCGCGCTGCCTGGGCACCTGCCGCCATGGGCGATTTTCATCGCCTGGGCCGGCACTTTTGCGGCGGGCGGCCCCACGCGTCCGGTTATGCGAAAGATGTGGATCACGATGCCGATCGGCTCCGTCACCGCGTTCCTGATTGTACTGGGGTTTCGCTGGGCCGACTCGGCCCTTAGTGAGACGCCAGCGTTGCTTGCGCACTGCGTTATCCTGTTTTGCCTTAATGGGCTGATGATGTCGCTGGGACGGATCCCGGCCATCGGGTTCATCCCTGGGATGTTCTTCGGATTCGCCTGCTTTTTTGCGACCTATTTCGGCGGGTTCGGTCCTGAGCCCAAGAATCCGGTCATGGCCCTTATCGCGTGCCTGGCGATGAACGCGCTTGGGCCTGTTTACGCCTGGCTGACCGCTCGACTAAGCGCACATCACGCATGAGCACCGGTCAAAGGCTCCGCGATCGCATAGCCATTGCCGATGCTGGCGACATGCGACTGAGGCCGGAAAAGTAAGACATGCTGAACACCCCCCGGGCTTGCAGTGGAATGGTGACGTCGCCGCACCACCTGGCTAGCCAGGCTGGGCTGCAGGTTTTGCGCGACGGCGGTACGGCAATTGAAGCGGCCGTCGCCTGCATAGCCTGTCTCGCTGTTGTCTATCCCCATATGACGAGTATCGGTGGCGACAGCTTCTGGCTGATTTCGCAGGACGAAGCCGACCCGATTGCAATCGATGCTTGCGGGGTAACGGGCGCCAATGTCGACGCGAATCTTTATCGGCGAAACGGGTTGGCATCGATTCCTCAGCGCGGGCCACTGGCGGCCAATACCGTGGCCGGAACCATCGGCGGGTGGGATGCCGCGCTGAAGATCAGCCATGGCTGGCAACCGGGGTTGCCCTTAAGCCGGATTTTGCGCGACGCCATCGATTATGCGGATGGCGGTTTTCCCGTCACGCGAAGTCAGGCAGAGCTTACGGCCGAAAAGCTTCCGGACTTGCTGCCAATAGCCGGGTTCACAGACACGTTTCTCCCCGACGGCAAAGTGCCCCAAGAGGGGGCGATCATGCGCTTGCAGCGGCTCGCGCGTACCCTGCGGCAGTTGGCTGGCGAGGGGCTGGACAGCTTCTATAGGGGACCGCTCAGCCGATTGGTCGCCGCGGACCTCGAGGAGGCGGGCGCTCCTTTAGATATCGATGACTTGAACGGCTATCGTCCGCTGCAGCCGACTCCACTCAAGGTGCGGGTCACGGGCGCACAGCTGTTCAACATGCCTCCGCCGACTCAGGGCTTGTCGTCATTGATGATACTGGCGCTGTTTGATCGTCTGGGCGTCACGGCGGCGGAAGGATTCGATCACATTCACGGGATTGTCGAGGCTACCAAGCAGGCCTTCCTGGTCCGTGATCGGGAGATATGCGATCCGCGGTTCATGCGCACGCCTGCTTCGGAATTTCTTCGCACAGAGTTTCTCGACGATCTGGCCGGCCGCATTGACCCGGAAGCTGCCTTGCCTTGGCCGGCGCCTCCTTCCGCCGGGGATACGGTCTGGATCGGCGCGGTGGACCGGGAGGGGCGATCCGTCAGTCTGATACAGAGTATATTTTTCGAGTTTGGATCAGGCGTTGTTCTGCGGAACACCGGGATCACCTGGCAGAATCGCGGCTGTTCCTTTTCTCTCGATCCCAATGCGAGAAATCCCGTGCGGCCGCGCGTAAAGCCTTTCCATACGCTGAATCCCGCGATGGCACGCTTCGATGATGGGCGATCAATGGTGTATGGGACGATGGGTGGGGAAGGGCAGCCCCAGACACAAGCGGCATTGTTCTCACGCTATGCCTGGTTCGACACGCCGTTGCAGCAGTCGATAACGGCGCCCAGATGGCTGTTGGGACGTACCTGGGGCGATGCCACCGCCACATTGAAGCTGGAGGATCGCGTGGCTCCGGATGTCCTGGCCGCACTGAAGGCTGCCGGACATGACGTCGAAATCGTTCCGGCATTTTCGAGTATGATGGGCCATGCGGGTGCGATTGTCCGGCATCCGGACGGCGTTCTGGAGGGGGCGTCGGATCCTCGTAGCGATGGTGCGGTCGCGGCTTGGTAAAGAGCGCGCTGCCGCCGGGGCCACCAAGGCGGCGTTCCGCCGCGTGACGGCATTTGCTGCCGTCAGGCTCACCTAACACCCCGCTGTGGCCCGGCGTGCCGGGCCGGCCGCCTGCATCGAAAACCACCCTTGAAAGCCTTGCCGCGGCCCCACAGAGCCGTCGGGCCATGCTGCTCTACGGTGTGCGTCAAATGGCCTATTTACAGCGACAAAACGCAGCATCTGCCGCAGTGCAGCATACGTCAAACCGCGTATATGGCCCGGGGCCGGGGAAGGGCAGATTTCGATCAACTTACAGTTCAATGAGTAACGGGGGTTTTCCAAATGAATGACTTCAGAATGCAAAAGCGTCTTTTGAAGAACGCTTTTCTCGGCACGGTCAGTGCCGCACCGATGATGCTTGCAATCCTTGGGGGCAGCGCAGGCGCTGCCCTGGCCCAGGCCGCGGCGCCCACGCCGGAAGTCGAAGCCATCGTGGTTACCGGATCGCGCATCTTGCGTGACGGCTTTGCCGCCCCCACGCCGGTGACCGTTACCAGCATGGACCAGATCCAGACCTCGGCGACCAACTTCGCCGCCGACTATCTCAACACATTGCCCCAGTTTGCCGGTTCCACGACGCCTCTGTCCACGGCGCCCGGCATCAACAACAGCCAGGGATCCATCAACGGCCTCAGTCTTCGCGGCCTGGGCGCCATTCGCACCCTGACGCTGGTCGACGGCAAGCGCGTCGTCGGCAACATCTCCACCGGCATCGTGGACGTCAGCCAGCTGCCGCAGCAGCTGATCCAGCGCGTCGACACGGTGTTCGGCGGCGCCAGCGCGGTCTATGGTTCCGACGCGCTCACGGGCGTGGTCAATATCGTTCTCGACAACAAATATGTCGGCGTGAAGGGTGATTTCTCCGTCGGCGTAACGGACTATGGCGACGATAGAAACTGGAAGAGCGCCCTCACCGCCGGCACGTCCTTCATGGGCGGCCGTGGTCATTTCGTAGTCTCGGGCGAAGCGGGCGGGAATGATGGCATCCTCGCGGGCCAAAACGAACGTCGCTGGGATAAACAGGGCTACCAGATGATATCCAACCCGGCCTATGGGACCGGGGCCGGCCAAAGCCGAACCGTGCCGCTGCAGATCGCCCGTGCCCAGGTCGGTTTGGCTACGGCTGCGCCCGGCGGCTTGATCACTTCAGGTCCGCTGCGGGGCACCATCTTCGGCGAAGCCGGCTCGGTCTCGAAGATTACCTTTGGAAGTGTCGTCAGCAATCCCTACATGGTTGGCGGCAGCTGGCAGGCCACAAACCAGCGGCTCAATGGCGGTATTCAGGTTCCGATTTCCCCCCGGTCCACCAACCAGAACGCCTATGCCCGCGTCAGCTACGACATCACCGACAGTATCAATGTCTATGCCTCGGCGCAGTGGGCCCACAACCACGAACAATCCCAGTCGATCAACAATTACCGGCTGGGCGACATCACCGTTACCACCGCGAACCCCCTGATCCCGGAGTCGGTAAGGACGTCGATGGCGCTGGCCGGCGTCACATCGTTCCAGATGGGCACGATGAACAAAGACATTATGGGCACGACGCCGCTTTATGACCGCAGCGTCGTTCGCACCCTGGTCGGCGCGGACGGCAGCTTCAATATGTTTGAGACCGACTGGTCGTGGGATGCGCATCTGTCCTACGGTTACAACCGTGGCGCGAGCTCGGCGCACAATACGCTGAATACGGCCCAGTATAACAAGGCCATTGACGTGGTCCGCGCGCCCGGCACGGGCGCCATCGTCTGCCGTTCGACCCTCACCAATCCGAGCGATGGCTGCGTGCCGTACAATCTGTTCGGTACCGGCGTGAACAGTGTGGATGCCATCAACTACGTCACGAATCGGCAGGGTTCCGCTGGCAACGCCACCACCTTTGGCGGAATCAGCACGGCGCACTTCTTCAAGAACCACACGATCCAGACCGTCTATGGCGCCAATCTGAGCGGCGCACCGTTCGAGGGTTGGGCCGGCCCGATCTCGTTCGCGACCGGCTACGAGCATCGCCGGGAATCGATTTCCGCCGATGCCGATCCGGGCGCGGTACCCCAGGAGTGGTTCATCACCTCCGGCACACCTTACGTTGGGCAATATGTGATCGACGAAGGCTATCTCGAAACGGTTATTCCGTTGGCGGTCAACTCGCCCTTTGCGAAAAGCCTGGAGTTCGACGCTGCGGGACGCATCACCGAATACTCGACCTTCGGCCTGGTCAAGACCTGGAAGCTGGGCTTGAACTACACCCCCCCGGAACTTGGCGGCGTCCTCAACGGCTTCCGTTTCCGCGGCACCTACTCAAACGACATTCGCGCGCCCACGCTGGTAGACTATTATTCCGCCCCTGTAAGTTCGAACAATACGGTCAACAATCCCTTCTTCAACAACCAGACCGTCGCCTACTTTGGTTCTCAGGAGGGTAACCCCAATCTGAAGCCGGAAGTCGCGCTCACCTACGGTTTGGGGCTTGTTTATCAGCCGGACTACATCCCGGGCTTCAGCGCCTCGTTCGATTATTACAACATCAACATCAAGCAGGCGATCACCTCGTACAGCCAGCAGCAGACCCTCAACATCTGCTTCGCGCAGGGGCCCACGAGTGCCGCGTGCGGCAATATTACGACAGTCGGTACTTCCCAGAACGGCCTGCCGATCCTTCGGATCAAGACGGGTCCATTGAATTTCGCCTCTGAAAAGGCGTCGGGCTTCGACATCGCCGCCGGCTACGCAACGTCGCTGGATGCGATCCAGGAAGGCTGGATGGGAGACCTCTCCCTCGGGGTGAACATCACGCATGCGATCGAGGACATCCAGGATTCCGGCGCGCCCGGCGTCTCCGCGATCGATACGGCGGGGATGAACGCATCTGGTGCTCCGCCGAAATGGAAGTATCAGATGACCGCGCGTTATACCCTGGACTTGCTGTCGATGGGTGTCACGTTGCGCGGCATCAGCGAGGGCAAGGTCAACTCGAACTGGATCACTTGCACCACCGCCTGTCCGATCTCCACCGCCAACAACATCACCACCGACCATAACTCGCTCCCCAGCGCCTGGTATGTCGACCTCAACACCAGCTACAGCCTCACCGACAACGTCGATGCGTTCCTGAACGTCAAGAACGTGTTCAATGTGGATCCCCCGGTCTTTTATCCGGGCCCCGGCGGTAACGCCTGGCAGACAATCCCCGCGCCTCTCCGGGAGTATGACATCCTTGGCCGCGTCTACCGCGTGGGTGTGCGCTTCAAGACGTAAGGCTCAGGGGTATCCCTGTACGCAAGAAGCCCGCCCTGGCAACAGGGCGGGTTTTTTGTGGCGACATGCATGAAGCCTGGCGGCAGGCCACCGGTCATCTTAATCCCATTTCGCTTGGCACGGCCGGCAGCTATTCTGACGGCAGAGGGAAATTGCATGTCCATGGAGTTGTTCCGCCAGGCTGTTTCGCTGCACCGGCAGGGAAGGCTGGAAGAGGCCGGGCAGCTCTGTATGCGGATGCTCGAGCATGGCAGTCCGGCCGATTCGGAAGTGCGCTATCTGCTTGCCTTCCTGCGATACCAGCAGGGCCGGATGGGCGAAGCGTTGCAGGCGGTGGAAGCGGCTCTGTCCCGTGATCCCACCGCTGCCAAGGTCCTTCTGCTGCATGGCATATTGCTCCATGCGACTGGAAAGCCCGTGGAGGCCTTGGCCCAGCTTACCGCCGCGGCCGCGCGCGATCCCGCAAACGCTGAAATCTGGTACAGCCGCGGCGTTCTGCTGGGAGAGATGGCGCGTCATGAAGAGGCTTTGGTCTCTTTCGACAAGGCCTTGGCGATCCGCCCGGCCGCGGAATGCTGGAACAATCGCGGCGCGGCCTTGCAAGGCCTGAAGCGATGGCCGGAGGCCCTGCAAAGTTTCGACGCGGCACTGGCGTTGAGACCTGACCCTGCGATATCGACGAATCGGGCACGCGTGCTGCAAGATATGGGGCGGTTCGAGGAAGCTGTGGCCGCCTGCGATCGCGCCTTGTCGCTGGCGCCGGATTCCGTCGTGGCATGGATTGAGCGCGGTAAGGCCCTGCTCGGGTCGAAGCGATTTGCGGAAGCGTTTGCCAGCTATGACCGGGCGCTCGCCATAAAGCCGGATCATGTTCCAGCCATCCTTCAGCGTGCCATCGCGCTGCAGAGCCTTCATCACCTGGCAGAAGGCGCTGCGGGCACGCAAGCCGCAGGACGATTGCGCGAGGCAGAGGCCGGCTTTCGCCAAGCGGTCGGGTTCAACCCGAAGCTTGTGGAAGCCCATACCCATCTGGGCAACGTGCTGCGGGAGCAAGGCAAGCTGGATGCCGCGGAAAGCAGTTATCGCCATGCCATCGCGTTGCAGGCGAACGAGGTGGGCGCGCATATCGGCCTGGGCAATGTCTTGACTGACCGCGGAGATCTGCAAGGCGCTGTTGATAGCTATCGCCGTGCGCTGTCGCTGAATCACAATATCGCCGAGGCCCACAACAATTGCGGCAATGCGCTTAATGACCTGGGGATGTTTGATGAGGCGATCGCTTGTTATCAGCAGGCACTGGTGCTCATGCCGGGCCTGGTTCAGGCACGCAACAACATCGCGGCCGTGCTGCGCAATCAGGGCAGGCTGAAAGAAGCTGAAGTGATTTTGAGACAAATCACCCAGAGCCACCCTGGCTATGTCACCGCCTTGGACAGCCTTGCCTCATTGCTCTCGATGCAGGGAGACGGCGAGGCGGCAACGGTCTTTATTTGCCAGTCTCTGAAACTGCAACAGACACACAATGCCCAGAGAATATTCGTTGACATCATTCGCAATGGCCGCGGCATCGCGGACAGCGACGCCATTCAATCTTTGATGGTGCGCGCTTTGACGGAGCCATGGGGCCGCCCCGGCGATCTGGCGCCGGCTGGCGTGGAGCTGCTCAAGCTGGATGCCTATATTGGTCCGTGTGTTGCGAGGGCGGTCAGCGCCTGGCCGGAACTTCTGTCCGCGCGGGAGCTGTACGAGTCAGACGGGCCTGCGGCGCTGCTGGACAATCCTGTGCTGGGCGCGCTTTTGACCAGCAGCGAAAATCCCGACGTTGGAATGGAGCGGCTTTTGACCGCGGCGCGGCATCTCCTGCTCGAAGCGGCACGGGATGCCGTTGGCGATGAGCATGAGGCATTGTCCTTCTATAGCGCGCTGGCCCGGCAGTGCTTCATAAATGAATATGTTTTTGCGCAAAGCGAGGAGGAAGGCCGCCAGGTCGATGACTTGTGCGCCCGCCTGACGGGTCGCATCGAATCCGGCGTGGCTGTGCCGGTCCTGTGGGTCACGGCCATTGCAGCCTATAGGGCGCTGGGGTCTGTACCGCTGTCCGAGCGCCTGCTGGATCGGCAATGGCCTGAACCTGTAGCGGCCCTTCTGGCGCAGCAGATCGCCCAGCCACAGGCGGAGGCTCTTTTGCGGGCGGAAATTCCCCGGCTAACAGATATCGCCGATGGGGTTTCACGCGACGTGCGGGAGCTCTACGAGGAAAATCCCTATCCGCGCTGGGTCAGGACTGCCCGCGGGGAAGGGCTCAACGGTATCGGCGCGTATCTGTACCGCAAATTCCCTCTTGCACGCTTCCAGCGCCAGGCCGGTACCTCGGTCGACATCCTGGTTGCCGGCTGCGGCACCGGACAGCACGCGATCGAGGTGGCGGGGCGCTTTCGCGGTGCGCAGGTGCTGGCAATCGATCTGAGCCTGAGCAGCCTTGCCTATGCCAGGAGAAAGTCCCGGGAGTTGGGATTGACCAATATCGAATATGCCCAGGCCGACATTCTCGAATTGGGTGGGCTGGGACGCACCTTCGATCTCATCGAATCCGCGGGCGTGTTGCACCATATGGCCGATCCCTTTGCTGCCTGTGGAACGCTTTTATCGTTGCTGCGTCCGGGCGGTTTTATGATGGTCGGCCTGTATAGCGAAGTGGCGCGGCGGGATATCCTGCGCGCCCGCCGTTTCATCGCGGCCCGGAAGTTTGAGCCGGTGCCGGAGCAGATCCGCCAATGCCGTCAGGAGATCATGGCGTTGCCGGAAGCGGAAGGTCTTGCATCGCTTCTCAAGCAGTCGGATTTCTTCAGTATCAGCACATGCCGGGATCTGCTTTTCCATGTGCAGGAACACTATGTGACCCTGGCAGGGATCGATGACTATTTGCGCAAGGAAGGGCTCACGCTTCTGGGTTTTGAAATCAACCCCAGTGTCCTTCATGCCTACAGGCAGCGCTTCCCGAACGATCCCGCCGCCACCGACCTTGGCCAGTGGCAGACTTTCGAGAATGAGAACCCGGACACGTTTTCCAGCATGTATCAGTTCTGGATTCAGAAGCCTGCCTAGGCGTGCACCTCTTGCATCATGCGCCGCCTTTTGTCAGCGAGACGTGGGCGGAAACAACCCGCCATCCTTCCGGGAATTTTGCCCAGCTCTGGCTTTGGCGGCCAATAGCCGGACTGTCTTCCCGGATAAATTCAATGTTGGTTGCGGCAAAATGCGATCCGAACGTGGTGACGGATCTGCGAATGACCTTTCGCTGCGGCGAGCCACCCGCCCGCGCCTTTCGGAACTCCCGAATCTCATCGATGCCATATTGGGCATCGCCGGCACCGTACCGCACGGTCGATGGGGCGTGCCAGAACAACGCATCCATGGCTTCCATATCGTTGGTCATCAACGCCACTTCATAGGCGTCGAAAGCAACATTCACTTCCGCCAGAATGGCTGGATCATTGATCGTGATCATGGAGTTGGCCTCCGTTATGCCTCACCAGGCCCGAATGCGGGCAGGTTTTCACCATCATGGCCAGCGGGGCGAAGAAAATACGTGGTTTGACGTATCCGGACGTTGAGAATAGTCCGAGGTCCTACCTTAGGGTAACATCTGCACCCAGTTCGGAACCGGTGCTTTCAATGTGGGGCAGGGGCCATGAAAAAAAGCAGCGCGTTCGTACCGCATGATCTGCGATTTCCGATAAACGTAGCCGCCGCCGGGCCTTTGGAAGGCCTGACCTGCGCCGTGAAAGACATGTTCGACATTGCCGGCGCGGTGGCAGGGGCCGGCAATCCTGCCTGGCTGGCGGACCACGCCCCCGCGATCACCAACGCCGATGTGATAGCGCGCGTCCTGGGCGCGGGCGCGTCCATCACCGGCAAGACCGTTTGCGACGAATTCTTTTTCAGCATTCTGGGGGCAAACGCGCATTACGGTACCCCTGTCAATCCGCGTACGCCGGATCGCCATCCCGGAGGATCCTCCAGCGGTTCGGCCACGGCGGTTGCGAGCGGGGCTGCCGACTTTGCACTCGGCAGCGATACCGGAGGCTCCATCCGCATTCCAGCCATGGCGAACGGCATTTATGGATTTCGGCCCACCCATGGCCGCGTCAGTCTTGGCGGCGCTCTGCCCCTGGCCGAAACCTTCGACACGGTAGGATGGTTTGCCGCCAGCGCCGGGTTGCTTCGAAAAGTGGGCGCTGTGCTGCTGCAAGGAAAATCCGAACCGGCCACGATCACGAATGTCATCCATGCCAAGGACCTGATGGCGCTTGTCGATCCTGCCGTCGGAGCCGCTTTCGCACGCTTTGAAAGCCGCTGCACCGGGATTATGCATTCCGCAACCGACGTAGAGGTCGCTCCGGAAGGGCTGGATGCCTGGCGCGAAACATTCCGGGTGATCCAGGGATATGAAGCCTGGCAAGCCTATGGCGCCTGGCTGGACAGCCACAGAGCGGAACTCGGGCCCGGCACGAAAGAGCGCTTCGCCTACGCCAAGACCGTGACCAGGGAGGCCGCGGACAGCGCGCGCGCGCGCATGGACCGTATCCGCAGCCACGTCCGCGCGATTGTCCAGCAGGGCACGGTGCTCATCATGCCGACGGCGCCCGCCTTGGCGCCGTTGCTGACCTCCACGCCCGCGGAGCTGGATTCCTATCGTACCCGCGTGATGGGCTTTACCTGCATGGCCGGACTGGGGGGGCTGCCGCAAGTCAGCATCCCCGCAGGCAACGCTGGCGGCGTGCCGGTGGGGGGTTCCCTGGTCGGGTGGGCCGGGGCAGACGAAACGCTGCTCGAGCTTGCTATCTCGCTCAGCCCCTGCTGCGGCGAATAGCGGGCAGAAACAGCGCGTCTCTGCTTCTCGCGGCCAGCCGTCACTTCTTTCGGGACTCGACGATCGAAGTGCGAATTTCCTGCACCGTGCGCGTCACGGTCGTATCCATCAAAGCGCGTCCGATTGCGACGCTGGAGCGACGGGCATCTCCGCGAATACCATTCTTGCCGTCACCCGCGGCCAGCTTGTTCATGCGTACCATGTTGGGCGCCGCGGCCAGCAGCAGAGACGTATCGCGCACATCGACATGACCGCCGATTTCTTCCTTGGTGACGCCCATTTTCATCATCAGCGCGAGATCGGCTTCCGGATTGCCGCGATAGTAATTGACGAAGGTATGAACCCGCACGTCCGAGCCTGCCCATTCGGCGTTCAGCACCGCCGTCACCGCGGTCTGTCCGGGTTGGTTGCCGCCGCTGTCGCCCAGGAAAATGATGTTCTTGAAGCCATGCAGCTTCAGGCTGCGGGCGGCATATTCCAGCACCTGGCGAAAGATCGGATCCGGCAGCGTGATGGTGCCGGGAAAGCGCATATGGCCCGTGGGCGGTTCCAGTCCCCCTTCGGGCACATAGGCCATGGTCGGCGCCACCAGCGCATTGCCAAGCTGCCGCGCGATGGCATCGGCAAAGACAGGGACGCGATAGTTATGCTTGCCCAGCACAACGTGCGGGCCGCCCTGTTCGGTGCCCCCGGTGGGGATGATGATGGTGGTCTTGCCGCCCGCAATGGCGTCGCGCGCTTCGTCCCAGGTCAACTGGTCCAGGAAAACCGTGTCCGGGGTCTGGGCCAGCGCGGGGCCGCACAGGCAAAGCGCCATGGCCATGAATAGCTGTCGGTACATGGATAACTCCCGTGGTGTCGCCTTGATGCGGCGCTCACGCGACTCCGGCAAGATGGAGGAGAGCGGTGATGTCGACCGAACCGATGATGGTGGACTGCAGGGAAAAACCTAGGCTCTAAGTTTGAGCGGCAGAAATACGTCAAATGGCGTACGGGAGATTTGGCGCACCGGGCGCTTCAGGGCGGCGCTTCGCGGTCGGATGCCGGCCTTTGGTCTTGCTGCCATCGCTGGCCGCTTTTCAGCGTTTGGCGTCAGACGCACCCGGCTTCAGGGAAGCGGCCTGGCTGGGGCGCTCCTTTGCGGGGACGCTCATGATGATGGGCTGGACGCTCGGGCTTCGCGGCACCACCGAGACGACAACAAAATCGGAATAATCGGACGGAGCGGCCATGGCGGCACCGCATGTGCCCGATGCCAACACCAAAATTCCCACTGCCCAAAAAACTTTCATGGCGAAACTCCCAGCAACGACTGCCTCGAATGCAACGCAATATCCGGGCCGGTTGGTAAATCGCGCAAATCATCGCTCTTCAGACCGTCGATCTGCGTCGAATGCTTATTTTCAGGGCATTTCGAGCGATTCGAGAGTCACTCCTTATGCAGACGAAAAGGTGATAATGTTTTGTGCATGTTGCTGCGCAACTAAGCATTTTCTTTTTATCTTCATGACCGCGTGATACCTATTGGAGGAAGAAAAAAATCTTGGAGGTTTCGAATGTCACTCAGGTTCTGTCTTTCGATCACTGTCGGCGCGGGCATGCTGCTCGCCGCGACACCGTCCTTTGCATCTCTTTCCTGGCCGACCAACGATCGGGCGCAGGGAATCACAAAGCGTTGCGCCGACGCTGCTGTGGTCGCGATAGCCGAAAGAAACGTGACGGATGCCGCTGTGGCGACTTGCACCAGGGCCGCCGAGCTTGCCAGTTTCAAGGGCGACCGGGCTGCGGCGCTCAGCAACCGCGGTGCGCTGAACTTCCAGCGGGCCAACTACAATGCGGCGATCGCTGACAGCACGGCCGCGCTGGAGCTCGATCGCAGCCTGGTGGAAGCGATGGTCAATCGCGGCGCCAGCTATCTGAAGCTGCAGCGTCCCAGCGATGCCGAGGCGAATTTCAGCCGCGCCCTGACACTGGCCCCGGAGCATGCCGCCAAGATCCATTTCAACCGTGCGATGGCGCGTGAAGACATGGGCGACCGCAACGGCGCCTATTCCGATTACGCCCGTGCCGCCAGGCTGGCCCCGCAATGGGATCAGCCGAAGCAGCAGATGAATCGCTTCACGATCGTTCGCGGGAAGCCGATGAGCTAACGCTCACCGTTTCCAGCGTTCGTTGAGTCGATCGACGTGAAAACCCGCCCTGTCACCAGGGCGGGTTTTTTCGTGAAAAAACAGGCCCTTGAAGGCCTTACGCCTTGAAGCGCAGGCCCTACGCAGATTGACGTATGTGGCACCGCAGGATGCGTGGCTAGCTTCCTGTTGGGCCGATCAGGCTTTGCGCGAGGGAGCCAGGGACATGGGGTCTTTTTTGAGGACTCGGCGGGGCCGCAGACTGCGCGCCACCGCCGTAACCTGTCTGGCCATCGCCCTGATGATGCAATCGGGCGTGACGCAGGCGCAGTTGCCCGCGGAGCTGGTCATCCGCAACGGCCTGATCGTCAACGAGAATGGCCGCATGGCGGCGGATATCAGGATCAGCGGCGAGAAGATCGTGGAGATCGGGGCGGGGCTCAAGGCTGCGCCCGGCGCCAGGGAGATCAACGCCGCGGGCATGATTTTGATGCCCGGCATCATCGATACCCATACCCATCTGCCCCTGGATGTCAGCATCCCGCCGCCTCCCAAAGGCAATCAGGACAATATCATCACCGGCGGCCGGGCCGCGCTGGCCGGCGGGGTAACGACACTGGGTGACTTCATCGCGTTCAGGAACGCCGAAGATCCCAACGCCTTTGCCGATCGTAATATCGCGCTTATCGAAAAGAATTCCATCGCCGACGTCTACATCCATGCCCGCGTCGACCCTGTGGATACGCCGCCGGGCAGTCCTCCGGACCCGCTGACGCAGAAGAAGACCTTCGACGCGCTCGCCGCGCGCGGCATCGTCAGCACCGGCGAGGATGGCATGCACAGGGATACTTACGACAAGAACTCGCTGGCCTGGATCACGCTGTTCCGGGGCTCGGGCGAGGCTGGCGTGCTCAGCATGATCCATGCCGAGGATTATGCGATCATGGCTGACGCGCGGGGCCGCCTGACGGCCGATAACGGAGGCGCCGGCCTCACCTTGAAGAATTTCGCCAAGAGCGCGCCGATGATCGCCGAGGTGCTGGCCGTGCAGCGCTCCGTCGCGATCGCCGAGGCCACCGGGGCGCCCATGTACATCCTCCACACCACGTCCGGCCGGGCGGTGAAAGTCATTGAAGACGCGCAGCGCCGAGGCCTTATGGTCTATGCGGAAACGCGCCCCTGGAACCTGTTCGGGACCGAGCAGGGATATCAAAAGCCGGATGGCGGCATTTATGTCGGCGGTCCGCCGCTGCGCCCCAAATGGGATCAGGACATGCTGTGGGACGGCATCCGCAGGGGCGTGATTCACACCATCGGGACTGATCACACGGCCTTCTCCAAGGAGGCAAAGCTCGATGTCACCCAGACCATCAACGACAAGCGCATGGGGCAGAATACCCTCCAGGACTATCCTCCCATGATGTTCTCGGAAGGCGTCATGAAGGACCGCATCACGCTCGAGCAGATGGTGGCGGTCACCTCCACCAACGCCGCAAAGCTCATGGGCCTGTATCCGCGCAAGGGCGTGATTGCCGTGGGATCGGATGCGGATATCGTGATCTGGGATCAGACGAAGAAGAAGATCCTGAACGACAAGGATCAGCTGTCGAGAGCCGGCTACTCGACCTATGCGGGCAAGGAAGTGACCGGGCTTCCGATCACGACGATCCGCCGCGGCGAGATCGTGTATGACAATGGCAAGGTTATCGGCCAGCCCGGTTCGGGAAAGTATATTCCCGGCGACAAGTTCCAGCGGCCGATGCTTCGTCCCCTGAGCGATTGAGCACCCAGAGCCTTTTCCTTTCGGTACCCGCTGCCGCCCCTTGTCCCGGGCCATACGCAGATTGACGTATGTGGCACTGCACCATGCGCAGCTAGGTTTTGTGCATTGCCGGTCAGTGTTCATGCCAGGGGGGAAACAAAGCTATGGGATCTCTTTTACGAGCGCGGCCGGGCCGCATGCCCGTCGCCATCTGCCTTGCGGCAGCACTCATGATGCCATCCAGCCTGACGCAGGCCCAGCTGCCCGCGGAGCTGGTCATCCGCAACGGTCTGATTGTCAACGAGAATGGCCGCATGGCGGCCGATATCAGAATCCAGGGCGAGAAAATCGTCGAGATCGCTCCCAAGCTCCAGGCCTCGCCGGGAGCGAAAGTGATCGATGCCACGGGCTTGCTGCTGTTGCCGGGCGCCATTGACACCCATACCCACCTGGAACTGGCGCCGCCCGTCAACCCCAAGTTCGGGGACAAGGTCGATGACTGGACCACCGGCTCCATGGCGGCGTTGGCCGGTGGAATAACCACGATATCGAACTTCATTCCGATGGCGAGCGATGAAGATCCCAACGCCTTCGCCGATCGCGTCATAAAATCCCTCGAGGCGCGTTCGATCGCTGACGTCTACCCACGCCCCTTGGTCAGGCCCACAAGCACCCCTGCCGGGACGCCGCCGGATCCGTTGACGCAAAAGAAGACCTACGACGCGCTGGTCGCGCGCGGAATCGTCGGTACCGGCGAGGACCGGATGTCCGGCGAACAGTATGACAAGAACTCGCTGGCCTGGATCAAGAAATTCCGTGCCTCGGGCCAGGCCGGGGTTGTCAGCGCCATTCACGCCGAGGACTACTCCATTCTTGCGGAAGCGGTGGAGCGTCTTCAGACCGAGGATGCCGGCGCGGGCGGCACCACGCACAACTTCTCGCAATTCGCCCCAACCATTGGTGAAGTGCTTGCCGTGCAGCGCAGCGTTGCGATCGCGGAGGCCACAGGCGCGCCTATCCTGATCGATCACGTATCGTCCGGCCGTGCGCTCAAGGTTGCCGAGGAGGCTCAGCGCCGCGGACTGCCGGTCTATGTGGAAGCCCGCCCGCAGTATCTTCATGTGACGGCTCAAAAATACGCCACCGCGGACGTCAATATGTGGCTGGGCGGCCCGCCGATGCGCGATAAATGGGATCAGGACATGCTGTGGGACGGCATCCGCCGCGGTGTGATCCATACCGTCGGAACAGACCATAGCGGCTATACGCGGGAGGCCAAGGTCGACAAAACGCAGTTTGTCGGCAAGAGACGCCAGGGGTTTCCCAATCTCCAGGAATATCCGCCCATGCTGTTCTCGGACGGCGTTGTTAAAGACCGCATTACGCTCGAGCAATTCGTGGCGGTCACATCCACCAACGCAGCAAAGATCTTCGGCCTGTATCCGCGCAAGGGCGTGATCGCGGTGGGATCGGATGCCGACATCGTGATCTGGGACCCGGCCAAGAAGAAGATCATAAAGGATTCGGACATGCTCTCGGCGACCAAATTCTCGGCCTATGCGGGCTTTGAAGTCACCGGGTTTCCAAAGACAACGATCCGCCGGGGCGAGGTGGTGTACGACAACGAGAAGATTCTCGGAAAAGCCGGCACCGGAAAATTCATTGCGGGTGCCAAATTCCAGCGTCCAACGCTTCGTCCTCTCAGCGACTGAACGACGAGCGCTCTATACACACATAGCCAGCGCCACCTGATTGTTTAAGCATTTCCGTCTCCACGCGAAAGGGAGCCAGAGCCATGGGATCGTTTCTACGAGCGCGGCGGGGCCGCATGTCCGCCGCCGTCTGCCTTGCGACGGCGCTCATGGTGCAATCCAGCCTGACGCAAGCGCAACTGCCGGCGGAACTGGTCATTCGTAACGGCCTGATCGTCAACGATACCGGCCGCCTGGAAGCCGACATCAGGATTAGCGGCGAGAAGATCGTGGAGATCGGCGCAAAGCTGAAGGCCTCACCCGGAGCGAAAGAGATTGATGCGACAGGCATGCTGCTGATGCCTGGCGCCATCGATACCCATACCCATCTGTCCCTGGCGCCCGTCGTCAGACCCGTTGTGATCCCGCCGGGCACCAATGCCGGTGCGGTTGATGATTTCACCGATGGCTCGAAGGCGGCCCTGGCCGGCGGCATCACGACAATCAGCAACTTCATCGCGATGAAGAATGATGAAGACCCCAATGCCTTCGCGGATCGCGTCATCAAGGCGATCGAGACCTATGCCATCGCCGATGTCTACCCGCGTGCGATTGTCCTTCCGGTCAGTACCCCAAAAGGGGCGCCGCCGGACCCCTTGACGCAGAAGAAGACCTACGACGCGCTGGTTGCCCGCGGGATCGTCGGCACCGGCGAGGACCGGATGACGAGCGCGCAGTTCGATGCGAATTCGCTCGCATGGATGAAGAAATTCCGCACCTCGGCGCAGGCCGGAATTGTCAGCGCAGTGCACGCCGAAGACTATTCGATCAATACCGAGGCGCAGGAGCGCCTGATGAGCGAGAATGGCGGTGCCGGTCTCACCACCAAGAACTTCAGTCAGGCCTTCCCGGAAGTCGCTGAAGTTTTTGCGGTCCAGCGCGCGGTGGCGATTTCCGAAGCCACCGGCGCGGCGATGATTATCGACCACGTATCATCCGATCGGGCGCTGAAGGTTGTGGAAGACGCGCAGCGCCGCGGACTTCCGATCTATGGGGAAGTGCGCCCGCAGTATCTTCATGCGACCTCGCAAAAATATGCCGGGGCGGACGTCGACCTCTGGCTGGGTGGCCCCCCGATACGCGACAAACGGGATCAGGACATGATCTGGGATGCCATCCGCAGAGGCGTGCTCCATACCGTCGGCACGGACCATAGCGGTTTCCCGAAGAGCACAAAGCTCGACCCGGCCAATACGGTCGTCAACCGGCGGATGGGAATTCCCAATCTCCAGGAGTTTCCGATGATGATGTTCTCGGACGGGGTCGTCAAAGACCGCATCACGCTCGAGCAGTTCGTGGCGGTCACCTCCACCAACACCGCGAAGATCTTCGGCATGTATCCCCGTAAGGGCGTGATCGCCGTGGGATCGGATGCGGACATCGTGATCTGGAATCCGACGAAGAAGAAGATTCTGAGAGATGCAGATATGCTCTCGGGCGCAGGCTATACCGCGTTTGCGGGCACGGAAGTCACCGGTATGCCGATAACGACCATCCGGCGCGGCGAGGTGGTGTACGACAATGAGAAGGTTACTGGGAAAGCCGGTACCGGAAAGTTTATCGCAGGCAGCAAGTTTCAGCGCCCGACGCTACGTCCCATCAGCGACTGACCAGTGAAGCGCTCCCGCATCGCCAATCAGTCTCCACGCGAAGGGGAGCCAGAGGAATCATGGGATATTCTTTAGAGGGGCGGCCCGGCCGCGCATCGCGCGCTACTGCGGTTACCTGTCTGGCGATTGCCTTGATGATGCCATCCAGCCTGACGCAGGCGCAGCTGCCCGCCGAGCTGGTGATCCGCAACGGTCTTATTGTCAACGACACCGGCCGCCTGGAGGCCGATATCCGAATCCGCGGCGAGAAAATCGTCGAGATCGCTCCAGGGCTTCAGGCTTCACCGGGAGCGAAAGTGATCGATGCGAACGGCTTGCTGCTGTTGCCGGGCGCCCTTGATACCCATACTCACCTGGAACTGGCTCCTCTCGCCAACCGAAAGTTCGGGGACAAGATCGATGATTGGACCACCGGCTCCATGTCTGCGTTGGCCGGTGGAGTGACCACGATATCGAACTTCATTCCAATGGCGAGCGATGAAGATCCCAATGCGTTCGCCGATCGGGTCATCAAGTCGCTCGAGACATACGCCATTGCCGACGTCTACCCGCGCGCGCTGGTCCGGCCCACCAGCACTCCGAAAGGGGCTCCGCCGGACCCGTTGACGCAAAAGAGGACCTACGACGCGCTGGTCGCGCGCGGGATCGTCGGCACCGGCGAGGATGCGATGGCCGGGTCTCGGCCTGCGCCTTCTGGAAGTTGGGCCGGCGGCGAGCAGTATGACAAGAATTCGCTGGCGTGGATCAAGAAATTCCGCGCCTCGGGCGAGGCCGGGGTGGTCAGCGCTATTCACGCCGAGGATTACTCCATTCTTGCGGAGGCAGTGGAGCGTCTTCAGACCGAGGATGCCGGCACTGGTGGTACCATTCATAACTTCGCGCAGTTCCAGCCTGTCATTGGCGAAGTTCTAGCCGTGCAGCGCAGCGTTGCGATCGCGGAGGCCACAGGCGCGCCGATCCTGATCGATCACGTATCGTCCGGTCGTGCGCTGAAGGTTGCCGAGGAAGCTCAGCGCCGCGGGCTTCCGGTCTATGTGGAGACCCGCCCGCAATATCTTCATGTAACATCTCAAAAATATGCCAGCGCGGATGCCGGTCTGTGGCTGGGCGGCCCGCCGATGCGCGATAAATGGGATCAGGACATGCTGTGGGACGGCATCCGCCGCGGCGTGATCCATACCATCGGAACAGACCATAGCGGTTACACGCGGGCTGCGAAGAGCGACCCAACACAGAATGTCGGCAAAAGACGCCAGGGGTTCCCCAATCTCCAGGAATACCCGCCGATGCTGTTCTCGGACGGCGTTGTCAAAGACCGCATTACACTGGAGCAATTCGTCGCGGTCACATCCACAAACGCTGCAAAGATCTTCGGCCTGTATCCGCGCAAGGGCGTGATCGCCGTGGGATCGGATGCCGACATCGTGATCTGGGATCCGGCCAAGAAGAGGATCATAAAGGATGCAGACATGTTCTCGGCGACCAAGTTCTCGGCCTATGCGGGCTTTGAAGTCACGGGGTTTCCCAAGACGACCATCCGCCGCGGCGAGGTCGTATATGACAATGGCAAAATTGTCGCACAACCTGGCTCTGGGCGCTTTATCGCCGGCGCCAAATTCCAGCGGCCGATGCTGCGTCCCATAAGCGACTGAGCCGGGCCGTAACCCGCGGGGAATGCTGGCTCCTGCCATCTGGCTGATGGCTTGTGTGGTACGCGCCCTGATCGACGCCGTGCGTCCTTTTGCCGTCTTTCTGCCAGGGCCAGGGTCATACGCAGTTTGACGTATGTGGCACCGCAGCATGTGCCGCTAGCGTTTTACATCGCCAATCATCTCCACAGCGAAAGGGAGACAAAAAATCATGGGGTATTTTCTACGAGCGCGGAAGGACCGCAGACTGCGCGCCACCGCCGTAACCTGCCTGGCGATGGCCCTGATGATGCAGTCCGGCGTGACGCAGGCGCAGTTGCCCGCGGAGCTGGTCATCCGTAACGGCCTGATCGTCAACGAGAATGGCCGCATGGCGGCCGATATCAGGATCAGCGGCGAAAAGATCGTCGAGATCGGGGCAGGGCTCAAGGCTGCGCCCGGCGCCAAGGAAATCAACGCCGCCGGCATGATTCTGATGCCCGGCATCATCGATACCCACACCCATCTGCCCCTGGACGTCAGCATCCCGCCCCCCGCCAAAGGCAATCAGGACAATATCATCACCGGCGGCCGGGCCGCATTGGCCGGCGGGATAACCACGCTGGGTGACTTCATCAGGATCGACAATAATGAAGACCCCAACGCCTTCGCAGATCGCAATATCGCGCTGATCGGAAAGAACTCCATCGCCGACGTCTACATCCATGCCAGCGTCACTCCCATGGATACCCCAAAGGGCAGCCCTCCGGATCCGCTGACGCAGAAAGCGACCTTCGACAAGCTCGCCGCGCGCGGGATCGTCAGCACCGGCGAAGATTTCATGGCGCGCGAGCAATATGACAAGAACTCGCTGGCCTGGATCACGCTGTTCCGCGTCTCGGGCGAGGCGGGTGTGCTCAGCATGGTTCATGCCGAGGACTATTCGATCATGGCCGATGCGCAGGGACGTCTGACCACGCAGGATGGCGGTGCCGGCCTCACCATAAAGAATTTCGCCAAGAGCGCGCCCATGGTCGCCGAGGTGCTGGCCGTCCAGCGCTCCGTGGCGATTGCCGAGGCCACGGGATCGCCGATGTATATCCTGCACACCACGTCCGGCCGGGCGGTGAAAGTCATTGAAGACGCGCAGCGCCGGGGCCTTATGGTCTATTCGGAAACGCGTCCGTGGAACCTGTTCGGGACCGAGCAGGGGTATCAAAAGCCGGATGGCGGCATCTATGTCGGCGGCCCGCCGCTGCGCCCCAAATGGGACCAGGACATGCTGTGGGACGGCATCCGCAGGGGCGTGATTCACACCATCGGGACGGATCACACGGCTTTCTCCAAGGAGGCAAAGCTCGATGTCACCCAGACCATCAACGACAAGCGCATGGGGCAGAATACCCTCCAGGACTATCCGCCCATGATGTTCTCGGAAGGCGTTATGAAGGACCGCATCACCCTTGAGCAGATGGTGGCGGTCACCTCCACCAACGCCGCAAAGCTCATGGGCCTGTATCCGCGCAAGGGCGTGATTGCCGTGGGATCCGATGCGGATATCGTGATCTGGGATCAGACAAAGAAGAAGATACTGAACGACAAGGATCAGCTGTCGCGAGCCGGATACTCGACTTATGCGGGCAAGGAAGTCACCGGGCTTCCGATCACGACGATCCGCCGCGGCGAGATCGTGTATGACAATGGCAAGGTTATCGGGCAGCCCGGTTCGGGAAAGTATATTCCCGGCGCCAAGTTCCAGCGGCCGGTGCTTCGTCCCCTGAGCGATTGAGCGGTGGGCTATGTTGTGCGTAGAGGCGCCGGGCCCCCCGGACCGGCGCCTCTACGCCGATGAGGTAAGCCCGCCCGTTACTGGTTCTTGACTAGTTCTTGCTCAGGACATGAACCGCCTGCATCGCCGCGGCGGTGCGATTCTCCACCTGGAGCTTGGAGTAGATCTGTTCCAGGTGCTTGGCCACGGTGCGGGGACTGCAATCGAGGATCGTGGCGATATCGCGGTCGGCCTTGCCCTTGGCCAGCCAGCCCAGCACCTCGGCCTCGCGGTCGGTGAGCACGAAGACCCTCTTCAGGATCGCGGCCTCGCTGGGAGCATTGGCGTCCTTGAGCCTGATCAGAAACTCGCCCGGCTGACTGTCGCCGATAAAGCTCGCAAAAACGGTGCCCTTGCGGGTCTGCTTCAGGCGGACATTGTCGCTTTTGCCCCGAATGATGGCGGCCAGCACGGGCGCCAGGCGGCTGCGCCATTCGTCGGTGGTCTCGTCGAGCAGCTTCAGGCCCTCGGGCGTGACCCATCGCACATGACCCTCGCCGTTCACCGCCATCAGGGGCGGTCCGGAGGCATCCAATGCCCGCCTTGCGCTTTGGGCCAGGCGCGCATTTGCCAGATGCGTACGCACCCGCGCCAGCATGACCTGGGGGACGATGGGCTTGGTGATGTAGTCCACGCCGCCCGCCTCAAAGCCTTTCACGACATCCTCCGGTCCGGACAGGCCGGTCATGAAGACCACCGGGATATGGGCGAAGGTCTCGCGCGATTTGATGGCGCGGGTGGCTTCGAAGCCGTCCATGCGCGGCATGGTTGCGTCCATAAGGATCAGGTCCGGCGTAATGTGCGACAGCAGCGAAATCGCACTTTCGGCATCGCCTGCTACCAGCGCCGTCATGTCCGCGCCTTCCAGCACCGCCGACAGCATGCCAAGCGTGTCAGAGGCGTCGTCAACCGCCAGGATCACGGGTTTTTTTCCGGGTTCAGGTGTCATGGCGCATTAATCCTTTCAGCGCAGTACGGAATCCTGCCAGATCGCAATTCTCGGTCAGCCGGCGCAATGCTGCGAGCGTGGGCGCGGCACCAGGCTGTAGCGCGCCGATTTCATCCAGCTTCAGCAGTATGCCGCGCAGATGCCCGATCTGGCCCAGTTGGGACAAAGCCTCCAGATATTCGGGCGCGGGCTTCTCACCATCCGTCACGCCGGGGCGCGGAGGCTCCTGGTCGGCAGCACGGCTGATCCATTCCAGTCCCAGGAGGTTTTGCAGGCTTTCCAGCAGCCGTTCCAGCCGGACCGGCTTCATCAGGTAATCGTCGTGAGGCGGATTTTCCGGGCCGGGAAACTCGGGCGCATAGGCCGAGATCATGATGATGGGCACGCGCCGCGGTTTGGCGACACGCAATTGCCGCGCCACCTCCCAGCCGCCCAGGCCGGGCATCGAAATGTCGAGCAGGATCGCGTCGGGATTGCCGGCTAGGGCGCGTGCCAGCCCCGCCGCGCCGCTGTTTTTCACTTCCACAAGGAAGCCCAGCCGACCCAGCGCCTCGCGCAGCAGGTCGGTCTGCCGGCTGTCGTCATCGACCACAAGGATGCTGCGGCGCGGGCCCTGATAGCCTTCGATCACGCGGTCGCGCGCGCCCGTGACGCGCTGGGTGGCCGGCACGGGTGCCAGCATCAGCCTCACGCTGAATAGGCTGCCCTTGCCCGGTGTGCTGGTGACGGTCAGCTCGCCGCCAAGCGCCTGTGTCAGCAGGCGGGTGATGGTCAATCCCAGGCCGGAGCCTGACACCGCAGCACGGCCCGGATGCTCGATCCGCTCAAACGGGTCGAAGATACGCTCGAGGTCGGCCGGCGCAATGCCCAGACCCGTGTCTTCTATGTCGAAGCGCGCCACCAGCCCGCTATACGATATGCGCAGCGTGACGCTGCCCGCGTCGGTGTACCGGATCGCATTGGACAGCAAGTTGATCAGGATCTGGCGCAACCGTTTTTCGTCGGTAAAGACGCTGTCCGGCAGGTTGGCGGGGGCGGAATAGTTAAAGGTCAACCCGGCATCGCGCGCCTGCAGCTGCACCATGTCCACCAGCTGCGTCAGAAAGCTGGCAAGCTGCACCTCTTCGCGCATCACCGTAAGGCGGCCTGCCTCGATCATCGAAATATCCAGCAGTCCATCCACCAGGCTGGCCAGGTGATCGCCCGAGCGGCGGATCACCCGCACGCTGTGGCGCAAACCATCAGGCATGGCGCGGTCATTCTCCAGCAGCTGGGCATAGCCCAGCACGGCGTTCAGCGGCGTACGCAGCTCGTGACTCATGCCGCGCACGTATTTGCTCTTGGCCTCGTTTCGGGCATCGGCCAGTTCGCGCGCCTGCTGCAATTGCAGGTCGGTGCGGCGATGGGCCTTGATTTCGGCCATCAGCATTGCGGTCTGGTGATTTGTCTCCTGCCGCGCGGCACGGCTGGAATCGCTGGCCAGGATAAAAGGCCAGACCGCGATGGCGATGAAGATCACGCTGGCATAGAACACATTGTGCAACGCCGCCGCGATCGCCGGACCATCGCCGCCGCCGCTGGTCATCTGCACATAAACGATTGCCAGCATGCCGGCGCTGACGAACGTGAACAGGAGCACGAGCGCCACGTAACGGGCAAAGCGCCGGTCCAGAAGCCCGGACAAGGATCCGGGCAGCAGCCGCTGCATCAGCCAGTTCCACTGATCGCCTATCCGCGCGTTTTTCTTGCAGGAATCTTCGCAGCGCACATCCAGTGAGCAGCAGAGCGAGCAGATGGGGCCGCTATAGAAGGGGCAGCCCGCCATGTCCTGGGGCTCGAAGTAGTGCTCGCACATGCAGCACTGTATTTCGCTGGTGTCATTGTCATCGGGCTGGAGGCGGTCGCGGGCGATGTAGAACCTGCTGCGGGTCAACAGTGCCAGAAGCGGTGTCGCCAGCACCGACACGCCCAGCGCCACGAAAGGCGCCAGACCGCGCCAGTCGTCACCCAGCACGCCGCCATAGATGGCGATGGCCAGGGCCGAGGCGGTGAGCATGGCTCCCAGCCCCACCGGGTTGATGTCATAGAGATAGGCGCGCTTGAACTCGATATGGCGGGGCGACAGACCCAGGGGCTTGTTGATGGCGAGATCGGCAAAGACGGTGCCCATCCAGGCCACCGGAATGTTGGAGTAAAGCCCCAGCGTGCGTTCCAGCGTCTGATAGATGCCAAGCTCCATCAGCAGCCAGGCGAGGGTGACGTTGAACACCACCCACACCACGCGGCCGGGATGGGTATGGGTCAGGCGGGAAAAGAAGTTGGACCAGGCCAGCGAGCCGGCATAGGCGTTGGTGACGTTGATCTTGAGCTGCGAGATCACGACGAACAGTCCGGTCAGGGCGATGGCGACCTGTGGCTGGGCAAAGGCCTGACCGAAGGCGAAGAGATACATCTGCGCCGGCTGACTGGCATTCTCCATTGTAAAGCCCTGCTGGACCAGCAGCACGGCCAGGAAGGATCCCGCCAGCATTTTCAGGATGCCTGGCACGATCCAGCCCGGTCCGGCACAGATCACCGCGATCCACCAGCCGGCATGATTGCCCGCCCGGCGGCGCGGCAGGAAGCGCAGGAAATCCACCTGCTCCGCATTCTGGGGCACCAGGGCAAAGACCACGGCGGCCGCGGCACCGAACAGCATCAGGTCGAAGCCGCCATCGCCAAGCCGGCCACGGAATGCCGTCCACTCGCCCAGTGACATCAGGCCGGCCGCGCCGACGGCAATCCAGGGCACGGCCTGCAGGATCACCCATACGATCTGGGTCCAAAACTGGAAGCGGTTGAGAAAGGTGAAGCCATACGTCACCAGCGGAATGGCAACCAGCGCACTGAGCAAATAGCCCCAGAAGAGGGGAAGGCCGAAGCATAACTCCAGCGCCTTGGCCATCACCGCGGCCTCCAGCGCAAAGAAAATGAAGGTGAAGGAGGCGTAGATCAACGATGTGATGGTCGAGCCTAGATAGCCGAAGCCCGCGCCGCGGGTCAGCAGGTCTATGTCCACGCCATGCTTGGCGGCGTAGAAGCTGATCGGCAGGCCCAGCGCGAAAATGATCGCGCCCACCACCAGTATGGCGGCAACCGCGTTGGTGAAGCCGAAACTCAGGGTGATGGCGGCGCCGACCGCTTCGAGCACCAGGAAGGACACGGTGCCCAGCGCGGCATTGGCGACGCGCGGGATCGACCATTTGCGCGCCCGTACGGCGGTGAAGCGCAAGGCATAGTCTTCCAGTGACTCGTCCGCGACCCACCGGTTGTACTGGCGCCGTTCGCGCAGGATGTTTTGCTGGCCCACAACCATTGTGGAATTTAAGTCATGCCTTGCTGCAATGCACAAGCGCAGCGGCCCGGAACCCGGAAGTTATACAAATATCGCTAATGCTTTTAGGTATTATATAATAATATCAGTTACTTAATGCAAGATATTCGCTCTGCTGGTTTGGCGGGGGCTCGCAATACGTCAAACCGCGTATTGTTGCGGTGCACTGTCCGACGGAGTTTTCTCCCGATGCGCGGTGACAATTGCCCAATTCTAAGGCTTCGAGGTGCACGCCTCTGGTTCAAACAGAGGCAGGCATTCGGCCATTCCGGGCCATCCAAAATCCGACTTTTGACGCGCCGTCCGGCATCGGGACGGCGTTGGGAAGCGCAAGCTTCCCGGGGTGTTTCGTAGAAAAATAAGGGAACGGCAAGAACATGAAGTTGATGAAAACACTGGTCGCGGCGGCGACGATGCTGGCAACGGTCTCCTCGGCCCATGCGCAAAGCGGCACGATCAAGGTGGGTGTGCTGCATTCCCTGTCGGGCACCATGGCCATCAGCGAGACCACGCTGAAGGATGCCGTCCTGATGATGATTGCCGAGCAGAACAAAAAGGGCGGTCTTCTGGGCCGGAAGCTGGAAGCTGTGGTCGTGGATCCCGCCTCCAACTGGCCGCTCTTCGCGGAAAAGGCGCGTCAACTTCTGGCGGTGAACAAGGTTTCGGCCATCTTCGGCTGCTGGACCTCGGTTTCCCGAAAATCCGTGTTGCCGGTGGTCGAGGAACTGAACGGCGTCCTGTTCTATCCGGTGCAGTATGAGGGCGAGGAAAGCTCGCGCAACGTTTTCTACACGGGCGCGGCGCCGAATCAGCAGGCGATTCCGGCTGTGGACTATCTGATGAAGAACGAGAAGGTGCAGCGCTGGGTTCTGGCCGGCACCGACTATGTCTATCCGCGCACCACGAACAAGATTCTTGAAGCCTATCTCAAGTCCAAGGGCGTGAAGCAGCAAGACATCATGATCAACTACACGCCCTTCGGTCATTCCGACTGGCAGACGATCGTGGCCAACATCAAGAAATTCGGTTCGGCCGGCAAGAAGACGGCGGTTGTCTCGACCATCAACGGCGATGCCAACGTTCCCTTCTACAAGGAACTGGGCAACCAGGGCATCAAGGCGGAAAACATCCCTGTGATGGCCTTCTCGGTCGGCGAAGAAGAGCTGGCCGGCATCGATACCAAGCCCTTGATCGGCCATCTGGCCGCCTGGAATTATTTCGAGTCGGTGAAGTCGCCCGGCAATGACGCCTTCATCAAGCAGTGGAAGACCTATACCAAGAATCCCAAGCGGGTCAGCAATGACCCGATGGAAGCCACCTATATCGGCTTTCAGATGTGGGTGAAGGCTGTCGAGAAAGCCAAGTCTACCGATCCGGACAAGGTGATCGCGGCGCTGCCCGGCGTCACGGCGCCGAACCTGACGGGCGGCACCTCGACCATGCTGCCGAACCATCACATCACCAAGCCGGTTTTCATCGGCGAAATCCAGGGCAATGGCCAGTTCGATGTCGTGTCGAAGACCGGTCTTGTTCCGGGTGATGCCTGGTCCGATTTCCTGCCGGGCTCCAAGGACCTGACCGCGGACTGGGCCAAGCTGAAATGCGGCAACTACAATAGCAAGACGAAGCAGTGCCTCGGCTTGAAAGCGATGCACTAGCTTGCGGGCAGGACCGGCCAGTCCTCTCTTAATGGCCGATCTGGGATGGTGAGCGCGCTGGCAGGGCGCGCTCACCGCCTCCCCGTCAAAAAACAAGAACAACAGGACGGCATCGGGCGTGCGCAAATTCAGAACTGCCATTTTTGCCTTCCTCATTGCGGCCCTGGCGGCGGGTCTTGCGCCCCGTGCTTACGCGGCCGAACCGCTGGCCGCGCTGCTGGCGCAACTGATCGACGCCGATTACGACCAGAAGGCCGATATCGCCACCAGGCTGGCGGCCTCCGGCTCACCCCGCGCCACCGCCATACTTCAGGCGATGATCGACGGCACGCTGAACGCCACGCCGCAGAAGCGGGTGGTGATCGACCCGGTCGACAGCGCCCATTCCTATACCGATGCCGCCACCGGTGAACCCGTGGCAGGTCTGGATGCGAGCAGCCTCGACCGCATTACCGCCAACAACAGTCTGCGCCGCAATCTGCGCGGCATCCTGGCCGGCGTTTCGCTGATGTCACCCGACGATCGCGTGCGCAGCCAGGCCGCCAATGCTGCGTTCACATCTCCCGACCCCGCCATGCTGGCGGGCATCGATGCCGCCATCGCGCGCGAGAAAATAGCCTCGATCCGCACCGTGCTGGAACAGACCCGCGCCTCCATCCAGCTGCAAAGCGATGAGGCCAGCGAACAGGAAAAGCTCGCGGCCATTGCCGTGATGAAGGCGCGCGGCGACCAGGAAGCCATGAGCCTGTTGATGGGTGCGGCGTCGAGCCCGATGCCAAAGGTCGCCCAGCAGGCCCAGGCCGCCGCCGACGGCATCAAGACCTCCCTGGGCTATTGGGAAGCGGCACAAAATATCTATTACGGCATCTCGCTGGGCTCGGTTCTGCTGCTGGCGGCCATTGGCCTGGCCATCACCTTCGGCGTGATGGGCGTGATCAACATGGCCCATGGCGAGATGATCATGCTGGGCGCCTACACCACCTATGTGGTGCAGCAGGTGATCATCGCATCGGCCCCGGGACTGATGGAAGTGTCGCTGCTGATCGCCATTCCCTGCGCCTTTCTGGTGTCGGGCGCGATGGGCGTGGCCATCGAGCGCGGTATCATCCGCTTCCTCTATGGCCGCCCGCTGGAAACGCTGCTGGCCACCTGGGGCCTGTCGCTGATCCTGCAACAGGCCATCCGCTCCCTTTTCGGTCCCACCAACAAGGCGGTGATCACGCCGGACTGGATGTCGGGCTCCTTCGATCTGGGCCATCTGGCCATCACCTATTCGCGCCTCAGCATCATCTTCTTTGCCCTGGGCGTTCTGGGCGCGCTGTTGCTGTTTCTCAAGCGCACCCATTTCGGCCTTGAGATGCGCGCCGTCACCCAGAACCGCAAGATGGCCGCCGCCATGGGCGTGCGCACCAACTGGGTGGATGCACTGACCTTCGGGCTGGGTTCGGGCGTGGCCGGCATAGCGGGCGTGGCGCTGTCGCAGATCGACAATGTCAGCCCCAATCTGGGCCAGACCTACATCATCGACAGTTTCATGGTCGTGGTGTTCGGCGGCGTCGGCAATCTGTGGGGGACGCTGGTGGGGGCCGGCGTGCTGGGCGTGACCAACAAGCTGATCGAGCCCTATGCCGGGGCGGTGATCGGAAAGATCCTGGTCCTGGTCTTCATCATCCTGTTCATGCAGCGCCGTCCGCGCGGGTTGTTCGCCCTGAAGGGGCGTTCGGTGGAAGCATGATCGCGGCCCCCCTCATGCAGCGCTTTGGTCTTCCGGGCGCGCTTTACGTGGTGCTGGCGGCGCTGGCCGTGCTGGTGCCGCTGCTCAACCTGCTGGTGCCGGAAAGCTGGCCCATCCATGTCTCGACCTTCACCGTGGCGTTGCTGGGAAAGTATCTGTGCTACGCGCTGCTGGCGCTGGCGCTGGATCTGGTGTGGGGCTATTGCGGCATTCTCAGCCTGGGTCACGGCGCCTTCTTCGCATTGGGCGGCTATGCCATGGGCATGCACCTGATGCGCCTGATCGGCCCGCGCGGCATGTATGGCGATCCCGTCCTGCCGGATTTCATGGTGTTCCTGAACTGGAAGGAGCTGCCCTGGTACTGGCTCGGTTTCGATTTCTTTCCCTTCGCCATGCTGATGGTGGTGCTGGTGCCGGGGCTGCTGGCCTTCGCGTTCGGCTGGCTGGCGTTCCGCAGTCGGGTCACCGGGGTCTATCTTTCCATCATCACCCAGGCCATGACCTTCGCCCTGATGCTGGCATTTTTCCGCAACGATATGGGTTTCGGCGGCAATAACGGCCTGACCGATTTCAAGGACATCTTCGGCTTTTCCCTGCAGGGTGAAGGCATGCGCAATGCGCTGTTCGTCGCCACGGTGGCGGCGCTGGCGGCCAGCTTCGCCATCTGCCGGGCCATCGTCACCTCCAAGCTGGGCAAGGTTCTGGTCGCGGTGCGCGACGCGGAAAGCCGCACCCGCTTCATCGGCTACCGGGTGGACAAGTTCAAGCTGTTCGTCTGGACGGTGTCGGCCTGTCTGGCGGGCGTCGCGGGCGCGCTGTATGTGCCCCAGGTCGGCATCATCAATCCGGGCGAGTTCGCGCCAGCGGCGTCGATCGAGGCGGTGATCTGGGTGGCGGTGGGCGGCCGCGGAACCCTGGTGGGCGCGGTACTGGGCGCGGTGCTGGTCAACGGCTTCAAGTCCTGGTTCACCGGCGCGTTCCCGGAAGTGTGGCTGTTCGCGCTGGGCGCGCTGTTCATCGTGGTCACGCTGTTCCTGCCGCGCGGCATCATCGGCACGCTGCTGCATCGCCAGGCGCTGGCGAAGGAAAAAGCGGACGAGGGCCAGAAAAAGCTGGAGCAGGCGAGCGCATGACAGCCATTCCTCCCCCTTCCGGCAATCCCATCCTGTATCTCGACGGCATCAGCGTCAGCTTTGACGGCTTTCGCGCCCTCAATGCTCTGTCGCTCACCATCGACCGGGGCGAGATGCGCGCCATCATCGGTCCCAACGGCGCGGGCAAGACCACCATGATGGATGTCATCACCGGCAAGACCCGCCCCGACGAGGGGCTGGCGGCATTCGCCGGACAGCATGATCTTCTCACGCTGGACGAGGCCCGCATCGCCAATCTGGGCATCGGTCGCAAGTTCCAGAAGCCCACCGTGTTCGAGAGCCACACGGTGTGGGACAATCTGCTGCTGGCGCTGAAGGCGCCGCGCGATGTCTTTTCCGTGCTGTTCAGCCGCGTATCGCCGCAGCAGGTGGACAAGATCGAGGAAATACTGGCCACGGTCCATCTGTCGGATTCCCGGTCCAATCTCGCCGCAAACCTGTCACACGGCCAGAAACAGTGGCTGGAGATCGGCATGCTGCTGGCCCAGGATCCGCAGCTGCTGCTGGTGGACGAGCCGGTTGCCGGCATGACCGATGCAGAAACGGTCAAGACCGCGACCCTGCTGCGCGAGATCAACAAGACCCGCAGCGTGGTGGTGGTCGAGCATGACATGACCTTTGTCCGGGCGCTGGATGTGAAGGTGACGGTGTTGCATGAGGGATCGGTGCTGGCCGAAGGCCGCCTGGACCATGTCAGCGCCGATGAGCGCGTGATCGAAGTCTATCTGGGGCGCTGAATGCTGACGGTCGAGAAAGTGGACCTCAAATATGGCGCGGCCCAGGTCTTGTGGGGTGTGGACCTGACGGCCACGCGCGGCAAGGTCACCTGCCTGATGGGGCGCAACGGTGTGGGCAAGACCAGCCTGTTGCGCGGCATTGTGGGCCACCAGGCCATTTGCGGCGGCAAGATCCTGTGGGACGGCACGGACATCTCGCGGATGCCGTCCTTCGAGCGGGCCCGGCGCGGCATCGCCTATGTGCCCCAGGGGCGCGAGATTTTTCCCCTTCTGACCGTGAAGGAGAACCTGGAATCGGGCTTTTCCGCCATCCAGGGCCGGGGCAAGGGCATACAGGACGAGGTGTTCGAGCTGTTCCCGGTTCTGAAATCCATGCTGGGGCGGCGCGGCGGTGACCTGTCGGGCGGCCAGCAGCAGCAACTGGCCATAGGGCGCGCCATGGTGACCCGTCCGGCGCTGATGATCCTGGACGAGCCGACCGAAGGCATTCAACCCTCGATAATCAAGGATATCGGGCGGGCGATTTCCTATTTGCGTGACAAGGGAGAAATCGCGATCCTGCTGGTCGAGCAGTATTTTGATTTCGCCCAGGAGCTGGCCGACCAGTTCGCGATCCTTGATCGCGGTCAGGTTGTTGCGTCCGGCAACCAGGCGCAGATGATGGACCAGAATGTTCGCGCCCACCTCACGGTTTGAAGCGGAAAAGCGGGTTTCCCCGCCGCTTCCCCGTTCCTTCGGCGCGATAGACCTCGAGTTCCGCAACGATGCCGGCATCTCCCGCGCCCACCGGATGTATCAGGCGGGGATGCTGCGGGTGCGGTTCCCCAATGTGAAGGGCGCGCCCGAGGCGGTGCTGATCAACACCGCGGGCGGGCTCACCGGCGGGGATTGCGTCACCATGGGCGTGGAGATGGGCGCAGGCACCTCGGCCATCGTCACCAGCCAGGCCCATGAGAAAGTCTACAAATCGTCCGGCGGCACGGTATCCATGATCGCCAGCCTGAAATTGGGCGCCGGATCGGCGCTCGAATGGTTGCCCCAGCCCACCATCCTGTTCGACCATGCCATCCTGGCGCGCGAAACCCATGTCGAGCTGGCGGGCGATGCCGACTTTCTGGGCGTGGAAGCGGTGATCTTCGGCCGCACCGCGATGGGTGAAGCGATGAACAGCGGTGCGTTGTCGGACCATTGGACGATCCGCCGCGGCGGGCGGCTGATCCATGCCGACCGCTTCGCGCTGGAAGGCGCTGTTGCCGCCGGCTTATCGAAAATGTCGGTACTGGCCGGCGGTGCCGCCATGGCCACCATCCGTCATGTCGTCATCGATGCGGCAGCGAAGCTGGAGGCTGTGCGCGAGGCTTTGGGAGAAGACGGCGCGGCCAGCGCCTGGAACGGCATGCTGCTGGCCCGCATCGTCACGAACGATGGGTATGGACTGAGCGCCGCGCTGGCGCGCACTTTGACGGCGCTGCGGGGCAGGCCGCTGCCGCCCGTATGGAACATATGAGCGTGGAACATATAAGTGTGGAATATATAAGAGAGCAAAAGCCATGATGCTGACTTCTCGCGAGAAGGACAAACTCTTGATCGCCATGGCGGCGCAGGTGGCCGAGCGCCGCCTGGCGCGCGGCGTCAAGCTGAATCATCCCGAGACCATCGCCCTGATCTGTGATTTTGTGATGGAAGGCGCGCGCGACGGGCGCAGTGTTGCCGACCTGATGGAGGCGGGGGCGCATGTCGTGACACGGGCGCAGGTCATGGACGGCATTGCCGAGATGATTTCCGACGTGCAGGTCGAAGCCACGTTTCCGGACGGGGTCAAGCTGGTCACCGTCCACAATCCCATTCGCTAACGAGGCCGAAGATGAGAAAGACAATGCTGACCGCTGCCGCCCTGGCGCTGCTGCCGACGGCCGCCCTGGCGCATCCCTCGCTGACGCATCATGTCGATGGCTTCATGGCCGGCGTGTCGCATCCCTTGACCGGGCTGGATCATCTGCTCGCCATGTTGTCGGTCGGGCTATGGGCCAGCCAGAAGGGCGGCCGCGCCCTATGGATATGGCCCGCCGCTTTCGTCCTTGCCATGATCGCCGGGGGCGTGATGGGCATGGCCGGCATTGGTCTGCCGCTGGTGGAGCCCGCGATTATCGCTTCGCTGCTGGTGCTGGGCGTGGCTATCGCCGCCACCCTCATGCTGCCCACCGCGGCGGGTGTCGCCCTTATCGCGCTGTTTGGCCTGTTCCATGGTAACGCGCATGGCCTGGAGGCGCCCGGCAATGGCGCGGGCCTATATGCGCTGGGCTTCGTTCTTTCCACCGTCACCCTGCATGTCATGGGTTTGGCGCTGGGTCTGTCGGCGCAGAAGATGCAGCGCTCGGTCCTGGTCCGCGCCGGGGCGGTCTTGATTGCCGCCACCGGCCTTGTCATGGCCTTCGCATGATCCCGGGCGAACTCTTCCCCGCCGATGGCGAAATCGTGCTGAATGCCGATCTACCGGTGACCACGATCCGCGTGGCCAACAAGGGCGACCGCCCGGTGCAGGTCGGCTCGCATTATCATTTCCACGAATCCAACACGCTGCTGGACTTCGACCGCGACAAAGCGCGCGGCATGCGGCTGGATATTCCGGCCGGCAGCGCCGTGCGCTTCGAGCCGGGCCAGTCGCGGGATGTGAACCTGGTGCCGTTCGCAGGGCTGCGCATCATCTACGGTTTCCAGCAAAAGATCATGGGGAAGCTCTGATGGCCTTCCGCATCGCCCGCAGCGCCTATGCCGACATGTTCGGCCCCACCACGGGCGACCGGTTGCGGCTGGCCGATACCGACCTGATTGTGGAAGTGGAGAAGGACTTCACCCTGTACGGCGAGGAAGTAAAGTTCGGCGGCGGCAAGGTGATCCGCGACGGCATGGGCCAGAGCCAGGTCAGCCGCGCGGGCGGCGCGGTGGACACCGTCATCACCAACGCGCTGATCATCGATCACTGGGGCATCGTGAAGGCCGATATCGGCCTGAAGGACGGCCGCATCGCCGCCATCGGCAAGGCGGGCAATCCCGATGTGCAGCCCGGCGTCACCATCATCATCGGTCCGGGCACCGAGGTGATCGCGGGGGAGGGCAAGATCGTCACCGCCGGTGGGCTGGATGTTCATATCCATTACATATGTCCCCAGCAGATCGAAGAGGCACTGAACTCGGGCGTCACCACCATGCTGGGTGGCGGCACGGGACCGGCCACCGGCACCAACGCCACCACCTGCACGCCGGGGCCGTGGCACCTGGCGCGGATGATCCAGGCCGCGGATGGTTTCGCGATGAACCTGGCATTCACCGGCAAGGGCAATGCCTCGCGTCCCGAAGGCCTGATCGAGCAGATCGAGGCGGGGGCCTGCGGCCTCAAGCTGCATGAGGACTGGGGGACCACGCCCGCCGCCATCGATTGCTGCCTGGGGGTTGCGGACGAATATGATGTGCAGGTGATGATCCACACCGATACGCTCAACGAAAGCGGCTTTGTCGAGGACACTATCGCCGCCTTCAAGGGCCGCACCATCCATGCCTATCACACCGAGGGCGCGGGCGGTGGTCATGCCCCCGACATCATGAAGGTGTGCAGTCTTCCCAATGTGATCCCGTCCTCGACCAATCCCACACGGCCTTTCACGGTCAACACGCTGGACGAGCATCTGGACATGCTGATGGTGTGCCACCATCTCGATCCGTCCATTCCCGAAGACGTCGCCTTCGCCGAAAGCCGTATCCGGCGCGAGACCATCGCAGCCGAGGACATCCTGCACGATCTGGGCGCGTTCTCGATCATCTCGTCCGACAGCCAGGCCATGGGCCGGGTGGGCGAGGTTCTGATCCGCACCTGGCAGACCGCCGACAAGATGAAGAAGCAGCGCGGCCGCCTCTCGGAAGAAACCGGCGAGAATGACAACGTCCGGGTCAAGCGCTACATCGCCAAATACACCATCAACCCCGCCATCGCGCAGGGACTTTCCGCCCATGTCGGCTCGCTGGAAGTGGGCAAGCGCGCCGACCTGGTGGTGTGGTCGCCGTCCTTTTTCGGCGTGAAGCCCGATCTGGTGATGCTGGGCGGCACCATCGCGGCGGCGGCGATGGGCGATCCCAACGCCTCCATCCCCACGCCCCAGCCGGTGCATTACCGCCCCATGTTCGGATCGTTCGGAAAATCGGTCGGGCAGGGCAGCGTCACATTCGTATCCCGGGCAGCCGCCGGCAATGGCCTGCGCGAGCGGCTGGGTGTATCCAAGGCGCTGGTCGGGGTGTCGAATACCCGCACCATCGGCAAGGCTTCGATGATTCACAATACCCTGATGCCCAACATCACGATTGATCCGGAAACCTATGAGGTGCGGATCGACGGCACGCTCATCACCTGCGAACCGGCCAGTGTGCTGCCGATGGCGCAGCGCTATTTCCTCTACTGACATGCACACCGCCACCGCCATTGCCAAGCAGCCCAAGGGTCCCTTCTTCGACGAGGTGGTGCTGGACTATGACCATCGCCATCGCCGCCGCATCGTGCTGAAAGGCGAGGGCGGGCATCAATTCCTGCTCGATCTGGGTCAGGTGCCGGATTTGCGCGAAGGCGACGGCATCGTGTTGGACAATGGCGGGACGGTATTGGTGCGGGCCGCGCCGGAAGCGCTGCTGGAAATCCACGCCCAGGACGCCATCCACATGGCGCGCATCGCCTGGCATATCGGAAACCGTCACCTGGCGGCGGAAATCGGCGATCACAGCATCCGCATCCGCGCCGATCATGTCATTGCGCAGATGGTCGAAGGCCTGGGCGGCCATGTTCACGAGATCGAGGCGCCCTTCAATCCCGAAGGCGGCGCCTATGGCGGTCCCGCTCCGGCGCTCGAACACGCGCATATCGACGGTCATTCCCATGGCCATCCTCATGGATAGCGCGGCGCTCTATCGCCTGATGGTCTGGCTGTCCCCGTCCTATCCGGTCGGTTCCTTTTCCTATTCCCATGGCGTGGAATGGCTGGTGGAAACCGGCGCCGTTCATGACAAGGACACGCTGGTTGCCTGGATAGCCGATCTTCTGGTTCTGGGCAGCGGCCGCAACGACGCCATCCTGTTCGCCGCAAGCTGGCGCGCGGCCCAGAAGCCCGACGAGCTCGCCCGCATCGCGGAACTGGCCAGCGCCTTTGCCGGCAGCGCCGAGCGTGCGCTGGAAAGTGAAATGCAGGGCGATGCCTTTTGCGAAGTCACCCGCCGCACTTGGACCTCGCCCACGCTGGACCGTCTGGCGGCGTGCTATCCTTATCCTGTTTGCTACCCTGTGGCGGTGGGCGTTGCCGCAGCCGATCACGGCATCGCGCTGGCGCCGGCCTTGCAGGCTTATTGCCATGCCTTCGCCGCCAATCTGGTGTCGGCGGGCGTGCGGCTGGTCCCGCTGGGTCACACCGATGGCCAGCGCGCCTTGCAGGCACTGGAAGGCGCGGTGGAGGATGCCGCCGCCATCGGCGAAGCCAGGGACCTGTCGGATATTTCCAGCATCACCATCATGGCGGATCTGGCTGCCATGCGCCATGAAACCCAGTATACAAGGCTGTTCCGCTCATGAGCATCAATGGTCCTTTGCGCGTCGGCATCGGCGGCCCGGTCGGGTCCGGCAAGACGGCGCTGATGGAAAATCTCTGCAAGCTGTTCCGTGATCGCTACGACATCTGCGCCATCACCAACGACATCTACACCAAGGAAGACGCGCTGATCCTGACCCGTGCCGGCGCCCTGCCGGAAGAACGGATTATGGGGGTGGAGACCGGCGGTTGCCCGCATACCGCCATCCGCGAAGATGCCTCGATCAACCTGGCGGCGGTGACGCAGATGCGCCAACGCTTTCCCAAACTTGACCTGATCCTGATCGAATCGGGCGGCGACAATCTTGCGGCCACCTTCAGTCCCGAACTGGCGGATGTCATCATCTATGTGATCGACGTGTCGGGCGGCGAGAAGATCCCGCGCAAGGGCGGCCCCGGCATCACCCGTTCGGATTTCCTGGTGATCAACAAGACCGACCTGGCGCCCATGGTCGGCGCCTCGCTGGAGGTGATGGACGCCGATACCCGCAAGATGCGCGGTCAGCGCCCCTACGGTTTCACCAACATGAAAACCGGCGCCGGTGTGGACGAGGTCGCCAGCTTCATCGTGGCAAAAGGCGGGCTGGAGCCGTCGGGTGCGACTGGCTGAGGGCGCCGAGCCCGCATCCCCGGGGCCTCACGCTTTGTCATCGTCCAGCGGCTTTGCCGGTCCCGCCGGCAGAACCGGAAGATCAGGCGCGCCCGTTCGCGGGTGCCCTGCCATGCTCCGCGCGGAGCGGAGTTTTTCCTCGAAATCCCGAAGCAGGAACAGGCTGACATCGTCCAGCGACTGGCGGCCCTTGCGAAACGGCTGTTCGAGTGTGTTCACCAGATAGAGACTGTAGATGAACATGTATGACAGGGCGCCGAATATCAGCGCGCTTTCCGGCGAACCTTCGGTCTTGAGGAAAAGAAGCAGGCTGACAATCGCGAATACCAGCGATTGCACCAGGACATGCACGGACGGGACGAACTGGATTTTCTGGATGTGGGATACCCGGAAAATCAGGCGCCGGACAATGCTTTGCTCGGCCCTCAGGCGGACGATGTAATTGGCGGGCGCACCTTGCGCTTCCATCTGGGCGAAGTTCTCGGACAGGGCGTCGACATGCGACAGCACGGGCTGCATATCGCACTGTTCCGGCGATTTGAGCGCGTCCTGGAAGGACGATACCAGCGACAGGATATTTTGCCGAAGCGCATCGATCGGGAAGGTGCTGTGTTTGCGGGCGAATATTCTGCAATCCTCATGGATCGCTTCCAGTGACGCCCGTATCTCGGTGGGAATGCGGTCGGATTCCTTGTAGTCGGACAGAACGCCGGACAGCAGAAGCCGATAATGAATACCGCGGCGCCGACCGCGCTCGTGAAGAGCGCATTGAGGGTCAGGAATTCCAGCTGAAACCAGTTAATGGCCGCCTTCAGCAGGCTGAGGAGGATGACGACGGCCATCACCTCGACGAAAATCCGGAAACGCTTGCGCAATTCGATATGTGTCATGGCCCCTGCCGGTTCACAAAAACTGTCGCGGCAGTGACGATTCGTTGTTCCTGCCCGCGGGGCGTTCGTATGAAAGCAGGCTTTGTCGACAATATGGCGGCTTTACCGGGCCTGCAGGGCGTGCGGATACGTCGAAGGGCGAGCCACCTGCCGGCTTAGGGAATTTTTCCCGAAGGGCGGGTTCTAGGTTCTGGGCATGACGGACTGTATAATAGCCCCATCTTCTCGTGGGTTCTCATGTCGCTTCAGTTCCGGGTTCTGGGCTCCATCGCCGTCCTGCTAGTGCTGGCGCTTTTGTGCGGCGGCACCCTTTTGCTGCTCCATGCCCGCTCGGTCGCGGAGCTGGAAGTTCACACCGCCTTTCGCGGCGCGGAACGGTCGATCCGCGACACGCTGCAGGGCAATGTCGAGCACACCGTCACCCTGCGCCAGGTCGTGGCCAGCTTCGAGGGGCAGCGCCATGTTCGCGCCGCGCTGGTCAATGAAACCGGCCGGGTGATCGTGCAGTCGCAGCTTGGCCATCAGAGGAGCCCGGCCCCAGGCTGGTTCGAGAATCTGATGACGCCGCCGCCGCTGGCGTCCAGGATTCCCATCAACCTGCCGGGTTTCCCCTGCGTCGTGGTGCTGACCAGCGACCCCCGCAACGAGATCGCGGAGGTCTGGGACAATGCCCGCAACGCCTTCCTGACCATGCTGGCATTCTGCGTGGCCACCATGGCCGTGGTGTCGCTGGCCTTTGCCTATGCATTTGGCTTCCTGCGCCGCTTCCAGGCGGGCCTGCAGGAGGTGGCGCAGGGCCGTTATGACGTGCGGCTGGATACCAAAGGCGCGCCCGAGCTTGCCGCGCTGGCGCAGGGCTTCAACCATATGACTGAGCGGCTGGCGGCTTTTTCCCACAGCAACCAGCGACTGGAACGCCAGATCCAGAATATCCAGGAAGAAGAGCGCGCCGGCATCGCGCGCGACCTGCATGACGAAGTGGGCCCCTATCTGTTCGCCATCCAGGTGGACGCCAACAGCGCCGCCAAGTCCTCCGACCCGAAAATACGCGAGCTGGGCGGCACGATCCGGGACGCCGTGCTGCATATCCAGCGGCATGTCAGCGACATCCTGCGGCAATTGCGGCCCGCCAACGATCTGGAGTTCGGGCTTCAGGCCGCCATCGCGGACCTGGTCCTGTTCTGGTCCCGCCGCTACCCCGGCATTCACTTCGAGAGCGCCATCACGCCCGGTTTGGCGCTGGACCGGCGCAGCGAGGAAGCGGCGTTTCGCATCGTGCAGGAAAGCCTGAGCAATGCGGTGCGCCATGGTAGTCCGCAGGCAATCCGCATTGTCATCGCGCAGGAGCTTGGCGGTGTGGCGGTCAGCGTCGAAGACAATGGCGGCGGGCTGAAGCAATCCGGCACCGGCCTGGGCCATATGGGGCTGGCGGGCATGGAAGATCGGGTGCGCGCGCTCAAGGGACGCTTCACGGTGGAGAACCTGGAAGGGCAGGGCGTGCGGGTACGGGCGCTGCTGCCTCGCCCCCGTGAACTGGAGGACGCATGAGCCGCATCCTGGTGGTCGATGATCATGCGATCGTGCGTTCGGGCGTTCGCCGCCTGCTGGCGGACCTGCCCGCGCTGGAATTGCGCGAGGCCGCCAGTGGCGAGGAAGCGCTGGAGCAGGTCCAGGACGGCGCCTTCGATCTTGTCATTCTCGATCTCAACCTGCCCGGTCTCGGGGGGCTGGAATTGCTGCGCCGGATTCTGAAATCCGGCCCCAAGCTGCCGGTGCTGGTATTCTCGCTGCACACCGAAGCCATCTATGCCAACCGCGCGATGGAGGCGGGTGCCCGCGGTTTCATCAGCAAGAGCGCCGCGCCGGAGGAATTTCTGGCGGCGGTGGAAACCATTCTGGCGGGTGGCACGGTGATCGAACGCGACATCGCCGGCGAGATCGCGGCCCAGGAGATCGGGGAGAATGCCTATCTGCGTCCCCTGACCCAGCGCGACCTGGAAATCCTGCGCCTGCTGGCGGCCGGCAACAGCCTGACCCAGATCGGGGAGGCGCTCGGCATCGCCTACAAGACGGTCGCCAATACCCTCAGCCGCATCAAGGAAAAGCTCGGCGTGACGCACACTGCCGACCTGATCCGCATCGCCATCGGCCGGGGTCTCGCCGACCTGCGCTGACGATAAGGGCTCGGGCCATCAGGGCGCGGGGTCCATCAGGCTGATGGCGCTGGCCACCGGACTGATCGAAATCTGCGCCGCCATGATGCTGCCACCCGGCGCGGCGCGGTGCCAGCGGCCCTGCGGCACATAAACGACATCACCCTTGCGGGCAGTGAAGTCGCGCATCCCTTCGATCTGATAATTCATTTCGCCTTCCAGGACCATGGCGATGGCGCTGCTGAGATGGAAATGACGATTGTTGCTGGCGGGCGCCGGCCCGCCCGGCATGCTGCGCTGGATGTTGGCCGAAATGAAATCGTCCTGCACCACGCCCGTACCGGACAGCTTTCCCGTCGCGATGTCCTGATAGTCGATCAAGGGCTGCTTGCCGTCATAGCTGGCCGGGGGACTGTAATAACCGACGCGGACGAACTTTCGTCCGGCCAGGGGCTGGGGTGTTTGACCTTCCGCATAGATCGGCGGCGCCAGGGTTTGCGTCACTTCGAAGCGGAGCGCCGGGGTGGCACCCACGGTCTCGACCTGGAAAAACCGCAGCGATGGCACCTGCACCAGCCCGCCTTCGGTCGCGGTGAACGGTTCGATGCCGTCGATCGTGACGCGCAAGCTCCCGGACTGCACGACAAAGAACATGGTGGTGTCGGAATACATCACGCGGCGCGAAACCTCGTCCGGCGCCGACTGGATGTACGTCGCCGTCAGGCCCTTGGCGTCGCGTGTCATGACCTGCGACCAGCTTTTCTGGTTTCGATGGGCTGTCAGCACATCGGCCAGCTTCCAGATGGCGCGGTTGGGCGCCGCGAACGGCGCGGCGACGGGCTTGGGCGCCCACCCCGATTTCAGGGCGGGCTGCGCGGCGGCAGGCGCCGCCGCCAGCATCAGGGCGAGCAGGATGCGAATTTTCATGGCGCCTGCCTCGACGGGTTCTCGGGATCGAGCGTGTTCAGGTTTCCGGTGGGAAAAATCGCCAGCCGCGTGGCCATGCCGCCGCCCGTGTAATTGTTGCGGTGATAGCGGCCATGGGGGACATAGACCACGTCACCCTGTTCGACGATGAAGGGCTGCTGGCCTTCGAGCTGGAAGTCCAGTTTGCCCTCCATGATGAAATAGAACTCGTTGGTTTCGGTATGCCAGTGGCCCTGGTCGTCGCGCGGCGGGGTGGGGATGCTCATGCCGCGGATCAGGCTGCCGGATTTCAGGAAGCGTCCGGCCCGCACCTTGCCGCCAACGACATCCTTGTCGAAATCCAGAGTGATCTTGGCGGGATCGAGCGTGGCCGGCGGCGGTGCCAGGTAGGAGACGCGGATATACTCCTGGCCCGCAACGGGCGCAGGCGCCTCGCCATCGACATAGACGGGAAGCGTGCCGCTATGGGTGACCTCGAAACGCAGCACCGGTGCGTCTCCCAGCGTCTCGACATGGAAGGGCGTGCGCGCCGGTATCTGCACGATGACGCTTTTGCCGGCCAGGAAAGGCTCCATCCCCTCGACGCTGACGCGCATCTGGCCCGATTGCACCACCCAGAACATCTCGGTGTCGGGATACATGAGCCGCCGGGTCTTTTCGCCGGGCGCCATCTGGATGAAGCGGCCGGTGAAATGCTCGTCCTGCACCACGGTCTGGGACCAGGCTGGCTGCGGGTGCGCCGCCCGGATGTCCGACAGTTTCCAGTGCGGCCGGTTGGGCGCCTTCCAGGCCGTCAGCGGATCGGGGCGCGGGGCCAGGGCATGTTTCAGCACGCGCTGCGGTGGGGCCTGCGGCGCGGGCGCGGGTTGCGCCATCGCCCCGCCCGTCAAAACCAGCATCGCGAAAGGCACCAGGGCGCGCCGCATGACCGTCTCCTAATTTTTGCGCATCATAGGCAGGCGCGGGACCTGCGCAACCCGGCTAGGGGCGTCCCGCCTGGCGGTAGCAGGCCGGGTTGTCGACATCGATCTCGCGCTTGGAGCATTCGGCGACGTCCCCCAGAAAGATAAATCCCCGGGCCGACATGCAGGCCGGGATCTGGCGGTGCTCCATCACCTCGATGATGTCGTCGGGGCGGTGGGGTTCGGTTTTCATCAACTGGCGGTGACAGGCGGCGACGTTCTCGCGCGCGGGATCGGGCGCCTCACAGGCGCTGACCAGAAGCAGCGTGGCCAACCCCCACCCGGTTTGGAACGCCCTACCCAAGGTTGAACGCCTGCCAGACAAGTTCGCAGCCCACGCCGATCATCAGCAGGTAGATCACGATGTAAAAGCCTTCCGCCGGCACGCGCCGAACCAGCCATACCCCGGCGAAGGTCGAGGCGATCGCCACGGGCATCAGCGTCAGCGCCGTCAGCAGGTTTTCGCGCGTGAACTGGCCCAGCGCGGCATAGGCGGGCACCTTCACCCAGTTGACGATCGCGAAATACAGCGCCGCCGTCCCGATATAGCTGGCCGGAGAAAGCTTTTTGCGCAGCACCCACATCTGGAATGGCGGCAGTCCGGCATGGGCGATCTGCGAGGTGAAGCCCGACGCGATACCCAGGAGAAAGCCCGTGGGCGCGGAAGAGCGCGGCGGCGCCGCCAGTGCCTTGGCGGCGCGGCGGCCCCACAATTGATACAGCGCGAACAGGATCGAGATTGCGCCCAGCGTGCCCAGGACCGCCGTGACCGAAACCCAGGCCGCCAGCACATAGCCCGCCAGGATGCCGACAGCGGCGCCGGGCAGCATCACTTTCAGGACATGCGCATCCCAATTGTGCCGGAAGGCCCAGACCCCGACTGCGTCCTGGACCAAGAGGATGGGCAGCAGGATGGCGGCGGCCTGCACCGGCGATACCGCCAGTGCCAGCAAGGGCACCGAGACCTGGCCCACGCCGGAAAACCCGCCCTTGGCCAGACCCGCCAGCACAACGGCGGGGATGGCGACGGCATAGAAAAACAGGTCGGTTTGCAAGGCGGTCCTGATGGGAGGGCAAATCGGGTGATAGAGGACCGCCGGTGCTTTGTGAAGGACGGCCCGGCGGCTGGCTTTTCCCCCCGCCTGTACTAGAGTCGGCCCACGCTCACTGGCTCGGAGGGGATGTCATGCGCAGGATATTGGTAGTCGCGGCTTTTGTGGCCATCGGCATCGCGCCTGGCGCGGCCAGCGCACAGGAGGCCAGTGTCGCCCCCACCATCAACCAGAACTTCAAGAGCGCCGACCTGGATGTCGAAGGCTGGGCAACGCGCTTCACCGGCGAAAGCCGCGAGGCATTCAACGCCCGCCACGCCGTGGTGAAGGCGATGGCGCTGAAGACCGGCGACGCGGTCGCCGATGTCGGGGCAGGGACCGGCATCTATACGCGCCTGTTCGCCCAGGCCGTCGGTCCGTCCGGAAAGGTCTATGCCAACGACATCGCGCCGCAGTTCCTCGCCTACATCGCCCAGAACGCCGCGAAGGATGGTTTGAAGAACGTCCAGACGGTCCAGGGCGGCGACCGCGCCACCAACCTGCCGGCCGCGTCTGTGGATGTGGTGTTTCATTCCGACGTCTATCACCACTTTGAATTCCCCGCGGTGATGAATGCCGATATCCGCCGCGCGCTGAAGCCCGATGGCCGCCTGTTTGTGCTGGAGCTGGCCAAGACCGGCGGCCAGACCGGCCATGTGCGCGCGCCCAAGGAGGCAGTGATCGCCGAGATCGAGAAGTCGGGATTCAGGCTGGTCGAGCAGGTCAACGTCCCCGGCCTTCGCGACAATTACCTGCTGCATTTCCGCAAGAGCTAGGCGCAACGCGCGCTACCAGGCCCCGGCCTGTCCGTCCTTGCGATGGTCCGAGCCCGCGCGATAGGTACCGTTGATGGGCCGGCGCGAGGCGGGCGCCATATCCGGCGGTGCTTCCCTGGCGTCGGGCGTGAACAGGATGGTCTGAACGCCGCCCACGACCGAGCCATTGACCGGCACGATCTTGTGCCCCATCGCCTCGAGCCTGGGCCCCATCGCCGCCGCCAGCTGCGATTCCATGAACAGCTGGTTGCTGAACTGCTCATGGCGGAAACGCGCCATGTCGGTCGAGGCCTGAAGGTTGGCGCCCAAATCCACCATGTTGACCATCATCTGCGCGTGGCCCTGGGCCTGCATGTCGCCGCCCATCAAAAGCATCGTCATCTTCTGACCATCCGTCCGCCCGCCCTGCAGCACAAAGCCGGCGGCCAGGGTGTTGAACGGCCGCTTGTGGGGCGCCAGCGCATTGGGGCTTTTGGGATCGAGGCTGAACAACCCGCCGCGATTGTGCAGGAAGAAGCCATAGCCCGGCACGGTGATGCCGGAGCCGAAATTGTTGTAGTTGCTGTTGACCCAGGACACCATGTTGCCCCAGCGGTCGGCGACCGACAGCACGATGGTGTCGCCATTGCCGCTGGTGCGCCCCATCACGGGCGTGGCGGCCTTGGCGGGGTTGATCCGCCCGCACAGGTTCTTGGCATAGCCCGGCGCGGTCACCTCTTTGACTTTGGCGAGCAGGCCGGGATTGAAATTGGGATCGCCATTGAGGGCGATCAGGTCGGCATAGGCGAGCTTTTTGGCTTCCACCAGCATGTGCCAGTAGCGCGGATCGTTCGGGCCCAGCGAGGCGAGGGTCTGGCCGGGATAGACCGCGCCGACACAGGCCGAAAGAATGTTGAGCATGGCATTGGCGGCAAAGCCCTGGCTGGGCGGCGGCAGTTCCGCCAGCGTGAAGCCTTTATAGTCGCTCAGCACCGGTTCAACCCACTCGCCGCGATAGGCGGCAAGGTCCTGCATCGTCATGGTGCCGCCCAGCGCCCTGGATTTGGCGACGATGGCCTTGGCGATATCGCCCTTGTAGAAGGCGTCAGCGCCCTGGGCCTGCAACAGCCGGAACGCCTTGGCCAGGTCGGGATTGCGGAAAATCTGGCCCGCCTCCGGCACCTTGCCGTCGATGTACCAGGCCTTGATCGAATCCGGGTCCAGATCGGTGCAGCATTTGGTGGCGTCGGAGGGCTTGGCATTCATCGCGACCGGCAGATTCCAGTCGAAGGCCGCGCGCTCGGGCACGGGAATGCCTTCGCTGGAATAGGTGGCGGCGGCCTCCAGAACCTCCTTGAACGTCATGGTGCCGTGCTTTTGCAGCGCGTCCTGCCAGCCCCACACCGTTCCGGGCACCGTCACGGTGAGGATGCCGCGGGCCGGCATGCCCGATCCCGGTCCCCAGTTCTTCGGATCGGCGCGATAGCCGAGCGAATTCATCAAGGCGATACTGGCGCCGCCGGGCGCCTTGCCGCTGGCATTCAGCACATGCAGCTTCTTGTCCTTGGCGGTGTAGATGATGGCGAACAGGTCGCCGGCAATGCCGACATTCATCGGCTCGATCAGGCTGAGCACGGCCGAGGCCGCGACCGCCGCATCGATGGCGTTACCGCCCTTGCGCAGGATTTCCAGACCCGCCTCGGTGGCCAGCGGCTGGCTGGTGGCGACGATGCCGTTGCGGCCCATCACTTCGGAGCGGCCCTGGGCCATCCAGCCATCGGCGCGGTCGCCGCGCAGGGCGCTGCAGGCGGGCGGATTGGCGGGGCCGGAATTGCAGGTCGAGGTGGAAAGATGCTGTTGCTGGGCCGTGACGGGCGCACCCGCCAGCAGCATCAGGGGGATGGCAAGCAGCCACCGTCTGGCATTGCGGAAACTGGTCATGAGGCCCTCCCGGCGGGGAGCCTACACTAGGCGCTCTCGATTTGCGACGTGGCGTGGGCGTGACCATGCTCCAGGAGCTGGATCATCGCCAGTCGCGCCCCATCCTCATCCCGGGCCACGATCGCCTCGAATACGCTGGCATGCTTAGCGTGCGAAATGGCCAGCGTGTGTTCTTCGGTGTACACGCTGATCACGAGCGCCCGCAGGAATTCGAACAGCGCCACCTTGGTGGCGGAGGTCAGCGACCGGAAAAGCGGATTTCCCGATGCGGCGCCGATCGCGACATGGAATTCGAGATCGGCCTGGGTATAGACGTCATGATCGCCCCCGGCGGTGCGCATGCCCTTCAGCGCCGCGCGCATCGTGGCAATGTCCTGGTCGGTGCGATTGCGCGCGGCCTGCGCGGCGGACGCCGGCTCCACCGCCAGCCGCACCTGGGTGATGTGGTCGAGAAACGCCTTGTCGAAACCCAGGCTGCCCCGCCATGCCAGGACTTCAGGGTCGAGCCAGTTCCAATGGTTCGAATGCAGCACCAGGGTGCCGACCTTAGTCTTCGATTTCACCATGCCCTTGGCGGCCAGTGTGCGCGTGACTTCCCGCAGCACGACGCGCGAGACGCCAAAGGTGCTGAACATTTCCTCGGGCGAGGGCAGGCGGCTGCCGGGCTGGCGCACCCCGGACAGAATCTCGGATCCCAGGATCGCCACGATCTGGGTATGGCCAGCCATGCGCGCACTGGAAGGCGAAGAGGCCGGCTCGGTTGGCCTGTGCTTGGTGGTTACTCTGTTCATGTCAGCGGTCGTTATCCGATGTTCATTGCAGTGCTGAATGGTCTCGATGGCCGACTCTACTTTGTCACTACTCTATAGATCAGCGCCGACTGAAAGACGAAACAGTCTATATTGGGGTTGGGGGCAGCGTAACCGGGATTTTTACGCTTTTTGCCGTCGGAAATTATTGCTTTGCGCGGGACAGGTGACCGCGGTTGCCTATTTTTCGTACGGCAGCAGGCGCCAGGGGCCGGCTTCGCCCTGCCCATCGGGGGTGTCGTGGAACAGCGTATAGACGGGACGCCCCTTATAGGCCCACTGGCCGGTACCGTCGTGCCGCTTGATGATCGTCCAGTCGCCCATATCCCTGGCGTTGACCGGCGCGTAAACCGGGCGCCGCCTGCCTTCGCAGTCCTTGTTGCAGGCCGAGCGGGTCTTGGTATCCAGATCATAAGTGTAGAGCCGCCCGTTTCCCGGGAAGCGCCGGAAAATGTAACCTTTCTCGCCATCATTGGAGACCGCGACCTGGCCGGGATAAGGGAGGTTGGGATCGAAAGCCGCCACGGCCGGCGCAGCGAACCCCAAGCCGATCAGTGCAGTAACCGCCCAATGCCATGGTCTATTCATAAGGCCTCCCGACTGGTTGCGATGTGGCGCACGACGAACAGGGCGTGGCGAAACGCGAACACGCGCCGCTACCGGGGTATGCCGTCCCGCGCCAGGGACATCAAAACGCATTCACGTTGTAGGTCCATGTAGCGCTGCACATTGGCCGCGCCCAGGACAAAGGGGTGGGGCTGACCCTTCTGGCGATACTTCAGAATTTCCAGCCGCGTCGGACCGTCAAAGTGCAACGGGTGATTGCCGATCTGGGCATCAACGCCGGCCGTCTTGGTCATCGCCATCCAGCGGGTCATGGACGCCACCTGGATCTCCTTGTTTTCCGGCGTGCGCGGCAGTCCGACACCGCCATACAGGCCGACCCTGTGCGCCTTGCCGTTATCGGTGACACGGAAATACATCGACAGGGTACCTGGCGTGTGGCCAGGCGTCAGGGCGAAGCGGATATCCGTGCCGACCAGGTTCACCGTCTGCCCATCGCCAACCGCCAGGTCGTCGGCGCCGCGCTTGGGCGGGGCATCGAAGCGCCGATTGGTGGAGGTGACCTTGGCCATCACATCCCAATCCGCCGCCGAGGCCACCAGCTTGGCGCCATAGCTGTCCTTGAGATACTGCGCCCCGCCATAATGGTCGCCATGGCCGTGGGTGAGGACGACGTACTTGATGTCCTTGGGATCCAGTCCCAGCTGGACCAGGCCCGGAACGATGATGTCGCGTGCTTCGTCGGCATTGTTCAGGGCGTCGATCAGGACGATGCCATCGGGCCCCTTGATCGCCCAGGCCGAGACGCCCATCTGGCCGACATGAAAGAGATTGTCGAAAATCTTCTGCGTCGGGACCAGGCCGTTATACTGCACGCCGTTGATGCGCTCGCGATAACTCTGCACATCCACGCACAGCGTGCCGAAAAAGACTTCCAGGTCATTGCCCGCGATGATGCGCGCCCGGTTGAAGTGCCGCGCTACCGCCGCCGCATTGGCATTGGGAAATTCCGTGGCTTTGGGATAGGCCGAGACCTGCTGGCGGGCGGGCGCATCCTGCGCCGTCGCGGGCGCCGCAATCAGCGACCCGCCGAGCGCAAATGCCGTGAGCGTTCTGGTGAGCAATTTCTTCTCCCCCGGGGCTGAAAGCACGCAACGCCTGCGCGCAATTTAGCACAGGGCCGGCGCGCCCGGGGAATTAAGCGCAGGGATTCGGCGCGCCATTTGCTGCGGTGCAGCTTAATACCATGCCCGTTTTAGCGGGCGCCGGCCTTCTGGCGCGCAAGTTCCGCGCGATAGGCGGTCTCGCGGTCGGCGATATAGGCCTTGTAGCCGGCAGGATCGATGAAGGGATTGGCGGCGCCTTTGCGGATTTTCGGATACTTGGCTTCCATGCCGTAATAGTTGCCGTGCGCGCCCAGGAATATGTCGACCGGCAGCGACTTCAGGGTGCTGAAAGTCTTCTCATAATCCTGCATGATATTGGGATAGGCCGCGTTTGCGACCAGCTGATAGCCCGGATTGACGTTGGGGCTGCCGACGATCACCACGTCCAGCGGTTTGCCGCCTTCGGTCACTTTCAGGCTCCAGGTGGTGCAGCCCTTGGTGTGCCCCGCCGTCTTGTGCGCGGTCAGTACCGTGCCGCCCAGTGAAACCGTATCGCGGTCGCGCAGGCTGCGGTCCACCTTGACCGCCGGATACAGCCAATCCGTCTTGCTGCCATAGGCGAAGTCGGTCTTGCCGCCCGATTCCACCACGCCGACATCGGCGTCCATCACCTGATACTTCGCGCCGGTTTCCCTGACGATCTGCGCGCTGCCGGCGTCATGGTCGAAATGCGCGTGGCTGATAAGCAGGATTTTGGTGTCGCTATACTTGAAGCCGAGCTTCTCGATGCTGGCCTTGATCTGGGGCGGGCTTTGCGCGACGCCCGAATTGATCAGGATGTTTCCGGCGGGGGTGGTGACCAGATAGACCGCCTGGTTCTTGGAGCCGACGAAATAGACATTGCCCGCCACATGATGCGCCGGGAAGGGGGTGGTGTAATCGGTCTGGGCCAGCGCCGGCGTGCAGAGTGCCGCAAGGCCGAGCAGGGCGGCGGCAGGCATCAACTTGGACAGCATGGAATTCTCCCCTGTTTTCCCAAACGCTAACCCGAACGTGACAGGGTTGCCAGCCGGGACGGACCGCCGGAACATTGCTTGCCTCCCTGGTTGGCCTGCTCCATCCTTCACGGCATTCAAACCGGAGACATGAACCATGTCAGACATTTCCCGCCGCATGATGATGACGACCGGACTGTCTCTCGCCGGCATGGCAAGCCTGTCACGCACCGCCCTGGCGCAAGGCGGCACCACCACCGGCCCCGCGCCCACGGCCCATATCGAGCGGCTGGACCCCAGCCTGGACGCCCTGATCGACGCCAACGCGCCGGTCGAAGTCATCATGGATGGCTATCAATGGGCGGAAGGCCCGGTGTGGATTGGCGGCGCGGACGGTCATCTGCTCGCCTCCGACCCGCCGCAGAATGTGATCCATCAATGGTCGCCCAAGACCGGCGGCAGTGTCTGGCTGCGGCCGTCCGGCTATCAGGGTCCGCCCACGCCGCGCCTGCGCGAAGCCGGCTCCAATGGCCTGTTCCTGGGGCGCGGCGGGCTGCTGGTCGCCGACAGCGGCAACCGCTGCATCACCCAGATCGATTTCGACACCAAGACCAGGTCCGTCATTGTGGACCGCTTCGAGGGCAAGCGGCTCAACAGCCCCAACGATCTTTGCGTTTCGCCGGTCGATGGTTCGATCTATTTCTCCGATCCGGCCTATGGGCTGACCGGCACCGAAAAATCGCCGGACCGCGAGCTGGATTTCACCGGCGTGTTCCGCATCGCGCCCGATAACAGCATTAGCCTGATCGGCAAGTATGGCGCGCCCAACGGTGTCGGCATTTCCCCGGACGGCCGCCGCCTCTATCACACCGACCGCGAGATGGGCTGGGTGGTGCACGAACTGGACGCCCAGGGCCGCTCGCTGTCCTCGCGTCCCTTCATCGACCGCGCCGCGCAGGGTTTCAAATCCACCAGCGGCGACGGCTTCAAGGTGGATTCCATGGGCAATGTCTGGCTGTCGGGCGACGGCATCAGCATCGTCAACCCCCAAGGAAAGCGCATCGGCGTCATCCGCATCAGCGGACCGGCCGCCAATTGCGAGCTGGGCGCCGATGGCTACCTCTATATCGCCGCCAACAAGCACCTGATGCGGGTGAAGGTGAAGGCCCGGAAAATCCGCGCCTGACGGCGGATTTCGGCGCAAAATCCGGCCCATCACGCCCCGCGGACCATTTGACTTGTCCGGGGCGCTCGCTCACGCTTGCCCCTTGAAAGACGCGCCGAAGATGCGCGCGATATATGGGGGTGGGACATGAAACGTCATCTGTTCGTGGCCTCGGCGCTGTGCGCCGGCCTGGTGCTGCCGGTCCTGACATCCAGCGCCCAGCCTCCGGCGCAGCTTCCCCCGATCCGAAGCGCCAGCGGCGTGGGGCAGGGGGCTGACGCGGAATTCATCCGCGCCAAGGGCGCCAATCCCAACAAGCTCGACTTCACGGTGGACGAAGCCACCATGGCGGGGCTTTCGGTCTCGCCCAGGGGCGACAGTGTTGTTTTCGACCTGCTGGGCCATATCTACCGGCTTCCCATCACCGGCGGGACAGCAGAGTCCCTGACCCAGGCCAGCGGCATTGCCGTCAACGCCCATCCGCGCTTTTCGCCGGACGGCAACCGGATCGTTTTCGTCTCCGACCGCGGCGGGCAGGACAATCTGTGGGCGATGAATGCCGACGGTTCGAATGCCCGCATTCTCTATAGCGATCCCTTCATGCGGTTCACCGATCCGGCCTGGTCGCCGGACGGCAAGACCATTGTCGCCGTGCGCAACTTGGCGTCGCCGGGCCGCGGCTGGCATCGCCGCACCTGGGCGCTGGCGCTGGTGCCGGCGGGTGGCGGCAAGCCGCGCGAACTTCTGGCGGGGACATCGGACCAGTATTACGCCCCGACCTTCTCGCCGGACGGGCGCTATGTCTATTTCCATTCTGCGGTGATGGCTTATCGCGGGCTTTCCATCTTCCAGTACCGCCAGAAGGTGAAGCGCATCGAACTGGCGACCGGCAAGGTCGAGACCATGACGAGCCCCGAGCTGCCCGATACGACAAAAGACAAGATCGCATCGCCCTGGGTCATGGCCTATCACGAACTGCCGGACCGTTCGCCGGCCGAAATGGAGCCGCATCCCGATCCATCGGGACGCTACATCGCCTATGCCAAGGAAATGCCGGAGGACAATTACTTCTGGCGCCGCCATCACCTGAAGGGCACCACCGCCCTGGTGCTGCTGGATACCCAGACCAAGACCGAGAAGGTGCTGGTCAATCCCGTCACCCGCGATGTCTCGCGTTCGCACGCTTATTATGTCGATACCCAGATGCCCGGCCATGACTGGACGCCGGACGGCAAGGCGGTGCTGTTCTGGCGCGAAGGCCATTTGTGGAAGGTGGATGTCGCGACCAGCGCGGTCACCCAGATTCCCTTTACCGCCCGCTATCAGCGCACGGTCAGCGAACTGGTGAAGCCCAAGCTCGATGCCGCCAATGCGGCCAACTTCACGCCGCGCCTGTATATGTGGCCCGCGCTATCGCCCGACAAGAGCACGCTGGTGTTCGGCGCCATCGGCCGGCTGTGGCGCAAGCCCATGGCGGGCGGCGCGGCAACCCCGTTGATCTCCGGTGACGGCAAGGGACCGGCCGAGATCACGCCGGCCTGGTCGCCGGACGGTACCAAGCTCGCCTTCGCCACCTGGCATGACGAAAAACTTGGGGCGCTGAATGTCCTGGATGTGGCCAGTGGCAAGGTCGTGCAAAGCTGTTCCGGAGCCACGGCCTTCATCCATCCCAAATGGGAAAAAGGCGGTACCCTGGTGGTGACCGCGCGCAGCGTCGGGCCGACCGATGGCTCGCCCTGGGACGGGGCGGGGTGGGAATTGCGTCGCGTCAATCCCGCCGGTTGTGCCGAGAGCCGCATCGCGCAGCTGGTGTTCAGCCAGCCGGCCGAAATCATGGCCGACGGGCGCATTTCCTTTGCCCGGCAGAGTCGCTCCAAGAATCCCATGGTGATGATGGAGCCGTTCCCCGGCGATGACACGACCTCGCGCGTGTTCGAGGTGGTCTCGATCGCGCCGGGCGGCGGCGACGAGCGCGTGCATGCGCTGTTTCCGCCGCGCAGCGGCTCGGGTAACAGCCCGATGCTGCGCCCCAATGGCGATGGTGTGCTGTTCGCGAGCGGCCAGCGCCTGTTCCATCAGCAACTCTCGGCGGTGAAGCCGGGGTCCGTCATTCCGGTCCATCCCAATGACACGGTCAAGGGCCGCACCCGTCTGGATCCCAACGGCCATTCCAGCGCGGCATCGTTCAGCCCCACGGAAGTTCAGCTTATTTCGGGCAACCGCTTCGTGCTGGTGAATACGGCCACCGGCCAGAAGACCGAAGCCGGGCTGCAGGTCACTGTGCCCAACGCGCCGGCGCCCGGACGTCTCGCTCTGGTCGGCGCCAAGATCATCACCATGGAAGGCAGCCCAGGAAACGATCAGGTGATCGAGAAGGGCAACATCATCGTCGAGAAAGGCAAGCTGCTTTGCGTCGGGCAATGCCAGCCTGCCGCCGGCGATACCGTGATGGACATGGCGGGAAAAACCATCATTCCTGGCCTGATCGACATGCATGCGCATATCGGGCGCGGGGAAGGTGCGGATGATGGGGTCCCCATGCGTCGCAGCATGCGCCTGTCCACCGTTCTGGCCTATGGCGTGACGACGGTGCGCGACCCTTCGGGCAGCAATATCAATCATCCGCTGCTGCGGGACCTGACCGAAGTCGGCTACACTCTTGGGCCGCGCACCTATGGCACGGGCCAGGTGGTCTCCGAAGGGGGATTCATCGGCTTTGGCGACCATGTGAACATCAACAATATGGAAGATGCCCGCTATCACGTTTCGTCAAGGCTGGCGGTGGGGGTGGAGTCCCTCAAGAACTTCCGGGTCGCCAACCGCAAGAAGCACCAGTACCTGATCGAGGCGGCGCGCGAACACAATATGCCGGTGACGGCGGAAGGCGCCTCGCCGATCCTGGCGCTGGGCTTTGCCATGGATGGCCAGACCGGCTGGGAGCACGCCATCGCGGCGCTGCCTTTGTTCAAGGACATGACGACCTTCTTCGCCAAGACCGGCGTCATCCATTCCCCGACCATGACCATCATCGGCTGGCCGGACGGCACCCAGACCTATTTCAGGCCCTATGCCAAGCTGCAGAACGATCCGATGTACCGCTATGTCGCGTCGAAATCCTTCATCGAGGGGCGCAACATCCGATCGATGGTGGAGCAGCCCAAGGAAAGGTTCTGGCACCCGGTCTATGGCGAATCCTCGGCCGACATCCAGCGCGCCGGCGGCTTCGTGACCTCGGGCGAGCATGGCGAGCAGCCGGGCATCGGCACTCATTGGGACATCTGGACCTTCGCCGACGCAATGACCGAGATCGAGGCGCTGTACACCGCCACCGTGGCGGGGGCCCACTTCCTGGGGGCGCAGGACCAGATCGGCTCGCTCAAGGCGGGCAAGCTGGCCGACCTTGTGGTGCTCAACAACGATCCGATGCGCAATATCCGCAACACCAGCGACATCGCCTATGTGATGACCGACGGACGACTGCTGCAACGCTCCACCCTCGACCAGGTCTGGCCGCAGAAAGTGCCCATGGGTTTTAGGCCCTGGTCGCGCGACAGCTACGACAAGCCACCAGCGCGCTAGAGGATAGTTGATGTTCGGCAAGTTCAGGGGCCAGCCGCGCGGCGTCTTCGTGATGTTCGCGACGGAGTTCTGGGAGCGTTTCTCCTATTACGGCTTCATGGGGATCATGGTCCTGTTCATGGTCGCCGATCCCGGCGCGGGCGGGCTGGGCTATGACCGCAGCCGGGCGCTGTTCCTGTTCGGCCTGTTTTCCAGCTTCATGTGGTTCATGCCGCTCTTGGGCGGCTGGCTGGCCGACAAGTTCCTGGGGCCACGCCTGGCGGTGTTGCTGGGATGCATCGGCCTTGCGGGCGGCAATTTCCTGCTGGCCGCATCCAGCTTTGCGGCCAAGGGCGGGGAGATGCAAACCGCCATGGTATTCTTCGTCACCGGCATCGTGACGATGATCGCCGGCGCCGGCCTGTTCAAGTCGAACGCCTCGGCGCTGCTGGGCCAGTTGTTCGGCGCCAACGATCCGCGCAGAGAAGTCGGGTTCATCCTGTTCTACATGGGCATCAACATGGGCGCGCTGTTCGCGCCCTTCGGCGCCGGAACCGCCGGCGAGCGGGTTGGCTGGGGCTGGGGCTTCCTGCTGGCGGGCGTGGGCATGGTGATCGGCTTTTTGATTTTCGCCTTCCAGGCCCGCCGCGCCTTTCCGGTTTTGGTCGCCACGCCGGAAGAAGCCGCCGCCCCCAAGGCGGTCATCGGCCGGGTGCTGCTGGAATCCCAGCATGTGCATCTGATCGTGCTGATGGCGGTCTTCGCCACCATCTACATGGCGGGGCAGCAGACCTATGGCGGGGTGATGAATCTCTATGCCGAGGAACGGGTGGACCGGATGGTGGGCGGCATGCTGATCCCCACCACCTGGTTCATGGCGCTCAACCCGCTGCTGGTGGTGCTGCTGGGATCGACCGTGGCCGATCTGTGGCGCAAGCGGGCGGAGAAATCCCACCGCATCGTCTTTGTCGAGAAAGTCACCATGGGCCTCTTGCTGATGAGCAGTTCCTTCCTGTTCCTGATCGCGGTCGAATACTTCGCGCCGCAGTCCGCGTCACCGCTGGTGCTGGTCGTCTTCTATGTGCTGATCACCGCCGCCGAGCTTTGCGTGCTGCCCGCCGGCCTGGTCGAGGTCAGCCGGCGTTCGCCCAAGGAAGTCATCGGCATCATGATGGGGGTGTGGATCTTCACCATGGGCGGCGGCGCCTTCCTGGCGGGCGTGCTGGGCTCCTATGCCAACGAGCTGGGCAATATCGGCATCTTCGCGGTGCTGGCGACAATCGGCCTTGTGTCAGCGGCGGTTCTGTTTCCGCTGGAGTATGTCCTGCGCAAGACCAGCTATCGCGCGGTCATCCAGCCCGCGCGCTAGGCCTTCACGTATTTGTCGAACCAGTCCAGCGTCCGTTGCCAGGCCTGCTTGGCGGCGGCTTCGTCGTAACGCGGTGTGGTGTCGTTGTGAAAGCCGTGGTTTGCCTTGGGATAGATATGCCCCTCATGCGGCACGCCGGCCTGGGTCAGGGCGGCGTCAAACGCGGGCCACCCCGCATTGATGCGGGCGTCCAGCTCGCCCATCTGGACATTGAGCGGCGCCTTGATCTTGGGAACATCCTCGGCCGCCGGCTGTGAGCCATAAAAAGGCACGCCCGCCGCCAGGTCGGCGCCCATGCGCACCGCCAAATAGCCCACCACGCCGCCGCCAAAGCAGAAGCCGACCGCACCCAGCTTGCCGGTGCTGTCGGGCCGGTTTTTCACATAGACCGCTGCGGCATGCAGGTCCTCGCGCATCTTGGCGCCGTCGACGGTGCGAAACAGCGCGCCGCCCTTTTCATCGTCTCCGGGATAGCCGCCGACCGAGCTCAGCCCGTCAGGCGCCAGCGCCATGTAACCGGCGGTGGCGAAGCGGCGGGCGACGTCCTTGACGTAGGGGTTCAACCCGCGATTTTCGTGGATCACGATCACCGCCGGCAGCTTGCCCTTGGCCGAAGCGGGCCGCACCAGATAGCAGTCAATATGCCCGGTGCCATTGGGTGACGGGACGCGGACGGTTTCGGTGCGGATGCGCTTGTCATCCTCGGGCACCTGGATCGCCCAGGCGTAATTGGGCGCCAGCATTTCCACCAGCGCGGTGGCGGTGACGGCGGCGGTGGCGAACTTTGCCGCGCCGGCGATAAAGTCCCGCCGGCCGATGCCGCCATGCACATAGGAATCCAGCAGGTTCAGAAGTTCCTGCGGGAAATCGGACGCCTTCTTGCGTTCCAGTTTCGCTTTCTCATTGCCGTCCATGAAAAGCCTCCTACGGTTTGAGCCTGTAAGCCACGAAACTGTCGCTGCTGCCGGTGCGGAAGCCGCCATTGCCGCCCGCCGCGATCAGCACATACTGCTTTCCGTCCTTGCCCAGATAGGTCATGGGCGTGGCGTGCCCGCCGGCCGGCAGCTTCACTTTCCACAATTCCTTGCCGCTGGCTTCGTCGATGGCGCGGAAATGTCCGTCCTGGCTGGCGCCGATGAAGATCACGCCGCCGGCGGTGACGATGGAGCCGCCGATATTGGGCGCGCCCAGGGTGAAGGGCAGGCCGAGCGGCTTGTTGAATGGCCCGCTGTTGGAGGCATCGCCGAACGGATGCTGCCACAGCACCTTGCGGCTCTTCAGCTCGATGGCGGTGATGTAGCCGTAAGGCGGCCGCTGGCAGGGGATGCCCAGATGCGGCGTGAGGAAGCCCTTAAAGCGGATGGCATAGGGCGTGCCGTCCATCGCCCCGGCATTGGTGCCCTTGTAGGGATTGGCGATGGCGCGGGGCGTGGCGCGGGGGAAAATATTCTCCTTGTCGGCCTGGACGCGGGGGATCAGCTCGTCCCAGTCGGCCATCAGGTTGGAATTGACGATCATGATGCCGCGATCCTCATCCACCGAGACGCTGCCCCAGTCGATGCCGCCCAACTCACCCGGCGTGCGGATCGACGGACCCACGCGCAGCGGCGTGTACATGCCCTGATAGCGCGCGGTCTTGAACAGGATGCGGCAATAGAGCTGATCGAACGGCGTCATGCCCCACATGTCGGCTTCGGTGAGCGTCCTGCCCGAGAAATCCGGAAACTCGGTGGAGAAAGGCTGGGTCGGGGCGGAACGTTCGCCCGGAATGTCGGACGCCGGTACGGGGCGCTCTTCCACCTTCGTCAAAGGCTTTCCGTCGCGCCGGTCCAGCACGAAAATCTGCCCGGTCTTGGTGGGCAGGATCAGCGCCGGCACATTGCCATTCGCGGTGGGGAAATCCACCAGCACCGGCTGGGCGCCAAGGTCGTAGTCCCACAGGTCGTGATGAATAGCCTGGAAGGTCCAGCGCACGGCGCCGGTGTCGGCATCCAGCGCCACCACGGCGCTGGTGAAGCGGTCGGTCTCGGGCGTGCGATGGGCGCCGTAATAGTCCGGGCTGCCATTGCCCATCGGGACATAGACGAGCCCCAGCGCTTCATCGCCGCTGAACACCGTCCAGCTGTTGGGCGTGGACGGCGTGTAGGGCTTGCCGGGCGCCGCGGGCGTCGGATCGTCGGGGCGGCCGGGATCGAAGGCCCACTTGATCTGGCCGGTCACCGCGTCATAGCCGCGGATCACGCCGGGCGGCACATCGACCGACTGGTTGTCCACCACGAAGGCGCCGATCACCGCCGTGCCGCGCACGATTGTCGGCGGCGAGGTAGGATTGCTCCAGCCCGGCAGGAAATTGCCCATGCCATCGCGCAGATCGGCGGCGCCGTTGGTGCCGAAGCTGGTGCAGGGTCGTCCCGTCTTGGCGTCCAGCGCGATCAGCCGGTTGTCGGCGGTGCCCAGCAACAGCCGGGCCGGACATTCGGCCGTCACATCGGGCGTGCGGAAGTACGATACGCCGCGGCACACGCCGCGATTGCCCAGGGCGGGATTGATCTTGGGATCATGCCGCCAGATTTCTTTTCCGGTAACCGGATCCAGCGCGAACACGGCGTTGTAACCGGTGCAGGCATACAGCGTGCCGTCCACCATCAACGGCGTGGCCTGCAGCAGGTCGGCAGACAGCTTGCCCCGCTCGCGTGACCCCGAACGATAGACCCAGGCCTGTTCCAGGTTGCTGGCATTCGCAGGAGTGATCTGGTCGAGCCTGGAATAACGCGTGCCGCCCTGGTTCTTGCCGTAATGAGTCCATTCGCCATCGCTGGTGCCTTTGACGGCGGCAAGCGCAGCTGGCGCGGGGCTGGCGGGCAGCTTCACCGCGGCCCACACCGCCGCAGCGGTCGCGGCCACCGCGAATATCACGATCAGCGCGCCCATCACCGGCTTTAGGGTGGAACGTTCTTCGCCGCCGATGCGCGACAACAGCCACACCACCAATGCCAATATCGCCAGATAGACCAGGCGCGGCATCAGCGCCCAGCCATCCAGGCCCACCTCCCACAGCGACCAGATCGCGGTTCCAAACAATATCAGCCACAGGAGCTGGGGCCCGGCGCGGTCGCGGAATAGCACCAGCCAGGCGCTGAGCAGCACCAAGAGGCCGGTGACGATGTAATAAAATGAACCACCCAGCATCGCCAGATAAACGCCCGGCAGCGCCAGCCCAAGCCCCGTGACCAAGAGCACGATAAATGACAAAATCCGCATGTTTCCCCGCGGTTAAAACGCCCGAATGACACTGTTGCACAGGGAAAAGACAGGCGAAAGCGCAGGTGCCCAAATGACCGCGCAAATCAGTCGCACGGCGCCGCTTGCGCCCCGCTCCCGCACGAATTAAAGCAACTGGCCCAATACAATACGGCAGATTCGTCAGCGGCTCGAAATGAGGCTGACCCCCAATCAGGACATCCATGGCATACGGTACGGTCAAGTTCTTCAATGTCGCTAAGGGTTTCGGTTTCATAACGGCGGATGAGGGAGGCAAGGATGTGTTTGTTCCCGCCGCCTCCATTACAGCGGCGAAATTGTCCGGCCTGAAAACAGGCCAGCGGGTCTCGTTCGAATCCGAGCCCGACAAGAAAGGCCCCAAGGCCGTCAACCTGGTGGTGATCGCCGCGGCGGAAGCGCCGGTGGTGGAAAAGCGCGCGCCCGATATGCCGCCCCGCGAACAGGGAAAGCCCCGCCTGACGATCTATATGGACTCCTCGTCCGATGATGCCTGCGACGTGCTCGCCGAGCTTCGCGAGAGCGGACATGATCCTGTCGTGGTGGACTATATCGTCACGCCGCCCGTTGGTACCGAGCTGCGCCGCCTGTCGATGCTTCTGCGGGACAGCAACCAGAGTCTGGTACGCAAATACGATCCGCTGTTCATGGCGCTCCAGCTTGACGACAGATTCATCAGCGATAGCGAATTCTGGGGCGCGATCCACGAACATCCGACTTTGATCAATGGTCCGGTGCTGGCGACGGCGACACAGGCGCGGCTTTGCCATTCGGCCGATGGCGTTGAAGCTTTCCTGACCGCCATGTCGTCCGGCGTGGCCCAGGTTGCCAAGCCAAAGGGCCTGTCGGCGCGCTTGCTGCAACTGGTCGCGGGCGGCACCGTGCCGCCGCGCGTGATCGAGAAGCCGGTCGAAATGGCCGTCCGCAAACCGGTCGAAGCGGTTGCGGCGGAAGAAAAGCCCGCCCCCAGGGCGAAAACCAAGGTGGCGGCACCGGCCGCCAAAGCCAAGGCGGCGGCCAAGCCGGCACCCAAGGCAAAAGCGCCCGCCAAAGCTTCAGCAACGAAAAGCACCGCGAAACCGGTCAAGAAAGCCGCGAAGAAAAAGTAGCGCTAGCGTCAGCGTCCGCCGCTGTTGTTCTCACCGGAACCCGGTCCCGCCGGTTCATGCGACCAGGCGGCCGCCGGTCCGGGATTGGGATTCTTGCCCGCGGCTTCGATCTTGGCGATAGCCGGCTGCTGGGAATTGGGCGAGGTGACCGTGCCGGGTTTGGCGGCGCGGGCCTGGGAATCGATTTCCCATGTTTCCTGCGGCGGGGCGTTGCGCGCGCTTTGCGACTGCGCCATGGCGGGCAGGGGCAGGATGACGGCAAGCGCCACAAGGAATTTGGCGTTCATAGGGTTCTCCGGGAAAAATTCATCTGTCTAGCGAACGGCTGAAGCGCCGCTTTGTGCCGAAAAGCCGGTTGGCGGGTTCCGCCAAGTGCGCGGCGTGAAAAAAGTCTTCCGCCAGAGGGGGTTGCGCGCAACTGCATCATCGCAGGCGCGTTGCTCTGTCACCACAATCGCGCAGGCAAACGCCTTGGAAACCGCCTTATCCGCCCTCAAGGGTTTTGCCGACCGCCATGCGCGCGTGATTGCGATCTGTCTCGCGCTTCTGGCAGTTCCCGCCGGCCTTGTCTATCTGGCGCCGGTGGCGCTGGGCCTATTCGCGCCGCCCGCCGATCTGACGGCGCGGGAGGCCATGGACCAGCCGGCCGCCTTCACCTTCCGCGACGCGGACGGAAAGGTCATCGGCCATCGCGGTCCGGTGCTGGGGCGGCGTGTGGCCCTGGCCGAATTGCCCGCCTATCTGCCGGCAGCCTTTATCGCGATGGAGGACCGGCGCTTCTATGCCCATCATGGCGTGGACTTTCTGGGCATCGGCCGCGCCACCCTGGCGAATGCGCGTGAAAACCGCATCGTGGCCGGCGGCTCGACCATCACCCAGCAGACCGCCAAGATCATGTTTGCGGGGCGCGAGCGGACGATGGGCCGCAAGGTTCGCGAACTGCTGAAGGCGGTGCAGCTGGAAAGCAGCCTCAGCAAGGACCAGATTCTCGAGCTGTATCTCAACCGCATTTACCTGGGCGGCGGCGCCCATGGCGTGGACAGCGCGGCGCGCACCTATTTCGGCGTTCCGGCGCGCGACGTGACCTTGCAGCAGGCGGCGATGCTGGCGGCCCTGACGCGGGCGCCATCGGCTTTCTCGCCGCGCCGCGATCTCGCATCGGCGCAGCATCGCGCCAGCCGCGTGCTGGACGCGATGGTTGAGACTGGCGCCATCACGCGCCGTCAGGCCGCCGCGGCGCAGGCCCATCCCGCCACGGTGCTGGCACGGCGGCCCGACAGCCGCGGCTATTTCCTGGACGCGGTCTCCGACCGGGCGCTGGAGATCACCCAGGGCATGGACGGCGCCTATGGCGGACTGATCGTCCACACGACGCTCGATCCGGCCTTGCAGCGGTCGGCCGAGGCGGCTGCGGCAGAGGCAGTGAAACTGCAGGGCCGCAAACTGCGCTTCGGCCAGGTCGCGGTGGCGGTTCTCAAGCCCGATGGCGCGGTCGCCGCCATGGTCGGCGGTGTTGATTACCGCAAGTCGGTGTTCAACCGGGTGACGCAGGCCCGCCGCCAGCCGGGCTCTGCCTTCAAGCCATTTGTTTATCTGGCCGCCCTGCAGGCCGGCATCTCGCCCTGGGAGTGGCGCGAGGACAGGCCCGTCAACATCGCCGGCTACCAGCCCGCCAATTACCGTGACGCAAGTTATGGCCGGCTTCGCCTGACCGACGCGCTGGCACGGTCGGTCAACACCGTAACCGTCAATCTGGCGCAGGAGGTGGGGCTTGGTCACGTCCTGTCCGCGGCGCGGCGCACGGGCATCACATCCCCCCTTCAGGCGAACGCCTCGATGCCGCTGGGTACCAATGAAGTCACGCCGCTGGAAATCACGGCGGCTTACGCTGCCTTCGCCAATGGCGGCAGGGCGGTGTCGCCCTACCTGATCACGCGCATAGAAGCGGCCGCCACCGGCGAAGTTCTCTATCAGCACGCGGCGGCCCGCGATCAGCCGGTTATCGCGGACGGGGTGCGGCGGGATCTGACGGCCATGCTTTATAACGTGGTGACCAGCGGCACCGGGACGGCGGCCCGCCTGGGCGCTCGCGAGGCGGCGGGCAAGACAGGCACCACCCAGGACTATCGCGATGGCTGGTTCGTGGGCTTCACGGCCGATCGCATCGCCGGGGTCTGGGTCGGCAATGACGACAACACCGCCATGCGCGGCGTCACCGGCGGCTCGGTCCCGGCGCAGGTCTGGAAGCAAGTGATGACGGCGGCGCATGCCGCCATGCCGGCCAAGCCGCTGGACCGCACCCCGGTGCCGGTTTTCGAACCGGAAGAGGAATTTGTCGAAGAGCCATTCCAGGAAGCGCAGCAGGTGGCGTACGAGGATGGCGGCTTTTATGCCGGTAGCGGTGTGCCCTATCGCGGGGGCAGGGACTGGGCGCCTGTCTATGAGCCTGATGTCCGGCGCGATGCCATTACCGAAATGCCGCCGCCTCCCGAGCCTGTCGCGCGCAGGACCTATCGCAGCTATCTGGAGGACTATGACGCGGCGCCCCGCGGCGCGCGGGGGAACTTTCCGTATCCGTGAAACGTTTGACCAGGGTCCGGCGGATTGGAGCTGGCGGCTTCAGCACACCTATTTTGAGAAATGGATTTGCAGATGGAATTTCCGGACCTGAACGGATTTCAGATCATTCCCCACCTGACCGCGCTGGCCATCGCCTATGCCCTGGCATTTCCCATCGGTTGGGACCGCGAGAAAGCGGCGCGCAGCGCGGGCTTACGGACCTTCCCGTTGGTGGCGCTGGCAAGCTGCGGCTTTGTGCAGGCAACCGAGTCCATGCTGGCCGGTTCGCCCGAAGCCGTCGCGCGGATCGTGGAAGGCCTGATCGTAGGCATCGGCTTTGTCGGAGGCGGCGCGATCCTGAAGGAAGGCCACTCGGTGCACGGCACCGCGACAGCGGCGAGTATCTGGGCAACGGGCGCCATCGGCACGGCGGTGGGAGTTGGCACGCTGGATGTCGCGGTTGCGATCTCTGTGCTGACCTTCCTCACGCTCAAGCTGCTCCCGATTCTCAAGGACGGCAAGAATCAGGATTGACCGGCCGGCCGGATTGCATCCCATCTCGAGCTACACCGCTGTTTCAACAGGGACGAATTTCCCGTAGAAACGGACGCTATTCCAGCTTCAGATGGCGATTGCGATGTTTGATCAGTTGATGCGCATGCTCAAGACGCCCCAGCCGCAACAGGTTGTGGACCTGCGCCTGTCAGTGGCGGTGCTGCTGCTGGAGGCGGCGCGCCAGGACGACCAGTTCGATTCCGGCGAGCGTGCGGTGATCGCCCGGCTTCTGACCCGCAAGTTCGACCTTACGCCGGATGAATGCGGCGTCCTGCTGGAAGCCGGCGAGGTGCGCGCGGCGCAGATGGTGCAGCTTCATGGCCATACCAGCGCGGTGTTCGAAGGCATGGCGCCGGAAGAACGCATCCACCTTGTCGAGATGCTGTGGGAAGTTGCCTATGCCGATGGCGTGCTGGATCCGGAAGAAGATTTGCTAATCCGCCGCGTCGCCGGACTGATCCATGTCACCGACCGCGAACGCGTGCTGGCGCGCCAGCAGGTGCTGGCGCGGCTGGGCCGAAGCCTGTGAGGCCAGGGCTGACCCGGCGCGCGATGCTCGGCGCGGGGGCGGTCCTGCTGTCCTCGCGCGTTCAGGCCGCCGCCGGCCGGAGTTTCACAGTCATCGGGACCGGCATGGCCGGGTTCGCGGTGGATGGCGAACTGGCGAAAGCCGCCCGCATCAACAATCCGTTTGGCGTTCTGTTCGGCCCCGATGGTGCGCTCTATTGGGCCGATTTCGGCAGCCACCGGGTGCTGAAGCTGAAATCCGGGCAGGTGTCGGTGGTCGCCGGCAATGGCGAAGGCGGCCATTCCGGCGATGGCGGACCGGCCTGGGCGGCGCGGCTCAGCACGCCGCACGAAATCCGCTTCGACGCTGCGGGCAACATGCTGATCGCCGAGCGCGACAGCCATGTGGTGCGCTTCATGGAGGCGCGCAGCGGCGTGATTTCCACCCTGGCGGGAACGGGTGCTCCCGGTTTTGGCGGTGATGGCGGACCGTCACAGGCTGCGAGCCTTCGCCAGCCCCACAGCATTGCCCTGGACAGAAGCGACAATCTTTACATCTGCGACATCCAGAACAACCGCGTGCGCCGCCGCGATGCCGCAACCGGAATTCTGACCACCTTCGCCGGAAATGGCGAAACGGCAAACACGCCCGACGGTGCGCCCTTGACCGCGCCGCTGCATGGCCCGCGCTCGATCGACATCGGGCCGGACGGCACGATCTATCTGATCCTGCGCGAGGGCAACAAGGTCTATAGCATCGCGCCGGGCGCGCGCGTCCTGCGCCACATCGCCGGCACCGGCGCGAAAGGCTATGGCGGCGATGGCGGCCTGGCGCGCGAGGCCACCTTCAACGGCCCCAAGGGTGTGGCCTTTGACGATGGCGCGCTTTACATCTCCGACACCGAAAACCATGTGATCCGCAAAGTCTCGCTCGGGGATGGAACGATCACGACGGTGCTGGGAACGGGCATGCGCGCGGACGGTCCCGATGGCGATCCCCTGAAATGCGCGCTGGCGCGTCCGCACGGGGTCACCGTGCAAGACGGTCTGCTCTATGTCGGCGATTCGGAAAATCACCGCATCCGCGCGCTGCGGCTCTAGGCCAGGCGTTCGCGCATCCGGTCCAGCAGCCCGATCTGCTCCTGCACCCGGCCGCCATATTCGCGGTTGATCGCAGCGATCAGAAAGCACAGCAGCGCCGCCGCCACGCTGGCGAACACCGCCAGCATCGGCTTGCCGGGCGCCATCTGGGCATAGAGCGCGGCCAGCACGGGCGTGAACCACAGCCACCACAGGAAACGTCGCAACTGCTGGCGGCGTACCAGCTCGCGCCGGAAAAGCGCGCGCAAGGTGACGAAATCGGACGCAACCGGCAGGATGCGGGGCATGCCGTGCAACAGCAGATGGAAAGCCACCAGCAAGTACAGCCCGGTCAGCGTGATGGCGAAGGCGGCGGGCAAAGCGAAAAAGGCGAAGCCCGCAACAGCGACCAGCGCCACGCCTTCCAAGATATTGTGCCACCGGGCGCGCAGCACAAAAGCGCGATAGCTGGCTGCCAGTTCCTCTGCCGACGGGTCGGCGGCGGCGATCCAGACTCTGCGGTCGCCATCCAGGATCAGCCCGGTGCGAAACAGGCCCATTAAAGGCGACAGCATCAGCCCGGCGAACAGCAGGCTGGTTCCGGCGGGGCGGCCGGAGTGGATGATCATGTCCGTGCTGATGGACATGATCTGCAGGAATGCCAGCGCCGCCGAGGCCATCAGGATGGCGGTACGCATGGCGCGGCGGGGGCAGGGGCGCGCGGCTTGCTGATAGGCGTCGCGCAGCATCAGCACCGGCAGCGCCGCCAGGGCCGCGGCTTCTCCCAGGCAGAAACAGACCAGCGCGGTCTGCAGCAGCAAGGTCGGGATATTCAGGTTGCGCCGCATCTGGCTGAGCACCACCAGCGGCACCGTGCGCAGGGCTTCCGCCGCATATTGCCGGGGCGACACATAGGTTTCCCACAAATCGCCCGCCACCGCCTCGCGCGCGCAAGGTGGGATCAGTCCCAGCACGATCTTTTCCAGCCACTTTGGAGGCGCGTTCAGCGCGGCGGCTTCCATGCCAGCCCCCCGAGGCTTTGCGCGATGGTTTCATACAGTGTGCGCGCGGCTTTGGCCGATTTCCGCAATGCCTGCTGGCCGGATTTTTCCAGCCGGTAATGGCGGCGCGAGCGCCCCCCGCGTTCGGGCGTCGGGTCCGAAAGCCAGGAGGCGATCAGTCCCTTGTCTTCCATCCGGTCCAGCGTGGCATAGACCGCGCCGCGCGTGACTTTCTTGGGCCGTGACAGCTCTTCCACCTTGGCATGGACGGTGACGCCATAGGCATTGTCACCCAGCGCCAGGACGGCGGTGAGGACGATCTGCTCGAACTGGCCCAGCGAGTCCACCATTTGATATACAGGGTAGATATTATATCCTCGCCCCGTCAAGTCCGCGATTGACCGTCTGTCATTATATCTACAATGTATGACATATGATGGTCACGCGCAAAACTTGGGCTGATGTCCGGCGGCTGCTCGGCATCGCCGGCTATGTGCTGTTGCTGCTGGCGCTGTTCCACAAAAATCTCGTCGTGCCGGAAACCCGCGGCATCGCGGTGGTAGGTTTCGCCGCCGCCCTGAGCCTGGCTATGGGCTATGAACTGAGCATGCGCGGTTATGGCGATTGGGCGCTGCCCGCCGTGCTGGCGCTTCCGGCGGTGGTCGGCGGGGCGTTCGGCTTCTGGCAATATCTCACCACACCAATCCCTCCGACCGGCCCGTTGCTCGCGGCCAGCGAGCCCACGCCGTCTTCCGCCTGTCGCGACGTGCCCGCGCCGGGCGATCTGGTGATGCTGCTGGGCACCAGCCGGGTGATCGGCAGGGGCGCAGGTCCGTTCGTGCCGCTGCTGGCGACGGACTGTCCGACCGTGAAGCTGATCCGCCGCGGCAACGGCCTGGTGGTGGAAGCCTTCGGCATCGACAACACCAACAGCTTTGCCTACGCGGTCCGTGACAATCGCCTCGATCTGGTGACGGTGACGGGACTCAAGACCCGTCGCCCCGATCCCAGCACTTTCATCCTGGCCGACCGCTTCAATCACGAGGTCATCTATGTGCGCTATCTCAATCCCGGCGCGGTGCGGGTGCGTGGACGTTTCCTGTGCGGCGCCAATCCGCAGGTGGTGGTGCGGGATGACGCGACGCTGGTGGGCGGTTTTCGCATGCGTGGGGTACACATCGGCCAACGCCCCACCAAGGGCCGGATTTGCGCCAGGATGGGGCCAGGCGGGCCGCCCTATGGCATCCATGTCCGCGGCGGTTAGCGGCCCGGGATTTTCCTGCTAAGTCTTGGGCTCGAACCAACCGGGTCCCAACGTGCCATCACTGTCCATTCTCGATCTCACGCCTATCAAGCAGGGCGGCAGCGCGGCGGTGACCTTCCGCGAAACGCTGGAACTGGCGCGGCATGCCGAAAGCCTGGGCTATCAGCGCTACTGGCTGGTGGAGCATCACAACACGGCCGGCGTGGCCGGCTCGGCCACCGCGGTGGTGATCGGCCATGTCGCGTCGGGCACCCGCACCATCCGGGTGGGGGCGGGCGGCATCATGCTGCCCAACCACGCGCCGCTGATGGTGGCCGAACAGTTCGGCACGCTGGCGGCGCTGTATCCGGGCCGCATCGATCTGGGGCTGGGGCGCGGCATCAACAACGATCCGGCCACCATGCAGGCGCTGCGGCGCATTCCAGGCGACCAGGAAGAATTCCCCCGCGACGTGCAGGAACTGCTGTTTTATCTGCGGGCCGCCGCGCCGGGCCAGCCGGTGCGCGCCGTGCCGGGGGAGAATTCCAATGTCCCGGTCTGGATCCTGGGCACCAGCCTGGGGGGCGCGCAACTGGCCGCAAACCTGGGCCTGCCGTTTGCATTCGGTTCGCATTTCGCGCCCGATCAGCTGGATGTGGCGCTGGCCGCCTATCGCGGGCGTTTTACGCCTTCGGCGCAAAATCCGAAACCGCAGGTGATGCTGTCGGTGGCGGTGGTCTGTGCCGACACCGACGAGGAAGCCCGCTTCCATTTTTCATCGGCGATGCAGGTCAGCGACGGTCCGCTGCCGCCGCCGATCCCCGGTTATGAACAGACACTCGATCCGCAGCGCCTGGCGCTGATCCGCAAGGTGATGCGCCATTCCTTCGTCGGCTCACCCGACACGGTGGGCCGGGGCCTTTCGGAATTCATCGCGCGCTACAAGCCGGACGAGGTGATCGTCACCTCGCAGATTTTCGATCACGCGGCGCGGATGAAATCTTTTGAGCTCCTGAGCCGGCTTCACGCCCCCGGCGGCTAGCGCGGCGCGGGTGTCTGCGGCGTCGGGCTGTACGGCCCCGGGCGCATGCCCTGGGCGGGCAATGCGGCCTTGGCCGGATCGTAGGTCTCCGTGCCAAGCGTCTCGGGCTTTACCGCAATGGTGCCGCCGGGTTCGTCCGCATAGGGCGAGCCGTTGGGATTGCCCTGCGGGCCCATGCAGGCGCCCAAGGAGGCGCTAAGGGCCAAGGCGGTGACAAGGGTGACGGCGGCGATTTGAATTTTCATGGTCTGAATCTATCCAATATCGGTGATCTGGAACAGTCCGGCGGCCATTTGGGTTCCGGCTGCCCTTGGCAAGTCCTACAGGCTAGGGGTTAAATAACCGAAAAATCGGGGGATTCAATGAAACGCCGCCTGCTCGCCACCGCACTATTGGCTTCCGCCCTGCCTGTCGCCACCCTTATGGCATGGGCCCAGACACCGGCGCCCACCGCGCCCGCGGCGGCTCCTGCGCCTGCGCCCGACTACAATGCCGGCGGCCTGCCGCGCACCCCCAGCTATGGCACCGTCGAGGGCCAGCCGGTGGATGCCCGTCCTTTTGAAAAGAAGGCGGATACCCGCCAGTTCCCGCAGCAGACCCGCGCCCCCTATCACAAGGCCACAGATTTCAAGGTCGAGGTTCTGACCGACAAGCTCTCGGCCGCCTGGGCCGTGGCGCCGCTGCCCGATGGAAAAATCCTGATCACCGAACGCCTGCCGGGCAAATTCCTGCTGCTGGACAAGGGCAACCTGTCCGCGCCGCTCACCGGGCTCGAGGCGTTGAAGGTCGGCACGCCGATGATCGCGCTGCTGGACGTGGTGACGGACCCGGATTTCGCCACCAACCGGACCATCTATTTCACCTATACCGAGTATCACGACCGCACCATCGGCAACACCTCCATCGCCCGCGCTGTGCTGGACGTGAATGCGAACGCCATTCGCGATGTGAAGGTGCTGCTCAAGACGCATCCCTTCTGGCCCAACGACCAGACCCTGTCGATGGGCACCAAGACCGGCGGACGCATTGCCATCGGCAAGGACGGCTTTGTCTATGTCAGCATCGGCGACCGCGACAATGCCGGCAACCGGCCCTGGGCAGTGGCGCAGGTCAACGACACCCATCTGGGCAAGATCGTGCGCATCACCAAGGACGGCGCGCCCGCGCCGGGTAATCCCTTCATCGGCGTCGCCGGTGCGCTGCCGGAAATCTGGGCCATCGGCTTTCGCAGCCAGGAAGGCCTGACCTTCGACGCCAACGGCACGCTGTGGCAGACCGAGCACGGCCCGCGCGGCGGCGACGAACTCAACATCATCGAAAAGGGCAAGAATTACGGCTGGCCCGTGATCAGCCATGGCATCGACTATCGCGGCGCGCCGATCGGCGATGGCGAGGTGGCCAAGGCGGGGATGGAACAGCCGGCCTATTACTGGTCGCCCTCGGTCGCGGTGGCGGGCCTGGCCTTCTACCAGGGCAAGTCGCGCGCCTGGAAAGACAGCGTCTTTATCGGTCTGCTCAACGGGCGCGGCGTTTCCCGCCTGAAGCTGGTGAACAACAAGGCGGTGGAAGAAGAAATCCTTCTGACCGAGCGCAAGGCGCGCATCCGCGACGTGCGGATGGGTCCTGACGGTGCGCTCTATGTCGTGACCGACAGCGGTGGCACCGCCATGAGCGTCAGCCCGCCGGCGACAGGTCAGCTCCTGAAGCTCACGCCCAGCCGGTAATCAGGCGCGGGGGAGCCGGAAGGCGACCAGTTCGCCGACATGGCCGCCGCCGCCGATCGCCAGCACGATGTACTGGCGGCCGCCCAGCATGTAGCTCATGGGTGACCCGGTCTGGGGCGCCTGGAGATAGACCGCGCCTTTTTCTTCGCCCGTCGCCTTGTCATAGGCCCGCAGCATCGCGCCGCGTGCGCCCGATGGCGTGGTATTCATGCCGGCCTCGCCGCAGATCACCAGCGTCTTGGTCACCATCGGCCCGATCAGGCCGACCCGCCCGGTGCGCGGAATTTTCAGGCCCTTCAGCGCCGGATGGTTCTTGATCGCGTCGGGCGTATCGCCATGGGCGATCTGCCAGTCATGCTCGCCCCGCGCCAGGTTGATGGCGGTGATGGTGCCATAGGGCGGCTTGAGGATGGGAAGCCCGTCGATGGTGTTCTGCCCCGAGCGGAATCCGTCATTGGCGGTGACGCCCTGCGCGCTGTTGGTGCCGGGACCGGCGCTGGCATCGCCCATGGCGGCGGCGGGACGCGAGGTCACGCCGGCCACGCCGCGCACATATTCATTCTCGGTGTAGCGCGGATCGCCTTTCACCACGCCCACCACTTCGGCGACATTCTGGGTGAAGACGAAGACGCGGTGCGTTTCGGGATCGTAGCAGCCACCCGGCCAGTTGGTGCCGCCCTGGAAACCCGGCGCCAGCAGCGTGCCCCAGGTGCCCTCCGGTGTTGACAGGCTAGGGGGTTCAAAAGGCCCGCCGGTCTTGTAGCGCTTGATCAGCGCCAGGCCCCTGGCGTGCAGTTCGGGCGTGAAATCCAGGATGGTGTCGGGGCCGACATGCTGCACGCCATAGGCGGCGGGCTTGGTCGGCATCGGCTGGGTCGGCGCATACCATTCGCCCGGCACGCTGCCCTTGGGCACCGCCACGTCCGGGATCGGCCAGACCGGCTCGCCGGTTTCGCGGTTGAGCACATAGAGCCAGTTCTGCTTGCTGGGCTGGGCCAGCGCCTTGATGATCTTTCCGCCGTGCGGGATGTCGCACAGGATGGGGGCGCAGGGGATGTCGCGGTCCCACAATCCGTGGCGCACAAGCTGGTAGTGCCACTTGCGCTTGCCGCTATCGATGTCCACCGCGACGATGGTTTCGCTGAACAGATTGTCGCCGCCGCGCGTGACGCCCACCGCATCGCCGGTCGGCATCTCGATGGGCAGATAGGCAAGGTTGAGCGCCTCGTCGGCGGATGCCTGCGCCCACATGCCATTGTTGCCCGCCAGTTCCGCCGTGCCCGGCGCCCAGGTGTCGTAGCCGACCTCGCCCTTGCGCGGGATGGTGTGGAAAATCCATTTGCGCTTGCCGGTGCGCGCATCGAAGCCCCGGACGTATCCCTTGGTGCCGCCCTTCTTGGCCGGCACGCTGCCGCCCAGGAAGGCGGCGCCGACGATCACGGTGTCCTTGGCCACCAGCGGCGTGGCGTGCAGGCCGATGGGATCCTTCTCCAGATCGATGACCTGGTCATTGTCCTTCTTGAGGTCCACCACGCCATCTTCGCCGAAGCTTTTGACCTTCAGGCCGGTGGCGGCGTCCAGCGCGATCAGCCGGTAGCCGGCCGTGACGTAAAGGATGCGCTCGTCCTTGCCGTCGCTCCAATAGGAGACGCCGTGACCGGAATATTGCCGGGGTGCATTGCGGCCGCGCGCGCCTTCATCCTCGCTGTGCATCCAGCGGATCTCGCCGGTGGAGGCGTCCAGGCACACCACCGCGCGGCGGGTGCCGGCGGTGACATACATGCGGCCCCGGATGACCAGGGGCGTGCCTTCATACTGATACTCGGGCCGCGGGCCCAGATTGTCGGTCTTGAAGCGCCAGGCCACCTGCAGCGTGTTGAAGTTGGAGCCGTCGATCTGGTCGAGCGGCGCATAGCGGGTGTTGGCCGGGTCGGCGGCATAATGGCGCCAGTCGGTGTCGGCGGGCGTCTGCGCCAGCGCGGGCAGGTGGGCGGCGGCAAGAATGGCGGTGCCCGACAGGAGCACGTTGCGGCGTGACGGCGATGACATGGAAATCCTTCCCCAGCGGCTCTTCGACAAGCCTTGGGGCGGACTTTAGGGGGCCGGCGGCGCGGGTCAACCGTCGCGTGCGTTACGCCGCCGGCAGGCGGAAGGCGATAAAGGCGCCGTTGTAACTGCGCCCGCCGATCGCCAGCACGATATACTGCCGCCCGCCCAGCATGTAGCTCATGGGCGATCCGGTCTGCTCGCCGGGAATGAACACCGCGCCCTTTTCCTCGCCGGTCTTCTTGTCATAGGCGCGCAGCCGTGCGCCCACCCGTCCGGTCTCATCCGTATAGGTCATGGGATCACCGCAGACCACGAGACTCTTGGTGGAAAGCGGGCCGACCTTGCCGATCATGCCGGTGCGCGGAATCTTCACGCCCTTCAGCAGCGGATGGTTGCGGATAGCGTCCGGCGTCTCGCCATGCGGAGTTTGCCAGGCCTGAGTTCCGTTGGCCAGATTCGTGGCGGTGATGCGCCCGTAAGGCGGCTTGACCAGTGGGATGCCGTCCACTGTCAGATCGCCGGGGCGCACGCCGGGCGTGTCGGCGGGCGGATTGACATGCACCATCGAGAACTCGCCCATCTTCTTGTCGGGGTTCTCGATGACGTTGCCGATGGTCAAGAGATTGGTCTGGGAATAGGTGTAGACCATGTGCTGGTCGGGATCGTAGGCGCCGCCCGGCCAGTTGATGCCGCCGATATAGCCCGGCATGTTGATGACGCCATAGGGGCCGCCCTTCTTGGGCATGATGGGCGCGGTATAGACCGGCCCCCATTTGTAATAGCTGGCGATCTTCAGCGCGCGTTCCTTGATCTCCGGCGTGAAGTCCACGATGTCGTCGGCGCCGAAACCCTGGCGGTCGAACGGCGGCGGCTTGGACGGATGCGGCTGGGTCTTGGCATACCATTCGCCCGGCACGTCACCGGCGGGCACGCGTTTTTCCGGGATCGGCCAGACCGGCTTGCCGGTCTCGCGGTCGAGTACGAACAGGAAGGCCTGCTTGGTCGGCTGCACCAGCGCCTTGATGATGCGGCCATTGTGCGGCAGGTCGCAAAGAATGGCGGCGCAGGGCACGTCGTAATCCCACAGCCCGTGATGCACCATCTGGTAATGCCAGCGGCGCTTGCCGGTCTTGGTGTCGACCGCCACGATGCTTTCGGCAAACAGGTTGTTGCCGGGGCGATAGAAACCCATCTGGTCGCCGGTCGGCATCTCCACGCCCAGATAAGCCAGGCCCAGTTCCTCGTCGGCGGAAATCTGCGCCCAGGCGCCGGTATTGCCGGCTTCCTCGGCGGTGCCCGGCGCCCAGGTGTCGTAGCCGAACTCACCCTTGTGCGGGATGGTGTGGAAGATCCAGAGGCGCTTGCCGGTGCGCACGTCGAAGCCGCGCACATAGCCGCGTGCATTCTTGATGACGGCGGGCGTGTTGCCGGCGGTATGGGCGGCGCCGATGATGATCACATCGTTGGCGATGGTGGGCGCGGTGTGCAGGCCGATATCGGCCTTTTCCGGATCCAGGTCCTGGTCGATTTCCTTCTTCAGGTCGACCATGCCGTGGACGCCGAACTCGAGGTCCAGGAGACCGGTGCGGGCGTCCAGCGCCACCATCTGATAGCCGATGGTGACATAGATGATGCGTTCGATGCTGCCGTCGGTCCAATAGCCGACGCCGCGGCCCGAAAGGCGGCGCGGGGCGTTGCGCGTGCGCGCGCCTTCATCGGGACTCTTGTGCAGCCAGAGCAGTTCGCCGGTGGCGGCATCCAGGCAGACCACGTCGCGCCGCGCGCCGGCGGTGCAATAGAGCTTGCCCTTGATCAGCAGCGGCGTGCCCTGAAGGATCACTTCCGCGCGCGGACCCAGATTCTTGGTGCTGAATTCCCAGGCGACTTCCAGCTTGTTGAAATTCTCGCCATTGATCTGGTCCAGCGGCGCGTGGCGGGTGTGGGCGAGGTCGCCGCCATAGCTGCGCCACTCGGTGTTAGCCGGCGTCTGGGCCATGACCGGCAAGGGCAAAGCCGCCGCGGCAAGCCCGCCGATGGTGGTGGTCAACATCAGGCGTCGGTTAAGCGCGTGCATCTGCAACTCCCTGGGAGCTCCGGCATTTTTTTGACGATGATTGGAGCGATCCGACACTAGCCCAAGGATGTGGCGCTCCCAAGGCAAAAACGGTCGCGAAACGTCGCCAATTACCGCTCGGTGAAATGAAACTGGGCGCCGGCGCGAAGGCCGGTGGGCCATCGCGCCGTCACCGTTTTCAGCCTGGTGTAGAAATGCACGCCTTCCGGGCCATAGACGCCGTGGCTGCCAAAGATCGAGGATTTCCAGCCGCCGAAGGAATGATGGCCCACCGGCACCGGGATCGGCACGTTGACCCCGACCATGCCGACCTGGATGCGGTCGGTGAAGTCGCGCGCCGCATCGCCGTCGCGGGTGAAGATGGCGGTGCCGTTGGCGAAGGGATGGCTGTTGATCAGATTGACCGCGCCTTCGTAATTCTCGGCGCGTACCACCGACAGCACGGGTCCGAAGATTTCTTCCCTGTAGACGGTCATGTCCGGGGTAACGCGGTCCAGCAGCGTGCCGCCCAGCCAGAAGCCCTTTTCATAGCCCTGCAGCTTCAGCCCGCGGCCATCCACCACCAGCTCGGCGCCTTCACGCGCGCCCGCATCGATATAGGAAGAAACCTTGTCGCGGTGCGCCGCCGTGACCAGCGGGCCCATCTCGGCGCTGCTGTCCGTGGCGGGACCGATCTTGAGCGACTGCACGCGGGATTTGAGCTTGGCGATCAGCGCATCGGCGGTTTTCGCGCCCACCGGCACGGCGACCGACACCGCCATGCAGCGTTCGCCCGCCGAGCCATAGCCCGCGCCCATCAGCGCATCCGCCGCCTGGTCCAGATCGGCGTCGGGCATCACCACCAGATGGTTCTTGGCGCCGCCCAATGCCTGCACGCGTTTTCCGGCCGCGCTGCCCCGGCTGTAGACATATTCGGCGATGGGGGTGGAGCCGACAAAGGACACCGCCGCGATACCGGGATGATCGAGGATCGCGTCCACCGCATCCTTGCCGCCATGCACGACATTGAGCACGCCATCGGGAAGGCCGGCCTCGCGCCACAGGTCGTGCAGCAGGTTGGCGGCGGAAGGATCGCGTTCCGACGGCTTGAGGATGAAGGCGTTGCCGCAGGCCAGCGCCATCGGCATCATCCATAGCGGCACCATGGCGGGGAAGTTGAACGGCGTGATGCCCGCCACCACGCCCAGCGGCTGGCGCTGGTCATAGGAATCCATGCCGGTGGAAACGCTCGGGCTGAAGCTGCCCTTCAGCAGGTGCGGGATGCCGCAGGCGAACTCCACCACTTCCTGGCCGCGCGCCACTTCGCCCAGGGCATCGGCGTGCATCTTGCCGTGCTCGGCGCTGATGAGCTTGGCAATGTCATCGGCGCGGGCGATCAACAGCCGGCGCATCTCATACATGACTTTGGCGCGGCGGCTGGGCGTGGTCGCGGCCCAGGCGGGAAAGGCGGCCAAGGCGGCGGCCACCGCCGCATCGATCTCGGTTTTGCCACCCGCGGCCACGCTGGCGCTCTGCTCGCCGGTGGCGGGATTGAATACGGGCGAAGTGCCGGAACCGGCGACGCTTTTGCCCGCGATTTTGTGGGGGATCAGGGTCATGAGAGGTCTTTAACAGGCCTGATAGGCGCTTGTCAGCCGCCCTGAATCTCGCCAGTCTGCCGGGCGAATAGGCAAAAACAAATGCCCGGAAAACGGGCATTGCATCGGGATGGGGCAAACCGTGATAGACGCCGCAATCAGCGCCGCTGATACCGCATGGATTCTCACCGCCACCGCGCTGGTCCTGTTGATGACCCTGCCGGCCCTGGCGCTGTTCTACGGCGGGCTGGTCCAGGCCAAGAACATCCTGTCGGTGCTGGCGCAATGTTTCGCCATCGCCTGCGTCTGCTCGGTGCTGTGGTTCGCTTTCGGCTATTCGCTGGCCTTTTCCGGCGATGGTGCCTGGCTGGGCGATACCGCGGCTTTCTTCCTGCAAAACCTGACGCGCGACGGCGCCCGTGCCGGGACCCATCTGCCCGAAAGCGTTTTCGTGATGTTCCAGATGACCTTCGCGGTCATCACCCCGGCGCTGATTGTCGGCGCCTATGTCGAGCGCATCCGTTTTGCCGCCGTGCTGGTGATTTCCGCGCTGTGGATGCTGATCGTCTATGCGCCGGTGACCCACTGGGTCTGGGGCGGCGGCTGGCTGGCCGACATGGGGGTGATGGATTTCGCCGGCGGCATCGTGGTGCATGTCACCGCGGGCGTTTCCGCCCTGGTGATCGCCTGGATGCTGGCGCCGCGCCATGAATTTCCCCATGGCATCCGGCCGCCGCATGCGCCCTGGATGGTGATGGTCGGTGCCTCGCTCTTGTGGGTAGGCTGGTTCGGTTTCAATGGCGGCAGCGCCCTGACGGCGGGCGGCGATGCCGGCATGGCGATACTGGCGACGCATCTGGCGGCGGCCACCGCCACCATCGTGTGGATGGCGATCGAGTGGATCAAGTTCGGCAAGCCCAGCCTGGTGGGCGCGGTCACCGGCACCATTGCGGGGCTGGCCACCATCACGCCCGCGGCGGGCGTGGCGGGGCCGCTGGGCGCGGTGGTGCTGGGCGCCGCGGCGTCCTGCCTGTGCTATTTCGCGGTCTGGCTGGTTAAGAAGGTGATGACGGTGGACGACGCCCTCGACGTGCTCGGCGTGCATGGCGTGGGCGGCGCGCTGGGTTCGCTGGCGCTGCCCTTCGTGGTGATGATCGGCATCGGCGGCGGCAAGCTCAACCATGCGCCGCTGGAACAGTTCGGTGTGCAGGCCATCGGCGTCCTCGCCGTGGCGCTGTTCTCGGCCGTGGCCACCTGGATCATCACCAAGCTGGCCGATATGCTGGTGGGCCTGAGGGTAGACGCGGAGCATGAAACGCAGGGCTTGGATTTCACCAGCCATGGTGAAACCGGCTATCACACCAATCACTAGGAGCTTTGCCCATGAAACTCGTCACCGCGATCATCCAGCCGCACCGCCTCGACACCGTGCGCGAAGCCCTCACGGCCATCGGCATCAATGGCATGACGGTTACCGAGGTGCGCGGCTATGGCCGCCAGAAGGGCCACACCGAAATCTATCGCGGGGCGGAATACACCATCTCCTTCACGCCCAAGCTGAAGGTGGAAGTGGCGCTGAGCGATGACAGGGTGGACGAGGTGGTCGGCGCCATCACGAGCGCGGCGCGCACCGGCAAGATCGGCGACGGCAAGATTTTCGTTGTGGACCTCGACGCGGCGCTGCGCGTGCGCACCGGCGAAACCGGCGACAGCGCCCTATAGCTTGCCCTTTACCGGGGGGTATGGAATCCATGCCCGCCTATGACCGGCGATCCCCATAAAGCTGTGTTGGATGCCCTGGCGGCCAAGGGCCGGCTGCGCGCGCTCAGCCCCCGGGGCGGCCGCGATTTCACCTCCAACGATTTCCTGGCCCTGGCGGAGAGCCGCGCCTTGCGCGATGCCGCCGGGGAGGCCCTGGCGCGCGGCGTGCCGGTGGGGGCGGGCGGATCGCGCCTGCTCAGGGGCAATCATCCCGAACATGAGGCGCTGGAAGAAGAGGCCGCCAGTTTCTTCGGCAGCGAGACCGCGCTGTATTTTCCCACCGGCTTTGCCGCCAATGCCGCGCTGATCGCCACCCTGCCGCGTGAGGGCGACCTGATCGTTCACGACGCGCTGATCCATGCCAGCATCCGCGCCGGGCTCGATCCGGCCCGCATCAAAGCGATCTCCGCCGCGCACAATGACGTCACTGCGATGGAAGATGTCATCACAGACTGGCGCGGGCAGGGCGGCAAAGGGCGCGTCTGGATCGCGGTGGAAACGCTTTATTCCATGGACGGCGACCGCGCCCCGCTGGACGATCTGGTGGCGCTGGCGGCGCGCCATGACGCGGTGCTGATCCTGGACGAGGCCCATGCCACCGGCGTCTATGGCGATCAGGGACGCGGACTGGGCGCGGCCTATGAAGGCGCTCCCAACATTGTTTCGCTGCACACCTGCGGCAAGGGACTGGGCGCGGCGGGCGCGCTGGTCTGCCTGCCGCGTCTCTATCGCGACTTTTTGGTCAATCGTGGCCGCGCCTTCATCTATTCCACCGCGCCGTCGCCGCTGATGGCGGCGGTGGTGCGGGCGGCGCTCAAAATCTGCGCCGGAGCCGAGCAGGAACGCACCCAGCTTCAGGGGCTGGTGCGCCATGCCGGCGGGTTGATGAAAAATCTGGGACTGCCCGCATCGGGTTCGCAGATCGTGCCGGTGATCCTGGGCGCCGACAGCCGCGCCGTCGCGCTGGCAACTGCGTTGCAGGCACGCGGCCATGACATTCGCGCCATCCGCCCGCCCACCGTGCCGGAGGGCACCGCACGGTTGCGCATCGCGCTGACATTGCATGTGACGCCGGACGATCTGGATGCGCTGTTTGCAGACCTGGCGGCGGAAATGGCGAAAGCATGAGGTTCGTTGTTACGGGTACCGATACCGACATCGGCAAGACGGTGTTCGCCGCCGGTCTCGCGGGCCTGATCGGCGCGCGCTACTGGAAGCCGGTGCAGGCGGGCGAGCCCGGCGACCGCGAAACGGTCGCGGCGCTGGCGGACGTCGAAACCTTGCCGGAAGTCTACCGCCTCAAGCTGGCGGCCTCGCCGCATCAGGCCTCGGCGGACGAAGGCATTGTGATTGATACGGACAAGCTCAATCCGCCGGAGGGCCCGCTGGTGATCGAAGGCGCGGGCGGGCTGATGGTGCCGCTGACCCGGGACGCGCTCTTCATAGATGTCTTTGCCCGCTGGAAATTGCCGGTGGTTCTCTGCGCTCGCACCAAGCTCGGCACCATCAACCACACCTTGTTGTCGCTGGAGGCGTTGCGCGCCCGCGATATTCCGATCTGCGGTGTCGCCTTCATCGGAGACGCCAACGACGAAAGCGAAGGCATCATTGCGCAAAAGGGTAGGGTGAAGCGGTTGGGGCGTTTGCCGCACATTGTGCCGTTGACGCCTGCGGGCCTTCGGGCGGAGTTCGGCAAGGCTTTCACCAAGGCGGATTTCGCGTGAGCTCGCCCGCTCCCCCATCGCCAGTCTGGCACCCTTTCACCCAGCACGCGCTCGCGGCGTCCATGCCGCGGGTGGATCGCGGCGAGGGCGCCTGGCTCCAAACCGAACATGGTCGGCTGCTGGATGCGATCTCTTCCTGGTGGGTGATTACCCACGGCCATCGCCATCCCAGGATCATCGCGGCGATCAAGGCGCAGGCCGACCGGCTCGACCAGGTGATCTTCGCCGGCTTCACCCATCAGCCGGCCGAGACCCTCGCGCGCGGACTGATCGACATCGCGCCCAAGGGCCTGGCGCACGTATTTTATTCCGACAGCGGCTCAACCTCGGTGGAAGTCGCGCTGAAAATGGCGCTGGGCTTCTGGCGCAATCAGGGACAGCCACGCAACCGCATCATCGCGCTGGAGCATGCCTATCACGGCGACACCATCGGCACGATGTCGGCGGGCGCGCGCGGGGTGTTCAACGCCGCCTATGAGCCGCTGTTGTTCGATGTCGCGCGCCTGCCGTTTCCCCAAGGGCGCGGCTGCGACCCGCTGGCGGCGCTGGAAGAGATGGCGAAAGGCGCCGCCGCGCTGATCGTCGAGCCGCTGGTCCTGGGCTCGGGCGGCATGCACATGTATCCCGCCGAACTTCTGGCCAAGATGAAGAAAATCTGCGAGCGCCACGGCACGCTGTTCATTGCCGATGAAGTGATGACCGGGTTCGGCCGAACCGGCACGCTGTTCGCCTGCGAGCAGGCGGGGATCACGCCCGACATCATGTGCCTGGCCAAGGGGATGACTGGCGGCAGCCTGCCGCTGGCCGCCACCCTGTGTACGCCCGAGATTTTCCAGGCGCATTATTCGCCGGACCGCAGCCGCACCTTTTTTCATTCCAGTTCCTTCACCGCCAATCCCATCGCCTGTGCGGCGGCCTGCGCCAACCTGGACGTCTGGCGCGAGGAACCGGTGGCTGCGCGCATCGCGGCACTGGGAGAGATGCAGGAGGCGGGCCTGGCCCGCTTCCGGGATGACAGCCGTTTCGAGAACGTCCGCCGCCTGGGCACCGTTGCCGCGCTGGACCTCAAGGTGCCCGATCCGGGCTATCTCGCCGGTCGCGGCCCGGAACTCACGGCGTTTTTCCATGCGCGCGGCATCTTGCTGCGCCCGCTGGGCAATACCATTTACATCATGCCGCCCTATTGTGTGACCGCGGCGGAACTCGAGTCGGTCTATACTGTCATAGGCGAGGCCGCTTCCCGGTTCGGCGGTTGATCTGCGGCGGTTGGTCCCGCGTACAAGATGAAATGAGGAGCCGTTGATGCAACGCCGCAAAGTACTCGTCCTCGCCGCCGGTGCCCTGGCGATTGTCGCGCTTCCCTTCCGGGTTGCCGCGGCCGATCTCAACAAGCAAATCCCGGCGCCGCTCTCCGACCCGGCCAACCGCGCCGCCTCCGAAACGGTGGTCCTGGCCGGCGGCTGCTTCTGGGGTGTGCAGGCGGTGTTCGAACATGTGAAAGGCGTGACCCGCGTGGTGGCGGGCTATTCCGGCGGTACCAAGGAAACGGCGAATTACGACGATGTCGCGTACCGGCGTTCCACCCACGCCGAAGCGGTGGAGGTTACTTTCGACCCCAAACAGGTCAGCTTCGGCCAGCTGCTGCAGGTTTATTTCTCGGTGGTGCACGATCCCACCCAGCTCAACCGCCAGGGTCCTGACCGGGGCGCCCATTATCGTTCGGAGATCTTCGCCGCCAGTCCGGCGCAGCAGGCCACGGCCAAGGCCTATATCGCCCAACTGGAAGCGGCGCGGCTCTTTCCTGCCCCTATCGTCACGAAAATCAGCGCCCTGAAAGGTTTTTACTGGGCCGAATCCGAGCATCAGGACTATCTGGTCAAGAATCCCAACTCGGCCTATATCCGGGAACATGACCTGCCCAAGCTCGCCGCCCTGAAGCGGGTCTGGCCCCAGTTCTGGCGGGAAAATCCGGTGCTTCTGGCCCATACCCGGGATTAAAACCCCGTCATGCTGCGCGGCGCGTTCACCAAGCCGCGCCAAAGCCGTCGCGGCGGCGGGGTCAGGACCCCAAGGGGCGTTTCCTTTGTCCGCATGATCTGGTAGTTCGTCCGCCCGGCTGGGTCGGGGGCTGCCAAAAAGGCGGCTTTTGGGCTTATCCGAAGAAATAAAAGCGAATCCGACGATGAAAAACCTGACTGAACGTCTTGTCGTGGGCGGTGCCGCGCTGGTGCTCGGCCTGTTCCTGGGCTGGACGGTGCGCGGCGTGGCGACCTACAAAACCAACGCGGCCGTGCTGTCCTCCTATGAGGAATGGCGCGTGACCTGTCCCGCCGCCACCGTGAAGGAAGGCTCGTGCGAGCTTTCCAGCGAGATCATGGACAAGAGCCAGCCCCAACCGGTTGCGCGCACCACCATCACCACCGATCCCCAGGGCAAGCAGGTGATCGGCTTCCACATGCCGCTGGGCGTGGCGCTGGAAGCGGGCATGGGCCTGACCATCGGCAAGGAACCGGTCAAGGTTTTCCCCTATCGCACCTGCAACGCGGTTGGCTGCCTGGCCACCGCGCCGTTCGATGACAAGATGGCCGCCGCTCTCAAGGGCGCGACCGAAGCCCGCCTGATGTTCGCCACCCTGGAAGGCAAGCCCATCGCGGTGGAAATGACCTTCAAGGGCTATGACGCCGCCGTCCGGGCCTGGCGCAGCGGCGACGCCAAACGCACCAACTGGTTCTGGAGACTCTGGTCATGACGTTTTCGCATTCTCTGATCGGCGCCGCGCTGGGCATTGCGCTCGCCACTGGCGCCGCGCTGGCCCAGGACGCCGCCGCGCCGGCGGCGCCCAATCCCGCTGCTCCCCAGGGGCGTCCCGACGTGAAGGCAATCGGCGACTGGGTGGTCCGCTGTTTCCCGATTGCCAGCCCCAGCCCCTGCGACGTCTATCAGGAGCTGAACGACCAGCGCAGCCAGCAGCGCGTGCTGTCCTTCTCCATCGCCTATGTTCCCAGCCTCGACCGGCACGGCATCCAGATCACGGTGCCGCTGGAAGTTTCGATCCCGCGCGGCCTGGTCATCGAAACCGACAGCTTCAAGTCGCAGCCGATGAAGTACCGCATGTGCGACCGTACCGGCTGCTTCGTGCAGATGCCGATCGAGAATGCGGCGATCAATTCCATCGCCAAGTCGGGACCGGACGCCAAGGTCCGCATCTTCGCCGACAGCGGCAAGTCCTATGAGCTGAAATTCTCGCTCAAGGGTTTTTCGGCCGCCCATGACTCGATGGTCGAGCAGGCCCGCGCCAAGGCCAAGAATGTGGCTCCGGCTCCGGCGGCACCTGCCGCTCCGGCTGCCACGCCGTAACGGCGCGACCCGAACTAAACAAAAGGCCGGCGTTTTGCGCCGGCCTTTTTTATTGGGTCGCACGCCCGACGAAAAATCTCAGCCCGTGCAGAGGTCGAGACCGGCTTGGGCTTCGATTTTTCTGGTCGATGCTCCCGGGCTATGAAATGGGCGGTTTGCGTGCGGGCCACATCCCGCCAGGCACTAACCCTTGCTGGGTTTGAACCGCATCGCCACGCCGTTCATGCAATATCTCAATCCGGTGGGCGGCGGGCCGTCGTCAAAGACATGGCCCAGATGCCCGCCGCAGCGCCGGCAATGCACCTCGGTGCGCGTCATGCCCATCTTGCGGTCGGTCTTGGTGCCGATGGCATTGGCCAGTGGGCGCCAAAAGCTGGGCCAGCCGGTGCCGCTCTCGAATTTGGTGCTGGAGGAATAAAGGTCCAGCCCGCAGCCGGCACAGGCGAAGATGCCGTCACGCTTCTCCTTGTCCAGTGGCGAGGAAAAGGGGCGTTCGGTGCCTTCATGGCGCAGCACGTCATAGGCCGCGGGCGACAGCAGCTTTTTCCATTCCGCATCGCTCCTGGTCACTTCAAAGCCGAAAGCCGGAACGCCGAAGGCGGTGCTACCCATCAGACCGGCCAGGAATATTCGTCTGCGCATGGCTGTCTCCATCGACCATTCATACGATAACGGGCGCTTTCCGGTTCACGGGAACCTTCGCGCGGCGCCGCCCGTTATACCAGAAGCGTTTCCCCAAACGTCAAACCCCATTTCAGGAGCATTCATGGACAAGGACAGAATCGAAGGATCCGCCACCCAGGCCAAGGGCGCGGTCAAGGAAGCCGTCGGCAGTTTGACCGGCGACGCCAAGCTGAAGGCGGAAGGCGCGGCCGACAAGGCCGCCGGCAAGGTGCAGAACGCCGTCGGCGGCGCCAAGGATGCCGTGCGCGACGCCTTCAAGAACTAATTCACCTTAATGACGGACAAGCCCGGTGCCCTGTTGGGTGCCGGGCTTTTTCGTTACATTGCCCGCCGATTACTCAGGCAGGAATTTCCATGATCCGTTTTCTCGGCTGGGGCCGCTCCATCGTCATGTCGGTGGTCAATGGCATCGCGCGGGCCGTGGTGGCGCTGATCCTGCTGCTGGCGGTGCTGCTGATCTTCTCCCTGGCCCGGGGCGATGGCCAACCCGGCAACATGGTGCTGGCGCTGGATCTGCGCGAGCCGATTGCCGATTCTAGCGCATCTCCCGCAACCGTTTTCACGCCGCGCCGGGTCACGGTGATGGAAGTGGTGCTGGGCCTGGAAACCGCCGGCCGCGACAAGCGGGTGAAGGGTATGGTGATGAAGCTGGGCAATGGCGCGCTGTCCACCGCTGAGGGGCAGGAAATCGCCGCCGCCATCGAACGCTTCCGCAGCCGTGACAAGTTCGTCATAGCCCAGACCACCGCCTTCTTCGGCGCCGGGCTGGGCGACTATGTCGCCGCCAGCGCCGCCAACGAAATCTGGATGCAGCCCAAGAGCCCCTTCACGCCGTCCGGCGCGGGCGGCGGCGGACTGTTCCTGCGCGGCGTGCTGGACAAGATCGAAGCCGAGCCGCAGATCGTCAAGCGCGCCGAATATAAGAGCGCCGCCGACATGTTCATGGAAAAGCAGATGTCGGCCGCCGACCGCGAGCAGCTCACCCGGCTGATGCAATCGGTTTACGATTCCGCGGTGGCGCGGGTGGCTACTAACCGCAAGCTCAGCCGCGAAGATATCGTGGCCGGGCTGGAAGCCAGCCCGCAATTCAGCGAAGACGTTCTGAAAAGGCGGCTGATCGACCGCATCGGGTATGACGACCAGGCGGCCGCCGCCGCCAACGCCCGCGCCGGGGCCGGGGTCAAGACGGTCAAGTTCATGAACTATGCGCGCGATGCCGCCAAGCCGCTGGGCGACGGCAATATCGCCATCGTCGAAGCGGCGGGGGAAATCCGCGACGGCACCGCCAAGAATTCGCTCTTGGGCGCCAGCGCCGGCATCGCCAGCGACGACCTGTCCGAGGCCATCCGCCAGGCGACGCGCGACAAGTCCATCAAGGCTATCGTGCTGAGGGTGGATTCGCCGGGCGGATCGGTCACCGCTTCGGACCAGATCCTGCACGCGGTGAAGGGCGCGCAGGCGGTGGGCAAGCCGGTGGTGGTGAGCATGGGCGGCGTGGTGGCTTCGGGCGGCTATTTCATCTCCACCACCGCCAACCGCATCGTGGCCCAGCCCGGCACCATCACCGGTTCGATCGGCGTGCTGACCGGCAAGATTTCGTTCAACAAAACGCTGGGCCTGGTCGGCGCCAATTCCGAGCAGGTCTCGGTGGGCAGGAACACGCTGATGGGCTCGCCCCTGTCACCCTATACCCCCGAGCAGCTTGCGATTCTCAATCGCCAGGCGGACGTGATCTATGACGACTTCACCGCCAAGGTGGCGGCGGGACGAAAGCTCACCATCGCCAAGGTGCGCGAAGTGGCGCGGGGCAGGGTCTGGTCGGGAACCGATGCCCAGGCCCACGGCCTGGTCGACCGGCTGGGCGGCTTCTGGACGGCGGCGGGCGAGGCCGCCGCCCTGGCCAAGGTTCCGCCCGCGGAAATGGCCTTCAAGATCTACCCCCGCCGCACGGGCCTTCTGGGCAGTTTGTCGCGCCTCATGGGGGACATGGATGCCAGCTTCGGGCTGCTGGGCCGGATCGAATCACTCCTCAATCTTCCCGCCCTGCAGGCCCTGCTGGGGGGCATTTCCGAGCTGCCGGCGGGTGACCTGAGCGGCGGGGTCAGCCTCAAGGCGCCTGGGCTGCCCGAACCGTGACAATCCGGGCACAAGCCCGTTTCGCAATTGCAACGAAACTGCTTGTCCCGAGGGGGCATTAAACTATAATTTCGGGTGTGCGGGGGCGCGAAACCGGCACGGGGCACCCTTGGGTGACTGCCGGGGTCGGGGCACATCGCAAAACCGTGACGCCTGCTGGAGACGAGCCATAGCCCCTGCCGCAAAACCCGCTGCCATCGACGAACTGCCGTTCGAGGGCGCGCTCAAGGAGCTTGAGGCGATCGTCTCCCGGCTGGAGCAGGGCGAGGTGGATCTCGAGGATTCCATCGCCCTCTACGAACGCGGCCAGCTCCTGAAGGCCCATTGTGAGAAGAAACTTAAGTCCGCCGAAGGCCGGCTGGAAAAGATCGTGATGGGCGCCGCTGGCCCCGAAATCGGCGAGACCATGGAAACCGCATGACCTTCGCCCATAAAGAGAATTACCGCCGATGAATATCCCCAATACCAAGACGCCGCTGCTGGACCGGGTCGATCTGCCCGAAGACCTGCGCAAGCTGGAAAAGTGGCAGCTGCGCCAGTTCGCCGACGAGCTGCGCACCGACCTGATCGACATCGTCTCGGTCACAGGCGGCCATTTCGGCGCCGGCCTTGGCGTGGTCGAACTCACCACCGCGCTGCACTATGTATTCAAGACGCCGGACGACCGCGTCATCTGGGACGTCGGTCATCAGGCCTATCCCCACAAGATCATCACCGGCCGCCGCGGCCGCATGCGCACCCTGCGTCAGGGCGGCGGGCTGTCGGGTTTCACCAAGCGCGCCGAAAGCGAATATGACCCGTTCGGCGCGGCGCATTCCTCGACCTCGATTTCCGCCGGCCTCGGCATGGCGGTGGCGCGTGACCTCAAGGGCGGCGACAACAATGTGATCGCGGTGATCGGCGACGGTTCGATGAGCGCGGGCATGGCCTATGAAGCCATGAACAATGCCGGCGCCCACAAGAACCGCCTGATCGTCATCCTCAACGACAATGACATGTCGATCGCCCCGCCGGTCGGCGCGATGAGCGCCTATCTGGCGCGCCTGGTGTCGTCGCGGCCCTATACCGGCATCCGCAACGTCGCCAAGCGCCTGGCGCGCAAGATACTGCCGCGTGCCTTGTTCAAGGTGGCGCAGCGCACCGAGGAATATGCCCGCGGCATGGCCATGGGCGGCACCCTGTTCGAGGAGATGGGCTTTTTCTATGTCGGCCCGATCGACGGCCACAATCTGGATCACCTGATCCCGGTGCTGGAGAATGTCCGCGACACCATGCGCGGCCCGGTGCTGGTGCATGTGGTGACCAAGAAGGGGCATGGCTATGCCCCGGCCGAAGCCGCGCCCGACAAATATCACGCCGTCGCCAAGTTCACCGTGCTGACGGGCGAGCAGGCCAAGTCCACCCCCAAGGCGCCGCAATACCAGAAGGTGTTCGGCGAAGCCCTGATCGCGGAAGCGAAAAAGGACGACCGCATCGTCGCCATCACCGCCGCCATGCCGTCGGGCACCGGCATCGACCTGTTCGGCAAGGCCTTCCCGGATCGCACCTTCGACGTCGGCATTGCCGAGCAGCATGGCGTGACCTTCGCGGCGGGCATGGCGACCGAAGGCATGAAGCCTTTCTGCGCCATCTATTCGACCTTCCTGCAGCGCGCCTATGACCAGGTGGTGCATGACGTGGCGATCCAGTCGCTGCCGGTTCGCTTCGCCATGGACCGCGCGGGCCTGGTGGGCGCCGATGGCTGCACCCATGCCGGTTCCTTCGACATCGCCTATCTGGCGACCCTGCCGAACTTCGTCATCATGGCGCCGTCGGACGAGGCGGAGTTGACCCACATGGTCGCCACCGCCGCCCAGATCGACGACCGTCCCAGCGCCATCCGCTATCCGCGCGGCGAAGGCACGGGCGTGGCGCGTCCCGAAGGTGTTCCGCTGGAGATCGGCAAGGGGCGTATTGTCAAAGAGGGGGCTGGGATTGCCATTCTCAATTTCGGCACCCGCATGACCCAGGTTCTGCTGGCGGGCGAACGCATGGCCGCTTACGGCCTGTCGCCCACCATCGCCGACGCCCGCTTCGCCAAGCCGCTGGATACCGACCTGATCCGCCGCCTGGCCAAGGAGCACGAAGTGCTGATCACCATCGAGGAAGGCGCCTCGGGCGGCTTCGGCGCCCATGTGATGCATTTCCTGGCCCATGACGGGTTGCTCGACAAAGGCCTCAAGATCCGTCCCATGACCTTGCCGGATGTCTTCCAGGACCATGACACGCCCGAAAAGATGTACGCCCAGGCGGGCCTGGATGCGGACGGTATCGTTTCCACCGCGCTGAAGGCGCTGGGACGCGTGGAAGATGCCGCGCGTGTCGGCAATATTGCCTAGCGCGGGTCTTTTGGCCCCCGAGTGCGTCGCGCGTGCTCACGTGCTTCAAGCACGCTGCGCGCGCGCTCCTGCTCGGATGACCAAAATCCCTCGCTAATGCTGCACCGTTAGCTCACCATGGCCGGGCGTGACCCGGCCATCCAACTGCTTTCCTTGTCATTCCCGCGAAAGCGGGAATCCAACTTTGCTCCAAAGGCCGCTCGTGCAGATGAACGCCAGGACGGGTTTCTTGCAGGCTTATCGGTATTCCCCAAAAAAATGATGCGGGAAAATCTCTGTATCCATTTCGGGGATTGCGGCGGCTGTTCGCTGCAGGACCTGCCGGCTGCCGATTACCGCGCCGGCAAACGCGCCATGGTGCAGGCCGCGCTGATGAAAGCTGGCGTCAGCGCTGAAGTGCTGGATGTGGTCAGCGTGCCGCCGCATTCGCGCCGTCGTGCCGTAGTCGAGATCTCGTGTGGTGAAATCGGTTTTCACGCCGTCAAAAGCCACGAGATCGTGGACATGCGCGAGTGCCTGGTACTGACGCGGGGCCTGTTCGCACTGGTGCAGCAGCTGCGCAGCCGGTTCGGCTTCCTCAAAGCGCCGGCCGACTTTTATCTCACCGAAACGCTGACCGGCTTTGACCTGGGCGTCCGCAGTCCGCAAAAACTCAACCCGCAGATGAGTGCTGATCTGGCCGGGGCGGTGGCGGGACTGGGCATCGTCCGCGTCACTTTCAATAATGCCCTGGTGCTGGAAAGTGTCGCGCCGCAGGTAGAAGAAGGCGGGGTGCGCGTGCATTTGCCGCCCTATGCCTTCCTGCAATCCACCGTCGAAGGCGAAGACGCGCTGCAGGAACGCGTGCTCAAGATCGTGGGCAAGGCCAAGCTGGTGGCTGATCTGTTCAGCGGCGTGGGCACCTTCGCCTTGCCGCTGGCGGCCAAGGCCAAGGTCCATGCCGTGGAGCAGGATGCCCCCGCTCTGGCGGCGCTGGGGGAAGCTGCGAAGGCTCCGGGCCTCAAGCCCGTCACCACCGAGCGCCGTGACCTGTTCAAGCTGCCCCTGACCCCGGGTGAGCTGAAGGATTATGACGCGGTGGTGCTGGACCCGCCCCGGGCTGGGGCCGAGGCCCAGGTCCGCCAGCTCGCAAAATCCCGTGTCCCCGCCATTGCTTACGTCTCCTGCGACGCTGCCAGTTTTGCCCGCGATGCGACCATTCTGGTCCAGGGCGGCTACCGGCTTCAGCCCGTGACCCCGATAGACCAATTCCTCTGGTCGTCGCATATTGAACTGGTCGCCGCATTTGTCCGGGGCAAGGGATGAGACGCCTTCTGGTTCTGCTGGGTTGTGTGCTGCTGCCGTCGATCCTGTCGGCGCACGCCAGGGCTGAGGATTTTTCCAAGTGGGCGGTGCTGGTCGTGGCCGGCGACAACCGCGCCCAGAACGGCGGCCCCACCAAGGTGTTCGACAATGCCCGCAAGGATCTGGTGAAGGTCTTTACCGGCATGGGCTTTGCGGCCGCCAACATCGAGCAGTTCGCCGTCAACCTGGACTACAACGCTCGCCCCGCCGAGATCGGCTCCATCGCCGGGGCGCTTTGGGACCTGTCCGCCCGCGCGCCTGCCGGCTGCCTGATCTATTTCACCTCGCACGGCACGCCGGACGGCATCGGGGTGGGCAATGCGGTGGTGTCGCCCGACAAGATGGCCGCCATTGTCAACAACAGCTGCGGCTCCAAGCCGTCGGTGGTGGTGATGTCGGCCTGCTATTCGGGGACGTTCGTGCCCGCCTTGGCGCGCGACAGCCGCATCATCATCACGGCGGCGCGGCCCGACCGCACCAGCTTCGGCTGCGGCGAACTCGACCAGCTGACCTATTTCGACGACTGCTTCCTCAGGGCCGTGCCCAAGGCGGAGGATTTCGCCGGGCTGGGCGGGCTGGTGCAGCAATGCGTCGCCTTCCGCGAAAAGCAGATGAAGGCCGAGCCGCCGTCCGAGCCTCAGGTCAGCATCGGACCAAAAGTGGCGTTCACGCTGCGTTGGAAATAAACGGCGCTCGCCGCCAAACAGCAACAATTCGGGGATGGTCATGAAAAATCACGCGGCAGGGATCGTGGCATTGGCCGGCATCGGCCTGCTCAGCGGGGCGATAGCGCAGCCATCCGGTACCGACTGGAAGGACTGGGGCGGCACCGGCGCACGCATGAACTATTCGTCCCTGAACCAGATCACCGCCGCCAATGTCGCCGATCTGAAGCCAGTCTGGGTTTGGGACAGCGGCAAGTTCGGCCGCACCTGGCAGACCAGGCCGCTGATGATCAGCGGGCTTCTCTATTTCACCGAAAGCCAGTCGGGCGACATCATCGCCATGGAGCCGGAGTCCGGCAAGCTCGTCTGGCGGACCAAGCCACCCGTCACGGTGGGCGCGGGCGTTAATCGCCGCGGCTTGGCCTATTGGGCCGGCGACGGCGCCATGAAGCCACGCATCGTGGCGATCTGGGGCCATGTGATGTACGGCTTCGATCTGAAGACCGGCCATCCGTCTTCCGACTGGCCGGCCACGGGCCTGGATATCGGCCTGCCCAATCCGGCCGAAGGCGGAAAGATCGGCGGCGGTGTCCAGACCAACGCACCGCCCATCATCTACAAGAACCTGATCATCACCATGGGCGCCACCGGCTTCCTGCCGCCGCCGGCCCAGCCCGCCGATCCCCATGCCAATGATTTGCGCACCGGCAAGCTGGTCTGGACCGCGCGCATGATTCCGGCCGCGAACGAAGCGGGCGGCGACAGCTGGGGCCCCGAGACGCAGAATCTGGTGAGCATGGGTGGCTGGGGGCATATGGCGCTGGATGAAGCCAGCGGCACGGTCTATGTCCCCACCGATTCCCCGAGTCCCGATTATGTCGGCATCTGGCGTCCGGGCGACAATGCCGGCTCCGGCTCGACCGTCGCGATTGATGCGGCGACCGGCAAGGTGAAATGGCGTTTTCAGGAACAGCATCACGGCATCTTCGACCTGGATACCAACGCCGCACCCGCGCCGGTGACGGTCACCAAGGACGGCAAGCGCGTTAACGTGGTGGTGCAGCCCACCAAGCAGGCGATGATCTGGATACTGGATTCGGCGACGGGCAAGCCGATCCACCCTTGGGAAGAGCGGCCGGTGGCGCAGAGCCAGATTCAGGGTGAAAAATCATCGCCCACCCAGCCTTTCACGATCCTGCCGCCGCCGCTGATCCCCGCGACGGTGAAGCGCGCCGAACTCAGCCAGCTTTCGCTCCAGGCCAATGAAGAGTGCAAGGCGCTGTTCGACGAGCGCAAGCTTTCCGATGTCGGACCTTTCTCGGTCCCTGTCGGGGGTGGGGCATGGGCGCTCAACAGCATCGGCGCCATCGGCGGCATGGATTGGGGCGGTGTCTCGATTGATCCGCAGCGCGAACTTGCCTTCGCCGCTGTCACCAATATGCCCACCATGATTACGGTGACCCCGACATCGAGCGGCGTGAAGGGCAATGGCGGGCTTCACTCCAATGTCGGCAATGTCCGGTTTCACGACAAGGGCGGCCGAAGCTGCAATGGCGGCAAGCAGGGCGAGCTGGTCGCCGTCAATCTGGGAACGGGCCAGATCGTTTGGCGCGTGCCGCTGGGCTCGCTGGAAGACGAGTATGGCCCAGGCGCCAAGGACATGGGTGCGGCCAGCATCGCCGCCACTTTGGCGACGCGCGGCGGCGTCATCTTCGCAGCGCCGTCCGATGACCATTTTTACGCCCATGACGCGCGTACCGGCCGGCAGTTGTGGAAGATGAAGATGCCGGCGTCTTCCGATGCGGGGCCGATGACCTATATGGGCAAGGATGGCCGCCAGTATGTGGTCATCGCCGCAGGCGGGCAGGGCAATGCGCGCCGTCCGTCGCCACGGGAAAATTCGGTCTATCGTCAGGTCCTGATCGCCTTTGCGCTGCCCAAACCGGGAGACAAGGCGGTGGACATCACCGGGCCCTATCCCGCTCGCATGCAGGGACCGGGGCCCTGGCCGCCGCAGTAACGAACGCCATGTCGGCTGATACCCAAAAGTTGCTCCGCCCGTCGCTGGTTTTGGGCGGCCTGACACTTCTGGTCCATCTTCTTTTCAATGCCGGATACGGCATGAACCGCGATGAGCTCTATTTCATCGTCTGTGGGCAGCGTCTGGCCTGGGGCTATGTTGACCAGCCGCCGCTGGTGCCGATGCTCGCGGCCTGGTCGTATGCGCTGGCCGGCGACTGGCTGATCGGCTTCCGGCTCATTCCGGCGCTGGCGCTTTCGGGCACCGTCGTGATGACCGCCGAATTCGTCCGCGTCGTCGGTGGTGGGCGTTATGCCCAATGGCTTGCCGGGCTTTGCGCGGCCCTGGCGCCGCAATTCCTCGCCCTTGGCATGATCTTCACCACCGATACGTTCCAGCCGATCAGCTGGCTCGCCTGCGTCTGGATCCTGGTGCGCCTGGAACAGACGAGGGACGAGCGCTGGTGGCTTGCCTTCGGCGCGGTTGTCGGGCTCAGCCTGCTCAGCAAATACATGATCGCGTTCTATGTGGTCGCGCTGGCTATCGGCTTTCTGGCGACGTCGCTGCGCGCCTCTTTCCTGAAGCCCTGGATATATGCCGGCGCGGCGCTGGGATTGGTCATTGTGCTTCCCAACATCCTTTGGCAGCAGGCGCATGGATGGCCCTTTATCGAACTCGGCAAGGCGGGGGCGAGCGGTAAGAACATCGAATTGTCGCCTTGGGGATTTTTCACGCAGCAGCTTCTGCTGATGGGGCCGCTGGCCGGACCCGTCTGGCTTGCGGGGCTGTGGGCGGGAGCGCGCAAGCCAGCTTTTGCCGTCTTCCGTGCCGTGCCGATTGCCTATGTGCTGCTGTTCGCGTTCTTCGTCATCAATCACGGCAAGGCCTATTACCTGACACCGATCTATCCGGTGCTTCTGGCGATGGGAGCGATTGCCATCGAGCGATGGATGGCGAACACCTATGCCCGTGGCGCTATTGTGGCGGCAATCGCCGTTTCAGGCGCCGTCTTTGCGCCGCTGGCGATTCCGGTTATGTCGGAAGAGGCGTACATCCGTTATTCAGCGGCTCTGGGCATGACGCCGTCCGCAACCGCGACGGAGCATCTGAAGCAGTCAAGCCTGCCACAGGGCTTTGCCGACATGCATGGCTGGCCTGAGATGGCCGCGAAGATCGCCAAAGTTTATTGGTCATTGCCGCCAAAGGAACGCGCCAAGGCAGTGTTTGCCGGCGGCAATTACGGGCAAGCGGCCGCCATCGACATTTATGGCTCGCGGCTAGGGCTGCCGCCCGCCATCAGCGGACACAATAACTACTGGATCTGGGGCCCGCGGGATCACGACGGCAGTGTGGTGATCGAGATCGGCGGCACGCGCGAGCAGCGCCTGAAGCAGTTCCGCTCGGTCGAGTTCGCCGGCTGGATCGAGAGTCCTTATGCCATGCCCTATGAAACGCATCAGCCGATCTGGATCGAGCGCGATCTTAAACAGCCGATCAAGGATGTTTGGCAGAAAGCAAAACGCTACCGCTGAAACGCAAGAAAGCTGTAGGAAGTAGGAGGATCTGGCGATTTCTTTCATCCGGCCGCTCGCCCGAGCTCGCGGCGTCCCGGCCTCGCGCCTTCGCTTCGCTCAGCCGCTGCGGCGTTCGTCGCTCTCGCAGGTCCACCGGACCTGCTCGCCCTCCACGCTGTAGCGTGGCGGAACGCTCCTCACCCCACTTGCCCGCGATGGCGCAGGGCCTGATCCGCCAGCACGCAGGCCATCATCGCTTCGCCCACCGGCACGGCGCGAATGCCGACGCAGGGATCGTGACGGCCCTTGGTGATAATGTCGGTTTCGGCGCCGGACTTCTCGATGGTCTTGCGCGGGCTGAGGATCGATGACGTCGGCTTGACCGCGAAGCGCGCCACGATGGGCTGGCCGGTCGAGATGCCGCCCAGGATGCCGCCGGCATGGTTGGCGAGGAATTCGGGCTTCCCATCCTTGCCCATCCGCATCTCGTCGGCATTTTCCTCGCCGGTCATGGCGGCGGTGGCGAAGCCATCGCCGATCTCCACGCCCTTGACCGCATTGATGCTCATCAGGGCCGAGGCCAGTTCATTGTCCAGCTTGGCATAGACCGGCGCGCCCAGCCCGGCAGGGACACCTTCGGCCACTATTTCGATGATGGCGCCGACCGACGATCCGTTCTTGCGGATGCCTTCGAGATAGGTTTCCCACTCTGCCGCCGCCTTGGCGTCGGGACAGAAGAAGGGATTGGCGTTCACCGCATCCCACGACCAGTTGGCGCGGGCGATCTTCTGCGTGCCCATCTGCACCAGGGCGCCGCGGATGGTGACCTTGCCATAGAGCTTGTCCAGGATCTTGCGGGCGATGGCGCCGGCGGCGACGCGGGTGGCGGTTTCGCGCGCGCTCTGCCGCCCGCCGCCGCGATAGTCGCGCACACCATACTTGGCGTCATAGGTGTAATCGGCATGGCCGGGACGGAATTTGTCGCGGATGTCGCCATAATCCTTGGAGCGCGGGTCGGTGTTTTCGATCAGCAGGCCGATGGGCGTACCGGTGGTGACCTGCGCCGCCATGCGCTCGTCCTGGAACACGCCCGACAGGATTTTGACCGTGTCCGGTTCCTGGCGCTGGGTGACGAACTTGCTCTGGCCCGGACGGCGCTTTTCCATCCAGGGCTGGATGTCGGCCTCGGTCAGTTCGATGCCGGGCGGGCAGCCATCCACCACGCAGCCGATGGCCGGCCCATGGCTTTCGCCGAAGGTGGTGACGCGGAACAGGTGGCCGAAAGTGTTGTGGGACATGGCTTTTCTTTTTGGTCGCGCCGGACATGCACTCGCTTCGCTCGTGTTGCCGGTCGCTCCCGTGGAAATACCCCGATTTGGGGCATTTGTTCAAATCAGGGATCGAGCCGGACCACTTCGGTACCCCGGACCCGGAAAACCACGCCCTGCGGCTCGTCCAGGGCGCTCATCGCCCGCCAGTCCAGCCCGGCCAGCAACCCTCTGAGGATGCGGGTGGTGGCGCCATGGCTGATGGCGAAAGTGTCCTGTTTCAGCTCGTCCAGCCAGTCGCTGACGCGGGCCGCGACTTCGGCGTAATTCTCGCCGCCGGGCACCCGCACATGCCATTTGTCGTTGCCGCGCTGGGAAAACAGGATCGGGCTCTGGGCGCGGGCCTCTTCATCGGTGAGCTGGTCCCAGCAACCCAGATTGATTTCCTTCAGCCGGTTGTCGGTGGCGTAACCCTCCGCCGGCAGGCCCATGGCGCTGCGCGCGATCTTCATGGTGGCCACGGCGCGCGCCAGCGGGCTGCAGACGAAGTGGTAATCAGAGGCTGCGCCCAGTTCACGCTTCAAAATGTTTCCGACCTGCGCGGCCTGTTCCAGGCCCAGCGGGGTGAGCGGCGTGTCCTTGTAGCCGGAGAAACGCCGTTCGACATTGGCCTGGGTCTGGCCGTGGCGCGCGAAATAGAGCGTCAGGCCATCGGCAAGCTTAAGCGCCATCCGACTTGTTGACGCTGATATCGGGCGCGTCCACCGCTTTCATGCCGACGATATGATAGCCGGCATCGACATGCAGGTTCTCGCCCGTCACCGCGCTCGACAGGTCCGACAGCAGGAACAGCGCCGATTGGCCGACTTCCGATTGCGTCACGTTGCGGCGCAGGGGGGAGTTGTATTCGTTCCATTTCAGGATGTAGCGGAAATCGCCGATGCCGCTGGCCGCCAGGGTCTTGATCGGGCCGGCGGAGATGGAATTGACGCGGATGTTCTTCTTGCCCAGGTCTTCGGCCAGATATTTCACGCTGGTTTCCAGCGCCGCCTTGGCCACGCCCATGACATTGTAGTGCGGCATCACCTGTTCGGCGCCGTAATAGGTCAGGGTCACCAGCGAACCGCCATTGGTCATCATCTTTTCGGCGCGCTGGGCGACGGCGGTGAAGGAGAAGCAGGAGATGTCCAGGGTCATGCGGAAATTGTCCGCGGTGGTTTCGATGTAGCGGCCCTTGAGCTGCTCCTTGTCGGAGAAGGCGACGGCATGAACCACGAAGTCCAGGCGGTCCCACACCTTGCCCAGTTCGGCGAAGGCGGCATCCAGCGAGGCGGGATCGGTCACGTCGCAATCGATCAGCGCCGCGGGTTTCATCGGTTCGGTCAGCGGCACGACCCGCTTCTTGAACAGGTCGCCCTGATAGGAAAAGGCCAGCTCCGCGCCCGCTTCATGCAGCACCTGGGCAATACCCCAGGCGATGGAATGCTGGTTGGCCACGCCCATGACCAGGCCGCGTTTGCCCTTCATGAGCCCCTGAAATGACATGCATTTTCCCCGAAATCGGTCGCGAACCCAGTCATTTACCCTGAATAGGCCCGTTCGCGAAAAGGGAAATTCCGTACCGATAAATCCCTTTTAAAACAATAGGTTATTTTGTTTTGGCCCGCGGGTCATAGTCCCCCGGCCAGCCCTTGAGGAATTCCTGCAGGGCCTCGTCGGGCTTGTCCGGCAGGGTCACCACCAGCCGGACATAGAGATCGCCGGCCGGGGTGGAGCCGTGCGCGCCGATGCCTTTGCCCTTCAGCCGCAGCGTGGTGCCGGTGTTGGAATTGGGCGGCACCGACAGCGATACCGTACCGGTCAGGGTCGGCACCGGCACCTTGGCGCCCAGCACCGCTTCCTTCAGCGTCACCGGCACATCGGTGCGGATGTCGTTGCCGTCGCGCGTCATGCCCGGATGGGCGGCCACCGAAACCGAGAGCAGGATATCGCCATTGGGGCCGCCGCCACGGCCGGCGCCGCCGCGTCCCTTGATGCGCACCACCTGGCCGTCTTTCACCCCGACCGGAATCTTGACGTCGAGCTGTTCGCCATTCTGCAGCACGATGCGCCGCGTGCCGCCGCTGGCGGCTTCCGCGAAACTGACGGTGACCGAGGCCGAGAAATCCTCGCCCTTGGAGGCGCGCGCCCCTCCTTGAGGGCGCCGCCGTCCGCCGCCGCCCATCAGGTCGGCGAAGATATCCTCGAACCCGGCCGCGCCGCCGGGCGCCTGGTCGAACTCGAACTTGAAGCCGCCGGCGCGCGGATCGCTGCCGCCACCAAAGCCGAACGGATTGCCCTGGCGGAAACCGCCATGCTGGCGCGGATCGAAACCTCGCGCATTGCCGTCGGCGCCGATGGCACCGGCATCGAACTGGGCGCGCTTGTCCTTGTCGCCCAGAATGTCATAGGCGCCGGAAATTTCCTGGAAGCGCTTTTGCGCCGTGGCGTCGCCCGCATGCTTGTCGGGATGGTGCTTCTTGGCCAGGCCGCGAAACGCCTTCTTGATGTCCGCTTCGCTGGCGTTCCGGGGCACGCCGAGAATCTTGTAAGGGTCGTCCATGGTTCGAATCTGCCTTTATCCCAATATAGGCAGGGATTTGCGTCTTGCCAGTTGGGCCATGGCCAAGTTGCGTCTCAGGGACTTGCCGCTGGCGGGGTTGGGGCCAGGGTCTCCTGCGGCGGGGCAGGGGCGGGCGCCGGGGGCGGCGGCAACATGCCCAGGCGCTCCTCCGCCTCTTTCATGCCCCGGCTGGCGGCGGCGGTGTAGAGCCGGCGGGCGACTTCGAGATTCTGGGGCACCAGCCCATCGGCGCCGGTCTCAAACATCTGGGCCAGCTGAAACTGGGCAACGGGATGGTTGGCGGCGGCCGCGGCCCTGAGCAGTGGCAGCGCCGCCTTGGGATCGGGCCTGCCGCCTTCACCCTTCAGCAGCATGTCGGCCAGGTCGGCCTGGGCGGTGGGAAGGCCTGCCTCCGCCGCCCGCTCATAGATCGCCATCGCCCTTTTGGGATCGCGGGCCGTGCCCTGGCCCTTGCGCAGCATCATGGCGATGTTGCGCATGGCGGCGACGTCTTCATATTGCAGCCCCCACCAGATCTTGAAGGCTTCCTGGTAATTGCCGGCGTCATAATGGGCGACGCCGGTGTCGAACACCTTGGCGATCTCCTCGCCGGTGCGCGCGCTCGCAGCCGTGGCGATGAGGCTGAAACAGACGGTCAGAACCGGTAAAATCTTGTGCATTCGGGCCATGCGGTCCCAAGGCTACCCTGCTTGAGGTGAAACTGCTATGGCGGCGGCATGACCATGGAAACGGGCGGTCCCCTGGATGACGGCGGCATTGCGCCCGGCGCCGATCCCTTTGCGCTGTTCGCCGCCTGGATGAAGGAAGCGGAAGCCTCCGAACCCCATGACGCCAACGCGATGGCGCTGGCCACCGCCGATGCCGACGGCCATCCCAATGTGCGCATGGTGCTGCTGAAGGGCGTCGATGCCAGCGGCTTCGTGTTCTATTCCAATGCGCAGAGCATCAAGGGCGGCGAGCTGGCGGCCAACGCCCATGCCGCGATCAACTTCCACTGGAAGAGCTTGCGCAAGGCGGTGCGGGTGCAGGGCAGTGTGGCGCAGGTTTCCGATGCCGAGGCCGACGCCTATTTCGCCACCCGCCCCAAGGACAGCCAGATCGGCGCCTGGGCTTCGCCCCAGTCGCGCCCGATGGAAGGGCGCTGGGTGTTCGAGAAACGCATCGCCGAATACGCGCTGAAATATGGCATCGGCACGGTGCCGCGTCCGCCGCACTGGACCGGCTGGCGCATCTGCCCCTCGCGCATCGAATTCTGGCGCGACCGTCCCTTCCGGCTGCACGACCGGCTGGTCTATAGCCGCGCGACCGCCGCCGATGCCTGGACCACCGAGCGGCTGTTCCCGTAAATCAGCGGAACAGCAGCGGGGTGGTTTCGTACAGGCCACGCCGCCACACCTTGTATTCATGCATGCCGGGCAGGGCCTGGAAGGTGAGCTTCACCCCCAGCGATTGCAGCTTTTCCGCCAGCCGCTTGTCGGGTTCGTAAAGCACGTCCTCGCGCCCGACCAGGAAATGCAGCAGCTTGAGATTCTTCTTCAGCGGCTCGGGATTGGCGAAGATGTCCTCGCTGATCTTCATGAACTGGTCGTCGCCCTGGTTCTCCGCGCCTGCGCTCATCGGCACCAGCCAGTGGAAGACGTCGGTATGACGAAGGCCGATGGTCACGGTCTGGATGCCGCCCTGCGACAGGCCTGACAAGGCGCGGTTGTCGGCATTGGCGAGAGTGCGAAACTTCTTGTCGATGAAGGGGATGATGCCGGTCAGCAGATCGACTTCGAACAGGTTGCCCGGATCGTAATTGCTCTGGCGGCCCGCCGGCGGCTTGAAGCCTTCGCGCTGGGACGGCACGGGCCCCAATCCCTCGCTGGGGCCGGAGCGCGCACCGAGCGCCATCACCACGATCATCGGCCGCGCCTTCTTCTCGGCGATCAGGTTGTCCATGATCGTGTTGGCGCGCGCCTGTTCCATCCAGCTGTATTCGCAGCAATTGCCGCCATGCTGCAGGTAGAGCACCGGATAATGCTGCTTGCTGTCGTCATAGCCGGGCGGGGTATAGACCCGCAGATAGCGCACCGAATTGGTCGCCTTGGAATGATAGACCACCATCCGCACATCGCCATGCGGCACGTCCTGCGGATCATAATAGGCCGGCTTGTCGCCCGGCACTTCCACCAGGTTGATGCGGTTGCCGGGATCGGACACGCCCGCGCCATTGACCATGTAGCTGTAGGGATAGATCTCCGGCTCCAGCGGGCCCAGCGTGATGCTCCAGACGCCGTCGGCGCCCTTGGTCATGGGCAGGGTGCGTTCCGGCGACAGCCAGTGCATCTTCGCGCCGATGACATGGCCGGTCAGGCGAACATCGGTGGCTTCGGGCGCGTTCAGCCGGAAAGTGACGCGGCGGTCGGGATGGATCACGGGCGAGATCACCGCGCGGGTGCGCATGTAATCGGGGCGGATCGGCATCGGGTCGTTTCGCCCCAGCGAGCCGGGGTCCATGCCCGCCGGTATCTGCGCGCCCGCCGGAATCGCCATCATCAAGGCGCAGCCCAGCAGTCCCTGCACGATCTTGGTTCTCATTGTCATCCCCTGTTTGGCTTGCCGAAGTTTACCCGGTCTTGGCCCAAGTCTATGATGGATCAGACATGAGTTTCCCTATCTTTTGCACAAGGATCTGCCGTGGCTGAACATGCGTCCGGCACCCTGATGAAGCGCGCTGCACTGGCCTCGGTGGCGGTGTCCCTGTTCCTGATGGCGATCAAGGCGGGGGCTTATTTCGCCTCCCATTCGGTGGCGATGCTGGCCAGCCTGGCGGATTCCGCGCTGGACCTGTTCGCGTCCGGCCTCAACATGCTGGCCATCCGCCATGCCCTGACCCCCGCAGATGCCGAGCACCGCTTCGGCCATGGCAAGGCCGAGCCGCTGGCGGGTCTGGCGCAGGGCGCCTTCATCGCGGCCTCGGCGCTGTTCCTGGCTATCCAGGCGGTGCAGCGCATCGTGACGCCGGAGCCGCTGGACAATTCCATTCCCGCGCTGGTGGTGATGTGCATCTCCATCCTCGCCACCATCGCACTGGTTTTCTACCAGCGCCGGGTGTTGGCCCTTACCGGAAGCCTGGCGGTGGAAGCCGACAGCACCCATTACGCCAGTGACCTGATCACCAATGTCGGCATCATCGCAGCGCTGATACTGGCGACCTGGTGGCCAATGGCTGATCCCCTGATCGCGCTGTGTGTGGTGGGCGTTCTGGTATGGACGTCCTGGGGTGTGGGCCGCCGCAGTTTCGACCAGCTGATGGACCATGAACTTCCCGAGGAAGACCGCAGCCGCATCCGCCGCATCGCCGAAAGTCATGCCTCGGTGAAGAATGTGCACGACCTCAAGACCCGCACGGCAGGACTGTCGACCTTCATCCAGCTGCATCTGGCGCTCGATCCGGACATGACGCTGGCCGAGGCCCATTGCGTCAGCGAAGGGGTCGAGAAAGCCTTACGCGACGCCTATCCCGGCGCGGACGTGATCATCCACCAGGACCCCCATTAAGCGCTTCGCGCAAAGGGTAGGGCTAGCCCGGCCCCGGCAGCGCGGGCGCCACGGTGAAGCGGCGGCGGAAATGGCCGGTGGTGGCCTTGCGGTGACAGACCCGCGCGAACAGGAAGAAGATCGGGCTGGCCAGCAGCGACATGGCGATCACCGCGATGGCCAGCTTGTAGCCGTCCGCGGACAGCGCGCCCATTGCCAGGCCCGCGCCCGCAATCACGAAGGAGAATTCCCCCACCGGCGACAGGATCAGCGAGGTGACGGCGGCGGTGTGGAATTTCTCGCCCGACAGGATCAGCAGGATGAAGTTGAGGAAGGTGCGCCCGCCCGTCACCACCACCAGCGCCGCCAGGATCACCCACAGATGCTGCTGCAGGAAAGCGAGGTCGATCAACAGGCCCACCGACAGGAAGAAGACGAACAGCAGGATCGCCTCCACCGGCTCGCTCATGTTGAGCGCCCCGCGCCGCAGCGTGGAATGGCCCACCACCAGTCCGCCCAGGAAGGCGCCCAGCGCGGGCGACAGCCCGATCAGGCCCGACACGGCGGCGGCGGCAAAGCAGATGCCCAGCACCCCCAGCGTGCCGATGTCATGGTTCTTCAGCAGGAATTCGGAAGCCGGGAAGCGGAAGCTCTTCACCTTGTTCAGCACATGGATGAACACCGCCAAGAGGCACGAGGCCAAGAGCAGCTTGCCCGCCACCAGCAGCATGGATTTGGCGGTGATGGCGCTGCCCAGCGATTCGGTGATCAGCAGCAGCGGCACCACGGCCAGGTCCTGCGCCACCAGGATGGCCAGCGCCAGGCGCCCGCCCTCGGTATCCTTCTGGTTGGCATCCTCCATCATCTTCATCGCCACGGCGGTGGACGAGATCGCCAGCATGAAGCCGATCACGATGCCGCCCATCACTTCGCCGCCCACCGCCAGGGTGAAGAGCCCGACCGAGGTGGGGATCACGGCGCAGGTCACGCCGGTGATGCCCAGCGCCACGGGCAGCGACTTGGTGAACTGGCTAAGGCGCATTTCCATCCCGATGATGAACAGCAGCATCAAGACGCCCATCTCGGCCAGGGTGTCGATGGCGGTATCGGTGGTGATCATGCCCGCGCCGCTGGGGCCCAGCACCACCCCCACCAGGATGAATCCGGCGGCGGCGGGCAGCCGCAGGCGGCTCATGAACAGGCCCATGGCCACGGCGGCGGCCAGGAGCAGGGCAATGGCGGTCAGGCCGTGATGGTCATGCATGGGAGAATGGAGGACAGATTTGCCCGGCAATGATAGGGTGAGGACATGGCAGAACCCAATAGCGACGACGAAAAACGCACCCTGATCCTGACCGGGGCCTCGCGCGGCATCGGCCATGCCACCGTGAAGCGCTTTTCCAGCGCCGGCTGGCGGGTGATCACCTGCTCGCGCCACGCCTTTCCCGAGAACTGCCCCTGGGCGGCGGGCCCCGAGGACCATATCCAGGTCGACCTGGCCGACCCCGCCGATACGCAGCGCGCGGTGGCCGAGATGCGCACCCGCCTGACCGACGGCAAGCTGCACGCCCTGGTCAACAATGCCGCCATTTCGCCCAAGGGCGCCAAGGGCGAGCGGCTGGACACGCTGCAATCCTCGATGGAAGCCTGGCGGCAGGTGTTCGAGGTGAATTTCTTCTCCACCATCTGGCTGGCCCAGGGCCTCCGGAACGAGCTGGCCAAGGCCAAGGGCTCCATCGTCAACGTCACCTCCATCGCGGGCAGCCGGGTGCATCCTTTCGCGGGGGCGGCCTATTCGACCTCCAAGGCGGCGCTGGCGGCCCTGACCCGCGAGATGGCGGCGGACTTCGGGCCTTTGGGGGTGCGGGTCAACGCCATCGCCCCGGGCGAGATCGACACCGCCATCCTGTCGCCCGGCACCGAGAAGATCGTCGAGACCATCCCGCTGCGCCGCCTGGGCCAGCCGGCCGAGGTCGCCAAGGCGATCTGGTACCTCTGCACCGAGCAATCCTCGTACGTCACCGGGGCGGAGTTGATGATCAACGGCGGCCAGCACGTCTAACGTGTACTGACAGTCTGTACGGTCAGGGGACTGGATTCACTTCCGCCCGCGCCTATGATCGCCCGCGCTGAGGGGGCTTTCATGATATCGGCTTCGGCCACCCAAAACCTGCGCCGTCTGGTCGTCGTCCTGTGGGCGCTGGCGGCAATCGGCGCGGTGTGGCTGGGCTGGAATTTCGCCTTTCCGCCGCCGCCGGATACCACGCCGCAGGCCTTTGACGAGCCCGGCAGCACGGCGGTGATCGAACGCCCGGGCGGCCATGCCTATCAGTATATCCGCAGCCCCAACATCATCTGGGACGCGGCGAAGGCGGCGGCGGCGAAGCTGAGTCACAAGGGCCGTACCGGCTATCTCGCCACCATCAACGACAAGCCCGAATTCGATTTCGTGATGCAGACGGTTTTTCCGGTGGTCACCGACGTCGTTCTGCTCGGCGGCCGCCAGACCGCGCCCAATGAATGGCGCTGGGTGACGGGACCGGATGCGGGCGAGGACGGCGGCAAGGGCAAGCTGTTCTGGACCGGCATGGAAAAAGGCAGCGCCCCCGAAGGCGCCTATGCCAACTGGATGTATACCGCCTTCCAGCATGGCGGGAAGTGGGACGTGCCCAATGTCTGCTGCGTAACGCTGTTCTCCTACCGCAAGCGCCAATTCTCCACCGCGCTGGGCAATGGCGACCCGGAAGAGGGCGTTGCGGGGTATCTGGTAGAATTTGGAGGTTAAGAAGTTTTAAATTCCTCCACTACCATCAGTCGGCTTTTTCGGCATGCCGCCTAAGTTATAGCTAAAAATTTGCTTTTCTTGTACCGCCCGGAATGGGAAATTTTGTTCCAGTTTTTGTTGGTACTCAAGATCTTCTATCCATTCCGATTCAATTGAACACCATAAGACATCAAAATATTCCCCATTTATTGAGACTTGCACACCTATGCATTTCGACAAGTGGCGATCATATTTATGAGCTTCAACGAAATTTCTCAGGCTCACTAACTTCTGTTGTTGCCATCGAGGATCGTTAGAAACTTTTGTCGATATGGGAATGAAAACGAACCCGCATCCTGTATCCGGGTATACAAGCCTATAAGGCTTAACTTGCTTCTCTTGTTTTGATTTCTCAATGCATTGGACAAAGCGCTCTTTTACGGCTCGCCATGCAGAGCGTGGCAACTTCGCGAACTCAATGAGAATTTTATAGTAGTCGTCATCAAAGCCGTTTTGCGTTTCGCCAGCATGGATGCGGCGAAGTATTGGGCTGAGGTCCCACTTGTCCTCGTCTTGAACAAGATTCCAAAGGTATTCGAGGGAATCGAATGTGGGTAAGTCATCTGGATTTCCACCTATAAAGTGGCCCGCGATTACTGCTTCGGGCATCTCTGAATGATCTTCCGGGAATTTTTGAAGAACGCTTTCTCTGTATTCAAGGTATCGTACAACATCGATGGGGACGCGCAGTGTTTTTGCAATCTGAAGATAATCTTCAGCTTCAATGACGTGAATAAATCCCGCAGACTTGCTGTCGTAATGTCTGACTGCGCGGCAATCTTTTGGAAGGTTTGAACTCGGTCTATAAATAATGAGTTTGATAATCTGTGAGAAGTTCTGTGCCGCCAAGTTAAAGAACTTTCCTCTTTCATTTGGTACATTAATTTCCGTATTCGTATTTAGGTGTGCGAGCGTATCGCGGATTTGCTTGACGGCTTTCCCCAGTACTTTCTTTTCGAACCATTGTCGTTCTGATCTCTCATTTTTGATGTTGTTTGAGCTTCGCTCTTTTATTTGGTAAATCAGGAGGACGTCACCTAGCATGACGACCGCGTCTGCCAGTTCAACTTCGGAAGATTTGGGATGCGAAAATCTATTCCGCCCAAAAGTAAACTCTTCAAAGAACAATAGGCTGTGCAGCTCTCTGCTGATGAAGGATTCGGCATCAATAGATTGAGGCATGCGAATCTCGGGGGGCTAGGTTGAGTGCCGTTCGACTCGTATCTAAAAAGTCTGCGAATGGATTATACAATTATCGTAGGCTCAGCCTTGTTGGAATTGTATTCTTCTGAAAGGCTAAGGGTGGGTATAACGGGGCGCGCATGACCATTCTTGATCGTCGTCTGGCTTTGTTGGGTGGCTTGGCCGGTCTTTCGGCCTGCACCACCAACCCCCGCTCCATGGCTACCCTCGACGCGCCGCGCCTGATGCCGGTGCGTGCCAGTGTTCAGCGGCTGTTCGACATCACCGTCTGCACCCGGCCTTTCCGCCCTGCCGGGCCGCGCCTGGATACCGAGATGTTGGGCGACACCATGGTGGTCCACAATTACGGCCATGGCGGATCGGGCTGGTCGCTGTCCTGGGGTTCGGCCACGGTTGTGCTGGAAAAGGCGCTGGCGCGGGGCGATAAAAATCTCGCGGTGATTGGCTGCGGCGCGCTGGGGCTGACCACGGCAGTGCTGGCGCTCAGGATGGGCTGCGCCGTCACGCTGTACGCGAAGGACCTGTTGCCCAATACCCGCTCGGTGCGCGCCACCGGAAGCTGGACGCCGGATTCGCGCATCGCGCTGCAAGGGCCCGCCGGTCCCGGCTTTGGCGAGTTGTGGGAGCGCATGGCGCGCATTTCGTGGAAAAGCTATCGCAGCTATCTAGGTGTTGCGGGCAATCCAGTAGAGTTCGGCGACCGCTACACCATCTCGGCGGTTCCGTTTGCGGAAGGCAATGCGCAATATTACCCGCCCGCCACGCTGGACTTCGCCCATTACGGCAGCCGCATCGCCGATCTGGTCCCCGGCGGCCAGACCATGCCGCCCGGCTCGACGCCGTTCCAGTTTCCCCATGTGCGGCGCAGCGAGAATCTGCAGTTCAATGTCGCCTCCTACGGCCACACGCTGCTGGGCGAGTTCTATGCCATGGGCGGCAAGATGGAGGTGCGCGAGTTCCATGCGCCGTCCGAGTTCACCCAGCTCAAACAGAAAGTGGTGATCAACTGCACCGGCTATGGCGCGCGCACGCTGTGGAAAGACGAAAGCCTGGTGCCAGTGCGCGGCCAGATCGGCTGGCTGGTGCCGCAGCCCGAAGTCACCTACGGCGTCAATTACCGCGGCGTGCAGATGATCCCGCGCAGCGACGGCATCGTGGTGCAGATGCTGGAGGGCGGCGACATGCGCGGCTACAACGATGCGGGCGAGACGGTGGACCGGGCCGAAGCCGCGGAAAGCATCGCCCGCATCGCCGAGATCTACACCCGCTTCCAATAAAAAAACGGCGCCATCGCTGGCGCCGTTTCTTCAGGTCTCGATAGAGGTCGAGCTTGTTTTAGGCGCAGCCCTTGTAGTTGGCGCGCTTGCAGTTCACGGAAAGCTGGCGAGCCTGGGTCTGCGCGGCCGGGGTCATGCGCGACCACAGGGCGTTGCGATGGGCGACCGCGTTGGGCATGTTGCCCTGGTCGGCGGCCAGCGCGTACCACATGTAAGCGCGGAAGGGATCGGGCTTGATGCCCTGGCCCAGTTCATACATCAGGCCCATATTGTACATGCCGGCACTGTTGCCCTGGCTGGCGCTGGCGCTGAACCACTGCATGGCGCGGCCGAAGTCGCGCGGCACGCCTTTGCCGTCACGATAGAGGCCGCCCAGATTGTTCTGGCCCAGCGAGGAACCGGCCGCCGCGGACAGCGACAGGTAACGCACCGCTTCGCTCATGTTCTGCGGCACGCCTTTGCCGTCGAGATACATGATGCCCAGATTGTTCTGCGCCACCGGATTGCCCTGCACGGCAAGCGGACGCCAAAGGGCGAGAGCGCGGTTGAACTGGCCACCCTGGAAGGCGCGGGCGCCGTCCTGCAGGTTGTCAGCGCTGGCGGCGGTGCCGCCGAAGGCCAGCGCGGCAGCGGCCAACGCGAGCATGAAAACTTTACGCATTTCGATCTCCACCGTCATATTCGAGACGCCGAAATTAGCACCCGAAAGGTGAAGGACCGCTTACCAACCCGGAGAACGCCCATGCGGAAAAGCCGGGATTCCGGTGGTTAACGCCTGTGGCAGGCTGTTTCAGATGGTGACAGATGGGCCCGGAAGAGACGCGGCGGTCAGGTGTTCTTGCCGGCGTCTTCCACGATCTCGGCCATCGTGTCCTTGCCCTCGGCGCTGTGCATCCAGCCTTCGGCGGCCGACAGGGTGGGAAACTGCAACGGCACCTTGGCGGGCTTGTTGCGGCCCTCGATCGGGATCAGGACCTCGAAGGTTCCGGCGAAGCGCACGTCCTTGGTCTCGGCGGCATAGGGCGGGGGCAGCTTGTTCTTGCGCTTGTCTTTCATGCTGCCCATGGCCGTCTCCTGCTTATGGCGGGCTTCTAGCAGCTTTCCTCAGTCATGGTCAGCACGTTTTTTACGGCCGATTCCCAGCTTTTCCCGCCACAGCCGGGCCGGGATTTCCTCGATCTGGCCTTCCACCAGCTGGCCGAGCTGGAACGGGCCATAGGCGGTGCGGATCAGGCGGGCGACCTTCAGGCCCAGCCGTTCCATCACCCGCTTGATCTCGCGGTTCTTGCCTTCCTTCAGCGACACCGTCACCCAGCTATAGACGCCCTTGCTGCGCTCGATATCGGCGACGATGGGGCCGTATTTGACGCCGTCGATGGTGATGCCGCTGGCCAGCTTGTCCAGTTCCACCTGGTTGACCTTGCCGAACAGCCGGGCGCGATAGACGCGCGTCCAGCCCGCCGAGGGAACTTCCATGCGCCGGGCGATCTCGCCGTCATTGGTCAGCAAGAGCAGGCCTTCGGTGTTGAAATCCAGCCGCCCCACAGACACCACGCGCCCCAGATGCTTGGGCAGGTTGGCGAAGACCGTGGGCCGGCCCTTTTCGTCCTTGTGGGTGGTCACCAGGCCCGACGGCTTGTGATAGCGCCACATGCGCGCCGCTTCGGGCTGCATCAGCGGCTTCTCGTCCACCTGCACGACATTGTTCTGGGTGACGTTCAGGGCAGGCGAGGTGACGATCACCCCGTCCAGCTTCACCCGCCCTTCCAGGATCAGTTTTTCGGCGTCGCGCCGCGAACAGATGCCGGCCCGCGCAATGACCTTGGCGATCCGGTCGCCGTCGGGGGTGGCTGGCTTTTTCTCGGCGGGCAAGGCTAACTCCGGGCACGATGAACGATGCCGAAGCCATAGCACTGGCGCTGGAAGAAGCGAAATCGGCGGCCCTGCGCGGCGAGGTGCCGGTGGGCGCGGTGCTGCTGGGGCCGGAAGGCGCGCTCCTGGCCCGCGACGGCAACCGCATCCTGGAACTGAAAGACCCGACCGCCCATGCCGAAATCCTGGTGATGCGCGCTGCCGCCAAAGCCCTGGGCAATGAGCGGCTGATCGGTGCCACCCTCTATGTCAGCCTGGAGCCCTGCGCCATGTGCGCCGGCGCAATGGCGATGGCGCGGATATCGCGGCTGGTATTCGCCGCCTGCGATCCCAAGGGCGGCGCGGTGCTGCATGGCCCGCGCTTTTTCGAGCAGCCCACCTGTCACCACCGGCCCATCGTGATGCAGACGGAGCCGCATGCGCTGGAAGCGGGCGAGATACTGCGCGATTTCTTCCGCGCGCGGCGCGGCTAGGAGCGACCGCGAACCCGAGGCGTTAGCCGAGGGCCTCGCGGCGCGACCATTAAAGAATCAGAACCAGTGCGGTGCAAAGCCGGGGAAGCCCAGCAGCAGCACTTCGCGTGCCGCGATCAATCCGATTCCCGCGCCGATCAGAACGTCGCTGAGGAAATGCGCCGTCAGCAAAGCGCGCGTCACCGCCAGCAGGGCCGCGATGCCGAACCAGAGCGGCCACCACATCGGCCAGACGCAGGTGAAGATCACCGCCACGCAGCAGATGGTCAGGGCGTGGCCGCTGGGGAAGCTGTTGTAATCGGAATTGAAGGCCAGCGGCATGAAGCCGTACAGCCCCATCTCCATGTCGTCGCGCGGACGGCGGCGGCCGATCACCAGCTTGATCACATGCAGGATGGCGCTGCCCAGCGTCAGGCTGGCGATGAAGGCCAGGCTGTAATTGATCAGCTGGGCGACTTGCTCGGGATAGACCTGGAAATGGCGCAGGCCCGCCGCCACGATCAGCGCGATAACCGCCGCTCCCAGCCAGTGGCCCGCCTTGGCGTAATGGGTGATGCTGTCCAGCGCCTTGTGGGCGGGGCCGCTGACATGGTCATAGATGAAATGCGCCAGCCGCCGGTCGATGGTCAGCGCCAGAAGACCCGTAAAAATGGAAACAAAGCCCGCCCACAGCAGCATGGCGGTTGATTGCCTGTCACCGCCTTGGGTGTCAACTGGGTCCGCGGCCTGCCGCGCGCGGCCGGCGGGAAATCCACCACAACCGTGGTTCCCTCGGCCGACTCAGCGCTTCAGCGCGCGCCAGCCAATGTCCTTGCGCAAGAACGATCCTTCCCAATGGATCAGCCCGGCAGCCTGGTAGGCCCGCGCCTGGGCTTCGGCGACGTCCTGGCCGACGGCGGTGACGTTCAGCACCCGTCCGCCGACCGCGACGATGTCGTTGCCGCGCCGTTCGGTGCCGGCATGAAAGATGGTGACGCCCGGAACCTTCGCCGCGTCGTCGAGCCCGGTGATGACATGGCCCTTTTCATAAGAGCCGGGATAGCCTTTGGACGCCATCACCACTGTCAGCGCCACCTCGTCGCGCCATTCTAGCGGCGTGAGGTTGCCGTCACGCGCCGCGATCAGCGCCGTCAGCAGGTCGCTTTTCAGGCGTGGCATCAGCACCTGGCATTCCGGATCGCCGAAGCGGCAATTATATTCCACCAGCTTGGGACCGTTTTTGGTGATCATCAGCCCCAGATACAGCACGCCCATATAGGGGCGCCGCTTCGCCGCGAACGCCGCGACGGTGGGCTTGATGAACTGCTCCATCGCGATGTTTTCAAGATCGGGTGTGAGCACCGGTGCGGGCGAATAGGCGCCCATGCCGCCGGTGTTGGGGCCGGTATCGCCATCGCCGACGCGCTTGTGATCCTGGGCCCCGGCCAGCGGGATCACATTGGTGCCGTCGCTGAGGGCGAAGAAGCTGGCCTCTTCGCCGTCCATGAATTCCTCGACCACGATCTCATGGCCGCTGTCGCCAAAGCCGCCCTCGAACATGAAGTCGATGGCCTTGTCGGCTTCGTCCTTGCTGGCGGCGATGATCACGCCCTTGCCGGCGGCCAGGCCATCGGCCTTGATCACCACCGGATAGCCGAGGCTGTCGGCGAAGGCCTTGGCGGGCTCGGCGCGCGTGAAGCGCTTGTAGGCGGCGGTGGGAATGCCCGCTTCGATGCAAAGGTCTTTTACAAAGCCCTTGGAGCCTTCCAGCACAGCGGCCATTTTCGACGGGCCCAGGCAGCGGATGCCGGCATCTTCCAGCACGTCCCACAGCCCGCCCACCAGCTGGGCATCGGCGGCGATCACCGCGAAATCGATCCGCTTGGTGACGGCGAAGGCTGCCAGCCCCTCAAAGTCGGTCGCCGGGATCGGCACGCATTCCGCCACCTGGGCGATTCCGGCATTGCCTGGGGCGCAATAGAGCTTGGTCAGCAGGGGGCTTTGCGAAAGCGCCCAGGCCAGCGCATGTTCGCGGCCCCCGGAACCCACCAGCAAAACTTTCACATGCGCCTCGCCATTTTTCGCCGCCACCCTGTATCATAAGCCCATGCCCGAGACAGCACTTTCGAACCTGCCCGAATTTTCGGTCACAGAATTGTCCGCCGCCCTCAAAAGGTCGGTGGAGGAGCAGTTCGCCCTGGTGCGGGTGCGGGGCGAGATTTCCGGCCTGAAATTCCATTCCAGCGGCCATGTCTATTTCGACCTGAAAGACGACAAGGCGGTCTTGAACGCGGTGATCTGGCGGGGCGTGGCGCAGCGCCTGAAGGTGCGTCCCGAAGCCGGGCTGGAAGTGATCTGCACCGGCAAGCTCTCCACCTATGCCGGATCCTCGCGCTACCAGCTCATCGTCGAACAGGTCGAACTGGCCGGGCTGGGCGCGCTGATGGCGATGCTGGAGGCCCGCCGCAAGGCGCTGGCCGCCGAAGGCCTGTTCGAGGCGTCGCGGAAAAAGAAGCTGCCGTTTCTGCCCGAAGTGATCGGGGTGATCACATCGCCCACCGGCGCGGTGATCCGCGACATCATGCACCGGCTGCAGGCGCGCTTTCCGCGCCGGGTGCTGCTGTGGCCGGTGGCGGTGCAGGGCGAGAAAGCCGCCGGTGAAGTGGCTGCTGCCATTGCCGGGTTCAATGCCTTTGACGGCAAGACCATGCCGCGTCCCGACCTGATCATCGTGGCGCGGGGCGGCGGCTCGGTGGAAGACCTGATGGCCTTCAACGACGAGGCGGTGGTGCGCGCCGCCGCCGCCAGCCTCATTCCCCTGATCTCGGCGGTGGGCCATGAGACGGATACCACGCTGATCGACTTCGCCGCCGACATGCGCGCCCCCACGCCCACCGCCGCCGCCGAACTGGCGGTGCCGGTGCGCGCCGAGCTTCTCGCCCAGACGCTGGATTTCGAGCGGCGCTTTGTGCGCTGTTTCGGCAAGGGGATGGAAGACCGCCGCCGCCATCTGGCGCAGCTGGTGCGTGTCTTGCCGCGTCCCGAAAGTCTGTTCGCCGCCCAGCGCCAGCGGCTTGACGTGACGGGGGACAAGCTGGCCCATGCCCTCAGCCGTAATCTGCAGATTCACCAGGCGCGCTTCCAGAAGGCGGATGCGCGTTTGCGGGACCGGATGCTGCGCGATCGCATGGCGGTGTGCGGCGAACGCGTGACGGGGCTGGTCAAGCGTGCCGAGCGCGCCCAGAAAGTGCGCCTGGCGCAGAAGCGGCGTCACTTCGAGGGCGTGGCGCGCGAACTGGAACTGATCTCGTACCGCAAGGTGCTGGAGCGCGGCTTTGCGCTGGTGCGCGGCGAAGACGGCAGCGTGCGCCGCCGCGCCGATTCCATCCAGAGCGGCGAATCCCTGACCCTGACCTTTGCCGACGGCGAGGCCCGGGCCATGGCGGGCGAGGGCGGCGGCAAAGCCAAAACCCCGAAGAAAAAGCCGGGCAAGGATCAGGGCTCGCTTTTCTGAGGCCGGGTACGGTAATCTGGCGGCATGAACATCATGGAACGCGACAAGGGCGAGGCCAAGCTTCGCTATCTCGACGGCGAGTATGAAATCCTCGTGCCGGGCGGTCATGTGATCTGCGCCGTGACCGGCACGCAGATACCGCTGGATGCCCTGCGCTATTGGAGCGTGGACCTGCAGGAAGCCTATGCCAACCCGGAGATCTCGACCAAGCGGGCGCAGGAAAAAGGCCTGGTTCCGAAATGATGCGGCGCCGGTTTTTTATCGGCGCATCGCTGGGTCTGGCCGCCATGCCCGCAAGGGCGCAGCAGCGGCCCATACGATTTTCCGTCACCGGCTCGATGGAGCAGGGGAGCCTGGCGATGGGCAGTGCCCCGCCCGGTTCGCTGGCGGCGCTGGATGGCCGACCGTTGCGCATACTCGCCGATGGCCGCTTCGCTTTCGGTTTTGCCCCCAACCAGACCGCGGCTTCGGTCGTGACGGTGCGCTATCCCGATGGCGGCGGCGACAGCCGTCCCTTCACGCCCCTGCTGCGCCGGTATGATGTGCAGCGGGTGGATGGCCTGCCGCAGAATACGGTGACGCCGCCGCCTGAAGTTACCGCGCGCATCGCACGCGAGGCGGCGGAGGTTTTCCTGGCGCGTGTCTCCGATACGCCGGGCGGCGAGTTCCTGTCCGGGTTCGACTGGCCGGCGCCGGGGCGGCTGAGCGGAGTGTTCGGCAGCCAGCGCATCAACAACGGCATTCCCGGGGCGCAGCATTATGGTGTGGACATGGCGGCGCCTACCGGCACGCCGATCCTGGCCCCGGCGGATGGCATGGTGAGCTTGTCGGCGGACCACTATCTCAGCGGCGGCATCACCCTGATCGATCACGGCCAGGGCGTGTCCACCTCCTATCTGCATCAGAGCCAGCGATTGGTGAAAGCCGGCGAGATGGTCAGGCGCGGCCAGCGCATCGGGCTGATCGGCGCGACGGGGCGGGCGACGGGCCCGCATCTGCATTGGGCGATGAACTGGTTTCAGGTCCGGCTGGATCCGTCACGCTCGACGCGCAAGCCGGCGCCGGATTCTCTTTAATTTTGGTCGCGCCGCGATGCCCTTCGCTGCGCTGCGGGTTCGCGGTCGCTCCTAAGCCGGCTTGCCGACGTAGCACTTGCCGTCGCCGCTCTCGAATTTTGTGTGCGGCGTGGCGGCAAAGAATTCGTCAAAAGCCTGGCGCACTTCCGGCCATTTTCCCTTGCCCAGCCAGCTCTTGAAATAGTCGTCGCCGATCAACACGCCGCCGGGGGTCAGTTGCGGCCACCAGGCCTTGAGGTCGCCCATCACCGACATGTAGTCGTGCCCGGCATCGATATGCAGCACGTCGGGGCGGATTCCCTTTTCCTTCAGCAGCTGGAAGCCATTGATGGAATCCAGCGGCAGCGGCACCACGCAGTCCTGCAGACCCTCGTTGCAGATATTGGCGGCGAACTTGTGATAGAGCCGCGGATAGCCGAACTCGAAATCCAGGTCGGGAATGAATTTCTCCCACAGATAATGCTCGCTCGAGCCCAGCCAGGTATCGATGGCGATCACCACGGCATCCATCTTCTGGCGCTGGATTTCCTTGGCCATGGTGACGACAGAAGCGCCCTTCCAAACACCAACTTCCACCACGATGGCCGGCTTTACCTCGGCGATGGCGCGCGTGAGATAAGGGTGCTGGGAATGCCAGCCCTGCAGGTCGGTGGGAAAGCGATGCGCGGGAAAATCCTTCAGCGGATCGCGTCCGAAGAACAGTTGGTCGAGGATGCGCTGGCGCGTGCTCATGGCGAAACTCTTTAGCCGCGGGTGAGCGCGATGTCACGCGCGGTGGGCCAGCGATTGTGAATCCACAGCCACTGGCCGGGATCGGCGCGAACACTCTCTTCGATGCGGGCGGTGAGCGCCGCGGTCAGGTCGAGGATATCGCGGGTTTCATCGCCGCTGGGGGTGAAATCGGGTCCCGCCGAGACGGTGACATGGAAGCGCGCGCCCTGGGTGCGGCGGTTCGCGGCCATCAGGATGCGCGCGCCCAGCTTGAGCGCCAGCGCGGCCGGGGCCGGCGTGGTCATGGCATCCCGCCCGAAGAAAGGGACAGCAATGCCCTCGCGCAGTTTCTGGTCGATCAGCATGTAGATCACGCCACCGCCGCGCAGATGGCCCATCATCCGGCGCGCCGCGCTGTGCTTGGCCAACAGACTGTCCGGCCCGTTGATGGCGCGCTGGCGCGCGATCCAGTCCGCGATATAGGGATTGTTGGGCGGCCGGACCACGGTGGCGCCTTTCAGGCCATGCTGTTCGCCCAGGATCGGCATCATTTCCCAATTGGCGAAATGGCCCGACAGGAACAGGATCGCCTGGCCCTTGTAGTTTTCCGGATGCTCCGGCGCGGTGAAGGTGATGCGCGGGTCATCGCCCAGCGGCGAGAATTTTTCCAGATGCGGATACTCCGCCACCACCCGCCCCAGATTGTCCCACATGGCGAGGCGAATAGCGTCGCGCTCTTCATCTGTCTTTTCCGGAAAGGCCGCCGCCAGGTTCCTGCGTGCGGTGCGGTCGGGCGGCAGCAGCGAGAAGATGTTGCGCCCCATGAAGCCGCCTAGCGCGGTTGCCGCCTCCAGTCCGATGACGCGAAAAATCGCCATCAGGAAAAAGAAAGCCGCGGCTTCCGCGCCATAGCGCAGTTTTTGCAGCAGGGGGAGGCGGGGTTCCGTCATCGCAGAAAGGCGCTAAACCGGGCCCAGAGCCCTGTCAAGCAAACCCTCCAGCGCGGCCGCGTCATCGAAGATGGACACGGCCTTGACCGCGCGGATGCCTTCGCGCTGCGCCACGCCCAGCCGCACGAAATCCTTTTCCGTGGTCACCAGCATGGTGTCACCGGCAATGGCCTTGAGCTGGAGGATTTCGTCTTCGGTATAGGGATGATGATCGTCGAAGAAGCAGGAGCCCGTGACCTCGACTCCTTCGGCTTCCAGCGCCGCGATGAATTTTTCGGGTCTTCCGATTCCGGCAAAGGCGAAGACGCTCTTGCCGGTCAGCGCGGCGGCATCCAGGCGCAACCGCGCCCGCAGCACCGGCCCGGCATAGCCTTGCAGATCGGGATTGCCGTCGCCGGCCAGGACAACCGCGTCGGCGCGCGCCAGGCCGTTGGCGACAGGCTCGCGCAAGGGGCCCGCGGGGATCATCTGTCCATTACCAAACCCGGCCTGCGCATCCACCACCACCAGCGAGAGCGTCTTGCGCAGCGAAAAATTCTGGTGCCCGTCATCCATCACCAGGATGTCGGCGCCTTTTTCTTTCGCCAGCCGGGCACCGGCCGCGCGGTCCCTTGCCACCACGGTGGGCGCGGCGCGAACCAGCAGCAAAGCCTCATCTCCCATCAGCGCCGCGCCATGCGCGCGGGCCACCAGCGCCGGGCCGCGCTCGCTGCCGCCATAGCCGCGTGTGAGAAAGAAAGGCTTGCGGCCCCGCGCGCGCAGGGCATGGGCGATGGCAATGGCGATGGGCGTCTTGCCGCTGCCGCCCGCCGTCAGGTTGCCGACGCAGATCACCGGCAGCTGCGGATCATGCGGTTTGGAAAATCGCGCCTTGAACGCCACGCTGGCGCCATACAGCCGTCCCAGCGGCGACAGCAGCAGCGCCGGCAGGCCACCCGATTGCCAGAAATCAGGCGCGCGCATCGAGCATGGTCTTCAGGGCGAGGATGGTGCGGTCGACCGCGCCGGACAGGGTGGCGGCGCCGCGCGCCGCGGCCGCGCCCGCCTGCGCGGCGGCGTCACGGTCCTGGATCAGCCGTGCGGCCTCGCGGGCAATATCGGCGCTGCTCGTGACGCGGCCAAAGCCTTGCGCTGAGAGTACTGCGCCAAAGGCGCTTGCCGCGTTGGCGGTGTGCGGGCCTGCCAGCACCGCGCACTGCAACGCGGCGGGCTCCAGCGGATTGTGTCCGCCCAAGGGGACCAGCGTTGCGCCGATGAAGCAGAAGGGCGCGAGGCGATAGAACAATCCCATCTCGCCCAGCGTGTCGGCGATATAGATGGCGGTTTCGGCGGTGATGGTTTCGCCGCTTGAGCGCCGAATGTTGGCGCGGGCACCGCACAGCATGGCGATATCGGGCGCGCGTTCGATGTGACGCGGCACGATGATGGTGAGGAGTGTGGGGAAACGCGCCCGCAGCAGGTCATGCGCCGGCAGGATGGTCTCGTCCTCGCCCGGATGGGTCTGTGCCGCCAGCAGCACCGGGCGATCGCCGATCGCAAGGCGCAAGTCCTTGAGCGCGGCATCGTTGGCCATCAGCGGCGGCGCATCGGCCTTCAGGCTGCCTGATACCTGGACGTGGGGCGCACCCAGGGCGCGCAGCCGCGTGGCAAAATCCTCGTCCTGGGCCAGCACCACATCGAAGGCCGCCAGCAGCGCCGCCACGCTCTTGCGCGCGAACCGCCAGCGCTCCGCCGAACGCGCCGAAATGCGGGCATTGACCAGCGCCAGCCGCACGCCACGTTTTTTCGCACCCTGAATCAGGTTGGGCCACAGGTCGGATTCCACGAACAGTCCGGCATCGGGACGCCAATGATCCAGGAAGCGCGCCACTGAGCGCGGCGTGTCCAGCGGCACGAACTGGTGCAGCGCGCCCTTGGGCAGGCGCTGTTTCATGATGGTGGCGCTGGTCACCGTGCCGCTGGTCACCAGCACCTTGGCGCCATCCGCGAGCAGCTTTTCGATCAGCGGCAGCGCCGACAGGCTTTCTCCCACCGAGGCGCCATGCACCCAGACCAGCTTCCCGTCGGGCCGGGGGATGTTGGCAATGCCCAGCCGTTCGTTCAGCCGGGCGCGGTCTTCCTTGCCGCGGGCCGCGCGCTGGCGCAGCAGGAGCGGCGCCAGCGGCGTGGCAAGTCCCGCCAGCAGACGCCAGGCGGCAAGACCAAAGGGGGTCTTCATCGCGCGTCTTCCAGATTGTGGCGATAGAGATTGGCATAGAGCCCGTTCGCGGCCATCAGTTCGCCATGGGTGCCGGACTGCGCCACGCCGCCATTCTCCAGCACATAGATGCGGTCGGCATCGACCACGGTGGAAAGGCGATGGGCGATGACGATGGTGGTGCGCCCGCGCATCAGGCGCGCCAGCGCCTCCTGCACCTGGCGTTCGGATTCGGTGTCCAACGCGCTGGTGGCTTCGTCCAGGAGCAGGATGGGCGCGTTGCGCAGCATGGCGCGGGCGATGGCGATGCGCTGGCGCTGGCCGCCCGACAGTTTCAACCCGCCTTCGCCCACGGTCGTGTCATAGCCTTGCGGCATCGCCATGATGAAGTCGTGCGCCGCGGCGTTCTTCGCCGCCGCCATGATCTCGTCGCGCGAGGCGCCCGGCCTGCCCAGCGCGACATTGTCGGCGACGCTTTCGTCGAACAGCACCGCGTCCTGGCTGACGATGCCGATGGCGGCGCGCAGGCTTTCCAGCGTCACGGTGCGGATATCCTGGCCGTCGATTGCGATCACGCCATTGTCGCAATCGTAAAAACGCAGCAGCAGGTTGAAGATGGTGCTCTTGCCGGCGCCCGATGGGCCCACCAGCGCGATCTTCTGTCCCGGCGCGATATCGAGATTGACGCGCGCCAGTGTCGGCCCGGCATCGGCGTGATAGGCGAAATCGACATCGCGGAAGCTTACCGCGCCGCCGGTGGCGCGCAGTGGCTTGGCCCCGGCGCGGTCGACAATGGTGGGACGGGCGTCGATGGAGGCGAAGATGCGATGGGCGGCGGCGATGCCGGCGCTGGCGGTCGGCCAGAGCTGGCTGAGGTTGCGCACCGGCTGCTGCGCCATCAGAAGCGCCACCAGGAAACCGGAAAAGGCATTGAGCGTGATCTGGCCGTTCAGGCTCTGCCAGCCCGCGGCGAACAGGACCAGCGCAATCACCATGCCCAGGAAAATGTCGGTGATCGGCGCGGCGGCGGCGCGCAGCCGGGCGGCTTTCAGCAGGGTGTTCAGCCGCGACTTCAGCCGCGCATCCACGCGCTCGATGCTGTGGGCTTCCAGGCCATAGGCCTTGATGATGCGCCGGCCGTCCATCGCTTCGGACAGGACGACCGACAGGTCGCCGGTCTCGTGCATCCCACGGGTGGCGGCGCGGCGCATCGAGGCGCCCAGCCGTTCCATGGTCCAGGCCACCAGCGGCAGGGCGATCAGCGCCAGCAGGCCCAGCTTCCAGTCGGTGATCATCACATAGGCGAGGAACACGACCAGTTGCACGCTTTCCAGGAAAATGGCGGCCACGCCCTGGGTGATGGCATCGCGCATCAAGGTCGCGTCATAGAGAAAGTTGGAAACGAACTGGCCGGAATGCACCGAATTGAGATCGGCCAGATCGCGCCGGATCAGGCGGCCGAACATGTCGCGCTGGGCGCTGGCGACGGCCTTCTCCCCCAGCGAGTCCACCAGCATGCGTCCGGCGAACAAAGTGAGGGCACGCAGCGCCACCACGCCCGCCACCGCCAGCGCCAGCGGCAGCAGCAGGTCGGCCTGGTGGCGCATGAAGATCAGCTTGACCTCCCAGTTCACCAGTTGCGGCACCAGCCCGCCCAGCGCCGAGGTCACCAGCATGCAGAGGATGGCCAGTGCCAACAGGCCCCAATGGCCGCGCACATAGTCGCGCAGCATCCGGCGGATGATCGCGCCGGTCTGCAAGGTGGTGGGGCCCGACTGGGCCGCGCGGGGGAGGGGCGCGGAACTCATGGTCGCGCCGATGTAGCATGGCGGCCCTAGGGAGGCAAAAAGCCCTTCCTAGCCAAAAGCTTAGTGCTGGTCTTCCGCGTCCGGCTCCATCAGCCGGTGCATATGGACCACGAAATAGCGCATCTGGGCCTGATCGACCGTGGCCTGGGCCTTGGCGAGCCAGGCTTTGCGAGCTTCCGCGAAGTTCGGATACATGCCAACAAAGTCGAGCTTTTTGAGATCCTTGAATTCCACCGTGTCGGTGGATTTCAGCTCGCCCCCGAACACGAAATGCAGAAGCTGCTGGGATTCTGTGGTCGACATGCCGACTCCGCTGGTTGCGCCGCACCATTCAAGCCCATGCCGGGCGGCGGCCTCAGCCTCCTTATTGTCGCAGCAGCGCGATAATTTCACCGTGCAGCGCCGGGTTCGCCGCCACCAGGCTGGGCTGGATGGTGCTGGGGCGGTTGTAGGTCAGCCTGTTCCCACGCGCGTCCGTCAGAAATCCGCCGGCCTCGGTCAGGATGATGTCGGCGGCGGCCAGGTCCCAGTCGCGCTTGGCCGTGAGGCTGACACTGGCATCGGCGCTGCCGTCCGCCACCAGCACGATGCGATAGGCGACCGAATTGCGGTTCTGCACATGCATGTCCGGCCAGGGGGCGCAGGTCAGCTGGGTGCGGTCGCCCAGCATGGCGCATTCGGGCAGCGTCTCTCGCGCGCCAACATGAATGATCTGGCCATTGCGCCGTGCGCCGCCGCCGGCCCGCGCGGCATAGAGTTCGTCGCTGATGGGATTGTAGATGGCGCCGCAAACCGCCCGGCCGTCCACCACCACCGCGGCGCAGATGGTGAAGTGCGGCCGGTTCTTCAGGAAGGCGACGGTGCCGTCGATCGGATCGACCACGAACACATGGCTGCGCGACAGGCGCTGGGGATCGTCGGCGCTTTCCTCGGACAGCCAGCCATAATCGGGACGGGCGGCGGTCAGGGTCTCGCGGAGATACTTGTCCACCGCCAGGTCGGCTTCGGTGACGGGGCTGCCGCCGTCCTTGCTCCAGCGCTTGTAATCGCCGCCGTAGAATTTTCGCGCGATATCGCCGCCCGCGCGGACCGCGTCTTCCAGAAGCGTGAGGTCACGCTCCGGCAAGCGTCATCCCTTCGATGCGGACGGTCGGCGCGTTGGTACCGTGGCGGAATTCCAGGTCGCTGGCGGGCACGAGGTTTGCGAACATGTCCTTGAGGTTTCCGGCAATGGTGACTTCCGAAACCGGGAACGCGATCTCGCCATTCTCGATCCAGAAACCGGCTGCGCCCCGGCTGTAGTCGCCGGTCACGCCATTGACGCCCATGCCCATCAGTTCGGTGACATAGAATCCCTGCTTGATATCGGCGATCAGATCCTTCACCGGCAGCTTGCCGGCTTCCAGATAGAGGTTGGTGGAGGAGGGCGTGGGCGGGCCGCCGGTGCCGCGCGCGGCATGGCCGGTGGTTTGGAGCCCCAACTGCCGGGCGCTGGCGCAGTCCAGCAACCATGTCGTCAACACACCGCCTTCGATGAGTGCGCGGCGCTGGTTGGCGACGCCTTCGCCATCGAACGGCTTGGAGCGCAGGCCGCGCACCCGGTGGGGATCGTCGATGATCTGGATGCCGGGGGCGAAGATGGACTGGCCCATCCGGTCTTTCAGGAATGACACGCCGCGCGCGATGGCGGCGCCGGAAATCGCGCCGGCGAAATGACCCACCAGGCCCGCGGCTTCGTCGGGGTGAAACACCACCGGCACGCTCTGGGATTTCATGCTGCGCGGGTTCAACCGCTTGACGGCCTTCTCGCCGGCGGTGCGTCCGATATCTTCGGCGCCGCGCAGGTCGCCGGCATGGCGGGCGCTGGCATGATCGTAATCGCGCTCCATGCCGGTGCCTTCACCGGCCAGCACGGCGACGCCGATGCCATGGCTGGTGCCCGCATAGCGGCCGTAGAATCCGGTGCTGGTGGCAAGCGTCACCGCATTGCGCGAGAAGGAGGCGCCGCCGCCTTCGGAATTGGTGACACCCTTCACCGCCAGCGCGGCGGCTTCGGCGCCGCGCGCCCGGTCGATCAGCAGTTCGGCGCTGGGCTCCGTGCCGTCTTCCAGGTCCAGTTGCGGAATGGTCTTGGCCAAACGGTCCGTGGGTGCGAGCCCGGCATACTTGTCCTCCGGCGCCAGCCGCGCCATGGCGACGGCGCGGCCGGGCAAGGCCCTGAGCGCTTCGTCGGAAAAGTCGGTCGAGGATACGAACGCGATCTTCTGGCCGACGAAGACCCTGAGACCCAGGTCATAGCTTTCGGCCCGCTCGACATCCTCCAGCTTGCCCAGCCGATAGGACACGCTGGAAGAGACGCCTTCGACATGCAGCGCGTCGGCGGCGTCGGCGCCGGCTTTTTTGGCGGCGTCCAGAAGGGTGGCGAGGATGGCTTGGGGATCGCGTTTGGTGGGGGTGGTCATGCCCGTTCGATGCCGCACCTTGGCGCGGGGGTCAAGCTTTCCAGATCGGCTTGCCGGAACCCGGCAGGCCCAGCTTGCCCCACTTTTCCGTCACGCGCCGGATGACCTCGGGGTCCATGGCGATCTTCTTGCCCCATTCGCGGTTGGTCTCGGGCGGCAGCTTGTTGGTGGCGTCCAGTCCGATCTTGGAGCCCAGACCGCTCTGCGGCGAGGCGAAGTCGAGATAATCGATCGGCGTGTGTTCGATGATGGTGACGTCGCGCGCCGGGTCCATCCGGGTGGAAACCGCCCACATCACGTCTTTCCAGTCCCGCGCATTGATGTCGTCGTCCACCACGATCACCCACTTGGTGTACATGAACTGGCGCAGATACGACCACACCGCCATCATCACCCGCTTGGCATGGCCCGGATAGGCCTTCTTCATGCTGACCACTGCGATGCGGTAGCTGCAGCCTTCCGGCGGCAGCCAGAAATCCACGATCTCGGGAAACTGCTGCTTGATCAGCGGAATGAAAACTTCGTTCAGCGCCTCGCCCAGAATCGACGGTTCGTCCGGCGGCCGCGCGGTATACGTGGACAGGTAGATCGGGTCTTTCCGCATGGTGATGGCGGTGACGGTGAAGACAGGGAACTGCTCCACCGAATTGTAGTAACCGGTGTGATCGCCATAAGGGCCTTCGTCGCGATAGTCCTGCAGCGACACTTCGCCCTCGATCACGATCTCGGCATCGGCCGGGACTTTCAGCGGCTGCGACACGCAATCGGCCAGCTCGACGCGGCTGCCGCGCAGCAGGCCGGCGAACTGATATTCCGACAGGGTTTCGGGCACCGGCGTCACTGCCGCCAGGATGATGCCCGGATCGGCGCCGATCACGCAGGCGGCGGGCAGGGGCGCGGTTTTCTCTTTGCCCCAGCGCTGATGATGCTGGGCGCCGCCGCGATGCTTGAGCCAGCGCATGATGGTCTGGTTCTTGTTCAGCACCTGCATGCGGTAGATGCCAAGATTGTAATTGTCTTCGCGCGAGTCCGTCGGGCCCCTGGTCACCACCAGCGGCCAGGTGATCAGCGGCGCGGGTTCGCCCGGCCAGCAGGTCTGCACCGGCAGCTTTGCCAGATCGATGTCATTGCCCCTGAGCACGACTTCCTGGCAGGCGGGGCGGCTGACCGTCTTGGGCTTCATCGCCAAGACGGTTTTTACCAGCGGCAGAAGTTCTGCGGCTTCCCCGAAGGAGCGCGGCGGCTGGGGTTGGCGCAACTGGGCCAGCAATTCGCCGACCTCGCGCAAATCTGAACCCGTCGCGCGATCCTTGCCGCCCATCGTCACACCCATGGCGACACGCTTCACCGTGCCGAACAGGTTGACCAGCACCGGCATGTCGCTGGGTGTACCATCGCACTTGATCGGCTTTTCGAAGATCACCGCCGGACCGCCTTCGGCAATCAGCCGGGTCTGAATCTCAGTCATCTCCAGAACGGTCGAAACCGGTTCGCGCACACGCACCAAGTCGCCGTCTTTTTCAAGACGGGCGACGAAATCGCGCAGGGAACGGTAGGCCATGCAGCGGTTTTACGGGCGCGTCAGTCCCGCTTCAAGGCATAAGACGGTGTGCGCGCATGTTTGCGGGCATAGAAGAAGTAGGCGATCAGCCCCAGCAGACCCCAGCCGATGAACCTGATCCAGGTGTCGAGCGGCAGGCCCGCCATCATCCCGAAGCAGACCAGCATGCCGCCGATGGGCACGATGGGCACCAGAGGCGTGCGGAAGGGGCGCGGCACGTCGGGATGGGTTTTGCGCAGGATGATGACGCTGAGGCAGACCAGCACGAAGGCCGCCAGCGTGCCGATGGCGACCAGCTCGATCAGCAGGTTCTCGGGCAGGAACGCCGAGAGCAAGGCGGCGAGCAGGCCGATCAGGATGGTCGAGAGGTACGGCGTGCGGAAATTCGGATGCACCTTGCTGAAAAATGCCGGCAGCATGCCGTCGCGGCTCATGGCGTAGAAGATGCGCGACTGGCCCAGGAGCAGGCCCAGCACCACGGTCGCCAGGCCCAGTGTGGCGCCGAAATTGACCAGCGGCACCAGCCAGTTCAATTGTGGCCCCATCGCCTGTACCGCCACCGTCACCGGCTTGGAAACGCCCAGCGTGCTGTAGGGCGTCACGCCGGTCATCACGATGCACATCAGCACATACAACACGGTGCAGAGCGCCAGCGATCCCAGGATGCCGATGGGCATGTTGCGCTGGGGGTTCCTGGCCTCCTGCGCCGCGGCCGATACGGCGTCGAACCCGATATAGGCGAAGAACACCACGCCCGAGGCGCGCGCGATTCCGCTCCAGCCGAATTCGCCGAAGGTGCCGGTGTTCTCCGGGATGAAAGGCGTCAGATTGTCCATGGTGACATATTGCAGCCCGAAGCCGATCACCAGGAACACCACTGCCAGCTTGAGCAGCACCATGATGCCGTTGAAGGTGGCGCTGGCGCGGATGCCGATCACCAGCAGCGCGGTGAGAAACAGGATCAGGAAGAAGGCGGGCAGGTTCATCACCGCGCCGCTGAGGCCGAAGGTCTGATCGACGTTCCAGACCACCGGCGAGGTGGAAAGATGCGCCGGCAGGTGGATGCCGAAGTCCGCCATCATGCCGTTGAAATAGCCCGACCAGCCCACGGCCACGGCGGATGCGGCGGCGAGATATTCCAGGATCAGATCCCAGCCGATCAGCCAGGCGAGGAATTTTCCGAAGGTGGCGAAGGTATAGCTGTAGGCGCTGCCCGCCACCGGGATCATCGAGGAGAATTCGGCATAGCACAGGCCCGCCAGGGCGCAGCCGAAACCCGCGATCAGGTATGAGATGGTGACGCCCGGTCCCGCGAAGTTCGCGGCCGTGGTGCCGGTGGAGACGAAGATGCCGGCGCCGATGATGATGCCGATGCCCAGGCCGATCAGCTGGACCGGTCCCAGCGCCCGCTTCAGTTCATACTGCGGGACGACTGTATTCTCTTCGGTGACCGGCATGACTTCCTCATCGTACTGCGCGTCTAGCCGGATTCGGCAGCCAAGTCTGTCAGAGCCTTGCGCAAAAGGGGAGGGGCGCTAAGGTCGCCAGCGGAATCGGCGGGGGTCGGGATGCAGAACGAAGCAGGTGTGGTGGCCCAGATCGAGGCTGCCGTGACTCTGGTCAACGGCATTGCCTGGGGACCGGCGATGCTGATCCTGATCCTGGGCACCGGGCTCTACCTGATGGTGGGGCTGGGCTTCATGCCGCTGCGCCGGCTCGGGGCCGCGTTCCGTCTGATGTTCCAGGGCCGCCGCACCGGCGCGGATGAAAAGGGCGAGATCACGCCCTTTCAGTCGCTGATGACGGCACTGGCCGCCACCATCGGCACCGGCAACATCGCGGGCGTGGCCACCGCCATTGCGCTGGGCGGACCCGGCGCGGTGTTCTGGATGTGGATGACCGCGCTGGTCGGCATGGCGACCAAGTATGGCGAGGCCGTGCTGGCGATCCGCTACCGCGAGATCGATGCCGAGGGCCGCTATGTCGGCGGACCGATGTACTACATCAAGAACGGCCTGGGACCGCGCTGGGCCTGGATGGCTTGGTTGTTCGCATTCTTCGCCGCCATTGCCGGCTTTGGCATCGGCAACATGGTGCAGGCCAATTCGCTGGCCGATGTGTTCCGCGAAACCGCCGGCGTGCCGCCCTGGGCCACAGGCATCGTGCTGACCACCATCGTCTTTGTCGTCATCATCGGCGGGCTGAAGCGCATTGCCGCCTGGTCGGACAAGCTCGTGCCGTTCATGGCCATCGTTTATGTCGCCGGAAGCCTCGCCATCATCGGCGTCAATATCGCCCATGTTCCGGACGCCTTCGCGCTGATCTTCCGTGACGCCTTCACCGGCACGGCCGCCGCGGGCGGCTTTGCCGGCGCGGCCATGATGATGGGCCTGCGCTATGGCGTGGCGCGGGGCATTTTCTCCAACGAGGCGGGCCTGGGCTCCGCCGCCATCGCCCATGCCGCGGCCCAGACGCGCGATCCGGCCCGTCTTGGCCTGGTGGCGATGCTGGGCACCTTCATCGACACCATCATCGTCTGCACCATGACGGCGCTGGTCATCCTGACCGTGACCGTGCCCGTGGAAGTGAATGGCGTGATCCAGCAACTGCCCGCCTGGATGAGCGGCAAGACAGGCGCCAGCCTCTCCGCCCTGGCCTATGGCAGCGGGTTGCCGGGCGTCGGCCACTGGATCGTCACGCTGGGACTGGTGCTGTTTGTGTTCACCACCCTCTTGGGCTGGAGCTATTACGGTGAGCGGGCCGCCGCCTATATGTTCGGGGTGAAGGTTATCCTGCCCTACCGGCTGCTCTGGGTGGCCTGCGTTTTTGTGGGCAGCGTCGCCAAGCTGGACCTGGTGTGGAACTTCTCCGACACGATGAATGCGCTGATGGCTATCCCGAACCTGATCGCGCTGCTGCTGCTGTCGGGCACTGTCTTCGCCATCACCAGGCAGTCGCCGGCCTCGGCGCGCGGCGATCTCGAGGCGCCGCCGCCGGACATTCCGACCCAGGCGACGGCGGAAGAACGTCAGGGCACCAGCCGGTAGACGCCGGTCTCGCGGATCTCGCGGTCTTCCAGATCGCGGCTGGTCTGGACGGTGTAGCTCGCGAGTTTTTCCACGCCGTCCCTGGGGAAGTAGCTGCGCCCCGGATCGCCCAGCAGCGCGGGTACGCTCATCGGCCTCAGCCAGGCCAGCAGCCGTTCCGCCAGCGGCCGCTCATAGAAAAGATCGCCTACCAGGATCACGTCCCATGCAGCGGCGCGGCCGATCAGGTCGTCCTGCGTCACGCTGATGTCCAGATGGTTGACCTGCGCATTCAACCCGATGGCGGCGCAGGCGAAGGCGTCGATGTCGGCGGCCAGCACCTGGGCGGCGCCCGCCTTTTTGGCAGCAAGCCCCACCAGCCCGGAACCGGCGCCGATATCCAGCACCGTCTTGCCCGCCACCAGCGCGGGATTGTCGAGGATGTAGCGCGCCAGCGCCTGGCCGCCGGCCCAGGCAAAGGCCCAATAGGGCGGCGGCACGCCGATCTCGGCCAGCTCTTCTTCGGTCTTGCGCCACAGCGGCACCACCTCGGTGGCAAGATACAGCGAAATCTCCGGCACCAGCGGCGGCGGCAGCAGCGCGGCATGGGTGCGGATGAAATCTTCGGGGGCCATCGCGGTCACCTTGGGACCCTGGCGGCACGGTTGGCAAGCCGCGGCCATCAGCGCAGAATGGCGCCATGAGCAATCCCGACCGCCGCTATGGCAGCTTTGCCGAATTCTATCCCTTTTACCTGAGCGAGCATGCCAACCGCACCACGCGGCGGCTGCATTTTGTCGGCACCTCGCTCGCGCTGCTGTGCCTCTTGGAGCTGGTGCTGACGGGCGACCTGTCCTGGCTGATCCTGGCGCTGGTGTTCGGCTATGGCTTTGCCTGGTTCGCCCATTTCCAGTTCGAAAAGAACCGGCCCGCGACCTTCAAATATCCGCTCTATAGCCTGATGGGCGACGGACGGATGTTCTGGGACATGCTGACCGGCAAGATTCCCTTTTAGCCGAACAAACTCGCCAGCAGTAATGCCAACGCGATCAGCGCCCCGGTGTCGCGGTTGGAACGAAACACGCGCAGGCAGTTCTCCGGGCTGTTGATGTCCAGCTTTTTCACCTGCCACAGCATATGTGCGCCCGCAGCCAGCATCACAAAGGCGAAGGGCCAGCCGGCATGTTCGGTGAAACCGGCGGCCAGGATCAGGGTGAAGCTGATGGCATAGAAGCGCAAAATCCATTTGCGGGAGTCGGCGCCGAACAGGCGGGCGGTGGATTTGACGCCGATCAGCTCGTCATCGTCCTTGTCCTGATGGGCGTAGATGGTGTCATAGCCCAGCGTCCAGAAGATCAGTCCCGCATACAGCATGGCCACGCCCAGATCGAGCCGCCCGGTCTGCGCCGCAAAGCCCAGCAGCGCCCCCCAATTGAAGGTCAGGCCCAGCCAGGCCTGCGGCCACCAAGTGATGCGCTTCATGAAAGGATAGGCGGCCACCAGCAGCAGCGAGGCGGCGCCCAGCGCCACCGCGAACCAGTTGAACTGCAGCAGGATGACCAGCCCGATCAGGCATAGGCCAGCCAGCAGGATCAAAGCGTGTTTGGGCGAGATCGCGCCCGATGGGATCGGGCGGCCCCGGGTGCGCGCCACCTGGGCGTCGATGTCCCGGTCGATGATGTCGTTGAAGGCGCAGCCGGCGCCGCGCATCACCAGCGCGCCGACGCCGAACAGGATCACATAATAATAGTCGCGCCATTCCAGGAAGCGGCGCTCCTCGGCTGCGGCGCCCAGCAGCAAGCCCATCACGCAGGGCCAGAACAGCAGCCAGGTGCCGACCGGACGGTCGAGCCGCATCAGCTGCAGCCAGGGCTGCAGGCGCGGCGGCATGTGCGTGACCCAGCTGGCGGGCAGGGCGTCGGCGGGTGCGGCTTGATTAGGGATCGGCATCGAGGTCAATTGTGGCATGAGCGAAGAATTAAATGAAACGGCGTTGGCGGAAGCGGGCGGCAAAACCAGGCTTTATGTGGCCGGCTATCTGGGCGAAGGCGTGGCGGTGACGCTGGACGAGGGCCAGGCCCATTACCTGCTGCATGTGCTGCGGGCGAAGCCGGGGAACCTGGTGTCGCTGTTCAATGGCCGCGACGGCGAATGGCTGGCGGAAATCAGCGAGGCCGGCAAGCGCGGCGTCACCGCGACCTGCCGCCAGCAGATTGACGCCCAGCACGGCACGCCCGACATCTGGCTGGCTTTTGCCCCGGTGAAGAAGACGCCATCGGACTATCTGGTGCAGAAGGCGGCCGAGCTTGGCGTGTCAGTGCTGCAACCGGTTTTCACCCGCCGCACCATCGTCAGCCGCATCAATGAAGAGCGGATGACGGCAAACGCCGTGGAAGCAGCAGAGCAGTCAGGCCGTCTCACCGTGCCGCAAGTGCGCACCGGCGTGACATTCGACAAATTGCTGGCGTCCTGGCCGCAGGACCGCCGCCTGCTGTTCTGCGATGAAGGCGGCGAGGCCAAGTCGATGACCCAGGCCGCGCGCGAAAGCCGCGGCGGACCATGCGGCATCCTCACCGGACCCGAAGGCGGTTTCGATCCGGCCGAGCGCGCGGCATTGCGCGCCTTGCCGTTTGTCGTGCCGGTGAGCCTGGGCCCGCGCATCCTGCGCGCCGACACCGCCGCGCTGGCGGCGCTGGCAATCTGGCAGGCGGTGGCCGGAGACTGGTCCTAGGCCAGGCGCAACTGCCAGCTGACCCCGAAGCGGTCGTTCACCCAGCCGAAACGGCTGGCAAAGGGATAGCCGTCCAGCGGCATCAGCACTTGGCCGTCTTGCGACAGGGCCGCGAAAATCCGGTCGATCTCTTCGGCGCTCTCACATTCCACGAACAGCGATGTCGCGGGCGTAAAGGTGAAGGCGTGCTTCACCGGGCTGTCCAGGAACATGATCGTCGTGCCGTTCAAACTCACCAGCCCGGTCTTCACCGAACCATCCTTGCCCGGACCTTCCGCCCCGAAGCGCTCGATCGACAGGATCGACGCGCCGGCAAACAGCGAGACATAGAAGTTCATCGCCGCTTCCGCGTCGCCATCCTGGAACATCAGGAAAGGGGAAATGCCTGTCGCCATGCCTCAATCGTAACGCTTGTCGTACACGCCCTGCAATTGACGCCAGATATCCCAGATGGATGGCGGAACCCGGTCTTCCGCCCGGTGTTGCAGCATCGACAGATGGCTGTGCCAGCCGCCCGAAATATTGAGGGCATAGGCGCGGTCGGGCAGCTTGGAATGGGTGAGGGTCAGTTTGACCTTGCCGTCCGGCTGCGGCGTCAGGCGGATGTCGACTTCCGAATACTGCCCGTCCGCGACCGGCTTGCCGAAGGTGAAGGCGAGGCGGTGCGGCGGCTCCAGCGCCAGGAGGATGCTGGTCATTTTTTGCGGTTCGCGGTCGACATTCTCGTAGCCGGGCGGCGGCGGCGATTTGTGCGGCGAGTAATCGGCGTGATGGAAGGTCATCTCGAACGGTTCGCCGATCTTGGCGGGCAGGGCGCCGCTGGTGAACCATTGCGCCCGCTTGTCGCTTTCGGCCAGATAGGACCAGGCCTTTTCAATCGGGCCCGGCAGCACCCGCTCGAACCGGACCGTGGAGTCGTCCACGCGTATGCCGAATTCGTCCTTCATTTTGAATCCTTCTTGATGGCAGCTTCCAGGGCATCGAGGCGCGGGTTCCAGAAGGCGCGGATACGGTCCACCCAGTCGGCCACTTCCGCCACGCCTTCGGGGTTGAGCGCATAAATCCGCCGCTGGGCGTTCACCTGGACCGTCACCAGTTTCGCGGTCTTCAGGGTCTTGAGATGTTGGGAAATGGCGGGAGCGGACAGTTTGAAGCGTCCGGCGATTTCGCCCGAGGACAGCGCGCCCGAGGCCAGCATTTCGACAATGCGCTGGCGGGTGGGATCGGCAAGGGCGGCCAGTGGGTTTGCGAGAAGTGCGGTCATGCCCTTTTATTGCGTATCAACTTAATTAAGTCAACAAAAAAATAAAGCTGCCTTGCGGACGCCATGACCCATCCTTAAGTACCTGTGGCGAGGGTTCTTTTCATGTCCATTCCACAGTCCGCCAGCGGCGAAATTCAGAGCCGCGACGACCTGGTTCGTCACCTTTCCAAAGGGTGCCGGCCCAAATCCGACTGGCGTATCGGCACCGAGCACGAAAAGTTCGTCTACGATCTCAAGACCCACAAGCCTGTCGCCTATGACGGCAAGCCGGGCATCCGCCAGTTGCTGGAAGGCATGCAGCGTTTCGGGTGGCAGCCGCTGCGCGAGGGCGAGCACATTATCGGCCTGACGCAAAATGGCGCCTCGCTGAGCCTGGAGCCGGGCGGGCAGTTCGAACTGTCCGGCGCGGCAGTGAAGTCCATTCACGAGACCTGCGCCGAGGTCACCACCCATCTGGAGCAGACGCGGCTGATCGCCGATGAGATCGGGGTCGGCGTGCTGGGTTTCGGCTTTGCGCCCAGCTGGACGCTGGCAGAAACGCCGGTGATGCCCAAGGGCCGCTACAAGATCATGCGCGAATACATGCCCAAGGTCGGCGGCTATGGCCTGGACATGATGTTCCGCACCTGCACGGTGCAGGTGAACCTGGATTTCGAATCCGAATCCGACATGGTGAAGAAATTCCGCGTCGGCCTGGCGCTGCAGCCGGTCACCACCGCGCTGTTCGCCAACTCGCCCTTCCGCGAAGGCAAGCCCAGCGGCTTCCTGTCATACCGCGCGCAAGTGTGGACCGATGTCGACAATGCCCGGTCCGGCATGCTGCCCTGGGTATTCGACGACGGCATGTCGTTCGAGCGCTATGTCGATTACGCGCTGGATGTACCGATGTACTTTCTCTACCGCGACGGCAAATATATCGACATGGCGGGCAAGAGCTTCCGCAAGTTCCTGGCCCGCGAGATTCCCGAAGTGGCGCACATCACCCCGATGATGAGCGACTGGGCCGACCATCTCACCACCATCTTCCCGGAAGTGCGGCTCAAGAGCTTCCTGGAAATGCGCGGCACCGACGGTGGCGCCTGGCGCCGGATCTGCGGCATGCCGGCGCTGTGGGTCGGCCTGTTGTATGACAGCCAGTCGCTGGATGCGGCCTGGGACCTGGTCAAGGACTGGACGGCCGAAGAGCGCCAGGCGATGCGCGATGGCGTCGGCAAGCAGGCCTTCAAGACACCGTTCCGCAAGGCCACGGTCCATGAACTGGCGCACCGCATGCTGGAGATTTCCGCCGCCGGACTGAAGCGCCGCGCCGAACTGGACGGCGCCGGCATGAGCGAGGATGGTTTCCTCAATCCCCTGCGCGAGCTGGTGAACCGCGGCTATACCCGCTCGGAAGAGATGCTGAAGAATTACCACGGTGTCTGGGGCAGGGACCTTAGCCCGCTCTTCACCGAGTATAATTTTCTCTAAGTCTTCTGCGGCGGCGGCACCACGCCGCCCATCTTCACCGGTTCGCCGGTGGGCACGCGGGTGGTGTTGTTGCGGCTGATCATCCAGTAGGGATAGTTGGTCTTGTCGGCGCTGACCTCGTCCAGCCGCGCCATTTCCTCCGCCGACAGGGTAAAGTCCACCGACGCCAGATTGTCGTTGAGCTGCGCCATGGTGGTGGCACCGATGATGGTGGAAGTAATAAAAGGCTTCTGCCGCACCCAGGTGAGGCCGACACAGGCGACCGAGACGCCGTGCTTTTTGGCGATCTCGCGCATGGCGATGACGGTCTTGTCGGCCTTGTCTTTGTCAATCGGGGGGAAGTCGAAATTGGCGCGGCGGCCGGGCTCGGGCTTGATGTCGCCATCGGCGGTGTATTTGCCGGCCATGTAACCGCCGGCCAGCGGGCTCCACACCAGGCAGCCGATATTCTGGTCCTGCATCATCGGCACCATCTCCTGCTCGATGTCCCGGCCGGCGATGGAATAATAGACCTGGTTGGTTTCCACCCGCGTCAACCCGCGATGCTCGGCAATGCCGTTGGCCTTCATGATCTTCCAGGCTTCCCAGTTGGAAACGCCGACGTAACGCACCATTCCCTGGCGAACCAAATCATCAAGTGCCCGCAGGGTTTCCTCCAGCGGCGTGATGGGGTCGGAATGGTGGATCTGGTAGAGGTCGATGTGATCGGTCTGCAGCCGTTCCAGGCTTTGGCTGACACTGTCCATGATGTGGCCGCGCGATGCACCCATGTCGTTGGGACCACCCGCCATGCGGCCAAACACCTTGGTCGCCAGCACGACATCGCTGCGCTTGACGCCCAAATCCTTCAGCGCCTGGCCGGTCATCAGTTCGGAATCGCCATAGGAATAGACATTGGCGGTGTCGATGAAGTTGATCCGCGCTTCCAGCGCCCGGCCGATGAAACTGGAAGCGTCTTTCTGGCTGAGGGTGCCGATGGCGCCGCCGAAATAGTTGCGGCCGGAAAAGCCCCAGGTCCCCATGCAGAGTTCGGAAACATACAGGCCGGTATTGCCGAGACGATTGAACTTCATGATTTTCTCTTATTTGGGCTGCGGAAGCGGAATGAACTCCTGGTCGTCGCCGGGAATGAGGCCGAACTTGCCGTCCTTCCATTCCTGCTTGGCGCGTTCGATGCGGTCCTTGGACGAGGAGACGAAATTCCACCAGATATGGCGGGGACCATCCAGCGCCGCGCCGCCCAGCAGCATTACCCGCGCGGGCGCGTCGGTATAAAGCGTGACCTCTTCGCCGGGCTCCAGCGCCAGCATGGCGCCGGGGCCGTGCAACTCCGGTTCCTCATTGCCGATATGGACTTCACCTTCAATGATCAGCAGGGCGCGCTCTTCATGCTCGGCCCCATAGTGCAGGGCGCCGCCGGCCTCGAACCGCGCATCGGCATAGAAGATGGGCGAGAAGGTTTTCACCGGCGATTTCAGGCCAAAGGCTTCACCGGCGATCAGGCGCAGGGTAACGCCTTTTTCCTCGCGCTCAGGCAAATCGGCGGCGCCGAAATGCTGGAAATGCGGCGGGGCTTCCTCATCGGCTTGCGGCAGGCCGATCCAGCTCTGGATGCCGTGCATGCGGTGGCCCGCGGCGCGCACATCATCGCCGGTGCGCTCGGAATGGGCGATGCCGCGTCCCGCCGTCATCCAGTTGACGTCGCCGGGCTTGATTTCCTGCACCGACCCGAGCGTGTCGCGATGCATCTGCGAGCCGTCGAACAGATAGGTGATGGTCGCCAGCCCGATATGGGGATGGGGCCGCACATCGATCCCCTTGCCGGGCGCGAAGGTGACGGGCCCGAAGTAATCGAAGAAGACGAAGGGGCCGATGCTGCGCCGCGCAATCTGCGGCAAAAGGCGGGTGACGAAGAATCCGTCGCCCAGGTCGTGTGCTTTTCCGGTGATGGGGATCATGGCGCGAGCCTAGCCCGGTGCGCGCAAAAGCTCTAGTGTTGCGCAAAATCCGGGAGGCCGTTGTGCTGCGCACTGTCATGAAATCTGTTTCGCTCGCCGCTCTTGTTGCGGCAGCCAGCCCTGCCTTGGCCAAAGAGACTGCCCTTCAGATGGTGTCGATCGACGTGGAAGGCGGCGGCGGCACGCTGTTCGTCACCCCCGACGGAAAATCACTGCTGATCGATACCGGAAACCCCGAAGTCAGCAAGGTGACCGGCAACCATCCCAGCTCGGCGCGCATCGCCGCTGCGGCCTCTGCGCTGGGCCTCAAGAAGATCGATTATCTGCTGACCACCCATTATCACGGCGACCATATCGGCGGGCTGGAAGGCCTTCTGGCGCGCATGCCGATCGACACCTTCATCGATCATGGCGAGAACCGCGAGACCACCGCTTCCACGCAAGCAGGCGCGCCGCAGATCGACCTGAAGAACCCGCCGCCCAATTCCAGCGCCGCCGGTTACAACCGCTATGTTGCGCTGATCGGCAACAAGCGCCGCATCATCGCCAAGGCCGGCGATGTCTTCCGCATCGGCGGCATGACCGTGACGGTGGTGATGGCCGACGCGCAGCCGATCGCCAAGCCGCTGGCTGGCGGCGGCGAGGACAATCCCTCCTGCGCCGGCATGGAAAGCATGTCCCAGATCGGGGGCGAAGAAAATGCCCGCTCCACCAGCGTCGTGATCCAGTACGGCAAGGTGAAGATCGCTGCCTTTGGCGACCTCACCTGGGACCGGGAAAAAGACCTGTTCTGCCCCACCAACAAGGTCGGCAAGGTGGATGTCTATCTCGCCACCCATCACGGCACGGCGCTTTCGGGGAGCCCCGCCGCAGTGAACGCCATGGCGCCCATCGTCACCATCATGGGCAATGGCGCGCGCAAGGGCGCCGATCCGGCGCGGGTGAAGACCATCGAAAGCTCGGCGCGCCACCAGGGGCTTTGGAAGCTGCACTATTCAACGCCCAACCCGGACGTGAATGGCGATCTCCAGATGATCGCCAATGAAGACGCCGACCAGACCAAGGACAAGTTCCACAATCTGCGCCTGCGCATCGAGCGCGGCGGCAAGATCACCGTGATCAACGAACGCAACGGTTACAACAAGAGCTACCAGGCCCCGTGAAAACGCTACGTGTTGGGGTAATGGCGGCGCTGCTGCTGGCGATGCCGGCGGCGGCGCAGGACGCGCCGCTCAAGATCATGGTGGTGGATGTCGAAGGTGGTGCCGCCACGCTGTTCGTCACCCCCGAAGGCCAGTCGCTGCTGATCGATACCGGCTGGCCCGCTGGAAACGGCCAGATGCCGTCGCCGGACGGCTCGCAGGATTCCGCCGACCGCATCGTGATGGCAGCCAAGAAGCTGGGCATCAGGAAAATCGACTATGTGCTGGTGACCCACTATCACGACGATCATTCCGGCGGCGCGGCGGCGCTGGCGAAGAAGATTCCGGTCGGTACCTTCATCGATCACGGTCCCAATGGCGATCCGCTGCGGGAAGGCACGCCGCCCGAACGAGTGCTCAACACATCCTTCGGCCAGTATCAGGTCTATGAACAGACGGTGAAAGGCCATAAGCGCATCATCGCCAAGGCGGGCGACGTGATCAAAATCGGCTCGCTGACCAACACCATCATCGCCAGCGACGCCAAGCTGATCGAAAAGCCGCTGGCAGGCGCGGGCGCCGTCAATCTCAACTGCTACAACCATCCGCCGCGCGACATTGATGATAACGTCAATGAGAATACCCGCTCGGTGGCATCACTGCTGCGCTTCGGCAATGTGAACATCGCGCAGTTCGGTGACCTTAGCTGGGACATGGAATATCAGCTGGCCTGTCCCATCGACCGGCTGGGCAAGGTCAACCTCTTGATCGTGACCCAGCATGGCAGCGCCAATGTCTCCAACAATGCCGCGCATATCGCCGCCATGGCGCCCGACGTGGCGATCATGCCCAATGGCGGCAAGAAGGGCGGCGATCCGGATGTCATCAAGACGGTGACGGCGCAGGAAAGCGTGCAGGGTTTCTGGCGGCTGCACGAGTCCTACAAGTTCCCCGAACTCAGCGGCGACCGGGATTTCATCGCCAATCTCAATCCGCCCCAGGCTGAAATCGACAAGGTGGCGTCAAAGCCGTGGGAAGCGCCGCCCGACATGGGCCATGGCCTGATGGCCGAGGTCTGGAAGTCGGGCCGCATCACGGTGACCAACCTGCGCAACGGTTTCACGAAAACGTATCAGGCGAAGTAGCCCTTTAGCGTCACCATGGGCGGCCTTGCGCCGCCCATCCATCATTGCTGCAAACTGGATGGCCGGGTCGGGCCCGGCCATGGCGATACTTAGAGAGGCAGTGCGAAGCTACCATCCGGCTTGCGCGTGATCGGCCGCGCCCATTTCATCGCGTCGCAGGACAGCGGCGCATAGAGATGCGGGAAATCCTCGCCCCGCGACTCGGAGCGTTCCCATTTCAGCGCCGTGCCCAACGCATCGACTTCCACTGCCACCAGCATCAGGTCGTCCTGACCGGCATAATAGAGCCGCAGCGTTTCGGGCAGTTGCGCGGCCGTCGAGAAATGCAGGAAGCCATCGGCCCGATCATGGGCCGAGCCGTGATAGTCACCGCTCTGCGCCTCCCATTCGGGGCGCGGCACGATCTTGAAGATCAGGCTCACGCCGCAGCCGCGGTGCCACCCACCGTCAATCCATCCAGCCGCAAGGTGGGCTGGCCCACGCCCACCGGCACGCTCTGGCCGTTCTTGCCGCAGGTGCCCACGCCGGTATCCAGCTTCATGTCGTTGCCGATCATCGAAACCCGCGTCAGCGATTCCGGACCGGATCCGATCAGGGTGGCGCCCTTGATGGCCGGACCCAGCTTGCCGTCCTCGACCAGGTAGGCCTCGGTGCAGGAAAAGACGAACTTGCCGTTGGTGATGTCCACCTGGCCGCCGCCGAAGTTGGTGGCGTAGATGCCCTTCTTCACGCTGCCAAGGATTTCCGCCGGGTCCTTGTCGCCGCCCAGCATGTAGGTGTTGGTCATGCGCGGCATCACCGGCGCGGCATGGGATTGGCGCCGGCCGTTGCCGGTGGCGGCCACACCCATCAGCCGGGCGTTCTGCCGGTCCTGCATATAGCCTTTCAAAATCCCGTCCTCGATCAGCACAGTGCGCTTGGTCGGGGTGCCCTCATCGTCGATCGACAGCGAGCCGCGTCGGCCATCCAGCGTGCCGTCATCCACCACCGTCACGCCCGGCGCAGCGACGCGCTCGCCCAAGAGGCCGGCAAAGGCCGAGGTCTTCTTGCGGTTGAAGTCGCCTTCCAGCCCATGGCCGATGGCTTCGTGCAGCAGGATGCCGGGCCAGCCCGGTCCCAGCACCACCGTCATCTCGCCGGCGGGGGCGGGGATGGAGGTGAGGTTGACCACCGCCTGGCGCAAGGCTTCGTCCACCGCGCCCTGCCAGTAGGCGGGATCGATATAGGTTTCATAACCGCTGCGGCCGCCGCCGCCGAAGCTGCCGGATTCCTGGCGGCCATTTTCCTCCACCACCACCGACACGTTCAGGCGGACGAGGGGGCGGATGTCGGAATAATGCTCGCCGCCCGCGCGGATGATCTCGATGCGCTGCCATTCGCCCGACAGCGAGGCCGATACCTGGCGCACGCGGCTGTCGGCATTGCGGGCATAGGCATTCATGTCCTCCAGCAGCTTGACCTTCTTCTCGAAGCCCGCGGTCTCGAGGGGATCAATCTGGGTATAGAGCTTGACGTTGCTGCGCGGCGGGCTGGCGGCGGCGGTGCCGGAATAGCCATGGGCGACGGCCCGCACCGTCCCGGCCGCCCGCTTGATCGCGTCTTCCGAGATTTCGCTGGCATGGGCATAGCCGGTGGCTTCCCCCGCCACGGCCCGAAGGCCAAAGCCCTGGCTGGTGTCGAAAGTGGCGGCTTTCAGCCGGCCGTCGTCAAAGGCGAACGATTCGGACTGGCTGTATTCCAGGTACAATTCGCCATCGTCGGACCCCTTCAGCGCCTGGTCCACGGTCTGCTGGACCCGCCCCCGGTCCATCCCGGTGCGGCTGAAGAAAAGATCGTGGTCGGCCATGGCTGTCTCCGAAAGCGTGCTGCGTGGCAAAAAGTCCCGCGAAAACGCGGTTTGGGCACTAGATATCGGGGCTGGCGGCGGTTCCGGCAAGGTATCCGTTGGGGGTATTATGCCCCGGCCTTGGCCGCCGGACCCGGCGTGCCATAAGGTCGCAATGACTTTAAGGGCTTAACCCATCTAAATCCCCGCCAAGAATCTGAAAAAGGGCGGGGGATTCCACCGTCCGGCATTTGCGAGGTCGCATCATGTTTTTGCGGAAATTGGGCATTGGCGCGGCATTGGCTGCTCTCACAGCCTTTGCGGCCCATCCGGCCATGGCCCAGTCGGTGGAATGGGGTATGGGATTCCAGCCCTCCGCCTCGCCGGTGATGGACCAGATCCAGTCGTTCCATAACCTGCTGCTCTGGATCATCATCGCAACCTGCCTGTTCGTCCTCGCCCTGCTGGTGTGGATCGTCATCCGCTATCGCGCCAAGGCCAACCCGGTCCCCTCCAAGGTGCATCACAACACCCTGCTGGAAGTGGCCTGGACCCTGATCCCGGTCATCATCCTGGTCTTCATCGCGGTGCCGTCCTTCCGCCTGCTGTATTTCCAGGAAACCCTTCCCAAGCCCGATGTGCAGATCAAGGCGATCGGCAAGCAGTGGTTCTGGTCGTATGAATATCCCGGCTCCGCCGCCGGCTTCACCTTCGACAGCCTGATGCTGTCGGACGCCGACGCCGCCAAGGCCGGCAAGCCGCGCCTGCTCGGCGTCGACAACGCCATCTATGTTCCGGTCAACAAGGTGATCGAAGTCGAAACCGCCGCCGCCGACGTGATCCATTCCTTCTCCCTGCCGCAGATGGGCGTGAAGATGGACGCCGTGCCGGGCCGACTGAACAAGACCTGGTTCAAGGCGACCCGCACCGGCGTGTTCTATGGCCAGTGCTCCGAACTGTGCGGTTCGCGCCACGCCTATATGCCCATCGAACTGCATGTCGTGACTGATGCCGAGTATGCCGCCTGGCTGGCCAAGTCCAAGGCCGAATTCGCTGCCCTCGACAATGGCGCCACCCGCCTCGCGTCGAAATAGGAAATAGCACCATGACCACCACCTTCGACGCCCACAAAGACGACCATCACGGCGAGCACGCGCACCATCCCACGGGCTGGCGCCGCTACGTCTACTCCACCAACCATAAGGACATCGGCACGATGTACCTTATCTTCGCGGTGATGGCCGGCGTGATCGGCGGCTTCTTCTCGATGATGATGCGCGCCGAACTGATGTTCCCCGGCCTGCAGATCTTCCACGAGCCGCATGCCTTCAACGTGTTCGTCACCGGCCACGGCCTGATCATGGTGTTCTTCATGATCATGCCCGCCATGATCGGCGGTTTCGGCAACTGGCTGGTGCCGCTGATGATCGGCGCACCGGACATGGCGTTCCCGCGCATGAACAACATTTCCTTCTGGCTGCTGCCCTTCAGCTTCGCGCTGCTGGTGATGAGCATGTTCGTGGAAGGCGATTCCGGCGGCATGGGTGTCGGCGGCGGCTGGACGGTTTATGCGCCGCTCTCCACCTATGGTTCGCCCGGCCCTGCCATGGACCTGGCGATCTTCTCGCTGCACATCGCGGGCGCGTCCTCGATCCTGGGCGCGATCAACTTCATCACCACCATCTTCAACATGCGCGCGCCGGGCATGACCCTGCACAAGATGCCGCTGTTCGTATGGTCGATCCTGGTGACCGTGTTCCTGCTGCTGCTGTCGCTGCCGGTCCTGGCGGGCGCCATCACGATGCTGCTGACGGACCGCAACTTCAACACCAGCTTCTTCAATCCGGCTGGCGGCGGCGATCCGATCCTGTACCAGCATCTGTTCTGGTTCTTCGGCCACCCCGAAGTGTACATCCTGATCCTGCCGGGCTTCGGCATGATCAGCCACATCATCGGTACCTTCTCCAAGCGTCCGATCTTCGGCTATCTCGGCATGGCCTACGCCATGGTCGCGATCGGCTTCATCGGCTTCCTGGTCTGGGCGCACCACATGTACACGGTGGGTCTGAGCGTCGACACCAAGGCCTATTTCGTCTTCGCCACCATGGTCATCGCGGTGCCCACCGGCATCAAGGTGTTCAGCTGGATCGCGACGATGTGGGGCGGTTCGATCGAGTTCAAGACCCCGATGGTCTGGGCGATCGGCTTCGTCTTCCTCTTCACCGTCGGCGGCGTCACCGGCGTGGTGCTGGCCAATGCCGGCGTCGACGTCGTGCTGCAGGATACTTATTACGTGGTGGCGCATTTCCACTACGTGCTGAGCCTGGGCGCGGTGTTCGCCATCTTCGCGGGCTTCTACTACTGGTTCCCGAAGTTCACCGGCTACATGTACAGCGAACTGCTGGGCCAGCTGCACTTCTGGGTCACCTTCGTGGGCGTCAACCTGGCCTTCTTCCCGATGCACTTCCTGGGACTGCAGGGCATGCCGCGCCGCTATGTCGACTATCCGGACGCCTTTGCGGGCTGGAACGAAGTCGCCTCCTATGGCGCCTTCATTGCGGGCTTCGGTGTGCTGATCTTCCTGTTCATGGTGGCGGAAGCCTTCGTGAAGAAGCGCAAGGCCGGCGACAATCCCTGGGGCGTGGGCGCCACGACCCTGGAGTGGACGCTGCCTTCGCCGCCGCCCTTCCACCAGTTCAACGAACTGCCGCGGATCAAGTAATAGATGTCGCTTTCGCTGACACATCAGCCTGTTACGACCGTCGGCGACTTCCTCGCGCTGTTGAAGCCGCGCGTGATGTCGCTGGTGATCTTCACGGGGCTGGCCGGCATCGTGGCCGCGCCGGGGTCGGTGCACCCGCTTACCGCCTTCACCGCGTTGCTTTGCATCGCGGTGGCTGCGGGGGCGAGCGGGTGCCTCAACATGGCGTATGACAGCGATATCGACGGACTGATGACCCGTACCGCCAAGCGGCCCATTCCCATGGGCCATATCGGACGAGACGAAGCATTGATCTTCGGCTGGACGCTGTCGATCGGCGCGGTGGCCACCATGGGCCTGTTCGTGAACTTCATGGCGGCCGGGCTTCTGGCTTTCACCGTCTTCTTCTATGTCGTGGTCTATACGCTCTGGCTCAAGCGTCGCACGGCCCAGAACATCGTGATCGGCGGCTTGTCCGGCGCCTTGCCGCCCGCGATCGGCTGGGCCGCGGTGACGGGCGATTTGTCCATGGCGCCGCTGCTGCTGGTGGCGATCATCTTCATGTGGACGCCGCCGCATTTTTGGGCGCTGTCGCTGTGGCGTTCGGACGATTATGCCCGCGCCGGCGTGCCGATGCTGCCCGTCGTGAAGGGCAAGCCCCATACCCGTCTGCAAATCCTGCTTTACACCATCGCCCTGGTGCCGCTGGGCGTCGCCCCCGCCATGCTGGGTTTCGCGGGCGCGCTGTATCTGGCCGCCGCCGCCGGCACGGGTGCGTGGTTCCTGTGGGCCGCCATCGGCGTGTATCGCGAGAGCGACGACGTTAAGGAGCCTGCTGCCCGCCGCCTGTTCGGCGTGTCGCTGGTCTATCTGACGGCCCTGTTCGCGGCTCTCATCGCCGAGAAGCTGATCGGGCTTCCGGCCATGGCGCTATGAAGGACCAGGAGCGATGGGCCATAGAACGCCGCAAACGCAATATCGCCCTGGCGCTGATGCTGGCCGGGGTCGCCGTGTTGTTTTTTCTGATGTCGATCGTGCAGTGGCGCGAACATTCCGGCCAATAAAGGGGCTTTGATCATGAGCAGCGATGTGAAGCACGATTATCACCTGGTCGATCCCAGCCCCTGGCCCGTGGTCGGCTCGATCGGCGCCTTCGTCATGATGGTCGGCGCCGTCTTCTGGATGCATGCGGATTACACCCGCTTCTGGGGCCTGCCGGTGAACGGCACGCCGTGGATCTTCTTCGTCGGCCTGGGCATCGTGCTCTACACCATGCTCGGCTGGTGGCGCGACGTGATCAAGGAATCGGTCGTGCTGGGCAACCACACCCCGGTGGTGAAGCTGCACCTGCGCTACGGCATGCTGCTGTTTATCGCCTCGGAAGTGATGTTCTTCGTCGCCTGGTTCTGGGCCTTCTTCAACACCGCGATCTTCCATGCCGACGTGTCGGTGGCCTCCTGGCCGCCCGCCGGCATCATCACCCTGGATCCCTGGCACCTGCCGCTGCTCAACACGCTGATCCTGCTGACCTCGGGCACCACCGTGACCTGGGCGCACCATGCCATCCAGACCGGCGACAAGAAGGGCGCGGTGCAGGGCCTTGCCCTGACCGTGATCCTGGGCCTGGCCTTCTCCGCCGTGCAGGCCTACGAGTATATCCACGCGCCCTTCACCTTCGGCTTTAACGGCGGCCTGGCACTGGAGCCCTTTACCCAGGCCAGCCACGCGGTGCTGACGAGCGGCGCCGGCAATATGGGCGCGATCTATGGCTCCAACTTCTTCATGGCCACCGGTTTCCACGGCTTCCATGTCATCGTCGGTACCATCTTCCTGATCGTCTGCCTGTTCCGCGCCATGGCCGGCCACTTCACGCCGGAACGCCACTTCGGCTTCGAGGCGGCGGCCTGGTACTGGCACTTCGTGGACGTGGTGTGGCTGTTCCTGTTTGCCTGCATCTATGTGTGGGGCGCAGGCGCGGTTACGCACTGACCGCCACCGCCAAAGCAATCATCTCCGGCCTCTGTCCGCGTTGCGGGCAGGGGCCGTTGTTTGACGGCTATATCTCGCTCAAGAAAGAGTGCCCGGCCTGCGCGCTGGACTACGCCATGTTCGATGCCGGCGACGGCCCGGCGGTGTTCGGCATCCTGATTGTCGGCGCCATCGTCTGCGGCCTGGCGCTGTGGGTGGAGTTCAGATTCCTGCCACCCTTGTGGGTCCATGCCGTCTTGTGGATTCCGCTGATCTGTCTTCTGACCGCGATTTTCCTGCGACTGTCCAAATCGGCGCTGCTGGTGCTGCAGTACAAGCACAAGGCAGGCGAGGGGCGGGTCGAATGACCTTCCGTCCCTATCCCGGTTTCACCATCGCCGTGGCTGTCGTGTTTGCCATCCTGTGCGGGCTGGGCTTCTGGCAGCTCGAGCGGCTGAACTGGAAGCTGGGACTGATCGCGCAGGTTGAGGCCAACATGACCGCCGCGCCGCTGTCGCTGGACGAAGCGCTGAAGCTGCCGCGCGAGGACGCGCAATATCACCGGGTCACCCTGCGGGGCGTATTTGATCACACCCGCGAATCCTATGCCTTCGCCACCACGGGCGGGGCGGCGGTCTATCATGTGCTGACGCCATTTCGCCTCGAGGACGGGCGGGTACTGATGGTGGACCGGGGCGCGATTCCCAAGGAGAAGCTCGATCCCGAAAGCCGCGCGGCGGGCAATGTCGAGGGCCCCACCCGGGTGACGGGGGTGTGGCGCACGCCCGATGCGGCCAGCGGCTTCACCCCGCCGCCCGACCTGAAAAGCCGCATCTGGTACGCCCGCGACGTGACCGCCATGGCTGCCGCCGCCGGCGTGCGGCTGGCAGCCCCGGTGGTGGTCGAGGCGGACGCAACACCCAACCCCGGCGGCTGGCCCCAGGGCGGCGGCACGGTGGTCAGTTTCCGCAACCAGCATCTGGGCTATGCCGTGACCTGGTTCGCCCTGGCGGCGGCCCTGCTATGTATCTGGCTGGCCTTCCATATTTCCAGGAACCGGATCAGCCTCAAATAGGTGGTTTGGCGCGGATTCCCGCCCTATAACCGCCCCCGACATGCAGTTCATTTCCACCCGCGGGCAGGCGCCCCAGACATCCTTTTCCGACGTCCTGCTGGCGGGCCTTGCCCCCGATGGCGGCCTCTATCTGCCGCAGCGCTGGCCCCAAATCTCCAAGGCCGAGATCGCCACCTTCAAGGGCCAGCGCTACCAGGACGTGGCCTTCACCATCCTGTCGCGCTTCACCGCCGGTTCGTTCAGCGACGGCGAGCTGCGCGAAGCCGTCGAGGCGGCCTATTCCGATTTTGATGCGCCGGAGATTGCGCCGCTGGTGGATATCGGCAACGGCCAGTATCTGCTGGAGCTGTTCCACGGCCCGACGCTGGCCTTCAAGGACATTGCGCTGCAGGTTCTGGGACAGTTGTTCAGCCGGGCGCTCGCCAAGCGCGGCGGTCGCGCCACCATCGTGGCGGCGACTTCGGGCGATACCGGCTCGGCGGCGATTGCGGCGCTGGGCGGTCTTCCCAATATCAATGTCTTTGTGATGCACCCCAGGGGTCGCGTCAGCGATGTGCAGCGGCTGCAGATGACGACATCGGCGCACGCCAATGTTCACAACATCGCGCTGGAAGGCAGTTTCGACGACGCCCAGTCCATCGTGAAGCTGCTGTTTTCCGATACCGCCTTTGCCGACCAGATCAGCCTGACGGCGGTGAATTCGATCAACTTTGCCCGCATCGCGGCGCAGTGCGTCTATTACTTCACCGCCGCCGCCGCGCTGGGACGTCCCGCGACCTTCGTGGTTCCCACGGGAAATTTCGGCGACATCTTCGCCGGCGAAGCTGCAAGCCGCATGGGGCTGGATGTGGCGCGCCTGGTGATCGCCACCAATGCCAACGACATCATGGCCCGTGCCCTGAACGAGGGCGTCTATGCCGCCGGCGCCAGCCATGCCACGCTGAGCCCGTCGATGGACATCCAGGTGGCGTCGAATTTCGAGCGCGCTTTGTTCGAAGCCTCGGGGCGTGATCCCGACTGGACCGCCGCCGCGATGAGTGATTTCTCCCGCAGCCGCAAGCTGGAACTGCCGCCGGGTGTGCTCCAGGACCTGCGCGCGCGCTACAGCGCCTTCGCCAGTGACGATACCCAGACCCGCGACGCCATCGCCGCCGTGCACAAGGAGACGGGCCGCATCATCGATCCCCACACCGCCGTGGGTGTCGCCGCCGCGCGCAAACTTGGATCGGTGCCGTCGCCGGTGGTGGTGCTGTCCACCGCCCATCCGGCCAAATTTCCTGATGCCGTCAGCCAGGCGATCGGGTCGCCGCCGCCCGAGCCGAGGCGCCTGGCGGGGCTGAAGAACCTCCCGGAAAAGCTCGAAATCCTCAAGGCTGAGCCTGCTTTGATAAAGCAATTCATCTCTTCTAGACTGGCGGGATGACCCTGGAAATCTCCAAACTTTCCAATGGCTTGACGGTAGTGAGCGATCCCATGCCCGGGATCGAAAGCGTCGCCCTGGGCATCTGGGTCGACACCGGCAGCCGCAACGAGGCGCCCGCCCAGATGGGCGTCTCGCACATGCTCGAACATATGGCCTTCAAGGGCACCGCCACGCGCAGCGCCCGCCAGATCGCCGAGGAGATCGAGGCGGTGGGCGGCGTGCTCAACGCCTATACCAGCCGCGAGCAGACCGCCTTCCATGCCCGCGTGCTGAAGGAAGATGTGCCGCTGGCGCTGGACATGATCGGCGACATTCTCACCAACCCGGCCTTCGAGCCTGCCGAGCTGGAGCGCGAGCGCCAGGTCGTGCTGCAGGAGCTGGGGCAGGTGCGCGATACGCCCGACGACATCGTGTTCGACCATCTGCAAGCGGCCATCTTTGCCGGCCAGCCGCTGGGCTGGTCGATCCTGGGCGAGGAAAAGACCGTCACCGCCTTCAACCCGGACACGCTGAAGGCCTATATGGCCTCGCAGTACCGCACCGGCGGCATGACGCTGATCGCCTCGGGCGCGGTACGCCATGACGAGATCGTCAAGCTCGCGCAGGACAAATGCGGCGGTCTTGCCCAGGGCAAGGTGTCCGCACCTGTCCCGGCGCATTATACCGGCGGCGATTTCCGCGAAGTGCAGGATCTGGAACAGGCGCATGTCGCCTATGCCTTTCCCGGCCTGTCCAATTCCGACCCGGATTATTTCGTGGCGCAGATCTATGCCACCGCGCTGGGCGGCGGCACCTCCTCGCGCCTGTTCCAGGAGGCGCGCGAGAAGCGCGGCCTTTGCTATTCCATCTATGCTTTCTCCAACGGCTTCCAGGATTCCGGATTTCTGGGCGTCTATGCCGGCACCGGCGAAAGCGAGGCGGCCGAAATCTCCGCCGTCATTGCCGGCGAGATGGAAGCCATTGCCGGAAACCTCACCGAAGCCGAAGTCAGCCGCGCCCGTGCCCAGCTCAAGGTCTCGCTGCTGATGGGCATGGAGCGCCCTGGCACGCGCGCCGAACAGATTGCCGGACAGCTCTTCGCGCTGGGCCGTGTGCAGACGGCGGCGGAAATTGTCGCCCAGCTGGACGCAATCGACGCCGCGGCGGTGAAGGGCTTCGCCGCCCGGGTGATGCAGGGCGCCTCGCCCACCATCGCCGCACTGGGACCGGTGAAGAAGCTGGAGAGCCATCCCACATTCGCGCGGCGGTTCGGCGCCAAAGATTCAAGCAGCCTCGCGGACGCAGCCGAATAATGGTCAAAGCTGCCTTCGCCAAAACCAGTCCAATCGCCTTCATGCGCGGGCTCACTTTCCCTGGCGGCCAGCAGCCGGTGATCCGCGGCGAGGGGATTTATCTTCGCTATCCCCGCATGGCCGATTTTCCCGTCTGGGCGAAGCTGCGCGCCGAGAGCCGCGAATTCCTTACGCCCTGGGAACCGGTCTGGGCCGATGACGAACTGACGCGCGGCGCTTTCCGCCGCCGCATCAAACGCTATCAGAAGGAAACGCGGCTCGACTCCGCCTATGTCTTCTTCGTGCTGCGCGAAAGCGACAATGCGCTGGTGGGTGGCTGCACGATATCCAATGTGCGCCGCGGCGTCACCCAATGCTGCACCCTGGGCTACTGGATCGGTTCGCAGTTCGCCCGCCAGGGCTACATGACGGGTGCGCTGAGGGCGCTGCTGCCCTTCGTCTTCCGCACTTTGGGGCTGCACCGCATCGAAGCCGCCTGCCTGACGGACAATGACGCGTCTAAGAATTTGCTCACGCGGGTGGGCTTTCGCCAGGAAGGTCTGGCGCGGCGTTACCTGTTGATCAATGGGGAATGGGCCGATCACCTGCTATTTGCTTTGCTGAAAGAAGAAGCGCAGCTAGGTTAGCGCGCGATTTCGCACAACCCGCCGTAAGAGACACATGACGAGACTTCGCCGCATCGCTGTGTTCTGTTTCGCGCTCGCGGCGTACGCGGCAGCAGCGCATGCGCAGCCGGCAAAGCCGCCGGCTTCGCCGCCCGCGCCGCCGCCGATCAATTTCGGCAGCAACCAGAATGTGCTCGATCTGAAATCGTCGCTGATCCCCGACCGCGCCCCCGGCAGCGCCGAGACCGACGGCTCGAGCTGGTATTTTGTCCAGGTCACCAATGACTCGGTGCGTCCCGCCACCCGCGTGCTGCTGGCGGGCCAGCCGCCGCGCAGCGCCCTGGCGCTGCTGCCCAAGCCGATGCGCCCCTCGATCATGGCCCTGGCGGGGTCGGATTCGGGCACAGTTGTGGAAACCGCCTCCGCCTATGGCCGCCGCGCCTGGCGGGTGATCGTGCCGCCGGTCTCGACGGTGCGGCTGGCGATCCGTGTTGGCGCCGCGGCGACTCCGCCGGCGCTGTTTGCCTGGACCGAGCCGGCGCTGTCGTCCCACAACCGCCAGCTTGCGATTTTCATCACCGCGGTCGGCGCGCTGATTGCCGCCGCCGCGCTGATCACCGGCGGGTTGGCGGTCCTGATCGGCCATGCCGCGCCGCGCTGGGTATCGCTGACGCTGTTGTTGCTGCTGCTCGCCTGGCTTTCCGGTACCGGCATGTTCGACGGCAGTCTGGCCACCGGATATGGCGGGCCATACGGCCTGTCGGCGTTCCTGACGGTGCTGGCGCTGGCGGCCGGCGCGCGGCTGGCCAATGCCATCATTCCCATTCGTGAAATCTGGCCCAGGTATGAAAAGCACTTTCATCGCACGCTCTATGGGCTGATCGCGCTGGGCGCCATGGCCTATGTCGGGCTTCCCGCCGCGACGGTCCTGACCAATGTGACCATCGTGCTGGGCAGCCTGGCGGTCGCCGGCTACCTGTTCTTCGCGGGCCGCCATGGCCACAAGGCGGCGCAGGTGATCGCGCCCAGCGCCGCGGCCTTTGCGCTGGTGGCGCTGGCGGCTGCGGTGATGGCGGTCGGCGGCTTGGGCGAAAATCTCACCGGCCCGGCGGCGACGGGCGGCTTTGCCGCGGCGGGCGCGATCCTCCTGGCGCTGGCCGTGATCGCCAGCGAGGAAATCGCGGTGCTGCCCTTCCTGCACGGTTCCTATGCCGCCAAGCTGCTCGAGGCCCAGGCGCCCGCGACTGCCGAGACCGTGATCGACCATATGGCGCCGCTGAACAGCCTGGCGCGTGCCGCCATCGGCGCATCGCATCAGGGCGTGTTCGACATGGATTTCCGCGCCGGGCTTCTCACCCTGTCGCCGGAAGCAGCCCAGATGATCGGCCTCAGCGTGCATGAAACCACGCTCAGCCATGGCGACTGGATCGCCCATGTCCATCCCGAGGACCGCGAGGTCTATTCGCGCGCTCTGGAAGAGTATCGCCATCGTCCCGGCCTGGCGTTCCGGCTGGAATTCCGCGCCCGGGGCGGCAGCGGTCCCTATCGCTGGCTGGAATTGCGCGCCACCATCGTCAGCGAACAGGAAGTGCCTTCCGACTGCCTGGGTCTGCTCTCGGACATCACCCAGCGTAAGGAAGCCGAGTTCGCCGCCCAGACGGCGGAAAGCGAACGCAAGCGCGAGGCCGCGCTGCCGCGCGATGCGCTGACGGGGCTGGGCAACCGGGTGGCGCTGATGGAAGCGCTGGATGCGCTCGGCGAGGGCTTCGAAAAGTCCCTGTTCGCCCTTCTCGACATCGACCGCTTCAAGGCTATCCATGCCAGCCTGGGCGACCGCGGCGCCGATGCGATCTTGCAGCAGGTGGCGCAGCGCCTGACCGGGCTGGGCGAACCGGCGCAGATTTTCCGCACCGGCGGCGACAGCTTCGCCTTTCTCTTTGCCAATCCGCGCCGCGCGCCCCAGCCCATCGGCAATGCCCTGGCGGAAGTCTGCGGCAAGCCCTACAGCGTCGAGGGCCGCGAAGTGTTCGCGCCCTGCAGCATCGGCCTGGCTTCCGGGGCGCAAAGCGAAGATCCTCTGGCCCTGATCAAGAATGCCGAACTGGCGCTGATTTCCGCCAAGCGGCAGGGCGGGGCCTGTGCCCGCGTCTATTCCACCGACCTGGAGACCTTGGCGCCGGGTGACAGCGTGGCGCTGGAAAGCGAGCTGCGCCACGCGCTGGCGTCCGACCAGCTCGACGTCTTCTATCAGCCCATCATCCGGCTTTCCGACCGCAGCGTGGCCGGGTTCGAGGCGCTGCTGCGCTGGCAGCATCCGGTCAAGGGACTGATCTCGCCGGGCGACTTCATCGCCCATTCCGAAGAGACAGGGTTGATTGTCGGCCTGGGCCGTTTCGCGCTGGAGCGCGCCGCCACCGATCTGGCCCATTGGCAGCGTTACTTCCCGCTGAAGCCACCCTTGTTCGTCAGCGTCAATTTTTCCCGCCGCCAGTTGAAAGACGCGGGCTTCGAAGCGTTGCTCAGGACCATCCTGTCGGGCAGCGGCATCGCACCGGGCACGCTGAACCTCGAGATCACCGAAAGCGCCATCGCCTCGGACCCCAAGCTTCCCCAGATCATGGGGCGCATCCGCGATGCCGGCGCCGGGCTTTCGATCGACGATTTCGGCACCGGCGCCTCCACCCTGAGCGAGTTCCGCACCTTGCCGGTGGACACGGTCAAGATCGACAAGAGCTTCCTGGCCCGGCACGGCGGCACCGACATCGACACCGACGGCGAAGTGGTGCTGTCGGGGATCGTCGCCATGGCACATGAGCTCAAGCGCGCGGTGGTCGCCGAAGGCATTGAAAGCGAAGCCGATGCCCAGTTCCTCGCCCGGATCGGCTGCGAATTCGGCCAGGGCTACTATTTTTCGCCCGCGCTCGACGGCGCCGGGGCACTGGAATACATCGCCAGGCATTACAACACCGCAGCCGCCCCCGAACTGGGCTAACCCAAGGAGACCGCATATGACGATCAAAGCCGGGGACAAGATTCCGTCCGCCACCCTGATGGAAATGCAGGACGGCAAGCCCACGCCCGTCAGCACCGACAGCTTCTTCGCCGGCAAGAAGGTGGCGCTGTTCGCGCTGCCCGGCGCGTTCACCCCGACCTGCTCGGCCAAGCATGTGCCCGGCTTTGTCGCCAACTACGACACGCTGAAGGCCAAGGGCGTCGACGCCATCGCCTGCGTCTCGGTCAATGACGCCTTCGTGATGGGCGCCTGGTGCAAGGACCAGAAGGCCGAAGGCAAGGTTCACATGCTGGCCGATGGCAATGGCGACTTTACTCGCGCCCTGGGCCTGGAATTCGACGCCAGCAAGTTCGGCATGGGCCAGCGCAGCCAGCGCTATTCCATGATCGTGGACAATGGCGTGGTGAAGACGGTGAATGTGGAAGAGCCGGGCGCGTTCGAAGTATCCAGCGCTGAGCACATCATTACCCAGCTGCCGTAAGACTATGGATTAGCGCGGGATAGCATCCCGCGCTAATTGGTCCGCTCTTTCATTTTCGGGATGGCCGGAGTGACCGGGCACCCAGATCCAATGGACATCGTGTTTGGCGATTTCATCATCCAGGATGCGCCACAGGTCTTCGTTCTTGACCGGCTTCTTGTCGGCGGTTTTCCAGCCCTTTTTCTTCCAGCCGAAAATCCATTTCGACGCCCCGTCCATCACATAGCGGGAGTCGGTGTGGACGGTGACGGCGCTTTTCTGCTTCAGCGCCTTCAGGCCTTCGATCACCGCCATCAGTTCCATGCGGTTGTTGGTGGTGGCCTTCTCGCCGCCCGACAATTCCTTTTCGTGATGGCCGCTGCGCAGGATCGCGCCCCACCCGCCGGGTCCCGGATTACCGGAACAGGCGCCATCGGTGAAAAGGTCGATCAAAGCCCGTATTCCCGCGCGTGCTTCACCTTGTTGTGGAAGCGCAGCTTCTTGGAATATTCGCGCGGGTCCTTGGGGCGCACCAGCGCATTGGGATCGGGGTTCAGCCAGTCGAACGTACGCGTCAGCAGGAATCGCAGCGCCGCGCCGCGCATCAGGACGGGCAGGGCGGCGATTTCCGCTTCGCTGAGCGGGCGGGCGGCGCGATAGGCCTGGATCACCGCCTGGCCCTTGGTGATGTTGTAGCTGCCGTCCAGTTCGAAGCACCAGCTGTTGAGCATGATCGCCAGGTCGTAGACATAGAAATCGTTGCAGGCGAAATAGAAGTCGATCACCCCGCCCACCTGGTCCTGCACGAACAGGACATTGTCGGGGAAATAGTCGGCGTGAATGACGCCGCTGGGCAGGCCGGTGGGCCAGCCGGTCACCAGTTCGTCCAGCGAACTGGAAATCATCACTGCCAGGCCGTCCTCGATGGTATCGGCGCCATGAATGGCCTCGGCCAGCGGCCGCCAGCCGCTGGGGCCGAGCGCGTTGGCGCGGCTCAGGGCAAAGCCTTCCTGTGCCTTGTGCAGCTGGGCCATGACCGTGGCGGCGGCAGCGCAGTGCGCGGCGTCGGGACGGCGCAGCGCGATGCCGGTCAGGAAAGTGACGATGGCGGCATGGCGGCGGTTCAGGCTGACCAGCGACTTGCCGTCATTGGTCTTGACCGGAAGCGGGCAGTGCAGGCCCCGCTCGGCCAGATGCTCCATCAGGCCCAGGAAGAAAGGCAGGTCATCGGGGCTCACCCGCTTCTCGTACAGGGTGAGGATGAAGGCGCCCCGGTCGGTCTGCAGGTAGAAATTGGAATTCTCGATGCCTTCGGCGATGCCCTTGAAGGACAGGGGCTGGCCGATATCATACTGCTCCAGCAGCCGTTCCAGCTCCTCGAAACTGACTTCGGTATAGACGGCCATCTGGTTCAGGCTCCCCGGCTAAAATCGCGGAAAGCTTGGCTTTTTCGGCGTTCTGTGCTTTCCATCGGGGGTCTGCTTGGCTATGGTCCGCGCCCAAATCGGCGGCTGGGAGAAGTCGGGCCCGGGCGGGCAAAAGTCAAGCGCATGCAAGGAAGAACAGCGTTGAAGAGTCTCCGTATCCTGGGCCTGCTGGCCCTCTTTGCTGTGCCGCTGCTGGGCTGCAGCCAGAAGATCACGGTCTGCCCGATTCCGGCGATCCTGAACGACACGGCGCAGGTGACGATGTTCCGGCCCGGCACCACGCCCGACCTGGCCAACGAACTTTACACCGTGTCGCTGGACCGGGCTGAAGCCGACTGCGTCTACAACAACAGCACCCAAGTCGTGCGCGCCTCGCTCGACCTGACCTTCCGCGCCGTCCGCGCGCCCTCGACCGCGGGCGCATCCTATTCGGTGCCCTATTTCGTGGTGGTGCATGAAGGCTCGCGGATCTACGCCAAGCATGCCTACACGCTGAACTTTTCCTTCGCGCCGGGCGCCGCCATCAGCGTGATCAAGCATGCGCCCAACCAGACCCGCATCAAGATCGACAATGGCAAGCTGCCCTGGAACTACCAGTTGCTGGCCGGGTTCCAGATGACCGACCAGCAGATCGCCTATACCAAGGCCAAGGGCCGCTACCAGCAATGAGTTCTCTCGCGGCCGACCTGTCGCGGATTGCCGGCGCGGCGTTCGCCGCCGAAGGCTTGGCGGAAAGTTTCGGCCGTGTCGCGGTGTCCGACCGGCCCGACCTGGCGCAGTTTCAATGCAACGGCGCGCTGGCGGCGGCAAAAGCCGCCAAGGCCAATCCCCGCGCCATCGCCGAAAAGATCGCCGCCCGTCTCAAGGCCGAACCGATATTCGCCAAGGTCGAGATCGCCGGTCCCGGTTTCTTGAACCTCGATCTGACCGATGCGGCGCTGGACGCGCGGGCCGGTGTGCTGGTGAACGACAAGACGCTTGGCGCGCCGGGCACCGGCGCGGGCAAGACGCTGGTGCTGGATTTCGGCGGTCCCAATATCGCCAAGCCAATGGCGGTGCATCACCTGCGCTCTACCATCATCGGTGACTGCCTGCAGCGGCTGTACCGCGCCAATGGCTGGAAGGTCGTCAGCGACGTGCATCTGGGCGACTGGGGCCTGCAGATGGGCCAGTTGATCACCGAGATCGAGATCATGGGCATCGCGCCGATCTATTTCGATCCCAATGTGGTCGGGCCTTATCCCGATGAATCGCCGGTCAGCATGGAGGATCTGGAAACGATCTATCCGCGCGCCTCGGCGGCCTGCAAGGCCGATCCGGCGCGGCTGGAAGCGGCCCGCCGCGCCACGGTGGATTTGCAGGCGGGCCGCGTGGGCTATCGCGCGCTGTGGCGGCATTTCGTCAAGGTCACGGAAGTGGGTCTGACGCGCGAGTTCGGCGCGCTGGGCGTGACGTTCGATCTGTGGAACGGGGAATCCAGCGTCGATGCGCTGATCGGGCCCATGCTGGAAGACCTCAAGTCGCGCGGCCTCACCGAAGTCAGCGAAGGCGCTGTCGTGGTGCCGGTGGCCCGCGATGACGACAAGAAACCGATGCCGCCGCTGATCCTGGTCAAGTCGGAGGGCGGCGTGCTGTACGGCACCACCGACCTGGCCACCGTGATCGAGCGGGTGCGCGACTACGATCCCGAACTGATCCTGTATGTGGTGGATCATCGCCAGCATGGCCATTTCGAGCAGGTGTTCCGCGCTGCGCAAAAGGCGAAGCTGGCGGGCCGCGCCCATCTGGAGCATGTCGGCTACGGCACGATGAACGGCCCCGACGGCAAGCCGTTCAAGACCCGCGCCGGCGGGGCGATGAAGCTTTACGACCTGATCGAGATGGGCAAGGCGGAAGCGGAAAAGCGGTTGGCGGAGCAGGGGATCGGCGCGGATTATTCGGCCGAAGAGCGCAATGAAATCGCGCGCAAGGTCGGCATCGCCACCATCAAGTTTGCCGATCTCTCCAACCATCGAACCACCGATTACATTTTCGACCTGGAACGGTTCTCGAAGTTCGAGGGCAAGACCGGGCCTTACCTGCAATATGCGGCGGTGCGCATCCAGTCGATGCTGCGTAAGGCGAAAGAGCAGGGCCACGCAGTCGGCGCCCCGGCAATTCATTCGCCGGAGGAACGCCGGCTGATCCTGCAACTGCTGTCATTGGGCGATCTGCTGGCCAGCGCCGAGGAAAAACGCGCGCCCAACATGCTGTGCGAATATGCCTTCGAGCTGGCGCAGAATTTCAGCCGCTTCTACAGCGAGCATCATGTGCTGTCGGAAAGCGACCTGGGCCTGCGGGCGGCCCGGCTGGGGCTTTGCGCCCTGGTTTTGGCGGTCCTGACCCGGGTTTTGGACCTTTTGGGCATCGAAGTTCCTGAAAGAATGTGAGTAACTGCGGCCGATTGGCCGGTTTCGTTGACTCAGCTAGACCCCTCCTTATGATGCTCTGCAACATCCCCGTCCGCCTGAAGGCGCCATGGGGTTGGCCAGCACACGATCCCTCGCGGGAGAGAGCAACAAGAATTGCCGCCGAAGGAGCAACCGCCCCGGAAACTCTCAGGCAAAAGGACCGCGATCGGGTGATGAACTTCTGGAAAGCGAGGCTGTTAAGGCGGCCTCCACCGAAGGGGTAACCTGGCCAATCTTCTTATTGAAGAAGGGCCGGGGAAATCTCTCAGGTCCCATGACAGAGGGGTCGCGCTCATGAGGGCGCGCACTCTTGCATCGGGACCGGTATGACATCTTCGACTGACAATTTGCGCCGCACGCCGCTTTACGCCCTCCATCTCGAGCTGGGCGCGAAGATGGTGCCGTTCGCCGGTTACGAGATGCCGGTGCAGTATCCGGCCGGCGTGCTGAAAGAACATCTGCACACCCGCGAAAAGGCGGGGCTGTTCGACGTCTCGCACATGGGCCAGGCCTTCCTGTCGGGCGACACGGGCGCGCTGGAGCGCATTACCCCTGCCGATGTTGCGGGCCTGAAAGAGGGCATGCAGCGCTACGGGTTGTTGCTGACCGGCACCGGCACCATCAAGGACGATTTCATGTTCGCGCGCCTGACCGGCGAGCCGGACCTTTATCTGGTGGTCAATGCCGGCACCAAGGAAGGCGATTTCGAATATATCGCGCAAGAGCTGAAGGGCGCGGCCACCCTGACGCCGCGGCTGGACCGTGCGCTGCTGGCGCTGCAAGGCCCGAAGGCGGCCGAGGTTCTGGAACGCCATTCGCCCGGTATATCCCAATTGACGTTCATGAGGATCGTGCGCACCACGGTCGCCGGCGCGCCGGCCATCATCAGCCGCACCGGTTATACCGGCGAGGACGGGTTCGAGATTTCCATTGAAGGCGCCGACGCAGACAAGGTCGCCCGCGCGCTGCTGCGCGAGGTCGAAGTGCTGCCCATCGGCCTGGGCGCGCGCGACAGTCTGCGCCTGGAGGCCGGGCTTTGCCTCTACGGCCATGACATGGACGAGACGGTCGATCCGGCGGAAGCGGCGCTGATGTGGTCCATCGGCAAGCGTCGCCGCGAAGCCAAGGATTTTCCTGCTGCCGACAAGATACTGGCGAACAATCCGGCGACCAGACGGATCGGTATCCGGCCCGAAGGCCGCGCCCCGGCCCGCGAGGGTACGCAGATCGCCGATAAGACGGGCCGCATCATCGGCAAGGTCACATCCGGCGGCTTCGGCCCCAGCCTGAATGCGCCGCTGGCCATGGGCTATGTCGAAAGCGCCTTCGCCAGCGACGGCACAGCGCTCGACCTGATGGTGCGCGGCAAGCCGATGCCCGCCCTTGTCACATCCATGCCTTTTGTTCCTCACACCTATCGCCGCTAGGAGATTATCCATGAGTGAAGTCCGCTATACCGATCAGCATGAATGGATCCGCCTGGACGGCGACGAGGCCACGGTCGGCATCACCAAGTACGCCGCCGAAAGCCTGGGCGATGTGGTGTTCGTCGAACTGCCGGCCAGCGGCAAGACCGTCGCCGCCGGCGGCGAAGCCGCGGTGGTGGAAAGCGTCAAGGCGGCCAGCGACATCTACGCGCCGGCCGGCGGCACCGTCACCACGGCCAACAGCGCGCTCGAAGCCGCGCCCTCCAAGGTCAATGAAGACCCGGAAGGCGAGGGCTGGTTCTTCAAGCTGAAGCTCAGCAACAAGGACGAGTTCGCCAAGTTAATGGATGCGGCGGCCTACGCGAAATTCCTGGAGTCGCTGTAATGCGCTATCTGCCGCTAACCCCCGACGACCGCCGCGCCATGCTGGCCAAGATCGGCGCGCCGGACGTGGATAGCCTGTTCCGCGATGTGCCTAAGTCCGCCGTGGTGCCGCTGTCGGCTTTCAACCTGCCCGATACGCAGGGCGAATTGGAAGTTGACCGCGCCATGTCGAAGCTGGCGGCGAAGAATATCGCCGCCGGGGCGGCGCCGTTCTTCTGCGGCGCGGGTGCCTACAAGCATCATGTGCCCAGCGCCGTCGATCACCTGATCCAGCGCTCGGAATTCCTCACCAGCTACACGCCCTACCAGCCGGAAATCGCGCAGGGCACGCTGCAGTATCTGTTCGAATTCCAGACCCAAGTGGCGCTGCTGACCGGCATGGAAGTGGCCAACGCCTCGCTCTATGACGGCTCGACCGCAACGGCCGAAGCGGTGCTGATGGCCCAGCGCATTACCAAGCGCGGCAAGGCGATCCTGTCGGGCGGGTTGCATCCCCATTATGCCGAGACCGTCGAAACCGTGGCCGGGCTGTTCGGCCCGGTGGAGCGCACGCCGGTCACGCCCGGCAGCGCCGAGGACATCATCGCCCTGATCGACGACCAGACCGCCTGCGTGGTGGTGCAGTCGCCGGACGTGTTCGGGCTGATCCGGAATCTCAGGCCCATCGCCGAAGCCGCCCATGCCAAGGGCGCGCTGCTGATCGCGGTGGTGACCGAGATCGTGTCGCTGGGCCTCTTGGAGCCGCCGGGCGCGCAGGGCGCCGACATCGTGGCCGCCGAAGGCCAGAGCATCGGCAATGGCCTGAACTTTGGCGGACCCTATGTCGGCCTGTTCGCCACCCGCGAGAAATTCCTGCGCCAGATGCCGGGCCGGTTGTGCGGCGAGACGGTGGATGCCGAAGGCCGCCGGGGCTTTGTGCTGACGCTGTCGACCCGCGAGCAGCATATCCGCCGCGAAAAGGCGACCAGCAACATCTGCACCAATTCGGGCCTCTGCACGCTGGCTTTCACCATTCACCTGTCGCTGCTGGGCGAAGACGGCCTGACGCGGCTGGCGCGGCTCAACCATGCCAAGGCCTCGGCGCTGGCCGACCGGCTGGCGGCGCTGCCGGGCGTGGAGCTGGTGACGGGTGCCTTCTTCAACGAGTTCACGCTTCGGCTGCCCAGGGCGGCCGCGCCGGTAGTGGATGCGCTGGCGAAGAAAGGCGTGATTGCGGGCGTTCCCGCTTCGCGCCTGCTCAAGGGGCAGGACAATCTGCTGATCCTGGCGGCCACTGAAACCAATACCGATGACGATTTCGATGCGCTGGTTGCAGCGCTGAAGGAAGCAATCTGATGAGCATGAACAATCAGGGCAGGCCCAGCGGCGCCGGCGAAGCCTTTCCGCACCATATTGCGACCATTTCCGGCGATAGCGGCCTGGACCATGAAGAAGGCCTGATCTTTGAACTGGGCCATAACGCCACCGGCGTCGATCTGCCGGACGTGCAGATTTCCGATGCCCGCCTGGGCGGGGCGCGGCGGGGTGGCGCCATAGGCCTGCCGGGCCTCAGCGAGCCCGAAGTGATCCGCCATTATGTGCGGCTGTCGCGCAAGAATTACGCGATTGACAGCGGGCTGTACCCGCTGGGCTCATGCACCATGAAGCACAATCCGCGTCTGAACGAGAAAATGGCGCGGCTGCCGGGCTTCGGCGATCTGCATCCCCTGGCGCCGCAGTCCACCACCCAGGGCGCGCTGGAAGTCATTTCGCAGTTGATGAACTGGCTCACCACCCTGACCGGCATGCCCGCCGTGGCGATGTCGCCCAAGGCTGGCGCACACGGCGAACTTTGCGGCCTTCTGGCAATCCGTGCCGCCATCGCGGCGCGCGGCGAAACCCGTCCGCGCATCCTGGTGCCGGAATCGGCCCATGGCACCAATCCCGCCACCGCTGCCTTTGCGGGTTTCACGGTGGACGAAGTGCCCGCCAAGCCCAATGGCCGGGTCGATGCCGAGGCCCTGAAGGCCAAGCTGGGTCCGGACGTGGCGGCGATCATGCTGACCAATCCCAACACCTGCGGGTTGTTCGAAGGGGAGATCGTGGACATCGCCAAGGCGGTGCACGAGGCAGGCGCCTATTTCTATTGCGATGGCGCCAACTTCAACGCCATCGCCGGCAAGGTGCGGCCGGGCGATCTGGGCATCGACGCCATGCACATCAACCTGCACAAGACCTTCTCCACGCCCCATGGCGGCGGCGGTCCGGGTGCCGGTCCCGTGGTGCTGTCGGAGCGGCTGGCGGCCTATGCCCCCATCCCGCTGCTGGTGGCCGGAAAAGACGGCCTGCGCCTGATCGAGGATGCGGCCGATGTGCCGGAGGGCGCCAAGCCGTTTGGACGGATGTGCGCCTTCCATGGCCAGATGGGCATGTTCACCCGCGCCTTGACCTACATGCTCAGCCATGGCCGCGACGGCGTGCGCCAGGCATCGGAAGACGCGGTGCTGTCGGCCAATTACATCCTGGCCTCCCTGAAAGACGTGATGAGCGCTCCGTTCGGCGACGGCCCCTGCATGCATGAGGCGTTGTTCGATGACAGTTTCCTGGAAGGCACCGGTGTCACCACGCTGGATTTCGCCAAGGCGATGATCGACGAGGGCTATCACCCCATGACCATGTATTTCCCGCTGGTGGTGCATGGCGCGATGCTGATTGAACCCACGGAGTCGGAATCCAAGCATTCGCTGGATCGTTTCATCCATGTGCTGCACACGCTGGCGACCGAAGCCCGTGCGGGTCAGACCGCGCGCTTTGCCGGTGCGCCGCATCTGGCGCCGCGCCGCCGCCTGGACGAGACGGCAGCCGCGAGGAAGCCCGTGCTGCGCTGGAAACCCGATCCGCTGAAGGGAGCGGCGGAATAAATCGGAAGCGAAAGACGCACCATGGGGTATGTCGAAAGCAATCTCATGGCGGGCGAACAGGTCATCCTGCAGACCCGCATTCACGGAATCGTGTTTGTGCCGCCCGCGGTGGTGATCCTGCTGGGAGTCGGCTTGTTCATGATGCCCGTGGCTGGTCTGCTGGTGCTGGCGATTGGCGTGGTGATGCTGGCCGCCGCCTGGATACGGCACTGGACCAGCGAGTTCGCGGTGACCGACCGCCGCGTCATCATCAAGGTGGGGTTGATCTCGCGCCAGACCATCGAGATCAACATGTCGAAGGTGGAATCGGTGGAAGTCCGCCAGGGCATACTGGCGCGATTGCTGAATTACGGAACCATCGTGGTGATCGGCACTGGCGGGACCAAGGAGCCGTTCGACATGATCGACGAGCCGCTGGCCTTCCGCCGCGCGGTCCAGTCCCAGCAGACCTAGATTACTGGCAGCTCTTGATCTTCAGGCCGGGCGGCAATTTCGTCGCCGTATCGCTGCAGGCAACATCGAGCTGCGCCTGGGTCAGGCCCTTCACTTTGCGAAGGTCGGTGCCCAGGAACGAGGTGATCGAGGTCTTGGCCCCGGTCAGGTCGGCGCCGTCCATTTTGGCGCCGGCCATGTTCGCGGCCCCCAGATCGGTGCCGCGAAAGCTGGCATTGGTGAAATCGGCAAACGACATGCACATCAGGCTGGCATTGGCGCCGTCGAAGTTGGCGCCGCGCAGGTTCTTTTCCTTGACGCAGGTGTTGGAAAGATCGGCGCCGGAGAGATTGCAGCCGGGGCAATCGACGATGGCCGCCTGGATGCGCGCCACCGCCTTGGGATCGGCGGCAAAGGCCGACGCGGTCCACAGGCCGGCGACAGCCAGGGCGATCAGGGCAGCGACATACAGGACGCATCTGGGCATAAGGCGCAGTGTGGGCCCGCCTTGGTTACCAAGGGTTTAAGCCGGCCGTGACAGGCGGAACTGCCGCCTTTGCATCGCATGAGTGCGCCATCTGGACGTCGGCTGCGTCCTAGTTCGCGACTTCCTCATATTCGAACTGATCGCGGATATGGGCGTTGAAATAGGCGCCCAGCGAGTCGGCGAAGATCAGGCCGTCGTAAAGTTCCTGCGGAACGTGGTGATAGGCATAGGTGCGGCCCGATTCGCGGAATTTGGCACGCAGGACATGTTCCTTTTCGTCATAGGAAACCTGTTCAAGCGCGCTGGACTGGACATAGGCCATGTGCCGGAAACGGACAGGGTCGCCCTTTCTATCCATGCAAAAAGGGCGCGGGAACCATGCTCCCGCGCCCTTCCTGTGACAGCCCACTGAAAACTTTGGGTTATGAGCAGCCCGAGGTGGAGCCGCAGGTGTTGCACTTCATGCAGGTGCCGTTGCGCACCAGGGTGAAGTTGCCGCACGCGCCGCAATTGTCGCCTTCAAAGCCCTTGAGCCGCGCCTCGGCGGCGCGCGCCGCCCGCGTCTCGCGCGGCTTGCTCATCACGGCTTCGATATGGGCGACCTGAACCCCGACCGGCGAGGCGATGGAAGCCTCGACGCTGGCGCGGATCTCCGACAGGTCCACGGCCTCTTCGTCCCGGTCATTGTCGGCCTCGAAGGCGCCTTGCTGGAAATGATGGTCTTCCTCGGCCAGCATCTTGGGCGCCGCGCCGCCGCGCACCACCGCCATCTGGGTGCGGCCACGCAGGTAGCCGCTGGAGGCCAGCCTGGAAATCGCCACCTCCTGGGTGCCGCCATCGCCGCTGCGGCCCAGGTCTTCGTCGGAAGACGGCACGACATGGGCCAGGTCGGTGCGGCCCAGATAGGACACGCCCAGTTCGCGGAAGATGTAATCCAGCACGCTGGTCGCGTTCTTGATGGAATCGTTGCCGATCACCAGGCCCGCCGGTTCGAAGCGGGTGAAGGTGAAGGCCTCGACGAATTCCTCCAGCGGCACGCCATATTGCAGGCCGACCGAGATGGCGATGGCGAAATTGTTCATCAGGCTGCGGAAGGCGGCGCCTTCCTTGTGCATGTCGATGAAGATTTCGCCCAGCCGCCCGTCTTCATACTCGCCGGTATGCAGATAGACCTTGTGGCCGCCGACGATGGCCTTTTGGGTGTAGCTCTTGCGGCGGTGGGGCAGGCGCTCGCGTTCATGGCTGCGGATTTTCTCGATCACCCGCTCGACGATGCGCTCGGTGACCACCGTCTGCTGCGCGGGCGCACGCGGGGTGTCGGGGATCAGGTCGTCTTCTTCCTCGTCGGCAAAGGCGAAGACCTGGCTGGCCAGCGGCTGGCTCAGCTTGGAGCCGTCGCGGTACAGCGCATTGGCCTTCAGCCCCAGGCGCCAGGACAGCATATAGGCCTCGCCGCAATCGGCGACGGCGGCGCTGTTGGCCATGTTGATGGTCTTGGAGATCGCGCCCGAGATGAAGGGCTGCACCGCCGCCATCATGCGGATATGCGCCTCCACGCTCAGCGCGCGCTTGCCGATGCGCCCGCAGGGATTGGCGCAATCGAACACCGGCAGATGCTGTTCCTTCAGGTACGGCGCGCCTTCCAGGCTCATGGCGCCGCAGACATGCAGGTTGGCGGCGTCGATATCGGCCTTGGAGAAGCCCAGCGTCTTGAGCATGTCGAAGTCCGGCGCGTCCAGGGCGCTCGCGTCCAGTTTCAGCACCTGGGTGCAGAACTTGGTGCCGAACGTGTACTTGTTGAAGACGAAGCGGATGTCGAAGGCCGCTTCCAGCGCCGCCTCGATCTGGCCGATCTGCTCGTCGCCAAAGCCCTTGCCGCGCAGGGCGTCCAGGTTGATCCGGCCCTGATAGTCTTCCAGTGTGCCGTGACCCACCGCATAGGCGACGATGGCGTCGATTTCCGCCTGGCCATAGCCCAGATTGGCCAGGGCTTCGGGGACGCAGCGGTTGATGATCTTGAAATAGCCGCCGCCCGCCAGGGTCTTGAACTTGACCAGGGCGAAGTCCGGTTCGACCCCGGTGGTGTCGCAGTCCATCACCAGGCCGATGGTGCCGGTGGGGGCGATGACGGTGGCCTGGGCGTTGCGGAAGCCATGCTCCTTGCCCTTGCTCAGGGCGTCGTCCCAGGCGCGCTTGGCGGCGTCCGCCAACTCGCTGTCGGAAATCGCCTTCAGGTCCAGCGGAACGGGCAGGGTGGCGAGTTTCTCGTAACCCTTTTCCTCGCCATGGGCGGCGCGGCGATGGTTGCGGATCACCCGCAGCATCGCGTCCTTGTTGGCGGCATATTCGGGGAAGGCGCCCAGTTCGCCGGCGATCTCGGCGCTGGTGGCATAGGACACGCCGGTCATCAGCGCGGAAATGGCGCCGGCCATGGCGCGGCCCTCGCGGGAATCATAGGGAATGCCCGCGGACATCAACAGCCCGCCGATATTGGCAAAGCCCAGGCCCAGGGTGCGGTAATCGTAAGAGAGCTGGGCGATTTCCTTGGAAGGGAATTGCGCCATCAGCACCGAGATTTCCAGCACCATGGTCCACAGCCGCACGCCATGCTCAAAACCTTCAACGTCGAAGGTCTTGATGCCTTCACCCTTGCGGAACTGCATCAGGTTGAGGGAAGCCAGGTTGCAGGCGGTGTCGTCCAGGAACATGTATTCGCTGCACGGATTGGAGGCGCGGATTTCGCCGCCCGCCGGGCAGGTGTGCCAGTCGTTGATGCTGGTGTGGAACTGGACGCCCGGATCGGCGCAGGCCCAGGCGGCATAGGACACCTTGTCCCACAGGTCGCGGGCGCGCACGGTCTTGGCGATCTTGCCGCTGCCGCGGTTGGTCAGGTGCCAGTCATCGTCTTCCAGCACGGCTTTCAGGAAGCTGTCGGTCACGCGCACGGTGTTGTTCGAATTCTGCCCCGCCACCGAGGTATAGGCTTCGCTGTCCCAGTCGGTGTCGTAGGTGCGGAAGTCCATGTCCTTGTAGCCCTGACGCGCGAAGCTGATCACCCGCTCGATCAGATTGTCCGGGATCATGCTCTTGCGCGCGGCCTTGATCTCGCGGCGCAGGGCCGGGTTCTTCAGCGGGTCGTAGCAATCGCCGCCCGAGCCTTCGCAATTGACGCAGGCCTTCAGCACCGCCTTGAGGTGCTTTTCCGCCAGCTTGGAACCGGCCACCAGGGCCGCAACCTTCTGTTCCTCGATCACCTTCCAGTCGATGAAGTCCTCGATATCGGGATGGTCGACATCGACGATCACCATCTTGGCGGCGCGGCGGGTGGTGCCGCCCGACTTGATGGCGCCGGCGGCGCGGTCGCCGATCTTCAGGAAGCTCATCAGGCCGGAGGACTTGCCGCCGCCCGACAGTTTTTCGTCCACGCCGCGCAGGGGCGAGAAATTGGTGCCGGTGCCCGAGCCGTATTTGAACAGCCGCGCCTCACGGGTCCACAGATCCATGATGCCGCCTTCATTGACCAGGTCGTCCTTGACGCTCTGGATGAAGCAGGCATGGGGCTGGGGATGCTCGTAGGCGGAGGTGGATTTGGTCAGCCGCCCGCTCTTGTGATCGACATAGTAATGGCCCTGGCCGGGACCATCGATCCCGTACGCCCAGTGCAGGCCGGTGTTGAACCATTGCGGTGAGTTGGGCGCGCATTTCTGCGACGCCAGCATGTGGCAGAGTTCGTCATAGAAGGCGCGGGCGTCGGTCTCGGCGTCGAAATAGCCGCCCTTCCAGCCCCAATAGGTCCAGGTGCCGGCCATGCGGTCGAACACCTGCTTGGCCGACTTCTCGCCGGTGGTTTCCTTGCTGTCCTTGGTGGCCTGCTTGCGCCAGAGGAATTCCGGCACGCCTTCCTCGGGCATCGGCTTCAGCGCCTTGGGAACGCCGGCCTTGCGGAAATACTTCTGCGCCAGCACGTCGCTGGCCACCTGGCTCCAGCTTTCCGGAACCTCGATGTCGCTCTGGGCGAAGACGATCGAGCCGTCCGGGTTGCGGATTTCGCTGCCGGCGTTGCGGAAGGCGATGCCTTCGTACGGCGAATGACCCTCAACCGTGAAATGACGGCGAATGCGCATGGCGGTAACCCCGGGAAAATGGATGTTCTGACTGGCCCAGCCCTTTCGCCCTGCCGTTTCGGGGACAATTTCCCGCCCGCAAAAGGCCCTTTGAGGAACTTTGCGGCGGGAAAGGCGTCGCCAGATCTGGTGGTCACGAAGGGTGACTGGCCCAAAGTATGGACCTGCGCCAAAGGGGGGTGCAAGCCAATAGTGGTTACGAAGGTCTTAATCACAACATGTTGTGGTTGTGGAGCGGGCCAAAAAGCCGCGAGTCAAGCGGGCTCAAGATTAAGGCTCCGAAATATTTTTTTGCTCCCTTTGGTCACAGGGCCGGGCAGGCCTTGGGATGGTTTGGGGATAAGCCCAAAAGCCCGGATTTCACGCAATGCAGCATTGGCGGAAAATCACCTTGCCCCCTATAGTCCGGGCGAATCCGTGAGCCGCGCGCATGTCGCTCTTCAAAATGATCTTTTCCTGGTGGAACTCCGCGACCTGGGGGACGCTGCTGACCACCTGGCTGTCCGGCAGCCCGGTGGGCACGGACGATTTCGGCAACCGCTACTACCAGAACAAGGACGGCTCGCGCCGCTGGGTGCTCTACAACGGCACCGTCGAGGCCAGCCGCGTGCCGCCCGACTGGCATGGCTGGCTGCACCATACCTATGCCGAGCCGCCGACCCGCGCCCCCCTGAAGGCCCGCGCTTTTGAGATGCCGCACCAGCCCAACCTGACCGGCACCGAAGGTGCGTATAAGCCGGGCGGCAGCCTGTCTCGCGGGGGCCTGCGTCCGCCCGCCACCGGCGATTACCAGGCCTGGAAGCCCGACTGATTATGAGCACCCGCGTTATGCAGCAGAACAACATCGCCGAAACCATCATCGGCGCCATCGTCGTCGCCGTGGCCATCGGCTTCCTGGTTTTCACCTACAACCGCACCGGCAGCGGCAGCCTGTCGGGCTATGAAGTGAATGCCCGCATGCCCAAGGTGGACGGGCTGGGCATCGGCACCGATGTGCGGCTGGCCGGGATCAAGATCGGCACCGTCACCGACCTCACGCTCGATCCCAAGACCTATCTGGTCACGGTGCACATGAATGTCCGTGAGGACATCAAGATTCCCACCGACTCCTCGGTGATGGTGACCTCGTCCGGTTTCCTGGGCAGCCAGTATCTTTCCATCACCCCCGGCGGTGACAACAAGATGATGGCGTCGGGTGCGTTCTTCGAAAGCGCCCAGGGCTCGATCGACGTGATGGGCCTGGTCAACCGTTTCGCCACGGGCGGCGGCACCGGCAGCCAGCCCGCCGCGCCCAAGCCCGCGGCGCCGCCGGCGCTTGGCGACGGTCCGTGAAGCATCTCGCACTGGTAGCTCTGACAATGGCGGTTGCTGGTGCGGCCGTGGCCCAGCCTGCCGCCCCGCCAAAGCCTGCCATTCCCAATCAGCCGCCGATGAATCTCACACCGGGCGAGGGCCCGGCCCAGCCGCCGCCCGCGCCGCAAGGCGGCACCGCGCTGATGATGCTGGGGCTGGACAAGATTACCGGCCGTCCCACCTCCATCACCGCTCCGATCGGCAAGCAGGTGAAGTTCGCCACCCTGACCATCACGGCCCGCTTCTGCTATTCCACGCCGGCCAGCGAAACGCCAGAAACCGCCGCCTTTGTGCAGATCGAGGACCGCCGCCCCGACCAGCCGGCGCGCAAGATCTTCTCGGGGTGGATGTACGGCTCCAGTCCCGGCCTGAATGGCGTGGAGCATCCGCTCTATGACGTGTGGGCGATCAGCTGCAACAACAATGCCGCCAAGGTCGCGGCCACCAATTCCACCGCGCCGGTCAAGGTGCAGGCGCCGGACTCTTCGGACAAGGAAGGCATACTGGCCCTTCCCGAGGGCGCGGGCCGGTAGGCGCGGCCCTTTTGCGTGCTGGGTTCGTCGCGCCTAAAATCAGAACAGCGGCCAGATGGCTTCGCGGCCCAGCGCCTTGTTGAGCAGCATCAGATACTGTGCCCGCGGGATTTCCACCGCGCCGAACTGCGTCAGGTGCGCGGTGATGAACTGGGTGTCGAGCAGCACAAAACCGCCGCGGTTTAGCGCATCCACCAGATGCACCAGCGCCACCTTGCTGGCGTCGCGCGCGCGGGAGAACATGCTTTCGCCGAAAAAGGCCGCGCCCAGGCGCACGCCATAGAGACCGCCCACCAGTTCGCCGTCCTGCCAGCATTCGATGGAATGGGCATGGCCGCCGGCATGCAGCGCGGTGTAGAGCCGCAGAATCTCCTCGTTGATCCAGCTTTCTTCGCGTCCGGGGGCAGGCGCGGCGCAGCTGCGCATCACATCGGTGAAGGCGCGGTCGGCGGTGACGGTGAAATGGCGCGACCGCACGGTGCGGGCCAGCCGGCGGGGGATGTGGAATTCGTCCAGCGGAAGAATGCCGCGCCTTTCCGGCGAGACCCAGTAGAGCGTGGGATCGCCCCGCCGTTCCGCCATGGGAAACAGGCCTTCGGAATAGGCGCGCAGCAGGATTTCAGGCGTCAGCCGGGGACCGTGCATCCCAAAAGCATAACGCGCCGGCGGCAAATGCCGCCAGCGCGTTACCGTCGTTTTTCGGACTTACTTCTTGTTGATCGAGAAGGCGCCGGGACCGGCCGCGGCGATGTAGAGGAACAGGAAACAGAACAGGATCGCCGCGTCGCCCCGGTTGAGGAGGGGGAAGAAATTCTGCGGCGCATGGGCGATGAAATAGGCAAATGCCATGGTGCCCGAGCAGATGAAGGCGGCCGGGCGGCTGTAGAAGCCCAGGATGATCATCGCGCCGCCGACCACCTCGATGGCGCCCGCGGCCCCGCTCAGGCTCATCGGGTTATAACCGTCCCAGCCTTCGCGGGCGGGGAAATTGAACATCTTGGCGGTGCCGTGCGCCAGGAACAAAAGACCCGCCATGATGCGGGTAATGCCCAAAATCTGGGATGCGTATCTGTCGAGAAAACCCATGACCTAACTCCCTCCCATTGCTGTTGTGAGGGAACTCTAGCCGAGAAACAGGGCCTCACCTAGGGGGTGGGGTGACGCGAAATCAGTGGCCCAGCTTGGCGAGGTACTTCTCCAACCAATGGATGGAATAGTCGCCATTGATGATGTCGGGCTCGCGCACCAATTGCTGGAACAGCGGGATGGTGGTCTCGATGCCGCCCACCACCAGTTCGTCCAGCGCCCGGCGCAGGCGCAGCAGGCATTCGTTGCGGTTGCGCGCATGCACGATCAGCTTGCCCACCAGGCTGTCGTAATAGGGTGGGATCTTGTAGCCGGCATAGATCGCGGAATCGAAGCGCACGCCCAGGCCGCCGGGGGTGTGGAACTGGGTGATGGTGCCGGGCGAGGGGCGGAAGGTGAAGGGGTTTTCCGCATTGATGCGGCACTCGATGGCATGGCCTTCGAAGATGACGTCCTTCTGGGTGATGCCCAGCGGCGCACCGGCGGCGACGCGGATCTGTTCGCGCACGATGTCGATGCCGGTGATGGCTTCGCTTACCGGATGCTCGACCTGCAGGCGGGTGTTCATTTCGATGAAATAGAATTTGCCGTCTTCGTAGAGGAACTCGATGGTGCCGGCGCCCAGATAGCCCAGCTTGGTCAGCGCCTTGGTGACGATGCCGCCGATCTCGTCGCGCTCCTGCGCATTCAGCGCCGGGCTGCCGGCTTCTTCCCAGACCTTCTGGTGGCGGCGCTGCAGCGAGCAGTCCCGCTCGCCCAGATGCACGACATGGCCGTGACTGTCGGCCAGAATCTGGATTTCGATATGGCGCGGCCGCTGGAGATACTTCTCCATATAGACCTGGTCATTGCCGAAGGCGGCCTTGGCTTCGCTACGGGCCTGTGACAGGGCAAAAGACAGTTCGCCGGCATTCTTGGCGACCTTCATGCCGCGGCCGCCGCCGCCGGCGGTGGCCTTGATCAGGACCGGATAGCCGATCTCTTCGGCGATTGCCGCGGCATTGGAATCCAGCACTTCGCCGTCCGAGCCCGGCACGGTGGGAATACCCAGTTCCTTCACCGTCTGCTTGGCGGTGATCTTGTCGCCCATCATGCGGATATGTTCGGGCGTGGGCCCGATGAAGGTCAGGCCATGTTCCTTGATGATGTCGGCGAACTTGGCGTTCTCCGACAGGAAGCCATAGCCGGGATGGATGGCTTCGGCGCCGGTGATCTCGCAGGCGGCGATGATGGCCGGAATGTTCAGATAGGACTGGCCGGCTGCGGGCGGGCCGACACAGACGCTCTCATCGGCAAGGCGCACATGCATCGCATCCGAATCCGCCGTGGAATGAATCGCCACGGTGGAGATGCCCATCTCCTTGCAGGCGCGGATGACGCGAAGGGCGATTTCGCCGCGATTGGCGATGAGGACTTTCTCGAACATCAGGCGATGACGGCGAGTGTCTGGCCGAACTCGACGGGCGTGCCGTCACCGACGCTGATTTCCTTGACGGTGCCGCCCCGGGGCGCGGTGATCGCGTTCATGGTCTTCATCGCTTCCACGATAAAGAGCGTGTCGCCTTCCTTCACCGTCTTGCCGACGCTGATGAAGGGCGGCTTGCCCGGTTCGGGCGACAGATAGACGGTGCCGACCATTGGCGAGGGGACGGCGCCCGCGGGCGGGCCCGACGGCGCGGCGGCAGGGGCCGGGGCGGGCGCGGCCGGCGCGGCCGCAGCCGGCGCGGGGCCGGCGGAGGTGGTGGCGATGGAAATGCCGCCGCCGCGGCTGACGCGGATGCGCGCGCCCTTGTGATCGATTTCGATTTCCGTCAGGCCGGTCGCATCGAGCAACTCGGCCAGTTCATGGATCGCGGCGACATCGATGCCGGACTTGGACTTGAGGACCGGCTTGGGGACGGGTTTTGCCGCGGGCTTTGCGGCGGGCTTTTTCTTCTTGCTGCTCATTTCGACACCTTGAGAATTTCGGCCACCGCATCGATGGCGCGCAGATAGCCTTGCGCGCCCAGGCCCATCACGATGCCGGTGGCGGCCTTGGAGACATAGGAGTTGTGGCGATAGGGCTCGCGCTTGTGGATGTTGGACAGATGGCACTCGATCACCGGCACCTTCAGCATCTGGAGCGAATCCAGGATGGCGATGGAGGTATGGCCGTAGCCGGCGGGATTGATGATCACGGCGCAACTGCCGGTGCGTGCTTCCTGGATATGGTCGACGATTTCGCCTTCCCGGTTGGACTGGCGGAAGACGATGGAAAGGCCGTGGCCTCTGGCCTGCTCGGCGCACATCTTTTCGACCTGCGCCAGAGTGGTATAGCCATAGACCTCCGGCTCGCGCGTCCCCAGCAGATTGAGATTGGGGCCGTTGAGGATATATATCGGTAAGGTCTTGGATTGTTTGGGCTTTTTTGCCATAGACTTTCCGGTGGTAAAGCTGATTCAAGCCTTATAATCGCATCCAGACAGATACGGAAATGCTTCCATGGCACTGAAAGTCACCCTGAACGGCGAACCCCGGCAGCTCGATGCGCCGACCAGCGTGCGCGCCTTGCTGGAAAGCCTGGGCCTGGACCCGGCCAAGATCGCGGTGGAGCGCAATCTGGAGATCGTGCCGCGCGGGGCCTATGGCGATGTCGCACTGAGCGATGGCGACCGGCTGGAAATCGTGCATTTCATCGGCGGCGGTAACGCGCCCGCTGCCGTCCCCCGCGAGGACAAGCCGTTTGTGCTGGCGGGCAAGACCTATAAGTCGCGCCTGATCATCGGCACCGGCAAGTACAAGGACTATGCCGCCAATGCCGCGGCGCTGGAGGCCAGCGGGGCCGAGATCGTCACCGTGGCGGTGCGCCGGGTGAACCTGACCGATCCCAATCAGCCCAGGCTGGTGGATTTCATCGATCCCAAAAAAGTCACCTACCTGCCCAACACGGCGGGCTGCTTTACCGGCGAAGACGCGGTGCGCACCTTGCGCCTGGCGCGCGAAGCGGGCGGCTGGAGCCTGGTCAAGCTGGAAGTGCTGGGCGAGAAGAAGCTGCTCTATCCCGACATGATCGAAACCCTGCGCGCATGCGAAATGCTGTCGAAGGATGGCTTCCAGGTGATGGTCTATTGCAGCGACGATCCGTTGATGGCCAAGCGGCTGGAAGATGTCGGCGCGGTGGCGATCATGCCGCTGGCGTCGCCCATCGGTTCGGGCATGGGCATCCAGGCCACCGTGAACATCCGCATGATCATCGAGGACGCCAAGGTGCCGGTGATCGTGGATGCCGGCATCGGCACCGCCTCGGACGCCGCGGTGGCGATGGAGCTGGGCTGCGACGGGGTGATCTCCAACACCGGCATCGCCCATGCGCGCGATCCCGTGCAGATGGCCCGCGCCATGAAGCTGGCGGTGGAAGCGGGTCGCCTGGCCTGGCTGGCGGGACGGATGCCGAAAAAGGCCTATGCCGACCCGTCGAGCCCCTTGTCAGGCCTTATCTAGGTCAGGACTTATCCAGCGCCATTGCCTTTTCCAGGGCGGCGTCTTCCAGCATCCCGGGATGCATCTTGCCGTTCAGGATGAAGGTCGGCGTGCCGTCGATGCCGGTCTTGCGCGCCAGCGCGATGCTGTCGTCCAGCGCCTTCTGCACGGCCGGGTCCTGGGTGTCGGCCTTCAGCTTGTTCACGTCCATGCCGACCTTGGCGGCATTGGCATACAGCATCTCTTCGGTGATCGCGCCTTCCTCGGCCAGCAGCGCGAAATGGAAATCCATGTAGCGTTCCGGCTGGCGGCGCGCCGCGATGGACACCTTGCTCGCGAACACCGCGCTGGCGCCGTGGAGCTGCTCGATGGGATATTCGATGAAGGCGAAGCGGACCTTGTCCTTGTTGGCTTCGTAGAATTTCCTGATCGCCGGCAGCGAGGCGCGGCAGAAGGGGCAGTCATAGTCATAGAATTCGACAAAGGTCTGCTTGGCATTGGCCGGACCGGCCACGAAGGCGATCCTAGGATCGAAGAACGCCGCCTTGTTCATCAGCGCGGCGGTCTGCTGCGCCTTCTGCTTGGACTCTTCCTGCTGCTGGTAGCGGCCCAGCATGGCCGCCGCCAGTTCGGGACGGCGCATCAGATAGGTCTGCATCTGCACGTCGTTGATCGGCATCATGCCCCGGTCGGCCATGGTCAGGATGACAGCCACGGCCAGCGCCGCGCCGCCCACGGCGCCCGCAAGGGTAATCACAAAGGCTCGCATTCTTATCCTCGTTGCTGGCTCGCCAGGGGACCGGCGGCGCCGATGATATCCTGGGCCCGCTCCCAGTCCGCGCTGCCCTGGGCAAGCTTGCCGCGCGCGCGCGTGGCAAACACCAGGGCGCGGCGCATGTCGCCGGCATTGTACCACAGTTCGGCGGTGGACAGGTCGGCCATCGGCACATTCTTGACGGCGCTATAGGCCTGGGCCGTCTGGTACCAGGTGAAGATGTCGTCATTCTCGACCAGGAGGGCGGCCTTCAGATTCTTGAGGGCCTCGGCAGCCAGCGCCGGATCCTCGGTGGCAAGCTGGGCGCCCGCCAGCATCAGGCGCAGCTGCGGCGCGCCCGGGCGCAGGCTCACCGCCTTCTGAAGGTCGGACAGCGCCAGCGCTGGCTTGGCCATGCTGACGTGGATCTGGCCGCGCACTTCATAGAAATAGGGATTGTTGGGCTCTTCCTGGATCAGGCTGCTGATTTCGGCCAGCGCCTTCTGGAAGTCGGGTTGGCGCATATAGACGAACGAGCGGGCATAGCGCGCCCGCGCGCTGGTGTCGGAGACAGGGAAGCGGATCATCGCATCCTTCACCGGCAGGACGAAGCCGGCCAGCTTGGCCTGCACCATCTGGAAGGTGTGCAGTGACTGGGGCGAATCCTGCACATCGCGATAGGGCGAGGATTCGAGCTTCTGCATCAGGTCAAAGACGCGGTCCTGGCCTACCGGATGGCTGGAGGCGAAACGGTCGGGGCGGTTATAGACCGCGCGCATCGCGTCGGCCTGCGCGAAACGGCGGAAGGTGTCGACCAGGCCCTTGGGCGACTGGCGGGTGGCCAGCAGCAGCTTGGCGGCGATCTGGTCGGCGCTGGATTCCTGTATGCGGGTGAAGGTCATGAACTGGGCTTCGGCAACCGCCTGTCCCATGCCCATCATCACCATGCCCAACTCGCCGGCGCCCGCCAGCATCGCGCCCAGGCCGAGCACGAGCGAGGCCAGCATCGGGATCATCGCCTTCTTGGCGCCGAAGCTGCCGCGTGTCAGGTGCGCGCCGGAGATATGCCCGGTCTCATGCGCCAGGACGCCGATCAGCTCGTTGGGATTGCGCATCCACAGCAGCATGCCGGCGCAGATGAAAAGATTGGCCGGCTGCATCGCAAAGGCGTTGAGGCTGGGATCGCCCACCAGATAGGTCTTCACCGCATCGGGATCGAGACCGGCGGCCCTGGCCAGCGGCGCCTCGTAGTTCTTGAGCATTTCCTCGGTTTCGGTGTCGCGCAGGATGCCGAAGCCCTGGGCATAGGCGGGCCCGACATGGACCAGCAGCGTGGCGGCCAGGCCGGCGGCGAAACAGAGCTTGCGGATGGTAGCGGACGACAAACCGGGAATTCTCCTGATGCCCCACCCAACCCCGTGCGGACCGTATGGGGAGGGGCGCGAAACGTCAAATATACGGCTTTCTTTATCGCATCCTGCTGGGGCATAAAGGCCCCTCAAAACAGCCTCTTCTGGATGAAAATCGCGTCATGATGCTGAAGCGTCTTTCCGCCCTGCTTGCCCTGCCCATGATGCTGGGCGGCTGCGTCACGGCCGAATATATCGGGGACAATGTCGCCGCGACGGTCGGCCTCGCCGACGAGGCGCCCCGCAGCTACACCTCCAGCGAAGTGTCCGAAGCGGCGCGGCTGGGCGTGGTGGTGAGCGATGAGCCGCTGGCCGCCAGGGCCGGTGCCGCCGTGCTGACGGCGCAGGGCAGTGCGGTGGACGCGGTGTCCGCCATGTTTTTCACCCTGGCTGTGACCTATCCGGCGGCCGCGGGGCTGGGCAGCGGCGGCATCTGCCTGGTGCGCGACGCCAGCGGCCGGGTGACCGAGTTCAATTTCCTGACCCGCGCGCCGGCGCGCGGCGGCGCCTATTCGGTGCCGGGCGGGGTGCGGGCCTTTGCCGACATGCAGCGTCTTCATGGTGCTTTGCCGTGGCAGCGTGTGGTGGCGCCCGGCGAAGCCTATGCCGCGACCGGTTTTCCGATTTCCCAGGCGCTGTCGGCGCGGCTCGCCGCCGCGCAGAATGTCATTCGCCTGGACGCGGACCTTGCGGCGGAGTTCCTGGACGAATCCGGCCAGCCGCGCGCGGTCGGCAGCGAAGTGCGCAATCCGGCACTGGGCCTGACGCTGGGCCAGATTCGCATCAGCGGCGCGGACGGATTCTACAAGGGCGCGACGGCGGCGCGCATCGAAGCCTATTCGTCCGCTCAGGGCGGCGCCGTCACCATCGACGAACTGGCGGCGGTCACTACCCAGCAGGGGGCGGCGCGCAGCCGCAACAGCGGGGATCTGGTCATCCATCTGCCTGGCCCGCGCACCGGCGCCGGCGTCTTCACCAATTCGCTGTTCGACAATCTCGCCCGCCAACCCGGCGCCGGCGAGGCCGGCATCGCGGCGGCGGTGCGTCAGTCTCTGGCGTCCTTCGGCGTTGCCAGCCTGCCGCGTGACCTGGGTTCCACCGGCTTTGCCGCCGTGGATGTGAGCGGCCAGGCGGCGTCCTGCGCCATCACTTTGAACGGTCCGTTTGGGTCGGGCCGCACCGCGGCCGGCACCGGCGTGGTGCTGGCGGCGTCCCCGTCCGGTCCGGCCGGCCTGGCCAGCGCGTTCCTCACCCCGCTGATTGCCACGGGCAGCGACAATCAGGTCCTGACATCGACTGGCGCCGGCGGGCCGAACGGCACCGCGGCGGCGGTGCATGCGCTGCTGGACGTGACGCGCGGGCGCAGCCTGGGCAAGCGGGGCGACCTGCGCAGCACCGGCGCGGCGCCGTTCGACACGGTCAATGTGATTTCCTGCACCAGCGAAGCCTGTGTGGCGCTGTCCGATCCAGGCGCGCATGGCCTGGGCACGGCGGCGGACCCGGTAGCGGCCAGTATCGTCCAGTAAAGCATCGTCCAATAAAGAAGCCGCGGGCTGAAACCCGCGGCTTTTTTATTTGCGTCGGTGGCGGATATTACTCGCCGCCAAATGCCTTCTGCCACCATCCTTTTTTGGACGATTTGGGCTCGTCCATGGGCGTGGTGTCGGGAATATCATCCTTGAGCGACCAGACCGGCGCCGACGGCGCCCCCGGCGTGTGACGGGTGTCGGTCGGTGTGGTGTCGATTTCATCGGGCACGGTGCCGAAGCGGTCAACTTCCGGAACGAAACCGCCGGCCTGGTTTTCACCGGCAGGACGATCGGCGCGATCGCGGCCACCACGGCGGCCACGGCGGCGGCGGCGCTTGCGGCGCGGTTCGCCATTCTCGCCCAGCGGCGCGCCGGGCTCGGCAGGTTCGAATTCGCTGTCGTCGGCCGAAGCAACAGCCTCGGCGTCAACCGGCGCGGCTATGGCAACACCGGTATCGGCGCCGGACGGACGCGGGCCTTCGCGGTCGCGGTTGCGGCCACGGCCGCCGCGGCGGCGCTTGCGGCCGCCGGCGTTGCGGTCACCACGCTCGCCGCGTTCACCCGCGGGTGCGGCGGGACGGTCTTCTTCATCCTCGTCACGGGAATCGGGCTGGCCGCTGTCGGCCTCCACGAATTCCTCTTCTTCCTCGACCTCTTCCTCATAATCCGGCTCAGGCTCGCTGGAGGGCACGAAGCCCGCCTCGATGCTGACGGCGGAATTGCGCGGACGCTCGGACGGATCGCGCTGCTTGGTGCGTTCCAGTTCGAAGGTGCCGGCGGCGATGCCGGCCTTGGGGTCGAAGAAAATTTCCATGCCATGTTCGGCCTCGATACGGGCCAGCTCATGACGCTTCTGGTTCAGCACATAGATCGCGACATCGTTGGCGATGCGCACGGTGACGGCGGCAGCGCGGTTCTTCTCGGCTTCCTCTTCCAGTCCGCGCAACACCCGCAGGGCGGTGGATTCGATGGAGCGAACCAGTCCCAGACCTTCGCAATGCGGGCAGGTGACGGTGGAGCCCGCGATCACGCCGGCGCGCAGGCGCTGGCGCGACATTTCCAGCAGGCCGAACTGCGAGATCTTGCCGATCTGTACCCGGGCGCGGTCATTCTTCACCGCGTCGCGCAGCCGCTTTTCGACCTCGCGGTCGTTGCGACCTTCTTCCATGTCGATGAAGTCGATCACGATCAGGCCGGCCAGGTCGCGCAGGCGCAGCTGGCGGCCGATTTCGCTGGCGGCTTCCAGGTTGGTCTTGCGCGCGGTTTCCTCGATGGAATGCTCGCGGGTGGCGCGGCCGGAGTTGACGTCGACCGAGACGAGGGCTTCGGTCTGGTTGATGACGATATAACCGCCCGATTTCAGGGTGACGGTGGGCGAGAACATCGAGTCCAGCTGGGCTTCGATGTGCATGCGCTGGAACAGCGGCACCGTGTCCTTGTAGTGATGGACATGCTTGGCATGGCTGGGCATCAGCATGCGCATAAAGTCCTTGGCGTTGCGGAAGCCCTCTTCGCCTTCCACCACCACGTCCTGCACATCCTTGGTGTACAGGTCGCGGATGACGCGCTTGATCAGGTCGCCTTCCTCATAGACGCAGGCCGGTGCGTTGGAGGACAGGGTCTTTTCGCGGATCGTGTCCCACAGACGCAGCAGATAGTCATAGTCGCGGCGTATCTCGAGCCGGGTGCGATTCTCGCCGGCGGTGCGGATGATCAGGCCCATGCCTTCGGGCAGTTCCAGACCCTGGGCCGCGCTCTTCAGGCGCTTGCGGTCGGCGGCGTTGGTGATCTTGCGGGAGATGCCGCCGCCGCGCGGGGTGTTGGGCATCAGCACGCAATAGCGGCCGGCCAGCGACAGATAAGTCGTGAGGGCAGCACCCTTGTTGCCGCGTTCTTCCTTGACCACCTGGACCAGGATGATCTGGCGGCGCTTGATGACTTCCTGGATCTTGTAATGCTTCTTGCGGACCCAGCGCTGGGACGGCTTGCCCGCCTGCAGCGCCTGGGCTTCGGCATCCTGCGGCTCGCCTTCGGCGGCCGGCAGCGCATCGCCTTCGATCACTTCGGTGTCGCTGACCTCAGTCTGGGCCTCGACGGGCTCGATCTCGCCCTCATTCTCCTGGGTCGCTTCGGCGGCGGCGATTTCCGGATCGCCGTGATAGTCGTTCAGCGCGGCGGCGGCGGCCTCGGATTTACTTTCCGGGGCGTCGTCTTCGTCGTCTTGTTCGGCCACTTCGCGAACCGGGGCGCCGCCATGGTTGACGAACACCTCTTCGTGGTCGTCAGGGCCGGTTTCGACGGCATCGCCGGCGGGTTCATCTTCTTCTGCGTCGGGGGCGGGGTCCAGCGGCACCAGCGGCGCCATTTCGGCGGTTTCCTCGCCGCTGTCGCTGTCGTCCTCGGACTCGTCGTCTGCCTCTTCGGCGGCGCCGGACTTCGGGCCGGTGATCTCGAAGGACTCGATATCGTCTTCCTGGCGGCGGCGGGCCTCGGCTTCCTGCTCGGCGAGCAGGGCCTGACGGTCGGCGACCGGGATCTGGTAATAATCGGGATGGATTTCCGCGAAGGCCAGGAAGCCCTGGCGGTTGCCGCCATATTCGACAAAGGCGGCCTGCAGCGACGGCTCAACGCGCGTCACTTTCGCAAGATAGATGTTTCCCTTGAGCGGCCGCTTGGAAGCGGCCTCGAAGTCAAATTCCTCGACCTTCGAACCGTCGAGAATGACCACCCGTGTTTCTTCCGGGTGGTTGGCGTCGATCAGCATGCGCTTGGTCATGATATTCTCCGGCGCGCACGCGAATGTTGCCGGCGGCACTGTGTGCGGCGGGCTGGAAAGAGCGGCGCGAATTGTTGGTGGAAAGGACGCGCGCAAACCCATCCGTCGAAACGGCCTGAAGGGCCGGGACAGCGTCAGAGGGGAGCGCAAATTGGATAATCATTGCTACTTCAGGGCCCATGGGTCCGATGGGACTTGGGGCCAAAGGGATTACCTGAAGGGCCGTTGTGCTCGCGTTGCTCGCGGGGCTTACCGGGCCTGGTCAGGGCGGCGCGGCAGCCGCGAGAATCGCAAGGCGCTGCCGGACGCAGATTTTGTAGGGTGCCATTGGGGTTTCAACAAGCGATTAATGGCCGGATTTGTGACAGCCGGTCGGCCTGTTAAAAATTATCTAATTAAAACAGATACTTATTACTTTCTCGCCCAGAGTCGCAGCAGATTGTTGCGCACCGCATCCAGCCGGACCCGGTTTTCCCACTGCATATTCAGGCCTTCCAGGGCGGCAACCTCGCTGAGGTCGTAAAGCTGGGTCCGCGCGAACTCGTCCGGCACCATGCTCTCTATGAAGGTGATGGACACCAGCCGGGTACCCCGGCGCACCGGGGTCACCTCGTGCAGATGGGTCGACGGATAGACCACCAGGCTGCCGGGCGCGCCCTTGATGACCACCGGCTTGGTGCCCAGATGCACCACCAGCTCGCCGCCGTCATAACTGTCCGGCGGGTTCAGCCATACCGTCGCCGAAAGGTCCGAGCGCCGCAGTTCATTGCCGAAACGCATATGCGAGGTGTCGGCATGGGCGCCGTAGCTCATCCCGACTTCGTAGCGGGCCAGAAGCGGCGGCGCGACATGGACGGGATAGGCGAAATTGCGGAACGCTTCGCAGTGGGCAAAGGCGTCGGCGACCAGGCTTGAGGATTCGGCATAGCCGGGATCGGCATGCGAGGCCTGCAGATTGTTCTTGGCCTGGTTGGCCGGATTAGAAATCCGGCCGTCCACAAAGCTGACAGAGGCGGCGATGGCGGTCAGCCGCGCCACCGTCTGCGGGTTCAAAAAGTCGTTTATTTCCAGAAACATCGTGCGGCCCCTTGCAACCTGACACTAGCAAAAGCCCCGAAACGAAACAAATCGCCGTGCTAGGCTCGGCGCTTCCAGATTCGGAAAAAAACCGTTGCGCGTCTTGCCTGTCCTGTTCTTCGCCGCAGCCGTTCTGGCGCCTGCCGTCCTGATGGCCCAGGGCGACGACGCCATCAGCCGGCTGCTGCGCCAGACGCAGGGAAACCTGCCGGCCGCACCGCCCAAGCCTGTCCCCCCGCCGGGACCCGGGCCGATGATCGGCGCCAAGCCCAAGGGCCCGCTGCCCATCGTGATGAGCGCGCGCATCGGCGAGCATGACGATCGCACCCGGCTGGTGCTCGAGCTTTCAGATCCCGTCAACCTGCGCGCTTTCGCGCTGGCCAATCCCGACCGCGTGGTGATCGACATGCCCGAAGTGTCATGGCGGCTGGGCGCTCCGCCGCGACCCAGCGGATTCGGCGCCATCAAGTCCTATCGCTATGGCCTGTTCCGCGCCGGCAATGCGCGCATGGTGATCGATCTCAACCAGCCGGTGTCGGTCTCCGACAGCCTGGTGCTCCCGCCATCCGCGGGTTTCGGCTACCGGGTGGTGATCGATCTCTTCCCCACCACGCGCCCGAAATTCGATGCCAATGCCGGCTGGCCCGCCGACCTGAGAAAGCGCGAAACCGATGCCGAGCGCCTGGCCTCGATGATCGCCGCCCAGCAGACGCCACCGGCGCGCGCCGCCGGCAAGAAGATCATCGTGCTCGATCCGGGGCATGGCGGCATCGATTCCGGCACCGTGGGCGTCAACGGGTTGATGGAAAAGGACCTGGCGCTGGCCGAAGGCCTGATCCTGGCGCGGGTGCTGCGGGCGCGCGGCTACAGCGTGTTCATGACCCGCGACAACGACACCTTCGTTCCGCACCGCCAGCGTGTTTCGGTCGGGCGCACACACAAGGCGGACCTGTTCATTTCCCTGCATGCCGATTCCCATCCCGATCCCAGCACCACGGGCCTGTCCATCTACACGCTCAGCGATGGCCGGTCCGACCGGGAAGCCGCGGCGCTGGCCAAACGCGAGAACCAGTCCGACATCATCGCGGGCGTGGACCTGTCGGGCAGCAACAATCCGGTGGCCCCGATCCTGATCGACCTGGCCCAGCGCGACACGGTCAACAAATCCTCCCGCTTTGCCACCACGGCGATCAAGCAATTGTCGGGGGTCACCGACATCCTGGCGCGCCGCCCGCACCGCAGCGCCAGCCTGGCGGTGCTGACCGCGCCCGATGTTCCGGCGGTGCTGATGGAACTTGGCTTTCTCTCCAACGCCCATGACGCGCGGCAGATGAACACGGAAGCCTGGCGCGCCCGGGTGGCCGAGGGCATCGCCGACGCCGTGGACGCCCAATTTTCAGCAAAATAGCAGGGTAGGGGTGCCATTTACGGCATGGCTGGACGCTGCCATGCCACTGGCCAAGCCACTGTCCGACCTTTATGAATCGCATCGCCTCATGCAGAACCTGGTTCCCCGTCTTTTGAAATGGCTTGGCCTGACGGCCGCGGCGCTGGTTGTGCTGGCGGCGGGCGCGCTTGCGATCTATCTGGTGACCATCACCCGCGATCTGCCCAGCGTGCAGACGCTGCAGGATTACACCCCGCCCATCACCACCCGCGTCTATGCCGGCAACGGCACGGTGCTTGGCGAGTATGCCCGCGAGCGGCGCATCTTCATTCCGGCCACCTTCATTCCCAAGCTGGTGAAGGAGGCCTTTACCAGCGCCGAGGACCGCAATTTCTACAGCCATCCCGGGATCGATCCCTCCGGCATCCTGCGCGCCGCGATCAAGGATGTCGGGCTGGTGCTGCAGAGCCGCCGCCCCCAGGGGGCCTCGACCATCACCCAGCAGGTGGCGCGCAACTTCCTGCTCAACTCGGAAGTGAAATTCAGCCGCAAGATCCGCGAGGCCATCCTGGCGGTGCGCATCGATGCGACCTATCCCAAGGAAAAGGTGCTGGAGCTGTATCTGAACGAGATATATCTCGGCCAGAACTGCTACGGCATCGGGGCTGCGACGCTGAACTATTTCGGCAAGTCGCTGGATGAACTGTCCATCGCGGAAGTCGCGTTCCTGGCGGCGCTGCCCAAGGGTCCGGCCAATTACGACCCGCGCCGCTATCATCAGGCAGCCGTGGACCGGCGCAACTGGGTGATCTCCCAGATGCATGACAATGGCTATATCACCGACGAGCAGGCGGACGCCGCCAAGGCCGAGCCACTGGTGACCCAGACCCGCGCCCTGGGCAGCCAGGCCGCCGACGTGGACTATTATGTCGAGGAAGTGCGCCGGTTGCTGATCGGCCGCTACAAGGCGGAAGGCCTGTATGACAGCGGCCTTCAGGTGCGCGCTTCGCTGGACACGCGGCTGCAGAATTACGCCGTCAACGCGCTGCGTTCGGGGCTGGTGCGTTATGACCGCCGCCACGGCTGGCGCGGCGCCAAGAAGCAGATCGAACTGGCCGACTGGAAAAAAACGCTGGCGGCCATGCCCAATGAATCGGGCATCGAGACCTGGAAGCTGGCGGTGGCGCTGGATTATCTGGGCAAGGATGTCCGCATCGGCTTCGCGGACGGCACCACCGGTACGCTGACCTATGATGGCTACAAATGGGCGCGGCGGCAGTTGCCCGGCGCCACCTGGGGCCCCACGCCCACCGCGCCGCAGCAGGTCCTCAAGCCGGGCGATGTTTTCTATGTCGAATTGCAGCCGGCGCCCGCCAAGCCCGGTGAGTTCGGCCTGCGCCAGGTGCCGGAAATCAACGGCGCCATCGTGGCGATGGACCCCCATACCGGGCGGGTGCTGGCCATGTCCGGCGGCTTCTCCTACGCCTCCTCGCAGTTCGACCGCGCCATGCAGGCCAAGCGCCAGCCCGGCTCTTCGTTCAAGCCCTTCGTCTATGCCGCCGCGCTGGACAATGGCTATACGCCCGCGACCAAGGTGCTGGATGCGCCCTTTGAGCTGGACCAGGGTCCGGGCCTTCCCGTCTGGCGCCCGAACAATTTCGAAGTGGGCGAGTATCTGGGCGAGACCACCTTGCGCCGCGGCCTGGAACTGTCGCGCAACGTGATGACGGTGCGCCTGGCGTCCCAGGTCGGGATGGACAAGATCGTGCCCTATGCCATCCGCTTTGGCGTCTACGACAAGATGCCGCCGCTGCTGGCCAATTCGCTGGGTTCCTATGAAACCACGCTGCTGCGGATGGCGGCGGCCTATTCGGAATTCGTCAATGGCGGCAAGAAGGTATTGCCGTCGCTGGTGGACCGCATCCAGGACCGCAATGGCCGCACCATATGGCGGCATGACGCGCGCAAGTGCGAAGGCTGCAACGACGCGGTCTGGCGGGGCCAGCAGGAGCCGCTGCTGACCGACACGCGCGAGCAGATCATCGATCCGCGCACCGCCTACCAGATTGTTTCCATGTTGCAGGGCGTCGTCCAGCGCGGCACCGCCGCCTATTCGATCGGCGCGCAGATCCCCAAGCCGCTGGCGGGCAAGACCGGAACCTCGTCGGACGCCAAGGACATCTGGTTTGTCGGTTTCTCGCCGGACCTTGTGGCGGGCGTGTTCGTGGGTTTCGACAATCCGCGCACCCTGGGCGCGCATGAGCAGGGCAGCACGGTCGCAGCTCCCATCTTCCGCGATTTCATGAAGGGTGCCCTGGCCGACGCCCCCGCGACGCCGTTCCGGGTCGCGCCGGGCATCGAGCTGATCCCCATCGACCATCGCAGCGGCACCCCGGTTGCGGCCGGTACGCCCGGTTCCATCATGGAAGCGTTCAAGGCGGGCAGTGCCTTCACCGATCCGGGGCCGGTTATCGGCGCCGAGGATTACGCGCCCGCGCAACCAGCGCCCAACCAGCCGCCGCCCGCGTCTGTGGGCGAGGGTACCGGTGGGCTCTACTAATAATGGACTTTAAAAGCCCTCTGGCTTAAGCACCCGCCATGCGTCCTGAAATCAGCCGCGCCGCCGACGACATCCAGCAGGCCATTGCCCTGCTGAGGAGGCATCTTTGACTGGGATGTCGCCAACCGCCGCCTGGACGAACTGAACGCCAAGGCCGAAGACCCCGCACTGTGGAATGACCCGACGACCGCGCAGAAGCTGATGCGCGAGCGCCAGAAGCTGGAATCCTCGCTGGGCGCTGTGCGCAAGCTCGAAGCCGAACTGGCCGATGCCCGCGGGCTGATCGAGATGGCGGAATCCGAAAACGACGCGGCCATGGTGACGGACGCGGAAAATTCCCTGCTGGGCCTGAACAAGCGCGCCGAGCAGATGCGACTGGAATCCATGCTGTCGGGCGAAGCCGATGGCAATGACAGCTATATCGAAATCCATGCCGGGGCCGGCGGCACCGAAAGCCAGGACTGGGCGTCGATGCTGCTGCGCATGTACACGCGCTGGGCCGAACGCCACGACTACAAGCTGCAACTGATCGAGGAAAGCGAAGGCGAGGGTGCGGGAATCAAGTCCACCACCCTGCTGGTCAAGGGCGAGAACGCCTATGGCTGGCTGAAGACCGAGGCGGGGGTGCACCGGCTGGTGCGGATTTCGCCCTTTGACTCCAATGCCCGGCGGCACACCTCATTCTCGTCGGTCACCGTCTATCCGGTGATCGACCAGTCGATCAATATCGAGATCCCGGAAAAGGACGTGCGCATCGACGTCTATCGGGCCAGCGGCGCGGGCGGCCAGCATGTCAACAAGACCGAAAGCGCGGTGCGCATCACCCATCTGCCCACCAGCATCGCGGTGGCCAGCCAGTCGGAACGCTCGCAGCACCAGAACCGCGCCATCTGCTGGGACATGCTCAAGGCGCGGCTTTATGAAATCGAGCTGCAGCGCAAGAAGGACGAGACCGGCGCCTTTGTCGGCGAGAAGAAAGAGATCGGCTGGGGTCACCAGATACGTTCCTACGTCCTGCAGCCCTATCAGCTGGTGAAGGACCTGCGCACCGGCGTGGAAAGCCGCACCCCCAGCGATGTCCTGGACGGCGACCTCGATGCCTTCATGGCCGCCGCGCTGGCACAGGAAGTTGGCGGTAAACCGCGCGAAAAGATCGAAGATATCGAATAGCTGGCTTAGCCGGTAACCGGGCTCAGGGGCGCGAACAGCGCCTGGGCCGAGGGCTTTTCCGATTCATATGTGCCGGCGGAGGCGGGCGCGCGCTGCGCATCGCCCAGCGGATTGTCGGAATGGCGGCAATTGCCTTCGAAGAATGCCCCGGATTCCACCGCAAAGGCTTCATGCAGGATGTCGCCTTCGACATGGCTGGTCGCGGCCAGCAGAACCTTGCGGGCGCGGATGCGGCCCATCACCTTGCCGCGCACGGTCACGTCTTCAGCCAGGATCTCGCCATGGATTTCGGCCTTGTCGCCGATCACCAGCCCGACGCTGCGCACATCGCCTTCGACGCGGCCATCGATCTGGATGTCGCCCGAGGATACCAGCGTGCCGTTGATCACCATGTCGGCGCTGATGATGGAAGGCGCCGAAAGCTGGCGCGGACGCTTGGCGGCGCTCACCGGCACGGCGGCCATGGGTTGGGGCACCGGAGCGCTGTCTTTGCTTTTGCTAGAGAACATTGCGACCAGCCTCGATGAAGTTGTTGGGATTCTTCACGACATTGTCGTACCAGATTTCGTAATGGACATGCGGCCCGGTGCTGCGGCCCGTCGAACCGATCCGGCCCAGATTGCCGCCCTTGTCGATGCGCGCGCCGTTGCGCACGGTGATTTTCGACAGGTGGCCGTACCGGGTGTGCAGGCCATAGCCATGATCGATTTCCACCATGTTGCCGTAGCCGCCGCGATAGCCGGCGAAGACGACCTTGCCCGGCGCGGTGGCCCGCACCAAAGAGCCCCAGGGCCCCGCGAAATCGATGCCGGGATGAAAGGCGTAACGGCGGGTAAAGGGGTCGACGCGCGGGCCAAAGCCGCTGCTGCGGTCGATGCCCCCGCTGACCGGCATGGCGAGGGGCACATGGTCCAGCGCCGCCGAGAGGGTATTGAGTTCGTCCAGTACGGCCGCGGCGCTGAGATAGGCCTTGGTGAAGGCGGGATCGCTGATGCCTTCGATGCGCACCTGGTCGAGTGGAATGTCGGGACCGCCCACGCCATCGGCGGCGATCCGGCGGGCGAAAGTATCGGGATTGATGCCGGTGCGGCGCATCACATTGCGCAATTCGCCCACGCCCTGGCCCAGGGCGCCTTCGGTCTTGGCCATCAGCAACTGTTCATCACGCCCGATGGCGGCGAGCCGGCCGGTCTGTTCGCTGAGGGCACGAAGCGCCGGATGGTCGGCATAGGCGGCGGGGAGCTCGCGTGACGGCTTGGCGGTGGCCGTCATGTGCAGCTTTTCGCCAAGCCCCTGGAACAGGGCGGTGACGCGCTGCATCGCCTTGCCGACGAGGCTGCTGGATTTGACCGGGCGGGCTGTGCGGGGCTGCGGCGCCGCAGGGCCGGGCATCATGGTCAGCTGCGACGAGCCGCCATCCCCGACATGGAAATCGGTTGGCGCTTCCACATCAAGATTGGGGTTGACGGCGGGCTGGGCCGCGGGCGCGGCGACAGGGGATGTCTGGGGCAGGGGCGCCGCCGCCCGGCGGCCGCCGATGCTGGCCTGCACCTGGCTGGCGCGATTGAGGAAACCGGCAATGGCGTTCTGCTTGGCCTGCAATCCGTCGGCGATTGCCTTGAAGCGGTCTTCCGCCCCGACCAGCGCACCGTTCAGCTCGTCATAGGAGACCTGCAGGTCGGCGACGCGGTTTTCATAGGCCGCCTGCATCTGCTGATAGCGGTGATCCTTCGCGGCGATGATGCGGTCCTTGAAGATCACATTGACGGTGGCGAACGCCACCCAGCCCAGGAAGATCAGGGTCAGGCCGGCCAGGGTCGCCTGCAGCGACGGCCCGAAGGTGAAGAACTGCACCCGCCCATCGCTGCGGATATAAATCTGGCGCTCCGGAAAAGTTTGATGAATCCAGGCCCAGACGCGTTCCAGGAACGTCGCCGTCATTTCGGAATTCTTTCGGGACTTGCCGCCCATGCCGCCAGTCGTCCGCATTTCACCCTGTTGAGTCTGGTCCGGCAACCGTCTGTTCCAGAAAAAGGAACGGGAGGTTAATCGCGGGGTGCCGGAATGGCGAAATGGCGTTTTCATAGGCTTTTTGCTGCCTCTAAAACGGTCTCCACATGGCCCGGCACCTTCACCTTGTGCCAGGCCTGCGCGATCGCGCCCTTGGCGTTAACCAGGAAAGTGGCGCGCTCCAGCCCCATATACTCGCGGCCGTAAAGGCTCTTCTTGACCCACACGCCCCAGTCCTTGGCCATCTTGGTCTCGGGGTCCGAGCCCAGCGCGATCCTGAGCTTGTGCTTCTTGCGGAATTTGGCGTGGCTTTCCACGCTGTCGCGGGAGACGCCGATCACTTCGACGCCCAGCTTGCGGAATTTGGGCAGGGCCGCGGAGAAGGCGATCGCCTCCTTGGTGCAGCCGGAGGTGTCATCCTTGGGATAGAAATAGACGATATAGGGCGATCCCTTCAGCCCGGCTGAAGAGAGTGTTTCGCCCCCGTCGGTGGCGATTTTGAATGAAGGTGCACGGTCCCCTGAGGACAAACCGCCCGCTCCCAACCCCATAAAGTTCCCAAACCCTTGCCGTCCATGGATTTAAGCCTATTCGGGCGGGTCTGTGCAATCGCACCATGCGTTACCAAGGGGCTGGAACATTTGCCCTTTTTAAGCCTAACACTTGCAATACTGGACCCGATACCAAGCGAAGACCCCGCGTGAAGCTGCCTTTTTCCGACTATATAAAGGCTCACCATATCAGCCGTGCCGCTCTGACGGCCGGGGTGCTGGTGGCGGCTATCGTTTTTTTCATGGTCGGGGCCGGCTTGCGCCTGCTGTGGGGCCCCGTCTCTCTGGGTCCGCTCAAGGGTACCCTGGCGGGCGCGATCCAGGAGGCACTGCCCGGCATCAACCTGGATTATGACCGGGCCGCCATCGAATGGAGCCGCGATCAGGGCCGGGTGAATCTGGTCGTGCTGGGCACGCGTCTCTATGACAATCGCGGACAGATCGTGGCCAGCGCCCCCAAGGCCGCGATCGATCTGGCCGCCGCGCCTTTCATGCAGGGCGAATTCGTCGTCAAGCGCATCACCCTGGTCGGGGTCGAGTTCAGCCTGGTGCACATGAAGTCGGGCCGTATCCGGCTGGGCACCCAGCGCGATGTCGATGATGACATCATCGGGCGCATCCGTGCGGTCATCGACAGGCGCAGCGGCGAATCCTCCTCGCTGGAAAGCTTCGCGGTGCGTGATGCCAATATCGCCATTCGTGACGAAATCAGCGGATTGCAAGTCACCGCGCCGCGCGCCCAGCTCACCATTCGCGCGCGCGGGCAGGGCATCGGCGCCACCTTCGATTCCGATGTGCTGCTGGCCGGCAGCCGCAGCCATGTCACCGCCGACCTCGCTGTGCCGCCGGCACGCGGGCCGATCCAGGGCAGCATCAAGGTCACGGGCCTGGACCTGCGCGGGCTGGGACGCAGCGCCAGGATGTTCGAAGGCATCAGGAATATTCCGCTCAGCGCCAATGTCGCCGGTACGTTCACCGTCAATCCCGGCGCCATCCTGGCGGCGGCGGCTTTCGACATCACCGCCAGCGGCGAGATCCCCTTCGCCCAGCTCAAAAGCAAGGCGCTGCATGTTCGCGCCCTCAAGCTGACGGGGCGCTATGACGGCACGCTGCGCCACCTGACGCTGAGCGAGGCGACGCTGGATGCGCGCGAGGCCCGGGCGGTGATGACGGGCGGCGGCGATTTCATTCTGGCCGCCGACGGCAAGCTGGAACGGGTCCATGCCGAGCTTTCGGCCAGCAAGATCGCGCTGGATATGCCCGGCATGTTCAAGGACAAGGTCGCCTATCAGTCCATCACGCTGGCGGCGGATTATCTGGCCGCCACCCGTCAGGTCGAAGTCACCAAGCTGGCGGTGGCGGCGCAGGGCTTTGCGCTTGCCGGTTCGGGCACCGTCACCCTGAATGACAATGGCGCGCCGGGACTGGCGGCCAAGGCCCGCATCCCGGCCCTGCCGATACGCACTTTGCTGCGCTACTGGCCGCAGCCGGTGGCGCCGGGTGCGCGAGACTGGATCGACCAGAATATCTTCGCCGGCATGATCGGCCCGCTGGAGGCCGTGACGAACTTTGCCCCGGGTGTTCTGGACCAGGCCATCCTTCCCGAAGAGTCGCTGAAGCTCACCTTTGGTATGAGCGGTCTGGAAGGCCGTTACGTCAACGGCTTGACCCATGCCACCGGCGTCAATGGCGAAGCCGTCATGACCGGCGATACCTTCCGGGCCAGCTTCACCGGCGGTAAGATCGGCACACTGAACGCCAGCAAGGGCGCGGCCCTGATTCCCAACCTGCACCAGACCGGCACGGTGGGGCTGTTCAACGTGCATATCGACGGCGCCATGACCGATGTCATGACCCTGATCGACATGAAGCCGCTGAACTATCCCACCAAGTTCGGCATCGATCCCAAACAGACGGCCGGCATGGCCAGCGCCGACCTCGCCTTCAAGGTGCCGATGCTCGCCGACCTGCCGGTGGACGATGTCGGCGTTTCGGTGAAGGCGCGGGTTCAGGGTTTCGCGGTGACGCTGGGCGCGCGGACACGCATCACCGACGGCGACGTCACATTCGATATCGACAATGACCGCCTGCGCCAGGTGGGCGTGGTCAATATTGCCGACTCGCGCCTGAACGTGGACTGGACGGAGGATTTTCGCACCACCGATCCCAATACCACCAAGCTGGCGGTCAAGGGCGTCATGACCGAAGGTGGCCGTGCCGCCTTGAACATCAATCTGCTGCGCTATTTCCGCGGCGCGGTGCCGATCGCCGCCGATATCATCGGCCGCAGCGGCAGCCTGGTGCGGGCCGATGTGGCGGTGGATTTCACCCCCGCGACGCTGAGCGTTCCGATCGTCAATCTGGAGAAGTCTCCGGGCCAGGCCGCTACGGGGCGCATTGTTGCCAATTTCGCGCCGGGCAATGTTCTGTCGGATGAAAGTATCCGCATCACCGGACCGGTCCTGAACGCCACTGGCACCGCCAATTTCAACAAGGATGGCGAGTTGACGGTGCTCAATTTCCCCTCCGTCAAGATGGGCGCGCTCAACGACCTGTCCTTCCAGCTCACCCGCAATGCGAGCGGGCATGACTATGTGTTGCGGGGGCGCTCGCTGGACGGCTCGAAGGTCGGCCGGAACGGCACCAACGAGGTGCCGGGTGGCAGCGCGGCCGGTCCGCCGCCGGACGACACGCCCGAAGGTCGCTTTCACATCGATGCCAGGCTCGACCGGCTGGCGATGCGCGCTGGCGTGGCGATCATGCCGTTCAATCTCGACCTGACGGGGATCGGCATCCGTCCTTCGGCGCTGGCGATGAGCGGCAATCTGGCGATGACGGGCGCGAAGAGCACGCCTATCGCCGCCAGGCTGGAGACCTCGGCCACCGGGCGCAAGGTGACGATGACCAGCGGCGATGCCGGCATGCTGGCGCGGGGCCTGTTCGCTTTTGAGAGCATGCGCGGCGGGCAACTGACCACCATCGTCAACCTGCCTGGCCAGGCCAGCGACCTGGTCAACCCCAACAACCCCGCGCCCGATTTCACCGGCACGCTGGCGGTGAAGAACTTCACCATGGTGAACCAGTCGCTGCTGGCCCGGCTGTTTTCGGCCGGGTCGCTCACCGGCTTTGGCGATCTTTTGGGCGGTGACGGCATGACGCTGGACGAGCTCAACATGCCGTTCAGTTCCCGCAACAATGTCATCAGCGTCAATGGCGCGCGGGTGCGCGGCCCGGCCATCGGCGCCAGCGCCGACGGCTATATCGACCGGCCCAAGGGCGTCCTGGCGCTGAAGGGGTCGCTGGTGCCGGCCTATGGGGTGAATTCTCTGATCAGCAATGTGCCACTGCTGGGCGACCTGCTTGCGTCCAAGAAAGGCGAAGGGATTTTCGGTATCACCTATTCGATGACGGGAAATTCCGAGCAGCCGGTGATCAGCACCAATCCGCTGTCGATCCTGACGCCGGGCATCCTGCGGCGCATTTTCGAAGGCCATATCCCGAACGCGGCCAATGCGCCGTCGAACGCGCAGGCCGCCGCGCCGCCCGCGCCCAAGCCGCCGGCCAACTAGGCGGGCTTCACCAGAACGTGTTTCTTCTTGCCGCTGGACAGTTTCAGCACGCCGTCGCTGTTGAGCGCGGAGGCATCGACCGTCAGCTTCGGATCGGACACGGCGGCATCATTCAGCTTGAGCCCGTTGTTGGCGATCAGCTTGCGGGCTTCGGAGTTTGATGCGGCCAGGCCCGCCGCCACCGCGAGATTGAGAATGCCGTCCGGCAAGGGGGCGGTGACGGTGGGAAGCCCTTCCGCCGAGGCGCCTTCTTCAAAGGCGCGGCGCGACGTGTCGCCGGATTTTCCCGCCGCCTCGCGGCCATGCAGGATTGCGGTGGCTTCGGTCGCCAGCACTTTCTTGGCGTCGTTGAGTTCCGCGCCTTCCAGCTTTTCCAGCCGGGCGATTTCGTCCTCCGGCATGTCGGTGAACAGGCGCAGGAAACGGCCGACATCGCGGTCCTCGGTGTTGCGCCAGAACTGCCAATAGTCATAGGGCGAAACGCGGTCGGCATTCAGCCATACCGCACCTGCGGCAGTCTTGCCCATCTTTGCGCCCGACGCGGTGGTGATCAAGGGCGTGGTCAGGCCGAAAAGCTGGGCGCTTTCCATCCGCCGTCCCAGATCGATACCGGACACGACATTGCCCCACTGGTCGGAGCCCGAGGATTGCAGCTTGCAGCCATAGCGCTTGTAGAGCTCGACGAAGTCATAGGCCTGCATGATGGAATAGTTGAATTCCAGGAACGAGAGCGGCTGCTCGCGTTCCATCCGCAGCTTGACGCTTTCCATGGTCAGCATGCGGTTGACCGAAAAGTGCTTGCCGACATCGCGCAAGAAGGGAATGTAGTCGAGCTTGTCCAGCCATTCGGCATTGTCCACCAGGATCGCGTCCGAAGGGCCATCGCCGAATTTCAGCAGGTGGCGGATGCCGCCCAGGATGCTCTGCTTATTGGCTTCGATCTGCTCGTTTGTGAGGATCAGACGGGTGTCATCGCGCCCCGACGGGTCGCCTGCCTTGGTGGTGCCGCCGCCCATCAAGAGGATGGGGCGGTGCCCGGCTTGCTGCAACCGGCGCAGGGTCATCAGCTGCACCAGCGAGCCGACATGCAGCGAGTCGGCGGTGCAGTCGAAGCCGATATAGGCGGTGACGCGCTCTTTCTGGAATAGCGCGTCCAGATCCTGGGGCGCCGAGCAGTCGTAATAGGCCCCGCGCGCGGCGAAGGTGCGCAGGAAATCGGACTGGAATTGCGGCGCGGACGGCATGATGTAGTCTCAGACTTTCTTCCCCCGCGAGCGTAGCGACCGGCGGGGGAAGATGTCCGCCAGCGGGCTTGCCCGCGTGGCGGACAGATGGGGGTAAACGGAAGGCGGCATAGCACGAATGGCGGAAATCTTGAAAGTCATCGGGTTGATGAGCGGCACCTCGCTGGACGGGATCGATGCCGCCCTGCTGGAAACCGACGGCCAGGAAATCGTGCGCCCCGGCCCGGGCCTGACCATGCCCTATGACGGCGAAATGCGGGCGCTGCTGCGCGGCGCCCTGGAAGCCGCGCCCCATGTTGCGCGCGGCCAGCCGGTGCCCGCTGCCATCCTGGAAGCGGAGCGGCGGGTCACCGAGGCCCATGCGGCCGCGGTGAAAGCGCTGCTGGCTAAAGTCGGACCCGCGGACCTGATCGGCTTTCATGGTCAGACCATTTTGCACCGCCCCGAGATGGGCTGGACCTGGCAGATCGGTGACGGCGCCTTGCTGGCGCGGCTGACGGGCGTCGATGTGATCAACGATTTTCGCAGCGCCGATGTGGCGGCGGGCGGGCAGGGCGCGCCCTTGATGCCGCTGTACCATGCCGCGCGCGCCCGCCAACTGGGCCGGCCCGAGCCGCTGGTGGTGGTCAATATCGGCGGCGTCGCCCAGGTCACATATATATGGGGCGACACGGTGCTGGCCTTCGACACCGGTCCCGGCAATGCCCCGATAGACGACTGGATGCAGCGCCATACCGGCAGGCCGGTGGACCAGGACGGTGCCTTTGCGGCCACAGGCAACGTCGATGAGGCGGCGCTGGCACTCATGCTGGCCAATCCGTACTTCCTGCGACCTCCGCCCAAGTCTCTGGACCGGATGGATTTCGGCATGGCGGCGGTCGAACGGCTTTCGCCCGCCAATGGCGCGGCCACGCTGACCGCCTTCACCGCCGCCTCGCTGGCGCGGGCCGCTGACCATTTTCCGAGAGAAGCACAGAGCTGGATCGTCAGTGGCGGTGGCCGCCACAACAGGACGTTGATGGCGATGCTGAAACAGCGTGTGGGCGCGCCGGTGACGTCGGCCGACGAAGCGGGGTGGGATGGCGACGCGCTGGAAGCCGAAGGATTCGCTTATCTCGCAGCGCGGTCGAAGCTGGGCTTGCCGCTGTCGCTGCCGACCACGACCGGCGTGGCGCAGCCCATGACCGGCGGAACATTCTGGAAAGCCTGACGGATCAGCGCGGCGGCAATGCGCCCTGCGCATCAACCCGCACGCAGACATATTTGCGCGCGCCGGCGGCGAAGGCGGCCTTGCTGGCCGCATCCAGCGACGACGGCACCGAGGCCTTGATTGCGGCCTGGCAGCCGGCTTCCGTCTTGAAGGTGCCCGGCGCGGTGACGACAAGCGCCTGCGGCCCGGCGAGAAGATTCACGGTAACGACGACAACGGCCCACATGACGCGATCTCAGCGGCCTTCGCGCGGCTTGGACATCATGTTGGAGACGTATTCCTTCACCGTCTCCACCACATCGGCTTCATGCTTGTCGAAGAAGTGGTTGGCGCCGTCGATCTTGTTGTAGGTGATCTTGATGCCCTTCTGGGCGGTCAGGCGGTCCACCAGCTTCTGCACATCGGCTTCCGGCACCACATTGTCCTTGGTGCCATGCACGATCAGGCCCGAAGCCGGGCAGGGCGCCAGGAAGGCGAAGTCATACATGCTGGCGGGCGGGGCGATGGAGACGAAGCCGGTGATTTCCGGGCGGCGCATCAAAAGCTGCATGCCGATCCAGGCGCCGAAGGAGATGCCGCAGACCCAGACATTGGACGGGTTGGGATAGAGCGTGTTCATCCAGTCCAGGATGGCGGCCGCGTCGGACAGTTCGCCGGCGCCATTGTCGAAGCTGCCCTGGCTGCGGCCAACGCCGCGGAAATTGAAGCGCACGGTGGTGCAGCCCAGCCCGTGGAACATATGGAAAAGGTCATAGACCAGCGGATTGTTCATGGTGCCGCCGAACTGCGGATGCGGGTGCAGCACCAGGGCCATGGGCGCGCCGGGCGCCTTTTGCCGCTGATAGCGCGCTTCGATGCGCCCCGCCGAGCCGGGCAGAATGATGTCAGGCATGGCTTTTTGCTTTCCCCACCGGGCTGTCTGCGAGCAAAAAAGTCAGGTTTTCCGCCTGGTTAGGGCGCGAAAAAACCGTGAAATTTCAGATGCTTGCAGATCACCCCACCTATGCGTCGCGAATACTTGACCATTTTAGTCAGGAACTCTATATCCCGAGCCATCAGGCATTCCTGAGGCTTGGCTTCTCTACACCGGGAGGGGGGTCAAAAAGCAAGGAAAAACGCCCGGTTTGCGCCTCTTGCGCGAAAGGAACTGCCATGCGGCTGAGCACCAAGGGACGTTATGCGGTGATGGCGATGGCCGATCTGGCGGGTAACGCCGCCGACGCCAAATCCGACCCCCGCCCTGTGGCGCTGGCCGACATCGCGGCCCGCCAGGACATCTCGCTTTCCTATCTGGAACAGCTGTTCGCCAAGCTGCGGCGCGGTGGTCTGGTCACCAGCGTGCGCGGCCCCGGCGGCGGCTATCGCCTGTCGCGTCCTTCGGGCGAGTTGCGCATTGCCGACATCATTCTGGCTGTGGACGAACCCATCGCCGCCACCCGCTGCAAGACCGGCAGCACCAAGGGCTGCACCAAGACCGGGGCGCGCTGCGTCACCCACGACCTGTGGGAAGAGCTGGGGCAGCAGATCCATGTCTTCCTGTCCTCGGTGAGCCTCGCTGATGTGGTGGAGCGCCGGGTTCTGGGCCGCGCCAAGCCCTGCAACGACATGAACGCGTTGCTCGACAGCGAGACCGCGGCCGCCTGACATGCATTATCTGGATCACAACGCCACCTCTCCGCTGCGCCCCGAGTCCCTCTCGGCGATCACCCATGCCGTGTCGGTGGGCGGCAACCCGTCGTCTGTTCATGGCGCTGGCCGCGCGGCCCGCGCCATTGTGGAAGAGGCGCGCGAGCGCATCGCCGCCCTGGTCAATGCCGATGCCGCGCAGGTGATCTTCACCAGCGGCGCCACCGAATCCAACAATCTGGCGCTGTTCGGCGCCGCCGAAGGTTCGCTGGAAGGCGAAGCTTCGCGCATTACCCGGGTCTTCGTGTCGGCCATCGAGCACAGTTCGGTGCTGGCGACCGCCGCCAAGCTGGCCGAACGCTTTCCCTGGATACGGGTCGTGACTTTGCCGGTGACAGGCGAGGGCGTGATCGATCTGGAGGCGCTGCGCGTGAGCTTGCGCGAAGGCAAGGGCCGCGCCCTGGTGACGGTGATGTCCGCCAACAACGAGACCGGCGTGGTGCAGCCGATTGCCGAGGTTTCCAGGCTTGTGCGGGAGGCCGGCGCCTTGCTGCTGGTGGATGCGGTTCCCGCCGCCGGCAAGATCGATCTGGATTTCGCGCTGTGCGACTACATGGTGCTGTCGGCCCACAAGATCGCCGGACCGCAGGGCGTCGGCGCCCTGCTGGTGGCTGACGGTGCGCCGCTGGCGCCGCAGCTGGTGGGCGGCGGCCAGCAAAAGGGCCAGCGCGCCGGTACGGAGAACCTGTCCGGCATCGCCGGTTTCGGCGCGGCCGCGCATGCCGTGCGGGGCGGCGAAGGCGAGCGCGCCCGCATTACCCATCTGCGCGACCAGTTTGAAACGATGCTGAAGCAGGCCGCGCCGGAAGCTGTGATCTTCGGCGCCGACGCGCCGCGACTGTGCAGCACCTCCTGTTTCGCCATTCCCGGCCTGACCGCGGAAACCGCGCTGATCGGCCTGGACCTGGACGGGGTGATGGTGAGTTCGGGCTCGACCTGTTCCAGCGGCAAGGTCGCGGTCAGCCATGTCCTGACGGCGATGGGCGTGGAACACGAGTTGGCGGCTTGCGCCCTGCGTGCCAGCTTCGGCTGGAATTCCACCATTGAAGATGTCCATGCGGCGACGGGTTCGCTGCTGAAGCTGCGCGAACGTATTCGCGCTCGCGAGGCTGCGTAATGTCGATCGCCGTTGAAACCAAACAGCAGGTCGCCGAGATTGGCGAGAAGTACAAATACGGTTTCGTCACCGACATCGAGATGGAGATGGCGCCCAAGGGCCTGTCCGAAGACACGGTGCGCTTTATTTCCGCCAAGAAGGGCGAGCCGGAATGGATGCTGGAATGGCGGCTGGGCGCCTTCAAGCGCTGGCTGACCATGAAAGAGCCGAACTGGGCCCGGGTGCACTACCCGAAGATCGACTATCAGAATTCCTATTACTACGCCGCGCCCAAGAACACGCCGCTAAAGCAGAGCCTGGATGAAGTCGATCCCAAGCTGCTGGAAACCTACAAGAAGCTGGGTATCCCACTGCACGAACAGATGGCGCTGGCCGGCGTGGCGGTGGATGCGGTGTTCGACAGCGTGTCGGTCGCCACCACCTTCAAGGAAAAGCTCAACGAGGCGGGTGTGATCTTCTGCCCGATCTCCGAGGCGATCCGCGACTATCCCGATCTGGTGAAGAAGTATCTGGGCACCGTGGTGCCGGTGACCGACAATTTCTTCGCGACCCTGAATTCGGCGGTGTTTTCCGACGGCACGTTCGTCTATGTGCCCAAGGGCGTGCGCTGCCCGATGGAACTGTCCACCTATTTCCGCATCAATGCGTCGGAGACCGGCCAGTTCGAGCGCACGCTGATCATCGCCGACGAAGGCAGCTTTGTCAGTTACCTGGAAGGCTGCACCGCGCCCAAGCGCGACGAGAACCAGCTGCATGCCGCCGTGGTCGAGCTGATCGCGCTGGACAATGCCGAGATCAAATATTCCACGGTGCAGAACTGGTATCCGGGCGACGAGAACGGGCTGGGCGGCATTTTCAACTTCGTCACCAAGCGCGGCGATTGCCGGGGCAAGAAGTCCAAGATCAGCTGGACCCAGGTGGAAACCGGCTCGGCCATCACCTGGAAGTATCCCAGCTGCATCCTGCGCGGCGACGAAAGCGTGGGCGAATTCTATTCCATCGCCATCGCCAACAATTACCAGCAGGCCGATACTGGCACCAAGATGATCCATCTGGGCGCCAACACCCGCTCGCGCATCATCTCCAAGGGGATTTCGGCGGGCAAGGCGCAGAACACCTATCGCGGCTTGGTCAGCGTCTATGGCAAGGCGAAGAATGCGCGCAATTACACCCAGTGCGACTCGCTGCTGATCGGCGGCGATTGCGGCGCCCATACCGTGCCCTATATCGAAAGCCGCAATCCGACCGCGCGCATCGAGCATGAAGCGACAACCTCCAAGATCGCGGAGGACCAGCTGTTCTATTGTTTGCAGCGCGGCATTCCGCAGGACGAGGCCGTGTCGCTGATCGTCAATGGCTTCTGCCGCGAAGTGCTGCAGCAATTGCCGATGGAATTCGCCGTCGAGGCGCAAAAACTGGTCGGTATCTCTCTGGAAGGTTCTGTGGGTTAGTCATGCTGGATATTCGCAATCTGCACGTTTCGGTCGGCGGCAAGGAAATCCTCAAGGGCCTGACCCTGTCGATCCAGCCGGGCCAGGTGCATGCCATCATGGGCCCCAACGGTTCGGGCAAGTCCACGCTGTCCTACGTGCTGGCGGGCCGCGCCGGCTACGACATCACCGACGGCTCCATCACCTATAACGGCGAAGACCTGGCGGCGCTGAAGCCGGAGGAACGTTCCGCCAAGGGCGTGTTCCTGGCGATGCAGTATCCGGTGGAAATCCCCGGTGTCACCACCATGACCTTCCTCAAAACAGCGCTGAACTCCCAGCGCCGGGCGCGGGGCGAGCCCGACCTGGACGCCATCGGCGTGCTCAAGCTGGTGCGCGCTAAGGCCAAGCTGCTGAATGTCAGCGAAGACATGCTTAAGCGCCCCCTGAATGTCGGTTTTTCCGGCGGCGAGAAGAAGCGCCTGGAAATCCTGCAGATGTCGGTGTTCGAACCCAAGCTGGCGGTGCTGGACGAGACCGATTCCGGCCTGGATATCGATGCCTTGCGGGTCGTGGCCGAGGGTGTCAACGCCCTGCGCGATCCCTCGCGCGCCATGCTGGTGATTACCCATTACCAGCGCCTGCTGGATTACATCGTGCCGGACCGCATCCATGTGCTGGCCAAGGGCCGCATTGTCGCCGAAGGCGGCAAGGAACTGGCGCTGGAGCTGGAAGCCAAGGGCTATGAGCATATCGTGAAGGAAGTGGCATGAGCTTGGGGCTTGCAGACCGCAAGGCCGAAGCCGCCGCGATCTTCGGATCGCATGGCGTGCCGCATCGCCGGGTGGAGGAATGGAAATATTCCGACCTGCGTTCGGCGCTGGGCGAGGCCGGGATCGGCGCGGCGCAGGCGCAGCTGCGCGTGGCCCATCTGCCGGCCGGCGTGGAAAGCTTCGACCTTTCGCAATCCAATCCGCCCGACTGGGTGACGGTCCACTTCGGAGTGGCCAACCGCAATGTGATGAGCGCGGCGTCCCTGTCGCTGTCGTCGGGCGGCATGGCCTTCCGGGTGCGTAAGGATACCGTCATTGCCGAGGCCATGAAGTTTGAGTTCGCCGGCGCCGGCCATGTCCGCGCCTTGCTGGTGCTGGAAGAGGGTGCGTCGCTGACCCTCGTCGAAGGTGTCGGTGAAGCAGACTTCCGCAATGCCGGCCTGGAAATCGTGCTGGGCGAATCCGCGCGGCTGGAACATGTGCGCGTATCGCCCGATGCCGACGATGCCGTGCTGGTGGAAGAAGCCTCGGTCCGGATCGCGCAGGGTGCGCAGTACCGAGCCCATTTCGCTACTTTCGGCAGCAAGCTGTCGCGCATGGAACTGGAAATCGCGCTGGAAGGCGCGGATGCGCAGGCGCACCTTTCGGGCGTCGCCTTGCTGGACGGCAAGCGCCACAGCGACGTCACCACCCATGTCATCCATCGTACCGCCAACACCCGCAGCACCCAACTGTTCAAACATGTGGCGGGCGGTCAAAGCCGCGCGGTCTATCAGGGCAAGGTGACGGTGGCCAAGGGTGCTGATGGCAGCGACAGCAATCAGAGTGCCAAGGCGCTGTTGCTGGGCGAGACGGCTGAGGCCGATCTGAAGCCCGAGCTGGAAATCTTCGCCGACGACGTCAAATGCGCCCATGGTGCGGCGGTGGGCGACCTGGACGCGGAATCGCTGTTCTATTTGCGCGCCCGCGGTATTCCCGAAGCGGAGGCCCGCGGCCTGCTGCTGCAGGCCTTCCTGGAAGATGCGGTGGCCCAAATCGCCCATACCGACCAGCGCGAGCTGGTGCGCACCGAATTGCTCACCGCATTGAAGGCGCTGACATGACGGCGCAGACCAAAATCGCAGCCTCTTTCGACGCTGAAAAGGCCCGGGCCGATTTCGAGATCCTGTCGCGGCAGGTCTATGGCAAGCCGCTGGTCTATCTCGACAGCGGCGCCAGTGCCCAGAAGCCGCGCGTGGTGCTGGACACGATGCGCGACTTCGCCAGCAGCGAATATGCCAACGTCCATCGCGGCGTGCATTTCCTGTCGGCCGCCGCGACCGACCGCTATGAAGCGGCGCGGCGCACGCTGCAGAAATTCCTGGGTGCCGCGAGCGAGGACGAGATCGTCTTCACCAAGGGCGGCACCGAAGCCATCAACCTGGTGGCTTACAGCCACCTGATGCCCACCATCCAGCCGGGCGACGAAATCGTGCTGTCGGTGATGGAGCATCACTCCAACATCGTGCCGTGGCATTTCCTGCGCGAACGCCATGGCGCGGTTCTGCGCTGGGTGGATGTGCGCGATGACGGGTCGCTGGACATCGAGGCGCTGGATGCCGTCATTGGCCCCAAGACCAAGCTGGTCGCCATCACCCACATGTCCAACGTGCTGGGCACCATCACGCCCTTGAAAGAGATAGTCGCCCGTGCCCATGCCAAGGGCGTCTTGGTGCTGGCCGATGGCTGCCAGGGCGCGGTGCATGAGATCGTGGACGTCCAGGCGCTGGACATCGATTTCTATGTCATCACGGGCCACAAGCTGTATGGACCCACCGGCATCGGTGCACTGTACGCCAAGAAGGCGCATCTGAAGAAGATGCGTCCGTTCAATGGCGGCGGCGAGATGATCCGCGAAGTTTCCAAAGACCGCATCACCTATGCCGACCCGCCCGCCCGTTTCGAAGCCGGCACGCCGCCGATCATCGAAAGCGTCGGCCTGGCCACGGCACTCGATTATCTGATGGCGCTGGACCGCACGGCGGTCGCCGCCCATGAGCATGATCTTCTCGCCTATGCCCGCCAGCAGGTCGGCCAGTTTAACTGGCTGCGCGTGATCGGCGATGCGCCGGGCAAGGGGGCGATCCTGTCCTTTGAAGCCGATGGCATGCACGCCCATGACCTTGCCACCATTCTCGACCGCGAAGGCGTGGCGGTGCGGGCCGGGCATCACTGCGCCCAGGTGCTGATGGAGCGTTTCGGCGTCGCCTCGACCAGCCGCGCCAGCTTCGCGCTCTACAACAACCGCTCGGATGTCGATGCCCTGATCGGCGGCCTTTCCAGGGCGCGGGAGATCCTCGGCCATGGATAGCGCGCTGAGAGAACTTTATCAGGAAGTGATCCTGGATCACTCGCGCCATCCCCGCCATTACGGGGCGATGGAGCGCGCCAGCCACAAGGCCGAAGGCTACAACCCGCTGTGCGGCGACCGGGTGACCGTGTACCTGCAGCTGGATGCAGAAGGCCGGGTCGCCGACATCAAGTTCGAGGGCAAGGGCTGCGCCATCAGCCAGGCTTCGGCCTCGATGATGGTGGACATGCTCAAGGGCCGCAGCCAGGCGGAAGCCGAACAGTTGATGCAGGGCTTCCTGCATCTGGTGAAGGGCGAGGATGCCAGCGGCTTGGCCGAAGACGATCGCGAACGGCTGGAAGTGATGGGCGGCATTTCGGAATTCCCCATGCGGGTGAAATGCGCCACCCTGGCCTGGCATACCTATAAGAATGCCGTGGAGGAGGGCGCGACATGAGCGATCCCGCGACGCCTGCAACTGCCGAAGCGGCGACCTCGGCGCTGGGCCAGCAGGAGCTGGACGCCTTCACCAGCAAGCTGGTGACGGCCCTCAAGACCGTGTTCGACCCGGAAATCCCGGTTGATATCTACGAACTCGGGCTTATCTACAAGGTGGATGTCGCCGACAACAAGGACGTCGCCGTGGACATGACCCTGACAGCGCCCAATTGCCCGGTGGCCGGCGAGATGCCGATGAATGTCAAAGCGGCGCTGGAGCTGGTGGACGGCATCGGCGAGGTTACAGTCAACATGACCTTCGACCCGCCCTGGACGCCCGACCGGATGAGCGAAGAAGCCAAACTCGAATTGAACATGTTCTGATGGAAATTGAATCCGAAAAGCCCCGTCGTGCCCCCTTAAAAAGGGAGAGGCCCAAGCCGGTCAAGCTGAGCCAAGCCGCGGCCGCGCGCCTGTCCGCCATCATGGCCAATGCCGAGGGCAAGTATCTGGGCCTGCGGGTCGGCGTGACCAACGGCGGCTGCGCCGGCATGAGCTACACGATGGAATATGCCTCGGAAGCCAAGCCGTTCGAGGAAGTGATGGAAGACCAGGGCGTCAAGGTCTTCATCGATCCCAAGGCCATCCTGTTCCTGATCGGCACCGAGCTGGATTTTGTGCAGGAAAAGCTGGGCGCGCGCTTCGTGTTCAAGAATCCGAACCAGACATCGGCCTGCGGCTGCGGCGAAAGCGTGCAGATCACACCCGCCAAGGCGGACTGATCACCTGCCGCTGAATGTCGGCGGCCGCTTCTGCCCAAAGGCTGTCAGCCCTTCCGCGAAATCCTGCGTCTCGCCCGCGCGCTGCTGCGCCGCAGCCTCGCGCCCCAGCTGTGCTTCGTGTGCATCGCGATCCTGAAACAGCGCGCGTGTGAGCGGCAGGGATGCCGGCCCGTCCGCCAGGCGTCCCGCCGCGTCCAGTGCTTCGGCCTGCAACTGTTCATCCCGCACCAAGCGGTTGATCAGACCCCAGTCCAGCGCCTTGTCGGCGGCAAGCGGCTCAGCCAGCAGCGCCATTTCGCGCGCGCGCGTCACGCCGATGGCGCGCGGCAGCAGGAAGGTCATGCCGCCGTCCGGCACCAGGCCAATGCGCGCAAAGGAGAGCAGGAAATAAGACGAGCGCGCCGCCATCACCAGGTCGCCCATCAGCGCCAGGCTCATGCCGATGCCGACGGCGGGACCGTTCACCGCCGTGACGATGGGTATGGGAAGTTCGCGAAGGGTACGGAACAGCGGGTGATAGAGATGCTCCAACACCTCTCCGGCGCCTTGCCCGCGCCAGCCCGGCAGCTCCGTCATGTCCGCGCCGGAACAAAAACCGCGTCCCGCGCCCGTCAGCACCAACGCGCGAAAGCCGTCCGCTGACACCTGATCCAGCGCGGCCATCAGTCCGCCCACCAAGCTGCTCGACAGGGCGTTGATGGTGGGTGGATGGTCCAACGTGACGAGGGCGACCTTGCCATGGGCGGCAAGGGTGACGCGCTCAAAGACCTGGGGCTGAATCATGCCTCCAGCATAGAGCAAAAGCGGGGGCGGGTCAGGCGGCGCTGGTTTCGAGCGCAGCCATGCCCTCCCTTGCGTGCGCGCAAGCGCATCGCGGGGGAGGTGCCCGTAGCACCGTCAGGTGCGAAGGGTGAGGTTGGCGGCCAAGCCAACCGAACGCCGAGCGCCGGAAGGCGCGATGGCCGGATCGGAGGGGGAAAAGATAACCCGAGCTAGGCTGCGCTCGTTTCGAGCGCAGCCATGCGAGGATCGTTCTGGTGGATCACCAGGTTGCGGCCATTGTGCTTGGCGCCGTACAGGCAGGCATCGGCGCGGCGGATAACGGTTTCGGCAGTCTCGCCAGGCGCGAACTGGGCGACGCCGATGGAAATGGTGATGGTGCCCAGCACATCGCCGGTGGACTTCTTCACCAGCTTCTTGGTCTCCACCGTCTGGCGAATCTGGTCGGCGACCTGGGCGCCGGCTTCCAGGCCGGAACCGCGCAGCAGCACGGCGAATTCCTCGCCGCCATAGCGCGCCGCGGTGTCGCGGCCCTTGGTGTTCTCCGACAGGCATGACGCCACCAGGCGCAGCACCTGGTCGCCGGTCTGATGGCCCCAGGTGTCGTTGAACTTCTTGAAGTGATCGATGTCGCACAGCAGAAGCGTGACTTCTTCGCCTTCCTGCTCCACGGCCTGAACGGCGGCTTTCACCGCATCGTCGAATGCCTTGCGGTTGGCGACATTGGTCAGGGGATCGGTGAGGCTTTCCTTGCGCACATTGTCCAGCTTGTCGCGCAGCTCGCTGACCTGGGCGGAGGAGGCCTGCAATTCACCTTCCAGGCTCCTGGTACGTTTTTCCATTTCGTGGGTGGCGGCGATCAGGCCTTCCACCAGCTTGCGCAGATCGGCGGGGCTGCGGTCGCCGCCCAGTTCGCCGGTCGCCGCCGACAGGGTATTCTTGTACTCGACCGTGTCGCGGCCGGCTGTTTCCAGCTTGGCCATGACATCGTCGATCATGGCGCTCATGTTGCTGCCGACCGCCTCCATGGCCAGCGCGGCGCGGGCACCCGACAGGCAGCGCATGCGCAGGTCCTGCAGCAGTTCCGGGGTGAACGGCTTCTTGGCGGAGATCGCCGCGCCCATGATCTGGAGAATCGCGGGATTTTCGCCCGAGACGAACGCATAGAAGAGTTCGAAATTGTCGGGCGTGGAAACGACGTTGCACTCGCCCATCAGGTCGAGGGCGGCTTTTGCAAACCCTTGCTCGCGGTCCGGTTTGAACACGTCTAATCCCCATGCGCCGGCGCAAAGAGCCGGTTTCGCCAGCGCAGTGTGCGCGTGCGCGGGGTAAAAAAGCGTTAAATAGCGCGGCTTTTCAAGCCTGAAATTTCAGCAAAAACCCGCTTTTCGGGCCTTTATTCGGGCTGGGGCTCGGGCTTTTTTACGGGTACCGGGCGAAACAGGAAGGCCGGCAACTGGCTCTTGTCCACCGCTTCGGGCCGGGCTGCCTGTTCATTGTGATGGCGCTGGCCGCCGCGCTCGCGTTTTTCACTGCGCTCGCGGTTTTCGGTGCGGGGTTCGCTGCGCGGACGCTGCTCCTGGCGCGGCTGTTCCTGACGTTCGCGCGGCGCGGCGGGGCGCGGCGCTTCGGCAATGGGCTGTGGCGCGGCAACAGCCTGAGGCGCGGCAACGGGCTGGGGTGCGGCGTCGGGCGCTGTTGCGACCGGCTCCATGCCGGCGACCTGGTCGTGGAATTTTCCACCCGGCGGGCGGCGGTCGCGCTGCTTGCCGCCCGAGGAACGGCCACGATCCTTGCCGCGATCACGGCCACCACGTTCGTCACGGCGGGGACGGGTCTCTTCACGGACTTCGATGTCCATCATCTCACGGCGCGGCAGCTTGTTGCCGGTGATCTTTTCGATCGCCTCGAGATATTTGCCGTCGCGATGCGAGGCCAGCATATAGGCGGCGCCGCTGCGCCCCGCGCGGCCGGTGCGGCCGATGCGGTGGACATAGTCGTCGGCATGGATCGGCACGTCGAAATTGAAGACATGGCTGACGGCCGGAACGTCCAGCCCGCGCGCCGCCACGTCGCTGGCGACGAGAATCTTCAGTTCACCGGCGCGGAAACGGTCCAGAGTCTTGGTGCGCAGGGACTGGTCGAGATCGCCATGGATCGGGGCGGCGTCGAAGCCGTGCTTGACCAACGACTTGGCCACGACATCGACATCGCGCTTGCGATTGCAGAAGACGATGGCGTTGTTCAGGGTCGGTTCGGCTTCGCGGATCAGGCGGCGCAGCGCTTCGCGCTTGGCCCAGTCGTTGGCGGGAATTTCCACCACCTGCTGGGTGATGTTGGTGGCGGTGGTGGCGGGGCGCGAGACTTCAATGCGCACCGGATTGTGCAGGAACTGGTCGGTCAGGCGCTGGATTTCCGGCGGCATGGTGGCCGAATAGAACAGCGTCTGGCGGGTGAAGGGCAGCTTCTTGCAGATTTCCTCGACGTCGGGGATGAAGCCCATGTCCAGCATGCGGTCGGCTTCGTCGATCACCAGGATATTGACCTGTGAAAGCAGCAGGCGGCCGCGATTGAAATGGTCCATCAAGCGGCCCGGCGTGGCGATCAGAACGTCGACGCCGCGGTCCAGCTTCTTGATCTGCTCATCCATCGCCGTGCCGCCGATCAGCAGCGCATGGGTCAGCTTGGAATATTTGCTGTACCTGTCGAAATTCTCCGACACCTGGTCGGCCAGTTCCCGGGTGGGTTCCAGCACCAGGGCGCGGGGCATGCGCGCCTTGGCGCGGCCCTTGGACAGCATCTCGATCATCGGCAGGGTGAAACTGGCGGTCTTGCCGGTTCCGGTCTGTGCAATGCCGATCATGTCGCGCCGCTGCAGCGCCACGGGGATACCCTGGGCCTGAATAGCGGTTGGGGTGGTGTAGCCGCTGTCGGCCACCGCCTTGAGGATTTCGGGAGAGAGTCCCAGGCTTTCAAAGCCGCCGGCATCAGGCGCGGCGCTGGACACGGCCTGTTCAGATTGCTCTGTGGATTCAATAACTTCGTCTAGTCCGGCTTCCGCGCCGGAGATCGTCACACTGGTCGTAGCACGCTCCTGAAAAAGGGGCGCGACGTGTGGCGCCCAGGTCGGCGGCCCGGATGGCGGCCGACTCTTATCGCAGTGCAAAATAGGGATATTCCTCGAAAATGCAAGATATCCCTGTATTTTCGGTTCCAACGGGGAAATGGGCAGGGCAATGGGCAGGATTTGGGGATTGGCCGCACTGGTGGCCGGCATCTGGCTGCTGTCGGTCTATGGCCAATCGCGTCCGGCGGCGCTGGGGCTGGATGCGCCCGCCACGCAGTTCTCCGCCGCCCGCGCCGATGCGTTCCTGGGCCGGCTGCTGGGCGACCAGAGGCCCCGGCCCGCGGGCTCGGCGGAAAATGCGGCGTTGCGCGCGCGGCTGCTGAAGGAGCTGGCCGATCTGGGCGTGAACGCCCGCACCGAAACGCGGATGAGCTGCGCCGATGAAAGCCGCCGGGGCTTCATTCCCTGCGCCACCGTCAGCAACGTCATCGCCGGGGTGTCGCCGGGCTCGGGCAAGCGCATCGTGCTGATGGCCCATCTGGATTCGGTCGCCGCCGGTCCGGGCGCGGGCGACGACATGTCGGGTGTCGCCACCATCCTGGAAACCATCCGCGCCCTGAAGGCGCGGGGCCTGACCGGCGAGCATCCCATCAGCGCGCTGTTCACCGACGGCGAGGAAAGCGGGTTGCTGGGCGCGCGCGCCTATCTGAAGACGCCGCTGGTGGCCGCCAAGACCGGCGCGGTGATCAATGTGGAATCGCGGGGCAACCAGGGCCCCAGCTATCTGTTCCAGACCAGCGCCGGGGACGCCAGGCTGGTTGATCTGTATGCGCGCAGCGTGCCGAACTTCGCGGCCTCATCGCTCTATGCCGAAATCTACAAGATCCTGCCCAACGATACCGACCTGACGCCGTTCCTGGAGGCGGGCGTGACGGGCTACAACTTCGCCTTCATCGGCAATGCCGCGCATTACCACACGCCGCTGGACCGGCGCGAAAATATCGATCCCGCCAGCCTGCAGCAGCATGGCGACAATGCGCTGGAACTGGCCGATGCGCTGAGCCGGACCGATTATGAAAGCCTGCGCGGCGGCAATGCGATCTATCTCGATGTGCTGGGCCGCTGGCTGCCGCGCCTGCCGGCCGGCTGGGCCTTGCCGCTGTCGATCGCGGCCTTCGTCCTGATCGCGCTGGCGGGGTTTTTCACGCCCCGCGAACGGCGCGAAATCCGGCGGCCCATCCTGGCCTTCCTGATGCCGCCGCTGCTGCTGGCGGGCTGTGTCGGCATGGGCTTTGTTCTGCATGGCCTGGCGGCGTGGGTTTCGGGCCATGCCGATCCTTCATTCGCCCATCCGCTCTGGCTGCGCCTGTCGCTGGCGTTCGGCGCCCTGGCGGTAACGCTGGTGAGCTCGCGCTGGGCCGGTGTCATTACTCCCTGGTTGTGGCTGGCGGGGCTGGCGATCCTCAGCGCGATCCTGGCGCCGGGCCTGACGCCCTATTTCCTGTTCCCGTCACTGGTCGCCGCGCCGCTGCTGCTGGTGACCATCGGGGGCGGGCGTGGCTTCGCGCTGACCGTCGCCATGCTGGCGGGACTGGTGATCTGGATCGGGCTCAATACCAGCAGCGAGCCGATCATGGGCCTGAGGATGCATCCTCTGTTCATGGTCACGGCCGCCTTTGGCCTGATCACCGTGCTGCCGTTGCTGGCAAAAGCGAAGACCCATGCGTTCGGCCTCTCCCTGGCGGCTTCGCTTGGGCTCGCCGTGGCGCTGGCGGTGACGGCAGGGCTGCAACCGGCCTATAGCCTTGACGCACCCCAGCGGTTGAACCTGCGCTATGCGGAGATCGACGGCCAGGCGAGCTGGCTGGCCGATCCCGTGCCGCGTTTGCCGGAAGGCTTGCGCGCCGCTGCGAATTTCTCCGCCACGCCGCAGCCATTGCCTTTGGAAACGACAGCCTACGTCGCGGCCGCGGGCCCGGCGCGGTATCCCGCGCCGGGAGCGGAGGTTTCACGCCGCGGCGATGTCGTCACGCTCGCCCTCAAGACCGATGGCGAGATGGTGATGCTGGTTGTGCCGCGGCAAGCCGGGCTTCAGTCCGTCACCGTCGCGGACGTCACCACCACGGTTGCTGGCGGCCAGGCCATCATCGCCTGCAGTACGCCGGACTGCGCCAACGCCCGCATCAGCCTGCGCCTGTCATCCAGCGAGCCGCTTGAACTGTTGCTGGTATCGCAGAAACGCGGCCTGCCGTCCGATGGCGCCAAACTGCTGAAAGCGCGCGGAGCCGAGGCGGTGCCGCAGCAACAGGGCGACCGCACCATGTTGGTGGGACGGGTGCAGATACCGGCGCGTTAAACGTCGACCGCGTCCCTGGCGAACTCTGCAGGAGCGCGGCCGTCAGGCGGCGCGACCAAGAATAACAGCCGCAAGCAGGATGTCAGATGTCGACCGCTTCCCGGGCGAACTCTGCGTTTTCCTGGATGAACTGGAAACGCAGTTCGGGCTTCTTGCCCATCAGCCGTTCAAACAGGCTTTCGGTGTGCTTGACGTCATCCTGGGGGATGGTGACCTGCAGCAGGGTACGATGCCCCGGCCGCATGGTGGTTTCCTTGAGCTGGGAGGCCATCATTTCGCCCAGGCCCTTGAAGCGCGATACTTCCACCTTGGCGTTGCTGCGGAATTCGGTTTTCAGGATACGCTCACGGTCGGCATCGTCGCGGGCATAGACCGTCTTGCCGCCCTGGGTGAGGCGATAGAGCGGCGGCATCGCCAGGTACAGCTTGTTGTCCTCAATCAGTCCGGGCATCTCGCGATAGAAGAAGGTCAGCAGCAGGGATGCGATATGGGCGCCGTCGACATCGGCGTCGGTCATGATGATGATGCGCTCATAGCGCAAGGCGTTGCCGTCATACTTGGCGCCCGTGCCGCAGCCCAGCGCCTGCACCAGATCCGACAATTCCTGGTTCTGCTGCAACTTGCCCGCCGCGGCGCTGGCCACGTTCAGGATCTTGCCGCGCAGAGGCAGGATCGCCTGGGTGTTGCGGTCGCGCGCCTGCTTGGCGCTGCCCCCGGCGCTGTCGCCTTCCACCAGGAATATCTCGGTGCCCTCGGCGGAGTCGCGCGAACAGTCGGCCAGCTTGCCGGGCAGGCGCAGCTTGCGGGTAGCGGTTTTGCGCTGGGTCTCTTTTTCCTGACGCTTCTTCAGGCGGTCTTCGGCGCAGTCGATCACAAAGCCCAGCAGCCGGTCGGCTTCCGCCGGACTTTCCGCCAGCCAATGGTCGAAGTGGTCGCGCACCACGCTCTCGACCAGGCGCTGGGCATCGGGCGATGACAGCTTGTCCTTGGTCTGGCCCTGGAACTCCGGCTCGCGAATGAAGACCGACAGAACCGCGGCCGCCGAATCCATCACGTCATCGGCGGTGATGAGGGCTGTCTTGCGGTTGTTGGCGCGTTCGCCGTGCGCACGCAGCGCCTTGGTAAGGGCGGTGCGCAACCCTTGTTCGTGGGTGCCGCCCTGCTGGGTGGGGATGGTGTTGCAATAACTGCGGGTGAAGGGATCGCGCGAGGGCGCCCAGGTCACTGCCCATTCCACCGATCCCTTGCCGCCCTTGTTCTCGGTGCGGCCGGCGAATTCGCGCGTCGTCACGGTCTGCGCCTTGCCGATTTCGCCGCGCAGGAAGTCCAGCAACCCGCCGGGGAATTTCAGCGTGTCTTCCGCCGGGGTCTCGTCCTTGATCAAGGCGGGATCGCAGGACCAGCGGATTTCCACCCCGCGGAACAGATAGGCCTTGGACTTGGCCATGCGGTGCAGCCGGGCAGGGAAAAATTCCGCATCGCCGAAAATCTTGGCATCGGGCTTGAAGCTGACGATGGTGCCGCGGCGGTTGACCGCGCCCAGGTCTTTCAGCTTGCCGATGGCATGGCCGCGCTCGAAACGCATCTTGTGGCCGCGCTTGTCGCGCGCCACATCGACTTCCATCCATTCCGACAGGGCATTGACCACCGAGGCACCGACGCCGTGCAACCCGCCTGACGTATCATAAGCCTTGCCGTCGAACTTCCCGCCGGCATGCAGGGTGGTCATGATGACTTCCAGTGCCGACTTGTTCTTGAATTTGGGATGGGGGTCCACCGGAATGCCGCGGCCATTGTCGCGCACGAACAGGACGTTGCCGGCTTTCAGTTCCAGTTCGATCCGGGTGGCATGGCCGGCCACGGCTTCGTCCATCGAATTGTCGATGATCTCGGCGGCAAGATGGTGCAGGGCGTTGACGTCGGTGCCGCCGATATACATGCCGGGGCGGCGGCGCACCGGTTCAAGCCCCTCCAGCACCTCGATATCCTTGGCCGTATAGGCCTTGGAGGCAGACGAAGCGCCGTCGAAAAGGTCGGGGTTATTCTTGGCCATGACTGTTCAATGCTGTTGCGGTAACGCCGGCCAGCGCGAATCGCGCCTGCCACAGCTATTTTTACGTTTTCTCAACCATGAAAAGCGAGCCCAAAGGCGCAACCACGGCGGCGTCAAACTTAGTAAATTTTAAGACGGGGGCGCGATACTGGAACAAGTGGGGAAAACCAGCATTTCGGAAAGTGCAGCGTGTCCTTTTGGGGTTTGACGGCTGAAGTCGGCGAGGGCGATCCGCGCGTCCTGAAGGCGCAATTGCGCCTGACCGCCCAGGCCATGCATGCCACCCGCATCAGTGCGCCCATCTGGGCGCTGCTGGTGGCCCTTCTGACATCGGGTGTGACGGGGATTTTTGGCGAGGTCAGCTTCGCGCGCACCCTGTTCCTGCCGCTGGCGGTGGCCATCGCGGTCGGCGCCACTGCGCTGATGAGCAGCGCCTATGAACGCTATAGCGGCGACGATGGCGAAGTGAAATCCTGGTTCCAGTGTTTTGTCGGCATGCAGGTGCTGGTGAGTTTTGCCTGGGGCCTGATGCCATGGCTGTGCTGGCAAGAGGGAAATCCGCTCAATCACATTTTCATCGCCTCCTGCGTCATGGCGGTGGTGTCCGCCCTGGTGGTCAGCCGGGGCAGCAACATGGACATGTATCTGGCCAGCCTGGTGCCGGTGTCGCTGATGACATCCGCAAGATTTCTCACCGGCGGTACGGCGACCGATGTCGTCATCGGCATTGTGGCGCCCTTTGTCGCGCTGCAGCTTTGGCGCACCGGGCGTCCGATGGTGCTGCGGATGGACGAGGATTCGCGCCTGCGCTTCCAGGTCGAAGACATGGCGCGCGAAGTGGAAGAGGCGCGTGACGAGGCGTTGAAAAAGCGCTTCGAGGCGGAAGCCGCCAATGCCTCCAAGACCGCCTTCCTGGCCAATATGAGCCATGAGCTGCGTACCCCGCTGAACGCCATTCTGGGGTTTTCGGAAATCATCAGCCAGGAGTGTTTCGGACCGGTCGGGTCGGAGCGCTACCGCGATTATGCCGGCGACATCCATTCGTCGGGCGCACACCTGCTGTCTCTGATCAACGACCTGTTGGACGTGGCCAAGATCGAGGCCGGCCGCATGGACATCGCGCCCCATCCGCTGAACCCGGAACGCACCTTTGACATCGCGCTCAAGCTGATCGGCACCAAGGCGCGCGAGAAGGACCAGGATCTGGTGATCTCAGTCGAGGAAAGTGCGCCGCCGCTTTATGCCGACGAGCGGGCGGTGAAGCAGATCCTGATCAATCTGGTGTCCAACGCCGTCAAGTTCACGCCCCATGGCGGCCGCATCGATGTGGTGGCGGGGCGGGCTGCCAGTGGCGATTTCCAGATCATGGTGCGCGACAACGGTCCGGGAATACCGCGCGACAAGCTCGACAAGATTTTCTCGCCCTTCAACCAGGTGGACAACCGTTTCGACCGCCAGGCCGGCGGTACCGGGCTGGGGCTGGCGCTGGTGCGGGGACTGGCGCAGCTCCATGGCGGCCATGCCTGGCTGGAAAGCGATTTTGGCAAGGGCTGCTCGGCCTTAGTCACGCTTCCGGTGAAGGCGCCCGAACTGGCCGTGCAGGTGGCGTAAAAAAAGAGCGCGGCTTTCGCCGCGCTCTTTCTTTCGTCAGACCTGAGCGAACTCAGACCGAATAGTACATCTTGAACTCGATCGGATGGGGCGTGTGCTCGAAGGCATACACATCTTCCATCTTGAGATCGATATAGGCGTCGATGAAGTCCTGGTCGAACACGCCGCCCTTCTTGAGGAAGGCATTGTCGGCACGCAGGGAGTCGAGGGCCTCGCGCAAGCTGCCGCAAACCTGCGGCACCTTCGCCAGTTCTTCCGGCGGCAGCGCATACAGGTCCTTGTCCATCGGACCGCCCGGATGGATCTTGTTCTCGATACCGTCCAGACCGGCCATCAGCATGGCGGCATAGGCGAGGTAGGGGTTCGCGCCCGGATCGGGGAAGCGAACCTCGACGCGCTTGCCGTTGGGCGAGGGCGAGTGCGGGATGCGGCAGGAGGCCGAACGGTTGCGCGCCGAATAGGCGAGCAGCACCGGGGCTTCGAAGCCGGGGATCAGGCGCTTGTAGCTGTTGGTCAGCGGGTTGGTGAAGGCGTTCAGCGCCTTGGCGTGCTTGATGATGCCGCCGATATAGAACAGGCACAGGTCCGACAGGTCGGCATAGCCCGAACCGGCGAACAGCGGCTTGCCGGCCTTCCAGATCGACTGATGCACATGCATGCCCGAGCCGTTATCGCCATAGATGGGCTTGGGCATGAAGGTGGCCGACTTGCCATAGGCCTGGGCGACCTGGTGGATGACATACTTGTAGATCTGCATGTAGTCGCCGCACTTGGTCAGCGTGTTGAACTTGAAGCCAAGTTCATGCTGGGCGGTGGCGACTTCGTGATGGTGCTTTTCCGGCTGGATACCCATGTCCTTCATGACCGCCAGCATTTCGCCGCGCATGTCCTGTTCGGAGTCGATCGGGGGAACCGGGAAATAGCCGCCCTTCACGCCCGGGCGATGACCCAGATTGCCTTCCGGATATTCGGTGCCAGTGTTGTAGGCGCCTTCCTTGGAGTCGACATAGTAGTAGCCCTTGTTCATCCCGACTTCGAAACGCACGTCGTCGAAGATGAAGAATTCGGCTTCCGGGCCGAAATAGGTGGTGTCGCCGACGCCCGAGGAATTCACGTAGTTTTCCGCGGCCTTGGCGATCGAGCGCGGGCAGCGCGAATAGTGCTGGCCGGTCATCGGCTCCATCACGTCGCAGATCAGGATCAGCGTGGTCTGGGCGAAGAAGGGATCGATAACGGCGGTCTCAAGGTCCGGCTTCAGCAGCATGTCGGACTCGTTGATGGCCTTCCAGCCCGCGATCGACGAGCCGTCGAACATGGTGCCTTCGTTCAGGAAATCCTCATCGACCATCATCAGGTCGAAGGTGACGTGCTGCCACTTGCCCTTGGGGTCGGTAAAGCGCACGTCGACATATTTGACTTCCTTCTCCTTGATCAGTTTCAGGATGTCGGCAGCAGTCGTCTTCTTGTCGGCCATAGTTCAGTCTTCCCTTCGTTTAATCTGAGAACCGCCCCACCAGAGCGGCGTGTGTGTGATCCGGCTTCGCCGGCGTTTTTTAGATGGCGTCCGCGCCGGTCTCGCCGGTACGGATGCGGATGGCTTCCTCGACATTGAGGACGAAAATCTTGCCGTCGCCGATGCGGCCCGTCCGCGCAGCCTTCTGAATGGCTTCGATGCTGGCGTCCACGCGGTCTTCGTTGATGACGATTTCGATTTTCACCTTGGGCAGGAAATCCACCACATATTCGGCGCCGCGGTAAAGCTCGGTATGGCCCTTCTGGCGGCCAAAACCCTTGGCTTCGGTCACGGTGATGCCCTGGACCCCCACTTCCTGAAGGGCTTCCTTCACTTCGTCGAGTTTGAACGGTTTGATGATCGCTTCGATTTTTTTCATGCTGCTCCTCCGCGCGGCCGACAGGCCGCAACGCTCGCGTTAACCGGTTAGCAGGACTTGTGCCGGTTTTCCGCATGCGGAATTACGAGATAAATCAAATACTTGCCTGTTTTCGCCCAAATAGCAGGCTACAAAATAGCCTATTATTTGTGCAATTAGCCTATTTTATAGCCTAATTCCGGCGCGCGCTGAAACGGGTGTTCCTTGCTCCTTCCGCCGCCTAAGGTCGGCGCCCATCTCATCAAGCATCGCCATGCCGCCCGCGCTCAATCCCGTCTTTTCCAATCTGCCCATCAGCATCTTCCAGCACATGACCGGGCTGGCGCTTCGCTATGACGCCATCAACCTGGGGCAGGGCTTTCCCGACCAGGACGGTCCCGCCGGTTTGCGCGCGGTGGCGGCGCGCGCGCTGATCGATGGCCCCAACCAGTATCCGCCCTCCAAGGGCCTGGCCGAACTGCGCCAGGCGGTCGCCGCGCATGCGCGGCACTTCTACAAGCTGGAGTTTGATCCGGAAGACGAGGTGGTGATCACTTCCGGCGGCACCGAGGCGCTGGGCGCCTGCATCCTGGCGACAGCCGTGGCGGGCGACGAGTTCGTGCTGATCGAGCCTACCTACGATTCCTACCGGCCCATCGTTGAAGCCACCGGCGCGGTGATCAAGACCGTCAAGCTGGGGCCGCCGGACTGGCGCCTGACCGAAGAGGCCTTGCGCGCCGCCATCGGGCCCAAGACCCGCGCGGTACTGATCAACTCGCCGCACAATCCCGCAGGCCGCGCCTTCAGCCGCGAAGAACTCGACAGGCTGGCCAAGGTGGTCTTGGAAACCAATGCAGTGGTGATCTGCGACGAGGTCTATGAGCATCTGGTATTTGACGGCCGCCCGCATATCCCGCTGGCGACCTTGCCGAGCATGCGCGAACGCTGTCTGCGGATCGGTTCGGCGGGAAAGATATTTTCGCTGACCGGCTGGAAGGTGGGCTGGGTGACCGGCCCGCGCCAGTTGGTGTCCGTGGCGACCAAGGCGCACCAGTTCCTCACCTTCACCACCCCGCCGGCATTGCAACTGGGCGTGGCGCACGGCCTGACCCATGAGATGGATTTTCCGCTGGCCCTGACCAGGAGGCTGCAGCAAAACCGCGATATCCTCACCGCCGGCCTGACCAGGCTGGGGTTCGAGGTGCAGCCTTGCGAAGGCACCTACTTCCTCACCGCGGGCATTGCCAGGCTGACCAATGAAAAGGATTTCGCCTTTTGCGAGCGGCTGATCCGCGAGGCCGGCGTGGCGCTGATCCCGCTGTCGGCCTTTTTCAAGAGCGGGACCCCTGACACCTTTGTGCGCTTTGCCTTCTGCAAGCAGCAGTCGCTGATCGAACAGTGTCTGGCCCGTCTCGAAAAATATCTCGGCGTGCCATGACGCGAGGCGTGCTCACCTGCGCGCAGATGGCCAAGGCGGATGCCTTTGCGGTTGCGCAGGGCGTGGCCTCGCTGACCCTGATGGAAAATGCCGGAGCTGCCGTGGCCGCCGCCATCGCCGCCCGCTTCAAGCCCTGCGCGGTGACGGTGTTGTGCGGCCCCGGCAACAATGGCGGCGACGGCTTTGTCGTGGCGCGGTTGCTGGACGAGGAAGGGTTCAGTGTTCGCGTCGCTCACGATGCCGACCCGAAGGGTGACGCCAGGGTCATGTCCGAGCTCTGGAAGGGCGCGCGGCTGGCGCTGACCCCGGCGGCGCTGGACGGCGCCAGGCTGGTGGTGGATGCGCTGTTCGGTGCGGGACTCTGTCGTCCGCTGGAAGGCGCGGCGGCGCAGATGGTCGAAGCCTTGAACGATCTGCCGGTGGTGGCGATCGACATGCCCAGTGGCGTGTCAGGTGACAGTGGTGCGCCATTGGGCGGCGTCTATGTCACGGCGGCGCTCACCGTCACCTTCTTCCGCAAGAAGCCGGGGCATCTGTTGCTGCCGGGCCGCGCGCTGTGCGGCGAGATCGTGCTGGCCGATATCGGCATTCCGGATGCGGCCGCCGACACGCAACTGTTCGAGAATACGCCCGCGCTCTGGACCTATCCCCATCCCAAAGCCACCGGGCACAAATATGACCGCGGCCATGCGGTGGCGGTGAGCGGCGGCGCCACGGCCACGGGCGCTGCCCGGCTGGCGGCGCGGGGTGCATTGCGGGTTGGAGCTGGGCTGGTGACCGTGGCGTCGCCGCCGGGCGCGCTGGCGGTGAATGCCGCCCATCTCACCGCCATCATGCTGAAGGCCTTTGAAGGGGTGGCCGGTCTGGCGGACATGCTGGCCGACAAGCGGCTGAACGCGGTGGTGATCGGACCTGGCCTGGGCGTGGGCGGAGAAACCCGCGCACTGGTCGATGTCGCGTTGAAGAGTGGTGCGGCGGTCGTTCTTGACGCTGACGCCCTGACATCGTTTCAGGACGATCCGGAGGCGCTGTTCAACCGGCTGCATGAGCGCTGCGTGCTGACACCCCATGCCGGAGAGTTCGAGCGCCTGTTCCCCGGTCTGCTGGACGAGGCGGGCGGCAAGGTCGAGGCGGTGCGGGCCGCCGCCGCCCGGGCCGGGGCGGTAGTGCTGCTCAAGGGGGGCGATACTGTTATCGCGTCCCCGAGCGGAAAGGCTGCGATCAACGCCAACGCCCCACCCACCCTGGCGACAGCCGGGGCGGGGGATGTGCTGGCCGGGTTCATCGCGGGCCTGCTGGCCCAGAAACTGCCGGCCTTCGAGGCCGCCGCCAGCGCCACCTGGCTGCATGGGGCGGCGGCGGACGCTTTCGGGCCGGGTCTGATCGCGGAAGATTTGCCGGAAATCCTGCCCGAAGTGCTGGATTTGCTCTAGTTCCATTCGTCTATTATAATAGACAAATGGATATGATAGTAGACAAGGCCGAAGCGGGCATCGCCCAGCACATCCGCCTGGAACGCGATGCCCGCAACTGGTCGCTTGCCGAACTGGCGGAGCGATCGGGCGTCGCCAAGGCCTCCATCAGCAAGATCGAGCGGGGCGAGATGAGCCCCTCGGCCGGTCTCCTGGTCCGGCTGGCGGCCGCTTTCGACCTGACGCTGGCGGGATTGCTGCTCAAGGCCGAGGGCGAGAAGGGCCGTCTGACCCGTGCCGCCGATCAGCCGGTGTGGCGCGATCCGGCCACCGGCTACCGCCGCCGCCAGATATTCAGCCGCCCGGATCATCCGCTGGAGATGGTCCAGGTCGAGCTGCCGGCAGGGGAGACGGTCTCCTTCCCCGCCTGGACCTATGCCCATGCCCGCCATGTCGTGTGGGTGCAGATGGGCGAACTGGTGCTGACCGAGGGGCGCGAGCGCCATTTGCTCCGGACCGGCGACAGCCTGGGCTTCGGCGCGCCGGCGGAAGTCACCTATGCCAATGAAAGCACCCGGCCCTGCCACTATGTCGTGGCGCTGGCGCGGAGCTGACCATGGAAGTCATCCCTGTTACCGCGCCGACCGAAGACGTCCGCCTGCTGGTGGGTGAACTCAATGACGAGCTTTCCGGGCTTTATACGCCCGAGCAACGCCACGGCCTCGATCTGGAAGCGCTGTTCCAGCCGCATATCCGTTTCTTCGTGGCGCACCGGGACGGGCAGCCCGCCGGTTGCGGCGGCGTGGCGTTGTTCGCTGATTTTGCGGAAGTGAAACGCATGTATGTGCGTTCGCATTTACGCGGGCAGGGGATTGCGGACGCGATCATGGCAAGGCTGATTGCCGAAGCGGCGCAGGGCGGCCTGAAGCTGCTGCGACTGGAAACAGGGGCCTATTCAAGTGCCGCTATCGCCTTTTACCGGCGCTGCGGCTTTGCCGACTGTGCCGCCTATGAACCTTATGTCTCGATGCCGCCGCATACTGTTGCGACCAGCCTCTTCATGGAAAGGCCGTTGGGATGACCCTGTCCATCCGCCCGTCCTGCGAAGCCGACCTTCCGGCCCTGACCGACATCTACAATCATTATGTCCGCGAAACATCGATCACCTTCGATGTCGAACCCTTCACCCTGGAGCAGCGCCGCCCCTGGCTGGACAGCTTTGGCATCACCGGCCGCTATCGCTGTTTCGTGGCGGTGAAGGACGGGGCCGCAATCGGCTGGGCCAGTTCGCACCGCTACAACGAACGCGCCGCCTATGACACCACGGTGCTGACCAGCGTCTATCTGGCGCCCGGCATGACCGGGCAGGGGATTGGCCCGCGTCTTTACGCCGCCCTGTTTGACGCGCTTGCGAAAGAGGACGTCCATCGCGCCGTCGGCCGCATCACCATCCCCAACGAACCCTCGGTCGCGCTGCACCGGTCCATGGGGTTCGCGCTGGCGGGGACCTATCCGGAAGTGGGCCGCAAATTCGGCCGCTTTTGGGACGTCGCCACCTATCTCAAACCCGTCCCCGCTTCGCCCTAGCAACCCCCCAAAACCCCTGCTATAGGGGCCCGCTTCAACGCGGACATGGCGGAACTGGTAGACGCGCTGGATTTAGGTTCCAGTGACGAAAGTCGTGGGGGTTCAAGTCCCTCTGCCCGCACCAGTCCCCAAAAGAGATGAGTAGGACGTTCGAAATGCAGATCAACGAGACCGTTTCCCAGGACTTGCACAAGCAGTTCACGGTCACCGTGCCGGCCAGCGAGCTGGACAGCCGCGTCAATGCCCGTCTGGAGGAAATGAAGCCCCGGATGAACCTCAAGGGTTTCCGTCCCGGCAAGGCCCCCGTCTCGTTCCTCAAGAAGCAGTTTGGCAAGTCCATCATGGGCGAAGTGGTCGAGGCCGCCGTCAATGAAGGCAGCCAGAAGGCCATCGCCGACAACAAGCTCAAGCCCGCCTTGCAGCCCCGCGTCGAGCCCGTCGGCAGCGTCGAGGATGTGGTCGACGGCAAGGCCGATCTCACCTTCAAGGTCATCGTCGACCTGATGCCCGAATTCGAAACCACCGATCCGTCCAAGCTGACGGTCGAGCGCCTGATCGCCGACGTCGCCGATGCCGACGTCAACGAGGCGCTGGACCGCCTGGCCAAGAATGTCCGCAACTATGTCACCAAGGACGGCGGCGCCGCCAAGGATGATGTCGCGGTAATCGACTATGAAGGCAGCGTCGATGGCGTGCCGTTCGACGGCGGCAAGGGCAGCGATTTCAGCCTGACCATCGGCAGCGGCACCTTCATCCCCGGATTCGAGGATGGCCTGATCGGCGCCAAGGCCGGCGAACAGCGCGACGTGAAAGTGACCTTCCCGACCGAATATCACGCCCCCGAAATGGCGGGCAAAGACGCCATCTTCGCCGTTACCGTGAAGGAAGTGAAAGTGCCGGAAGATGCCGGCATCGACGACGAACTGGCCAAGAAGCTCGGCCTGGACGATCTGGCCACCCTCAAGGACCGCGTGCGCGAGCAGCTGACCAGCGACTTCAAGTCCGCCAGCCGCCTGCATCTCAAGCGCCGCGTGCTTGACGCGCTGGACAATGCCCACGACTTCCCGCTGCCGCCCGCCATGGTGGACCATGAGTTCTCCAACATCTGGGCCCAGGTCGAGGAAGAGCTGAAGCGCGAAGGCAAGACCGCCGCCGACGAAGGCAAGACCGACGAGGAGCTGCGCGCCGAATACCGCAAGATCGCCGAACGCCGCGTCCGTCTGGGTCTGGTGCTGGGCAAGCTGGGCGAGCAGAACGGCATCAGCATCGCCGGCGACGAAGTGCAGCGCGCCATCATGGCCCGCGCCCGCCAGTTCCCCGGCCAGGAACAGCAGGTGTTCCAGTTCTACGCCAACAATCCGCAGGCCCAGGCCGAGATTCGCGCGCCCCTGTTCGAGGACAAGGTGGTGGACTTCATCGCCGAACTGGCCACGGTCAATGAGCGCAAGGTGGACAAGGAAACCCTGTTCGCCGACCCGGAAGACGAGCCCACCAAGGCTTAAAGCCCCTACAGGCGGCCCGCTCGTAATTCGCCAAAGCAACGCTATATTAAGCGTAGCCGGATGATTTTCCGGCTACTGTCCGCTGACGAATCGCAAAGGCCCGCTGAATGTCCAACCCGACCGAATTCTACAACAACACGCTGGTGCCGATGGTGGTCGAGCAGACCGCCCGCGGCGAGCGCGCCTACGACATTTATTCGCGCCTGCTCAAGGAACGGCTGATCTTCGTCACCGGACCGATCGAGGATTACGGCGCCAGCCTGATGACTGCCCAGCTTCTGTTTCTTGAGGCCGAAAACCCCAAGAAGGAAATCCACATGTACATCAACTCGCCGGGCGGGTTGGTGACGGCGGGCATGGCGATCTACGACACCATGCAGTACATCCGCCCCGCCATTCACACCTATTGCATCGGCCAGGCCGCCTCGATGGGCTCGCTGTTGCTGTGTTCGGGGGTCAAGGGTCAGCGTTATGCCCTGCCCAACGCCCGGGTGATGGTGCATCAGCCCAGCGCGTCCTTCTACGGCCAGGCGGCGGACATCGCCCGTCACGCCCAGGAGATCGTCAAGCTGAAGAAGCGGCTGAACGAGATTTACGCCAAGCATACCGGCCAGACGGTCGAGGCCATTGAAAAGATGCTGGACCGCGACACCTATTTGACAGGCGAGGAAGCCAAGGCTTTCGGACTGATCGACCAGGTGATGGAACGCCGTCCGGAGACCGAGGCCCCCACCCCGTAGGCGGATTTTTCGGCTAAAGTTCCGGGATTCCTATGAGATTTGGCCTTTGGCCGGATTAAACAAATCTTGATCCCATCGGCCTTAGCATGGTCGAATGTTGGGACGGCGGGGTGCTTCGGTGTTCCCCGCGTTGTGCAAAGCAGCATGGCCCGGTTAGGCTAAGGCTGCGCCGACCCCGACAGGGGCGGCAATAAGGGTCGAAAGGGCCCGGTGGAAGACGATGAGCAAGGCTAGCGGCGGCGAGTCCAAGAACACGCTCTACTGTTCCTTTTGCGGCAAGAGCCAGCATGAGGTGCGCAAGCTCATTGCGGGCCCGACCGTGTTCATCTGCGATGAATGCGTCGAACTCTGCATGGAAATCATCCGGGAGGAGAACAAGACCTCCTTCATGAAGTCCAAGGAGGGCGTGCCCACGCCCCAGGAAATCTTCAAGGTGCTGGACGACTATGTCGTCGGCCAGGCGCACGCCAAGAAGGTGCTCTCGGTCGCCGTCCACAACCACTATAAGCGCATCAACAGCTCGGGAAAAAACGGCGACGTCGAGTTGGCCAAGTCCAACATCATGCTGATCGGCCCGACGGGTTGCGGCAAGACGCTGCTGGCCCAGACCCTGGCGCGCATCCTGGACGTGCCCTTCACCATGGCCGATGCCACCACCCTGACCGAAGCCGGTTATGTCGGCGAGGACGTCGAGAACATCATTCTCAAGCTGCTGCAGGCCGCCGACTACAATGTCGAGCGCGCCCAGCGCGGTATCGTGTACATCGACGAAGTCGATAAGATTTCGCGCAAGTCCGACAACCCGTCCATCACCCGCGACGTGTCGGGCGAGGGCGTGCAGCAGGCCCTGCTCAAGATCATGGAAGGCACCGTTGCCTCCGTGCCGCCGCAGGGCGGCCGCAAGCATCCCCAGCAGGAGTTCCTGCAGGTCGACACGACCAACATTCTCTTCATCTGCGGCGGCGCCTTTGCCGGCCTGGACAAGATCATCGCCCAGCGCACCCAGGGCTCTTCCATGGGCTTCGGCTCCAACCCCAAGGGCCCGGACGAACGCGGCACCGGCGAGTTGCTGCGCGAAGTTGAGCCGGAAGACATGCTGAAGTTCGGCCTGATCCCGGAATTCATCGGCCGTCTGCCGGTGCTGGCGACTTTGGGCGATCTGCAGGAACAGGCGCTGATCGAAATCCTGACCCGCCCGAAGAACGCGCTGGCCAAGCAGTATATGCGCATGTTCGAGATGGAAGGCGTCAAGCTGCGCTTCCAGGAAGAGGCCCTGCACGCGATCGCCAAGCGCGCCATCATGCGCAAGACCGGCGCGCGCGGCCTACGTTCGATCCTCGAAGGCATCCTGCTGGAGACCATGTTCGAACTGCCGACCCTCACGGGCGTGCAGGAAGTGGTCATCACCTCCGATGTCGTCGAAGGCAAGGCCCGTCCGCTCTATACCTATTCGGACAAGGCCGAAGCGCAGAAGTCCGCTTCCTAAGCCATCGTCAGCAAGCCGCTCCAGAACTGCGTCCCGCCGGATGTATCGACATCCAGCTTGCGCAGGAATGTCAGCCTGCCGTCGCTTCCGATCCGGTAAGCCGACAATCCTGCGCTGACCGGCCTGACCGTTGCGCCGTCGCGCACCAGCATGGCGGCCTGGCTGGCGGCGACCAGATGCCTGCCATCGGGCGTGACGACAAAGGTGCGGACCTCGAAACCATGGCTGTCGATATTCTGGATGCGGCTGGGTTCGCCGGTGGCGGCGTTTATCGCCCACACCACGATATTGTTCTCGCCGCCGTTCGAGACGCGCTGGCCGTTGTAATCCACCGTGCCTGCGCCGCGATTGGTCTGGTAGACGAAGCGGCCATTCGGATGGACATGGATCGGTCCGGCGCCCTGGCCGGGATATTTCGACTTGGCGTCGGGATCGATCAGGGCGCTGCGGATAAACAGCGGTTCGGCGCTGAGCCTGCCGCCCGTTTCCAGTCCATAAACCGCGATGGCGTTCTGCCGCTCGATCGACACGAAACAGTGACGTTTGCCGAAATCCACATGCCGGGCGCCAAAGCCCAGACCGTTACCGCCAGGCGCCAGCGACTGAAGATTGGAAAGCTTGCCATCGTCGAAGCCGAACACTTTCAGTGCGCCGGGATCTTCGGGTACGCCGGGGCGGGCATCATTGCCGCGCGCCACCAGGACCACGCTGCGTCCTGAGGGTGTGAAGCGCACCTGGTGGCCATAAATGCCGGTATCGAGCTGCGGCTGGGCAATCTCTTCGCCGATGCTGCCGTCGCCGTTGATGCGGTGGACGCTGATGGCGGAGGGCAGGTTGTAGGCGGTGACCAGGAAGCGGCAGGTGGCATCCACCGTGATGTGTACCGGGCGCTGGCGCAGTTTCAAGAGCGGCCCCGATGGTGTCAGCGCTCCGCCCGCGCCGACATGAAAGGCCTGCACGCAATGGTCGGTCGCGCCTGGCTGGTTGCTGCTGGCCGCGACATACAGGAAGCCGAAACCGGCCGGATCGGGCCAGGCATATTGCACATTGGCCGGCAGCCGCACGCTTCCGATGCGTCTGAGCTGGGCGCTGTCTTCCTCCAGCCCGTACCAGAAAAGCTCCGGCCCGACGCTGGCGTAAAAGGGCAGGGTGCCGCCCGCCGCGTGCGCCGGTGTCGCCAGCGTGGCGCCCAACAGGGCCGTAAAGTGGCGGCGGTCGAGCATCGGGTTCCCTCGGATTATGGTTTTCAAAACGATAGCCATGGAGGGCCCGTGGGGGCAAATCGCCACGCAAAGTGGGGAAAAGTCCGGTTTCCTCGCCGGTTTTTGTGAGGAACCGGGAACTGACCCCGGTTAAGCCCTTACACCGTCTTGAAACGCCCTATTAGGGGGGCCACTTTACAATATCCGGAGTCGGCCCGTTGGCGGCTCTTTAGCAAGGCTTGCCCAAGACTTATGGGAAGCTGCATTTCACGCCGGTCGTGCCCGGCAGGAGTATCTACATGGCGGATGACGCCACCAAGAAAGTCGAGACCAAGGACCCCAATAGCGCCCCGGTCCTGCCGCTGCGCGACATCGTGGTTTTCCCCCACATGATCGTTCCCCTGTTCGTGGGCCGGGAGAAATCCGTCCGCGCGCTCGAGGAAGTGATGAATGACGAGAAGCAGATCCTGCTTCTGACCCAGAAGAATGCCGCCGAGGATGATCCCACCGCTGAAGGCCTGCACACCATCGGCACCCTGGCCACGGTGCTGCAGCTCCTGAAGCTGCCCGACCAGACCGTGCGCGTCCTGGTCGAAGGCAAGGGCCGCGCCCGCGTCACCGGATTTTCGCCGCGCAGCGATTTCTTCCAGGCCACCGTCGAGAAGATTGCCGAGGAGCCCGCCGCGGTTCAGGAATCCGAAGCGCTGATGCGCACGGTGAAGACCAATTTCGAGCAGTATATCAAGCTCAACAAGAAGATTCCGTCCGAGACCCTGGCCGCGGTGGCGCAGATCGATGATCCGGCCAAGCTGGCCGACACCGTGGCCTCGCATCTGTCGGTCAAGATCGGCGAGCGCCAGGCGCTGCTGGAAACCTTCGGCACCACCGAGCGGCTGGAGAAGATCCTGTCGCTGATCGAGGCCGAAATCGGTGTGCTGCAGGTCGAGCGCAAGATCCGTTCGCGGGTCAAGCGCCAGATGGAGAAGACCCAGCGCGAATATTACCTGAACGAGCAGTTGAAGGCGATCCAGAAGGAACTCGGCGAAGGCGAAGAAGGCCGCGACGAGATGAACGAGCTGGAAGACCGCATCCGCAAGGCCAAGCTGTCCAAGGAAGCACGCGAAAAGGCGCAGGCCGAGGTCAAGAAGCTGCGCTCCATGTCACCGATGTCGGCGGAAGCCACCGTGGTGCGCAACTATCTCGACTGGCTGCTGTCCCTGCCGTGGGGCAAGAAGAGCAAGGTCAAACGCGACATCGTCGCCGCCGAGCTGGTGCTGAACGACGACCATTTCGGCCTGGAAAAGGTCAAGGAGCGCATCCTGGAATATCTCGCCGTGCAGCAGCGCGTCGGCAAGATGAAGGGCCCGATCCTGTGCCTGGTCGGTCCGCCGGGCGTGGGCAAGACCTCGCTCGCCCGCTCGATCGCCAAGGCGACGGGGCGCGAGTATGTCCGCATGAGTCTGGGCGGTATGCGCGATGAAGCGGAAATCCGCGGCCATCGCCGGACCTATATCGGCTCCATGCCGGGCAAGATCATCCAGTCGATGAAAAAGGCCAAGAGCAACAATCCGCTCTTCCTGCTGGACGAGATCGACAAGCTCGGCGCGGACTATCGCGGCGATCCGTCATCGGCGCTGCTCGAGGTCCTGGACCCCGAGCAGAACGCGACCTTCAACGATCACTATCTCGAGGTCGATTTCGATCTGTCCGACGTGATGTTCGTCACCACGGCCAACAGCCTGAACATGCCGCAGCCGCTGATGGACCGCATGGAGATCATCCGCATCCCCGGCTACACCGAGGATGAGAAGATCCAGATCGCCCGCCGTCACCTGGTGCCCAAGCAGATGAAGGCGCATGGGCTGAAGGATGATGAGTGGAAGATCACGGACGAGGGCATTCGCGACCTGATCCGCTATTACAGCCGCGAGGCCGGCGTGCGCAACCTGGAGCGCGAAATCGCCAACCTCGCGCGCAAGGCGGTCAAGGACATCCTGTCCAAGAAGAGCAAGTCGGTCGAAGTGACCCCGGACAATCTGGGCGACTATGCCGGCGTGCGCCGTCATCGTTTCGGCGAGATGGAAGGCGAGGACCAGATCGGTGTCGTGACCGGCCTGGCCTGGACCGAAGTCGGCGGCGAAACGCTCACCATCGAGTCGGTGATGCTGCCGGGCAAGGGCCGTTTCCAGGCCACCGGCAAGCTGGGCGATGTGATGAAGGAGTCGATCGACGCGGCGCGTTCCTATGTGCGCTCCAAGGCGACCAGCTTCGGCATCAAGCCGCCGCTGTTCGACAAGATCGACATCCATGTCCATGTGCCCGAAGGCGCCACCCCCAAGGATGGCCCCAGTGCGGGGCTGGCGATGGCGACCTCGATCATCTCGGTGATCACCGGCATCGCGATCCGCCGCGATGTGGCGATGACCGGCGAGGTGACTTTGCGCGGACGGGCGCTGCCGATCGGCGGCCTGAAGGAGAAACTGCTCGCGGCTTTGCGGGCGGGGATCACCACCGTGATCATCCCCAAGGACAATGAGAAGGATCTCGCCGACGTTCCCGACAATGTGAAGGCGGGCCTGACCATCGTGCCGGTCTCCACCATGGGCGAAGTGCTGACGGTGGCGCTGGTGCGCCAGCCCGAAGCGATCGACTGGGTCGAGCCCGAAGTGGCCACGACCCTGCCGCTCGCCGACGGCGACGATCCGGTGGTCACCCACTAACCAAGACCGAAATCAGGGCCCGGAAGGCAGCTTCCGGGCCCTTTTCTTTAGCGATTCAAGGCAAAAATCCCCCGATTCCGCGACTTTTCGGCTTTACGGGGTGCAAGCACCCCCCCTAGAGTCCTGCCACGGAAAAAGAATCGCGTGAGGAGCGCCGGTTTTTCGCCGGGGCAGCCAAAGGAAAAGGAGCCATCCGTGAACAAGAACGATCTCATCCAGAAGCTTTCGGACACAACCGGCCTGGCCAAAAATGATGCCGCCAAGGCGGTGGATGGCGTGTTCGACCTTATCGCCTCCTCGTTGAAGGCGGGGGACGAAGTGCGCCTCACCGGGTTCGGCGTCTTCGTGGTGGCGACCCGGGCGGGCGGCAAGGGCCGCAATCCCCAGACCGGCGAGGAAATCACCATCAAGCCGTCCAAGCAGCCGCGCTTCCGCGCCGGCAAGCAGCTCAAGGACTCCTTGAATTAATTTACCGCGCTTTTGTACAGATGCCGCGCGGACCTGCGTCCGCGCGGCATCTTCTTTCTGAAATACGGGCGGTTAGCTCAGCGGTAGAGCGTATCGTTTACACCGATAGGGTCGGCGGTTCGATCCCGTCACCGCCCACCACAGACAGGAACGGCCCTTGCGCATTCCTCTGCTAGCCCTGATCGGCATGGCTCTTTTGACTGCCGGGTGCAGCTCGGGCCGCAACCAGCCGCCGCCCTGGATGCGGCCGGCGGAAAAGCCGCGCGACGAGAATTATCGCGGCGGACCCTCCGCGATGCTGCTCAAATTTGACGCCAGCAAGGACGGCATCGTGACGCGCGACGAGCTGATCGCGGGCTTGCGCGCCGAATTTGCCGCCCATGACGTGAAGCGCAGTGGCTGCCTGGACGGTGACCAGGTCGCCGACATCAACCAGGGGCGCGTCGATGCCGATCAGGCCACCGCCACGCCGTTGATGGACTGGAACCAGGACGGCTGCATCAACTACACCGAGTTTACCGCCGCGCCTTATTCGCTGTTCGACCAGTTGGACCGCAACCGCGACGCCCGGCTGACGCCGCTCGAGCGGGGCATCCGCCCGGCCGCCCCGGCTGGCGGGGAACCCGGCGGCGAAACGCCGCCGCCACCCGCCCAATAGCCGGTAATTGGCTGCGATTTGCTTGACTTGGCAGGGGGGCTCCCCTACATCGGCCCCCTTCGCGCGCCTCATCTTCAGGAGCGTATGCGGGGGCGTAGCTCAGTTGGTTAGAGTGTCGGCCTGTCACGCCGAAGGTCGCGGGTTCGAGCCCCGTCGCTCCCGCCATTTTCTCTCAGAAAATGGCTAGTATTTAAGAACGGTTCGCAACAAGGCGGACTGTTTCCACTGCCTTCTTTGCAGACGCGCAAATGCGCGAATTTTCCTGTTTTTCTGCGGCGAATCTTCCTTTAAACCCCGGCTTGCGCGATGCAGCACTGCAGCGCGAAATAGCACCGGTCTGGCCTTTTGGGGGCGTCTTGTACGCTGGGGCACGGACCACGGGGTATGTGTATGGAAGCTTTGCTGCTGGAATACCTGCCGATCCTGATTTTTATCGGGCTGGCGGCCGTTCTGGGCGGCGCGCTGATCGTGATCCCGCTGATCGTGGCCCCCTCCAAGCCGGACCCTGAAAAGCTTTCGGCTTACGAATGCGGCTTTCCCGCTTTTGGCGATGCCCGCATGAAGTTCGACGTCCGATTCTACCTGGTCGCCATCCTGTTCATCATTTTTGACCTGGAAGTGGCATTCCTGTTTCCCTGGGCCATCACCCTGACCGGAATGGACGGGGCCAGCGGCGTCTTCGCCTTCTGGTCGATGATGGTGTTCCTGGGGGTGCTGACCGTCGGCTTCATCTATGAATGGAAGAAGGGCGCCCTCGAATGGGAGTGATCCTGAACCCGAATGGAACCGCGGCCCGTGCCGGCGTTGAAGGCGGTGCCGCCTCCATCACCGACAACGATCCCTATTTCAAGGCACTGCAGGCCGAGATGGCCGACAAGGGCTTTCTGCTCACCAGCTCCGAAGCGCTGGTGAACTGGGCCCGTACCGGCTCGCTGATGTGGATGACCTTTGGTCTTGCCTGCTGCGCGGTCGAGATGATGCAGGCCTCGATGCCGCGCTATGACCTCGAGCGTTTCGGCATCGCGCCGCGCGCGTCACCGCGCCAGAGCGACGTGATGATCGTCGCCGGCACCCTGACCAACAAGATGGCCCCGGCGCTGCGCAAGGTCTACGACCAGATGCCCGAGCCGCGCTATGTCATCTCGATGGGAAGCTGCGCCAATGGCGGCGGCTATTATCATTATTCCTATGCCGTGGTGCGCGGCTGCGACCGCATCGTGCCGGTGGACATTTACGTGCCGGGCTGTCCGCCCACCGCCGAAGCGCTGGTTTACGGCATCCTGCTGCTGCAGCGGAAAATCCGCCGCACCGGCACGATCGAGCGCTGATCATGACCGACTTGGCGCAACTCGGCGAAGGCTTCAAAGCGGCACTGGGCGGCGCGGTCACCGGCGTGACGGTCGCGCGCGGTGAGCTGACGCTGGACGTGGGTGCGGCCGATATCCTCAAGGTGATGGCGCATCTGCACATGGATGGCGACTTCAAGATTCTGGTCGATCTGTGCGGCAATGACTGGCCGCAGCGCGCCAGGCGCTTCGATGTGGTCTATCACCTGTTGTCGCTGACGAAGAACCACCGCATCCGCGTCAAGACCCAGGTGGGGGAGGGCGAGAGCATCGCCTCCATCATCGGGGTTTACCCTGCCGCCGGCTGGTTCGAGCGCGAAGCCTTCGACATGTATGGCATCCCCTTTACCGATCATCCCGACATGCGCCGCATCCTCACCGATTACGGTTTCTCGGGTTATCCGCTGCGCAAGGACTTCCCGCTCACCGGCTTTGTCGAGCTGCGCTATGACGACGAACTCAAGCGCGTGGTCTATCAGCCGGTGCAGCTGGTGCAGGAATTCCGCGACTTCGACTTCATGAGCCCCTGGGAAGGCGCGCCGCACATCCTGCCCGGCGACGAAAAGGCCGCCATGGCGCCCAACGCATCTTCCGGCGATCCGGGGAAGAAGCCATGACCGCCACTTCAACAACCAAAAAAGTTACGCTTGATGCCAAAGAGGGCCATATCAGCGACGATCCGCAGCTGACCATCAATTTCGGTCCGCAGCATCCGGCCGCGCACGGCGTGCTGCGCCTGATCCTGGACCTGGACGGCGAAATCGTCACCCGCGTCGATCCGCATATCGGCCTTTTGCATCGCGGCACCGAGAAGCTGATCGAGCACAAGACTTATCTGCAGGCGATCCCCTATTTCGACCGCCTCGATTATGTCGCGCCGATGAACCAGGAGCATGCCTTCTGCCTGGCGATTGAAAAGCTGATCGGCATGGAAGTGCCCAAGCGCGGCCAGTATATCCGCGTGCTGTTCTCGGAAATCGGCCGCCTGCTCAACCATCTGCTCAACGTCACCACCCAGGCGATGGACGTGGGCGCGCTGACTCCGCCGCTGTGGGGCTTTGAAGAGCGCGAAAAGCTGATGGTGTTCTATGAACGCATCAGCGGCAGCCGCATGCATGCCGCCTATTTTCGCGCCGGCGGTGTCCATCAGGACATGCCGCCGGGCCTGGCCGAAGACATTCTGAAATTCTGCGATCATTTCGTCACCGTACTGGACGATATCGAAGGTCTGCTGACCGAGAACCGCATCTTCAAGCAGCGCAATGTCGATATCGGCGTGGTCACCCGCGCCGAAGCCGAGATGTGGGGCATGTCGGGCGTGATGCTGCGTTCCACCGGCGTAAGGTGGGACCTGCGCCGCAGCCAGCCTTACGAGTGCTACAACGAGCTGGATTTCAAAATCCCGATCGGCAAGAACGGCGACAATTACGACCGCTATGTGATGCGCATGGAAGAAATGCGCGAATCCACCAAGATCATGCGCCAGTGCATCGAGAAGATGCCGGCGGGTCCCGTGGTCAGCGCCGACAGCAAGGTGGTGCCGCCCCGCCGCGGCGAGATGAAGACCTCGATGGAAGCCTTGATCCATCACTTCAAGCTCTACACCGAAGGCTTCCATGTGCCGGCCGGCGAGACCTATGCCGCGGTGGAGGCCCCCAAGGGCGAATTCGGCGTCTATCTGGTGGCGGACGGCTCCAACAAGCCCTACCGCTGCAAGATACGCGCGCCCAGCTTCGTGCATCTGCAGGCGATGGATTACATGTGCAAGGGTCATATGCTGGCGGACGTTTCAGCGATCCTCGGCAGCCTCGATATCGTGTTTGGCGAGGTGGACCGGTGAGCAATATCGACGTCGCAACAGCGCAGCTGGATGCCTACAACGCCCAGGACCTGGACAAGTACGTTTCGTACTTCACCGACGATTGCGTTGTGTCGGGCCTGAACGGCACGCCGACCGAAACCAGCCGCGACGCCATCAAGGTGCGCTATGCCAAGGCCTTTGCCCAGTTTCCGCAGAACAAGGCCGAGCTTCTCAATCGCATTGCCGTCGGCAACACGGTGGTGGATCACGAGCTGGTGATCCGCAGCCCCGGCGGCGAGCAGTTCGAGATCATCGCTATTTACACCTTCCGCGACGGGCTGATCGCCCGCGTCGATTTCGCAAAGTAAAAACATGTCGCTTCGCCGCCTCGCACCGCCGGACGTCCAGCCCGCAAGTTTCGCGTTCAACGCGGAAAATGCGGCGTGGGCGCGCGATACAATCGCGAAGTATCCGCAAGGCAGACAGGCTTCGGCGGTGATCTCGCTCTTGTGGCGCGGTCAGGAACAGGAGGGCTGGGTCAGCCATCCGATGGTGGAAAGCATCGCGAAGATGCTGAACATGCCCTTCATCCGCGTGCTGGAAGTGGCGACGTTCTACACCATGTTCAATCTGGAGCCGGTCGGCAACTGGCTGGTGCAGGTCTGCACCACCACCCCCTGCTGGCTGCGCGGCTCGGACGCGGTGGTCGATGCCTGCAAGAAGCATATCCATCCCCATGCCCATACGGTTTCGGCCGACGGCAAGTTCAGCTGGATGGAAGTGGAATGCCTGGGCGCCTGCGTGAATGCGCCGATGCTGCAGATCGGCAGCGACTTCTATGAAGACATTGACGGCCCCATCACCGAAAAGATGATCGCCGACCTGCGTGCCGGCAAGACGCTCAAGCCGGGTCCGCAGAATGCGCGCCGGTCCTCCGAGCCGGAAGGCGGCGCCACCAGCCTGACCGATGCCGCCCTCTATGACGGTTCGATCATCGGCAAGTATAAGGTGGCACCGCCGGCGCCGCCGCAGCCCGCCAATACCGATGCCGAGGCCAAGAAGCCGACCAAGGCCGCGTCCGACCTTGAATCGCCCAAGCAGAAACCGCCGGGAGCCGCCACCTGATGCTCGCCGACAAGGATCGCATTTTCACCAATCTCTACGGCCTGCAGGACCCCGGTCTTGAAGCCGCCAAGAAGCGCGGCCAGTGGGACAATACCAAGTCCATCCTGGCGCTGGGCCCGGACGGCATTATCGACATCATGAAGAAGTCCGGCCTGCGCGGCCGCGGCGGCGCCGGTTTCCCGACCGGCCTGAAATGGTCCTTCATGCCCAAGGAAGTGAAGGAGCGTCCGCACTATCTGGTGGTGAACGCTGACGAGTCCGAGCCGGGCACCTGCAAGGATCGCGACATCATGCGCCACGATCCGCACACGCTGGTCGAAGGCTGCCTGGTCGCCAGCTTCGCGATGCGCGCCAACGCCTGTTACATCTATGTGCGCGGCGAATTCATCCGCGAGCGCGAAGCGCTGCAGCGTGCCGTCGATGAAGCCTATGCCGCCAAGCTCATCGGCAAGAACAACATCCATGGCTGGGATTTCGACCTCTATGTCCATCACGGGGCAGGGGCCTATATCTGCGGCGAGGAAACCGCGCTGCTGGAATCGCTTGAAGGCAAAAAAGGCCAGCCGCGCCTGAAGCCGCCATTCCCGGCCAATGTCGGCCTCTATGGTTGCCCCACCACCGTCAACAATGTCGAAAGCATCGCGGTTGCGCCAACCATCATCCGACGCGGCGCCGACTGGTTCGCCGGCATCGGCCGTCCCAACAATACCGGCACCAAGGTGTTCTGCATCTCGGGCCATGTGAACAAGCCCTGCAATGTCGAAGAGGAGATGGGCATCCCGCTGCGCGAACTGATCGAGCGTCATGCCGGCGGCGTGCGCGGCGGCTGGGACAATCTGTTGGCGGTGATTCCGGGCGGCGCCTCGGTGCCGCTGATGCCCAAGGCAACCTGCGACGATATCCTGATGGATTTCGACAGCCTCAAGGCGGTGCAGACCGGCCTGGGCACCGCTGCGGTGATCGTGATGGACAAGTCCACCGACGTGATCAAGGCGATCCAGCGGCTGGCCTATTTCTACAAGCATGAGAGCTGTGGCCAGTGCACGCCGTGCCGCGAAGGCACGGGCTGGATGTGGCGCGTGATGACCCGCATGGTGAAGGGCGACGCGAAAGTGTCCGAGATCGACCTGCTGCACGAAGTCAGCAAGGAAATCGAAGGTCACACCATCTGCGCCCTGGGCGATGCGGCGGCCTGGCCGATCCAGGGCCTGATCCGGCATTTCCGTCCCGAAATCGAAGCGCGCATTGCCGCGTTTTCCAAAATGGCGGCGGAGTAAGCCATGGCCACGCGCAAGCTGATCGTTGACGGCAAGGAAGTTGAAGCGGAAGAAAACCTGACGCTGTTGCAGGCCTGCGAGCAGGCGGGCGCGGAAATTCCGCGCTTCTGCTTCCATGAACGCCTGTCGGTGGCCGGCAATTGCCGCATGTGCCTGGTGGAATGGGTGGGCGCGCCCAAGCCGCAGGCCTCCTGCGCCTTGCAGGTCAAGGACATCTTCCCCAACAAGGACGGCACGCCCGCCAAGATCAACACCACCAGCCCTTACGCCCGCAAGGCGCGCGAAGGAGTGATGGAATTCCTCTTGATCAACCATCCACTGGATTGCCCGATCTGCGACCAGGGCGGCGAGTGCGATTTGCAGGACCAGGCGATGGGCTATGGCCGCGCCGCGTTCCACCGTTTCAACGAGAACAAGCGCGCCGTCGAAGACAAATATATGGGCCCGCTGGTCAAGACCATCATGACCCGCTGCATCCAGTGCACCCGCTGCGTGCGCTTCGCCACCGAAGTGGCGGGCGTTCCGGACCTGGGCGCGACGGGCCGCGGCGAGGACATGGAAATCACCACCTATCTGGAGAAGGCGTTCGCGTCTGAACTGTCGGGCAATGTGGTTGACCTGTGCCCGGTAGGGGCGCTGACCTCCAAGCCTTACGCCTTCAATGCGCGCCCCTGGGAGCTGCGCAAGACCGAAAGCGTCGACGTGATGGACGCGCAGGGCTGCAACATCCGCGTCGACACGCGCGGGCCGCAGGTGATGCGCGTGCTGCCGCGCCTGAACGAAGAGATCAACGAGGAATGGATTTCCGACAAGGCGCGCCATGCCTGTGACGGGCTTTCGCGCCAGCGCCTTGACCGCCCTTATGTGCGCACCGGCGGCAAGCTGAAGCCTGCGAGCTGGGCCGAAGCCTTTGCCGCCATCGCCGCCAAGGTGAAAGATACCCAGCCGGAACGCATGGCCGCCATCGTCGGCGACCTGGCCGCCGCCGAAGAGATCAAGGCGCTGAAGGACCTGATGGGCGCCTTGCGCGTCGCCAGCATCGATTGCCGCCAGGATGGCGCGAAGATTTCCGCCAATTCTTCTGGCCAGAAAGTCCCGCGCCAGACTTACCTGTTCAATTCGACCATCGCCGGCGTGGAAGCCGCCGACGCGATTTTGCTGGTGGGCGCCAATCCGCGCTGGGATGCGCCGGTGCTGAACGCCCGAATCCGCAAGGCCTGGCTGGCCAGCGGCGTGAAGGTGGCGAACATCGGTCCGGCGGTGGACCTGACCTATCCGGCGGAACAACTGGGCACCGACATTGCGGTGCTGGAGCAGATCGCAAGCGGCAGCCACGCCTTCTCCAAGGTGCTGGGCGATGCCAAGCGTCCCATGATCGTGCTGGGTTCGGGCGTGCTGACCCGCAGGGACGGTGCCGCCGTTCTGAAGCTTGCGGCCAAGATCGCGGGCGACAGCGGCATGATCGGCCCGGCGGGCTCGCCGGCCGAAGGCGGCTGGAACGGTTTCAACATCCTGCACACCGCCGCGTCGCGCGTCGCCGCGCTGGATCTCGGCTTCCTGCCCGGCGCTAACGGCCGCGACGTTGCCGGCATCGTCGACGGCGCCCAGAAGGGCGAGATCGACTTTATATATCTGCTGGGCGCCGACGAGTTCGATGTCGCCCATCTGGGCCGCGCCTTCGTGGTGTACCAGGGGAGCCATGGCGATGCCGGCGCCCACCATGCCGACGTGATCCTGCCGGGCGCCGCCTATACCGAGAAGGACGGCCTGTATGTGAACTTCGAGGGGCGGGTGCAGCGCGGCCGTCGCGCCACTTTCCCGCCGGGTGAGGCCAAGGAAGACTGGGCCATCCTGCGCGCGCTGTCCGAAGTGCTGGGCGTGAAGCTGCCCTATGACGATCGCGCCGCGCTGATCGCCGCCATCGAAAAGCAGGCGCCGCACTTCGCCAATCTCAATGACGCGCCGGTTCATGCCGACACCGCAGCCGCGACCTGGGGTGCGGTGGGCGAGAGCGGGGCGCTGGACAATGGCCCCGTGACGCCGGGCATCGGTGATTACTACCTGACCAATCCGGTGGCGCGCGCCAGCGAGACCATGGCGCAGTGCAGCCGCGAATTTGTTTCTGGCCCCAGCAAGATGGCGGCGGAATAATGCTGTTCACCGACCTCTTCACCAGCCTTGGCATGAACCACTCCTTCGCGTGGTTCGTCAGCCAGTTCCTGTCGATCCTGATCTTCGACGTGGTGCTGCTGGTGTTGATCGCCTACCTGCTGCTGGCCGACCGCAAGATCTGGGCGGCGGTGCAGATGCGCCGCGGCCCCAACGTGGTGGGTCCCTTCGGCCTGCTGCAGACCTTCGCCGACCTGACCAAGTTCCTGCTGAAGGAAGTCATCATCCCGGCAGGCTCGAACAAGGTCGTCTTCATGCTGGCCCCGCTGGTCACCGTGGTGCTGGCCTTTGCCGGCTGGGCCGTGGTGCCGCTGGACAAGGGCTGGGTCGTGGCCGACATCAATGTCGGCATCCTGTACCTGTTCGCCATGTCGTCGCTGGGCGTCTACGGCATCATCATGGCGGGCTGGGCGTCGAACTCGAAATACCCCTTCCTGTCGGCGCTGCGCGCCGCGGCCCAGATGGTGTCGTACGAAGTCTCGATCGGCTTCGTCATCATCACCGTGCTGCTGTTCGCCGGTTCCCTGAACCTGACCAAGATCGTGGAAGCGCAGGCCGGCTTCTCGCTGCTGAGCTGGAATGTCTTCTCCATCCTGTTTCCCATGCTGCCGATCTTCTTCGTCTCAGCGCTGGCGGAAACCAACCGTCCGCCCTTCGATCTTGTCGAAGCGGAAAGCGAACTGGTGGCCGGCTTCTTCGTGGAATATTCCTCCACCCCGTTCCTGCTGTTCTTCCTGGGCGAGTATCTGGCCATCGTGCTGATGTGCGCGATGTGCTCGATCCTGTTCCTGGGCGGCTGGCTGCCGCCTCTGGACATCTGGCCGCTGAACGCCATTCCGGGAATTTTCTGGTTCCTGATCAAGATCTGCTTCTTCTTCTTCATGTTCGCGATGGTGAAGGCCATGGTGCCGCGCTACCGCTATGACCAGTTGATGCGTCTGGGCTGGAAGGTGTTCCTGCCGACGTCGCTTTTGTGGGTGGTGGTGACGGCGGGCTGGGTGCTCTTCGTTCGCCCGCACCTCTAGGAATGGCCATGAATTTCGATCGCACCGCGCGTCAGATTTTCTTCTGGGAATTCATCCAGAGCTTCATCCTGACCATGCGCTATTTCTTCGCCCCCAAGGCGACGCTGAACTATCCCTTCGAAAAGGGCCCGCTGTCGCCCCGCTTCCGCGGCGAGCATGCGCTGCGCCGCTATGCCAATGGCGAAGAACGCTGCATCGCCTGCAAGCTGTGCGAGGCGATCTGCCCGGCCCAGGCCATCACCATCGAGGCCGAGCCGCGCGACGACGGTTCGCGCCGCACCACCCGCTATGACATCGACATGGTGAAGTGCATCTATTGCGGCTTCTGCCAGGAAGCCTGCCCGGTGGACGCCATCGTGGAAGGCCCGAATTTCGAGTTCTCCACCGAGACGCGCGAAGAACTCTATTACGACAAGAACCGGCTGCTCGCGAATGGCGATCGCTGGGAGCGGGAAATCGCCCGCAATCTGGAATTGGACGCGCCTTATCGTTAGGCGGACGGGAAACTGATGTTTGAAGCGATAGCCTTCTACTTCTTCTCGGCGATCCTGATCGCCAGCGCGGTCATGGTCATTGCCGGGCGCAATCCCGTGCATTCCGTGCTGTTCCTGATCCTTGCCTTTTTCAACGCCGCCGGCCTGTTCGTGCTCTTGGGGGCCGAGTTCCTGGCGATGATCCTGATCGTCGTTTATGTCGGCGCTGTCGCCGTGCTGTTCCTGTTCGTGGTGATGATGCTGGACATCGACTTCGCGGAACTGAAGCGCGGCAGCCTGCAATATCTGCCGTTCGGTGTGCTGATCGGCCTGATCCTGGTGGCCGAGCTGGTAATGGCGGGCAGCGTCTGGGTGCTCAAGCCCGCGAGCCAGGCGGCGCTGGCCAGCGCCACGCCCGCCGGCATCACCAATACCGAGGCGCTGGGGCGCATCCTCTACACCGACTATGTCTATTACTTCCAGATCGCGGGCCTGGTGCTGCTGGTCGCGATGATCGGCGCCATCGTGCTGACGCTGCGGTCAAGGCCGGGCGTGCGCCGCCAGGTGATTTCCGATCAGAACGCCCGCACCGCCGCCATGGCGGTGGACATGGTCGACGTCAAACCGGGGGAGGGCGCCTGATGATAGGTCTCACCGAATATCTCACCGTCGCCGCGATCCTCTTCACCATCGGCGTGCTGGGAATTTTCCTCAACCGCAAGAACATCATCATCATCCTGATGTCGGTCGAACTGATCCTGCTGGCGGTGAATATCAACTTCGTCGCCTTCTCCACCTATCTGGGCGACCTGGTGGGTCAGGTCTTCGCGCTCTTTATCCTGACCGTGGCCGCGGCCGAGGCCGCCATCGGCCTGGCCATCCTGGTCGTCTATTTCCGCAACCGCGGCACCATCGCGGTTGAGGACGTCAACATGATGAAGGGCTAGCATGTACGCCGCCATCGTCTTCCTGCCGCTTCTGGGCTCCGTGATCGCGGGCCTGTTCGGCCGCGTGATCGGGGCGCGGGCGAGCGAGCTGGTGACTACCGGCCTGCTGTTCGCCTCGGCGGCTCTGTCGGTGGTGGCGTTCGGCCAGGTCGCGATGGGTGGCGGCGAGACCCAGATCCTTCAGGTTCTGCCCTGGATCCATTCCGGCAGCTTTGTCGCCGACTGGACCGTGCGGGTAGACGGCATCACCGCGGTGATGCTGGTGGTGGTGACGGGCGTCTCGTCGCTGGTCCACCTATATTCCATCGGCTACATGCACGAAGATCCGCACCGTCCGCGCTTCTTCTCGTATCTGTCGCTGTTCACCTTCGCCATGCTGATGCTGGTGACCTCGAACAACTTCCTGCAGCTGTTCTTCGGCTGGGAAGGCGTGGGCCTGGCGTCCTATCTGTTGATCGGCTTCTGGTACACCAAGCCGTCGGCCAACGCCGCCGCCATGAAGGCCTTCATCGTCAATCGCGTCGGCGACTTCGGCTTCGCGCTCGGCATCTTCGGCATCTGGGCGGTGTTCGGCACGCTGGATTTCGATGCGGTTTTCAAGGCCGCGCCCGCACTTGCCGGCAAGACCTTTGAGTTCGCCGGCATGCAGCTCGACATCCTGACCACCCTCTGCCTGCTGCTGTTCGTGGGCGCGATGGGCAAGTCGGCCCAGCTCGGCCTGCACACCTGGCTGCCGGACGCGATGGAAGGTCCGACCCCTGTTTCGGCCCTGATCCATGCCGCCACCATGGTGACGGCGGGCGTGTTCCTGGTCTGCCGCGCGTCCCCGATGTTCGAACTGGCGCCGTTCGCGCTGCAGGTCGTCACCATCGTGGGCGCCAGCACCGCCTTCTTCGCCGCCACGGTTGGCCTGTTCCAGAACGACATCAAGCGGGTGATCGCCTATTCGACTTGCTCGCAGCTCGGCTACATGTTCGCCGCCGCCGGCGTCGCCGCCTACAACGCCGCCATGTTCCACCTCTTCACCCACGCCTTCTTCAAGGCGCTGTTGTTCCTCGGGGCGGGCTCGGTCATTCACGCCATGCATCACGAACAGGACATGCGGAAGATGGGCGGGTTGGCCAAGGCCATTCCCTTCACCTGGGCGATGATGCTGATCGGCAACCTGGCGCTGACCGGTGTCGGCATCCCGCTGCTGCATATCGGCTTTGCCGGCTTCTATTCCAAGGACGCCATCATCAATTCGACCTTCGCCGCCCATACCGGCGTCGGCTCCTTCGCCTTCACCCTGCTACTGGTGGCGGCAGGCATGACCAGCTTCTATTCCTGGCGCCAGTTCCTCCTGACCTTCCACGGTCCCTATCGCGGTGATGCGCATGTGGAAGACCATGGCCATCAGCCGGCGGACGACCATTCCCATGACGAACCGCTCGATGACGCCCATGGCCATCACGAGCATCACGCCCCCAAGCTCAGCGAAGTGCATGAATCGCCGCTGGTGATGCTGGTGCCGCTGGGCGTGCTGGCGCTGGGCGCGCTGTTCTCGGGCGGGTTGTTCTTCCATTCCTTCCTGGGCGAGGGCGCGCATCACTTCTGGCGCGAGTCGCTGGTGGTGCATGAAGGCCATGGCGGCCACCTGCCGCTATGGGTCGAGTTCGGCCCGCTGGTGGTCACCATCATCGGCTTCCTGATCGCCTACTATTATTACATCCTGCATCCCAAGCTGGCGGCGGCGATCCAGGCCAAGCAGAGCCCGATCTACCTGTTCTTCTACAACAAGTGGTATTTCGACGAGCTGTATGACCTGATCTTCGTGCGTCCGGCGCTGAAGCTGGGCCGCTTCCTGTGGAAGCGCGGCGACGGCACGGTGATCGACGGCCTCGGCCCCGACGGCATTGCCGCCCGCGTGCTCGACGCGACCCGCGGTGCGGTCAAGCTGCAGACCGGTTATCTCTATCATTACGCGCTGGCGATGTTGCTGGGCGTGGTTGCGCTCGCGACATGGTTCGTCGCCCAGGGAGGCGCGCCATGAGCCTGCCCATTCTTTCGCTTTGCACCTTCGTCCCCTTGCTGGGCGCGCTGGCCATCCTGTTGATGCCCAAGGCCGACAGTGCCCGCTGGATCGCGCTGGGCACCACGGCAATCGTGTTCGTGCTGTCGCTGGTGATGTGGGCGGGTTTCGACAATGCCAATCCCGGCTTCCAGATGGTGGAAAAGCTGGAATGGCTAGGCGGCGGCATTTCCTATCACATGGGCGTCGACGGCATTTCGATGCTGTTCGTGGTGCTGACGGCGGGCCTGATGCCCTTCTGCATCCTGGCGAGCTGGGAATCGATCGAGACCCGCGTCGCCGAATACATGGTCGCCTTCCTGGTGCTGGAAACCATGATGATCGGGGTGTTCTGCGCCCTCGACCTGGTGCTGTTCTATGTGCTGTTCGAAGCCGGCCTGATCCCGATGTTCCTGATCATCGGCGTGTGGGGCGGCAAGCGGCGCGTCTATGCCAGCTTCAAGTTCTTCCTCTACACCTTCATCGGCTCGGTGCTGATGCTGCTCGCGATCATGGGCATGTACTGGTACACCGGCACCACCGACATCGTGGCGCTGCTGGACAACCCCAACTTCCCGCCCCAGATGCAGACCTGGCTGTGGCTGGCCTTCTTCGCCAGCTTCGCGGTCAAGATGCCGATGTGGCCTGTCCATACCTGGCTGCCCGACGCGCATGTCGAGGCGCCGACTGCCGGTTCCGTGATCCTGGCCGGTATCCTTCTGAAGATGGGCGGCTACGGCTTCCTGCGTTTTTCGCTGCCCATGTTCCCGGTCGCCACCGAGATGTTCGCGCCGATGGTGTTCACCATGAGCATCATCGCCATCATCTACACCTCGCTGGTGGCGCTGGCGCAGGAGGACATGAAGAAGCTGATCGCCTATTCGTCCGTCGCCCATATGGGCTTCGTCACCATGGGCATCTTCACCGTCAACCATCAGGGCATCGAGGGCGGCATCTTCCAGATGCTCAGCCATGGCGTGGTGTCGGGCGCGCTCTTCCTTTGTGTCGGCGTGGTCTATGACCGGCTGCACACCCGCGACATCGCCGCCTATGGCGGGCTCGTGAACCGCATGCCGCTCTATGCCGCCTGCTTCCTGGTGTTCACGCTGGCCAATGTCGGCCTGCCGGGCACCTCGGGCTTTGTCGGCGAATTCCTCACCATGCTGGGCGCCTTCCTGCATAATAGCTGGATCGCCATCTTCGCCGCCACCGGCGTGATCCTGTCAGCCGCCTACGCGCTGCTGCTCTATCGCCGCGTTGTCTTCGGCGCACTGGTCAAGCCGTCGCTCAAGACCATCCAGGACCTGACACCGCGCGAGATCGCCCTGCTGGCGCCGCTGGTGATCATCACCATCGCGCTGGGCGTCTATCCCAAGCCGGTGTTCGACGTCACGACCCCGGCGGTAGCCAAGCTGATCACCGACAGCAAGGCGGCGCTGGCGGCGCATCATGCGCCCAAGGTGGCGCCCAAGTTGGCCAATGTGCAGAAGGAAGCCGCACAGTGAATATTTGTGCCGACCTGATGGTCCTTTTGCCTGAGCTGATCCTGGCGATCGGCGCCATGGGATTGCTGCTGGCCGGTGCCATCGGCGGGGAAAAGACCGCGCCCATGATCAGCTGGGGCGCCATTGCGCTGCTGGTCGTGGCGGGCGTGGCGATTGTGCTGGGCCCGGAACAGGCTACGGCGTTCAACAATGCCTTTGTCGCAGACGGATTTTCGCGCTTTGCCAAGCTGCTGATTTTGAGCGGCGCGGCGCTGAGCATCGTACTGGCCGAGGAATATTTCGCGCGCATCAAGCTGTCGCGCTTCGAGCTTCCGGTGCTGATGCTGCTGGCTTCGCTGGGCATGATGCTGATGGTGTCGTCCAACAGCTTCCTGTCGCTCTATATGGGACTGGAGCTGCAATCGCTGGCGCTCTACGTGCTGGCCTCGTTCAATCGCGACAATCTGCGTTCGACCGAAGCGGGCCTGAAATATTTCGTCCTGGGGGCGCTGTCCTCGGGCATGCTGCTTTATGGCATTTCCCTGATCTATGGTTTTACCGGCTCGGTCGAATTCTCCGCCATCGCCACGGTCACCGCCGCCAATGGCGCGGGGCTGGGCGTGATCTTCGGCATCGTGTTCGTGATCGCGGGGCTGGCCTTCAAGGTCTCCGCCGTGCCGTTCCACATGTGGACGCCCGACGTTTACGAGGGCGCGCCCACGCCGGTGACCGCCTATTTCGCCACCGCCGCCAAGGTCGCGGCGCTGTGCCTGTTCCTGCGCGCCATCCTGATCCCGTTCCCTGATCTCATTGCCCAGTGGCGCCAGATCATCATCTTCATCTCGGTGCTGTCGATGGTGCTGGGCGCGGTCGCCGCCATCGGCCAGACCAATATCAAGCGCCTGATGGCCTACAGCTCCATCGGCCATATGGGCTATGCGCTGCTGGGCCTGGCGGCCGGCACTACGCTGGGCGCGCGCGGCGTGCTGATCTATCTGGCGGTCTATGTCGCCACCAATATCGGTGTTTTTGCCTGCATCCAGGCGATGCGCCGCGACGGCAAATCGGTGGAGAACATCTCCGACCTGTCGGGGCTGGCGCGCACCGACCTCAAGCTGGCGCTGCTGTTCTCCATGCTGTTCCTCAGCCTTGCGGGCCTGCCGCCGCTGGCCGGTTTTGTCGCCAAGTTCTACATCTTCCTGTCGGCGATCGAGGCAGGCCTGATCTGGCCGTCGGTGATCGGCGTGCTCGCCAGCACCGTGGGCCTTGTCTATTACCTGCGCCTGACCGCGATCATGTTCTTCGACGAACCGGCGCCGGCGCTGGACAAGGGCCGGGCGTTTGGCTCGACCGCCATCATGGTCGCCTCGGGCGCGGTGACGCTGGTGCTGCTGGTGGCGCCGTCGCCGCTGATCAATGCCGCCGACGCGGCCGCGAAAGCATTGCTGCCTTGAACCCCTGGCCCCAGGGCTATGCCTTGGCGCGTCACGCCGAGATCGATTCCACCAACAGCGAAGCCCGCCGCCTTGCCGAAAAGGGCGAAGCTGGCCCCGTGTGGATCATGGCCGAAAGGCAGACCGCCGGCCGTGGCCGCCGTGGCCGCAGCTGGGAAACGCTGAGCGGCAATCTTGCCGCCACTTTGCTGCTGCGCCCGCAAGCGCCGCCCGGTCCGCTGGGGCAACTGTCCTTTGCCGCCGCGCTGGCGGTGTCCGATGTGGCGGCGCAGGTCGCGCCGTGTACCGCGATCACCGTCAAATGGCCCAATGACGTGCTGGCGGACGGCAGGAAGGTCGCGGGCATCCTGCTGGAAACCGGCAGCGACGCCAAAGGAAGCTGGCTGGCAGTCGGTATCGGCATCAATCTCGCCGCGGCGCCCGAAGGCACCGAATTCCCCGCCGCCGCGCTGGCGGAATTTGCAAGTCCGCCATCGCCGGATGAGGCTTTGGCCCTGCTCGCGGGCGCCTTCGCCCACTGGTATGCTGGCTGGATGAATGGCGGTTTTGAGACATTGCGCACGGCCTGGCTGGCGCGAGCCGGCGGGCTGGGGCTTCCCATCCGCGCCCGGCTGCCGAACGAGACGCGCCACGGCCTGTTCGAAGGCATCGACGGCAGCGGCGCGCTGCTGCTGAACGAGCAGGGCCGGATTTCGGCCATCGCGGCCGGCGAGGTGTTCTTCTGATGCTGCTCGCCATCGACGCCGGCAATACCAACATCGTCTTCGCTGTCTATGACGGCGAGACCGTGCGCGCCCAGTGGCGGGCGGTGACCCAGGTCTCCCGCACCGCCGACGAATATGCCGTGTGGCTGGGCCAGCTCCTGGAACTGGAAGGCCTGTCCTTCGCCGATCTCGACGCCGCCATCATCGCCACCGTGGTGCCGGCGGTGCTGTTCGACCTGCGCGACCTGTGCCGCAAGTACCTCAAGATCGAGCCGCTCAGGGTCGGCGATCCGGCGCTGGATCTGGGGCCGAAACCCAATGTCGACCGTCCCGAAACCGTGGGCGCCGACCGGCTGTGCAACACCGTCGCCGCGCACGCCACCTACAAGGGCGCGGTGATCGTGGTCGATTTCGGCACCGCGACCAATTTCGACATCGTGTCCGAGGCGGGCGCCTTTGACGGCAGCGTCATCGCGCCGGGCGCCAACCTGTCGATCGAGGCGCTGCACCAGGCCGCCGCCCTGCTGCCACGCGTCGCCATCGCCCGCGCCCAGAAGGTGATCGGGCGCGATACGGTTTCCAGCATGCAGTCGGGCGTCTATTGGGGCTATGTCGGCCTGATCACCGGGCTCATCAACGGCATCAAGGCCGAGTACGGCAAGCCCATGACGGTGGTGGCGACCGGCGGGCTGGCGCACCTGTTCCGCCCCGACATTCCCGCCATCGAGCATATCGATCCCGACCTGACCATGCGCGGGCTGATGCTGATCCATGCCCGCAACGCCGCAAAGGCGAAAAAGGCCTGATGGATCGCTTTCCCGCGAAGGATGAATTGGTCTTCCTGCCGCTTGGCGGTTCGGGCGAGATCGGCATGAACTTCAACGCCTATGGCTTCGGCCCGCCCGATGACCGGCAATGGATCATCGTCGATTGCGGCGTGCTGTTCGGCCGCGAGGGCAGCGTGCCGGGCGTGGACATGCTGATGCCGGACGTCCGATTCCTGGCCGAGCAGCACGAAAACATCCTGGGCATCATCGCCACCCATGCGCATGAGGATCATATCGGCGCCATCGCGCCCTTGTGGCCAAGCTTGCGCTGTCCGATCTATGCCACGCCCTTCACCGCCCGCCTGATCACCGGCAAGCTGGACGAGGCGGGACTGGCGTCCAAGGTAAAGGTCAAGGAAGTCCCGGTGGGCGGCCAGCTTACGCTGGGGCCGTTTACGCTGGATTTCATCTCCATCACCCATTCGATCCTGGAGCCCAACCTGCTGGCGATCCGCACGCCGCTCGGCGTGGTGGCCCACACCGGCGACTGGAAGATAGATCCCAATCCGATGCTGGGCGAGGCGACCGACACCGCCGCCCTTGAGCAGCTTGGCAATGAAGGCGTGCTGGCGCTGGTCTGCGATTCCACCAATGCGCTGGTACCCGGCAGCTCGGGCTCGGAAAGCAAGGTGCGCGAAAGCCTGACCGAACTGATCGGCACCCTGAAGGGTCGGGTGGCGGTGACGGGGTTCGCGTCGAATGTCGCGCGGCTCGATACCGTGGCCCGCGCCGCCAAGGCCCATGGCCGCCGGGTCGCGCTGGTCGGCCGCTCGATGCAGAAGATGGTCAGCGCCGCGCGCGAGACCGGATATCTGAAAGATTTCCCTCAGGTGCTGGACGAGACCGAGGTGGCCGACATGCCGGCGCACAAGGTTCTGTATCTGTGCACCGGCAGCCAGGGCGAACCGCGCGCCGCGCTGGCCCGCATCGCCGCCGACAACCATCCCCATGTCCATCTGGGCGAGGGCGACACGGTGATCTTTTCCAGCCGCGTCATTCCCGGTAACGAACTGGCCATCGGCGAAATGCAGAACAGCCTGGCGGCCCGGGGCATCAACCTGCTGACGGCGGAAGACCATTTCGTCCATGTCAGCGGCCATCCCTGCCGCGACGAGCTGGCCCAGATGTATCGCTGGATACGGCCCAAGCTGGCGCTGCCGGTGCATGGCGAGATGCGCCACCAGGTGGCGCACGCCAAGCTGGCGCGCGCGCTGCAGGTGCCGCAAGCCATGGTGCCGGAGAACGGCCAGATGTTCCGCCTGGCGCCCGGCCGCCCCGAACTGATCGACGAAGTGCCGGCGGGCCGCATCCATATGGACGGGCGCATATTGGTGGCCGAAGGCGAGGGCCTGGCCAAGGACCGCCGCGCCATGGCCTTTGCCGGTTTGCTGGTGGTGTCGCTTGCGGTGGACCACAAGGGCCGCGTCGCCGCCGATCCCGTGGTACTGGGCGAGGGCATGCCCGAAGCGGTGGAAGAGGCGGTGCTGAAAGCCGTCGAAGGCACCATCGCCCGCAACAAGGGCAGCGACCCGGACAATCTGGCCGAGAATATCCGCCGCGCCGCGCGGAGAGCGGCGCATGACGCCTGGGGCAAGAAGCCGATCTGCCGCGTGCTTGTGACGGAGATTTAGATGACCATTGCCGAGGGACTGCATTACGTCGTGATCTTCAGCGCCTATGTGGTGATCTGGTTCATCACGCTGTTCTGCCTGTTGCCGGTTGGGCTGGGCTCGGAACGCGACCCGGATACCGGGGCGCCGCTCAATCCCATGCTGAAAAAGAAGATGATCTGGGCCAGCGGTATCGCGCTCGTGGTTTGGGCGGTGTTCTACGCCTTTATCGGTTTTGGCTGGCTGGAGCTTTAATTCCAGCCGAGAAAGAGTGTATTAGTCAGAAAACTCCGGAATTTCCTCTGCTTTCAAAATTGCGCGTCTAATTGAGCGGTAGTCATCTTTCGGAACTTCGTCGGTGAACGATCCATCATCTGTTGGGAGCAACCCTCCCGGATCACGTGTGGTGCTAATCAGATCAACATAGCAACCGTAATCGATTTTATATACGTCGTACCGTACTCCGGGCTCATCATGAGATGACACGCTTCGTTTGAGTACATGCAAGAGTCGCGAGTCAAATAGGCGGTCGATTCCCGGGTGCCGAGTGGTTGCTGAGAATAGAAACGCTCTCGCTCGCCGCCCTCCAATCACATTGGTGATTATTTGTTGCAGCAAGTCCCCAAGTGATGTGTCGTTCCGTATCACTGCCGCCTTGTCTTGATTGTACCAATCGCGAGCGCCCGCGCGAACGTGATTCATGGCTATGGGCTGCCCATAAGCTTTAGTCACCACCTTTGAAATTAAGTTGAGAGCGTCCCTTGGTACGCCTTCTACAGCGCGAACAAACTCTTCAAAAACAGGTTTCTGTGTGAATAGGCCGGCAACAAACTGTTCGTGATCTTTAAAGTGCAACTCGCCAATGGTTTGGCTTTTGTAGTGCCTAAAGATTAGGTTCGAGATAAATTCAACGGCCTTCTTTTGACTATTATCAAAAACCAGGAAGTCATCCAAATTCAAGTCGGCTGCAATATCTGCGCCGAGCTCCAAACCAATGTACTCACCTTTTGTCTTTAGGATCGAGAAATTAGTTCTATGTTCGATAGCTGCGATCTTCACAGTGATTTCGTTGACGGGCAGAACAACTCGTCTAAACAAGTCCGCTAGATACGGCTGTAGATCAACTGGAACCTCGCTCCACTCGTCTATTAGGAACCAAACGCGCCGCCCTCCGAGTATTTTGACTAAATCTGAAAGCGCGCCGGCTATGGTGCCAAATGTAAGGTGTAACTCTTCCTTGCCAGATCGCTTCTTCGAAAGTTGACGCGATACATCATTAGAGTTGGACCCGCTGAGTTCTCCCTTGATAGAAGGTTTTCGAGATAGCTCAATCGAAACACCGCTCTTGAGCTCATCATGTTCCGCTGATGCAACCGTAGTTTCTTCAGAAACTTCCCCGTTTATCCGGACAGTCGAGATGGAGGCCTGGAGGGCGTCTAACCTTCTCGTGACCTCTTGGGGGTGGGGGTGTTCCGCAATGACTTTAAGGGCGATGCCGTAGAACTCATTCGTTAAACCGGTCAATGCGTCACTGAGCAAAACAGAGGCGCGTTCGACGAGGGGCCTCGACTGATCTGAGTAGATCGAACCATTTGATCCAATTGTTCGCATGTCAAGAAATACTGGGATTTCACTTTTATTCTCTACCACCGCACCAAGCACTTTGAGCGCGTGGGTTTTACCGGTCCCACGGCGACCATAGATAACTTGGTTGTTTTCCGTAGACAGAAGAGCGAACAGAGGGGCTGTATCAACAAAGGTTGCCTGCAGGTTTTCTTCAGACGCACGTTCCGCACGTTTCGTGAAGCCGATCAAAGTGTTGTGAACGTCTTCTAGAAGCTTATTGTCCATGCGAAATGCCCCACCCAGTTTGATAGCGTACTATGCTGCAAACGCTGTTCCCCTACAAACCATGGCTTTAGGTGCTTGTCAGGTAAGTGCCACCTTCGCGGCGAAGGCCACGGCGATGATCGCCACGCCCGGACCAATCTCCCGCGCCCGTCCTGTCAGCAGCTTGATCCCGGCATAGGCGATGAAACCCATGCCGATGCCTTCGGCGATGGAGAAGGTGAAGGGGATGGCCAGCGCCGTGACCAAAGCGGGCAGGCTTTCGGTGATGTCGTCCCAATCAATGTCTTTTAGTTCGCGGGCGAAGAGGGCGGCGACAAAGATCAGCGCCGGGGCCGTGGCATAGGCCGGAACCGCGCCCGCCAGCGGCGCCAGCAGCAAGGCGAGGGCGAACAGCACCGCCACCGTCACCGCCACCAGCCCGGTCTTGCCGCCGACGCCCGCCGCGCTTTCGATATAGGCGGTGACCGGCGAGGTGCCCAGCGTCGCCCCGATCATGGTACCGCCGGCGTCCGTCACCAGCGCCTTGCGGGCATTCTTCAGCCTGCCATTCTCCATCAGCCCGGCCCGCTGTCCCACCGCCATCAGGGTGCCCGACGCATCCAGCAGGTTGAGCAGCAGGAAGGTCAGCACCACCCCGGCCAGCACCGTGGCCCCGGCGTCGCCGGTGAAATGCATCTGCAGGAATGTGGGGGCGATGGAGGGCGGTGCGGCGCCCAGCGCGGGCAGCGGTTGCAACCCCAGCAACAGCGCGCAGGCGGTGGCGGCCAGGATTCCGATCAGTACCGCGCCGGTGATCTTGCGGGCCCACAGCGCGGCGATCAGCAGCAAGCCAGCGGCCGCGATCAGCGCCTTGGGATCGGCAAGGTTGCCGGGCTGGAGCAGGGTGGTGGGATTGGCGACGACCCAGCCCGCGCCCTGAAAACCGATCAGGGCCAGGAAGAAGCCGATGCCCGCCCCGATGGCGCGCTTCTGGCTTTGGGGGATGGCACCCACCAGCCATTCGCGCGCCGGGCTGGCCGAGATGGCGACGAATAGGATGCCCGACAGAAAAACGCAGCCCAGCGCCAGCCGCCAGTCGCCCGCCAGCAGCGGCACCACGGTGAAGGCGAAGAAGGCGTTCTGGCCCATGCCGGGGGCCAGCGCCACGGGCAGGTTGGCATACAGCCCCATAGCCAAGGTGGTGAGGGCGGCGGAGATGGCGGTGGCCATGAACACCGCGCCACGGTCCATGCCCGCCGCCGACAGGATGGCCGGGTTGACGAACAGGATATAGGCCATGGTGAAGAAGATGGTGACGCCCGCCACCATCTCGCTCCTGGGCGTCACGCCTTGCGCCTTCAGCCCGAACAGTCTTTCCAGCATTGCCCCGTCCCGACTCTTCCAGTTGAAGCAAGCACAGGCCCGGCTCCCCCTCAATGCGAAGCATTTGGAGGGGGAGGTGGCGCAGCGATCGAGGGGAGCGAAGCGAGCCGAGAGGAAGCTGCGCCGGAGGGGGGGAGAAATAGAAAGGCCGGAAGCGGTGCTTCCGGCCTTTGCAGTATTTCTCCCCGAACTTGGCCGTTCTTTGCGGTCAACGTTCTTTTATGGGGTCGTTTGATACAGTGCTTCGTCGGGCCTGTCCACGACATATATGGGTTTTAGGAAATGCAAAGCGCGCAATATAATTACGTCAAGCTGAGCGTCCGGGGATTGGCGGTTTTGGCGCTGATTTTCGCCTCCAGCACGGCCTCCAGCGGCCAGATTACCCGGCCCGGCAAGCCCGACCCTTTGCTGGACGGGGGCGACACCTCGGCCTGCATGGCCGGGGCCGACCTGGCGGCCGGGACCGACGCCACCGGCGGGGGCGTGATTCCCGCGGATGTCGGCGCCCCGCCGACGCCCGTGCCGGACGAGATCATGGTGCCGCTGGGCGGCGCCGCCCGCCCCCAAACCGGGTTTCGCGGCCGGGACCGCAATCCCGTCACCGGCACAGGCGAGGGCGCCTATGCCGGGTTCGATGGCCGCCGGATGGCGCCGTTGCTGAACCCCAAACCCTGTCCGCGTTAACCAGCTCCGGTCTCTGCCCCAATTTCGGTCCGTTGCCGCTGCTAGGCTGGCGCGGATGCGCGCCTGTCTTTTCGCCCTGATGCTGACGGTCTGCGGCTCGTTCGCCGCCGAGGCCGCGCCCTGGCGCATCACCAAGGATCACTGGGACGCGCAAGACGAGATCGGCTATGGCCGCTTCATCACCGCGCTGGGGGATTCCGGCTGCTCCTCGTCGCAAAGCTGCCTGCGCGATCCGGCCAATCCTTACCGGGGCAGTGACGGCGCCTTCCTGGACATCGATGTCGACTGCGCCAAACTGCCCTATCTGCTGCGGGCCTATTACGCCTGGAAAAATGGCCTGCCCTTTTCCTATGTGAACGGGGTGGCCGGTTCGCGCTTCGGCTCTACATCCAACCGGGTGGTGGGGCGCGCCGGCATCATCGACAATGGGGGCGGCATCAACGGCGCCGAGGCGCTGCGCCAGATGATCGACAGCGTCTATTCCGCCACCTTCCGCACCGATGCGCGGGTCGACAGCGCGGTGCCGTCGGATTTCTATTCGCCCGCCCTGCAGCCGGGCAGCATCCGCCCCGGCACCATCATCTATGACACCAATGCCCATATCGGCATCGTCTACCGGGTCGAGGCGTCGGGTCGCATCCATTACATGGACGCCCATCCCGATTTCACCATCACCCGCTCGGTCTATGGGGCGCAGTTCGGGCGCAGTCCCGCCGCGCTGGGCTGGGGCCTGAAGAACTGGAGGCCGCTGCAACTGGTCGGTGCGCGCCGGGACAATGGCCGCCTGGTGGGCGGGCGCTATGTCTTTGCCCGCAACAACCAGATCCGCGATTTCTCGCTGGTCCAGTATCTGGGCACCGAGCCCAACCCGACCGGCGAGGAAAGCCGGGCGCGCTGGTCCTACAATGGCGCGCGGCTGGGCTTTTATGAATATGTCCGGGTGGCGGTGTCGGGCGGGCGCACCGATTTCAACCCTGTCTATGAGCTGCAGGCGGGCATGCGCGTCCTGTGCAACGACCTGAACGACCGGGCCAAGGCGGTGAACCAGGCGATCGCCAACGGCATCTCGGCCAAGCTGCATCCCTCGCAGATACCGCCCAACATCTACAGCAGCGACAATGGGGAGTGGGAAAGCTATGCCACCCCGGCCCGCGATGCCCGGCTGAAGGCGGGCTTCGTCGCCTTGCGCCGCGACCTGGCGCGGATGATCGGCCAATGGCTGAACCGCGATCCGCGCATCGTCTATGACGGCACCGACCTGAAGCGCGACCTGCTGAACGCCTATGACCGGCAGAGCCAGGGCTGCACCATCACATACCTTTCCAGCGACAAGCGCCCGGTGCCGCTGACGTTCGACGACATGTCCCGCCGCCTGTTCGCCATGTCCTTCGACCCTTATCACTGTGTCGAGCTGCGCTGGGGCAATGACGGCACGGGGTGCCCCGACCAGGCCGGCAAGCGCCGCTGGTACGCGGTCCAGGCCCAGATGCGCCAGGAGGTGGACCGGGACAGTCACGCGCTGGCGGGTCCGCAGGATGTCGATATTCGCGGCCTGATTGCACAGATGCCCGGCCGCGCGCCCTGGGTGCAACGCATGCCGGGGTCGCCGGGCGGCCGCGCCACCCTGCAATAGCGTCTGCCGCATTTTAGGACACATCTTAAACGGGCGGTAACCGCCGCCGGCCTAGCGTTGCATCCATCGGGCAAGGGGCAGTGGGATGCTGAACAACAGTTGGTGCTTTTACGAAGAGCGCCTGCCGAAAAAGCGGATCTTCTTCCAGCGCAAGCGCTCGGTCATGGGGCCGCTGCTGACCGTGATGGCCGCCATTGTCATGGTCTTCGAAGCCGTCAGCCGCCTCTAGTAGGCGCTTTTTTCAGTAAGCTCTGGCAATCAGGATTTCCTCGACGCCGGGCTTGCCGCTGAACAGACAGGGCGCGAACGTCTCAGGCTGCTGCGAGGGCGCGTTGCGGATGGTGAGCTTGAGAGTCTTCAGCCTGGCATCCACTTTTTCAAGATCGGCGCCGGTCGGCTTGGACCATGAGATGCGCAGCCAGCCCTTGAATTCCTCATCAGTCCCAGCGAAATAGCTTTCCACCCCGGCCCAGTCCGTCACGCCGCTCTTGATGTTGGCGTCGAGCCGCGCCTTGGCTTCGGCGTACAGGCTGTGCTGGATTTCGGCCAGCATCTGCACGGCCTTTTCCTCGATGAATTCCTGGCGGCCTGCCGCCATCGACCTGACCTTGTCGCCATCACGCAAGCTGTCGCGGCGCATGAAGGTGACGTTGCCGCCGGCGGCGTCGCGCGGGCCGATTTCGATGATGATCGGTGCGCCGCGGCGTACCCAGTTCCAGCGCTTTTCGGCGGACTTGATCTTCTTCAGGTCCAGCAGGACGCGCAGCTTCTGGCCGAACACGCTGAGCTTGCCCAGCGCTTCCACCAGGCTTTCGCAATAGGCCAGTACTTCGGTGTCCTCGGGCTTGTCGCGCAGCATCGGCACGACCACGATCTGGCGCGGGGCGATGGCGGGCGGCAGGCGCAGGCCGTCGTCATCGCCGTGGGTCATGATCACCCCGCCGATCAGGCGGGTGGAAACGCCCCAGCTGGTGGTGTTGCAGAAATCCATGCCGCCGGCATCGTTCTGGAACTTGATGCTCTGGGCCTCGGCAAAGTGGGTGCCCAGGAAATGCGAGGTGCCGGCCTGCAACGCCTTGCCGTCCTGCATCATGGCTTCGATGGAATAGGTGTTCACCGCGCCGGGGAAGCGTTCATTCTCCGGCTTCTCGCCGGCGATCACCGGCATGGCCAGGATGTCTTCCGCAAAGCTGCGATAGACTTCCAGCATCTTCTTGGTTTCTTCGACCGCTTCGGCCTCGCTGGCATGGGCGGTATGGCCTTCCTGCCAGAGGAATTCGGTGGTGCGCAGAAACAGGCGCGGGCGCATTTCCCAGCGCACGACGTTCGCCCACTGGTTGATCAGGAGCGGCAGGTCGCGGTGGCTTTTGACCCAGCGCGCGAAGGCGTCGCCGATGATGGTTTCGCTGGTGGGGCGCACCACCAGCGGTTCTTCCAGCTTCGCCTCCGGATCGGGCTGCAGCTTGCCGTCGATCAGCTTCAGCCGGTGATGGGTGACGATCGCCATTTCCTTGGCGAAGCCTTCGACATGCTCGGCTTCCTTGGCGATGAAGGAGAGCGGAATGAACATGGGGAAGTAGCAGTTCTCGTGGCCGGTGGCCTTGATGCGGCGGTCCAGTTCCTGCTGGATCTGCTCCCAGACGCCGTAACCCCAGGGCTTGATCACCATGGCGCCGCGCACGGGGCTGGTTTCGGCCATGTCGGCATCGCGCACCACGGCCTGGTACCAGTCGGCGAACCGGCTGCGGTTTATGTCCAGGGCGCGCTGCATCTCAAGGCTCCGAAAAGGCAAGGTTCCGCGCCCGTCTTAGCGCGGGGCGGGCTGCCTGAACAGGACATAGGTGGCCAGCCCGCCAACGCCGAACAGGCACATCAGGGCGGTCATCGGCACCGGCGTCCGGGCATGGATCGCGCCCATCAGCAGGGAGGCCAGGAAGCCGCCTCCGTAGAGAAAAATGCCGATCAGGGCCGAGGCCATGCCGGCGGCATGCCCGAAATGCTGCATGGTCAATCCGGCCGCGGTGGCGTTGATCGAACCGATCATGGCGCAATAGACGAAGATCCAGGGGATCAGGCCCACCAGTCCGCCCCATCCCGTCAGTCCAAATGCCAGCGCCAGGCAGCCGGCCACCGCGTTGACGCCCAGCACGGCGAAGAACAGCGGTTCGCCGGGATGGTGCTTCAGCCAGCGGGCGGTCGACTGGCTGAAGACGATCAACCCGATGCCGTTGAGCACGAAGGTGAAGCCGAAATATTCCGGCGCGACATGAAACATGCCGATCACCACATTGGGCCAGCCGGTGAGAAAGACATACAGGCCCGCGCCGGTGAAGGTGGCCGGAATGATCAGCCGGTAGAAATGCCAGTCGCGCGCGATGGCCCAATAGTCGGCCAGCACATGAAAGGGATGCAGGCGGCGGTCGGAGCCGGGATGGCTTTCGGGCAGGATTTTCCAAACCAACCCCCAGGTCAGGAGCGCCGCCCCCGCCTGCAGCCAGAACAGGCTGCGCCAGCCGGTGATGGGCAACAGGAAGCCGCCGACGAACGGCGCGAACAGCGGCGATACCGACAGGATCAGCAGCATCTGGGCGAAGATGCGGGCGGCCTGCGCCGGGGGAAACAGGTCGCGCACACAGGCCCGTGCCAGCACGGTTCCGGCACAGCCGCCGACCGCCTGCAGGAAGCGAAGGGCATCCAGCGTCAGGGGGCCTTGCGCCAGGGCGCAGCCGGCGGCGCCCGCGATATAGAGCGCCAGGCCCACCAGGATGGGCATTCTTCGCCCGAAACGATCGGAAAGCGGGCCGAACATCGCCTGGCCTACGCACATGCCCAGGAAGAAGGCCGCCAGCGAATGTTCGATGGCCGACACCGGGGCATTGAACTCGGCTGCGATGGTGGGCAGCGCCGGCAGGTACATGTCGATGCCGATGGGGATGAAGACCGTCAGCAGCCCGAACAGCGCGATCAGCTCGATCCGCCGGGCGCGGGTGAAGCTATCGCTGGGGGCGGCGGCATGGGTCATCGCAGGGCGGGTATGGGGCCGGCAGCGGATTGGCGCAAGAAATAAGGGCGCAAAGCGGCTATGCGATGCGCAATGCGGCGGGCAGAATCTTGCCCAGATAATCCTCGGCCGGCACATTGAGTTTGGAAGGCGCCACCACCTTGTGCGTCACCACCATGTCCAGTTTCGGAATCACGGTGATGAATTGGCCGAAGGCCCCGCTGGCGGTGAAGGCGCCTCTGAGCGCCTCGGGCCACGCCGCCGCAGGATCAAATACCCACCATAACCAGCCATAGCCCAGGCCTTCGACAAAAGGCGAGGTACGGCTGACCTCCGCCGCCGGGGTGGTCAAGCCGGTGGTGCGGGCGACCCAGTCGGCGGAAATGATCTGGCGATCCTGCCAGCGTCCGCGTTGCAACATCATCTGTCCGATTGCCGCCATGTCGCGCGTCGACAGGACGAAGTGATAGGCGGGATAATCCGACAGGCCCGTATCGTTGCGGATTGCCTGTGCTTCGATGCGCCAGTCTTTTAGTCCCAGAGGCGCGGCGATGTCCTCGCCGAACGCCTGATAGAAATTGCGCCCGGTCTGGCGTTCATAGATCACGCCCAGGGCGTTGAAATCCCAGTTGTTGTAAAGAAAGTAACTGCCCGGCTGCACCGAGCCTCGCGGGGGCGCGCGGTCTGAGGCGTCTCCGCTGTTGGCCGCCTTGTGATAGACGCCCAAACGCGCCGTCAGCAGGTCGCCGATGGTGGCGGTTCGCTCGCGCGGCAGCAGCCCGCCCTTATCATCGAAATCCATTTCCGCCAGCGTTCGGTTCAGCGCGATTGCGCCTTTGGCGACGGCCGGACCGTACAGAATGGAAATCAGGCTTTTGCGCGCCGAGGCGATATAGCTGGTCTGGGCGAGGTCGCCATATTCAAACACCGGCTTGCCGCCCCGAAGTACCAGCAAGGCGCTGGTCTGGAACCCGGCCAGCATGTCGCGAAGCGCTGGCAATGACTGGGCCGTTGCCGACAGGGATGGCAGGCAGGCCAGGGCGGTCAGCAGCAATCGCCTGTCCATTCCTGTTCCCGATGCAATTTGCGCTTGTTCTGGGGCTTTTGTAGAAGAGTCGCCACGCCCACAAAACAGCGACTCGCCGGTCCCAGCCATGCCGAAATCCTCCGCATCCTCGTCCAAGACCGGCATCTTCGCGCCGTTCGAATGGATGATTGCCGCACGCTATCTGCGCGCCAAGCGTCAGGAAAGCTTCATTTCGGTGATCTCGCTTTTCTCGCTGCTGGGCATCGCCTTGGGGGTCGCTACCCTGATCATCGTGATGTCGGTGATGAACGGCTTTCGGATCGAGCTGCTGCGCTCCATCCTGGGTCTGTCGGGCCACATGACCGTGCAGTCGCAGATGGGCAATCTGGCGGACTATGACGGCATCGCCCGCCGCATCAAGACCGTGGAGGGCGTGGTCAGCGCCACCCCCATCGTGGACGGCCAGGTGATGGCCAGCCAGAACGGCGCCAATGCCGGTGTGCTGGTGCGCGGCATCCGGCGCGAAGACCTCGCCAAGGTCACGGTGCTGACCGAGAAACTGTCACCCCGGGCGTTGCAATTTTTCGAAGGCGATGAATCGGTCATCATCGGGCAGGGGCTGGCCAACAAGCTGGGGCTTCGCCTGGGCGGCGACATCACGCTGATCTCGCCGCGCGGCAATGTCACGCCCTTCGGCACCACGCCGCGGATCAAGACCTATCACGTGGTCGGCACTTTCCGCATCGGCAATACGCTGTACGACAACAACTACCTCTACATGCCGCTGGAGGAAGCGCAGCTCTATTTCAATGCCGGCGAAGCCGTGAACGGCATCGAGGTAATGGTGCGCGATCCGGAAGCCGACCTCAGGCTGGTGCCGGATATCCAGAAGGCGGCGGGACCGCAGATGCGCATCGTCACCTGGCAGCAGCTCAACAATACCGTGCTGCAGGCGCTGGAAATCGAAAGCAGCACCATGTTCCTGATCCTGTCCCTGATCATCCTGGTGGCGACGCTGAACATCATTTCCGGCCTGATCATGCTGGTGAAGGACAAGTCCGCCGACATCGCCATCCTGCGCACCATGGGGGCGTCGCGCGGCGCCATGATGCGGGTGTTCTTCATCGCCGGCGCCAGCATCGGCGTTCTAGGCACCATATTGGGCCTGATCGTGGGCGTGCTGTTCTGCATGAATATCGAAAGCATCCGCCAGGGGCTGTCGGCGCTGACCGGCAAGACCCTGTTCGATCCGGCGGTCTATTTCCTCTCCCGCATGCCCGCCCAGATGGATCCGGGCGAAGTGGCGGCGGTGGTGGTGATGGCGCTGGTGTTGACCTTCCTGGCCACGCTGTATCCCTCATGGCGCGCGGCAAGACTCGATCCGGTCGAGGCGCTGCGTCATGGATGAGATTCTCAAGCTCGAAAACATCACCCGCCGGTACAAGGAAGGCGAGGGCCAGCTCGAAGTGTTCAGCGGCCTTTCGATGGCCCTGAAGCCCGGCGAGATCGTGGCGCTGGTGGGACCATCGGGTGCGGGCAAGTCGTCCCTGCTGCATATCGCGGGCCTGTTGGAAGCGCCGACCAGCGGCGAGATTTATATCGCCGGCGCCGCCACCTCGAAATTGCCGGATCAGGAGCGCACCCGCATCCGCCGCGACAAGATCGGGTTCGTGTATCAGGCCCATCACCTGCTGCCCGAATTCGACGCCTTGGAGAATGTGGTGCTGCCCCAGATGATCGCGGGCAAGTCGCGCAGCGCGGCCGCGGCCGAAGGCGCGCGGCTGCTGGAGGTGCTGGGCCTGGGCAAGCGGTTGACGCACCTGCCGTCGAAACTGTCCGGCGGCGAGCAGCAGCGCGTCGCCATCGCCCGCGCCCTGGCCAATCGCCCGCGCATCCTTCTGGCCGACGAGCCCACCGGCAATCTGGACCCGCGCACCTCGGGCGGGGTGTTCGATTCCCTGATCGCCATCACCCGCAAGGAGGGGCTGGCGGCGCTGATCGCCACCCACAATTACGAATTGGCGTCTCGCATGGACCGCGCCCTGCTGCTGCACCAGGGCAAGCTGATCGAAGGTACGCAGATCCCGCGTTAACACTTGGCGCGGGCCGGCGTTAACGCCTGAGGTCTTTCGAAGGACACCGAAACCGACAAGGCCGCAAAGACTTGTCTTTGCATGAGCTATCAGCGCGATCCCCTCTATTGGTCCAATGCCACCCGGGTTCAGGGTAATTTGGTCACGTTTTGTTCTTGCGTTCTGGATGGAACCAAACTAGAACAAAACTCGACCAAGAGGGAGACGGCGATCATGTGGATCAAGGATGCGGCGGCGGGCGCGGGGCTTATTCTGTTCATGGTGTCGGCCTTTGTGCTGGCCAGCGGCGCGCATGTCTTTCTGGGTTCCAGCACCTGATCGCTGTGGATAGGGCGCTTGCGGGCGCCCATATCGCGGGCCGGGCAGGCGATACTGCCTTAGCCCTTGCTGAGACCACCCCATGGCGTCCTTTGTCCATCTGCGCGTGAAAAGCGCCTATTCGCTTCTGGAAGGGGCCGTGCGGCCCAAGGAACTGGCCGATCTGGCGCGGGAATATGGGATGCCCGCCGCGGCGGTGACCGATACCAACAACCTGTTCGGCGTCTATGAGATAGCCGACACCCTGGCCAAGGGGGGCATCCAGCCCATCGTCGGCGCGCTGCTGTCGGTGGAATTCGCGCCCCGCAGTCCCCTTCAGACCGGATCGCGTAAAAAGCCGCCGCATGTGCCGCTGCTGGTGCAGAACGACGCCGGCTACCGCAACCTGACCAAGCTGCTGTCGGCCGCCTATCTCGAGGTGGAAGCCGGCGACTGGCCGCATGTGAAGGCCGAAAAGCTGTTCGCCCATTCCGAAGGCCTGATCGCCCTGACCGGCGGACCGGGCGGGGTGATCAACCAGTTGCTGCTGGACGGCCAGAAGGATGCAGCCGAGGCGCAGCTGAAGACATTCGCTGCGGCTTTCCCGGATCGTCTCTATGTCGAGTTGCAGCGCCACGATCTGCCCGAAGAGCGCGCCACCGAAGACGGCCTGCTGGACATGGCCTATGGCCTCAAGCTGCCCATCGTGGCGACCAACGATGTGCATTTCGGCCGCGCCAACATGTACGAAGCCCATGACGCGCTGCTCTGTATCGCCGATGGTGCTTTTGTCTCGCAGGATGACCGCCGCCGCCTGACGCGGGAGCATCGCTTCAAGACACCGGCGGAAATGCAGGCCAAGTTCGCCGATCTGCCCGAAGCGCTGGAGAACACCATCGAGATCGCGCGGCGCTGCGCCTTTCGCCCCGTCAAGCGCAAGCCGATCCTGCCGGTGTTCACGCCGGAGTCCGGCCTGTCGGCGGAAGCCGAACTGAAGGCCCAGGCCGTGGAAGGGCTGGAGCGGCGTCTGACCGGTGCGCCGCTGGCCGAAGCGCGCAAAGTGTATGACGAACGCCTGGAGTACGAACTGGGCATCATCAATCGCATGGGGTTCCCTGGCTACTTCCTGATCGTGTCCGACTTCATGAAATGGACGCGCGGCCGCGGCATTCCCGTCGGCGTGCGCGGTTCGGGCGCCTCTTCGCTGGTGGCCTGGGCGCTGGACATCACCAATCTCGATCCCTTGCGCTTCGGCCTGTTCTTCGAGCGCTTCCTCAATCCCGAACGCCTGTCCATGCCGGACTTCGATATCGACTTCTGCCAGGAGCGGCGCGACGAAGTCGTGCGCTATGTGCGCGACAAGTACGGCGCCGACCGGGTGGCGCAGATCATCGCCCTTGGTTCGCTGCAGGCCCGCGCCGCGGTGCGCGATGCGGGGCGCGTCTTGCAGATGCCGCTGGGGCTGGTGGACCGGATCGCCAAGCTGATCCCCAATCCGCCGGGCAAGTCCATTTCGCTGAAGGAGGCGGTGGAAAGCGAACCGCGCCTGCAGCAGATCGCCGAGCAGGAGCCGCTGGCCCAACGCCTGTTCCAGATCACCGGGCAGATCGAGGGCCTGTATCGTCATGCCTCCACCCATCCGGCGGGCGTGGTGATCGGCGACCGGCCGCTGGATGAAATTTTGCCGCTGTACCGCGATCCGCGTTCCGACATGCCGGTGACGCAGTTCGACTATGAGGATGCGGAAAAAGCGGGCCTGGTGAAGTTCGACTTCCTGGGGCTCAAGACCCTGACGGTGATCGCCAAGGCCGAAGAACTGCTGAAAAAGCGCGGCGTCGCGCTGCACACCCAGACCATCGATTTCGACGATATCGGCACCTTCGAGATGCTCGCCCATGGCGACAGCGTCGGCGTCTTCCAGATGGAAGGCGCGGGCATGCGCGATCTGCTGCGCAAGATGAAGCCCAACCACATCAACGATCTGGTGGCGCTGGTCGCGCTGTATCGCCCCGGTCCGATGGATGCCATCCCGACTTACATCGCCCGCAAGAACGGCAAGGAGCTGGTGGAATATCTGCACCCCGCCCTGGAGCCGATCCTGAAGGAAACCTATGGCGTGATGACCTACCAGGACGATGTCATGCGCATCGCCCGCGAGCTGGCCGGTTACACCATGGGGGAGGCCGACATCCTGCGCCGCGCCATGGGCAAGAAGATTCCGGCGGAAATGATCCCGCAGCGGGAAAAATTCATGAAGGGCGCGGCGGAGCGCAACATCGCCCGCAACGTGGCCGAAACCATTTTCGAGCAGGCGGAAAAATTCGCCGGCTATGGCTTTAACAAGGGCCATGCCGCGGCCTATGCCCAGGTCGCCTACCAGACCGCTTTCCTGAAGGCGAATTATCCGGTCGAATTCCTGGCCGCCTCCATGACGCTGGATATCGGCACGACCGACCGCCTCAACATCTTCCGCCAGGAAGCCCAGCGGCTGGGCGTCAAGGTGGCGCCGCCCGACATCAATGCCAGCGAAGCGGTGTTCACCTGCGATGCGCAGGCCAACACAGTGTTCTATGCCCTGGCGGCGGTGAAGGGCGTCGGCAAGCAGGCGATGGACCATGTGGTGGAGATGCGAAAGGAAGGCGGCAGGTTCAAATCCCTGTCCGACTTCGCCCGCCGGGTGGACCCCCGCCTCGTCAACAAGCGCGCCTTTGAAAATCTGGTGCGGGCAGGGGCGTTCGACAGTCTCAATCCCAATCGCCGCCAGCTGGTGGACAATTCCGACCGCATCCTGGGCGGGGCGCAGGCGGCGCAGCGTGAACGCGAAAGCGGGCAGGTCTCGCTGTTCGGCGGCGACAGCGGCCCGGCGGAAGAACTGCGCCTGACCAACATTCCCGACTGGCCGGTGCATGAGCGGCTGGGTGAGGAATTCTCCGCCATGGGGTTCTACCTGTCGGGCCATCCGCTGGATTCCTATGGTCCGGCGCTGAAGCGCCTGGGGGCTTCCACCTATGCCGCGCTGGTGGAAGACCGCCGCCGCGCCGGCTTCAAGGCCAAGATCGCCGGCACCGTGATCAAGAAATCCGAACGGCGCGGCCGCAACGACCAGATGTACGCCTTTGTTTCCTTCTCCGATCCCACCGGCATGTTCGAAATCATGCTGTTTCCCGAAGTGCTGGCGGCCTGCCGTCCGCTGCTCGAAGCGGGCAAGTCGCTGCTGATCACCGCATCGGCGGAATGGGATGGCGACGAATTGAAACTGCGCGCCGCGTCGATCCTGGACCTGGACCAGGCGGCGGCGAATGCGGGCGAAGGCATGGTGATCCGCCTCGCGGATGCCACATCGCTGGGCGCGCTTTCCGCCGAACTATCGCAAGCAGGCAAGGGGCTGGTGAACATCGTGGTGCCGGGCAATGCCGGCGAGGAAGTCGAGATCGAGCTGAAGAAGCGCATCGCGGTGAATGCCACCTTGCGCAACCGCATCGCGGCGCTGCCGGGCGTGATTAGCGTGGAAGCGGTTTAAAGCTGTCTGTCATTCCCGCGAAAGCGGGAATCCATGTCTCCGCCCGTGCATGGCTGGACGATGGATATCCGCTTTCGCGGGTATGACAATTATAGTTTCCGGATCGCGCCTTCGAGGCGCGTCAGCGCCTGTTCCAGCTTGGCGGCGTCCTGGGCAAAGCAGATTCGCAAATAGGAATCGTCCCGCGCATCACCGAGGCTGAAGGCCCAGCCCGGCGACACGCCGACCTTGTCGTCCAGCACGGTGCGCTGGCAGAAGCCCAGACTGTCTTTCAGCCCGTCGACATGCAGGAAGCCATAGAAAGCGCCGTCCGGTTTCATCCAGCGCACCCGGTTCTGCCGCCCGATCCACTTTTCGACTACATCGCGCCCCGCCCGGCAGCGTTCCAGCAGGCTGGCGCGAAAGGCTTCGCCTTCGGGCGACAGCGCGGCCAGCGCCCCATACTGGGCGAAATGTGTCGAGCCGGTATTGTTGCACTGGGCCATGGCGGCGGCGGCATTTTCCACGTTTTTGGGATGGACCAGCCAGCCCACCCGCCAGCCGGTCATCGCCCAGGGCTTGGAGAAGCTGTTGATGCCGAACACCGCGTCATTCTCGTCGGCGATGGTCAGGAACGACGGCGCGTGCGCCGTGCCGTCAAACACCAGCGTGCCATAGACTTCGTCTGCCAGGATGGCGATGCCGCGCTTACGGCAAAAATCCAGAATGGTCTTCTGTTCCTCCCCTGTCAGCATCCATCCGGTGGGATTGCCGGGAGAGGCCAGGAACAAGGCCTTGGTCCGCCCATCGCAGGCGTCGAACAGCCTGTCCATATCGAGGCGCCAGCGGCCCGCGCTCCAGTCTTCTTCCAGCCGCACCAGCCGTGGCTCGGCGCCGACGACTTTCGCGGCCTGGAAGATGTTGGGCCAGATCGGCGAGACCACCACGATATTGTCGCCGGTCTCGCACACCATCTGCAGTGCGGTGACGGCGGCCAGCATCGCGGCGCCGGGGATAGTGATGCGCTCCACCGCGATGTCCGCGCCGGAAGTGCGCTTGTGAAAATCGCGGATGGCTTCGCGCAAGGGCAGGATGCCGCGCGCATTGGTATAGAAGGTGCGGCCGTCTTCCAGGGCCTGCGCCGCGGCTTTGCGGATGAAGGGTGGGGTGACGAGGTCAGTCTCGCCGAACCACAGCGGCAGGACGTCGGGATTGCCCAGCCCCAGGGCGGTGACCTGGCTAATGCCGCTGGGCTTCAAATCGGCGATGACGGGACGGATCGGGCGCATGCGCGCCTCATTAGCACGCGGCCGCTCTAGCCTCTAGCGACGAGACGCGCAGCTTCCATGCACGCCGCGCGGTGATGATCAGCATCGGCCACAGCATCAGAAAGCCCGGTTGGACGTGCAACGCCACCAGGAACGGCATGGTCAGCAGCGGCAGGGCGATGGCCAGTGCCAGGGCGACTTTCTCGTAAGGCGTAAAGCCTCTTTCGCGCGCTTCCAGTACCATCCACACCACCGCGAAGGTGACGGAGACAAGGTCATAGTCCCAGGCATAGGGCGTGGTGAGGAAGGTCGCGACGATCAATGTCGCGCCCTTGACGCGCATCGAGGCTGGGCTGCGCCAGACAAAGGCGGTGATCGCGATGGCGGCGATGGCGGAGACGATCTGCGCCGCATAGGCCATGGCGGGCGTGCCGCCGGCGACCATCACGCTGGTGAAAGGCGTGGGCATGCGCGGCCAGAAGCCGGTCATGGTTTCCAGCAGATGGACATTGATCGGCGCATTGCGGGCAAAACCGGCCCAGGCTTCCGCGCCCAGAAACAGATAGCTCGCACCGCATAGCGCGACCGCCGACAGCCCCGCGGTGGCAAAACTGCGCCAGTATCCGCCGGCGGCCAGCGCCACCGGCACCAGGATCGCCAGATGCGGCTTGAAGCAGAGCGCGCCGAACAACGCCCCCGCCAGCCATGGCCGCTTTTGCAAAAGCAGGATGCCGCCTGCCAGCAGCGCGGCGCTGAACGCACCATTCTGTCCCGACAGCGTGTTCATCATCGCCGCCGGCGTGGCGAAGGCGGCGAGGGTGCCCCAGCGCCAGCCGATGTCGCGCGACAGCAGGGTGGCGATCAGTGCGTAACCGGCGATCCACCACAGGATCAGGCCGGTGATAAACCCGGTCAGCGCAAGAGGCAGGCTGAGAAGCATCATCACCGGGGGATAGCCGTACCAGCGCAGGCTCCCGTTCGGCACGGTATGGGCGCGCTCGAAGGCGACAAAGAAGTCCAAGTCATAGGCCTTGGCGGCGAGGCCCTCAGCCGCCAGCTTGGCCCCGGACCAGTAGTTGACGAAATCGCGCCCGATCTGGTCGCCGTCCAGGTCGGCGACCCCGGCGCGGGTCCTGAGCCATATATCGCTCGCGATCACCAGGGCGGCCAGAACCGCAAAAACCACCGCAAACCGGCGCACCCGGGGTGCGTCCAGCCAATCGGCCTGGCGGAAAAGGGCAGGGATCATGGGAAAGCCCAAAGGGAACCCGCCCATTCTGGCTTTCCCCCTGTTTCGGAAGGGTAAAAGGGCATTCTGGCGGGCAAAAACCCTTGGCAAGGCGGGGGCAAGACCCTATAAGCCCCGCCATCTCGCATGCGCGGGTGGCTTTCGGCGGGTGTTCCGTCGTCGCCGTCCGGTGTCTCCTCAAGGGGATAACCCGCGCATCTGGCCAACCGGTAAAGGAGACTGATCAATGGCTTTGCCAGAATTTTCCATGCGCCAGCTGCTTGAAGCCGGTGCCCATTTCGGCCACCGCCAGCAGCGCTGGAATCCGAAGATGGCGCCCTTCATCTATGGACAGCGCAACGACATCCACATTCTCGACCTGACCCAGTCCGTGCCCTTGCTGCACCAGGCGCTGGTTGCCCTGCGCGAAGTCGCCGCCGGTGGCGGGCGCATCCTGTTCGTCGGCACCAAGCGCCAGGCTTCCGAGCCGATCGCCGCCGCCGCCAAGCGCTGCGCGCAGTATTATGTGAACCATCGCTGGTTGGGCGGCACGCTCACCAACTGGCAGACCATCAGCCACTCGATCCGCCGCCTGCGCTCGATCGAGGAAACGCTGACCACCGCCGAACAGTCGGGCCTGACCAAGAAGGAACTGCTGGGCCTGCTGCGTGAGCAGGACAAGCTGGAACGTTCGCTGGGCGGCATCAAGGAAATGGGCGGCGTCCCGAACCTGCTGTTCGTGATCGACACCAACAAGGAAGCCATCGCCATCGCCGAAGCCAAGAAGCTGGGTATTCCCGTCATGGCGATCCTGGATTCCAACTGCGACCCGGACGGCATTGCCTTCCCGATTCCCGGCAATGACGACGCCGCCCGCGCCATCGCGATGTATTGCGACCTGGCCGCGCGCGCGGTGATCGACGGCCTCAGCCAGGGCCAGACCGAAGCCGGTGTGGACCTGGGCGCGGCTGCCGAGATCGAAGACACCGGCGCCCAGCCGGTCGAAGCCGAACCGGCGACCGCTTAAGTTTTTCAAAGACAGAGCCTGCGTGCACGAAAGTGCATGCAGGCATGAATGGAGACGAGTATGGCAAACATCACCGCCAGCATGGTGAAGGACCTGCGCGACAAGACCGGCGCGGGCATGATGGACTGCAAGAATGCGCTGACGGAAAACAACGGCGACATGGAAGCGGCCATCGACTGGCTGCGCAAGAAAGGCATCTCCAAGGCCGCCAAGAAGTCCGGCCGCGCCGCCGCCGAAGGCCTGGTGGGCGTCGCCGTGGACGCCAGCACCGGCGTTCTGCTGGAAGTGAATGCCGAAACCGACTTCGTCGCCAAGAATGAAGAGTTCAAGACCTTCGTGAAGGACGCCTCCCAGCTGGCGCTCAAGGAAGGCGGCAACCTGGAAAAGCTGCTGGCCGCGCCGATGGGTTCGTCCAACGTGCAGCAGACCCTGACCGAGCTGGTCGCCAGGATCGGCGAGAACATGACGGTGCGCCGCGCCGCCGCGCTGAGCGTCAATCCGGGCGTCGTCGCCGCCTATGTGCACAATGCCGCGTCGCCCGAGCTGGGTAATATCGGCGTGCTGGTCGGCCTGAAGTCCACCGCCGACAAGGACAAGCTGTCGGCCCTGGCCAAGCAGCTCGCCATGCATGTCGCCGCCGCGGCGCCGCTGGCGCTGACCAAGGAGCATCTCGACAAGGCGCTGGTCGAGCGCGAATACAATGTCCAGAAGGACATCGCGCTGCAGTCCGGCAAGCCGGAAGCCGTCGTCGAGAAGATGATGGAAGGCCGCATGCGCAAGTATTACGAGGAAGTGGTGCTGATGCAGCAGATCTACATGCTGGACGGCGAAACCCCGATCGCCAAGCTGATCGAGAAGGCCTCCAAGGATCTGGGTGCGCCGGTCGAGATCGAAGGCTTTGTCCGCTTCAAGGTGGGTGAGGGCATCGAGAAGGTCGAATCCGACTTCGCCGATGAAGTCGCCCAGATGGCAGGCACCCGCTAACCGACAGGTTCTTACCGATGCCCACAGCGCCAAAATACCGCCGCGTCCTGCTCAAGGTCTCCGGCGAGGCGTTGATGGGCAAGGGCCAGTTCGGCATCGACGTCGATACCATCGACCGAATCGCCCGCGATGTGAAACAGGCCGCCGAAGCCGGCAGCCAGATCTGCATGGTGGTGGGCGGCGGCAATATCTTTCGCGGCCTGGCCGGTTCCGCCAAGGGCATCGACCGGGCGACCGCCGATTACATGGGCATGCTGGCCACGGTGATGAACGCGCTGGCCCTGCAGGCGGGGCTGGAACGCACGGGCGTCTCGTCCCGGGTTCAGTCGGCCATCGCCATGAACAATGTCTGCGAGCCCTATGTCCGCCGCCGGGCCATCCGGCACATGGAAAAGGGCCGGGTGGTGATCTTCGCCGCCGGCACCGGCAACCCCTTCTTCACCACCGACACGGCGGCCGCCCTGCGCGCCGCCGAGATGGCCTGCGACGCTATGCTCAAGGCCACCCAGGTGGACGGGGTCTATAGCGCCGACCCCAAGAAGGTTCCGGACGCCAAGCGGTACGATTCTCTGAGCTATCACGAGGTGTTAGCCCAGAATCTTCAGGTGATGGATGCAGCCGCCATTTCCCTGTCGCGGGAAAATCGCATCCCGATCCTGGTGTTTTCCCTGGCAGAGCCGGGCGCCCTTGCGGAGGTCCTTCAGGGCCGTGGCCGGGCAACCATTATCGAAGAAAAGTGAAGCGGCACCCCGGTTTAAGGGTAGTCTCTCACCGGGGTGCGTTGGAGCGAAGTGGACATGGCCGAGGCCTATAGCAAGGACGAACTGGACCGCCGCATGAACGGGGCGGTCTCCACCCTGAAAAGCGAGCTTGGCGGCCTTCGGACCGGCCGGGCCAGCGCCGCACTGCTCGATCCTGTCAAGGTTGAGGCCTATGGCAACACCGTGCCGATCAACCAGGTTGGCACCATTTCCACCCCCGAAGCCCGCATGATCACGGTGCAGGTGTGGGACAAGGGCCTGTCCAAGGCCGTGGACAAGGCGATCCGCGATGCAGGCCTGGGCCTGAACCCGCAGATGGACGGCCAGCTGCTGCGCATTCCGTTGCCGGAATTGAACCAGGAACGCCGCAAGGAGCTTTCCAAGCTCGCCGCCAAGTATGCCGAGGCGGCCCGTGTCTCTGTGCGCAATGTCCGCCGCGACGGCATGGACCTGCTCAAGCGCCTGCAAAAGGACGGCAAGATCGGCGAGGACGACCAGCACACCAAGGGTGACGAGCTGCAGAAGCTCACCGACGCCCATATCAAGGACATCGACACCGCGCTCCAGACCAAGGAGCAGGAAATCATGCAGGTGTAATGACGTTGACGGACAAGGCACAAACGCACCTTCCCAAGCATGTCGCCATCATCATGGACGGCAATGGCCGCTGGGCGCGCAAGCGCCTGCTGCCGCGCGAGGCAGGCCATTATGCCGGCATGGGCGCGGTGCGCGAAACCGTGCGCGCCGCCTGCGACATGGGCCTGGAAAACCTGACCCTGTTCGCCTTCTCCTCCGAAAACTGGAAGCGGCCCAAGACCGAAGTGGGCGCCCTGATGGGCCTGTTTCGCGCCTATTTTCGCAGCGACATGGACGAGCTGGTGGACCGCAACGTCCGTATGCGGATCATCGGCCATCGTGGCCGGGTGGCCAACGACATCCAGACCATGATCGAGGAATCCGAAAAGCGCACCCTGAACAATACCGGCATGAACCTGACCTTCGCCTTCGATTATGGGGGGCAGGAAGAGATCGTGGCCGCCACCCGCGAGCTGGCCCGCGCCGCCGCCGATGGACGCCTGGACCCCGAGACCATCACGCCGGAGCTTTTCGCCGCCCGCCTGTTCACCAGCGCGCTGCCGGCGCCCGACCTGGTGATCCGCACCTCGGGCGAACACCGGCTGTCGAATTTCCTGCTCTGGCAGTCGGCTTATGCCGAGCTGCTGTTCATTGATACGCTGTGGCCGGATTTCGACCGGGCCGCGCTGGAAGGCGCCCTGGCGCAGTTCGAAGGGCGCGAGCGCCGCTTCGGCGCGCTGGATTCGGAAGCCGTGGCGTGACCGTGAGCCAGCCTCATTCCAGCGGAGCGGAACGCGCCAGTGAAGGCGTGCTGCGCGTCTTGTTCGGCACCTTCATGGCGATCACCGCCGCGGCGGTGCTGCTCTACAGCGCCGAGTGGTTCGCCGGCCTTGTCGTGATCCTGGCGCTGTTCGCGGCGCGCGAATGGCACCGCCTGGTGCGCTCGCCTGTGATGCGCGAGCTGGCCGAACAGCGACCGATCCATGTCCAGACCGTGATCACCGCTATCGCCGTTGCGCTGTCGGTATTCCTGCTGCTCGAAGATTTCCTCCTGCCCGCTTTGGGAGTCGTGGCGGCCGGCGCGCTGGCGTCCTTCTTTTTCGCCAGGGCGCGTGACGACAATCCGCTGTGGCACGCGGGCGGGGTTCTGTATCTGGCCCTGCCGGCGCTGGCGCTGGTGGCGCTGCGCGTCGCGCCCCAGGGCGCGCTGATCGTGCTGGGGATGTTCCTGATCGTCTGGGCCACCGACACCGGCGCGCTGGTGTTCGGCAAGCTGATCGGCGGCGCGCGGATCGCGCCCAAGCTCTCACCCGGCAAGACCTGGGCGGGGACCATCGGCGGCAGCATCTGCGGTGCGCTGATGTTCGCCATCTACATTGCCGTGCTGGGTTTTGACGTCGTCACCGGGACGATCTTTGCCTTCGTCTTCAGTTTTGTCGCCCATGGCGGCGACCTGCTGGAATCCATGGTCAAGCGCCGCTTCGGCACCAAGGATTCCGGCTCGATCATTCCGGGCCATGGCGGTGTGCTGGACCGCATGGATTCCACCTTCGCGTGCGCCGTGGTGCTCGCCCTGCTGGTGTTCGGAATCGGCTTCAATCCCCTGTTCGGAGGCCAGTCGTGAAGGCGATAGCGGCCACCCGCATATTCGACGAACTGCCCCCGATGGACGAGGTGCTGGCGCGCAGCGTCACCGTGCTGGGTTCCACCGGCTCGATCGGCGTCAACACGCTGGATGTCATCAGCCATGTGCGCAAGCTCCATGGCGCGGACGCGATGCCCATCACGGCGCTGACCGCGGGCGAGAATGTCAAGGTCCTGATCGAGCAGGCGCGGGCGGTGAAGCCGAAGCTGGCGGTGATCGGCAACGAGCAGCTCTTCAGCGAATTGCAGGCCGGCCTGGCCGGCACCGGCATTGAAGTGGCTGCGGGCCGCCAGGCGGTGATCGATGCCGCCGCGCGCCCTTCCGATTTCGTGATGGTGGCGATCATGGGCGCGGCGGCAATCGAGCCGGCGCTGGCCGCGATCCGCCGCGGCGTCGTGGTGGCGCTGGCCAACAAGGAATGCGTGGTAGCAGCGGGCGCGGTGTTCCGCGACGCCATGGAAAAATCCGGGGCCCAGATTCTGCCGGTTGACAGCGAGCACAACGCCATCTTCCAGGTGCTGGGCAGCGGCGACGCGTCCGAGGCCGATCTGGTGACCATCACCGCCTCGGGCGGCCCGTTTCGCGAATGGTCGCTTGAACGCATGCGCGGCGCGACGGTGGAAGAGGCGGTCGCCCATCCCAACTGGGCGATGGGCCGCAAGATTTCACTCGACAGCGCCACCTTGATGAACAAGGGGCTGGAACTGATCGAGGCGCACTTCCTTTTTGCCCTGCCGCCGGAAAAGCTCGGCGTGGTGGTGCATCCCCAGTCGATCGTGCACTGCCTGGTCAGCTACGAGGACGGCACCACCATGGCGCATCTGTCGGCGCCGGACATGCGCACCCCCATCGCCCATGCGCTGGGCTGGCCGCGCCGCATTCCCTCACCGTCGCGCCGTCTCGACCTGGCCGCGCTGGGCAGCCTGGTGTTCCACCCGCCGGCGCATGACCGTTTTCCGGCGCTGAACCTCGCCATCGGCTCGATGCGTTCGGGCGGCCTGGCACCCACCGTGCTCAATGCCGCCAACGAAATCGCCGTGCAGGCGTTCCTCGACCGGCGGATCGGCTTTCTCGACATTCCGCGCGTGGTGGCTGCCGCGCTGGACAGCGATTGCGGCAGCAACGGCATGGCGGGCGATCTGGAAACGGTTCTGGGCATGGATGCGCGGGCGCGCATCCTGGCCGAAGAAATTTGTCAGCGGGTAGGTGCGTAGAAATGCTCGACACGATTCAAAGCCTGATCGCCTGGACCCCGATGGGTCTCCCCGCCTTCCTGTTCGTCATCACCCTGGTGGTGTTTTTCCACGAACTCGGCCACTTCCTGGCGGCGCGCTACTACGGCGTGAAGGTGCTGGTTTTCTCGGTCGGATTCGGCAAGGAAATCTTCGGCTGGAACGACAAGCACGGCACCCGCTGGAAGCTGAGCTGGCTGCCCATCGGCGGCTATGTGAAGTTCGCCGGTGACGCCGACGCCTCCTCGCGCCCCGACAATGAAGCCGCCGAACGCATGAGCGCGGCGGAGAAGGCGCAGACCCTGACCTACAAGCCGGTGGGCCAGCGCGCGGTGGTGGCCGCCGCCGGTCCCTTCGCCAATTTCGCGCTCGCCATCGTGCTCCTGACGGGCCTTTTCATGTATACCGGCCATAGCGTGATGTCCCCCATCATCGGGCAGGTGACCAAGGGCAGCCCGGCGGCCGAAGCCGGCATCATGCCGGGCGACCGCGTCACCAGCATCGACCGCACCAAGATCACCGACTTTCAGCAGTTGCCGGCGATCATTTCGCTCAGCGGCGGCGAAAGCCTGGCCATCGGCCTCAATCGCCAGGGCCGCGACCTGACCGTCAACGTCACGCCCAAGCTGATGAAGACCGTCGATGTCCTGGGCAATCCCACCAGCCAGATGGTGATCGGGGTGCGGCCCGACCCCAAGGCGCCTGTGATCCGGGAGCAATATGGCCCGGTGGGGGCGTTCAGCGCCGCCTGTTCCGAGACCTGGAACATCATCCACAGCACCATTGTGGGCGTTTCCCAGATGATCACGGGGCGGGCCAGCGCCGATCAGCTCCGGGGGCCGGTGGGGATCGCCAACATGACCCGCCAGGTGGCGGATTTCGGCTTCCTGCCGTTGCTCAATCTCGTAGCTATACTTTCTGTAAGTATCGGGCTGGTCAATCTTTTCCCGATTCCGCTCCTCGACGGGGGGCATCTTCTGTACTATGCAGTGGAAGCTGTTTTGGGGCGCCCGCTCGGTGAGCGGGCCCAGGACGTTGGATTTAGGCTTGGGCTGGTTTTTGTCCTGGGGCTGATGCTCCTGACGACATGGAATGACCTGGTCCGGCTGAATCTTTTCTGAAAACACGGGCTTTGCCGCGCGCGACAGAGCCTCAGGACGAGTTGGCCGAAACGCAGGATGCGAATATTGCGCCTCAGAAGCAGGTTGTTGCGCGCAACCTCCACCACCGGCCTTTGCCTGGCGCTGGCATCCACGCCCGTGGTGGCGCAACTGCGCCCCGGCGCCGCCGAGCGTGCCGAACAGCTGAACCGTCAGGCCGGCCAGCCCGCCGCCGTCGGGAATGAAGCCGCGGCCACCGCCGCCAATCCCGCCGCGACGGTGGCGCCGGTCCAGGCTCCGCCGCGCGTCATCCAGCATATCGTGGTGCGCGGCACCCAGCGCGTCGAACCCGGCACGGTGCTGACCTATGTCGGCGTGCGCGAAGGCGACAATTACTCACCCGCCGAAGTGGACCAGGCGCTGAAATCTCTGACCGCCACAAACCTGTTCTCCGACGTCAAGACCAGCTTCGAGAACTCGACCGGCACGCTGACCATCCGCGTCACCGAAAACCCCATCGTCAACCAGGTGGTGTTCGAGGGTAACACCAAGGTCAGCGACAAGGACCTCACCAAGGAAGTGCAGATCCGTCCGCGCGCTGTTTTCACCCGCACCAAGATCCAGGCGGACGTCCAGCGCATCATCGAGCTCTACCGCCGGAACGGCAAATTCGCCGCCCGCGTCGATCCGCAGATCATCCAGCGCCCCCAGAACCGCGTCGACCTGATCTTCTCGATCACGGACGGTCCGACCACCGGCGTCAGCCGCATCAATTTCAGCGGCAACAAGGTGTTCGACGACGATACGCTGAAGGGCCAGGTCGCCACCGAGGAAAGCCGCTGGTGGAAGTTCTTCGCCACCAACGACAATTACGATCCCGACCGCCTGCAGTTCGACCAGGAAACCGTGCGCCGCTATTACGTCACGCGCGGCTATGCCGACTTCAAGGTGGTGAGCGCGGTGGCCCAGCTCACGCCCAGCCGCGACAGCTTCTACATCAACTTCACGGTCGATGAGGGTCCGCGCTACAATTTCGGCAAGATCACGATCGACTCCAAGATACGCGAACTGACGCCTGCCAGCCTCAGGCCCCTGATCGAGGCGCGGGAAGGCGACATCTATTCGCAGGAAGTGGTGCAGCAGGCGATCGACGCCCTGACCAATGCGGCGGGCACGCAGGGCTATGCCTTCGCCGAAGTGCATCCGCGCATCAAGCGCAACGAAAAAGAACGCACCATCGATCTGGGCTTCGAGATCGCGCAGGGCCCGCGCGTCTATATCGAAAAAATCAACATCGCCGGCAACACCCGCACCCTGGACAAGGTGATCCGCCGCCAGTTCCGCCTGCAGGAGGGCGACGCCTTCAACCGCGTGCTGATCGACCGTTCGCGCACCCGCATTCGCGCCCTGGGTTTCTTCAAGGACGTTACCGTCCAGAACGTGCCGGGCAGCCAGCCGGACCGCACCACCCTGAACGTCAATGTCACCGAACAGTCCACCGGCTCGCTGCAGGTGGGCCTGGGCTATTCCTCGACCACCTCGCTGCTGGGCGAAATCAGCTATACCGAGCAGAATCTGTTCGGGCGCGGCCAGAATATGCGCCTCAGCCTGCAGGCGTCCTACATCACCCGGTCGGCGCAGTTCAGTTTTACCGAACCCTACTTCCTGGACCGGGAACTGGCGGCCGGCTTCGACCTGTATCAGGTCCAGACCAATTTCGAACAGTCCACCTATCAGAGCGACGTGACCGCGGCCGTGGCGCGGCTGGGCTTTCCGATCTCCGAATACAGCAGCGTGGGCGTCAGCTATACCTACAAGATCGAGGAAGTGCGGCCCTTCGCCGGCGCGCCGCTGGACGTGCAGTTGGCGGCCGGCTCGGCCAGCGGCTCTATCGTCGGTTTTTCCTATTCCTATAACGACCTGGACGATGTGCGTAAGCCGACGGCCGGTTCAACCTTCTCGTTCTCCCAGAGCTTCGCCGGCTTCGGCGGCAGCCTGAAATATATTTCCACCGCCAGCACCTTTTCCACCTTCAAGGCTGTGTTCGACGGCAGTGTCGTGACCAGCCTGTCGGGGCGCGGTGGCTATATCACCGGTTATGACGGATCGCTGGTGCCGTTCAACGAACGCTTCTTCATGGGCGGCGAAACCTTCCGCGGCTTCTCGCTGGCCGGTGTGGGCGCGCGCGACCTGGTGGCGCCGCAGAATACCGGCGCGCTGGGCGGCACCGTCTATGCCATCGGCAGCCTGGAGGCGCGCATGCCGGGTCTGATCCCGGAAAGTTATGGCATCAACCTCGGCCTGTTCTCCGATTTCGGCACCATCGGCAAGCTGGACAATATCTTCACCCGCACCTGCACCGGCGCGCAGTATTCCGGCGTAGGTTCCTGCGTGAAGGACAATCTGGCTTTCCGCGCCAGTGCCGGCATCAGCGTGCAATGGCGCTCGCCGGTCGGCCCGGTTCAGATCAATATCGGCCTGCCGATCATGAAGACGGAATACGATAGAGCCCAGATCATCCACTTCAGCACTGCCACAGGATACTGACCATGACCAAAACCATCGCGTTCGCTTTTGCGGGCCTGGCGAGCCTGGCCACTCCGGTTTTCGCGCAGACCCCGCCCACCAAACTCGTGGTGATCGACAAGGTCGCCATCATGCAGGGATCGAAGGTCGGGCAGGATGTCGCCCGCCAGGTCCAGGCCATCGCCAAGCAGGCCCAGACCGACCTGACCGCCCAGGGCCGCGCCATTCAGGAAGAAGAGCGCACCGCCGTGCAGCAGACCGCGATCCTGGCGCCCGACGCCAAGGCCAAGCGCATGGCCGGCATCGAGGCCAAGAAGCGCGCGCTGCAGGCTTCCGCCCAGAAGAAGGACGAGCAGATAAAGGCCGGATTCTTCCAGGCCCGCCAGCAGATGGAACAGGCGCTGGGCCCCATCCTGCAGGAAGTGGTCAAGGAACAGGGCGCCCAGATCGTGGTCGACAAGCAGGCCGTGGTGTTCGCCACCGCCAACAGCTTTGACATCACCCAGAAAGTGATCGACCGGCTGGACCAGAAGCTGCCGACCATCAAGGTCAACCTCAACGCACCGCCGCCGCCGCAGGCGCCCAGGCAGTAGGCTCCTGTATGGCCGATCCGCGTTTTTTCAAGAATCTAGGGCCGTTCACGCTGGCGCAGATTTGCGAAAAAACCGGCATCGCCCTGCCGCCGGATACCGGCGGGGCACAATCCATATCCGACCTGGCAGACCTGACCGGCGCGTCATCGGCGCATCTGACTTTTTTCTCCGGCAGCAAGAAGCTTCGTGACGACTTTGCCGCATCGGGGGCCGGGGTTTGCCTGGTTCCCGAGGGCGCCACTTCGCTGGCGGCCAAGGTTGCGCCCGCCGGCATGACACTGGTGGAAGCGCCGTCGGTACAGACGGCCTTCGCCGCCGTGGCGCGGATGTTCTATCCCGACTATTCCCAGCCGGTCTGGTCGCAGAGTGCCGCGATCTCGCCGGACGCGCGTCTGGGCAAGGATGTGCAAGTGGCGCCTGGCGTGGTGATCGGCCCCGGCGCGGAAATCGGCGATGGCAGCCGCATCGGCCCGGGCGTGGTGATCGGTCCGGGCGTCGCCATCGGGCGCAATTGCGAGATCGGCGCCAATGCCACCATCAGCCATGCCTATGTCGGCGACCGCGTGACCATCCTGCCGGGCGCGCATATCGGCCAGCCCGGTTTCGGCTTCACCCCCGGCGCCAGCGGCTTCATCAAGATGCCGCAGCTCGGACGGGTCATCATCCAGGACGATTGCGAGATCGGATCGGCCACCACCATCGATCGCGGCGCCCTGGGCGACACGGTCATCGGCGAGGGCAGCAAGATCGATAACCTGGTGCAGATCGCGCACAACTGCCAGATCGGCCGTCATTGCATCATCGCCGGCCAGGCCGGCCTTGCCGGCAGCGTGGTGCTGGAGGATGGCGTAATCCTGGCCGGACAGGTGGGGCTGGGCGATCATACCCGCGTCGGCGCCGGGGCCCGGATGGGCGCGCGGTCCGGTACGGGATCGAGCATTGTGCTGCCCGGCGGCGTGGATTATGGCGGCGCTCCCGCGAAACCTGTAAGAGAATGGGCACGGGAGATTCATGCCGTGACACGGCTGGCGAAGCGGCGCGCGCAGGACGAGAAATGACCGACCATATTGTTCTGGATGTCGAGCAGATCAAGAAGCTGCTGCCGCACCGCCCACCCATGCTGCTGGTGGAAAAGCTCACCGACATCGTGCCGGGCCAGAGCGCCACGGGCTACAAGGCGGTCAGCATCAACGAACCCTTTTTCATGGGGCATTTTCCCGAGCGCGCGGTAATGCCGGGCGTCTTGATCGTGGAAGCCATGGCCCAGACCGCCGGCGCACTGGTGGTGCACAGCCAGGGCGGCAAGACCAGCAGCGTGGTCTATTTCATGACCATCGAGAGCGCGCGTTTCCGCAAGCCGGTCGGGCCGGGTGACCTGATGCGCATGACGGTCAAGCTGATCCGCAGCCGTGGCCCGGTGTGGAAGTTCGCCGGCCACGCCTATGTCGGCGACACGCTGTGTGCCGAAGCCGAATTCAGCGCCATGATTTCCGACGGCGCGGCCGGCTGATGGCCATCCACCCTACGGCCGTGGTGGAAGACGGCGCGACACTGGGCGGCGGCGTCGAGATCGGGCCTTTCTGCCATGTCGGACCGCGCGTCACGTTGGGCGAAGGCGTCGTCCTTCTGTCGCATGTTTCCATTTCCGGCATCACCAGCATCGGCAAGGGCTGCCGGATCTATCCAGGCGCTGTGCTGGGTGGCGACAGCCAGATCCGTGGCAATGATTTCCCCGACGGGCGGCTGGAGATCGGCGAGGGCTGTACCTTGCGCGAAATGGTGTCGATGAATGTCGGCAGCAAGCGCGACAAGGGCGTGACCCGGGTCGGCGTGCGCGGTTTCTTCATGGCCGGAAGCCATGTCGGGCACGATTGTATCGTTGGCGACGATGTCACCTTCGCCAACTCGGTGGCGCTGGGCGGTCATTCGGTGATCGGCGACGGCGTGATTTTCGGCGGCCTGTCGGCGGTCCAGCAATTCTGCCGCGTCGGCAAGGGTGCGATGGTGGGCGGGCTGACCGGCGTCAACCGCGACGTCATTCCCTATGCCATGGCGTTCGGCGATCATGCCGAACTGGCGGGGCTGAACCTGATCGGTCTGAAGCGGCGCGGCCTGTCGCGCGATACCATCAACGCCATGCGCGCCACCTTCCGCAGCGTATTTTACGGCAGCGGCGGCGGAGTTGCCGACCGCGCCCGCGAGGCAAAAGCCAAATTCGCCGGCGTGGTGGAGGTGGCCGAGATCGCCGATTTCATCCTGGCCGAGTCCAAGCAGGACCTTTGCCTGGCGCGCCGGCGCGGCGGAGAGCCCGCGTGACTCCTCTTGGCATCATCGCGGGCGGCGGTGACTTGCCGCGCGCGGTGGCCAAGGCGGCGCGAGCGAGCGGGCGCGATCTTTTCGTCGTGCCGCTGGTGGGCAGCGCCAGCGACGACTGGACCGCTGATTTTCCACATGAATGGCTGTCGCCGGGCGAACTGGGCCGCATCATCAAGGCGCTGACATCGCACGGCGTGACCGAGATTCTGCTGTGCGGCAAGGTTGATCGCCCCAAATTCTCCGAGCTCAAGCTGGATGCCAAGGGCATGCTGCTGCTGCCCAAGGCGGTGGCGGCGGCGCGGCAGGGCGATGACGCCTTGCTGCGCTTCATCGTCGGGGTCTGCGAGGATGAAGGGCTGAAGGCCGTCAGCGTGGCTGAGGCCGCGCCCAGCCTGGTCTGCGGCGAGGGCCTGCTGGGGCGGCATGCGCCCGGTGACGAGCACCGCGCCGACATCGCCGCGGCTTTCCGGATCGTGCGCGGGCTGGGCGCGCTCGATGTAGGGCAAGCGGCGGTGGTGTGCGACGGTCTGGCCCTGGCGGTGGAAGCCGCCGAAGGCACCGACGCGATGCTGGGCCGTATTGCGTCCTTGCGCGAAAGCCTGCGCGGCACAGCGGCCAAGCCGCGCGGCGTGCTGGTCAAGGGCCTGAAGCCGACACAGGACGGCAAGACCGACATGCCGGTGGTCGGCATCGCCACGTTGCGGGGCGCGGCGGCGGCGCATCTGGCCGGTATCGCGCTGGAGGCGGGCGGATCGCTGATCCTGGACCGGGCGACCCTGACAGCGGAAGCCGACCGGCTGGGCCTGTTCGTGATCGGTGTGAAGCCGTGACCACCCGCGCGGACGCGTCAGCGGACGCGCAAGCTGGAAAGATCAGGCTGATGCTGGTGTGCGGCGAGCCGTCGGGTGACGCGCTGGGCGCGCAGTTGATGGCGGGCCTGAAAGCGCTCGCGGGTGACCGCGTCAGCTTTACCGGCGTTGGCGGTCTGGCCATGGCGCGCGAAGGACTGGAAAGCCTTTATCCGCTCGACGCCACCGCCGTGATGGGCCTGCGCGAAGTGGTGCCCGCCATTCCCGCCATCCTGCGCCGGGTGAAGCAGGCGGTGGATTTCGCGGTTGAGACCAGGCCCGACGTGGTGGTGGTGATCGACAGTCCGGATTTCACCCACCGGGTGGCAAGTGCGATCAAAAAGCGCGATCCCTCCATTCCCACCGTGGACTATGTCGCCCCGCAGGTCTGGGCCAGCCGCGCCTACCGCGCCAAGGCGATGGCGCGCTATTTCGACCTGGTGCTGGCGCTGTTTCCGTTCGAAGTGCCGTTCTTTGAAAAGTACGGACTGAAGGCCGTCTTCGTTGGTCACCCCGTGGTGGAGCGTGCCGCGCGCATGACCGGCGGGCAAGCGCTGCGGGCCCGTCTGGGCATCGCGCCGGACGCACCGCTGCTGGCATTGCTGCCGGGCAGCCGCACCAGCGAGATACGCTTTATCCTGCCGGCTTTTCGATGCGCGGTGGATGTGTTGGCGACCAAAATTCCCGGATTGGTCACAGTGTTGCCCACCGTGCCGCATGTCGCGACCAAAGTCCGCGATGCCACGCAAAACTGGGCCACGCCGCTGCATATCCTGGATGGCGAGGCGGACAAGTATGCCGCCTTCGACGCCGCTAATGTGGCGCTGGCCGCGTCGGGCACGGTGACGGCGGAACTGGCGCTGTCCCGCACGCCGATGGTGGTGGCCTATAAGGTCGGCGGGCTGACCTATTTCCTGTCGCGCTGGATGATGCTGGTGAAGCATTTCACCCTGATCAATATCCTGCTGGACCGCGAGGCGGTGCCGGAATATCTGCAGGAAGCCGCCACGCCGGACGTATTGGCCAAGGCGGTGGCGCATCTGTTCGCGGATGAAAAGGCGCGCGCCGCGCAAGTCGCATCGATGAACGACTTCGCGGCGCTGCTGGGCGAAAAAGACGAGCCGCCCTCGTTGAGAGCGGCTCGGGTCCTTCTGGATTTCGTCGAAAAGCGCTGACTATTTCCTTTTCGGCATCGGAACGTAGCTGCGCTCCGTCGGGCCGGTATAGATCTGGCGCGGGCGCCCGATCTTCTGATGCGGGTCTTCCAGCATTTCCTTCCACTGCGCGATCCAGCCCACGGTGCGGGCCAGGGCGAACAGCACGGTGAACATGGAGGTGGGAAAGCCCAGCGCCTTCAGGGTGATGCCGGAATAGAAGTCGATGTTGGGATAGAGCTTCTTTTCGATGAAGTAAGGATCGCTGAGCGCGACCTTTTCCAGCTCCACCGCCACCTTCAGCAGCGGATCATCGTGCAGGCCCAGCTCGTCCAGCACGGCATGGGCCTGAATCTGCATCGCCTTAGCGCGCGGATCGTAATTCTTGTACACGCGGTGGCCAAAGCCCATCAGGCGGAAGCCGCTGCTCTTGTCCTTCGCCTTGGCGACGAATTCAGGAATGCGGTCGACGGTGCCGATTTCCTCCAGCATCTTCAGCGCCGCTTCATTGGCGCCGCCATGGGCCGGACCCCACAGGCAGGCAATGCCTGCCGCGATGCAGGCGAACGGGTTGGCGCCCGAGGAACCCGCCAGACGCACGGTGGAGGTCGAAGCGTTCTGTTCATGGTCGGCATGCAGGATGAAGATGGTGTCCAGCGCCTTGGCCAGCACCGGGTTCACCACATATTCCTCGGCCGGAACGCTGAAGCACATGCGCAGGAAGTTCTCGGTGTAACCCAGCTTGTTCAGCGGATACACGAAGGGTTGGCCGACGTGATACTTGTAGGCCATGGCCGCGATGGTCGGCAGCTTGGCGACCAGCCGGTGGCTGGCGACTTCGCGCTGCTTGGTATCGGTGATGTCGGTTGAGTCGTGATAGAAGGCCGACAGTGCCCCGACCACGCCGCACATGATCGCCATCGGATGGGCGTCGCGGCGGAAGCCCCTGAAGAAGCTCGCCAGCTGTTCATGCACCATGGTGTGGTGGGTGATGGAATGGTCGAACTTGGCCATCTGTTCGCCGTTCGGCAGTTCGCCATAGAGCAGCAGGTAGCAGCATTCCAGGAAGGTGGAATGTTCGGCCAGGTCGCCGATGGCATAGCCGCGATATTGCAGCACGCCCTTGTCGCCATCGATGAAGGTGATGTTGGATTCGGTCGATGAGGTCGAGGTAAAGCCGGGGTCGTAGGTGAAGATGTCGGCCTGGTCGTAGAGCTTGCGGATGTCCACCACATTGGGACCCTGGGTGCCGGCGAATACCGGCAGCTCATAGTCCTTGCCTTCATAGTTAAGGCTGGCCTTGCCCGCGGCCTTGATCTTGCTCTCTCTCATGCTGGTCCCCTTGCTCGGTCTCGGCCCCGGTCTTGCCGGGTTTATCTTGCGCCGCAATAAAGCCACGCTTTTGATAGTCCGTCACCCCTTTTGCGGCACCGCACCACTCTAATTCCTTAAGCGGCGTAAGCCCTTAGCCGGGCTAGAGATTCTTCCCGGCCTAACAGTGCCAACATTTCAAAAAGCGGCGGGGATGAGGCCTTTCCGGTCAAAGCGGCCCGCAGGGGCTGGGCGACCTGGCCCAGCTTGAGGCCGGTGGATTCTGCGAATGTCCGGGCGGCCGCTTCCAAAGCGGGGCCGGTCCAGTCTGTGGCTTCCAGCGCGGGCAGGGCCCCCGCCAGCGCGGCGCGGCCTTCAGGGGTCAAAAGCTTGTCGGCGCTCGCGTCCAAAGTGCGCGGACCGTCTGTGAACAGAAATTCCGCACCCTGAACAAGTTCGACCAGGGTCTTGGCCCGCTCTTTAAGCGATGTCATGGCGCTCTCCAGCCGCTGGCGGGCCAGCAGCGACAGGATGCGCGGCGGGGTTTCGCGCGACAGGAAGGCCGTCACCTCGGCCACCAGCACATCGTTGCTGGTTTCGCGGATGTAATGGCCGTTGAGATTGTCCAGCTTCTTGTAATCCATCCGCGCGGCGCTCTTGCCGATGGATTCCAGGTTGAACCAGCGAATAGCCTGCTCGGTGGGGATGATCTCGTCATCGCCATGGCTCCAGCCCAGCCGCAAAAGATAATTCCTCATGGTCTCGGGCAGGTAGCCCATGTCGCGATAGGCTTCGACCGCCAGCGCGCCGTGGCGCTTGGACAGCTTGGCGCCGTCGGGCCCGTTGATCAGCGGCAGATGGCCATAGACCGGAATGGCCGCGCCCATCGCCTCGATGATCTGGATCTGGCGGGCCGCGTTGTTGAGATGGTCGGCGCCGCGGATCACATGGGTGATGCCCATGTCGGCATCGTCCACCACCACGGCCAGCATATAGGTCGGAGTGCCGTCGCTGCGCAGCAGCACCATGTCGTCGAGCTGGCTGTTCTCGAAGCGCACATCGCCCAGCACCTTGTCATGGACGATGGTTTCGCCCTCCTGGCGGGATTTCAGGCGCACGACGGATGGCTTGGCGGCTTCCTCGGACGTAGGTGTGCGATCGCGCCAGCGCCCGTCATAGCGCATCGGCTTGCCGGCGGCCTTCTGCTCCTCGCGCATGGCGGTGAGTTCGTCGGCGGTGGCATAGCAGCGATAGGCCTTGCCCTCGGCCAGCATCTTCTCGGCCACTTCGCGGTGCCGGGCGGCGCGGGCGAACTGGAAGACCGCTTCGCCGTCCCAGTCCAGCCCCATCCATTTCATGCCGTTCAGGATGGCGTCCACCGCTTCGGGGGTGGAACGCTCGCGGTCGGTATCCTCGATCCGCAGCAGGAATTTGCCGCCGGTGTGGCGGGCATAGAGCCAGTTGAACAGGGCCGTGCGGGCGCCGCCGATATGCAGCATGCCGGTGGGCGAGGGGGCGAAACGCAGGACGGGCTTTTGCGACATGGGGGCAGGCTTTAAGACAGCATGGGGCGTAAGGCAATCGGGGTTTGGTGCAGGCAATTTCGGCGTTTTGGGAGGCTGATCGCTGGCCCTTGTGGCTGCCTGTCGCGCTGGGAATTGGCGCCGCCGGCTACTTCGCGCTGCCGGTTGAGCCGGGCCTGGCCATCGGCTGGCTGGCGGTGGGTGCGGGGCTGGTGGCCATCGGCCTGGGCGCCATGGGGCGGGGGCGGGTGACCGCATCGCTGCTGGCGGCGCTGCTGCTGGGCTTCGGCCTGGCCAAGCTGCGCGAGGTAAGCGTGGCCACGCCGGTCCTGAGCCAGCCCATGGTGGCGCATCTGACGGCGCGCATCGTTAGCATCGAACCGCGCGAGCGCGGCGCCCGGCTGGTGCTGGACGAGGTGCGCTCGGGCGCCTTTGCCCAGGGCCAGACGCCGCGCCGGGTGCGGGTGATGGTCCCGAATGGCGCGGACTTTCGCCCCGGCGACTGGCTGAGTGTGACCGCGCGGCTGGATGCGCCTTCGCCGCCGGTGGCGCCGGGCGCCAGCGATTTCGGCCGCTGGCTGTATTTCCAGTCGATCGACGCCACGGGTTTTTCCTATGGCCGGGCGCGCCTTGTTGCACCGGCGCAGGAGGCGGTTGCGTGGCAGCGCCTGTCGCAAGGCGTGGAAGCATTCCGGGTGGGGATGACGGCGCGGATCCATGCCGCGCTGCCCGGCAGCATGGGCGGCGTCGCCGCATCGCTGATCACCGGCACCCGCGGCACCATCAGCGAAGAGGATGATGCGGCGCTCAGGGATGCAGGGCTGGCGCATGCGCTGTCCATCTCGGGCCTGCACATGGCGCTGGTGGGCGGCGGTATCTTCTGGCTGGTGCGCGCCCTGCTGGCGGCCATTCCTTCTGTGGCGCTGCGCTATCCGGTCAAGAAATGGGCGGCGGTGGCCGCGCTGCTGGCGTCGGCGTTCTATCTGGCGATCAGCGGCGCGGCGCCGCCGGCGGTGCGCGCGTTCGTGATGCTGGCCACCATGATGGTGGCGATACTGCTCGACCGCCCGGCCCTGACCATGCGCAGCCTGGCGCTGGCGGCCGCCATCCTGCTCTTGGCGCGTCCCGAAGTGATCATCGATGCGGGCTTTCAGATGTCCTTCGCCGCGGTGGCGGCGCTGATCGCGGTGGCGGAGTGGGAGCAGAGCCGCGAGCGCACACATCCGCGCGGGGTGCTGTACCGCTATCTCCACGGCATCGTGATGACTAGCCTGGTGGCCAGCCTGGCGACGGCGCCCTTCACCCTGTTCTATTTCGAGCGCGCCGCCCATTACGCGGTGCTGGGCAATCTGATCGCCATGCCGGTGATGGGCTTCTGGATCATGCCGGCTGCGGCCTTCTCGGTCCTGCTGATGCCGCTGGGGCTGGACCGGCTGCCGCTGGAACTGATGGGGCAGGGCATCGGCGTGATGGTGGCGATGGGCCGCTGGGTCTCCGGGCTGCCCGGTGCGGTCTCGCTGGTCAGCGCCATGCCGCTTTCCGCGCTGGTGCTGCTGTCGCTGGGCGGGCTGTGGCTGGCGATCTGGCGGCGGAGTTGGCGCTGGTGGGGGATCGCCCCGATGCTGGCCGGTGTGATCCTGGTCTTCCTCGCACCCCGGCCCGACATCCTGGTGGCCAGCGACGCCGTCACCATCGCGGTGCGCGGCGATGACGGCCTGCTGCATTTTGTGCGCAAGCCGAAGAACAATTTCCTGGCGCGCGAATGGCTGAAGCGCGACGGCGACGGACGCGAGGTCGCCGAGGCCATCGGCATCCCCGGCCTGCGCTGCGACGGCCTGGGCTGCGTGGTGAACCGCCCGCCGGTGATCGCTGCCGGGGTGAGGCCGGAAGCCTTGGCGGAAGATTGCGCCCGCGCGGTGGTGGTGATCAGCGCAGCGATGGGGCCGTGCAAGGGCCCGGCGGTGGTTATCGATCAGCGCAAAGCCGCTTACGGTCAGGGCTGGAGCATCACCTTGTCATCGCCGCCTTCGGCAACCAGCGTACGCTCTTGGCGCGGTATGCGGCCTTGGGTGCCGAAACCTGTTCGCGACGAGTAACGCCGGATCAACCCCACCAGCTTGCCAAGGTGGGACTTTTCTTTGTCCAAGCCTGGGTGATCGGGCTGGACATTCCGGCGCCGGGACGCAAAATCTTGAGAAGAAGGGGTCATCACATGAAGTACATTATGGCCGTTTGCGGCATCTTCCTGAGCGCAAGCGCGCTGGCGCAGGCGCCGGCGGGCGATGCAGCCGAGCCCTTGCTGCTGGCTTGTACGGGAGAGGCGACCAGCAGCGACACCATAACCGACGGTGACGACAGGCGCATTTCGTTCGATCAGAAGTACGGCGCCACCGTGCAGGTCGAGATTACTGCCGGGGCCGGGCGTGTGCGTTTGCCCAGCAAGATGACTCCGGTCTTTAACAGCGGCACCGACGACTGGTTCAAGATGACGAATCTCAAAATGGAGCCGGACCGCATCAGCGCAGACGTCAGGACCAGTTTTATCAGGATCAAGACGCTCGATATCGACCGGCGCACCGGCAATATCCGGATCGAGGGCGGCGATAGCTTTTATGGCCGCTGTGAGCGGCGCCCTACAACCAACCGCTTTTAGTTTGGCCGAGGATCAATACCTTCTGATCAACCCGACCAGCTTGCCCTGCACCTTGACCCGGTCGGCGCCGTAGAGGCGCGTTTCATAGGCGGGGTTGGCGGCCTCGAGAGCGATGGAGTCGCCGCGGCGGCGCAGGCGCTTCAGCGTGGCTTCCTCATTGTCCACCAGCGCGACGATGATCTCGCCGGTGTTGGCGGTGTCGGATTCCTGGATGATCACGGTGTCGCCGTCGAGGATGCCGGCATTGATCATGGAATCGCCGGTGACTTCGAGGGCGTAATGGCTGCCCTTGCCCAGCATGCCGCCGGGAACGGGAATGTCGCTCATCTTGTTCTGCAGCGCCTCGATCGGCGTGCCGGCCGCGATGCGTCCGACCAGCGGCACATTGATGGCGCCTTCGCCATTCTCGCCATAGCTGCGGCGCGGGGCAGGGGAACGGGAATCGGCCATGCGGATATCCGTGCGGCCATGGCGGCTAGAGGCGCTGCGCTGGACCTGGCTGCGGGTGGTGGCGGGGCGCACGGTCTCGGCCATGTTGTCGGGGAGCTTGAGCACTTCCAGGGCGCGGGCGCGCTTTTCCATGCGACGCAGGAAGCCGCGTTCTTCCAGCGCGGTGATCAAGCGATGGATGCCGGACTTGGATTTGAGGTCCAGCGCCTCCTTCATTTCGTCAAAGGAGGGCGGCACGCCGCTTTCACGCACGCGTTCATGGATGAACATCAGCAATTCATATTGCTTGCGGGTCAGCATCGAATGTCTCCCAGGAACCCGGCGCGAACAAAGCCGGTACGCTTGCGAATCGTTCTACTTTAGTTCTACCCCCGCCGTCAACGGATTGCGGGCTGCGGAACACAATCCGGCAAGGCTCGTTTTAATTCTCCGAAGGGCAGATCGAACTGGCTATGGAGCCCGTGATGAAACTGAGAACCTTTGCCTTGAGCACGCTGGTGGCCGCCGGCGCCCTGGTGGCCACGGTGGAAACAGCTTCCGCCGCCGTGGTCTGCAACCGCTATGGCGATTGCTGGCGCACCACCACCCGCTACGACTATCGCCCCGCCTGGGGCCTGCGCGTCTATGACGACAATTGGCGCTGGCATGCCCGCGATGAACGCCGTTATCGCTGGCGCGATGCCCCGCCCCGCCGTGGCTATTGGGGCCGTGGCGGCGTCTGGATCACGTTCTGAAATATCCGAAGTTGCGTAACGAAGCGGCGGTCCCCAAGACCGCCGTTTTCGTTTGCCGCCGTTTTCGTTCAGCCGAGCAGGTCCTTGGGCGCGACCTTGGCGATGGCGGCCAGCTTTTCCAGAGTCGCGGGCGCGATGCTGCGGGACTGTCCGGTGAGGAAGCCCAGTATCTCGCCCGGCGCCACACCCGCCTGCTTCGCCCATTCGGTGGGGCGCAGGCCGTGCCTGGTCATGAAAGCGCGAAAGGCATCGCGCTGGGCGCGGATCGCGTCGCCCTTGGCAAGTTTTGGCGCGTCCGTCGCGTCCATCAGCACGGCAGGCTTGGCGAAACGGGACGAAAGGGTGCGCGCGGGCTGGCTGGCCTGCGCGCGCGGCTTCACCGGCAGGGACGGGGCCGGTGTGGCCTCACGCGCGTCATTGCCCGGGGTACCGCGCATGCCGGCGGAACGGCGAGCAGGAGGTGCCTTGTCGGTCACCGAAAGCCATTGCCCAAAAGAAGCGCGGTGGCGGCGCGCACATCCTTCTGGCGCATCAGGCTTTCGCCCACCAGCACGGTGGTGACCTTGTGTTGCGCCAGGCGCTTGAGGTCGGCGGGGGCCGAGATGCCGCTTTCCGACACGACATGGATGTCCGACGGGATCTTGTGCGCCAGCCGCGTGGTGGTGCCCATGTCGGTGACGAAGGTTTTCAGGTTGCGGTTGTTGATGCCGATCAGCCTTGCGTCCAGGTCCAGGGCGCGGTCCAACTCGGCCTCGTCATGCACTTCGACCAGCGCGTCCATCTCCCAGCGCGCCGCTTCATCCAGCAGCTTGCGGGCCTGGTCGTCATTCAGCATCGCCATGATGATCAGGATGCAATCGGCGCCCCAGCTTCGCGCCTCGATCACCTGATAGGGCTCGATCATGAAGTCCTTGCGCAGCACGGGCAGTCGGGTGGCTTCGCGGGCCTGGGTCAGGAACTCCGGCGCGCCTTGAAAAGACGGCGTATCGGTCAGCACCGACAGACAGGCGGCGCCGCCTTCCTCATAGGCCGCGGCGAGCGCCGGGGGATCGAAATCGGCCCTTATCAGCCCCTTGGAGGGGCTGGCCTTCTTGATCTCGGCGATCAGGCCGTATTCGCCGCTGTCCTTCTTGTCTTCGAGGGCGGCCAGAAAACCACGCGGCGCTTCCACGTCCCTGGCGCGCGCTTCCAGATCGGCCGTGTTCGCCTTGGTCTTGGCGGCCGCGACCTCTTCCTTCTTGTAGCCCAGGATTTTGTCGAGAATGCTCATGCGTTGGTTGCTTTGACCAGGTCCTGCAATTTGGCTTTGGCCGCCCCGCTGTCCAGAGCCTGCGCCGCCAATGTGACACCCGAGCTTACATCTTTTGCCGCGCCCGCCACCATAAGGGCGCAGGCCGCATTGAGCAGCACGATGTCGCGGTAAGCCCCTAGTTCACCATCGAACAGCCGCTGGATAGCTGCGGCGTTGTCCGCCGCTTCGCCGCCCCGGATGCCCGACAGCGGCCAGCGCTTCAGGCCGGCATCCTCGGGCACCAGTTCGCCGGTTGTGATGGCGCCGTCCGACAGGGTGGCGATCTGTGTGGGTCCGCTGATCGAGACTTCGTCCAGCCCGTCCAAGCCATGCACGATGGTGGCATTGCTGCTGCCCAGTGCCTGAAGGGCCCGGGCATAGGGCACGAGCCAGTCGGACGAGAAGACGCCGACCAGCTGGCGCGTCACCCGGGCGGGCGAGGCCAGCGGCCCCAAGAGGTTGAAGATGGTGCGCCGGCCGATCTGCTTCCTGGCCGCGCCCACATGTTTCATCGCCGGGTGGTAGGTCTGGGCGAACAGAAACACCAGCCCCACATCGCCCAGAACCTTTTGCGCCGCTGCGGGAGCCAGCGTGATGTTCACGCCCAGGGCCTCCAGCACATCGGCGGCGCCGCTGCGCGAGGAGGCGGAACGGTTGCCATGCTTGGCGACCGGCACGCCCGCGCCCGCCACCACAAAGGAAACCGCGGTGGAGATGTTCAGCGTGCCCAGCCCGTCGCCCCCCGTGCCGCACAGGTCGATGGCGCCGGGCGGCGCCGCGATGGTGTGCATGTGGCGGCGCATGGATGTGACGGCGCCCACCAGCTCGTCCACCGTGGGCTTGCGGTCCGCCGTGGCCGACAGATAGGCGATGATTTCGTTTTCGTGCAGACGCCCCGTGAAGATGGCGTCGAACAGCGCGGTGGTCTCGGCCGCGCTCAGCTGCTGCTTGGCTTTTTCCAGAAGGGCGGAAAACTCCGCAGCCGCCGCGCTCATGCCGGAACTTTGGTGAAGTCGCGCGCGATGGTCAGGAAGTTGTTCAGCAGGGCATGGCCGTTTTCCGAAGCGATGCTTTCGGGATGGAACTGCACGCCGTGCACGGGATGGGTCTTGTGCATCACGCCCTGGATCACGCCGTCCTCGCTGGTGGCGGTGACTTCCAGCACGGGCGGCATGGAGGGCGGATCGATGGTCAGGGAGTGATAGCGGGTGGCGAGGAAATCATTGTTCAGCCCCCGGAACACGCTCTTGCCGGTGTGATGCACGCGCGAAAGCTTGCCATGCATCGGCTCGGGCGCGCGCACCACGGTGCCGCCATAGACCTGGCCGATGGCCTGGTGCCCCAGGCAGACCCCCAGGATCGGCATGGTGCCGGCCGCCTGCTTGATGACGTCCAGGCAGATGCCCGCCTCGTTGGGGGTGCAGGGGCCGGGGGACAGGACAATGCCTTCCGGCTTCATGCCCAGGGCCTCGGCCGCCGATATTTCGTCATTGCGCACCACGCGCACCTCGGCCCCCAGCTCGCCCAGATAATGGAAGAGGTTGTAGGTAAAGCTGTCGTAGTTATCGATAAGCAGAAGCACGGATACGCACCTTTGGAACGACCGCCAGCATAGCCGAAAAATGCTGCGGCTGCACAAGTGTTGGGGGCGTCCGGCCGCCGTGCTAGGAATCCCGCCATAAATATAAGAATCCGGGCGGAGGGGTTTTGCGGCACCGTTACAGCCAATGCGCATTTGTGGCGCTGGTCCTGTGCGCCGCGCCCGCGCGCGGTGAAGAGTTTGAAACGCGCCTGGGGCCGTCGCCGGTCACGGACGGCACCCGCAGCAGCATCACCGGCGAAGGTCATGCGCGTGCCACGCTGGACGGCAACCGCCTGACGGTGCGCGGCACGTTCGAAGGCCTTGCCGGCAACGCCACCCGCGCCGCGCTCTATGACGGCATCCGCATCGGCGCTATGGGCCCGAAGATCACCGATATCACGGTAACACCGGCCACCAGCGGCGAGGTATCGGGCGCCGTCACCCTGACCGCGCGCCAGGCCAATGCGGTGCGCAGCGGGCGGGTCTATGTGCAGGTCGATAGCGTGAAAGCGCCCGACGGCAATCTCACCGGCTGGCTGCTGCCGCCCCATCCCTTCGCGGGCGAGGCGGTGCCGGTGGCGGGCCATGGCTTCCTGCCGCAACTGGATGTGCCGCAGCGATGAGAAAACACCTCCTCCTCGCCGCTGCTGCTGTTGCCGTGCTGGGCGCCGATGCGCTGGCGCAAAATCTCCAGACCGGACCCTTCACCGCGGAACAGGCCAATGCGGGACGCGCGCTGTACGCCGCCAATTGCGCCGGTTGTCATCGCCCCGATCTGGCGGGCGCGGGCGAAGCCCCGGCGCTGGCGGGCAGCAGCTTCCTCGATGCCTGGGGCAACCGGCCGGTGGGCGAACTTTATGCCTTGACCAAAGCTTCGATGCCCTATGGCAATGGCAACAGCCTGGATGCCGCGGTTTATCGCAACATTCTCGCCTATATGCTGTCGGCCAACGGCGCCAATCCCGGCACGGCCCCCTTCACCGGCAATGAAAGCGTGAAGCTCTCGGCTATTGCCAGTGGCAAGCCGTCGGTTGTGGTGGTGCCTGTGGCCGCACCGCGTCCTGCTCCTGCCGCCGAGCGCCCGGCCACATCCTATCCTGCCACGCGGCTTGGCCTGACGGTGCCCGGCAACATCAAGAATTATCGCCCCGTCACCGACGAGATGCTGCGCAATCCCGCCGATGGCGACTGGCTGATGTACCGGCGCAATTACCAGGGCTGGAGTCATTCCCCGCTCAAACAGATCACCACCGCGAATGTGAAGAACCTGCAGCTGGTCTGGTCCTGGGCGATGAATGACGGCGGCGCCAGCCAGGTCACGCCGATCGTGCATGACGGCATCATGTTCCTGTCCAATGTCGCCAACACGGTGCAGGCGCTGGACGCAAAAACCGGCGAGCTCTTGTGGGAGAACCGCATCGGGCCCACGCCCACCCGCGCCTATGGCGCCACCCGCAGCCTGGCGCTGTATGGCGACAAGGTGTTCGTGCCCACCACCGACGCCAAGCTGTATGGGCTGGACGCGAAGACCGGAAAGATCGTCTGGGAAACCGAGATCGAGAACGGCAAGGAAGGCTATAGCAACACCGGCGGCGCCATCGCGATACGCGGCAAGATCCTGGTGGGGCTGACCTACTGCAACCGCTACCAGACCAAGCACTGTTTCATCAGCGCCTATGATGCGAATACGGGCAAGGTGGCGTGGCGCTTCAAGACCATCGCGCTCAAGGGCGAGCCGGGCGGCGACAGCTGGAACGGGCTGGCGGACGAATTCCGCCAGGGCGGCGAGACCTGGATCGCGGGCACTTACGACCCGGAGAGCAACACGACCTATTGGGGCACCGCCCAGGCCAAGCCCTGGACGCGCGCCACGCGCGGCACGGCGCAGGGTGCCACGCTCTATGCCAATGCCACGCTGGCGCTGGACCCGGACAATGGAAAACTGAAATGGTTCTACACCCATGCCCCCGGCGAGGCGCTCGATCTCGATGAAGTGTTCGAGCGGCTGGTGATCAATCACGGCAATGAGAAAGATGTTCTGACCGTGGGCAAGGCGGGCATCCTGTGGAAGCTCGATCGCATCACCGGCAAGTACAAGGCCTCGGCCGAAACCGTGTTCCAGAATATCTATGACAAGATCGATCCCAAGACGGGCATTCCCACCTATCGAAACGATATCCAGAACGCGAAAGTCGGCGAATGGGTGTCGTCCTGCCCGGGACCGGCGGGGGGCCATGACTGGCCCGCCACCAGCTTTGATCCTGCCAGCGAGTTGATGCTGATCCCGCTGCACCAGTCCTGCGTCTTGTTGCGCGGCAATGCGCTGGAAAAGAAGATCGGTCCCGCCGCCACCAACGCCGCCTCGCAGCAGCTGTTCGAGATGCCCGGCACCCACGGCAATCTGGGGCGGCTGGCAGCCTACAATACCCGCACCATGAAGCCGGTGTGGAGCTTCCAGCAGAAATCGCCTTTCCTCACCAGCGTACTGACCACAGCGGGCGGTGTCGGTTTTGTCGGCGATTATGACCGCCGCTTCCGCGCCATTGAAACCGCCACCGGCAAAACCTTGTGGCAGACACGCCTGACCACCAGCGTGCAGGGCCATGTGGTGAGTTTCGCGGTGGGCGGCAAACAGTATATCGCGGTAGAAACGGGTTTGGGCGGCGGCAGCCCGGTCGCCAAGCCCGCCACCCTGTTGCCGCAGGTGCGCAAACCCGGAAATGGCAATGCGATCTTCGTCTTCGCGCTACCGGATAATTGATTCAAACAAGAGGACTGACATGACCTTGCTTCGCACTGCCGCTCGCACTGCCGCCCTTGCGGCCTTCACCGCCGGCCTGCTGGCCAGCGCCACCAGCGCCCATGCGGCCCGCGCCTATATCGGCACCTATACGCCGAACGCGGCGGGCACGCCGTCCAGCAATCGCGGCGAGGGCATCTATCTGGTGGATGTGGACAATGCCACGGGCGCGCCCGGCAATGTCCGGCTGGTCGCCAAGACCCTGTCGCCGACCTGGATGACGCTGTCGAAGGACGGCAAGTTTCTCTACGCCGTGAACGAGGTGGACAGTTTCAATCCGCAGAAGAGCGGATCGGTCAGCGCCTATGCGGTGAATGCGGCCACCGGCGCGCTGAAGCTGCTCAATGTCGTCAGTTCGGAAGGCGCCATTCCCTGTCACATCAGCATTCATCCGTCCGGCAAGTTCGCGCTGGTCGCCAACTATACCGGCGGCAGCTTTTCCGTCATCCGCATCAATGCCGATGGCAGCCTGGGCGCCGCCACCGATGTGATCAAGCCGGGCGGCCCGACCAACTCCGCCAACGCGGTGGACGCGCCGCCGGGGCAGGCGCCATCCCAGCCCAACCGCATCACCCGCGGCCACATGATCGCGCCCGATCCCAGCGGCCAGTTCGTGGTGGGCGATGATGCCGGACGCGACCAGATTTTCGTCTGGAAGCTGGACGTGAACACCGGAAAGCTGGCCGAGGTCTCGGTCACCAAGACACTGGCCGGTTCGGCGCCGCGCCATTTCGGCTTCTCGCCGGACGGCAAGACGCTGTACCAGATCGGCGAATACAATATTCGCCTGACCACCTATGACTTTGCGAACGGCAAGCTGACGCCCAAGGGCACCAGCCTCTCGGCGATGCCTACCGGCTATCAGGGCGGCGGCTCGGCCTCGGAACTGCTGGTCTCGGCCAGCGGCAGGAATGTCTATTCCGCCAACCGCACGCATAACTCCATCGCCACTTTCGCGGTCGGGGCGAACGGCATCGCCAGCAAAGTCACCACCACCCCAACGGAAGGCGAAACCCCGCGCAGTCTGACCATCGATCCGACCGGCAAGTTCCTCTATTCGCTGAACCAGCGCGCCGACAATGTCGCCACCTTCCGCTTCGACGCCAAGGGCGTGCCGCACTTCACCGGCAAGTTCCTGGCAGTGGGTGCCCCGGCGGTGATGGTCTTCCTGCCCTGATGAGGCGCAACATGAAACTTCGGCTTCTCGCCGCTATTACAGCGGGCCTGATGGCAAGCGCGGGCAGCGCCCATGCGGCGCGTGCCTATATCGGCACTTACACGCCCAATCTGGCGGACCCGAGCGTCTATGCCCATGGCAGCGGCGAAGGCATCTATCTGGCGAATGTCGATGATGTCACGGGCGCGCTGTCCGGTCTCAAGCTGGTGGCCAGGGACCGGTCACCGGCCTGGTTCGAACTGTCGGCCGACAAGAACTTTCTCTACACGGTCAATGAGATCGACAGTTATGACCCGGCCAAAAGCGGTTCGGTCACCGCCTATGCGGTGGATGCGAAGAGCGGTGGCTTGCGGAAACTCAACACCGTAAGCTCCGGCGGCGCCATCCCCTGCTATGTCAGCATCCATCCCTCCGGCAAGTTTGCGCTGGTTGCCAACTGGACCGGCGGCACATTCTCGGTCATCCCCATCAGGGCGGATGGCAGCCTGGGCGAGGCCACCGATGTGATCAAACCGGGTGGTCCGACCAACTCCGCCAGCGCGGTGGACGCGCCGCCGGGGCAGGGGCGCTCCGAACCAAACCGCATCACCCGCGGCCACATGATCGCCACCGATCCGTCCGGCCAGTATGTGGTGGGCGATGATGCGGGGCGCGACAAGATTTTCGTCTGGCGGCTCAACACCGCCACCGGCAAGCTGACGCAAGTCTCCGTCACCAGCGCGCTGGCCGGCTCGGCGCCACGTCATTTCGGCTTTTCGCCCGACGGCAAGACGCTGTACCAGATCGGGGAATTCAATATCCGCCTGACAACCTATGGCTTTGCAAACGGCAAGCTCACGCCCAAGGGTACGAGCATCTCGGCCATGCCGGACGGCTATCAGGGCAGCGGCTCGGCATCGCGCCTGCTGGTCTCCGCCGATGGCAGACACGTCTATTCCGCCAACCGCACCCACAACTCCATCGCCACCTTTGCGACTGCGCCGGGCGGCCTTGCGACCAAGCTTGCAATTACCCCGACCGAGGGCCAGCACCCCCGCAGCCTGACCATCGATCCGACGGGCAAGTTTCTCTATTCGCTGAACCTGCGGGCCAACAACATCGCCACCTTCCGGCTTGATCCCAGGGGCGTGCCGAAATTCACCGGCAAGTTTCTGGCGGTGGGCGCTCCGGCAGTGATGGTTTTCCTGCCCTAAGGAACGGTTTCAAATGCAACGCAGACATTTTCTTGCAGGGAGTACCGCTTTGGCGGTGACATCGACCATGGCAGACGCGCAATCACTCGCTGACATTCCGATCATCGACACCCATATCCATCTGTTCGACGCCCGTCGCCCGCAGGGTGTGCCTTATGCGGGATCGGCGCAGTGGAAGGCCGAGACCGGAGGTGTGGCGCTGCCGGCGACCTATCGCAAGCTGGCCGAGCCCCTGAACATTGTTGGCGCCATCGAGTTGGAAGCCAGTCCCTGGGTGGAAGACAATCTCTGGGTGCTGGACCAGATGGCGACCGACACGCTGTATGTCGGCACCGTGGGCGACCTGGAACCGGAAAAGCCCGATTTCCCCGAACTGTTCGACCGCTTCCGCAAGAACCCGATGTTTCTTGGAATCCGCTGCGGGTTGATCTGGGGCCGCAATGTCGTGGCCCAGGCCGACGATCCCAAATTCATCGATGGCCTCAGGCGCGTGGCCGATGCGGACCTGGTGATGGACACCGCCAATCCCAACCTGGCGCTGCTGAACACCATGGTGAAGCTGAACGACAAGATTCCGAACCTGCGCATCATGTGCGATCACATGATGCACTACATCCCCAAGCCCGAAGAGCGCGCCGCCTATGACGCCGTGCTGAAGGAAATCAAGGGCCGGCCCAATATCTGGGGCAAACTGTCGGATATGGAGAACCGCGATATCCCGGCGCGCGGCCTGGCGCAGGTCAAGGACCGGCTGGATGTGCTGATGGACTGTTTCGGCGAGGACCGGGTGGTGTTCGGCACCAACTGGCCCGAGACCTGGGGCGTGGCGACGCCGGCCCAGATCGTGGCGCTGGCGCGCGCCTATTTCGCCACCCGCACCCGTGCGGAAGCGGAGAAATTCTTCTGGAAGAACTCGCTGAAATTCTACAAGTGGAAGAAGCGGGCGCCGAACCAGCCGTCTCTTTAGGCGCCCTTCCGGTTTCAGCTTTCGCGCAGCTTCGCTGCGCACGCGCAGGGGAGGCGGGCCTGTGCTTGCGGTTCTGCCGGCCATGCGTGGCGCAGTCTTGACGGCGGGACAGGGACGCCCGATAAGCGCCTTCACGTGCAAGGTTAGGGAACGCGGTCTGACACCGCGGCTGCCCCCGCAACTGTAGCCGGCGAGCGAAGTCCGAAAAAACCACTGAAATCTCAGGCGATTTTGGGAAGGTGGACCGAGCAGCGACCCGGAAGCCAGGAAACCTGCCTCGCACTGTCGTCTTGTATCCGGCCGGGGTGCGCGGGATGCAGCGGGGTGAACCGCAGCGGCGACGAAGTTGGAGTCGTCCGTGCGGGGGCCAAAATCCCTTTTCAATACCGCCTGACGGCTCCTGAGCCAGGAGACCGCTTATGTTGAAATCCGTTCTTTATACCTCTGTCGCTCTTGCCGCCCTGACCGTCACGGCTGGCGCCCAGGCGCGCCTCAATGACGAGAATGTGGTGGTGGTTGCCACCCGCGTGGTGATGCCGGTCGATCAGGTGGCGAGCAGCGTCACCGTCATTACGGCCGATCAGATCGAAGCCCGGCAGCACCGCTCGCTGCCCGACGTGCTGCGCCAGGTGCCGGGCCTCAATATCGCCCAGACCGGCGGCGCCGGCGGGCAGACCTCGCTGTTCATGCGCGGCACCAATGCCAGTCACGTCAAGGTGCTGATGGACGGTATCGACATCGCCGATCCGTCCACCCCCAGCGGCGCGGCGGACATTTCCAAGTTTCTCGCCGGCGACATCGCGCAGGTGGAAGTGCTGCGTGGCCCTCAGGGCGCGCTTTACGGGTCCGATGCGCTGGGCGGGGTGATCAACATCATCACCAAGGCGGGTGAAGGCCCGGCGCAGTTCAGCGCCAGCGCCGAAGCCGGCTCTTTCGAAACCTTCAACCAGACGGCGGGCGTGTCGGGATCCTACGGCAAGCTGCGCTATGCCGCGACGGTGCAGCACGTTCATGCCGGCGCCACGCCGGTGACGCCGCTGGGCCTGCTGCCGCCCGGCCAGCGCCGCAACGACGACTATTTCGACAACCTCACCGCCAGCACCAAGCTGGGCTATGACGTGACCGACAATTTCGATATCGGCATCGTGGCGCGTTACTACAACACGCTGGGCCGCATCACCGGCGATGCCTTCAACTTCATCACCTTCGCGTCCTTCCCGTCACCGGCCCAGACGCGCATTTCCTCCATCGGCTATCAGAGCCGCGCCACCGCGCATCTGGTGTTGTGGGATGGCCGTCTGGACCAGACACTGGGTTTGGCGTACGGCAGCACCATCACCGCCACCCAGGATCCCGACAATGGCAACAGCCGCGCCATCGGCGACCGCGTCAAGCTGGACTGGCAGGGCAATATCGCGGTGACCGACGGCCACACCCTGGTGCTGGGCGCGGAAACGGCGCGCGACGCGCTGCATCCGGGCCTGTCGTTCGGATTCCCCACCACTCTGTCGCGTGGCATCACCACCAATGCCGGTTTCGGCAGCCTGCAGTCGAATTTCGGCAATGGCGTCCATACCAGCGCCAGCATCCGCTATGACGACAACAGCCGCTTCGGCAACAAGGTGACATGGCGTCTTGCCCCGACCTGGGCCATCGAAGGCACCGGCACGCGGCTGAAGGCCAGCCTGGGCACCGGCTTCAAGGCGCCGTCGTTGCAGCAACTGTTCGGCACCTTTGGCGGCAACGCGCTGCTCAAGCCCGAAACCAGCTTCGGTTACGATGTCGGCGTGGAGCAGAGCCTGCTGGGCGATGCGCTGACCGGCGGCCTGACCTGGTTCCAGAACGACATCGAGAATCTGATCGTGTCGGGCCCGGCGCCGGGCTTTGTGCTGGGCAATATCGGCCGGGCCCACACCCAGGGCGTGGAATCCTTCATCGCCTGGAAGCTGCTGGATACGCTGACCCTGCGCGGCGACTATACCTATACCGACGCAGTCGACGACCGCACCAACCTGGCGCTGTTGCGCCGTCCGCGCCACAAGGCCAGCGTGAATGGAAGCTGGCAGGTGACCGACGCGCTGCTTCTGGATGCGACCCTGCTCTATGTCGGGCCGCAGATCGACGGCAACCGCGACTTCTCGGTGCCGCGCTTCAAGAAGGGCGGTACGGCCACGATGGACTTCGCCGCCAGCTACCGCCTGACCGAAACCTTCTCGATTTTCGGCCGACTGGAGAATGCCTTCGACAACCGCTACCAGGCGCCGGAAGGCTTCCTTCGGCCGGGCATCGGCGGTTTTGCGGGCATCAAGGCGAATCTTTAGGATCGCGGCATGAGGCATGGGATTTGCGCGGCTGCTGCTTTGCTCCTGATGGTGGGGCAGGGCGCGGCCGCGCAACCCAAGCCTCAAAAGATTATGTCTCTGAAAATCTGCACCGACGAACTGCTGCTGGATTTGGTGGCGCCGGAACGCATCGCTTCCGTCACCTTCATGTCCCAGGAACCGGCGGCGCTGCGGCACTGGCCGCAAGGCGCGAAGGTCAATGCCAATTACGGCTCGGCGGAAGAAATTCTCGCCACCAAGCCCGATCTCATTCTTACCGATCCCTACATGGCGCCGTCCCTGCGGCAGTTGCTGGCCAAGACCGGCGCCAAAATCGTCGAAGTGCCGCCGGCGGAGGATTTTGGCCAGATCCGCGCCACCACCCGCATGGTGGCGAAAGCGCTGGGCGAGGAAGCCCGCGGCGAACAGTTGATCGCGCGGATGGAGGCCGACCTGGCCGCCATCGCTGCCAACCGGCCTGCCAAGCCCATCCGCGTCGCCGAATGGGGCAATGGCGGTTATGTGCCGGGCGCGGGCGGACTGTTCAGCACCATGCTGAAGACGGCGGGCGCGGTCAGCATCGAAAGCCGTTCCATGGGCTTTTACGATGTGGAGGCGTTGATCGCCGCCAAGCCTGACCTTTTGATTTATGGCGATACCTATCGCGGCATGGCGAGTTTGCGCGCCGACCAGGACAATCATCCCGCCCTGATGAAGCGCTTTGAAGGACGGCGCATCCGCTATGCCTCGCTCTATGGCTGCGGCGTGCCGATGACGGCGCGCATCACCCGACGGCTGCAGGCCGACATGATCGCGGCGGTGCGGCGATGACGCGCCTCAACCTGTCACTGGTTCTGTTGGCTGTACTGGCTTTCGCGGCCTCGTTGCTGGCGGGAAGGGTGTGGCTGCCGCCGGAAGCGCTGCTGGAACTGTTCAACCAGCCGGACAGCCTGGCGTCCACCATCATCCGCGACATCCGGCTGCCGCGCACTGTTCTGGCGCTGGTGGTGGGCGCGGTGCTGGGCCTGTCAGGCGCTGTCCTGCAAGGCTTCACCCGCAACCCCCTGGCCGAGCCCGCGCTGCTCGGTGTTTCCAGCGGTGCGGCGCTGGGCGCGGTGATCGCGATCTATTTCGGGCTGGCGGCGCTGTCGCCGGTCACGGGTCCGCTGATGGGCATGGTGGGCGCGCTGGCGGCGTGCGCGCTGACGTTTGCCCTGGGGCGAAACGGCACGGTGGCGCTGGTGCTGGCGGGCGCGGCGGTATCCAGCCTGACGGCGGCGGGCATCGCGCTGGCCCTGAACTTCGCGCCCAATCCCTATGCGGCCTATGAAATCATGTCCTGGCTCCTGGGATCGCTGGCCGACAAGAGCTGGACCCAGGTCCTGCTGGTGCTGCCGTTTGCGGCGGTGGGGTGCGGCTTTCTGGCGATGACGGGCAGGGCGCTGGACGCCCTGAGCCTTGGCGAGGCGCAGGCGCAAAGCCTGGGGATCAATCTCTTTCGCCTTACCGCGCTGGTGGTGGCGGGTACGGCGCTGTCGGTGGGCGCGGTCACCTCGGTGGTGGGCGCGATCGGGTTCATCGGGCTGGTGGCGCCGCATCTGGTGCGGCCGCTGGTCGGCTATGCGCCGCGCCGCGTGCTGCTGCCATCGGCGCTGGCCGGCGCCGTGCTGCTGCTCTGCGCCGACATCGCGGCGCGGCTGGTGCACACCAATCCCGAACTTCGGCTGGGTGTTTTCACCAGCCTGCTGGGCACGCCCTTCTTCTTCTGGCTGGTGGTCCGCATCCGCAAGGTGGCGCCATGACCATGCTGGTGGCGGAAAATATCACTGTCGCCAAGGGCGGGCGCACCATCCTGCGCGACGTGTCATGCCAGGCCCATGCCGGCGAGTTCATCGCGGTGGTCGGTCCCAATGGCGCGGGGAAGTCCACGCTGCTGTCCGCGCTGGCGGGATTGCTCAAACCCGACAGCGGCAAGCTTCTGCTGGACGCCAAGGCGCTGAACAAGGTTTCGCTGGAGCAGCTCGCGGTGCGCCGCGCCTATCTGCCGCAAAATCCGCGGCTGGAATGGCCCATCTCGGTGGAACGGCTGGTGGCGCTGGGACTGACGGCCAGGCTTCCCGCGGTGGGGGAATTGCCCGAAAGCTTTGCGCCCGCCATCACCCGTGCGCTGGAATTGTGCGATCTGGCACATTGCCGCGAACAATCCGCCACGACCTTGTCGGGCGGCGAGTTCGCCCGCGCCATGCTGGCCCGCGCCATCGTCTCCATGCCGCAGATATTGATCGTGGACGAGCCGATCACGGGCCTCGATCCGCGTCATGCGATGGCCAGCATGACATTGCTGTCACGCTTTGCCGCCCAAGGCATGCTGATGATCGCCTCGCTGCACGACCTGACGCTGGCAGTACGCCATGCCAGCCGCGTCATTGTACTTGTGGATGGAGCGGTGCTGAGCGACGCGGATTCGCTCACAGAGGAACTTATCCACAGGGCCTTCGGGGTGCGGGCGATGGCCAGCGGCGCGGGAGATTCGCGGGGATTCACACTTCTGTCCCCAAGCGAAAAATGACGCCTGTGTGAAAGTTTTCCGGCTTGACGGATTCCGCGAATGCCCCCCTAGATGTAGTCGTTCATGGTTACTCGAATGCTCTAGATAGGGGATTCAAGGGAACTTCGGGACAGTCTGGTGGGACTGAAACCGGGGCTGCCCCCGCAACTGTAAACGGCTGATTTTACGTCCAAACGCCACTGGGAAACCGGGAAGGCGGACGCAAAAAGGGCCGCGAGCCAGGAGACCTGCCACGAACATGGTTTGAGCAATTGGGGCGGGGCGTCCCAGGGGGCTGCACGGCGCGGGATCTGATCCGCGCCGACGCCATCCGATTCCCCCGCCAGCACAGGGGAATGGCATGTCAGCACTCGGTAAGCCCGTCATCGAAGGCGATTTCGACACCAACGGCCAGATGGTCGTGCAGTCGCCTGCCGAACGGGTGATCGAGCGTTCGGTGGTGGTGACCCGCACCGTTACCGAAACTCCGGTTGAAGCACCCAAGCCGGTCGTCCAGCCCGTCGCCCAGGACCTGTTCGAGCCGGCCGCCTCCCAGCCGCCGCTGCCCTATCCGCTGGCGCCGCGGCCCAAGCCCGGCGACCTGGTGCTGGACCGCAGCCGGGACGACCTGCTGACCCCGTTCGGCAAGGCGACACTGACCGACCGCTATCTGATGCCGGGCGAAAGCTTCCAGGACATGTTCGCGCGGGTCTCCTGCGCCTATGCCGACGACGTCCAGCACGCCCAGCGCCTGTACGATTACATGTCGCGTCTGTGGTTCATGCCGGCGACCCCGATCCTGTCCAATGGCGGCACCAAGCGTGGCCTGCCGATTTCCTGCTTCCTCAACGACGTTTCGGACTCGCTGGACGGCATTGTCGGCACCTGGAACGAGAATGTGGCGCTGGCCAGCAATGGCGGCGGCATCGGCACCTATTGGGGCAAGGTCCGCTCCATCGGCGAAAAGGTGAAGACCGGCAAGACCAGCGGCATCATCCCCTTCATCCATGTGATGGACGGGCTGACCCTGGCCATCAGCCAAGGTTCGCTGCGCCGGGGTTCGGCGGCGGTCTATCTCGACATTACCCATCCGGAGATCGAGGAGTTCCTCGAGATCCGCAAGGCTTCGGGCGACTTCAACCGCAAGGGCCTGAACCTGCATCACGGCATCAACATCACCGACGAATTCATGGACTGCGTGAAGGAAGGCAAGATGTTCGGCCTGCGCAGCCCCAAGGACCAGCAGGTCCTGCGCGAGGTCAATGCCCGCGAATTGTGGCAGCGCATCCTGGAAACCCGCCTGCAGACCGGCGAGCCCTATATCCTGAACATCGACGCGGTGAACCGGGCGCTGCCCAAGCACCAGCGCGAGCTGGGGCTCAAGGTCAACACCTCGAACCTGTGCAGCGAGATCACCCTGCCGACCGGCGCCGACCATGACGGCAAGGAACGCACCGCCGTCTGCTGCCTGTCGTCCCTGAACATCGAGACCTGGGACCAGTGGAACGAGACCGAGGGCTTTGTCGAAGACGTGCTGCGGATGCTCGACAACGTCCTGACCAGCTTCATCGAGGAAGCGCCGGATTCCATGCACCGCGCCAAGTACAGCGCCCTGCGCGAACGCTCGGTTGGCCTGGGCGTGATGGGCTTCCACACCTTCCTGCAGGCCAAGAATATCCCGATGGAAAGCGCGATGGCCAAGTCCTGGAATCTGCGCATTTTCAAGAAGATACGCCGCGAAGCTGATGCTGCGTCTTATCATCTGTCCGAAGAGCGCGGCGCCTGCGAGGATGCCCGCGAGCGGGGCATGAAGGCTCGCTTCAGCCACAAGATCGCCATTGCCCCCACGGCCAGCATTTCGATCATCTGCGGCGGCACCAGCGCCTGCGTCGAGCCGATCCCGGCCAATGTTTACACCCACAAGACCCTGTCGGGCGCCTTCTCGGTGCGTAATCCCTATCTGCAGGATCTGCTGGAAGCCAAGGGGCTGAACACCGACGAAACCTGGCAGTCCATCGTCGAGCAGGAAGGCTCGGTCCAGCACCTGGACTGCCTGACGGACGAGGAAAAGGCCGTCTACCGCACCGCCTTCGAGATCGACCAGCGCTGGATCATCGAACTGGCCGCCGACCGCACCCCCTATATCTGCCAGAGCCAGTCGCTGAACCTGTTCCTGCCGGCTGACATCGACAAGTGGGACCTGCACATGCTGCACTGGACGGCGTGGGAGCGGGGCATCAAGAGCCTCTATTACTGCCGCTCCAAGTCCATCAGCCGCGCCGGCTTTGCCGGCCAGCTCGAGAAAAAAGAGAAGGGCGTTTCGACCGCCCCCCGCACCGATTACGAGGAATGCCTGGCATGTCAGTAAAAGGTTTGGGAGCCGTCGATCCGCGCACGCTGATCGGCAAGGGCACCGTTGGGCTTTTGAACGCCACGGGTACCTATGACATCACCCGCTATCCCTGGGCCTATGAATGCTGGAAGCGCCAGCAGCAGACCCATTGGATGGGCGAGGAAGTGCCGCTGGGCTCCGACATCCGCGACTGGCAGTCCGGCCATTTGTCCGACGCCGAAAAGGGCCTGCTGACCCAGATTTTCCGCTTCTTCACCCAGTCGGACGTGGAAGTGGGCGACAATTACCTCAAGCGCTACATCCCCATCTTCCAGCCGCTGGAAGTGCAGATGATGATGGCCGCCTTCACCAACATGGAGACGGTGCATATCGACGCTTACGCGTTGCTGCTCAAGACCCTGGGCATGCCCCAGACCGAGTTCGAAGCCTTCCGCAACTATTCGGAAATGAAGGCCAAGGCCGACTATATGCACACCTTCGGCGTGGGCACTTGCGCCGACGTGGCGCGGACGCTCGCCATGTTCGGCGCCTTTACCGAAGGCATGTCGCTGTTCGCCAGCTTTGCCATGCTGATGAACTTCCCGCGCTTCAACAAGATGAACGGCATGGGCCAGATCGTGTCCTGGTCGGTGCGCGACGAAAGCCTGCACTGCGAAGGCATCACCAAGCTCTATCACGCCTGGGCGGATGAAACGGGATGCGTCACCAAGGCGGTGCGCGACGATATCCGCGAAGTCGCCAGCACCATGGTCGGGCTGGAAGAGGGCTTTGTCGATCTGGCTTTCAGTCTGGGCGAAGTCCAGGGCATGACCGCCAAGGAAATCAAATCCTATGTCCGCTACATTGCCGACTGGCGCCTGACCCAGCTCAAGCTGGAACCGGTGTTCGGCAACTTCGAAGTCACCGACACCGGGTACAAGCAGCTCAAGGCGCATCCATTGCCCTGGCTGGTGGAAATCCTCAACGGCGTCGAACACGCCAACTTCTTCGAGCAGCGCGCCACGGAATATTCCAAGGGCGCGTCCAAGGGCTCGTGGGACGGCAACGAAGGCGTGTGGTCGCAGTTCGACAAGCGCAACCAGGTCGCGGCTGAATAAGCCCCTCCGGCGCCTGGCGCTCCGCTGACCAAGTCAAAGATATTGGTCTTACCTTCGCGCGCGGTCTATCAACCGCATCGCGGGCGTGGCGCTGATGCCATGGACCACGATCGAGATCAGCACCACCAGGCCGGTGATCGCCCACAGCCTTTCGCTGGACGAAAACTGGCCGTGATTGACGCCATAGGCGATGTAGTAAAACGACCCGATACCGCGAATGCCAAAGAAAGAGATGAGGCCGCGCTCTTTGGCCGAATGTCCCGATCCCAGGAGCGATATCCAACCCGCTACCGGACGGATCAGGAAAACGACGGCCAGCGCGACCAGGCAATCGTTCCATGTCACGCTGGCGAATAGTCCCGTCGTAATCGCCCCGCCGAACAGGACCAGCACGAGCAGCATCAAGAGGCGCTCCACCTGCTCGGAAAAGTCATGCAGGGCTTCGTGATACTTGTGATTGCGTTCGGCATTGCGCAGCGCGAGAGCGGCCACAAACACGGCGAGAAACCCATAGCCCTGGCAAATCTCCGCGATTGCGTAAGCCACGAACGTCGCGCCAATGGCGACAAGGCCGTCGCCTGTCCCCGATAGTTTCGCCTCACCCCTGCCAAAGGTGAGCCAGCCCAAGGCCCGTCCGACAAGCCAGCCGATGCCGACACCCGCGCCGATGCGCCATACGACGTCACTCAACATCCATTCGCCGAGCATGAAGAGGGTCGGCCACCCGCCGGACGCTCCCGCGGCCACGCCGAAAACCAGCGCAAGATGCACAAAGGGAAATGAAAGGCCGTCATTGAGGCCGGCTTCCGATGTCAGCGCAAGCCTGACTTCATCTTCCTTGCCGGAGCGGGGCTTTCCGACTTGCACCTCCGAAGCCAGAACAGGGTCCGTCGGGGCCAGCGCTGCCCCCAGCAGCAACGCCATCGCCAATGGAAGACCCAGCGCATAAAATCCCGCCAGGGTGATCGCGAGAATTGTAATCGGCATCGCGATGCCGAGCAGCCGCCAGGTCGTGGCCCAGGACCGAAGGCCAATCTTGCGATCGATCTTCAGGCCTGCGCCCATGAGCGAGATGATGACGACCGCCTCGCAGAGTTTTTCTACGACCGTGTCATAGGTGCGCGGATCGGGATCGAATTCCAGCCAGCCCAGTCCAAAAAGGCCAGCCCCAAGCCCCACGCACACCACCGACAATGAAAAGGGCAGCGCCTTTAGCGCGAATGGAAGCCAGGCCACCAAAAGCACGATGACGCCCAGTCCCAGCAGGAATGCGATGTAGGGGTCGATCACTTGGCACTCCCGGGCGCACAGCCAACCTCTACGGCAATGTCAGCTTAGCGACCTTGGGGATTGCGAGCCGACATTGCAACCTGCTGCTTCGAGAGGCAGCGGGCAGATCGGTCGGCTACAGCGCGCTTACCGGCAGGCCGCTTTCGCGCCAGGCCTTCATGCCGCCGTCCAGCGCCGCTGCGTGGGTGTAGCCCAGTTCGCGCAAGGTTGCCGCCGCCAGGGTCGAGATATGGCCGAACTCGCACGCCACCAGGATGCGGCGGGTGGGGTCGGGCAGTTCCTTGTTGACGCGCAATTCCAATTGTCCGCGTGGCAGATGCTGGGCGCCGGGGATGTGGCCACTGGCGAAGGCGTCTTTTTCCCGCACGTCCAGCAGCACCAGGCCCAGATCGTTGCGGCCCACGCGCTCGGCCAGTTCGGCCATGGAAACGAACGGCACCCGCGCGCCGGCTTCCGCCAAAAGCTGGGCCACCGTCTTGCCGCCGCTCATATTGGTGCGCAGCGCCTCGGTCAGATGGGTGGGCGCGTCGAGATTGAGATGGGTCATCATGTCGATGAATTCGCTGCGCTCGCGTTTTTGCAGCCTGGGATTGTTCTGGATTTCGTCGGCGATGGTCGAATGGCTGCGGCCCTTGTAATCATGGGCCGGAAACACCAGCAGTGCCGGGTCCTGCTTCAGCAGGGTGTTGAACAGGCTGTCATACAAGGCGTCGGGATCGCCGGTGGGCAGGTCGGTGCGCCCGGTGCCGCCGATCAAGAGCGTGTCGCCGGTGAAGATGCGGTCATCCGCCAGCACGCACATGGAATCGCGGGTATGGCCGGGCGTGTGCAACGCTTTCAGCCGCATGCTGCCCACCCGCAGGATTTCGCCGTCGTCCAACCGGAATCCGGCATAGGGGGCGGGCGACAGGCGGTTGGTCACCACCGGCACATCCAGCACCTTGGAGAGCTCCTTGGCGGCCGAGAAATGATCGGCATGGGTGTGGGTGTCGAGCACATAGCGAATGCGCAGCCCATCCCTTGCCGCCAGGCCCAGATAGCGGTCCATCTGCTGCAAATTGGGGTCGATCAGGATGGCGGCGCGCGTTTCCTCGCAGCCCAGGAGATAGGATTGGCATCCGCCGGTGGCGATCTGTTCGAAAATCATCGCGGCCCCCAAAATCAAAACAGTATGCCGCAAAGCGGCTTGCCTGTCCTGTCCGGGCAGATGTCAGCGCCGCTTCGGCGGATTGATCCCGGCATCCATGATCAGTCGCGTCAGCAGGTAGAGGCGGGGCGTCACGCTGTTCAGGTCGACCCACTCATTGTCGGTGTGGAAGTCGCCGCCGACCCAGCCCAGCCCGTCCAGCGCCGGCGTGCCGGCCGCCTGCGCCAGTGCCGATTCCGACGCGCCGCCATTGCCGGACGCGCCAATGGTCTTGCCAAGTTCGGCGTAAATGGCGCGGGCGCGGTCGGCCAGCGCGTTCACATCGTCATTCTGGATCAGCGGGGGCAGGCCGGAATCCAGGTAAATCTCGGCGCTGGTGTCCGGCACGCTGGTGACTTTGGCGGCGGCGCGGAAACGGGCGACGATCTGTTCCAGGTCGGGCGGATTGCGATAGCGGGCGCTGTAGATGGCCTCCGCCGCGTCGGGAATGATGTTTGTGCGTTCGCCCGCCTTCATTACGGTCAGGTTGACGGTGGTGCCGTCGCCGGTGGTGGGAAAGTCTTTCGACAATGATGTGATCTGGTGGATCAGCTCCAGCGCGGCGTTGCGGCCATCCTGCGGCGCGACCCCGGCATGGGCGGGGCGACCATTGACGCGAATATGGATGCGCGCCGAGCCCTTGCGCCACACGGTCAGATTGTCCGGCGGATCGCCCGGCTCCAGGTTGAATTCCACCTCATGCTCGCTCGCCAGTGCCTTGATCAGCTTCTGGGTGCCGGGCGAGCCGCGTTCCTCGCTGGTTTCCAGCAAAAGGGTGAGGGTGGCGAAATTCTGGAAACCGATATCGCGCAGCACCTTGAGCGCCATGATGGCGTTGACCACGCCGGCTTTCTCGTCGCTCACGCCGGGGCCATAGGCGCGGCTGCCTTCGATGCGAAAAGGGCGTTTGGCCGCCACGCCGGGGCCGAATACCGTGTCGACATGGGCGATCAGCAGGACGCGGCCCTTGCCCGTCCCCTTCAAGCTCGCCACCAGATTGTCGGGCAGGTCGGGCGCTTCCGCGGGCACGCGGCGCACCTGCGCCCCCAGCGCGGTCAGATGCGGCGTCAGCACCGCCAGCACCCGGTTGTTGCCGGCAATGTCGCCGGTGCCGGAATCGATATTCACGATCTCTTTCAGAAGCGCGACGGCGTCGTCGCGGTTGGCCTGGGCGGCGGCATAGACCGCGTCATCGCGTTTTGGCTGGGCCTGGCTCAAAGCCAAAAGGCCGGAGCCCAAAAGGATCGCGCCAAAGCGGATCGCGAGCGTCTTACGGTTCATGTCGTCTCCTTGGTCAAAGGGAGGCTAGCAGACGCCTATCACTCGCGCAGTAGGGCCCGGAAGGCGCGATCATTCTTCAGAACATATTCCCGGCGCATGGCGCCTTTGCGGGTGCGGTGCTTTTCGGCATAGACGAGGGCCCAGGCCCGGCCCCGCGTGGATTTTGCACCCTTGGGCGCACCATTGTGCTGCGCCAGCCGCCGCTCCAGGTCCAGCGTCCAGCCCACATAGGTGACGGTCCGGCCATCGGCCCTTCGCGCCGCCAGTATGTAAACGAAAGAAGGCATGGCCGGATCCTAGCGCAAAATCCTTGCGGCTGCGGAGCAATTGACAGCCCGCCCGCCTGCCGCAGTAGTAGGGCATGAATCGCGAAACCCTGATTCGGCGCGGCTGCGATGCTGCCTTTGCGGTGCTGCTGGCCGGCGGCGTGGTGATGGGCGGCAATGCCGCGCTGGCGGGCCTGCCGCGCTTTCTGGATGCGGCGCTGCCCGGCATGGCGGCGGTGGCCGCGCCGGGTCCCGGTGTGCAGGTAGCCCGCTTCACCCTGCCGGGCTTTTCCGAAAGCCGGTACGCGCCGCAGGTGTTGTATCCCGTCACCGCCAATCCCTATCCGGGCTGGCTGATGCAGGCGGTGTCGCCAGCGCCGGCGCTGCGCGGCGTTCCGCTGGCTCCCGCCAGGCCCCGGCCGGTGATCGCCATCTGCATCGACGATCTGGGTGCGGACCTGGCCGGCACCGACCGCGCCATGATGCTGCCCAAGGACGTGGCGCTGTCTTTCCTGCCTTACCCCGAGACCACGCCCTTCCTGGCGGAAGCTGCTGCCAAACGCGGTCACCTGATCCTGGCGCATGTGCCGATGCAGCCGCTCTCCGGCAGCACGCATGCGCCCATGACACTGCACCCCAGCATGACGGCAGACGAGATCACCCGCCGCCTGGCCTGGAACCTGTCGCGGGTGCCGGGCATTGCCGGCATCAACAACCATGAAGGCAGCCGCTTCACCGCCGACGCGCCGTCGCTGACCCCGGTGATGGCCCAGTTGAAGGCAAAGGGCCTGTTCTTTTTCGATTCCCGCACCGGGCCCGGCAGCCGCGCCGAACGGGTGGCCGCCGACATGGGCGTTCTGAGCGCCGGGCGTGACATTTTCCTGGATGACGTGCCGGGCGAGGCGGAAGTCGCCGCGCAATTGCAGGCCCTGGTGCGCGAAGCAAAGCGCACCGGCGTCGCCATCGCCATCGGCCATCCCCGCGACGTCACGCTGACGCTGCTGAAGAAATTCCTCAGCGAAGATCACGGCGTCACGCTGGTGCCACTGGACGAGGCGATGCGGCTGAAGGCGGCGCGCGGACTGGTCTTCGCGGCGCGCTGACGACTGGCCCTTCTACTGGCCTTTTTTCGCGGCGCTGGCGAAGCGCACGGCTTCTTCCGCGGCCGCGAACAGGGCGCGGGACTTGTTGACGGTCTCCTGATACTCGGACTCCGCCACGCTGTCGGCCACCACGCCGCCGCCGGCCTGCACATACATGGTGCCGTCCTTGACCAGCGCGGTGCGCAGCACGATGCAGGTGTCCATCGAACCGTCGGCGGCGAAATAGCCCACCGCGCCGGCATAGGCCGCTCCGCGCTTTTCCTTTTCGAACTCGTCGATGATTTCCATGGCGCGGATCTTGGGGGCGCCGGTCAGCGTGCCGGCGGGAAGCCCGGCGGCCAGCGCATCCACCGCGTCCAGCCCGTCGCGGATTTCGCCTTCGACGTTCGACACCAGGTGCATCACATGGCTGTAGCGCTCGATGAAGAAGCTGTCCGTCACCTTGACCGCGCCGGTCTTGGCGATGCGCCCGACATCGTTGCGGCCCAGGTCGATCAGCATCAAATGCTCGGCCCGTTCCTTGGGATCGTTCATCAGCTCTTCGCCCAACGCCTTGTCTTCTTCCGGCGTCTTGCCGCGCCAGCGGGTGCCGGCGATGGGGCGGATGGTGACCTTGTTGTCGCGCAGCCGCACCAGCACTTCGGGACTGGACCCGACGATCTGGAAACCCGGCATCGCCAGGTAATAAAGGTAAGGCGAGGGATTCAAACGGCGCAGCGCGCGGTACAGCGAAAAGGGCGGCAAGGCGAAGGGCCGGCGGAAGCGCTGACTGGGCACCACCTGGAACACATCGCCGGCGGCGATATATTCCTTGGCCCGCGCCACCACGTCGAAATATTCGTCCTTCGTCATGTTGGATTCGACCGGAACGCCGGTGGGCAAGTTGGCCGGGACTTGCGCGCTGGGCGGCTCGGGGCCTTCCAGCGCGGCCACGGCCGCGTCCAGCCGCGAGGTGCCCCGCGCATAGGCTGCCTTGGCATCCACGTTCTTATCCAGCCAGACCGGCGTGATCAGGATGATCTCGTCTTTCACGCTGTCGAAGATGGCGGTGATGGTGGGCCGCAGCAGGATGGCGTCGGGCAGGCCCAGCGTGTCGGGCGGCGGATTGGGCAGGTCTTCCACCTGGCGCGCCATGTCATAACCCAGATAGCCGAACAGCCCGGTCGCCATCGGGGGCAAGCCCTGCGGCAACGCCATGCGGGTTTCCTTGGTGAGCGCGCGCAGGCTCTGCAGCGGCTTGGCGCTTTCCGGCGCGAAGCTGCTTCCATCGTTCAGGGCGTTGCGGTTGATCTCGGCCGTGTTGCCGCGGCAGCGCCAGATCAGGTCGGGCTTGAGCCCGATGATGGAATAGCGCCCGCGCGTCTCACCGCCCTGAACGCTTTCCAGCAGGAAGGCATTGTCCTGGCCTTCGCCAAGTTTGAGGAACGCCGAGACCGGCGTCTCCATGTCGGCCACCAGGCGGGTAAAGAGAAGCTGGGCGCGGCCTTTGTCATACGCGGCCGCGAAAGCCTCAAAGGCCGGTTCGATCACGAGCCCTGGCCCGTTGCCTGATCCAGCAGCCGCTGATTGACCTTCACGCCCTGGCGCGCGCGCGCGGCGTTGGCCAGCGAGACCGAAAGATCGCCCGCCACCGAGGACGACAGGCGCTGCATCCCGCCCATGAAGTTGGGATCGCCCGGATTGGGCACCGGATGGGCGATGCCGGTGACGCGGGCGATGATGTGGTTGCCCGACAGGCCCTGCGGCCCCGACACCACGGCGCCCGGCGCGGCGGCGAATAGCTTGGTGATGATGGGAGCGGAGAACATCGTGTCATTGGTGTCGCGGCTCAGCGCCGGGCTCTTCTGCACCGAGACCTTCAGTGCGCGGGCGACGCCGTCCAGTGACTTTTCCTTGACCGCCTGGGCCACGAGGGCACGCGCCCTGGCGTCCATCAGCTTGGCGCGCTGCTCCGAGATCCAGGCGTTCACGGCGTCCTCGCGCACCACGTCCATGGTCTTGAGCTTGGGCGGGGTCACGCCATTAACGCGGATCGCGTAATAGCTGCCAGCCTTGGTGGGGAAGGGGTCGCCATCCTCGCCGACTTCGGCGGCGAACACGGCGGTGAGGAATTCCGGATCGGCGGGGGCCTCGCTCTTGGCACCATCGGGCGCCATGCCCCGGGCATCCACCGCCGCAAGACGTCCCACCCGCATGCCGGCTTTCTTGGCGGCGGTGGTCAGGTCGTCGCCCGTGCTGCGGGCGTCGGTGAAGGAATTGACCGCATCCACCATCTTGTTGCCGATCAACTGGGTGGTCAGGGTCTGGCGAATCTCCTCGCGCACATCGTCCAGTGTGCGCGACACGCCCGGCGTGATCTTGGTGACGCGGGCCAGAACCCAGCCGCCAAAGCCGGTCTGGATCGGCTGGCTGACGTCGTTCAGGGGCAGGGCGAAGATCGCCTTGGCGCGCCCCTCATCGGGCAGGTCGCTCTGCGCCAGGGTGCCCAGTCCCAACTGTTCGGGCTTGAGGCCACGCGAGGCCGCCAGGGCGTCGAAGCTGGTGCCCGAGGCAATGCGCGCGCGGGCGGCCGTCGCTTCGGCCTGGGTCTTGAACTCCATCTGCTGGACGTCGCGGCGTTCCGGCACGACATAAGTGCTCTTGCGCGCGTCATAGTCCTGCTTGATCTGCTGTTCGCTGACCGTGACGCCGCCCGCCACGTCCGACGAAGTGATCGCGGCGAAATCCACCGAACGGTATTCCGGCGTGGAGAAGCGCGCGGTGTTGGCCTTCACATAGGCTTCCAGCACCGCCTCGCTCGGGGGCGCGATCGGACCCACCGATTCTGGAGACACGATGACATAATCGGCGGCGCGCTTTTCGTTGATGTAGAGGAACAGCGCCTGGGCATAGGTGGGCGGAATCACGAAGTGGGATTCCACCGACTGGGTGAGCTGGTCACGGGTCATGTCCTGGCGGACTTCTTCCATGAACTGGTTCTCGGTATAGCCCGCGCCCGAAATGGCCTGCACGAAGGTCGGGCGGTCGAACTGGCCCATCGGCCCCTTGAACGGCGCCATGTCGCGCACATTCTGCGCCAGCGCCGCGTCCGAGGTGACCAGGCCCAGGCGCGCCGCTTCATTGTTCAGCGCGGTGCGGCTGACCAGCTGCTGCAGGGCGACATTGCTCAGGCCCATCTTCTGGGCGAGTTCGGGCGTGACCTCGGTGCCCATCTGCTGGCCCTGGTTGCGCAGGAAATTGCGATAGACGCGCTGGAATTCGTTCTGGCTGATTTCGGTGCGCCCGACGGTGACCACGGCCGTGGACGATCCGCCGGTGAAGACGTCGGCAATGCCCCAGACCACGAAGCTCATGCCCAGGACGCCCATCAGGATCACGGCGACCCAGGACTTGGAGAGTTGGTGCATCCATTGAATCATTGCGGCAATTCCGTTGCTTGGCTCGGTGGCGCCCGTCTGTGGCGTCTGCGGGCGGCGGATGATAGGGAGGGGGCTGGCTGGCGGCAAGCCGTGTTCCGCCCCGCTTTTGCCGCCGAAGTCGGGGAATTACAAGCACTTATCCTTCGTTGATCCTTGGGGGTAATCCATGCGTCCGTTGGTGGCGGGAAACTGGAAGATGAACGGGCTGGCGGCGGGGCTTTCCGAGCTTTCCAGCCTGAAGGAGGCGCTGGCCGCCCGAACCATTCCTTGCGAGGTTCTGGTCTGCCCGCCGGCCACGCTGATGGCCCAGGCCGCCGCCCGGGTGCAGGGCGCCTTTGCGCTGGGCGGGCAGGATTGCCACGCCCGTCCCGCAGGTGCCCATACCGGGGACATCTCCGCCGAAATGCTCAAGGACGCGGGCGCGTCCTTTGTCATCGTGGGTCATTCCGAGCGCCGCCAGCATCATGGCGAACGCGACGGTGATGTCGCTGCCAAGGCCGGAGCTGCGTGGCGCGCGGGCCTTGTCGCCATCATCTGCATCGGCGAGAGCGAGGCGCAGCGCCTTGCGGGCGACGCCAACAAGATCTGCGGCGACCAGCTGGGCGGCAGCGTGCCGGACGGCGCGACCGCCGCCAACACTGTGATCGCCTATGAACCGGTGTGGGCAATCGGTACCGGCAAGACGCCGACCTCCGCCGAAATCGCCGCGATGCATGCCCATATCCGCAGCGTGCTGGTGCGGCGGCTGGGCGAGGCGGGGCGGGGGATGCGCATTCTGTACGGTGGGTCGGTGAAACCGGACAATGCGCATGAAATTCTTAACCTGCCGGAAGTCAGTGGCGCATTGGTTGGCGGCGCAAGCCTCAAAGCGGCGGATTTCCTGGGCATTATCGCCGGCCTTGAAAGGTCTTAACCAAATCGCTCGACCCTTTGTTAACGCGGCCTCGCGCATTCTCATCTCATAAAAGAAGAATGCGTGCGGTGGGTAATGAGCAGACTGTCCTATGACAGTGTGGATGTACTGATTTACGATCCGGTGCCGTCAAATCGCACCGCGACGCGCGCGGCCCTGTATGCGCTGGGGTTCCGCCGCACCGAGACGGTTTCCACCCTGGAAGACTTTGTCCAGTCGGTGCAGAAAAATCCGCCGGACATCGCGCTGTGCGAAGCGCAGGGCGCCTCCGAGGAACTCTGCGCCACCATCCAGCAGATGCGCCAGGGCGGGGCGGGCCACAACCCCTTCATTGTGATCATCGTCACCGCCTGGGAAAAAAGCACCAGCCTGATCAACAAGGTCGTGTCCAGCGGCGCCGACGATCTGATCCTGCGGCCCTTCTCCACGGCGCAGCTGGGCACGCGCATCGAAACCCATATCGAGCGCCGCAAGGGCTTCGTCATCACCACCGACTATGTCGGTCCGGACCGCCGCAAGGACAATAACAGCCGGCCCGCGAGCGCCGAAGTGTTCGAACCGCCCAATTCGCTGAAGATGAAGGCGAAGGACAAGATGTCCGCCGACGACATCGCCCGCAAGCTGGACGCCGAACTGAAATTGGCGCGCGAGAAGCTGACCTCCGAAAAGCTGCGCCGCGATTCCTTCCAGGTCTGCATCCTGTGGCGGTTGATGCAGGAACAGACCGTCATGGCGGGGCAGGTGTCGCCGGATCTCGCCAAGCTGCAGGCCCTGACCAAGTCGATCGAGCTGCGCAGCCGCGACAGTGAATTCGCCCCGGCGGTGGAATGGTGCCAGTCCGTTCTGGCGGCGGTGGAGGGCCTGAGCCTGGAGGTGGACCACAACGCCTCCATGCATCTTCTGGGGCACGGGGCGCTGAGCCTGCACCAGGTCTTCCACCCCGAGAAAACCGCCGCCGACCAGCTGTCGGAAATCGACGCCACGGTCACCATTATCCGGGCGCGCAACCAGGCCGAAGCCCTGGCCAGCTAGGCCGAAATCCCCTGCGCCAGTGGGGAATTTCTGGATTTTCCGGCGCGGCTTCCTATTTCTGGGCCAATGTTCTAAAGACCCCCGCGGAGCGTCGGCGAAGCCGGAGCGACCGTCGGAAATGCTCAGGAATTGCCCATGCAGACCCTTTTGCTTGTCGCCGAGCTGTTTATCGCCATCGCATTGATCGTTTTCGTGCTGCTGCAGCGGTCCGAAGGCGGCGGCCTTGGCATGGGCGCCAGCGGCAGCGGCGGCATGGGCGGCCTTTTCAGCCCGCGCGGCGCGGCCGATACCCTGACCCGCACCACCGCCGTTCTGGCCGGCCTGTTCTTCCTGACCTGCATCGGATTGAACCTCCTGGCGCTGCATGGCCGCGACACCCGGTCGATCCTTGATTCGGTCCCGGCCTCCACCACGCCGGCCAAGCCCGCGGCGCCCGCCGTGCCGCTTCCCACCGGTCCGTCGGTCCCCAAGCCCCAATAAACGCATAGCTGTTAGCGTCGGAGATTTTTTCCGATTTTGCGCTTGCGTGCGCGTACCTGTTTGATGATGGTGACCTCCCATGGCCCGGTTGATCTTTATTACCGGCGGCGTGGTCTCTTCCCTCGGAAAAGGTCTTGCGTCCGCCGCTCTCGGCGCGCTGCTTCAGGCGCGCGGTTACAAGGTGCGTCTGCGCAAGCTGGACCCCTATCTCAACGTCGATCCGGGCACCATGAGCCCGTTCCAGCATGGCGAGGTCTATGTCACCGATGACGGGGCCGAAACCGACCTGGACCTGGGCCATTACGAGCGCTTCACCGGCGTCTCGGCGCGCAAGTCCGACAATATCACGTCGGGCCGCATCTATTCCCAGGTGATTGAGAAGGAACGCAAGGGCGGCTATCTGGGCCGCACCGTGCAGGTGATCCCGCACGTCACCGACATGATCAAGGAATTCGTCCTGGCCGACATCGACGGGCTGGACTTTTTGCTGGTGGAAATCGGCGGCACCGTGGGCGACATCGAAGGCCTGCCGTTCTTCGAGGCCATCCGCCAGCTGCACAACGATCTGGGGCGCGGCCAGACCGCCTTCATCCATCTGACGCTGGTACCGTTCATCGAGGCGGCCGGCGAGCTCAAGACCAAGCCCACCCAGCACAGCGTCAAGGAGCTGCGCGCCATCGGCATCCAGCCCGACATCCTGCTCTGCCGCGCCTCCCATCCCATTCCCGATGACGACCGCAAGAAGATCGGCCTGTTCTGCAACCTGTCGGCGGAGCGCGTCATTCCGGCCATGGACCTGGACACCATCTACCGGGTGCCGCTGGCCTATCACGATGTCGGACTGGACACGCAGTTGCTGAAAGTCTTCGGCATCGAGAATGCGCCCGAGCCCGACCTGACGCGCTGGGCCGAAGTGGTGGACCGGGTGAAGAATCCGGAAGGCGAAGTGCGCATCGCCATCGTCGGCAAATACATGCAGGTCAAGGACAGCTACAAGTCGCTGTCCGAGGCGCTGACCCATGGCGGGCTGGCCAACAATGTGAAGGTTCATCTGGACTGGATCGACAGCGAAGTGTTCGAGCGCGACGACGCCGCCAGCTTCCTGGAGAATGTCGACGGCATATTGGTGCCCGGCGGCTTTGGCGAGCGCGGCACCGAGGGCAAGATTGGCGCCGTGCGGTTTGCCCGCGAGCGTAAAGTGCCGTTCTTCGGCATCTGCTACGGGTTACACATGGCGGTGATCGAGGCGGCGCGCGACCTGGCGGGGCTGGAAGGCGCCGGTACCACCGAGATCGGCAAACCGGCGCATCCGGTGATCGGACTGATGACCGAATGGGTCAAGGGCAACCAGGTGGAAAGCCGCGCCGCCGATGGCGACATGGGCGGCACCATGCGGCTGGGCGCCTATCCGGCAACCCTGACACCGGGTTCACGCGTGGCGGAAGTCTATGGCACCACCGAAATCAGCGAGCGTCATCGCCACCGCTATGAAGTGAACACCAATTACGCCAAGGACCTGTCCAAGCACGGCATGACCGTGTCGGGCTGGTCGCCGGACGGGCGGCTGCCCGAGATCATGGAAATCCCCGACCATCCCTGGTTCATCGGGGTGCAATTCCATCCCGAACTGAAATCGCGCCCGCTGGAACCGCATCCGCTGTTCACCAGCTTCATCGCGGCGGCGGTTCAGAAAAGCCGGTTGGTCTGATGGGGGAGGCGCCGGATACCAAGGACGGCGATTTCCCCCTGCACATGTTTGAAGCGGCGGTGGAATTCGCCATCACCGCCATCAAGACGCTGGTGATGGTCAATGGCGCGGCGGTGATCGCGCTCCTGACTTTTGTGGGCCAGGTCTGGGCCAACGACCAGAGCAACGGCTCGGCCATGGCCCGCATCCTCTTTTGGCCCCTGCTGTTCTTCCTCACAGGCCTGATCATGGCGGTTCTGACCTGCCTGCTCGCCTATATCACCCAGATGATCACCACCGAACATGGCCGCGGCGTCATCCCGCCGCTGTCCAAGAAGATTCGCCTGTTCGCGATCGCCACCAGCGTGCTCAGCATCATGGCCTTCACCGCCGGGGCGATATCGACCGCTGTCGGCATCGCGGGCTAGCGGCGGGCCAGGCAAACCGCGAACAATTCTGGCTGGTCCATGCCGGTTTAAGGACCTTAATGGTTCCTTAACTGCAACCTTAAAGCGCGTAGGAAATAAGTAACTTGCCCGCCTATAGGATCGGCGCATGGGCCAGCCCTTCTCTTTACTTCTTGTGCGCGCCGCCACGCTTGTGATGGCGGTCATGCTGCTGTTTGCGGCGTTCGGAAACGTGCGCGCCGAGAATCTGGACGGCTATGGCATCAAGCCGCTGCCGGCGCCGTCCAATGCGGGCGGAGTTTCGGGCTATGGCCGCGTACCGGTTCCTGAACCCGGCGGCCCCGCCTACAGTCCGGCGGCCGCCGCCAACAACAGCTACAATGCCGCGCCGGTCGGCGGCGGCTATTATCAGCCGGCTCCCGGTTATGGCGCCGCGCCCGTCAGTCCCTATGCGCCGCCTGCGCCCACCGGTTATGCAACGCAGCCGGTGGCCAACGGTTATGTTCCTGCCGCCGGCGGCTACAATGCCGGACCCGCGCCCGCCTATGGCGCGCAGCCTGCCTATCAGCCGCAGCCTGTGTACCAGCAGCCCGCGTATCAGCCGCCCCAGCCGCAATATCAATCGCAGTATCAGCAGCCCCAATATCAGCAGCCGCAATATCGCCCGCCGCAGCCGACGGCCTATCCGCAGGTCGCAGCGTCGACGCCCTATGGCTACAAGCCCGGGCAGGGCTCGGCCCCGACGCCTTTCGCGCAGCCTCAGGACTCCGCCTACAACTATTACCAGGGCGGCAATTACCAGCCGGCCATCCGCCCCGAGAATGCCGACTATGTTCTGGGCCCGGGCGACAAGCTCAAGCTGACCGTGTTCGAGGAAGCTGATCTGTCAGGCGATTACACCATCGACGGTTCGGGCTTCCTGCGCCTGCCGCTGATCGGCAATGTGCGCGCCGCCGGCCTGAACTCCTCGCAGCTGGAGGCCGCCATCGCCAGCAGCCTCAGCCGCGGCTATCTCAGGCAGCCGCGGGTTTCGGTGCAGGTCGCCACCTATCGGCCTTTCTACATCATCGGCGCCGTCGCCAAGCCGGGCGAGTATCCCTATGTCAACAACATGAACGCGCTGAACGCGATCGCGCTGGCCGGCGGCTATACGCCCAGCGCGGTGGAAAGCTCGATCTATATCCGCCGCGAAGGCTCCAACACCGAAGTGAAGATGCCGGTGGACCGCTCGACCTCGATCCGTCCGGGTGACGTGGTGCGGGTCAATACCACCCTGTTCGCCGACGCCATGCAGTTGATGAACCCGCTCTCCACCCCGCTCAGCATCGCCGCCGCCGCCGCCATACCCTAAACATCGCGGCCTTTCGCGTTGATGCGCCAGCCTCTATAAGGGCGGCCATGACCCCCAACAGCATCGTCACACTGGGTGATGTCGAAGTCGGCAATGCCTGCAAGCTCACCATCATCGCCGGACCCTGCCAGTTAGAGAGCCGCAGCCATGCCTTCGACATGGCGGGCGCGCTGAAGGAGGCCTGCACCCGGCTGGGCGTCGGGCTGATCTACAAGACCAGTTTCGACAAGGCCAACCGCACCAGCGCCGCCACCGCGCGCGGCATGGGGCTGGAAAATGCGCTGCCGATTTTCGCCGACATCCGTTCCAAGTTCGGCTTGCCGGTTCTCACCGATGTGCATGAGCGCGACCAGTGCGCCGCCGTGGCCCAGGCGGTGGATGTGCTGCAGATTCCCGCCTTCCTGTCGCGCCAGACCGACCTTCTGGTCGCCGCCGCCCATACCGGCAAATGCGTCAATGTGAAGAAGGGCCAGTTCCTCTCGCCCTGGGACATGAAGAATGTGATCGCCAAGATCACCGGCGCGGGAAATCCCAATGTGCTGGTGACCGAGCGCGGTGTCTCCTTCGGTTACAACACGCTGGTGTCGGACATGCGGGCGCTGCCCATCATGGCCAGCTTCGGCGCCCCGGTGGTGTTCGACGCCACCCATTCGGTGCAGCAGCCGGGCGGTCAGGGCGACAAGTCAGGCGGCGACCGCACCATGGTGCCGTATCTGGCGCGTGCCGCGGTCGCGGCAGGGGTCGCCTGCGTCTTCATGGAAGTGCATCAGGATCCCGACAACGCGCCGTCGGACGGGCCCAACATGGTCAAGCTGAAAGATTTCCCCGCGCTGCTGGAGCAGCTGGTTGAGATTGACGCGATCGTAAAGCGTTAGACGGCCGAAGCCGTCCACGCTCCGAACAATCCGATAAACGCCAGGACGATCAGGATCACGCTGGGCAGCACCGTCAGCGCAAAGCCGGGCAGACGCTGCTTGTGGGTGCCATAGGCCAGCGCATAGATGATGCGCCCCAGGCACCAGACCCCGCCGATGATCGGCGGCAGCCAGCCCTGGAAATAGAGCGCCGCCAGCCACAGGGCCGGCAGGAAGATCACGATCTGCTCCACCGTGTTGCCCTGGATGCGCAGGGCGCGTTCCAGGTCGGGGTGACCGGTCATGGCCGGGGCATCGATCCGCACCCGCGAACGGGTCCGGCCCACCAATATCGCAAAGCCCAGCGTGATCAGGATCGCCGCCAGGGTGACGAAACCGGTCAGGATCATGGCGGGTGCGGCAATGCTCATAAGTATCCCCCAAAGTCGCCGTGCCTTGTTTGGCGCTGCGCACTCGCTTAGAACCCCGCCAGACTAAGGGAGTTCCCCCATGACTGCCATCATCGACATTATCGGCCGCGAAATCCTCGACTCCCGGGGCAATCCCACCGTCGAAGTCGATGTGCGGCTGGAAGACGGCAGCTTCGGCCGCGCCGCGGTGCCGTCCGGCGCCTCGACCGGCGCCCATGAGGCGGTCGAGCTGCGCGACGGCGGCAAGCGCTACGGCGGCAAGGGCGTGGAAAAGGCGGTTGCCGCGGTCAACGGCGAACTGTTCGACGCGCTGGGCGGACTGGATGCCCAGGACCAGGTCAAGATCGACCGCACCATGATCGCGCTCGATGGCACCGCCAACAAGGCCCGGCTGGGCGCCAACGCCATCCTGGGCGTCAGCCTGGCCGTGGCCAAGGCAGCCGCCAATGCCGCGAACCTGCCGCTATACCGCTATGTCGGCGGCGCCAAGGCGCAGGTGTTGCCGGTGCCGATGATGAACATCATCAATGGCGGCGCCCATGCCGACAATCCGATCGACTTCCAGGAATTCATGATCATGCCGGTGGGCGCGTCGTCGTTCCGCGAGGCACTGCGCATGGGCGCGGAAATCTTCCATACCCTGAAGAAGCAGTTGGCCGATGCCGGCCACAACACCAATGTCGGTGACGAGGGCGGCTTCGCCCCCAACCTGAAATCGCCCGATGAAGCGCTGACCTTCATTTCCAAGGCCGTCGAAAAGGCCGGCTACAAGTTGGGCGACGACGTCTTTTTCGCGCTGGACCCGGCTTCGACCGAATTCTTCAAGAACGGCAAGTATGAGTTGGAAGGCGAGGGCAAGTCGCTGTCGCCCGGCGAGATGGTCAAGGTCTATGCCGACCTGTGCAAGCGCTATCCCATCGTCTCCATCGAAGACGGCATGGCCGAGGACGACTGGGCCGGCTGGAAGGGCCTGACCGACGCGGTGGGCAAGACCGTCAACCTGGTGGGCGACGACCTGTTCGTCACCAATGTGAAGCGCCTGAAGCAGGGCATCGACCAGCTGACCGCCAACGCCATCCTGATCAAGGTCAACCAGATCGGCTCGCTGACAGAAACCCTGGACACGGTCGAGATGGCGCACAAGGCCGCCTATAAGGCGGTGATGAGCCACCGCTCCGGCGAAACCGAGGATTCCACCATCGCCGACCTGGCGGTGGCGACCAATTGCGGCCAGATCAAAACCGGTTCGCTGGCCCGGTCCGACCGCCTGGCCAAGTACAACCAGCTTTTGCGGATCGAGGAACAATTGGGCGACACGGCCATCTATGCCGGGCGTTCGATCCTCAGGGCCTAATCCTTAAAGCGACTCAGGCTAAGTTCCTTGAATCCTTTACCCATTTTCTCTTGACGGCGCGAATCAGTGTGTGATTCGTTGGGGTAATGCGAATCAAGCGTTCGGTCTCCCGATTTTTCGGCGTTCTCATCGTCCCGGCCATCAGCCTGGCGGTGGTCGGCTATTTCGGCAGCTACGCCATCTGGGGTGATCGGGGCATTCTTTCCCTGCAGAACACCCAGGCCGAACTGGGCCTGAAGCAGCAGCAACTGGCCGAGCTCAAGGACAGCCGCGCCCGGCTGGAACATCGCATCGCCCTGATGGAAAACAACGGCGCCGACCCCGATCTGGTGGAAGAACTCGCCCGGACCGAATTGATGACCGCCGCGCCGAACCAGGTCGCCGTTTCAAGAACGGCCCGCTAAACCATCCGAAAATTGCGCGTCTTGACCCTACCTCTGCGCAAGGATTGCGCAGGCGCGAACACTGTTCGCTTTCGCAGCGCAATAAAATAACAACGCTCTTGCCAAGCCTGCCGGGGCTTGCAACAAACCGTTTCCTTGGCTTTCAAAAATCAAAAAACGGCACCCCAAACGCCCATGCCCGACGCCCCCAAAAGCAATTCGGACTCATCCAAAAAACTCTATTCGGACATGCTGTTGATCCGCCGCTTCGAGGAGCGGGCCGGTCAGCTTTACGGCATGGGCCTGATCGGCGGCTTCTGCCACCTCTATATCGGCCAGGAAGCCGTGGTGGTCGGCCTGATGGGCGCCGCCCAGGAAGGTGACCAGCAGATCACCGCCTATCGCGACCACGGCCACATGCTGGCCGCCGGTATCGATCCCAAGGCGGTGATGGCCGAACTGACGGGCCGCTCCACCGGCCTGTCGCGCGGCAAGGGCGGCTCGATGCACATGTTCTCGAGCGAAAAGAAATTCTATGGCGGCCATGGCATCGTCGGTGCCCAGGTGCCGCTGGGCACGGGCCTGGCATTCGCCAACAAGTATCGCGGCAACAAGAGCGTCTGCCTGACCTATTTCGGCGACGGCGCGGCCAACCAGGGCCAGGTCTATGAAAGCTTCAACATGGCCGAGCTATGGAAGCTGCCGGTCATCTATGTGATCGAGAACAACCAGTACGCCATGGGCACCAGCGTCGAGCGGTCCTCGGCGGTGTCCGACTTCTCCAAGCGCGGCGCCTCCTTCGGCATTCCGGGCGTCCAGGTGGACGGCATGGATGTCGAAGCGGTGCAGAAGGCCGGCGAAGAAGCGATGGCCCATTGCCGCGCCGGCAAGGGCCCGATCATCCTGGAAATGAAGACCTACCGCTATCGCGGCCACTCGATGTCCGACCCCGCCAAGTACCGCACCAAGGAAGAACTCACCGAGGTGCGCGAGAAGCGCGATCCGATCGAGAATTTCGGCAAGAAGCTGATCGAGCGCGGCATCATGACCGCCGAAGACATGAAGGCGCTGGACGCGCAGGTGAAAGCCATCGTCATTGCCAGCGCCGAATTCGCCACCGAAAGCCCGGAACCGGGCGTGGCTGAGCTTTACACGGACATTTACGCCTGATGAGCACCGAAATTCTCATGCCCGCGCTGTCGCCCACCATGGAAGAGGGCAAGCTGTCCAAGTGGCTGGTCAAGGCGGGTGACACCGTCAAGTCCGGCACCATCCTGGCCGAGATCGAGACCGACAAGGCCACCATGGAATTCGAAGCGGTGGATGAAGGCACCATCGGCGAAATCCTGGTGTCCGAAGGCACCGAAGGGGTGAAGGTCAATTCGCCCATCGCCACGCTTCTGGCCGACGGCGAAAGCGCCGGCGCGCCGGCGAAGAAGGCCAAGAAGGAAGCCGCAGCTCCCGCCGGTGAAGATCACAAGGCTGTCGCCGACAAGGGCGGCGAAAAGGTCGCCGCGCCCAAGACCGAAGTCGCCGCCGACCCGGAAATCCCCGAAGGCACCGAATTCGTCACCCAGACCGTGCGCGACGCCTTGCGCGACGCCATGGCCGAGGAAATGCGCCGCGACGAGCTGGTGTTCCTGATGGGCGAGGAAGTCGCCCAGTATCAGGGCGCCTACAAGATTTCGCAGGGCCTGCTGGAAGAGTTCGGCGAACGCCGCGTGATCGACACGCCGATCACCGAACACGGCTTCACCGGCCTTGGCATCGGCGCGGCGTTCGATGGCCTCAAGCCCATTGTCGAATTCATGACCTGGAACTTCGCCATGCAGGCGATGGACCAGATCATCAACTCCGCCGCCAAGACCCGTTACATGTCCGGCGGCCAGATGAGCAGCCCGATCGTGTTCCGCGGCCCCAACGGCGCGGCCGCCCGCGTCGGCGCCCAGCACAGCCAGGACTATTCGGCCTGGTATGCGTCGGTCCCCGGCCTGAAAGTGATCGCGCCCTATTTCGCCGCCGACGCCAAGGGGTTGCTCAAGGCCGCCATCCGCGATGGCAGCCCGATCATCTTCCTGGAAAATGAAATCGTTTACGGCCGCAGTTTCCCGGTGCCCAAGCTGGATGACTTCGTGCTGCCGATCGGCAAGGCGCGCATCGTGCGTCCGGGCAAGGATGTCACCATCGTCGCTTACTCCATCACTGTCGGCCAGGCGCTGGAAGCCGCCGACAGGCTGGCGGAAGAGGGGATCGATGCCGAAGTGATCGACCTGCGCACCCTGCGCCCGCTGGACATGGGCACGGTTCTGGCCAGCGTGAAGAAGACAAACCGCATCGTCACCATGGAACAGGGTTGGCCGATCTGCTCGATCGGTTCGGAAATCTGCGCCCAGGTCGCGCTGGAAGCGTTCGATTATCTCGACGCGCCCCCGACCAAGGTGACGGGCAAGGACGTGCCGATGCCCTATGCCGCCAATCTCGAAAAGCTTGCCTTGCCGACGGTCGAAGACCTGATCGCGGCGGTCAAGTCCGTCAGCTACAAGGAATAGGCCGTGGCGACGAACATCCTGATGCCCGCGCTGTCGCCCACCATGGAGGAGGGCAAGCTGGCCAAGTGGCTGGTCAAGGAAGGCGATGTGGTCAAGTCCGGCACCATCCTGGCCGAAATTGAGACCGACAAAGCCACCATGGAATTCGAAGCGGTGGATGAAGGCACCATCGGCAAGATACTGGTCGCCGAAGGCAGCGAGGGCGTGAAAGTGAATGCGCCCATCGCCGTGCTGCTGGCCGAAGGCGAGAAGGCCGGCGCCGCAGTCGATATTCCCGCCGCGATGAAGGACATCAAGGCTGCGGTGAAGGCGGAGTCCGCGCCGAAAGCCGATGCACCCAAGGCAGCGCCGGCTGCTGCGCCTGCAGCCAAGAATGATGGCGCGCGCGTTTTCGCATCGCCCTTGGCCAAGCGTCTTGCCGCTTCCAAAGGCATCGATCTGTCCGCCGTCTCCGGCACCGGCCCGCGCGGCCGTATCGTCAAGTCCGATGTCGAGAATGCCAAGCCCGGCGCGGCCAAGCCTGCCGCCGGTGCCGCTGCGCCTGCGGGTGGTGCGGGCATCCCCGGCGTCACGCCGCTGCCCGATGCGCGTCTGCTCTATCCGGCGGGTTCTTACGAAGAAATACCGCACGACTCCATGCGCAAGGCCATCGCCAAGCGCCTGACCTCGGCCAAGACGCTGATCCCGCATTACTACCTGACGGTGGATTGCAATCTCAGCGCCCTGATGGCGGTGCGCGAAAAGATGAATGCCGCGGCTCCCAAGGGCAAAGACAAGGTCCCGGCCTACAAGCTGTCGGTCAACGACTTCATCATGAAGGCGTCGGCCATGGCGCTGATGAAGCATCCGGACGTCAACGCCTCCTGGACCGATACCGCGATCCTCAAGCACAAGGATGCCGATGTTGGCGTCGCCGTGGCCCTCGACTTCGGCCTGATCACCCCGATCATCTTCAAGGCCCAGACCAAGGGCCTGGTCGAGATCAGCAACGAAGTGAAGGAACTCGCCGGGTTGGCCAAGGCCAAGAAGCTCAAGCCCAACCAGTATGAAGGCGGCGGATTCTCGGTTTCCAACCTGGGCATGTACGGCATCAAGAACTTCACCTCGATCATCAACCCGCCGCAGAGCTGCATCATCGCGGTGGGCGCGGGCGAAGAGCGCGCCATTGTCGTGAACGGCAAGATCGAGGTCGCCACGGTGATGACGGTGACCATGTCGGCCGACCACCGCGTGGTGGACGGCGGCACCGGCGCCAAGTTCCTCCAGACGCTCAAGGCCTTCATCGAGGAACCGGCCTCCATGCTGCTATGAGCGACACCAGCTTCGACGTGATCGTGGTTGGCGGCGGCCCTGGCGGCTATGTCTGCGCCATCCGCTGCGCCCAGCTTGGCCTGAAGACCGCCGTGGTCGAACGCGACCGCATGGGTGGCATCTGCCTGAACTGGGGCTGCATCCCGACCAAGGCGCTGCTGCGTTCCAGCGAGATCTGGCACATGCTGCACCGGCTGAACGAGTACGGAATCAGCGCCGACAATTTCAAGTTCGACATCGCCAAGATCGTCGCCCGCAGCCGCGCCGTGTCGCAGCAGCTCTCCAGCGGCGTCGCCGGCCTGATGAAGAAGCACAAGATCACCGTGATCGCGGGCGAGGCCAAGCTGGCGGGCAAGGGCAAGCTGTCGGTCACCAAGGACGGCAAGCCTGCCGACTACACCGCCAAGAACATCGTGCTGGCCACCGGCGCCCGCGCGCGTACCTTGCCGGGGCTTGAGCCCGACGGACTGCTGGTCTGGACCTACCGCGAAGCCATGGTGCCGCCCTCCATGCCCAAGTCTCTGCTGGTCGTCGGATCGGGCGCCATCGGCATCGAATTTGCCAGCTTCTATCGCACGCTGGGTGCGGACGTGACCGTGGTCGAAGTGCTGGACCGGGTGATGCCGGTGGAAGACGAGGAAATTTCGGCGCTGGCCGCCAAGGCCTTCACCAAGCAGGGCATGAAGCTCAAGCTCGGCACCACGGTGACGGCGCTGAAAAAGGGCGCGGACAATGTCACCTGCACCCTGAAGGACAAGGCCGGCAAGACCGAGGAAGTCACGGTCGACCGCGTGATCCTCGCCATGGGCATTGTCGGCAATGTCGAGAATATCGGACTGGAAGCCGCGGGCATCAAGGTCGAGAAGACCCACATCGTCGCCGGCAAGTATGGCGAAACCGGCGTCGACGGCGTCTGGGCGATCGGCGATTTGGTCGGCGGCCCCTGGCTGGCGCACAAGGCCATGCATGAAGGCGTGATCGTGGCCGAGAAGATTGCGGGCGTGAAGGGCGTGCATCCGCTCAACACCGCCAACGTGCCGGGCTGCACCTATTGCTGGCCGCAGGTGGCATCGGTGGGCATGACCGAAGCCAAGGCGAAAGAGTCCGGCCGCAAGATCAAGGTCGGCAAGTTCCCCTTCATCGGCAACGGCAAGGCCATCGCCTTGGGCGAACCTGAAGGCCTGATCAAGACGGTGTTCGACGAGACCACCGGCGAGCTTCTGGGCGCGCACATGATCGGCGCCGAAGTCACCGAGCTGATCCAGGGTTATGTCGTGGCCAAGTCAGGTGAACTGACCGACGCCGAGCTGTCGCACACCATCTTCCCGCATCCGACGCTTTCCGAGATGATGCATGAAGCGGTGCTGGCAGCCGACAAGGCCGCGCTCCACATTTAATTCAGCAGGCGCCTGACGTCCTCGGCCACCGCGGCGGTATCGCTGGTGTCGGTGGTGACCAGACGCGTGCGCCCTTCGCGGTCAAAGAAATAGACCGCGTTGGAATGGTTGACCTCATAGGGCGGCCCCTTGTCGACGGAATGGGCGATGCGCCAAGTGCGGGCGAGGTTGGCCAGTTCATTGCGCCCGCCGCGCAAGCCCACCATCTGCGGCGTGAAGGCGGCCGCATACTCCGCCATCACCTGATCGGTGTCGCGGTCCGGATCGACCGTAACGAACAGGATGCGGGTGTCCGGGCTGTTCACCTTGGCCAGCGCGTCGGTCAGGTTGGCCAGCGTGCCGGGGCAGATATCGGGGCAGTGGGTGAAGCCGAAATAGAGCGCCACCACCTTGCCGCGGAAATCCTCCGCCGTGACGGGCTTGCCGCCCGAGCTCATGTGGAATTTCAGCTTGGGCATGCCCCCGGAAATATCGGTCATGTGCCAGGGCGGCGCGTCGGAGCAGCCGGCCAGCGCCAGCGCAAAAATAAGGGCGGGAAAAAGGCGGAAAATCTTCATGGGACCGCGTCTTTATCACGCTGGGCGCGAAGGGGCGAGGCGCATAGTATCGCGCCCCAAGGATAAGCCATGTACGTGCCCGATCATTTCCGCGAAGACCGCGCCGATGTGCTGCATCAGGCGATGCGGGAGATCGCGTTCGCCACGTTGGTGACACCGGCACTGACGGCCAACCATCTTCCCATGCTGCTTGGTGACGGGGTGTTGCGCGGCCATGTCGCGCGCGCCAATCCCGTTTGGAAAGACGTGGCAGGGGAAGCGCTGGCGATTTTCCTCGGTCCGCATGCCTATGTCTCGCCCACTTGGTATCCCAGCAAGGCGGAGACCGGCAAGGTCGTTCCGACCTGGAATTATCTTACCGTGCATGCGCGCGGAACCATCCGCTGGATCCAGGATGCCGACTGGCTACGTACCCATGTCACCGCGCTCAGCAACGCCCATGAAACGCCGCGCGAAGAACCATGGGCGGTGAGCGATGCGCCTACCAGCTATGTCGATGCACAGCTGCGCGCCATTGTCGGCTTCGAGCTTTCCATCACCACGCTGGAAGGAAAGAGCAAGCTCAGCCAGAACCGCACCGCGACCGACCGTGAAGGCGCGCGCGCCGGGCTGCTGCGCGAAGACCGTGACGACGTTGCCCGCCTGATGGACAAGTCCTGATGCGCGCCTGGGTCTGGTATGCCGCGCTGCTGGCGCTGGGTGCGGTGATCTGGTGGATCTGCCGCTTCTACCCTGCCGACCTGCCGTTCTGGATGCCGTGGGAATTTTCCTGGCCGATCTATCTGGCGACCGGGCTGACGCTGGGCTGGTTCGCGCGCGGTCTGCGCGTATTGCCGAAAGACCAGCATCCGCCGCTGTGGCGCAGCCTGTGTTTTTTGCTGGGCATCGCCAGCTTCTGGATCGTGCTGCAGACCCAGATCGATTACTACGCCCAGCACATGTTCTTCGTGCACCGGGCGGCGCATTTCGTGCTGCACCATTTCGGCGCCTTCTTCATTGCGCTGGGCATGAGTGGGCCGGTGCTGCTGGCCGGCATGCCGGATTTCCTCAAGCCCGTGGTCGCCTCGCGTCCCGTGCAGGGGACCTTGTCGTTTCTGCAGCATCCGGTGATGGCGCCGTTCCTGTTCGTGGCGCTGCTCTATTTCTGGCTGATCCCGCAGATTCACACCCGGGTGATGCTGGACGCCTGGATCTACGAGTTTATGAACTGGACCATGGCCATCAACGGCGTGATGTTCTGGGCGCTGATCCTGGACAGCCGCGCCAAGCCCCCGGCGCGCCTGTCGCACCTGATGCGGGCGCTGCTTATTTTGGTGATCGAGCTGCCCCAGATGGTGCTGGGCGCCATCCTGTCCCTGACCGAGCGCGACATCTATCCGGTCTATGAAATCTGTGGCCGGGTCATGGACATGACCGCCCTGAACGATCAGCATTATGGCGGGCTGATCATCTGGCTGCCGGGCACGCTGACCAGCTTTGCCGCCATGATCGTGGTGCTGGTGACCATGCGCCTGAATGAGGAGAAAGCGGAACGTGAAGCAGCGGCTTAGTCTTGCGATTCTTCTGGCCTTGACGGCACCGGCGTCCGCCGCGTCCGTCAATGTCACTGATGCCTGGTTCCGCGCCCTGCCGGGCACGCTGCCGGCGGGCGGCTATTTCAATCTCCACAACAGCGGCAAAAGCGATCTCGCCATCCTGGGGGCGCAGTCCGACGGCTGCAGCACGGTGATGATGCACAAGTCCAGCAGCACGGGCGGCATGAGCCGGATGGAAATGGTCGACAAGGTGGATGTGCGGGCAGGGGACAAGGTCAGCTTCGCGCCCGGCGGTCTTCACCTGATGTGCATGCGTCCCACATCGCTGATGAAGATCGGCGGCAAGGTGCCGGTGGTGCTGCATTTGTCCGACGGTACCCGCCTGGCAACGACGTTCAGCGTGCGCGGCGCCAGCGGCAAATAGCTATTCGTTCGCCAGTTCCGCATAGCTGACATGGCAATGCCCGCCGTGCTTCTGGAAATAGCGCTGATGGCTTTCCTCGGCCTTCCAGAAGGTGGGCGCGGGCTCGATCTGGGTGACAACCGGCGTCTTCCATTTTCCCGAGGCATCGACCGCGGCTTTGCGCTCGGCGGCGATGCGCGCCTGTTCCGGGCCGTGGGTGAAGATCACCGACCGGTACTGGGTGCCGACATCCGGCCCCTGGCGGTCGCGGGTGGTGGGATTGTGCATCCGGAAGAACAGGTCGACCAGGGTGGCATAGGAGACCTGGGCCGGATCGAACGTCACCTCCACGACTTCGGCGTGATAGGTGTCGCCGCCGCAGACCTGGCGGTAGGTCGGGCTGTCGGTGCTGCCGCCGGCATAGCCGCTGGCCGCATCGCTGACCCCGGGCACCTGCAGGAAGAAATCCTCCACCCCCCAGAAGCAGCCCGCGCCAAATGTTGCCTTTTCCATGATCCGCATCTCCGATGATCGCCCCCACCATACGGTCCGGGGGCGTATCCGTTACATAGTGCCTGCCGGACGCTATAGAAGCCCCATGACCGTTCCCAACCCCGACCTGCTGTTTGACCGGCTGGGCCCGCGCCTGCCGGAGGTTCCGGCCTGGGCATGGCGCACGGCGGCGGCGGGCGCGCTGCTGGCGGCGGCGGTGGCGGTCGCGCTGCATCATTCTTGGGTCGGCGGCGTCCTGCTGCTGGCGGGCGTCCTGGCCGCCGGAGCAGGCGAGGCCTCGGCCCGCCGCGAAGGCCGGCCCGCGCTCCCTATCCTGCCGCTGGGACTTCTGCTGATCCCGTTCGGCTTTGCGCTGGCGGAACCGCCGCGGGCGATGGCGGCGATGTTCCTGATGTTCGCCCTCAGCGTCCTGACGGTGCTGGGACGGGGATATGTTTCTATTGTCACCTGGCTGGTCGCGGCGGCATTCATGGTCGCATGTATCCTCTCAGATCACTTTAGCCTCTTGGCCTATGTTGTTGGTGTCATGGTGTTTGTCTCGGTAGGGCAGGGCGTGGCGCGGGGCCAAGCATGAAATCAGTCATGAAGGTCGTGATTGTCGGCGCCGGCGTAGCGGGCCTGGGCATCGGCTGGCGGCTTTTGCAGGCCGGAGCACAGGTCACCATTCTCGACCGGGGGCAGCCGGTGCAGGGCGCGACCTGGGCGGCGGCGGGCATGCTGGCCGTGACCGCCGAGCTGGAAGAGGCAGGGGAGCCGGAGCGCACCTTCGCCCTCCATTCGGACAGCCTGTGGCCCGGCTTCGCCGCCGAACTCGAACAGGCCAGCGGCACGGGGGTCGGCTTTGTCCGGGGCGGGGCGCTCCTGCTGGCCGGCGATGCCGCCCAGCTTGAGGCCATGCGCAGCCGGGGTGCTGTCGTGGATGGCGCCGGGGCACGGGCGCTGGTCCCCATGCTGGCGGGTGACATTCCCGGCGGGCTGTGGGTGGCGGACGAGGCCCGGGTCGACAACCGGGTGCTGGGCGAGGCCCTGACCATCGCCTTCCTCAAGGCGGGCGGAATTCTTCTTCCACAGGAAGCGGCCGTGACCATCGAGGAGCGGGGCAGCGCGGCCTCGGTGATGACACCCTATGGCCGCCACCATGCCGACGCCATCGTGATCGCGGCGGGGGCCTGGAGCGGTCTGCTGGGGGATATCCCCATCACCCCGGTCAAGGGCGAGATGATTGCCCTGATGCCACCGGCCAGCGATGCCTTGCCGGGTCCGGTGATCTGGGGGAACGGCGTCTATATGGTGCCGCGCGAACAGGGCGGCGAAAAGCGCCTGCTGGTGGGTGCCAGCATGCAGGAGAGCGGTTTCGACACCAGCCTGTCGCCCGCCGTGCGCGATGACTTGCGGGCGAGGGCGCAAAGCCTGATTCCCGCCCTCAGGCACTGGACGCTGACGGACCATTGGGCTGGCCTCAGGCCCAAAAGCCCCGATGGCCTGCCCCTGCTGGGACGGCTCCGGAGCAATATTTTTGTGGCGGGCGGACAGTTCCGCAATGGTATCCTGCTGGCGCCCGCCATCGCGGACCTGATGGCCGGCATGGTGCTGGGAAAGAACAAGATCAATCCGGCCTTTGACCCCAAAAGGTTTTCCTGAGGAGATTTGCATGACCGATTTTGCCGTGGATCCGGTGATCACCTCGCTGACCCACCAGCTGGCCGACTGGCCGCTGAGCCGCGTCTTTCTCTACAACGATGCGCGCTATCAATGGGGCCTCCTGGTGCCGCGCCGTCCCGGCGTGATCGAGATGTGCGATCTGGACCCTGCCGATCAGGCGCAAATGATGAGCGAGATCGTGAAACTGTCGAAGATCGTGCGCACCCTGCCGGGGGTGGAGAAGATCAATGTCGGCAATCTGGGCAACATGGTGCCGCAGCTCCATGTCCATGTCGTGGGCCGCCGCAAGGGCGATCCGGCCTGGCCGGGGCCGGTCTGGGGCCATAGCGATCCGCTGGCCTGGCCCAAGCCGGACGAATCCCCGCTGGCGCTGGCTCTGAAGCAGGGCTGATCGGGCGGTAAGGAACGGTTAACCATAAAGACCGACATTCCCCTCATGCAGGCAGACGCCTCAGGGGCAGCAGACCGTTCATCCGTGCTGGCCGCGCTGAAACATGCGGCGGCCACGACGGGTTCGGATTTCCATTACCTGCTGGGCACCGCGATGCGCGAATCCAGCCTCAAGCCCAACGCGCAATCTTCGACGTCATCGGCCACCGGCTTGTTCCAGTTCATCGACCAGACCTGGCTGGGACTGGTGAAGGAGCATGGCGCCCAGCATGGCATCGGCAATCTGGCCAATGCCATCAGCCGCGATGCCAACGGACGCTATCGCGCCGATGCCTCGGTCAAGCAGTCCATCCTGGCGCTGCGCAAGGACCCCCAGCTCTGCGCGCTTATGGCGGGCGAGCATGCCAAGTCTACCCAGGGCCAGCTTCAGGCCAGTCTCGGCCGCGAGATCTGCGGCGGCGAACTCTATGCCGCGCATTTTCTGGGGCCCGATGCCGCCACCAAACTCATCCGGCTGGCGGAAAAGGATCCCGGCGCCAGCGCCGCGGTGCAGTTCCCCCAGGCCGCCGGCGCCAACAAGTCGGTTTTCTATCATGCGGACGGACGCGCCAAATCGGTGCGTGAAGTCTATGACTGGGCGCTGCGCCAGCCGGGCGCCAAGGACACGGTGCGCGTCGTGACTCTGGCCGACATCACCCCATCTCCCGCAACCGCCCCGACGCCGGACAAGGCGCGCGCCCATGTGGCGACGGCGCAGAATGACGAGATCCAGATCCTGCTGGCGAGTGTGATGAACTGGCAGCCGCGCGGCGGCCAAAGCCTGTTCGGAAACCTGTTCGGGCTGGGGAATGGAAATTCCACGCCGAGTTCGGCGCTGTCGTTCAACTCAGGCCTGCTGAGCCTGTTTTCCGACTCGAAGAAATCTACTTCCTAGGCTTTAGCGTCTCTTCCACCCGCGCATCCAGCTCGGCGCACAGCGTCTGGGCCATCTTGTCGTTGGTGTCCTGGATGCCCTGGCGGTGGATCACCTGGATGGCGTTGACATGCGCATCCACCAGGCCGAGCGACAGGGCCTGGCTTTCCGGCAGCTCGCCGATCAGGCGCGACAGCGATCCGGCGACGCGCGCGATCAGGGGGAAATTGAAGGTCGCGGCCTGACCCTTGATGTCATGGGCGGCGCGCATCAGGGCGCCACGCGAGGCGTCGTCGGGGCCCTCGGCGAAGCGCGCCCGCGCCGTGAGCAGGACTTTCACATCCTCGGCGATCCAGTCGCTGAACTCTGACTTGAGATTGTCCAGCGCGCCTTCCGCGCGCTTCATCGCGGCCATGTCGACGCCGCCCAGCCCGCCGCCAACCTTGGCCTTGAGCATGTTGGGCGGCATGAAGAGTTCGATGGGTTGCTGACGGGACATGGGTGTTACTCCGCTGCCTGCTGCTTGGAATCGGAACGGCGCTCGGGACCGCGATATTCGTCGGCGCCGCGCCGGCGCCGGCATGGGCCGAAATAGGCGGCGGTGCGCACGAAGGGACGGGGATGCTCGATCACCGACACCAGCCGCGACATCATCGTCTTCACCGATACCGGCTTGGCGATGAATTCGTTGACGCCGGCATCGCGCGCCAGGCGCACATGATCGATATGGGTGTGGCCGGTCAGCATGATCACCGGCACGAAGGGGTTGGGGGTCTGCGGGTCGGTGCGGATTTTCTGCACCAGCTCGATGCCCGACATGCCTTCCATCACCCAGTCCAGCACCAGCACGTCCGGATTGGTTTCGCGCAGCTTGGCCCAGGCTTTTTCCCCGCCATCGGCTTCGAAAATCTGGGTGACGCCGAATGCCTGCAGGATGGTGATGACGAGTTTGCGCATATGCGCATTGTCGTCCACGACGAGTACCTTCAGCCGGTCGAAACGATAGCCGCTCATCACCCATACCCACGCGACCCCGGTGAGGGGCGCTGCTTTTCCAAACTACATTAATGGGCGTTAAGGCTTAGTGAAATAAAGCGGTTTCTGCGCCGAAATCCGCCAATCAGTCGGAAAACTGCTCCGAGAGGATGCGCTCGTCGAGGTTATGTCCGGCATCGTACAGCATGGTCATGGCGATCGAGCGGTCCTCGGCCACGTCCACCGCGCTGACGTCGCGTACTTCGAAATCGTCCGCCACGGCGCTGACGGGACGCTTGACGCTTTCCAGTATCTCGAACCGCACCTTGGCACGGTGGGGCAGCAGCGCGCCGCGCCAGCGGCGGGGGCGAAAGGCGGAAATGGGCGTCAGGGCCAGCAGGGCGGCGTCGATGGGCAGGATCGGGCCGTGCGCCGAGAGATTGTAGGCGGTGGAACCGGCGGGCGTGGACACCAGCACGCCATCGCAAATCAGTTCCGAAATGCGCGGCTTGCCATCGACCATGATGCGGATCTTGGCGGCCTGACGGGTTTCGCGCAGCAGCGAGACCTCGTTGAAGGCGCGCGCCTCGGTAACACCCTTGGGACTGTGCGCCTGCATCTTCAGGGGATGGATTTCGGCCTTTTCGGCAGCGGCGAGACGGTCGAGCAGGTTTTCCTGGCGATACTCGTTCATCAGGAAACCCACCGATCCCAGGTTCATGCCGTAGATCGGTTTTCCCTTGCCGGTGAAGGCATGCAGGGTCTGGAGCATGAAGCCGTCACCGCCCAGCGCGACGATCACGTCGGCGTCCTTGGGGCCCGCATCGTCATGGCGGGCGCGCATGTCCGCCAAGGCCTGGGCGGCGTCGGGAGCGGCGGTGAAATGAAGCCTGGTCATGACAAGCACTCTAGCATGTTCCACACACGCACACATACACAGGTCCGCCTCCCCCTTGGCGCGAAGCGCCACAAGGGGGAGGTGGTTTCAGCGTGCGCAGCGTAGCTGCGCGGAAAGCTGAAACCGGAGGGGGTTGGAGTTTACTGCGGCAGGGCGGCGCGCAATTCTTCCAGCGCGGTCTGGCGGGTGAAGCCGGAGAAGATGGCGTCCGCTGCCTGTATCTCGGCGCCGTTCAGGTTGGGCGCCAGCCCGCGCGCCTGGCGCGACAGGTTGAAGACGGTCTGGAACACGGAACGGTCGATGCCCGCGGCACGGCAGGACAGCGCCACCGGACGCACGCCGCCTTCATAAAAGGCGGTGCGGAAGCGGCCCAGATCGATATCCAGAAGACGGGAGAAGGCGAGGTCGAACAGGTCGGTCTGGCCCTGGCTGAGCACCCGCATCAGGAAGCCGGCCTTGAGCTGGCCGCTGGCGGCCATCTTCTCGATCAGTTTCTGGGCGCTGTCGGCGGGCGGGGTTTTGGGTCCCGCGGGCTCGCTCTTGAGCACCACATTGGCCTTGGACATGGCGGCGTCCACATCCCTGGCGTCGATCTTGTAGTTGGTCGTGATGTAGGTCTTGAGGGCGTCCGACACCCATTCGCACATGTTGGTGGCGAGCTGCGGCGGCAGGTCGGGGCGGCGGATCAGCGGCTCCTGCAGCCCGGACATGGCGCGCGACTTTTGCACCAGCGTTTCATAGCCGCTGCTGGAAATCCTGGCGGTGGCGTTGCGCACCAGCGCCACCAGCACCGATTCCGCATCGCACTTGGTCAGCGCGTCGGTCACCGGTACGCCGATATTGGGGCGGCCCGCCACGGCGGTCTGATGGCCGATGCCGGCTTCGGCGATCATCTTGAGCACGTCGGATTCGGTAAGCAGCGGCGAATTGATGATCAGCGGCCGCGCCACTTCGATGGTGTCGTCCACCAGCAGCAGGATCAGGTCATGCGGCGCGGTGGAATCTTCGGCCAGGCGCTCGGCCAGGGCAATGCGGATCGCCATTTCCACGTCACGGGTCAGGCGCTTGAGGATTTCGCGCATCAGTTCGCGTTCGCGGTTGTTCAGCCCGGCGCCCTGGATGCGGTAGAGCGAGGCGACGGCGAGGTAAATCTCCTCGCGGCTGGCGCCCGATTGCGGGTTCATGGCGAGCTGGGCCAGGCGGCCCATGTCACTCATGTCGTGTGCGGTAAGCCCCACGTGAATCCCCTATGCCTTCTGCAAACAGCTGCCTTTTGCAGCCTTTTCCGGGCATTTTTTAACAGGGCGACTGTTAACAGCCGATTAAGTCTCTTGCCTTGGGCAGGCGAACTGGTGTGCCTTTTCGCCCCATGAACCGGCACAAAAGCTTCATCCTGGCCCTGGACCAGGGGACGACCTCGACCCGGGCGATCCTGTTCGATTCCCAGGCCCGCCCCGTGCGCAGCCATGGCGTCCCCTTGCGCCAGATCTATCCCGCCAATGGCTGGGTGGAGCATGACCCGGGCGAGATATGGCAGGCGGCGCTGGCCTGCGCGCGGGCCGTGCTGAAAGGCGTGGAGGCGGGCGACGTTGCCGCCATCGGGATCACCAACCAGCGCGAGACCTCGCTGATCTGGGACCGGAAAACCGGCGCGCCGCTTCACAATGCCATCGTCTGGCAGGACCGGCGCGGCGCGGCGCGGTGCGCGGCGCTGAAAAAGCGCGGACTGGAGGCGGGGATCACGCGCAAGACCGGCTTGCTGCTCGATCCGTATTTTTCCGCCACCAAGCTGGAATGGCTGCTGAAGAACGTCAAAGGCCTGAAAGGTCGCGACCTTGCCTTTGGCACCATCGATAGTTGGCTGATCTGGAATCTGACCAGGGGCCGCGTGCATGCCACCGACGTCACCAACGCGTCGCGCACCATGTTGTGGAACTTGAAGACCCGCGACTGGGACGCTTCGCTGCTCAAGCTGTTCGGCGTACCACGTGCCATGCTGCCGGAGGTGCGCGAAAGCCGCGGCGATTTCGGCCACACCGATCCCATGTTGCTGGGCGCGGCCATTCCCATCCTGGGCGTTGCCGGCGACCAGCAGGCGGCCAGTTTCGGCCAGGCCTGTTTTGCGGCGGGCGATGTGAAATCGACCTACGGCACAGGCTGTTTCGCGCTGGTCAATACCGGACGCAAAGTGCCGAAGTCGCGCAATCGCCTGCTGGCGACGGCCTTGGCGCAACAGCAATACGCCATAGAAGGCTCGATCTTCGTCGCCGGCGCGGTGGTGCAATGGCTGCGCGACGAACTGGGCATCCTGGCCAGTTCGCCCGAAAGCGAAGCCCTGGCCAAACGCGCCAAGGCGGCGAGGGGCCTCTACTTCGTTCCCGCCTTTACCGGCCTGGGTGCGCCCTATTGGGATCCGGCCGCGCGTGGGGCCATCCTGGGCCTGACCCGCGATGTCGGCCGTGCGGAGATCGTTCGCGCGGCGCTGGATGCGGTTTGCTACCAGACCCGCGACCTGCTGGAGGCGATGCGCCGCGACATGGCGGCGGCCGGTCTTTCGCGTCTGCGAGCATTGAAAGTGGATGGCGGCATGGTGGCCAATGACTGGTTCTGCCAGCGCCTGGCCGACCTCACAGGCTTGCCGGTGGATCGACCAGTGGTGACCGAGACCACGGCGCTTGGCGCCGCCTATCTGGCGGGTTTGGGCGCGGGATTGTTCAAAAGCGAACGCGACATCGCTGCCCGTTGGGCGCTCGACAGGCGTTTTCGTCCGGCGATGAAGAAGGGTGAACGCGACCTGCTGTATCGCGGCTGGCTGCACGCCGTTACGCAGGTGCAATAAGTTTTTCTTCGGCGCTGTATACATTTGCGAAATTTGGATCGTTGACTTTCGCCTGCGCTGCGCGTGAAGTCAGCCCATGTCCGGTACCGCTATCATTCTCGATTCTTCGCCCATTTCCAGCAATCGCCGGAAACCGGAAAGTCTTGCCCGGTTGAAGCAGGCGGCGCGAAAATTGTTCGTGGAACGCGGCTATGACGCGACCCGCCCGCAGGACATCGCGCGCGAAGCCGGGCTTGGTCATGGCACTTTCTACCTGCATTATCCCGACAAGCGCGCCTGCTTCCTGTCCTTTGTCGAGGATGCGCGGCGGGAACTGGATGCCCATGTCGGCGCCCATCGCAGCCCCGGCCAGTCGCTGGAACAGCGCATCTCCGCGACGTTGCACGCAATCTATGATTATTCCGACAGCCATCCCGGCGTGCTGCGCGCGGCCATGACGGACGAAGCGGTGATCGATGCCGAAGGAGTGGAGGTCCGCTCGCTGCTGACGCAATGGGGCGCGGAATGGGCCGACATGGTGCGCGAAGCCGCGCGCGACGGCAGCGCCTGCCGCTCCTTCGACGCCGGCATCATCGGCCAGGCCATCGTGGGTGCGCTGCACCAGACCAGCCGCGAAGCCCATCGCACGGGGCGTTCGCGCGCCGCGCTGGTGGAGAACCTCACCCGCTTCCTGAGCCGCGCCCTGAAGCCGGATTGAGCCGCCTGTGCTAGGCTGGCGGCGATTGCTGCCCCCGCGGCCAGAATGTGCTCCAGCAGCCGCGTCGCCTTCGGCGCCGGCTGAGCTCCTCCTACACCGCAAGCCCTGTATGTTCTGACGTCTGTTCCTGAATTCGGTGCGACTTGTCATTGGCCCGGCAAGATTCCAAAACGGGGCATGGATTTGTCTTCCCTTCATGCCCAGGCGGTGGGCGCGCATCAGCGCGGCCAGCTGGCGGAGGCTGAGCGGCTTTACCTCCAGCTGCTGGAGGCCGCGCCGGGCGCCTTCGCGCCGCTTCATCTGCTCGGGGTGGTGCGGGCGCAGCAGGGGCGCAACGCCGAAGCGCTGGATTTGATCGGCCGGGCCCTGCAGGCGAGTCCCGATGTGCCCGAAGCGCTGCTGAACTACGGCAATGTCCTCAAGAATATGGGCCGCTTCGACGAAGCGCTGGCCAGCTACGACCGCGCGCTGGCGGCGCGTCCCGATTTTGCCGACGCGCTGTTCAATCGCGCCAACGCGTTGCGGGAAATGAAGCGCCCGGTGGAAGCCGTGGCCAGCTATGACCGGGTGCTGGCGCTGCGGCCCGGGCATGAAGGCGCGCTGGTCAACCGGGGTAACGCGCTGCACGAGCTGGGCCGCGAGGACGAGGCGCTGGCCAGCTTCGACCGGGCGCTGGCGCAGAACCCGAACAATGCCGAGACCTGGAAGAACCGGGGCATCACCTTGCGGGTGTTGCAGCGGTTCGGTGAAGCGCTGGCCAGTTTTGACCGCGCTCTGGCCTTGCGACCGGGCCATGCCGAACTTTTGAACTATCGCGGCCATGTGCTGTGCGAAAGCGACCGGGTGGCGGAAGGCTTCGCGATTTTCCGCCAGGCGGCGCAAAATTCCGGCGCGGGCAATCCGCCCGGTGCCTTGCCGCAGAAGGCGCGTCACGATACCGAGCAGCAGGCGTGGCTAGGCAGCCGCGCCCGCGTCGATGGCCCGTTGTTCCTCGATGGCGGTGAAAAGCTTGCCGGGGCCGCGATCAATCCCGCCAACGCCGAAAAAGTCTCCGGCGAATGGCGCGCCAGCAACCAGCAACTGGTGGTGATTGACAATCTGCTGACGCCCGAGGCGCTGGCGGCGCTGCGGCGCTTTTGCCTGGGCTCCAATGTCTGGCGCCAGGCCTATGACGATGGCTATCTCGGCGCCTTTCCCGAGCACGGCTTCGCCGCGCCACTGCTGGCCCAGATCGCCGACGAATTCCGCGACATATTTCCCGCTATCTTTGGCGGTAACCCGCTGCGTTACCTTTGGGCGTTCAAGTATGATTCTGCCATGAGCGGCATCAAGATCCATGCCGATGAAGCGGCGGTGAACGTCAATTTCTGGATCACGCCGGACGAGGCCAATCTCGATCCGGCGCATGGCGGGCTGGTGGTATGGGACAAGGCCGCGCCGCTGGACTGGGACTTCGACAAGTATAATGGCGACGTGGAATCGCCTCGCATCTTTCTGAAGAATGCGGGCGCGACCTCGGTGACCGTGCCCTACCGCGCCAATCGGGCGGTGATCTTCGATTCCGACCTGTTCCACGAAACCGACACCATCCGTTTCCAGGACGGATATGAGAACCGCCGCATCAATGTGACCCTGCTGTATGGCCGCCGCGCCAAAGGCTAGCGCGGAACCTAAGCTAAAGGTCGCTTAAACTTGTCCTTGAATTGCGCCGATTACGGCACCGCGATGGTAACGGGCGGCCTGTAGCCTTTCGCTTCTGGCTGGGGACGGCGATGGATCAGAACGATCTGGACGACAAGGCAAAATTGCTGGGCACGGCGCGGACCATGCTGGCGCGGGGCGACGCGAAATTCTCCATCGCCATGCTGTGCGCCGAGGCCGGCGTGCCGCGCGAAGCCTTTCGCGCGCATTTCACCGGCAAGGCCGCGCTGCTGGCCGGGTTGATGGCGCCCCAGCCTTCGGCGCCGGAACCGGGCGTTGCGCTGCCGGACGCCTGGCTGGAACGCCGCTTGCGGGTTTTCGAGCGGGCCCTGAATGCGCTGGAGCAGCGGGCCGAGACGACGGCCCGCGATCAGGCCCGCGCCATCGCGGCGCTGGAAGAGAAATTTCTGTCCCTGGGTGCCGTGGCGGTGAGGGCAGAACCAGAACCCGAGCCCGCCGCTGCTGCCCCAGAACCGCTGATGGGAGATTCAATCACCCCCCCGCAAGCAGCCTCGCCGGAGGAAGAGGCGCCGGCTGCGCTGCTCGCGCCTCTGGAGCCCGAGCCGCTCGGTCTCCTGTCGCGGGCCCAGATGGCGGATGTGCTGCAGGCCGCGCGCGGCAAGGCCCGCCCGGTTCCGGAAGAACCCGCGCCAAGGACCGGCGCCCGCCTGCGCTGGCTGGCGATCGGGGCGCTGTCGCTGGCGACGCTGTTTCTTTGCGCCGGTCTCACCCTGGGTGACACCGCCCGCGCCACCTCGGCCGATCTGGCGGGCAGCGGCACCACGCCCCGCCGCCTGGCCCCGGCCGGGATGGCGCGCACCATCGCCTTGGCCGATGCCGGCGATGCGAGGGCGAGGGTCGCCTTGTCCGTGGCCTATTTGCGCGGCGCGCAGGTGGGCGAGGATGTCGCCGCCGCCGTCCGCTGGAGCGTGGCGGCGGCGCGCGATGGCCATCCGGTGGCGCAGTATGTGCTGGGAACGTTGTATGGGCAGGGGACCGGCGTGGCCGCCGATCCCGTTCGCGCATTCGATCTGTTCAGCGCGGCGGCGGCGCGCGGCAATCTCAAGGCGATGCACAATCTGGCCATCGCTTATGCCGAAGGCCTGGGCACCGACAAGGACGAAACCAAGGCGGCGGAGTGGTTCGCTCGCGCCGCCGCGCGCGGCTATGTCGATTCCGCCTTCGACCTCGGCGTGCTGCACGAGCGGGGACTGGGCGTGGCGCAGGATCTGAAACAGGCGCTGAAATGGTATGGCATCGCGGCGTTGGCGGGCGATGCACCGGCGCGCGAACGCGCCGATTTCCTGACCAGCCAGCTCACACCCGCTGAAGCGCAAATGGCCACAAACGAGGCACGTGGCTTTATACCTATGCCGGCGCTGGAGTCGGCGAACCGCCTTCCGGCTTTTTGAGTTCGCGGTTCTGCTGGCTTCCGTAATGGCGGGCCCAGACCTTGGTGAACTCCGCGCCCAGGAGGAAAATCTGGGCCGAGTAATAGACCCAGATCAGCAGCACGATGATGCCGCCCGCCGCGCCATAGATATTGGCCGAGATCAGGTTGGCCAGGTAATAGCCGATGACGGTCTGGCCCGCCTCGAACGCGATGGCGGTGCCGAGCGAGGCCACCATCACGTCGCGCCATTCCAGCCTGCGATTGGGCAAAAACTTGTAGAGTCCCGCAAACAGCAATGTGACGATGGTGAGGGATATCCCCATGTTGAGGATGGCGACCATGAGGTCTGAAAACTCGCTGACCCTTTCCAGCACCCGGCCCAACATGCGCACGGCGGTGGCGACCAGCATGGACAGCAGCAGCAGGAAGCCCAGGCCGATCACCAGCGTCAGGCTCATCACCCGTCCGCGCAGGATCTGGTAGAAATAGGACTCCTTGCGCGGCGCCTTCCAGATCACGTTCAGCGCGTCTTCGATCTCGGTGAAAAAGCCGGAGGCCACCACCACCAGGGTGGTGATGCCGATGATGCTGCCGGCCAATGTGTGCTCGCTGCCCCGCACATGCAGGATGGCCAACTGAACAATATCGGCGCTTTCGGCGCTCATGATGCGGCGGAGCTGGTAATGGATGGCGCCGCTGGCGGCATCCTGGCCAAGGCCCAGGGCGGCGATTGCGGTGGCGATGAACAGGACAGGAGCAATCGCGGTGACGGCATAAAAAGCGATGGCCGCGCCGCGGGTCAGCGCATGGTCATCGATAAAGGCCTCAATCCCTTCCTTGAACATCGCCCAAGGGCTGACGCGCGGCCGATTCACGACTCAATCCCACCTGGTTCCTGCGGTTCCCAACGTAGCAGATCGGGGGAAAGTTTCATTTCGTGCGAAGCTCTATGCCCTTTCGGGCGTTAGCCAGTGGGGAGCGCCACCTAAGCGATTGATTTGTCATGTCCGTTACCGACCAAAGCCGCAAAAGCCGCATGAAATCCGCCCTTGCGGGTGCACGCCACCGGCTGGTGTCCGATTTCCGCGACTTTAGCTTTACCTGGAACGGCTTCTTCAAATGGACCGGAATCACCCTGCTGGCCTTTCTGGTCGCGGTGATCGTGACGCTTTATTTTCTGGACTGGAATCAGATGCGCGGGCCGCTGGGCCGCTATCTGTCCGACCGCACCGGGCGCGAGGTGCGGATCGAGGGCAACCTCGGGGTCAAGCTGTTTACCTTCCAGCCCATTATCGATGTCGGCGGCCTTTATATCGGCAATCCGTCCTGGCTCGCCTCGGGCAAGGGCGGGCGGCCGCAGGCGGCCCGCGTCAACCATGCGCGGGTCGAGCTGCGGCTGCTCCCGCTGCTGTTCGGCAATCTGGTTCTGCCGCTGGTCAGGTTCGACCAGCCCGATGTGCTGGTGGTGCGCGACGCCACGGGACGCACCAACTGGGATGGCGACGGTGAGAGCGAGCCCTGGCACCTGCCGCCGATCCGGCGCTTCCTGGTGAAAGACGGCAAGGTGTTGATCGAGGATGATGTGCGCAAGATGCGCTTCACCGGCACCGTGTCGTCGGAAGAGACCAGCCATGGCGGGAAAGCAGCGTTCTCGCTGACCGGCAACGGCACCCTGAACCGCAACAAGTTCGTTGCCGAAGTGAAAGGTGGGCCTCTGCTGAATGTCGATGCCAGCAGGCCCTATCACTTCACCGCCGATGTGCGGGCCGGCCAAACCCATGCCGTGGTCAGTGGCGCCCTCACCCAGCCCTTCCATCTTGACCGCTTTACCGCCAACATCAATGTCACCGGCCCCACCCTGAGCGAACTCTATTTCCTCACCGGCCTGGTGCTGCCCAACACCCCGCCTTACAAGCTGAAGGTGGCGGTGGTGCGCGAAGGCGATATGTACCGCCTGAACGACATCAACGGCATGCTGGGATCGACCGACATTGCGGGCAATCTCTCGGTCGATGCTTCGAACGACATACCCGCGCTGGCCGGCAAGGTGGCCTCGCGGGTGCTGCAGTTCGAGGATCTGGGCGCGGTGATCGGGGCGGGCAAGAATGCCCCGGTCCAGCCCAAGTATCTGCTGCCGGAAACCCCGATCCACACCGAGCGCCTGCGCCAGACCAATGCCGAAGTGGATTACAGCGCCGGCGCCATCCGTTCGCGCGACTTCCCGCTGACCAGCCTGGACACCCATGTCAGCCTGCAGGGCGGTGTGCTGAACCTCAAGCCGCTGGCCTTCGGCTTCACGCAGGGAAAACTGCTGGGATCGCTGAAGATCGACGCGCGCAAGTCGGTCCCGGTTACCTCGATGGATGCCCGCCTGACCGATCTCAAGGCCGAGAATTTCATCAAGGGCACCGACAAGCCGATCCAGGGCACACTGGAGGCCCGCGCCGTGCTGACCGGCACGGGCAATTCGGTCCATGCCACCGCGTCCACCGCCAACGGCACGGTCACCGCCGTGGTCCCCTCGGGCGGGATGCGCCACAGTCTGGCGGAATGGACCGGTATCGACCTGCTGACGGCGCTGAGTCTTACCCTGAGCGGCGACAATTCCAACACAAGGCTGCGCTGCGGCGTCGCGTCATTCGGCTCGAAAAACGGTATCCTGACATCGCAGCAGTTCATTCTCGATACCGATCCGGTGCGGATCGAGGGCGGCGGTACCATCAACATGCGCGATGAAACGCTGAACTTGCAAATCCAGGGCAAGCCCAAGGATTTTCAGCTGGTTCGGCTGCGCGCGCCCATAACGCTGACGGGGCGCTGGGACAGTCCGGCGGTCGGGGTGAAGGCGGGGCAGATTTTGGCGCAGGGCGGTATCGCCGCGGCGCTGGGCTTTCTCAATCCCTTGGCGTCGATCTTCGCCTTTATCGATCCTGGCCTGGCCAAGGATGCCAATTGCGGTCCGCTTCTGGCGGGCGCCAAAGCCAAGGGCAATCCGGTGAAGTCCTCAGCGGTGCGCAACGCCGCGACGCCGCGTAATTAGCCCAGGCCGGAAATCAAGTCCCTGACCGTCCAATTTAACTCTTGCGGTTCGGCCGGCTTGGCCCATCTTTCAGCGCGGGTATTCGCCCCGGAGGAGCGCCTATGACGATTTTCAGACATCTGCCCAAGCTGCTGGCCGCCATCGGCGTGGCTTTTGCGCTGGCAGGCTGCGGCGTCAACAACATCCCGACCAAGGATCAGGCGGTAAAGGCCGCCTGGGCCAACGTCCAGGGTACCTATCAGCGACGCAGCGACCTGATTCCCAATCTGGTCGCCACCGTGCAGGGCTATGCGGCGCAGGAAAAATCCGTGCTGATCGCGGTGACGGAAGCGCGCGCCAACGCGACGCGCGTCACCATCGACGCATCGTCCATCACCGATCCGGCCGCCTTTGAACGCTTCCGCCAGGCGCAGGACCAGCTTTCCGGCGTGCTGGGCCGGCTGATGATGATCAGCGAGAAATACCCCGACCTGAAATCCAACCAGAACTTCCTGGCGCTGCAGTCGCAGCTGGAGGGCACCGAGAACCGCATCGAGATTGCGCGCCGCGACTATAATGCGGCGGTGCAGGACTATAATACCGAGCTGGTGACCATTCCCGGCTCGCTCTGGGCAGCGACTTTCTACCGCTCCTACAAGCAGGCGACGCCCTTTGCCGCTTCGGCGGCGGCGCAGAATGCGCCGGTGGTGAGCTTCCCCGGCGCGACGGCGCCGGCGGCCGCACCCGAAGCGGCCCAGCCCGGCACGACCAAGCCGTAACGACAGATGCGGTTTCCCGCCGCGCTTCTTGCGGTCCTTATCCTGATTGCTCCCGCCGCGGCGGCGCCGACTTTTCCGGCGCTGACGGGGCGGGTGGTGGACGGCGCGGACATCCTGTCGCCTGCCACGGAGGGCCAACTCACCCAGAAGCTGGCGGGGCTGGAAGCCAAAACCTCCCGCCAGCTGGTGGTGGTGACGCTGCCGTCACTGCAGGGGTACGAGATTTCCGACTATGGCTATCAGTTGGGCCGTCACTGGGGCATCGGCCAGAAGAAGCTGAACAATGGCGTGCTGTTCATCATCGCGCCCAAGGAACGCGCCACCCGCATCGAAGTCGGATATGGGCTGGAGCCGATCCTGACCGACGCACTGTCCTCGGTGATCATCCAGGGCCAGGTGCTGCCGCACTTCCGCAAGAATGATTTCGACGGCGGCATAAGCGCGGGCGCCGATGCGCTGATCGAGCAATTGTCGCTGGAGCGTTCGGAAGCCGAGGCGCGCGCCGCCGCGGCCGCGCAGCAGGATGGCGGCGACGATGGAATACCGGACTGGCTGCCGATGGTGTTGATGCTGTGCATCTTCGGTTACATGTTCTACCACTCCTGGGCGCATCCCGGACAGCGCGGCGGCGGTGGCGGCGGTCCCTGGATGGGCGGCGGCGGCTGGGGTGGTGGCGGTGGCGGGGGCGGCTGGTCCGGCGGCGGATTTGGCGGTGGCGGCGGCGGCTTTGGCGGCGGCGGCGCGACGGGGAGATGGTGAGATGCTGACGAAAACCGATCAGGAGCGCATCGCGGCGGCCATCGCGGACGCCGAAAGCAGAACCTCCGGCGAGATATTCTGCGTGCTGGCGCGGCAGGTGTCGCGCTACCGGGAAGTGCCGCTGCTGTGGGCAGCGCTGGCGGGCTTTGTCATTCCCCCCATTCTGGTGGTGGCGGGTCTTGAGCGACTGGCGCTGGCCAGCATCTTCAGCAGCTGGACGGAAGATTCGGCGCGCGCCATGCAGGGGCTGATCCTGCGCGGGCTCACCACCTATGCCATCGTGCAGCTGGGCGTCTTCCTGATCGTTGCCATCATCATTGCGCTGCCCAGCGTGCGCAGCGCCATGACGCCCCCCGCGCTCAAGCGCTACCGGGTGCGCCAGGCGGCGCGGCGGCACTTTGCGTCGGCGGGCGCCCGGCTGTCCAAGGACGAGCCGCATGTCCTGATCTTCGCCTCTTTCCACGACCGCAAGGTCGAGCTGGTGGCTCATTCCAATATTCATCAGATCGTGGGCGAGGGCCCCTGGAATGCGGCGATCGAAGCGGTGACTGACGCCATGTCAGCGGGCCGGCCGGCCGACGGTTTCGTGAAGGCGATCGAAATCTGCGGCGCGGCGCTGGCAACGCACTTTCCGCCGGGTGGGGCACCAAAGAACCGGTTGCCCAATACCATTCTGGAGACCTAAGCTCCCGCGCAAATCCAGGGGCTTTAGCCCCGCGTGAATCAAGGGAGCTTTTCATGACCATGCTGAAATATGCCGTACCGGCGCTTTGTCTGCTGGCGGCGCCGGGTCTGCTGGCGGTGCCTGCTATCGCCCAGACCGCCGCGAAGCCCGACACGATGCGCGTCGTGCGCCTCGATCCGGCGCTGGACGCGGTGATCACGCCGGGCACCCGCGTGGGACGCGTGGCGGGCGGCTTCGGTTTTGTCGAAGGGCCGGTGTGGAAGAATGGCCGGCTCTATTTCTCCGACGTAAAGGACAATGTCATCCGCGCGCTGGACCGGATGGGCAATGTCGTGGTGGTGCTGAAGGCCTCCGGTGGCCTCACCAATCCCCCCAAGGGCTCCAATTCCGGCTCCAATGGCCTGATCACCGACAAGGATGGCACTCTCCTGGTGACCCGCATGGGCATCGGCACGATCGAGCGGTTGGATGAGAAGGGCGCGATCAAGCCATTCCTGGCCAAGTATGAAGGCAAGCGGCTCAACAGCCCCAACGACCTGGTGTTCGCGCGCGACGGCGCGCTGTGGTTCACCGACCCGTCCTTCGGCCTGCCCAAGATGGACGTCGATCCCAAGAAGGAAACCAAGTTCAACGGCGTCTATCGCTATGCCGGCGGCAAGCTGACGGCGATGATCACCGACATGACCCAGCCCAACGGCCTGGGGTTCTCGCCCGACGGCAAGACTTTCTACGTCGCCAACTCGGTGCCGGATGCGTACTTGCGCGCCTATGACGTGGGTGCGGACGGCAAGCTGTCCAACATGCGCGTCTTCTATCGCTGGCCGAAGAACAGCGGCGACGGCGTGCCGGATGGGCTGAAGGTCGACAGCCTGGGCAACATCTGGGCGACCGGCGCGGGCGGGGTATCCATCCTGTCGCCCAGGGGCAAGCTGATCGGCAGGATCGAACTGCCCGAAGTGGTCGCCAACCTGGCTTTCGCCGATGACGGCAAGACGGTCTATCTCACCGCCACCTCCAGCATCTACCAGCTGGGCACCAAGGTGCCGGGGCAGATCCCGCTGTATTATCGCAGGTAGCTACTGCGAATTCGCCATCACGGACATGAAGGCCTTCTTGGTCTCCATGTCCTTGGCGACGCCGATCACCATCAGCTCCAGCGGCGCGGTGCCGCCCTTGAAGCTTTTGCTCTGGCCGATATCCACCGGAATGGCGTCGCCTTTCTTGATGGCCACGGTTTCGCCGTTCACGGTCACGCTGCCGTCGCCGGAAATGACGTAATAGGATTCGCTCATGTCCGAAGACGTGGTGGAGACGGTGCTGCCGTCTGGTGCGATCATCACATGGTCGTAATAAGCCCAGGGCGAGAAGAAGATGCTGGGGCCCAGCACCCGGCGGCGGGTGACGCCGGTGCCGGTGGCGGCCGGCTTCAGCAGCGTCTTGTCCAGCTTCATGGTGACGAATTGCGGAATGGCGTCCTTGGGCGCGCCAACCCGGTCATCCCCAAGGTCGAAGGCGTCATAGACCTTTGACGTGCCGACATTGATGTTCATCCACTCCACCGGCTTGTCGGTGGCGTTGTAGATGCCATGCGAGGAGCCCATGCGATTGGGCGCGCCAGCGGGCCCCTTCAGGGTGGAGGTGCGGCCGTTCATGGTGAATTCGGCTTCGCCGTCCAGGATGACGAACATCTCTTCGCAGTGATTGTGGAAATGCTGGCCGATGCCGCCGCCCGGCAGAAGCACGCCACGATGCAGGAATATGAAATTGGTCGAGAGTGTCTTGGCATCCATCAATCCGGCATAACGCATGGAGCCCGCGCCCTTGTGCACGGAGGTGAGGAGCCGGGTCTTTTCGGGATCGTGATGGGTGATCCTGGAAGCCAGCTGGGCCTGGGCGGCGGTGCTGGCCAGCAGCAGGGCGGTCACGAGCGCAAGGCGTTTCATGCGTGGTTCTCCTCGAACGGTTTCTCAGGATGCATCAGGAAGGCGGTCATGGCGCCCAGCGCGAGCAGGCCCATGGACATCAGGAAGGGCAGGTACCAGTTGCCGGTGACGTCGATCACATAGCCGGCCACCAGCGGCGAGACGATGGCGGCGAAGGCCGAGCCGGTGTTCATCAGCCCGGCGGAGGTGCCGGCATAGCGCGGTGCGATGTCCATCGGCACCGCCCACATCGGGCCGATCACCAGTTCGGCAAAGAAGAAGCCGCCAGACAGGCACAGCGCCACGATGACCGGATCGCGGACATAAAGGATCGGCAGCAACGACAGGAACGCGCCGCAAAAGCCGAACACGGTCACTCCTATGCGCGCCAGGCGCACGTTGCCGGTGCGCTTGAGCACATAGTCCGACATGACGCCGCCCAGCGTGTCGCCCACCACGCCGGCAAAAAAGACGCCGGAGGCGAAGATGGCGGACTTGCGGATGTCCATGTCGTAATTGGTCTTGAAGAACAGCGGCAGCCAGTTGAGGTACAGCCACAGCGTCCAGCCGTAGCAGAAATAGGTCAGGGTCACCGGCCACATGCGTTTGATCAGCGGCCCCCACGGCACCTTGGGACGGTCGGCGGAAATCGCCTTGGGCTTGATCTCGTCCAGGTCGGCCTGGGTGATGTGCGGATGCTCGGTCGGATGGTTGCGAAAATAAAGAACCCAGACGATTACCCAGAGCAGGCTGACCGCGCCCAGCACCACGAAGGCGCCGCGCCAGGTGAAGGCCGCCATCAGCAGTGCGATCAGCGGCGGGGTAATGGCATTGCCCAGCCGGGCGAAGGCGTGGGTGATGCCTTGCGCAAAGCCGCGCTTGGCGGAGGAGGTCCAGTTTTGCATCGCGCGGGTGGCGGTGGGGAAGGTGGCGCCTTCGCCAATACCCACCAGCACGCGCACCAGGAAGAGCGTCACCAGCCCGTTGACGAAGCCGGTCAGCATGGTGGCCAGGGCCCAGACCATGCCGCACCAGAACAAAGTCTTGCGGGCGCCGAAACGGTCGCCCACCCAGCCGCCGAACACCTGGAAGATCAGATAGGGATAGGCAAAGGCCGAGAAGATCAGGCCCAGCTGGGTGTTGGAAAAGCCGAACTCGCCCTGGATCTCGCTGGCGGCGGTCGAGATATTGACCCGGTCGACATAGGTGATGAAGTACATCAGGCATAGCAGCCCAAGCACGATGTTCGGCGCGCTGAACAATCGCAGCTTCATACCCAACCCCTTTTATCCGCGCCGGCCCCGCGCGTTATGCGTCTAGGCCGACAGGCGCAGTTTTTCGTTTCCGTCCGTGAAGCTTGCCATGGCGGCGGCGACGCCGCCCGCCTTGTGCGGCACACCCGCCAGCTTGAACGACATTTCGGTGGCGCACAGCGCCGCCATCAAGGTCAATTCATTGCAGTCGCCCAGATGGCCGATGCGGAACACCTTACCCGCGACTTTGCCCAGGCCCGCGCCATAGGAGATGTTGAAATTCTCCAGCGCGACTTTGCGGAAATTGTCGGCGTCATGGCCGGCCGGCATCAGGATGCCGGTGAGGATGGGCGAATACACCTTGGGATCGGCGCAGAGCACATCCATGCCCCAGCCCTTCACCGCCGCGCGGCAGGCGGCCGCCAGGCGCAGGTGCCTGGCAAAGACATTGTCGAGGCCTTCCTCGTTCAACATCGCAAGGGCTTCCTTCAAACCATACAGCAGCGTGCTGGCCGGGGTGTAGGGGAAGAAGCCCTTGGCGTTGAAGGCGATCATCTCCTGCCAGTCCCAATAGGAACGCGGCAGCGTGTTGGTCTTGGAGGCGGCGATGGCGCGGTCGGACACGGCCGTGAACGACAGGCCTGGCGGCAGCATCAGGCCCTTTTGTGAACCCGACACGATCACGTCGGCGCCCCAGGCCTCGCGCGTCACCGGCGTCGAGCCCAGCGACGAGATGGTGTCCACCATCAGCATGGCGGGATGCTTGGCGCCGTCCATCGCCTTGCGCACGGCAGCGATGTCGGAGAGGCAGCCGGTGGAGGTCTCGTTATGCACCACCATTACGGCGGTGATCTTGTGCGCCTTGTCTTCAGCCAGCCTGGCTTCAATGGCGGCGGCGTCCACGCCGTGCCGCCAGTCGCCGGGCAGGAAATCGACTTCGATGCCCCAGCGCGAGGCCAGCTTCTGCCACAGGGTGGCGAACTGGCCGGTTTCGGCCATCAGGACACGATCACCCGGCGACAGCGTGTTGACGATGGCGGCTTCCCAGGCGCCGGTGCCCGAGGCGGGATAGATGATCACCGGGCCGGTGGTGCCGAACAGCGGCTTGATGCTTTCCAGCAGTTCATGGCCCAGCGCCTGGAATGCCGGACCGCGATGGTCGATCACCTGGCGGTCGATGGCGCGCTGGATGCGTTCGGGCACCGGGCTGGGGCCGGGGATTTGCAGAAAATGCGGTCCTTGGGTCATGGCTTTCCTTGCGGCCGAGCAGGCCATTATATTTGCATTGCTTTTAGCCCGGAACCGGCAAAAAGTCCGAACAAAATCGAACCAGGGACGCCCCTTTCTCATGGCATTTGCCGCGCATCCGGGCCTTGAAAGGCGGCTGAAAGCCCATGTCTCCGGCGACGTGCTGTTCGACAGCTTTTCGCGCGGCCGCTATGCCACCGATGCCTCGCATTATCAGATCATTCCGGCCGGCGTGGTTGTGCCGCGCAGCATGGACGGCGCGGTGACGGCGCTGTCGCTGGCGCGTGAAGAGGGCCTTGCCGTCACGGCGCGCGGCGGCGGCACCAGCCAGTGCGGACAGACTGTCAATTCGGGCCTGATCATCGACGGCTCCAAATATCTCAACCGCATCCTGTCGCTGGACGTGGAGGGCCGCACCGTCACGGTCGAGCCCGGCATCGTGCTGGACGATCTCAATCGCCAATTGAAGCCGCATGGCTTGTGGTTTCCGGTGGACGTTTCGACCGCTTCGCGCGCCACCATCGGGGGCATGACCGCCAACAACAGCTGTGGTGGCCGTTCGATCCGCTACGGCACCATGCGCGCCAATGTTCTGGGAATCGACGCGGTGCTGGCCGATGGCAGCGCGCTGCATTTCGGCGAGGTCGCGCCGGACCTGTCGGACGTGGACCTCAAGCTGCGCCCCCTGGCGCAGAAGTTGATGGCCATTGGCGCGCGCGAAGCCGGCGAGGTGGAGGCGCGCTTTCCCAAGGTGCATCGCCGGGTCGGCGGCTACAATATCGACGCCCTCAACCCGCGCCACAACCGCATCAACCTGGCGCATCTGCTGGTGGGGTCGGAAGGCACGCTGGCCTATTCCACCGCCATCACGCTGCAGCTGTCGCCCGTGCTGGGCAAGCGGGCATTGGGTGTCTGCCATTTCGGCTCGTTCCATGCGGCGATGGATGCCGCCCAGCATCTGGTGACCCTCAAGCCCATCGCGGTCGAGCTGGTGGACGACACCATGCTGGGGCTGGCGGCGGAAATTCCCATGTTCCATGCCACCCTGGAGGCGATGCTCAAAGGCACGCCGCGGGCCATCCTGCTGGTGGAGTTCGATTCCGGCGAGGAGGAAAACCGTCGCCGCATGGTGCAACTCTCCCAGATGATGGGCGATCTGGGGCTGGATTTCTCACATAGCGGCGCAAAGTGGGGCGGAGTGGTCGAGGTTTATGAACCGGCCCTGCAGAACGCCATCACCGAACTGCGAAAGTCCGGCCTCAACATCATGATGTCGATGAAGGAGCAGGCCAAGCCGATCTCCTTCGTCGAGGACTGCGCCGTGCCGCTGCCGCATCTGGCGGAATATACCGCCAAGCTGACGGAATGTTTCGAGCGCAACGGCACCCGCGGCACCTGGTATGCCCATGCCAGCGAAGGCTGCCTGCATGTGCGGCCCGTGCTGAACCTGCGGCTGGAAAAAGACGTCAAGGCGATGCGCGCCATCGCCGAAGAAGCTTTCGAGCTGGTGCGCCAGTACAAGGGCTCGCATTCCGGCGAGCATGGCGATGGGCTGGTGCGCAGCGAATTCCACGAGGACATGTTCGGCCCGCGCCTGGTCTCGGCCTTCGAGGAGGTCAAGGACACTTTTGATCCCGCCGGGGTGATGAATCCCGGCAAGATCGTGCGCAGCCCCAAGTTCGATACCCGCGACCTGTTCCGCTATGCGCCGGATTACCAGGTGCGCGATTTCACGCCCGCGCTGGACTGGTCGGAATATCCCGGTGCCATCGGCGGCTTCCAGGGCGCGGCCGAGCAGTGCAACAACAATGGCGCTTGCCGTAAATCCGAAGGCGGGGCGATGTGCCCGTCCTATCGCGTCACCCGCGACGAGCAGCATGTCACGCGCGGCCGCGCCAACACGCTGAGGCTGGCGGTATCGGGTCAGCTCGGGGCAGGGGCGTTCACCAGCGACGAGATGATGGAGACGATGCAGCTTTGCGTTTCCTGCAAGGCCTGCAAGCGCGAATGTCCCACCGGCGTCGACATGGCGCGGATGAAGATCGAAGTGCTGGCGGCGCGGGCGAAGGAGCGCGGTTACAGCCTGCGCGACCGGCTTGTGTCGTGCTTGCCGCGCTATGCGCCGCTGGCGGCCAGGGTCGCGCCTTTGCTGAACATGCGCAACCGCAGCGGTCTGCTGCGCTGGTTGTCGGAAAAGCTCGGCGGTTTCAGTGCCAAACGCGATCTGCCGGTGTGGCGGAGCGATCGTTTTGACGAGCGCGGTGTCAGTTTTGGTCCGCAGGGCGGTCACGAAGTCGTGCTCTGGGCCGACAGTTTCAATGCCGCCTTTGAACCGGAAATCCTGCGCGATGCGCTGAAGGTCCTGACCGGGGCGGGTTATCGCGTGCATCTTGCCGCGCCTGCCGACGGGTCGTCGCGCCCGCTCTGTTGCGGCCGCACCTATCTGGCGGTGGGCAATGTCGAGGCGGCGAAGGCGGAAATGACCCGCACCTTGCAGGCGCTCGAACCGTTCTTCGTCCGCGGGGTTCCGCTGGTGGGACTGGAGCCGAGCTGCCTGTTCTCCTTCCGTGACGAGGCGATCGCGATGCTGCCGGGCGCCGCCAGCAAGCGCGCCGCCGCCCATGCCCTGCTGTTCGAGGAGTTCATTGCCCGCGAGGCCAAGGCCGGGCGCTTCCAACTGAATCTCAAACCCGCCACATCAAAAGCCATGCTGCATGGCCATTGCCACCAGAAGGCTTTCGGCGCGATGGGCCCGGTGGAAGAGACATTGAAACTGATCCCCGACCTGAAACTGGAAAAGATCGAATCCAGCTGTTGCGGCATGGCCGGCGCCTTCGGCTATCAGGCCGAAACCGCCGACATGTCACTGGCGATGGGCGAACTGTCGCTGCTGCCCGCCGCGCGCGCCGCCGATGCCGATACCGTGCTGGTGGCCGATGGCACCTCCTGCCGTCATCAGATCGAAGACGGCGCCGACCGCAAGGCGGTCCATGTCGCCAGCCTGCTGGCGGCGCATTTGCCGTAACGCGACCCTGAAATGGCGCGGGCTACAGGACGCGCCATGATTGCGCCGTTTTCGCATGGCTGTTTGCCGTCCAGCGTAACCAGAAATCAGAGAGTCGGATGGACCCGCAGCGCTTGCTTGAGCAGTTTCTAGGTACCGGCGGCCCGTCGCCCATGGGCCAACAAGACGCCACGCCGCAAGGCGATGCGGGGCCCTGGGATAAACTGCGCGGCGCGGCAGGTACGCTCACCAACGGCCCCATGGGCGGATTCGGGGGCGGCATGGCCGCAGGGGGATTGCTCGGTCTTCTGGTGGGAAGCAAGCAAGTGCGAAAAATGGCCGGCGGCGTGGTCGGCTATGGCGGCGCCGCTGTTCTCGGCGCCTTGGCGCACCGCGCCTATCAGAACTGGCAGGAGGGAAAGGCCGCGTCTCAGGCGCCGATGGCCACGCAGACCGATGTTACACAGGCTGCACAATCCTTGTCGGCGCCCGGCGCTGACGGGAAGCCGTTTACGCTCGGACTGGTCCTGACGATGATCGCCGCCGCAAAGGCTGACGGTCATATCGGACCCGAAGAACAGGCCTCGATCTTCGAGAAAATGGGTGCGCTGACGCTCGATGCCGAAAGCAAGGCCTTTATCTTTGATGCCTTGGCGCGGCCGATTCCCCTGAGCGAGATTGTCGCCTTCGCAAAAGGGCCGGAACAGGCAGCGGAAATCTATCTTGCCGCGCGGCTCGCCATAGATCCCGACCATCCGGCGGAAACCGCCTATCTGGAGGCTTTGGGGCATCGGCTCCAGCTGCCTGCCGACCTGATCGCGCATATCGAGCATCAAACGATCGCGCTGCCTGGCCCCGACGCGAAATAGTTTCGTGATTGTTCGAAATGGTGCCGGCTACAGGACTCGAACCTGTGACCCCCTGATTACAAATCAGGTGCTCTACCAACTGAGCTAAGCCGGCCCTTTGCGTCCTGAGTGCGTCGCGCGGTCGCTCATGGGCGTATAGCCCACATCGCTCCCGCGCTCCTGCTCAGGCCACAAAGGGATTATCCAACGGGCCCGTTAATGGCAAGTTCCTAGTGCGGCGCAGTGAAAGTGTAGGTGTAACTCCAGCGCTTTTCCGCGCCCGGCGCCAGTTCGATGGCGATGAAAGGCTCAACCGACTGGGTGGTGTCGATGGAGAAAATGTTGATCCGGGTCATGGGCGCATCGCCCACCATCCGTACCCCGGCCCTGGTCTTCATGTCCACAATGTCGATGTCGTAATCGCTGGCCGCCGCGCCAAAGCCGGTGACCGGAAAGGAAAGCCGTTCCTTGTAGGCCATGGGCCGCAGATAGGTCATGGCATTGCCTTCGATGCGGATCAGGTCGGCGGGCGGTGGATTGGCGGCGGTGACTTTGAACGGAAACGTCACCCGGATGCCGTCATTGCCCGGCGTCAGCCGCAGGAAGTTGTGGTCATAGACATTGGAGCTGATCGGCTTGGCGCCGGTGTTCTTCAGAACATGCTCAATCACCAGTTGGGTGGTGCCGGGCAGCAGCCGCAGCGTTTTTTCATAATCATACGCATAGCCGGACGGACCGTCCGCGACGTTCTGGGTAAAGATGACGCTGTTTTTGGTGCGGCGCGTGTTGCGCTTGCCCCAGTCGGCGATCCGGTAGTGCCAGTATTTGTCATAAGGCTTGTCGTCGGGCCGCTCCAGGACGCCCACGCCGATCTTGATGAAACGCCCGCCCGGCTTGGCGTCGTCAAAACCGACGACCGCGAATTCCTCCACCGGACCGGTGGCGGCGCTGTCGGGGCCGGCGACCAGCCCGTCCTCGGTATAGGTATAGTCCAGCACTTCCGGCGCGGTGCGGCTGAACCAGGGGCCGTAGAACTCCTTGGACCCCAGCTTCAGGCTGGTGACCACGCCCGCCTGGTCAAAGCGTGTGCCGCGGAAGAAGCCGCGCTTCAGGTCGGGCGGCGTCACCGTCATGGTGATGCGCTCGTTGCGCAAGGTGATGAACGGCGCGGCCGCCAGCGCGCGTTCCACCGGATAGCTGCGCGGCGGCGGCGGCTGGACCGGCTGGGCCATCGCCGCGCTTGCCATCAGCGTCGCGCAGGCGATCAGCGCCCGTTTCATCAGTTATCCCCGGGACCGTAATAATCCAGCGTGTGGGTCCAGCGTTTTTCCTCGCCGGGCGCCAGCTTGATCGCCATATAGGGCTCCAGGCTCAAGGTGGTGGGGATCGACCACCACAAGAGGCGCGCGATCGGCAGGTCGGCGCGCAGACGCACGCCAAAGCCGGTCTTGGTGTTGGTGATGCGGAAGTCATTGTCGCTGGCGTTGCCGCCCCAGCCGGTCAGGTCGCTGGCGATCTGCTCCTGGCCGGTCATGGCGCGCAGATAGGTCATGCGCGGACCTTCAATCCGAATCGCGTCCGCCGGCAGGGGCCGGGCGTTGACGAGGTTGAACGGCGCCACCAGCTCGATGGCTTCATTGCCGGGGCTGAGCGTGGTGAAGTGATGGTTGTAGACTGTGGTGTCGATCGGCTTCGTGCCGGTGTTCTTCAGCCGGACCTCGATGGTCATCTGCGGCTTGCCCGGCACCATGGTGACGGTCTTGCTGTGGCTGTAGCCATAGCCGGAGGGATCGCCGGACACATCCTGCGTGAAGCGGATGCTGTTCTTTGTGGCGCGGGTGGTGCGCCGGCCTTCATTCAGGATGGGATAGGTGTGGAAGCGGTTATAGGTGTCGTTGTCGCGCGCAAGGATGCCGACGCCGATCTTCAGGAATCGGCCACCGCGCCCGGCGGCTTCAAAACCATTCTCGCCGAATTCCTCCACCGGACCGGCGGCGACATTGTTGTTGTGGGCGACCACGCCGTCGCTGTCATAGGTGAAGTTGCGGACGTTGGGCGAGGTCTTGGCGAACCAGTAGCGGCCGTAATCATGCCCCTTGTAGGTCAGATGCGTGATCATGCCGGCATGGTCAAAGCGGGTGGCGCGGTAAAAGCCGAACTTGCCGGGCACATACACCTTGGCGCTGATGATGCCGTTGGAGATGGTGCGGGACGGCATGTCGTCCAGTGCGCTGGCCGGGCTGGTGCTGTTGGCAGGCGGTGGATCGAACGGCGCATTGCCCTGCGCGATGGCCGCACCCGTCGCCGCCAGAACAAAGCCCGCCGTGATGATTTTCTTGCGCATCATTTGTCTCCCGGTCCGTAGAAATCATAGGTGTAGGTCCAGCGCCTGGTTTCGCCGGGTTGCAGCGAAATGGCGATATAGGGCTCCAGGCTGTAATTGGTGTGGATGGACCACATGTTGATCTTCGCGATGGGCTGGTCGCCGCGGATACGCTGACTGAAGCCGGTTTTGGTGTTGGTGACGGTGAAGTCGTAATCGCTGGCGCTTGGGCCGAAGCCGTGCATCACGCTCTGGGTGGTCACGCCCGCAGGGATGGGCGCGATGTAGCGGATCGTCTTGCCATCCAGCTTCACCAGTTCGGGCTGCAACGACTTTTCCGCCGACCAGGCGAAGGGCGCGGTGATCGCCAGATGCTCGCTGCCGGGGCTGAGCGTCAGGAAGTTGTGGTTATAGACCGTGGTGACGATGGGCTTGCTGCCCGTATTGCGCATCTCGTGCGACATGATCATCTGCGGCTTGCCCGCGATCAGTTCGATCCGTTTCACATAGTGATAGCCATAGCCCGACTCACGATCGTTCAGGTCATGGACAAAATGTGCGCTGGTCTTGCCGGATGTGAAGCTGCGCGTGCCCTGATTGGCGGCGGGCAGGGTGGGAAATTGCAGCGGATTGTCGCTGTCCCGTATGAAGATACCGATGCCGGGCTTGAAGATGCGCCCGCCCATGCCCGCCTCTTCAAATCCGACCACCGCGAATTCTTCCACCGGGCCACTGACGGCGCAGCAGGCGGTGACGGTGCCGGCGGGCTGGCGCGAGGTATCACGCGGGTCCACCACATAACGGTCGAACCAATAGTCCGTGTAATTCTGGCCCTTGTAGGTGACGTGCATCACCACCCCGGCATGGTCGAAGCGCGTGCCCTTGTAGAGCGACTTTTCGCCCGGCGGATAAACCCGGGCCGAGATCAGGCCGTTGGAAATCGCCACATGCGGCGCATCGTCCAGCGCGCGCGCAGGCAGCGTGCCCGGTTGCGCCGTGGCCGGCGCGCCCAGCGCCAACAGCAAAGCTGCAAGCGCTGCCCGGCGCATTCTAATTCTCACCGGGTCCGAAGAAGTCGTAAGTGTAGGTCCAGCGCTTGGTCTCACCCGGCTTGAGCGCGATGGCGATATAGGGTTCCCAGCTCACATTGGTGCGGATCGACCAGAAGTTGATCTGGGCCAGCGGCTGGTCGGCGCGGATGCGCTGGCCGAATCCGGTCTGGGTGTTGACGATCCTGAAGTCGTAATCGCTGACAGCATCGCTGAACCCGGTGATGGGCGAGGTGACGCTTTCGCCCTCCTTCACCGCGCGCAGGTAACGGAAGGTCTTGCCCTCCACCATCGCCGCATCCTTCGCAAACGGCTTTTCCGCCTTGATGTCGAACGGCGCGGTGATGGCGACATTCTCGTTGCCGGTGCCCAGCGTCAGGAAGTTGTGGCAATAGACCTTGGTGTCGATGGCCTTCTTGCCGGTGTTGGTCAGCACATGTTCGATTCTCATTTGCGGCTTGCCCGGCACCATCCGTACCGTCTTCACATAGGAATAACCGTAGCCCGAAGGGTCGCCGCTGATGTTCTGGGTGTAGCGGGCGCTGGTCTTGGTCGCACTGAAGCCCCGCTTGCCTTCATTCACCACCGGATAGTTGTGGACATAGTCATAGGCAGGCGTGTCGCGCTTCAGGATGCCGGTGCCGATTTTCAGGAAGTTGCCATCCATCCCCGCTTCGTCGAATCCGACGGCGGTGAATTCCTCCACCGGACCCGGCGCGCCGCTGGCGGGATGCACCGTCACCTGGCCGTCCTGCCAGATGAAGTCGCGCACATGCGGCGAATAGCTGGAGAACCAGTACTGGCCGTAATTGTGGCCCTTGTAGGTGGTCTGGGCGATCACCCCGGCGCGGTCGAAGCGGGTGCCGCGATACAGGGCGCCGGGGCCGGGGATATAGGCCTTGGCCGTGATGATGCCGTTGGAAAGCTCCCGGTGGGGCAGGTTGTCCAGCACACTGGCCGGAATGACGCTGGCGGCGGGCGGCGCGGGGCGATTCTGGGCCATGACACCCCCTGTGAGAATGGCGGCCGATCCCATTGCCGCCATGGTGAAATTCCGGATTTTGCGGCGCATTTCTATTGTCATTTTGGCCCCTCGCTTCCCCGCCCGTCCCCTTGTATGAGGACTGGTCCCTTTTTCTGATTTTGGCACTTATATAGCAGATATGAAACGCGTCCTCATCACCTCGGCCATCCCCTACGTCGCCGGCGTTAAGCACCTGGGCAACCTGGTCGGCTCGATGCTCCCGGCCGACATTTTCGCCCGCTATTGCCGCAGCCGCGGCTATGACACGCTGGCCATCTGCGCCACCGACGAGCATGGCGCCCCGGTGGAACTGGCGGCGCTGGAAGAGGGCACCCCGGTGGCCGAATATGCCGCCAAGTGGCATGCGGTGCAGAAGGAGCTGGGCGACCGCTTCGGGCTGGACTGGGACAATTTCGGGCGCTCTTCCTCGGCGCAGAACCATGAACTGACGCTGCATTTCGCCCGCCAGCTCTGGAAGAACGGCTTCCTGGAAATCCGCGTCACCAAGCAGGCCTATTCGCCCACCGACAAACGCTTCCTGCCGGACCGCTACGTCATCGGCACCTGCCCGCATTGCGGCTATGACCGGGCGCGCGGCGACCAGTGCGAGAACTGCACCCGCGTGCTGGACCCCATCGACCTGATCAATCCGCGCTCGGCGTTGTCGGGCGTCGCCGATATCGAGATCCGCGATTCCACCCACCTGTTCCTCCAGCAGTCGCAGTTTTCCGACAAGCTGCGCGCCTGGATCGACAGCCACAAGAATGACTGGCCGTCGCTGGTGACCTCGATCGCTTACAAGTGGCTGGACGAGGGCTTGCAGGATCGCGGGATCACGCGCGACCTGGAATGGGGCATCCCGGTGCCCGACGACATTGCCGACGGCCAGCTCAAGGGCAAGGTTTTCTACGTCTGGTTCGACGCGCCCATCGAGTATATCGCCGCCACCAAGGAATGGGCCGACAAGAATAATAAAGGCGATGCCTGGAAGGACTGGTGGTACGGCGACGCGGCCAAGGACGTCACCTATTGGCAGTTCATGGGCAAGGACAATGTGCCTTTCCACACCGTCGGCTTTCCCGTCACCATCATGGCCTCGGGCGAGCCCTGGAAGCTGGTGGACCGGCTGAAGGGCTTCAACTGGCTCAACTATGACGGCGGCAAATTCTCGACCTCGGGCAAGCGCGGCATCTTCATGGATGCGGCGCTGGACGTCGCGCCGGCTGACTATTGGCGCTATTACCTGATCGCCAACGCGCCGGAAGGCAGCGACAGCAATTTCACCTGGGAACAGTTCGCCGGCATCATCAACAAGGACCTGGCCGACGTGCTGGGCAACTTCGTCAACCGCGTCACCAAATTCTGCGTTGCGCGCTTCGACGGCCAGATGCCGGGCGAGGGCGAGTATGGCGAAGACGAAAAAGCGCTGATCGCTGACCTGGATCGCCGTGTCGCCCAATATGCCGAATACATGGAAAATGCGGAATTCCGCAAGGCCATGGGCGAGATGCGCGCCATCTGGGTTGCCGGCAACGAATATATGACACGCGCCGCGCCCTGGACCCACATCAAGACCGACCGCGCCAAGGCGGCCGTGGGCGTGCGCATGGGCCTGAACCTGATCCACCAGTTCGCGCACCTGCTGTGGCCGGTGATGCCGGACTTCGCCAAGACCATCCATGAATGCATCCAGCCGGTCGGCTATCGCGGCGGCGTGATCCCGTTCCCGGGCGCGATGGCGACGGAGCTGGACGACCTGACACCCGGCCAGCCGATCAAGGCGCCGGAATCGCTGATCGCCAAGATCAGCGACGAGCAGATCGAGGAATGGAAAATCCGCTTCGGCGGCGGCGCCCAGCAAATGAAAGACCAGCAGTCATGACAACGGAAGACGATATCCTGGCAGCGCTGGATAAACCGCGCGCGGTCTATTCCCTGCTGAAGATGCTGGAGCCCAGCAGCAAGAGCACCGACCCCTTGCAGGACCAGCTGATGCGGATGCGCGCCGCCGGCAAGGTGAAGTTCGACATCAAGACGGGATTATGGAGCAGGGCCTGACCGCTTTGCAGCGGGCCTTGGCTTCCCTGCCTCGGCCTTGGTCGCGACCCATATGATATGCCGTACGCCGCGCCCCTTGTTGGCGCGCGCTTTCACCTCTTCCACGGCAAAGCCGGCCTGCCCAAGACGGTCGGTGAATTTCTTGCTCGGCGCCGCCGACCAAACCGCCAGCATCCCCTGCGGCCGCAGCGCCTGGCGCGCGGCCTGAAGACCACGAAAATCGTACAGCCGGTCATTCTGCGCGCGGCTGAGCCCGTCGGGCCCATTGTCGACATCGAGCAGGATGGCATCGAAGCCGCCGCGCTGGGATGCAATGACGCCGCCGACATCGCCTTCGTAGACCGTCACCCTGGGATCGCTGAGGCAGCCTGCGGTCAGCTCAGCCATGGGACCGCGCGCCCACTTCAACACTTCGGGCACCAGCTCCGCGACCACGATCTGCGCATCGCCGCCAAGTCCGGCCAGGGCGGCGCGCAGGGTGAAGCCCATGCCATAGCCGCCGATCAGCACGCGGCAATTGCGCCGCCCGCGAAGCCGCTCGCACGCCACCTCCGCCAGCACGATTTCGGAACTGCTCATCCGGCTGTTCATCAGCGGCGTGGCGCCGGCCATGATCGCGAATTCGCCGCCGCGCTGCATGAGTTTCAGCTCGCCGCCGCCGCCCGGCACCGTGGCCGTATCCAGATGAATCCAGGGAATCATGAAAGCTGCGTCCTAGACATCAGGCCGGGGCGGGATATGAAACACCGGCAGCGTGATCCTGTGGCGGATCGAGACGATGCGGATCAGGGCGATAGTCGCAATCCCGGTCATGCTGGAAAATTCCGTCGGCATGCCCAGCGCGGCCAGCAAAAGATGAACGCCGATGCCCGCCAGGCAGGCGGTTACGTACAATTCCGACTGGCGAAAGATCAGCGGCACCTCCGCCACCAGCACGTCGCGGATCAGGCCGCCCGCGCAGCCCGTCAGCGCCCCCATGATGACGCAGATGAAGGGCGACAGGCCCGCGGCTTCCGCGATGCGCGTGCCGGCGATGCTGAAAAAGGCCAGGCCGAGCGCGTCCGCATATTGCAGCGCCTTGTCGGGCGGCGGAAAGCGGCGGACCCAAAGCCAGGTCGCCGCCGCCGCCGCGATGGACGCGCCGATGAAGGAGGGATCGGAAATCCAGAAAACGGGATGACGGTCCATCAGCACGTCGCGCAGCGTTCCGCCGCCCGTGGCGGTGACGATCGCCAGCACCATCACGCCGATGGGATCGAGCGAGCGGTGTCCCGCCGCCAACGCGCCGCTGGCCGCGAAGACCGCGACACCGGCCAGGGTGAGAATCTGCGTGAGCGACATCACCGGCAGCCTATACGGATTGACCGCCAGAGGGCAGCGGATCAGACCGTCAGCGGCTCCCAGCCGTTCTGGCCCAGCGCCTCAAGCGGCGAGAAGCGCACCTTGTAGTCCATCTTCTCGCTGCCGCGTACCCAATAACCCAGATAGACATAGGGCAATCCGGCTTCACGGGCGGCGCGCACATGGTCCAGGATCATGTAGGTGCCCAGGCTGCGTGTTTCCTCGCCGGGATGGAAGAAGCTGTAGACCATCGACAGCCCGTCCTTCAGCCGGTCGGTGAGGGCGCAGGCCAGCAGCGTGCCGCCTTGGCCGCGATATTCCACGATGCGGGTATCCACCGGCGTTTCTTCCACCATGGCGACATAGTCGAACAGGCCCATGTCGCTCATGCCGCCGCCGGGATGGCGCGAATCCAGATAGGTGCGCAGCAGGGCGAATTGTTCGCGGGTGGCTTCCGCTGTTACTTCGGCGCGCACCAGATCGTCGCTGCGCCGGGTGATGCGTTTCTGGTTGCGGCTGGCCTCGAACAGGTCGGCCTTGATGCGCACCGAAACGCAGGCCGCGCAGCCCTCACAGGCCGGGCGATAGGCGATGGACTGGCTGCGCCGGAAGCCGGAATGGGTGAGGGCTTCGGACAAGGGCTGGGCCAGGTTGCCGCCCAGGCGGGCAAAGACCTTGCGCTCGGTCCGGCCGGGCAAATAGGGGCAGGGCCCGCCCGGCGTGAGGAAAAACTGGGGTATGCGTGTGTTGCGCTGGTCCGTCACGTCTCAAAAACCTGCCCGCTCCGGGGCAAGTATGACAAGCGCCGCGGCCAAGCGCAGCTTTTATATGCGCGCCAACAGCGGGTTTTTGACGCAAAGACGTTAATTCAGGCCGGTATTGGCCGGGACCGGCGGGGATTCGCGCAGCAGCAGGATCGAAAGCCGGCGGTTCGCGCTGGCATTGGGGTCCTCGGGCAGCAGCGGCTCGGAGCCGGCCTTGCCCGCCACTTCATAGATGCGGTCCGAGCCCAGGCCGCCGGACTGCAGCACGGCGCGCGCCTGGTTGGCGCGCGAGGCCGACAATTCCCAGGCGCTGCCGGTGGCGTTCACGTCATTGCCGCCGGTATGGCCGCTGATCGAAACCCGGTTGGGAAGCTGCGAGACGATGCCGCCCACCGACGCCAGCAATTTCTTCGCATAGGGCATGGGCTGGTTGGAGCCCGGCTGGAACATGGGGCGGCCGTCCTGGTCCACAAGCTGGATGCGCAGGCCCTGGGGCGTGTTTTCCAGGATGACCTGGTGCGAAAGATTGGCGAGATCGGGATTGTCCTGCATCGCCTGGCGGATAGCTTCGGCGGCATGGGCGAATTCGCCGTCCTGCGCCGAGCGCGCATTGGCATTGTCGATGGCTTCGCCATTGGCGCCGCCTTCGGTCGCGCCGCTGGCCAGCGCCTTCTTGGCGTCGGACGGCGAGGGCGGAGACTGTTTCTGCATCACCGACTGGGCGCCGCCGGCATGGGCCTCGTCCTCGCCCATCACCTTGCCGCCCAGGACGCCGCCGCTGCCCGACACGGTCTGGGCGATGGACTGCGGCGCGAAATAGTCGGCGATGCCGCGCTTCTGTTCGGGCGTGGTGGTGTTGATCAGCCACATCAGCAGGAAGAAGGCCATCATCGCGGTGACGAAGTCGGCATAGGCGACTTTCCAGGCGCCGCCGTGATGGCCGCCATGTCCGCCCTTCTTTATGCGCTTGATAACGACCGCGTTGTCACCGGCCATAATACGCCCACCTTCTGAAAATCACCCCGGTTTTGGCTTGCGGTCTTTTCGCCGTGTCGCCTAACCTTTGCCCGATCATGCATAACCCCGCTTAACCGAGTGTGAAGCGGGGCAGTCAGGACGGTAATGACCTTCGATATCCGCGGCTTTCGCAATGCGCTGGGCTGTTTTCCCACCGGAATTGCGGTGATGACGGCAGCGTCCGACGAAGCGTCCCATATTGGGATTACCGTCAATTCCTTCACCTCGGTGTCGCTCGATCCGCCGCTGGTGCTGTGGTGCATCGACCGCCGCTCGCGGCGCTACCCCGCCTTCGCCAGCGCCCCGGGGTTCACCGTTTCGATCCTGGCGTCCAACCATCAGGCCGTGTCCTCGCGGCTTGCCGGCGCCGGCGAGCACAGCCTGGACGGCATCGCGCTGATTCCCACCGAGCTGGGTCCGCCCGCCCTGGCCGACGCGCTGGCGATCTTCGAATGCACCCGGGAAAGCGTGCAGGACGCGGGCGATCACGCGATTCTCATCGGGCGGGTACAGCGCTTCGCCCGGCATGACGGCGCGGGCGCTCCGCTGGTCTATTTCCAAGGCAAATACGGCGCTTTGGCGCAGTCCTAAGCTTTCCCCCTCCGGTTTCAGCTTTCTCTCGCCGCGGCTTTTCCGCGCCTCGAACGCTGAAACCACCTCCCCCGCCTGCGCGCTTTCACGCGCGCAGGGGAGGCGGACCTGTGCTTACGGGGACCCGCGCAGGGCCCATCCACAGGCGACATTTTGTCCGGAACCCGGATTCTGCCGCATCCGCGAAGGCTGTCACGCAACCGTCACGCAACTTTCATAACACTGTAGCCGCCCACTGCGATTGCACCCACGCGCAAGGTTGCGCGGATCACAGAGGGACTGAGGGTAATGAAAATTGGGAAACTGGCTCTGATGACAGGCGTTGCGGCCATCGCCATGGCAGCCACGGGGGCTTTTGCCGCTGAAGCCAAAAAGGACGCCAAGACGTCGGCACCGGTGAAACCAAACCTGGTGCTGGCGCAGAATTTCGCGAATCCCGGCGCCACCTCCAGCAACAACGATCTGGCCATGCGCGTGCAGGCGCTGGAAGAGGCGCTGGAAGCGCGCGAAGAGCGCGTCCGCACCGACCGCACCCGCCTGTCCACCCTGGAACAGCAGTATCAGTACGCCAACCTGACCTATGACAACGGCCGCCCGACCTTCCAGACCGGCGACGGACGTTTCACCATGTCGCTGCGCACCCGTTTCCAGACCGATTTTGCCGGGTTCCAGCAGGACGAGCAGCCTGCCAGCTTTGCCGGTCCGCGCGACCTGTCGACCGGCCTGGGCGTACGCCGCGCCTATCTGGGCGTTGAAGGCAAGGCCTATAACGACTTCGCCTATGAATTCCGCATCAATGTCGGCGGCAGCGGCGTCGAAGGCCTCGAGCTTTCCAAGGCCGTCGTCCATTACATCGGCATTCCGAACTGGCATTTCAGCTTCGGCATCATCGAGCCCGCCTTCCAGCTTGAAGGCAATACCTCGTCGGGCAACCTGATGTTCCTGGAGCGTCCGGAAACCGTGAACATCGGTGCCGACGTTTTTGGCGGCAATGACGCGCGCCGTGGCGCCGAGGTGGGCTGGGCCAAGGCCGACGTTCTGTGGGCCGGCGACGCCATCAATGCCACGCTGTATTTCACCGGCGGCAAGTCGCACTCCGGGGCTGGCCGCGGCAATGGCGGCGACGAACAGGCCCAATTGCTGTTCCGTTTCGGCAACCGCATCTGGTCCAACGGTCCGTCCAATATTGCCTGGGGCGCCAGCATCGCCCACGTCTTCAACAGCGGCACCAATGGCGGCGGCGGCTCGGCGACCATCAACCTCCAGGACCGTCCGCAGATCCGCGTCGACGGCACCCGCCTCGTTTCGACCGGCGGCATCAATGCCCAGACCGCCGACATGATGGCCTTCGACCTGGCCGGCAACTACGAGAACTTCTACCTGGGCGGTGAGTGGACCCAGTTTACGCTGGACCGCCGCTGCGGCACCGGCGCCGCGACCTTCAATGGCGGCGTCTGCGCGGGTCAACCGTTCCGCGCCGTTGCGGACAATCCGACCTTCGAGGGCTGGTTCGTCCACGGCTCCTGGATCATCACCGGTGAAACGCGTCCTTACACCGTCGCCTCGCTGAATAACGAAACCGGCGGCTTCCAGCAGCCGGTGCCGTCGCGGCCCTTCTCGCTGAACGGCGACAGCTGGGGCGCCTGGGAACTGGCGGCCCGTTACAGCTACATCGATCTGGACTGGAACCCTACCCGGACCCAGACCGCGACCCAGCTGGCCGGCATTGTCGGCGGCAAGGAGCGCATCTTCGACATCGGCGTGAACTGGTACATGAACCGCAACGTCAAGCTGCAGGTTCACCAGAGCTGGGTTTCGGTTGACCGGGGTTCGGCCACCGCGCGCACCAACCAGAGCCAGGACCTGGGAATCACGGGCGTCCGTCTGCAGTTCTCGAACTAACTTGAAACGGGAGCGCTGCTCCCAAATGGAGAAGACAATGAGAAAAACCTACAAGGCCCTGGTGGGCGCCATCGCCGGTCTGAGCATGCTGGCGACGGCGGCCAGCGCGGTGAACATCACCGGCGCCGGTTCCAGCTTCGTGTTCCCGATCGCCTCGAAATGGGCGGCTGCCTATAGGGGCATCGCGGGCGACCAGGTGAACTACGCCTCGATCGGTTCGGGCGGCGGCATCGCCCAGATCAAGGCCAAGACGGTGACCTTCGGCGCCACCGACAAGCCCTTGACCTCCAAGGAACTGAACCAGTTTGGCCTCGCCCAGTTTCCGCTGGTGATCGGCGCGGTCGTGCCGGTGATCAACGTGCCGGGCATCGCCCCGGGCCAGCTCACCCTGGACGGCGCCACGCTCGCCAACATCTTCATGGGCAAGGTTGCGCGCTGGAACGATCCGGCCATCGTCAAGCTGAACCCGGGCGTCAACCTGCCGAACCGCGCCATCACCGTGGTGCATCGTTCTGACGGTTCGGGCACCACCTTCCAGTTCGCGTCGTATCTGGGCCGCGTCAGCCCCGAATGGCGTGAGCAGGTCGGCGCGGACACCGCGATCGACTGGCCCACCGGCATCGGCGCCAAGGGTAACGAAGGCGTGGCCGGCAACGTGGCGCAGGTCGGCGGCTCGATCGGCTATGTCGAATATGCCTATGCCAAAACCAATCGCCTGTCGCATGTGAAGCTGATCAACCGTGCCGGCAAGGCCGTGCAGCCCACCGTGGCGGGCATGCGCCAGGCTTCGCAGAACGCCGACTGGGGCGCTGCGGCGAAGAACGACTTCTACGTCCTCTTCATCGACCAGCCGGGCGACGAAGCCTGGCCGATCACCGCCACCGTCTTCATCCTGATGTACAAGAACCCGCCGGATCAGCAGGCCACCACCGCCGCGCTCAAGTTCTTCCAGTGGGGCATGGAGAAGGGCGACCAGCTGGCGCTGGGCCTCGACTATGTGCCGCTGCCGGACAACGCCGTGAAGGCTGTGCAGACCCACTGGAAGAATATCCAGGGCTCCGGCTTCTAGGCTTCGAAAGTTAAATCCCCAACTTGAGGCCGGCCCGGGTTTTCCCGCGCCGGCCTTTTTTCTTGGAAAGCACCATGCGCCTTGTCGAGCTTTTGCTGGTCGGAGCGGCGCTGCTGGGAATGATGGCGGCATGGCATTGGGCATCCCACCACAATGCGTGCCTGGGCGACTGCAAGCCGCTGTCACGGCCCGAATGATCCTATGGCGGGGAGAGCGTGTCGCGGGCCAGGCGCTTCTCATCGAACAGCCAGCCGCAGACGAAATAGGCCGCCAGACCGCCCACCATCTGCGCCAGCATGAAGCCCGGTGCGGAGGAGGGCGCGATGCCCGCGAAGGTGTCGCTAAGCGAGCGCGCCAAGGTCACGGCCGGATTGGCAAACGAGGTTGAGGCGGTAAACCAGTAGGCCGCGGTGATGTAGAGCCCCACCAGCACCGGCACGGCGGCCTTGAAGCGGATGCCGCCCGCGATGATCATCACGAGGCCGAAGGTGGCGACCCCTTCGGCGAACATCAGGGAAAAGCCGTCGCGCAGCTTGTGCGAGGTCTGCACCACCGGCAGATCGAACATCACATGCGCGGCCCAGACGCCCAGCACCGCGCCGATCATCTGCACCGCGATGTAACCCAGCGTGACTTTCAAGCTGGCTTCGCGTCTCAGCCAAAACCACAGGCTGACCACCGGATTGAAATGGGCGCCCGACAGCGGCCCGAACACCGAAATCAGCGCCACCAGGCCCGCGCCCGTCGCCATGGTGTTGGCCAGAAGGGCGATGGCATCGTTCCCGCCGGCAAGGCGCTCGCCCATGATGCCCGAGCCGACCACGATGGCCAGCAGGAATGCCGTGCCAAGTCCCTCGGCGGTCAGGCGCCGCGCCAGCGCCGTGTCACTCATCGGGGGACGCGCCGGCCGCTGGCATCCACCACCTGTTCGCCGTCTTCCTTGGCGAATGCGTCCTGCTGCGCACCGGGCAGGATATCCAGAACCAATTCCGAAGGACGGCACAGCCGGGTCCCCTGCCGCGTTACCACGATGGGCCGGTTCATCAGGACCGGCTGTTTCAGCATGAAGTCGATCAGTTCCGCATCCGACCATTTGGGATCGGCAAGGCCCAGTTCGTGATAGGGCGTGCCTTTTTCCCGCAGCAGGGCACGGGGCGTGATGCCCATATCCGCGATCAGCTTTTCCAGCGTTTCGCGCGATGGCGGGTTTTTCAGATATTCGATCACCTGCGGCTCGGCGCCGGAATTGCGGATCATCGCCAGCGTGTTGCGGGAGGTGCCGCAGTCCGGATTGTGATAGATGGTGATCACGCGGTCGGCGCCGTTTCGCTTGCGGTCCGGCCGATTTCGTCCAGTTGCTTCTTCAGCGACATGCGGTCCAGGCTTTTCACCGGCAGGTTGGCGAACATCTCGATGCGCCGCTGAAGGGTGCGAAGCGCGTCCTTGAAGGCCTGGGCAATCTCCTGCTCGCTGCCTTGCACCGCTGCCGGATCGGGGACGCCCCAATGCGCGGTCATCGGCTGGCCGGGCCAAAGCGGGCAGGTCTCGTTGGCGGCGTTGTCACAGACGGTGAAAACGAAATCCAGTTCCGGCGCGTTACGGCCCGAAAACTCCTCCCAGCTTTTGGACCGGAAGTGACCGGTCTCAAATCCCAGCCGGTCCAGCAGGGCGATGGCGTGGGGATTGACCTTGCCGGTCGGCATCGAGCCGGCCGAATAGGCGACGAACTTGCCCTTGCCCAGCTTGTTCAGCACCGCCTCGGCCAGGATGGACCGCGCGGAATTGCCGGTGCAGAGGAACAGGACGTTATAGGGACGTTCGGGAAGGTCGGATCTCATCATCGGCTCCTAGCAGCAGTTGGTCGCGGGGGCGCAACAGGATTTGGGCTTGGCGGCGGGCGCCTCGGGTTCTTCATCTTCGCCATAACTGACCGCTTCACCGAAGGTGAAGAAGGTCTCCCACCGGACCCCGTTGGGATCGGTGACCCAGGACTTGTTGGATTTGGCGTAGCAGCAGGACGCATCTTCCTGATCGCGGGTGGCTTCTCCCGCCGCCTTGAGCTGGCCGGACAGGGCACGCAGTTCGGAATCGCTTTCCACCTGAATGCCCAGATGGTCGAGCCCCGGCGGTACTGCGCCGCGCTGCGAAATCGCGAAATTCACCCGCGGGTCATCCAGCATCCACTTGGCGTAATCGTCCTTGCGCAGGCTGGGTTCGCTCCCGAACAGGGCGGAATAGAAGCCGACCGAATGGGCGAGGTTTTCAACCGCGACGTGAACGTGCAGGCGCTTCATGGCGTTTTCCCTTGGCTGGCACACAACAATTCTGGTCAAGAACCTTGCGCAGCGGGGCGCAAACCTCCGGGCTGCCCTCGCAGCAATCCTGGGTCAGATAGACCAGCAGGTCGCGCATCGCGTCGAATTTGACGGAATAGATGATCGAGCGCCCTTCGCGGCGCGCGGTGATCAGGCCCGCGTTGGAGAGGATCAGCAGGTTCGCCGACAGGGTGTTGTTGGCAATATCCAGCGCACGGGCCAGATCGCCCGCCGCCATCCCGTCCGGGCCCTTGCGCACCAGCGTGCGGAAGATGTCCAGGCGCTTGTCATGGGCCAGTGCCGACAGCCTCTTGATGGGGAGTTCGCTGCTCATATTTCATAGATTCCAGAAATGATGTAATGAGTCAATGCATCACCGCACATGCCCCGTGGGAACGGCGCCAGGATGGGCGTCCTAGCCCGCAAACGCCTCTTGCGACTGTATGTGGACTGCCACGGCCCTTCATTTTTGCGGGTCAAAGCCTACAAAAAACGCATGCTATCTTCTTGCAGGTTATCATAACGCGGCTTAGGTTCTCCGCATGAAAACCGAACTGCTTGTCGAGCTTTATGACGTCGCCCGGCTGATGCGCACCCGCTTCGACCGCTGGGCGCGCACCTACGGCATGACCCGCGCCCAGGGCGTGATTCTGGCGCGCCTGTCCCGCCAGCCCGGCATGACCCAGAACGAAATGGCCGCGGTGTGTGAAGTCGAGCCCATCACCGTGGGGCGGCTGGTGGACCGGCTGGAAGCACGGGGCTTGCTGGAGCGGCGGCTAGATCCCGCCGATCGCCGCATCCGCCGACTGCATCTGCTGCCGGCCTCCAAGCCGATCCTGTCGGAAATCCAGCGTTACAAGGACGATCTGCACGCCGACCTCACCGAAGGGCTGGATGCCGCGACCGTGGCAACGATGACCCAGTCGCTGCTCCACATGAAGGCGCGCCTGACCAGCGAGCCCGCGGCGCGGATCGCCGCGGCGGGCGAATAGATGGCTGCAATTGGTCTCAGGTCCCATGGGTTGGCAAAGCCGGATTCTTTCCTAGAATGCCGCGCGCAAGCGCAGGGCATTTCAACGATTCCTGCCTGGACGCCGCAGCGTTTCGCCGCCGGCGCAACTCCTAAGATGGTGGACAAAAATGAAAACTGCATTCATTGGCCTGGGCGTGATGGGTTATCCGATGGCGGGCCACCTGCAAAAGGGCGGTCACGAGGTCACGGTCTATAACCGCAATCCCGAGAAGGCCAAGCAGTGGGTCGCCGAATATGGCGGCAAGTCCGCACCGACGCCCGCCGAGGCCGCCAAGGATCAGGACATTGTCTTCTGCTGCGTCGGCCGCGACTCCGATCTGCGCCAGGTGACCCTGGGCGAAAACGGCGCCTTCGGCGCCATCAAGAAGGGCGGCCTGTTCGTCGACCACACCACCGCCAGCGCCGATATCGCGCGCGAACTGGCGGCGGAAGCCAAGAAGCGCGGTTTTGATTTCGTGGACGCGCCGGTCTCCGGCGGCCAGGCGGGCGCCGTCAACGGCAAGCTGGGCATCATGTGCGGCGGCGACGAGGCGGCTTACGCCAAGGCCGAGCCGGTGATGGCCGTCTATACCAAGCTGGCCAAGCGCCTGGGCCCGGCCGGTTCGGGCCAGCTCACCAAGATGGCCAACCAGATCTGCATCGCCGGCATCGTGCAGGGCATGGCGGAAGCCTACAGCCTGATGCGCGCCGCGGGCCTGGACATCGAAGCGGTGACGGAAGTGATTTCCAAGGGTGCCGCGCAGAGCTGGCAGATGGAGAACCGCATCAAGACCATGGCTGCGGGCGAATACAATCACGGTTTCGCGGTGGAATGGATGCGCAAGGACCTGGCGATCGCGCTGGATGAAGCGCGCAAGCAGGGCGTCAGCCTGCCGGTGACCGCTACGGTCGATCAGTTTTACGCCGAAGTCGAGAATTTGGGGGGCAAGCGCTGGGACACATCCAGCCTTTTCGTGCGCCAGGAGACCGCACGCAAAGGCAATAAGGGATAAGCACGAGGCATGACATGACTGAGCAGGATTCCCTCTCCGGCACGGCGCCCCCGCCGTCCGGCAAGAGCGGTCGCGGCTACCACCACGGCGATTTGCGCAACGGTCTCCTGGAAGCTGCGCGCGCCATTCTCGAGGAAGAGTCGCTGGCGGCGCTGACCCTGCGCGCCGTGGCCCGCAAGGCAGGCGTCAGCCATGCCGCGCCCTACCGGCATTTTCCCAATCACGAGGCGCTGCTGGTCGAGCTTTCCATCGAAGGCTTTGACGAACTGCGCACGGCGATTGCCGAGGCCGCCAAGGCGCAGGGCGTGGAATCGGAAAAGATCGCCAATATCGGTGCCGCCTATATGCGCTTCGTGGCGCAGCGTCCGGCGCTGGCGCGGCTGATGTTCGGAGGGCAACTGCCCAACCGGGACCAGTTCCCGGCGCTGGGCCTCAAAGCGGATTCCATCGGCGAGGAAATCGGCAATGCGCTGCATGACAGCGCGCTGGGGCTGGCGGTGTGGGCGAGCGTGCATGGCCTGGCCATGCTGGTGCTGGAGAACGTCATCGACCTGGGCCAGCGGCGCTCGGGACTGCATGTGCTGCCGGCGCGCGCCGAAATCATCCTGCGCAGCCTGTTCGCCACCACCCGCGATTAGCGTTTCAACAGCCTGGCTGCTTCAACCGCGAAATAGGTGAGGATGCCGCTGGCGCCCGCGCGCTTGAAGCAGGTCAGGGATTCCAGCATGGCGCGATCGCGGTCCAGCCAGCCTTTTTCAAAGGCCGCCGACAGCATCGCGTACTCACCCGACACCTGATAGGCAAAGGTCGGCACGCCGAAGCGGTCCTTCACCCGGCGCACCAGGTCCAGATACGGCATGCCCGGTTTTACCATCACCATGTCGGCGCCTTCGGCCAGGTCGAGCGCCACTTCGCGCAAGGCCTCGTCGCCATTGGCCGGGTCCATCTGATAGGTGCGCTTGTCGCCGGTCAGGAGCTTGCCCGAGCCCACCGCATCGCGGAACGGGCCGTAAAAGGCGGATGCATACTTGGCGGCATAGGCCATCAGCAGGATATTGCAATGGCCGGATTTTTCCAGCGCGGCGCGGATGGCGCCGATGCGCCCGTCCATCATGTCGGAGGGCGCGATGATATCGCAGCCCGCTTCCACCTGCACCAGGGCCTGCTGCACCAGTATGTCCACCGTGGCGTCATTATGCACGTCATCGTCACGCAGCACGCCGTCATGGCCGTGGCTGGTGTAGGGGTCCAGCGCCACATCGCACAGGATGCCGATCTGCGGCACCGCCGACTTGATGGCGCGCACCGCGCGGCACACCAGATTGTCGGGATTGACCGCTTCGCGACCGTCCTCGGTCTTCAGCGAAGGCGGGGTCAGCGGGAAGAGCGCGATGACCGGAATGCCGAGGTCTGCGGCTTCCCGGGCGGCCGCCACCGCCAGGTCCACCGACAGGCGTTCCACGCCGGGCATGGAGGCAATCGGTTCGCGCTTCTTCTCGCCGTCGATCACGAACATCGGCCAGATGAAATCGGCCGGCGACAGGCTGGTTTCCGCCACCAGGCGACGCGTCCAGTCATGACGGCGCAGGCGGCGCATACGGGTCTGGGGATAAACGCTCATGAGGCCAGTCTCTTGCCAATTCGCATCCTGCCGCGCAAGGGTTTGACCGCCATGGATGCAACCGACCCGCATATAAAGGCCGAAAAACGGGGCAGCCTGGGGCTTCTCACCCTGGACCGGCCCGCGGCGCTGAACGCGCTGACCCACGGCATGATTAATGCGCTGGCGGCCCGGCTGTCGGCCTGGGCGACCGACGACACGATCCGGACGGTGGCCATCAGGGGTGCTGGCGAACGGGCGTTCTGCGCCGGAGGCGACATCCGCAGCGTGCAGCAGTCGGTGGTGGCGGGCGGGAATGAAGGCGCGGCGCTGCTGCGCGACGAGTATCATCTCAACGCCCTGATCGGTTCCTATCCCAAGCCCTATGTCGCGCTGCTGCATGGCATCACCATGGGCGGCGGCGCGGGCGTATCGGTGCATGGGCGTTACCGGCTGGGCGATGCGTCGCTGGATTTCGCCATGCCCGAAACGGTGATCGGGTTCATTCCCGATGTCGGCAGCAGCTATTTCCTCGCCCGCGCGCCGGGCGAGATGGGGATGTATCTGGCGCTGACCGGCGCGCGTATCGGTCTGGGCGATGCGCTGGCCGCCGGACTCGTCACCCACGCCGTCAGCCGCGATGACTTCGATAGGCTGCTGGACGCGCTGGCTGAGGGCAGGGCGGCGGAGGATGCGGTGCGCGGGTTTGCGCGAAAGGCGCCGGACGCCGCGCTGGCATCGCAGCGCCGCCGCATCGAAACAATTTTCTCGGCCGGCTCGGTGGAGGCGATTCTGGAGCGCCTCGACCGTGATGGCAGCGAGTTCGCGCGCGGGACCGCACAGACCATCCGCGCCCGCTCGCCGACATCGGTGAAACTCGTCTATCGCCAGATCCGCGCCGCGGCGCATCTCGATTTGAGACAGTGTTTGTCGATGGAATTTCGCCTGGCATCGCGGATTTTGCATGGTCACGACTTCCGCGAAGGCGTGCGCGCGGCGTTGATAGACAAGGATCGCAATCCCCGATGGCAACCGTCCGCACTCGCAGCCGTTGCTGATCTGGATGGGTTTTTCGCAGCTCTTGGCGATAATGAGCTGTTCTGATTTTCCTAAAACTGTTTACGTTTTATTTGCCATCAGCGGACACAATCGTACCGTCCGGGAAAGTGTAGCGGCGACAGGTCCGCATTTTACGCGTCCTTAAGACATCCCCCCTAATCTGGCCATAACAATAGGTGGGCCCTGCAAAAAGCGGGGAATGAACATGACGGCGATGGCCAAACCGCAGACCGCGGTGGCGCTGGGTAGCGCTTCCTCGGTACGCAAATATTATCTCGAGACTCTCAATCTCGTGGAGCGGCTGCATCGTCAGCTTCTCGATGTGATCAAGGACGAACTGGATCGCCGCGACGAGCGCGAGATCAATTCGGTCCAGGCGCTGCTGCTGTTCAATGTCGGCGACCAGGAACTGACGGCCGGCGAACTTCGCACCCGCGGCCATTATCTGGGCTCCAACGTCTCCTACAATCTCAAGAAGCTGGTCGAGGGTGGTTATATCCACCACGAACGCTCGGAAGCCGATCGCCGCTCGGTGCTGGTGCGCCTGACCCGCAAGGGCGAAGCGGTGCGCGACATGCTGCGCGAACTGTTCGACCGCCATCTGGGTTCTCTGGAAGCGGTGGGCAATGTCGGCGCCGACAATCTCGACAGCCTGAATGTCACCCTCAAGCGGCTGGAACGTTTCTGGATTGACCAGGTCCGTTTCAGGCTCTAGGCGCCGCGCGGTTCTTTTGCCCGCTGGGTTCGTTGCTCGTCGCTCACGGGCTGTTCGCCCGCATCGCTCCTCGCGCCTGCCCAGCAGCCAAAATCCCTCGCGCGAGGTAGCGTGTAGTTATTTGCGCTGCGGCCACGGCACAAAGGCGCTGACCCTGCGCTTGTAGTCCGCATAGGCCGGCCGCCGGTCCTCGATCTTGTCTTCCATCAGCGTCACGCCGGAGACCTGCAAAAGCAGCAGCGTCACCACCAGCGGGCTGAGGACCAGCCACCAGGCGCCGCTGGCCGAAAAGCCAAGCAGGAAGAATCCCCACCACAGTACGGATTCGCCGAAATAGTTCGGATGGCGCGACCAGCGCCACAGGCCGCGATCCATCACCTTGTCCTTGTTGCCCGGATCCATGCGGAACCGCGCCAGCTGCACATCGGCCAGCGCCTCGAAAAAAAGGCCCGTCGCCGCAATTCCCACGCCCAGATAGTCCAGCACGCCCATGGGCGCGCGGCTGGACAGCATCACCGCCACCAGCGGCGCGGCGATGAACCACATGAGAATGGCTTGCAACAGAAAAACCTGAATCAGGCTCCACCACCACCAGCGCGGCCCGAACTGGCGGCGCATGGCGGCGTAGCGATGATCCTCGCCATGGTGCCGGGTAAAAATGTGGGCAGCCAGCCGTACCGCCCACAGATTCACCAGGAAAAGCGCGACGGAGACCCGCGGTCCGCTGGCCTCGCCCAGCAGGGCGGCGATGTCCACCACCCCGGCGACGCCTGGCGCCCAGAAAATGTCGATGATGCTGACGTCGCGGATTTTGAGCGAAACCAGCCACAAAACGAGTGCGGAACCGGCCACGAATACGAGGCCCCAAAGCGGCGCTGTCATGTGACAAATTGCATGGAATCAGGGACTTGTTCTGGGGTATGGTTGTCCGAACGAGGGCCCCTGAGAACACCCCTGAGAAGATAGTTCATGGCGTTTTCCTACAAAACCAGCTTCCAGGATGCCCTGGCCGCCCTCAAGCGCGAAGGCCGCTACCGCGTCTTCGCCGACATCCTGCGCGAACGTGGCGCCTTTCCCCAAGCCTCTTATTCGTCCGGCCAAGCTTCGTCACATACGGACGCGGGCGGCAAACCGATCACCGTCTGGTGTTCCAACGATTATCTGAACATGGGCCAGCATCCCAAGGTGCTGGCGGCGATGCACGAGGCGGTTGATGCGGTGGGCGCCGGCAGCGGCGGCACCCGCAACATTTCCGGTACCACCCACTATCATGTCGAACTCGAGCGCGAGCTGGCCGACCTGCACGGCAAGGACGCGGCGCTGCTGTTCACCAGCGGCTTCGTTTCCAATGACGCCACGCTGTCGACCCTGTCCAAGGTTCTGCCGGGGCTGATCATCTTCTCCGACGAGCTCAACCATGCCTCGATGATCGAGGGCATCCGCCATGGCGGTACCGCCAAGTATGTCTTCCGTCACAATGACGTGGCGCATCTGGAAGAGCTGCTGAAGGCGGCCAATCCCGCCGCGCCCAAGCTGATCGCCTTTGAAAGCGTCTATTCCATGGAGGGCGAGTTCTCGCCCACTGCCGCGATCTGCGACCTGGCCGAGAAATACGGCGCCCTGACCTATATCGACGAAGTCCACAGCGTGGGCATGTACGGCCCGCGCGGGTCCGGCGTGGCGGCGCGCGACGGCACCATGCACCGTATCGACATCATCGAAGGCACGCTGGCCAAGGCCTTCGGCGTCATGGGCGGCTATATCGCCGCCAGCGCCGAGCTGGTGGACTGCATCCGCAGCTTTGCGCCCGGGTTCATCTTTACCACCTCGCTGGCCCCGGCCATCGCGGCCGGCACGCTGGCCTCGATCCGGCACCTGAAGTCCAGCAATGCCGAGCGCGAGGCGCTGGCCGAGCGCGCCGCGACCCTGAAGAAGAAATTCACCGCCGCCCGGCTGCCGCTGATGGACAGTCCCAGCCATATCGTGCCGCTGATGATCGGCGACGCGGCGCTGTGCAAGGCAGTGTCGGACTCGCTGCTGAAAGACCATGGCGTCTATGTCCAGCCGATCAACTATCCCACCGTGCCGCGCGGCACCGAACGGCTGCGCTTCACGCCGTCGCCCGCCCATACCGACGCCATGATGGATGCGCTGGTCGAGGCGCTGGTGCTGGTGTGGGATGCACACAAGATCGTCCGCGCCGCTTAAGTGGTTGGCAAAGAGATCTACGTGGAATTCGTAGCTCTCGGAAATTCCGTCAAGGTGACCGCCATCGATCCGGCAACGGGCGTTGAAGCCAGCGTGATCTGTCCCGCCAGTGCCTCACAGGCGGCGATGGCGCAGGCGGCACGCCGCAAGCTCGAATACGTCCTCAGGAAAAAGTGATGCCGGTATCCGACATTGTGATGATGGAGGCACGCGCGCTCGCAGCGGCGATCGCATCGCGCAAACTGTCCTGCGCCGAAGTCATGACGGCCTTTCTGGATCACATCGAGCGTTTCAATCCGCGGGTCAACGCCATCGTTGCCCTGCAGGAGCGCGGCGGCCTGATGGCGCAGGCGCGGGAGCGTGATGCGCAGCTTGCGCGCGGCGAAAGCATGGGGCCGCTGCACGGCCTGCCGCATGCGGTGAAGGACATCCTGGCGGTCGCCGGGCTGCCGATGACCTTCGGCTCGCCCATCTTCCGGGATTTGGTGCCGACGGCGGATTCGCTTCCGGTTGAGCGCATGCGCGCGGCGGGCGCGATCTTTGTCGGCAAGACCAACACGCCCGAATTTGCCCTGGGCTCGCACACCGTCAATCCGATCTATGGCGCGACCCGCAACGCCTATGACCTGACCAAATCCGCGGGCGGCAGCAGTGGCGGCGCGGCGGTGGCGCTGGCGCTGCGCATGCTGCCGCTGGCCGACGGCACCGATTACGGCGGTAGCCTGCGCAATCCCGCGGGCTGGAACAATGTGATGGGCTTTCGCACCAGCGCGGGTCTGGTGCCGATGACGGGCGAGGACGTCTGGTCGCCCAGCATCAGCGTCACCGGCCCGATGGCGCGCAGCGCGTCCGACCTTGCTTTGCTGCTGTCGGTCATGGCCGGTCATGATCCGCGCAGCCCGCAGTCCCTGCCGGGATCGGGGGAGCGCTTCCTGTCACCGCTGGAGGCGGATTTCAAAGGCGCGCGGATCGGCTGGCTGGGCAATCTGAAGGGTTGGGCAACCTACGAGCCGGGCGTTCTGGAGGTTTGCGAGCGCGCGCTCAAGACCTTTGAAGCCCTCGGCGCGCAGGTCGATCTCGTCATGCCGGACGCCGCGCCGGAAGCAGCCTGGAAGGCCTTCATCAAGATACGCCAGTGGCAGCAGGGTCCGAATTTCCAGATTCACTACAACAACCCTTCCCGCCGCGCTTTGCTCAAGCCCGAAGCCGTGTGGGAAGTGGAAGAAAGCATGAAGCTGACGGCGTTCGATGTCGCCAATGCCTCGGCGGCGCGCACCAGATGGTCGAACGCCGTGCAGCAGCTGTTCCGCGATCATGATTTCCTGGTGATGCCGACCGCCCAGGTCTTTGCTTTCGCCATTGCCGAGGACTGGCCGCACCAGGTCGCCGGGCAGCCGATGCGGACCTATCACGAATGGATGAAAGCGGTGTGCCTGATCAGCCTGACGGGTTGTCCGTCATTGGCGGTGCCGGCGGGCTTTGGCGGCGAGGGGCAGGCGATGGGCCTGCAGATCATCGCGCCGGTCCACCGCGAAATGGATTGCCTGAAACTGGCCCATGCCTATGAGCAGGCGAAGAACTGGACGGCGGATGTCTTGCCGCCCCTGCTGCGCGCCTAGGTTTTTTTGCGTTTGCCCTTGGGCGTGCTGCCCTTGCCCAGGCCAATCTTCTTGGCGAACTCACTGCGCCGCGCCGCGTAGTTGGGGGCGACCATCGGATAGTCGGGGGCTAAGTTCCAGCGGGCGCGGTATTCGTCGGGCGACATCTTGTAGCGCGAGCGCAGGTAACGCTTGAGCATCTTCAGCTTCTTGCCGTCTTCCAGGCAGACGATGTGATCGGGGGTCACCGACTTCTTCACCGGCACGGCCGGCGGGCGGGGCGCGGAGCCGCCTTCGGGGGCGCGGCCGGAAAAGCCGCCCAGGGTGGCGTGGACGTTCTTGATGATGCCGGGCAGTTCGCTGGCCGCCACCGGATTCTTGCTGACATAGGCCGCGACGATCTCCGTCACCAGCTTGAGGATGTCCTCGTCGCTTTCCTTGCCCATAACTCTGCTGCTCACGGTTACAATTCCTTGTCGGGAAGGATCGCGGCGTAATTGCGGCTGCCGGCCTGTCCCGCCCGCACCTTAAGGCAAGGGGAAAGCTCAGTCTTTCCGGCAACTTGCCGCAAGGTCTTAATTTCGAACCGGAAACGCTAGATTTGGTGCCGGGGAAGGGGTAAATCCGCCATTCCTGCGCGGGGGCGCTATAAGCGGTCCCCTGCAAGCTCAAGTTGCAAAGAGGCCTTTCGCATGTCGGCTGCCGCCAATCCCCTGGACCGTAACCCCGGCTTTTTCACCAGTGATTTGCAGGGCGCCGATCCGGCCGTTTTCGCCAGCATCCAGGACGAACTGAACCGCCAGAGGGACAAGATCGAACTGATCGCTTCCGAGAACATCGTCTCCAAGGCGGTGCTGGAAGCCCAGGGCTCGGTGCTGACCAACAAGTATGCCGAAGGCTATCCCGGCAAGCGCTATTATGGCGGCTGCGAATATGTCGACGTCACCGAGCAGCTCGCCATCGAGCGCGCCTGCAAGCTGTTCGATTGCAGCTTCGCCAATGTGCAGCCCCATTCCGGCGCCAACGCCAACCAGGCGGTGTTCTATGCCCTGCTGTCGCCCGGCGACACCTTTATGGGCCTCGACCTGGCGGCGGGCGGCCATCTCACCCACGGCCATCCGGCCAACTATTCCGGCAAGTGGTTCAAGCCCGTGCCCTATACGGTGCGCAAGGACGACCAGCGCGTCGACATGGATCAGGTGGCGGCGCTTGCCCGCGAGCACAAGCCCAAGCTGATCCTGGCCGGCGGCAGCGCCTATGCCCGGCAGTTCGACTTTGCGGCCTTCCGCAAGATCGCCGATGAAGTCGGCGCGATCTTCATGGTCGATATGGCCCATTTCGCCGGTCTGGTGGCGGGCGGCGCCCATCCCAGCCCGATCCCGCATGCCCATGTTGTCACCACCACCACCCACAAGACCCTGCGCGGTCCGCGCGGCGGCATGATCCTGTCGCGCGACGAAGCGATCGGCAAAAAGATCAACTCCGCCGTTTTCCCAGGCCTGCAGGGCGGCCCCCTGATGCATGTCATCGCCGCCAAGGCCGTGGCCTTCGGCGAAGCGCTGAAGCCGGAATTCAAGACCTATGCGAAGAATGTGGTGGAGAATGCCAAGGCGCTGGCCGATGTGCTGAAGCAGGGCGGCCTGGACATCGTCACCGGCGGCACCGACACCCATCTGATGCTGGTGGACCTGCGGCCAAAGGGTGCCAAGGGCCGTCCCACCGAACATGCCCTCGACCGCGCCGGCATCACCTGCAACAAGAATGCGGTGCCGTTTGACACCGAAAAGGCCGTGCTGACCTCCGGCATCCGGCTGGGCACCCCCGCGGGCACCACCCGCGGCTTTGGCGTCAGCGAATTCCAGGAAATCGGCAACCTGATCGTCGAAGTGGTGGACGCCGTCGCCAAGAACGAAGAGGGTGACGCGCAGGTCGAACAGAGTGTCGCCCGCCGCGTCAATGAGCTCTGCGCCCGCTTTCCGATTTATCGATAAGGACCAGCCATGCGTTGCCCCTTCTGCGGACATGACGACAGCCAGGTAAAGGACTCCCGTCCTTCCGAGGACAATTCCGCCATCCGCCGCCGCCGCCATTGCCCCGAATGTGGCGGCCGCTTCACCACCTTCGAGCGGGTGCAGCTGCGCGAGCTGATCGTGGTCAAGAAGAATGGCCGCCGCGAGGCGTTCGACCGCGACAAGCTGGAGCGCTCCATCACCCATGCGCTGCGCAAGCGCCCGGTGGAGCGTGAACGTGTCGACCGCACCATCACCGGCATCGTGCGCCGGCTGGAATCCATGGGCGAGAATGAAATTCCCGCCAATGTGATCGGCGAACTGGTGATGCAGGCGCTGGCGTCGCTGGACAAGGTCGCCTATGTCCGCTTCGCATCGGTCTATCGCAATTTCCGCGAAACAAGGGACTTCGAGGCGCTGATTGGCGAGCTTGAAGGCGACGACAAGGTCTGAGTTTGAACATTCTTGTCATTGACGCGCGCTACCACACCGCCGTTGCCGATGCGCTGGTGGATGGCGCGACCGGCGCGCTGGAAAAGGGCGGCGCGCGCTTCATTCGCGTCTCGGTGCCCGGCGTGCTGGAAATTCCCGCGGCCATCGCCATCGCCGCCCAGTCGGGCAAGCCGTTCGATGGTTATGTCGCGCTGGGCTGCGTGCTGGCCGATAGCCGCATCGCCGGAACGCTCTATGAAGAGACGGTGCGGGCCTTGATGCATCTTGGCACCACCGGGCTGGCGATCGGCAACGGCATCGTGATGGCGGCGGATGAAGGTGCGGCGCTGGACCAAGCCCAGACCATGGATGTCGGCGGCGATGCGGCGCGGGCCAGCCTGTCGCTGGTGACCTTTGCCCAAAGGATAGGCCTTACATGACCAGCCAGGCCGATGCCCGCCATGCCGCCCGCCTGGGTGCGGTGCAGGCGCTTTACCAGATGGAAATGTCGGGAGACGGTGCCGAGGAAGTGGCGGCCGAATTCGCCGAACATCGCTTCGCGGAATTGCCTGCCACCCCGGACGGCGAATTCTTCCATGCCGTCGTGAACGGCGTGCCGCAACACCAGGTCGAGATCGACCGCGCCATTGCCGGCGCTCTGTCGGAGAAATGGAAGCTGGAGCGAGTGGACTCCATCCTGCGCGCCATCCTGCGCTGCGGGGTTTTCGAGCTGGTGGCGCGGCGCGATGTGCCGGCCAAGGTGGTGATCGACGAGTATGTCGCCGTGTCGGGCGCATTCTTCGGCGGCGACGAGCCGGGCTTCGTCAATGCCGCGCTGGACACGATTGCCAAGCGCAAGCGCGCCCCGGAATTCGGCCTTCCGGTCCCCGAAGGCGAACTGGATTTCTGATCCGCTTCGCATTTGCGAAGTGTCATGGCCGTTGCGGCCCGCGCGCCGCGCGTGCAACCCTCCCTCAAAACCAAGGGGGATTTCATGGACATCAAGAAGCGCGATTTTCTGCTGGCGGGCGCCGCCATCACCGCGGGCGTTGCCGCCACCGCCGCCATGGCGCAGCCGGCCGCCAAGCCGGTCAATTCCGGCAAGCAGCCATCATCGGTGGATCGCAACTACAAGCCGCGCCGCCTGAACAAGTGCATCGAGCTGTGGGAGGACGGCCAGCCCGCCTATTACACCAGCGCCGGCGTCGGCCCGGGCGTGGACCCCTACGAACAGGGCAAGCGCATGTGCAAGACCTGGGCGGATGTTATCGCCTATGACATGGAGCATGGCACCTTCGACCTGAAGGAATTGCGCGAATTCATGCGCGGGCTCAAGGACGGTGGCGGCACCGCCTCCGGCCACAGGTTTCCCACTGTGTTCGTGACCCCGCCGGTCATCGGCCTGGACGAGGCCTATGCCCGCGCCAACACCTGGGTGCTGGAACAGATCCTCTGCACCGGCGTGATGGGTCTCAATCTCTGCCATGCCCGCGATCCGCGCGCGGTCGAGACATATGCCCATATGGGCTGCCGCTATCCCTTCCAGGACACGCCGGGCATTACAAAGAAGCTGCGCATGCAGGGCCTGCGCGGCAACAGCGCCAGCTTCGCTGCCGACATCTGGGGCGTGGCGGGCGGCACCTATCAGCACATCGCCGACCTGTGGCCGCTCAATCCGCGCGGCGAGCTGATCTTCGGCGTCAAGATCGAAGACACTTACGCCAACAAGAACATGAACCTGACCCTGGCGGTGCCGGGCGTGGCCTTTGCGGAATGGGGGCCGGGCGACAACAATCTCTGGCTCAACGGCTATAACAGCGTCGCCGATGGCGGCCTGTCGGGCCATCCGGTGGTGCGTGACGCACAGGGCCGCGTGGTGGAGGATATTTCGGCCTTGCCCAACATGGTGGCGGTGCGCCAGCAGGTGCTGGACCAGTGCAAGAAGAACAACGTCAAGTTCCTGAATGCCGCCGAGACCGATCCAGGCCACAACAATGTGGTGCAGCAGATCAAGGACGGAACGATGCTGGTTGCGACCGGGCCGCAAGGCGAAGCCGTCGCCATCATGGGGCGTGAGTTCACCAAGCGCAAAATGCCGGTCTGATCCGCATGGCATGAGACGAGGGGCGCGGTGGCTTTAGCTGCCGCGCCCTTTGCTTTAGACTCGTTGCATGGATGAGTTCGGCATTATCGCAAAGTATTTCGCGCCGCTGGCGGGCGAGGGGGCCTTTGGCCTCCAGGATGATGCAGCGCTGCTGGCGCAACGCCCCGGCCATGACCTGGTGGTGACCACCGACAGCGTCACAGAAGGCGTCGATTTCTTCGGCTTCGATCCGTCGCCCAGCATTGCGCGCAAGGCGCTCAGGGTGAACTTTTCCGATCTCGCGGCCAAGGGCGCGGTACCGGCGCATTATCTGTTGAACCTGTCGCTGCCGCACACCATCACGCCGGACTGGCTGGCGGGTTTTGCCGAGGGGCTGGCGCAGGACCAGAAGGAATTTGGCGTCACCCTGCTGGGCGGCGATACCGGCGCCACCGACGGCCCGCTTTCCATCGCAGTGACAGCCTTCGGTTTCGTGCCCAAAGGCAAGATGGTCAGACGTTCCGGGGCGCGTGTCGGCGACCATGTCTATGTCACCGGCAGCATCGGCGACAGCGGCGGCGGGCTGGCGATCTTCCGCCGCGAAAATCACAGCCTGTCCGATGCCGACCGCGACAGTCTGATTGCGCGCTACCGTACGCCGCAGCCGCCGGTGTCATTCGCTTCCATCTTGCGCGACATCGCCCATGCCAGCGTCGATATCTCCGACGGCCTGATCGCGGACCTGGGCCATGTCGCGTCCGCCTCCGGGGTTCGCATTGTGGTCGAGGGTGAACGCGTACCGCTCTCCGCGCCGCTGAAGGCGCTGTGGGGTGACAAAACCTTGCAGCGCGCCGTGACGGCGGGCGACGATTACCAGATCGCCTTCACCGCGCCGCCTGGTCTTGCCGGGCCGTTCACCCATATCGGCGGGGTCGAAGCCGGGCAGGGCGTCAGCCTCACTTTGAATGCGGCGGAGCTTGCGCTTACCAGCCGTGGCTACCGGCATTTTTAACATTAAACCTCGGCGCAGTGGCATCCGGATTGAAATCCGGCGTCTTCCATCGAAGACACCATGGATTTCCTGGCGCTGGAGCGGCAATAAAGGCCGTCTTAACCACTCGCTAACCTTGTTTTGCGAGCCTCTCGCCATGCGCAAGATGGCTCTATTGGCGTTCCTGGCGATGGCTGCTCCTGCCATGGCGGCGGACCATGCGGCTCCGGCCAAGGATACCAGCCACGAGCCCAAGAAGGGCGGCAAGCCCGGCACCAATGTCGACATGCCCTATCTGATGGCGCCGCTGATCAATGCCGATGGCAAGCTGATGGGCTACGCCTATATCTCCTCGCGCCTGACCGCCAGTTCGGAAGGCGTCGTCACCGATGTGCGCGAAAAGCTGCCCTTCATCCAGGACCTGATGGTGCGCAACGTCAACAATCTCAGCGTCGCCGTGCCGGACGATCCGGAGAAGGTGGATATCGCCGGTGTCGAGGCTCGGCTGCTGGCCGATGCCCGCAAGGTGATGGGGCAGGGCAAGGTCAAGCAGATCATCGTCTGCACCGTGCAGATTGCCGAACTGCGCCCCAAACAAACTCCCGCACTGCACACCCCGTCCGACGCGGCGCCCGCCCATGGTGCACCGCCTCCAAAGAATCCCGTCAAGTCGCGCTGCGAAAGCTGACTTTTCGTCGGGGTAGCCCCCAAAACTTCGTAAAGCGGCGGTTGCCTAGCCCTGGGGCTTTTGGCAGTCTTTGCACGCCCTTGAAGCGGCGAGTCCCATCTGCCTGACAGGATGGGACCTCCGGCCATGGGGATCGGCTCGCAGCCCATCCTCACATTCGATGGGGAAGGCTTGGGCCGACCCACATACGAACAATTCTTAGGGGACAATCATGGAATTGAATTTGATATTGGTCAGCGGCGTGCTTGCGCTGCTGTACGGCCTGTTTACCGTGCGCGCGGTGCTGAGCCTTCCGGCCGGCAACGCGCGGATGCAGGAAATCGCCGCCGCCATCCAGGAAGGCGCCGCCGCCTATCTCAACCGCCAATACACGACCATCGCCATTGTCGGCGCGGTGATCTTCGTTTTGGCCCTGGTGGTTCTGGGCTGGCAGGTCGCCCTCGGATTTCTGATCGGCGCGGCCCTGTCGGGCGCGGCCGGTTACATCGGCATGTATGTTTCGGTCCGCGCCAATGTGCGCACCTCTGAAGCCGCGCGCAGCGGTCTTGCCGCCGGTCTGTCGGTGGCGTTCCGCGCCGGCGCCGTCACCGGCATGCTGGTGGTGGGCCTCGGTCTTCTGGCGGTGGCAGGCTATTACGCCATCCTGACGCTGGTTCTCGGCCTGTCGCTGGATGTGCCCGAACAGAGCCGCATTATCGTGGACAGCCTTGTGGGCCTGGGCTTCGGCGCCTCGCTGATCTCGATCTTCGCCCGTCTTGGCGGCGGCATCTTCACCAAGGGCGCTGACGTCGGCGGCGACATGGTCGGCAAGGTCGAGGCGGGAATTCCCGAAGATGACCCACGCAATCCCGCCACCATCGCCGACAATGTGGGCGACAATGTCGGCGACTGCGCCGGCATGGCGGCCGACCTGTTCGAGACCTTCGCGGTGACCACCGTGGCCACCATGGTGCTGGCCTCGATCTACTTCACCGGCGACCTCAAGGCGCAGTTGATGCTCTATCCGCTGGCCATCGCCGGCATGAGCATCGTGACCTCGATCATCGGCACCTTCTTCGTGCGCCTGGGCAAGTCCAACAACATCATGGGCGCGCTCTACAAGGGCGTGATCGCCACTGTCGTCCTGTCGTTGATTGGCCTGTGGCCGCTCACCAGCTTCATGCTGGGCGGGATGGACGTTGAGATCGTCAGCGGCGGCGTCGCCTATACCGGCGCGACCCTGTTCTGGTGCGGCGTTGTCGGCCTTGCCGTCACCGGCGCCCTGATCTGGATCACGGAATATTATACCGGCACCAACTTCCGGCCCGTGCAGTCCATCGCCAAATCCTCGGTCACCGGTCACGGCACCAATGTGATCCAGGGCCTGGCGGTCAGCATGGAATCCACCGCGCTTCCGGCGCTGGTGATCTGTGTCGGCATCGTCGTCACCTACATGCTGGCGGGCCTGTTTGGCATCGCCATCGCGGTGTCGACCATGCTGTCGCTGGCGGGCATGATCGTGGCGCTGGATGCCTTCGGTCCGGTCACCGACAATGCCGGCGGCATTGCCGAAATGGCCGGTCTTGAGGGCGATGTCCGCAAGACCACCGATGCGCTGGACGCGGTCGGCAACACCACCAAGGCGGTGACCAAGGGCTATGCCATCGGTTCGGCCGGCCTTGGCGCGCTGGTGCTGTTCGCGGCCTATACCGAAGACCTGAAGCACTTTGCGGCGCAGGGCACCGGCTTCTTCGCCGGTCTCGAACTGCCGACCTTCAGCCTGGCCGATCCCTGGGTCGTGGTCGGCCTGTTCTTCGGCGGATTGCTGCCCTACCTGTTCGGCGGCATGGCGATGACGGCGGTGGGCCGCGCGGCCGGTTCGGTGGTCGAGGAAGTGCGCAAGCAGTTCCGCGAAATGCCGGGCATCATGCAGGGCACCCAGAAGCCCAACTATGCCCGCGCCGTCGACCTGCTGACCAAGGCCGCCATCAAGGAGATGGTGATCCCCAGCATGCTGCCGGTGTTCTCGCCCATCGTGCTGTTCGTGCTGGTGCACTTCATTGCGGGCCCCACCGCGGCGTTCAATGCGCTGGGCGCCATGCTGATGGGCGTGATCGTCACCGGCCTGTTCGTCGCCATCTCGATGACCTCGGGTGGCGGGGCCTGGGACAATGCCAAGAAGTACATCGAGGACGGCCATCACGGCGGCAAGGGCTCGGAAGCCCATAAGGCCGCGGTGACGGGCGACACGGTCGGCGATCCCTACAAGGATACTGCCGGTCCGGCCGTCAATCCGATGATCAAGATCACCAACATCGTCGCGCTGCTGCTGCTGGCGGTTCTCGCCCACATGTGACGCGAATGTGAGACGGAGAGGGCGCGGGTTCAAATCCCGCGCCTTTTTCTTGTCTCGTCAAGTATTTAGAATTATTCTAAACTACTTGACGGGGCCTGTCCTGTTGGCTAGCGTGACCCAACCGTAAAAGACGAGGAAAGCGCATGTCAGACCAAGGCAAATGTCCGGTGAAGCACTCGCGCGGGCGTCAAAACCGCGACTGGTGGCCCAATCAGCTCAATCTCGGTGGCTTGCACCAGAACTCGCCGAAATCCGATCCGATGGAGCCGGGCTTCGACTATGCGAAGGAATTCGAAAGCCTCGATCTGGATGCTGTGATCAAGGACCTGCACGCCCTGATGACGGACTCGCAGGCATGGTGGCCGGCGGACTATGGCCATTACGGTCCCTTCTTCATCCGCATGGCCTGGCACAGCGCCGGCACCTATCGCGTGGGCGACGGGCGCGGCGGCGCCGGGCGCGGTCAGCAGCGTTTCGCGCCGCTCAACAGCTGGCCGGACAATGGCAACCTGGACAAGGCGCGCCGCCTGCTGTGGCCCATCAAGCAGAAATACGGCCGCAAGATTTCCTGGGCTGACCTGATGATCCTGACCGGCAATGTCGCGCTGGAATCCATGGGCTTCAAGACCTACGGCTTTGGTGGCGGCCGCGCCGATGTGTGGGAGCCCGAGGAGCATGTGAACTGGGGCACCGAGGACGCCTGGCTGGGCGACACCCGCTACAGCGGCGAACGCGACCTGCAGGGCGACTTGGGCGCGGTGCAGATGGGTCTGATCTACGTCAATCCGGAAGGCCCCAACGGCAAGCCCGATCCCTTGGGCTCGGCCCGCGACATTCGCGATACCTTCGCGCGGATGGCGATGGATGACGAAGAAACCGTGGCGCTGATCGCCGGCGGCCATACCTTCGGCAAGGCGCATGGCGCCGGACCCGCCAACCATGTCGGCCGCGAGCCGGAAGGCGCCGACATCGAACATCAGGGCCTGGGCTGGGCCAGCAGCTTTGAAAGCGGCATGGCTGGTCACACCATCACCAGCGGGCTGGAAGGCGCCTGGACGCCAACCCCGATCAAGTGGGACAACAGCTTCTTTGATACGCTGTACGGCCACGAATGGGAGCTGACCAAGAGTCCGGCCGGCGCCCATCAATGGAAGCCCAAGGGCGATGCGGCGGCCGATGCGGTGCCGGATGCCCATGACGGCAAGAAGCGTCATGCGCCGATGATGCTGACCTCCGATCTCGCGCTGCGCATGGACCCGGCCTATGACAAGATTTCGCGGCGCTTCCACCAGAACCCGCAGGAATTCGCCGCGACCTTTGCCAAGGCCTGGTTCAAGCTGACCCATCGTGACATGGGGCCGATCGGCCTCTATCGCGGCAAGCTGGTGCCCAGGGAGCCGCTGATCTGGCAGGATCCCATCCCGGCGGCCAATCATCCGCTGGTGGACGACAAGGACGTCGCCGCGCTGAAGGCGAAGATACTGGCGTCCGGCCTTTCGGTGTCGGACCTGGCTTCGGTGGCCTGGGCCTCGGCTTCGACCTTCCGGGAATCCGACAGGCGCGGCGGTGCCAACGGGGCGCGTATCCGCCTCAGCCCCCAGAAAGACTGGCCGGTGAACAATCCGCCGGTGCTGGCCAAGGTGTTGAAGACGCTCGAAGGCATCCAGGCGGAGTTCAACAGCGCGGCGACGGGCGGCAAGAAAATCTCGCTGGCCGACCTGATCGTGCTGGCAGGATCGGCGGCGGTGGAGAGCGCCGCCAAGGCCGGCGGCATTTCGGTGACGGTGCCGTTTACCCCCGGCCGCATGGATGCGTCGCAGGAGCAGACCGAAGTCGAATCCTTTGCCTATCTGGAGCCCAAGGCGGATGGCTTCCGCAACTATCTGCACAGCCCCATCATGACGTCGGAAGAACATCTGGTGGACCGGGCGCAGCTCCTGAGCCTGACCGGACCCGAAATGACGGTGCTGGTGGGCGGCTTGCGGGTTCTGAAAGTCGGCCAGCCGGAGCATGGCGTGCTGACCAACAGGCCCGGAGCGCTGACCAACGACTTTTTCGTCAACCTGCTCGACATGGGCACGAAGTGGAAAGGTGTCGATGGCCGTGAAGGCGTGTTCGAGGGCCTGGACCGCAACAGCGGAGAGGTGCGCTGGACCGCCACCCGCGCCGACCTGATCTTCGGCTCCCATTCCCAGTTGCGCGCCCTGGCTGAAGTCTATGCCGCCAGCGATGCGCGGGAAAAGTTCGTGAAGGACTTTGCCGCCGCCTGGACCAAGGTGATGAACCTGGACCGCTTCGATTTGACGGGCTGATCTTCTGCGTAAACTAAAAAGGCGCGGGTTCCCCCGCGCCTTTTCATGCTGAGGGGAACTTCGAGGATGCGTCCTTTTATCCGCATCCCTCCGGGATGAAATTGCTAACCTGCCGCAATGCCTGCCACGCATCCGATAGACGAAGAGATGATCCGTGCCCTGGTGCATGGCTTTTACGCGCGTGTTCGCCAGGACCCGGCTATCGGGCCGATCTTCAATGATGCCATCGGCGAGGCTTGGGATGCTCATCTCGCCAAGCTGTGCGATTTCTGGTCTTCGGTGATGCTTCACACCGGGCGGTTCCAGGGAAGGCCCATGGCCACCCATATGCGCCTCAAAGGGGTTCAGCCGGAACATTTTGAACGCTGGCTGACGCTGTTTCGTCAGGCCGCGCGGGAGATATGCCCGGCTGAGAGCGCGGACCTGTTCATTGACCGGGCCGAGACCATCGCCCGCGGTCTTCAGATGGGAATGTTCTATCGCCCCGGCGGCCTGGGCGCATGATCATGATGCGCTGGGCGGCGGGATTGGGTATGGGCAGCTTGGCGGCGGCCGCCATCATTTCGGCCGTGACCGCTCTACCCAGCCGGGCCGGGGACGTGACGGCTTCCAATGTGGTCGAGCAATATCAGCAGCTGCTCGACAAGGGGGCGGCAAGGCTGAGCTATGCGAACGACAAGCACGGCTATCTGCCCGATCTTCTGCGGGCGTTTCGCGTGCCGCGAGAATCCCAGCTGCTGGTCTTCTCCGCCAGCAGCCTGCAGTTCGACAAGATCAACCAGAAAACGCCGCGCGCGCTTTACTATCAGGACGATATCTCGATAGGCGCGGTACAGGGCGGCAACCTGCTGGAGATCATCGTCACCGACAAGGAAAGCGGCGTCGCTTTCTATACCCTCGATGCGGCAAAGTCCGACAAACCGCGCTTCGTGCGGCGCACCGTGGAATGCACCACCTGCCATGGCTATACCAGCCGCTGGGTGCCGGGCCTGATGGTCGCGAGCTATGCTACGGGGCCGGATGGCCAACTGCTCAACATCGACCCTTACAACCCCTTTCACCTGACCGATGACCGTACGCCGTTCGAGGACCGCTATGGCGGCTGGTATGTGACCGGCAAGACCGGAACCATGGTCCATCGCGGCAATGTCACCCTCACGCCGGAAGATCCGCTGACCGTGCCACCGGGCGGCACCAACATAACCGATCTGGAAGGCCGCATCGCCAAGGGCGACTATCTGGAACCGGGCAGCGACATCGTCGCGCTGCTGGCGATGGAGCATCAGGCGGGCTTCGTGAACCTGGCCAACCGGATCAACGTCCAGCAGCGCCGCGGCGTGAGTGCCGAAGTTGAGGCTTCGATAGCCGAGCTGCTGTCCATCATGACCTTCGAAAAGGAAGCGCGGCTGCCGTCGCCGGTGACCGGTTCCTCCGAATTCACTAAGGTTTTTCCCGCGCAGGGCATCCGGGACGGCAAGGGACGCAGCTTGCGGCAGTTCGATCTTCAGACGCGCGTCTTCCGCTATCCGCTCAGCTACATGATCTACAGCCAGGCGTTCGACAATCTGAGCCCCGTCCTTCGCGAACGGGTGCTGCGCCGCCTGTATGACCTTCTGCGCGCCAGGGGGCAGGACGGCGGGGCCGCCATCAATATCGTCGCCGCCACCAAGACCGGTCTGCCCGACAGCTGGAAAGCCGTGCCGGAATAGGCGCCGGGCGCGCTATCTGGCCGGCCATCCTTTATCGAGGGGCAGGGCGGGATTGGCGCTGATCTTCAGCACGGCGCAGTGATGGTAGGAATAATCACCATCCTTGTTTTGGCCATGCTCGGCCATGAATTGCACAAGCTGCAGGACACAGCCGTCGCAATCGATGTTCGGGACCCGCACATCGGTTTCCCACAGCGCGCCCTGCGCGGGTTTTTCGGTGTGGGCGAACAGGCCATCGGCCAGGATCGGCGGCTTGGCGTCGGTGATTTTCGCGGACACCGACCAGGGGCCCTTGGGCGTGTCGCGCGTTGTGACATCGGGATCGGGCGGCAGGTCCGCCTGCGACCGGGCCAGCGCGATCCGGTAGTGACCGGGATGGTAAATCGTCTCGCGAAATTTGATGTGGAGCATATCCCCGCCCCGAACCTGGCTCACGCTGCCCGTCGGCGTGCCGGGGTTGGCGGATGTGCCGCCGCAGGGCGCAAGCTTCTGCGGATCGCCAAGCCTGTCCTGAACCAGCGAGGCTGACGGCTCCAGCAGTTCGAAATGGGCCTGGCTGCTACCTGACATCAGCAGCAGGATCCCAAGGCCGGTGAGAATGGAATACCGCATGTCTTACTCCGTATGTTGACTGGCTATGGCGCGATGCTGATTTCGAACGGACCGGCGGGAAGGCCGCTGGCGTCCGACAGGGTGCAGATGGGGTTGTCGCCCCAGCAATAGCGCACTTTGGTTGCGGCACCGGCACCGGTCAGCACGACCTGGTCGTTGCCCAGCGTAGCGCGCACCCAGCGGCAGCCGCTGGCATCGCACAGCTCGAAGGCATTGGGCTGGCCGTTATAGGCGGCGAGCGATCCGGTGATGTCGGTGAAGGAGACGGTGACGGTGTCGCCGTCGCGCTTTGCCGCCGTCACCCGCGCGCCGGACGGCGCGATCCTTTCGCCATACACCAGGTTGCGGGCGGCGATGGAAAGGCGGCGTCCGATTTCCTGCTTGTTCGGCGGATGCAGGTTCTTGGCGTCGCCAACGTCGAACGTGACCACCAGCGCGGCCTTGGCATCGGCCTGCGCCGTCCTGCGCTGGGCTTCGCGTACATCCGACCACAGCGACTCGTCCGGCTTTGTGGGGGCGAGGCCGTAATTGGGAATCTGCACAATCAGAAAAGGAAGGCCGGCGCCGAACTGCTTGCGCCAGTCCCGCATCATCGCTTCCAGCACCGGCTGATAGGTCCTAGCGAAATAGAGGTTGGATTCCCCCTGGTACCAGACCGCGGCCTTGAAGCCATACGCCCCGATGGGCGCGATCATGCCGTTATACTGCAGGCCCACGCCGTGCATCGGGCCCCAGGGCAGTTGCGGCGCGATCAGCCGGTCCACCGCCTTGTAGCGCCAGGGCTTGTCCAGCGGGATGCTTGAGCCATCGGCGAAGCGGATCAGCCGCGTGGAAGCCGGACCGGTCAGGCCGCAATTGCGCCAGCTGCAGAAGATGTTCAGCGTGATGGAATTGTCACCGGCCTTCAGCAGGCCCTTGGGCAGGACGTGGATCGCATTGGGCTGCTGCGACGTACCGCCGATGCCAACGCCATTGACCCAGCTTTTCTCTTCTTCATTGGCGCGGCCGAATTCGAGCGTCGCGGGCTGGGCAGCCTGTGCTGCCGTCAAGTTCACATGCGTGGCAAGCCAGAGCTGGCCGACAAAGCCGACGCCGGATTCGGCGCTGCCTTCCGGCAGGGTAAGGCCCGGCCAGTCGCCCCAAGCGCTTAAGGGCTCGGGCGCTGTCGGCCATGACGATGTGTCTTCCTTCCACGGTTGGCCCGCGCCATTGGCACGCCACCAGTTTCCCCAAGCAATATCCCAGCGCCGCGACGCGGCTTCGGGATCGCGGCGATACAGCGACAGCATGTCGAGATCGTCATTGAAGAAACCCAGACTCCGCAGGCTCGGCTCGCTCACCCAGCCGCGCACCCGCGTGCCGCCCCAGGCAGCTGTTACCAACCCAACCGGAACCTTCACCTGCTTGCGCAATTCGCGGGCGAAAAAGAAGCAGCTGGCGGAAAAATCGCCCACCGTTTGCGGCGAGGTCACTTGCCAGCTTACGGGCGTGGAGAAAGTGTTCAGCATCGTGGGGCTGGCGATGCGGTCGATCGACATATGCCGGATCGCGCCATCGGTAGCTGCGGCGGTCTCGGCATCGACATTGGCGGCGCGGCGCACACCTAGCGCCATGTTTGACTGGCCGGTGCAGAGGAAGACGTCCCCCAGCAGCACATCGTTGACCTGCTGATCTTCGCCGCCGCCGCTGACATGCAACCTATAGGGGCCGCCGGCCGTCATCGCCGGCAGCACCGCATTCCACTGCCCATTGGCTGCGGCGCGCGCCGTGGCGCGGGATTCGCCCAGCCGTATGCTGATCTCGGCGCCGCGCGGCGCCTGGCCATAGATGCGGATCGGCTGGTCGCGTTGCAGGACCGCATGGTCCTGGAACATGGGATGCAGAAGCGGCGCGGCGCTCACGGGCGATGCCGCCATCAGCGCCAAAGCGAATGCCGCAAGTTTCATGGTCCCGCCCCTTGTGTTGGTGGCGGCGACTGTAGCGCTATTTCGGAATTACGGAACCGTGCTTACGGAACGGGGCCGCCGCCGTTACCCGGATTGGTTTCGCGAATCTGGGTGGCCGAGGTGCCGGGGGTCGCGTTCAGCAGTTGCTGAAGAAATGTCAGTTCACGTCCGCGCGCAGGCGTTTCGCGCGACTCGAACGAGATCACATTGCCATGCTCAAGGCCGAAGCGGCGCACGCCGGTGACCTTGTTCTGCTTGTCGAAATAGACCGCCAGGATCTGGCGCTTCAGCACGGTGGGGCTGAAGAAGGCGACCTGCTTTTCGGTGGCGGAGATATAGTACCAGCTGTCATTGCCGAAGGTTGCGGTGGTCGAGGCGTAACCCAGGCGCGACTGGATGGTGGTCTTGGTGTCGGTGCCGGGCTTGATGTTCATTTCGGCCTCCTTGTCCGGCATATAGCCGCGCTGGCTGATCACCGGGGCACAGGCGATCAGCAGGGCTATGGCGGTCAGGGAGACGAGGGCGAGCTTCATATTTCAACCTTGGGATGCGGATCTGGCTTTTTCAGGGCCTTGTTCAAAGGTCTTGGGCCGATGTGCTAGCGTCCGGCGCGGGACCGTGCAAGTCCCTACAATACATAGGGTAGTTCCATGTTGAATTTGCTCAGGAAAGGCGCCGCGCGCAAGCACAAAGGCGCTGCTCTGCATGACGGCTTGGTAACCCGGGCGCGCCAGCCCGTGTTTTTCCGCGATTTCGCCGTGGCCGATACCATCGACGGCCGCTTCGACACGGTGGCGCTGCACGCCTGGCTGGCGCTCAGCGCCCTGAAGGAATCCGGGTTGCATGAGGAAGCCCAGGGCCTGACCGACGCGATTTTCGTCGGCTTCGACGAGGCGATGCGCGAGCAGGGGGCCGGCGACATGGGCCTGTCGCGCAAGATGAAGGCCTTCGCCGATGCCTTTTACGGCCGCGTGGCTGCGTATGAACTGGCGAAGGACGAACAGGAAATGGCGGCGGCGCTGGCGCGCAACCTGTGGCGCGGCGCCGAGGTGGACGAACGCGCCCGCACGCTGGCAGCTTATGTCTGGGCTGCGAAAAGCAGCCTGAAACAGGGCCTGCCGGATACGCTCGATTTCGGGCCACTTCCGAAAATCTGAACAGATACTATATGACAGCCATGACCGATCCCCTGCCGCTTGCCCAGGTTTATAATCTCGCCCGTCTCGGCACGGCCGGCGACGTGGTGCAGGTGATCGCCGACGAGACGCAGCGCGCCGCCATCGCCCGCTGGGCCGGTGTGCTGTCGCTGGAAAATTTCTCGGCCCAGGTCGATATCCGCAAGCTCGCGCCCACCCGGTTCGGGCTCTCCTATGCGCTCAAGGCCGATGTCACCCAGGCCTGCGTCGTGACCCTGGACCCGGTGCGGGCCCATCTGGAGCACAGCTTCAGCCGGGAACTGGAATTCATCGGCCAGACCGCCCGGCGCAAACCCGCCCAATCCAAATCGGTGGCCAAATCCGAACCCGAATCGGTCTTGGAAGTGGTGCTGGATTCGCTGGAAGATGAGGGGCCCGAACAGATCGAAAGCCTGCATTACGACCTGGGGGCGGCGCTGCTGGAGGAATTTGTGCTGGCCCTGGAACCCTATCCCCGCCGCCCCGGGGTGGCCTTTGAGCCCCCCGGCGATGGCCTGGAGCCCCCCGAAAGCCCCTTTGCCGTGCTGAAAGGCCTCAAATCCGGGCTTTAACCCCTTATCGGGCCCGGCTTTTGGCTTGAAACGGCCATGGCTTTCCTGCTACCCACGCCGCCTGTTTGCGACCCCGACCGGGGTGGCCTTTAGGAGTTTTCCGCCATGGCGGTCCCGAAACGAAAAACCTCGCCGTCGCGTCGCAACATGCGCCGCTCGCACCATGCCCTGGTGGCCGTCAATCATGGTGACTGCCCCAATTGCGGCGAGCCCAAGCGTCCCCATCATGTCTGCGGTTCCTGCGGCCATTATGCCGACCGCGAAGTCGTGAAGGCCAAGAGCTAAGACCTTTCACCTGAAAGGTGGCCGTGACCCGCGCCCTCACAGTTTCGATCGATGCGATGGGCGGTGATGCCGGTCCCGGCATTGTCGTCAGCGCGCTGCTGCGCGCCCTGCAGCGTCACACCAGCGTCCAGTTTCTTCTGCATGGCGACGAGGCCCAGCTGGGTCCGCTGGTTGCCCGTCATCCCCGGCTGAAAGACCGCGTCAGCGTCAGGCACACCGCCGGGCGCGTCGCCATGGAAGACAAGCCCAGCCATGTGCTGCGCCGCGGCCGCGACACCTCCATGTGGCATGCCATTGAAAGCGTGAAGCAGGGCGAAGCCGATGTCGCGATCAGCGCCGGCAATACCGGCGCGCTGATGGCGGTCTCGATGTTCGGCCTGGGGATCGTCGAGGGCATTTCGCGCCCCGCCATCGCCACCATCTGGCCGACGCTCAGGGGCCAGACCGTGGTGCTGGATGTCGGCGCCAACGTCATCGCCAGCGACGAGCAGCTGGTGGATTTCGCGGTGATGGGCGAGGCCTTCGCCCATGTGATTTTCGGACTGGAACGCCCCACCGTCGGCATTCTCAATGTCGGCGCCGAAGAGCAGAAGGGCAATGACGCCGTCAAGGGCGCCGCCCATATCCTGCGCAATTCGAGCCTGCCCATGGCGTTTCATGGTTTTGTCGAAGGCGACGACATCGCCAAGGGCACGGTGGATGTGGTGGTGACCGACGGCTTCACCGGCAATATCGCGCTCAAGACCGCCGAAGGCACCGCCCGCCTGATCGGTGCCTATCTGCGCCAGTCGCTCAAGCGTTCGCTGCTCAGCCGTCTGGGCGCGGTGGTGGCGTCGGGCGCGCTCAAGACGCTGCGCCGCAAGCTCGATCCGCGCGCCAATGCCGGCGGCATTTTCCTGGGGCTCAACGGTATCGTGGTGAAATGCCATGGCGGCGCCGACTCCGTCAGCTTCGCCAGCGCCATGGACATGGCTATCGACATGGCCAATTCCAACATCAACGCCCGCATCACCGCGGACCGCAAAGCCATGCGCGCCAGTGCCGGCCAATCGGTGGAAGCATGATCCGTGCCCGCATCATAGGGGCCGGCAGCTACCTGCCGTCCAACATCGTCACCAATGACGATCTGGCCAAGCGCATGGATACGTCCGACGCCTGGATCCGCGATCGCACCGGTATCATCCAGCGCCATATCGCCGTGGAAGGCGAAAAAACCTCGGACCTCGCTTTGGGCGCGGCGCGCGCCGCGCTGACTGATGCCGGCATCGATGCCGGCGAGTTGGACATGATCATCTGCGCCACCACCACGCCGGATGAAAGCTTTCCGGCCACTGCCACCATCGTCCAGTCACGGCTGGGCATGACGCGCGGCGCCGCCTTCGACGTGCAGGCGGTGTGTTCGGGCTTCATCTACGGCATGTCGATCGCCGATAGCCTGATCCGCACCGGCGCAGCCCGCACCATCCTCTTGATCGGGGCGGAGACCATGTCGCGTCTTCTAGACTGGGAGGACCGTTCCACCTGTGTGCTGTTTGGCGACGGGGCAGGGGCGGTGGTGCTGCAGGCCCATACCGGCATCGGCGACAATTCCGACCAGGGTGTGCTGAACACCCGCCTGTTCTCGGACGGGCGGCTGCACGACATGCTCTATGCCGATGGCGGCGTCTCCTCGACCCAAGGGGCGGGCAAGCTGCGGATGCAGGGCAAGGAAGTCTTCAAGCACGCCATCACCAATATCGCCGCCGCCATCGTCGCCTCGTCGGAAGCGGCGGGGCTGGCGCTTTCCGATATCGACTGGTTCGTGCCCCACCAGGCCAACCAGCGCATCCTGGACGGCACCGCCAAGCGCCTGGGTATCGACCCCGCCAAGGTGATCTCGACCGTGGCCCTGCATGGCAATACCTCTGCCGCCTCCGTCCCCCTGGCTCTGGTCACGGCGATCAAGGACGGCCGCATCAAGCGGGGGGACCTGGTCCTGCTCGAGGCCATGGGCGGGGGCTTTACCTGGGGCGCCGCGCTGGTCCGCTGGTAGCCGGACAGGCCACTTAAAGGCCACCAGCCAAGTCTTTGATGTTGACGGACTTTCCTGGCCGGGTTTACCGTGCTGTGGATAAAAAAAGAGAGTCGTCAACATGACCACGGGAACTTTGACCAGAGCCGACCTCACCGAAGCCGTGTTCCAGGCGGTCGGACTGTCGCGCACCGACTCGGCGCAGATGGTCGAGGACATGCTGGAAGAAGTCTGCGGCGCGCTCGCCAAGGGCGAGACCGTGAAACTCTCTTCCTTTGGAACTTTCGCGGTGCGCCAGAAGTCGCAGCGCATGGGCCGCAATCCCAAGACCGGCGACGAAGTGCCGATCGCGCCGCGCCGCGTGCTGGTGTTCCGTCCCAGCCATGTCCTGAAAGCCGTGATCAACGGCCAGACACCCTCGCCGGAAGGTGAAGACTAAGTGTCCTCCGCGGCGCTCGCATATCCCGGCAAGTCGGCCGAAGCCTTCCGCACCATCAGCGAAGTCGCGGCCGAACTGGATGTTCCCCAGCATGTGCTGCGCTTCTGGGAGAGCCGCTTCGCCCAGATCAAGCCGGTGAAGCGTGCCGGTGGCCGCCGGTATTACCGCCCCGACGATATCGACCTGCTCAAGGGCATCCGCGCGCTGCTCTATAGCGACGGTTTCACCATCAAGGGTGTGCAGAAGGTCCTGAAAGACCGTGGCCTGCGCCATGTCGCCGAGATCGGCCGCGGCGGCGTTCCCGTGGCGGCGGCGCCCGCGCCGCTGGTGATCGAGAAAGTCGTCTATGTCGAAAAGCCGGCGCCGGCGAAGAAGCCGCGTCCGACACACTTGCGTGCCGTGCCCGCCATTTCGCTGCCCTTCTTCGACTTCGACGAACCGGTTGCCCCTGCGCCATCTGCGCCCATGGCAGAACGCCTGCAGGAGGCGTTCGAGCCTGTCTCTGAGCTGGTTGCGACGGCCGAGCCCGAGGAACTGGGCATGGCCGCCGAGGATCATGAGCGGCTGGAAGAGTTGCTGGACGAACTGATGGGCCTGAAGGCGCGTCTAAGGTCCGCGCGCCAGGCCTGAACCGGCGCAAAACCCCTGAAAAAAGCTTTCCAGATAGAGGCTTGTGGGGCGGGGGTGTCATCGCTATGTTCCGCGACCTTTCGAACCCCCTGAGGCGGCTTTCGCCTCAATCATCTAAGTCGGAGCGTGGCGCAGCCTGGTAGCGCACTTGTCTGGGGGACAAGGGGTCGCAGGTTCAAATCCTGTCGCTCCGACCATTTTCACCTTCATCACCTGTGACGCGGGATTCCCGGCGCGTCCCCCCGCCATTCGGCGGCGCGGCAGTCTCTCAGGCTCAATTCGAAATCGGCCCCGGTATCTCCGTCTCCGGCACCTCGGTCAGGCCTTTGCCGACATGGCTGTGGCGGTAGCCATAGGCGAAATAGAACACCAGCCCGATCCCCGACCACACCGGAAACAACAGCTGCGCCTGCCACGGCAAGAAGGCGAACAGGATGGCGCAGCCCGCGACGGAGAGCGGCGCGAACAGCCAGATCAGCGGCGTACGGAAGGGGCGATGTCGGTCCGGCTGGGTCCGGCGCAGCACCAGCACCGCGATCGACACCACGGCAAAGGCGAACAGCGTGCCCGAGTTGGAAATGTCGGCCAGCCGTCCCACCGGCAGGAAGGCGGCGGCAAAGGCCACCGCGACGCCGGTGATCCAGGTGACGATATGGGGCGTCTTGAAACGCGGATGCACGGTGCTGAGTTTTTCGGGCAGCAGGCCGTCGCGCGACATCACGAAGAAAATCCGCGTCTGGCCGTAGATCATCATCAGGATCACGGTGGGCAGCGCGATGCCGGCCGCAAGGCCCAGGAGATTGCCCACCATGGGATGGCCGATGGACCGCAGCACATGGGCGAGGGCCTCGCGCGAACAGACCAGCGGCTGGTCGGTGAAGGCGGCGCAGGCGGCGGCGATATCCCTGCTGCCGGGCGCCAGCACCTCGCCGCCCGGGCCGAACACCGGCTGGGCGCCGTAGGAACCGATCGCACCCGCCGCCACCAGCAGGTACAGCACGGTGCAAATCGCCAGGCTGGCGATCAGCCCGATGGGCAGGTTTCTCTGCGGGTTCTTGGTTTCCTCGGCGGCGGTCGAAACCGCGTCAAAGCCGACATAGGCAAAGAAGATCGAGGCTGCGGCCGCGATGACGCCGCTGGTGCCCAGGGGCGTGAAGGGCTGGAAATTTTCCTGCGTCATCACCGGCAGCGCCAGCCATATAAAGGCGCCCAGCGCCGCCAGCTTGACCGCCACCAGCACCGCATTGACCGTGGCGCTTTCGCGCGTCCCGATCACCAGCAGGCCGGTGACGGCGAGCGCGATCAGAACCGCCAACAGGTTGAAGGTGCCGCCGGCATACGGTCCCGCCGCCAGCTCGGGTGGAACGATGATGGGATCTGGCAGGTGCGCCAGCAGGCCGACGATATAGCCGGACCATCCCACCGACACGGCGCTGGCCGCCACGGCATATTCCAGGATCAGCGCCCAGCCGACCAGCCAGGCCACCAGTTCGCCCAGCACGGCATAGGAATAAGTGTAGGCCGAGCCCGACACCGGCACCATGGAAGCCAGTTCGGCATAGCACAGCGCCGCCACCGCGCTGACCGCGCCGGCAATGATGAAGGACAGCATCATGCCGGGCCCGGCCTTCTGCGCCGCTTCCGCCGTCAGCACAAAAATGCCGGTGCCGATGACGCCGCCGATGCCCAGCAGCGTGAGCTGGAAAGGACCAAGGCTGCGGTGAAGGCTTTTCTTCCGGGCGGTCGCCAGGATCGCATCCAGGGATTTTACCCGCCACATGTCAGCTCCGCCCGCCTGATCTATGCCGTCATACTCACACGGCGCGGGGCGTGGCGGTCAAGCCAGAACGTCGCCGGCATCGGGATGGCGCATGAACCAGGCGCGCGCATAGGAGCAGCGTGGCGCGATCGTGAGCTTGTTGGCGCGGGCATGGGCAACAATGGCGGCCATCAGCCGGTCGGCCGCGCCGGTGCCGCGCAGCGGCGGCTCGGCCTCGACATGGGGAATGACATGAACGCCGTCCCGGATGCGGTAGTCGGCCCAGGCCAGAAAGCCGTTCTCGGTCAGCTCGAAGCGCTGCTCGGCCTGATTGTCGATCATGGTGTTCCGCTCAGCTTTTGGGAGACGGCTCCCGATGCATCCAGGGTAACGAAAGGCCGATGGGAACGATCCATAGGGTTCCGGCCAGCGCATAGAAGATCAGGGCAACGTACCAGGCCGCGCCCGGCAGGATGCGCCACTGCAAGCCGGCAATGAACCAGGCATAGACCGGCAGCCAGAAGAAGACGATCACAATGGCGGAAATCAGGATCTTGGTGCGGCGGGACATTTTGGCGTCTTTTTCGAAAATGCGTGGACGATTGTTGGGCCGGACGGTATCAGAACCCTGATGGATACGTCCGAAAAATTCTGGAAAAGCCGCAGGGCCGTCGGATACTGGCTCCTGGCCGTGGCCGGCGTGATCCTGGGCATGATCGTGATCGGCGGCCTGACGCGCCTGACCGGATCGGGACTTTCCATCACCGAATGGAAGCCCATCATGGGCGCGCTGCCGCCGATGAGCGACGCCGCCTGGGCCGACGCTTTCGCCAAGTATCAGCAGATCCCGCAATACCTGCACGAAAATCGCGGCATGACGCTGGAGCAGTTCAAGGGCATCTTCTGGTGGGAATGGGGCCATCGTTTCCTGGGCCGGTTTCTGGGCCTGATGTTCCTGGTGCCTTTCGTCTGGTTCGCCGCCACGGGCGCGATCAAGCGCAGCGAATGGCCGGGCATGGCGCTGCTGTTCGTGCTGGGCGGACTGCAGGGATTGATCGGCTGGTGGATGGTGCAGAGCGGATTGGAGACGCGTGTCTCGGTCAGCCAGTACCGGCTGGCGATCCATCTGGGCGCGGCGCTGATACTGCTGTCGGCGATCCTGTGGATCGCGCTGCGGTACTTGCGCGGTGGTGAAGGTACAGGAGACGCCCGGCGCGGTTATGTCTTTGCCGCGCTGGTCTATGTCCAGATGCTGCTGGGCGCGCTGGTGGCGGGGCTGGATGCCGGACTGATCTACAACACCTGGCCCGACATGAATGGCGGCATCTTTCCGGATGGCCCCTTTTTGCATGCGCCGTGGTGGATCAACTTTTTTGAGAATCATGGGTTAGTGCAGTTCAACCACCGCATCGGCGGCTACATCGTGGCGGGATTCGCGGCCTTCATCTATGCGCGCGGCGTCAAGCTGAGCGGTGCGGCCAAGAACAGCGCCAAGGCCATCGCCGTTATCACCGCCTGCCAGATATTCCTGGGCGTCTGTACCTTGGTGTTCATGGCGCCGCTCTGGCTGTCAGCGCTGCACCAGTCCGCGGCGGCGGCGCTGCTCTGCGTCGCCGTCTGGCATGCCTTCGAATTGCGTCGTTTACGCTAACGCCTGTTCCAGATCGGCGATGATATCCGCGGTGTCTTCGATGCCGACGCTCAGCCGCACCACGTCATTGCCCGCACCCGCTTTCGCCCGGTCCTCGTCGGACAGTTGGCGATGGGTGGTGGACGCGGGATGGATGATCAGGCTGCGGGTGTCGCCGATATTGGCCAGGTGGCTGAACAGCTTGACGCTATTGACCAGCTTGATGCCGGCGTCATAGCCGCCCTTGAGCCCGAAAGTGAAAACGCTGCCCGCGCCCTTGGGGCAATATTTCTGATGCAACTTGTAGGACGGGTTGTCCGGCAATCCGGCATAGTTGACCCATTCCACTTTCGGATTGGCCTTCAGCCATTTGGCGATGACAAGCGCATTGTCGCAGTGCCGCTGCATGCGCAACGGCAGGGTCTCGGTGCCGGTCAGCACCAGGAAGGCGTTCATCGGTGACAAAGCGGGGCCCAGGTCGCGCAAGGCGAAGGCGCGGGTGGTGATGGCGAAGGCCATGTCGCCAAACGTCTCCCACATCCGCATGCCATGATAGGACGGGCTGGGTTCGGACAAAGTGGGGAATTTGCCGCTGCCCCAGTCGAACTTGCCGCCATCCACGATCACACCCGCCATGGAGTTGCCGTGGCCGCCCAGGAACTTGGTGGCGGAGTGCAGCACGATGTCGGCGCCCCATTCGATGGGGCGGATCAGGTAGGGCGAGGCCAGCGTATTGTCGATGATCAGGGGCACGCCCGCGTCCTGGGCAATTTTCGCCAGCGCCTCGATGTCGGTGATCAGCCCGCCGGGATTGGCGATGCTTTCGGCATAGATCGCCTTGGTCTTGTCGGTGATCAGCGCCTTGAAGCTGTCGGGGTTGGTGGTGTCGGCCCATTTCACCCGCCAGTCGAACTTGGCGAAGCTCTGGTTGAACTGGTTGACCGAGCCGCCATAGAGCTGGCGCGCCGCGACGAATTCGTCGCCCGGGCCCATCAGGGTGTGGAAGGTCAGAAGCTGCGCGGCATGGCCGCTGGCGCAGGCCAGCCCGGCGCGGCCGTTTTCCAGCGCCGCCACCCGCTCCTCCAGCACCGCGGTGGTGGGATTCATCAGGCGCGTATAGACATTGCCGAAGACCTGCAGGTTGAACAAGGCCGCCGCGTGATCGGCGTCTTCAAATACAAAAGCCGTGGTCTGGTAGATCGGCGTCGCCCGCGCGCCGGTGGCGGGATCGGGCTGGGCCCCGGCATGAACGGCGAGGGTGTTGAATCCGTAATCGGCCATGGCAGTGCCTCCTATTGGGCGTGTTCGATACTCAGGTCCGTCTCGATGCGGCGCACCCAGGCGGCGACGTTGGGATACCGCGCCAGGTCCAGACCGGCCTGATGCGAAAAGCGGGTATAGGCCACCAGCGCGATGTCGGCGAGGCTGAGATTGTCGCCGACGAAGTAGGCGCGGGTGCCCAGATGATTGTTCATCAACGTCAGGACCGAGGCGCAGCGAACGGGAAGCCCCGCATCGATCTCGCTGTCCGGCTTTTTCAGATAATGCTTGTGGAAACGCAGCACCGCGATGGCGGGCTCGTGGCTATACTGTTCCCAGAACAGCCACTGATACATCTGGGCGCGCTCGAAGGGATCGGTGGGGATCAGCTCGGTATTCTCGGCCAGGTGCAGGATGATGGCGTTGGACTGGGCCAGGATGCCGTTATCCGCAAAGCGCACCACCGGTACCTGGCCGGCCGGATTCATGGCGAGAAATTCCGGCGTGCGGGTCTCTTTCGCCAGCACGCTGACCTCGACCCAGTCATAGGGTAGGCCCAGCGCGTCTGCGACGAACTTCACCTTCAGGCAATTGCCCGAGATGGAATCCCCATAGACGGTCATGGCGGCGTTATCGAGCGACATCGGGCACGTCCGGAAGGGTAACGGCGATGGCCTTGCGATCCTTGCGGCTGATGCCCCACAGCAGGCGCTTCGCCATCGGGTCCCAGTCGATCGCCTGGCCTTCGAACGGAATGGGCAGGGTGGCCACGAGTTCCAGCGTTGAGCCGGCCTTGGGCAGGCGCAGGGCATAAACCTCGGGGCGGTCGTGCCCGGTCAGGTACAGCAGCCCGTCATCGCCCCAGCCGCCGCCCGAATTGCTCATCGGCGCCATGCGCTCCAGCACGGCATCGGGCAGGGTCCAGGCTTCCAGCTTGCGCCACTGGTCGTCCAGCTTCAGCACGGTGGTGTAGCGATGGTCCTTGCCCAGCTCGCCCGCCTTGCCGGCGTAATTGGCGAAACCCGCCCACCAGAAACCATCCTTGCGATCCACCCAGGTCAGCGATCCGGTGCCGATCCCCAGCGATATGGTCGAAAGATGCGTCATCGCGACGGGATCGAAAATCTCGACCGCACTCGTCATGGGCACCTTGGGAAAATTGGACGCGGCGCACAGCAGGCGCTTGTCCACCAGCGTGCAGGCATTCATGTGCGGGAAAAGCGCGCGCGGGCCTTCCCACTGGGCAACGCGCTTGCCGGTCCTGATCTCGTATTTTCCAATGCGCGAATTGTCGATGGCATAGGCATAAGTGCCGTCGGAGGCCACGCCCTGGCGCGCTTCATCCGCTTCCAGGCTGTGCACGACAGGCTGCGCCTGCGCGGCGGCAGTCAACAGCAAAACGGCACCAAGGCTCATTGCAAACAGTCGCATGACGTCTCCTACAGCCGCTTCAGGCTTCCGCCTTTGCCAAACAACATCGGCTTGCGGTTGTCGATCACCCGGCGATTGACGCCCATCCAGCCGATCTCGCCCGAGAAACGGCCATGCTCGATCTTGGGGCAACGGTTCATCACCACGGTGAGCCCGGCATCTGTCCCGATTTTTTCCGCTTCCGGGCTGATCACGCCAAGCTGCATCCACAAAATCTTGACGCCCAGCCGGTCTTTTTCCGCCACCGCTTCGCGGGCGATGTCCGGCGCATACTTGGCTTCGCGGAAGACATCGACCATGTCCACCGGTGCAGGCACATCCTTCAGCGACGCGTAGACCTTCTGGCCAAGAATCTCCTTGCCAGCCATGCCAGGATTTACCGGGATCACTTTGTAACCCTTGTTCAGCAGGTACATCATGGCGAAATAGGAGGGGCGGATGTCATTGCCGCTCGCGCCCACCATGGCGATGGTCTTGACGCTGCGCAGGATGGATTTGATCAGCGTGTCGGAATATTGCGGCAGCGCGTCCGTCACGTCGGCCATTTGGGTTCCCGCTTCTCCAGGAACGCCCCGATGCCTTCGCAGGCTTCGCCGTCCAGCATATTCTCGGTCATCACCTTGCTGGCATAGGCATAGGCCTCGTCCAGCGGCATTTCGAGCTGGCGGTAGAAGGCTTCCTTGCCGGTCTTGATGGTGGCGCGCGGCTTGGCGGCGATGCGCGCCGCCAGCGCCATGGTTTCGGATTCCAGCAGTTCGGGCGCCACCACCTTGTTGATCAACCCGATGCGGCGGGCTTCCTCGCCCTCGATCATCTCGCCGGTCAGCAGCATTTCCATCGCCGCCTTGCGCCCGACATTGCGCGACAGCGCCACCATCGGCGTGGAGCAGAACAGCCCGATATTGACGCCCGGCGTGGCGAAGCGCGCCGAACTGGATGCCACTGCCAGGTCGCAGCTTGCCACCAGCTGGCATCCCGCGGCGGTGGCGATGCCCTGGACCTGGGCGATCACCGGCTTGGGATTGCGCACGATGGCCTGCATCATCCGCGAACACTGGGTAAAGAGCGCGGCATAGGCGCTGCGGCCCTTGTCGCCGTCAGCGCGCAACGCCGCCAGTTCTTTCAGGTCATGGCCGGATGAAAAGACCGGACCTTCCGCCGCGATCACGATCACGCGGGTGGCGTCGTCGCCGGCCGCGCCGTCAAGCGCCGATTGTAGCGCCCCCATCAAATCGGACGACAGCGCATTGCGCGCGCCAGGACGGTTGAGGATCAGGCGCAGCACGCCGCCGGTATGGGCGGAGAGCAGGAGAGGGGGCGAAGCGGTCATCTCGCCAATCTATAGCGGAGAAGCGGCATTTACACGTCGGAATACGGTATTATAATACCGCCATGCCAAAATGCCTGATATTCCAGCATTTATGTTGACCTGTGGCGGCATGAACCGTATAAGCCGCGCCGAAATCACTGGATTTTTCCTATGAAAACCTACTCGGCGAAAGCCTCCGAGATCGAAAAGAAGTGGATCCTGATCGACGCCGAAGGGCTGGTCGTGGGTCGTCTCGCTTCGATCATCGCCATGCGCCTGCGCGGCAAGCACAAGGTGACCTACACCCCGCACATGGACTGCGGCGACAACATCATCGTGATCAACGCCGCCAAGGTGGTGCTGACCGGCCAGAAGCTGAAGAAGAAGGTGTACTATCACCACACCGGCTATATCGGCGGCATCAAGGAACGCACCGCCGGCGCCATCATGGCCGGCAAGTTCCCGGAGCGCATCCTGGAGAAGGCGGTTGAACGCATGGTGCCGCGCGGTCCCCTGGGCCGCCGCCAGATGTCCAACCTGCGCGTCTATCCCGGCGCCGACCATCCGCACGAAGCCCAGCAGGCCGAGGCGCTGGACGTGGGCGCGATGAATCCCAAGAACACCCAGTACAAGCGCACTACTCCCAAGAAGGCGGCCTGATCATGGCGGAAGACAACAAGTTCTCTGAACTCAAGACCACGCTGATCAAGGCCAAGTCGCAGGAAGCCGTCGATCCGTCCAAGGTCGACAACAAGCGCGACTCCAAGGGCCGCGCCTATGCCACCGGCCGCCGCAAGGAATCGGTTGCCCGCGTCTGGATCAAGCCCGGCAGCGGCAAGATCACCGTCAACGGCCGCGACGAGACCGTCTATTTCGCCCGTCCGGTGCTGCGCATGATCCTGCGCCAGCCGCTGATCGCCGCGGCGCGTGACGGCCAGTTCGATGTCATCGTCACCGTCAATGGCGGCGGGCTGTCGGGCCAGGCAGGCGCCGTGCGTCACGGCATCAGCCGCGCGCTGGTCAACTATGAGCCGACCCTGCGCCCCGTCCTGAAGCCGGGCGGTTTCCTGACCCGCGATCCGCGCGCCGTCGAACGCAAGAAGTATGGCCGCCCGAAGGCGCGCCGTTCGTTCCAGTTCTCCAAGCGCTAAACCCGCTTACCCGAACAAACGAAAACGGCGCGGAGCAATCCGCGCCGTTTTTGTTTTCAGGTGACCGTCGGTGCGGGTCTGGACGGATCGAATACCGGTGGCGGCGAGCCGTAGGCATTGGGACCGGGATCGCCGCGCTGGCACCAGAACCAGATCAGCACCACCGCCAGGACCAGGGACGCCAGCCCCAGGATGCTCAGACCCGGAACGAACAGCAGTCCCAGGAAGCCGCCAAACATGAAAGTCAGCGCCATCAGGATGCCGGCGATCTGCGTGACGGCGATCACGATCAGCATCGCCCAGGCCAGCATGCCGTTGCGCCCGGTATCCTGCAGCCGCCGCGCCGCCAGGCAGGTGGCGGGAAACAGCACCGCGAGGGTGTAAATCTCCCCCATGGGCGCATTGATGATGCCGCCGAGTATCTGGGCCAGGATGGTGGCGATGAAATTGGCCAGCACGAAATACCAGAACTGGGCGCGCCCGACCCGCCCGGTCATGTCGAAATAATGCTCGGTTATGGTGCGCTTGTAGTTTTCAAAGATGGCATTGAAGTCCATGACGCGGTCCCCCGTTGCTAATCCCGGCCCTTCGCTTACGCTCCGGGCGTTCGGCACTCAAATCGGTCCACTGGACCGATTTGTCCGGCAAGCCGGTCGCGCCTCACCCCGCGTCCGGCGCAGGGCCGGGCCGCATCCCTTGCGGGATGAATTGAGCTAAAAGGCACCTTACCTGCAAGTCAATGTTGGAAGTCACGCGATGAGCAAACAGGCGAAAATCTTCATAGACGGCGCGGTCGGCACCACCGGCCTGGAAATCCGTGAGCGCCTGGCCGGCCGCAGCGAGCTGTCGCTGATCACCCTGCCGGACGCCGAGCGCAAGAATGCGAGCGCCCGCAAGACCGCGCTGAACGATGCCGATGTGGTGATCCTGTGCCTGCCGGACGAGGCGGCCAGGGAGGCTGTGACGCTGATCGACAATCCCGATGTGCGGGTGATCGACGCCTCCAGCGCCCACCGGGTCGCGCCGGGCTGGACCTATGGCTTTCCCGAACTGGAAGCCGATAGCTATGAGCGCATCGCGTCGGCCAAGCGGGTGAGCAATCCCGGCTGCTGGCCGACCGGCTTTCTGGCGCTGGTGCGCCCGCTGGTGCGCACCGGATTGGTGCCGGCCGATTTTCCCGTCACCGTGAACGGCTTCACCGGCTATTCCGGCGGCGGCAAGAGCATGATCGCCGAATTCGAGGACAAAACCTCCGCCGGTTACACCGAGACGGTGTCGCGCATCTATGGCCTGAACCTGTCGCACAAGCATCTGCCCGAGATGCAGCAGCACAGCGGGCTGTCGCATCCCCCTTTGTTCGAGCCCAGCATCGGCCGCTTCTATCGCGGCATGCTGGTGGAAGTGCCGCTGCAATTGTGGGCACTGCCGGCCGCGCCGACGGCGCGCGACCTTCACGCCGCGCTGGCAGGCGCCTATCCCGATCGCCCGCTGGTCAAGGTGGCGTCGCTGGAAGACGCTGCCGCCGCCACCTCGCTGGACGCCGAAATCCTGGCGGGCAGCAACGGTGTGACGATCTATGTCTTCGCCAATGAAAAGTCGCAGCAGGCACGTCTGGTCGCCGTCTTCGACAATCTGGGCAAGGGCGCCAGCGGCGCGGCGGTGCAGAATCTCAACATCATGCTGGGACTTCCGGAGACCACGGGTCTCTGAAGTATGCTAGAAGCCAGCCCATGTTTCGCGGCTGGCAAGGCATAGCAATCAGCGTCACGCTCGCGCTCGCGCTGTTCGCGGGCGCGGTGCTGTACGCCAATCATTCCGCGCCCGAGCCCCAGGGATTTTCCGGCCTGGAACTGGGTGCGCTGACACCGGCAGCATCGGCGCGCACACCGATGCTGAAACGGGGCGGCGCGCTGGTGACGCGCGTGATGGCGGGCAGCCCCGCCGCCCGGGCCGGTATCATACCGGGCGAGGTGGTGTCGGCGGTCGACGGCACGCTGATCCTGACAGCGCGGCAGGCGTCCGACCTGGTGCGCGCGGTCAGGGCGCAAGACCGGGTCACCTTCACGCTCTACGACATCACCAAAGGCGAGGTGAAGCCGCGCGATGTGATGCTGACCTTTGAGGCCGCGCCGCCTTCGGGCAGCCAATTGTCGGTGCATCCGCCGCGCACCCTGGCCAAGGAAAGCGCGCCGGCACTCACTGTCGCCGCCAACGCGGCCTGGTCCAGGCGCATCCTGCGCGGTCCCACCATCAAGCCGGTGCCACTGGCCGGGCTGGGCGACGGGCCATGCAATGGCTTTGCGCCGGAGGGATGGAAGGTCGCCGGCCATGTGCCGGGCAGCCTGCATCTGATGGCCAAAGCCGGTTTCGCCCATGCCATCCATCACACCAGCGCCTGGTCGGGCGATGCGCAGGGTTATGTGCGCGACTATCTGGAAAAGAGTTTCGGCGCGCCCCCGCTGCTGTCGCCGCCGCAGGACCGCCCCCATGGTTTCGTGTTGCAGGATTTCGGCAATCGTAAGGGCGGTGCGGGCTTTGTGCTTTACCGCCTGCGTCAGGGGCGTATCGCACTATGGCTGGCGGCGGTCCCCGGTTCCGATGCCAGTTGGGGCAAGCCGTTGGTGGGGGCGGTGGCGCTCAGCATGCGCTGCAAGGCGCCGGATGCGCCCAAACCCCGGCCGCGTGATCGCAACATGCCGGCGACCAGCGTTTCGCTGGACTGCCTGAACGGCAAATGCAGCGAAACAGATTTCGCGGCGACTTATCTGACGGTGCTGCGCAAAGGTTATGTCCACAATCTCAAGGGCGAGATGTTCCTGGTCAATCCGCGCCGCGACTTCTGGCAAAGCGGCGCTGAAGGTCCGGGCTTTTATCGCCAGACCGGCGGCGAGAATGAGAAGCTTCTTCCCGGCCGCATCAACTGACTACTGCGCCTTGACCTTGACGTAGGTGCCCGGCGCGTCGCCCAGCACTTTCAGCTTGCCGTCCCCGGGCTGGCGGGCCGGAATTTTCTTGCCCGACAGTTTCGACAGCCACTGGTCCCAATCCGGCCACCAGGAACCGGGATGCTCGGTTGAACCGGCGCGCCAGCTTTCGATGTCTTTCGCGCCCCCATCTTTGGCAAAAGAGTCGTTGGTCCAGTACTGATACTTCTTCGCCGCCGGCGGATTGATCACGCCCGCGATGTGTCCCGATCCGGCGATGATGAAACGCACGGGTCCGCCGAACAAATTCACCGACTTGAAAACGGAGGTCGCGGGCGCGATATGGTCTTCCTTGGCCGATTGCAGATAGACCGGAACCTTTACTTTCGACAGGTCCAGCTTCACGCCCGCCATCTCCATCTTGCCCAGCGCCAGCGCGTTTTCCTTGTAGCAGTTGCGCAGATAGGACAGATGCAGCTTTTCCGGCATCCGGGTGGTGTCGCTGTTCCAATACAGCAGGTCGAACGGCATCGGCTGCTTGCCGAGCAGGTAATTGTTGATCACGAACGACCAGATCAGGTCGTTGGCCCGCAGCATGTTGAAGGCGCCCGCCATCTTGGAGCCGGGCAGCACGCCGCCTTCGCTTTCCATCTTGGCTTTCAGCGCGTCGAGCTGGGCTTCATCCACGAACACCGACAGTTCGCCGGCGTCGGAAAAATCGGTCTGCGCCGCCCAGAAGGTGGCGGAGTGAATCCGCTCGTCTCCCTTGGCGGCCATATAGGCGAGGGTGGCCGCCAGAAGCGTGCCGCCGATGCAATAGCCGACGCAGTTGGGATCCTTCACACCGGTGGCTTTTTCCACCGCGTCCAGCGCGGCGAAGATGCCGCCCTTCATATATTCCTCGAAGCCCGCATCGGCCATCTCGGCGCCGGGATTGACCCAGCTCACCAGGAACACGGTATAGCCTTGGCCCACCAGCCAGCGCACGAAGCTGTTCTCGGGCCGAAGATCGATGATGTAGAACTTGTTGATCCAGGGCGGGAAGATCAGCAGCGGCCGCTCATGCACCTGGTCGGTGGTGGGCGAATATTGCAGCAGCTCCATCACATCGTTGCGGAACACTACCTTGCCCGGCGCGGTGGCGATATTCTCGCCGATGACAAAGCCGTCCGCCGACTGGCGAATGGACAGCTCGCCCTGGCCGCGCTCGATATCGGCCAGAAGGTTATCCAGTCCCTTGACCAGGTTCTCGCCGTTGGAGGCCAGCGTGGCCTTCAGCACATCGGGATTGGTGAGGGGGAAATTGGTCGGCGCCAGGGCGTCGGCGAACTGGCGGGTGTAGAAGGCGACGCGGCTGCGCTCTTTTTCGTCCAGCCCGTTCAGCTTGCCCACCATCTCCTGCATCGCATTGGCGGTCAGCAGGTAGCTTTGCTTGATGAAGTCGAAAACCTCGTTCTCTTTCCACGCATCGGCGCGGAAGCGGCGGTCGCCGGGCGCCGGCTCCACCACCGGCGGCACCTCGCCGCCCAGCATGCGGCGCGCGGTGGATTCCCACAACGTCATGAAATTGTTCCACCACTCGGTCTGCGCCTGGACCACCTGCTCGCGGTTGTCGCCCATCGCCTTGACCAGGTTCAGCATCGCGCCGGAGATGTTCAGCGGATCGAGCGGGGCGGCGGTGTCGCGCTTGGCCATCCGCGCCATGAAGTCCACCAGCAACTGCTGGCTCTTCACCCCGACGGTCAGCATGTTGCGGGCGAATTCCTGGGTGTTCAGGCCGTCCGGCGCCGCGCCGGTCGATTCGGGCGGCGGCGTGCTGGTCTTTTTGTCAGGGGCAGGGGCTTTGGGCGGCATGGGCGTGAACTGTGATAGCCCGGCCACGGTGACAGCCGCAAGACAGCAACGCCGGGCAGAAAGCGCGGACCCCGCGCACAAATACCGCAACAATTCGCGTGATTTGCGCGGCCAAGCTGCTGGCGCGAAAGGCTTTGGCGCGGTATATCCTTCAGGCTGGGTTTGGCGCCGCGCGCCCGCGCGGGCGCAGGTAATCGGCGCTGGGAATCGGGAATTTGTTCATGTCGAAGAATTACGCGCGTCCTTTGGTGAACCTTGCCTTCGTCGCGGCGCTCGCCACCGCCGCAAGCGGTTGCCAGACCATGTCGGACCTGGACCCCACCGGCCTTTTGTCTGAAGACGAAGTTGCCGAGAGCCAGTTCCCGCCGGACAGCGAGCAGCAGGCCGCTGCCGACGCCAATACCACCACGCCTGATCTTGCCGGTATTCCGGTCCGTCCGCCGGCGCCTGACACGCTGGCCCAGGCCGATACCACCCAGTCCGTCGCCGCCTCGGGCGCCCAGGCCCAGTACAGCGCCGAAGCCTTGCGCGCCGGCACCGAGCCGACCGCGCCGCCGCCGGTCGCCAGCGACGCCGCTGCCGCCCGTCAGGCCCTGGCCGCCAGCGACGCGCCGCCCACCACCTTTGCGGGCGATACCCCGCCGACCGCCGGTTCCAGCCTTGCCAATGATGCGCCGCCCAGCGCCGCGCCGCCCACCGCCATGGCCTCGGCGGTACCGCCATCGGCCCCGATGGCTGCGCCTTCCGCCGCCCCCATGCCGGCGCCCGCGCCGGTCGCCAGCGCCCCCATGGCGCCCCCGCCCGGTGCCGAGCCTGCCGTACCGGCCGTTCCCATGACCGCAGGATCCCGGATGGCGATGGTCAATCCCACCGATGCCCAGCTCGGCTTCAAGCCGTCCGTGGCGCCGCCGCTGAACCCTTCGATTTCCCAGTGGGTCTCCCCCCCGATCCTGGCGCATTACCGCCAGACCGCTGCTTTGGCGGGTAGCGCCGGTACCGGTGCCCCGGCCGTGTCCGCGGTTCCCGCCAAGGGCGGCAGCGGCGTGTCGGGTGATGTGATCGCCAACCTCAACGCCGTGCCGGGTACCCCCGCCGGCATGGCCGCGGCCATGAATGGCGGCGTTCCGCCCACCGCGACCATCTATTTTGCCGGTGACGGCACCGCCTTGCCGGCCAGCGCCCGCACCCAGGTCCGCAACGCCGTGGCGGCTTTCCAGGCCAATGGCGGCAACGGCACCATCAAGGTGGTGGGCCATGCCTCCAGCCGCACGCCGAACATGTCGGTGCAGCGTCACCTGGAAGTGATCTTCCAGAAGTCTCAGGCCCGCGCCAATGCCGTGGCCCAGGCGCTGATCCGCGCCGGCGTTCCCGCCGACAAGGTGATCGTGGAAGCGGTGGGTGACAGCCAGCCGATCTATTACGAATCGATGCCCCAGGGCGAAGCGGGCAACCGCCGCGCTGAGATATTCGTACAGGGGTGAGCGCGGCCTGAGCGCGAACGCCGCGAGCTTGAGCGAGCGGCCGGGGAACTGTCGAAACGGGCGCAGACCCGCACCCGCCGAATGCGTGACTTGCAGGAAAGCACTCCATTTTAACCCGAAAAAGATTGCGCCCCGGGCCTGAATCCCGGATTCTCGGGCGTTTTCAGGACTTCAGGCCATGAATACCGATTTCTACCGCATCAAGCGGCTGCCGCCTTACATCTTCGAGGAAGTGAACCGCCTCAAGGCAGCTGCGCGCGCCCGCGGCGAGGACATTATCGATTTCGGGATGGGCAATCCCGACATGGCGACGCCCGACTTCATCGTGGACAAATTGTGCGAAACGGCGCGCGATCCGCGCGCGCATCGCTATTCGGCGTCGCGCGGCATCAAGGGCCTGCGCAAGGCCCATGTCGCCTATTACAAGCGCCGCTTCGGCGTCGATCTCAATCCCGACAAGGAAGTGATCGCGGCGCTGGGCTCCAAGGAAGGCTTCGCCAACCTCGCCATGGCGATCACCGCGCCGGGCGATGTCGTGCTGGTTCCCAATCCGGCCTATCCCATCCATGCCTTCGGCTTCATGATCGCGGGCGCCGCCATCCGGCATGTGCCCGCCACATCGCCCGAGGAATATCTGAGCAAGATCGGCGTCGCCACGCGCCATTCGGTGCCGTCGCCGCTGGCGATGGTGGTGAACTATCCGTCCAATCCCACGGCGCAGGTCGTCGGGCTGGATTTCTACAAGGAGGTCATCAAGTTCGCCAAGAAGCACGAGATCTGGGTGCTCAGCGACCTGGCCTATGCCGACATCTATTTCGACGACGCCAATCCGCCGCCCTCGATTCTGCAGGTGGACGGCGCCAAGGATATCGCGATTGAATTCCAGTCCCTGTCCAAGACCTATTCCATGCCGGGCTGGCGCATGGGTTTTGCCGCCGGCAATGAAAAGCTGATCGGCGCGCTGGCGCGCATCAAGTCGTATCTGGATTATGGCGCCTTCACGCCCATCCAGGTGGCGGCGGCGGCGGCGCTGAACGGGCCGCAGACCATCGTGGACGAGATCCGCGCCGTCTATAAATCGCGCCGCGACGTGCTGGTGAAAAGCATGGCGCAGGCGGGCTGGGACATTCCCGCGCCGTCCGCCTCGATGTTCGCCTGGGCGCCGGTGCCGGAAAAATACCGCGAGCTGGGCTCGATGGAATTCGCCAAGGACATGCTGATCCACGCCAAGGTGGCGGTATCGCCGGGCATCGGCTTTGGCGAATATGGCGAAGGCTATGTCCGCGTGGCGCTGGTGGAAAACGAACACCGCATCCGCCAGGCGGCGCGCAATGTGAAGAAGTTCCTGCAGGCCGGCACCAACATGGCGCCGACGGAGCCGCCGGCGGAAAAACCGGGCAAGAAAAAGCTGGCCGGCGCGAAATGACGACTCCCTTCCGGATTGCCATAGCCGGGCTCGGTACGGTGGGCGGCGGCGTGGTCAAGGCGCTGGCCGCGCGCAAGGACGAACTATCCCAGCGCGCGGGCCGCAGCTTGCAACTGGTCGCCGTTTCGGCGCGCGACAAGAACAAGGCGCGGGGCCTTGATCTTCCCATCTGGCATGATGACCCGCTGGACCTCGCCAAAGGCGATGCCGATCTGGTGGTGGAGCTGATCGGCGGTGACGAGGGCGTTGCCCGTGCCCTTGTCGAAACCGCACTGCGCAATGGCAAGCATGTGGTGACCGCCAACAAGGCGTTGCTCGCCAAGCATGGCAAGGCGCTGGCCGACCTGGCGGAAAGTAAAAACGTCACCCTGAAATTCGAAGCCGCCGCTGCCGGCGGCATTCCCATCGTCAAGGCGTTGCGCGAAGGCCTGATCGCGCATGGGGTGGATGCGGTGAAGGGCATTCTCAACGGCACCTGCAATTACATCCTGACCGAGATGGAAAGTTCGGGGCGCGGCTTCGCTGATGTTCTGAAAGAGGCGCAGGCCAAGGGCTATGCCGAAGCCGATCCCACGCTGGACGTGGGTGGCGGCGACACCGCGCACAAGCTCGCCCTGCTGGCCAGCGTCGCTTTTGGGACAGCGCCGAATTTCGATGCCATCGCGGTGGAGGGCATCGAGCACATCACCGCCGACGATATCGCTTTCGCGTCCGAGTTCGGTTTCCGCATCAAGCTGCTGGGCGTGGCCCGGCGCATGGGCGGGACCATCGACCAGAAGGTCCATCCCGCCATGGTGCGGGCGCGCAGCCCGCTGGCCAGTGTCAGCGGCGCCGCCAATGGCGTGATGGTGGATGCGGGCGAGGCGGGTTCGTTCTTTTTCTCGGGGCGCGGCGCGGGCGAAGCCCCGACTGCCAGCGCCGTCATCGCCGACATCGTGGAAGCCGCCAGCGGCGCCATCAGCCCGGTCTTCGGCCGTCCCGCTTCCAGCCTTCAGAGCCTCAAGCCCGCCGATGGCAAGGCCGCGGTTTCGCCCTGGTATCTGCGCTTTGAGGTGCTGGACGTGCCCGGCGTACTGGCCTCCATCGCGACAAATCTCGCGGAAGCCGGGGTTTCCATTGAAAGCATGATCCAGCGGGTTCGCGCTCCCGGCGCCCCGGTAGCCATTGTCATGATTACCCATGAAACTTCACAGGCAAGCGTGGAACGCGCCTTGAAGGCCATAGCCGCCTCGGACAAGGTGCGGGCCCGCCCGTGCATGATTCCCATGGAAGCGGCATAAAAGAAGACCATATGACCCAGACTCATCCGCCCGCTCAGGTTAAACCGCTGGACCGCGCTTTCGCGCTGGAAGCCGTGCGCGTCACCGAAGCCGCCGCCATCGCCGCCTATGCCCAGATCGGGCGCGGCAACGAGCATGAAGCCGATCATGCCGCGGTCGAGGCGATGCGCATTGCCTTCAATTCCCTGCCGATCGACGGCACGGTGGTGATCGGCGAGGGCGAGCGCGACGATGCCCCCATGCTGTTCATCGGCGAGAAGGTCGGGCAGGGCGGGTTGTCGGTCGATATCGCACTGGACCCGCTGGAAGGCACCACGCTGACGGCGAAAGCCATGGCCAATGCGCTGGCGGTGATGGCGATGGCCGAGCCCGGCACCATGCTGAACGCGCCCGACACGTACATGGACAAGATCGCCATCGGTCCCGGCTTCAAGGAAGGCCTGGTCGATCTGGATGCCGAACCCGGCGACAACATCAACGCGATTGCCAAAGCCAAAGGGCTGAAGCCGCACGAAGTCACCGCGCTGGTGATGGACCGCCCGCGCCACGAGGCGCTGATCGCCAAGATTCGCAAGGCTGGCGCAAAAGTGAAGCTGATCACCGACGGCGATGTCGCCGGCGTGATCGAAGCCACCGATCCGGCCACCGGCGTGGACATCTATATGGGCACCGGCGGCGCCCCCGAGGGCGTGCTGGCGGCGGCAGCCTTGCGCTGCATCGGCGGCCAGATGCAGGGCCGCTTGCTGTTCCGCAATGACGATGAACGCGCCCGCGCCGCCAAGTGGGGCGTCACCGACCTGGCGCGCAAATATGCGCTGAACGACCTGGTGTCCGGCGACGTGGTGTTTTCCGCCACCGGCGTCACCGACGGCTCGATGCTGCGCGGCGTGCACCGCGACGGCGATTTCATCACCACCGAAAGCGTGGTGATGCGCTCGGCCACAGGCACGGTGCGCTGGATCCGAGCGCGGCACCGCCGCGTATTGACGAGTTGAGCGAAGCCCCAGCCTTCGGCGTCGCGCGTTCCTTTTCGGGCCGGCGCTGGCTGCTGAAAGCGGTGGACCAGCAGATCGAGCGCGACCTGCTGCGCGAAATCTCGCCGGTGCTGTCGCGGCTTCTGGCGCTGCGCGGCATCACGGTGAAAGAAGCAGCCGATTATCTGGCGCCCAAGCTCAAGCACTTGCTGCCGGACCCCAACATTCTTCAGGACATGCCCATCGCCGTGGCCCGCGTCGGCGCCGCGCTGGAAGCAGGCGAACCCATCGCGGTATTCGGCGACTACGATGTCGATGGTTCGACTTCGGCGGCCCTGCTGTCGGATTTTTTCAGCGCGCTGGGCGCGCCGCCCCGCATCTACATTCCCGACCGCATGACCGAAGGCTATGGCCCGTCGCCCATGGCGATGCAGGCGCTGCACGCCGAAGGTACCAAGCTGGTGATCACGGTGGATTGCGGCGCCGCCGCGATTGCCGCGCTGGAAGAGGCAAAAAAGCTGGGCATGGACGTGGTGGTGCTGGACCATCACCGGGTCGAGGCGCCGCCACCCGCGCTGGCGCACGTCAATCCCAACCAGCCGGACGATACCTCGGGGCTGGGGCATCTTTGCGCCGCCGGCGTCTGCTTCCTGTTCCTGGTGGCGCTCAACCGTCATCTGCGGAGCACCGGCTTCTACGAAGCGCGCGGCACCGCCGCGCCCGACCTGCGGCTGTTCCTCGACCTGGTGGGCCTTGCCACCATCTGCGATGTGGTGCCGCTCACCGGCGTCAACCGCGCCTTTGTCCGCTTCGGACTGGGACAGATTTCCACTCTGTCGCGTCCCGGCCTCGCGGCGCTGGCGGGCGTGGCGGGTGCAAAGGGCCCGTTCACCTCCTATCATCTGGGTTATGTCTTCGGGCCGCGCATCAATGCCGGCGGACGGGTGGGGCGCTCGTCGCTGGGAGTCGATCTGCTGACCGCGCGTGAAGCTGAGCAGGCGGACGCGTTCGCCGCCCAGCTCGACCTGCACAACAAGGAACGCCAGGCAATCGAGAAGGGCATCCTGGAAGAAGCCATCGCCATGGGCGCCACCCAGGCCAATGCGCCCTTCGTCCTGGTATCGGGCGAAGGCTGGCATCCCGGCGTGGTCGGCATCGTGGCGGGCCGTTTGAAAGAACGCTTCGCCAAACCGGCCTTTGTCGCGGGCTTTGAAGGCGGCATGGGGCGCGGCTCGGCCCGCTCCATCCCCGGCATCGATTTGGGCGGCATCATCCGCGCCGCCGCCGAGGCCAAGGTGATCGAGTATGGCGGCGGCCATGCCATGGCGGCGGGCTTCTCGCTGATGGCCGGGCAGATCGAGGGTTTTCGCAAATTCATCGAGGACCAGTTCAGCGGCACCGGTGCGGCGCTGGCGGCGGCCAACGACCTGTCTTTGGACGCGGTCTCGTCACCCGCCGGGGCCAATGTCGCCCTGGTGCAGGAGATCGCTGCAGCGGGCCCGTTCGGGGCGGGCAATCCCGAACCCCTGCTGGCCCTGCCGGACGTCCGGGTGGCCTTCGCCGATATCGTGGGGAAGGCCCATGTGAAGCTGCGGCTGGGGGGCGGCGACGGCTCTATGCTGGACGCCATCGCCTTCAGGGCCGTAGGCACGCCCCTGGGAGACGGGCTTTTGGCTGCCCGGGGCCGGACCATCCATGTGGCCGGACGGCTGCGCCAGGACGACTGGAACGGCCGTATCCGGGTCCAGCTCGAAATCGAGGACGCCAGCCCCGCAACCGCCTGATTTTGGGTTGCAAAAGCCGTTTTCGGCGGCTAAACCCCCGCCCTCCGGTGGCGCCCTTCGTCTATCGGTTAGGACTCAGGATTTTCATTCCTGCAAGGGGGGTTCGACTCCCCCAGGGCGCACCATTTCTTGCCTGCGAGGCGTGGGCAAAGAAGATACCAAGGCCGTGCCCGCCCGGGACACAGTCTCAATCCTTATCTCTTTTCCCGTCGCGCCTTGAACGATGAGCGCCGCGTAACCCTCCATGCGATCGCACGGCAATGCCGCCGGCCAACCATGTACGTCAAATAGCGTACGGGCATGTAAGCGCTCCCCGCATACGCTTGACGCCGGGTTATTGGGCTAGGGGACGGCGATGTACATGAGATTGGCGCGTTTCATTTTGCTGGCGGCATTGACGGCCGGTTCGGCCACAGCCGCACAAGCGGCGACGGCGCTGCGCTTCAGCAAGATGGCCGATGGCAGCGGCAAGTCCGTCAGCGACGCCGTCATCGTCGTGGACGGCGAAAAAATCGTGAGCGTCGGTAGCGGCGATGCCGCCATTCCGGCCGGCGCGACGGTGATCGATCTGCGCAAGTACACCGCCATTCCCGGCATGATCGACCTGCACACACATCTCCCCCAGGTCTGGGACGAGGCGCCGGGCACAACCCCCTACAGACAAGCCCCGCGCACGGCGGGTGAGACCACCGTCATGGCCCTGAAGAACCTGCGCCTCACCCTGGAGGCCGGCGTGACCACGGCGCGCGACCTCAGCACGCGGGAAGAAGGCGTGGATATCGCGCTGCGCAATCTCGTTGATAAGGGCTACGTGGTGGGCCCGCGCATGTTCGTCGCCGGCCGCGGCCTTGGCGCGACACCGCGCGCGCTCGGCGGCATCAACGGTCCCTATGAAATGATGAAGGCGGTACGCGAAAACATCGCCGCGGGCGCGGATCTGATCAAGCTGTACGGATCCCCCGGCGGTGGACAAAATCTGGTCGGAGGCAAGACGCTCACTCTCGAGGAAGTGAAGGCGGCGGTGGAGGTCGCCCATTCGCTCGGCAGGAAAGTCGTCTTTCATTCCTATGGCCCCGAAGGCGCCAAGGTGGGGGCGATGGCGGGTGTCGATGATATCGAGCATGCCCTCGACATGGACGATGAGACTTTGGCGATGATGAAGGCCAAGGGCATCGTGTACGTGCCCACCATCGACCACAATCGCTTCTATTCCGACAACGCGGAACGCTTTGAATTCCGCAAAGGTGTCGAAGCCGATTTCAGCGCGTTTATCGCCAGGAATATCGAGATGACCCGGCGGGCCTTCAAGGCGGGTGTGAAAATCGGCATGGGCTCGGATGCGCTCTACTCCATGCATGGCCAGAACACGCGCGAGCTGGGCGCACTGGTGAAGGCGGGCCTGACCCCGGCCCAGGCGCTTGCCTCGGCCACGACAATCGGCGCTGCGCTGCTAGGCAAGGAAAAAGTGCTTGGGGCGATCGCGCCGGGTTATTTCGCCGACATCGTCGCCGTCGAGGGCGATCCCCTGGCCGACGTCAATGTCACTATCACCAAAGTCCGCTGGGTGATGAAGGGTGGCGCGGTGGTGGTGGACAAGACTGCAGCTGCGAAGTGACAGCGTTTCGAGCGCATGGCGTGCGTCCGTGCAAGGTTTCTTGGCTCACATTCAGGGGTATCGTCGTGAGAACGCGTCATGTTGTTGCCGCAACGCTCGGCATAGCGCTGGTGCATTTGTCCGCTCCGGCCTTCGCTTTTCAGGTTGAGGAAGCCAGCATCCGGGGCATTCAGGCCGCGATCCAGAGCGGTGCGACCACCTGCCGGCAAGTGGTGCAGGCCTATATCGACCGCGCCAGGGCCTATAACGGCGTTTGCACGGCGCTGGTGACCAGGGACGGCATGCCGGTGCAAAGCAGACCCGGCACGGTTCGCGCGGGAGCGCCCCTGAAGTTTTCGACCGCGACGGTCGCCGTCAGCAAGCTCCTGCCGGATTTTGACAAGTACAAAGGCTTGCCGATCGAGTATGGGCGGCTGGACCCCACTTTTTCCGATCCCTCGGTCGTGCAGCAATACGGCATGGTCACCGCCATTCCCGGTACCCGCCAGCTCAATGCGCTGAGCACTTTGAACATCCGCGGGGAGCGCTCGGTCACCTGCAAGGGCGCGTTCGATGCGCCGCCCGGCAAAGCGTTGCCGGCCGGCGCGCCAGCGGTTTGCGAGAAATTTCGCCAGCAGCCGGATGCCCTGGAATATGCCGCTTCGCTCGACAGGAAATACGGGCGCCATCCCGACCTCAAGGCCAAGCCGATGTATTGCGCCGTGTTCTCGTTCAAGGACGTCTTCGACACCAAGGACATGCGCAGCACGGGAGGCGCCGACGCCAACTACGCCATGGACGTGCCGCCGCAGGACGCGACCGTGGTCGCCGAGCTGCGCGCCAAGGGCGCCATCATCTACGCCAAGGCAACCTTGCAGGAATACAATTCCGCGCCCGGCAATCCCCGGGTGCCAAATGCCGCCAGGGTCAAGACCCGCACCTATGGCGTCAGCCAGCGCAGCAGTTGGGGCAGCGTGGCCTGCAATCCCTATGACACCGAACGCGAGACCGGCGGCTCCAGCTCCGGTTCGGCGGTGTCGGTGGCCGCGAACCTGGCCACATGCTCCCTTTGCGAAGAGACGGGCGGCTCCTGCCGCCAGCCGGCCTGGCGCAACAACATCGTCGCCCTGATGACCACCAAGGGCATGATCCCCTATGGCGGCGCCATCGGCTCCGATCCCTATCTTGATCGCGCTGGCATTCAATGCCGCAACATCAAGGATGCGGCCTCGGTGCTCGACGCCATCAAGAATCCGGCGCGCGGCTACTTCGATCCGCGCGACATCTATTCGGCGCTTCCCAAGAGCCTCATTTCCAGGGCGCCCTACAGTTCGTTCGTCGGTGTGAAGGCGAAGGCTGCGAAGGGCGCCAAACCGCTCGCGGGACTGCGCATCGGTATCGTGCGCGAATTCATGGTCAAGCACACCGCCAACGACGCGGCGATCAGTGATCTGGCGAACGAGGAGATCAAGAAGGTGCTGCGCGACCGGCTCGGCGCCAAAATCGTCGAATCCTACGATCCCAAATATCCGGATGATCCGGACGTGCCCAACATGACCTACACGTTCCAGAAGGCGCTGGCGGAGATACTGCCCATCCATATGCCGGAATATTTCACCAGCAAGGTCGGCGAGATCGTGGCCGGCGGCGGCGATGGTGGTGAAAGCGGCGATGGCGTGGCCAAGCCGTCCGACAAACTGGCCTTCGGCGTGGACGGGTTTGACATCGGCACGCGCGACTACATTGCCAAACTGTCGGAAAACAAGGCGCCGCTGTCGGATGAGCTTAACATCCGCCGGATCTCGGTGTCGCCGCCGGTCCATAGTTTCGGATTTCACATGGAGCAGTATCTGCTCCGCCGTGGCGACAGCCGGATCAAGGACTGGCCCAGTCTCGTCGCCAACTCCAAGGACTTCAACGAGGCGCATGCGGTGGCGATGTTGAACTCGTCCAACAAGCTGGACATCGCGTCTCCCGGCATGACGCAACGCGTGAAGATGCGCGAGGTCATGCGCCTGGTGATCGACAAGGTGATGCAGGAAAACGGGATCGACGTGCTGGTCAACCCAACCATCACCATTCCGCCTGTGCTCAACGGCGGGGCCGCGCAACCGGCGATCAATGGCCGGCCGCAGGGCCGCTTCCCCCTCAGCGCGGATGTGGGCATCCCGGAAATCACCGTGCCCGCCGGCTTCAACAGCGTCATGTATGAGCCGAAGTTTCAGCTCAACGACAAGCAGGATGCTTACCGCACCGTCGCCAACAACACCGACAGGACGACCATGAAGTATCCGATGCCCTACGGCCTCTCGTTCTGGGCCGGTGCGGGCGAGGAGCCGATGGTCATCAAAGTGGGATCGATCTATGAACAGGCGACCAGGCACCGCATGGCGCCGCCGGCCTTCGGACCTGTGACGAAAAAGTAGCGAGGGCTTTGAAGAAACATAGGGGCAGGGCCTCGGTCCTGGTCTAATCTGGCCCCAATTTCCAAGGGGGCGCTCATGTCAAACTTCAAATCACTCTCGTGTTTCGTCATGGCCCTGGCCATCTGGGGCGCAGCCGTGCCCGCAGCCCATGCCCAATTGCCGGTGCCGTCGGCCGGTGTGATCCCGGATGTCCCCGAAGCCACCGACAAGCCCGATCCGTCGCGCCGTTACAAATTCGCCTTTGACATCGTTTCGATGGGCAACCCCGACGCAGCAAGCGCGGCCTTGACCAGCATGGCCAGGGTCCTCAACACCTATCGCAATTACGGCGTGCCCGCAGCCAATATCGAGGCGACCGCCGTCTTCCATGGCGCCACCATTGTGCTGGTGACCAGGGACGAAACCTATCGCAACCGCACCGGCGCGAAAGCAAACCCCAACATCGCTCTTCTTCAGCAGCTCGCCGCCGCCGGGGTGAAGATGGTGGTCTGCGGCGTCTCGGCGCGCGATCAGAAGTACACCTCTGCCGACCTGGTGCCGCAAGCCCATATGAACTTGTCGGCGACCGTGACCCTGTTCGAATTGCAGAGCCTGGGCTTTGTGAAGATTGAACGCTGACGCATTTCCGGGCGAGGGCGGCTAGCGGGCTTTGGCGGTCTTCACGGTCTTAGTACCGAACCATTTTTTCGCCTTGGGATTGCGGTGGGGACAGCCCGGCCAGCAACAGGGCCGGCGGATGCCTTCCTTGAGCTGGGCCACCAGTCTTTCGATGTGCTCTTCGCGCGTCTGCGCCTTTTTGACGATGGTGACCCAGCAGATCCATTCGTTCCGGGCGAGCGGCGTGATGTCTTCCCACGCCGCCAACGCCCCGGCGTCGGCCCGCAAGGCTTTTTGCATGTCGGCTGGCAGATCATGGACCACGCCGGCTGAAATTGCTTTCTTCGCCATGTCTTCTCTTCGGTACGCGTCCTTAATCGGGAATGTTCGGCGTCACCAGGGCCGATAGCTGGGTCAGCGATTCCTGCCAGCCCAGGTAACAGGCTTCCACCGGAATCACCGCCGGGATACCCGCTTGTTCGATATGGACTTCGGTACCCACCACAACCGGTTTGAGCGTGACGGTCACCGTCATGGTGCCGGGCAGGTTGGGGTCGTGGAAGCGGTCGGTGTAGCGGATGCGCTGGTGCGGCACGAGCTCGAGATACTCCCCGCCGAAGGAGTGGCTGTTGCCGGTGGTGAAGTTGCGGAACGCCATGTGGAACGCGCCGCCGACCTTGGCGTCGAACGTGTCCACGGTGCAGGTGAAGCCATGGGGCGGCAGCCACTTGGCCATGGCGTCGGATTCGGTGAAGGCCCGGTAGACTTTCTCGGGGGTGGTGGCGAACACGCGGTGCAGCCGGACTGTGTTGTCGGACATGGGATGCCTCCTTGGCGTTGGGTCCTTGTACCTCTTTAAGACGCGGGGCGGGCGCGCCATCCGACATCCGGCCCACAAATTTTGGCCTGCGAAAGCAAGCTTGCCCGCCGCCGGCAGTCCGGTCATATCAGGGCCCCATGGACCTTCACGCGCTTTTTGAGCTGGCCTCTGCCGCGCTCGCCCATGGCGATCTGCTGGCGGCCGAGCGCGGCTTCCTGGAACTGCTGGCGCTGCAGCCGGGCAACCCGCAGATCCGCCATCCCCTGGGCGTGACCTTGGCCCAGCAGGGCCGTACCGCCGAAGCGGTGGAGATGCTGGGCGGCGCCGTCGAAAGCCGCCCCGACGATCCGGACATGCTGCTGGACTATGGCGTGGTGCTACGCGAAGCCGGCCGCTTCGACGAGGCGCTGGCGGCCTTTGACCATGCCCTGACGGTCCAGCCCGGCGATGCCAATCTGGTAAAGCTCAAGGGCGATGCGCTGATGTCGCTGAAGCGCCCGGACGAGGCACTGGCCTGTTACGATTCCGTGATGGGCTTTCGGCCCAGCACCGCCATCCTGCTGCACAGCCGCGGCAATGCCTTGCGGGCGTTGCACCGCTTGGACGAAGCGGTGGCCAGTTTTGACCGCGCGCTGGGGCTGAAGCCCGATTTTACCTCCGCGCTCTATGACCGGGGCACCGCGCTGGCGGCGCGTCACAGCATCGCCGAATGGTTCGCCGGATTTGAAGCCTTCTGCAAAAGATGGAAGGGGGCCGCGAGCTGGTCCGCCGTGGGCCATGAGCCGCCGCCGCCGCACAAGGCGCAGCATGACGCTGAGCAGTGCGCCTGGCATGACCAGATGGGCATCACTGTGAAAGGCCAGCGTCCGCATATCGAAGGCGGCGCGCGGCTGGTCGGCCCCGCGATCAATCCGGTCAACGCGGCGGGCGCGCAGGAAAGCTGGCGCACCAACCGGCCCCAGATCGTGGTGATCGACAATCTGCTCACCCCCGAAGCGCTGGAGGCGATGCGGCGCTATTGCTGGGGTTCGACCATGTGGCGCAGCGCCTATGACCCCGGCTATATCGGCGCCTTTCCCGAACAAGGCTTTGCCGCGCCGCTGCTGGCCCAGATCGTGGAGGAATTCCGCACCGTCTTTTCGGACATCTGCGGCGACCATGCGCTGAAATACATCTGGGCCTTCAAGTATGACAGCACGCTGGAAGGGATCGGCATCCATGCCGATGCGGCGGCGGTGAACGTCAATTTCTGGATCACGCCCGACGAGGCCAATCTCGATCCCGACAGCGGCGGGCTGGTGGTGTGGGACAAGGCCGCGCCACTGGACTGGGATTTCGCCACCTTCAACCGCGACGAAGCCGCCATCCGCGATTTCCTGGATAAGAGCGGCGCGAAATCGGTGACCATTCCCTATCGCGCCAACCGGGCGGTGATCTTCGATTCCGACCTGTTCCACCAGACCGATGTGATCCGCTTCAAGCCGGGCTATCAGAACCGGCGCGTCAACGTCACGCTGCTCTATGGCGAGCGCGACGCGGAATGCTGAGCATGGATATTCAGTCGCTCTATGATCAGGCCGTCACGGCACACCGGCAGGGCGATCTGGCCGGTGCCGAGGCGGTCTATCTGCGCCTGCTGGCGCTCGCCCCCGGCAATCCCCAGATCCACCATCCGCTGGGCGTGCTCTACGCCCAGCAGGGCCGGGTGAACGAGGCGCTGCAATTGCTGGAAGGCGCGGTGGCGAGTGCCGCGCCCGATGCGGGCCTGCTGAAGGACTATGCCATGGTGCTGGCCGGCGTGGGCCGCAATGAAGACGCGCTGGCGGCATTCGACGGCGCCCTCGCGCTGCTGCCCCGCGATCCGGAACTGACCCTGCTGCGCATCGAGGCGCTGCTGCGGCTGAAGCGCCACGGCGAGGCGCTGGCCGCAAGCGATGCCGCACTGGTCTTGCACCCCGATATCGTCAACCTTCTGCATCAGCGCGGCCTGGCGCTGGCGGGCCTTGGCCGTCACGCCGACGCGCAAGCCTGTTTTGCGCGGGTGCTGGAGCGCAAGCCGGATTCCGATTCCGCGCTCTATGAGCTGGGCGCGGCGCTGGCGGCGCAGCACCGGATCGCCGACTGGTTCGCGTCCTTCCACGCCTTTGCGCACCGCAACCTGCGCGCTTCCGGCGAGACGCTGGCCCACAAGGCGCGCCATGATGCCGAGCAGCAAGCCTGGCAGCGCGGGCAGGGCATCGCGCCCGCCCCGGGCCTGCATATCGAAGGCGGCGCGCGGCTGGCGGGGCGGGCGGTCAATCCGGTCAATGCGCAAGACGCCGCGCGGCAGTGGGGCGAGAACCGCCCGCAGGTCGTGGTCGTCGACAATCTGCTGACCGTGGAGGCGCTTGCCGCCTTGCGCCGCTTCTGCATGGGCTCGGCGGTGTGGCGCACCGGCTATGACAGCGGCTATCTGGGCGCCTTTCCGGAAACCGGTTTTTCGGCGCCGCTGCTGGCCCAGATCGCGGAGGAATTCCGCGACGTTTTTTCCGGCATCTGCGGCGATCTTCCCCTCAAATATGCCTGGGCCTTCAAGTATGACAGCAGCATGGAAGGGGTCCATATCCATGCCGATGACGCGGTAGTGAACGTCAATTTCTGGATCACGCCGGACGAGGCCAATCTCGATCCGCAAAGCGGCGGGCTGCTGGTGTGGGACGTCCCGGCGCCGAAAAGCTGGGACTTCACCCGCTTCAACAAGGACCAGGCGGCGATCCGCGAATTCCTGGACCAGAACCACGCCAAATCCATCACCGTGCCCTATCGCGGCAACCGGGCGGTGATTTTCGATTCGCAGCTTTTGCACAAGACCGACCGGATCCGGTTCAGGCACGGCTATGACAACCGCCGGATCAACGTCACCTTGCTCTATGGCGAGCGCGCGTCCGAGACGCTAGGCTGAACCCATGCTGGAATTCGATCAGATTATCGCCCCCCTGACACGGGACAAACTCATCCGCGACCATTGGGGCAAGTCCTTTGCCCGGATGCAGGGCCCGGCCGACCGGTTCAAGGGCCTGTTCAGCTGGGACGAGCTGAACACCGTGCTGGAAACCCACCGGCTGATGCCACCGCGCTTCAAGCTGTTCAAGGATGGCCAGGCGATCGATCCGATGCGCTATATCACCCCGCCGCACATGGGCACGCCCCGGCTGGATTCGGGCGGGCTGGCGGTGTGCCTGGCGGAAGGCGCCTCGCTGATCCTCAATGACGTCCAGGAGGTCCACCCGCGCCTGCGCGAACTGATGCAGGTGTTCCAGGCTGCGCTGAGGACCGACACCTACGCCAATCTCTATGCCGCCTGGCACAGCCAGAAGGCCTTCGACCTGCACTGGGACCCGCAGGATTCCATCATCCTGCAACTGTCGGGCAAGAAGCGCTGGAAGGTCTACAAGCCGACCCGTGCGCATCCCCTGGAAGACGATCTCGAAAAGCCTGCCCAGCCGACCGGCGAGCCGGTGTGGGAAGGCGTGCTGAAAGAAGGCGACGCCATCTACATCCCGCGCGGCTGGTGGCACGTGGTTCATCCGCTGAACGAGCCCTGCCTGCACCTGACGGTCTCGCTGACCCCGCCCAAGGGCATCGATATTCTGGGCTGGGCGGTTTCCAGATTGCGCCGCGAGACCCCGGTGCGCGCCGGACTTCCGGCGCTGCTGGATGACGCCGCCAAGGCCGCATACATGAAGAACCTGCGCGCCCTGATCGAAAGCGAACTGAGCGACGAGGCGATGAATGATTTCCTGGGGCAGTGGGACGCCAATATCGGCCACACCCCCCATATCCGCCTGCCGGGTGCGCCCTATCAGCAATTCGCCGACATTACCGAGGATAGTGTGGTGCGGCTGGCGACGCTCAACCGCCTGCCGCTGACGCCGTTCGGGGGGGCGTTTGAGTTCAAGGCGGTTGGGAAACTGTGGACGGTCCCCGCCGCGCTGGTCCCCGCGCTCAGCCAGCTGCACAATGCCCGCGGGCACCGTGTGTCCGAACTCTCCGCCGCCTTGCCCAACGATGCCGCGCGCGACGATCTGAAGAAGAGCCTGGCCGTGCTGGCGCGCTCCGGCGTGGTGCTGGTAGAAACGCCCGCCTAGTCGGCCGGAGTTCCAAAGGTTCCCGCCTTTTTGCCGTCCTGCCCGCGCCACAATAAGGCCACCGGCGCGGCAGTTCATCCTCTCACCTTCAACATCGCCCAGCTGAGCGGGCAAAAGGGAGAGACTCTCAATGACGGCAACAAAAGCAATGATGGCGGTTCTGGCGCTGGGCGTGGCGCTGGGGGGATGCGCCACGCGCGAGTCGGTGGAGAATGCGCAGGCCAGCGCCAACGCCGCGGACCGCCGCGCGATGAATGCCCAGGGCCGGGCCGATGATGCCTATGGCGTCGGCCAGGAAGCGCTGGGCGTCGGCCATGACGCCAAGAGCGCCGCGCTGATCGCCGAACAGAAGGCGGATCAGGCCAATGCCGATATCTCCGCCGTCAAGCAGCGCATCACCGCCATGGAGTGGCAGGGCAAGCCGCAGAAGAAGTCCCGCAAGGCCCGCGCCGTTCAGGCGCGCACCAACAGCTAGACCCAAGGAAAAACCCCGCGACGCAAATCGCGGGGTTTCTCTTTTCGTGCTGGAACGCTAGCCGTTCTTGAGCGTCTGCATGTCAATTACGAAGCGGTACTTCACATCGCTCCTGAGCATGCGCTCATAGGCTTTCTCGATATCCTGCATGGCGATCATCTCGACATCCGAGGTGATGCCGTGCTTGGCGCAGAAATCGAGCATCTCCTGGGTTTCGGCGATGCCGCCGATCAGCGAGCCGGCGATGGCGCGGCGCTTGAAGATCAGGTTGAACACGGCCGGCGAGGGATGCGGCGCGGCAGGAACGCCCACCACCACCATCGAACCATCGCGCTTGAGCAGGTTGGTGAAGGCATCCAGATTGTGCGGCGCCGCCACGGTGTTGATGATCAGGTCGAAGCTGTTGGTGTGCTTCGCCATCTCGTCGGCATTTTTCGATACCACCACCTCGTCGGCGCCCAGCGCCTTGGCGTCGGCGATCTTGTCGGGGGAGGTGGTGAACGCGACCGTGTGGGCGCCCAACGCATGGCTGAGCTTCACGCCCATATGGCCCAGGCCCCCGATACCGACGATGCCGACCTTCTTTCCCGGTCCGGCGTTCCAGTGCTTGAGCGGCGACCAGGTGGTGATGCCGGCGCACAGAAGCGGCGCGGCCGCGGCCAGGTCTTTTTCGGCATGGTTGATGGCCAGCACGAAATGCTGGTCCACGGTGATGGCGGCGCTGTAGCCGCCATGGGTGTTGGGACCGCCGCCGACCGCGCCGTTATAGGTGCCGGTGAAACCGATCGGTCCGTCGCAATACTGTTCCAGGTCTTCCTGGCACGAGCCGCAGGTGCGGCAGCTGTCCACCAGGCAGCCGACGCCGACGATCTGGCCCGGCTTGAACGTCTTCACCTCGGCCCCGACTGCCGTAACCTTGCCGATGATCTCGTGGCCGGGGACGCAAGGGTACTGGGTGCCGGGCCATTCGCTGCGGGCGGTGTGCAGGTCGCTGTGGCAGACGCCGCAGAACAGGATTTCGATGGCGACGTCCTTGGGGCCGGGCTCCCGGCGCTCGATCATGGCCGGGGCCAGCGGCGTGGTGGCGGACTGGGCGGCGAAAGCTTTGGTCTGCATGGCGGCTCCTGAGAGGTACTTTGGCGAACAAGTGGGGCAAATTAGAGGGGTTTCGTGCCAATTGTCGCGGACGGGTTGACGCACCGCAGCATTGAACTTATCACCCCGGCGCCTCCAGTCAGGACCAAAGTTCATGCGCGTAGACCAGATTCCGGTCGGGAAAAATGCTCCCGACGACGTCAATGTCATCATCGAAGTGCCGATCGGCGGCGAACCGATCAAGTATGAACTGGACAAGGCTTCCGGCGCGCTGGTGGTGGACCGTTTCCTCTATACCGCGATGCGCTATCCGGGGAATTACGGTTTCGTTCCGCATACCCTGTCGGGCGATGGCGATCCGGTCGATGTGCTGATCGCCAACTCCCGCGCCATTGCGCCGGGCGCGGTGATGAGCGTGCGCCCGGTCGGCGTGCTGCTGATGGAAGACAATGCCGGCATGGACGAGAAGATCGTGGCGGTGCCGTCCTCGCACATCACCCAGCGTTTCGACGGCATCACCAACTACAGCGACCTGCCGGAAATCACCCTCAAGCAGATCGAGCATTTCTTTGCCCACTACAAGGACCTGGAACCCGGCAAGTGGGTCAAGATCATCCGCTGGGGCGATAGCGCCGAAGCCAAGCGCATGATCCAGGACGGCGTGACGCGGGCCAAGGCCGCCAAGTAAGTTCCCTTGGTTAGCGATTATTAGCCTTGGCATTTAACCCGGGAGCAACCCAGGCGGGCGCTCCATTGCGCCATGACAAAGGCCATTCAGAGCGGTGAGCTGGAAGAGGCGATGCGCCTGGATGCGCTCGAACGCCAGCAGATCACCGACACGCCGCGCGACGAGGCCTTTGACCGGATTGTCCGGCTGGCCTGCGCCGCGCTGAATGCTCCAATAGGCGCCATCACTTTCATCGAAAGCGAGCGCCAGTGGATCAAGGCCGAGCAGGGCCTGGGCCTTCACGAAACCCCGCGCGACATGTCCTTCTGCACCCACGCCCTGACGGGCGATGATGTCATGGTGGTGGAAGACGCCCGCCACGATCCGCGCTTCGCCGGCAATCCCTTCGTCTCGCAACAGGACGGCATCCGCTTCTATGCCGGGGCGCCGCTCCACACCAAGGAAGGCTACAAGCTGGGCACGTTGTGCGTGGTGGATCACATCCCGCGCAAGATGACCCGGCGCGACCGCGACCTGCTCAAGGACATGGCCGATGTCGTGGTCAGCGAGATGGAGCTGCGCCGCCGGGTCGGCACCGATGCCTTGACCCGACTTTATACCCGCCGCTTCGTCGATGAACTGGGAATGCGCGAGATCATCCGCGCCCGGCGGGACGGCGAAAGCCTGACCGCCGCCTTCATCGATGCCGACAGGTTCAAAGCCATAAACGACACCTATGGTCATCCCGCCGGCGATGCGGTGCTGCGCGCGATCGGGCCGGCCTGCAAGCGCGCGCTGCGCACCACCGATATCCTGGGGCGTTATGGCGGCGAGGGACTCGTTCTGCTGCTGCCACAGCTCAACCTGGAACAGGCCAAGCCCGTCCTGGAACGCGTGCGTCAGGACGTTGAGGCCATGGTCATTCCCGAACTGATGGGCCACCCCGTCACGGTCAGCATCGGGGCGGCCGAACTGGGCGAGAATGACCTGACCATCACCGATCTTCTGGGCCGCGCGGATAAAGCGGTGTACCGGGCCAAGCAAAGCGGCCGTAACCGGGTGGAACTGGCGCTCGCTGCCTGATCTACGTGGTATAGCGCGCCGCGGGATGCTGCCAGGACAGGTTGGGGCCGAGTTTGAGGCGGGCGGCTTCCGCGTCGTTCAAATCCTTCGCGTCGGGCAGGGAGGGGATGGTGATGCGTTCGCCCAGCTCCAGTCCCTTGAGCGCCGCATCCACCAGCTCGTCCACCTCCATGGTCCGTTCCGGCGGCAGCGTGTTCACATCCCTGCCGGCACGCTCCCAGATTTCGGTCCGGGTAATGCCGGGCAGGACGGTCTGGATGGTGACGCCATTCTCGGTCAGTTCGCGCGTCAGGGCATGGGACAGCGCCAGCAGGAAAGCCTTGGAGCCGCTATAGACGCCGTTAAACCGTTCCGGGTTGACCGCCACCGCCGAGGCCATGTTGACGATGGTGCCGGACTTGCGCGCGGTGAAGGCGCGCCCCGCCGCCAGCGCCAACCGTGTCGCCGCCGTCACGTTCAGCGCCACCAGCCGTTCAATGGTCTCGACCTTGGTGTGAAGTTGAGGTTCGACCGTGGCGATGCCGGCATTGTTGAGGAAAAAGCTGAGGGCGGCATCGCTTTCCAGCTTCTGCTCCACCCGCCCGACATCGGCGCCTTGGGTCAGGTCCGCGACCAATACTTCCGCTGCTGCGCCGCTGTCGCGCAATTGCGCGGCCAGGGCTTCGAGCCGTGCCCGGTCGCGCGCCACCAGCACGAGATCGTAGCCGCGCTGCGCCAGCTTCTGGGCATAGGACTTCCCGATCCCGGTGGAAGCGCCGGTGATAAGGGCTTTGGGCCTGGTCATGGCAAGCGTCTCCGCCGATGGCTGGATCACAAGTAACGCTCCGCCGGCGCTTTTCAAAGGCAGGGCGGGCGTGGCAGATTTCACCCCGGTTCACGAGATGGGGAATGTCATGGTGCGCAAACAGCTTTCCGGCATGATCGCCGCCGCCCTGGTTCTGGCGCCGGGTGCGGCGCTGGCCGGTCACGGCAAGGCCGGATTGTGGAACACCAGCAGCACCACAAACATGGCGCTGGCCATGCCGCCCGACGTTGCCGCGAAAATGAAGGCCATGGGCATGGCGATGCCGAAGGCCCAGACCTTTAACAGCCAGATGTGCATGAGCCAGGCGGAAGTGGATTCCAGCGCCCCGCCGCATATCGATCAGGGCGCCACCGGCTGTGTCACCAAGCTCCTGAGCGCCACCGCCAGCAGCATGACGGCGCAGATGACCTGCACCGGCCGCATGAAGGGCACCGGCCACATGAAAATTTCCTATCGCGGCGCCGAGCATTATGAAGGCAGCTATGACTTCAAGGGGAGCGTGGAAGGTAATCCCACCAACATGACGACCAGCTTCAAGGGCGACTGGGTGAAAGCCGATTGCGGATCGGTGAAGCCCTATGCCTTGCGGACTCAGTGACAGGCGATATTGAACAGCTCGCCGGGCTGATCCGCATCTCCCGCCGCACGGTGGTCTTCACCGGCGCGGGCATGTCTACAGAATCGGGTATTCCCGACTTCCGCTCGCCAGGTGGCATCTGGACCAAGATGATGCCGGTCGAATTCCAGGACTATGTCCGCGACCCCCAGGCGCGGCGCGTGTCCTGGCAGCGCCGCTTTGAAATGGAAGCGACCTGGAACGCAGTCCAGCCCAATGACGGCCATCGGGCGGTGGCCGAACTCGTCGCCCAGGGCCGGGTCAGCCATGTCATCACCCAGAATATCGACGCCCTGCACCAAGCCGCGGGCGTGCCGGACGCAGCGGTGATCGAACTGCACGGCAACACCCGCTACGCCAAGTGCCTGGACTGCGGCCTCAGGGTCGAGATTCCCGACATCCGCGCCCATTTCGAAGCCCATGGTGACGCGCCCGATTGCGCCGGATGCGGCGGCATCGTGAAGACCGCCACCATCTCCTTTGGCCAGCCCATGCCGCAGGACGAAATGCTGCGGGCCGAGGCCGCGACCCTGGCCTGCGAGCTGATGCTGGTGATGGGTTCCTCGCTGGCGGTCTACCCGGCGGCGGGATTCCCCCTGATGGCCAAGCGGGGCGGGGCCAGGCTGGCGATTCTGAACCGGGACGAAACCCCGCAGGACCGGTTCGCCGATCTGGTCGTAAAGGCGGATATTGGCCCCACAATGCGGGCGGTTATTGACCTTTTGTAAGGCGGGTTGCCCGTACCTATATGATGGTTAGACTGCCTCAACCCCCGAATCCGGAGACTGCCCTTGCGCCGCGCTGACGAAGATAATGACGACAAAGAAGACAAGTCCCCGCGTCCGGACCCCCAATCGACCGAAATCGCCAAGGCGCTCTACAAGTCGCGCACGGTCCTGATCTTCGGTGAAGTGGACATGAAGATGGCCGAGCGGGTCACCGCCCAGCTCCTGGCCTATGCCGAGAGCGACGGCGACATCCGCGTCATCGTCAATTCGCCGGGCGGCCATGTGGAATCGGGCGACACCATCCACGACATGATCCGGTTCGTCGGCAACAAGGTGAAGGTGATCGGCACCGGCTGGGTCGCCAGCGCCGGCGCGCACATCTTCCTGGGCGCGAAAAAGGAAAACCGCTTCTGCCTTCCCTTCACCCGCTTTCTGCTGCACCAGCCCTTGGGCGGCGTGCGGGGCCAGGCCAGCGACATCACCATCGAGGCCGAGGAAATCCTCAAGATGCGCGCCCGCCTGATCAAGGAAATTGCCGACGAGACCGGCCAGCCCTACGAAAAGGTCGTGGCTGACACCGAGCGCAATTTCTGGATGGGCGCCGAAGACGCGGTCAAGTACGGACTTGCCGCCAAGGTCATCACCAACGCCAACGATATCTAGCCGGTGGCGGCAGCCTCTTCCTGGTGGAAGGGTGCTGCGGTCTATCAGGTTTATGTCCGCAGCTTTTGCGACGGCAATGGCGACGGGCAGGGCGACTTTGCGGGACTGATCTCCAAACTCGACTACATCAAGTCGCTGGGCGTGGATGCGATCTGGCTGTCGCCGATCCATCCCTCGCCCAACCGCGACTGGGGCTATGACGTCTGCGACTATGACGGCGTGCATCCCGATTACGGCACGTTGGCCGATTTCGCCGCGCTGGTGGACGCAGCCCATGCGAGGGGCCTGAAAATCCTGCTCGATGAAGTGCTGGCGCATACGTCCGACGAGCATGCCTGGTTTGCCGCCAGCCGCGATGGCGATGCCGCAAAGCGCGACTGGTATGTCTGGGCCGACCCGAGGGACGATGGCACGGTGCCGGGCAACTGGCTGTCGGTGTTCGGCGGCCCGGCCTGGTCCTACCAGCCGGCGCGGCGGCAATATTATCACCACAAGTTCCTGCGCCAGCAGCCCAAGCTGAACTGGATGCAGCCCGGGGCGCGCGAAGCGGCGCTGACGGTGCTGGACACATGGCTGAAGCGCGGCGTGGACGGTTTCCGCCTGGATGTCGCCAACGCCTTTCTGCACGACACAAGGCTGACCGATAATCCGCCCATCCCGGCGCCACAGCGCGGCGCGGCGGAATGGTCGGCCGCCGCCAACATGCAGCGCCATCTGAACGACTCCAACCTGGAGGAGAACCGCGCCCTGCTGGACATGATCCGCCGCCGGGTCGAGGCATTCGACAATCGCTTTGTGTTTGGGGAATTCTCCGAAGAGTTCGAACGCTCCGGCTGCTACCTGTCCTCCGATACGGGCCTGCATGCCGGGTACAATTTCGCGTTGTTGCTTGCCACCGATGCGCCCGCTATTCGCGCCCATCTGGAAACCCTGGCGCGGTTTCCCGATCACTGGCCCTGCATCGCCTTTTCCAACCATGACGTGATCCGCACCGCCACGCGCTTTGGACCCGATACGGCCAAGGCGATGCTGGCGCTGCTCTGCGCCCTGCGCGGCACGCTCCTGATCTATCAGGGCGAAGAGTTGGGCCTGCCGGAAGTCGAATTGCGCCGCGACCAGCTCAAGGACCCGGTGGGCGATCTCTATTATCCGCTGTTCAAGGGCCGCGATGGTTGCCGCACGCCCATGCCCTGGGATGCCGCCGCCGTCCATCTAGGTTTCACCAAGGCAAATCCATGGCTGCCGCTGGGCCCTGCGCATGCGGCGCTGGCGGTGTCGGTGCAGGAAGCGGACCCGGATTCATCTTTGGCCTATGCGCGCAAGCTGCTGGCGGCGCGCAATCGCCATCCTTCCTTGCGTACCGGCAGCCTGACGCTGCTGCCCGGCGACGGCGTGGCATTTATCCGGGAAGCGCAGGGCGAAAGGATCGTCTGCGTCTTCAATCCGGGCGAGGGCAGCATCCGCTGCGATCTGCCGGGCCCGGCGAAGGCGCTGGATCTGGGAACCGGCGCGGCGCGCCTGGTCGGCTCGGCTTTAGCGCTGGGTCCCGGGGCTGCCTGGTTCGGCCATCTCTAGCGCCTTTAAAGCCGCCTCGAGCGGCAGCAGCACGCAGACATGCCGGCCGGGATAGGCGGCGACCCCGTCAAAGGCCGCGTATTCGGGGGCGGGGGGCGGTCCGCCTTCCAGCATGGCCCGGATGTCTGTGGCCAGCCGGGCCAGTCCCTCACGGTCTTGTCCTGCCGCCGTCCCGGCCAGGAGCGCGGCAGAAGCCTGGGTCAGGACGCAGGCCTGGGTCTGGTGGGCAAGGGCGGTGACGCGGCCCTTGTCCAGCGCCAGCTCGACCGTCACCCGGTCGCCGCAGGCGGGGTTATGGGCGCTGGCCGAGGCATCGGGCCGGGGCAACTGTCCGGCGCCGCTGGCGTCCGCCGCCAGCCGCAGGATCTCGCGGCGATATAGGGGGTCATCGCTCATTGCAGCCTTCAGACGTCACCTGAAGGGACAAGTCAAACCCTTTGGAAAGTCGCTGTTTTTGGATTCCAGAAGCCGGAGGTGTTGCCAGCAGAAACTAGGCGGCCGTGCGCGGCAGGTGCATGCGGGCGCGCAGGCCTCCACCCGGACGGCTCTCCAGCATCACCGCCCCGCCATGGCCTTCGGCAATCGCCTTCACCAGGGTCAGGCCCAGACCGGTGCCGCCGGTCGCCTCGTTGCGCGAGCTTTCCAGCCGGACAAAGGGCTCGAACACCCGCTGGCGGTCGGTCTCGGGAATGCCGGGGCCTTCATCCTCGACCACCACGTCATAGCCGTCGCCGGTGCTGGCGATTCGCACATCGGCCTTGTGGCCATAGGCGACCGCATTCTCCACCAGGTTGCGCACCGCCCGCTTGATCTCGTTGGGACGGCAGGAAATGGGGGCGGGCGAATGATTGGCCCAGCTCACCGGTTCGCCGATTTCGTCCAGGTCGGTGCAGAGGCTTTCGACCAGCGCCGAAAGGTCCACGCTGCGCCGCTGTTCGCCGCCGGCGCCCTTGGCCGCCGCCAGCACCTGTTCGGTCAGGGCCTGCAACTCGTCGAGATTGCGCATCAAGCCATCGCGCAGCTCGCTGTCCTGGATGAATTCCAGGTTGATCCGCATGGCGGTCAGCGGCGTGCGCAGGTCGTGGCCCACGGCCGACAAAAGGTGCCGCTGGCTCTCCAGCGTCTTGGTGACCTTTTCGGCCATGGCATTGAAGGCGACGGCGGCATTGCGCACGTCATCGGGGCCCTGTTCGGCGACATGGGGCGCGCCCGAGCCGACCGCGACCTTGGCCGCCGCACTGGTGAGTTCCGACAGGGGCCGCACCACGCGCCGGGCCATGAAGGCGGCCCCCGCGGACGCCAATATGCCCGCCACCAGGGCCGCGACCATGATTTGCACCGGCCAGACTGGTGTCGGACGTATCAGCACGCTGCTAAGGGTGGTGCGCGCATCGATGGGAACGATGGTCTGAATGACTTCGGTGTCGGCGCCCTGTTCACGCGCACGAAATGGCCGCAACTCTTCCGGAATGTTGGCCAGCGGCTGGCGCAAATGCACCCTGACCGCGTCCTTGCGCGGATAACCTTCGGGCAGGGCGTCCGCCAGGCGCCTGGCGAGCGCGGCCTCTTCGGCCGTCATGGGCTGGGCGGTGTAGCCCTTGGCTTCGCGGAACCGCCATTCCAGCCGGCCCATCTGCTGCATCACCACCAGGCGCGATTCCGGGGGAACCCGGCCCACCGTCGCGGCAACCGCCGCGGTGCGGTCGATCATGCGTTCGATGTTGACGTTGCGGGTCTGGGCTTCGCTGTTTTTATAGAAATAGACCGCGACGCCGATATTGGAGATCGCCACGGCGGCGGCGGTGACCAGGATCAACTGCACCACCAGGGTGCGCGGCCAGAGACGGAATCGCATATTTCAGCCCTTGCTTCCTATGGCCGCGCGGTTGAGCGCCTAAGCCATTTCCGGATCCATCGCGAAGATGTAACCGCCGCCCCACACGGTCTTAATATAGCGCGGATTCTTTGGGTCCGGCTCGATTTTCTTGCGCAAGCGCGAGACATGGTTATCGATCGAACGGTCGAACAGGTCGGCGTCGCGCCCCTTGGTCAGGTCCAGCAACTGGTTGCGGGTCAGCGCGATCTTGGGCCTTTCGAGAAGCGCCGACAGCAGGCGGAATTCGCCACTGGACAGGGGCAGGGCGACGCCGTCAGGGCCGATCAGTTCGCGCTGGCCGGTGTCGAGCATCCATTCGCCGAACCGCACCCGTTCGGCGCCGGGCGGTTTCTGGCGCGGTGGCAGCGCCTGGGTACGGCGCAGGACGGCGGCCACCCGCGCGATCAGCTCGCGCGGCGAAAAGGGCTTGGCGATGTAATCGTCCGCCCCCATTTCCAGCCCGATGATGCGGTCCACTTCCTCGCCGCGCGCCGTCAGCAGGATGACCGGAATCTGCGTGGTCTCGCGGATCGAGCGGCACAGGCTCAGGCCATCCTCGCCCGGCATCATGATGTCCAGCACCACCAGGTCGATGGCGGCGCCCTTCATCACCTTGCGCGCGCTGGCGGCATCGGGGGCGGTGGTGGCGCGATAGCTGTGTTCGCGCAGATAGCGCGCCAGGGGCTCGCGGATATCGCGCGCATCCTCCACCAGGAGGATATGCGGCTTGGCCTCTTCCTTGATCATGAGGCGCAATTTTGACGTCACGCCGGTCCCCCACGCAAACAAGGATTTGTCGCAAACCCTGTCGAATGCGGGAGTTTCGCCTCTTTGCGCCAAAATAGAAACGCCTAGATCGCCACGGCGAGGAACAGCAGCAAAATGACCACCACACCCGCCAGCCCGGCGAACCAGACGGTGGGCGCGGGTTGGGGCGCCGGACGGAACTTGGGTGCCGGCTCGGGCTTGGAGGGCGGGCGGGACGGGGACGGCATCGCGAATTCCTGAATGAAGGCCGGCATTCTGGCCCAGCCCAAGGCCTTGGTGCAAAGCCCGGGGCACACCTCGAAATGGTCCGTATCCCCCTCTTTTCGCGGGAGGCGCAATAAGGCAAGATTGTGGCGAGCCTGCAGGCACACGCAGGGGGGGGCATGGAAAACGCGGACGGCCGGACTGTTTCCGGCCAGGTCAAATGGTTTGACGCCCACAAGGGCTATGGATTCATCACGCCCACCGAGGGCGAGGGTGACATCCTGCTGCACCAGACCTGCGTGCGGCAGTCGGGCTTCAAGCAGGCGTTCGAAGGCGCGTCGGTGGTGTGCGAGGCCGTGAAAGGCCCGCGCGGCATGCAGGCCAGCCGCATCCTGTCGCTGGACAATTCCACCGCCCAGGTAATGCCCACGGTCAGCGAGCGCGGTCCGCGCTATGTCGCCGAGCCGCGTGGTCCGGCTTTTGAAGGCATCGTGAAGTGGTTCAACCGCGCCAAGGGCTATGGCTTTGTCAGCCGGGGCCCCGGCACCGCCGACATCTTCATCCACATGGAAACCCTGCGCCGCTGCAATATTCGCGAGCTGCAGGAGGGCCAGAAGGTCGAGGTGCGGGTGGGTGACGGTCCGAAGGGCGAACTTGTGGCCGAAATCGCCGTGCTGGGCTGATGCAATTGCCCTGGGTGCAATTGCTTTTGGACCTTGGACTGCGATAGTCGAAGCACCATGCGCCTGTTCCTTTGCCTTGTGCTGCTGACGCTTTGCGCCGCCCCGGCGCTGGCGCAGAAATGCCCCGTCCCCAAAACCCTGTCCTTCCGCGTCGAAAAGCAGATCCGCCGCGACACGCTGGGTTTCACCCAAGGGTTGGAAATGGACGGCGGCACGCTGCTGGAAGGCACGGGCAATATGTTCGGCGACACCAGGATCAACCGGATCGATCCGGCCACCGGCAAGGTCACGCAGCTGATGAGCGCCGGACAACGCTATTTCGGCGAAGGCGTGACCGTGCTGGGCGAGCGCATCTATCAGCTGAGCTGGCAGGAGGGAAAAGTCTTTGTGTTCGACCGCCAGCTTCGCCCGCTGGGACAGTTTGAGAATCCGCGCGACGGCTGGGGGCTGACGAATGACGGCACGCGGCTGATCGCCAGCGACGGCTCCAGCCGGCTGTTCTTCGTCTCGCCGCAGGATTTCAGGACCTTGGGGTCGGTGCGCGTGGTCCGCGGCAGCCGCTATCTCGATAATCTCAATGAGCTGGAATACGTGAACGGCGCCGTCTGGGCCAATGTGTTCCAGGACTGGGACCTGGTGAGGATCAATCCGACCACCGGCTGCGTCGAGGCCCAGGCCGACCTCAAGCCGCTTCGCCTCAGGATGAACACGGCGGAGCGCCGGTATATCGATTCCGACTCCAATTTCGTGCCCAACGGCATCGCCTATGACCCGGCCACGGGGCAGTTCATTCTGACAGGAAAGAACTGGCCGAGCCTGTTTTTCGGGCGTTTTACCCCGTTGCCTTGATGCCCGGCGCCGGGCCGTGTATTGGGGGCGTTGGTGACCGGAGCGTAGCGCAGCCTGGTAGCGCATCTGCTTTGGGAGCAGAGGGTCGTGTGTTCGAATCACACCGCTCCGACCAATCATTTTTCCGCGAAACGCGGAAAAATGATTGCCAAGGCCGGCGCGCGACAGCGTAGTGAGCCGGCTGCGGCAGCAGCTGAGGAAGACTTAAGAGGCACCATGCGCGCGCGTATCTACAGACCGGCCAAGAATGCCATGCAGGCGGGCAAGGCCCGCACCAAGCTCTGGCAGCTGGAATATGAGCCGGAGACGCCGCGCACCATCGATCCCTTGATGGGCTGGACCTCGTCGGGCGACATGCGCCAGCAGCTTTGCCTTGAGTTCGACACGGCGGAGGAAGCGGTGGCCTATGCGAAGGCCAACAACATCCCCTACCAGGTGTTCGAACCGCACGTGCAGGTCCCCAAGCCCAAGGCCTATTCGGACAATTTCAAGTTCGACCGCAAGGTGCCTTGGTCGCACTAGCTCATCTCCATGGGCGGCCTTGAGCCGCCCATCCAGGCCGCGAGCTGGATGGGTGGGTCAAGCCCGCCCATGGTGAGAATTGATAGGATTTCGGGCTAAACTATCTTCAACGACTCCGTAGCTCAGCTGGATAGAGCACCTGCCTTCTAAGCCGGTGGTCGCTGGTTCGAATCCAGCCGGGGTCGCCATCTTTTATCGGCGTGTTTCGTCGTTGATCCAGTCCAGATAGCCCTTGAAGCCCGCCAGAAATTCCGTGCCGACGATTTGGGGCACCGTGTAGGGATGCGCCGCCTTGATGCGGGCGATTGTCTCCTCGAACAAAGCGGTGCGGGTCTTGATCAGCAGCAATAGTTCAGCCTCGTTCTGGGTCTTTCCTTCCCAGCGATAGAAGCTTTCGATCGGGAACAGTTGAACGCAGGCCGCCAGCTTTTCATCGATCAGCAGGTTGGCGATTTTTGCGCCCGTCTCGCGCGACGGAACCGTGGTCAGCAGCATCCCGTAATCGGACGCGGGACTCATTTTGCCGCCGCGATGGCCGGCTGGCGCGTGCGGCGGGCAAAGGCCAGGATGTGCTGCACCGTTTCCGTCAGGCCGGTGGTGACGATGTCGCTTTCGGTGGCTTCAATGCCGTCCAGGTAACGTGAATTGTCGCCCGCAAGGCCCCAGAAGATGGCGATCACCGGCACGCCGGGCATGTGCTTGCGCAACCGGCGCACCTGGTAGCGCGCGTTCTTGAAGGTGCCGGGCTCCAGATAGGACACGCAGGTCAGCTGCACCCCTTCGCCCGGCAGGTCGCGGATATTGGTGGCCGAGGTCTCGTCCGACGACACCACCCGCGCCCCGATGCCGTACTTGCCCAGCATGTCCACCAGCAGCAGGGCAGCGGCTTCGTCCAGCGGGCCGCGGCCGGCCACGCACAGCACCGGCTCCACGGCTGCGTTGCGCCAGCCCGCCGACAGGTCGCTGCCCGCTTCCTCGTCCTTGCGGTCGGAGAGGTTGACGATCAGGCCCTTGATGGCGTCATGGATGCGTTCCTGCCGCACCAGGTCCAGGACGCCGCGATCGACATCGGTTTGGGCCAGCATCAGGGCGCGCGCGGCGACTTCATCGTAATAGGCGGCCAGCGAATTCTGCTTCAGGAAGGCCTCGGCCTCGTCGGCGGCCTCATCCGGATCGTTGGCCAGCATGCGCAGATACAGGCTTTCCTCGACCCGCAAGGCGGGCCTGTCGCCCAGCATCACGTCGAGGAATTTCAGACTTTCCACATGGCGGCTGAAGACCACGAAGCACATGGTCAGCGGCGTGGAGAGCAGCAGGCCCACCGGTCCCCACAGCCAGGTCCAGAACACCGCCGCGACCACCACCGCCACCGCCGACAGGCCCATGCTGCGGCCATACAGGAACGGTTCGATGCCCTGGCCGGTGACGGCATCGACCACCAGATACAGCAGCACGGTCCAGACCAGCATGGCCCAGCCCGGGTCTACCGCCATCGCCAGCGCCAGGGGGAACAGGGAGGCGAGCGGCACGCCGACATAGGGCACGAAGCGCATCAGGCCCGACATCAGGCCCCACAATCCGGCATTGGGAATGCCGATCAGCCAGAGGCCCACGCCGATGACCAGTCCGAAGCTGATATTGACGGCCGTCTGCAGGAACAGATAGCGCGACAGGCGGGTGGCGGCTTCGTCCAGCGCGATGGTGGTGCGCTGCATGTCGCGCGACCCCGCCAGCCGCACGATGCGGTCGCGCAGGTCGTCCTTTTGCAAGAGGATGAAGCCGACAAAGACCAGCACCAGCACGATCAGGCCCAGCGGCGCCAGCAACGGGCCCAGCACGGTCTGTGCCATCGACCAGGGCGCAACCGAGGTGCGGCGGATGATGACCGGGATCGGCTTGACCGCATCGGCGGCGACGGCGGCTTCCTCGGCCTTGCGGCCGCCGGTAATCTGTTCGGTAAGGCTTTCCACGGTGCGGTTGAGCCGCACGACGGTGTTGCTGTTCACCGCCCCGCCCACCACCGACTGGATCTTGTTGGAGAGGTTGGTCTGGTAGCCCGGCAGCTCCGATGCCAGCTTGGCGAGCTGCGACCCCACGAAGGTGCCCAGCGAGGTCAGCACCACGATCGCCAGCAGCACGCTGATCAGGACGGGAACGACATTGCCCAGGTGCCAGCGCTTGAGCAGGCCCACCAGCGGCGCCAGCGCGAAGGACATCAGCACCGCAAGCGCCAGCGGCATCAGCACGGGGCGGCCGAAATAGATTCCCGCCACCACCACCGCCGCGATCATCGACAGCATGAACCTGCGGGTGAGGGGGTCGGTGGACGGTCCGACCGGACTGTTCTGGGTCTTCAGCTCTGCCATGGCCAGACTATAACCCGCCGGGCCGCGTTCCGCTTCAGCCTAACTGACGTCTAACTGGCGGAAAAAGCAGCTTGGTGCGCCGGTGTGGCAGGCCGGACCCATCTGGTCCACCTTCAGCAGCAGCACGTCGCCATCACAGTCCATATAGGCCTCGACCAGGTGCTGGTGGTGGCCGCTGGTCTCGCCCTTGGTCCAGACCGACTGGCGCGAACGGGACCAGTAGGTCACCCGCCCGGTGGCCAGGGTCATTTCCAGGGTCTGGCGGTTCATCCAGGCGAACATCAGGACCTGGCCGGTCGCCGCGCTCTGGGCGATCACCGGCACCAGGCCCTTGTCGTCGAATTTGACCGTCGAAATGAAGTCGGGATGGGTCAGGAGGTCGGTCACGTTTTCTCTTTCAGCCTGGCAAGGCCTTGTTCAAGGTCGGCGATCAGGTCACCCGCATCTTCCAGCCCCGCATGAATGCGCAGCACCGGGCCTTCCGCGGCGAATTTGGTACTGCGCCTGATATGCGCCGGAATGATCAGGCTTTCAAACCCGCCCCAGGAATAGCCGATCCCGAAATGCTGCAACCCGTCGACAAAGGCGGCCACCGCCGCTTCGGGCGCGGGCTTCAGCACCAGCCCGAACAACCCGCAGGCGCCGGAAAAGTCGCGCTTCCACAGGGCGTGGCCGGGATCGTTCTCCAGTCCCGGATGCAGTACGCGGGCGACTTCCGGCCGCTCCGCCAGCCAGCGGGCCAAAGCGAGGCCGGTCTCCTGGTGGCGCGCCAGCCGGACCGGCAGGGTGCGCAGGCCGCGCAGGCCCAGAAAACAGTCATCGCCGCTGGCATACAGGCCCATATTGCCATGGGTGTCGTGCAGCCGCGCCGCATGGCTGTCATTGGCCGACACATAGCCCAGCATCACGTCCGCATGCCCGCCGACATATTTGGTGGCCGCCTGGATGGACAGGTCGACGCCGTGCTTCAGCGGCTGGAAGAAGACCGGCGTGGCCCAGGTATTGTCCATCAGCACCGAGACGTTCTTTGCGTGTGCGGCTTTGACGATGGCGGGAATGTCCTGGACTTCGAAGGTCAGCGAGCCGGGGCTTTCGCAGAACACCGCCCTGGTATTGGCCTTGAGCAGCGGCGCGATGTCATCAGTCGGCGCGTAGTATGTTGTTTCCACGCCAAAGCGTTTCAGCGTGCGCTCGCAGAAGGTTTTTGTGGGCTCATAGGCGCTGTCCACCATCAACAGGTGATCGCCGGCGCCGCACACCGACAGGATGGCCAGCGCATTGGCGTTGAGGCCCGACGGCACGGTGACGGTGCGGGCGGCGCCTTCCAGCGCGCTGACCGCCTCCTCGAAGCTGCGCGTGGTGGGGGTGCCGCGCCGGCCATAGGTATAGGGCTGGGTATTGGCCTTCACCGCCGCGAGGGTGGGATAGAGGATGGTCGAGGCGCGATAGACCGGCGTGTTGACCACGCCGAAATGCTCGTCGCTCATCCGTCCGACCGAGACGGCCTTGGTTTCGGTTTTGTCGGTCATGAAACGGTCCGCCGTTTCCAGATGACGCTGAGCAGGAAGAACAGCACGCCGCTTCCCACCCCGGCCCAGCCGATGACATTGAAGACGGACAGCGAATTTTCCAGCGCGGCGCGCGGATCGATCACCTGGCCGCCCAGGGTTTCACTGGCGGCATATTCGGCGATGAAGGCGCCCAGATACTGTGCCCAGCTGCTGGACAGGAACCAGATCGCCATCATGGTGGAGACCAGCGCCGGCACCGACAATTTGGTGATTTCCGACAGGCCGACCGGCGACAGGCAGAGTTCGCCGGTGGTGTGCAGCAGGTAGGCCAGCGCCAGGAACACCAGCGGCATGCGGTAATCACTGTCGGCGAAACCGGCGGCCCAGACCAGCACCAGGAAGCCCGCGCCCACCTGCACCAGTCCCAGCCCGAACTTGATCAGGGGATGGGGATCAAGATTGCTCTTCGCCAGCCAGGTCCACAGGATCGCGAACAGCGGCGCGAACATCAGGATGAATCCGGCATTGAAGGACTGGGTCTGGGCGGCGCTGAAGCCGTCCGGCAACTGGGTGTTGCGGTCGGCGAACAGGTTCATCGACGAACCGGCCTGTTCGAACAGGGTGAAGAACACCACCGCGCCGGCGATCAGAATCAGGGCCAGGATCATGTCGGCGCGGGCGCGGGCGTTGCACTTGGTGGCGATGTACCAGCCGACATAACCCAGCGTGACAATCGAACCCGCGGTCAGCAGCAAGCCGACGGCCTGGTTGCGCTGCACCAGCATCCAGACAAACAGCACGCCGACCAGGCCGCCCAGATAGATCAGATGTTCGCGCGTCAGCGGGCCCGCCACTTTCTGGACCAGGCGCGCAGGGTCTGGCGGCTCGCCATTGCCTTCCAGCGCTGCCTTGCCCCGCACGAACACCACAAGTCCGGCCAGCATGCCCAGGCCCGCCAGGCCGAAGCCCGCCCACCAGCCCACGGTCTCGCCCAGCAAGCCGCACAGGATGGCGGCCCAGAAGGCCCCGAGATTGATGCCGTAGTAATAGAGGGTGAAGCCGGGATCGCGGCGCGGATCGCCCACCTTGTACAACTGGCCGACGATGGTGGAGATGTTGGGCTTGAGGAACCCGACGCCCATGATGATCAGCGACAGCGCCAGATAGAACAGCGACAGGAACAGCGGATTGCGTTCTTCCACGGTGGAATAGCTGCCCGCTGCCAGCGTCCCCGGCAGCGCCGCATCGGCGGGCAGGCCCGCAATGCTCAGCCCGCCATCCTTCGGCGCATAATTATACGCCGTTCCGTTCACCACCACGCGCGGTGTGTCGCCGGTCACCACTTCGTAGCGCGTGCCTTCATGCTCCAGGAACTGCCTGGCGGGGCCGCCCTCGAACGCCATCAGCCCATGGCCCAGCACCAGCAGCACCGCGCCATAGACGATGGCCTTGCGGGTGCCCAGATAACGGTCGGCCAGCGCGCCGCCGATCAGCGGCAGCAGATAGACCAGTGAGGTATAAGCGCCGTACTGGCTATTGGCGGTGGCGTCATCGAACAGGAAGTGCTGCGTCAGGTAGAAGATCAGCAGCCCGCGCATGCCGTAATATGAGAAGCGCTCCCACATTTCGGCGAAGAACAGGATTTTCAGGCCGCGCGGATGTTTGCGCATCTGCAGGTAGACCGGGATGCCGGTGGCCACCGTGATGATGATGCCGATCAGAACGACGATATTCATGGCGACTCCCCGGATATTCTAAGGCAGTTCGATAAAACGTTCTTCACGGGCATAAGCGGTGAAGCCCAGCCGCTGGTATAGCGGCAGGGCACGGGGATGATCCAGCGTGCAGGTATTGATGGTCAGGCGCTGGATGGGCTGCGCCCAGGCATTCACGCAGGTGTGGTAGAAGAAGAAATAGCCCAGGCGCTTGCCGATGGCGTCCGGCATCAGGCCGAAATAGGAGATATTCGCCAGGCCCGGCTTGCGCAGGTCCAGTTCGGCCATGCCGGCGGGGTTTCCATCCGTATACAGAACAAATAGCTGGTTGAGGGGATCGTGGATCACCTCGGCCAGCTTTTCGGGGCTCAGCTTCTTGCGGTCGACCCAGTAATAGTCCGCCCCGATCGTGTCATAGAGATAGCGGTAGAAGTGTGTCGGAGGCTTTTCGCTCTTCAGCAGGGCGATCTTGCCGCGCGGCTGGGGCGGGGGCAGGGCGGTCGGTCTCGCGTTCATTTCCAGGAACGTCACCGTCATGGGAATGCGCCGCGCCGCTTTCGCCATGTCAGTCCCTGATCTCACTTTTGACCGCGGGTGCTTCAGGACGGCCGCCCCATTGCGTCCAGGAGCCGTCATAGAGCGCGACATCGCGCGCCCCGATATCGTCCAACGCCAGCATCAGGATGGCGGCGGTGACGCCGGTGCCGCAGCTCGTGACGACGGGCTTTTGCGGGTCCACGCCCGCAGCATCAAAAATCGCGCGCAGCTGCTGCGGCGGCTTGAAGGTGCCGCCCTCGGTCAAGAGGGTGCGGAAATGCACATTGGTAGCGCCCGGCATGTGGCCGCCGCGCACCCCGGCGCGCGGTTCGGCCTCGCTGCCGGTGAAGCGCCCGGGGCTGCGGGCATCGGCGATCTGGGCGCTGTGATCGCGCACGACGCTCATCATGTCGGCGAAATTGCGAATGATCGCCGGGTTCGGCGCGGCGCGGAACGATTGTGCCGACGGCTTGGCCGGACCGCTTTCGAGCGCGCGGTCTTCGCCTTTCCATTTGGGCAGTCCGCCGTCCAGCACCTTCACCCGGTCATGTCCCATGGCCCTGAACATCCACCAGACGCGCGGCGCGGAGAAAATACCCGCGCCGTCATAGACCACGACAATATCGCCATTGCTGATGCCCAGCGCGCCAACGGCTTCGGCGAAGGCATCGGGTGTGGGCATCATATGGGGCAGATCGGTGTTGCGGTCGGCAATGGCGTCGATGTCGAAATGCACCGCGCCGGGAATATGCGCGGCCTCGAATTCGGCGTGCGGATCGCGCTTTTCGTTCGGCATGTACCAGGAGGCGTCCACCACCCGCACATCGGTCAAATGCGCGGCCAGCCACTCGGTGGACACCAGGTTGCTCATTGCCCACTTCTCATAAGAAGGGAACTGAGATGGCGGCGCCTCGTTCCGCCAGCCAGGGCGGCACCGGCAGGCCTTTCTCGCGCAGGAAGGCGGGATTGAACAGCTTGGACTGGTAACGGTTGCCGTAATCGCAAAGGATCGTAACGATGGTGTGTCCCGGTCCCATGTCCTTCGCCATGCGGATGGCGCCCGCGACATTGATGCCGGTCGAGCCGCCCATGCACAGGCCTTCATGCTGCAGCAGATCGAAGATGATCGGCAGCGCTTCCTCGTCCGGCACCTGATAGGCGTCATCGATCGGCGCACCTTCGAGATTGCCGGTAACGCGGCCCTGGCCGATGCCCTCGGTGATCGAGCTGCCCTGGCTTTCCAGCTTGCCGGTCTTGATCCAGCTATAGATCGCAGCGCCATGCGGATCGGCGGCGGCGATGCGGACGTTCTTATTGCGCTCTTTCAGCGCGATAGCGACGCCGCCCAGCGTACCGCCGGTCCCGACAGCGCAGACGAAACCGTCCACCTTGCCCTCGGTCTGGTCCCATACTTCGGGGCCGGTGCCATCGATATGGGCCTGGCGGTTGGCGACATTGTCGAACTGGTTGGCCCAGACCGCGCCATTCTTTTCGGTCTTCGCCAGTTGCCCCGCCAGCCGCCCCGACAGCTTCACGTAGTTGTTGGGGTCCTTGTATGGCACGGCAGGCACTTCGATCAGTTCGGCGCCGAGCAGGCGCAGCGCGTCCTTCTTTTCCTGGCTCTGGGTATCGGGGATCACGATCACGGTCTTGAATCCCAGCGCATTGGCGACCGTGGCCAGGCCGATGCCGGTATTGCCGGCGGTGCCTTCCACGATGGTGCCGCCCGGGCGCAGGGCCCCGCGCCGGATCGCGTCCTGGATGATGAACAGCGCGGCGCGGTCCTTGACCGACTGTCCGGGATTGAGGAATTCCGCCTTGCCGAGGATTTCGCAGCCCGTGGCTTCCGAGGCGCTGCGAAGACGGATCAGCGGCGTGCCGCCAATGGCGGCGATGACGTCATGCTTTATCTGCATGACCGGAACCTAGTCGGCCCGCCCTAGCGCTTCAAGGCTTTGAAAGCGCTGAGGGCTCGGGTCCGCCCCTCCGCCAAATCCACGATCGGCGCAGGGTAATTCCCGGGCGGCTCAGGCGCCTCCCAGGGGCTGTGGATATATCTGTCCGGCAGGCTTTCCAGCTCCGGCACGAAGCGGCGGACATAGCGGCCATCGGGATCGAATTTCTTGCCCTGAAGCACGGGATTGAAGATGCGGAAAAAGGGCGCGGCGTCGGCGCCACAGCCCGCAACCCACTGCCAGTTGGCGCTGTTGCTGGCCAGGTCGGCGTCCACCAGCGTATCCCAGAACCATTCCTCGCCGCGCCGCCAGTGAATGCCCAGATGCTTGATCAGCAGGCTGGCCACGATCATCCGCACCCGGTTGTGCATCCAGCCCGTCTGCCACAGCTGCCGCATCCCGGCATCGACGATGGGGATTCCCGTCTGGCCACGCGTCCAGGCGCGAAATTCCCGCTCGCCCTTGCGCCAGGGAAAGCTGGCGAAGCGCCCGTCCAGCGGCCGGGCGGGAAGATCGGGATTATGGAACAGAAGCTGGGCGCAGAATTCGCGCCAGCCCAGTTCCTTCAGGAAGGTCTCGTGGCCCGTGCTGTGGCCATGGGTGCGCACCGCCTGCCAGATCTGGCGTGGCGAGATTTCGCCCCAGTGCAGGTGCGGCGACAGGCGCGACGTGCCGTCCAGCTCCGGCACGTCGCGGGCGCGGCCATAGTCGTGGATGTCGCCCAGAAAATCATAGAGCGCGGCCTGCGCCGGCTTCTCGCCCGGTGTCCAGTCAAAGCCCTTGGACCAATCGGGTTTGACCGGAAGCAATTTCCAGTCGCCCAGCGTTTCGCTTTTGACAGCATGGAAGCGCAGATTGCGGGGCGCGGGCTGGGGCGCGTCCACCTCCATCTGCCGCATCGCTTTCCAGAAAGGTGTGAAGACCCGGAACGGCGTGCCGCCCTTTGTCTTCAAGGCCCAGGGCTCGTGCAGCAGCGCGCCGTTGAAACTTTGCGCGCCATCGCCAAGCTCGGACTTGAGCGCGGTGTCGCGCGCCACGGCAAACGGTTCGTAACAGCGGTTCCAGAAGATGCGATCCGCGCCCGTCTCGCGCATCAGCGATTTCAGGACGGCAGCCGTATTTCCGCGGCGCAGCACCAGGTGCCCCTTCAGCGATGCGTCCAGCGCGGTGAGGGAATGGTGCAGCCACCAGCGCGATGCCCCGCCCATCTTCCAGTCGCCCTGGTCGTCCAGAACATACAGGCAGACCAGCGGTGCGCCTGTGGCCGCCGCCGCTTGCAGGGCAGGATTGTCAGCCAGGCGCAGGTCCTGGCGAAACCAGACTATGACAGGATTCATGCCGCGACTACGCACGCCTGCGCGGATTGGATCACTTGCGGGCGCGGCATTCCTCATGCCGGTAGCAGGTGGTCAGGTGATCGTTGACCATGCCGATCGCCTGGGCAAAGGCATAGACGATCACCGGGCCGCAGAAACTGAAGCCGCGCTGTTTCAGTTCTTTCGAAAGCCCGACGCTCATTTCGGTCTGGGCCGGTACGTCGCTCTTGCTTTTGAAACGGTTGACCTGCGGCTTGCCGCCGACATGCTTCCAGATCACCTCGTGAAATCCGCCCGATTCCTTTTCCTCGATCTCCAGCCAGTGCCGGGCGCCCTTGATCGCGGCCTCGATCTTGGCGCGGCTGCGGATGATGCCCTCATTCTTGAGCAGCCGGTCGACGTCGCGGGTATTGTAGCGGGCGATCTTTTCGGGATCGAAGTTGTGGAAGGCTTTGCGGAAATTCTCCCGCTTGCGCAGGATGGTGATCCAGGAAAGCCCGGCCTGGAATCCGTCCAGCACCAGCTTTTCGTACAAGGCGCGGGCGTCATGCTCGGGCACGCCCCATTCGGTATCGTGATAGGCGAGATAGAGCGGGTCTTCGCCCGGCCACCAGCAGCGGGTTTTGGTTACAGCCATCGGGGTTTCGTCAGTGTGACGGCAACGGAGGCCGCCATAATGTCGCCCTGTGTCTCTTCCAGCCGGTCCAGTCTTACCAGCGCGAAAGCGCTTCTGCCATGACTGGAAAGGACTTCGCCGATCTCGCTGCCGCCCCGTGTCACCGGGCCGCTGCCCGGCAGATCCGTCTCGGCGGTGAGGGTGACGATGCGCTTGCGGGCGGTGGCGCGGTGTTTCATGCGCGAGGTCAGTTCCTGGCCGATATAGCAGCCCTTGGTGAAGGACACGCCATGCAGTTCTTCCAGACCCGCATCCAGTGCGAAAATCTTTTCAAATCCGAAATCCTTTCCCTCCGGCACGCCCAGCGCCAGCCTCAGCTGGTGATAGGCGTCGGGGCCGGGCAGGTTGGCGGGCATTTCCGCAATCGCCCCAATGCTGCGATTTCCAAACGCCGTCATGCGCGGATCGGGATAGGTGATGGCGCGGTCGGCATAGGAGGTGGCGCGATTCTCCGGATGACCACGCAGATTGCTGTAGACCGCCAACTGGTCGCGGGCTTCGAGCTCGACCTTCGCCCGCAGCTTGTACATCTTCAGCTTCTTAAGAAGAATTTCACGCGAGGCTTTGGCGCAATCCAGCAGCAGCGCGCCGTCGCCCTCGGTGACGAAGAAATCGAACAGGATTTTGCCCTGGGGCGACAGCAGGGCGGTATACAGGCCGGCGCCGGGCGCCAGTCCGCCCGCGACATCGTTGGTCACAAGGCCCTGCAGAAAATCGCGCGCCTCGGGGCCGGATACAGCGATAATGGCGCGGTCGTCGAGCAATGCGGGTTCCATCCATCCCAGTTAATCCCCTCTGGCGGGATTGCCAAGAAGATTGCCAAGCGCCGGAGGGGTAGGCTAACTGCCTGAGCTATGAGCATGAAAAACCACGAGAGTTTCGACCTTCTGATCCGGGGCGGCATTGTCGCCACCCCCAATGGCATTGCCGAGGGCGATGTCGGCGTGATCGGCGGCCGCATTGCCGCCATCGGATCGCTGTCCGGCGCCAAGGCCGCCCAGGTCTTCGAGGCCAAAGGCCTGCATGTGCTGCCCGGCGTGATGGACACCCAGGTGCATTTCCGCGAGCCCGGCAATGCGCACAAGGAAGACCTCGCCAGCGGCAGCCTCGCGGCGATCCTGGGCGGCGTCACATCGGTCTTTGAAATGCCCAACACCGTGCCGCCGACCACCACCGCCGAAGCGATCCAGGACAAGCTGGCCCGCGCCAAGGGGCGGATGTATTGCGACCATGCCTTTTATGCCGGCGCGGCGCCGCAGAATATTGCCGAGCTGGCCACGCTCGAAAAGATGCCCGGCGTCTGCGGCATCAAGGCGTTCCTGGGTTCGTCCACCGGCACGCTGCTGCTGAACAAGGAAGAAGATATCCTGGCGGCGCTGAAATCCGGCAAGCGCCGGGTCGCGGTTCATTCCGAAGACGAAGACCGCATGATCGAGCGCAAAGCCCTGGCGGAGCGTGGCAAGCCCGAGACCCATCCGGTCTGGCGCGACGCCGAAGCGGCGCGCATGTCCACCGAGCGGGTGCTGCGTCTGGCACGTGCCGCCGGACGCCGCCTGCATGTGCTGCATGTCACCACCGGCGACGAGATTCCGCTGCTGGCCGCCGCCAAGGATATCGCCACCGCCGAGACCACGCCGCAGCATCTCACGCTGTCGGCGCCCGAATGCTACGAGCGGCTGGGAACCTATGCCCAGATGAACCCGCCGATCCGCGATGAAAGCCACCGCCAGGCATTGTGGGCGGCGGTACGCGAAGGCGTGATCGACGTCATCGGTTCCGATCATGCGCCGCACACCCGCGAGGAAAAGGACAAGGTCTATCCCGACACGCCGTCGGGCATGCCGGGCGTGCAGACGCTGGCCACCATCCTTCTGGACCATGTCAGCAAGGGCAACCTGACGCTGGAACGCTTTATCGACCTGACGGCTTCAGGCCCGCAGCGCATTTTCGGCATCGCCGGCAAGGGCCGCATCGCGCGGGGTTATGACGCCGACTTCACCATCGTCGACATGGGGCTGACGCGCACCATCGAGAACAAGTGGATCGCCTCGACCTGCGGCTGGACGCCGTTCGACGGGATGAAGACCCAGGGCTGGCCCGTGGCCACCATCCTGCGGGGCCGCATTGTTATGCGGGAGTTCGCCAGCGTGGGGGGCGCGGGCGGCGAGCCCGTGCAGTTCGTGGAAACCCTCGAGCCGGCATGACGATCCTGTATCTGGTCCTTTCCGGTGTCTTGATGGGCCTGATCGCGGCGGCGCCCATCGGCCCGGTGAACCTGATCTGCATCCGGCGCACCTTCGCTTTCGGCACCCTCAACGGTTTTTTCTCCGGCCTGGGCGCGGCGCTGGGCGACGGGGTGTTCGCCGCCGTCACCGGCTTTGGCCTGACCTGGATCGCCCAGTTGATCCAGGGCTATTCCACCATCATCGAGCTGATCGGCGGCGCCATGATGGTATGGTTCGGCTGGCGCTCCTTCGTGGCGCCGGTGGTGCCCCGCTGCCGCGAAACCGGGGTGATGGACCGCAGCCGCACCAACCTGGGCCGGGCAATGCTGTCGACCTTTGCCCTGACCATCACCAACCCTGCCACCCTGATGTTCTTTGGCGGCATGTTTGCCGGTCTGGGGGGGCTGGCGGGCGGGGCCGGCAGTTTCACCGACGCCAGCCTGGTGGTGGCTGGGGTGGTGGGCGGCTCGGCCCTGTGGTGGCTGGTCCTGACCGCCCTGATCGGGCTTTTTCACACCCGGATCGACGAAAAGGCCATGCGGGCCATCAACCGGGGCTCGGGCGCCCTGGTGGGCATTTTCGGGCTGGCCGTCCTGATCCATCTGGTCATCAAGTTCACCTGAGCTTTTTGCCCGGGCGGGTTAAGCAGGAAAGCAGGATTTCGTCCCCAGGCCGAAGTTCCGTCGGCCCAGGCGCTTTGGCTGGACGCAGGGCCGGGCTAGTATGGGGGCGGTGGAGCACCGGTGCGTTTTCGGAGACTGACATGAAGCGGTTCTGGACTGTGTTTGCGGTTGTGCTGATGGCTGGCTGGGCGGCGCCCGCGGCTGCGGTGGACGATGCGCTGAGCATCGAGGCCAACGAAAAATATCTGGCGGAAAACAAACTCAAGAAGGGCGTGATCACCCGCCCCAGCGGACTTCAGTTCCGCATCATCCAGAACGGCTACGGCAAGCGCCCGACCGCGGCGGATTCGGTGACGGTCTATTATACCGGCACCCTGATCAACAAAGTGATTTTCGACGGCACATCGCCGGGCCTTCCCGCGACCATGCAGCTTCGCAGCGTCATTCCCGGCTGGATCGAGGCGCTGCAGTTGATGCGCGAAGGCGACCGCTGGCTGCTGACGATTCCGCCCAGCCTGGGCTATGGCGTGCGCGGCTCGGGCGAAGGCACCATCCCGCCCAACCAGACGCTGCTGTTCGAAATCCGGCTGGTGAAGGTTACTCCGGCGCCCAAGCGCGGCGAAAAGGGCTACATCCCCGACCCCAGCGAACGCCAAGAACAGTAATTCGTGCTGCGCGCCGCCTTCACCCGCATCTGGACCGCGCGCCATCTGGGTGGCGGCAAGTTGCGCATCGCCGTCGCGCTGGTGATGGTGGTGGCGGCGAGCGCGCTGTTCTGGACCAGCCGCGACTATACGGTGGTGGCGCCGGAATGGGACGGGCAGGTGCGCGGCATCGCCTATAGCCCCAGCCGGTTGTTCACCGAGCGCCAGACCAGGAATGTCCCGGCCGAGCGCATCGACCGCGACCTGGCGCAGCTTTCCAAGCTGACGGGGCGCATCCGCACCTACACGGTGGATGGCGGCATGGACAAGGTGCCGGAAATCGCCCGGCGCTACCGCATGACCGTGTCGCTGGGCATCTGGATCAGCGCCGATCTCGAGAAGAACGAGAAGGAAATCGATCTCGCCATCCGCACGGTGCTGGCCAACCGCCGCACCATCGACCGCGTGATCGTGGGCAACGAGACCCAGCTGTTCGGCTATGTCTCGCCCGACCAGCTCAACTCCTACATCCAGCGGGTGCGCGAGGCGCTGCCGGCCCGCATCAAGATCACCACCGCCGAACCCTGGTCCACCTGGATGCTGACGCCGGAGATCGGCGAGTATGTGGACGTGATCTTCGTCCATCTTCTGCCCTATTGGGAAAATGTCGACATCACGGGCGCGCTGAAATCCAGCGAAAGCTTCTACAACCACATCCAGGGCGAATTCCCCGACAAGCAGATCGTGGTGGGCGAGGCGGGCTGGCCCTCCGAAGGGCGCACCCGTGGCCGGGCCGAAGCCACCGCCGCCAATGAAGGCTATTTCCTGCGCGGCTTCGTGCAGTTCGCGCAGGAAAAGGGCTGGGACTATTACCTGTTCGAGGCCTATGACCAGCCGTGGAAGAACCAGGGCGAGGGCGCGGTCGGCGCCTATTGGGGCCTGTTCGACGCCAGCGGCAATCCCAAATTCGCTTTCACCGGACTGCTGCGGACCTTCCCGGAATGGCGCGGCTACGCCTTCATGGCCGCGATCATCAGCCTGCTGCTGGGCCTCCTGGTACTGGGCCGCATGCCACGGGTGCGCCAGACCGGCTATCTGATGATGGGCGGCATGGTGGTGCTGGTGTCCACCGGCCTTCTGGCGCTGGTGGATGCCACCGCGCTGGAATATGTCGAGCCGATCGACATCATCGCCATGATCGCCATGTCGCCGCTGGTGCTCCTGGCCTGCGCCGTGATCCTGACCGAAAGCGTGGAGCTGAGCTCCAGCCTGTGGCGGGTCGACCGACGGGTGATGAAGCTGGGAATTCCCGAAACGTCGCCGCGGGTCTCCATCCACCTGCCGACCTATAACGAGCCGCCGCAGATGGTGATCGAGACGCTGAACGCGCTGGCGCGGCTGGACTACGACAATTACGAAGTCATCATCCTGGACAACAACACGCCGGACCGCGAAACCTGGGAGCCGGTCGAAGCCCATTGCCGCACGCTCAACACCGAAAAAGGAACGCCCCAGTTCCGCTTTTTCCATTTCGAGCAGCTCAAGGGCTTCAAGGGCGGCGCCCTGAACCGTGCCTTGGCGCTGACCGATCCCAGGGCGGTCTATGTCGCGGTGATCGACAGCGACTATCAGGTCCAGCCGTTCTGGCTCAGGCGCGTCATTCCCTATTTCGCCTCGCCCTCCATCGCGCTGGTGCAGGGGCCGCAGGATTACCGCGACGCGCCGGAAAACCGCTTCAAGGCCATGGCCTATGAAGAGTATCGCGGCTTTTTCCATATCGGGATGGTGGAGCGCAACGAGCACAATGCCATCATCCAGCACGGCACCATGACCATCGTGCGCAAGGACGCGCTGGAGGAAGTGGACGGCTGGAGCGAATGGTGCATCACCGAAGACACCGAACTGGGCCTGAAGCTGTTCGAGGCCGGTTATGAAGCGGCTTATATTCCCCAGAGCATGGGTTCGGGCCTGATGCCGGATACGCTGGAAGCCTTCATGTCGCAGCGCTATCGCTGGGTCTATGGCGCCATGCAGATCATGAAGCGTCATGCGCGCGAGATATTCCTGGGCGGGTCGGCGCTGTCGCTGACCCAGCGCTATCATTTCTTCTCCGGCTGGCTGCCCTGGATTTCGGACGGGCTGGGCATGCTGGTGACCCTGATGGCGCTGATCTGGACGGCGCTGATGTGGACCATGCCCAGCTATATCGACGTGCCGATGCCGGCCCTGTCGATGGCGGCGATGGCGCTGTTCGCCACCAAGCTGATCAAGACGCTTCTGCTCTATCCGCCCAAGGTGGGTTCGGGTTTCAGGGGTGCGGTGGTGGCATCGGTGGCCGGCCTCTCGCTGACCCATTCGGTGGGCAAGGCGGTCTGGACGGGGCTTCTGACCAGCGGCAAGCCGTTCCTGCGCACGCCCAAATGCGCCGATCCCGCCAGCTTCACCCAGGTGCTGCGGGTGGTGTGGCAGGAGGCGGTGCTGTGCACCCTGCTGATCATGGCGATGATCTCCATGGCGTTCGACCGCGGCTTCCAGGATCCCGCCGTCACCATGTGGATGGTGATGCTGGGCGTGCAGAGCCTTCCTTATGTCGCCACCATGATCACCGCCAAAATCAGCGCCCAGGCCAACCGCAAGGCGGACGTCGCGCCCGCCGACACGCCGACCCTGTCCAAGGCGGCCTAGGGTAAGGGCTGGTACCGGCGCCAATCCGCACTATATTGGGTACTGGCCTTTGAGGTTCGCGCCGTGCTGACGTTTTTGACTGTCCTGTTTGTAATGTACTGGCTGCCGACCATCATCGCCGTGCTGCGTCGCACGCCGTCGGCGCTGGGCGTGGCGATCGTCAATTTCTTCTTTGGCTGGACCATCATCGGCTGGGTGGTGGCGCTGTTCATGGCGCTGGCGGCCGCCCCCGCCACGCAGCGCGTCACCGTCTATGTCGACGGCCGCAAGACCGAAGCGGAAATTATTCGCTAGCGCTATGGAGACCGAAAAGCCGGAAAAAGACGACGGCTCGCCCGTACCGGTGGGCGGCGTGGCGTCCCGCAGCGGGATTTTGCCGGTATACGACACCGAATTCCTGATGCGGCCGGAAATGCGGAGCATCCGGTTCGCGCTGGAATATTCCAAGGCGGATCTGCTGTTGCGTGATTGGGGCATCCGCTCGACCATCATCGTGTTTGGCGGGGCGCGCTGCCTGTCGCCCGAACTGGCGCAGAACCCGCCGGTCGGAATGTCACCGGAAAAGATCAAGCGCCAACTGGACTGGTATGCCGCCGCCCGGGATTTTGGCCGCATAGCCTCGCTGCGCGGTGGTGCGTTCGCACCCCGCAAGCGCTGGCGCGACAATGTCATCGCCACGGGCGGCGGGCCCGGCCTGATGGAAGCCGCCAATCGCGGCGCCAAGGACGCGGGCGCGCCCAGCATCGGGTTCAACATCGCCCTGCCGCACGAGCAGAAGCCCAACGCCTATCTCACGCCTGAACTGACGTTCCAGTTTCACTATTTCGCGATGCGCAAAATGCACCTGGCGATGCGAGCGAACGGGCTGGTGGCCTTTCCGGGCGGCTTCGGAACGCTGGACGAATTGTTCGAGATTCTCACGCTGCAGCAGACCGGCAAGGCGTTGCGCGCGCCTGTTGTGCTGTTCGACAGCGAATACTGGCAGGGCATCATCAATTTCAAGCGGCTGGCGGAAGAGGGCGTGATATCGCCGCATGACCTCGAGCTCTTTCGTTTTGCGGATACGCCCGAGGATATCTGGCAGGCGCTTCTGTCCCAGGGATTGAAGATCCGTTCGGCGGACGACGGCATGCCGGACGAAGTGTGACAGGTTGCCGGATCAGGCCTGCACGCTTTTGCCGAACAGCGACAGATCGATATTGCCGCCGGACAAGATGACGGCGGAACGCTTGCCCGCCAGGCGGGAACGTTCCTGGATTGCCGCCGCCAGGGCTGCGGCCGCGCCCCCTTCGGCCAGGTTGTGGGTGTCCGTCCAATAGGCCCGGATGGCTTGGACAATCTCATCTTCGCTGACTTCCACGATGCGCGCAGCGCCGGCGTTGATGATCCGCACTGCTTCAGGATCGGGAGAGCGTGTTGCAATGCCATCGGCCATGGTGTTGGCGCCATTGGTCTCGACCACGCGTCCCTGTGCGAAGGAAAGGGCGTAAGACGGTGCCCCGCTGGCCTGAACCCCGACAATCTCGGTCGTAAGTCCCAGAAGATCGCGGGCTAGGATGCAACCCACGATGCCCGACCCCAGCCCGATGGGTACATACAGCGTGTCGATCTTTTCCACGCTGGTGAGCAGTTCCAACGCATAGGTGGCGACGCCGATCACCAGATCGCGGTGGAACGACGGCACCATCTCGGCGCCGGGTTCGGACGCGTTGCGCATCGCCGCCTGCCGGGCGGTCTCGAAGTCGGTGCCGTCTTCCACCAGCTCCGCGCCATAAGCCTGCATGGCGGCATTCTTTTCTGTGCTGTTGCCGTGGGGTACGAAGATGCGCACCGGGATGCCGTGAATGCCTGATGCGAAAGCCAGGCTCTGGCCGTGATTGCCCCTTGTGGCGGAGACAAGCTGTTTGACCTGCGGCCGCTCCCGGACCAGGCGGTCGAAATAGGTCAGGCCGCCCCGGACCTTGAACGAGCCCGTCGGATTGTGATTCTCGTGCTTGATGAAGAGCTCGCCACCGATACGCCGGGACAGAAGCGGCCAGTTGATCTGCGCTGTCGGTGGCAGAACCGTGCTGACAATTTCTTGAGCCCTGCGAAGTTCGTCCAGATTGAACACCTGCGCTCCCGATCCCCCTGGTGACGCCAGCATGCGTCCGGGTAGCGCTTTTCACCATAGACAAATCACGGGTGCAGCCATGCGCCGGCGTTGTAAGGTCCGTATCGTCCTCATAAGCTGCTGGTTCAGAGGCCAGCCCGCGGGCGCACCGATCGTGACGAAAGTTTCTTCTGCATGCTGACACTTTCGTTGCCGGGGCGGGGCAATAGCCGGGGCGCGGCATGACGAGCCTGATCTTGTTCCTCTCGGCAGCGGGGCTGGCGCCCTTGGTGATCGGCCTGGCTTTGCTGGGGCCTTCCAAACCCGGAACATATCCGCGTTTGGATTGGAGCTCGGTGCTGCTTTGCGCCCTGGCTTTTAACCTCACCTTTTTTTGGCAGGAACTGTGGCTTGTCCTTCCCAAGGCCATGATGCCGCAATTGCATCCCGTCCTGTACCACAACAACCACGACTGGACCGGCGTCTCACCGCATGTCGAATTGTTCCAGGCAAGTGGGGCCGTCGCCACGCTGACGAGCGGTCTGGCATTTTGCGCAATTCTCGTCGGCGCACGGCTTCGATCGGCGGGATGGCGTCTCTTTGTTTTCTGGATGGCGGTACAGGGCACCTATCAGGCGCTGGCGCAATTGGCGATCGGGAGCTTTGTTCCGGGCAACGATGTCGGTCGCGCGCTGGGCTATCTCGAACTGACCGCGACGTTCAGGACATTGGTGCTGGTGATGGCCATTCTGGGGATGGCGCTGGCGGGCGGCTGGTTGGCGCGAAGATATCCGGGCCGGGATCAGGAAAGCGGCAGCACCAGGCGGCTAGCCTGGAGCACATTGATGGTGCTGCTGATCGCCGTTGCTGTGGTCATTCCCTTCCGGGTGCCGCGCAACATTGTCGAGGTGGTGTTGATTCCATTGATTGTGCATTTGCTGGCCGCAGGTTGGCTGATCCTGGGCATGGCGGTGGTCAAACCACAAGCGGCGGCATTGCGATCTCGACCAGCGTCCATCGCTGGGCCGCTCCTTGCATTGGGGGCGGTACTGTTATTTTTCCAGCTAGTGTTGCGGCCGGGTATAGCGTTCTGAAGGTAGAGTCAGAGGCGCAACACCGGCGGCACAGTCTTGCCCGGGTTGAGGATGTTCTTCGGATCGAAGGCGGCCTTGAGGGCGCGCATCGCGTCCAGTTCTTCGTGGCTCTTGTAGCGAGGCAGGGCGGCGACTTTCATCGCGCCGATCCCGTGCTCGGCGCTGATCGAGCCGCCGAATTCCTGCACCATGTCATGCACGCGCTGCTGCACCTCGTCCCAATGGGCGAGAAAGGCGTCACCGTCTCCGCCGGCAGGGGCATTGAAGTTGAAATGCAGGTTGCCGTCGCCCAGATGGCCGAAGCTGACGGCCCGCGCGCCCGGCACCAAAGCCTCCACCATGGGCGTTGCCCGGGCGAGGAAGTCGGGGATCGTCGCCACCGGGACGGAGATGTCATGCTTGATGGAGGCCCCTTCGCGCTTCTGGCTTTCGGAAATGCCTTCGCGCAATTTCCACAGCGCCGCCGCCTGGGCCTGGCTGCTGGCGACCACGGCGTCGCTGGCCTCGCCGCCGGCCATGGCATCGGCCAGCCCAGCCTCGAAACTTGCCGCCAGATTGGCGTGCCGCCCGCCAGTGGCTTCCATCAGCACATACCAGGGCGAGGCCGCGGATAGCGGATCGCGGGTGCCTTCGATATGGCGCGTGACGAATTCCAGCGCGATACGCGGGATCAGCTCAAAGGCCGACAGCGCGCCGCTGGTGCGCGCCTGCATGGCGCTCAAAAGATTCAGCGCGGCGGCGGGCGTTGGCACGGCGGCGAAAGCGGTGACTGAAACATCCGGCTTGGGAAACAGCCTCAGGGTCGCCGCGGTGATAACCCCCAGCGTGCCTTCCGAGCCGATGAACATCTGCTTGAGGTCGTAGCCGCTATTGTCCTTGTGCAAGGCGCGCAGCAGGTCCAGCACCGTGCCATTGGCCAGCACCACCTGGACTCCCAGCACCAGCGCGCGGGTCATGCCATAGCGCAGCACATGGGTGCCGCCGGCATTGGTGGCGATATTGCCGCCGATGGTGCAGCTGCCTTCCGATGCCAGGCTGAGCGGGAACAGCAGGTTCTTGTCATCCGCCGCGCGCTGCACCTGCGCCAGCGTGACGCCCGCTTCCACGGTCAAGGTCATGCCGCTTTCGTCGATGGCGCCAATCTGATTCAGGCGCCTGGTGGACAGCAGGACCTCGCCGTGAAACGGAATCTGCCCGCCCACCAGTCCGGTATTGCCGCCCTGGGTGACGATGGGGGTGCCGGTTTCATGGGCGATGCGCAGGGCGGCGGAAACTTCGGCGGTGGTGGCCGGTTTCAGCAACAGCGGCGAGCGGCCCTGATACTTGCCCCGCCATTCTTCCAGATAGGGGGCAATTTCCACCGGATCGGTGCTGAAGCCTTTGGCCCCGACCGCGTCTTTCAGGCGGTCCAGGACAGCCTGCGGCAACGTCATCTGGGCGCGGCCGCCCGCTGCAAGCGGTCGTTGATCGCTTCGCCGATGCCGGTGCCGGGAATGGGCGAGACCGCGATGTGGCTGGCGCTCTTGTCCAGTTCGCGCAGCATGGCGAACAGGTTGGACGCGGCTTCCTTCAGGTCGCCGCGCGGGCTGAGATTCAGCTTGGCGCCCGGCGCATCGCCGAAGCCCAGCAGCACTTCGCCGGATTCGATTTCGCCGGCGTTCAGCCGCAGGGCCGCACGGGGCGCATAATGGCTGGCGAGCTGGCCCGGCGAGCGGATCAGGCTTCCGGGCGCGCCCAGGGGGCCGATCATGTCTTCGATCTCATCGCGCGCAATGGCGCCGGGGCGCAGCAGCAGCGGACGGTCGCCGTCAAAGCCGACCACCGTGGATTCGATGCCCAGCGTGGCGCTGCCGGCGTCGAGAATGAGATCGACCTTGCCGCTGAGACTGTCAGCGACATGGGCGGCGGTGGTGGCGGTGACCTGGCCCGAGCGGTTGGCCGACGGTCCGGCGACGGGGCGGCCGGTTTCCTTCAAGAGCGCGATGGCGCCCGGATGCGACGGCGCGCGCAGGGCGACGCTGTCGAGGCCGGCGCTGACCAGCAGCGACAGCGGCGAATTCTTGCGGCGGGGCAGCACCAAGGTCAGCGCGCCCGGCCAGAACTTCTCGGCCAGCGCGCGGGCGCGGGGCGACATCTCGACATGGCGCAGGGCTTCTTCGATATCGGCGACGTGCACGATCAGGGGATTGAACAGCGGGCGGCCCTTGGCGGCGAAAATCGCGGCCACGGCTTCGCCATTGGTGGCGTCGGCGCCCAGGCCATAGACGGTCTCGGTGGGGAAGGCGACGAGGCCGCCATCGCGCAAAATCTTGGCGGCCTGGGCGATCCCGGCGGCATCGGCGGGGGCGATTTTGGTCTGGGCGTCGATCATGGCGGCTAAATAAGCGCACCCTGACAAGATGTCGAGGGAATCTGGGGGCCTCCTGGGGGCCTTTGCGCCATAATGGCCCAAAGCGCGGGAGGATTCGTGTCGCTGGCGGGCAAAACCCTGTTCATCACCGGCGGCAGCCGGGGCATCGGCCTGGCCATCGCGCTCCGGGCGGCGCGGGACGGCGCCAATATCGTCATTGCCGCCAAGACCATCCAGGCCAACCCCAAACTGCCGGGAACTATTTATAGCGCCGCCGAGGCAATCGAACGGGCCGGGGGCAAGGCGCTGGCGGTGCCCTGCGATATCAGGTTCGAGGAACAGGTAATCGCGGCGGTGGATGCGGCGGTGACGAAATTTGGCGGTATCGATATCTGCGTCAACAATGCCAGCGCCATTTCCCTGACCGGCACCGAAGCCACCGAGATGAAACGCTTCGACCTGATGCACCAGGTGAATGCGCGCGGCACGTTCCTGGTGTCGAAGGCGTGTGTGCCGCACCTGAAGCGTGCCGCCAACCCGCATGTGCTGATGCTGTCGCCGCCGCTGGACATGAAGGCGCGCTGGTTCGCGCCCCACGCCGCCTACACGATGGCGAAATACGGCATGAGCCTGTGCGTGCTGGGCATGGCGGAAGAGTTCAAGGGCCAGATCGCCTTCAACGCGCTATGGCCGCGCACCGCCATCGCCACGGCGGCAATGCGCAACGTGGTCAGCGGCGAGGAGGGCATCGCCCATTGCCGCACACCCGACATCGTGGCCGATGCCGCCTGGCATGTCTTCAGCAAGGCCAAAAGCTTTACCGGCAATTTCCTGATCGACGACACGTTCCTGGCCGAGAACGGCGTGACGGATTTCGACCGCTATCGCGTCGATCCCGCCAAGGACCTTCTGCCGGATTTTTTCGTGCCCGAGGACAGCATCCCGCCCAAGGGCGTCAGCCTGAAGGCCAAACTCTAGTTCGGTTTTTTTCCGGACTGTTCGCCGCGCTCTTCCAAAAGCGGCGTCTTGGCCGCGCGCCCTTCGGAATCCGCCGGAACCTCGCGCACCGTCATGACCCGCTGCGGGTAGGGGATGGAAATGCCGGCCGCGTCGAAGCGCTGCTTGATGGCCTTCTGCATGTCAAAATACACATTCCAGTAATCGCGGTTCGGGACAAAGCAGCGCGCGATCAGGTTGACGGAGGATTCGGCCAGCGCATCCACCGGCGCGATGGGCGCCGTGGTGCTCAGGACACGTGGGTCGCTGTTCATGATGTCCAGCAGGATGGTTTGGGCCTTCTCAATATCGTCCTTGTAGTCGATGCCGACAACGATATTGATCCTGCGCGTCGGCTCGCGAGTAAAGTTGGTGATCGGGCTGCTGAAGATTCGGGAATTGGGAACGGAAATGTACATCATGTCCGGCGTTATCAGGACCGTGGTGAAAAGACTGATCTCGCGTACCGTGCCGCCGATATCGGGATCGATCACGATGTAGTCGCCAACCCGAAAGGGCCTGAGGATCAGCAGCATCACGCCGGACGCGACATTCGACAATGTTCCTTGAAGCGCCAGGCCCAGCGCCAGGCCCGCCGCGCCCAGAAGGGCGATCACGCTGGTGGTCTGCACGCCGAACTGGCTCAGCACCGCGATAAGGGTGATCGCGAAAATCCCGTAGCGCGCGGCATTGGCCAGCAGAGGTGTCAGGGTATTGTCAAAATGAAGGCTGCGGGCCAGCCCACCGCGTATCCAGCTCGCAACCCAGCGCGAGAGCGCCCATCCGGCGATCAAGATCACCGCCGCCAGCAAAACGTTCAAGGCCCCGTTCACCACCATGACGGTCAGCGCGGGAAGCGCGGCTTTCACCGTTGCCGGCATCGCTGCGGCGGTCTGCAGTGTTTCGGGAAGCACGATGGGGGAAGCCATGCTGTTAACCTTTGCCGCGGGCGGGACGCTGTTTCCAACGCTTGACCGCTGGAATGGTTTGCGGGCCCAATGGCCGCATGCGAGTGATCTATGCACTGATTTTGGCGGCAATGTGCTCGCCGCTGGGCGCCAATGCGGCCTTGGCGCAGCGCTTTATCCCCGATTGCGCGGGCAGGGCGGAAATCTCCAATGCCCGCGTGATACGCGTGGAGCGCAATGGCGCCCTGATCCTCAGCGATGGCCGTGCCGTGCTGCTGGAAGGGATTCGCCTGCCGCAGGCAGGAGCCGATGGTGGGCCGCGCTATCTCGCCGATCGGGCGTTGTCCGTCCTGACCGAGCTGGCCCAACAGGGGCCGGTGACCTTCACCGCCACGCCGCCCAAGCAGGACCGCTACGACCGGGTGCGGGCGCAAGGCTTCAACCAGACATGGCTGCAGGTCGCGCTGCTGGAGCAGGGGCTGGCCCGGGTGGCGATCTCACCGGACCGCGAGGAATGTTCGCCCGAACTGTATGAGGCCGAAAGCAAGGCGCGCGCGCGCCGCGCCGGCATCTGGGCCATCACCTCCTACGCGCCGCGCACGCCGCAGGCGATGAAGGGCACCACGGGCACCTTCCAGGTGGTGGAAGGCTGGGTGACCAATGTGGGCAGCAGGGACGGGCGAATTTTCATCGACTTCGGCAATGACTGGACCCGCGGCTTCTCCGCCGCCATAGCGCCCGAGGACCGCCGTGCTTTTCGCGGCTACGATCTGGAGAGCCTGCACGCCAAGCACGTCCGCATCCGCGGCATCGTGCAGGAGACGCGGGGCCGTCCGCACATCGTGCTGTCCAACCCGGCGCAGATCGAACTGCTGAATTAGTGCGGCTTCATTTTTGTGATCTTGTAGACCTTGCCCTTGGCGTCATAGGTCGTCCATTCGCCGACTTGTACCCCCGCAGCGAAGTGTCCTGAGCGCAATCGGGTCCCATCCTTGCGGAACCATTCCCAATAACCGGTCGGCACGCCGTCCAAGGTCTGGCCCTTGGCCCACAGGCTGCCGTCGCGATGGCTTTTGATGAAAGGCTTGGCTTTGGGCATGCCGTAACTCTAGCAAAGAAAAAGCCCGGTGTTTCCACCGGGCTCTTCCTATTGCGATAGAGGGTCGCAAGTCTTTTTTTATGGTCGCGCCACGAGGCCCTCGGCTTCGCCTCGGGTTCGTGGTCGCTCCTTAGGCAGCCTTCTTGGTCAGCATGCCTTCGACGCGCTTGACCGCGGTCGGCTCGTCGGTCTTTTCGACGGCGGCAACTTCGCGGGCCATGCGGGCGAGGGCCTTTTCGTACAGCTGGCGCTCGGAATAGGACTGTTCCGGCTGGCCGCCGGCGCGGTGCAGGTCGCGCACCACTTCGGCGATGGACACCAGGTCACCGGAGTCGATCTTGGCTTCGTATTCCTGGGCGCGGCGCGACCACATGGTGCGCTTGATGCGGGCGCGGCCCTTGAGGGTGTTGAGGGCGCCGGCCACGACTTCGGGCGAGGACAGCTTGCGCATGCCCACGGTCTTGGCCTTCAGGGTCGGGACGCGCAGGGTCATCTTGTCCTTTTCGAACTCGATGATGAACAGCTCGAGGCGCACGCCGGCCACTTCCTTCTCCTCGATGCCGGACACCTTGCCGACGCCATGGGTGGGATAGACGACATGATCGTTGGTCTTGAACTCGTGCTTCCTGTTGGAATTGGCGGCGACCTTCTTGGCCGGGGCGGCAGCGGTCTTGGCAGGGGGAGACTTGAGGGCGGTCATTTGCTTTCCTGTGCGCACAAAATATGGGGCGATCCACCGGTGGGGCGCCGGCGGGCACGTGTCGTCAGGTTCTCTGAACGAAAAAGACCCTATCACAGATGATGGGAAAACGGAAGAAAAAACCGTCCCATCCCATTGATTTCGCGGAGTTTATTTAACTTTGGCGGAAAGGGCCGCAAATTCAACCGTTTGTGACGGTTGTTCCGTGTGCTGAGCACATCCCCGGCGGGCAACCAAGGTGACGGATCGTCAGGAGCCCGTACCGGGATTGGGGCTGAAGAACTTCTCGAACTTGTCCTCCACGCCCTGCATCTCCTTGGCGTCGGCCGGGGCCTCGCCCTTCTGGGAGATGTTGGGCCAGGAGCGGGAATATTCCGCGTTCACCGACAGCCACTTTTCCAGGCCCGATTCGGTATCGGCCTTAATCGCCTCCGGCGGGCATTCCGGCTCGCAAACCCCGCAATCGATGCATTCATCGGGGTTGATGACCAGCATGTTCTCGCCCTCGTAGAAGCAGTCCACCGGGCAGACCTCGACGCAATCCATGAACTTGCACTTGATGCAGGCTTCGGTGACGACATAGGTCATTGGCAGGCGCGTCCTTGGCGAAATCGGGGCTGTGCTTACGGCGCGTCGCACCATCAGGCAAGACCCTTCAATGGCGCAGCAAGTTGATAATCGTTCTCAACTGATTGGCACTATTCGACTATTTCGTAAAGCCGCTGGGCCTCGGTGGCGGAACCACGCCGCTCGGCCAGCGCCAGGACCCGGATCACCAGCACGTCGGCACCCTTGCCCAGGGTGAGGATATCGCCGGGCTTGATCGCATGGCCCGGCTTGTCCACCCGCCGTCCATTGAGGCGAACCCGGCCCGCTGCAACCGTTGCCTGTGCGAGCATGCGGGTGCGGTGGAAGCGGGCATGGAACAGCCATTTGTCGAGGCGGCTCATCGCACCTTCAGCGCCGCCAGTCCCGCGAAGGGCGAGTGAGGATTGGGCGGTGGTTCCGTTTTGCGCGCCCTGGTCTTTTCCGCCTGGCGCGGTTTTGCCTTGGCGCGGCGCCAGACAGGCTTGGCGCCGGCGACATCGACGCTGCGCCAGCCCAGCGCGGCCAGCACGGCGCGCGCGTCGTCCCGCCCGGTGCCCAGCAGCGATACCAGTTTGGTCAGCAAGGCTTCCGCATCGGTTCCGGATGACAGCGCCTTTTCCAGTTCATCCTCCAGCCGCTCGAGCATGTCGAAGCGGATGGCGCGGCCCGCCAGCACCGCAAAGCCCGCGGCATGCAGCGAGGCGGTGTCGGTGCCTTTGTCCACGGCGAAGGATGTCAAACCAGGTGCGGGCGGCGCGGGCGGCGACTCTTTGCGGGTCCATACGCCCCACAGCAAGGTGAGCAGCGCCGCCGCATCGGGCCGCAGCAGCCGGGGCAGATAGATGGTGCGGCGTCCGAACCAGACGCCGAACGGGCGCAAGGACCGCAGCAGCGGGCCGAGCTTGTCGGGAAGGTTCAAGGCGGCGCGATCAAGCCCTGCGAAATTCTCCGCCAGTTGATGGGCGATGCCGCGCGCATCGCCGGGCAGGGCGCCGCCGCTTCCCGTGCGGGCCTGGGCGGCGTCGCGCAGGGCCAGCAGGGGCCTGAGCCGGTCTGCGATGCGCGCGGTGATCCAGGTCTGCAGCCGCGCCTGCAGCGCTTCGGTGCGTACATGTGCGTCGGCCAGCATTTCGACATTGGGCGCCAAGGGGGAAGACCCGGCCACCAGGCGGGCGACAATCGCGCCGTCCCACCACAGCTTGCCATGCTCGCTCAGGGTGATGGCGCTGTCGTCGGCGGCGGCGAGCGCGTGGCTGCGGGCGGTGATCTCGCTTTCTAGTCCCTTCAGCGCCGCGGCGCGCAAGGTGCGCCCCTGCAAGCCGACGGCGCGCGGGTCCGGCACGAAGCGGAAACCGTCCAGCCGTCCGAGGGCTTCGCCGCCGATGGAAACGCCACCGGCTTCGTCCAGCGCCAGGCTGGCGAATTCATCGTCGCGCAGATGCTTCATCAGCACCGATGTGCGCCGGTCGATGAAACGCTGGGTCAGGCGTTCATGCAGCGCATCCGAAAGCCGGTCTTCCACCGCGCGGGTAATGCCCTGCCAATGGGCGCTGTCGCGGGTCCAACCGCTGCGGTTGGCGGCATAGGTATAGGTGCGGATCTGCGCCAGCCGTCCCGACAAGGTGGCGACATCGCCTTGCGTGACATCGGCGCGGGCGATCTGGCGTCCCAGCCAGTCGTCCGAAATGGCGCCCTCTCTGCTCAGGAACAGGAAGATGTTCTTCACCAGCTTCACATGCTCGTCGGTGGAGAGCTTGCGGAAATCGGGAAGCTGGCAAACATCCCACAAACGCCCCACCATTTCGCGCGAGGTTGCGACAGCCTTGATCTCGTCATCGCCCGACAGAAGCCGCAGCGCCACCGCATCGCTGGCGGGCCGGGCCCGCGTCAGGCCTTTTTCGGGCGGCGGCGCATCCAGGCTTTCGTTCAGCGACGCCAGGCTGCGGAAATCGAGATTGGCGCTGCGCCATTGCAGCACGCGCACCGGGTCATAGCGGTGACTTTCGATCCGCTGCACCAGCTCGTCTTCGAACGGTTCGCAGTCCGTGGTCACCCCGAACGTGCCGTCATTCATGTAGCGTCCCGCGCGCCCCGCGATTTGGCCGATCTCGTCGGGCCGAAGGCCGCGCATCCGCGCGCCGTCGAATTTCTCGCGGGCGGCGAAGCCGACATGGTCCACATCCATGTTCAGGCCCATGCCGATGGCGTCGGTCGCCACCAGGAAATCCACATCGCCCGACTGGTAGAGCTGAACTTGCGCGTTGCGGGTGCGCGGGCTCAGCGCGCCCAGCACCACCGCCGCGCCGCCGCGCTGGCGGCGGATCACCTCGGCAATGCCATAGACATCCTGGGCGGAGAACCCCACCACCGCCGAGCGGCGGGGCAGGCGGGTGAGCTTCTTCGCGCCGGTATAGGCCAGGTCCGAGAAACGCGCGCGGCTGATGAACCATGCCTTGGGAATGAAGCGCTGGATGATGCCGCGCATCGTGTCGCTGCCCAGCAGCATCGTTTCTTCGGACCCTCGTGCATGGAGCAGCCGGTCGGTGAAAACATGGCCGCGCTCGGGATCGGCGCACAACTGGATTTCGTCGATCGCCAGGCAGGCCACCGGAATGTCCAGCGGCATGGCTTCGACGGTGCAGACGTAGAAGCGGGGATTTTTGGGAACGATCTTTTCTTCGCCGGTGATCAGCGCGACTTCGCTGGCGCCGCGCAGCTTGACGATGCGGTCATAGACCTCGCGCGCCAGCAGGCGCAGTGGCAGGCCGATCATGCCGGACTTGTGCGCCAGCATGCGTTCGATGGCGAAGAAGGTCTTGCCGGTGTTGGTGGGGCCCAGGACCGCCGTCACTTTGGGGCTGTGCTCGCGGGCGGTGCCTGTGGTGTGCATGGAGCTTTAAATCATGTCTGCCCGCGTCTTTCGCAAGCAAAAAGAGGCGGAAAAAGCATCCCCGAAGGAACGCTTTTTCCGAAAATGTGCGTTACTGTGCGTAGCGGATGCCGGCGTTGGTTTCGTCGATCGCCTGGTTCACCAGCTGGATGGCGCGGGCGCGATGGCCGCCCTTGTTGGGCGTGGCGGCGATAAGTTCCGCCCGCGCCGTACGCAACGCATCCAGCGCGGCATACATGCGCGGCTGTTGCGCCACCGCGTTGCCGATGCAGGCGCCGAGCGCCAACGTCGCCATCAATATTGCTGCCTTCATTCCAAGCCTTGAAATGTGCGCCATGTTTTCCTCCCGGACGGCGTAATTGCCGGCGTCCATATTAGCGGGACAGGGCTGTTGTGGATTGTGAGTTAACAATTAGAACGTAACGGGTCCAAACACAGTTCGAATCACTAACCAATTCAATATCTGCCTTTGTTCTCATACATTTAGGAGATTCAACCGGGCCCACAACCACCACATCTAGTGGCCGACTCGAGGAATGGCCCTTTGTCTGCCCTTGCCGACTCCATTCCGTACCCGGACGAAAATAGTGGCGGAAATGCTGGGGTTTGCGTGATGGCTGGCGCGAGCCTTAAACCTTTGGGACCTTGGGCCCCGTACCAGCGGCCTTGCGAGCGCACAGCGGGCTGGGTTGCCCGATGCCGGGCCTGGCCCGGCCCTTGACCAAAGCGGCCGGTTTGCTTATGAACCCCGCTCTTTAGTCGGCCAAAAGCCGCGGAAATCCTTGAGAATCGAAGAGAAATCGCCATGTCCCGCCGCTGCGAATTGACCGGAAAAGGCCTCCTGGTTGGCAACAATGTCAGCCACGCCAACAACAAGACCAAGCGGATCTATCGTCCGAACCTGCAGATCATCGCCTTGGCGAGTGAGCTGCTGGGCAACAGCTACAAGCTGAAGATTTCCATGAACGCGCTGCGTTCGGTGGATCGCAATGGCGGCCTGGACCCCTTCATCCTCAAGTGCAAGGACGGCGTCCTGTCGCCCAAGGCTCTGCGCCTGAAGCGCGCCATTGCCAAGAAGGCCTCCGCCAAGGCGGCCTGACCGGCGAACGAGAAGGCCGCCGCCAAGGCGGCCTATTGCCTCCATAATCAGCAACCTGATCATATCCTGCGCGGCGCGCCTGCGGCGGCATCGCGCTTGCGTGGACACCTCTGAAATCTGTTGAATGTGTACCAGACTGGGACGTCTGGCGCGCAGCTGGGGTGTTGTGAAGGCTTACGATTACCGAAACGGCGCGCATCGCGCGCTGGCGCTGCAGGCGGAAGACGTCTCCAGCGGGCTACGCCGCGTGAATGACGCGGTATGGCCGCCGCATGAGCGCGCCTATGGCGGGCCGCCGGAAAGTATGCGCCAGCGGTTCTCTGGTCCGGCGCTGGTGCTGGCCCGGCTGATCGTGCCGGTGCTGCTGCTCAGCACGCTGCTGGGTGCGGCGTATCTTTTCACCGATGCGCTGCTGCTGCTGCCCGACGCGCCGCGTGCCGTGCAGAACGCCATGCTGGCGCGCAGCGACCTGGTGCTGCCCATGGCCTGGTATGCCATCCATCTCTGCAACCGCCGTTACGGCGCCCCTTACGCCTTTGCCCAGCTTCTGGCCGGCGTGGGCATCGTCGCCCTGGTGGCGCTGATCAATCCGGGTGACATCAACAGCTGGATCAACAGCTCTCCCATGCTGTCGCTGCGGGCGATGCTGGCATTCGGCGTCGCGTTCCTGTTCGCCAGTTTCATCGGCATCATTTTCTTCGACGCGGCACGAGGGCCGCGCTGGTGGGCGGCGCCCCTCGCGGCTTCCTTCGCGGCCAGCCTGGTGTTCAGCGCGGTCTATTATCCGGCAGCCTTTGCCGGCGCTGATCATCTGCCCTGGACCGATTCCGCCCTGGTGCATTTCATCGTCTTCTTCGGCGAAAGCATCGCGCTGCTGGTGCCGTATTACCTGCTGCGGCCTGCGATGCGGCCTCTGAATGGCATGAATGGGTACTGAGGCGGCGCGCGAAGCGTAGGCGCGCTATTGGTTGGCTAACGCTTGCGGCGCCCCGGCGCGGCGTCTTCGGCGAACAGTTCGGTGAGCTGTTCGGTCATCGCGCCGCCAAGCTGTTCGGCATCCACGATGGTCACGGCCTTGCGGTAATAGCGCGTCACGTCATGGCCGATGCCGATGGCGGTCAGTTCCACCGACGAGCGTGTCTCGATCTCCTCGATCACCCGGCGCAGGTGATGTTCCAGATAGTTTCCGGCATTCACCGACAGGGTTGAATCGTCCACCGGCGCGCCGTCGGAGATCACCATCAGGATCTTGCGCTGTTCGGGCCGGGCGATGATGCGGTTGTGGGCCCAGGTCAGCGCTTCGCCGTCGATATTTTCCTTCAGCAGGCCTTCGCGCATCATCAGGCCCAGGTTGCGCTTGGCCCGCCGCCAGGGCTCATCCGCCGCCTTGTAGACGATGTGGCGCAGGTCGTTGAGGCGTCCGGGCTGCGGCGGCTTGCCTGCGCCCAGCCATTTCTCGCGGCTCATGCCGCCTTTCCAGGCCCTGGTGGTGAAGCCGAGGATCTCGGTCTTGACCCCGACGCGCTCCAGGGTGCGGCCCAGTATGTCGGCGCACATCGCCGCCACCATGATGGGACGCCCGCGCATCGAGCCGGAATTGTCGAGCAGCAGCGTGACGCAGGTATCGCGGAAGGTGGTGTCCTTCTCACGCTTGAACGACAGCGGATACATCGGATCGATCACGATGCGCGTCAGGCGCGAGGTGTCGAGCAGCCCTTCTTCCAGATCGTATTCCCAGTGCCGGTTCTGCTGCGCCATCAACAGGCGCTGCAGCTTGTTGGCCAGGCGCGACACCACGCTCTGCATGGCCGAAAGCTGCTGGTCGAGGAAACCCCGCAGCCGAGTCAGTTCCTCGGCCTCGCACAGATCGGCGGCGGCGATTTCCTCGTCGAACTCGGCGGTGAAGACCTTGTAGCCCCATTCATCCTGGCGCGAGAAAGCCTGTTCGCCCCGCTGGGGCTTGGCGCCGTCTTCCGGCTCGGTCGCGTCCGACAAATCTTCGGACTGTTCCGCGGCCATGTCGGAGTCCACCTCCTGGCCGTCCTCGCTCTCGGCGGCGGATTCGGTGGCGGCGCTTTCGCCATCCTGCTGGGCGTCCTGGTCCTCGCCATCCTGGTTCTCGCCATCGGGCTTTTCGCCGTCGGCATCCTGCTGGGCAGAGGAATCGCTTTCACTCTGGTCGCCAAACGACAGGTGATTGAGCATGGTGCGGGTCAGCTTGGCGAAGCTCTTCTGGTCGCGCAGCGCGCCCTCCAGCTTGTCGAGATCGCCGCCGGCTTTTTCCTCGATGAAGGACCGCCACAGCTCAACCGCGCCCGCAACCGAGGCCGGGGGTTTTTCGCCGGTCAGCTTTTCGCGCACCATCAGGCCCAGCACATCGGCCAGCGGCGCTTCGTCCTTGGTCCGCGACTTTCCCAGTCCGCGATTGAGCAGGCGCTGTTCCAGCCCGCTGGCGAGGTTGGCCTTTACGCCCTTCATCGCGATGCTGCCGATCGCTTCCACCCGCGCCTGTTCGGCGGCTTCGAAAATGGCGGCGCCTTCCGGGGAAGCGGGACGGAACTGGTTGTTCACTTTCTCGTCGTGATAGGCCCGGCGCAGGGCATAGGCGTCGCCGGTACCGCGTACCAGGGCCACGTCATGGGCCGACAGGTTGCGGGCGGGCGAGGGCAGGCGGGCCTTCAGGCCTTTCAGAGCGGGCGGTTCGGCGGAGAAATTGACTTCCAGTTCCGGTTCGGCCGCAAGGCTTCGCACCGCCACGGTGACGGCCCGCTTGAATGGCTCGGAAGGAGACTCGGGCTTGGTGGCCATTGCGACCTTTTCAAAACTGGATCACCCGCACAGGGCGGATGATGCTGGCCGCTACGCGACCAGCACTTTGGCGGCGCTTTCCGGCAATTCCTCGCCGAAGCAGCGCTGGTAGAATTCCGCCACGCTGGCGCGTTCCAGCTCGTCGCACTTGTTGAGGAAGGTGAGGCGGAAGGCAAAGCCGACATCGCCGAAGATTTCGGCATTCTGCGCCCAGGTGATGACGGTACGCGGGCTCATCACGGTGGAAAGATCGCCCGCGACGAAGGCGTTGCGGGTCATGTCGGCCAGGCGCACCATGGCCGACAGGGTCTTCTTGCCCTCAGGGGTGTCATATGTGGGCGACTTGGCCAGCACGATTTCTTCCTCGGCCTCGTGCGTCAGATAGTTCAGCGTGGTGACGATGCTCCAGCGGTCCATCTGGCCCTGGTTGATCTGCTGGGTGCCGTGATACAGGCCCGTGGTGTCGCCCAGACCGATGGTGTTGGTGGTCGAGAACAGCCGGAAGGCCGGGTGGGGATGGATCACCTTGTTCTGGTCCAGCAGCGTCAACCGGCCGGAGACTTCCAGCACGCGCTGGATCACGAACATCACATCGGGGCGGCCGGCGTCATATTCGTCGAACACCAGCGCCACGGGACGCTGCAGGGCCCAGGGCAGCAACCCTTCGCGGAACTCGGTGACCTGCTTGCCGTCGCGCAGCACGATGGCGTCCTTGCCGATCAGGTCGATACGGCTGATATGGGAATCCAGGTTGATGCGGATGCAGGGCCAGTTGAGCCGTGCCGCGACCTGTTCGATATGCGTGGACTTTCCGGTGCCGTGATAGCCCTGGACCATGACGCGGCGGTTGTGGGCAAAGCCCGCCAGGATCGCCAGCGTGGTGTCGCGGTCGAAGCGATAGGCCGGATCGCGCTCGGGCACATGCTCGTTCGCCTGCTTGAAGGCGGGAACCTTCATCTTGGTCTTGATGCCGAACACTTCGCCCGCATCGACAGTCGTGTCGGGCATGACGCTGGGGTCCAAGGCTTCGGTATGGGTGCTCATGCTGTGTGATCCGACAGGCCGCCGCGCATGGCTGTGCGGGCGCGGCAGGCCCTTTTCAGGTGAGGAGGCCGGAGGCGCGCAACACGCCATAGGCTTTGATGACCTGCTTCAGCCGTTCTTCCGCGCCCCGGTCGCCGCCATTCGCGTCGGGATGAAAACGCTTCACAAGTTCCTTATACCGCGCCTTGATCTCGATCAAGGTGGCGTTGTGGGGCAGTTGCATCGTGTCCATGGCGATGGCCTGCAGGCGCGTTAATTGACGCTCCGGACGCCGTACGGCGCCGGATTCGTCATCCTCTGCAAACATCGCATGGCTGTCATTCACATTGCCCAGAGGGCTCTGGCCCATGCGGGCCTTGGCGGCGCGCTTGCCCAGGGGCCAGGTCGGGCGATGCCCGGTCAGGGCTTCTTCCCGGAACTTGCGGATATCGCCGTCATCCATGCCCTTGAAGTAGTCCCAGGATTCGTTGTGCAGCCGGGCGTGCTTGGGACAAAGCCAGAGATATTCCGTCAGGTTCTTGGGCGACTTGGCGACGCGGCAATTGCCCGGCCCGACACAGTCGGGGGCTTCGCACATCTTGGTCACCGGCTCGGGCTTTTTCGCCTTGCCGGACTTGATGCTGATGTCGGTTTTGAAGCGGTTGGTACGGGGTTGAACCATCGAACAATTATGGGGTGGAAGCGGTAAAAGACAAGAAAACGTATTGCTTGACATTCCCCCGGCCAAAGCAAACTAGGGCAGGATGAAAGTTGCGGACGCCATGACGCAAAAACTGACCGCCGCCTTCGCGCCACTGGCGCTGGAGGTGCGGGACGAAAGCGCCCGTCATGCCGGCCATGCCGGCGCCACCCGCGACGATGGCAGCCATGGTGAAACCCATTTCCATGTCCGGCTGGTGTCGAGCGCCTTTGAGGGTCAGTCCCGCCTGGAGCGCCAGCGCCGCGTCCATGCCGTGCTGGAGCAGGAACTGAAGGCCACGGTTCACGCGCTGTCCCTGGCGCTGCTTACGCCGTCGGAAGCCCGGAAGTCGCCATAGCCGCCTGACCGTTCTTTTGGGGCGGTATGATACGGATCGCGGTGATCTGGTTGCGCTGGCGGCGCATGATTTCAAAAATGAATCCGAAGAAAGCAAAGCGTTGGCCGGCGTCCGGAATGGTGCCCGATTGCGCGATCACCAGCCCCGCGATGGTGGTGGCGTCGTCTTCGGGCAGGCGCCATTCCAGTTCGCGGTTGAGGTCGCGCACCGGCACCTTGCCGTCCACCAGGTAGGAGCCGTCGGGCCGGCGGCGGATTTCCCGCCGGGTTTCGTGCGGACGGCGGTCGGAAATGTCGCCGAACACTTCTTCGAGAATGTCTTCCAGCGTCACCAGGCCTTGCAGCGCGCCATACTCGTCCACCACCAGGGCGAAACGGGCGCGGCGCTCGCGGAATTCGGCAAGCTGCTCGTCCAGCGTGGTGGTGTCGGGCACGAACCAGGGCGGTGACACCAGCGCCGCGATGTCGATCTTGTCCAGATCGCCCTGATGCTCGACCAGCGCCCGGGCGAGCAGTTTGGCCGACAGGATGCCGATAATGTTTTCGGGCTCGTCGCGCCATAGCGGCAACCGGCTGTGGTTGGACGCCACCACCCCCGCAACCAGTTCGCGCCGTGGAAGATCGGCATCGACGCTTTCGATTGCCGTGCGGTGGCGCATCACATCGCCCACCTGGAGTTCGCGCAGGTCGAGGATGCCGCCCAGCATGTCGCGATGCTCGCGCTCGAAACTGCCTTCCTGGTGGTGCAGGGCGATGGAACTGCGAATTTCCTCGCGCGCCAGTTCGGGGTTTTCGGCTGCGCCTGGCTGGATGCCGAACAGGCCGAGCACCCGCCAACCTATCCACCGCATGCCTGCGAGAACGGAGACCCGCGCAGCCATGACCGGCCGATGTGGCGCGACGATGAAGGCACAGACAGCCAACAGGGCGATAATCGTGGCGACAATGTAGGCGAGCATTATGGAACCGGAGGGCGGCGCGCCATCATAGCGCGCTTTTTCAGTCCGTCAGGACCGATTTTACCGCGTCCAGGGGCACGTCGCGGGTGACAAAGGCCTGTCCCAGCCCGCGCAGCAGGATGAAGGTCAGCTTGCCGTCCGACACCTTCTTGTCGTGCGCCATATGGCCGATCAGCTCGTCCGCGCCGGCGCGGGGACCGGGAATGTCGGAGATCGCGCAAGGCAGGCCCACGGCCTGCAGGTGACGGGTGAATCGCTGCGCATCCTGTCCCGGGCACAGGCCCAGCTTCACCGACAGCTTGAAGGCCAGCGCCAAGCCGATGGCGACGCCTTCGCCGTGAACCAGCCGGTCCGAGAAGCCGGTCGCCGCTTCCAGCGCATGGCCGAAGGTGTGGCCGAGGTTGAGCAGGGCGCGGTCGCCGGTCTCGCGCTCGTCGCGCGCCACGATATCGGCTTTCATCCGGCAGGAATGCGCCACCGCCTTGACCATCGCGGCTTCATCGCCGTCCAGCGCCTTGCGGCCGTTGGCTTCCAGCCATTCGAAGAAATTCGCATCGCCCAGCGCGCCATACTTGGCGACTTCGGCATAGCCGGCCAGCAGTTCGCGCCGGGGCAGGGTGGACAGCAGCGCGGTATCCGCGATCACGATGCGCGGCTGGTGGAACAGGCCGATCAGGTTCTTGCCCTGTTTGGCATTGATCGCGGTCTTGCCACCGACCGAGGAGTCCACCTGCGACAGAAGCGTGGTGGGAATCTGCGCGAAGGCGACGCCGCGCTTGAGCACGCCGGCCGCGAAACCGGTAAGATCGCCGATCACCCCGCCGCCCAGCGCGATCACCAGTCCCTTGCGGTCGATGCCCATCTCCAGCAACTCGCCCGACAGGCGTTCCAGGCCGGCAAAGCTTTTGCTCACCTCGCCCGGCGCCATCACGATGGGGCGTGCATCGATTCCGGCCTTGCTGAGTTGATCGAGCAGGCGGGGCAGGTGAATTTCCGCCACATGCGCGTCGGTCACCACGGGCACCGTGCCCCGGGCCAGCGGCTTCAGCAGTTCGCCGGCACGCGCCAACATGCCCGCGCCGACATGAATGTCATAGGCGCGCTCACCCAGTCCGACGGAAACGATTTCACTCATGGCTATCGCATATCCCATGGGCGGCCAGGGCGGCAACGATCTTGTCCAGCAGCATGGCATGGGGGTCGTCGGCCGACTCCAGCACCATGTCAGCCGTGGCATAGACCGGCTCGCGCTGCGCCAGCAGGCGCTCCAGCGTGCCGCGCAGATCGTCATTGGCGAGCAGGGGGCGTGTCTGATCGTTACCCTGGCGCTTTTTCACCCGCCCGAGCAGGATATCGACCGGCGCTTTCAGCCATATGGTGAAGGCGGACTGTTTCATGGTGGCGCGGGTAATGTCGTCCATATAGGCGCCGCCCCCGGTGGCCAGCACATGCGGCGGCTCGCCCAGCAGCCGGGCGATGACCCGCCGCTCGCCGTCACGGAAATAGGGCTCGCCATACTTGGCGAAAATCTCCGAGACGGTCATGCCGGCCGCCGCTTCGATCTCGTGGTCGGCATCGGCGAAAGGCACGTTCAGCCGCGCGGCCAGCCGCTTGCCGATAGAGGTTTTTCCCGCCCCCATCATGCCCACCAGCGCCACGGTTCGGTTCAGTGTCATGCGCCTTTTCGATACAGCCATGCTAAACCTGTGTCCATGACTCGGACCCCGCGCGCCCAATGAAAAGAAGCGACACGGCTTATCTGATCGAGCTTTTCCTCGACATGATGGGGGCCGAGCGGGGCTCGGGCGCCAATACCATCGCCGCCTATCGCCGCGACCTGGTGGATTTCTCCGCCCGCGCCGATTTGCGCGAGGCAAGACGCGAACAGGTTCGTGATTTTCTCAATTCGCTTTCCCAGTCCGGCCTGGCGCCGTCCACCCAGGCGCGCAAGCTGTCGGCGCTGCGGCAGTTCTATGGCTTTCTCTACACCGAAGGCATGCGCGAGGATGATCCCACCCAGACCCTGGCCGCGCCGCGCGCCCGCCGTCCCTTGCCCAAGATACTGTCGGGCGATGACCTGGACGCGATGCTCGAAACCGCGATGCAGAATGAAACGCCCGAGGGGCTGCGGCTGACCTGCATCGTCGAGATGCTGTATGGCGGCGGCTTGCGCGTCACCGAACTGGCGGGCCTGAAGCTGGCCGCTGTGCGCACCCATGAAGGCTTCATCCGCATCGTCGGCAAGGGCAACAAGGAGCGCATGACGCCGCTCAACGTGTCGGCGCGCGCGGCGCTGGACGCTTATCTGGCGGTGCGTGAAGAGTTCGTGCCCAAGCACGACAAGAACAACCGCTATCTGTTCGCATCGCGGGGCGCCGATGGCTTTCTCACGCGCCGCCGCTTTCACCAGTTGCTCAAGGCGCTGGCGCTCAAGGCGGGCATCGATCCGGCCAAGGTCTCGCCCCATGTGCTGCGGCACGCTTTCGCCACCCATCTGGTGGAGGGCGGGGCCGATCTGCGCAGCGTCCAGACGCTGCTGGGCCATGCCGATATCGCCACCACCCAGATCTACACCCATGTGGCGCGCGACCGGCTGAGCCGTGTGGTGCAGGCCGCCCACCCCCTGGGCAAGGCCAAGGCGGCCAAAAATAGCCGTTAACCCATTGGATCAGAAAGGTTCTTTAGGCATTCCCTTTCGTGGATGCCTGTGTCACTTTCCGCCTTTGACGGTGATTTGAGCCATGCATTACCTCGAATTTGAACGCCCCATAGCCGAGTTGGAAGGCAAGATCGTCGAGCTGAGGAAGCTCGCCGAGGAAGATCCCAACATGGACATCGACGGCGAGGTCGAGCGGTTGCAGAGCCGCGCGGGCACGCTGGTGGCCGATACCTATGCGCGGCTGACGCCTTGGCAGAAGGTGCAGGTGGCGCGTCATCCCGGCCGTCCGCACTTCCTCGATTACGCCAATCAGATTTTCGAAGACTTCACGCCGCTCGCGGGCGACCGGTCTTTTGGGGAAGACCAGGCCGTCGTGGCCGGCCTGGCCAGGTTTCGCGGCCGCCCGGTGGCCTTTATCGGCCAGGAAAAGGGCAACGACACCCAGTCGCGCATCAAGCACAATTTCGGATCGGCGATGCCGGAAGGCTATCGCAAGGCGGTGCGGATTTTCGAACTGGCCGGCCGTTTCGATTTGCCGGTGCTGTCTTTTGCCGACACAGCGGGCGCCTATCCGGGCGTCAGCGCTGAAGAACGCGGCCAGGCCGAAGCCATCGCCCGCTCCATCGAGGCGGGTCTCTCCGTCAAGACGCCCTTCATCGCCACCATCATCGGCGAAGGCATGTCGGGGGGCGCCATCGCCATCGCGGCCGCCAGCCGCGTCTATATGCTCGAGCATTCGATCTATTCGGTGATCTCGCCTGAAGGCTGCGCCTCCATCCTGTGGCGCAGCGCCGACAAGGCCCAGGAAGCCGCCACCGCGCTCAAGATCACCGCCCAGGACCTGCTGCAGCTCAAGGTGATCGACGGCATCGTGCCCGAGCCGGTCGGCGGGGCGCACCGCGCGCCGCAGGAAACCATCGAGGCGGTGGCCGACCAGATCGCCCAGGGCCTGAAAGAAATGGACGGCCTCTCAGGCGATGAAATCCTGCGCCAGCGCCGGGCCAAGTTTCTGGCGATGGGGCGCAGCATCTAGCCAAACAAAAAGGCCCGGATCGCTCCGGGCCTTTGTCTTGATGTGTTCGCGTTTTAGCGCGCCATCGACAGGCTGCCGTTCGGCACCCAGCCCTTGTTGTCCACTTCGTCGGTGACTTCGCGCCACACGCCATCGGTGTTGCCGGTGGGGTAGAGGATCATGCCGGGATCAAGCTGACGCACCACCTTGGCGGTTTCGCTGGGCATGGCGCGCATGACGCCGGGACGCGACATGGTGAGGGTGCGCTGCGGCGCGGTCTGGGCCGCGGCCGTCGACAGCCCGCCCATCTGGCCGACCAGCTTGGTATAGGCGTCGATATAGGCCAGCACCACGACCTGGCCGATGGCGGTCTTCTGGTAGCTGGACACACCGGCGCCGCCGAGGCCGCCCCAGCCGCCCATGCCGCCGCCGACGCCAAAGCCGATATCGGTCTTGTCGCCATGGCCTTCCGCCATCGCCTGCTGTTCGCTGGTGCGCACATTGGTGACGGACAGGATCACGTCGGCGGTGCTGGAATTGAACGACAGGCTTCCGCCGATCGCGGCGCCCAGGCCGCCGCCAAGCAGCCCGCCGACAAAGGCGCCGACATTGGTGCCGCTGGAATTGGCGTTCTTGGAAACGATATCGGGAACCAGGATATAATCCGCCGCGCGAACCTGGCCGCCGCCGATATTGGAGCCGCCCTGCAGCGCGCCGCCGGCCGCCAGGGCGCGTTCCTGCTGCGCCAGTTCAAAGCCCCTGCCGCGATCCACCAGGGTGAAGCAGCCGGAGCGTTGCACGAACAGCTTGATAAGGGCTTCGGGCGATTCCAGGCCCAGGCCTTCCCACCACTTGTTGTCCGGCTCGCGCACGGCGATGGAGCCGATCCGCTGCGAGCAGGTGGGAATTTCCGCCTTCTTCTCTTCCTGCTTACGGCGGATGGAAGACTGGGCGGATGCCGGCGCCGCCAAGGAGGCGGTAAGACACAGAGCAGCCGCGATCGCGACGGATTTGCTCAGACGCATGATGAACCCCTTCGAAAAGCTGGAAGTTTTACCCCGGCGCGGAACATACAAGATAAGGTGGATTCCGCAATATCGTGCTTAACGCCGCTGCGATATCAGCGCCTTAGCGTCTACCACCAGCCCCGCCATTTAAACCACAGCAACGGCAACACGCCGCTGATGAGGATCAGGGCGAGGCCGAAGGGGTAGCCCATCTGCCAGCTCAGCTCCGGCATGACATGGAAATTCATGCCATAGACCCCCGCCACCAATACCGGCGGGATGCCCACCACAGAGGCGATGGTCAGCACCTTGAACAGGTTGTTCTGCTCGGTGGTGAGGAATCCAAGCGCCGCGTTCAGCAGGAACTGGATCTTGTCGGTGAGATGGCCTTCATACTCGTTGAGCGAGCGCACGTCCTTGCCGGCCATCTTGAGCCGCGCCTTGACCGGGGGCTCCAGCCACGCATCGCCATGCTCGGAAACGAAGGGTATGGCGCGTTGCAGCACCAGCAGCGTATCGCGGATGTGGGAAAGCCGTTCGCCCATATCGCCGATCTCCACCAGCGTGTCGCGCAGCATGCGGTTGACCTGGGAGACATTGTAGGTCTGCTGGTCACGCATCCCCTTGTGAAAGATGCGCTGGGAAATGCGAAAGGCTTCGGTCCGCAATTCCTCCAGCCGGTCCGCGCCATAGTCGATCATGGCTTCCAGGATCACCATGAAAATGTCGGGAGCGCTGCGCTCGCGCCGTGTCACCCGCGCGGTGATCGCCTCGAAGGTATGAAGCTGCGCAAAGCGCACCGTGACCAGCATGTCCCGGGTCAGGACAAAGCCCAGCGGCGTGGTGGCGTCGTCGTCCTGGTTCTTGCTGTGGGCGGTTACCGGCACCGAGAGGGTGAAGACATCGTCTTCATACTGGAGACGGCTGGAAAATTCGATTTCCTCCAGCTGTTCGCGCGGCGGAATGTCCAGTCCATAGACGGTGCAGGCCTTGCCGATCTCTTCGTTGGTCGGATTGAAAAGGTCTACCCAGACCGTCTTGCCGCCGGATTGATGTTCAGTCAGCACGCAAATCTCCCGTGACGCTCATAACGCGCGAAAACGAAAGTTTGCGCAAGCTTAGGCCAGCGCCCCGTGGCAATGCTTATATTTGCGGCCCGAGCCGCACGGGCAGGGGGCGTTGCGCTGGACCTTGTCCCAGGTCTTGGGATTGTTGGGGTCCACCGGCGCATCGTCCGGCCACAGGCCTTCGCGTTCCTGCATCTCGTTCTCGCCGGTCAGCGGATTGATGTGGCTGGCATACATGTCGGGCAACGGCGTTTCTTCCAGCGGCGGCACGGGACCGGTTTGAATCTGGACATGCATCAGCTGGCGCACGACATCGGTGCGCAGGGTGACGAGCAGGCTCTCGAACAGTTCGAAGGCCTCGCTCTTGTATTCGTTCAGCGGATCGCGCTGGCCGTAGCCGCGCAGGCCAACATACTGCCGCAGATGGTCGAGGTTGACGATGTGCTCGCGCCAGTTCTGGTCCAGCGTCTGCAGCAGGATGGCCTTTTCGACATAACGGGTGACGTCGATGCCGAATTCGGTGGCGCGGCTGGCGGCGCGCTCTTCCACGGCCTTGGTTATGCGTTCGCGCACTTCCTCGTCGGCGATGCCTTCTTCCTTGGTCCAGTCCACCACCGGCAGCTCGATGCCGAAGATCTTGGTGATCTCTTCCTGCAGCCCCTTGGCGTCCCATTGCTCGGCATAGGCTTTTTCCGGAATGTGGCGTTCGACCAGCATCTCCACCACTTCCTCGCGGAAATCGGCGACCTGGTCCGAGACGTCTTCCGACGACATGATCTCCTTGCGCTGGTCGAAGATCACGCGACGCTGGTCGTTCAGCACGTCGTCATATTTCAGGATGTTCTTGCGGATCTCGAAGTTGCGGGCTTCGACCTTCTGCTGCGCCTTTTCCAGCGCCTTGTTCACCCAGGGATGGGTGATGGCTTCGCCCGGCTCCAGGCCGAGTTTGGTGAGGATGGCGTCCATGCGGTCCGAACCGAAGATGCGCATCAGGTCGTCCTGCAGAGACAGGAAGAACTTCGAGGCGCCGGGATCGCCCTGGCGTCCCGAACGACCGCGCAGCTGGTTGTCGATGCGCCGGCTTTCATGGCGCTCGGTGCCGATCATGTAGAGGCCGCCGGCGGCCAGCGCGTTCTGCTTGTGCTCCGCCACTTCGCGGCGGATGGCGTCGGCCTTGGCGGCAAGCTCGGCTTCATCGGTGATGCCGATCAGTTCGGCCTTGATCCGCATGTCGGCATTGCCGCCCAGCTGGATGTCGGTGCCGCGGCCGGCCATGTTGGTGGCGATGGTCACCGCGCCGGGCTGGCCGGCCTGGGCGACGATGAAGGCTTCCTGCTCGTGGTAGCGGGCGTTCAGCACATGGTGCTGGATCTTGCGCTTCTTGAGGATTTCGGAAAGCTGCTCGGACTTCTCGATCGAGGTGGTACCGACCAGCACCGGCTGGCCGCGTTCGCGGCAGGCGATGATCAGCTTGATGATCGCTTCGTTCTTCTCGTCGGCGGTGCGATAGACCTCGTCATCGGCATCCTTGCGGCTGACGGGGACGTTGGTGGGGATTTCCAGGACATCCAGCTTGTAGATATCCATGAATTCCGCGGCTTCGGTCATCGCCGTGCCGGTCATGCCCGCCAGCTTGTCGTAGAGGCGGAAATAGTTCTGGAAGGTGATCGAGGCCAGGGTGACGTTTTCCGGCTGGACCTGCACTTCTTCCTTGGCTTCGAGGGCCTGGTGCAGGCCTTCGGAATAGCGGCGGCCTTCCATCATGCGGCCGGTGAACTCGTCGATGATGACGACCTGGCCGTTCTTGACGATATAGTCCTTGTCCTTCTGGAACAGCAGGTGCGCCTTCAGCGCCTGGTTCACGTGATGGACGATGGTGATGTTCTCGGTGTCATACAGGTCACCCTGTTCCAGCACGCCCGCGGTGCGCAGGATCTGGGTCATGTGCTCGTTGCCGGCTTCGGTCAGCGAGGCCTGGCGGGTCTTTTCGTCCAGGTCGTAGTCTTCCTTGACCAGGGCACCCATCACCGCGTTCACCGAGCGGTACATTTCGGTCTGGTCCTCGGTGGGGCCGGAGATGATCAGCGGGGTGCGGGCTTCGTCGATCAGGATCGAGTCCACTTCGTCCACGATGGCAAAGTTGTGGCCGCGCTGGCTCATCGCATCCAGCGAGTATTTCATGTTGTCGCGCAGATAGTCGAAGCCGAATTCGTTGTTGGTGCCGTAGGTGATGTCGGCGGCGTAGGAGGCCTTGCGTTCCTCGTCATTCAGGCCATGGACGATGACGCCCACGCTCATGCCCAGGAAGCGGTAGACCTGGCCCATCCAGTCGCTGTCGCGCTTGGCGAGATAGTCGTTGACCGTCACCACATGCACGCCGTCGCCAGCCAGGGCGTTGAGATAGACGGGCAGGGTGGCGACCAGGGTCTTGCCTTCGCCGGTCTTCATCTCGGCGATGTTGCCCCGGTGCAGCACGATGCCGCCGACCAGCTGGACGTCGAAATGCCGCTGGCCGAGCGTACGCTTGGCGCCTTCGCGCACCACAGCGAAAGCCTCGGGCAGCAGGTCGTCCAGGGTCTCGCCCTTTTCCAGCCGGGCGCGGAAGGCGGGGGTCATCCCGCGCAGCTCCTCGTCCGACATCGCCTTGAAGCGGTCTTCCAGGGCGTTGATTTCCGCCACGATGCTCCACAGGGGCTTGACCTTACGGTCGTTGGCGGAGCCGAAAAGCGATTTGGCGAACGTGCCGAGACGCAGCATGAAATTCCTCTATGTACGGCCGGAAGGGGCCAAACCGCCGCCAGGCCCGAAAGGGACCGCCTTTTGCGCATGGCGGCCGCGCGGGAGACATAAGAACGCGCTACTCTCTTGTCAAACCGGGGGTTTTTAACAATATCCCCGGCAAATCGGGGGGAAATGATGGCGAAATCCGCGAAACCGACTCAGAAGGCGACTTCCGGCAAGGCCGGCGCCAAGTCCGCGGCCCATGCCGTGTCTCCCCTGGCCCCCAAAAGCTTCCCCAAACTGCCGCCTTTGGCCGGGGTCCGGCTGGGTACGGCCGCCGCCGGGGTGCGCTATCAGCAGCGCACCGATGTCCTGCTCGCCTTGCTGGCGCCGGGAACTCAAGTTGCCGGTGTCTTCACCAAGTCCAAGACCGCCAGCGCACCGGTGCTGTGGTGCCAGGAAAAGCTCAAGGGCGGACTCGGCCGGGTGCTGGTGGTCAATAGCGGCAATGCCAACGCCTTCACTGGCAAAGCAGGTTTGGAAGGCGTGCGCCAGATTGCCGATGAAGCCGCCGCCGTGGCGGGCTGCCGCCCCGATGAAGTGTTCATGGCCTCCACAGGCGTGATCGGCGAGCCGCTCCCTGCCGCCAAGATCACCCGCGTGCTGGGAACGCTCGCGCGGGAAACCGCCGCCGGCAACTGGCGCGCCGCCGCCGATGCCATCATGACCACCGACACCTTTGCCAAGGCGGCCACCGCCACGGCGAATATCGACGGCGTCAAGGTGACCATCAACGGCATCGCCAAGGGATCGGGCATGATCGCGCCGGACATGGCCACCATGCTCAGCTTTGTTTTCACGGACGCCAATCTGCCCGCCAGCGTATTGCAGGAATGTCTGAGCGCCGGTGTCGGGCCGTCGTTCAATTCGATCACGGTGGATTCGGATACGTCCACCAGTGACACGCTTATGCTGTTCGCCACCGGCAAGGGCGGTAAGCACACCGCCATCACCAAGGCCAGCGACAAGAAGCTGACCGAATTCCGCCGGGCGCTGGACGCCTTGCTGATGGACCTGGCGCTGCAGGTGGTGCGCGACGGCGAGGGCGCCCAGAAGCTGATCCGCATCGACGTGACCGGCGCCGAGCATGACGCCGCCGCCCGTCGCATCGCGCTGACCATCGCCAATTCGCCCCTGGTCAAGACGGCGATTGCCGGCAACGACGCCAATTGGGGGCGCATCGTGATGGCGGTCGGAAAAAGCGGCGAGGCTGCCGACCGCGACCGGCTGAAGATTTCCTTCGGAGGTCATGTGGTCGCCGAAAAGGGCATGCGCGCCGCCAAATACAATGAAGCTACCGCGACCAAGGCGGTGTCGGGGCGCGATGTCACCATCGAGGTCGACCTTAGCCTGGGCAAGGGAGCTGCGCGCGTGTGGACCTGCGACCTGACCCATGGCTACATTGACATCAATGGCTCCTATCGCAGCTGACACCGGTCCCGCCTGATGGCCAGCCCTTACGCCTTGTGGCGCGAAGGCTTTGAGGCGTCCGCGCCCTTTGTCGTCTGCGCCATGTTCACGCCGGGCTATCACGCCAAGGCGGAACGGCTGGCGGCATCTTTAAATGCTTTCGGCCTGGCCCATGCGATTTTCGAGGTGCCGCAGGTCCACCGTTCCATCAGCCCGCGCGGCGGGGCGGAACTCGATTTCAGCAAGCCGCGCTTCATCCGCTTTGCGCTGGAGCATTTCGCGAAGCCGGTCCTGTATGTCGATGCCGATGTGATTTTTCGCAAGAATCCCGACGCGATCTCCGCGCTGTGCGGTGGGCCGAGCGACTTCGCCATCTACAACTGGCTTGCCGATCCGATGAACGATGCCTGGCGCCCTGAGCCGGGAACGCCCTTGTGGAAGTTCTTCTTCAGCGTCGATGCCGCCTCGGCATCCCAGCTGATGTCCAGCGGTGCGGTGCAGTTGTGGAAGAATACCGTCGCCGCCCTGGCACTGCTCAAGGATTGGGAAAATGCGCTGATGCGTCATCCGCGCAGCGAAGACGATCACTGCCTGGACTTTGCCTACAATCATGGCGACCGGACCGGCCTCAACCCGGCATGGCTGGCAAAGGAATATGCCCGCTACGCCTTCTGGATCTATGCCGATCCGGTGATCGACCATCCGGAATTTCCCGCGCCCATCACCGGGGCGTTTGAATCGCTGGGGAGCGCGCGGTTCGTAGCGGAAAGGGTAACGCGCGCCAGCAAGGGGCAGCCATTTCCGCGCGAAGCAATTGTGGATGCGCAAGCGCAACAATTGCTGATGCCGCAGCCCGGCGGCGGTTTCGCGCCGGCCGGGCCACTGCCTTTGCCGCTGTTCCTGCCGAAAGCCTAAGCCAGCGCGGCGTCGAGGCTGATTTCGGCGTTCAGCACCTTGGAGACGGGGCAGCCCTTTTCGGCCATGCTCGCTAGTTCCTTGAACTTGGCCTCATCGATGCCGGGGATTTTCGCCCGCAAGGTAAGATGCGACTTGGTGATGGTGAAGCCATCGCCGTCCTTGGCCAGGGTGATCTCGGCCTTGGTGTTCATTTCGGTGGCGGTGAAGCCGGCATCGCCCAAGATCTTCGACAGGGCCATGGTGAAACAGCCCGAATGCGCCGCGCCGATCAATTCCTCGGGATTGGTGCCGGGACCGCCTTCAAAGCGGGCGACAAAGCCATAGGGATGATCCTTAAGGGCGCCGCTCTTGGTCGAGATCGCGCCGATGCCGTCCTTGAGACCGCCTTTCCAGACCGCGCTGCCATATGTCGTCATGTGCCTTCTCCTTGTTTGCCGCCCCATCAAGAGGCTAGGTTCCCGTTTCCACTCCAGCTTAGCCACGTGACGTCCGGATGAACACTGCGCAGCCTGTCATGCTTGTCGTTGCGGTGGCGCTGGTCGACGCCGATGGCCGCGTGCTGATTGCACAGCGTCCGGAAGGCAAGAACATGGCGGGGCTGTGGGAGTTCCCCGGCGGCAAGGTCGAGGCCGGCGAGCGGCCCGAGGATGCGCTGATCCGTGAACTGGCCGAGGAACTCGGCATCACCGTGAAGGAAGCCTGCCTGGCGCCCTTCACCTTTGCGTCACACACCTACGAGGCGTTTCACCTCTTGATGCCGCTGTATGTCTGCCGCCGCTGGGAGGGCACGGCGCAGCCGCGCCATCACGCGGCGCTGAAGTGGGTGCGGCCCCGCGACATGGGCGACTATCCCATGCCCGCGGCGGACCTGCCGCTGATCCCGATGTTGCGCGATCTGCTCTGAACCTAGGACTTGGGAAGGACGCTTTCCGTCGTACCCAGCGCTTCAGCCAGGCGTGATTTTGCGCTGCCAGGCTTCAAAGGCTGCTGCTGGCTTTGATGCGGCGACCAGCCGGTGAGATACAAGGTTTCAAACCGCGCCCGCAGCTTGCCGTCAGGATCGGCGTGGTTGGACGTGTAATGGGCCAGCAGCGCCGCCAGCGTGTCGCGGCGCAAGGGGCGCTTGCTGCGCTCACGCATCACATTGGTCAGGGCGTGGCCGCGCAGGTCGCGCACCAGCCCGAAGAAATCGCCATAGCGCACGGTCAGCCGCTCGACATCGCTGACGGGCAGAGCAAAGCCGGCCCGCTGCAACAAACCGCCCAGGTCGCGCACATCGGCGAATGGCGAAACGCGGGGGCTGATGCCGCCGCGCGTCGCGGTCTCGGCATGGGCGAAGCTGTCGCGCAATTCGCTCAGCGTGGCGCCGCCCAGCAGCGCCGCCATCAACAGTCCGTCAGGCTTCAGGGCGCGCCGTATCTGCACCAGCGCGCCGGGCAGGTCGTTGATCGCCTGCAGCGAGAACAGGCTGAGAGCGACATCGAACCGGCCTTCGCCCGCCGCCAGGATTTCCTGGGCATCGAAATCGGCGCACACCCACTCGCCGGCGAAGGGCGCGATTTCCGCCGGAACCGCATCCCCGATCCAAAGCCCCAGGGCGAATTTGCGGGTCACGGCCGCCAGCCGGTCGGCCAGGCCTTCCGCCGCGGCTTGGTCGAGGAAACGGTCGCCCGCCAGCTGGCGGGCACGCGCACGGGCGCGCCGGCTGGCGGCAAAATCAAAAAGAGGCGGGCGCGTTTCGGGCATCGGCGCTAGACTAGCGTCTATGGCGGGGAATGGGAAAAGCATCGCGCGCGCGGCTGTCGATCTGCTGTTTCCGCCACTATGCATGTCCTGCCGCACAGCCGTCAGCGATCCGGGCCTTTGCGCCGATTGCTGGGGCGGCATCGCCTTTCTGGATGGCCCGGGTTGCGCCTGCTGCGGCCTGCCATTTCCGGTGGAGATGGAAGGCGAGAATTTCTGTGCCGCATGCCTGGCTCGCAAGCCGGCCTTCGACACCGCCCGCGCCATCCTCGCCTATGACGACAAAAGCCGCGGCGCCATCCTGGCGCTGAAACATGCCGACCGGCTCGATCTGGTACCGGGCTTCGCCCGCTGGCTGGCGCGTACCGGGCGGGCCAGCCTTGGCGACTGCGACCTGATCGTGCCGGTGCCGCTGCATCGCTGGCGGCTCTGGCAGCGGCGCTACAACCAGTCCGCCGAACTGGCGCGACGGCTGGCGGCGGACAGCGCCGTCACGGCCGATCCCTTTGTGCTGGTGAAAAGCCGCCCCACGCCCAGCCAGGGTACGATGGCTAGCGCCAAGGCACGACGCCGCAATGTGCAGCGGGCGTTCCAGGTTCCCGATCCGGCCCGCGTCGCGGGAAAACGCATCCTGCTGCTGGACGATGTCCTGACCACCGGCGCCACCGCCGAGGCCTGCGCCCGGGCCCTGAAACGGGCAGGCGCGTCACGCGTTCACGTCCTGGCGCTGGCCCGCGTTGTGAAGGCGTCGGACATGCTTATATAGAAATGGAAAGCAGCTTGAGTCTCCCATGAAGCCTATCCGCATCTACACCACGCCCTTCTGTCCTTATTGTGTGCGCGCCAAATCGCTGTTGACGAAAAAGGGCGCTGCCTTCGAAGAGATCGACGTGATGATGGATCAGGGCGCGCGCGAAGAGATGCAGACCAACAGCGGCGGCGCGCGCACCGTGCCGCAGATATTTATCGGCGACACCCATGTCGGCGGCAGCGACGATCTCTATGCCCTGGAAAAGGCTGGCAAGCTGGACGCGCTTTTAGCCTAGTTTTGGCTGTAATTCGCCTGCCGGCCGCTGGACAAAGCGAGGGCGCGAACCGAATAATGCCGCGCAATAAAACGCCAAAACCTGGAAGGGACCCATGAGAAAGATTCTGCTCGCTATCGCCTCGCTCAGCATCGCCATGCCTGCCGTGGCGCAGGTCAATCCGGCGCCGACCATCGTCGGCGCGCCCAGTGCCGAGGAAATGAAGCTGCCGCGTCCGGCGCGTGCCCGCGGCATCCCGACCGCCCTGGCGATTGAAGCCGCCCAGGCTGCCAACGCCTCCTGCCAGGCCAGCACCTACAAGACCACGACACTGGTTGCCGACTCCGCCGGCGTGCCCATCGTGATCATCTCCAATGACGGCGCCGCCGCCATCACCCAGCGTATCGCCATGACCAAGGCGCAAGCCGTGCTCAAGTACAAGATGAGCAGCGGCGAAGTCGTGGCCAAGGCCGCCACCGATGCCGCACTGGCCGCCGAGATCAAGGCCAATCCGATGATCGAGACCGCTCGTCCCGGCGCGTTCGCGCTGATGGCGGGCAGCGATGTGGTCGGCTTCATTTCGGTGTCGGGTGCGCCCGGCGGCCAACTGGATGAAGTTTGCGCCCGCGCCGGCATCGCCAAGATCCAGGACCGCGTGAAATAGGCATGACGGCATTCCGGGCGGCCTGCGTTCAATTGCGCTCCACCGACGATGTGGCGGAAAATATCCGCGACACCGTCCGCTGGGTGCGCGAAGCGGCCGCCCGGGGCGCCATTTTCATCGCCACGCCGGAAAACACCACGCTGATGGCGCCCGACGGCGGTGCCAAGCTGGCCCAGAGTTTTGACGAAGCGCATGATCCGGCATTGCCGGTTTTTTCCGCTTTGGCGAAAGAACTGAAGGTCTGGATTCTGATCGGATCGCTGGCCATCAAGGTCAGCGACAGCAAGACCGCCAACCGTTCCTTCCTGTTCGCGCCGGATGGCAGCATCCGTGCCCGCTACAGCAAGATCCATCTGTTCGATGTGCAGCTCGCGTCCGGCGAGACCTATCGCGAGTCCAACACCGTGGCGGGCGGGGGCGAGGCGGTGGTGGCCGATACCGATTTGGGCAAGATCGGGCTCAGCATCTGCTACGACCTGCGCTTTCCGCAGCTCTACCGTAAGCTGGCGCAGAAGGGCGCGTTCCTTTTCACCATCCCCTCCGCTTTCACCGTGCCCACCGGCAGCGCCCACTGGCATGTGCTGCAGCGGGCGCGGGCGATCGAGAACGGCGCTTTCGTCATCGCGCCGGCCCAGGGCGGTGCCCACGCCAACGGCCGCAAGACCTATGGCCACAGTCTGATCGTCTCGCCCTGGGGCGAAGTGCTGGCGGAAGCCGGAACCGAACCGGGCGTGATTGTCGCCGATATCGATCCGGCGCTGGCCGCCGAGGCGCGCGCCAAGGTTCCAAACCTTCAGCACGACCGCGAATTCGCCGGACCCTGACAGACCTTGCGAATCCTCCGCGCCCGGATCATGTTTCGCCTGTACAGCCTGGGGGCAGGCTGAGGGAGCGTCGGCTGTGATTTCCTATTCCCTGCGGTGCCACAAAGGGCACGAATTCGAAGGCTGGTTCCGCGACAGCGCTGCCTTTGATGAACAATCTTTCGCCGGCCTGCTGGGCTGCGCCGTCTGCGATTCCATGCGGATCGAAAAAGCCATCATGGCGCCCGCGGTCGCCGGCACCAAGAAATCCGCCCGGTCCAAGGCGGCCGAGGCGCGCCAGATGCGCCAGTTCGCCACCGGCCTGCGCAAATACGTCCAGGACAATGCGGACTATGTCGGGCCCAACTTCGCCGAGGAGGCCCGCAAGATCCATTATGGCGAGACGCCGGACCGGCACATCTATGGCGAGGCGACCTTCCAGGAAGCCCAGGACCTGGCCGAGGAGGGAGTGGACGTCGCTGCGCTGCCGCCTGATCCAGATGGTGCGAATTAACGCTTCGCCACGACCATGTAGTTCACGTCTACATCTGAACTCAATTTCCAGTCCCACGCCAACGGATCAAACGAAACACCCTGTGTTTTCAGGATGCTTAGGCCTGTTTCTTCCAGTGACGCCTTAAGCTCCGTCGGCGGAATAAACCGGTTCCAGTCATGGGTGCCGCGCGGCAGCCAGCCAAGCACATACTCGGCGCCGATCTTGGCCAGGGCCAGGCTCTTGAGGGTCTTGTTCATGGTGGCGACGAAAGTGATGCCGCCCGGTTTCACCAGCCCGGTACAGGCCGCCAGATAGGCCGATACGTCGGCGACATGCTCCACCACTTCCATGTTGAGCACCACGTCGAAGCTGGCGCCCGCGGCCGCCAGCGCCTCGGCAGTGGTGGCGCGGTAGTCAATGGCCAGCCCCGACTGGGCCGCATGGGCGCGCGCGGTGCCGATATTCTTCTCCGAGGCGTCCGCCCCGGTCACGGCAAAGCCCAGCCGCGTCATCGGCTCGGCGAGCAGCCCGCCGCCGCAGCCGATATCCAGCAACGAAAGACCTTCGAACGGGTGCAGGGCGCGCCGATCCCGCCCGAAATGGCTGGCCGCTTCCTTTCGGATGAATTCCAGCCGCACAGGATTGAACTTGTGCAGGGGGGCGAACTTGCCCGCCGGGTCCCACCATTCGGCGGCGATGGCCGAGAATTTGGCGACTTCCGCCGGGTCAACCGATGCGTCGCTCATTGGTCGTACCAGACCGAAAACAGCAGCAGCGGCTTTTCGGGTTCGGGGAGGGTGAAATGGGTTTCGGTATGCCGGATGGCGATGCCGGTCTCGCCGGCCAGCCAGTCATTCACCGCCTTGACGATTCCATCCGGCCCGGGGGCGCTGAACATCTTGAACTTCATGCCATTTTTCCGACTTCCGGCTATGGGCCTTTAAGGGTTGAGCCGGGGTGCATCCCCGTCTATGTAGGCCGCCATCAGGCTAGGGGCAAACCGGTCACATGGCGACGATTACGATGAAATTCGGCGGCACTTCGGTGGCCGACATCGACCGTATCCGCCATGTCGCAACCCTGGTGAAGCGCGAGGTCGAGCGCGGCAACAAGGTCGCCGTGGTGGTCTCGGCCATGGCGGGCGAGACCAACAAGCTGGTCGCCTGGACGAATGATGCCGCCCGGCCGGAGGGCGCCAACCTGGCGGCCCTGCCGGACCAGCGCGAATATGACGTCGTGGTGGCGGCGGGCGAGCAGGTGACCAGCGGGCTGCTGGCGATCACGCTGAACGCCATGGGGATCAATGCGCGCTCCTGGCTGGGTTGGCAGGTGCCGATCCAAACCTCGGCGGTGCACGGTTCGGCCCGCATCGAAGGCGTTCCCGCCAGCGAGATGAAGAGGGCGATCGAAGGCGGCGAAGTCGCGGTGGTCGCCGGTTTCCAGGGCGTCGCGCCCGGCACGCGCATCTCGACCCTGGGACGCGGCGGTTCGGACACCTCTGCCGTTGCCGTGGCCGCCGGCATCGGGGCTGCACGCTGCGACATCTATACGGACGTCGATGGCGTCTACACCACCGATCCGCGCATCGTTCCCAAGGCCCGCCGGCTGGAAAAAATTGCCTTCGAGGAAATGCTGGAAATGGCCTCGCTGGGCGCCAAGGTCCTGCAGACCCGTTCGGTGGAAATCGCCATGCTGCACCGGGTGCCGACCCGCGTGCTTTCGACCTTTACGCCCGATGTGGGCGGTACCCTGTTATGCGACGAGGAAGACATCGTGGAAAAGAAACCGGTCACCGGCATCGCCTATAGCCGCGACGAAGCCAAAATTACCCTGCACAAGGTGCCCGACAGGCCCGGCGTCGCCTCGGCGATTTTCAGCCCGCTGGCCGATGCCGGCGTCAATGTCGACATGATCGTCCAGAATGTGTCGGAAGACGGCAAGACCACCGACCTGACCTTCACCTGCACCCGCGGCGAGCTGAACCGCGCTTTGTCGGCCATCGAAACCCATTCCAAGGATATCGGCTATCGCGACGTCACCCATACGGCGGACGTGGCCAAGGTCTCGATCATCGGCATCGGCATGCGCGCCCATCCCGGCGTGGCCCAGACCATGTTCCGCACCCTGTCGGACAAGGGCATCAACATTCAGGTGATCTCGACCTCCGAGATCAAGGTCAGCGTCCTGATCGCCGAAGAGTATGTCGAACTGGCGGTGCGGGCCCTGCATTCCGCCTATGAGTTGGACGCTGCCTGATACATACTTTCGCCGATTCAATCGGGGTTAAATGATGTCTGCCGGTGGCGGCCCACGTCTGCTGTTGCGCCGCCTGCGCGAGATCATGGCGGAGCAGACCTCCGCCCAGATGCGGCTGGACAAGCTGGTCTCGGTCATCGCCTCCAACATGGTGGCGGAAGTCTGCTCGATCTATCTGCGCCGAGCCGGCAAGATCCTGGAGCTGTTCGCCACCGAAGGCCTGAACCGCTCCGCCGTCCACAACACCCGGTTGAAGGAAGGCGAGGGCCTGGTCGGCATGGTGTCGGAGACCGCCGAGGCGGTGAACCTGTCCGACGCGCCCGCCGATCCGCACTTCTCCTACCGCCCGGAAACCGGCGAAGATCCGTTCAAGGCCTTCCTGGGCGTGCCCATCGTGCGCGGCGGACAGGTGTTCGGCGTGCTGACGGTGCAGAACCGGGCCGAGCGCATCTATGCCGAAGAGGAAGTCGAGGCGCTGCAGACCGTGGCCATGGTGCTGGCCGAGGTGGTGGCGCAGGGCGGCTTCTTCAACGTCGCCGAACTGGACGAACCCGAATTGCGGGTGGACCGGCCGCGCAAATTCGCCGGCGAGGGGCTTTCGGAAGGCGTCGCGGTCGGACGGGTGGTGCTGCACGAACCGCGCGTGAAGGTCGAGCGCATGATCGCCGACAATCCGGTGGATGAGCTCAAGCGCCTGGAAGCGGCAATCGGGGGCCTGCGCGAATCCGTCGACCAGATGCTGTCCTCCAGCGAGCTCGACCTGACGGGCGAAGGCCGCGAGGTGATCGAGGCTTACCGCCTGTTCGCCTATGACCAGGGCTGGCGCCAGCGCATGCGCGACGCGGTGCGCACCGGCCTCACGGCGGAAGCGGCGGTGGAGCGTGTACAGGACGAGACGCGCCTGCGTGTCCAGCGCATGGGCGATCCCATCCTGCGCGAACGAGCCCATGACTTTGACGACCTGGCGCGGCGGCTGCTGCGCCATCTGACGGGCGAGGATGTGGCGGACCGCAGCCTGCCGCCCAATGCGGTGCTGATCGCGCGCGGCATGGGGCCCGCCGAACTGCTGGATTATGGCCGCGACAAGCTGGTGGCGCTGGTGCTGGAGGAAGCCGCCGCCACCAGCCATGTCGCCATCGTGGCCCGCTCGATGGGCCTTCCCATGGTCGCCTCGCTGGAGGGCATCGCCGACAATGCCCGTGCCGGCGACGCCATCGCCGTCGACGGCGAGATGGGCGAGGTGCATCTGCGTCCCGCGCCCGAGATCATCAAGGCGTTCGAGGAAAAACGCGCCTTGCTGGTGCAGGCGCAGGCGCGGTTCGCGGCGGTGCGCGATCTTCCCGCCGTGACGCGCGACGGCGTTGCCGTCAAGCTGATGATGAATGCGGGCCTGGAGTTCGACATGCCGCAACTGGCGCAGTCGGGCGCCGACGGCATCGGCCTGTTCCGCACCGAACTGCAATTCATGATCGGCGAGACCATGCCGCGCCTGTCCGACCAGACGGCGTTCTACAAAAAGATTCTCGACGCGGCGGGCGACAAGCCGGTGGTGTTCCGCACGCTCGATCTGGGCGGCGACAAGGTGCTGCCCTATGCGCGCTGGGAGCGCGAGGAAAATCCTGCTTTGGGCTGGCGCGCCATCCGCATCGCGCTCGATCGTCCGGCGCTGCTGCGCTACCAGGTGCGTGCGATGCTGACCGCCAGCGTGGGGCGTACCTTGCGCATCCTGCTGCCGATGGTGTCGGACGTGGACGAGTTCAACCGCGCCCGCGCCCTGATCGACCGCGAGCTGGAACGCTCGCGCCTGTTGCACCTCAACCGCCCCACCCAGGTCCTGGTGGGGGCGATGCTGGAAGTGCCGGCGCTGGCCTTCATGCTGCCGCAACTCATGCGCTCGGCCGACTTCGTCTCCATCGGCTCCAACGATCTTCTCAGCCTGGCCTTCGCGGTGGACCGCACCAATCCGCGCGTCGCCCGCCGCTATGACAATCTCAATCCCGCCTCGCTGACTCTGATCCGGCTGATCGTCCAGAGCGCGGCGGAGAATTCCGGCGACCTCAGCCTGTGCGGCGAGATGGCCGGACGCCCCCTGGACGCCATGGCGCTGCTGGGACTGGGCATCCGGACCCTCTCGATGCAGCCGGGCCAGATCGGCCCCATCAAGATGATGATTCGCAGCATGCATCTGGGGGAGGTGTCGGCTTTTGTGGACCGTTTGTGTGGCCGGACCGACCATTCCCTCAGAACCCGGCTCTCGGCCTTTGCCGCAGAGCGCGGAATCGTCCTGAAATAGGGCCTTTCGGCCCAAAACCGGCTTTTTTGCAGTGCAGCGGTTGTTCGGGGCGGCCTTGTTCGGATAAGATAAGCACCACAGATATTTAGCCGCGTTTGCCCCCATGGCTGGGAACTGGCGACCGGCTCGGCAACCTATGACCAAACTTACACAAATGTCCCTGGACAATGACGGCAGCGGTGAGAAGGACGGCCTGAACCGCCGGCGCATCCACTTGCGCGAAATTTCCGGCGACAGCGAAAGCCCTCTGGAAACGGTGGGACAGGATTTGCGGGCAGCGCGCCTGCGCCGCGGCGACGAGATTGCCCAGGTCAGCCGCGCGCTGAAGATCCGCAAGGATCATCTCGAGGCGCTGGAGGAAGACCGTATCGAGGATCTTCCCGGCAAGACCTATGCGATCGGCTTTGTGCGGTCCTATGCCCGCCATCTGGGCCTGGACTCCGCGCAGTATGTCGAGCGCTTCAAGCAGGACATTTCCGGCCGTCCCGAGGAACAGTCGCGCGAGCCCGCGCCGATCCATCAGGATGATGGCCGCCGCCTGCCGCAAGGCTGGCGCATGATCGCCGGCGTGGTGGGCCTGCTGCTGGTGTTCGGCGTCTGGCATCTGCTGTCGTCCGGCGGTGACGAGGACCAGGCGGTGCCGCCCGCGCCGGTATTGGCCCAGCCGCGTCCCGCCGCCCCGCCCGCGCCCGCGCCGGTGGTGATCCCCGCCCAGACCGCGACGCCATCACCGGCCACGGACAATCCGGCGGCCACCAATCCCGCTTCGCCCGGCCCCACCGCGACACCGCCGCCCGCCGCCGGACCGGCCACGCCCGCAACCCAGGCGACCACGGGCCCGAACCAGGCCGCTGTTCCCGCTGTTGCTCCGCCGGGCAGCGGCGAAGTGTTCGGCGCGCAGAACCGCGGCGCCCGCGTCGTGCTGCGGGCCCGCGGCGACACCCGCATCACCGTGCGCTCCGAGGACGGAACCTTATATCTCAACCGTGACCTCAAGGCCGGCGACAGCTATCAGGTGCCCAATATCCCGGGCATCGCCATGGCGACCAGCAATGGCGGCGCGGTGGAAGTGGTTCTGGACGGCCTGGCCATGGGCCGGGCAGGGCAGCAACAACAAGTTCTCGGCCGTGTCTCCCTCGATCCCCAATCGCTGGTGGACCGGTTCAATAGCCGCTAAGGGACGACGACAATGAGCATTCGCGCATATCGCGACATTCACCGGCGCAAATCGCGCCAGATCATGGTCGGCAAGGTGCCGGTCGGCGGCGATGCCCCGATCACGGTCCAGACCATGACCAACACCATCACCGGTGACGCCCGCGCCACCATCGAGCAGATCCGCGGCATCGTCGAAGCCGGCGCCGATATCGTGCGGGTATCTTGTCCCGACGAAGACGCCACCGCGGCGATGAAGGCCATCACCAAGGCCAGCGAAATCCCGGTCGTGGCCGACATTCATTTTCACTACAAGCGCGCCATCGAGGCGGCGATCAACGGCGCGGCCTGCCTGCGCATCAATCCCGGCAATATCGGCAGCCCGGCGCGCGTGCGCGAAGTGGTGCAGGCGGCCAAGGATCATGGCTGCTCGATGCGCATCGGCGTCAATGCCGGCTCGCTGGAACAGGATCTGCTGGAAAAATACGGCGAGCCCTGTCCCGAAGCGATGGTGGAATCGGCGCTGAACCATGCCAAGATTCTCGATGACCTGGACTTCCGCGAATACAAGATTTCGGTGAAGGCGTCCGACCCGTTCCTGGCGGTCGCCGCCTATCAGGCCTTGTCCGAGGCCATCGACTGCCCGCTGCATGTCGGCATCACCGAGGCCGGCGGCATGATCTCCGGCACGGTGAAGTCCTCCATCGGCATGGGCATGCTGCTGTGGAGCGGTATCGGCGACACCATCCGCGTGTCGCTGTCCGCCGATCCGGTGGAAGAAGTGCGGGTGGGCTTTGACATCCTGAAATCGCTGAACCTGCGCCATCGCGGCGTCAATATCGTGTCGTGTCCGTCCTGCGCCCGTCAGGGTTTCAACGTGATCGAGACGGTGCGCACGCTGGAAGACCGGCTGAAGCATATCGCCACCCCCATGTCGCTTTCCATCATCGGCTGCGTGGTCAACGGCCCCGGCGAAGCCAAGGAAACCGACCTGGCCTTTACCGGCGGCGGCGCCGGCAAGGGCCATGGCATGATCTATCTGAATGGCAAGCCGGCCTACAAGCTGGGCAATGAAAGTCTGGTCGATCACGTTGTCGAGCTTTGCGAAAAGAAGGCCGCCGAGATCGAGGCGCAGCGTGGAGCGCCGCTCGAAGCCGCGCAGTAGCGTGACTTTATGATACCTCCCGCCAAACTCGAGCGGCTGCTCGACCGTTTCTCCGCGCTGGAAAGCGAGATGTCGTCAGGCGCGTCCGGTGCGGCTTTCGTCAAGCTGAGCCGCGAGCATGCCGAGCTGGCGCCGGTGATCGAGGCGGCGCGCGAGCATCGCAGCGTGCAGATTCAGCTTGAGGAAACCGAGGCCCTGATCGCGGACCCGGCAACGGATTCGGACATGCGCGGCATGGCCGAGCAGGAAAGGGCCGACCTGCGCGCCCGCCTGACGACGCTGGACCATGAACTGAAAATCCAGCTTCTGCCCCGCGATGCCGCCGACGCATCCTCGGCCATCGTGGAAATCCGGGCCGGTACCGGCGGTGACGAGGCCGCCCTGTTCGCCGGCGATCTTCTGTCCATGTACCAGCGCTATTGCGGCTTGCAGGGCTGGAGGACCGAAGTGCTGTCGCTGTCGGAAAGCGATCTGGGCGGCTACAAGGACGCAACCCTGGAAGTGGAAGGGCGCGGCGTCTATGCCAAGCTGAAATTCGAAAGCGGCGTCCACCGGGTGCAGCGCGTGCCCGCCACCGAGACCCAAGGGCGGATCCATACCAGCGCGGCGACGGTGGCGGTGCTGCCGGAAGCCGAGGATGTCGACATCGTCATTCACGACAAGGATTTGCGCATCGATACCTACCGGGCGCAGGGTGCGGGCGGCCAGCACGTCAACAAGACCGACAGCGCGGTGCGCATCACCCATCTGCCCACCAATACGGTGGTGGCGATGCAGGAAGAAAAATCCCAGCACAAGAACAAGGCCAAGGCGATGACCCTGCTGAAGGCCAAGATCTATGACGCCGAGCGCAAGCGGGTGGACGCCGAGCGCGCCAGCGAGCGCAAGAGTCTTGTGGGTTCCGGCGACCGCAGCGAGCGAATCCGCACCTATAACTATCCGCAGGGGCGGGTGACCGATCACCGCATCAACCTGACGCTGTACAACCTGTCGCGCATCGTCAGCGGCGATGAACTGGGCGAGATTGTCGATGCGCTGGTGGCGCAGGACCAGGCCGACCGGCTGGCCGAGTTCGAAGCGGCGGACTCTTGACCCCCGGGAGAAGCGGGTGACCCTGGAAGAGGCCACGCGCGTGCTGGCCGAGGCAGGCATCGAAAGCCCGCGCGGCGAAGCCCGGTTGATGCTGGCCCATGCGCTGGGTGTCAGCCGCGACGCCAGCCTGACCGCCACGCCCACGCCACAGCAAAGCGCGGCGTTCGCCGGGTATGTCGCCCGCCGCGCCGCGCGCGAACCCTTTGCCTATATCGCCGGCCGCAAGGAATTCTGGAGCCTGGATTTTGCCGTGGGACCGGGCGTCCTGATCCCGCGGCCCGACACCGAAACTCTGATCGAGGAAGCGCTGCGGATCGTGCCGGACGCCAACGCGCCGCTGCGCATTGCCGATCTGGGCACGGGTTCGGGTGCCTTGCTGGTCGCGGCGCTGACCGAATTTCCCCATGCCACGGGCATCGGCTTTGAACGCTCACCCGCCGCCTTTGGCTTCGCCCAGGCGAATGCTGCCCGCCTGATCGGAGAGCGGGCCGAAATACGGTCCGCCGACTGGAACAGCGCTGGTGCGGGTTTCGATCTGGTCTTTTCCAATCCGCCCTATATCCCCACCGCCGATATCGAATCACTGTCGCCGGACGTGTGCCGTTACGAGCCATTGGCCGCGCTGGATGGCGGGCCGGACGGGCTGGATGCCTATCGGGAGCTGGCGGAACTGCTTCCCGCGATACTGAAAAATGGCGGGCACGCCTTTCTGGAAATCGGCATCGGGCAGGCCGGCGCCACGGAACTGTTGTTCCAGAAGCTTGAAATCCTGCGGATTGCCCCCGATCTGGCGGGCATCCCCCGCTGCCTGGTCCTGCGCAAGGCCTGAGGATTTCCTTGGAAAAGCGCGGAGTTTGGGCTAATTTCACTTCATAGGGATCGGGATGATCCCTCCCGCGGGATGCAAAGGCAGCCGCGGCTGAGCTGGTGGCGCGAGAAGAAAACCGCAGCCGGGCAGGGGACTCAAAGCGACCAAAGTACGCCGTCATGCGGTTGATGCGCCTGTTGCGCATCACTGGCAGCGGCCAAGGAAGGGCTTACAGTGAAACGCTCACGTAGAGGCGGCCGCAGGCCGCAACATGGTGGTGGCGGCGGCGGCGGTAACAGCGGCGGCGGCAACAATAGCGGCGGTGGATTCAATCCCAACCGCACCTATGATTCCAGCGGACCCGAAATCAAGATTCGTGGTTCGGCCAGCCATGTCTATGAGAAGTATCTGCAGCTCGCCCGCGATTCCAATTCCAGCGGCGACCGCGTGATGGCCGAGAACTATCTTCAGCATGCGGAGCATTACTACCGCATCATGGCCGCCGCGGCCGCCCAGCAGGCCCAGTACCAGGCCCAGCAGGCTGCCCAGAACCCGCGCCCGCTTGGCGCCGATGGCCAGCCGCAGCCACAGATCGCTGCCCAGCCGCAGCAGAGTGGCGGCAGCGGCGCCTCTTTCTCGCTGGCCGAAGGGTCCAACGAAGAAGAAGGCGAAGAAGCCGAAGCATCTTGATCTGCCGCAAGGCCCGGCGTTAGCGCCTGTGCAAACTGGGGCCTTGCAGCCCCGGTTCCTTGCTCCCATATCTGCCTGGAACGGCGCCTTTACCGGGCCGTGTTAAGGATCGGCTGCCAGCAAAGGGGCCGTTTCGGGAGAGAGCATGGATATCGAGAAATTCACCGAACGCGCCCGCGGTTTCATCCAGTCGGCGCAGAGCCTGGCGGTCCGAGAGGGGAACCAGCAATTCGTGCCGGAGCATCTGCTCAAGGTCCTGATCGATGACGAGGAAGGCCTGGCGGCGCGGCTGATCAATGCCAGCGGCGGCAACGACAAGAGCGTGCGGACCGGCGTCGAAGCAGCGCTGAAGAAACTGCCCAGGGTGCAGGGCGGATCGGGCCAGGTCTATCTGGGCCAGGACACCGCCAAGCTGCTCGACAATGCGGAAAACGTCGCCAAGAAGGCCGGCGACAGTTTTGTTACCGCCGAGTATCTGCTGCTGGCGCTTACCCTGGCGGCCGGAACCGAGGCTGCGAAAATCCTGAAAGAGGCTGGCGTCACCGCGCAAGGTCTGAACGGCGCCATCGCCAACTTGCGCAAGGGCCGCACCGCCGACAGCGCGACGGCGGAAAACGCCTATGACGCGCTCAAGAAATATGCCCGCGACCTCACCGAACTGGCGCGCAGCGGCAAGCTGGACCCGGTGATCGGGCGCGACGAGGAAATCCGCCGCACCATCCAGGTCCTGTCCCGCCGCACCAAGAACAATCCGGTGCTGATCGGCGAGCCGGGCGTGGGCAAGACCGCCATCGCCGAAGGCCTGGCGCTGCGCATCGTCAATGGCGACGTTCCCGAATCCCTGCGCGACCGCAAGCTGATGGCGCTGGACATGGGCGCGCTGATCGCGGGCGCCAAGTTCCGCGGCGATTTCGAGGAACGGCTCAAGGCCGTGCTGAACGAGGTCACCACCGCCAATGGCGAGATCATCCTGTTCATCGACGAAATGCACACGCTGGTCGGCGCGGGCAAAGCCGATGGCGCGATGGATGCCTCCAACCTGATCAAGCCGGCGCTGGCACGGGGCGAGCTGCATTGCATCGGCGCCACCACGCTGGATGAATACCGCAAGTATGTGGAAAAGGACGCCGCCCTGGCGCGGCGCTTCCAGGCCGTCTTCGTGGGCGAGCCGACGGTGGAAGACACGATTTCCATCCTGCGGGGCCTGAAGGAAAAATACGAACTGCATCACGGCGTGCGGATCACCGATTCCGCCATCGTGGCGGCGGCGACCCTGTCGAACCGCTACATCACCGACCGCTTCCTGCCCGACAAGGCCATCGACCTGATGGACGAGGCGGGATCGCGCCTGCGCATGCAGATCGACTCCAAGCCTGAAAAGCTGGACGAACTGGACCGGCGCATCATGCAGCTCAAGATCGAGCGCGAGGCGATGAAGCGCGAGACCGACAAGGCCTCGCGCGACCGTCTGGTCACGCTGGAAAAGGAATTGAGCGAGCTGGAAGAAGAATCCGGCGTGCTGAGCGCCCGCTGGCTGGAGGAAAAGAAATCCGTCGCCGACGTGCAGAGCCTGAAGGAAAAGCTTGATGCGGCGCGTCAGGATGTGGAAGTGGCGCAGCGCAAGGGTGATTTCGGCCGTGCCGGCGAGCTGACCTATGGCGTTATTCCGGACCTGGAACGCAAGCTCAAGGCGATAGAAGACAATAAGGACGCCGCCTTGTCCGGCGAAGCCGTCACCGCCGAACATATCGCGGGCGTGGTGTCCCGCTGGACCGGCATCCCGGTCGACAAGATGCTGGAAGGCCAGCGCGAAAAACTGCTGCACATGGAAAACGACCTGGCGGGCCGCGTGGTCGGCCAGGACGAGGCGGTGCGCGCCATCTCCAACGCGGTGCGCCGCGCGCGCGCCGGGCTGCAGGATCCCAACCGGCCGATCGGCTCCTTCCTGTTCCTGGGGCCGACCGGCGTCGGCAAGACCGAACTGACCAAGGCTCTGGCCAATTTCCTGTTCGATGATGACAGCGCCATGGTGCGCATCGACATGAGCGAGTTCATGGAAAAGCACGCGGTCGCGCGCCTGATCGGCGCACCGCCGGGTTATGTCGGCTATGAGGAGGGGGGCGTTCTCACCGAAGCGGTGCGCCGCCGGCCCTATCAGGTGATCCTGTTCGACGAAGTCGAAAAGGCCCATCCCGACGTCTTCAACGTGCTGCTGCAGGTGCTGGATGACGGCCGCCTGACCGACGGCCAGGGCCGCACCGTGGATTTCCGCAACACCGTGATCATCCTGACATCAAACCTGGGCACTGAATTCCTCGGCCTGGAGGGCGACCAGACCCATGCGCGGGCGCAGGTGATGCAGGCGGTGCGGTCGCATTTCCGGCCTGAATTCCTCAACCGCCTGGACGAGATCATCCTGTTCCACCGCCTGACGCGGGCCAACATGGACAAGATCGTCGACATCCAGATCGGCCGCCTCGACCAGCTGCTGGCGGACCGCAAGATCGCGGTCACGCTGGATGAAAAGGCGCGTCAGTGGCTGGGCAATGCCGGCTACGACCCGGTCTATGGCGCGCGCCCCCTGAAGCGCGTCATCCAGCGGCGGCTGCAGGACCCGCTGGCCCAGCTGATCCTGGAAGGGCGGATTTCGGAGGGCGCCTCGGTGGAGGTCAGCGCCGGCAAGACCGGCCTGATCGTCAATGGTCAGGAATTCGCCGGGGGCACGGATGAATTTTCCGACGCCCCGCCGCCGGGATCGACGTTGAACTAAGCGCTACTTCGCCTTCGCCTGGCGCAGGTCGGTGGCGTTGTCCGCGACCTTTGCTTCCAGCGGCATGCCGGCGACGACATTGTCGATCTCCACGCGGGAAGCGATAAACTTGGTCAGCAGGCGGCCCGTCAGCTGGCGGCCCTGGGCGACCTTCACGCGCAGCGGATTGACCTGGGCGCTGTTCACCAGAATTTCGTAGTGCAGATGCGGGCCCGTCGACATGCCGGTGTTGCCGCTATAGCCGAAAATCTGGCCCTGGCGCACGCGCGCGCCGCGCCGCAGGCCCGGCGCGAAACGCGACAGATGGGCATAGTTGGTCGAATAGCCGTTGCCGTGGCTGATCTTGACCAGATTGCCATAGCCCCGGGTGCGGCCCATGAAGGCGATGGTGCCCGCGCCGGCGCTCATTACCGGTGTGCCGGTGGGGACCGCGAAATCCACCCCCCGGTGCATGCGCGAATAGCCCAGGATGGGATGGAAGCGCGAACCGAAGCCTGACGAGATGCGCGCGCCGTCGACCGGCGTCTTCATCAGGAGGCCGCGGGCGCTTTCGCCCTTGGTATCGAAATATTCCGGCGGCTCATTGGGATCGGGCTGGAAGCGGTACATGGGGATCTGCTTGCCGTCCAAGGTCATCATCGCATAGCTGATGGAGCCGTATTTCGCCGGCTGGCCTTCGGGCGTGTAGTAATAATCGTAAAACACCTCGAACTTGTCGCCGGGCTGCAGGTCGCGCTGGAAGTCGACCTTGTAGGAGAACATCCGGATCATATCCACGACCACATCGGCCGGAATCCCCGCCTGCATCGCGGTGAGGTAGAGGCTGGAATTGATCGTGGCCCCGGCGCGGTGGCGGTGCACCCGCAGTTCCTTCTTTTCGATCTCGGCGGTGTAGCCGCCATCGGTGGTACGGGTGACGGTGATCTCTTCCTCGATCGAGGGCGAGAAATGCAGCGACAGCAGCCGCGAGATCGGCTGGGAATCCTCCGGCATGGAATCGCCTTCGTCATCGGCTTCCACCGGCACCACCACCGGCTTGCGGTTGACCATCACCACCGTGGTGCGCTGCTGCGCCAGTGCGGGCGGCGCGCCGGTGGCGTCGATGGTGGCCACGGTATAGGTGAGGTCGAAACTCTGGCCCGCCCTCAGCCGGCGCGGATCGAAATCCTTGCCCATGGCGCTGACCACGGAATTGGCGTCCTGGCGGGAAATGCCGACATCTTCCAGCATGCCGGCCAGCGTGTCGCCGGCGTCCAGGGTGACGGTGCGGCTTTCCACACCGGGCGCCGGATTGGCGTTGTCGGCATTGTCGGCGGCGGTGTGGGTGTCGGCACCGCGCATCAGCTTGGTGAAAAGCTCATAGGGCAGGGATGAACGACCCGGCGCGACCAGAGGGTGCGATACCGGCGTCATGCCGGTCGCCAGCAGCGCGATGGCGCCCGCCACCATGGCGGTCAGGGATGTGGAAACCAGTGCCCAGCGCCCGTCGGTGGTGGCCAGTGCGGCGCTGGCCCCATCCAGGCGTTGGAACAGCGAGCTTGGAGCTGCACCGGCCGGGGCCGGCACGATGTGCTGCGTCTTGGTGCCGAAACGGGCACGCGCGGTCTTTTCGCGGGAATCGCTCATACGGCCCGTAAGGGGCGCTCCATTGTCTCGGGAAACCGGCCGGCACCTAGGGTCCCCCGACCCGATGCCTGCCTGATCCCAGCCCAGTTTCAGCCCGGGCGCCCATCCCTGGTGCGCGACCGTGAATCATATAACCGTCCCATTATACGGTGGGCAACCCTGAATTGCCTGTAATGACTTGTTGCCATTGGACTTTGGCCGGTTTCCCCAGTTCCATCGGCGGATGAAACGACTCGTCCTCGCCTTTGGGCTGCTGATGGCGCCCGCGCCGGCCCTGGCCTGGGGCGCGCAGGGCCATGAGGTGATCGCCACCATCGCGGCGCATCAGCTGACAGAGCGGGCCCGGGCGCAGGTGGCGCGGTTGCTGGGGAGCCCCGCCATGCTGGTGCACGAGTCCAACTGGGCCGACGAGGTGCGCGACCGGCGTCCGGAAACCGGCCCCTGGCACTATGTCGATATCCCGCTGGGTGCGCAGAACTATGTCCCGGCGCGGCACTGCCGGGCGGGTCAATGCGTGGTGGCCCAGATCATCACCGCCCGGCAGACGCTGGGCGATGCCCGCCAGCCGGCGGCCCGGCGCGCCGAGGCGCTGCGCTTCCTGATCCATCTGGTGGCCGACCTGCACCAGCCGCTGCATGCGGCGGACAATCACGACCGCGGCGGCAACGAAGTGCGCATCAACCTCGAGGGCCGCCGCACCAACCTGCACCAGCTTTGGGATACCCGCATCGTCGAAGCCATGGGCCGGGATACGGCCCGCATCGCCGCCGGTATCGAAAGCGGGGTTTCGCGCCAGCAGCGCCTGACGTGGCAGGCCGGCACGCCCGCGGCGTGGGCCGATGAATCCCACCGCATCGCGCGCGACACTATCTATCCCATGGTGGAGGGGCGCCGCAGCTTGCGTGTAACGCAGGGCTATCTGCGCGCGGCGATGCCGGCAACGCGCCAGCAGCTGGCCAAGGCCGGAACGCGGCTGGCCTGGCTGCTCAACAGCACGTTGCGTTAAGAAGGGCGCTAGCTGGCGGACTGGATGGTGCTGCGGACCATCGGATAAATTTGGGTGTGCCAGCGGGTGCCGGAAAACACGCCGTAATGTCCGACGCCGGGCTGGACATAATGCTTCTTGCGGAACGGCTTGATGCTGGCGCAGAGGTCCTGCGCCGCCATGGTCTGGCCCAGGCCGCAGATATCGTCGCGTTCGCCTTCGACGGTCAGCAGCGAGGTCTTGCGGATAGCGCGCGGATCCACCTTGCGGTTGCGATAGACGAATGTCCCGCGCGCCAGGTGCTGTTCCTGGAAAACCTTCTGCACGGTTTCCAGATAGAATTCGGCCGGCAGGTCCGCGATGGAAAAATACTCGTCATAGAATTTGCGGTTGGCGTCGGCCTTGTTGATCTCGCCTTTCAGGATATGGCCGAACAGGTCCATATGGGCGCGCACATGGCGCGACAGGTTCATGGTGACAAAGGCCGACAATTGCAGGAAGCCGGGATAGACGCGCCGGTGCGCGCCCGCATAGCGGCGCGGCACGGTGGCGACCAGGTTGCGCTCGAACCATTCCACCGGATGCTCGTTCGCCAGGGTGTTGACGCGGGTGGGATTGATGGAGGTATCCACCGGGCCCGCCATCAGGATCAGGCTGGCCGGCGTGGCAGGATTGGCATCTTCGGCCATCAGCGCCGTGGCCGCCGTCAGCATGGGGCAGGGCTGGCACACCGCGATGCCATGCGCGCCCGGGCCGATATGGGCGAAGAAGGCCATCAGGTGATCGATATACTCGTCGGTGCCGAAGCGCCCTTCGCTCAGCGGCACATCGCGGCCGCTTTTCCAGTCGGTGATGTAAACATCATTATCGGCGAGCAGGGTCTGGGCGGTGTGGCGCAGCAGGGTGGGGAAGTGGCCGGCCATCGGCGCGACCAGCAGCACGCGCGGCTGGCCCTTGGCGCCCTCTTTGCGGAAATGCACCAGATTGCCGAACGGCATCTCCAGCGCGACCTCTTCCAGCACGGCCACGGGATGCCCATCCACGGTGGTCTGTTCGATGCCATAGGCGGGGCGATCGTGAATGGCATGGGCACGGGACAGGATTTCCGCCCCGGCGGCGACGCTGCGGAACATGTAATTGGCGGCGGGGCCCATCTGGGTATCGCCGAAGGCAGCCTTCATCAGGTCGGCCCCGGCGCGCCAGGGCGCGAGGAAATCCTGCTGGGCTTGATAGGCTTCGTACAACATCCCGCTCTTTGCCCCGCCCACAGGCAGTCCAGCCCAAAAGCAAATTCCAACAGATTCCCGTCACCAAACGGTATCTGATCGGGGCATGCTGCAGTGCAAAATAATGCTTGTCAACGCGGCGGAACCGGCCAAGACTGACAGTCATGAGCGCGGTTCTGACGATTTCCAGCAAGAACTACTCCTCCTGGTCTCTGCGGGGCTGGCTGCTGTGCCGGATGGCGGGACTGGATTTCAAGGAAGAACTCCTCTCCAGCGACGATCCGGGCGCGCGGGCCGAGCTTTTGCTGCTGTCGCCGTCCTTCCTGGTGCCATGCCTGACCCACAAGGGCATGAAGGTCTGGGACACGCTGGCGATCGCCGAATATCTCCACGAGAATTTTCCGCAAGCAGGCCTCCTGCCAAAAGATGCGGCGGCGCGCAGCCATTGCCGCTCGATTTCCGGCGAAATGCATTCGGGCTTTTCCAACCTGCGTTCGGCGCTGCCGATGAATCTCAAGGCCCATTACAAGGGCTTCAAGATCTGGGCGGCGGCGCAGGCCGACATCGAGCGCGTTACCGCGATCTGGCGCGAATGCCTGACGCAGTATGACGGGCCCTATCTGTTTGGCACCACGCCCAGCCTGGCCGACGCGATGTATGCGCCGGTGGCGACCCGCTTTCAGACCTATGACGTGAAACTCGACCGGCTGTGCGCCGATTACTGCGAGACGGTGCTGAACCTTCCCGACATGATCGAATGGACCGAGGCCGCGCGTTCCGAAAAAGCCGGCATCGAGGAACTGGAAGCGGAGTTCTAGCCCGCGTTGGGCTCTGTTTGGAGCTGGACGAAGTTCTCGATGCCCATCTGCTCGATCAGGCGCATCTGGGTCTGCAGCCAGTCGATATGCTCCTCCTCGCTCTCCAGGATGTCGGTGAACAGCTCGCGGCTGATGTAATCCTTGACCGTCTCGCAATGGGCGATGCCCATCTTGAGATCGGGCAGGCCGATCATCTCCAGCGACAGGTCGCATTTGAGGACTTCGGCGACATTCTCGCCGATCATCAGCTTGCCGAGATCCTGCAGGTTGGGCAGGCCGCCCAGGAACAGCACGCGCTTGATCAGCTTGTCGGCGTGCTTCATCTCGTCGATGGATTCTTCGTATTCCTTCTTCGCCAGGATGCTGAGGCCCCAGTCGGCCAGCATCCGCGAATGCAGGAAATACTGATTGATCGCGGTGAGTTCGTTCTTGAGGACCTTGTTCAGGAACTTGACGGTGACCGGGTCACCCTGAAGGGACGCGTGGGGCTCGGGGCCCGGGGCTACTCCGCCGCCAGCGACAGCGCTTCGCGGCTTTGATCCAGCATTCCTTCGATTGTTTCCTGGCATCGTCCGCAATTCTTTCTCACGCCACAGCGTGCATAGACTTCATCTGCGCAGGACGCACCGCCGCAGATAGCGGCGCCGATGCGCTGTTCGTTCAGTCTATTGCAGACGCAGACGATCATTCCAAGCGATCCGTGTGAGAGCAATTTGCAGCCGCAAAGATAATTCCGCAGATGATAATGATTGTCAATCTTGCTCGCAAAAACCAGGGTTTCCGCGGCTTATTTGGCCCGTATCGAGCCAAAAACCGGGTCACCGGCCGGATTCACCTGCGCTCGGCCGGACGGTGAAAACCATCAGATCGAGAGGCTGATTCCGACTCGCCATCGCCGTGCGTCGACGCGCTCAGCAGCACAATCAGGATTCGGTCAGCGCCATCTTGCCGATTGCGACATAGTCGGTCTTGCCGGTGGCCAGGAGGGGAATGGCGGCTGCGTAAAGCACACGCCGGGGCACCGCCAGTTCGGACACGCCGTGATTGCGCGCCCAGCCGATCAGTTCTTCCCGGCGCACATCGGTGGCGGTGGTCACCAGCACGATCTGTTCGCCCTTGCGGCCATCGGGCACCGCCACGGCGGCATGGCTGTGTTCGGGCCAGAGCGCGGCGGCGATATTTTCCACCACCGCAAGCGAAACGGTCTCGCCGCCGATCTTGGCGAAACGCTTCAGGCGTCCGCGAATGGCGATCAAGCCGTTGTCATCTATCGAAACCACATCGCCGGTGTCATGCCAGCCGTCTTCGGGGGGCACGATTTTTCCCGGCGCGTCGGGCCTGATATAGCCCAGCATGATGTTGGGGCCCCGCAGGAAAAGCCGGCCGGCGCCGGGAATGCCTTCCACCGGCTCCAGCCGCGCTTCCATGCCGGGCATCAGCCGCCCGACCGTGCCGGGATGATTGGACTCGATCTGGTTGGCGGCGGCGACGGGCGAGGTTTCGGTGACGCCATAACCCTCCAGCAGGGTGATGCCGGACTTGCGGCGGATAAAGGCACGGGTTTCATCACGCAACCGCTCGGCGCCGCATACGGCCATGCGCAGCGAAGCCAGTTCGTCGCCGTCGGCGGTGCGGGCATACTGGTTGATGAAGGTATCGGTGGTTAGCAGGATGGTCGCCTTGTGCTGATGGATGCGCCGCACGATCTCCTTGGGCTGTTTTGGCGAGGGGTGGCATATAACCCGTATCCCGGTGATCAGCGGCACCAGCGTTCCCACCGTCAATCCAAAGCAGTGAAACACGGGCAGGGGATTGAACAGCACATCGTCGCGGAAGAGTTCGATATGCGCCTGCACCTGCGCCACATTGGCCAGGATATTCTCGTGGCTGAGCGCCACGCCCTTGGGCTCGCCCTCGGTGCCGGAGGTAAACAGGATCACGGCGGTGCTTTTGGGATCGGGCTTTGCTGCCAGCAGGGCCGGCGCCATCTTGCCCGCCACCGCCGTCAGCTTGTCGGCCAGTGACAGGTTCTGGCGCACGTCTTCCAGGTAGAGAATTTCGGTGCCGGACAAGCCCGCGATCAGATCCTGAAGCCCGGCGACTTCGATCAGGCGCCGGGCGGTGACGATGCGTTTGACCTGGGCGGTACGCAGCGCGCTTTTCAGTCCCGCCACGCCGGAGGTGAAATTCAGCATGGTGGGAATGCGTCCGATGGCGGACAGTGCCAGGAAGGCCAGCGCGCCGCCCGCGCCGGTCGGCAGCATCACCCCGACGCATTCACCCGCCTGCGTGCCTTTCTTGAGCGCCGAGCCCAGCGCGAAGCTGGCGCGGACGATGTCGTCATATGTCAGCTTCCGGTCGTCGAAATCGACCAGGGCGATGGTGCCGCCGCCGAAGTCACGGCGGGCTTCGACCACGGCCTGAAAAACCGAACGCCGCGCCGATGCCATGTCGAATGGCTTCAGGCGCGGCGATTCGCAGGGTAGCGACATGGAGGCTTCCGTGAATTAGGGAAGCCAGTATTAGCTCAAGTGGCGCGGAAATGCCCAATCCAGCTCTGGAAATTGCGCGCCAGCTTTTCGCGGCCCGTCGGCGTCGCGGACTGGAACAGGCCGGCGATCTGTTCGCGCAGCTCGCGCGAATCCGCCCAGAGCTTTTCGGCCTGGGGCTCGATGGCGCCGCGCAGCGGCTTCAGCACTTCCTGCTCCAGCCGCTTGGGCCCGATCAGGGCCACGGCCAGGGCCGCTAGGCCCACCGCGCCGGCCGTCAGATAAGCGACCTTCGCCGGGCGGCTGAAGGCCAGGCGCGAAGCGATAGCTATCAGGGACGGGCTGACGGAATGTCGGGCTTTTTCCACTGCCCGGACAGCCCGGCGGCGAGGTTTGAGGGTGGCGCGAGCGACCATGATGGGCTCCAAATGGGTTGAATAACGCCAACGCGCGGCTCGTCCATCAGTTCAACCGGATCGCGCGGTTAGGACAAAAATCCTTGAGGGAAGCGCCATGACCCATTCACGCCGCGGTTTGATCAAGAGCATGGGGCTCGGGATGGCGGGACTGCTGGCCGCCGAACGCGCGCCCGCCAGCGCGCAGCCGGTCGACGCGGCGCGCGCCATGGTCAGCCCGCGCGATGCCATCAAGATCACGAAGCTGGAGATCATTCCGGTCCATTCGCTGCGCACCATCTTCGTCAAGATGCATACCGATGCCGGCATCATCGGGATCGGGGAGGGCACGGTGGAGGGGCGCATCGCCACGGTGATGGCGGCGATCAAGGAGCTTGAGCCCTATCTGGTCGGCAAGGATCCGCGCCAGCCCGCACACCACTGGCAGGCGATCTACCGCCACGCTTTTTACCGCGGCGACATCGTGCTCACCAGCGCGCTGTCGGCGGTGGACATCGCCATGTGGGACATCAAGGGCAAGGCGCTGGGCACGCCGGTCTATGACCTGCTGGGCGGACCCAGCCGCGACCGCATCCGCGTCTATGGCCAGGCCGAAAGCGTCGAGGACGCCAAGAAGGTGCTGGCGGAGGGTTATACCTCGCTCAAGACCAGTGTCAGCCGAAGCCGGGGACGGCTGTCGCGCTATTCGGAAAATCCGGATTTCCTCCAGGGCTTCGTCGAGAAGGTCGAGGCGATCCGCAACCTGGTCGGCCCCAAGGTCGATCTGGGGATCGAAATGCATGCCGATCACCAGCCGCAGGTGGCGATGGTGATCATCAAGGCGATGGAGCGCTTCCAGCCCTGGTGGTTCGAGGAGCCGATCCAGCACCAGAACCTGCCGCTGATGGCGGAGATGGCGAAGAAGACCCATATCCCCTTCGCCACCGGCGAGCGGATGGTGAGCAAATTCCAGTTCCGCGAACTGCTGCAGGCTGGCGCCGCCCAGATCATGCAACCCGACATCACCCATTGCGGCGGCATCACCGAACTGAAGGCGATCTCGTCACTGGCCGAGGCCTATTATGCGGCGATGATGCCGCACGCCCGCGAAGGCATTGTGGGGGCGGTTGCCTCGATGCATGTCTGCGCCTCGATCCCCAACTTCCTGGCGCATGAACTGCCGTCGCTTCAGGCGGCGGTGGGCCGTCCCGATGTGCAGCGCAGCTATCTGGGCAGGAGCTATATCAAGAAGCCGCTGACCATGACCGAAGGCCATGTCGTGCTGGCGGGCAATTTCGACGGCCCGGGCCTGGGTATCGAGCTGGACGACAACCTGATCGACAATGAGCGCGGGGTGCCCGAATGGGAATTCCCGGAAATGTGGGACAGTTTCGACGGCTCGGTCCGGGATCATTGAAATAGAGCACTATTCCGCCCCTGCAGGGCTGCCCAGCCACCGGACTGGATGATTTTCAAGGATTTGGCGTCTATATCTCTGTCATGACCGTCGTCATCAACACTGTTGCCCCGCGCCACCCGGAAAAGGCCCACCGGCCGGACAATGACATCCTGCGCAAGCCGGACTGGATTCGGGTCAAGGCGCCGGTGTCCAGGGAATATGTGGCGACGCGCGAAGTGGTGCGCGCCAACAATCTGAAGACGGTGTGCGAGGAAGCGGCCTGCCCGAATATCGGGGAGTGCTGGACCAAGCGCCACGCCACCATGATGATCATGGGCGACACCTGCACCCGCGCCTGCGCCTTCTGCAATGTGAAGACCGGGCTGCCGGGGCCGCTGGATGCCGATGAACCCGCCAATGTCGCCAACGGCGTCAAGACCCTGGGCCTGGCGCATGTGGTGATCACCTCGGTGGACCGTGACGACCTGGCCGATGGCGGCGCGGACCACTTCGCGCGCGTGATCAATGCCATTCATGCCACCAGCCCCGGCACCTCGGTCGAAGTGCTGACGCCGGACTTCCTGCGCAAGGATGGGGCGATCGAAGTCCTGATGGCGGCGCAGCCCGAAGTCTTCAACCACAATCTGGAAACCGTGCCGCGGCTGTATCTCAAGATACGTCCCGGCGCGCGCTACTTCACCTCGCTGCGTCTGCTGGAGCGCGCCAAGGAATTGATGCCGACCGGCTTCACCAAGTCGGGCCTGATGGTGGGCTTGGGCGAAACGCGTGAAGAGATCATGCAGGTGATGGACGACCTGCGCGCCGCGAAAGTCGATTTCCTCACCATCGGCCAATACCTGCAGCCCACGAAGAAACACGCCAAGCTGGAACGCTTCTGGACGCCGGAGGAATTCGCCAGCCTCGAAAGCATCGCCCGCGCCAAGGGCTTCCTGATGGTGTCGGCATCGCCGCTCACCCGATCGTCCTATCACGCCGACAGCGACTTCGCGGAACTGAAGGCCGCCCGTCTCAGCCAGCAGGCCACGCGGGCGTGATTTCCCACCACGAGACCCGCTTCGTGCCTTATCCGGCGGAGCTGATGTATGCGGTTGTCTCCGACGTCGAGAAGTATCCGCAGTTCCTGCCCTGGGTGGTGGCGCTGCGGGTGCTGTCGCGGGCTGAAAACCATCTGACAGCGGAAATGGCGGTGGGCTATGGCGCCCTGCGCGAACGCTATACCAGCGACATCCGGCTTGATCCGCAGATGCGCCGGGTCGATGTCGCCCAGATTTCCGGACCTTTCAAGACGCTGGAGAACCATTGGCGCTTCATCCCGCAAGGGGAGGGCTGCGAAATCGAGTTTTCCATCCAGTTCGAGTTCAAAAGCCGGTTGCTGCACGGCGTGGCCGGTGCCAAGTTCGAGAAAGTCATGCTGAAAATGACCGACGCCTTCGAGGCGCGGGCGAAAATCATAAAAGAAAACGGGGAAGCCGCATGAAGACGTTTCTGTTCGCCGCGCTGCTGATCGCAGCCCCGGTTCATGCCGATGCCAGGACCATCCTGTTCGTCGGCAACAGTTTCACCTTCGGCGCGGGCTCGCCGGCGCATCACTATCGCGCCGAGACGGTCACCGACCTCAACGGTCCCGACGCCAAGGGCAAGCGGGTGGGCGGCGTGCCGGCGATCTTCAAGGCGTTCACCCAGCAGGCGGGACTGGACTATGATGTCAGCGTCGAAACTGTCGGCGGCAAGGGGCTGGATTTCCACTATGCCGAAAAGCGCGCGCTGATCGACAAGCCCTGGGACGTGGTGGTGATGCATGGCTATTCCACGCTGGATCAGGCCAATCCCGGCAATCCGGCGCTGCTGGTGTCGTCCGCCCGGACGATCACCGACATGTTTCGCGCCAGGAATGCGAAAGCCGATATCTGGCTGACCGCCACCTGGAGCCGCGCCGACCAGACCTATCCGCCCGCCAAACCCTGGAGCGGCAAGCCGATCAGCCAGATGGGCATCGACGTGGCGGCCGGTTACGCGCTGGCCGCACAGAATGCGAAAGTGACCGGCGTGGTACCGGCCGGTCTGGCGTGGAACCGCGCCTTTGCGGCGGGCGTGGCCGACGACAATCCCTATGACGGCATCGCGCCCGGCAAGATCGATCTGTGGACCCACGATCATTATCACGCCAGCGTCTATGGCTATTATCTGGAAGCGTTGCTGGTGTTCGGCAGGGTGACGGGCAGGGACCCGTTGTCGCTGGGCGAGAATGAAACCGTGGCCGACGACATGGGTTTTTCCAAGCCGCAGACCAGGGCGCTGCAACAGGTCGCCCATGACCAGCTGGCCGCGTCAAACCAGCTCGGACAGTAGCTCCAGCGCCGCATCCAGCGTCGCCAGCCGCACTTCGGTGCGGCCGATATCGCCGAATTCGCAGCGCCTGTGCGCGACGTGACCGTCTTTGCGCGCGACGGCAATATGGACAAGCCCGATCGGCTTGGTTTCTGTCGCGCCGCCGGGTCCAGCGACTCCGGTGACGGCAATGGCGATGTCGGCATGGGAGTGTTTCAGCGCGCCTTCGGCCATGGCGCGTGCGACTTCTTCGGATACTGCGCCATGCCGTTCGAGCAGGCTTTGGCGTACCCCCAGCATTTCGTGCTTGGCGTCATTGGAATAGGTGACAAAGCCCCGTTCGAACACGTCGGACGATCCGGCGATTTCGGTGAGCACACCCGCGATCAACCCGCCGGTGCAGCTTTCCGCCGTGGCGATCTTCAACTGCTTGGCGCGCGCATCCGCCAGCAAGGTGAAGGCGCGGGCGCGCAGGTCGCTGGCGAAAATCATAGCGGCACCATCACGCGGATCAGAGTCACCACAAGCCCGGCCATCAGCCCCGCCAGCATGTCGTCGGCCATCACGCCCAGGCCGCCTTCAATTTTCCGGTCGGCCCAGGACACCGGCCAGGGCTTCCAGATATCGAACAGGCGGAAGAAGACGAAAGCCAGCGCCAGCGCGGGCAGGGAGATCACGCTGCCGGCGGCGCCCAACGGCATGACCGCAAAGGCACAGGCCAGCCATTGCCCCGCCAGCTCGTCGATCACGCATTCGGATGGATCCTCGCGCCCGGTGGCGCGGACATGGTCGCCGCAGGCATAAATACCGATGACGAAGACGGCGATGCTGGCTGCCAGCAGCGCCGCGCCGCCGCCATACAACGCGATCAGGAAGGCCGGGGGCATTGCCACCGCACTCATCACCGTGCCGGGCGCAACCCTAAAATAGCCGATGCCGAAAACCGAGGCGAGGGCGGTGGAAAGCCTCACAGCTTGACGGTGGCGATCGCCTGGGCGGCGATGCCTTCGCGGCGGCCGGTAAAGCCCAGCCCTTCGGTGGTGGTCGCCTTCACGCTGACGCGCGACGGTTCGATCTTCAGTATCTCCGCGATCTTGGCCTTCATCGCCTCGCGGTGCGGCCCGACCTTGGGCCGTTCGCAGATCAGCGTCACATCGACATGGTTGATGACGCCACCTTTTTCGCGCACCAGCGAAGCGGCATGGTCGAGAAATTTCCACGAGGCCGCGCCGCGCCAGCGTTCGTCGGTGGGCGGGAAGTGCTGGCCGATATCGCCTTCGCCAATACAGCCCAGCAGCGCATCGGTTATGGCGTGCAGGCCGACATCGGCGTCGGAATGGCCTTCCAGCCCGTGAGTGTGGGGCACTTTCAAACCGCACAGCCAGATGTGATCACCGTCGGTGAATTTGTGCACGTCATAGCCGGTGGCGGTGCGAATATCTCCGCTTCTTTGATCTTTGGCCATCAAACTCTCGGCCAGCGCGAAATCTTCCTTGCGGGTCACCTTGATATTCTTCTCTTCGCCTTCGACCATTTCGATCCTCATGCCGGCCAGTTCCGCCAGCGCGACGTCATCGGTAACATCCTGCGCCGCATGGGTGCGATGGGCCGCAGCGATCTTGGCATAGACAAAGCCTTGCGGCGTCTGGGCGCGATAAAGATTTTCGCGCGGCACCAGGCTCCAGCGGCCGTCGCCCTCGCGCCGCCTGAGCGTATCGGACGCCGCCACCATGGGCAGCGCGCCATCGGCGCCTTTCTCAAGCGCCCTCACCACATCATCGATCACCTTGCGCGAGATCAGGGGACGGGCGGCATCATGGATCAGCACAAAGTCGGGCGCCTCGCGGGCCAGCGCGTCCAGCCCCAGACGCACCGATTCCTGACGGGTGGCGCCGCCGGTGACCGGGGCGGGCAGGTCCAGACCGGCAAGCGCCTTGTCCGCCAGGCCTTGCTGGCCCGGTCCGATCACCACCTGGATCGGCATGCCCGCGAAAGCCCGCACCGTCCGGCGCAACATCGGTTCCCCGGCCAGCGATTCATACTGTTTGGGCAGGCCCATCCCGGCGCGCTCACCCTTTCCGGCGGCAACGATCAGGACAGCGAGGCGGGACATGGGGTGTTTTTCCGGCAAGTTCGGCTGCCTGCGTAACATTTGCAGTGAGCAACTGCGATAAATTGTTGCCAAGCCGGGGATTGCCTATATTATTGACAGGTATCAATCCTGCTCAAACAATAGGCATACATGGCCGGCATTCTCCAGCAATTGCGGACAGCTCCATCCGAACCGACCGGATCGGGCACGATCGCCAATGCGTTGCCCATGCCGATTATGCTGCTTAGCAGCAAACAGGAAGTCCTCTACGCCAACCCTGCAGCCGAACAGTTCTTCGACACCGGACTTACCATCCTGCGCAAGCAGACGCTGTCCGATCTGCTGGCCCAGCATTCGCCGCTCTTCCAATTGGTCGAGCAGGCCGCCGCGCGCAACGCCTCGGCGGCCGAGCGCGACATCGATCTTTCCACCCCGCGCCATGGCGAACGCGTCGCCGATGTGACGGTAACGCCGGTGCCCGATCCCGAAGGTGCCATGCTGCTGACCTTCCAGGAGCGCAGCCTGGCGCAGCGCATGGACCGTCAGTTGATGTCGCGCAGCGCCGTGCGCTCCATGCACGGCATGGCGGCGGTGCTGGCGCATGAGATCAAAAATCCGCTGGCCGGCATTCGCGGCGCGGCGCAGCTGATCGAAGAGGCGCTGGCGCCCGACGAACGCGAAATGACCCAGTTGATTATCGCGGAGTCCGACCGCATCCGCACCCTGATCGACCGCATGGAAAGTTTCGGCGACACGCGCGCTTTCGCCCGCCATCCCGTCAACATCCATGAAGTGCTGGACCGCGTGCGCAAAGTGGCGGAGTCCGGCTTCGCGCGCGGCGTCACCATCATCGAGAATTTCGATCCCTCGCTGCCGCCGGTATCGGGCGATCGCGACCAGTTGATCCAGGTGTTCCTGAATCTGGTGCGCAACGCCTCCGACGCGCTGCCCGAGGCGGGCGGGGAGATCACCCTGACCACCGGCTACCGCCCCGGCGTGAAATTCGGCGCGGGGCTGGCGGGTGAGCGCGTTTCGCTGCCGCTGGAAGTCACGGTGCGCGACAACGGTTCGGGCGTGCCGCAGGATCTGATGCCGCATATTTTCGATCCCTTTGTCACGACAAAGGTGCGCGGCTCGGGCCTGGGCCTGGCGCTGGTGGCCAAGATCGTGGGCGATCATGGCGGCGTGATCGAATGCGACTCGGTTCCGGGGCGCACCATGTTCCGCGTTTTGTTGCCCAAGGCACGGGCGGAGGACATCTGATGGCCGCGACCATTCTGATCTGCGACGACGATAGCGCCATCCGCACCGTGCTGAACCAGGCGCTGGGCAGGGCAGGCTATGACGTGCGCACCACCGGCACCGCGGCGGGTCTGTGGCGCATGGTGTCGGCAGGCGAGGGCAACCTGGTCATCACCGATGTGGTGCTGCCGGACGAAAGCGGCTTCGACCTGATCCCGCGCATCAAGCGCATGCGGCCCGAACTGCCGATCCTGGTGATGAGCGCGCAGAACACGCTGCTGACCGCCATCACCGCGGCGGAACGCGGCGCGTTCGAATATCTGCCCAAGCCCTTCGACCTGAAGGAACTGACCAGCGTGGTGATGCGCGCTTTGGCCAGTCCACAGTCAAGACGCGACGGCGCCGTCGAGCCGGCCGAGGAAAAGCTGCCGCTGATCGGCCGCTCCCCGGCGATGCAGGAAATCTACCGCGTCATCGCGCGGCTGACCCAGACCGATCTCACCGTGATGATCATGGGCGAAAGCGGTACCGGCAAGGAACTGGTGGCGCGCGCGCTGCACGATTACGGCAAGCGCCGTCATGGCAGCTTCGTCGCGGTCAACATGGCGGCCATTCCCAAGGAGCTGGTGGAAAGCGAATTGTTTGGCCATGAGCGCGGCGCCTTCACCGGCGCCACCAATCGCGGCATCGGACGCTTCGAGCAGGCCGAGGGCGGCACGCTGTTCCTGGACGAGATCGGCGACATGCCGCTGGAAGCCCAGACGCGCCTTTTGCGCGTGCTGCAACAGGGCGAATACACCACCGTGGGGGGGCGCACCGCGATCAAGACCGATGTGCGCATCATCGCGGCCACCAACAAGGACCTGCGCCAGCTGATCAGCCAGGGCCTGTTCCGCGAAGACCTGTATTACCGCCTCAACGTCGTGCCGCTGCGCCTGCCGCCGCTGCGCGAGCGGGTGGAGGATATTCCCGACCTGGTGCGCCATTTCCTGCGCAAGGCGGAGGACGAGGGCCTGCCGCACAAGACGCTGGACAATGAAGCGCTGGACCTGCTGCGCCGGCATCGCTGGCCGGGCAATGTGCGCGAACTGGAAAACCTGATCCGCCGGCTGGCGGTGCTGCAGTCCGGCGACGTGATTTCCGCCGCCGCGATCAGCACCGAACTGAAAGAGCCCGCCAAGACCTTCGCTGCGGATTCCGGCGAGGGGCCGCAATCCCTGGCCGCGTCGGTGGAGCAGTATCTCACCCAGTATTTCCTCGCCCAGGGCGACAAGCTGCCGCCGGCGGGGGTCTATGACCGCATCGTGCAGGAAGTGGAACGGCCGCTGATCTCGATCTGTCTTGCGGCCACGCGCGGCAACCAGATCCGGGCGGCACAGTTGCTCGGCCTTAACCGTAATACCCTGCGCAAGAAGATCAGAGACCTTGGGCTTGAGGTTATTCGCGGCTTACGCAGCGAATAACCTCAAGCGGCGCAGGGCCGCGCGCGACAGCGGCTTGAGCGGCCCGAGCCCGGGACTACCCGATGCTCGTATGGTTATTTTCTCCAATTCTCCAATAATCCCGCGGATTTACTGGATTTGTCACAGTAACGCTGTGGTGGAATTGTAACGCAGCATTCTTGCAACAGTCCGTGCCTTGGCTACACTCCGCCGCACGAACCGGGTCGGGGTGGGGCCGGTTGCAAGCGGAAGACATGGCAAAAGACAAAACGCTCCCGGAGCGGCGCACAGGTTTGCGCGCGGTATCCAGGCCATCACAATTGGCGTTCGGCGTCGCGATCCTGGCGGTGATCTCGGGCTGCGTGACCTATGCCCTCCTGACCGGGCTGGTGCCCTATACCCCGGACCGGGTCGGGCTGATCACCATGTTGCTGATCAACCTGACGCTGATGCTGCTGCTGGCGGCGCTGATCGGCTGGCGGCTGGCACGGCTGTGGGCCACGCGCCGCTCGGGACGGGCCGGCGCCCGGCTGCATGTGCGGCTGGTGGCCTGGTTCTCGGCCATCGCGGTGGTGCCCGCCATTCTGGTCGCCATCTTCGCGGCGGTGACGCTGAACCTGGGCCTGGACGCGATCTTCTCGGCGCCTGTGAAAAATGCGCTGGGCAATGCGGTCAGCGTCTCCCAGGTCTATATCAAGGAACACGAAGCCAGCCTCTTGGGCGACATCCGCTATATCGCCGACGCGCTGCAGAGCGATCCGAGGCTGTTCGACGAGGAGCGCCGGGTGCGCGCCGGCATGCTGTTCGCCAAGCTCGGCACAGTGACGCAAAATCGCGGGTTGCAGGCCTCTTACATTCTCGACAGCAAGGGCCGCATTCTCGGCAGCACCAAGAAACAGTCGATGAAGGACCCGCGGCCGCCCACCGCCGCCGACTTTGCCCAGGCGCGCCAGGGCATCGTGGTCGATACGCCGGACAACGGCACGGTCACCGCGCTGGTGCAGCTTCAGACCCTGAACGATGCCTATCTGGAAGTGGTGCGGGTCGTGGACCCGCAGGTGTTCGGCTATTACCAGCGCACCCGCGCCGCGGTCAGCGAATATGACCGGCTGGACCAGAACCGCTCGCAGGTCGCGCTGGTCTTCGCGCTGCTCTATGCCGTGGTGTCGCTGGTGGTGCTGCTGGCCGCCATCTGGTCGGGCCTGTGGGCCGCCAATCGTCTGGTGCGGCCGATTTCCAACCTGATCGACGCGGCGGGTCGCGTCTCGGAAGGCGATCTGGATGCCCAGGTGCTGGTGGAACGCGACGATGACGAACTGGCGACGCTGGGCATCGCCTTCAACCGCATGACGCAGCAATTGTCGGCCCAGCGCGCCGACCTGGTCGCCGCCGGCAAGCTGATCGACATCCGCCGCCGCTTCACCGAAACCGTATTGTCGGGCGTCAGCGCCGGCGTGATCGGCATCGATCACGAGGGCCGTATCACCCTGATCAACCGCGCCGCCGCCCGCCTGCTCGATGCCGCGCAGGACGATCTGGAAGGCAGCCACTATTCCGAAGCGGTGCCGGAACTGGCGCCGCTGATCCTGCGCGCCATGTCCGAACCGGTGGGACGGTCGGGCGGCGAGGTCACCATCAAGCGCGCCGGCTCGCCCCGCAGCCTCAGCGTGCAGGTCACCAGCGAGCGGGGCACCGCCGAAGGCTTTGTCGTCACCTTCGACGACATCACCGACCTGGTCGGCGCCCAGCGCACCGCCGCCTGGGCCGATGTCGCCCGCCGCATCGCGCACGAGATCAAGAATCCGCTGACCCCGATCCAGCTTTCGGCCGAGCGCCTCAAGCGCAAATATTCCCACGAAATCATCACCGACCCCGAAGTCTTCCAGCAATGCACCGACACCATCGTGCGGCAGGTGGGCGATATCGGCCGCATGGTGGACGAATTCTCGTCTTTCGCGCGCATGCCGACCCCGGTGATGCGGCGCGAGAATGCGCAGGAACTGCTGCAACAGGCGCTGTTCCTGCAGCGCGTCGCCAATCCCCAGATCACCTTCTCGACCGACGCGCCCAAGGATCCGGTGCATTTCGAGGGTGATGGTCGCCTGATCAGCCAGGCGCTGACCAACGTGCTGAAGAATGCGGGCGAGGGCATCGCCGCGCGCATTGCCCGGGGCGATGACGAGCCGGGGCGGATCACTATCGCGGTAAAGCCAAACGGCGCGAACTTCGCGTTCCGCGTCACCGACAACGGCATCGGCCTGCCGCCCGAACACAAGCATCGACTGACCGAGCCCTATGTCACCACCCGCGCCAAGGGCACGGGCCTGGGCCTGGCGATCGTACGCAAGATCATGGAAGACCATGGCGGGGACATCACCCTGGCCGATGTCGAAGGCGAAAGCGGCGCGGAAGTCACGCTGACTTTCCCCTTCACCCAGAAAAACCTGAAGGCCCAGAGTTCAGAAAAGGCCGAGACTGAAAAGGGAAGTGAAGATGAGCAAAAACGGATTGCTGATCGCGTCTGAGATCCTGATCGTCGATGACGAGGAGGATATTCGCGACCTGATCGCAGGGATTCTGCGGGACGAGGGATACACCACCCGCGTCGCGGGCGATTCCGAATCCGCGCTGGCGGCCATCCGCGCCCGCCGTCCGCAGCTTGTGGTGCTGGACATCTGGCTGCAGGGCAGCAAGCTGGACGGCATCGAGGTGCTGGACACGATCAAGCGCGAGCAGGCCGACCTGCCGGTGGTGATGATCTCGGGCCACGGCACCATCGAGACCGCCGTCGCCTCGATCAAGAAGGGTGCCTACGACTTTGTCGAAAAACCCTTCAAGGCGGATCGTTTGCTGCATGTGGTGGAACGCGCGCTGGAATCGGCGCGGTTGAAACGCGAAGTCCAGGAGCTCAAGCTCAAGGCCGGCGACGAGAGCGAAATGGTGGGCAGTTCCCCCACAATCGCCCAGCTCAGGGTGCTTATTGACAAGATCGCTCCCACCAACAGCCGCGTGCTGATTGCAGGCCCCGCCGGTTCCGGCAAGGAAGTGGCCGCGCGCCTGATCCATGCCCGCTCGCGCCGCGCCGGCAATGCCTTTGTCGCCATCAATTGCGCCACCATGGAGCCCGACCGGCTGGAAGCCGAATTGTTCGGCGTGGAAAGCGCCGACGGCCCGCGCAAGACCGGCCTGTTCGAGCTGGCGCATAACGGCACGCTGTACCTGGACGAAGTGGCCGACATGCCGCTGGAGACCCAGGGCAAGATCCTGCGCGTCCTGATCGACCAGACCTTCACCCGCGTGGGCGGCCAGTCCCGCGTGCAGGTGGATGCGCGCGTCATCTGCTCCACCACCCGCGACCTGCGCGGCGAAACCGAAGCCGGTCGCTTCCGCGAAGACCTGTATCACCGGCTGAACGTGGTGCCGGTGCGCATCCCCTCGCTGGCCGAACGCCGCGACGACATTCCGGTTCTGGTGGGTCATTTCATGAAGCGGCTGTCGGCCGCCGGGGGCCTGCCGATGCGCGTCATCGGTGACGACGCCATGGCGATCCTGCAAACCCATGGCTGGCCTGGCAATGTTCGCCAGCTTCGCAACATCGTCGAGCGGCTGCTGATCCTGGCCAGCGATGACGTCACCGAGGCCGTCACCGCCGACCTGTTGCCCACCGACCTGGGCTCGGGCATGGGCGGCAACAAGAGCGGCGACCTTGTCATCTCCCTGCCGCTGCGCGAGGCGCGCGAAATCTTCGAACGCGATTACCTGATGGCGCAGATCAACCGCTTCGGCGGCAACATCTCGCGCACCGCGGCCTTTATCGGGATGGAGCGCTCGGCCCTGCACCGCAAGCTGAAGTCGCTGGGCGTGGGCGCCGCCCAGGGCGTTCCAAACTGATGCACGGATGGCCTTCGCGTAACCCCAACGGGCGTATCGCCTACGTCAATGGCCGCTACCTGCCGCATGGCGAGGCGGGGGTGCATATCGAGGACCGCGCCCTGCAACTGGGCGACGGCATCTACGAAGTCACCAATGTGATCGCGGGCAAGCCGGTCGACGAGGAGCCCCATCTCGACCGCATGGAACGCTCCTTGCGCGAACTGGGCATCGAGATGCCGATGGGCCGCGCCGCCCTGAAGCTGGTGATGCGCGAAATGATCGCCCGCAACCGCATCGCCAACGGTCTGTTGTATCTGCAGGTGACGCGCGGCGCTGCAAAGCGCGATCACGTGCCGCCGAAGAACCCGCCGCGCCCGACCCTGATCCTCACCATGCGGGCCCAGGACATGACGGCGCTGGCGGCGCGGATGGAAAAAGGCATCGCCATTTCCACCCAGCCGGACATCCGCTGGGGCCGCTGTGACATCAAGACGGTGCAGCTTCTGCCCAATCTCCTGGCCAAGCAGGCCGCCAAGCAGGCCGGCGCCTTTGAAGCCTGGCTGGTGGATCGTGACGGTTATGTAACCGAAGGTGGCTCGACCAATGCCTGGATCGTGAACGGGCAGGGCGATGTCATCACCCGCGACCTGTCCCATGCCATCCTGCCAGGGGTTACGCGCAAGATCATGCTGGATGCGATGAAGGATGCGCAGCTAAAGGTGGTTGAGCGCAAATTTACCGTGGCCGAGGCGCTGGCGGCGCGCGAAGCCTTCATCTCGTCGGCGACCGGCGCTGCGGTGCCGGTGGTGATGATAGATGGTCAGCGGATCGGCGACGGTACGCCGGGCGCGTTAACCCGTCGCATCCGTGACCTGTATGCTGAAAAAGCAGGCATCGAATAGGGGCGTCAAAAAGGCGCCAAATTTCCCTTTCGCAATTGCAGCATTGCGATACACTCATGGCCCAAGATGCATCGCGAGACCCCCCTCGCTTTGCTGAAACAATGGGCGAACCCATGAGCGACAAACAACAGAACCTTCAGGACACGTTTTTAAACGCGGTCCGCAAAAGCAAGTCCGCCGTCACGATCTTCCTGGTCAATGGCGTCAAGCTCCAGGGCAACATCACCTGGTTCGACAATTTCTGCGTGCTGCTGCGCCGCGATGGCCAGTCGCAACTGGTCTACAAGCACGCGATCTCGACCGTGATGCCGATGGGCCCGATCCAGTTGCAGGACGAGCCGGCAGAATCCTGATTTGGGGTCCCGCGCGTTTGTCATCCATGTAGAACCGAAAGGCCGCTCGGCGTCGTCGCGCGCCTTGCGGGATGCACAGGCACGCCTGGCCGAAGCGGTCGGCCTGACCGCCGCCATCCATCTGGACGTGGTGGCGGCACAGGTCGCGCCGCTGGCCCGTCCCACGCCCGCGACCCTCTTGGGCACCGGCAAGGTGGAAGAGATCGCCACCTTGGCGAAAGCGGAAGAGCCCGACGTCATCATCGTCAATGCACACCTGACCCCGGTGCAGCAGCGCAACCTCGAGAAGGCGTGGAACAGCAAGGTGCTCGACCGCACCGCCGTGATCCTGGAAATTTTCGGGGCGCGCGCCGCCACGCGGGAAGGGCGGCTGCAGGTCGAACTGGCCCATCTCAACTATCAGCGCTCGCGGCTGGTCCGGTCCTGGACCCATCTGGAGCGCCAGCGCGGCGGCTTCGGCTTTCTGGGCGGCCCGGGCGAAAGCCAGATCGAAAGCGACCGCCGCCTGATCGCCGAGCGCATCGTGCGCATCAAGGCCGAGCTGGAAAAGGTCAAGCGCACCCGCAGCCTGGGCCGCCAGGCGCGCAAGAAAGTACCGTTCCCGGTGGTGGCGCTGGTCGGCTACACCAATGCCGGCAAGTCCACCTTGTTCAACCGGCTGACCGAATCCGGGGTGCTGGCCCAGGACCTGCTGTTCGCCACCCTCGACCCCACCATGCGCGGCGTGAAGCTGCCGCGGGGCACCCGGATCATCCTCTCCGACACGGTGGGTTTCATCGCCGACCTGCCGACCGAGCTGATCGCCGCCTTCCGCGCCACCCTGGAAGAGGTGCTGGAGGCCGATGTCATCGTCCATGTGCGCGATGCCGCCCATGACGAAACCGCCGCCCAGAAGGCCGACGTGCTGGCGGTGCTGGAAGAGCTGGGCGTGCCCCCCGATCGGCCGATGCTGGAAGTGCTGAACAAGATCGACCTGCTGGAGCCAAGCCAGCGGGCAGGGCTGCTGGGCCGCAAGGGCGAGACCATCGCCGCCTCGGCCCTGACCGGCGAGGGAATCCCGGCGCTTCTGGAAGCGTTCGAGGCCGGCGTGACACGTGGCAACATCACGCTTTCGCTGAAGCTGGACGCCGCCGACGGCAGCGCCTTGGCCTTTGCCTATCGCCATGCCCAGGTACTGGAACGGCGCGACCGGGGCGGCAAGATCAGCCTCAGCTTGCGCATCCATCCCGACGATCTGGGCCGCTTCGAAAGCCGGTTTTCGAAGAAAATCCTGCTGGAACAGGGTACTGGCGGCTAATTCTCAGCCTGAGGATGAGCCGGATTTTTCCAGTTTCTTGGCGTCCTGCCACAGGGCTTCCATCTCTTCCAGGCTGGCGGCGCCGGGCTTGATGCCCTTGGCGGCCAGGCTGGTCTCGATGTGACGGAAGCGGCGGGTGAACTTGGCGTTGGCGGACCGCAGCGCGGCCTCGGGATCGACCTTCAGGTGCCGCGCCAGGTTCGCCACCACGAACAGCAGGTCGCCGATCTCTTCCTCGCGCTCGGCCTGGGTCCTGGCCTGCGCCACCTCGCGGGCTTCCTCGGCGATCTTCTCGACCACCAGATTGGCATTGTTCCAGTCGAATCCGACGCTTGAAGCCCGGCGCTGAAGCTTTTCGGCGCGCATCAGGGCGGGAAGGGCGCTGGCAACATCGTCCAGGATGCCGGTCTGGCCAGCCTGGGTCCGTTCGCTTTCCTTCAACTTCTCCCAGAAATCCTTCTGGGCCTCCGCATCAGCCTTGGTTTGGGCGTCGCCAAAGACATGGGGATGGCGGCGGATCATCTTGGCGGTGACGGCCTCGACCACATCGCCGAAATCGAACAGCCCGGCATCCTCGGCCATGCGGGCATGGAACACGACCTGGAACAGCAAATCGCCCAGTTCACCGGGCAGGGATTTGAGATCGCCGTCCGCGATGACGCTGGCGACCTCATAGGCTTCTTCGATCGTGTACGGCGCAATGGTCGCGAATGTCTGCTCGCGGTCCCAGGGACAGCCGTCCGGGGCGCGCAGCCGCCGCATCACTTCCAGCAGCACGGCGATGTCGCGGCTGGGTTTGAGTTCGGGAGGTGGATTCGTCATCGGGTCATTGGAGGGACGGGCGCACGCCGCCGCAAGCCGCCACATCCCCGCAGTCATCAATTTCGGCGATTATATACTTGACGTACCGGCCTGAAACCCCTAGAATCCCTGCCTATTCTAGGAACTGCCGCCATGACGCTGAATTTGAAGGCAAAAATCTACAATGACGAGGGTGCCGCCCGCGCCCATCTGGAAGCGATCCAGTGGCCGGAAGGCCCGGTTTGCCCCCATTGTGGCGCAATAAACGAAGCCTCGCTCTTGGCCGGTAAATCCACCCGTCCCGGCGTCTGGAAGTGCCGCCCCTGCCAGAAGCCTTTCAGCGTCACCGTGGGCACCGTTTTCGAGCGCTCCAAAATCCCCCTGACCAAGTGGCTGCTGGCAACCGAACTGCTGACAAGCTCCAAGAAGGGCATTTCCAGCCACCAACTGCACCGCATGTTGAACGTGACCTACAAGACGGCGTGGTTCATGGCGCACCGTATCCGCGAAGCCTTTGTGCCGCTGGAAGGCTCAGAAGGCCCGCTGGGCGGCGAGGGGAAGGTTGTAGAGGCGGATGAAACTGAACTTGGCAAGTCCAACAAGTCGCGCTCCAAGGGCCGCAAGCACAACCTGAAATTCGTGTCTCTGGTTGAACGCGGTGGCCGTGTCCGTTCGCGCAAAATTACTGGCGCGAACCGTCCGATCAGCATGGACATTAACGCGGCTCTGTATGCCGAAGTCGATCCCGCCAGCATCCTGCACACGGACGGCGCCAAGCATTACAAGTATACGAAGTTCAACATCACGCATGAAAGCGTTGACCATAACAAGCAATTCACGCGCCCCGGCAAGCTGGCTGATAAGGTCTATACTAACAGCGCCGAAGGCTATTTCAGCATCTTCAAGCGCGGCCTTGTCGGCACCTACCAGCACATGAGCGAACAACATCTGAGCCGCTATCTGGCTGAGTTCGACTTCCGCATGAATACCCGCACCAAGCTCGGTTATACCGACGACATGCGCGCCGTGAAGGCTTTGGAAGGCATCAAGGGCAAGCGTTTGACGTATCGGCGGACTAACGCAGCCTAAGACAATCCGTCAGCAAGCAATGGCCTTTATCCGCTGGCGCAAAGCCAAAGGGTACAAGGTCAAGCCTTTCCGCCGCGCGCCTTTGAGGAGGGGGCCTTGGTGGAAGCCGCCCGACTCGCCTTAGGCTTTACCTTGGGCGTGAAGGGCTTGGGCGGGGTCTTCAGCATCCTGGCTAGGACCGCATCGCGGGAATTGTCAGGGGGCTTTGCCATGGTCTTTATGCCTGCATTTCATAATCATAAACCAGAAGCCATCATAATCGGGCGGCTGCTGGCTGGCTACGGCGAACTAGAGTTCGGTATGTGTCTGGCGTGCGGACATATAGGCGGCGGTTTAGACAAGTCTATAAAGACCTTATTTCACAAGCGCGATGCTACTGCCCGCATAACTCGCGCCTATGGAATAGGGCACCTTGCGTCAAACAAAGGCGCTTACAGGAAACTCTACGAACGCGCTTTCGCCGCAATGCGCCATTGCCTACTGATCCGCAATCAGTACGCACATGCCATTTGGATGTATGGCTATAACGGTGGCCTGCGGTTTTCCGATCTCGAGGAAATCGCCCGCGACCCCCACAAGGCTTCAAACACGGCAGACCTGACTCAATACGTTGTCACCGAGGCGCTTTTGCAGGAACAGGAGGCTTATTTTTTGTACGCCCACGAACTTTGGACTTACTTGAATTACGAGGCTCAAAAGCGGGCGGGGATACTACCCAGCCACAGCGTTTCAATTCCCTCAGTAATCCCAAAACCGAGGCTTCATATTCTGGCACCGGACAAGTTTCATCTAGTCCGAGACTGAGGCGGTGAGAGGCGCGGCGTACCGCTGGGTACGGGATACGTAGTTTCGCCCCCATAGGGCATTCCTAGCGGGCACCGGCCCACACGAGAATTGGGGCGACAGTATACGGGCCGGTACCCGGTGCCTTGGCGCACAACCTGGAAAGTGGGGCGGGTAGACCCCAAAACCAGACGGTACGTCAAGTATACTATCGCCTCAATTTCTCGTATAAGTAATATTATGGGAAATTTGATCGGGAGGTTACACTCGGGATACCCAGTGACTACCGGTAGAGTTCCCGTAGCCGCTGACACGCTGGGGCGCACGGCCCCCAGTCCGGTCGGCTTTGGAGCCTTTGGGACATGATCAACTTTCAGATTGGTGCGGCCCGAGACATTCTGGGCGAAATCCACCTCCTAGTTACCCTGAGCGCCAATAACGCACGTGTCATAGGCCATTTCGCTGGCGGTCATAAGAACCCGGTCATTCGGGCGGACGCCGACCATCAGCAAACGATAACCGAAACCAAGGACGGCGTGAAAAAGACAGTGAAGCTCGTCAGAGACGGCTTCGGCTACCTCGAATGCCCGCATATCAAAAACACATGCAATTCCCTCGAACGATGGGCTGATGCGGAATATCCGAATTGGGAAGACCTAAGGATGAAGGCAATCCACCTTCGGGACGCGATAGAAACGGAACTAAACCAGTACTACTACTATCAGTACCCCAAGCAAAAAGCACTTGTTCTCAAATCTTGGAAAGATGACTGGAAGTCCGCACTCGCTGCCTTTCCTGGCATTCAAGCGGACATACTTCGCGCAACAGATTGCTATGCCCTGGGCCACGATGTGGCATCAGTCTTCTATTGCATGAGAATATTGGAATCCGGCCTTGGGGCAATAGCTGCTGACGTAGGGCTCACTTTCGACCTTCAGCAATGGCACAATATTATTGATCAGATTGAATCAAAGATCACGACAGAAAGAAAAACCCTGCCCAAGGGCGCGGACCGCAACGAAAGGCTCCAGTTTCTTTCTGAAACCGCCAAAGAGTTCTTCTATTTCAAAGACGGCTGGCGGAACTATGTATCGCATAACCGAGCTGACTATGACGAACACCAAGCACTAAGTGTGCTGAGTCATGTCCGCGCGTTTATGAACCACCTCTCCTCCCGTTTGGCGGAGGTGCCGTGACTTTCGTGAACGCCTTCAAAATCCTTCGGGTCTTTGCTGGCCCTGTTGTGCCGGTGCCGAAAATGGCACCCACGGCGAAGTGGAAACCGAGTCCCAGCAAGACAAAGCGGAAAAGCCATGAAATATGCAATCACGGGCGCGATAGCGGTTTTAGGCTTAGCCGTTTTTTCGGTAGCAATGTGGGCATACGGTGGCTGTGTCAGCCGCCAACTCTCCCGCAGCGTATGTGAATGGGTTTGGCGCTAGACTTATCATCGGTCGCCTTCATCCAGTTTTTGACGTAAAAGGCCCGATGGAAAAACCGCCCGCCAAGCCTGCCGCGCCCAAGCCCAAGATGAGCCCGCGCCTGCCCGCCACCAAGGCGGAGCATGCCGCCTTCAAGCGCTCCAACAAGACATCCTTCAAGCCGGCGCCCCGGAAAACCTAAGACGCGCGATCCTGCGCCGGGACCTTTTCCAGCGCCTCGCCCATCTCCGCGGTGACGTCGTTGCCGCACAAGGGACAGGCCAGCATGGCCTGTGTCCTCAGCCATCCGATCTGGTGGGACGACTCCCGGCCGCACGGGATGCAGAAAACGGGAATCTTGTCGGTTTCAAGCATGACAGGCGTTCTCTATTGCGAGTTCATGTCCGCAGGAGCATTGCATGGCCAAGGCTAAGACCGTTCCCGGCAAACGCAAGCCTGGCGTTCAGCCCCGAATTCAGCCGAAGACCAAGGCCGTCAAGCGCAAGAAAGCCCGGGAAAAGCTTGTGGCCAAGCTGGACGAAGGTCCGCTGTTCTAACTTGGTTTTTAGCCTTGGGGCTTGCGGGTGACGATGAAGTCCTTCAGCCGGTCGCTGGCCAGCTTGAAGCTGGGATCGTGTTCCAGCGCCTTGCGATAGTCGGCATAGGCCTCAGGGTAGCGGCCGAGATAATCCCAGGCCAGGGCGCGGTTGTAATAGCCGATCGCCGGGAAGCTCATGCCCAGTTCCAGGCCCTTGTCGATCTGGGTGATCGCCGGCTCGAACTGCTTCTTGCGGATCATCATCGAGCCCAGGTTGACGTAGGGATCGCCCAGCGTCGGGTACAGCCGGATGGCCGCCTTGAAATCGGCCTCCGCCCGGTCAACCCTGTCCATCACGTTCAGCAGCACGCCGCGATTGCCATGGGTCGCGGCCCGGTCGCGGGTGCTGACCGCCGCCGTCCGCAGCGCGGCATTGCAGACTTCCACGCCCTCGCGGGCCTTGGTGCCCGCCTTGGCCAGGACAAAACATTCATGCGCCAGGCCGCTCTTGGTCGAGACGGTGATCTGGGCCGGGGCCACGGTCGGCAGCGTCAGCCCGAGTGCGGCGGCGAATAGTGCGAACAGAACCTTCATACCCATGCTCCAGGGGAAAGTTGCCGGTGCATATTACACCCGTCCGGGCGGCCGGCGCGGATTGTTTTGCGCGGGCCTTTGGGACAATGTTCCCGCAACAAAAACACAGGTTTGAGGAGGAAACATGAAGCTGTCCCTTAGGTTCGCCGGCCTGGGCATCGCCCTCGTCCTGGGCGCCACCCTGCCCGCCGCCGCCCAGACCCAGCATCCGGTCAAGCATTTCAGCTCCGGCGCTGATGTGGCCGCCATGATCGCCGAGGCCAAGGCCAGCGGCGGCAACAAGAACATCCTGATCGCCAATGACGAGGGCTATCCGGTGATGATGGAGTTCCGCGTCAAGCAGACCAACGCCTCGAACCATCCCACCCAGTCCGAGCTGGTCGAGGTGCTGGAAGGCAGCTGCGTGCTGGTCACCGGCGGCAAGCTGGTCAACGGCACCATCGAGGGCGGCACCTCGCGCCCGATCGCCAAGGGCGACTATGCGCTGATCCCGTCCAACACCCCGCACTGGTTCACCAACCCGCAGGGCCTGGCGCTGATGACCATCCACATGCCGGTTCCCGCCAAGTAACCGGTTTTCAGTCGACGGCGAAGACGTACAGCATGTTGCCGGTGGCGGGGCGGCGGATCTCGTTCAGCAGCATGGTGGGCTTTTGCTGCGGGCTGCCGCCGCCAAGCCCGGTGGTGACCGCGATATACTGCTTGCCGTCCAGGCTGAAGCTGACGGGATAGCCCTGCACCGTGTTGCCCAGCCGGGTTTCCCAGATCACCTTGCCATTCGCCACATCGACCGCCTTGAAGCGGCGGTCGAAGTCGCCCACGAAGGCGACGCCGCCAGCGGTCGACAGCACCGCCGACAGGAAGGGCGCGCGCTGCTCCCAGGTCCACATCTCCTTCATGTCGCTGGCGCGATAGGCCGACAGGCGCCCCAGCTGCTGTTTCGATCCGGGCGTGAAGTAGAATTTCTGCTGGGCCGCGGTGCCGCCGCCGCCCAGCTTCTGGTCTACGTCCAGCCCGCGGATCATCACGCAGCTCTGGCTGAGCGGGATGATGAGCTGGTCGGTCGGCTGGTGATAGCTGGTGGCCTGCCAGTCATGGCCACCCTGCGGCCCCGGGCAGGAGGAAAACCATTCGTTGGTCTTCTGCTTCAGAATGTCTTCGCGGTACGTCACCTCGCCGGTCTTCTGGTCGATTTTGGAAAAGACGTTCTGGAAGATGGTTTCCTTGGCGGCGATGAACTTGCCGGTGACGCGGTCCAGCTTCCACAGGATGCCGGGCTTGCCGATGGTCAGCAGCGTCTTGTCCTTGCCGTGATCGACCAGCACGCGCTCGAACACCTCGTCCAGGTCCAGCGTTTCGCCGGGCGCGTGCTGGAAGTGCCATTTCAGCGTCCCGTCGTCGGGATTGAGCGCCAGCGTCGAGCTGGAATAGAGCGTGGCGCCGTCGCCGCTCTTGCGGCTGGCGCGGAACCACGGCTTGGTCTGGGCCACGCCCCAATAGGTGGTGTTGAGATCGGGGTCGTAGGTGCCGGCGATCCAGGTGTCGCCGCCGCCGCGCAACAGGTTGGGCAGGCCGTTCCAGGTATCGCCGCCCGGCTGGCCTTCCAGCGCGGTGGTGTAGAACTTCCAGGCCGGTGCGCCGGTGCGCGCGTCAAAGGCGCTGATATAGCAGTTGTTCAGCGAGTAGCTGTCGCAGCCGGTCATGCCGCTGATCACCTTGCCGCGCATCACCATCACCCCGCCGGTGGCGGAATTGCGGTCGCTGCCCAGCTTCTGGCGCCAGACCTCGGCACCGGTGCGCGCGTCCAGCGCATGCACCACGCCATCGGTGGTGGCGACATAGACCTTGTCCTCATACACAGCCAAGGCACGGTTGCCGCCATAGGCGACGCGCGATTGCGGGCCCAGGCGGTTTTCCCAGATCAGGTCGCCGCTCCTCGCATCCAGCGCCTGCACCGTGTTGGAGGTGTTGGCCAGGAAGATCACCCCGGCATGGACGATGGGGGTCGGTTGGTTGGCGCCGCCCTCGTTCATGTTCCACGCCCATTTCAGCGTCAGGCCTTTGACGTTGGCGGCAGTGATCTGCTTGAGCGGGCTGAAGCTCCAGCCTTGATAATTGCGCCGGTACATCAGCCACTCGCCATCCGGCGGGTTCTTCAGCATCTCGTCGCTGACATCGGTGTAGTTCTTCACCATGCCCTTGACGGTATGGCCCAGCACAAAGGGCGCGGTCAGCTGGTCGGGACGTCCGGGCGGCGGGGTGATGGCCGGCGGCGACGCGGCTGGTTTCGCGCCGGGTGCGGGCGGCTTGGCGGCGGCGACCTGCGCCGGAGCGCGTCCGCTGGCGACGCTGGAAATCCGCACGCTGACGGATTTGTTGAACGGCTTGGCGCCGGGATGCGCGCCGTTGGCCTGCAACAGATAGGCGACGACATTGGTGTATTGCGCCTCACTCAGGCTGGCGGGCGCACCGACGGGCATGGACACGGCGATGAACTTGTAGAAGTCGGCGGTGGTGCGGCTACCCCAGGCGCCCAGGAAACCTTTTCCGCCAACCGGCGGTGCATCGCCGCCGCCCGACAGATTGTCCCGGTGGCATCCGGCGCAATGCTGCGTGTACACCGCCTTGCCCGCGGCTGCCTGCTGGGCGGTGTAGATGGCGGGCTGCTGCGTTTGCTGGGCAACGGCGTAAGCGCCGCCAAGGCCGATGATGACAGCGGCGCCCGCGAGCAGTCTTCCGGTGACAGACATTCTAGTTCCTCTTGGCTTCCAGCCAGCCTTGCAGGTTGCCCTCGGGCGCCTTTTCGCTGTCGACGCGGACATAGAGGGCTTGGCGGTTCAGGGCCTCGATCTGCGCGGGCGTCAGCTGCACGCTGCCCGACACGGTGCCTTGCGCCGTGCGTGTCACTGTCAGCGTGCCGATGGCCTCGCCCAGCACGCCTTTCATCAAGCCGACCCGCAGCGATGCCGCGGTGGCGGGCGAGGTCATGTCCTTGAAGCTGCCATTCACCGTCAGGGTGTTGCCGGTCAGCGTGGCGCTGACCTGCCCGATGCTGCCCAGGATGTCGGCCCGGGTCGAGGCATCGAACGGCGCCGGGTCCATCTGCGCTTCATAGTCGGCCGCCCATGCCGGCCCGCAGGCCAGCAGCAGCGCAGCCGCGACTCCAAGAGCGCGTCCTTGGCGTGTCATTCCCCTGCCCCGTTCCGTCTCAGATCTGCGGCGGCAGCTTCACGCCCAGCACGTGACGCAGATAGTTGATGTTGTTCATGATGTAATTGTCGGTCGCGACATGCATGTTGCCGCCGATGGCGTCGAACCCGTCATCGCCCTTGCGCGGCCCGTCCACGTCCATCACCACCCAGCCGTTGAACTTGCGGTCGCGCAGCACCTTGAACAGGCCCGGGAAGTCGACCCCGCCGCCGCCGAAATTGTGATAGACGCTGGCTTCCTTGTGCATCTCCGGCGTCGGGGTCTGCTTGTTGCCGCGATACTTGGCGTAGGTATCCTTCATGTGGATCTTGGCGACGCGCGGGAAATAATCGCTGAGCATCTGCACCGCATCGGCGCCGCCCAGGGTCAGGTGTCCGGTGTCAAAGGTGAACCAGACATATTTCGGATCGGTCAGCTCGAGCGCGCGGCGGATTTCCTCTTCGCGCTCCAGTGGTCCCCAGATGTGCGGATGCGGCGCGAGCTTGATGCCATATTCCAGGGTACGGCGGCCCAGCTCGTTGAGCGTGTTGCAGAGCTGCTTCATCTGGTCGGGATTGGGGCCACCCGGCGGACGCGCGCCCATGTTGATCTTCCACTGGGCGCATCCGAACACCTGCAGGAAGTCGCGGGCGAAGGCGACATGGTCGGCGAGCGTCTTGGGAATCTGTTCCTTGTCGATGAAGTTGGTCGACTGGGTCTTGCCGCCATTCGAGGCGTCGATCAGCTGCACGTTGTTTTCGGTGCAGATCTTCAGCAGCGCTTCGGGCTTGTTGCGATATTCTTCCCAGCCGCCGGCATAGGGCTCGACGCCCTGCAGGCCCACCTTCGAGCACATCCTGATCGCCTGCTCGGTGGAATAGATGCGCGTCGCGCCCACGCCCGCTTCGCCCCAGATCGAACCGGTGGTGCCGAACCGGATATTGGGGTTCACCGGATCAAGCGGGGTGTGCTTGATCTTCTGCGCCCAGGCCGGCGCGCTGGTGGTCAGCCCGGCGGACAGAGTCGCGGCCGCGGCGGTCGCACCGACGATGAAGTGACGGCGTTGCAGGTTTTTCATGGTGGTTTTCCTCGAACAGCTTTGTCTTGTTTGGTATGACGTTTGGGCGCGGGTGACATTAAGTCAAGTGCGGCGTAGTGCGCGCGGCGGCATCTCTCTGCTGCATCGCAACAAGTACGCTGCCGGTGCGAAGGTTTGCGACAGATGCGATGTTGCCGCCGATTTACTCCCCGGACCAAAAGTGAGAGCCTAGCTTCAAGGCGCATCAAAATGCGCGGGGGCCGACACCGAATTTCCCTTTTCACGTAACTGGAGAGTCATGCATGCGTATTTCGAAGCAGATCATGCTGGGCTGTGCCGCCGCCCTGGTGGCGGCCGCGGCCCTGCCCGCGCTGGCGCAACCCGCCAAGTCGTTGCTGGCCTATTCGCCCCGGCCGACCAAGCTGCCGGCCTATGGCAGCAACAAGCCGGTCGTCCGCCTGTCGGAAGTTCTCGCCAAGCATAAGGGCCAGGCCAGCTGGACCGAGCAGGTGATCAAGACCGACCGCTTCGATACGCGCTGGGTGTCGATGGCGCCGGGCGAGAAAGTCTCGACCCGCTATTACGGCGACGACCGCGTGATGTGGGTGGTGTGGCAGGGCCAGATCCGCTTCAACATCGAGGGCCAGGAGCCGTTCACCGCGTCCAAGGGCTTCCTGGTGCAGGTGCCGCAGCGCGTGCGCTACAGCATGGAGAATGTCGGCAGCGAGCCGGCGCTGCGCTATGAAGTGACCCGCGCGGGCATGCATCCCAATTTCCCCGCCGACAATGGCGAACCCAAGCCGCCCAATGCGCCGGACGGCACCGAATACATCAAGATCTCCACGCGTGACGCGCCCGACACCTATCAGGGCGTGAACAAGCCCTTCGTGGACTTCTTCAAGGATGTGGTCGCCAAGGACCCGGTCAAGGGCCCCAATCCCTCGCTGGTGATGATGGATGAAGGCAACATGTCCAACATCATCCGCGGCAAGGGCGTGCCCACGCCGCCGCCGACCAACAAGGGTCACTTCCATGTCGGCCGTGACGAGTTCTGGTTCATCCTGGAAGGCAAGATCGAGCATCTGATCGAGGATATCGGGCTGGTGAAATCCGATGCCGGCGACATCGTGTTCGTGCCGCCCGGCCGCTGGCACCGCGCCAGCTTCGTCGACGGCCAGACCGATACCCGTCTTTCCTTCAACGCCAATCCCTACACATTCCACGCTTTCGGCCCTGAAGCCGGCGGCGAGCAGTAAAGGACCGCAAACATGAGAAACATCACGAAATTTGCGGCGCTGGCGCTTGCACTGTTGGTCATTCCGGCCGCTGCGCAGGAACGCAAGCTGTACATGTCCTGGGTGCCCAAGAAGATGGTCGCCTATTCCGCGCCCAACAAGCCGATCACCCGCATCACCGAGGTGCTGGCCAAGCACAAGGGCCAGAAGAGCTGGAAGGAAGATGTGGTCAAGACCGACCGCTATCACGCCCAGTGGATCCAGATGGCACCGGGTGAAAAGACCCGCACCATCTTCTATGCCGATGACCGCACGGTGTGGGTGGTGTGGGGCGGCCAGGTCCGCTTCAACATCCAGGGCCAGGAGCCGTTCATCGCCACCAAGGGCTTCCTGGTCCAGACCCCGCTGCGCATGCGCTACAGCCTGGAAGTGGTGGGCGACGAACCGGCGCTGTTCTTCGAAGTGCGCCGCAACGACACCCTGCCCAGCTATGCCTTCAATGAAGGCGAGCCGGTGCCGGCCACTGTTGGCGTCCAGAAGTATGAAAAGATCAGCTATCCCCCAAATCTGCGCGCCGGCGGCAATGTGCCCTATGACGACATCAACAAGCCCTATCTGGACTTCTTCAAGGACGTGGTCGCCAAGTATCCGAACGGCGGCACCGGCTGGCCGCGCTATTTCGTCAACGACAAGGAAAACCAGCTCGCCATCATCCGCGGCATGGGCGTTCCCACCCCACCCAGCACCAACCGGGGTCACTTCCACGTCAACACCGATGAGTTCTGGTTCATTCCGGAAGGCAAGATCGACTACCTGATCGAGGGTGTCGGCCTGATCACCGCCAATGCCGGCGACATCGTCTATGCGACGCCGGGGCGTTACCACCGCGCCAGCTTCGCGGCGGGGCAGGTCGACACGCGCCTGGCCTTCAACCGCAGCCCGACCCTGCAGCACAACTACGCCGAGGATGCGCAAGGCCGGCAGTAACGAGAATCTGCTTCAAGCCCGTCTCTCTCCACTTGGAGGGAGGCGGGCTTTTTCTTTTCAGGCTGTGATGGTCATGCCGTCATAGCCGGGCTCGACGCCCGGCGGCAGCTCGCGCAGCAGCGCGTCATAATCCATGTCGATATGCATGTTGGTGAGGATGGCGCGCCTGGGCTTGACCCGCGCGATCCATTCCAGCGTGCGTCCCAGATGGGCGTGGCTGGGATGGGGCGTATGGCGCAGGGCATCCACGATCCAGCAGTCCAGTCCTTCCAGCGCCGCGAAGGCGGTCTCGTCCAGCGCGTCGACATCCGGCGAATAGGCGATTTTTCCGAAACGAAAGCCCAGGCTGCGGATGCGGCCATGGCCCTGGCCGATGGCCAGCACCGGCAACGGTCCGCCGGGCCCCGCGATCTGGAAGGGCGCGAAGGGTTCGGCGATCTCATGCGCCGCGACGATGGGCGGATAGTCGCTGCCGGGCGGGCTTTTGAACACATAGCCGAATTTCTTGCGCAGGCTTTCCAGCGCGAAGGCATCCGACCACAGGTCCAGCAGCTTGCCTTTGTGGTTCAGGGTCACCACCCGCAGGTCATCCAGGCCATGGGTCTGGTCGGCATGGTCGTGGGTGATCAGCACCGCATCCAGCCGGCCAATCCTGGCGGCCAGAATCTGCTCGCGCAGGTCGGGCGAAGTATCCACCAGCACGCGCGTTTCACCGTCCGCGCTTTTGCGGCTGACGAGAATGGAACAACGGCTGCGGCGGTTTTTCGGGTTGCCCGGATCGCAAACGCCCCAGTTGGGGGCGCCCTCGGCGATGCGCGGCACGCCACCTGAGGAACCGCAGCCCAGAATGCGAACCTCAAGCGTCATGCGGGCGGCACGACCTTGGAGAACAGGCGGAAGAAATTCGCGGTGGTGGCGTCCGCCAGTTCCTGGCCGCTGACGCCTTTCAGCTCCGCCAGCATGGCAGCAGTGTGGGTGACGAAGGCCGGCTCGTTGGTCTTGCCCCGGTGCGGTATCGGCGCCAGGAAGGGCGCATCGGTTTCCACCAGCAGCCGGTCCAGCGGCACGCTCTTGATCACGTCGCGCAGCGCGGCGGAGTTCTTGAAGGTGGCGATGCCAGACACGGAAATATAGAGACCAAGTTCCAGCGAGGCGTCGGCCAATCTCTGGGTGCCGGTGAAGCAATGGATCACACCGGTGAAGGCGCCCTTGGCCATTTCCTCGCGCAGGATATCAATCGTGTCGTCATCGGCATCGCGGGTGTGGACGATCACCGGCAGTCCCGTGCGCCGCGCCGCCGCGATATGGCTGCGGAAATTCTCCTGCTGCGGCTGTCGCGGGGAATGCTCGTAATAATAGTCCAGGCCGGTTTCGCCGATGGCCACGACCTTGGGATGGGCGGCCTCGGTCACCAGCGCCGCCTCGTCGTTCAGCAATTCCTTTTCGGCCTCGTGCGGATGCACGCCGACGCTGCACCAGACATTGGCATGGGCTTCGGCCACGGCCTTCACGCCGGGAAAGCGCTTCAGCTCGGTCCCGATGCTGACGCAAACGCCGACGCCGGCGGCGCGGGCCCGCGACAGAACTTCGTCCACCTTGCCGGCATACTCCGGGAAATCGAGATGACAATGGGAGTCGACCAGCATCTAGAGCGCTCCGCCCCGCGCCACGCGCGCCATGTCGCGCGCCGTGCTCAGCACTGTCTGGCGCGGTTCGAGATTGAGGGCGGCGGCCCGGCCGAAGCCCTGCTCCATCCGTCCCAGCAATTGCACCCAGCGTTCCAGTCCCTCAGCTCCGCCATGGGCGCGGGCACGAATACGGTCGGCCAGCGCCCCGGTGAGGAAATTGCCGAAGGATTCCAGACCGTCGCGCGTGCGGAAAAGCTTTTCGCCCAGCGTCAGCAGCGCCAACAAGTCCGGCTCGCGGGCATTGTCGATCAGCCGGTCGGCTTCCTTGGCCAGGGTTGCGCCCTCGCCGGTGGCCAGTGTCAGGGCCGCGCCCAGGCTGCCGCCCGCCAGCCGCGCCAGCGAGGCACGTTCCGACTGGCTGGCATCAGGCAGGTGCTGCGCCAGCGCCTGTTCCAGCGCGGTGCCGTCGAGCGGGCGCAGTTCCAGCCGCTGGCAGCGCGAGCGGATGGTCGGCAGCAAGCGTCCCGGCATGTTGGACAGCAGCAGCAGCATGGCATTGGGCGGCGGCTCTTCCAGCATCTTGAGCAGCGCATTGGCGGCATTGTCGTTCATGTCGTCGGCGGTATCGACGATGGCGACCCGCCAGCCGCCGGCGCCGCTGGTCATGCCGAAGAAATCCGCCAGCCGCCGGATCTCGTCCACCGACAGCACCGTCATCAGCTTGCCGGTCTTGGGATTGATCGCCCGCTTCAAAATCAGCAGGCCCGGATGCGACTGGGCCGTCACCTGCCGCGTGGCCGCATGATCCGGCGGCACCGAAAGGTCTTCAGGGCCCGCATCCGTCGCGCCGAAGGCCAGCAGATAGCGCGCGATCCGGTAGGCAAAAGTGGCCTTGCCGATGCCCGGCGGGCCGGTGATCAGCCAGGCGCTGGGCGGACGCCCTGCCCTGAGCGCCCGTGCGGCCCGCGCCAGCGCGACGTCCTGGCCCAGCAGGACGGCCGTCTCGCGGGGATGGGCAAATCCCTCGATACGGTCGCTGTCATTGGGTGCGGCGGAACGCTTGGCCATGGGGCGCTTATAGATCGAAACGCCGGCTGACGGCGGCGAAAATTGCCTCGGCCACCTGTTCCTCGGTTCCCGAGGCGTCGATCACCCGGCAGCGTTCCGGGCTGCGCTTGGCGATATCCAGAAAGGCCTGGCGCAGCCGTTCATGAAAGTCGGCGCCGAATTTCTCGAAGCGGGTTTCCGCCCCGCTGCGCGCCAGCGCCCGTCCCAGCCCGATCTTCACATCCAGGTCGAGGATCAAGGTCAGGTCCGGCGCGAAATCATCCAGCACCGCGCTGTCGATCCGGCGGATGGTCTCGCGCGCCAGTCCGCGCCCCACGCCCTGATAGGCAAAAGTGGAGTCGTTGAAGCGGTCGGAGATCACCCAGGTCCCGGTCAGCAGCGCCGGCCCGATGGTGCGGGCGACATGATCGGCCCGGGCCGCATAGGCCAGCAGTGTTTCGGTGACAGCGTCCCAGCGTCCGGGTTCGCCTTCCACCATCAGCTTGCGGATTTCCTCGGCGCCGGGCGAACCGCCGGGCTCGCGGGTGCACAGGACTGTGATGCCCTTGTCTTTCAGCGTGGCCGCAAGGCGGCGTATCTGGGTGGACTTGCCGGTGCCCTCGCCGCCTTCCAGGGTGATAAAGCGACCTGTCACCGCCGTATCACTTCCAGACCTTGCGCTTCACGCTGTTCCACAGCCCGCCGATCAGACCCACTTGGGCCACGGCTTCCGCCGCATAGACCGGAACGCTCAAGGCCGGAAAATCCGGAGCGGTGACCACCAGGGTGCCGACCCGTTGGCCGACGGAGATCGGCGCCTTCAGACCGGCATTGGGCTTCAGCTGGGTCTTCATGCCCTTGCGCGATTCCACCTGCATGGTGACATTCAGCGCCTTGGCGGCCGTCACCGGCACGCTTTCATCCACGCCTTCCAGCACCGGCACCTCGCCGACGATCTGGTTGGTCTTCAGCACCGGATAGGAGCGAAATTCGCGGAACGCCAGTTCCATCACCCGCACCGCTTCCTCGGCGCGGCGGATATTGGGGAAATAGTCGTTCTTGTATTGCGGATAGCGCAGCCCGTTCAGCACCAGGATCAAGCGCTGGTCGCCGCGCTTGGCCGACACCACGATGCCGTAACCCGCGGCATCGGTATGGCCGGTCTTCAGCCCATCGGCGCCCTGCAGCATGCCCAGCACCAGATCGCGATTGGGCTGGCGGATCTTGTTCCAGGTGAATTCGCGTTCGCTGAAGTAGGGATAATATTGCGCATATTCGGTGATGAGGTGGCGCGACAGCTTGGCCAGGTCCAGGGCGCTCATCATCTGGCCCGGCGGCTCCGGCAGGCCGTCAGGATTGACGAAATGGGACTGGTTCAGACCGAGCTGCTTGGCGCGGGCGTTCATCATGTCGGCAAAGCCTTCCACCGTGCCGCCCAAAGCTTCGGCGACCACGACGCAGGCGTCATTGCCGGACTGGATGATGATGCCCCGGATCAGGTTTTCCACCGAAACGCGGGTGCCGACATCCAGGAACATGCGCGAGCCACCGGTGCGCCAGGCGCGCTCGGACACCGGGAATGTATCGGTCAGCTTGACGCGGCCATCCTTGAGCCGCCCGAACAGAAGATCGAGCGTCATCAGCTTGGACATGGAGGCCGGCGGGTTCGCCACCAGGCCGTCCTTCTGCCACAGCACCTGCCCGGTCGTCGCATCCATCAGCAACGCATGCTTGGCGTTGCTCTGGATCTGGGCCTGCGCCGGCAGGGCCAAACCCAACATCATGCCAAGGGGCAAACACAGATACAGACAGAAGCGGCGAAGCATGGTGTCTCCCGACGGGTTACTGGTCTACGACGATACGGGCGTCGTTGGCGCCGGCGCCGCTCATCCGCGACAGGGCGGTGTCGGCATCCTTGACGGAAGTCAGGGGACCGGTACGGACTCTATAGAGGGTCTGTCCACCGCGTTGAAGCGGCGATATCTGCAGGTTTCCGCCCAGCTTGTTCAGCATCGCCTGGGCGTTTTCCCGCTTGGTGAAAGCACCGACCTGAACATAGAGCCGGGTGGCGGGCGGTACCGGAACCTGGGTCACCTGCCCGGTCGGCTGGACATCGGCGAACATGTCGGCCGGGATCGATGCGGGCGCGGGCATCCCCTGAATCTTCGCAGGCGGCGCCACCGCGGCGCCCGGCAGGATACCCAGGGCGGCGGTGTCCACCTTGCCGCTGGGGGCGGCCGGGACCGCGCTGGCGATCGCGGGCGGGGTTTCGGGCGGCGGCGCGCCCCCGTTCAGGTTTGACCGGCCCATATAGGTCACCCGCACCCGGGCCGTTCCGCTCTGGATGATATCCAGCAACTCGGCGGCGCGCTTCGACAGGTCGATGATGCGTCCGCGCGAAAATGGTCCGCGGTCATTCACCCGCACCACCAGCGACTTGCCATTGTCCAGATTGGTGACGCGGACATTGACCGGCATGGGCAGCGTCTTGTGGGCGGCAGTCAGCATGTCGCCAGTATAGATTTCGCCGTTGGCGGTTTTCTTGCCGTAGAAGGTCGGCCCGTACCAGGAGGCGATGCCGGTCTCGTCATAATCGGGCTGCTCGCGCGGATAGTACCAGACATTCTCGATCTGGTAGGGCTGGCCGACCTTGTAGACCCCGGCGCTGGCGGGCACCTGGACGGTCGGGGGCGGCGGGGGTGGCGGCGGCGGCTGGGTCGCGCAGGCCGCCAGCAGGGCGGCAGCCGAAACACCGGAAAATCTTGCAACAAGCCGCATGGTCCGAATCACGCCCGGAAATTACCCGCCAAGGCTACTGGACCGGGGCCGCAGGCTCAACGAGGTTGCTCCAAACGCCTGCCAAAGCTAGAGAAACCCTACGGATGGGTGGCCGAGTGGTTTAAGGCAGCGGTCTTGAAAACCGCCGGGCCTGCAAGGGTCCCGTGAGTTCGAATCTCACCCCATCCGCCACGTTTTGGATTAACGTTCTGTTTTTGTTGTGTTTATTTCGTCTCTATCAGTTTTAACCCACAATATAACCCACAATAATAATTCGGGGATTTGCGTTGAAGCGTCTCACAGTTCGCTTCCGGCATTGGCTTGCTAACCGCCAGCGGCGCGCGCGCAAGCGCCGTGCAAAGTCACAATGGCACATCGGTTTTCTCACGACGCAACACGGCACGGTTGCCGCGAGACTGGGCAGCAGAAATCTGCCTCCCAGAGTGTTGTGCTTCGATACTAATTTTGAAGAAACCGCTAGATTCTTGGATCTTATTCGACGCCGAACGAGATTGGTATTGCGCGGCGGAATCCCAGCTTCGACTGCAAAGCACCAGTCGAAAATTCCGACACTTAGAAGCTATTTCGATTTCTCGGCCGTCCAGGCCGTGAGCACAAGCGCCGCGTTGGTACTGGCGTCAATCTATGACGTTCGGCGCACCATCCAGGGCATCGACCAGTTTGCGGTCAGCTTGAAAGCGTGGAATCCCGAGGTCCGACAGACGATGCGTGACTTGGGGTTCTTTGGCTTATTGGGCATTGAGCCAAGCGTGCCAGACGTTGCAGCAAAGGACGTGCTAACTGCGAAGTTGCGCGCCGGGGTGAAAGTCGAGCCTACTCAGGTCAGCGGCCCGGAATCAGTTCTCGAAAGCGTTTTCAGCTTTATGGGGATGGGGAATACGAGCAGCGTCCCGCTCTATTCCGCGATCCTAGAGGCAATGAACAACGTCAAGGATCATGCGTACCCCGATCCGCATTTCCACGGGCGCCGCCATCTTAAAAACTGGTGGTTCACCGCGTCCGCGAATCGCGCAACCGGAAGGCTGACAGTCGCGTTCTACGACCAAGGAATCTCTATCCCGGTTAGCTTGCCGAGGACTCGGGGGCTTCAACCGCTGATCGATGCGTTCGTCAAGGATTTCAGTCTCCGCTATGATCCGACCGACCCTCAATTTGACGGCCAGGCGATCAGCGCTGCCATGAAACCCGCCGCTACCGCGACTGGCGCGGAAAATCGAGGTTGGGGCTTGGCAAAAATCAGGGAGATGGTTGATGGCCTGCCCGCTGGCAAGCTGCGCATAGTGAGCCGGCACGGCGAATTCGTCGCAAGCGCGGGGCACAGCCCGGTGATAAACTTCAAGGACCACCCTCTGCAAGGGACCCTCGTCGAGATCGAAGCGTCGTTTGTGAAAGTTCCTTAGAAATGACTGAGCATATCGTCAAGGTTTCAGACTTTACCCAATATCCAGGCGGTCGACGCCGGAAGGATGGTGATTTCAGTGGCGAGGAGTTTCGCGAGAAGTGGCTCCGGCCAGCCGTTTTGGCCGCCGTTGAAGCCACCGGCGACACCGTGGTTGTTAGTCTAGATGGTGTGGCCGGCTTCAGCTCGTCCTTCCTTGAAGAAATTTTCGGCGGCATCGTACGCACGTCGGCCGGAATCCCGCCTGAAAGGGTTGCTGGTATTCTTTCCGTTCGAGTGACCGATCCTGCACTCGAGGGGTTCAAAGCCGATGCGTTGAAGTATCTGTCAAAAGCAGTTGCAGCGGCCAGAGCGCGCTAAACGTGGATGTTCCGCAGGCGCTTCCCCAACCCCACGAAGTTAACTGGTTCTTCGAGGCACTGAAGATCCTCGCCACTAGTGCGTTGACCGTTGGGGGGGTCATTGTCATTGGTCTGTGGCAACACCGCGAAAAATACATTGAGGAACGCATTGGCGAGCTTATCAAGGAAGTAGATGCCGCCGCGGATGCGGCGATAGATTATTGGTCATGCTGTAAGCCGGCATGTGGCAAGAAATTTCGCGCAGTCGTTGTCCATGACAATGTGAAAGACCGCGCATTAGAAGCCGACCTAGTGTCGCGGACACTGCGCATCGGCCGCATGCGCGCTACGGTTGGGGAATACTTGGGAAGCACTAGGATGAAGGCTCTCTTCGAAAAAGAGGGGGAACTGTTCGAGGCGCTGACTGGTGGTGAATTCCAGTCATCGGATCGCATACTTGAACCAAATCGCTTCACCGAGATCAGGAGTCAGGCGGCTTATTACGTCGGGCTAGTTCGGTTGGCGCGCCACGATCGCTTGTCGCTACCTTGGTACCGGAGAATTTTGAACTAGGACACCCAGGTTGTTCTATCAGCATCCAGCGAACCGACCTTGGCCGCCAAAATCCCTAGTGATGTTGTCCCCTTAAAGAATCTTCCGCCGCCGTCGCCGGCCGGGGCACTAAAGGTCGTGGCCGCAGGCGAAAAGCAAGATGGTGATCCGTGCAGAACGTGATGGGTCAAGCGCCATCCCTAGCAGCAGCGGATAAACCGCTCTCATCATTATGGCCCGCGAGTTCCAGCAGGCCCGCCAGCGCGGCAAAATTATAGCTATATTGGAAACCTAGGGTCTCACGGGCCATTTTCCCAATTACGTCACAGCGTCCAGCTAAGGGAACAAGCTCCTCAACCGTAAACGTTAGGCGGGCAAGGTCTTGGTTATCTCCCCTGCACTGCGGCATAGCTGCCGCTCGTTGTACAACAGCAAGCACGTCTGGGTGAGGCTCAAACCATTCATCATGTGCGCGGTGCGCTGACAGAAATACATGTACGCAGTTCTCAAGACGGCGGGATCCTTCTACGACGGCCAACCGATGCAAATCAGGGCCAGAGAACCGCCGCAGAAACGCGATCCGACGTTCTGGCACGGGAGAGAAGCCAATCTTAATGCGCCCACCCGCGCCAGCTTGGATAAAATACACGCTCACTGAAAACATTCCTCATCTAGAGGCAATGCAGCGGCTATTCCTGCAGTGCACGAAACGACCGTTCGGCGCCATTGAGCATTTCACTAATTAAGGAGGCCATCCCGATGTAAGCCAGGCTTCCGCTGTGGGCCTTCGAAAGTAATGCGACACTTTCAGCCATCACTGCCCGAACCGCCATCAAGTGTTGAGCTTCGCTCGCTGTGCGGAGGCTAGTTACCGGAAAATTAGCAAGAGAATCTCGTACGGCGATCCATGGCGCTGAAGGGGTTTTCTGACCGAAAGCCATTGCCTTTGGGACGCTTTCTTTACTATCCGCTGCCTGCTTTAAAAGCGCTTTGGCGGAGACTACCAGTTGAGCCAGTAACTGCCGTTGCCGCTTATAATCGGCGTCCGCGCGCACCTCGGCCTCCCAACTCGGATAAACCAGAGCAACCAGAATTGCTGCCATGCTCCACCAGGCCTGTATCCAAGCTGCGGCATCACCGGTCCCTCGCAACTCCATCCGACCGGGATTTGAGATCGCGTAGAGAGTTCCTAAGCAAGCCAGGATCAGGACAAGGGCTATCAAAGCTGGGCGCCACCGCATGGCCCCGTATAGCATGGGTCGGCGCGGCGGCCCTTGCAATTTATGCGAAACCGAAGATCGCAAAGTGATTCGCAGGCATTTCAGCTTGAGACCACAAGCGAAAAATGCCGCATGCGAGAAAGTATTCCGGGTTGACGGATTCCGCGAATGGCCCCCTCGTTATGGGGCAGGTCTGACCGGCCACTCCACCCAGCAAGGAAAAGTGACCGGCCAACTCATCCCTGCAAAGGCCGAGCCACCTTCATGGCTCAGACTCGCAAAAGGAACGTTCAAATCATGTCCAAAAACGAAAAGACTGGCAAGGACACTGGGTCCATTGCCTCCAAGGCCATGCGCGACCCCGGGTCGCTGTCCAACAAGGAAATCCGCTCGCTCGGAGCCACTGCGCTGACTCAGCGCCCCGACAAAGGCGGAAAGAAATAGCAGCCGTCGCGGGCCCCGTCGGTGACATGCCGACGGGGCTTTTCGCCATTTGCGGACGTATTAAACGAGAGATTGAAATGACCGAAGTAACAATCCGCCTTCATTACCAACAGGCCGACGGCGCGATCGCAGACGGGCAACACGATTTCAGCCTATCCGACTTCGCTGGAGTTATCCCAACAATCGGCGACGAGATTCTTGATCCTAGTACTTCTCAGGGCGCTAATAGGATGGACCCAAAAAATCGCAGGATGTGGACTGTCGTAGGTCGCGTGTTCAATCCTCGTGATCTGTCCGACTATGTCGCGCTGATCGTTACAGAGCGCGCTCTTACGAAAAAAGATGAGCCGTTCTTAGGATAGGCCCCTCGTGACAGACAGCAGTGATGCTTCTGTCTCGGATACTGGCAGGCGGCCCAAACACCGATCTTCCTCGTCCATGAAATCCACCCAATGGGTTCCATGAATAGCTTCGACTTTGGCCGTCATTCCCATCTCCTTTGACCTCGACATCAGCGCTTCTAAGGGCGCGCGGCGGCGGGCAAATAATTCGCTGTGAAGCTTGCGGCAGGTGGCGGCATAATCAGTTTTCATAACGGTCTCCCTTTTTCTTTCGGTTGCGCAATTCGTCCACTAGTTGGCGTTGTCCGGCGCGGTGGCGGTCAGCAATAAAACTTGCGACTTCTGGTGACCGAAGCATCGACGCAGCCAGGGCCTGCCCTATCGTTCCCATGAAACCGACAAACAGGCCGCTGTTGTCGCCCCTCGCAATAATTTCGCGAACGGTGTCGGGAAGGATAGTCCATCCGCTGTTTCCGCCTTCGACCAGATATTCCAAGTAATCTTGGGCCATCGCCGCACCGGTGTCGCAGTCGACCATGTATTGGCCGGTGGGCTCGACGGCCCAATAGTCGCGCCGCGGGTGCGTCCGACCAGGCTGACTTCTGACGAATTTCAACGGCGGAAAAATAAGAGCGCCCCGCCGGCGCCGCCCGGTCCGCTTGGGATTGTCGTTCGCGCTTTTCATCCGCCCCCCTAGCTCGCTTCCGGGAAGTCCCGATTGTCCAACACCACCATGCCGCGCGGATCTTCACGCCCCGCATCAATCGCGGCCGCGGCGCGCAGGAGGATCATATTCATGAGCCGGTCCGTCGCCTCCTCCATCGCCTTGTCGGTTGGGTAATTCGTCCGCCCGATATCATCCAGGATGTTGGTCGAAAACCGCACTTGGAATTCCCTACCGCGATAGGAAACCACAATTGTCGCGACCCGGTCGATCCTTGAAATCCGGCGCCGCACCAGCCTGGGCGCTGCGTCCTTCAGGCGGACGCCGGCGCCGCCGCCGTTTTCCGGGATCAACTGCACCCCACCCGCCTCCAAGGCGTACTGCAGCTCCAGCAAGCTCTTCCGGTGCGGGATCTGCGCGCCCCGCTCAAAATCGGCCAAGGTCTTTTTGGCCACACCAGACCTGCTTTCCAGGACGTCTTGGGTCCAGTTCAGGAGCGCCCGGCCGGCACGGCATTGTTCGGGGGTCATGTAAACCTACATCATTATGGCGACTCAACGGTGTAAACATACATCAATAATGGCGTTTGTGAAGTCCGCGGCTCGGGCACCCGCCCAGAACTCTGCAAATTTGCAGAGTTATTGGGATGTCCGCGGCGCGCCGGAGATAAATTCCGCATGCGCCTGGGCAATGAGCGCCCCTGCGGCCCGCATCCGTCCTCGATCTATGGTCGACGCGATCGTCCTGTTCCTCGCCACCAGTTGCAGCGCGTCGTCCTCTGAAAGGTAGGTCAGGCGCCGGACCTCGTGCACAGCGCGCATCACCTTCGGTGTTCGGCAAACCGCCCGCGGAATCCGCTGGTCATGCAGCAGGGCGGCGCCGACGAATTCCCGTACGGGCGGGGCGTCCTTGAACCATTCGCCGTGGGAGCGAAGGCCTACGAGCCGGCCATGAATTTCGCGTTCCAGCGCGGCGGTGCCGGGCATGTGAGCGAGCAATTCAAGCATCAACGGCGAAGCGGCCTGAAGATCGCGCAGGCGCTTCAGCAAGTTGCCGGTCACGCCGATTTTAATCATCTGGGCGGCGGGAGCATGAAAGAAGTAAATTCGGTCCACGGCAGCTAATTTGAGAGCGCAAAGCCCTTTTACCGCTGATCCCTCGATGAAGACAGCCCCGCTTAACCAGCCAACCGCTGCTGGATCGCGTAAGCCTGTATCTCGCGCTTGAGGCTATTAACTTCTGCCTTCATCTGATCGTTGGACTTTTTGTTCTCGGTGGTCTGTGCCTGAATACCATCAAGGATGGCCTGAAGCAGCGGGATTGCCGCTTCGGCGCTGGCGGCCTGGCGCTCTGCCACGTCGGCGCGATCGACCGAGAAGCGCTCCAATTCGCCCAGGGCATTGATCACATATGTGCGGTCGTCCTGATAGGCCGACCCTGAAGCGCTAAAGGCGACAGACGCTTGCAGGAACTGGCTTGAGAAGCTCGCGAAGTCAGTTGCCGCGGCAGCGTCGCCGGTGCGCGCCTTGGCGAGCAGCTCATCCAGCTGGGTGCGGGTGTTGGTGTAACGATCCCGTGGGGAAAGCGTTGGGTCAGAGACCAGTATGGCTTTGCGTGCCCGTCTAAGGGCGTCTTCGGCATTGCCCCAATCCTGCGCCGTCCGGTTCGCGGCATCCGCCGCCTCCTGCGCCGAGCGGCTCAGGCCGGTGATTTCCTCGGTAAGGCCCTTCAGGAAGGGCTGATTAGAAAGCTGGGTCAGTTCCAAATTGTTGAGACGGTAGACCTCATTGAGATCGGCACCGGCGAGGATGGCCTGGCGCACGCGGTCGGCCTGCGTCACCAGCAACTGCTGATATTCAGCCTGAGCGGGATTGACGAACCGCAGGATCTGGATCGCGATGTCGCGGTTGAAGTCGGACAGCTTCTGCAGGGCCGCCGACTGCTGCAGCGCCTGCGCAGCCGCGTCCGCCGCCGCATCGAGCGCCGCCTGCTGCGCCAGGGCGGCCTGGCGCGCGGCTTCCGCCGCCGCCGCCTGGGCCTCGGCGGCCTTCTGTGCTTCGGCTGCCGCCTTCTGCGCCGCAATCTCGCGGTCGGCGGATTCCATTTCGAGAGTGTTGAGATGGAGAACCTTGTTCAGATCAGCGCCGGCCGCCGCCGCCTCGTTCATCCGCTGCGCCTGCATCTCCAGCATCTGGTTGTACTTGAGCTGGATCGGGTCGGTGATCTGCAGGATGGCGTCACTGACGGCCTTGTTGAAATCCTCGGCCATGGCGCCGCGCGCGCGGGCTGCAGCAGCACTGACGCGGTCCAGGCCTTCGCCCAGCGCCCCGGCCGCTTCGGCGGCGTTCTCTTCCGCCAGCGCGATCGCGTCGGCTCGCTGCGCCCACGCGCCGCCACTGTCGTTGACCGCGGCGCCCATCGCTTCGAGGTTCTGGAGATAGCCTTCGAACAGATTGCGGATCGCGCCGGTGCGCGCATCGGTCAGGCCGGAGATGTCCTGGCCGAGTTCCTGAGCCGTCGTCGCCAGCTGGTCATACTGCTGGTTGATCGCCTGCAGGCGCTGACCGAAATCGCTCAGGACCTCATCGGCCTGTTTCAGGTTCTTCAGGGACTCCGAGAAGTTCTTGGCGCTGCCCAGGTCCGTCATCAATTGCTGCAGGTTACCGGCGTTGACGCCGCCATTGGCTTGATATTTCGCAATGACAGCCTGCGCCTCGGAGGTTGCGCCGGAAATGCTGGGCAAGATGCGCTCCAGCACGCCGGCCACAACGCCCTCGACATCGCCCCCGGCGAGCTTCTGCTTGCCGCCCATGCTGTCGTAAATGTAGCTCTTGTCGGAGCCGATCGAGAGGCCGGTGATGTTGCCCAGCGAGACGTTCGCGCCGGCCGATTGAAGGGTGCGGATCGCCTCATTGACTGCGGCGCTGGCGGACGTTGCCATCTGGCCGTTGTTGCCGCCGCCCTGCTTGAACAGGGTGTTGCCCAGGCCGCCGTTGGTGAAATTCGAGATCGCGCCCTGGTTGCTGGAGCCGGTCATCGACCCGAGGCCACCGCCCGCAAGGCCGCCGATCAATCCGCCCAGGACGGTGCCCACCCCGGGGAACAGGAAGGTACCGGCCAGAGCGCCAGCGGCTGCGCCACCCATGCTGCCCAAGCTGGCGTCATTCTTGTTCCCGAACAGCAGGGACGAACCGAGCATGCCGAGGCCGACACCGCCGGCGAAGCTGCCTAAGCTCAAGCTCCCAAACAGCGAACCAGATTGCATCGCAGGAATGCTGGTAGTGCTGATGCCGCCCATAGCCCCGGACAGCCCGGCCGACGACGAAGCTATGGAAGCGGCGGATGTCGGCGTTGCGAAACCCAACATCCCTCCCAGCCCATTGATAAGGCCCTGCCCCCCAAACATCCCGCCCGGTCCGGCGCTTAGGCCGAGGAAATTTCCACCACCGAACGAACTCATCTGTCCGATTTGCCCGATGCCAGAGAGTGCGCCCATCGCGCCGCCCCCGCCGGACATTCCCATTGTGGCGAATCCGCCCATCATCTGTGTAACGATGGGAACAATGATCGGCTGCACCAGCGCCTGCGTGGCCATCGCGGCCAGCATCTGGAAAAACATCTGCTTGATCGTGTTCCAGAGGCCGCTGAAGGCGTCTTTGCCCTTGTTGAACACGTCCATGAAGAAATTCTGGAAGCCGCTGGTCAGGCCGCTGACCAATTGGTCGGTCATCTCGCGCCAACGCTCGGTCTCCTGACGCGCCTTGACCAGGTTGTCGATCTCGGCGGCTTGCCCGGCGGTGAGTTCGCCATGGGTCATGCGCATGGCCTGGAGCACGGCATGGTGCCGCTCGCGCTCATCGGCGGACATGCCGGCCAGGCTGACCTCTTCGCGCATGTTCTGCATGTAGTCGTTCAGCCGCGCCGCATCGTTCTGCTGCTGCTTGACCTTCAGCCGGTCCTTTTCGACCTGTGTGAGATCGCGGCCCAGCACCAGTTCCTGCTGCGCGATCTCCAGCGCCAGTTCGCGCTGGTGGACGCTGCTGGTCAGCGCGACCTCGCCGAGCTTGATCTGGTTGTTGATTTCGCGCTCCAGGGGAGCCGCAGCCTTGGCCGCTTCCACGGTCAGGACCTTCTGAGTCCGCACCTCGCCCAGATATTGCGCGGCTTCGGCATAGGTGCGTATTAGTTCTGCTTCCGCGACCTGGTGGTCCGCATCGGCTTCCTTTTGCGCGATCTGCGCGGCGGCGATCACCGACTGTTCCGCTGTGCGCTGCTGGGTGGTCAGCGTGGCAAGCCGCGCCGACTCCTGCTGCGTCACCAGATAGCTGTCGAAGGTCTGCTTCAGCTTCTGGGCGTTGGCGACGTCTTCCTTGGTCGGCTTCCAACCGGGCGCGCCTCCATCACGAGTCGCGCTGACCGTGACAGCCTCGGTATCCATGTTCCGCGCCGCCTGGGTCACCAGGCCGCGATAGGGAACGCGCGCATTGATCTGCTGCTGGATGTAAGCGCGTCCGGCCTCGGTCAGGGTGGGGCTCCGGAGCTTGGCCTCCAGTTCCGCCGTGGTGGTGTCATCGAATGGCGTGTTGGTCGCACCATAGGCGGCCAGGCCAGCTGCGGCGCCGCCGACCACGGCACCGGGCAAACCGCCCACCAGGCTGCCGATCCGCGCGCCGGCCGCGACGGCCGCGAACACCTTGATCTTGTCGATCAGCTTTTCGAGCTGGGAGGTGGTGCCGCCCACCCCTTCGGTCATCTGGGAGAAGGCGTTGACCCACTCGACCACGATGGGCGCCATCGCGGTCTGCAGCTTCATCCAGGACAATTCCATCTTGTCCTTGGCCTCATCGGCCTTCTTGATCATCTGCTCATCGATCACGATGCCAAGCTCTTTGGCCCGCTTGATCAGGTCATTGATCGAGCCGCTGGCCAGTGCGGCGAGTGCCGATTCCAGCTGCTGGCCACTCTTGCCGAAGAGATCGGTTTCGATCTTGGCGCGCGCGGAGGCGTCCTCGATCTCCAGCAGCCGCTTGGCGATCAAGGGCAGGGCCGCGTCGGCGCTGGTGCCGGCCAATTCCTTGGCGCCCAGGCCGAGCTTCTTGAAGGCACCCTGCGCCTTGTCAGACCCGTCCGCGGCTTCGCCGAGGGTACGGGTCAGGCGGGCGAGTATCTTGTCGCCAGCCTCCGCCGCGATGCCATTCTGGAGGAACGTGCCCCGTAGCGCCTGGAGCGCCTCGACATTGCCGCCGGCGCCGAGGACCTGGTCGGCCTGCTCCTGCAGATCAGCCGTCGCGTTGAACACGCTCTTGCCGAACTGCACCACCGCGGCGATGCCCAGTGACACGCCAAAGGCGGCCAGCACATTGCGCGCCGTATTCAGGCCGCCGTGGAAGGCCTGAAGCGCCTTGGCCGAGTTGTCATTGGCGGCGGTGAAGCGGTCGACCTTCTGCTGCGCCAGTTCGATCGCCCGGGTGTATTGAGTCGACGCGCCCACCCCTTCGTTCCGGGCCCGGTTGACCTGGTCCATCACCTTCTGGAGTTGCTGCTCGGCGCGGATCCGGGGGTCCAGCCGTGCGAGCAGCTTTTCCATCGCATCGGCGGTGGTGCGGGTTGCCCGGGTGACCTTTTCCTGCTGAACCTCGACGCCTTCAGACGATTTGATCGCCTTGGCGTCCGCGGCGACCTTTGCATCCACACCGCGAACATAGTCCAAGCTATCCATGCCCAAGGCGTAAATTGCCGTTTGGACTGCCGCGCTAGTCATTGGAGCCCTCCTCGAAAATCGGAGGTAAAGCATCGATCAGCGGGAGCTCGGCCACTTCCTTCGGCGCAGCGTCAAGCGCGGTCCGCAGAATCTTTCGCGCGCCGCCTGGTCGCCCTATTTCAAGGGCGCGGTGCGCGAGACGAACCGTCTCTATCAGTTCGACCTGATACAGGACCTCTTTACCCAATCGGGATTCCAAGGCAGCCGCAATGCCATGAATTGCGCGGCCATATTGCTTCAGGCGAGCGATGGTTTCTTGGTCGGTGGCCGGGGCATTGCTCACCATTTGAAGCCTGTCTTTCGGAATGAACGCCTCGAAAAGGCTGCATGCCCGATGATCATATTTGCCCCGCCCGCCATCGCATGCGCGAGGACGGATGAGAGAAACTGCGTATCCTGCTCGGGCGGACGGTGCTTCGCATTTGCTTTCGAGCGTGCGACCAATTCCTCCACGCGGCGCGCGGCCGCAATACGGCGATTTGCCTCCATGAAGCCTTGCGCCCAGCGATCTGCGGCGTCCTGAATTCGGTGAGGTGCACGATCTAAGTCGCAATGTGCCGGCCAGATTGACGTGCCCTTATAGACCGCGCGCTCTGCAATTGTGATGTGGTCGATCTCCGCCCAATCGATTTCATCAGTCGCTGTTCCCCAACTTCCCTTCTGTGCCAGGCGTCGAGCGGAGCACTTTGCAAAGTTCACTGAACAGTAGCCGTGGGTTCGGATGACAGAGCGGCATATACTCCAATTGCCCTGCGTGTCAGGCAGTGAAGCCTCGAAGCCCAGGCCGTAGTCGTCTTCGAAGAGTGTCAGGGTGCCGTCCTGCGACCTCGCAAGCGCCGGTGCGGGGTCATGAGTATCGAATTGAAGCGCCACTGGCCTCCCATCACGCAGCATGCCTGAGAACGCGCGGGGAAGAATTCTTTCGTTGAATCCACCTCCACTATCGGCGACGAACGCCTGCTGATTGAACGGTGCGGCATAGCCCCGCAATACGATCTTGCTCATCGATCGCCACCCCGAAAACGCCAGATGGCACTGGCTTCCGGTCCGTTCGGCTCGATGCCCTTAAGCACTTGCGCTTTGTTGAAAGCCTTTACTGCGGCATCGATCGATTGGTCTGCTCCATCCCGACCATCGAGAGCCGCCAACCTGTCTTCGATGGCGGAAAGCCGAAGCTCGCTTACAAAGCTTCGCGCCAGGTGTTTCCCAACATGCCCCGCCAGCTTGGCCAACATCGATGGCTTTTTCTGCCCGCTCATTCGCGCCCGGCCTCTCTTATCGACAACGCGCCACTAGACCGACGGCCGAGCATGAGGAGCCGATTATCGGGCAGCGAGAGCGAGGCGCCGGCCCCGAGTATCGCACGCAAATCCTCACCGCAAATCCCGTTCAACCCGCTAGCCTCGTTCCGTGAAACGACAGTGAATCGCCGGCCATCAGCCGTCACTATTTCTGCGCGGCCGTTCGGGGAGAACGTGACGGCGATCAGCTCATTCACGTCACACTTTGGCGGGAGGGAAGCGCCCGCGTCAGAAGCAATTCTCGCAATGGCAGACCCTACCATCATCCAAGCTCCAGGCGCCTTCCCGCCTTCCATCTTTCGAACCGCATCGGGCCGGCTGCTGGGGGCGAAGCAACAACCGACCCAATGCGGCGATTCCACGCGAGCAGAGGAACCCGCACTCGCTCTCCATCCAAATGCCGGCCGTTTCGGAATGTGGATGGTGTGGAAACGGAAATCATTTCAACAAACCCCGCAAATACCGAAGCGTGCCTTGCAAGGTCGGTGAATGCGCCACCGCACGGGGAGATTCGATTCCGCATTTGGCTGCATCGTTGTCGATGTTTCGCATCGCGGTTGCCACTTGATCGGCCAGATCGAGAAGCTCACTTAACACCGCATGCCCTTCCGCGATCGCTTCACCCGACGAAGCCAGGAGCGCTCTCGCTGCGCGATCGCGCGCCACCAAGAGTTGCTCGCGTGCTCCGCGGACCTTGCCCTCGGCCCTCGCGACTTTCGGCTCCAATTCCCTGATTTTTGGATCAAAGCTGAGTTTGCTGTGATCCGGTGCGTTGAAACGCACGCTCATCAACCGCCCGGATTCTTGGGCGATTTCATCCCGGTCTCGGCGCGCTGCGCGTAGAGCTTCTTCCGCGGTCGACAGATACCCCGGCCGCGGGCCTGCCACGAGGCGGGACACCACGGTGGCAACCCGGGCCTCAATCGTCATCGGGGCGCTCTTGAGGTTGAACTTTTCGAGAAGAGTCATTTGCGTCTCGCGTTGATTCTGTGACCAACACTACTGGCGACAGAGGGTCTGTGTGGTGACGCGTCACAAATGCCGTCCAGTCCGCCAATAGTGCCTCAAGGACGCGAGCGCTTTTTTCCCGGTCATCCTCTTGGTAGCTCTCAATTCTTCGGCATTCGACCAAGCGGTCGAACAGAAGTTCATCAACCTCGACCAAGAGCACCCGCCGACCAGCCTTCTGCCGGGCTCGATACAGATCCTGCCGGGGCTTGCTTTTCGTGCTCAACTGTCACCGAGGACGTAGCGCCGGAGAACTTGGTCTTGGAATTCCGCAGTCGCCAGTCGGCGGTTCGCATCAAATAGCGCTTGGATCGCAAACGATGCCTCGGCTGGTGACGGCTCGCCGCGCAGCGCCAATTCGCCGGCCAACTCCTGGTGAAGGGAAAATGCAGCCGGGTCATCGCGCAGCAGGAGACTGCCAAGATGAGCGATATACGCGGCGACCAGGTCATCGCGCGAAAGGTGTTTGAACCTGCGCCCGCAAGCCACGGTGTGCTCGATGCACAGTTGCGATGTCACGGATGCAAGGCGGTCTGTTTCGAAGCCCATCAATTCGGCTTCTCCGCTATCACGCTGGGCGCGAGGAGATCATCACCCCATTCTGAGCCAGGTCCGCTAGCAGTTTCTGCAGCTGCTTGGCGAAGCGCCTTCTTGCTGACGTAGCCAGCTGAGCGCTCCGCGGGCGATTTCAGCGGATCCCCTGACAATGGAAGCGCAGTCAGATTTTCCAGCGCCCGAAATGCGCTCACGCTGCCTGCATCACCGGCTGCGGTGAGCCCGGCAAGCACTTCGGCTCTTACGATCTCGCGCCCATGCTCCAGCTCATGCGCAAAGATTGCCCTGAGGCGCTCCAAAGGTATGCCCATCACGGCGGCGATCTTGGATTCATCCATGTCGTCGGCGACCAGCAGTGCGACCTGGCGCTTCAAAGCTCGCATGCGCTCTGCAGCTGTTGGCTTGCGCTGATCCGGCAATTCCTCGCTGATGAGACACAACTTTGGCGTGTTCTTAGAACCGCGCTTGCGGCCTGCGCCCGGTCTAGCTCCTCCGCGAGGCATCTTTGAAAAATCCGTTTTGATAATGATTTCGCAGCACACCAAAAGAAATTCTGCGCGTGGGACCCCAAGCGGTTAAAACCCTCCTAGCCCTAGACTTTGACCCTCCCCCCCTCCTCATCGTTCGACCCAGTATCTGCGCGGCTCGCCGGCGCCGTTCCGCTGAAGAGTTGGACCGGCCTCGGGTTCGATGCGCACTGCGCGGGCCAGGCTGGTGATCGCCGATGCTAGCTGCTCCCTCGCCTCGGGATCTGTCGCCGACGCTAGGGCCTTGATCGTTTCGCGCAACGCGCGGGCAGCGATGGATTTGCCAGCTGCACATTCCGGGGGCCCAGGGAGAAATATCGCGGCTGCTGCCTTTGCAGCTGCGTTCCGGAACACAGCAGACTCCGAATTCGCAACAACCGATCCGGCCTCTAGCAGCAGGCGGTCCAGTGCTGAAGCTAGCTTCCTGGTACCGGTCATAACCTTACTCGCGACGGGAGCGTTTCGATCCTTGCCCCTTCGCGCGCGCGCGCGGGAGACTGGGACGGGGACAGGGAAGGCTCCGGTTGTAGGGATTGGGAAAGGGAAGGTTGTTGCGAACCGTCAGGTAAACCGCTCTCAAACCGTTTCCGAAACCGTTCGAGTTGGCCGACGTATTTCGGGCCGAACTGTATAGCGAACTGTTCTAAACCTTTGATTATGCATATGCCCGCCGGATCGAAGGGCAGCCGTTCTAGCTCCCTGAGTGCGGCAGTCATCACGTTTCCATTGTGAATCTTGTTCCATTCGAAGTAGCGGGGAATCGCGAAGTGTTCGCCGTCGGAGAAGCGCAGGACGTGACCACCCTCGGACAGTTCCGAAACGGTTTGCGATACCGTTTCGGCTTCCCAGTTTTGATCCGCGCTGATGTACCCGTTCGGGCAGCGGCCGGCCCCGATAATGCCTGTGTGGGGCCCGCAAGCCAGGTATGTGAACAGCCGCCACGCACGATCGCTGAGGCTTCGGAATGAAGGATCGTTGAATATCGCCCGAGGAAGGAGACCGTAGCCTGCCATTGGCTAGGACCGCGCTTCTGCTTTTTCTGCTTCAGCAGCCTCTGGCGCCTTACGGGTAGCGATGCGCGCGCGTTGCCAGGCGGTGATCTCAGAACCTAACCACGCGATGCTGCGACCACCCGTGATACTAAATGGCTTGGGGAATTTTCCCTCTTGGATAAGCTGGAAGATGCGGGTTCTGCCTAGGCCGGTAGCGGCTTTGACCGCCGGCAACCGCAGGAACTGATCTGGCATTCGAACCTCCACTAAGAGCCACCTTTCGGCGCTTAGTGTCGGTATGGCTCACTTCGCTCAGCCAATCGCCTACCTTAAATCGGAAATTAGCGGCGCTTGTCCTTTTTAGGGCGCTTGTGCAGGTTCCGCAGGGTGTCCTCGTCAATTCCACGCCACGCCGACACGAGAGCGATGGCCTCATTCAAAGTCCCGTGAATGCGCCCACTTTGCTTTCTGAGGACCACCATCCATGTGTCCACTTCGCGGACCGCGGCCCTCGCGCTGTCAATTGCATAGGACGGCTTGCGAGGCCTGCCGCGGCTACGCTTGGGCGCCCCCCGGTATCCCAAAGCAGCAATAGCGTCTTTTATGATCGCCATTACCGCACCTTCTGAGCACTGAACAATGCCCAGTCATTCATGATCTGCCGGCGCTTCTCAAAAAGGTCGCTGCGCCGGTATGCCAGTTCGACTTTGTCACCCACGGCATGCGCCAATGACATTTCAGCGAGCTCACGCGGGTAATTTGTTTGTTCCGCTGCCCAATCCCGGAAAGTCGACCGGAAGCCATGAACAGTGAGATCGTTGCGGCCTAGCTGATGCAAGACCTTCAACAGCGCCATGTTGGAAAGCGAGGTATCTTTTTTTCGGCCAGGAAAAACAAACTGCCCTTCTCGTGGCAACCCTTTGAGCAACGCGATCGCACTCCGAGACAACGGAACGCGGTGCTCTCTGGCCCCCTTCATGCGTATTGCAGGAATCGTCCAAACACGCGCGCGCAGATCGATTTCTGCCCAAGTGGCATTAATTGTTTCGCTGGTTCGGGTTGCCGTCAGGATGGAAAATTCGAGAGCGCGCGCAGCGGTGCCAGGCCTCTCCCGGAGAATCTTCATGAATTTCTTAATTTCGCGATACGGAAGAGCGGGATGGTGTGCGATCGGTCGCACTTTGGATTTTGAAGGCAGCAACTTGTCCAAATGCCCGCGCCATCGCGCGGGGTTTTCGCCTGAACGTTGGCCACGAGCCCGAGCCCAGTCGAGGATCAGCTCGATTCGCCCGCGGAGGCGAGAAGCCGTTTCTGGTTTTGAGCGCCAGATTGGTTCAAGGACCTTTAGTACGAACGCTGTGTCGATTTTAGAGACCGGCAGCGACCCTATGGCCCCGTAGGCGTAGGCACTGAGGCTAGCGGGCCACTGGGCCGCATGGGCCTTATTCTTCCACGCGGGCCGATGGGCGGCAACGTAGGCCTCCGCAGCGTCCCGAAAGGTTACCCCGTGCGCCTCCTCAGCCGCAGCGGCGGCGCGGCGCCCTAGCCGGGCTTCAATTGGGTCGATACCGTCTAGGAGATGCCTTCTGGCTTCCCTCGCCCGCTCTCGCGCGTCGGCAAGTCCCAGGACTTGCACCGACCCCAAACCCATCTGGCGTGGCACACCACCCCGTTGGTAGCGGAGTAGCCACGATTTTGCCCCGGTCGGGCCCACCTGAAGCCACAGCCCATCACCATCCCCGTACCGGCCAGGTTTGGCGATTTTCTGTACTTTAAGGGCGGTAAGTTGATTCGTTTTACGCATGTCGGGATTCGAACTTCCTGACCTACAGTTTGACCCACAACGTGGGGGGTGTTTCTAGCCGTCCGGTAGCGGCGCTCAGTGAACACTGAGATTGGGGAAAATGCCTGCAAAAGCAAGCCGGGGTGGCTATTAGTGTCGCTCAGTGACAATAACGATTACGGACACCCCATCCGCCATTTTCTCAGACAGGGCGTTGCGTGAAAAAGACGACATACTTGATGTTGCTGCCCCTCCTGACCGCCTGCAAGCCGCCGCACCCGGCGCAGGAGCATGTTGCTGCCTGTCACAGCCAGATTTTGAACACCGCCCTCCACAAGGTCGGCGACATCATCGAGGTGGCGGAGCATCGCCAGATGCTGGTCTGCATGGCGCAAAAAGGCTTCGGATTTCAGTCCACCAACACCGAATGCATTGTCAGCATGGCGCAGGCGGACAATCCCGCCTGCTATGTGAAATAGGCGTTCGCGTCCGCGCTATGCCTGGGTGCCGGTGATTTCCACCCGCTGCCGGGGATCGACCATCAGCCAGGCAATCGCCGCCATGGCATAGACCCCGGCCAGCACCAGCAGCGGCAAGTTCCAGTTGTTGGTGGCGTCCACCAGATAGGCCAGCACCAGAGGGCTGAGAATGCCGCCCACCTGCCCCACCGTGTTCATGGTGCCTGCGGTGACGCCGGCATGGCGTCCGCCGACATCGACCGCCGTCGCCCAGGCCGGGGCTAGGGTCAGCATCGAACAGGCGCCGCCGATGGCGATGAACAGGCCCGCGGCAAAGCCGCTGCCGACCTGCGTCGCCAGGAAGATGCCGAGCGCGGCCAGGATATAGCCGCCCACGCCGAAGGCCCGACGCGCAGCGCGCAAGCCGATCCTGCGGGCCAGCCGGTCCGAGCCCTCGCCGCCGGTCAGGTCGGCGACAAAGCTCAGCATCAGCGGCAGGCCGGAAAAGATCGCCAGTTCCGCGCCCGTCATGCCGCGCGCCTGTCCCAGATAGGTCGGCAGCCAGGTGATGAAGAAGTAAAAGCCGTAACTGTTGGCGAAGGCCTGCACACAGAGCGGCGCGACGGTTGGTGTTTTGAACACCGCCGTCCAGCTACCGGACGGCTTGTCCTGGCTGGCGAGCCCGCGCGTCGCCTCGATATGATCGCGTTCTTCCGCCGACACCGACTTGTGGTCACGCGGTTCGTCGCGGAACCAGGCGTACCAGGCGGCAGCCCATACGATGCCGACCAGTCCGAAGACGATGAAGATCATGCGCCATTGCAGCCAGCCCGCCATGGCGGCCACCACCAGCGGCGTCAGCCCGCCCGCCAGATGCGCCCCGGCGAAGAATATGCCCTGGATGCGGCCACGTTCGGTCAGGGGAATCCAGCGCGAATAGACCCGCGCTACGCTCGGCCATGCACCCGCCTCGCCGATGCCGAACAGGAACCGGATGATCACCATGGAGACGAAATTCCACGCCAGCGCGGTCGCCATGGTGAAGGCCGACCAGATCAGCACCATCCAGGCCAGCACCTTGCGCGCGCCGTCGCGGTCGCACCACCAGGCGGCGGGCACGCCGAACGCGGCATAGGCGACCGCGAAGGCGCTGAAGATGTAGCCCATCTGGACACGCGACAGGTCCAGTTCGGCGCTGATCTGGGGCGCCAGGACCGCGATGCAGACCCGGTCGAGATAGGTCACCGCCGCCAGCGCCATGGTGAAGAGCACCACGCGATTGCGGATGCTGAATGCCGTGTGGCCCATTGCCCCTCCTGAGGTCGCGGTCGATGCCGCGCCTTATTGTTTTAGTTTTTGCCGCCGAGGGTCACTCGAGGATTTCCATGGATCGGCTGGCCCCGCCATCGTCACAGGACGCAAACGGGACGGCGCAGATCCAGTGCAGGTTATGCTTGGACATCTTGTGTACGTGAGCAATCACGGATTGGTCGAATGTCCAGGTGCCGCAATCGGAGCCCGGACCGGCGCCCCCGTCCGGATACTGCCGTATCTGCCCGGCCGGACAGCCACCCGCATTGTAGACAATGCCGTCGCCCGATTTGGGCGCCGGTGACGGCTTGCCGGCCCCGGCATCCGCTGTCGCGCGCATCGGGACCGCCGCCATCAAGGCGGCAGCGAGTAACAAGGCCGTTCTGCTCATGGGTTTGCCGCGCTGAATGAGGTGATCTAGGGCGTCTTGGTGGCGCCGCCGGTCTCGCGCGCCTCCTGCTGCGGCTTCGGCGGCGGCGCCGGTTTGGCGGCGGGTTTGCGGGCCAGTTCTTCCTTCACCCTTTGCTGCAGCTCGGGCATCCAGGACGGGATGCCGTTTTCGTCTTCTTCCGCATAGCGCTGGCGATAAAGCGTTTTGAGGAAGAAATCCTTGCTGGGCAGGTCGATCACCAGCCATTCCATGATCCCCACGGCCGCCTCGGAGGTGCCGGGCGGCACCAGTTGGGGCACGCGGGTTTCGGTGCCCTTGATCATCGCCAGGCGCGTTTCCTCAAAGGCCTTCTTGCGATCCTCTTCCGCCAGGAGCTTGGGCACGTCCATGCCCTTTTCGGCATCGACTACATAGGCCGAGGACATTTTCAGCCGGTAGGCGCTGGAGATGCCGTCGAACTTGTTGGTCTTGGCATTGAACATGCCGTCGGCGTTGCGCCGAAGCGCGTAATAGAGCGCGACATGGTCTTCATGCTCGCGGATGCCCTGCTGGCCGCCATCCTGGGCGAAGGTGTTCTCGGCATAGAGATCGCGCCAGTTGCGATAACCGCCCATCAGGCCGGTGGCCGACTGGCCGTCGGCGGCGATGTTGAGGCGCAGGCGCCCCTGGCTGAAATTCGCGTCACCGATCTGGTCATAGAACCAGGCCATGCGCGGTACATGCAGACGGTCCACCTGCTCGGTCTCCAAGACGCCGTTGCGCAGGGTGCCCTTGAGCTTGGTGTACATCTGCGACTGCAGGATGCGATAGGAATAATCGGTTGCGACATTGGCGCGGGCGTCGCGCACGATCTTGTCCGGCGAATAACCGATTTCGACCGTGACATTGTCGTCGTTCATCGGGTCCTTGTTGCCCGAGATGCGGATCACAACGGTGTAAAGCCCGTCATGCATCTTGTCGTTGGCGCGCAGGTGCAGGGTGGCGTTGCCGTTGCCGCGCCAGGGCGCGTCGCAGCCCCAGGCGCGGTACAGCGCATGGTCGATCCCCTGCTCGCCCTCGGTGCTGACGAAATCGCTGTCCTTGACCTTGCCGTCCAGGTTGAAGCCGTCGCCGATCCGGCCCGTCACTTCCGGCTGGCCGGGATCTTCGGCGGCGAACGGATTAACGTAAGTCTCGATCTCTTTCTTGTAGCCGCGATGGGACAGAGCGCGGTCCCAGATATAGAAGCGCGTCAGGTTGGGGCCGCGCACTTCATCGAGTCCCGGCGGCGCAGCGATATAATCGATCTCCTGCTTGCTGCGCCATGTCTGCTGGGCGACCGCGATCTTGGTGCGGACATCATCGGCGAAATGGGTGCTGCTGCCATGGCGGCAATCCGTGCCCGGCTCGATCTCGCCTTCGCGGGTGAAGCCGGCCCGACCGCCATAGCGGAAGGAATATTCGTAGCTGCTGACGACAAAGCCCTTGGTCCAGGGCGCGGCGCCGGCCGGCGATGCGGCGCCAAGCGCGGCCAGCGTGATGGCGGAAATCAGAAGCCGCTGTTTCAGGATCATGACTATCCTCCCGCTGGCGAACGTAGGTTCCGAGTCTGTGCCCGGTGAATGGGCATGCTAATGCGGTGTGCAGTGCAGCAGCAAGCCGCAAAATCAGCTCAGAACCGCCTTGAGCCGTTGGGCCACGATCAGATCCTCCCCCGGCTGCAGCATCCAGACACCGACAACCACGGCATTTTGCGTATCCGGCAGGGCGGTCCAGGCATCCTTGCGGCCCGTCGCAGGGTGGAGTTCGACGGACGGGGAGCCTTCGCGCAGAAGCCGGGCGACCTCGAGCGGCGCATTGCCGATTTTCGCCGGATCATAGCGCAGCACCAGGTGCGGCACGGCATTGGCCACCGGGGGCACGAATATCTCGTGCGACAGGGTGGGCACGCCGCTGAGATGGGCGGCAATGCGTGCGGCGCGGTGACGGAATTCCGCCAGCAGCGCATCGTCGCTCTGGGCCAAAATCCAGTCCACCGCCGCGACCATGCCGACAACCTGTTCCTTGGCGATTTTCAGGCCGCGGCCGATCGTGTAACTGTTGGGACTGTTGCTCCAGCTCGCCGCTTCGATCAGGTCCTTGCGGCCCAGAAGCAGCCCCGCATTCTGCGGCCCCCTGAGGCCCTTCCCGCCCGAAAAGGCGACAAGGTCGAAACCCATTGCGGTGTAATTCCACAGATTGGAAATCGGCGGCACATCGGCGGCCGCGTCGATGAAGCAGGGTACGCCCTTGGCCCGCGCCACCGCGATCCATTGCTCGCGGCTGATGTTGCCGGATTCCGCGGCATTGTAGAAAAAGCACATCACCGTGCGGTCGGTGAAGGCGGCTTCGTATTGCGCCAGCGTTTCCACTTCCACGAAACGGGTGCCGCAATTGCGCACCGCCTGGTCGTATCCGAAGCGGTGGCCCTTCTGCACAATGACCTCGTGTTTCAGGCCGGAGACCTCCAGCGGCAGCAGCTTTGTGGCCGCGCGATTGCCCCGCGTCATGCAGGCGGCCGTGCCCAGCGTCAGCGCCGCGGAAGCGCCCGAAGTCACCAGCGCGGCCTCGCATTTGAGGCGCCCGGCAATGTATTCCCCTGCCCGCCTTTGCAGCTCCGCCAGGCGCACCGGATGTCTGGCGGCCGCCGCCACCGCCGCCTGGACCGAAGGCGGCATGATCGAGGCAGTCAGCGCGGTGTAGGTGCCGGCGGCGTTGATGATCTTGGCGACGCCGAGCTTGTCGTAATAGTCCTCAGCCGTAGCAGCAGGCTGGGCTGCCGCCGTGCCCGGGGCCGCTGCTGTGACGCCGGCAGCGGCCAGCGCGTTACGCGTCCAGGAAAAGAAGCCGCGGCGTGAGCCAAGCATCACGTGCCCCCAAAAAGCGAAGGGCGGACACTTGGTCCGCCCCACCCGTCTATTGCGCCGCCGTCTTGGTCGGCGTTACGCGGTACATGCCGCCGGTGGTGCTGTCTTCCAGCAGCCAGATCGCGCCATCGGGCGCGACCGCGACATCGCGGATGCGCTTGCCCATGTCCCAGCGTTCGGCGGCCTTGGCGCCGCCCTTGCCGTCAAAGGTCACGCGGGTGATCGAACGGCTGACCATGCCGCCGATCAGCGCCGAACCGTTCCACTGCGGGAACATGTTGCCCTTGTAGAAGGCGATGTTGCCCACCGCGATCACCGGATTCCAGTAGATCACCGGCTTGGTGATCCCGGCCGGGTTGGTGTCGTGGCTGGGAATGGGCTTGCCGTTATAGTTGGTGGCATAGGCGACATTCGGCCAGCCGTAATTCTTGCCCGGCTCGATCAGGTTGAGCTCGTCGCCGCCGCGCGGGCCGTGCTCGACTTCCCACAACCGGCCGTCGGGACCGAAGGCCATCGCGTAAGGCGTGCGATGACCGCTGGTCCAGGTCTCGGACGGGGTGAGATTCGGGCCGGGGAAGTTGTACGTGTAGGCGATGGGCGCAGTCTTGGCCGCTTCGGTGTCGGCGGGCGGATTGATGATGCCGACGCTGGCGGCGCCCGTCTTGCCGGCATTGGGATTGCCCGGCGCGGGTTTGCCGTCGAGCGTCAGGCGCAGGATCTTGCCCAGCGGCTGGTTGGGGTCCTGGGCGGGGGTGAAGCGCTGGCGCTCACCCACCGACAGGAACAGGAACTTGTTGTCGGGCGAGAAGGCGACAGCGGCGCCGAACTGGCCACCGCGGCCACGGGCGCCATCGCGCCAGATGACCTGAAGACCTTCCAGGCTCGCCACGGACTGATTGTTCGCGTTGGTGCTGAACGCCAGCTTGGCCTTGGCCAGCGCCAGGCTGGAGCCCGCGATGCCGCCGATCGTGCCCGGCTCGGAATAGGTGAGATAGACGGTCTGGTCGCTGGCATAGTTGGGCGAGACATAGATGCCGAGCATGCCGTTCTGGTTGCTGTACTGGGCCGCCGGGACATTGAGCACCGCGGTCTTGAGGCCCTTTTCGGTCACCAGCCAGATGGGACCGACCTTTTCGGTCACCAGCATGCGGCCGTCGGGCAGGAAGGCCATGCGCCAGGGCAGGTTGAAGGTGGTCACCTGGTTCAGGGTGAAGGGCAGCGCGCCTTCCGGCTTCTGCTCGCCCATATTCACCTGGGCGGCGGCCGGAATTGCCGCCAAAGTCACAAATAATGCCGATTTTACGAAGGTCTTCATGGGCCCCATCCTCAAATTTTCGTTCATCCTAAGCCACAGGCACGGTACCGGGCTAGCCCTGCCCCGCCCCACCCTTTCGGGTGGCTATCGGGGCCGGGAATCGCCCGGCCGTGCCTGACTGGCGTCTATAATATGCGGTGAAACCAGGCGAGAGAAAGGCCTGCGGCGGCGGCCATCAGCAGCGCCGCCAGGCCTGCGAAAAAGGCGGTGATCTCCATGTCCCGCGTCTCCACCACCAGCTGGCGCGACAGCACATTGTAGACCTGCTTGAGGTCCTCGGCGCTCTTGGCGTGGAAGTAGCGCCCCCGGGTCATGTCGGCGATCTTCTTGAGCGTGTCCTCGTCCAGTTGGGCCCGCATCGAGAAGCCGCTGAAGCCCACAATCTTGCCCCGCGGGGTCCCGAACCCGACGGTATAGACGCGCACACCATATTCGCTGGCGATGCGTGCTGCTTCCAAGGGCTCATAGCCGGCATTGGTCTGCCCGTCAGTGAGCAGGATCACCACTGCGTTCTTGTAGGAGCCGGGCTCGACCGGGACATGCTTTTTCGGCGGCGCGCCTTTGCGCTCGCCCAGCGCGACGCCGCCATAACGGTCGCGGAAGTCCATCCCCCCGAAGCGGCCGTAATTGCCGAAATTGCCGGCATTGAACTGGTTGATGGGAAAATGCTCCTGCGGAAACAGGGTGGACAGCGACACCAGCAGCCCGCTTCCCACCGCCGTGCCGCGCTGAAGCTCGAAACGGTCGATGGCGGCGGTCAGCGCCGCATGGTCGTTGGTCGGCGCCTGCACCAGCAGGGCGGTGGCGGCGAACGCCACAATCCCGATGCGCACATCCTTGGGCTGATCCTTGACATAGGCCTTGGCCGCGGTGGCCGCCGCCGCCATGCGCGAGGGATTGACGTCGGTGGCGCGCATGCTGCCCGAAACATCGATCGCCAGCAGCACCGTGGCCACCCGCGAGGGCAAGCGAACTTCCGCGGACGGACGCGCCAAGGCCAGAAGCAGGCAGGTGAAGGCCGCCAGCATCAGGGCGACGGGAATATGCCGGCGCCAACTTGCCGCCTGGGCGGCCTGGCGCACCATCGCCAGGTTGGGATAATGAAAAGCATCGGCGCGGCGGCGGCGCAGCAGCAGGATATAGGCCGCGATCAGCAGCGGGACCAGCAGCAGCAGCCACAGCATCACCGGCCACTGGAAGGCGAAGCCGGGGATCAGCCCGCCCGCCCGCGACCAGGCGATGTCAAACCACTCCTTCATGCCGACCTGCGCTGGCTTTGCTTGCGCATGTCCGCAAAGCGGAGCACTGCGTCCAGCACATCATCCTCGGTGGCAAGCTCCAGCACATCCACCCCGGCCTTTTCGAAAAAACCGCGCAGGGCGGTTTCGCGCGCGTCGGCCAGGGCGGCAAAGCGGGTCTGGAAATCGCGGCTGTTCGTATCGACGAAAAACTGCTCGCCGGACTCCGCATCCTGGAATGTCACAAAGCCCAGGTCCGGCATGCGCATTTCCAACGGATCGATCAGGCGCACCGCCACCACGTCGTGGCGCATGGCGAGCGTGGCAAGGGCTTTCTCCCACCCCTCGCCGCTGATGAAGTCCGACACCACAAAGACCAGCGACCGGCGGCGGATCACATGCCCCGCATCGCTCAGAACCTGCTTCAGGTCGGTGGTCGCCCGGGTGGGGCGATGCTGGCTGATGGCGTTCAATATCTGGAGCAGTTGCAGGCGGCCGCCGCGCGCCGGGATGGTGCGATCCACCTGCCCCGAAAAGATCATCGCCCCGGCCCGGTTGCCGCGGCTCAGCATCAGGCGGCAGACCAGGGTGGCGAACTCGGTCAGCACCGCATGCTTGGAAACGCTCACCCCCTCGAACCGCATCGATGGGCTCATGTCCAGCAGAAGCCAGACCGGGATTTCCCGGTCCTCGAGATATTCGCGGACATAGGGAATGCCCTGGCGGGCGGTGGCATTCCAGTCCATCCGCCGGACATCGTCATGGAACTGGTATTCGCGCAGGTCGGCGAGGTCGAGGCCGTCGCCGCGCGACGCGCTCTTGTAATTGCCCTGCAGCAGGCCTTCCAGCCGCCGCATCACCGGCATGTCCAGCCGCTTGAGAATGCCCTCAGAGATTTGCGGCACGCGACGTCTCCAGGATCGGGGGCGGAACGGCGCGCAGGATACGGCTGACAATCTGGTCCGAGGTCAGGCCTTCGGACAGGGCTTCATAGGACGGCACCAGCCGGTGGCGCAGCACGTCCGACGCCACATCCACCACATCGGCGGGAAGCACATAGTCGCGCCCGCGCAGGTAAGCCAGCGCCCGTCCCGCCTCGATCATGGCGATAGAGGCGCGCGGTGACGCGCCATACTGGATGAAGCGCCCGAAATCCGGCAGACCGCACTTCTCGGGATTGCGGGTCGCGGCCACCAGCCGGACAGCATAGATCATCAGCGAAGGATCGACATACAGCCTGCGCACCGCCGCCTGCATCTCCAGCAGCGCCTCGGTCGAAGTCACCGCGCCGACGCTCGCCCCCTCGCCGGTGACGCGCTGGACGATGACCAGCTCTTCTTCCTCGGATGGATAGCCGATGATGATCTTCATCATGAAGCGGTCCACCTGCGCTTCCGGCAGGGCATAGGTGCCTTCGGTCTCGATCGGATTCTGGGTCGCCATCACGATGAAGGGCGATGGCACCGCGAAACTCTCGCCCGCGATGGTGACCTGGCGCTCCTGCATCACTTCCAGCAGCGCGCTCTGCACCTTGGCGGGCGCGCGGTTGATTTCGTCGGCCAGAACCAGGTTGGCAAACACCGGGCCCAGCATGGTGACGAATTCGCCGCTGCGCTGGTTGAAGATGCGTGTGCCGGTCAGATCGGCGGGGACCAGGTCGGGCGTGAACTGGATGCGCTTGAAGCTGCCATGCATCGCCTTGGCCAGGGTCGCCACCGTCAGGGTCTTGGCCAGGCCCGGCACGCCTTCCACCAGCAGATGGCCGCCCGCCACCAGCGCCACCAGCACCCGTTCCAGGAAATGATCCTGGCCGACCACGACCTTCTTGACTTCATAGAGAAGGTTTTCCAGCCGGGGCTGCACGCCGGTCGCGTTCATGAGGGCCTCTTGCTAAAGCGGATTGTTTCCTACGGCGCGGGCGGCATTCTCGATCGGCACGGCAAAACCCACCCCGGCAAAGACATTGTGACCGGACGGATTGACGATGGCGGTGACGATGCCCACCACCTCGCCGTCGCGATTGACCAGCGGCCCGCCCGAATTGCCGGGATTTGCTGCCGCGTCGAACTGGATCAGATTGCTCAGCCGGCTGCCGGTGCCCTTCTTGCTGGGATCGACGAAGGAGCGCTTGAGCCCGCCGACCACGCCGGCGGAGACCGAAGGCCCGATGCCGAAGGGAAAGCCCACCGCCACCACCGTGTCGCCGGGATTGAGATCGGCTGTGGAGGCCAGCGTCGCCGGCTTGAGATCGTCGGGAAAGGTCTTGGTGCGGATCACCGCCAGGTCATTTTCCGGCTGGACATTGATCACCCGGGCATCGGCCTTGCTGCCGTCCCAATAGGTCACCACCCAGCGGTCGGTGGACTGGATCACATGCAGGTTGGTCAGGATGTCGCCGGTATTGTTGATGACCACGCCGCTGCCGGTGGCGTCGGGCTTGCCTTCCCTGGTGTCGGCTTCGCGCAAGGGGGGCTCCAGCCTTTTGCCCGCCTTCCTGGCCGCGGCGCGCTCGGCCTTCTCCTCTTCGGCGGCGCGTTCCGGCGACAGGTAGCCTTCCACCCTTACCACCGAGGGCCCGACCACCGCCGCAGCGATGGTGGTTTCGGCGGGCGGCGGCGGCGTGTTCGACAAGGTGAATGTTACCGCATTGTCGATGTCCCACTGGCTCAGGGGACGCGCCGCGGGGTTGAAAATCTGCCAGCCGCCCAGCAGCAGCAAGACCGCCAGCACGGCTGCCGCCGTGGGCAGGATGCGTTCATGCCGCTTGCAGAAATTCTGAAGCCAGGTGGAAAGACGCTGCCGCAAGGGGCGCGCATCGGCCTTGCCGGTCCAGTCAGGCGCGGCGGTATAGGGGGCCTGCTCACCAGAGACACGCCTTCGTTCCGCACGGCTATAAAGCGATTTGCGCTTCATACCACCTAACCCGAAGGCTGCAGCCAAGCCTATTAGACCTTTCGGGGGTACTTCAAGCGGTACGAAATGACGATTGGTTCCTGCCAAGACGCGTTAGAAGGTGTCATGACCAGCGATTTCATTCCCGTAGGCGCTCCGGTCCACCGGCGGATTCTCAGCCGCCTTGAAACCGCCATGGTTGCCCGGCGCAATGTGCTGGAGATTATCCCCGCTCTGTCCTATCGCCAGCCCATCGTTTCAGGCGAGATGGTGATGCGCTGGCACATGCTGGCCGATCCGGCCGGCATGAAGCGGGTGATGCTCGACCATCATGCCAATTATCCCAAATCCGAAATCATGAAGCGGATGCTGCGCCCCGCCATCGGCGAAAGCCTGTTCAATGCGGAAGGACTAGACTGGAAATGGCAGCGCCAGGCGGTGGCGCCGGTCTTCACCCACCGCAATGTTCTGGCGCTGGCCCCCGCCATGACGGCAACGGCGGAGCGGACCTGCGCGCGGCTGATTAGGTGCGGCAACCGCGCCGAACTCGTCACCGAGATGCTGACCGCGACCTTCGACGTGATCTGCGACGTCGCCCTGTCGGGGCGCGAGCATTTCGACAGTGATGCCTTCGGCCAGGCCATCACCGAATATTTCCGCACCGCCGGCCGCGCCTCGCTGCTGGATTTCCTGGCCGTCCCCGAATGGTTCCCCCGTCCGGGGCGGCTACTGGCGGCGCGCTCGGTGCAGGTGATGCACGCCATGGTGGCGGCCGCCATCGAGGCGCGCCGCCGTGATGCCCATCCGCCCGCCGACGATCTGCTGGCCCGCATGCTGGCCGCCCAGGACCCGGAAACCGGCCATCGCCTCAGCGCCGAAGACCTGATCTTCAACATGCAGTTCTTCATCGTGGCCGGGCATGAGACCACGGCGCTGGCGATCGCCTGGGCGCTTTATCTCCTGGCCAATGCCCCGGAGGAACAGGAACGCGCGCGGCGGCAGGCGCGGGAGCGCCTGCAGGGACGCGCCGCCGGCCCGGACGACCTGGCGCACATGCCATTGGTGCGGCAGGTGCTGGAAGAATCCATGCGGCTGTATCCGCCGGTGGGCCTCTTGGCCCGCAGCGTGCTGGAAAAGGACACGCTGTGCGGCCGCGCCATCCTGCCCGGCGACATCCTGTTCCTGCCGATCTGGGCATTGCACCGCCATGAACTGCTATGGGAGCAGCCCGAGCGCTTCCGCCCCGAAAGGTTCGATACCGAGGCCGGCGCGACGATGAACAAGTATCAGTATCTGCCCTTTGGCGCCGGACCGCGCGTCTGCGTCGCCGCCAATTTCGCCATGATGCAGGCCCAGATCATCCTGGCCACGGTGCTGCAGGATTTCGAATTCGCGCCCGGAGCACCCGCGCCCCACCCCATCATGATGATGACGGTGCGCCCCGAACCCGGCGTGTTCCTGCAGGTCAGCCGCGCGTCATAGCGCGTAGTAGGCGGTTTCCGCGAACAGGAATTCCGACATGTTCAGCTTGCTGTAGTCGTAATGGCGGACCACGCGCGCGACCGTCTCGCGGGCCTCAGGGTGCCGTGCCAGGGCAATCAGTGTCGCACCCGCCAGCGGGTTGCGCATATAGATGCGCTCATAGGTCTTGCGCTCGCCGGCCTTGGCGACATCGGCCATCTCCGACAGCTTGTGGGCATCGGCCTGGGTCTTTTGCGGGAACCAGGCCGCGCCATACACCGCGCGCCAGTCGGCATGACCGAACACTTTCTTGTCGGTGTTGTCGAACTGCCTGTAGGCCTCGATGGCCGCCAGTGCGCCGGCGGCGTTCACAGCCAGGCCCTTGCGGTAGGAGGCGACCAGCTTCGGGTCGCTTTCCATCGCCGCCAATCCCGCCAGCGAGGCCTGGCATCCAATGTAGATCCAGAGCTGGGTGCTATCGATGTTGGCGATGGCGCTGCGGTCATAGGGATAGCCCGCTTCGCACAGTTCGATGCGGGTCTTGTCGCTTTGCTCCGCGCGCTCGGCCAGCGCGGTCCGGTAGCGCTCCAGCCAGACCGGGTCCCCCGTCACCGCATGCATGGTGCGCAGCATGTAAAGATAGCGCACGGCGTCGCGGAACAGATGGCCCTTGAAGCCGCCGCGGAATTCGCCCTTGAACTGACCGGCGCAGGGCGGACGCCAGCCATACTGCTGCAGCGCGCCGGCAACCTCGGACATCTTGCGGATGATCGCCGCGCGCTCGTCCGCAGTGGGAATGTCGCTGCGCAGATAGGCCGACAGGCCATAGAACCAGGGATGGGTCTGATCGTCCGAAGTCAGCGGATAATGGCATTGGCCATCGGTTCCCATGCCACGGGCGATGAAACCCGGCACGTCGGACACCGAGGCACATTTGAGCAGGCCCTGCACCAGCCGCCTGGCGTTGGAACGGTCAACCGCCTGCCCCGTCCGCCGTGCGCGCTCGCAGGCGGCCGGCAGGTATAGGCCGGTGAACATCGGCCCGTTTTCGATGGGGCTCCACCAGCCGATGGCGTTGGGCCTGCCCAGCCGGCAATCCTCCGGCGTGGGAAGCTCGCCGATATAATCCAGGATCACCCCATGCGTATCGATGCGCTCGCGCCACAGCCGGGCATGGGCCTGTTCGATGGCGGCGTCGAGCGTCGGTGCGGGCTGCGCGGCGGCCAGCCCCGGCACAGTGACGAGCGCGGTGGTGAGCAGAAAGCGCCTGCGGTCGAGATGTGTCCGGCGCATCTACTAATGCGCCAGGCTTACGATGCCCTTGTCGCGGAGCAGCTGGATAAAGAAGACGCGGATATTCTCCGCTCCGCCCCGGTTGACGTCATCGCCGGGGGTGGACTTGCGCTCGTCCAGCACATCCAGCTTGGCGCCCTTGTCGACCAGGAAATGCACCAGCGCCTCGGGCTCTTCCGCCTGCTTGTTGCCCACCGCGACATGCATGATGCTGCGGCCCCCGCGCCCGATGGCATCGAGATGCGGGTCCAGCTCATAGGCATATTTCATGGAGGCCAGCTTGCCGCTGGCCGCCCCGGCCATGGCCAGGGTCATGCCGTCGGGCCCCTTGTAATTCGGTTTGGCGCCGGCTTCGACCAGCACCTTCATGGCCTCGGGCGAACCGGCCTTGGCGGCGAACTGCAGCGGCGAGCTGGCTTCCGGGAAAGGCTTGGGCCGGTAGGGATTGGATGCCGGCGGGGGTGGCGGCGGCGGCGGCGTGGCCACGGCGTTGGCATCGCCCCCCTTCGAAAGCACCAGCTTGACGAAGGCGGCATCGCCCGTCGCTGCGGCGATATGGATGACCTGGCGGCCCTGCGCGTCGCGATGCTTGAGATCGGCGCCGTGCGACACCGCCTGCATGGCGAAGGGAATATTGCCGACGATCACGGCCGCCTCGACCACCGAAGCACCGCCCGGAACCACGGCATTGACGTTAGCGCCCGCGTCCAGCAGCCGCATCGAAGCCAGTGGCACCTTGCTGCGAAGGGCGAAGAACAGCGGCGTGAAGCCGTTCTTCTCCACCGCATTCACCTGCGCGCCGCGCCTGAGAAGAAGCGCGATATTGTCGGCCTTGCCGTACATCGCCGCCCACATCAGCGGCGTCTGGCCTTGCGGATCGGCGCCGTTCACACTGGCGCCCTTGGCGATCAGCGCCTCCAAGACTTCCGGCGTCGATGCCCCGGCGCACAGATGGAGCGGCGTGATGCCTTCGGGGCGGGCGATCTTTACGTCGGCACCGGCGGACAGCAGGCTGGAAACAATGCCGGGCTGACCCAGCTCGCAGGCCAGCGCCAGCGGCGAAATGCCGGCGGGGTCGCGCGTATCGGGCTTGGCGCCGGCCGTCAGCAGAAGCTTGACCGCTTCCTCATTCTGGCGGTCGATCGCCCAGGCCAGAATGGTGGACTGGTCGGGAAGCAGCGCATTGGCGCTGGCCCCGCCCGCCAGCAGGCTTTTGACGGCTTCATTGTCGTTGCCGCGCACCGCCTGCACCAGGCGGTCGTCCGCCTCGCCCGCCCAGCTTGTCGCGGACGTCAAAAGCAGAACGCCGAACCCAATCGCCTTTTTCATCCGCTGCGTCCGATATTAAACCAGCCCGGTCAGACGGCTGGTGCTGTCGCCAAGCTTGTCCACCTTGACCCCCAGCTCGTCCATCATGGACAGCATCAGGTTGGTCATCGGCACGCTCTTGGCGTCGAAGTGGCGGTTGCCCTTGATGCCGCCACCGCCCACGATCAGCGGCAGGTTGCGATGGTTGTGCTCGTTGGGATCGGCAAGGCTGGCGCCGGCGATGAACATCGTGCTGTCCAAAAGGCTCTTCTCGCCTTCCTTGGTGTCGATCATGCGCTGCAGGTAATAGGCGACCTGCGCCATGTGCAGGGTGTTGATCTTGGAAAGTTTGGCCAGCTTTTCCGGATCATTGCCGTGATGGCTGATCGGATGGTGTGCGTCCGCCACGTCGATTTCCGGATAGCTGTGGTTGGAGCCTTCGCGGCCGATCATGAAAGTGCCGACGCGGGTCAGGTCGGCCTGCATCGCCAGGATCTGCAGGTCGATCATCATGCGGGCATAGTCCTGGAAGTTTTCCGGGATTCCGGCGGGACGGGCATAGGCCGGCATGGCGACCGAGGCGCCGCGCTGTTCCAGCTTCTGGATGCCGCGCTCCAGGTCGCGGATCGACTGCATATATTCCTCGACCTTCTTCTTGTCGTCGGCGCCCAGCGAATGGGACAGGCGTTTGGCATCCTGCGACACCAGGTCGAGGATGCTGGCCTGGCGCTTCAGTTCCATCAGGCGGGTCTTGGCGTCGGCCACGTCGCTTTCGCCGAACAGCCGCTCGAACACTTCGCGCGGATTGGTGGTGATGGGCATCGGCGAGGCCGGGCCCGACCAGGACAGGGTGTTGGTATAGGCGCAGCTGTAACCGCTGTCGCAGCTGCCCACCAGGCTGGGGGATTCCAGGCCCAGTTCCAGCGACGGGATCTGGGTGAGCTCGGCATACTGCTTGGCCACCACCTGATCCATCGAGATGCCGTTGCTGATGCCGGCGCCGTCGGTCTTCTTGACGTGCACGCCCGTCAGGAAGGTGCCGCAGCAGCGGGCATGGTCGCCGGCGCCATCGCCCAGCGCTTCGGCCTGGACATGGTCCAGGCCGCTGACCACCGCGAAGCGGTCGCGGTACGGTTCCAGTGGCTTGAGGATCGGCGACATGGTGTAGCCCTCGCCCACCTGGGCCGGGTGGAAGTCCTTCATCACCATGCCGTTGGGCGTGTAGATGACCTGCAGCCGCTTGCGCGACGCGGCGGCGGCTTCCACCGCCTTGGCCGAGGAGCCCATGGCTTCCAGCAGCGGCAGCGCGATGGTCGCGCCTGCGCCGCGCAGGACGGTACGGCGATGCATGGCTTTGCGTGTGATCATCATTTTTCCGGTATCCTTTTCATGACGAATGGGACGCTTTGGACAATTCCCATGATTATCGTGTTCATCCGATAATCATTCCGCCTGGCCCGGTCACGGACCTCACGGATGGCTGGCATGTCGTAATATTCCACACCCCGGCCCAGGCCGTAGGTCAGCAGGCGCTCGGTCAGCGCTTCGACGAACTGCTCCTTGCGGGTCATCAGGATGTTCTGCAGGCCCGCGGGGCCGTCAAACTTGGTGCCGTCCGGCAGCACCGCCGAAGCATCGATCGGCTTGCCGGCAAAGCTGGTTCGCCAGGCGCCCACCGCGTCGTAATTCTCCAGGCTGAAGCCCAGCGGGTCCATCTTGTTGTGGCAGGAGGCGCAGACGGGATTGGCGCGGTGCATCTCCATCTGCTCGCGCACGCTGAGCAGCTTGCCGTTCTTGGCATCGTTCAGGGCCGGAATGTCCGGCGGCGGCGGCGGCGGCGGGGCGGCCAGGATGTTTTCCAGTATCCACTTGCCGCGCATCACCACCGAGGTGCGGTTGTTGTAGGAGGTGACGGTGAGGATGCTCGCCTGCCCCAGCAATCCGCCGCGGCGCAGCTTGGGGTCCAGCTTCACCTTGCGAAAGGTGGTGCCGTAGATGCCCGGTATGCCGTAATGCTCGGCCAGCCGCTGGTTGAGGAAGGTGTAGTCGGCATCCAGGAAATCCAGCGCGCTGCGATTGTCGCGAATGACCGTTTCAAAGAACATCTCGGTTTCGGTCAGCATCGCGGTGCGCAGGCGCTGGTCGAAATCGGGATAGACAACCTTGTCCGGCTTCTGCGCTTCCAGGCGGCGCAGATGCAGCCACTGGCCGGCGAAATTCGCCGTCAGGGCCTTGGCCTTGGGATCGGCCAGCATGCGAGAGACTTGGCTTTGCAGCACTTCTGGCTTGCTCAGCTGCCCTTTCTCGGCCGCCGCCAGCAGTTCCTGGTCCGGGATGCTGCTCCACAGGAACAGCGACAGGCGCGAGGCCAGTTCGACATCGGTGATGCGGCGCACGGTACCGGGACGGCTGCGCGGCGGATCGGTCTCGCGCAGGAACAGGAAGTTGGGCGAGGACAGGATGACTTCCAGCCCGGCTTCGACACCCTGCTCGAACGTCCCGCCCTTGCGGCCCTCATTGTACATGGTCATCAGCGGCGCGATGTCGGCGCTGGTCACGGGGCGGCGATAGGCATGGCGCGCCAGGCCGCCCAGTATCTTGCGGGCACAGGCACTTTCGGAAATGCCCTCGCCCGGACGGCAGCTGAAAATCCGGCGGCGGCTGGGCGTGTCGCCGGGCCCCTTGATCGCATAGGGACCCGCCACCGAAATCGCCTGCACATCGCGAGCGGCGATGACGTCGGTATGCGGAATGCCCGCATCCTGGAAGCCCAGCGCATGGGCCGGCACCGTGACGGTTTTGGTACGCACGCCATCGACCTGGATGTCCAGCGTCAGCGGCGGCGGCGCGGTGGCCGGCTTGGGCATGCGCAGCTGGGCGATGGTCCTGGGCGCCAGGGTGGTTTCCAGCGCCATGTTCTTGCGGAACGACGCGCCGATGATGTGCTGCCCGGCGGTCAGAGCGACCCTGGCCTCGATCCGGTCGGCGGGGTTCTTCTGGATATCGGCGCCCAGCCCCGGATTGAGGTTCACGATCACCGTATAGTCCGCGTCATAGGGCGCGTAGAACTTGAAGGCGCCACCGCCGCGCGAGCCCAGCGGAAGCTCGTCGCTGGCCCGTTCGTTGACATAGGGGTCCTTGGCCAGCTTGTGCTCGGTCACAACCGGCGAACGCGACACCAGGCCGGTGGCGGTGCGGCTCACCCGCGCGCCCACCCGGATATACTTGTCCATCAGGGTGCGCGACACGGTCAGCACTTCGGCGATATTGTCGAAGCCATAGCCGGAATCGTCAAAGGGCAGATCGGCGCTGACATCGATCTGAAGGTCGAGCAGGTCGCGCACGGCATTGGCATATTCGGCGCGGTTCAGGCGGCGCAGCGTGGCGCGGCCCGGGTCGGGATTGGCGGCGCCCATCTTGTCCAGCGAGCCTTCCAGCCAGTTGGTGAAATCGGCGATCTCTTCCTTGGACGGGCGCTTCATGCCCCGGGGCGGCATCTCGCCCAGGCTCACCCGGCGCAGGATCTTCTCCCAGGTGGCGGTATGGGCTTCGATATTGTCGGCCTTGAGCGGCATGATCGACATGCCGGCGGTCTTGGACTTGTCGTTGTGACAGCCGCCGCAGAACTGGGTGAGCATGCGCTTGCGGTCGTCCGGCGTGGCGGAGGACAGCGTCGCCGTGGTGTGGACGGCCGACGTCGCGGACACCGGATCGGCGGTCGCCTGCCCCAAAAGGCCAACACCCGTTGCCGCCGTGAGTGCGACAAGGCTGGCTGCGGCAACCAGCTTGCGGGCCAGCCCGGTACGTGTGGCAGTCGGCAACATTCCTACTCCGCAGCTTCCCTCACAGCCGGGTATGCCCGGCTGCCCGCGCACCGTGAGATGCGCTGTGTCGTTATTTGCACAAACGGTATCAGGTTTTTCCAAAGAAAACAGAGGCCTGCGGGGATCACCGCACAGCCGAGCCGGGGAATAAGATTCCTTTTAGACTGCCTTCTACACCGCTTGGCCCGCGCACCAGCCCGACGCCCAGGCCCATTGAAAATTATACCCGCCAAGCCAGCCGGTTACGTCCACAACCTCACCAATAAAGTGAAGCCCGGGAACCCCTTTGGCCTGCATGGTGCGGGAATCCAGGCGATTGGTGTCCACCCCGCCAACCGTGACTTCGGCGGTGCGGTAGCCCTCAGTGCCCGACGGCACGATCCGCCAGCCATCGATTCCGTGCGCCAGGGTCCGCAGCTTTTCGTCCGGCAGGCCGCCCAGGGGCCCCTGAAAGGCCGGCAGATCGGCGATCACCTTGGCCAGCCGCTTCGGCAGCAGGGCGGACAGGAAAGTGTGGGCCGACTGCTTGCCGTTCTGCTGGCGCGCCGCCTTGAACGCTTCCAGCGCGTCCCGGCCCGGCAACAGGTCAACGGCGATCTCCCGCCCTTCGCGCCAGTAGGACGAGATTTGCAGGATCACCGGGCCGCTGAGGCCGCGATGGGTGAAGAGCAAAGCTTCCTCGAACGCGGTCTTGCCGCAGGACACGCGGGCAGGCAACGCGACACCCGCCAGGTCCTCCAGCCGCTCCAGCAATTGCGTGTCGAAGGTCAGCGGCACCAGGCCGGGCCGGGTTTCGGTAAGGCGCAGTCCGAACTGCTCTGCCAGGCGATAGCCGAAATCCGTCGCGCCCATTTTGGGGATGGACTTGCCCCCCGTCGCCACCACCAGCGCGCCGCATTCCAGCATCTCGCCCGATGACAGCTGCAGCGTGAAACCGTCCGGCGTCTTTTCGACATACTGCACCGTGACCGCCAGCCGCAATTGCGCCTCTCCGGCCTTCATTTCCGCCAGCAACATATCGATGATCTGTGTCGCCGGGCCGTCGCAGAACAGTTGGCCGAGGGTCTTCTCGTGCCACTTGATGCGATAGCGGTCCACCAGGGCGATAAAGTCGGCGGGGGAAAAACGGCTGAGCGCCGAAATGCAGAAATGCGGATTGTCCGACAGGAACTGGGCCGGCGTGGCGTGGATGTTGGTAAAGTTGCAGCGCCCGCCGCCGGAAATGCGGATCTTCTCGCCGGGCTTTTTGGCGGAATCCAACACCAGCACCTTGCGGCCGCGCTTGCCGGCGGCGGCGGCGCACATCATACCCGCCGCACCCGCCCCGATCACCACCACATCCCATCGTTCCATGATGGGGTTATGCCGTTACGGGCCCGCGATGAACAGCGCTCCTAGAAGGTCGCAATCGGGTTGAGCACCGAACCGGTGCCGCCCGGCACCGCCGCCGGCGCGGCTGTCACCAGGAATTCCCAGCGCTTGCGCTTTTCGGACTCCCGCCCGATCAGCTCCAGGTCGCAATTGTCGAAGATCGGCATGCCCATGGCGACGATGGATAGAAGATGGATCGGCTGGTTGATGCCCGCCACACCGGAGGGCAGCACATCCTGCGCCCCGTCGCCGCCCAGGATGGCGACGTCGCGCTCCCGCATCCATTTGGCGCAGCTCATATGCAGGCCCGCCAGCCCGTCCTGCTGGATCGACCAGGGTCCGCGCGCCTCGCGCCGCGCCCAGCGTCCGGTGCGCACCAGCATCACATCGCCGGACCGCACCTTCACCCCGGCGCGCTTTTCCCAGCCTTCCAGGTCTTCGGGATAGATCGGCGTGCCGGGCTCCAGATAGTCGGCGCCCTTGTAGCGCGCCATGTCCATCAACACGCCGCGGGTGAATATCCCGTTCTTGTAGTTGAGCACCGCATTTTTGCCCGCGCCCTCCTCCGTCACCTCGTCCTTGGAATGGCCATTGTACATCTTGCCGTCCCAGAGAAAGTGGCAGAGCGAATCCAGGTGGGTGTGGACATAGCCGTGATAGGCGATGAAGAAATTGTCGCCGGTGCCGCCGCTGCCCATGCTGGGTGCGTCCTTGCCCGAACGCAGCGTCTTGCGGACAATCGGATTGGGATTGTCCACCGCCGGCTGGGTTTCGGCATTGCGCGCCATCGAGAAGGACAGGCCTTCGCGCACCAGCGCCGCCGCCTGCCTGCGCCGGGCCGGCGTGATCAGGTTGACCGCGCCCATTTCATCGCTCGCACCCCAACGGTTCCAGTTGGACAATTCTTTCATCAGCCGCGTGAAATCTTCCGGCGTGGAGTTGCGCGCGCCCTGCGCCAGCGCAGCCGGCGCCAGTGCGAGAGACGCTCCGGCCGCGAGCCCCTGCATCGCCAGGCGGCGCGACAGTCCCGATTGCGTGTCGATGGGCGATTTCATGGGCAGGCTCCCTTATTTTATTGGTTTTTGATTATTGAGGCTGGCGCTTCCTTCGAAAGTATAATCCAGTTCCATAAAAGAATAATCAGGGGTACCGGGATGAAGCTTCTCACTGTTGCGGTGATGCTCGCAATCGCGAGCCCCGCGCTGGCCCAGCCCGCGGATCATGAGGGCTGGATCAGCCATCCCGCCGTGACCCCTTCCACGCCGCAGCCGGTGGTGCTGCATTTCCGCCGCGAGATCCGGCTGGACCAGCGTCCCACCGCAATGCCGGTGACGGTGACCGCCGACAACCGCTTCATCCTATTCGTCAATGGCAAGCGCGTCGCCAGCGGACCGTCCACCGGCACGCTGACGCGCTGGCGCACCGCCACCATCGATCTGGCGCCCTATCTGCAACCCGGTCCCAATGTGGTGGCGGCGGCGGTGTGGGACTTTGTCCGCAAGCAGCCGGAAGCCGCCGCGGGTGTTCCCTTGCCGGCGGCAAGCGCGTTGCCGCCGCAGGTCGCGCCGATTGCCTGGCAGAGCGCCGGGCTGGGCTTCCGTCTGATTGGTGGGCCGCTGTCCACCACCGCGCCGGGCTGGCGCGTCAAGCTCGATGCCGGTCACTCGGCGGGCAATGGCCGCGCCCAGGTGCCGCGCAAGCGCTATTACGTCGCCAGCGCGCCGGAGATCATCGATGCCGCCAAGGCGGATTGGGATTGGACGGGCGCGAGCGAAAATGGCGGCTGGGAAAATGCAGTGCCATCGCCGCAGGCCGCGGGCCGCTCACAGGTCGCCGATCTTCTGCCGCAGCAACGCTATGCGCGCGCCGCACCCGGCAGCGTGGTGCGCACCGATTTGGCGGGGGCGCAGGATTTTCCGGCGCATGCCGTGACCGTGCCCGCCAACACCCGCGCCAAAATCCTGCTGCGGCGCGACGCGATGATCTCGGCCTATCCCGAGCTGGACGTGTCGGGCGGCAGCGGCTCAACCATCAAGCTCACCTATACCGAGGCGCTGTATGACACCGAAGCCAACCGGGGCGACCGCAACCTGGTCGGTGACCGCCAGGCGCTGGGGGTGTTCGACACCTTCATGGCCGACGGGGCACGGCGCACCTTTGCGCCGCTATGGTGGCGGACCTGGCGCTATGCGGAACTGGACATCCAGACCGGGGCCGCTCCGCTGACGCTGGAAGCGTTGCGCGTGTTCGAGACCGGGTACCCGTTTGAAAAAATCGCCCGCTTCCACAGCAGCGATCCGGAGCTTAACCGCATCTGGGACATCGGCTGGCGCACCGCCGAAGTCGATGCCCATGAAACCTACATGGACAGTTCCTATTGGGAACAGCTTCAGTACCAGGGCGATACCCGGCTTCAGATGCTGATCTCCTATACGGTTTCGGGCGATCCGCGCCTGGCGGTGCAGGCGATAGACGCCTTCGCCGAGTCCGATGTGCATGGCGGGCTGCAGCAGGGCGCCTATCCCAGCCGCAGCGACAATGTCATCGCCACCTTTGCGCTGGCCTGGGTCGGGATGTTGAAGGACTGGCATCTGGAACAGCCCGACAGGAGCGTGATCGTCCGCCACCTGCCGCGCCTGCGCAAGGTGCTGAACTGGTTCGAGGCGACGCGGATGCCCAATGGACTGGTGGGCAAGAATTCACACTGGAATTTCATCGACTGGGTGCGCAGCAAGAATGACCGCGAATTCTTCCCCTCGTTCGGTAAAGATGGCGGCAGTTGCCTGATGACGGTGTTGTGGCTGGGAGCGCTGCGCGATGGCGCAACCCTGGAAACGGCCTATGGTGATAAACAGACCGCGGCGCAGAATGCCGCCCGGGCCGACGCGGCACGCGATGCCATTCGCAAGCTGTGCTGGAACAAGGAACGCGGGCTGTTCGCCGACAATGCCGACTTCACCCTTTACAGCCAGCACATGAACGCGCTGGCGGTGCTTTACGATGTCGCCACGCCGCAGGAAGCATCGGCCATTCTTGACCGCATCACCTTGCCCGGAAAAGGCATCGATGCGCCCGAAGGCATGTTCACCACCACCTATTACTTCGCCTGGTATCTGGTCAGAGCATTCGAGCATACCGGCCTGGCGGAGCGTTATCCCGCGCTGCTCAAGACCTGGCGCGATCTTCTGGCACTGAATTACACAAGCTGGCCGGAATCGCGCGGTGAAACCCGCTCCGACACCCATGCCTGGAGCGCCCACCCCACCGCCGATTTGCTCGGCATCGTCGCAGGTATCCGTCCCGCCGCGCCCGGTTATGCGCGGCTGCGGGTGGCGCCGCACTTGAGCGACCTGACCAGCCTGGATGCCACCGCCGCCACGCCCAAGGGCGCGGTATCAGTTCGCTACCGGATCAGCGGCGGAAGCCTGACGGCGGAGATCGAGCGTCCCGCCGCCCTGCCTGGCGAATTCGTCTGGAAGGGCAAGACCTATCCCCTCACCCAGGTCCGCAGCCGCTTTGTGCTGAACTAGCTGTAGAGGGTCTTGAAGCTCTCGCGCATGGCGCTCTTCTGCACCTTGCCCATGGTGTTGCGGGGAAGCTGGTCGACGAACAGCACCCGCTTGGGATGCTTGAAGCGCGCCAGGTTTTGCAGCGCCCCCAGCACCGCGTCCTCGGTGAGTGCCGCCTCACTGGTCTTGACGATGAAAGCGGTGACGCCTTCGCCGAAATCGGGATGCGGCAGGCCGACCACCGCCGACTCTTCCACGCCCGGCAACTCATCGATCAGGCTTTCGATCTCCTTGGGATAGATGTTGAGGCCGCCGCTGATGATCAGGTCCTTGTCGCGCCCGACAATGCTGAGATAGCCATTGGAATCCAGTGTCCCCAGATCGCCGGTGATGAAAAACCCGTCGGGGCGGAATTCGCTCGCGGTCTTTTCCGGCATCCGCCAATAGCCCTGGAACACATTGGGCCCCCGCACTTCGATCATGCCGATCTCGCCTTGCACCAGCGGCTGGCCATCCCTGTCGGCGATGCGGACTTCCACCCCGGGCAATGGCAGGCCGACCGAGCCGGGAATGCGCTGACCCTCATAGGGATTGGAGGTGTTCATATTGGTTTCGGTCATGCCATAGCGCTCCAGAATGGCGTGACCGGTGCGCTCCTGCCATTGGCGGTGGGTCTCGGCCAAGAGCGGCGCCGAGCCGGACACGAACAGCCGCATATGCCGGGTGCTGTCCGGATTGAGGCGCGCATCCTGCAGCATCCGGGTATAGAAAGTCGGCACACCCATCATCGTGCTGGCCTGCGGCAAGGCGCCGAACACCGCATCCAGATCGAACCTGGGCAGCAGCAGCATGCTGGCGCCGGACAGCAGGATGACATTGGTGGCCACGAACAGGCCATGGATGTGAAACAGCGGCAGCGCGTGCAGCAGCACATCATTTTCTGAAAAACGCCAGACCTCTTTCAGGCTTTGCGCATTCGAAAACAGATTGCCATGACTCAGCATGGCGCCCTTGGAGCGGCCGGTGGTGCCCGAGGTGTAGAGAATGGATGCCAGATCGCCCATCCTGACCTCGGCATCGGTAAAATCATCCGGCTGGCCGGCGGCCTCGGCGATCAGCGTACCCGCCATCCCATCATCGCTAAGGGTCAGCAAGGGCGTATCCGGCAGCGCGGCGGCGATGGCGGCCCTGTTCTTTTCGGCCACCACAAACAGGCGTGGCTCGGCATCGCCGACGAAATAGGTCAGTTCGCTGGGGGTGTAGCCGCTGTTGAGCGGCAGATAGACCGCCCCGGCGCGCAGGCACGCCAGATAGAGGAACAGCGCCGCCGGGCTTTTCTCCACCTGCACCGCGACCCGGTCACCCGGCCGGACGCCATGGCGGACCAGGACATGGGCCAGGCGGGCCGCGGCGGCGAAGCTTTCGCGATAGCGAACCGCCGGCTGGCCCGGCGGCAACAGAAAGGACTTGTCCCGATCGGACACGCTTTGCGCAAAACGTTTGAAGAGATTATCGACCATCGAAAATTCTCTACTGTTTTTTGCCGGGATGTATACGGTTAGTTTCGCAATCTTGCGCGGGGGGCGCGGCCTATGACCATTTCCGGCGTCGCGCTGCTTGCCATCTGCACCCTGCTCGGCGCCATTCTCGGCGACCTGCTGGGCATGATGCTGGGGATCAAGGCCAATGTCGGCGGCGTCGGCCTCGCCATGATCTTCCTGATTGCCGGCCGGCACTGGCTGATCCGGCGCAAGCTGCTGAGCGAAGGCATCAAGCTGGGCGTCGGATTCTGGGCCGCCTTCTACATTCCCATCGTCGTCGCCATGGCCGCCAACCAGAATGTCGTCGCGGCGGTGAAGTCCGGCCCCATGGTGGCGATCGCCGCCGTCGGGACGGTGCTGGCATGCTTCGTCTGTGTCGCCCTGATCAGCCGATTGAGCGGGCGGGTCGAGACCATGGACGAGATCGAGGCGCGCGAGGGCACGCTCACGCCCAAGGTCGCGCAAGCGGACGGGCTGGGGAGCGTGGTGCGATGATCGTGGAAACGATTTCCCGTGTCCTGCAGGTCAACGCCCTGCTGACCGCCTTCGCCTTTGTCGGGCTGGTGATGTGGCTGTCCGCGGCGCTGTCGAAATACCTGACCATGGGACGGCTTCATGGTTCGGCCATAGCCATCATGATCGGACTGGCGCTGGCCTTGTGGGGCGGCATGGTGACCGGCGGCAAGGGCGGGCTGGCGGACATTCCCATGCTGTCGGGCATCGGGTTGATGGGCGGCGCCATGCTGCGCGATTTCGCCATTGTCGCCACGGCATTCGAAGTGGACGTCGAAAAGGCGAAGAAGGCGGGCTTGATCGGCGCGGCCTCGCTCGTGCTGGGCGTCGTCGTGCCCTTTGCCGGCGGGGCGCTGGTCGCCGCCGCCTATGGCTATACCGACGCCATCTCGATCACCACGATCGGCGCGGGGGCCGTGACCTATATCGTCGGACCGGTCACCGGCGCCGCCATCGGCGCGGATTCCGCCGTCATGGCGCTGTCCATCGCCACCGGCGTGCTCAAGGCCGTGCTGGTGATGATCGCCACGCCGTTCCTCGCCGGGATGATCGGCCTCAACAATCCACGCACCGCCATGGTGTTCGGCGGTGTCATGGGAACAACCAGCGGCGTTACCGCAGGCCTTGCCGCCACCGACCGGCGGCTGGTGCCTTACGGCGCCCTCACCGCCACCTTCCTGACCGGCTTCGGCTGCCTGGTCGTCCCCTCAATTTTCTATCTGATCGTGCGCGCCATCGTTGGAAGCTGACCCATGAATCTTCACGAACTTCCCGTCCACGCCTTGTCCGAAGGCATCCAGGCGCGGCGATTTTCGCCGGTGGATGTGGTCGAGGCCTGTCTGGTGCGCATCGAGACGCTGGAGCCCCGGCTGCATGCCTTCGTCCATGTCCATGGCAAGGAGGCCCGGCTGGCCGCCGAAGCCGCCGACAAGGCGATCCGCTCCGGCCACGGCATCGGTCCGCTGCACGGCATTCCCGTCGCGCTGAAGGACCTGGTGGAGTTCCAGGGCCATGTCACCACCGGCGGCTGCGCGGTCTGGCGGGACCGCGTGTCCACCTGCACCGCCACGCTGGCCCAGAAACTGGTAAGCGCCGGCATGATCGTGCTGGGCAAGACCCACACGGTGGAATTCGCCTATGGGGCCTGGGGCACCAACCAGCACATGGGCACGCCGTGGAATCCCTGGGACATGGATGTCCAGCGCACGCCGGGCGGGTCGTCCTCGGGCTCCGCCGTGGCCGTGGCGGCGCGCATGGCGCCCTGCGCGCTGGGCACCGACACCGGCGGCTCGGTGCGCATCCCCGCCGCCTGGTGCGGCTTGACGGGCCTCAAGACGACCATCGGGCGCATCAGCACCCATGGCGTGCTGCCGCTGAGCCCGACGCTCGACACACCCGGCCCCATCGCCCGCAGCGTAGAGGATTGCGCCATCCTGTTGGTGGCCATGCAGGGCCCCGACCCGCTGGACCCGCTGACGCTGGCGCTGCCGCCCGCCGATCCCTTCCCCACCCTGCGCCGGGGCATCAAGGGCCTCCGGCTGGCCTGCATGCCGCCATCGGAACGCGCCATGTTCGATACCGAGATGCTGGCGGCCTATGACCGGTCACTGGCGGAATTGACGGCACTGGGTGCGGAGATCGTCGAACTGCGCGATGGCGGCCGGTCATTCCGCGAGAATGGCGATCTGGTGGCCCAGATCATTTCGTCGGAAATCTATCCCATCCGCGCCGATCTGATGGACGATGACGCCTTGCCGCTCGACCCTGCGGTTCGGGCCCGCGTCCGGCTGGGCGCGTCCATTTCGGTGCGCCAGTATCGCGACGTGCTGGCCGCGCGCGAAAAGGCTAAGGCGGAATTCGCCGCAAGAATCCAAGGCGTGGATGCGGTGCTGACGCCCAGCACCATGACGGCGGCCATTCCGCTGACCGAAGTGGACCAGACCAAAACCCCGGCGCTTTCGACCCGCTGGGTGAACTTCCTCGACCTTTGCGCTTTGTCGCTTCCCAATGGCCTGACGCCCGGCGGGCTGCCCACCTCGCTGCAGATCATCTGCCGCGGCGGCGAAGAGGCGCTGGCGCTGCGCATCGGCTGGGCGCTGGAAAACGCCACCGACTGGCAGGCGCGCGCGCCGAAGCTTTAGAAAGCGACGCGGTCCGCGCCCTTGAGTTCCAGAATCTGGCGCGCCTCGTCCGGCGTGGCGATGGAGCGGCCCAGGCCTTCGATGATCTGGCGCACCATGCGTACCTGCTCGGCATTGGAGGTCGCCAGCCTGCCCTTGCCCGACCATAGCGAGTCTTCCAGCCCGACGCGCACATTACCGCCCATGGCGGCGGCCTGCGCCGCGATGGCGAGCTGGTTGCGTCCCGCGCCCAGCACCGACCATTTGTACTGCTTGCCGAAAAGCCGGTCCGCGGTGCGCTTCATGTGCAGCACATCTTCGGGATGCGGCCCGATACCGCCCAGAATGCCGAACACCGACTGGACGAACAGCGGCGGCTTCACGAGCCCACGCTCCAGGAAATGCGCCAGGTTGTAGAGATGGGAAATGTCATAGCACTCGAATTCAAAGCGGGTGCCGGCATCGCCCAGTTTCCTCAGGACGAATTCGATGTCCGCAAAGCTGTTGCGGAATACCAGGTCGCGCGAGGCTTCCAGCGCCTCGCGCTCCCAAGGGTGCTTGAACTCCTTGAAGCGGTTCAGCATGGGAAACAGGCCAAAATTCATCGAGCCCATGTTGAGCGATGCAACTTCCGGCTTGAACTGTTCCGCCGGCTTCACTCGCTCCTGCACCGTCATGTAGGGCGCCCCGCCGGTGGTCAGGTTGATCACCGCATTGGTCGCCTGCTTGATGCGCGGCAGGAAACGGGCAAAGGCTTCGGGCGTCTGGTCGGGCTTGCCGGTCTCGGGATCGCGAGCGTGCAGATGGACAATGGCCGCGCCGGCTTCGGCCGCACCGACGGCGGCGGCGGCGATCTCCTCGGGCGTCACCGGCAGATGCGGCGACATCGAGGGCGTGTGGATGGCGCCGGTCACGGCGCAGGTGATGATGACTTTGTCGTTCAGGTCCATTGCTCTGGCCTTTGTTATTTGCGCGGATTGTCTTTGTCAGCCTGGCGCTTGTGCGCCGCCAGCGCCATCAGCCGGCGGTCGCGCCAGGCCTGGTGGTCCTGCAGCTTGTCTGCGGGCAGCAGCTTGCGGCGTTCCGTCTCGATCACATCCAGCACAGGGCCGTTCCAGTTGGCGCGTGTCATCGTGCTGGGATGCAGCCGCTGATAGATCTGCTCATAGCGCTGGCAATAGTCGCGCACGCCTCCGGGCGCGTTGAGGTCGATGGTCTCGAACGGCCCCATGAAGGACCAGCGCAGCGCCAACCCGTCACGGATCCCGATATCGACATCCTCGATGCTGGCATAGCCGCCCTCGACCAGCCGGAAGGCCTCTTCCAGCAAGGCGCCCTGCATCCGGTTCATCACGAAACCGTCCAGCTCGCGCTTCATCACGATCGGCGCATGGCCGGCGGCGCGCAGGAAATCGGCGGTGCGCTCCACCACCTTCGCATCGGTCCAGGGCGCGGGCACCACTTCAGCCGCCGGGATCAGGTATGGCGGATTGATGGGATGCACCACCAGGCAGCGGGCGCGGCCTTTCAGGCTTTCCGTGAAGTGCGATGGCAAAATGGCGGAGGTCGAGCTGGCCAGGATGGTCCCGGGGGCGGCGATGGCGTCGAGCCGCGCAAAGACCTTGCGCTTGATCTCGACATTCTCCGGCGTGTTCTCCTGGACATAGTCGGCGCCGGCCAGCGCCTCTTCGAGCGTGACGGCGCCGCGCATCCGCGCTTTCAATTGATCCGCCGACTGGCCGTTCAGAAGATCGTTGGCCACAAGGTCGGGCAGCACGCCTGCGATATAGGAAAGTGCCGCGGCGGGAGCATCGGCCTGCTCGTCCCACAACACGACATCATGGCCGGCGCGCGCAAAACTGATCGCCCAGGCGCGGCCCACAAAGCCCGCACCAATGATGGCTACCTTGCTCATGGACACTCCCCCCGGTCGGCGCCCGTCTTTATTGCGAAAGTGCGCCCTTGAACGAAATCATCTTCTTGCGGTCTTCGCACCACAACGCCAGCCGGGCATTGCGGATGCTGTCCAGGATGGTGAGCCGCCCGACGGCTTTCAGTTCGGGAAAGTCGCGCATGACCCTGGGAAGCCGGTAATAGGGGATCCGGCTGTTGAGATGATGGATGTGATGGATGCCGATATTGCCGGTGATCCAGTGCAGCAGGGCCGGCAGATCGTAATAGGAGCTGCCCAGCAGCGCCGCATCGGAATGCGCCCAGGAGCCGTTGCGCGCCCAGATCACGTCCTCGAACTGGTGCTGGACATAGAACAGCCACACGCCCATCGAGGCGGCCAGCAGCATGACGGGCAGATGCACCATCAGGAACGGTCCCACGCCAATCAGCCAGATCATGCCCGCCGCCGCCAGGCCGATTCCCAGGTTGGTCGCCATGGTGCTGATCCACGGCCCCCAGCCGTCGCGCATCTGGTGGACGGGCAGCCGGTGCTGCACGAAGAACATATAGGCCGGACCAAGCACGAACATGACCGGGGCGCTGCGATAGAGGCGATAGAGGAAGCGGTTCCAGAGGGAGCGCTCGCGATACTCCGCCACCGTCAGGGTATCGATGTCGCCGATGCCGCGCCGGTCCAGGTTGTTCGAGGTGGCGTGATGGATGGCGTGGTTGCGCTTCCAGTATTCGTACGGCGTCAGGGTCAGGACGCCCAGCACCCGGCCCAGCCAGGTGTTCGCGGCGCGCTGCTGGAAGAAGGCGCCATGGCCACAATCATGCTGGATGATGAACAGCCGCACCACGAAGCCGGCGGTGGGAATGGCCAGCAGCAGCGTCAGCCAGTAGCCCACATCCAGCGACAGCCACATCAGCAGCCACAGCACAGCCAGCGGCGTGACGGTGACGCAGACCTCGAAAATGGCGCGCCATAGATCAGGTTCACGATATCGCAAAAGGGCGCGCGTCAGGTCAGGCAGGGGAATCATTACTTCAAAACAGACTGATTTTCCGGGGTTTGCCTAGCAGCTCAGCCCCCGGATTTCCATAGACCTGAGCGTAATTCAGCGTCCCTGGTGCCGGATGATCCGCGCCTTGTTCATATGCTGCGGCTTCACGCCGCCCTTGCCGAGGAACTGCTGATGCGCCGGAACGGGACGCGGCGGCAGCACCGGCGCCTTGGCCTTGGCGGGGACTTTGGCGGGCGCAGCCTTGGATTCTGATGATTCTGGCGCGGGAGCGGCCTGTTTGGCCGGGGCGGGCGCCTTGGCGGAGACTTCAGCCTTCTTGGCGGCCGGCTGTTTGGCAGGCGCTTTGGTCACTTTCTTGGCCACGACATGTCCTTTCAGGCAATGCGCGGCAAAGTCTAAACCCCGCCTCGGGCGGCGGCAAAGCAAAAGAAGAGCCGGAGGGGCGCTTGCCGCCCCTCCGGCCCTGACGCCTTACGGGCGCCTTACGGGTTGATGCGGCTGCCGCCCACCACGCCCTTTTTTACCAGGTCGCTGAGCTTGATCAGCCCCTTGTAGGTGAACTTCTGCACCCGCTGACCGCGATAGGTCTCGGTGGTGTAGATGTCGCCCTTGGAGTTGGTGACGATGCTGTGCACGGCATAGAACTGACCGGGCTGACGGCCGCCGCCGCCGAACCAGTAGAGTTCCTTCATGGTCTTGCGGTCGTAAACATGCACCACCGCATTGGCGCCGTCCGAGATGTACATGAACTTCTGTTCCGGATCGCGGCTGAAGGCGATTTCCCACGGCGCGCCGTCACCCCGGGTGGCGGGCTTGACCGCATGCTGGCGCAGATAGGTGCCATCGATCTTGAACACCTGGATGCGGTTGTTGGTGCGGTCGCAGGCATAGAGCAGCCCGTCATTCGACGGCTGGGCGCAATGCATGGGATTGCCGAACTGCGGTGAGTTCACGTCGTAGTGCGGAATGGGCGTGTCATCGGGTTTCTTGCCATAGGCGCCCCACATCCGCTTGAACTTCAGCGTGGTGGCGTCCCACACCGAAACGCGCTTGTTGCCATAGCCGTCGGCCAGGAACATCTCGTTGCCCTTGAAGCGGATCTGCGCAACGCCGCGCACATTCTGCGTATCGAGGCTGCCCTTGCTGGCATTGGCCTTGCCGATCTGGCCCAGATATTTGCCGTCAGGCGTGAACTTCACGATGAAGCTGTCGTGATACTTGCCGACCCCCGCGCCGGAATAAAGCGGCGGCGGCGCGGTGGGCGTTTCGGCGAATTGCGCCGCGCTGCCCGGGGCGGGACGCGGCTGGTAGGCGCCGTTGCCGCCCAGCCAGATATTGCCGTCCGGCCCGACCGTGAGGCCGTGGTTGGAGCTGGGCCAGTCGCGGCCCTTGCCCCTGTTCTCGGCGCGTCCCCAGGAACGGATCAGGTTGCCGGCGGGATTGAATTGCAGCACGTCGGGCGCCGCCGTGCAGCAGTCCGCTTCGTTGCGGGTGGCATAGGACTCCTTCTGCTCCAGCGTCTGGGGACGGTGGAAGACCCAGACATTGTCCTGCTTGTCCACATCCAGGCCGATGGTCATGGCCAGGATCCAGCGATTGGGCAGGGGCTTGGGCCAATAGGGATCGGCCTCGAACCACGGCACCATCACGTCACCGGGAGCCTGCGCTTTCGCCGCGCCCATTCCGCCCTGATGCAGGCCCAGACCGGCAGTCAGCAGGCCGGCAAGGCTCACCCCCACCAGCAATTTGCGTGAAAGCTTGAACGACCTCATTGAAACCCCTCCCCTTGCGGACCCTTTTTTGTGGGCGGTCCTTTACCCCTACATCGGACAGTCGCTGCCGTAGCTGTTGAAGGCGACGATCGCCACCCGCGTCCGGGCCGCCACCATTTCCTTGGTCTTCTGGCTGACCGTAATCCGGTAATTCTGGATGATGGCCTGTGACGGGGTCAGCGGCCGGGCCGCCTTGCGCGCGGCGACGAAGTCGCTGACGCATTTCTGGAAATTGTCTGCGGCGGCTGCGTAGATTTTCGCGGCCTCCATGCCGGCCACGATTTCCTCGCGGCTGGCCTTGGCGCCGTCGATGACCCTTGGCGGACGCGGGGCCTGGCAATTGTCGCCGGCAAAGCTTTGGGACACCCAGGCCGGATCGCGGCGGCTGTCCACCACCTCTTCGCTGCGGCAGATCGCGGCGAAAGTCTCAATTGCCTGCTCAGTGGGCGCCTGCTGCGTCGGACGCGTGTCGGGCAACGGCTCTGGCGCGGCGCGTACCGGAAAAACTTCCAGTGCGACGGCCACCGTCAGCGCGGCGGCAGCAAGAGCTAATGCTTTCCACATCCCGTAAGCCCGTCCCCTTGGGCGCAGCAGACCACAGGGCTTTCGCCTTGCCAACTCCCACGCCACCTTCGCGGATGCGAGATTGCGAATGAAATCGGGCGGATAGCCGTTATCCCTGATGCCCGGCGGCTGTTGCCGTGTTCCTGTGGCTTGATCTAGAACGGGCCATGAACCCGCAGGCTGTCCTCAACCAGGCCATCGCCTTCCACCAGACCGGCAATCTGGCGGATGCCGAGCGCCTGTACCTGGAGCTGATGACGGCGGCCCCGCGCGAGGCTGCCGCGCCGCACCTGTTGGGCGTGGTGCGGGCACAGCAGGGCCGCAACAGCGAAGCGCTGGAGCTGATCGGCAAGGCACTGGAGATTCGTCCCGACGCGCCGGAGATGCTGTCGAATTACGGCAACGTGCTGAAGACGCAAGGCCGTTTCGCCGAGGCGCTGGCCAGCTATGAGCGCGCCCTGGCGGTCAAGCCCGACTATGTCGCCGCGATCACCAAGCGCGGCCAGGTGCTGCGCGACCTGGGCCGTCTCGACGACGCCCTGTCCGCCACCGACAAGGCGCTGGCGCTCAGCCCCAATCACGCCGAAGCGCTGAGCAGCCGTGGCGTCATTCTTTCCGACCTGGGCCGCTTCGACCAGGCGCTGGCCAGTTATGACCGGGCGCTGGCGGTGGCACGCGACTTCCCCGATGTCTGGAACAACCGCGCCCTGACCCTGAAGGACATGAAGCGGCTGGTCGAGGCGCTCGCCAGTGTCGAACGGGCGCTGGCGCTGGATCCCGGATTCGCCGAAGCCCACAACAATCGCGGTGTCATCCTGTTCGAACTCAGGCGCATGGGCGAAGCACTCGCGAGCTACGGCCAGGCGCTGGGCTTGCGTCCCGACTATGCCGAGGCGCTCAACAACCGCGCCGTGGCGCTGTGGAGCCTGAAACGCTTTGCCGAATCTCTGGCCGATTGCGACACAGCACTCATCGTCCGTCCCGGTTTCGCCGACGCGCTGTACAATCGCGGCAATGCGCTGCTGGAGACGGGAAAGCCGCAGGAGGCGCTGGAAAATTATGAAGCGGCGCTGGCGGCCGATCCGGATCATCCCAACGCGCTGAGCGGCATGGCCAACGCCGCCATGACCGTCGGCGACTGGACCCGCACCACGCGTCTGGCCAACGTGCTGAAGGCCGATGTGCTGGCGGGCAAGTCGGTGATCCAGCCTTTCGTGCTGATGGGCTATTGGGACGACAATGAATTGCAACTGCGCTGCTCGCAGAACTATGTGCGCCAGACCGGGCCCGGCCGCCAGCCCCCGATGTGGAAGGGTGAAAAATACAGCCACGACAAAATTCGCGTCGCCTATCTGTCCGCCGATTTCCACCAGCATGTCACCGCTGCCCTGACAGTGGAAATGTTCGAGCGTCACGACCGCGAGCGGTTCGAGACGTTCGCCGTGTCGTTCGGGCCGGAAGACGGCAGCGCCATGCGCCAGCGCCTGATCGGCGCGTTTGATCGCTTCCACGACGCCCGGCTGCAGACCGACCGCGAAGTCGCCAATCTGCTGAAGCAATGGGAAATCGACATCGCGGTGGATCTGGGCGGCCATACCAGCGGGGCGCGGCCCTGGGTTCTGGCGCATCGTCCCGCGCCGGTGCAAGTCAAGTATATGGGCTATCCCGGCACCTCCGGCTCGGACTTCATCGACGCCATTATCGCCGACCGGACCGTGGTGCCGCCTGATCAGGACCAGTTCTTCAGCGAGAAGATCGTCGCCCTGCCCGATACGCTATGGGTGACAGACACCAGGAGTGAAATCCTCGCCGCCCCGAGCCGCGCCGAAGCGGGCCTGCCGGAAAGCGGCTTTGTCTTTTGCTGCTTCAATCACAACTGGAAGATTACCGCCCCGCTGTTCGACGTCTGGATGCGGTTGCTGGGCCAGGTGGACGGCAGCGTGCTGTGGCTGCTCCAGGGCAATGAAACCATCCGCGCCAATCTGCGCCGCGAGGCCGAAGGGCGCGGCATCGATCCAGAGCGGCTGATCTTCGCGAGCCGCACCACGCCGGAACTGCATCTGGCCCGCCAGCAACTGGCCGACCTGTTTCTCGATACCCTGCCCTACAATGCTCACACCACCGCCAGCGATGCGCTGTGGGCCGGGCTGCCGCTGGTCACCACGCCCGGCAATTCCTTTCCCGCCCGCGTCGCCGCCAGCATATTGAAGGCGGCGGACATGCCCGAATTGATCACGGATGATTTGGCGCGCTACGAAGCGCTGGCGCTTGCGCTGGCCCTTAACCCGGCCAAGCTCGCGGATATCCGCGAGCAGCTTGCCGCCCGGCGCCTCAGCGCACCGCTTTTTGACACCGCACGGTTCACGCGCAATCTGGAAGCAGCCTATGCCGCTTTGCTGGCGGGCGCATGAGCGATCCCGCCTCGACCCTGACGTCGCCGATCCGGCTTTCGGTGGCCGCGCCCGCCTATAACGAAGCGGCCGGCATCGAGGCGGTGATTGCCGAATGGCACGGCTTCCTGTCGGGCCGCAGCGATGTCGCCAGTTTCGAGATCGTGATCTGCAATGACGGCAGCAAGGACGCAACGGGCGCGATACTGGACAGTCTGGCCCAAAAGTTCCCGCAACTTCGCCCGCTGCATTTTGCGCAGAACCAGGGCGCCGCGGCGGCGCTGAACGCCGCCATTGCCGCCACCAGCGGGGATTGGGTTCTGCTGATCGATTCCGATGGCCAATTTCCGATTCAGAACCTGCCGGAGATGGTCGACGCCGTGCGGCGCAGCGGCGGACGCGCCGCCATCGGCATCCGCCAGAAGAAGGACGTGCCCTTCGCCCAGTTCGGCAGCTGGGCCAGCGGGCTGGTCTGCAATCTGGTGCATGGCAGCCGGGTGCGGGACTTCAATTCCGCCTTCAAGCTGGTCTGGGGTCCAACCCTGCGCGGCCTTGGACTGGAAGCCAAAGGCATGAACTATTCCACCGAAGTCACCTCGAAGCTGCTCGAACGCGGCGTGGCGCTGGCGGAAGTGGCGATCGAACACCGCCCCCGCGCCACCGGGACATCCAGCATGAAGCTGGTGCGCGGCGCCGTCCATCGCCTGCTGTTCGTCAGCTATATCGCCTTGCGGCAAGTGCTGCTGGGTCTTGGCATCATTTCCCGGCCCCGGCCATGAGCGCGCCGGGGGCCACAAAAATCGTCCTGTTCTGCGGCGGACGCGGCAGCGCCACCATCATCCGCGCCCTGCTGCGCCAGACCGACATCGAGCTGACCTTGCTGGTCAACGCCTATGACGACGGCCTGTCCACCGGGGCGCTGCGCAATTTCATTCCCGGCATGCTGGGCCCGTCGGACTTCCGCAAGAACCTGTCCTACCTGCTGGGCAACTATTCCAATGCGCAATATGCCCTGCGCAACCTGATGGAGTATCGCTTCCCTCCCGCTTCGGGCGCGGGCGAGATCGAAAGCCTGGCCCGCTTCGCGCGCAACAACGATGCGTCCCTGCTGGGTGAGCCGCTGAAAGGCTGGTTTGCCCAACTGCCTGCGCCGCTTTCCACGCGGCTGCGTGCGCTGCTGGGCCGCTTTTTCGATCATGCGGCGGGCGCCGACACGAGTTTCGACTATCGCGATTGTTCGCTGGGCAATCTGGTGTTCGCCGGGGCCTATCTGCAATGCGGCCGGGATTTCAATGCCGCCGCCGCGACGGTGGGCGACCTGGTCGGCAGCCGGGCGCAGCTGCTGAATGTCAGCAGCGAGCAGAACCGCGTGCTGGTCGGCCTGAAGCAGGACGGAACCTATCTGTCCTGCGAAGCGCAGATTGTCGGACCGCAATCGCCGCTACCGATTACCAACCTGTATCTGCTGGAACAGCGCTTAACCGACGCGGAGACGCAGGAGCTTGCGGAGCTTGATGTCGTCGGGAAGCAGACGTTCCTGAACACGCGCGACACCATCCCATCCCTTTCGCCCGCCGCCGCCCAGGCCATCGCCGGCGCCGACATCATTCTCTACGGGCCCGGCACCCAGCATTCCTCGTTGCTTCCCAGCTACCGCATCGCGCGCCAGGCACTGGCGGCGACGCCCGCGCCGGTGAAAGCCATGGTGATGAACCTGGACAGCGACAATGACATTCAGGGCCTGAGCGCCAGTGCCGTGCTGGACCTGGCGCTGGATCACGGTGCCGCCATCACCCATGTTCTGCTCGACCGCAATGCCCGCCTGCCCCCGGGCGGGCTGGCGGCCGACGCCCATCGCGGCGCGCAAGTATTACGCGGCGCCTTCACCACCCCGGCACGGCCCGGCCTGCACAACGGCACCGCCATCGCCGAGCGCATCCTGTCGGTTCGGAATGCGGGCGCCGGCGGTCCGGCCTCGGTGGAAATCTTCGCCGACATCCACAATCGCTCGGTCGCCAGTGACGAACTGGTCGAGGAATTCCTCGAGATGGACTGGCCGGGCGCCCAGCTGGTTCTGAACCGCGTGGCCCATTCCGGCGGCGACGGCATATCGACCGCTGAGCGCGACGGCCTGTTTCCGGAGACCGGCTATTTCCGCGATTGGCTGCGGCAGGGCAGCAGCGACTATCTGGTGCTGATGACCGGCGACGGGGCCTATCGCTTCCGCGACGTGCAGGCGATCATCCGCCTGCTGGAACAGCAGCAGAGCCTCGGCGGCGTGTTCGGTTCGCGCACCCAGAGCCGGCGGCAGTTCATCACGTCCATACAAGCCGCCTATGGCGAGCACCGCCTGCTGTACTGGCTGGGAAAGGTCGCGGCCTTTTTCCTCAGCTTCATCTTTTACCTGCGCACCGGCGTGATCTTTTCCGATCCGCTGACGGGCTTGCGCGTCTTCCGGCGCCAGCGTCTCGCGCATTTGCCTGACCTGCCCGCGGGCCAGACCGCGCCGCTGGCGATTGTGCGGCAATTGATCCGCCACGGCGTGGAAGTGGCCGAGCTTCCGGTGATCTATCGCACCTATTCCGGTTTCACCGATCCCCATTGGCGGATACGGCGCGGCTTGCGCAATCTGGCCAGCCTTTTCTGACCATGCGGGACATCACCAGCTACCTGTTTGACCTGGACGGCACGCTGGTGGATTCCAGCCCGGTGCATGAGCGCGCCTATCGCCAGGTGCTGGCGGACCAGCATCCTGCTTTGCTGCCGGGCTTCGACTATCGCGCCATCTCCGGCCTGACCACGGGCGATGCCTTTCGCAGCCTGGGTCTGGACGAAAGCCAGAGCCGCGAGGCCACGTTGCGCAAGCAAAGCCTGTACCGCGAAACGGTGGACAGCGTGGGCGCGATGCCCGGCGCGCTCGCGCTGCTGAAAAAGCTGAAAGCGCGCGGTACCGCGATCGCGATCGTCACCTCGGCCAGCCGCGTGTCCGCCACGCGCACGCTGGAAGCGACCGGGTTGCTGGCGTTGGCGGATGCGTTGGTCACCGCCGATGATGTCACCAAGGGCAAACCCGACCCGGAACCCTACCGCAAGGCGCTTGCATGCCTGAAAGCCGATCCGGAGAAGACAATCGCGGTGGAAGATGCCCTGTCCGGCATTGTCTCAGCGCATGCGGCGGGCGTGAAGGTGATCGGTGTGCATGATCCCGCCATTCGGGGACATGCCGATGTCTATTTTGACGACCTGGCCGCATTTGCCGAGGCCGTGACATGAGAATCTGCGCTGTCATTCCCGCCGCGGGCCGCGGAACGCGGCTGGGCAGCGGCCTGCCGAAAATCCTGACCCCGCTGACGGACAGCGAAACCGTGTGGTCCATTCTTCAGCAGAAGCTGACGCCGCTGGTGGATCACATCCACCTCGTCCTGTCGCCCGACGGTGAACAGGCCTTTGCCGGCTATCCGGCGCGGGTCTCTCACAGCGTCCAGCCTGCCCCGACCGGCATGGGCGATGCGATCTTTCGCGGCTTTCCCGTCTGGTCGAACTATGACGCCATCCTGGTGGTGTGGGGCGATCAGGTATTCGTCTCTGCCGATACCCTCACCCGGGCCATCGCGGCGCTGGACAATTCGCGCTTCCAAGCGGTGTTGCCGGTGACCCGCATGGCAGCACCCTATGTGGAATATGTCTTTGAAGGCGAGCGCCTGACGCGGGTGCTGCAAAGCCGTGAAGGCGACACCACCACGCCGAACGGCTTTTCGGATGTTGGCACCTTCTTGCTGGGCACTGACGGACTGCAAGCAGCCTGGCAGATCTATATGGCCACCGCACCGCGCGGTAGTGCGACCGGCGAAATCAATTTCCTGCCCTTCCTGCCCTTCCTCAGCACGCAGGGCTGGCACATCCAGCCGCTGGAAGTGGCAGACGCCACCGAGGCGCGCGGCATCAACACGCCGGACGATCTGGATTTTTTCCGCAAGCTCTATAAAAACCCCTGACATGAAGAATGTCCTGGTCACCGGCGGCGCCGGCTTTATCGGCAGCCATCTTTGCGAAGGCCTGCTGGCGGCGGGATATCGCGTCCGGGTGCTCGACAGCCTTGTCTATGGCAAGCGCGAATGGGTGCCGGCGGCGTGCGAATTCCTCGAAGGCGACATCCGCGATATCGATGCCTGCCACCGCGCCGCGACCGGGATGGACGGCGTACTGCATTGCGCCGCCATGTCGCGTTCGGGCCCGTCGCAGGAGCATCTAGACCTTTGCACCCAGTCCAACATCGCCGGCACCCAGAACATGCTTCTGGCGGCGCGGGACGCCGGCGTACGAAAATTCATCTATAGCGGCTCCTCGACCTATTACGGCAGCCGCACCCCGCCGCACCGCGAAAGCGATCCGCCGGACTTTCTCAACATCTACGGCCTGACCAAGCGGGTGGGCGAGCAGTATTGCCTGCTGTTCGACGAAGGCTTTGGCCTGCCCTGCATCGTCTTGCGCTATTTCAACGTCTATGGACCGCGCCAGCCGGAAACCGGCGCCTATGCTCTGGTGCTGGGTATTTTCCTGCGCCGCGCCGCCGAAGAAAAAACACTGGAAATCCATGGCGACGGGGCGCAACGCCGCGACTTCGTCCATGTGCGCGACATCGTCTCCGCCAACCTCGCCGCCCTGAAAAGCCCTGTGCATGGCGAAGTGTTCAATGTCGGCAGCGGCACCAATATCTCGGTCAGGGAACTGGCGGACATGATCTCGCCCGATCAGGTCCATGTCGAAGGCCGCAAGGGCGACTCCGCCGCCACGCTGGCGGATATCACCAAGATCAGGGCGGCCCTGGGCTGGACACCGCAAGTGTCCTTCACCGATGGCCTGAAAGAATTGCGGATCAGGTAACCTTTTCCGACTGGGTGTCGGCGGTCTGCTTCTTGGCCAAGAGCACGATGGTGGTCAGGATCAGCAGCGTGCCCAGCCAGTCCATCGCTCCGAACGAGACCCCCAGCCACATCACCGCCAGCACCGCCGCCGACAGAGGTTCGGCGCAGCTCAAGAGGCTGGTATATTGCGGGCCGATAAGCCGGATCGCCTTCAGATACAAATAGAAGGCCGCCAGAGACCCGAACAGCAGGATGAAGGCGATGAACAGGTAGGTGGTGGTGTCGAATATTCCCTCCACATTCCAGGGCTGGTGCACAAAGCTCAGCGCGATACCGCCGATCAGCATGCCCCAGCCGGTAACATAGGCGGCGCTGTATTTGTGCAGCAGGCCCGCGGGCTGGATCGAGTTGAACGCCGCCGCGACCGCGCTGGCGATGCCCCAGAACAGAGCGATGCCCGTGATCGAAAGCGCGCTGAAATTGCCGTGGGTGACCAGAAAGAAGGTTCCGGTCATGGCCAGGGCGATGGCGGCATATTCCTTGCCCGACGGCCAGCGGCGGCTGCGCATCGCCATCCAGACCGCGATCATCGCCGGGGCGGTGTATTGCATCACCGTGGCGGTGGCGGTGTTGGATTCCTTGATGGCGGCGAAATAAGTGTACTGCACCGACAGCATGCCCAGGACGCCGAACAGAAGAAGCTGAATGGTGTCGGACCTGTCGCGAAATGGCGCCAGCACGCCATGGCCATCACGCGCCGCCGCAAACAGCAGCAGGATGGAGCCGCCGCCCAACAGCCGCATGCTCACCAGCCATTGCAGGTTGATGCCGCGATTTTCGAACAGGAACTGGGCGAAGGTGCCGCCCACGCCGAACAGGATCGCGGCCACGACCGCGCAAATGAACCCCAAGCCGTTCATGGCAAGGCAAAAGCGGTGACCTCGTCAGCCCCCGCCACTTCTCCCCAGAATCCACCGGTGGTGACCGCCGCGACATACTGCTTGCCGCTCTTGCCGCGATAGGTCAGCGGCGTGCCGTACAACGAAGCCGGCAGCTTGAAGGTCCACAATTCCTTGCCCGTTTTGGTCTCAAAGGCGCGCAGCCGCTTGTCATCGGTACTGCCGATGAAGATCAGCCCGCCGCCGGTGGCGATCGGCCCCCCGACATTGGGGCGCCCGGTTTTCGGATCAGGCAAGTCATCGGTCACGCCCAGCACGCTCTGCCAGACAATGGCGCCGCTGTTGACGTCGATGCCATAGAGATTGCCCCAGGGCGGCACCTGGCAGGGCATGCGGGTTTCCTTGTCCCAGAACCACTGATAGCCGTAACGCATGTCATAGCTGCCATCGGACTTGCGGATCATCATCTGCTGCGAGCCCATCTCGCTGGCGTTGACGATGTAGAGGCTGTTCTTCGGATCGAAGGCGGCATGGCTCCAGTCGATGCCGCCCCAGTTGCCCGGGAAGCGCGCCACGGCGCTGTCCACCCGCGGCGGCTGGAAATACTTGGCCGCCACCACCTTCTGGTCCTTGATCAGCTTCTCGCAACCCGCCCTCTGCTGCGGTGTCAGATTGGCCAGCTCCGACATCTCGAACGAGGTGCGTCCCAGCGGCGGTGTCACCGAAGCCGGCTGGGTGGGCGAGACCGCCTCGCCTTCCATGTCGGTTTCGGTCGGCACCGGAATGTCCCGGACCGCATGGATCGGCTTGCCGCTGACACGGTCCAGCAGGAACAGCAGGCTCGCCTTGCTCATCACCGCCACGGCGGGAATGGTGCGGCCATCCTTTTTGACATCGACCAGCGTGGTCAGCGGCAGGTCATAGTCCCAGATATCGTGCCGCAGCGCCTGGAAGTGCCAGAGATATTTTCCCGTCGCGGCATTCACCGCCACCAGAGAATTGGAAAACAGCGACGGGCCTTTGCGGTCATTACCGGATTGGTCGAAGGTCGGGGCGCTGAACGGCAAATAGGCGATGCCGCGTTTGGCATCCAGGATCACGCCAGTCCAGACGTTGACGCCGGAACGTTGATGCGCGCTGCCTTCGTCCCATGTCTCGTGGAACTTATCGCCCGGCTGCGGCACGCCGTTGAAGTGCCAGACTTCCTTGCCGGTGCGCACGTCGAACGCGCGCACACGCCCATTCGCACCTTTCTGCGGCGCTTCCTGGGTGCGCGAACCGGTGATGATCAGGTTCTTGTAGATGGTCGGCGCGGCGGTGACGCCCAAAAAGGCGTCGGGAAAGCCCTGCATCACTTCGGGCGTCTTCAGGCTGACCACGCCATCCTTGCCGAAGCCGCGCACGGGCTCGCCGGTATCGGCATAGAGCGCGATCAGCAGGCCCCGCGTGGTGCCGAACACGATCTGCGGGCGCGGACCCGGCCAATAGGCCGAACCGCGCGTGGCGGGATTATCGCCATTGGGCACCTGGTAGGCCCAGACCTGCTTGCCGGTTTCCGCATCCAGCGCCACCAGCCGCCCATAGGGCGTGGAGACGTACATCACGCCCTTTACCACCAGCGGCGTGTTCTGCGACGCGGCGAAGCCGCGCGAGACCCGATCCGGCGGGCGCATGTGATAGGTCCAGACCGGCTTCAGCCGGCTGACATTGGCTGGGGTAATCTGGCTGAGTGGCGAGTAACGGCTTTCGCCATAGTCATGGCCATAGGCGGGCCATTCTTCCGAGAGGTCTGCGGCGCCGGCACATAATGGCAGCAGCAGCGCGCTGGCCAGCAGCGCGGCGAACCTTTTCATCCCCATCCCCGCACAAGATTCTTTTGGTCACTATGACCGACAGCGGGTCATAGAACCAGCCGGGGACCGGCGGGCGCCTTTGGGGCGCCCGCCGTCCGTATTTTACGGCTTGCGGAAGCGCAGGGTCATACGGTCGCTTTCGCCGATCGCATCAAACTTGGTGCGGTCAAAGCTGGGATCGGCCGGCTTGCCCTGTTCGGCGCTGCGGCGCACCGGCGGCAGGGTCCAGACGCCAAAGGGATGGTCCTTGGTGTCCTTGGCATTGGCGTTGATCTCCGAGCGGGCTTCCAGCTTGAAACCGGCCTTGGTCGCCAGGTCGATCACATGCTGGGTGGAGACATAGCCATTGCGGGCATCGTTCACCATCGGCTTGGGATCGGCGCGGTGCTCTTCCACCGCCAGGATGCCGCCGGGCTTCAGCACGGCGTAGATATTGGCCAGCACGGAGTCGGCCATGCCCGGGGTCCACATCCAGTTGTGGATGTTGCGGGCGGTGATCACGACATCGGCGCTGCCCGGTGCACCCAGTTCCGCGGGGCCCTTGTTGAACAGGGAATAGTGGATCGGGCCATAGGCATTGGCGTCTTCAAACTTGGCCGGCAGCTTCTGGTCGGGACGGCCGGTGGCCGCGATGTAGTGGCCCTTGGTGTCCTTGGCATAGGGCGCGAGGATCTCGCTCCAGTAGCCGCCGCCGGGGGAAACTTCGATCACGGTCTGGCCGGGCTTGATGCCCCAGAAATCCAAAGTCTCGGCGGGATGGCGGGCGGCATCGCGCGCCTTGTTGTCGGCGGAGCGCTGGCTGCCTGCGATCTTGGCGGTCAGAACAGCGTCGGCGGCGGCCGCCGGCATCAGGCTCAGCAGCGCCAGCGCCGCGCCGGTCGCCATCATGGTGCGAAAAATCATGCAGTCCTCCCAGGGTTTGCGCCGACCCCGGATGGGGAGCGCCTATTTTATGTCGCCAACTGGCAAATTATCAGGGCGAACGGCGCTGAGGCGCATGGGGGCCTTACCCTGCGCATCGGCGACGGCGCTTGGCCGGTCTTGTGGCGTCTCATATTGGCGATATTGCGGCACCTGATCCAGCCGGACGAAGCGGTAGCCCTCCTCGATCAGGGCCGGGACCACCTCGCGCACCAGGGCGGCGGAATTGACCTGGATGGCGTGCATCAGCACCACGCCGCCGTCCTTGCGGCGGATTTCCCGCAGATACCCCTTGGCGCAGGTCTTGGCCGGCCATTTGATCCGCCAGCATTCCCAGTCCGCCGCGCGCATCACATAACCGTCACGGGACATGGCGATGTCCCCGCCCACATCCCAGTAGATCGGGCCGACATAGTGCTTCAGTTCGCGGTCGGCATTCAGGGTGCGGGCATGGGCGGACTTCCAATAGCCGTAAGGCGCCCGGAAATAGAACTTGTCGCCCTCGCCCATCAGCGGCGCGATCTGGTCATGCACGTCGCGGATTTCGTTCATGAGCAGATCGGGATCGGCGGCATAGCGGCTGCTCAGCCGGGCATGGTTGGCGCTGTGGTTGGCCAGCAGATGGCCTTCGCGCTGGATGCGCGCCAGCATCTCGGGATAGCGGTGCGCCTGGCGGCCCACCACGAAAAAGGTCGCCCGGATGTTCATCTCCCGCAGCGCATCCAGCACTTCGCCGGTGCGCAGGTTGGGACCGTCATCGAAGGTGAGCGCCACGGTATGGGTGCCGCGCAATCCGGAGGTGAAGATGGAGCGTTCCTGGAACAGCGCCAACTGCTGCGGCCTGGCGGAGTTGGCGGGCCTGGCGCTGTCGGCCGCCACCGCCCCGACTGCCGACAAAGTCAGCAACCCGCCTATCGCCAACGCAATTTTCCGCATGACACCTCGCGACAACGCCTGAAACCCGATTTAATTTACCCTGCCTGTCTTTTGCGGCAAGCCGGCGCTGGTCCGCAAGGCCCGCGATCTCCTAGGGTTCCCATGGAATCGGCGGCTGAGGGCTTGGGCATGGGGATATCGCGCCGGACAGTTGTGGTTAATGGCGCAGCACTCCTTGCCGCGCCTGCCGCCCAGGCCCGGCCCAGCGGCCTGCACCGCCGCCTGATCTGCCTCGACACCCATCTCGACACGCCCGCCGACCTGGCGCGGCCCGGCTGGGACGTGACGGCACGCCATCGTCATGACACCGATCTCACCCAGGTGGATGTCCCGCGCATGGCGGATGGCGGACTGGATGGCGGCTTCTGGGCCATCTTCACGCCGCAAGGCTCGCTGGATACTGCGGGCATGGTCGCGGCGCGCGATGCCGCCTTCCTGCGCGCCGTGCAGATCCGCGAGATGGTCGCCGCGCATCCGGATATTTTCGAACTGGCCTTCGTGGCGGACGATGCCGCCCGCATCGCGGGCAAAGGCAAGATCATCGTCTATCAGAGCATCGAGAATGCCTATCCGCTGGGCGAGGATGTCTCGCTGCTGCGCGGTTTCCACAAGCTGGGTGTGCGGATGGTGGGTCCGGTGCATTTCCGCAACAACCAGTTCGGGGATTCTGCAACCGACAAGAAGCACTGGAACGGCCTGTCACCCAAGGGGCGCGAGCTGGCTGCGCTGGCGAACGATCTGGGCATGGTACTGGATGCCAGCCATGCCAGCGACGATGTCTTTGACCAGATGCTGGAGATGTCGCGCGCACCCATCATCCTGTCGCATTCCGGCTGCAAGAGCGTGTTCAACCATCCCCGCAATATCGACGATGCCCGCATCAAGAAACTGGCGGCGGCGGGCGGCACCATCCAGATCAATTCCTACAACGCCTATCTGATCACGGTTCCGCCCAATCCCGAGCGCGACAAGGAACGCCGCGCCCTGAACGACCGGCTGGACGATATGGACAAGATGACGTCGGCTGAAGCCATGGCAGCTGTACGCGAGGTGGCGGCAGGCCTGAAAATTCTGAACGCGAAATACGCCACGCCCCGCGCCACCATCGATGACTTCATGGCGCATGTGACCCATGCGCTGAACCTGGTGGGGCCCGAACATGTCGGCATCGGCTGCGACTGGGACGGCGGCGGCGGCGTCACCGGCATGGAGGATGTCGCCGCGATCCCGCAGATCACCGACCGGCTGGTCAAGCTGGGCTATACCGAAGCGCAGCTTTCAAACTTCTGGGGCGGCAATGTGCTGCGGATATTGTCCGCCGCGCATGCCGCCCGCAAAGCTTAAATGTCGGCGTAGCAGCGCACTTCCTGGTCGGCGCCGGGCGTGGTCAGCGCGCCATCGCGCGCCGGTCCGACATTCTTGGCGTAGCGGGCCAGCGCGCCGGTCTTGAACCCGGCGGGCTTGGCCTTGAACGATTTCTTGCGCTCCGCCAGTTCGGCTTCCGACAGCTCGACGTCCATCGTGCCCTTTTCGGCGTCGATCACGATGATGTCGCCATCCCTGATCAGGCCGATCGGGCCCGCGTCAGCCGCTTCGGGGCCGACATGGCCGACGCATAGCCCGCGCGTCGCGCCTGAAAAGCGGCCGTCGGTGACAAGAGCGATATTCTCCACCCCCTGCCCGTACAACGCCGCCGTGGTGGACAGCATTTCGCGCATGCCCGGGCCGCCCTTGGGACCTTCCCAGCGGATCACCAGCACATCGCCTTCCTGATAGTCGCGCCGCTCGACCGCCGCGAAGCAGTCTTCCTCGCAGTCGAACACGCGGGCGGGGCCGCGATGCTTGATGTGCTTCAGGCCGGCGATCTTGACGATGGCGCCTTCGGGGGCGAGGCTGCCGCGCAAGCCCACCACGCCGCCGGTCGGGGCCAGCGCGTTCTTGACCTCGACCATCACTTTCTGGTCGGGGTTGAACTTCACATCCTTGAGATTTTCCGCAATCGTCTTGCCGGTGACGGTCATGCAATCGCCATGCAGCAGACCGGCATCCAGCAGGATGCGCATCAGCATCGGCACGCCGCCCGCTTCCCACATGTCCTTGGCGACATATTTTCCGCCCGGCTTGAGCGAGGCGATATAGGGCGTCTTCTTGAAGATCTCGGCCACATCGAACAGGTCAAACTTGATGCCCGCCTCATTGGCCATGGCCGGAAGGTGCAGCGCCGCGTTGGTCGAACCGCCGGTGGCGGCAACCACCATGGCGGCATTCTCGAACGCCTTGCGGGTGCAGATGTCGCGCGGGCGCAGGTTCTTGGCCAGCAGGTCCATCACCGCCTCGCCCGCCTTCAGTGCGAAGTCGTCGCGCGACAGGATTTCGGCGGGCGGACCCGAGGAGTAAGGCAGCGCCAGACCGATAGCCTCGGCGACGCAGGCCATGGTGTTGGCGGTGAACTGGCCGCCGCAGGCGCCCGCACCGGGGCACGCGACCTTTTCCAGCTCGACCAGTTCTTCGACCGGCATCTTCCCGGCGGAATGCTTGCCCACGCCTTCGAACACGTCCACCACCGTGACGTCCTTGTCGTGGAAACGGCCCGGCATGATCGAACCGCCATACAGGAACACGCTGGGCACGTTAAGGCGCAGCATCGCCATCATCATGCCCGGCAGGGACTTGTCGCAGCCGGCAAGGCCCACCAGAGCGTCATAGCAATGGCCGCGCATCGTCAGCTCGACACTGTCGGCGATCACTTCGCGCGACACCAGCGAGGAGCGCATGCCCTCATGGCCCATGGCGATGCCGTCGGTGACGGTGATGGTGCAGAATTCGCGCGGCGTGCCGCCGGCGGCCTTCACGCCCTTCTTGGTGGACTGGGCCTGGCGCATCAGGGCGATGTTGCAGGGCGCCGCCTCGTTCCAGCAGCTCGCCACCCCGACGAAGGGCTGGTGAATCTCGGCTTCGGTCAGCCCCATGGCGTAATAATAGGACCGGTGCGGCGCGCGCTCCGGCCCTTCGGTGACATGGCGGGACGGCAGCTTGGACTTGTCGAATTTCGGCATGGCGGAACCTGATGGAAAGCGGCGGACTATGGCCTTGGCGCAGGTTCCGGTTCAAGCCCGCCAAAGTGCCGGGCAGGCATGAAAAAACCCCGGAGCGCGGGTGCGGTCCGGGGTCTTTTCGCGGGTGTGTCAGGCCTTAGCGATAGTAGTAGTGGCGGCGGCCTTCGCGGTCGAGATAGTAGTTGCGATTGCTCTCGCGGCGCATTTCGCGGCGATTGGCAGCGCGGCGACAATCTTCGCGGTTGTTGGAATGACCGATGGTATTGCCGATCAACCCGCCGGCAACGCCGCCGATCAGCGCGCCGCCGATGCTGTTGGAGGCAAGGCCGCCGACAGCCGCGCCGGCGCCGGCGCCCAGCACGGTTTCGGTGGACGCGTCATTGTTGCAGGCCGCGGAGGCCGACACAGTTCCGGCGCCCAGCGCAAGCATGGCGGCGGCGGTAATCATGGCCAAACGTTTCATATCATTCTCCTGTTCGTGGGAGCGATGCTCCCCCCTCACAGGGACGGAAACGTACACTGCCCGCCAAAGGTTCCGTTCAGCTTCAGGGCATGATTGCGGCTATAGCACGGGATAGTCGGTATAGCCCTTGGCGCCGCCCGCATAAAACGTCGCCGCATCCCAGGCATTGAGCGGCGCACCGCTGGCGAATCGCTGCGGCAGGTCGGGGTTGGCGATGAAGAGTTTGCCGAACGCCACGGCGTCCGCCCAACCCTCATCCAGCACCTTTTGCGCGCCCGCCAGGTCGAAGCTTTCATTGGCGATATAGACGCCGCCAAACGCCTCCTTCAGCGCCGGGCCGATGGTTTCGGGGTTGGCGATCACCTTGGGGCGGTTCTGGCTGTCGACCAGCTTGGTGTCCGGCCCGATATTGGCTTCACGCGCGGCAATCCATCCCAGTTTGCGCTTGCCCAGTTCGCGCGCGACATAGGTGAAGGTGCCAAGCCGGTCGCTGTCGCCCATGTCATGGCTGTCCATGCGCGGCGCCAGATGCATGCCGACACGGTCGGCGCCCCACACTTCGGCCACCGCGTCGGTGACTTCCAGCATCAGCCGGGCGCGCTTCTCCAGGCTGCCGCCATAGGCATCGCTGCGCTGGTTGGTGGAATCCTGCAGGAACTGGTCGAGCAGATAGCCATTGGCGCCATGGATATGCACGCCGTCGAAACCGGCGGCCTTGGCGTTCTGCGCACCCTTCTTGTATTCGGCGATGATATTGGGGATTTCCGAAAGCTCGAGCGCGCGGGGCGTGACATATTCCTTTTCGGGACGCACCAGTGACACATGCCCCTTGGGCTTCACCGCGCTGGGCGCTTCGGGCAGCGCGCCATCCAGAAAAATCGGATCGGAAACACGGCCGACATGCCAGAGCTGCAGCACCATGCGCCCGCCCGCTCTGTGAACAGCCTCGGTGACCTTCTTCCAGCCTTCGGTCTGCTCGTCAGACCAGATGCCCGGGGTTGCGGCATAGCCGACGCCGCGCGGGGTGACGCTGGTGGCTTCGGAGATGATCAGCCCTGCCCCGGCGCGCTGGGTATAATATTCCACCTGCAAGGGCGTCGGCACGCGGGTATCGGGCGTCGCCCGGCTTCGCGTCAGCGGCGCCATGATGATGCGGTTGGGCAGCGATAGCGCGCCGGCTTTCAGGGGATCGAACAGGCTCGGCATCTGCATCTCCGGCAATCTTGAGCCAGAGAGTTAGGCACGCCCCTGCCGGGCTGCAACCGCGAGGGCGGAAGGGTTATTCGGCCAACCGTGCGACCGCTTCGCGCAGGCGCGCCGCCAGGGCGGCGGATTCTGCTCGTTTTTCGCGCTGTTCGGTCAGCACCTCTTCCGGAGCCTTGGAGACGAACTGCTCGTTCGACAGCTTGGCGTCGAAACGGGCGATTTCGTCTTCGGCCTTTTTAAGGTCCTTCTCCAGCCGCGCGCGTTCCTTGGCGAAATCGATCACGTCGCCCAGCGGCAGTGCGACGACCGCCTCGCCCAGCACGAACTGGGCCGAGCCCTTCGGAATTGTGTCGGACGTCTCGGCGCTGGTCAGCCGCGCCAAACTCAGGATCACATCCTTGTTGCGGGCCAAGCGGTCTTTCGCGCATGCGTCGGCTGCCGTCAGCAGCATGGTGATCTTGGCGCCGGCAGGCACATTCATTTCGGCGCGCACGGAGCGGATACCCTTGATCAGGTCGATCACCCAATGCATTTCGGCGGTCGCGTCTTGCGCCTTGGCGGCAATGGTCGGCCACGCGGCCACCACCAGCAGCGTGTCGCGCGGGGTTTCGCTGGTGCGGGCCCAGAGCTCCTCGGTGATGAAGGGCATGAAGGGGTGCAGCAGCTTGAGAATCTGGTCGCGCGCCCAGGCGGTGGTGGCGCGGGTCTCGGCCTTGGCGGCATCGCTGCCGGACTGGAACACCGGCTTGGTGATCTCGACATACCAGTCGCAGAAAATGTCATAGACGAAGTGATAGGCGGTGCTGGCGGCCTCGTTGAAGCGCAGGGCTTCGATGGCGGCGGTGACGTCCGCAACCGCCTGGGCGGTCTCGGCCACGATCCACTTGTTGATGGTCTCGCTCACGCCGGACGGATCGAAGCCCGGCACCGTGACGCAGCCATTCATCTCGCAGAAGCGCGAGGTGTTCCATAGTTTGGTGGCGAAGTTGCGGTTGGTCTCGACCCGCGTCGGGCCGATGCGCATGTCGCGGCTCTGGCCCGCCGCCAGCGCCACGGTGAAGCGCAAGGCATCGGCGCCAAACTCGTCAATCAGCGTGATGGGATCGACCACATTGCCCTTGGTCTTGGACATCTTGGCGCCCTGCTCGTCCAGCACGCGGTTATGGATCATCACGGTGCGGAACGGCACTTCGCCCAGGAAATGGATGCCCATCATCATCATGCGGGCGACCCAGAAGAAGATGATGTCAAAACCCGTGACCAGCACGCTGGTGGGATAGAAGCGCTTCAGTTCGACCGTGTCCTCGGGCCAGCCCATGGTCGAGAACGGCCACAGCGCGGATGAGAACCAGGTGTCCAGCACATCGGGATCGCGGGTCAGCACCGCGCCGCCGGCCTGTGCCTTCGCTTCTTCCTCGGTCTCGGCGCAATAAATCTTGCCGTCCGCGTCATACCAGACCGGAATCTGGTGACCCCACCACAGCTGGCGCGAAATGCACCAGGGGCGGATGTTGCGCAGCCAGTTGAAATAGACGTTGCCCCAGTTTTCCGGAACGAACTTGGTCTCGCCCTTTTCCACTGCGGCGATCGCCTTGGCCGCCAGCGGTTCGACGTTCAGGTACCATTGCTCGGTCAGGAACGGCTCCAGCACCACCGTCTTGGTCTTTTCGTCATGCGGCACCGCATGGGTGATGGGCTCGATCTTCTCGACCAGCTCCATCGCTTCCAGGTCGGCGACGATCTTCTTGCGCGCGGCTTCGCGGCTGAGGCCGCGATACGGCGCCGACACGTCATTGTTCAGCGTGCCGTCCTTGTTGATCAGGTTGATCAGCGGCAGCTTGTGGCGCTTGCCGACTTCAAAGTCGTTGAAGTCGTGGCCGGGGGTGATCTTGACCGCGCCGGTGCCTTTTTCCGGATCGGAATAGTCGTCGGCGATGATGGGGATCAGCCGCCCGGTCAGCGGCAGCACCGCCATTTTTCCAACCAGCGCCTTGTAGCGTTCATCGTCCGGATGCACCGCCACCGCCGTGTCGCCCAGCATGGTCTCGGGCCGGGTGGTGGCCACGGTGATGAACTGGTCGCTGTCCTCGATGGGATACTTGATGTGCCAGAGATGGCCCTTGATCTCGATGCTCTCGACTTCCAGATCCGACACCGCCGTCTGCAGGCGCGGGTCCCAGTTCACCAGCCGCTTGTCCTTGTAGATCAACCCTTGCTTGTGCAGCTCGACGAACACCTTGGTGACGGCCCTGGACAGTCCCTCGTCCATGGTGAAGCGTTCGCGGCTCCAATCGGCGCTCGCGCCGAGCCGGTGCAGCTGTTCGACGATGGCGCCGCCGGATTCGGCCTTCCACTTCCAGACTTCTTCGAGGAATTTCTCGCGCCCCAATTGCAGGCGGCTCATCTGCCGTTCGGCAAGCTGGCGCTCGACGATCAACTGGGTGGCGATGCCGGCATGGTCGGTGCCGGGCTGCCACAGTACGTCCTTGCCGCGCATGCGCTCGAAGCGCGCCAGGATGTCCTGCAGCGTGTTGTTGAGGGCGTGGCCGATATGCAGCCGCCCGGTGACATTGGGCGGCGGGATGACAATGGAAAAGGCTGGCGCATCCGGGCGGTTGCCCGCGCGGAACGCGCCGGACGCCTCCCACTCGGCGGCAATACGCTTTTCGACGTCGGCGGGGTTGAAAGTCTTGTCGAGCATAAGAAAACCGGCAAAGTCCTGAGGGGCTTTGCCGGTTTTTTCACGTCCGGGTCAAGCCCGGCCTGAAAAAGGTACGGGAAATCAGCGTTTGGTGCCGCGCGAACGTACGACGCGCTCTACCTCGGCGCGGACGGCGCCTTCCAGCAGCGGCGGGAAATGCTCGTCCATCCATTCGCGGATCAGCGGCTTCATGCCCTCGATCACGGCGCTCGAATTGTCGGACAGATACTGCTGCAGCACCGGCTCGAAGCTTTCGCGCACCGCGCGCTCGAACACGGTTTCCACGCTGGAGCCGTCCACCGGCGCCAGCGGCGCGGCGGGACGGTACGGCGCGGCGGGCGCCGGCTCCGGTTCTTCGGGAATGGAATCGAAGGCGTCTTCGACCGCCTTGCGGGTATGGTCGGAGAAAATGTCGTTATGCGACGCGGTGGTCGGCGTCACGGTCTCGAACACGATGTCTTCCACCGGGGCGGGCTGCGGCTCGGGCTCGTAGACCGGCGCGGGCGGCGGCGGCGCGGCCTCGACCTCATGGGTCAGTTCCAGAACGTCGTCCTGCTGCATCGGCTGCGGGGCCTGGGCCGCGGGCTGCTGCTGGTCGGCGGGCGCGCCGCCTTCGGGCGCATCCTCCGAGATGATCTTGCGGATGGAGGCAAGAATTTCCTCCATGGTAGGCTCGTGCTGGGGATTCGACATGGACAGCTCCTCCCGCCTGTTGAAGGCGGCATGATCAAACCCTAGGACAGTGGGCCAGCGATGGCAAAGATTGGGTTAATGGGCCGGTTGCCTTAAAAAACGAAACCCATGGCCTTTTTGAACCCGGCCAGGAGCGGCACGTCCGCATCGAAATCCGGGCGGCGGCCAACCTGGCCGTTCTGCTTGACGAACAGCCAGGCGCGGGCCTGGCCCCCCTCGCGCATCACGGTCACCAGCCGGCCGCCTTCGGCGAGCTGGGCCAGCAGGGTTTCCGGCGCCTGCTCGATGGCGCCGTTGACAAGGATCACATCGAAGGGCGCATGGGCCTTCACGCCCTCCACCAGGCCGCCCTGGACCAGCTCAACCTTGCCGACAACATTGGCCAGCAACTCGCTGGCAATACGCACCAAATCGGCATCCTGCTCCAGCGCCACGACCTCGCGCGCGATGCGCGCCATGACGGCGGCGGAATAGCCGGTGCCGCAGGCCACATCCAGCACCCGGTCCTCCGGCTTGATCTGGGCAAGTTGCAGCAGCTTGGCGAAGCTGCGGGGGTCCAGCAGGTAGCGCCCCTGGGCGATGGCCACCGGCACATCGGCATAGGCCAGGGCGCGCGCGGCGCTGGGCACGAACCGCTCACGCGCGACCGCGCCCATGGCGGCATGAATGCGCGGATCGGTGACGTTGGAGGTGCGGATTTGGGCTTCGACCATGTTGAAGCGCGCGGATTCGGACATCGGCCAAAAGCCCTTAGGAGAGTCACCGGCGCTTATAGGCCCCTCGCCGCTTTGGAACAACGCGGCTTTATTTCGCCCCCGGGGGTCTGCTATAGCCGCCAACCGCTTGCCGGCTTTTGCCGGCATCACTGTGCGTCAGGCGACGTGGCGGAATGGTTACGCAGAGGATTGCAAATCCTTGCATCCCGGTTCGATTCCGGGCGTCGCCTCCACAATCTCCCTGATCCGGCGGCCTTTTTCCGGCTATAAGGTTCCCCGATCAGCCTGGGGAGATTTCATGATCCGCATAGCCGCCGCATCCGTTTGCCTGACGGCCCTGTTCGCGTTTCCGGCCGCTTATTCAGACGTGCGGGCCGCCGAAGTCGCCACCCCGCCCGGTTCTCAGCCCGAAAGCCTGACCGTCGGCCCGGACGGCACCGTGATCCTGGGCAGCGCCAGTTCGGGCAAGATCTATCGCGCCAAGAAAGGCGCCACCACCGCCGAACTGTGGATCGATGTCAGCCGGGAAATCCCCAAGGGCGCGTTCCTGGGCGTGCTGGCCGATCCCGGCAGCAACACGCTTTGGGCCTGCCAGATCAATGACGGCCCGCCGCGCGAAGGCCGCAAGACCAGCCTGCGGGGATTCAACCTCGCCACCGGCGCGCCCAAGTCGCGCTGGGATCTGCCGGGGGAAACCAATCTCTGCAATGACATGGTGGTCGCGCCCGACAAGTCGCTGTACGTGACCGATACCTTCGTGGGCAAGATCTGGCGCGTGACCCCCGAGGGCACCCAGGGCACGCTGGTGATCGACAGCATGCGCTATCTGTTCGGCGTGGACGGCATCGCCTTCCTGAACGGCCAGCTCTATGTGAATACGGTTTTCGCGGGCAATCTCTACCGCGTGAATATCGACGCCCAGAGCAAGGGCACGCTGACGGAAATCTTCATGGACAAGCTTGTGAAGAATCCCGACGGGATGCGCGAGGCCGGCGGCAAGCTGTTCGTCGCCGAGAATGCCGGCAGCCGCGTCCATTACCTCACCATCAAGGGCGACACCGCCACCGTCACGGTCATTAAGGACGGACTGAAAACGCCGACCGCGGTCCAGCCCTTTGGCGGCGAGGTCTGGATCGCCGAACGCTCCGGCGACAAGGGCTCGTCGATCCCCCTACCCCGGTAAGCGCCTGATTCGGGTTAGGGGTGCGAACTGGAACTATTTTCGCATCCCGCTGTCATGGTTAAGGGCTTGTTAACCTTGGCTGAGGCATGCTCCCGGCGTCTTCCTTGAAGACACCCCACCATTACCCAACGCCTTGGGGCCGGGATAACCTCCCGGCCTCATTTTTCTTTGCGGGTCTGCGCGGCCTTCTGGGCCGCCTTGCGGGCCTTGCGCTTGCCCCACCAGACCTCGGCCTTGCGCCGCCAGCGCCGGACAAACGGCAGGTCGATCGACAGGATCAGCAAGCCAAGCGGCACCATCCAGAAGCCCAAAATCGGCAGGAAGCCCAGAAACCCGCCCAAAATCAGCACGATGCCCAGCAGCGTCCGCACGATCCGGGACCCGGGCAGCGGCATCCGGTATGTCCCCAGCCGGACGAAGTGTTTTCGGGTCATCCCCTTGGCCTCATGGAAATATTCTTCATCTTTTAGAAGTTTGATGTAGTCATGGTAAAAGGGAGACGCTAGATAGCGCCTCCCAAGAGTGTGCTGTTCCTCGGTAGCTCAGTGGTAGAGCAATCGGCTGTTAACCGGTTGGCCGCAAGTTCGAATCTTGCCCGGGGAGCCATTCTTTCAACGACAATCCCGAAAAATAGCCCGGCCGTTGCGCCGGGCTTTTTCGTTTGCTGCCGTCAGCGCGCCTTGCGCTTTGCCGCCGGAGCCGAACCACCCTTGGCCTTGAGGCTCTTCTTCAGCGCCGCCATCAGGTCGATGACATTGTCGTCTTCCACCGGTTCGGCGGTGACCAGCTTCTCGCCCTTTTCCTTGCGGCGGATCAGGTCGCGCAGCGCGGTCTCGTAGCGGTCTTCGAACTTCTCGGGCTCGAAGGCGCCGGCCTGCTGCTCGATGATCTTGCGGGCGATTTCCACCATCTGCTTGTCGGGCCGGGTGGCGGGAATGTCGCCGAACGCGTCCTTGGGCTGAACCACTTCGTCGCCCATCCGCAGGGTGTAGCAGATGATGCCCTTGTCTCGCGGCTCCAGCGCGACCAGCCGCTCGCGGGTGTGCATCACCACCCGCCCCAGCGCGATACGCCCGGTTTCGGACAGCGCCTCGCGGATCACGGCATAGGCTTCGTTGCCGCTCTTGTCGTTGGGCAAAAGATAATAGGGATCGTTCCAGTAGAGCCGGTCGATATCCTTTTCATCGACGAAGCGTTCGATATCGATGGTCTTGGTGGTTTCCAGCTTTACCGCCTTGATCTCGTCGTTGCTCAAGACGACATAATGGTTCTTGGAAATCTCATAGCCCTTGACCAGGTCGGCGCGCTCCACCGGCCCGGTATCGGGATCGGTGGGGATCATGCGGATGCGGTTGTTGGTTTCCGGATTCAGCAGGTGAAACGAGATGTCGGCGGTGCGGCTGGTCGCGCCGTAAAGCGCCACCGGGCAGGACACCAGCGACAGGCGCAGCTGGCCCTGCCACATGGGGCGCGATGACAGGCTGGGCTCGTTGGAATTGGCCGGCCTGTGATGGCCGCGTGTCGCGGCGGCCTTGTGTGACGCCCTCGCCTTCGGCTTGGGTGTCGTCTTCTTCCTGGCGGCGGCTTTGGCCATGGCGTTTTTCCCGTTGGAACCGGAACGGAAACGCCGCTGCGGAACTATGTTTCCACAAGGAAAACCCATGGCCGCCAAACGAAAAGCCGCGAAACGCAAATCCGGTACCAAAGCGCTGGCAAAGACCCGGCTGCAAAAATACCAGTCGATGCGCGATTTCAGCGTCACCGCCGAACCCAGCGGCAAAAGCGCCAAGGTCGCCCGGTCGGGGCGCCTGCGCTACGTCATCCAGAAACATGCCGCCACCCGTCTGCATTACGACTTCCGGCTGGAGCTGAACGGCACCTTCCTGTCCTGGGCGGTGACCCGCGGACCTTCGCTCGATCCGGCGGAAAAGCGGCTGGCGGTGGAAGTGGAAGACCATCCGCTGGATTATGGCGACTTCGAAGGCACCATCCCCAAGGGTCAGTATGGCGGCGGCACCGTGATGCTGTGGGACCGCGGTACCTGGGAGCCGGAAGGCGATCCCGAAGCGATGCTGAAGAAGGGCGATCTTAAATTTTCGCTGGACGGCGACAAACTGCACGGCAGCTGGGTGCTGGTGCGGATGAAAAACGACAAATTCAAAAGCAAGCGCAACAACTGGCTGCTGATCAAGCATCGCGACGAATTCGCCAAGGAGGGCAGCGGTGAAGCGATTTTGGAAAAAGACACATCCGTCGCGTCGGGCCGCGCCATGAAGGCGATTGAGTCCGGCACCGGCAAAACGCCCAGGCCCTTCATGAAGGCGCAGGCCTTCAAGGCGGACGCGGTGTGGCAATCCAAAAGCCGCAAAGACGATGACGCCGAACCGGTAAAGCCGAAGAAGATTTCCGCGCTGCCAAAGTTCGTCGAGCCGCAACTCTGCCGACTGGTCGATCAGCCGCCGTCAGGCACAAGCTGGGTGCATGAGGTCAAGTTCGACGGCTATCGCATGCAGGTGCGGGTGGAAGGCGGCAAGGCCCGGCTGTTCACGCGCAAGGGCCTGGACTGGACCACAAGGTTCGCGGCCATCGCCAAGGTGGCGGCGAAACTGCCCGATTGCATCATCGACGGCGAGGTTTGCGCCCTGGATCACAATGGTGCCCCGGATTTCGCGGCGCTGCAGGCAGCGCTGTCGGACGGCAAGTCCGATCCCCTGATCTTTTTCGCCTTCGACCTGCTGTTCCTGGACGGCGAAGACCTCCGCCGCCTTCCCCTGACGGCTCGCAAGGCGCGGCTGAACAACCTGCTGGAAAAGGGGCGCAACGACACGCTGCGCTATGTCGAGCATTTCACCAGCGGCGGTGATGCCGTGCTGCTGTCGGCCTGCCGGATGAACCTTGAAGGTATTGTCTCCAAGCGCGCCGATGCCGCCTATGCCTCCGGGCGCAGCGACAGCTGGACCAAGGCCAAGTGCCGCGCCGGGCATGAAGTGGTGATCGGCGGCTGGAGCACCACGGCCGGAAAATTCCGCTCCCTGCTGGTGGGCGTCAATCGCGGCGATCATTTCGTCTATGTCGGCCGCGTCGGCACCGGCTATTCCGCGCCCAAGGTGAAGCAGTTGATGCCGCGCCTAAAGGAAATGGCGGCCAAGACCTCACCCTTCACCGGCAAAGGCGCGCCGCGGCAGGAAGCGGGCGTGCATTGGCTGAAGCCCGAACTGGTGGCGGAAATCGAATTTGCCGGCTGGACCGGCGACGGCATGGTGCGACAGGGCTCGTTCAAGAGTCTTCGCGCCGACAAGCCCGCCGACGAGGTTCAGACCGAGACGCCGAAGAAGCACAAGAAGCTGGCCGAACCCAAGGCGGCCAAGCCTGCGCCACCGAAGGCCGGCGGCGCTGTGGTGATGAACATTCCCATCTCCAATCCCGCCAAGCCGCTGTGGCCGGATGCGGGCGACGGCCAGCCGGTCACCAAGCTGGAACTGGCGCAGTACTATGAAACCATCGGCGAATGGATGCTGCCGCATATCAAGGGCCGCCCCTGCTCCATCGTGCGTGCGCCGGACGGCATCAACGGCGACCAGCATTTCTTCCAGCGCCATGCCGGCGCCGGACAATCCAGCCTGTTCACGCAGGTTACGGTGTCAGGCGACCGCAAGCCGTACCTGCAGATCGACCGTGTGGAAGCGCTGATCGCCGCGGCGCAGTCGGGCGGGTTGGAACTGCATCCCTGGAACAATGCCCCCGGCCATCCCGACGTCCCGGGACGGTTCGTGTTCGATCTTGATCCCTCACCCGATGTTTCATTCGACGAAGTCATCTCGGCGGTCAAGGAACTGAAGGAACGGCTGGAGGAGCTCGGCCTCAACACCTTCGCCAAGACCACTGGCGGCAAGGGCCTGCATGTGGTGACGCCGTTCGACGCCGGACAAAGCATCGGCTGGAAGGAAGCCAAGGCCATTGCGCGCGAAATCTGCGCCCGCATGGCGGCCGACAGTCCGGACAAGTATCTGGTCAACATGTCCAAGGCCAAGCGGCGCGGGAAAGTCTTCCTTGATTATCTGCGCAACGACCACATGGCGACAGCGGTGGCGGTGCTGAGCCCGCGCGCCCGCGAGGGCGCCACCGTATCGATGCCACTGGAATGGAGCGCGGTGAAGAAGGGCCTGGACCCCAAGCGTTTCACCATTCGCACCGCGCCCGCCCTGCTGCGCAAGAGCGGGCCGTGGAAGGATTACGCCAAGGCCAGCGTTCCGCTGCTGGCGGTGCTGAAAAAACTGGCGCTCAAATAAACATCGACAGCGCCAGCACCAGGATCAGGCCCATCACCGAGATGATGTTGGAGACCATGGTCCAGGTCTTGAACACGTCCGGCACCGACATCCCCATCAGCTCCTTCACCATCCAGAAGCCCGCATCGTTGACGTGGGAAAAGAACATCGAGCCAGCCCCGATCGCCAGCACCAGCAGCGCCGGGTTGAGGTCGGGATTGACGCTGATGGTCGCCGCCATCAACCCGCCCGCCGTCACCGTCGCCACCGTTGCCGATCCCGTTGCCAGCCGGATGACCACCGCCGTGAACCAGCCCAGCAGCAGCGGACTAAGTTCGACCAGTTGCGAAGCATTGGCGATGGTTCGGCCCAGTCCGACATCGATCAGCATCTGTTTCAGCGCGCCGCCGGCGCCAATGATCAGCATGATCGCGGCCATCGGCGGCAACGCGTCACCCAGCAACTTGCCAATCAGCTTGGTGTCTTTGCCCAGAAAGAATCCGAAGGTGCACATGCCCAGCAGCACCGCCAGCAGCAGCGCCACGATGGGATGGCCGATGAATACGAACAGAGTGTGCACGGGGTGGCCCACCGGCAGCAGCAGGTCGGTGGCCGCCTTGCCCATCATCAGAAGGATGGGAAAGAGGATGGTCATGACGGTGACGCCAATACTGGGCGCGCGGAACTGGTCGTCGCGGCGGGTCAACCGCGCCACCAGGTCGGCGGGCGGGTTGGCGGAGGCGCGCGGCGCGATCCAGTAGGTGAACAGAGGACCGGCCATGATCGCGACCGGAAAGGCCAGCAGGATGCCGATCAGCAAGGTGGCGCCCAGGTCGGCACCAATCGCGTCGATCGCCACCATGGGACCGGGATGCGGCGGCACCAGCACATGCATCACGCCGATGCCGGCAAACACCGGCAGGCCCGCGAGCAGATAGGGATTGCCCTTGAGGCCGCCTGGCTCCTTCGCCAATTGCGCGCCGACCGTCAGCACGATGGGCATCATCAGCACCACCGCCGCCTCGAAGAACAACGGCAGGCCCAGCAGCATCGCAACAAGTCCGATGGTCCAAGGTACCAGCCGGGTGCCGCCCGCATTCACCAGCGCGGTGGAGACGCGTTCCGCGCCGCCGGAGCTCGCCAGCAATTCGCCGAACATCGCGCCCAGCGCCAGCAGTACGCCGACACTGGCCAGGGTGCCGCCGAACCCGGTCTGGAAACTTTTGAGGATCGCGGCCGGATCGGCGCCGGTCCAAAGACCCAGCACCAGCGCGCCGATCATCAGCGCGGGGAATGGATGCATCTTGAACTTGGCTATGGCTGCGACAATGCCAAGTATGACGATCAGTGCGATCGCCAGCAGAGTGATATCGTCCTGTGACATGCGCCCCCCAAAGGCCCGCCGGTTGTACCGGTCTGGGGTAACGCTATCACACGGATTGCAATGTGCTAGCCGCGCCCGCGATAGCTTTGTACGCCGGTATCTGGCAGCCAGACGCCAGACGGCAGCTTGCCGCTCTGCCAGAAGATGTCGATGGGGATGCCACCGCGCGGATACCAGTAGCCCGCCACCCGGATGAACTTCGGCTTGATGGCGGCCTGGATGAGCTTGCCGATCTTCAGCGAGCAATCCTCGTGAAAGCCGGACGCATTGCGGAATGAGGTCAGGAACAGCTTGAGAGATTTGGATTCAACGATTCTGGCGCCCGGCACATAATCAATGACGAAATGCGCGAAGTCCGGCTGGCCGGTGATGGGGCACAGGGTGGTGAATTCCGGCGCGGTGAAGCGCACCAGATAGTCGGTGTCGGCATGGGGATTGGCGACGGCTTCCAGCACCGCCTTGTCGGGCGATGCTGGCTGCTTCACCTGGTGACCGAGCTGGGTGAGCTTTTTTGCCATCGCTTCAGGCCTCGTACACGCAGGTCTGGCCGTAGGACGGACGGCGCAGCTTGACCCGTACCACTTCCGGCAAGGCCGCCTTGGCGCGGACGAAGATGAACCTGGCGAGATTTTCCAGCGTCGGCGTACCCAGGCCTTCGATCTCGTTCAGCAGGCGATGATCCAGTTCGCCGCGAATGACCTTGAGCGCCGCATCCACTTCGCCCAGGTCGCGCAGGAATCCGGTGACGGCATCCGGCTCGCCCCGCAGGGTGACCTCGGCATAGAAGGAATGACCGTGCAGGCGGCGGTTTTCCGGCGCGCTGTTGCCCAGATAATGGGCCGCGTCAAAGCCGAATTCCTGTGACAGTTCGATCATGGGCCGGGCTTTTGGCGGCTGGGGTTGGAACCGTCAAGGATTAACACGAAAAGGGATTGAAAGCCCGCCATTTAGGCCCGCAAATGGCCCCATGACCCAATCGATCCGCGCCGTTCTGAAATGGCTGGCCGAACCGGTGGCCGTGCTGCTGCTGGCCTTCGGCGCCACCACCGCCATCGCCCAACCCTTTTATGTGCCGTCGGGTTCGATGGAACCGACCTTGCGCATCGGTGACGCGATGATCGCCAGCAAGTTCGCCTATGGCTACAGCACCGCATCGCTGCCGATGAATCTGGGCACCGCCGGCGGACCGCGCCTCCTTGCCCGCGATCCCGCCCAGGGCGATGTCGTGATCTTCCGCCACCCCCAGGACAAGCGCACCGTGCTGGTGAAGCGGGTGATCGGTCTTCCCGGTGACCGCGTGCAGATGCGCCGGGGCCGCCTGGTCATCAACGACCGGGTGCTGGACCTGGAAGAGGCCGGCATGGGCGAAGCGCAAAGCCAGCAGGGTGACAAAAGCCCCATCCGCCAGTTTGTGGAAACCCTGCCCAATGGCGTGCGCCATCCGGTGTTCAAGCGCCACTGGAACGGGATGATCGACGATACCCCCGCCGTCACCGTGCCGGCGGACCATCTGTTCGTGATGGGCGACAACCGGGACAATTCCACCGACAGCCGCGTCGCGGTTGCCGACGGCGGCGTCGGGCTGGTTCCCACCGCCAACCTGATCGGGCGGGCCGAATTTGTGATCGGCTCGTTCGACTTCCTGAACATGCACGGCCCGGCCAGTTGGCCCGGGCTTTTCCGCCTGTCGCGTTTCTTCCACAAAATCACCTGAAAGCCCGCGACAGCATGGCCGTATGCGGAATATTGCGCCGCCGTCATTGCCCATGCTAACTGGCACCGCTTCGGGCGAGGTGACTCGCTGGACTGCAGAAAAATACAGCTAATTCAATAGCTTAAAACAACAAGCGATAGCAGCCTGACGCGATTTCGCGACATGGCCGCGAAGGATGAATGTGGCGAACGAAACGGCGGAAGGCGGACTGGCAGGGCGTTACGCCAATGCCCTGTTCGAATTGGCCCAGGATCAGAAGGCCCTGGACGCGGTCAGCGCCGATCTGGCCAGCCTGCGCAAGGCCCTGGAAACCAGCCCCGACCTGGCCCGGCTGGTGAAATCCCCGGCGTTCAGCGCCGACGATCATGCCAAGGCCCTGAAGGCCATTCTGGGCCAGATGAAGGCGGGGGAGCTGACCACCAAATTCGTGCTGCTGCTGGCGCAAAAGCGCCGCCTCTTCGCCTTGACCGGCATCATCAAGGCTTATGAAAGCCAGGTCGCCAAGTCGCGCGGCGAAACCGAAGCCGAAGTCACCGCCGCCCGCGCCCTCAACGACGCGGAAATCGCCGAACTGAAATCCGCGCTCAAGTCCAAGCTGGGCAAGGAACCGCGCCTTCACACCAAAGTCGATCCCTCTTTGCTCGGCGGTCTCGTCGTCAAGGTCGGCTCGCGCATGATCGATTCTTCGCTTCGCACCAAGCTCGATGGCCTGCGTGCGGCCATGAAAGGGAACTAAAATGGACATTCAACCCGCTGAAATCTCCGCCATCCTGAAGCGCGAGATCCAGAATTTCGGCGCCGAGGCGCAGGTCAGCGAAGTCGGCGAAGTGCTGAGCGTCGGCGACGGCATTGCCCGCGTCCACGGCCTCGACAATGTCCAGGCCGGCGAGATGGTCGAGTTCCCGGGCGGCATCAAGGGCATGGCCCTCAATCTCGAAACCGACAATGTCGGCTGCGTGATTTTCGGCAATGACAGCACCATCAAGGAAGGCGACACCGTCAAGCGGACCGGCGCCATCGTGGAAGTGCCGGTCGGCAAGGCCCTCCTGGGCCGCGTCGTGGACCCGCTGGGCAATCCCATCGACGGCAAGGGCGAAATCAAGGGCGCCGCCGAAAAGCGCCGCGTCGACGTCAAGGCGCCGGGCATCATTCCGCGCAAGTCGGTGCATGAACCGGTGCAGACCGGCCTGAAGGCCATCGACACCCTGATCCCGATCGGCCGCGGCCAGCGCGAACTGATCATCGGCGACCGCCAGACCGGCAAGACCGCCGTCGCCATCGACGCCATCATCAACCAGAAGGCCGTCAACGCCGGAACGGACGAGAAGGCCAAGCTCTATTGCATCTATGTCGCGATCGGCCAGAAGCGCTCGACCGTGGCGCAGATCGTCAAGACCCTCGCCGATGCCGGCGCGCTGGAATACACCATCGTCGTCGCCGCCACCGCTTCGGAACCGGCGCCGCTCCAGTTCCTGGCGCCCTTTTCGGGCTGCGCCATGGGCGAATGGTTCCGCGACAATGGCATGCACGCGCTGATCATCTATGACGACCTGTCCAAGCAGGCCGTCGCCTATCGCCAGATGTCGCTGCTGCTGCGCCGTCCGCCGGGCCGCGAAGCCTATCCGGGCGACGTCTTCTATCTCCACAGCCGTTTGCTGGAACGCGCCGCCAAGCTGAACGAAGACAATGGCTCGGGCTCGCTGACCGCCCTGCCCGTGATCGAAACCCAGGCCAACGACGTCTCGGCCTATATTCCGACCAACGTGATTTCGATCACCGACGGCCAGATCTTCCTCGAGACCGACCTGTTCTATCAGGGCATCCGTCCGGCGGTGAACGTCGGCATCTCGGTGTCGCGCGTGGGCTCGTCGGCCCAGATCAAGGCGATGAAGACCGTCGCCGGCCCGATCAAGGGCGAACTGGCGCAGTACCGCGAAATGGCGGCCTTCGCCAAGTTCGGCTCCGACCTCGACGCCTCGACCCAGAAGATGCTGGCGCGCGGCGAACGCCTGACCGAGCTGCTCAAGCAGCCGCAGTACAAGCCCTTCGCAGTCGAAGAGCAGGTTGCGGTGATTTACGCCGGCACCCGCGGCTATCTCGATCCCTTCCCCACCGCCCGCGTCGGTGCGTTCCAGTCTGCGCTGCTGTCCAAGCTGAAGTCCGGCTATCCGCAGTTCCTGGAAGGCATCCGCAAGGAAAAGGCGCTGACGCCCGATCTGGAAAAGATGCTGAAGGACGCGCTGGCCGAAGTCTCCAAGACCTTCGCCTAAGGATTTAAAGCCAGATGGCATCCGTCAAGGAAATGCGCACACGGATCGGAAGCGTGAAGTCCACGCAGAAGATCACCAAGGCGCTGCAGATGGTGGCGGCGGCAAAGCTGCGCCGCGCGCAGCTGGCCGCCGAAGCGGCGCGCCCCTATGCGCGCGGCATGGCCAACGTGATCGCCAACCTGGCGGCCGGCGTTTCGGGCCCGTCCGCCCCGCTGCTGCTGGCGGGCACGGGCAGCGACAAGCGCCATCTGGTGATTGTCGCCACCTCCGACCGCGGCCTGGCCGGCGGTTTCAATTCGGGCATCGTCCGCGCCGCGCGCGAGAAGATTTCCGCGCTCATCGCCGACGGCAAGGACGTCAAGATCATCACCATCGGCCGCAAGGCGCGCGACCAGCTCAAGCGCAATTTCGGCAATCGCTATATCGAAAGCTATGAAGTGGGCCTGAAGGCGCCCGGCCTGGCCCTGGTCAAGCCGATCGCCAGCCGCGTGCTGGACGCCTACACCGCTGGCGAATTCGACGTCGTCACTTTGGTTTACTCCTCCTTCAAGTCGGTGGTCACCCAGACCCCGACCGTGCGCCAGTTGATCCCGGCGCAGGTGGAAGCCGGCGGCGGCCCCGCGCCATTCTATGACTATGAACCCGATGAAGACACGATTCTGGAAGCGCTGCTGCCCCAGAACATCTCGGTCCAGATCCTGACCGCGATGCTGGAAAACCAGGCCGGCTTCTTCGCCGCCCAGATGACCGCGATGGACAATGCCACGCGCAATGCGGGCGAGATGATCAAGGCCCTCACCATTCAGATGAACCGTACCCGTCAGGCGCAGATCACCAAGGAGCTGATTGAAATCATCTCCGGCGCCTCCGCCGTTTAAAGGAAAGAAAGCACCATGAGCACCAAGACCAACGCCAAGGGCAAACTCCTCCAGGTTATCGGCGCCGTCGTCGACGTCGCCTTCGAGAATGGCGAGCTGCCGGCGATCCTGAACGCGCTGGAGACCAAGAACGTCGACGCCAAGACCGGCAAGGAAGTCCGCCTGGTGTTCGAAGTGGCGCAGCATCTGGGCGAAAACGCCGTGCGCGCCATCGCCATGGACACCACCGAGGGCCTGACCCGCGGCCAGGAAGTCATCGACACCGGCACCCCCATCCGCGTGCCGGTCGGCCCCGCCACGCTGGGCCGCATCATGAACGTCATCGGCGAGCCGATCGACGAAGCCGGTCCCATCGACCAGACCAACATGGCCTCGATCCACCGCGAAGCCCCGACCTTTGCCGAGCAGGCGGGCGCCACGGAAATCCTGGTCACCGGCATCAAGGTCATCGACCTGCTCTGCCCCTATACCAAGGGCGGCAAGATCGGTCTGTTCGGCGGCGCCGGCGTCGGCAAGACCGTCACCATGCAGGAACTGATCAACAACATCGCCAAGGCCTATGGCGGTTACTCGGTTCTGGCCGGCGTGGGCGAGCGTACCCGCGAAGGCAACGACCTCTATCACGAGATGATCGAGTCCAACGTCAACGTCGACCCCAAGAAGAACGGCTCGACCGAAGGCTCCAAGTGCGCCCTGGTCTATGGCCAGATGAACGAGCCGCCGGGTGCCCGCGCCCGCGTCGCGCTGACCGGCCTTTCCGTGGCGGAATATTTCCGCGATGTCGAAGGCAAGGACGTGTTGCTGTTCATCGACAACATCTTCCGCTTCACCCAGGCCGGCTCGGAAGTGTCCGCGCTGCTGGGCCGTATCCCGAGCGCCGTGGGCTACCAGCCGACGCTCGCCACCGAGATGGGCAACCTGCAGGAACGCATCACCTCCACCAACAAGGGCTCGATCACCTCGGTGCAGGCGATTTACGTGCCGGCCGACGACTTGACCGACCCGGCGCCCGCCGCCTCGTTTGCCCACTTGGACGCCACCACCGTGTTGTCGCGTGACATCGCCGCCCAGGCGATTTTCCCGGCGATCGACCCGCTGGACTCCACCTCGCGTATTCTCGACCCCCAGGTGATCGGCGAAGAGCATTACACCGTCGCCCGCCGCGTGCAGGAAGTGCTGCAGTCCTACAAGGCGCTGAAGGACATCATCGCCATCCTGGGCATGGACGAACTGTCGGAAGACGACAAGCTGACCGTGGCGCGCGCCCGCAAGATCAGCCGCTTCTTCAGCCAGCCCTTCTTCGTGGCCGAGCAGTTCACCAACACGCCCGGCAAGTTCGTCGAACTGGCCGACACCATCCGCAGCTTCAAGGCCATCGTCGACGGCGAATACGACCACCTGCCCGAGCAGGCCTTCTACATGGTCGGCCCGATCGAGGAAGTCGTGGCCAAGGCGGCGAAGATGGCGTCCGAAACCTCGAAGGCTGCGTAATGGCCGCGAAGATCGCCTTCGACCTGGTCTCGCCGGAACGGCTGCTGCTGTCGACGCAGGCCGACATGGTCACCGTGCCCGGCACCGAGGGCTATATGGGCGTGATGGCGGGCCACAGCCCCCTCGTCTCCACCCTGCGCGCCGGCATGATCGACGTGCTGATCGACGGCAAGGACGAGCGCTATTTCATCCGCGGCGGCTTTGCCGAGATCAGCCCCACCAAGATCACGGTGCTGGCCGAGGAAGCCGTGCCGATGACCGAGCTCGACCTGGCGGTGCTGGACCAGCGCATCTCCGACGCCCAGGAAGACGAAATCGCCGCCAAGACCGACAAGGACCGCCAGAAGGCCGGTCAACTGGTGGACGACCTCAAGCTTGTCCGGGCCGCCTTTTAACGACGTTAAGACGTAGACTGACGAATTGGGAACTTCCGCCCTTTCGGTCTGGGAGCCGGTTTTGCTATACAGTCACAAAACAGGCAGGAACTCGGACATGACGGTTGCACCCGTCTACAAGCAGGGATGGACTATGGGCGATGTCCATTGGTCGCTGTTCGACCCCAAAGAGGTCGACCAGACCCTGCTGTGCGCCATCAAGGCGGCCGCCCTGGTCGAATACAACGCCCCCGACTACGTCACCTATCTCAAGCGGGTGTTTGCCGGCAGCCAGGAAACCATGAGCGCCCTGGAACAATGGGGCCGCGAGGAAAGCCAGCACGGCCGCGCCCTGGGGCGCTGGGCCGAAATGGCGGACCCGACCTTCAAGCTCGAGGAAGCCTTTGCCCGCTTCCGCAAGGGCTACACCCCCGCCCATTTCGAGGGCGGCGCGGAAGCCTCGGTGCGCGGTTCGCGCCGGGGCGAGATGGTCGCCCGCTGCGTGGTGGAGAGCGGCACCTCGTCCTATTACACCGCCATCCGGGATGCGACCGAGGAGCCGGTGCTGAAGGAAATCGCCGGCCGCGTCGCCGCCGACGAGTACCGTCACTACAAGCTGTTCTATGACATCCTGAATGCCCAGACCGAGCCGGATATCGGCTTCTGGACCCGGCTGAAGATCGCCATCGGCAGGGTGCGCGAAAGCGACGATGACGAGCTCGCCTATGCCTATTACTGCGCTAATGTCCCGCCTGAGAAAGAGGCGATAACACCTTACAAGCGCAAGAAATATTCCCGTCTTTCGGCCCACGCCAGCATGACGGTCTATCACCGTCGCCATATCCAGAAGCTGGTGCAGATGGTGGTCAAAGTTGTCGGTGCCAACCCGCATGGCTGGCTGGCCAACATGGCCGGCGCGCTGCTGTGGCGCCGCCTGCAAAGCCGGACCGCCTAAGCGCGGTCCTTTTGCCCTCTGGCGTCGTCGCGCCTTCGCTCATGGACCCTTGATCCACGTCGCTCGGCGCTCCTAGCCAGATGCCAAAATTCCTCGCGCTAGTCTCCCACCGGCTCAAAAGCCCCGGTCAGCTCATTGCGGATCAGCAGCCTGCCCGAAGCCACGCCGAAATAGGCGCCGTGCAGGTGCAACTCGCCCCTCTCCACCGCCGCCTTCACGAAGGGGAAGGTCATCAGGTTCTTGAGGCTGAGCTCGACCGAGGCGAATTCCAGTTTGCGCAGATAGCTTTCCTCCCCCTCCTCTCCCTGCGGCCCGATGGCCTCGGCAGCCGGTGCGATCTGGCTCATCCACTTGCCGATGAAATCGCTTTCGCTGAGCGGCGCGGCATCGCTGACAAAGGCCTTGATGCCGCCGCAGAAGGCATGGCCCAGCACGATGATGTGCTCGACCTTCAGCGCCCGCACCGCGAATTCCAGCGCCGCGCTGGCGCCATGCTGGCCGCCGCCCGGCTCATAGCGCGGCACCAGGTTGGCGACGTTGCGCGCCACCAGGATTTCGCCCGGCGCGGCGTCGAAAATCACTTCCGGCGACACCCGGCTGTCGACACAGCCCATCACCATGATGCTGGGCTTCTGGCCCAGGCCCGCCAGTTCCTGATAGCGGGCGCGCTCGGAGGCGAACCGCCCGCCGATAAACGACCGATAGCCTTTGGCCAGCCTCTCCGGAAACATCAGGCTTTTCTTTTGACCATCATCTGCTTGATCTCGCCGATGGCCTGGGCCGGGTTGAGCCCCTTGGGGCAGGTGTTGGCGCAGTTCATGATGGTGTGGCAGCGATAGAGGCGGAAAGGGTCTTCCAGATCATCCAGCCGCTCGCCCACCTGCTCGTCACGGCTGTCGATCAGCCAGCGATAGGACTGCAGCAAGGCCGCCGGGCCCAGATAGCGTTCCGAATTCCACCAATAGCTGGGGCACGAGGTCGAGCAGCAGGCGCACAGGATGCACTCGTAAAGACCGTCCAGCTTGGCGCGGTCTTCGGGGGTCTGCTTCCATTCCTTTTCCGGCTCCGCCGTCTTGGTCTGCAGGAAGGGCTGGATGGAGGAATACTGGGCATAGAAATTGGTCAGGTCGGGCACCAGGTCCTTGACCACCGGCATGTGCGGCAAGGGATAGACCGCGACCGCGCCCGACACGTCGTTGATCGCCTTGGTGCAGGCCAGGGTGTTGCCGCCGGCGATGTTCATGGCGCAGGAGCCGCACACGCCCTCGCGGCAGGAGCGGCGGAAGGACAGGGTCGGATCGATCTCGTTCTTGATCTTGATCAGCGCGTCCAGGACCATCGGACCGCAGGTGTCGAGATCGACGGTGAAGGTGTCGACGGTGGGGTTGCCGGCGGCATCCGGATCGTAGCGATAGACCTTGAATTCCTTGGTGCGCTTGGGCTTCTTGCCGCTGGCCGATTTCTCGGCGGGCCACACCTTGCCCTTTTTCACCCGGCTGGCCTTGGGCAGCATGATCTCGACCATTACGGGCAAACTCCTGAAAGCACGGGTGATTTGCGCCTATTTTGACATGCGGGCACAGGCGCAAACAACCCTGGCATCACGCGACAATCTGCTCGAACACCCATGCGATTTCCGCAGGTGAATCCCTGGTGACGCCGCTGATTACCAGCTGCTCGGCCCGGCGCACGGTGGGACCGCCCAGATAGACGCTTTCTTCCACTTCCAGGGTGCCGCCGCCGGCGCGGAACCGCCAGCCCTCGCCGCCCGGCAGCTTGAGCAGGATGCCACCGCCGTCCAGACGCGACACCCGCACATCGGGATGAATATGGAAGCGCACGGCAAAGTTCAGGCCCGGAACGCTTTGTTCTCCGACCGGAACCAGCCGGTCACGTCCCGTCACCATCAGCCCCTGCGGCGACAGGGTGATCTGGCGCTCATGGCGCAGGCCGAACCTTTCGGCATAGGCGTCGTGCATCGCCTCGGCGGCCCAGCCCTGCGCCGTTTCCACCCGCCGCGACACCGGTTCCTTCGGGCCCTCCATCAGGCGCGGCCCCAGCAGATCGCGCGCGATTCCCGGGGGAAGAATCTGGGCGCTGGAGGTGTCCGACAGCGTCAAGGTGGAATGGGCCGCAGTTGCGCGCAATGCGGCGTTCCAGGCCTGATGCGTCAAGCCTCCCGAGCCGCAATTGACCACGATGCGGTCATTGCCAGACGACAGTTCAAACGCCCCGGCCCCGGCATGGGCGAGAAGCGCGAAAGCTCCGTCCGGCGTCTTGCCGCAATCCAGCAGGCACAGCGTGCGTCCCGCCGTCAGGCGCTGATAGGCGCTGTGCCGGGCATGATGGAAAGGCTGGCCGCGAATATCGTCGCGCGCAAGCAGACCAGCGATCATGCGCGGATCGCCTTCCGCGCCGCCATTGAACAGCGCCAGCGCGCCATCCGCATGGCGGAAAAAACGCAGCATCGGCGCCATGCGGTCATGGGCGTTGCGCAGGCCGTGCGGCGGCTCCTCGTTCACCGCGCTGAGGGCCTCCATCACCATGATCACATGGCGATAGGCCGAAAGCAGCGCCTCGGGCGAGCGGCTGACATGGCCGCCATCGGGCAGTATCTGGCGTTCGATCTCGCTTTCCAGCCGCGCCAGGCCGGTTTCCAGCCGCTTGCGGCTGTCGTCCAGGCAGATGCCCGACAGCGCCAGCACCGCCGCGCTTTCCAGCCGCGGCAGGCCATCGGGCGCTTCCATCGAAATGCGCTCCAGCATCCGGCACTGTTCGCGCAGCGAGACGAACAGGCGCGAGCGCCACATCATTTCGGAGTTCAGGATCACCAGCCGGCCGTGGCTGAAGATATGCGTCAGCCGCCGCGCCATGACATGCGGCGCCCAGACGGCTTCCGAATATTTTCCGTGACGCTTGATCCACTGGCCGATCAGGTTGGTGGCCAGGCGCCGCGCCGTATCGCCGCCCGCCGTGGACAGCGCCGGGAGCCAGTTAAAGCCGTGCAGAGCTTCATGCCAGGCCGCACTGGGCGGCCGAAGGTCGAACACCGACACGCCATCGGGCACATCCACGCTCTGGCCATGAAAGCGGAAGCGCCCGCGCAGCAGGCTGTCGGCATCCTCCAGCCGGCGCGGCAGCGCATCCCAGGGATGGAACACGATATGATCGGCCAGCTGTCCCTTGAGGAAGCGGCGGTAAACCCAGCCGCGACGCCACCAGGTCTGGAACGGGGCAATGCCGCGGCGAACGCCCGCCCTTGTCAGTTCGGGCAGGAGCGGCAGGAGCTGCTGCGCCTGCACCCCTAACCCCTCAAGGCTTTGATGTTGTCGGCGTAGCAGGACGGACCGCCCTGGAACACGGCCGTGCCGGCGACCAGCACCGTGGCGCCCGCGGCGACCGCGCGTTTTGCCGTTTCGGGGGTGATGCCACCATCGACTTCCAGCGCGATGTCGCGTCCGGTGGCGTCGATGCGCTTCCTGGCGCCCGCGATCTTGTCGAGCTGGCTTTCGATGAAGCTCTGGCCGCCGAAACCGGGATTGACGCTCATGATCAGGATCAGGTCCACCAGGTCCATCAGATTGTCGAGCGCGTCGATCGGGGTGCCCGGATTGAGAACCACGCCCGCCTTCTTGCCCAGCTTGCGGATGAGCTGCAGCGTGCGATGGACATGGGGTCCGCTTTCGGGATGCACCGTCAGCCCGTCGACGCCGGCATTGGCGAAGGCTTCGATATAGGGATCGACCGGCGCGATCATCAGATGCACGTCGAAGGGCTTCTTGCCGTGGGGCCTGAGCGCCTTCACCACCGCCGGTCCGATGGTGATATTGGGAACAAAATGTCCGTCCATCACATCGACATGGATCCAGTCCGCCCCCGCCGCCTCGATGGCCTCGATCTCGGCCCCCAGCCTGGAAAAGTCTGCGGACAGGATGGAAGGGGCGATCAGGACGGGGCGGGCCATGTGGCTGTAAGTGCCGGATTCCGCCCTGCGCCGCAAGACGTGCGAATCACGCCGGGTCGCCCGGGCCGCTGCGTGCGAATGGGATGGCGGCCCTGCGGCAAGTCCGGTTGAACTGGCGCTGCCCCGCCCCTACACTCCGCCCCGCTTCGTTTTTTGTTCGTTTTGGAAGGCTTTTATGGCGGAAAACCCGCAGCAACCCATCGCGGCCACCCGCCCGCTTTCTCCCCACCTCACCATCTATCGCTGGCCGCTGACGATGGTGACCTCCATCACCCATCGCATCACCGGCATGGCGCTGACGGGCGGGGCGCTGATCATGGCCTGGTGGCTGGTCGCCATCTCCAACGGGCTGGATGGCGGCTACCAGACCTTCATGGCCCTGGCGGCCTCGCCGCTGGGCATGCTGGTGCTGTTCGGCGCCACCTGGGCGATGGCCTATCATTTCTTCAGCGGCATCCGGCACCTGGCCTGGGACCTGGGCTATGGCTTCGACAAGAAGGTGTCTGAGCGCAACAGCGTGATCGTCTTCGCCCTCTCCTTCCTTTCGGCCATCGTCATCTTTGCCATCGTCTGGACCGGCCATGGAGGATACCTGCAATGAGATCCCTCCAGACCCCGCTGCATCGCGTGAAAGGCCTGGGCTCGTCCCATTCGGGCACCGGACATTTCTGGCGCGAGCGCGTCAGCGCCGCCGCGTTGATCCCGCTGTCGCTGTGGTTCGCCTATGCTGCGATCGGCCTGTCGGGCACCACCACCTCGGCTCCGCTGCAATTCTTCGCCCAGCCGGTCAATGCGGTGCTGATGGCGGCCTTTGTCATCATCTCGCTCTATCACGCGGCCATGGGCGTGCAGGTCGTGATCGACGACTATGTCCATTCCGCCGGCATGAAGATTTTCCTGTTCCTGGTGGTGCGCCTGTTCGTGATCGCCACCGGTTCGGCCTGCCTCATCGCGCTGCTGCGCATTTCCGTTTTCTAGGACCTTTTTCATGCCCCCCGCCTATAATATCGTCGATCACACTTTTGACGTCGTCGTTGTCGGCGCCGGCGGCGCTGGTTTGCGCGCCACGCTGGAATGCGCGCTTCAGGGGCTGAAGACCGCCTGCATCACCAAGGTGTTTCCCACCCGCAGCCATACCGTGGCCGCGCAGGGCGGCGTCGCCGCCAGCCTGGGCAACATGGGCGAGGATGACTGGCGCTGGCACATGTACGACACCGTCAAGGGGTCGGACTGGCTGGGCGACCAGGACTCCATCGAATATCTCTGCCGCAACGCGCCCGAAGCCGTGTACGAGCTGGAGCATTTCGGCATGCCCTTCAGCCGCACCGAGGAAGGCAAGATCTACCAGCGCGCCTTTGGCGGCATGACCAGCAATTACGGCAAGGGCATCGTGCAGCGCACCTGCGCCGCCGCCGACCGTACCGGCCACGCCATGCTGCACACTTTGTACGGCCAGTGCGTCAAGCATGAGGTCAATTTCTTCATCGAGTATTTCGCCCTCGACCTGATCATGGAAGACGGCGCCTGCCGCGGCGTGATGGCGTGGAACCTGGACGACGGCACCATCCACCGCTTCCGCGCCCACAAGGTCATCCTGGCGACCGGCGGCTATGGCCGCGCCTATGCGAGCTGCACCGGGGCCCATACCCAGACCGGCGACGGCAACGCCATGGTGCTGCGCGCCGGCCTGCCGCTGCAGGACATGGAGTTCGTGCAGTTCCACCCCACCGGCATTTTCGGCGCCGGCGTCCTGATCACCGAAGGCGTGCGCGGCGAAGGCGGCTATCTGACCAATTCGGAAGGCGAGCGTTTCATGGAACGCTATGCGCCCAACGCCAAGGACCTGGCCAGCCGCGACGTGGTCAGCCGCGCCATGACCATCGAAATCCGCGAAGGCCGCGGCGTCGGCCCCGGCAAGGACCATATCCACCTGCACCTGTCGCATCTCGATCCCAAGATCATTCACGAGCGCCTGCCCGGCATTTCGGAAAGCGCCCGCATCTTCGCGGGCGTGGACGTTACCAAGGAGCCGATCCCGGTGCTGCCCACCGTCCACTACAATATGGGCGGCATCCCTTGCGCCTATACCGGCGAGGCGCTGACCTTGAAGGACGGCAATCCCGACACCGTGGTGCACGGCCTGATGGCCGTGGGCGAAGCGGCCTGCGTCTCGGTGCATGGCGCCAACCGGCTGGGCTCCAATTCGCTGATCGACCTGGTGGTGTTCGGCAAGGCTGCCGGCATGCAGGCCGCCAAATCGCTGGCCGGAATCGGAAACCATCACGAGCTGGAAAAAAACGCGGGCCAGGAAGCGCTGGACCGTTTCGACCGCCTGCGCCATGCCAAGGGCTCCACGCCCACGGCGGTGATGCGCGCCGCGATGCAGAAGGCAATGCAGGAAGACGCCGCCGTGTTCCGCACCGGCGAGAGCCTGACGGCCGGCAACAAGCGCATCGCTGAAATCTACGCCCGGCGCGGCGAGATCGGGATCACCGACCGCTCCCTGATCTGGAACACCGATCTTGTCGAGACGCTGGAGTTCGACAACCTGATCCAGCAGGCCGCCGTCACCGTGGCCGGCGCGGTCAACCGCCCGGAAAGCCGCGGCGCCCATGCCCGCGAGGATTTCCCCAACCGCGACGACGAAGGCTGGATGAAGCACACCCTGGCCTGGCTGGACGTGAACACCGGCGAAACCAGGATCGACTATCGCCCGGTGCACACCTACACCCTGACCAACGATGTCGAATATATCCCGCCCAAGGCGCGGACGTATTAAGGGTGTCGCTGGCGCCGCTCCTCGCTGCGCCGTTTGCCGTACAGCTCCATGTCTTTACCGTGGTGCCCGCCTTCCTGCTGGGCACCTGGCTGATTCTTGTCAGCCGCAAGGGCGCGCGCCGTCACCGCGCCATCGGCTATGTCTATCTGACCCTGATGACCATCACCGCCATCGCGGCACTGTTCATCCACCAGATACCGTCCATCGATATTTTCTTCGGCTTTGGCCCCATCCACATCTTCTCCATCGTCACCCTGTCGGGCGTCGTGGGCGCGCTGCGCAGCGCCTGGGCCCATGACATCAAGGGCCATCGCAATGCAATGCTGGGCGTCTATATCGGCGGCATCCTGATCGCGGGCACCTTCGCATTCCTGCCCGGCCGCATCATGAACCAGATTGTTTTCGGCGGCTGAACTCTTTGGGAACTGCCGCGTTATACTGACGATAGATTGCATTCATTTGAGGTCATCATGATTGCTCGTTGCCTGCTCGCCCTGGCGTTGGTTTTCAGCGCCGCCGCGCCCGCCTTTTCGCAAGCCCCAAGCCCGGCACGCCGCATCAGCGGCGCGGTACCCGCGCCTGACGACCGGGCGCGGCAATGGCTGGTCCTGGTGGACGACAAGAACTACACCCAGAGCTGGAGCGAAGCGGGCGCCGCCTTCAAGACGCGTCACAAGAATGATGCCTGGGCCTCTGATGCCGCCACCCGGCGCGGCCCCCTGGGCGCCGTCGCAAGCCGCGGCCTGAAATCGATCGATGTCAGCCGCAACAACACCGCCGTGGTGCGCTACGATACCGTCTTCGCCCGCAAGGCGGCGGCGGTGGAGACCGTCACGCTCAATTTCGAGAATGGCGGCTGGGCGGTCAGCGACTACAGCGTCGAATAGCGCGTCACCCGGCCCCAGTTCGCCCCCCGGACGGCATGCCTGCCCCGGGTGGGCGCATGGGAACTCTTCTGAAACCCTGCCCGGCGGCGCCAAATCCCCGTTTGCCGCCCGGCCCGACTGCAACCAATGGGTAACCATTGACCGCTAGGCTGGGCGCGAAACTCCATTCAGCGTGTCATGGCGGAATCCTGGACAATCAGCGTCGGCGGCCGGGTTTATGGCCCCTACACCCTGGAACAGATGCAGGGCTTCCACGCCGAGAACCGGCTGGCGGACCATTCCCTGATCGCGCGCGCGGGCGAAGAACAGTTTCATCCCGCCATTGAAGACCCTGAACTGGCGCCCCTCTTCCAGGGCGCCCCGGCCGAACAGGCCGCGCCCGCCGCCGAACCCGTGCCGGCCACACCGCACCGTTTCGGCCGCAGCGAGGAAGTCGGCAATGGCGCGCCTTCGCATTTCGTGATCATCGCCGACATGAAATCCAGCTCGATCAGCGGCCTGGAAGAAGAGATTTTCAATCTCGGCCAGGCCCATCGCTTCATGCCCCAGTCCTGGGTCCTGTCCAGCGACGCCTCGATCAACACCATCCGCAATGCGCTGGTGCAGAAGCTGGGCAAGATCGACACGCTGTTCATCGTCGATGCCGCCCATGACAAGGCGGCCTGGTTCAATTTCGGTCCCGAAAGCGACACCCGCATCCGCCGGATGTGGAGTCGCCCGGTCGAACATACCGGGCCGGAAAAAAGGGCTGTCAGGCGCGCGTAAGCCCGCCCGCATACCGCGCGGCGTTCGCCACATAGATTTCCGCCGACTGCTTTATTCCCGCCATCTGCTCCGGCGTCAGGTCGCGCATCGCCCTGGCCGGCGATCCCAGGATCATCTGGCCGTCCTCGAATGTCTTGCCCTCGGTGACCAGCGACGCCGCGCCCACCAGCGACTGCGCGCCAATGCGGGCGCGATTGAGCAGGGTCGCACCCATGCCGATCAGGGAATGGTTCCCGACGATGGCGCTATGGATGATGACGCGGTGGCCGACGGTAACGCCCATGCCGATTTCCACGGGCTGTCCCGGATCGGCGTGAATGATGCTATGATCCTGCACATTCGAGTCCTGGCCCACAGTGATCCACTCATTATCGCCGCGCAGCACAGCGCCGAACCATATGCTCGCGCCTTTCAGCAGCCGTACCTTTCCGATCAGAACGGCATCAGGCGCGACAAAACATCCCTCGGCGATCTCGGGCGTGACGCCATCCAGCGTGTAAATCGGCATTCGCATCTCTTTCGTGAAAGCGCGTTCGATTATTCACACACTGCGGCGCAAAAATAGATACCCTTGAAACAGGCGGTACGATTCGCCGCCTGCATTTGAGGGGGTTACGGCACTGGTGCTTCTCGCACTGCGTTCGCCACGAATTCCAAGGGCCGGGACACCGGACAGCCCCTCCCCCTCGCTCACAAGCACCACACATCGGGAGTACTTATGGCCAAACGCTCCATGCGTTCGAAGTCGCGTGACTCTGCCTACGCTCAAGAAAATGTGCATCCGCTTTTTCCCGGCCGAGCCGGCTGGACTCCGCACGATCCCGATGGCCAGTTTCGAGACCGAAAATACGTAAAAAACATCCGGGCGATGAGCCCGGCCCAGCAGCAATTGATGGATGCGGTCGATACCAACAGTGTCGTTCTCGCCCTGGGGCCCGCCGGTACCGGCAAAACCTATCTCGCCATCGCCAAGGCCGTCGAAGCGCTGGAATCGGGCAAGGTGCAGCGCATCGTGCTGTCGCGTCCGGCGGTGGAAGCGGGCGAAAGCCTGGGCTTCCTGCCGGGCGACCTGCAGGAAAAGCTCGCGCCCTATCTGCGCCCGCTCTACGACGCGCTGACCGAAAGGCTGGGCACCAAGCGGCTGAAGGCCATGCTGGCGGACGGCATCATCGAGATCGCGCCGGTGGCCTATATGCGCGGCCGCACCCTGAGCGAATGTTTCGTGGTGATCGATGAGGCGCAGAACTGCACCTACACCCAGATCAAGATGCTGCTGACGCGGCTGGGCTGGCGTTCGACCATGGTGCTGACCGGCGATCCCGACCAGACCGACCTGCTGCCCGGCATTTCGGGCCTGGCCGACATCGCGGACAAGCTCGACAAGCTGCCGGACGTTCCCGTGGTGCGGCTGGCGGAGGGCGACATTGTCCGCCACCCGCTGGTGGCGTCGATGCTGACGGTTTTGTAAAATACAAAGAGCGCGGGCCATGCCCGCGCTCTTTTTTTATAGAACCTCGCGCAGGTTCAGCATTCCCAGGCCCAGGATGAAGGCCCAATAGACCGCCAGGCCCACGGCGAAGCTGTAGGACAGGCCCGAACATTCCTTCTTGCGGAAGGAGCGGGTGGAATTTTCGAACAGGACGCTGGGGCCGGCCAGCAGCATCACGCCATAATAGGCCCAGGTCGCCAGCCGCCCTTCCGGCTTGTTGGCCAGGAGGCGATAGCCGTTGGCCACGATGCCCGAAAGTGTCAGCCCGCCCGCGAGCAGGAACAGCGCCAGAATGAGATTTCGCATGAATGCCCCTAAGGCTCAGCCTTTCTTGTTGTGAAACAGGGAAAAGACGGCCGCCTTCACCTTGGCCTGGGGCTGGGCCTGGTGGAGATCGGCCGCCACGGCCCGCCAATGGGGGCTGAGAGGCGGGAGGTTCCCGGTGAGCAGAGCGGCGACGACAAAGGCCGCTCCGGCCTTGCATAAAACTGACATGTCCCGAAATGACGCTGAAATGATGTTTCCAGGTCACGCGTCGCAAGAATTGGGCTAGCCCTGACCCGCTTGGGGCCTGGCAATGTTAAGCTTGGCACCGATGAGCAACACGGGGCAGCGGGACGACGTTCACCAGCACTCGGGCTGGTGGCTGCCCCTGGCGTTTCTCTTCGCCATCCTGCTGCTGTCGGCCCTGTTCCTGGGCTGGTATCTGCGCCCCGGCCCCCGCCCGTCCGCCGCGCCCACTGGCCAGTCGAACATCGTCAACCTGACGGTACGCGGCAGCGCCTTCGCGATCCCCGCCAATTACATCGAGAATGCCGCCACCCGCGCCGGCGGCGACCAGGACAGTCTGGCGCTGGCGGCGCTGTTTCCGTCCTTCCGAGGCTATTCCGAAAGCGAAGCGAAACTGTTCCAGGGCAATGCCCCGGATTCCCCGGTCATCCATATGAGCCTTCGGGGTGACGCCAACAACCTGGCGCCGGAAGCGCGCCTGCTGCGCATCTACGGACCCTATCTGATGGACCGTGAGGGCGTCGCCGGCCCCTTCGGTCTGACCCAGTATGCCTTCCGCAAGAATTCCGGTTATGAGCAGAACGACCTGTTCGCCGGGATGGGCGCGGGCGGGCTGGTGCTGTTGTTATGCGAACGCGCCGCCAGCGACCTGCCCAGTCCCAACTGCCTGGCGATCGACCGTCCCCTGGCGAAGAATCTGAGTTTTTCCTATCGCTTCAAGCGCGCCTATCTGGCGCGCTGGCGCGAACTGGCCGGCGGCGTGCACATCCTGATCCGGAAATTTGAAAGCCGCTGATCCTCAGCGCGAGGGGGGCGGCTCGGGCAGGTCCATTTCCAGGATCGCCATGTTGAAGGCATAGGAAATTTCGCCGTCTTCCTCGTCCTTGAACAGCACGCCGACGAATTCGCCATTGACCTGCACTTCGACACTGTCCTGCTGCTTGGGACGTTCGACGATGGTGATGGTGTCGAGACGGAACAGGTTGCGCAGGTATTTTTCCAGGCGCCAGATTTCGCTGCGGGTCAAGGCCGGTTCCTCATGCTAATTCCGTCATGAACTGACATGCCGGAGCGAGGTCGTCAAGCATCGGCAAGGTGAAGGCGGAACCAGTCCCGGCCTCGCGTCGCGCTTGATCGCGCGCCGCGTCCATACGCTGCCGCTATGGACCGTTCGTCGCTGAAATCGATCCACTGGATCGATTTGTCCGGCTACGCCGGCCGCTCCTCACCCAGTATTACCCGGCAACTCTTCGATGAAATGATCCATCTGGTGTGAAGGCCGCTCGCCGCAATCGCAATTGACCAGCTTGGCGGGCACGCCCACGGCGGTGCAGTGCGGCGGTACCGGTTTGAGCACCACCGAGCCGGCACCGACGCGGCTATATTCCCCGATCTCGATATTGCCGAGGATCTTGGCGCCAAGCGACAGCAGCACGCCGCGCCGGATCTTGGGATGACGGTCGCCGCTTTCCTTGCCGGTTCCGCCCAGGGTGACGTCCTGCATGATGGAGACATCGTCTTCCACCACCGCGGTCTCGCCGATCACGATGCCGGTGGCATGGTCCAGCATGATGCCACGGCCGATCCTGGCGGCCGGGTGGATGTCCACCGCGAAAAGCTGGGAGATGCGGCTTTGCAGGAACAATGCCATGGCCTGGCGGTTATTGCTCCACAGCCAGTGGGAGACGCGATAGCTCTCCAGGGCATGGAAGCCCTTGTAGAAGAGAAAAGCGTCGACATAGGAATGGCAGGCCGGATCGCGCTCGAACACCGCCGACAGGTCGGCCCGCACCGCCGCGCCCAGGCTGGATTCGGCCGCCATGGCATCGTCGAACATTTCGCGGATCGCCAGCGGGCTGAGGTCTTCCCCGCCCAGCTTGCGGGCCAGGTGATAGGACAGCGCCTGCTCCAACCGCTCATGCTGCAGGATGGTGGCATGGACGAACCCGGCCAGGGTCGGCTCGCGGGCGGCCATGGCTTCGGCCTGCTGGCGCAGGCTGCTCCAGATCGGATCGACGGTAGAAACTTTTTCGCGCGGACTGGGCATGTTGGTCCTTTAGAGCCGGTGCTTTTACCACGGAAGTTTGTAGAATTTCAAAACGCCCAAAATCGGGCTTTTTTCCCCGGCAAATGTTAATATGGGTCCACACCCGTCCTTATTCGAGGCTCGCATGACTGCCCTGAGACACACGGTTGTTCGCCTGCTGACGGCTTTGCTGCTGCTGCTGCCCCCCCTGGCTGCCGGACCGGCGCTGGCTGCCCCTGCCGACGATCTGGCTGGGGAATGGACCATCCTGATCCCCGATGCCTTTCCCGGCATGGTCTTCAGCTGGAAGGTGAGCCAGGACGGCACCTATCAAGAAGATGCGCGGCGGGTGGTAAGCGGCCGGCGCACCCAGCCCACCATGACCGGACGCTGGAGCATCGAGGACCGCCATCTGGTCATGACACAGGACAGCCAAGGCTTCGTCTTCGAGGGCGATGTGGCGGGGAAATATTTTTCCGGCTCCCTCTTTCTGAAGGGTGTGCCGGTTTCGCATTTCTGCGCGCTGAAAGGCAGCGAGTCGCCGGGCACTTGCGACCGGCTGTCGGCCTGATATCAAGCTGGCATGTCAAAACGCGATACCTTCAACCACCCTGCTCCCGGTGCCCTGGACCTGCTGCTGACGCGGCGCTCCGGTTCGGCCAAGGCCATGAAGGCCCCCGGCCCTTCCAAAAAGCAGCTCGAGGACATTCTGCAGGCGGGCGCGCGGGCGCCCGACCACGGCAAGCTGTTTCCCTGGCGCTTCATCGTCTTTGAAGGCAAGGGCCGCGAGCGCTTCGGCGACATATTGGCCGAGGCGATGGAAGCCGAAGGCGAGCGCGCCAAGCAGGTGGAGGAAGAACGCGGCCGGCTGCTGCGCGCCCCGCTGGTGATCGGGGTGATCTCGGCGGCGCGCGAGCAGCACAAGATTCCGGTCTGGGAACAGGAACTGTCGGCGGGCGCGGTGTGCCAGAATATCCTGATCGCGGCCACCGCCTCGGGCTTTGTCGGCAATTGGCTGACCGAATGGTACGCCTATCATCCCGATGTGAAGGCGAAGATGGGACTGAAGCCGGGCGAGCGGGTTGCCGGTTTCATCTATATCGGCACTGCCAGGGACGAACTGGAAGAACGCCCTCGTCCCGAGATGGACAAGATCGTTACGGTGTTCTGAAGGCTATTCCACGAACCGCAGCTGGCCGAACCGATCCGGATAGTGCGGGTTGGGTTTCAACATGCCCGAGTCCGACCATTGCGAAAGCCGCCGGTTGGGCTCCGTCCCATCCCAGCGATTCAAGTTTGCTATCCAGCGGTCGCCAACTTTGGGAACAGGGTTATCCGTCAAATCGGCAAATGACCGCCAGGGAATCGACACTTCGAGATTCCAGCCCTGGTCCTGGTCCGCGCTGCTGTTGAGCGTGCCCTTGCTCGAAACCGCCACCTTCACGCCCGGCAGGTTGTAATTTTTGATGATGCGCTGGGGGAACGGGTAGAGATAGTCATACAGGACTGCCCGGGCATTCATCTCAAGGCCCAGATACAGGTTCTCGACGCCAGGCGGCGCAATGAAGATTTCGACGGCATCATCCTTATACGTCGGGTCGTCATGCCGGACATGCACCGCGGTGAGGTCGCTGTCCTCGCATTCGTAGGCGACATAGAGGTTGTCGCTGTCCCAGGTCAGCCGGGCCACGGTCTTTTGCTTCTTGCCGGTCTGATCGGTCCAGGGAAAGACGAAGGTCACCGGCTTGGCTGCTTGCCAGGCGGCATCGCCCAGCTGACCGTCGATGCGCGGCGCAGTTTTGGCGCGATGCACGTCATAGGTCGGAATGGGCGCAAGACCGGGCCGCAGGGCTTGCGACAGTGCGGGCGCGCCGGTCAGGAGCGCGAGGCAGGCGGATGAAAGAAGAACAGTGATTTTTCTCACGGCTTCAAATCCCCTTCAGCGAATACCGATCAGCTTATGGGTTTGCAGCGACAGCCGCCACTGCGGATGGGCGAGGCAATAGGCCGTGGCCGCCTCGGTGTTGGCCGCCTGCTGTTCATTGTCCATCGGCTGCAGGAAGAAATTCTGGAAATCCTGCCCGGCGAAGCGTTCGGGCGCCGCGCCGGCCTGCGGATAGATCAGTTTCAGCTCATTGCCGCGCATCAGTTTCTGCTCGGCATCCGCCTTGGGACTGACGCAGATCCAGTCGATGCCGGGCGGCGGCAACAGCGTGCCGTTGGTCTCGATGGCGATTTCAAAGCCCTGCTCTTTCAGGCCGGCGATGGCGGCGCTGTCGAGCTGCAGCAAGGGTTCGCCGCCGGTACAGACCACATAGGGCTTGCCCTTGGCCTCGCGCGGCCAGGCCGCCGTCACGGCGCGGGCCAGCGCGGCCGCGTCGACGAACTTGCCGCCACCGGGGCCGTCCGTTCCCACAAAATCCGTGTCGCAGAACCGGCAGGTCGCGTCCGGACGATCCTTTTCCACGCCGCTCCACAGGTTGCAGCCGGCAAAGCGCAGGAACACCGCGGCGCGCCCCGTCTGCGCGCCCTCGCCTTGCAGCGTGTAATAAATCTCTTTGACGCTATATGTCATGGGACATGTACTTGAGATACCCGACAGCGCGCAGTTCGCAGGCCGGACAAACACCGCAGCCATAGCCCCAGTCATGGCGCCGGCTGCGATCGCCTTCATAACAGGTGACGGTTTCCTCTACGATCAGGTTGACCAGCGCTGCGCCGCCCAGCTCTTCCGCCAGCGTCCAGGTCGCCGCCTTGTCGATCGCCATCAGCGGCGTATGCACGCGCACATCCCGCGCCAGCCCAAGGCTTAGCGCCCGCGCCGTCGCCTGCACTGTCTCATCGCGGCAATCGGGATATCCGGAATAATCGGTTTCGCACATGCCGCCCACCAGATCGGCGATGCCGCGGCGATAGCCCAGCGCGGCGGCGGCGGTGAGGAACATCACATTGCGGCCCGGCACGAAGCTGGTGGGAAGACCATCCGCACCCATCTCGATCTTGCGCGCATCGGTCAGCGCACTGCCGCCAATCGCCTTCAGCACATCCAGCGGCAACAGGTGATCTTCGCCCAGCCCCGCTGCCAGGCCGGAAAACCGTTCGCGGAATTTCTGCAATATGCGCGGGCGCGCCGCCAGTTCGGCGGCATGGCGCTGGCCATAATCAAACCCGACCGTTTCCACCCGACCAAAACGCGACAGCGCCCATGCCAGGCAGACGGTGGAATCCTGACCACCGGAAAACAGCACCAAGGAGGAGGAAAGCGCGGACATGGCGGGGATGTAGCCCCTGGCCTGCGTCCGGCACAAACAAAAAAGCCCAGAAGGCGTCAGGGGGGGGCCGGTCAGGCGACCCGGGCAATCGCAGGCCCGGCGCAGATGCGCGTGGGCGGCAGGGCGATGGTGACGGTGGTGCCTTCGCCCACCGCGCTCTGGACCGAGAGGGAGCCGCCATGCAGCTCCGCCAGCGCCTTGGATATGGACAGGCCCAGCCCGGTGCCTTCGAAGCGCCGCGCCAGGGAGCCATCCACCTGGCGGAACGGTTCCAGCGCCGCCGCGATGGTTTCCTGCGCCATGCCGATGCCGGTGTCCGACACCGTCAGCAGCACGCCGCCATCGACCGAGCGTGTCACGGCCAGGCGCACCTCGCCGGCTTCGGGCGTGAACTTCACGGCGTTGGCGATGAGGTTGCCCAGCGCCTGCGATATGCGGCGCGGATCCACCAGAAGCGACGGCATGTCGGCCGGGACATCAACCTCGATCCGGCGCTGGTCCTGGGTGACGCCCCGCGCCAGCCTGATGGCCTGTTCCGCCAGGTCCAGAACATTTTCCGGGCGCGCATCAATGGTCAGCAATCCGCCTTCCAGGCGCGAAACGTCCAGCACGTCGTTGATAATGGCCAGCAGCCGCGAGCCGCTTTTGTGGATATCGCCGGCATAGTCGCGATAGGCGTCCTGTCCCACCGGCCCCAGAATTTCATCACGGATGATTTCGGAAAAACCCAGTACCGCGTTCAGCGGCGTCTTCAATTCATGGCTCATGGCGGCCAGGAAGGCGGCCTTCATCTTGTTGGCGATTTCCGCCTGGCGCAGCGCGACACGCAGGGCGCGGTCCTGCTCGAATTTCTCGGTGACATCCTCGACCGTGCCTTCATAGCAAAGCAGTTCGCCGGACCAGTCGCGCACCGCCCGGGCATTTTCCGAAATCCAGATACGGTGGCCGGCGCGGTGATGAATTTCGGAAACGAAGTTGGTCACCATGTCGTTGGCCTGCATCAGGGCGCGAAATTCCTCGCGGCGGCCATGTTCGACATAGAGCTGCGCGCCGATGTCGGTCAGGCCAGCGATCAAGGCGTCCGGATTGTGATAGCCGTAGATGTCGGCCAGCGCCTGGTTGACCGCCAGATAATGGCCGTCAGGCGTGGTGCGGAAAATCCCGTCAACGGCATGATCGAAGAAGGCGCGATAGCTGGCTTCGCCGGCCGTGACGCGCGTACGGGTATTTTCCGCAAGCCTGGCCAGCATCAACAGGCCCAGGCACAACACCGCCAGGATGATCAGGCCCACGATGAACTGGGCGCCGAGATTCGACACGAGCCCCAGCCCGATCACCAGGCCGGCGACGAAAAACGCCAGCGCACCCGCAGGGCCGGATCGGCTGCGGCCCTGTTTGAGCATGGGATCGATCAGAGGCGGCATGTTCGCGTTTGTGAGAAGGCGCCCTGTCTTAGCGCGAATTTCTAAATGTCCAGTTGCGGTTAGCCCGGCTCCGGCGCAATCGGGCCTGGCCTTTGTTAGGGCTTTCTCAATCTTGATGAGAGCGGCGTTAAAATTCTGCGCGCTTTGCGGCACCTGTCGCGCGGCAGTTCGTCCGCCGGTTGTCCAAACTGCCTATTTGCCGCGCAATGGGCATGCAAAGGCAGCAATTGTCGCCAGCGGAACTTTGTGTGAAATTGCGCGCCCTTTCTCAAAAAAAGCACCAGAAAAACAAAAATCCGCATGGACCTGCTTGCCAGCATCTCTCCCCTTTTCATCGTGTCCGGATTTGCGGTCGGGTTCCTGGTCGGAATGACCGGCGTGGGCGGCGGCTCGCTGATGACGCCGCTGCTGATCCTGCTGTTCAACGTCAATCCGGTGACGGCGGTGGGCACCGACCTGATCTATGCCAGCGTCACCAAGACCGGGGGCAGCCTGGTACATGGCTTCAACAAGACCATCGATTGGCGCGTGGTGCGGCGGCTGGCGACGGGCAGCCTGCCGGCATCCGTGGCGACATTGGGCGCCTTGTGGCTGCTGGATGTCGATCGCGCCGCCTATGCCGGTATTGTCACAAAGGTTTTGGGCGTGGCCCTGCTGTTCACCGCCGCCGCCTTGCTGATGCGCAAGCGCCTGTTGGCCACCTATTCCCGGCGCATGGGCGCGATGAGCGACCGCAAGACCCTGGTCTACACCGTCGTGACCGGCGTCGTGCTCGGCATGATGGTGACGATTTCCTCGGTCGGCGCCGGCGCACTGGGCGTCACCGCCCTTCTGCTGCTGTACCCCGAATTGCCGGTGGTGAAGATCGCCGGTTCCGACATCGCCCATGCCGTGCCGCTGACGCTGGTGGCGGGCATGGGACACCTGGTGGGTGGCGGAGTGGATTTCGGCGTGCTGGTGGCGCTGCTGTGCGGCTCGCTTCCCGGCATCATGCTGGCCAGCCAGTTTGCCCCCCGCCTGCCCGACAAGGCGCTGCGCATCATCCTGTCCATCACCCTGACGCTGGTCGCCATCCGGCTGCTCTATGCCTGACCTGATCCGCAAAGGCGCAGCAAAGCGGGCCTGGCAGCGGATGCTCAGCGGGCGGCGGCTCGACCTGCTCGAGCCCAGTCCGCTGGACATCGAGATCGAGGACATCGCCCATGGCCTGGCACGGGTCGCGCGCTGGAACGGCCAGACCAAGGGGGCTCATGCCTTTTCGGTGGCCCAGCACAGCGTGCTGGTCGAGCGGCTGGTATCGGACCTCTCGCCCCGGCTGACCCGCGAGGTCCGGCTGATGGCCCTGCTGCATGATGCCCCGGAATATGTTGTCGGCGACCTCATAAGCCCCTTCAAGGCGGCAATCGGCATTGATTACAAGGCGTTGGAAGAAAGACTTCAGGCCGCAATTCATCAAAGATTTGGCCTCAGCGCCCATGTCCCGGCGGCGCTCAAGACCCTGTTCAAGCGCGCCGACCATCTCTCGGCCTATTACGAGGCCACCCAGCTTGCCGGCTTCGGGGAGGCCGAGGCAGCCCGGCTGTTCGGACCGCCGCCCAAGGCCCTGAAAACGCCCCGGCTGGCCCCCCTCGCCACCGGCGAGGCCCAGGCCCAGTTCCTGGCAAGGTTTCACCGCCTTTATGCTCAATAGCTGCTAAAAAGCGGCCCATGCCCCGCCTGCTGGTCACCCCCCTGTCGAGCCTGGACGAAGCGCTTCGGACCCATGCCCCGTCGCATCTGGTCAGCCTGCTGTCGCCTGAGCACATGATCCAGACGCCAAGCGGATTTCCCGTCACCGGTCACCTGCGGCTGGGGGTCAACGACATCGTGGACCCCGCGGCCGGCACCGCCCCGCCCGCCCGCGCCCATATCGACGAGCTGCTGGCCTTTTCGCGAAGCTGGGATGCGAAGAGGCCGATGGTGATCCATTGCTGGGCCGGCATTTCGCGTTCGATGGCATCGGCCTTCACCATCCTGTGCGACCGGCTGGGCCCGGACCGGGAAATTGAAATTGCCCGCGCCATCCGCCAGCGCGCGCCGCATGCCCAGCCCAACCGGCTTCTGGTGAGCCATGCGGACGACGCATTGGGGCGCGGGGGACGGATGATCGCCGCGCTGAATACGATGGGACCGCCCCTGATGGTGGAAGAAGGCGTCGCCACCGCTTTCCCGCTGGTGGGCCTGTGAGGAAACCGAAGTGAGCAAGGATACGGTGGTCAGTATCGGCCTGTCCGCCGCAATCGTGGCGGTGGAAAGCGAACAGCCCGTGGTGCTGGTGGTGGCGCATGACGGCAGCGATGATGCGCTGCCTTTCGGGCCATTCGATCCCGCGCACCACCGCACCCTGGAATCGGGCCTGCGCAAATGGGTGGGCGAACAGACCCGCTTCGACCTTGGCTATACCGAACAGCTCTACACTTTTGGCGATAAGGGCCGGCATACGCCGGCGGGTGGGGACAAGGGCCGGCAATCGGGCGCACGCGTGGTATCCGTCGGCTATCTGGCGCTGACGCGGCGCGTGAAGGAAGCGCCGGAAACCCAATGGCGCGGCTGGTATAATTACTTCCCCTGGGAAGACTGGCGGGACGCCAGGCCCGCCATGATCGACGCCGTCATCCTGCCGGCGCTGAAGAAGTTCGTGAAGGACGCGCCCAATGCCGAAACCGCCGAACAGCGGCGCGAGCGGGTGAATGTCTGCTTCGGCGAAGGCTGGGACGAGGAGCGCGTGCTGGAACGCTACGAGCTTCTCTATGAAGCCGGCCTGGTGGAGGAATTCCATCGCGACAGCGGCCAGACCGCCAAGGGTCCGGCGCTGGGTACCGCCATGCTGTTCGATCACCGCCGCATTCTGGCCACCGCCATCGCGCGGCTGCGCGGCAAGCTGAAATACCGTCCGGTGGTGTTCGAACTTATGTCGCCCACTTTCACCCTCCTGGAACTGCAGCGGGCGGTGGAGGCGCTGGCGGGGCTTCGCCTGCACAAGCAGAATTTCCGCCGCCTGGTGTCCGAACAGGGGCTGGTGGAGGGTACCGGCAAGTTCTCAGCCCCTGCCCGCGGCCGCCCCGCCGAGCTGTTCCGCTTCCGCCGCGAGGTGCTGCGGGAGCGCCCGGCCCCGGGCCTCAGGCTGGGCCGCCGGACCAAATAGGGCTGACGAAACGTCACGCCTGCGTCGCAAAAGCCTGAACTGTGACTTTCGCGACTCTTGACCCCAATATGCTCGCGTGTAGCATAAAGGGCGAACCGGCTCCTTGAAGGCCGGGTTTTTTGCCCCATATATATACTCGAAATGAGTATTAATTGGCGGCAGGAGGACGAAATGGGAGTTGAGCTGGCCTATACCGACGCCGTCGCCCGCGCGACCCGCGATCTGTATGCCAAGGTTTCCAGTGTCATTCCGGAAGTGGAATGGCCCGTCCACGCGCCCCTGATCGCCGAGATCAACCGACTGAAGCGCGAGAAGAACGCCGTGATCCTGGCGCACAATTACATGACGCCGGAAATCTTCCACTGCGTCGGCGACTTTGTGGGCGATTCCCTGGCGCTGGCCCGCGAGGCCGCGCGCACCGATGCCGGCGTGATCGTCCAGGCCGGTGTGCATTTCATGGCCGAGACCTCGAAAATCCTCTCCCCGCAAAAGACCGTGCTGATCCCCAGCATGGAAGCGGGCTGCTCCCTCGCCGCCTCGATCACCGGCGCCGATGTGCGTCTCCTGAAGCAGAAATATCCCGGCCTGCCGGTGGTGACCTATGTGAACACCAGCGCCGATGTGAAGGCGGAAAGCGACATCTGCTGCACCTCGGGCAACGCGGTGGCCGTGGTCGAGACCATCGCCCGGGATTTTGGCGTCGATACCGTCATCATGATCCCGGACAAGTATCTGGCCCGCAATGTCGCCGCCAAGACCGGCGTGAAAGTCATCACCTGGGAAGGCGCCTGCGAGGTGCATGAGCGTTTCACGGCGCAGGAGATCCGTGACTATCGCGCCGCCCATCCCGGCATTGTGGTGCTGGCCCATCCCGAATGCCCGCCCGAAGTGGTGGCCGAAGCCGATTTCGCCGGCTCGACCGCGGCGATGATCAACTATGTCGGCAGCCACAAGCCGCAACGCGTGGTGATGATCACCGAATGCTCGATGAGCGACAATGTCGCGGTGGAGCATCCGCAAACCGACTTCGTGCGGCCCTGCAACCTGTGCCCGCACATGAAGCGCATCACCCTGAACGGCATCCTGCACAGCCTGCAGACCATGACCCATGAAGTGATCGTCGATCCGGTGATTGCCGCAAGGGCCCGGGCGCCAATCGACCGCATGCTGGCGGTCAAGGTCTGACATGACCCATATCGACAGCATCGTCGAAACCGACGGCGCACTTGTTCTGGGCGCGGGGATCGCGGGCCTGTTCACGGCGCTGAAGCTTTCCCCCATGCCTTCCATCGTGCTGGCGGGCACACGGCCCGGCCTGTCGGGCTCCAGCGCCTGGGCACAAGGCGGCATCGCCGCCGCGATGGGCGAGGATGACAGCTGGCAGAGCCACGCCCATGACACGATGGTGGCGGGCGCCGGCCTGTGCGATCCGGCCATTGTCGATCTGGTGGCGCGCGAGGCCCCGGATCGTATCCAGGACCTGATCGCGCTGGGCACGCCCTTCGACCGCAAGGCCGATGGCAGCCTGGCGCTGGGCCGCGAGGCGGCGCACTCCCTGCCCCGTATCGTGCACGTGAAAGGCGATGGCGCGGGGGCAGCGATTTCCGCCACCCTGGCGCAGCGTGCCGCCGAGGCCGACGGCATCACCCTGCTGGAAGGCTTTCACGCCGTTGAGCTGGCGATGGAAAATGGCCGCGTCACCGGCATCTTCGCCCGCTCTGGCATTGGCGCCAGCGCACGGCTGATCCTGTTCCGCGCCCGCGCCGTGGTATTGGCGACCGGGGGGCTGGGCGCGCTCTATGCCGTCACCACCAATCCGCTGGAAGCCCGCGGCGAAGGCCTGGGGATGGCGGCGCGCGCCGGCGCGGTGATCTGCGATCCCGAATTCGTGCAGTTTCATCCCACCGCCATCGCGGCGGGCCGCGATCCGGCGCCCCTGGCGACGGAAGCCCTGCGCGGCGAAGGCGCGGTCCTGGTCAATGGCCGCGGGATTCGTTTCATGACGGCGATCCACAATGACGCCGAGCTGGCGCCGCGCGATATCGTTGCCCGCGCCATCCACCGCCAGATCGCTTCGGGCGAGAAAATCTATCTGGATTGCCGCGCCGCCATCGGCGCGGATTTCCCGCACCACTTCCCCACCGTTTATGCCGCCTGCATGTCGGCGGGGGTCGATCCGGTGCACCATATGATCCCGGTGGCGCCGGCCGCGCATTATCACATGGGCGGCATCGCCTCCGACGCAGCTGGGCGCTCGTCCCTGCCCGGCCTGTGGGTGGTGGGCGAATGCGCCGCCACCGGCCTGCATGGCGCCAACCGGCTGGCATCCAATTCGCTGCTCGAGGGCCTGGTGTTCGGCGCCCGTGTCGCCGACGACGTGCGTGGTGAGCTGAGGAGCGGCGCCATGCGCGGCACACCGCCGGCGCCGCAGCGCTTCGCGTCACCGGCGCCGCCGATGGTGCTGCGCCAGGCGATGACCCGCTGGGTGGGACTGGAACGCGATGAAGCGGGCCTGCGCCAGGCGCTTGAAGTGATTGCGCGGGTGGAAAAGACCAGCAGCGAACCGGCCTTGCAGAACATGATCGCCGCCGCCCGGCTGGTCACCGCCGCCGCCCTGACGCGCAAGGAATCGCGCGGCGGTCATTGGCGCAGCGATTATCCGCAGACCGAATCCAAGGGCGCCCGCACCTTCCTGACCCTGGCCGACGCGCAGGCCATCGCGGCGGGCGGCGACACCCTGCCCCGCCGCGCCAAAAAGCCATCCATTCAATGATCGCGCTGGAATCCACCCGGCCGCCCGCGCCGCTGCTGTTCGAGGCGCAAGTGCGCGCGGCGCTGGAGGAGGACCTGGGCCGCGCCGGCGACATCACCAGCCAGCTCACCATTGCCCCCGGCACATCCGCGACCGCAAGACTGGTCGCCCGCAAGCCCGGCCGCCTTGCCGGCCTGATCTGCGCCCAGGCCGCGTTCCGGCTGGTGGACCCGACGCTGAAGTTTAACGCCGGCGCGCCCGACGGCAGCGACATCGCACCCGGCACGCTGCTGGCAACGGTCAGCGGCAGCGCCCGCGCCATACTGACGGCGGAACGCGTGGCGCTGAATTTTTTGGGACCGCTGTCGGGCACCGCCACCGCGACCGCCGCGCTGGTCAAGGCGGCGGAAGGCACAAAGGCGCGCATCGTCTGCACCCGCAAGACCCTGCCCGGACTGCGCCTGCTGCAGAAATATGCCGTGCGCTGCGGCGGCGGCTTCAACCACCGCTTCGGGCTGGATGATGCCGCCATGATCAAGGACAATCACATCCAGGCGGCGGGCGGGATCAAACCCGCTGTCGAACGGCTGCGCGCCGGGCTGGGCCACATGGTCCGGATCGAACTGGAAGTCGATACGCTGGCGCAACTGGAAGAAGCCCTGAGCCTGGGCGTGGACACCATCCTCCTCGACAATATGAGCCTGGAGGATTTGCGCCGTGCCGTGGCCCTGGCAAACGGCAAAGCCGTTCTGGAAGCTTCCGGCAATGTCACGCTGGCCAGTGTGCGCGCCATCGCCGAAACCGGCGTGGATTACATCAGCTCAGGCGCGATCACGCACTCGGCGCCGAACCTGGACATAGGCCTGGACTTCTAAAATGGTCGCACGGACGAGGCCCGCGCTACGCGCGGGTTCGCCGCTGCTCCATTAGGTCTGCGAGGAACGAGCCCGCGACGCACCACGATAGAAGATGTGGTTGCCGATCTGGGTGGTCTTTTCCAGCGTGTAGGACCAATCCGGCGCGACAGAAATCGCATGGAAGTTGGTGGCGCCGCCCGTGGCATTCCTGAGGCGGATTTCGCCGGTCAGGATGCTGGCGGCCAGGGCTTCGGCTTCGCGCCAGGCCCGGGCATGCTTGGGGCGCTTCATGTCGCCATTGCAGGTGAAGGAGAACTGGCAGCCGGGGCCCTTGGAGCCTTCATAGACCACCGCGCAGATCGAGGGGCCGAAATTGCCGCGATTGAGGCGATGGAAGACCACTTCGGCGATGGCCTTCTGGCCGCCGGCGCCTTCGCCGCGGGCCTCGTAATACAGGACTTCGGCCAGGCATTTGTGTTCGGCCACTAGCTTGGCGGTCACCCCATCCAGCACCGGCTTGGGTGCCGCTTCCACCGTCTGCACGGCGGGGGCGACGGGTTTGTCCGTGGACGGACGATAGGTCATGGAGGCGCCAATCGCGGCGCTGGCGGTGGCGAGGATGATCGCCATCGCCGCTACGAGCACGCGATCGGAACGCGAAATCGCGTCATGGGTTTTCTTTGACATGGAGAAATGAACTCGTTTCGGCTTTAGGTTTCGCTTGGTCTATCTGGCTTGCTCTAATTCGCGTGTGCGTTTCGTCCGCCCCTTCGGCTTTCAAAATTCGCAGTCTGCTATTTCGATTCAGGCTGTTTCGATTTCGCGTCGTCCTTCAAAAGTTCCGAATGGTTCCCAGCACCGTCTGTGGCCGGGCTTGTGCCCGCCAAAAAACGAATCGTCAAATAAATTTTTTCATTAACATGACAGGGCGTCATTTGGCGCCGGAAAATCCAGCGTTTTCCTGCACTGTCCGTACACGGATTATACGTCCGACTGCACTTTCGCCAGGGCCGCTTGCGCAGCCGCCAACCGTGCAATCGGCACGCGGAATGGTGAACAGGACACATAGTCGAGCCCTGAGTCGTGACAGAAGCGGATGGTGTCGGGATCGCCGCCATGCTCTCCGCAAATGCCAAGCTTGAGTTTTTCGCGGGTCTTGCGCCCCCTTTCCGCCGCAATTCGGATCAGCTCGCCGACGCCTTCAATATCCAGCGTCACAAACGGATCGCGCGCGATCACCCCCTTGGCCAGATAGTCATTCAGGAACATGCCGGCATCGTCGCGGCTGATGCCGATGGTGGTTTGCGTCAGATCATTGGTACCGAAGGAGAAGAATTGCGCCGTCTGGGCGATGTCGCCGGCGCGCAAGGCGGCGCGCGGCAGTTCGATCATGGTGCCGATCAGATAGGCGGGCACTTTTCCGCGCTCGGTCTTTATGGCTTGCGCCACATCGGCGATCTTTCCCGCCAGGGCATCCAGTTCGGCCTTGAACCCGACCAGCGGGATCATGATTTCGAGCTGCACGGGGGCGCCCCCGCCCTCTTCCACATCCAATGCGGCTTCCAGGATGGCACGGGCCTGCATTTCATAGATTTCGGGATAGGTGATGCCCAGCCGGCAGCCGCGATGGCCCAGCATGGGATTGGATTCATGCAGCGCGATGGCGCGGGCCCGCAGCTTGCGGGCATTGGTGCCGGCGGCCGCCGCCACTTCCTCGAACTCTTCTTCCTTCTGCGGCAGGAATTCGTGCAGCGGCGGGTCGAGCAGCCGGATGGTGACCGGCAGCCCCGCCATCTCCTTGAAGATCGCGGCGAAGTCGCCGCGCTGCATCGGCAGCAATTTCGCCAGCGCGGCTTTGCGCTCGTCTTGCGCGTCCGCCAGGATCATCTGGCGCACCGCGATGATGCGCTCGGCGTCAAAGAACATGTGCTCGGTACGGCACAGGCCGATGCCTTCGGCGCCGAACTTGCGCGCGGTGGCGGCATCGGCGGGCGTGTCGGCATTGGTGCGCACCCGAAGGCGCCGCACTTCATCGGCCCAGCCCATCAGCGTGCCGAAATCGCCGGTCATTTCCGGCTGGCGCAGCCCCACCTTGCCCTTGAACACCTGGCCGGTGGCGCCGTCGATGGTGATGACGTCGCCGCGCGCAATGGTGACATTTCCCGCCACCATCTCGCCGCGCACCGCGTCGATCTTCAGCATGCCGGCACCGGAAACGCAGGGCCGCCCCATGCCGCGCGCCACGACCGCAGCATGGGATGTCATGCCGCCGCGCGCCGTCAGAATGCCGCGGGCCGCATGCATGCCATGAATGTCTTCCGGGCTGGTTTCGGTGCGCACCAGGATCACGTCGCGGTGATCGGCCGCCAGCTTCTCGGCCTCCTCCGCGGTGAAGGCAACTTCGCCGGTGGCCGCGCCCGGCGAGGCGCCCAGGCCGATGGCGATCTGCTCGCGCGGCGCGTCGGGGTCCAGCGTGGGATGCAAGAGCTGGTTCAGGGATTCCGGCTCGACGCGGGTGATGGCCACCTTGCGGTCGATCAACCCTTCGCGCTCCATGTCCACCGCGGCCTTCAGCGCGGCTTCCGCCGTGCGCTTGCCGCTGCGGGTCTGCAGCATGAAGAGCTTGCCTTCCTGGATGGTGAATTCGACGTCCTGCATGTCGCGGTAATGCTGTTCCAGCCGCTCGCCGATCGCCTTCAATTCCTCAAAGGCCTTGGGCATGGCTTCTTCCATGCTGGCCTTCTTGCCGCCCTGGCGCTCGCGCACCATTTTCGAGATCGGCTGGGGCGTGCGGATGCCCGCCACCACGTCCTCACCCTGGGCGTTGATCAGGAATTCGCCGTAGAGCAGCTTTTCGCCGGTCGCCGGATCGCGGGTGAAGGCTACGCCGGTGGCGCTGCTTTCGCCGCGATTGCCGAACACCATGGCCTGCACCGTCACCGCCGTGCCCCAGTCTTCGGGGATATTGTTCAGCTTGCGATAGGTGTTGGCGCGCGGTGAACGCCAGGAGCCGAACACCGCGCCAATGGCGCCCCACAGCTGTTCCTGCACGTCTTCCGGGAAGGGTTTGCCCAGTTCCTTTTCCACCCGCGCCTTGTACAGGCCGGCGATGCGTTTGAGGTCTTCGGCATCCAGGTCGGTATCGAGTTCGACACCCTTGCTGTCTTTTTCCTCGTCCAGGATTTCCTCGAAGGCGGCGTGATCCACGCCCAGCACCACGTCGGAATACATCTGGATGAAGCGGCGATAGCTGTCATAGGCGAAGCGCTCGTCGCCGGTCAGCCGGGCCAGGCCTTCGGCGGTGGCGGCGTTGAGGCCCAGGTTGAGGACGGTATCCATCATGCCCGGCATCGAGACCCGCGCGCCCGAGCGCACGCTGAGCAGCAGCGGCTTGTCGGTATCGCCGAAATTGCCCTTGGCGGAATAGCCGACCTCGCGCAGGGCGGTGGCGACCTGCTCTTTCAGTTCGGCCGGATAGCGTTCGCCATTGGCGTAGTAATAAGTGCAGACCTCGGTGGTGATGGTCAGGCCCGGCGGCACCGGCAGGCCCAGGTTGCTCATCTCCGCCAGGTTGGCGCCCTTGCCGCCCAGCAGATTGCGCATGTCGGCTTTGCCCTCGGCCTTGCCGTCGCCGAACGCATAGACCCACTTAGCCATTACTCAACCCTCGATTTTTGAAAAGTCCGCAACCTGATGCAGCGTAGCGCGCAATGATGCCAACAGATTTAGCCGGTTCTCGCGCACCGCCTTGTCGTCGGCATTGACCTTTACGCCATCAAAGAACGCATCCACCGGCGGGCGCAACGCGGCCATCTGCTGCATAGCGGCGGCGAAGTCTTCCTTTTCCAGTGCGGGCTTGATCGCCGCCCGGGCCTTGGCCAGCGCCGCGAACAGCGCCTTTTCGGAAGCCTCGGACAGATGAGCTTCCAGCACTTCGCTGGTGAAGGTCTTGTTGTCCTTCTTTTCCTCGGCTTTCAGGATATTGGCGGCGCGCTTGTAGCCCGCCAGCAGGTTGGCGCCGTCGTCGGTTTTCAGGAAGGCCTGCAGCGCCTCGACCCGCGCCACCAGCCGCACCAGATCGTCTTCATGACCCAGGCTGAACACCGCGTCGATCAGGTCGTGGCGGACGCCCTTTTCCTTCAGAGCGACCTTCAGGCGGTCGGCGAAAAATGTCAGCAGATCGCCGGAAACCGCCAGCGGGAAACGAAGCTTGTTCTCCAGCAGGATGCGGATGATGCCCAGCGCGGCGCGGCGCAGCGCAAAGGGATCGCCCGAACCGGTCGGCTTTTCACCCGCCGCGAAGAATCCGGTCAACGCATCCAGCTTGTCGGCCAGCGCCACCGCGATCGAGACTTTCGCGGTGGGCACGGCGTCGGAAGGGCCAACCGGCTTGTAATGATCGCGGACGGCATCGGCGACCGCCGCATCTTCCTTGTCGTGCTGCGCGTAATAGCGACCCATCACGCCCTGAAGCTCGGGGAATTCTCCGACGACGCCAGTAGTCAGATCGGCCTTGGCCAGCCGCGCGGCGCGTTTGGCCTTGGTAACGTCCGCGCCGATCTGGTGCGCAATTTCGCCCGCCAGTTTTTCGATACGGGTGACGCGCTCGAACTGCGTACCCAGCTTGGCGTGGAAGACGATGCCTTTCAGCTTCTCGACCCGGCTGTCCAGACTGTGCTTGCGATCCTCGTCCCAGAAGAACTTGGCGTCCGACAGGCGGGCCCGCAGCACGCGCTCATTACCCGCGACGATCTCCTTGCCGCCATCCTTGGTCAGCATGTTGGCCACCAGCGCGAAGCGGTTGGCCATCTTCCCCGTCTTGGGATCGCGCAAGGAGAAATACTTCTGGTGCGTGCGCATCGAAGTCTGGAGGATCTCGGCGGGGACATCCATGAACTCGTCCTGGATGGTGCCGATCAGCACCACCGGCCATTCCGCCAATCCGGAGACCTCGTTCAACAGTCCGATATCCTCGATCGGCTCCAACCCCAGCGCGAAGGCCTTCTGCTTGAGGTCGTTGCTGATGATCTCGGCCCGCTCGGCGGCGTCCAGCACCACATGGGCCTTTTTCAGCGCCGCTTCGTAATCCTCGAACCGGCGCACCGTGATCTCGCCGCTGGACAGGAAGCGATGGCCGCGCGTGGTATTACCGCTCTGTATGCCGGCAAAGGCGCAGGGCACCACTTCGCCGTCGAACGTCGCCAGGATGGAATGCAGCGGTCGCACCCAGCGCACCGGATCGCCCGCCTTCCAGCGCATGGATTTGGGCCAGGGCAACTTGCTCATCACTTCGGGAATGATCTCGGCCAGCACCAGCGGCGTCACCCTGCCCTTGCGCTCGATCACGGCCATGTACACATCGCCCTTGGGCGTGGTCTCGACCTTCAATTGATCCTTGGTCAGTCCGGTCTTTTTCAGGAATCCGTCCAGCGCGGCCTGCGGCGCGTCAACCCTCGGGCCCTTCAGTTCTTCGCGGACATCCTTCTGCTCCGGCGGCAGGCCGGTGATCGCCAATGTCAGGCGGCGCGGCCCGGCAAAGGCCTTGATGCCTTCAAACAGGAAGCCGCGATCGGTCAGCGCGCCGACTGTCAGGCGCTCAAGGTCCTTGGCCGCCTGCGCCTGCATGCGGGCGGGAATTTCTTCCGAGAACAGTTCCAGCAGGAAATCGGGCATATCAGCCGACCTCTTTGCTGGAAAAGCGGGGCTTGTATTCGCCCATCGGCGTTTCCAGCCAGGCTTCGCAGCAGGCCTGGGCCAGTGCCCGCACCCGGCCGATATAGGCAGCGCGTTCGGTAACCGAGATCACGCCGCGCGCATCCAGCAGGTTGAAGGCATGGCTAGCCTTGATGCACTGGTCATAGGCGGGCAGCGCCAGCTTCTTGCCCGTGAGAAGTTCGCGGCACTGCTTCTCCGCATCCTTGAAATGCTGGAACAGGATTTCGGTATCGGCGCGCTCGAAATTGTAGGCGCTGAATTCCTGCTCATTCTGGTGAAACACCTCGCCGTAGCGAAACTGCTCGTTGAACGCCAGGTCGTAGACGAACTCGACATTCTGGACATACATGGCGAGACGCTCGAGGCCATAGGTGATCTCGGCGCAGACCGGATCGCACTCGATGCCGCCCACCTGCTGGAAATAGGTGAACTGGGTGATCTCCATCCCGTCGCACCACACTTCCCAGCCAAGACCGGCGGCGCCCAGCGTCGGGCTTTCCCAGTCGTCTTCCACGAAGCGGATGTCGTGCAGGTCGGGATCCAGCCCGATGGCGCGGATCGAGCCCAGATACAGCTCCTGCACATTGGCGGGCGCCGGCTTCAGGATCACCTGATACTGGTAATAATGCTGCAGCCGGTTGGGGTTCTCGCCATAGCGGCCGTCCGACGGGCGGCGCGAGGGCTGCACAAAGGCGGCATTCCAGGGGCGCGGCCCCAGGGCGCGCAGGGTGGTGGCAGGATGGAACGTCCCGGCCCCCATCTGGTCGTCATAGGGCTGCAGGATCAGGCAGCCATGCTGCGCCCAATAGCTCTGCAGGGTGAGGATAAGGTCCTGAAAAGTACGAGCTTTGGCCACCGATTCTGCCTGTATGGGAGTGGCCGGAACCTATAGGCGGGCCCCCGACAGGGCAAGCGGTTCGCCGCGCCGCAAAATGGCATCGCTTTGGGGGGTCCAGCTGCCGTCGGCGCTGTGCAAAACCAGCCCCGGCAGCAGCGCAAAGGGCGCGGAAGACCCCTTGCGGGCCTGCACGATGATCCGCTTGGGCACCTCCCCGGCATGGGGCCAGAGGGGAAAGGCCAGGACGCCTTTTTCCGGAAGCGCGGCCAGCGCCTCGTTCAAGCGGTCGGCGCGCAGGATGGCGGTGAAAAAACCGCCCGATACGGTGCGTTGCAGGCCAAGCTTAAGCCAGTCCGTCAGCTTGCCGCCATCCATCAGCGCGGCGGCGCGCCCCGCATCGGGTGACGCCTGCCCTTCGCCGTGAAAAGGCGGGTTACAGAAGACCTGGTCGAAATCGCGCTTCAGCTCGGATGGCAGGGCGAAGACGTCCGCCGCCACGAAACGGGCGCCGGCGCCATTGGCGACCGCATTCTCGCCCGCCAGACGCACCAGATCGGCATCCTGTTCCACGCCGGTGACGACGATACCGGGAACCCGGGCAGCCAGGCACAGGCTGACAGTGCCCACACCGCTGCCGAGTTCCAGCGCGGTTTGTCCGCTTCTGGCCGGTACGCTGGCAGCCAGCATCACCGCGTCCAGCCCGGCGCGAAAGCCGCTCTGGGGTTGGACCACCCGCACCCGGCCATCGAGAAATGTGTCCGTCACGGCATCGCGTCCGGAACCGCTTCGCGCAGCAAGGCTTCGGCGCGGGCAAAGTCCTCGTCCAGCACCATCAACCGGCGCGGCAGGAAGCCCATGCTGCCGTCCATCACGCTGGCATGGGCGTCGAATACCACCGACTCGATGCCCTCCTGTGACAGAACATCAGACGCATAGCTGATCACCACCGGATCGGTGGATTTGAGAACGGCGCGCATACCGCGGTTTATAGCGAAAACAGGCCATTTTGTCGCCCTTGCCGCCCCCCAAGCCGGTCCGGTATTCTCCCGGCCATGGGTGGGCAGGATACTTTGAAGGCTGCCAGGGTCGGCGACATCTCGCCGGTGGAGCGGTTGCATGCGCTGGTCGTCACCGACATGGCGGCGACCGACAGGCTGATCCATGCCCGCATGACATCCGGCGTGGCGCTGATCCCCGACCTTGCCAAGCATCTGATCGATTCCGGCGGCAAGCGGCTGCGCCCGATGCTGACCCTGGCCGCGGCGCAAGCCGGGGGTTACACCGGCGATCATCATGTGAAGCTGGCCGCGGCGGTCGAGTTCATTCACACCGCCACCCTGCTGCATGACGATGTCGTCGATGAAAGCGCTCTGCGCCGTGGAAAAGTTTCGGCCAACCTGATGTGGGGCAACAAGCCCTCGGTGCTGGTCGGCGACTTCCTGTTTTCGCGCGCCTTCCAGTTGATGGTCGAGACCGACAATATGGCGGTGCTCGATATTCTGGCGGGCGCCTCGGCGGTGATCGCCGAAGGCGAAGTAATGCAGCTCAAATCCTCCAACAATCTGGCGGTGAGCGAAGACCATTATCTGAGCGTGGTGTCGGCCAAGACCGCCGCCCTGTTCGCCGCCGCCGCGCATTCGGGCGCCCTCCTCACAGGCCAGGGCGACGCGTTCGTCGCCGGCATGCGCGACTATGGCGAGAATCTGGGGATCGCCTTCCAGCTTGTCGATGACGCGCTGGATTACTCGGGGCGCCAGGCGCTGATGGGCAAGACCGTGGGCGACGATTTCCGCGAAGCCAAGATGACGCTGCCGATCATCCTGGCCTATGCCCGCTCAAGGGAAGCCGATCAGCCGTTCTGGAAGCGGGTGATCGAAACCGGCAACCAGACCGAAAGCGATCTGGACCGCGCCATCACGCTGATCGAGCAGACCGGTTCGATTCAGGAAACCATGCGGCGGGCGCGCAGCTATGCCGACGCCGCCAAGACCGCGCTGGGCGTACTGCCGGACAGCGACATCAAACGCGCGCTGGCCGATATTGCGGATTTCTGCGTCGAACGCGCCTATTAGCCGGCGTTGCGGTCGTACTTGAAGCCCTGCTTTTCCAGGAAATCGAACAGGCCGATGGCCAAGCCCTGCGCGCCAGTGATTGGCATCACCAGGCGACCCACCACCACGCGCGATAGCGGGCCCGGCGGTTCGGAATGGCTAGCGCGGATGGATTCCAGGGTGATCGAGATGGCGCCATTGGAAACAAAGAAGCCCGTCGCGCCCGTGGCATAGATGTCCGGCGCCTGGGCATTGTCGACAAACACGATTTCGGGGGCTTTGGGCTCTTTGGCCATGGCGGGCGTTCCTTTGCGGGTCACGCGCGCAACAGTGGGTTGCCAAGGTTAAATTCGTCTTAAGGCCCTTTAAAGCCCATCCGGCGTAGGCCCTATGTCACGCCCCGGCGCCTCCGGCGCGATACCGCTTTGCGGCACGAAGGTCGGCGCGACCCACCAGCCCGGCCTGGCTTCCTGCAGTATCTGCGCGGCGCGGCGGCAGCAGCCGTCATCCGCAAAAATGCCAAAGCAGGTGGCGCCGCTGCCCGACATGCGGGTGAACAGCGCGCCGGGCAACCCGGCCATGGCGCCGAGCACCTCCCCGATCACCGGCTGGATGTCGCGCGCCGTCGCTTCCATGTCGTTGTGGGTGGTTTCGAGGAACCGCAGCAGGTCGGCGGTGTCGCGGAAACCCTCCAGCGGCAATGGCATATCGACGCCGCTGCGGTTCCGGAGCGCGGCAAAGACATCGCGCGTCGACACCCCGACCTTCGGATTGACCAGCAGCATAGCGATGCGTGGCATGGCGCCGACGGCCTGCAGCCTCTCGCCGCGCCCTTCCATGAAGGCGGAGCGGGCCTCGACACACACCGGCATATCGGAGCCCAGGTCGGCCGCGATCTCGCGCAGCCTCGCATCCGTGACGTCGGCGTTCCACAACCGCCGCAAACCCCTCAGCGCTGCCGCGCCATCCGACGAGCCGCCGCCGATGCCCGATGCCACCGGGAGATTCTTGGTCAGGCTCAGAGCCGCGCCCTTGTTCCCCAGCGCGCGGGCGGCGCGCAGCACCAGATTGTCGCTTTCCCCGCTCAGCTCGCCGGCGAAGGGACCATTGACCGTCAGGGACAGTTCAGGGGCGGCGGCCAACGCCAGTTCGTCGCCCATGCCGGTGAACACCACCAGGCTTTGCAGCGGATGAAAGCCGTCAGCGCCCCTGACGCCGATATGCAGGAACAGGTTTATCTTGGCAGGCGCGGCTTCGCTGATCACTTAAGCAGGCTTTTCGCTCAGGCCATTCTTCAGCTTGCGCTCGATGGCCGCCTTTTCTTCCGGATCGGTGCTGAAGGTGATGGCATGGTTCCACTGGAAGCGGGCCGCGATCTTCTTGCCCGACCGCCACAGCGCATCGCCCAGGTGATCGTTGATGGTGGGGTCGCCGGGCACCAGCAGCACCGCTGCATTCAGCGTCTTGGCAGCGTCTTCGTAGCGGCCGAGCCGGTAATAGGCCCAGCCGACACTGTCCACGATATAGCCGTCATAGGGCCGCAGCTTGCGTGCCTTTTCCAGCATGGTCAGAGCCTCGGGAATCTTGCGTCCCCGGTCCACCCAGCTATAGCCGAGATAGTTCAGCAATTCGGGCTGGTCCGGCGACAATTTCAGCGCGACCTCGATATCGGCCTCCGAATCGTCCAGCCGCTTCAGCCGTTCCTTGGCCATGGCGCGGGCATAGAACATCGGCCAGTTGCGCCGCGCGGGCGTGCCGATGGCTTTCTCCGCCGAGTCATAGGCAGCGATCGCCTCCGCATATTTTTCGGACGCGCGGTAGGTGTCGCCCAGCGCCACCCAGCTTTCGCTGTCGGCCGGGTCGGATGCCACCAGCTTCTTCAGCTCGGCGATTGCGGCATCGTTCTTTCCCAGCCGCTGCTGGTTCAAAGCCGCCTGCACCTGCGCCATCCGGTAATAGGGCGAGTCCCGCGGAATGGCCTGGTAGATGGCGATCGCCGCCTCGAACTTGCGCAGGGTTTCGAACCGGTCGGCCAGCAGCACATTGGCCAGCCCCAGATCGGGCCTGAGATACAGCGCCATGCGCAGGTAGAGAATGGAAACATCGGCGCTCTGCCCGTCGGTCAGCGAGGCGGCGATCCCGAACAGCGCTTCGGCGGCCCCGTCGGCGGGCGTGCGGACCAGGCTTTCCGGCTTCTCGTTCGCCGCGATGCGCGCCAGGCCGGGCCTGACGACGGTCGCCAATCCGCCATTGTTCTGGTGCGAGCGGTACAGCAGCAGCGCGTCGGTGCTCCGGCCATTGCGTTCCAGGAAGCGGCCATAGGCTTCCAGCACACGCGGCGGCGGCGCGCTGGTGTTCATCGCCTTCTTATAGGCGGCATCGGCGGCCTGGGTTTTTCCCAGGTAATCCTGCAGCAGCGCGGTGTGGAAGGCCGCCATATTCTCGGCGCCCTTCTGCGCGGTCAGCGCCTGCAGGTCCTTTTCGATGCCGGCGGTATCGCCCTGGGCGGCGGCCGCCCACGCGTCGAACAGCGACAGCGTGAGGACCGTGAAAGGGCCCTTGGCCGATTGCGACAGGTGCTGGCGGACGCTGGCGTAATCCTTGCGCTTGAAGTCCAGCACCGCCAGCGCCAGCCGGGCGGCGCGGTCGTCGGGCGTGGCGGCAACCACGGCTTGCGCGTATTTCGCGGCGCCTTCGAAATCACCCGAGGTGGTGGCATAAAAAAAGGTCAGCGCCAGCAGCGACGAATTGGCGGGGTCATTCTCCAGCGCCTTGCTGTAATAGCGCGCCGCTTCCGGCAAATCGTGCTCGGACGCCGCGAAGCGGGCCGACAGATAGGTGGAGAAGGCTTCGGCGTCGCGTTCGCTCTCCGGCGTGACGACGATTTCCGGCTCGGCGGCGCAGCCCGCGAGCAGCACGGCAATGGCAGACAGGGTAACCAAGCGGCGCAAAACTGAACTCCTACATATTCGTGTAATTGGGCCCGCCGCCGCCTTCGGGCGTAACCCAGGTGATGTTCTGCGACGGATCCTTGATGTCACAGGTTTTGCAGTGCACGCAATTCTGGGCGTTGATCTGGAACCGGGGGCCGGCGGCCTCCTGGATCACTTCATATACGCCCGCCGGACAGTAACGCTGCGCCGGCTCGCCATATTCGGGCAAATTGACCGAAATGGGAATGGCCGGGTCTTTCAACACCAGATGCACCGGCTGGTCTTCCGCGTGATTGGTATTGGAGACGAAAACGCTCGAAAGCCGGTCAAAGGTCAGCGTTCCGTCGGGCTTGGGATAGGCGATTTTTGTGCTGTCGGCCGCCTTGCGCAGGCTGGCATGGTCGGGCTTGCCGTGGCCCAGGGTTCCGAGCAGGGAAAGGCCGAACAGCTGGTTGGTCCAGAGGTCCAGCCCGATCAGGGGCAAGGCCAGCAGGGTGCCCAGCCTGGACCAGAGCGGCTTGGCGTTGCGCACCCGGTACAGATCCTGCGCGACCCAGCTTTTGGCATAGGCAGCGTCATAGTCCGAAAGCCGGTCGCCTGACCGGCCCGCCTTGAGCGCATTGGCCGCGGCCTCCGCCGCCAGCATGCCGGTCTTCATCGCATTGTGGCTGCCCTTGATGCGCGGCAGGTTGACGAAGCCGGCGCTGCACCCGATCAACGCCCCGCCGGCAAAGGACAGTTGCGGCACCGACTGGGTGCCGCCTTCGGTGATGGCGCGCGCGCCATAGCCGATGCGCTTGCCGCCCTTCAGCACCCGTGCGATCGCCGGATGGGTCTTGGCGCGCTGGAATTCGCCGAACGGGTCCAGCCAGGGATTCTTGTAGTTGAGATGCACCACCAACCCGATGGAGCAGAGATTGTCGCCCCAGTGATACATGAAGAGGCCGCCGCCGGTTTCCGAATCCAGCGGCCAGCCCATGCCATGCAGCACCAGGCCTTTCTTGTGCTGGTCCGCCGGCAGCTCCCACAATTCCTTCAGGCCGATGCCGAATTTCTGCGGTTCGCGTCCATCATGCAATCCGAAGCGTGCGCATAACTGTTTGGACAGCGAGCCTCGCGCACCTTCGGCGAAGAAGGTGTATTTGCCGCGCAGTTCCATGCCCGGCGTGTAGCCATCCTTGTGATGGCCGTCCTTTGCCACGCCCAGATCGCCGGTGACGACACCCTTGATCACATCGCCCTCGACGATCAGTTCGTGCGCCGGAAAGCCGGGATAGATTTCCACACCCAGGCTTTCCGCCTGGCCCGCCAGCCATTTGCACAGGTTGGCCAGGCTGACGATGTAGTTGCCCCGATTGCTCATCAACGGCGGAAACAGGAAGTGCGGAATGGTCAGCGCCGCGCCTCGGGTGAAGAAGCAGAAGCGGTCGTCGGCCACCTGTGTTTCGACCGGCGCGCCCTTTTCCTTCCAGTCCGGGATCAGTTCGGTGAGCGCCCTGGGATCGATCACCGCGCCCGACAGGATATGCGCCCCGATCTCGGAGCCCTTTTCCAGCACGCAGACGCTGATATCGGCGGACAGTTGCTTCAGCCGGATCGCCGCCGCCAGCCCCGCCGGGCCACCGCCGACGATGACCACGTCATACTCCATGCTTTCGCGGGTCTCGGCCATGAATCGCCTTGTTCCTTGTCTCTTTTCTAACTGGCCTTGCCGTGTCCCGGAAGCCTAGGATGGCGGTGATGAACGACACCTTATCCACCCTGAACTGGCTGGTCGAAGCCGGTGCGGATGAAGCCGTGGCGGAACAGCCCATCAACCGGCTGACCGCCAAGGCTACGGTAGCGCCCTTGCAGGCGCCCGCGCCGCGCCCCGCCCCTGCCCGCGCGCCCGCGCCTGCCGCGCTGGCGAGAGCCGTGGAAATGGACGGCGATGCGATTGCGACGGCCCAGGCCGCGGCGGCGGCGGCCCAGTCGCTGCCCGAACTCAAGGCGGCGCTGGAAGCCTTTGAGGGTTGCGCCCTCAAGCGCACCGCCACCAACACCGTGTTCGCCGATGGCGTCGCCGAAGGCCGCGTGATGCTGATCGGCGAAGCACCGGGCCGCGACGAAGACCGTGTCGGCAAGCCCTTTGTGGGACGCGCCGGACAGTTGCTGGACAAGATGCTGGCCAGCATCGGGCTGGACCGCAAGACCAACGCCTATATCACCAATGTCATCAACTGGCGTCCGCCGGACAATCGCGATCCCACGCCCGAGGAAGCCGCCGCCTGCCTGCCCTTCCTGCGCCGCCATATCGAACTGGCCGAGCCGCAGGTCATCATCCTGTTGGGTGCGGTCGCGGCGCGGCATGTGGTGGGCATCACCGAGGGCATCATGAAGCTGCGCGGCCGCTGGCTGGAATATCGCGTCGGCGACGCGATGGTGCCGCTGATGCCGACGCTGCATCCGGCCTATCTGCTGCGCCAGCCGGCGCACAAGAAACTGGCCTGGCGCGATTTGCAGGCGGTGCGTGACCGCATGAAAACACTGGACCTGCCGGTTGCCGGAACCGGCGACGCGGGCTAAGCAGGATTTTTCACTGCTTCGAAGGGCTGTCTTATCCGCATGCGCGCTGCTGTTGCCTTGCTGTTCTGTGCCGCGCTGACGCTGGAGGCGGGCGCGCAACCGGCCGTGCCGCTGTTGCCCCATCGCGCCGCGCCGCCCATCGCGCCGCCGTCGCTGAGCTTGCCGGTGCCGCCGCAAGTCCTGTCGCCGCAGGATGTCGCTTTATACCGCCAGATCATGCGTGCGGCGCGGGACGGCGAACTGACCAAGGCCAGGGGGTTGCAAGCCCAGGTCAGCGATCCGGTGCTGCAGGGCTATGGCGAAGCCATCGCCTATCTCGCGCTTCCGCGCAGCAATGTGAAAGTCACGACCGCTGTCGAGTGGCTGGAACAATATCGCGATACCGCCATCGCCGACCGTATCTATCGCCTGGCGGTGGCCAATTCCACCCGCACCGTCCGACGGGGAAAAAAGCGCATCCGGCTCGCGGTGGTGACCAATATCCCCGCGCCGCGCGGTGTCGGCAGCCGCACCGGCGGTTACGAAGACCTGGAACTGACCGAGCCGGTTCCCTCGTCCGAAGTCGGGCGCGGCGTGATGCCCGCCATCTTCACCGCCATACGCGCGGGAAATCCGGATGAAGCGCTGGCCCTGGTGGACGGCGTGCGCGCCACCGCCACGCCCAACGATATCGCCATCCTGAGCCACCGCGTCGCGGCCTCCTATCGCGCCGAAGGCCGTGATGCCGATGCGTATCGCATCGCCACTTCGGTCTCGGACCCCGGCGTGCCGCAACTGATGTGGGATGCCGGTTTCGCCGCCTATCGCATGGGCCGCTGGGCCGATGCCGTGGCCATCCTGGAAAAGCTGGCCGAGACGCAAGCGGCGCAGAACAGCCTGAGGGCCCAGGCGGCTTTCTGGGCGGCGCGCGCGCATATGCAGTCGGGCGATGCGCTGAAGGTCGTCACCCTGCTGAACTTCGCCGCCGGCAAGCAGCCCAGCTTTTACGGCCTGATCGCCGAGCGCATGCTGGGCATCGACACCCATACCGGGTTTGCCGACGCCATCCTGAATGAAGGCGATTTCCGCGACCTGATGGCGGTGCCCGCCGCACGGCGCGCGGTGGCGCTGTGGCAGATCGGCGAAAATGAATTCGTCGGACCGGAGCTCAACCGCGCCTTTGTCGACAATAACGAGCGGCTGGACCCGGCCATGGCGGCGCTGGCGCGCGGCATCGGCGTGCCCAATGTCGAATTGCGTGCCTCGGAGAAAAGCGCCGCGCGCGGCTTGCTGCTGACGGGGCTGTTCCCGGTGCCGCCCTACAGCCCCGATGGTGGCTATCGCATCGATTCCTCGCTGGTGCTGGCCTTTGCCCGCATCGAAAGCCGCTTCCAGGTTTCGGCCACCTCGCCGGTCGGGGCGCGCGGGCTGATGCAGATCATGCCCGCCACCGCCAAGCGGCTGGGCGTGACCGATCCTGAAACGCTCAACAATCCTTCGACGGCGCTGGCGGCGGGCCAGAAGTATATCGAGATGCTGCTGGATCAGCTCGACGGCAACCTGCTGCAGCTGGGCGGTGCCTATAATGCGGGGCCGGGCTCGGTGAGCCGCTGGCGCAATACCAAGGCCGGTGGCAACGATCCGCTGCTGTTCGTGGAAAGCATCCCGGTGGCCGAAACACGGTCCTATGTGAGGCGGCTGATGGCCTATCACTGGCTGTATCGCCGCCGCTTCGGCCAGGATGCCAAGAGCCTGGACGAAACCGCGCGCGGCCAGTGGCCGACCTATCGCCCGGCGCAGGCAGCCTCTGCGGCGCCGTCGGTCAATGCCTACGGGCTTCGGCTCAGTTCCGAGAAATAGCTAGAGCTTGGCGACAACCCGCGACGGCACACGCAAAGCGTGCAGAAGGGTTAGGGTAAAGCCGCGCAGCCTGTTTTTCGGCGCGCGCGACACATTGACGGCGCGGGCGCGCAACGACACCAGACGGCCGCGGCCGACACGGCGGATGATGTCGGCATCTTCCATCTGGGCCAGCGCGCGATAGCCGCCGATCTTCTGGTACAGACGTTTGGGGATCAGCAGTCCCTGATCGCCGAACGGCAAGGCGAACAGCGCGGTGCGCAGCGCCGCCTTGGTTTCGGCGCGGCGGGCCTTGCCGCCGAAATCCTCCAGCGCGAATCGGAACACGGCGGCGCGCGGGCGTTCCATCACCGCCTGGTCGATGAAGGATTCCGCCTCGACTTCCCAACCCGGCTCCAGTGCGGTTTCGGGGTGCAGGAACAGCAACCAGTCGCATTTGGCGATGGACGCGCCCTGCGTCAGCCGCTCGCTGCGGCCCTTGCCGGCATGGACGATATGGGCGCCCGCCGCATCGGCGATGGTGAGGGTCAGGTCGGTCGAACCGGAATCGCTGACGATCACTTCGCGCACCACGCCGCGCACCGCGGCCGTGATCAGGCTGTCGAAACAGCGCGGCAGCAGGCGTTCGGAATTGGCGGTGGGGATGACGACGGAAATCATCCCGCCATAATGGCGCATACAGACGTTCGCGCCAAAGAAATTCCCCTCGCAAGGTGAATGCGAGGGGAATCGTAAGCGACTGAAAATCCAGTTGTTTCCGCCGTCTATTTGGGCGGCCAGTTTTTAGGCAAAAATCTTCTTAGAATTGGCGCGCGCCCAGGCCTTGGATTCCGGCGAGGCCGCCCACTTGATCGCGTTCAGCATCAGCTGCTGGAAATGGACGTTGGTCCAGGCGGCATTGTCATGGCCGTGCTGGATATAGGCCAGCGGCGAGCGTTCCGCCGCCTTGACCCAGGCGGTCATGTTGCTGCCGCGCGGATGACCGGCCTGTTCGGGCCGGAAGGATTCCGCCACCGGCTCGAAATCGGTGCGCAGCAGGCAATGCACGCTGTCCTCGAACATCGGGCACAGATAGGTCTCGTCCAGGATTTCGAAGGTCGGCGGCAGCCCTTGCGTGATGGGATGGGTCTTGTCCTGCACCGTGATGGTCTGGGGGGTGCGGCCGCGATAGCCGGAGCGCGGATAGTTCTTGCCGCGGATATTGGTCAGCGGCACGTCCCAGTCGGCGACGCCGCCCAGTATCTCGACATATTCCGGCCAGCGGATCCAGGACGACAGCGCGTGGTGGAAGAAGACGAAGCCCTTCTCCCCGCTCTGCATCAGCGCCTTGAGGTTGGCGCGGTATTCCTTGGGCGGATCGAAGAAGCTGAAATTGCGGGTGCCGTCGGGGCTGCGCGCCAGTTCCTTGCGGCCGTTGAAGGCGTCGTAATAGAGGAAAACGTCATAGTCCTTCGCCAGCTTTGGGTCCATGAAGGCCATGGCGGCGGGATTCTCGACATGGGTCCAGGTAATCTCCTGGCCATATCCATCCAGCAGCGAGAACAGGTTCTCGCGGTCAAAGCCGTGATACTGCGACACGAACATCACCCGGATGGGGCCCGTGCCGCCCTGCGGGCCGCGCGGCGCACCGGCTGCGGGCGGCGGCAGGATCACGCCCTGCGCCGGCAGGGTCGTGGCGGCGGCGATGGCGGCGGCGCTGCCGATCACGCCGCGACGCGAAAGCGTTTTCTTGTCAGTCATCTGTATCTCCTGCGAACCGGTTTGGCAGGGATGCTACGGCCAAGCCGCGCAAAAAGAAAAGGCCCCGGATCGCTCCGGAAGCAGGGAACCAGCTTGCAGTCGTCCGTCAGATTGATCCAGATCAATTCGGTCGTTAGCCCGTGCGTATACGCTAGTCAGATTCAGTTGATGTATTGGGGTGAATATTTGGCCTCCAAATACGAAACACTTTCAGCGACTTCGTCAGCGTCAGGGGTGCCCGCGTCAGGGGTGCCCGCGGCGGCTTTACAAAAGCCTCGAGATTGCCCTCGAGAGCAGTGCTCTAGCATTGTCGCTGGTCGCGAAGAAATTGAACGCCTTGAATTCGCGAAAGCTGAGCTGCGAGAGATTTTGGCGCGGGAACACCGCCAGCTAAAACACACAGAAGAACTACTGGAAAAGCAGAGCCTGCTGTGTCGCGAGGCCAATCATAGGTTGCTGAACGGCCTGCAAATGGTCTCCAGCCTGCTGTCTATGCAAGGACGGCAAGCCAACAATACCGAAATCGCCGGGCAGCTGAACGACGCAGCACGACGCGCCGCCGCGATCGGAAGTGTGCATCACCGACTGCATGCCATGGATCAGGCGGATATCATAGAATTAAAGCCGTACCTTTCATCTCTATGCGATGACATTACCGGCTTACTTCCCGACAGAGGGCCAGAATGCGCCCTGCTTTTTGAAGGGATCGATATCAAAGTGCCAACTCCGATCGGAATCCCGCTGGGACTGATTGTCAGCGAGATGATTACGAATGCCGCCAAATACGCAAAAGGCAAAATTACTGTCTCAATAAGAAGGCATTCACATAAGGGCTACGCGCTTTCAGTCTCTGACGACGGGCCCGGCCTGCCGGTCGGATTTGACCCTAAGAAGTCCAAGGGTCTCGGAATGAGCATCATTTCTTCTCTCGTCAACGAAATAGGCGGTGAGCTGCTTCTGGCAGGGCACGCGGGGCACGGCACGTGTTTCACGGTTGTCTTTTCGGGAGATGACAGTGGCCACCACCGGCGTGATTTTTGAACGGGCGGGCTCGAATGGAGGATTACATGGTGATGCGCGGGCAGAACAAACTGCTGGTAATCACACTTCTTGCTACGGCGGCTTTTAATCTGCCAGCGGCGGCCCAGGACGAGAGTTCAGGCTTTCAGTTGGCGAAGCGTTCGTGCAGCGGCTGCCACGAAATCGGAATGGCGCCGGTTCAGAATGCCGTGAGCCCTCCCTTCGCGGCCATCGCGCGCATGCCCAGTACGACGGCCACTTCGCTGAGTGCGTTCCTCAGCACCCCGCATCACCGCATGCCCGATTACATTCTGACGCGCCAAGAGATCGCAGATGTTTCCGCTTACATCCTTAGCCTCAGATAGGAGATGTGCCCGGTTTCATCAGCCGGGGAAAATGTGGTTTGGGTTAAGCGGGCACCTTTCTCACCGACCGGCAGCAAGGAGAAATCGCATGCATAAGGTATTTTTGGGCATGGCCGCCATGTTGCTGCTTTCAGGATGCGCAAGCAGCACGCGTTACAATGAGCCGTCTCGTGATTGGCGAGCATACGATCACGACCGCCCGGACCCCTCTTACAATGGCTATGATGCCTCTCGCTATTATCGGAACGACCGCAGCTACAGGGAGCGTCGATTGGCCGAACAGGATCGAGTGTATCGCGGGCACGATGGCCGTTATTACTGTCGGCGCTCCGATGGCACCACGGGGCTGATAGTCGGCGGAATCGCTGGAGGCCTGTTGGGTAATGCCATCGCACCCGGCGGATCGGAAATGTTGGGTACAATACTTGGCGCGGGTATGGGCGCCCTCGCGGGGCAAGCAATTGATCGCAATAAAGTGCGCTGCCGGTAATCTCTGTTGTAGTATGTCGGTAAGCACCGGCTTTATGGGACCAAGGTGATTCATAGCGCCGGAGCCATGGCGTGCGCGCCAAGGGGATTCGCACTGCCTCTTGTCAATGACGATCTGGCGGCGCAGATGTTTCTGGCCGCCAGAGTGCCCGGCAGATTTCTTCGCTACATACCACTCTCAGAGGCTGGCAAGCATGCGCAGTTTACAACGACATCGTGAGCAACACCTGGTGGAACGCATCGGCTGGTTGCGGGCAGCTGTATTGGGAGCCAACGACGGAATTGTTTCTACAGCCAGTCTTGTGATTGGCGTTGCGATGGCTTCAGCGGCGAAAGGTGACATCCTGCTGGCGGGCACGGCTGGGCTGGCTGCAGGCGCCATGTCGATGGCGGCGGGTGAATATGTTTCCGTCAGTTCACAATCGGATACGGAGAGTGCCGATCTAAATCGCGAGCGTGAGGAATTACGGGCAGACCCCGCCGTCGAAGAGAATGAGTTGGCTGGAATTTATGCAATGCGCGGACTCAGTCCAGCCTTGTCACGCCAGGTCGCACGGGAATTGATGAAGAAAGATGCATTGGGCGCCCACGCGCGGGATGAGTTGGGAATTTCGCCAATAAACAGAGCCCGCCCCATACAGGCGGCGCTGGCATCTGCTGCAACTTTTTCGGTGGGAGCTGCCGCCCCACTATTGGCCGTGCTACTCAGTCCGGCACGGTATCTTGTGCCGGTGATCGCCGTCTCGTCATTGATCTATCTCGCGGTACTTGGCTCCATCGGCGCAAAGACGGGGGGCGCCAATATGCTTCTAGCCAGCCTGCGAGTGACATTTTGGGGAGCTTTGGCAATGGCTGTGACGGCTGGCGTGGGAGCGCTGATCGGCAGGAGTATCTAGGCTAAAGTTGGTTCCAGTCGGCGGTTCATTAGCTTGTCAAAATGCGTGCTGACGCACCAAATGTCCGTATTGCGCTCAAGCGGACATCCAGCAAGAGCATTCAGAAAATAATTACACCCCCGAACCGTTTGGTCCGGAGGTGTAAAGTTGCTGTTCATTCCTTTACCCACGGATCGCTCCGGGGCCTTTTGATCGAAAGCGTATCCTCAGACGAAGATGCGCTTGGAATTGGCCTTGGCCCAGGTCTTGGACTCCGGCGAGGCCGCCCACTTGATGCTGTTCAGCATCAGCTTCTGCCAATAGGGGTTGGACCAGGCATTGTTGTCATGGCCGTGCTGGATATAGACGATGGGCGAATTCTCCGCCGTCTTGACCCAGCTGGTCATGGTGCTGCCCGGCTCGTGACCGGCGCCGACATTGGCGCTGTTGGGCGCCATCATGAACTTGTCGGCGGTCGGCACGAAGTCGGTGCGGGTCAGGCAATGCACCGAGTCTTCGAACATCGGGCACAGATAGGTCTCGTCGATCATGTCCCACTGCGCCGGCAGGCCCTGGGTGATCGGATGGGCCTTGTCCACCACGCTGATGCGCTGCTCGGTACCCTGGCGATAGCCGGAGTTGGGATAGTCCTTGCCACGCAGGTTCTTCAGCGGCGTGCCCCAGTCGGCGGCGCCGCCCATCATTTCGACATAGGCGTTGGAGCCATTGACGCCGGCGGGCCAGCTATGGACCCAGGAGGCCAGCGCGTGATGGAAGAAGACAAAGCCCTTGTCGCCGTTCTGCATCAGCCGCTTCATGTCGGCCTGCAGCTTCTTGGACGGCGGCGGCGAGATGCGGGTGCGGCGGCCCTGCGCGTCCGGCGCGCTCATGCGGCTGCCCGCGAAGGCGTCATACAGCAGGAAGACGTCGAAGCCGGCGGCCAGCGCCGGATCGAAGAAGTGCTCGGCGGCGGGATGCTCGACATGGGTCCAGCTGATGTCGGTGCCCATGCGGTCCCAGCAGCGGAACAGGTTCTCGCGGTCGAAGGCGTGATAGCTGGAAATGAACAGCACCTTGATCGGACCGGTGCCGCCCTGCGGCGGCAGGCCGCCGCCCAGGCTGGTGGAATTGATCGGACCACCCTCGCCGCGCCCTGCGGGCTGGGCCCGGGCGGCGCTGAAGGCCGGAATGGCGGCGGCGGCAACCGCCGCGGCGCCGAACATGCTGCGGCGTGAAAGGCCCTTCTTCTTGTCGTCGTCAGATGTCGTCATGGTCGTTCCTCCGTTATGATTTTTGAAGCGGTGATTTTTTTTGGTCTAGAAAATCTTCTTGGGGTTCGCGCGGGCCCAGGCCTTGGCTTCCGGCGACGCCGCCCAGTTGATGGCGTTGGACATCAGCTTGCGGAAGGCCGGGTTGGCCCAGGCCTTGTTGTCATGGCCGTGCTGGATATAGGCGACCGGCGAACGCTCCGCCGTCTTGACCCAGCCCGTCAGGTTGCTGCCGGGCGGATGGCCCTTGGTCAGCGGACGCAGCGGAAAGGCGCTGTCCACCGGCTTGAAGTCGGTACGCAGCAGGGGAATGACGCTGTCCTCGAACACCGGGAACAGATAGGCCTCGTCCACGATGTCGAAATCCTCGACGCCCGCGGTGATGGGATGGCTCTTGTTCACCACCGTCACGCGCTGCTGGACATTGGGCAGCGCGCCGGATGCCGCATAGTCCACGCCGCGCACATTCTTGATGGGCTTGCCCCAGTCGGCGGTGGCGCCGATCACTTCGCGATATTCCGGCCAGGTGTGCGCCCAGGAGGCCACCGCATGGTGGAAGAAGACAAAACCCTTGTCGCCGCTTTTCAGCAGCCGCTCGAAATCGCGCTTCTGCTTGGCCGTGGGCATGTTTTCCTGGTTGGCGATCACGCCGTCGGACTGGCGCTCGAAGGTACGGCCCGCGAACGCGTCATAGAACAGCAGCACGTCATAGGGCGCCGCCAGCTCGGGATCGTAGAAATTGGCCGCCGCCGGATGCTCGACATGGGTCCAGGTGATGTCGTCGAACCCGTCCAGCGTGGCGAACAGATTCTCGCGGTCGAAATTGTGATACTTGGTGATGAACAGGACCTTGGTCTTGCCCGCCCCGCCCTGCATGGCGCGCGGCGGCTGGGGATTCATCCCCGGCGGCAATGCCGGCGGGCGCACCATCTGCGCATGGGCCAGCAGCGGCGTGCCGGCGGCGGCGGCGATGCCGCCCATCAATGCGCGGCGCGACAGGCCGCTCTTGTTGTCGGATTTGCTCATATTCGCCCCCACGCGATTGTTCTTGGAAAAACAAGGCCCCGGGGTGAGCCGGGGCCTTTTGACAGTGTGATGCGTTATTCCGCCGCTTCGTAGCCGCGGGTCTTGTCGCTGGCCTTCTGCGAACCGGTCAGTTCGCCCAGCCATTCGGTGTGGGTCAGCGGACGCGAGAACATGGGGAAGTTCTTGGCGCAGGCATGATCCTGCTCTTCCTGGCTCAGCGCGGCGGTCATGTCGGTCAGGGTGACCACGTTGTAGCCCTTCTCGTAAGCGACACGCATGGTGGACTCGACGCAGCAGTTGGTCAGGAAACCGGCCAGCGCGACGTCGGAGATGCCGCGCGAACGCAGCACCCAGTCAAGATTGGTGCTTTCAAAGCCGCACAACCCGCGCTTGCCTTCGACGATGATGTCGCTGGCTTCGGGCTTGAGCGAGTCCACGATCTGCGCGCCCCAGCCGCCCTTCACGAAGGACTTGGAGTCCTTGACGCCCTTCAGGATGCCATAGGGCTCGGGACGCATTTCGCCGTAACCGTCGGCGAAGGTGATCGGCACCCAGACGATGGTGGCGCCGGCGGCGCGGGCCTTCTTCACTGTCTCGATGGTGTTGGCCAGCATGTTGGTCTTATCCATCACGCCCTTCACGGCGCCATGCAGGGTGCCGCCCTCGGTGGTGAAGTCGTTCTGAAACTCGATCAGAACCAGCGCAGTTTTCTTGGGATCCATAGTGTGCCTCCAGATGATTTTCGCGGTCAGCCGCCGGACTTTTTGTCAGGCGGCCGTTTTTCCGGCCCGCATAGCGCCAGATAAAGAGCCTGCTTGCAATGGTTTGCTCCCCTTTCTTGGCGCAAGCCATTATTCTTGGCCAAACATTGGGCATTTCGCACTTGCAACATCCTGCACTTGCGAGAATTCGAGCGCAGACGCGCTATAACAACCGCAACAACCCCAACTTATTTGGCACGGCCATAGTAAGCCTCTCAAGCAGGGCTATTGGTATCTGCTTCAGAACGCGCGTGGGACCAGCCGAAAGAAGTCATGAGAAGGTCAACCTTTGGCCCGCAACCATCGTGAACACATGCGATGCAGGCGCATCCATGTTTCCCGCGTCGATAGTCAACGTTACTTTGATTTCTACGTGGGGCCAGAGTTCAAATTCCGGATTGGCCCAACGCGGCTTTTCTTGCGCGTAGCCATTAAAGCCAAAAACCACGCCGTTGCCTTTGAAAATGCAAAAATCAATCCGGTGCCATATGCCGTTCGCCGGTAGCGTCCGCATATTCCACTCTGTCCGATACCTTGGAACGCGCCCCGTATCACTCTCGTCATCTCTGGGCTTGGGGTTTCCTCCCACCGGCAATATCGGACCTCCTTCTTTTCTTTTGTTACTAAGTTTTCAAAAGTCGCGGTTATCCATGCATCCTTTGCATCAAGCCCCCCGACTCTAGCGCGCGGCGAGTTCATGACCTCCACCATTCCGATTTCAATGTTTTCCCACTCGACCCTTTCCCATTCTGGGTTTGCCTGGTCGGGGTAAAAAACTCGAATCCGAAGCGGTGAAGGAACGCCTCTAGGGTTAGAAAACCTCAGCCGAGGCAAAACCGCCTCCCACATCACATGCCTGTGTACGAGCCTGAAAAAGGCTATGACGACGAAAGCTGTTGCGATGAAAAACCAAGGCAGCTCTGGTGGCATGTCCGCGCCTACCCACGCCTTAAAGATTGGGTTGGCGGCCCTTCGGATTCCGAAATAGTCCTGCCAAACCCCGACCCCCAAAAATACGGCAACGGCAAATATCCCGCCGCCGTAGAGGCCGAGGCTGAAAAGCATTCGGACAAACCCGATGAAGTAAGCGCCCGCCCGCATTGCCCTAGCCCTCCCAGACTTGAGGGAGAGTAGCGGCAAGCGGGTTCCCAGCAACGCGCCGAGGCCTACTGGGGTAGAAAATAGGTTTCGAGTCTCATGGTGCCTAAGCCTGTTGGGGGAAAAGGGCTCCCTTTCCTGTCAGGTAAGGGATAATCGCCCCCATCTATTTTGTACTTGTTTTGTTCTTATTTGGGTATACAGTCCCAACCCATGACTGTCGTCCTCAACACCACCATCCGGCCGGAAATCCTGCATGGCCGGGGGGCCGTTTCCAACGCGGTGGGGCGCTTTGAGCGCCAGAGCCGGGTGCTGCTGGATGACGGCTGGGACGATGGCTGGCGCGGGGATGACGACGCCCCTCCCCCCATCCGCACCGAAGTCATCAATGACGCCACCCGCACCATCATTGCCCGCAACCAGTCGCCGGACATTTCCTTTGACCAGTCGATCAACCCCTATCGGGGCTGCGAGCATGGCTGCGTCTATTGCTTCGCCCGTCCCAGCCACGCCTATCTGGGCATGTCGCCGGGGGTGGATTTTGAATCCCGTCTGTTCGCCAAACCGAACGCGGCGGCCTTGCTGGCCAGGGAACTGAGCGCGCCCGGCTACGTGCCCAAGGTGATCGCGATGGGGACCAACACCGATCCCTACCAGCCGCTGGAAAAGAAGATGCGGATCACGCGCCAGATCCTCGAGGTGCTGCGCGATTTCCGCCATCCCGTCGCCATCGTCACCAAAAGCCCGCTGATCCTGCGCGATATCGACATCCTGTCGGACATGGCCAGCATGGGCCTGGCCAAGGCGGCGCTGTCCATCACCACGCTCGACCGCAAGCTGGCGCGCGCCATGGAGCCGCGCGCCGGCACCCCGATGCGCCGGCTCCAGGCCATCCAGGGGCTCAGCGATGCCGGCGTGCCCGCGGGCGTGATGTTCGCCCCCGCCATTCCGGCGCTGAACGACCATGAAATGGAAGCCGTGCTGTCGGCGGCGGCGGGACATGGCGCCCGCAGCGCCGGCTATGTGCTTTTGCGCCTGCCGCTCGAGATCAAGGACCTGTTCCGCGAATGGCTGGATGTGAACGTCCCCGACCGGGCCAAGCATGTGATGGCGCTGGTGCGCCAGATGCGCGGCGGCAAGGATTATGACGCCAACTGGAACACCCGCATGAAGGGTACCGGCCCCTATGCCGAAATGATGGCCCGGCGCTTCCACATGGCGGTGAAGCGGCTGGAATTGAACCGCCCTTCCGCCCCCCTGGCGGTCCACAAATTCCGCCGCCCGGCCCGGATCGGGGACCAGCTGGCTTTATTTTAGGCTCTTGCATCCGAAGCGCCCCCTGCCAGCATCCTGTAGGGGAGTTTACGCAGGAGACGCCTGATGGAAGTGGGAGGCATTTTCTGGCTGGTGATCGGCGCGATCGCCATCGCCGGCATACTGGGCAGCAATTACGCCCAGTCCAAAAAAATTGCCCTGATCGAGAGCTTTATTGAAAAGGGCCAGCCGATCCCGCCTGGCCTGCTGGAAGGGCGCAAGCTTTACGACTGGCGCGGCTTCATGGTCGCGGGCGTGATTTGCGTGGCGGCCGGCATCGCGCTGCTGATTTTCTTCTGCGCCTTGATCACCTGGCAGCTTTCCGACGATCCGGAAACGCGTTTCCTGCCCTTCATCAGTGCCTTCCCGATTTCTGTCGGCATCGCCTGCCTGTTGATCGCCAAGTATCTCAAAACAAATGACTGACACCGCTTCGGCGGAACGCCGGGCCGCGGCGGGCGACGTCGCGGCCTTCGGCTTTCTGGTGCGCCAGCATCAATCCCCATTGCGCGGTTACCTGCGCCGGCTGACGCGCGGCAACCACGCACTGGCGGACGATCTGGCGCAGGAGACTTTCCTGGAAGCGCATCGCAAGATCGCGCAGTACCAGGGCCATGGGTCTTTCTCCGGCTGGCTCTATGCCATCGCCTGGTCGCGCTTCCTGATGGAAACCCGCAAGCGCAAGCTGGAACCGCTGGACGAGATGGACGAGCGCATCGCGCCGGAAAGCGATCCGGGCCTGAAGCTCGACCTGGAAAAGGCGCTGGCCCTGTTGCGCCCGCCCGAACGCTCCGCCCTCACTTTGTGCTTCGCGCTGGGCATGCCTCATGAGGAAGCCTCCGAAGTGATGCAGGTGCCGCTGGGAACCCTGAAATCCCATGTTGCGCGGGGCCGGGAAAAACTCAAAACTTTGCTCAAGGATCACGCCCCATGAGTATCGACGATCTTCTGAACCAGCCGCTGGCCCCCGTCCGCGATGACGGCTTTGCCGTCGGCATCGTGCGCCGTCTTTACGCAGCCCAGCGCCGCATGCGCTTCATCATGTGGGGTCTGCTGGCGGCGGCGTTCCTGCCGGTGCTGGCGGTCCTGCCTTTCGTGGATACCGGCCTGCAAATGCCGCCGGAAGCCGTGCAGTTCCTCAATTCCAAGGTCGCACCGCCGCTGGCCATACTCTTCATGCTCTTTGTGTGGAAAGGGAGTTTTTCCCGTCTGTGACCGGACGGCAGCCGCGCTATAAAGCGCCATGCCGCATTACATCTATGAGTCCCGCCTGCTGAAGACCATGACCGGTCCGATCTGTGGCGTGGACGAAGTGGGGCGCGGCCCGCTGGCCGGTCCGGTGGTGGCGGCGGCGGTGATCCTGGACCGGGCGCGCATCCCCAGGGGCCTGAACGACTCCAAGCAGCTCAGCGAGGAAGACCGCGAGGAACTGTATCCGCGCATCATGGAAATGGCGGTGGCGGTCGGCGTGGGCGAAGCCAGTGTCGAGGAAATCGATCTGGTGAATATCCGCCAGGCCACGCATCTGGCGATGGCGCGCGCCGTGCGCGCCCTGACGATACCGGCCCAGTTCGCGCTGGTGGACGGCAACGACGCCCCGGCCCTGCCCTGCAAATGCGACACGCTGATCAAGGGCGACAGCCGCAGCGTTTCCATCGCCGCCGCCTCGATCATCGCCAAGGTGACGCGTGACCGGCTGATGGCGCTGCTGCATGACAACCACCCGGTTTATGGCTGGCGGCAGAACAAGGGCTACGGCACGCCCGAGCACCTGACCGGGCTCAAGGCCCATGGCATTACCGTCCATCACCGCAGATCTTTTTCCCCGGTACACCACATCTTGTATGGGGATGAATCCGGGGACTCAATTCATAACGCTTTGATTCCTCAAGACTCTTGACCCGGGACTCCCGGCGAATCACTGTGAATCCTGCTGTTGATAATTTGGGCGGGATTTATGGGCGCGTTGAAACTGGATCAGATCATCGAAGGCGACTGCGTGGAGCGCATGAAGGCGCTGCCCGCCGGCTGCGCCGACCTGGTGTTCGCCGATCCGCCCTACAACATGCAATTGCGCGGCGAACTGCACCGTCCCGACCAGTCCAAGGTCGATGCGGTGGACGATCATTGGGACCAGTTCGGCAGCTTCGCGGCCTATGACAAGTTCACCCGCGAATGGCTGACCGCTGCCCGCCATGTGCTGAGCGACAATGGCGCGATTTGGGTGATTGGCTCCTATCACAATATCTTCCGCGTCGGCGCCATCCTGCAGGACCTGGGCTTCTGGATTCTCAACGACGTGGTGTGGCGCAAGACCAATCCCATGCCCAACTTCAAGGGCCGCCGCTTCACCAATGCCCATGAGACCCTGATCTGGGCCAGCAAGAATCCCAAGCAGCAATACACCTTCAACTATGAAGCGATGAAGGCGCTGAATGACGAGCTGCAGATGCGCTCGGACTGGACCCTGCCGATCTGCACCGGCCATGAGCGCATCAAGGGCGCCGACGGCCAGAAGGCCCATTCCACCCAGAAGCCGGAATCGCTGCTGCACCGCGTGATCGTCTCCTCCACAAAGCCGGGCGATGTGATCCTGGATCCCTTCTTCGGGTCCGGCACCACCGGCGCGGTGGCCAAGCGGTTGGGCCGTCACTTCATCGGCATCGAGCGCGAGAAGACTTACGCCGATGTGGCGCGTGCGCGTATCGCCGAAGTCGTCAAGGCCGACAGCGACGTGATCGAAGTCACCAAGTCCAAGCGCTCCGAACCGCGCATTCCCTTCGGCTGGGTGGTCGAGCGCGGCTTGCTGCCGGTCGGCACGGTTCTGCAGGGCGCCCGCAAGCACCAGACCGCCAAGGTGCGCGCCGACGGCACGCTGGTCACCGCCACCGCCTCGGGCTCCATCCACCAGATGGGCGCGCATGTGCAGGGTCTGGAAGCCTGCAATGGCTGGACCTTCTGGCAGTTCCAGTTGCCCGGCGGCGGCTTTGCCCCCATCGACGTGCTGCGCCAGCAGTTGCGCTCAGGGCTTTCTTGAACGGAAGAGCGGGCCGCCATCGTCCAGCGCGTGCTCGACGATCTTGCGCATCACCGTGGGCAATTCGACGTTGTGCAGATCGTTGCGCGACACCCACCGCACCTCCAAACTGTCATGGCCCGGCTTGTCCGGGCCATCCAGTTTCTTCCTGTCACTTCTCTTTTTTGATCCAACTGGATGGCCCGCATTCGCGGGCCATGACAATGGTGGATGTTGCGTGACATCCGCGACATAGACCTCGGTTTCCAGCTCAAAATGCGTGAAGCCGTGGCGCACGATGCCGGGGCGTTTTTTCCATGCCGCTTCGAAGGGTGCCTGCTTCAGCGCCTTGGCGCCTGATGGGAAGTTTTCTTCCCATGGTCCCAGCGGTGGTTCGAGCATCGACGCCAGAAGGCCCTTGTCCGGCCGCTTGACCAGCAGCACCGCGCCGCTCTTGTCGCGCGCCACGAAGGCCGCGCCGCGCCGCAGCGGACGCGCCATCTTGGGCGCCTTGACCGGCAACTGTTCCTGGATGCCCAGCTTTCGCGCCTTGCAGTCGGCGTTCCAGGGGCAATTGGGACAGGCAGGGCGTTTGGGCGTGCAGATGGCGCTGCCCAGGTCCATCAGGGCCTGCGCGAAATCCCCTGCCCGGTCCGGCACCAGCGCCGAACACAGCGCATGCAGTTCGGTCTTGGCCTTGGGCATGGGCGTATCGACGGCATAGAGCCGCGCGATCACCCGTTCCGCATTGGCATCCATCGCCGCCTGCTTTTCGTCATAGGCGATGGCCGCGATGGCGCCCGAGGTATAGCCGCCAACCCCCGGCAGCACCCGCAGGCTTTCGGCTGTGCGCGGAAACTTGCCGCCCATCTCATGCGCCACAACCTTCGCGGCGGCATGCAGGTTGCGGGCGCGGGCGTAATAGCCAAGCCCCGCCCATGCGGCCAGCACGTCATCCTGTTTGGCGGCCGCCAGCGCCTTCACATCCGGCCACAGGGTGAGGAACTTGCGGTAATAGGCCCCGACCGCCTGCACCGTGGTCTGCTGCAGCATGATTTCCGACAGCCAGATGCGATAGGGATCGGCGCGCTTTCCGGCCGGGGCGCGCCATGGCAGCACCCGGCGGTGGACGTCATACCAGGCCAGCAGGCGCGCACTCAGGTCAGGCAGTTTTGTTTTCGAAGGCTTTTTTGTTCGCGGCGTGGGCGGCATACTGTCGACCATGGCCCGAACCCCCGAACAGGTACAAGCACCCGCACAAGAAGCGCCGCCACAGCGCCATGGCCGCACCATTCCGGTTGGCGCCGATGCTCCCGTGGCGGGTGCGGCGGCTTTCGCGCGCGCCGGTTTCCGCGATCCCTCGCTGGTGCTGCGCTGGAGCGAGATCGCCGGGCCCGAAGTGGCGCGCATCGCCCAGCCGCTGAAATATTCGGAAAGCGCATCGGGCGGTATCCTGACCCTGCGCGCGGCGCCGGGCGCCGCCCTGTTCCTGGGCCATGAAAAGCGCGCGCTGTGCGAGCGCATCAACACCTATCTGGGCCGCGCCGCGGTCAACCAGATCAAGTTCTCGCAAGGGGCGCTGCTGCCACCGCCACCCCGGCTCAAGCCCAACAAACCGGCTGGCCCGCTGCCCGCTTCCGACCCGACCCGCCGTTATGAGGGCCCGGAAGGCCTGGCCCGGGCATTACAGGCGCTGGCAAAGCGCCGCTCCTAAGTAGACCGCGCCGTCCTTCCTGTGCGAAAACATCAAAAAACCGGGAGGTCGCCGTGTCGCGTAAAGCCATCATCGCCGCTGTCGTGATCGCATTGGCCGGCGCGGGCGCCCTCGCCTGGCACCTGCTGAGCCAGAATGGCGCCGCGCCTGCCCTGGCCGCCGACGTCAAGGGCGCCAACTATGTCGTCACGCCCGATGACATGACCATGGGCAATCCCAAGGCCAAGGTGGTGCTGATCGAATATGCCGCGCCCCGCTGCCCGCACTGCGCGCAATTCCACGCAGAAGTCGTTCCGCCGCTGAAGAAGAATTACATCGACACCGGCAAGGTGTTCTACGTCTTCCGCGTCCTGCCGCTGGCGGCGGCCGATGGCGTGGCCGAGAAGCTGGCCCGCTGCCAGCCGCGCGACAAGTATTTCCCCTTCATGGACAACCTGTTCAAGACCCAGCGCGAATGGGACGACATGTATGGCGTCACCGATGTGCGCGGCGGCCTGCTCAAACAGTCCAAGGCCTTCGGCATGACCGAAGCCCAGTTCGAAGCCTGCATCGCCGATACCAAGCGCGACGCCATCATCAACCAGATCGCCGAGGACGGGGTGAAACGCTATAACCTCAGCTCGACGCCCTCGCTGGTGATCAACGGCAAGCTGGCGACCCATGTCCATGATTATGGCGAGCTGAAAGTGGCCCTGGACGCGGCCCTGGCCGGAAAATAAAGCCTGTGTAAGGATTTAGGTCGAGGGCTGGTTTTATGGACCCAGCCGGCGATCTCTGCCAAAAACATGGGGCAATCCGACAGGAGAGTCGCCCGTGTCGCGTAAGAACCCATTCCTTGTTCTGGGCCTGATGGCGCTGATGGCCGTGGGCGTCGCCGCTTGCGGCGAAGACGAAAAGCCCACCGCTTCCGGCGAAGGCTATGAGATCCTGCCCAGCGACCGCACCCTGGGCAATCCCAAGTCGAAAGTCGTGCTGATCGAATATGCCGCACACAGCTGCCCGGCCTGCGCGACCTTCAACGAGCACACATTTCCGCGCCTGAAGGCCAATTACATCGACAATGGCAAGATTTTATACGTCTTCCGGCTGTACCCGCTGAGGGCCGATGACGGGGCGGCGGAAAAAATCGCCCGCTGTCTGCCTGAGGATAAGTACTTCACCTTCGTTGACCTGCTGTTCCGGAATCAACCCAAATGGGACGTTGAATTTGGGGTGCAGTCCCCTGAGGGCGTTCGTGCCGGTCTGGTCCAGTTGGGCCGCATCGCGGGCATGAGCGAAGCTCAGGTGGATCAGTGCATGGTGAACACGGCCGAAGACGACCGCATCAACAAGGTCGCGACGGACGCGCAGTCTCGTTACAACGTGGCCGGCACGCCGACCCTCATTGTGAACGGCGTTTCGAAGGGGTCAGGCGCCATGGCCTACGACACGCTGGCAAAAATTTTGGATGAAGAGCTCGCCAAGCAGAAATAGGCGGGCGGTTTCGCAAGGACATACAAGTTGAAGTTCACACGTCTCAGGCTTTCCGGTTTCAAGTCCTTCGTCGAACCGACGGAGCTTTTCGTCGAGCCCGGTCTGACCGCCGTGATCGGCCCGAACGGCTGCGGCAAATCCAACCTGTTCGACGCCATGCGCTGGGTGATGGGCGAAACCCGCCCCTCCTCGGTGCGCGGCAGCGAAATGGACGATGTGATCTTCGCCGGCAGCGCCGGGCGTCCGGCACGCAATGTCGCCGAAGTGACGATCTTCATCGACAATACCGACCGCACGGCGGGCTCGCCCTACAATGAATGCGACACGATCGAGGTCTCGCGCCGGATCGAGCGCGAAGCCGGCAGTGTCTACCGCATCAACGGCCGCGATGTGCGCCAGCGCGACGTGCAGATTTTCTTCGCCGACGCCTCGTCCGGCGCCGGATCGACCGCCTTTGTGCGCCAGGGCCAGATCGGCCTGCTGATTTCCCAGAAGCCGCTGGCCCGCCGCGCCATCCTGGAAGAAGCCGCCGGCATCGGCGGACTGCACCAGCGCCGCCACGAGGCCGAACTACGACTGCGCGCCGCCGAAACCAACCTGTCGCGCCTCGAAGACGTGATCCGCGAAGTCGAAGGCCAGGTCGCCAGCCTGAAGCGCCAGGCGCGCCAGGCTTCGCGCTATCGCAACCTGTCGGGCCATATCCGCAAGGCCGAGGCTCTCGCCCATTACCTGCGCTGGACCGCCGCCGAAGCCAAGGCTGCGGTGTCTGCGGAAGAATTGACCGCCGCCGCCGCCGCGGTGGCGACCGCCACCGATGTTGCCGCCAAGGCGTCCACCGTGCAGAGCGATGCGGCCACCATCCTGCCGCCGCTGCGCCAGGCCGAAGCCGAACGCGCCGCCGCCCATCACCGGCTGATCGCCCAGCGCGAACAGCTCGATGCCGAGGAGCAACGCGCCCGCGAAGCCGCCCAGCGCATCCGTCAGCTGATCGCGCAAGGCGCCGCCGATACCGAACGCGAACAGGAACTGGAACGCGACGCCGACAGCGCGCTCGCCACGCTGGGCGAGGAAGAATGTGCCCTCAACACCGCCAATGAAAATGCCGGCGAAGACCTGGCCGCCGCTGAAACCCTGGCGGCGGAAATGGCCGAGAGCCTGGCCGAAGCGGAAAAGCTGCTGGAGCGGCTGACGCACGAGCTGGCCGACTGGAATGCCAAGAAGTCCAGCCTCGAGCGCGGCCGTGATCTGGCCGGCGCCCTGCTGGAGTCCAGCACCACCCAGCTTTCGGATGCGCAGGTCCGCCTCGATGCGGCGCTGGAACGCGCCAAGGACGCGCCGGACGTTCACGCCGCCGAGGCCGAAACCGAACGCGCCCGCGGCGTGTCGGAAAGCGCCCGCAGCGCCGCCGGCGAAGCCCGCACCCGCTTCCACGAAGCCGAAGCCGGCGAAGCGGCCGCGCGCGAACCACTGGAATCCGCCGAGCGTGAGGTCAATCGCCTGTCCGCCGAAGTGAAGGCGCTGGGCGACCTGCTGCATCCCGAAGGCGAAGGCCTGTTCCCGCCGCTGGTCGATGCGGTGACGGTGCAGTCCGGCTATGAAGCGGCCATGGGCGCCGCCCTGGGCGACGACCTGCAGGCGCCGCTCGACAGCAATTCGCCCCATCACTGGCGCGACCTGGGCGCGTTTGAATTTGACGCCGTGCTGCCGCCGGGCGCCAAGCCGCTCAGCGAATTCGTCAAGGCGCCCGCCGCGCTGGACCGCCGCCTGGCCATGACCGGGCTTGTATTTCCCGACCAGGGCGCCGAACTGCAAAAGCTTCTCAAGCCCGGCCAGTGCCTGGTGTCGGCGCGCGGCGATCTGTGGCGTTGGGATGGCTTTATCGCCTCTTCCGACGCGCCGTCGCAGTCCGCCATTCGCCTGGCGCAGCGCAACCGCCTGACCGCGCTGCAGACCGAGACCGATGCCGCGCGCGAAGTGCGCGCCGCGCGCTTTGCCGAATATTCCGCCGTCAAGGACGCCGCCCAGAAGGCACGCGAAGATCTGCGCGAAGCCGAAGCGCAGGAACGCGCCGCCGAACAGGCACTGATCGGGGCGCAGGACCAGGCCACCCGCGCCGCCCGCGCCGCCGCCGAGCGCGCCTCGCAGCTCGCCTCGCTGGAATCGGAAATCCATCGCCTCACCCAGTCGGTGGAAGCCGCCCAGGAATCCCGCCAGCAGGCGCTGACGGGCTTGGAAGAACTCGGTGACGGCGCGGCGCTGAATGCCAGCGTTGCCGAAGCCCGTGGCGGCACCGCCGATGCCCGCACCAAGGCCGGGGAATCCCGCGGCGCGCTGGAAAGCCTGCGCCGCGAGGGTGAAGCCCGCGCCCGCCGCCTGTCCGCCATCAACGACGAACAGGCCCGCTGGAACGCGCGCAAGGCCGACGCCGGTACCCATGTCGCCGAGCTGACCCGGCGCCAGGAAGAGCTGAGCCTCGAACTCGCCGGCGCCGAGGAACTGCCGCAGCAGATCGCGCAAAAGCGCACCGCGCTGATGGATGCCATCGCCACGGCGGAAGCTGCGCGCAACGAAGCCGCCGATGCCCGCCAGCAGGCCGAAACCGTTCTGACCGAAGCCGACAAGCACGCCAAGGCCGCCGATGCCGCCCTGTCCAGCGCCCGCGAAGAACGCGCCCGCGCCCAGGCCCTGTCGGAAAGCGCCGCGCAGCGGATCGAAGAACTCAAGACCCGCATCCATGACGAACTGGAATGCGCCCCGTCCGAACTGGCCGAACGCGCCGAGATCAAGGACGGCGAGGAACTGCCGCCGCTGGAACAGGCCGAGAAGCGCGTCGAGCGCCTCAAGCAGGAACGCGAGCAGCTTGGCGGCGTCAATCTGCGCGCCGAGGAAGAAGCGCTCGAGCAGGAAACGCGCATGAACACCCTCGTCGCGGACCGCGACGACCTGACCGGCGCGATCGACCGCCTGCGCCGCGGCATCCAGAGCCTGAACAAGGAAGGCCGCGAGCGGCTGCTGGCCTCGTTTGAAAAGGTCAACGCCAACTTCAAGGAGCTTTTCACCAAGCTGTTCGAAGGCGGCGAGGCCAAGCTGACCTTCACCGAATCCGAAGACCCGCTGGAAGCGGGCCTGGAAATCTTCGCCCGTCCGCCGGGCAAGCGTCTTCAGAGCCTCGCCTTGCTGTCGGGCGGCGAACAGGCGCTGACCGCCATGGCGCTGATCTTCGCGGTGTTCCTGGTGAACCCTGCCCCGGTCTGCGTGCTGGACGAAGTGGACGCGCCGCTGGACGACGCCAACGTGGAGCGTTTCTGCAAGATGCTGACCCAGATGACCGAGATGTCGGGCACCCGCTTCCTGGTCATCACCCACCATGCCCTGACCATGAGCCGGATGGACCGCCTGTTCGGCGTCACCATGGCGGAGCGCGGCGTCAGCCAGCTGGTGTCCGTCAGCCTGGCCGAGGCCGAAAAGATCGCCGCCGAGTGATGCCACGGTGATTCTGGGCCGGGAGCGGCAAAACCGTCTGGCGTTTTGCCGCGCCTGCGATTTTCCCTTTAAAGACAGGCGCTTGCAGGCATCTGTCTTTCTTGACACCCAAAATGGCCAACCCTATGGTCCGCCCGCCTTTGACGCGCTGCGAAGGCCCTTTTTGAGTGGTTTTTCGGCACACAGGAGACGGTTTTGACGGCTCCCGACCCCGACAGGCTGAACGATCTGGGCAAGCGGGTGGACGAGGCCCAGGCGCGGCAAGCGGCACGGGCAAAGCGCCCCCCGCCGTCGCAGGCGGGCATCGCGGGCCGTTTCGCAACCGAGCTGGTTGCGTCGCTGGTCGTCGGAGGCGGACTGGGTTGGGGTGTTGACTGGCTGCTCGCGCAGTTCGGATACCAGACCAAGCCGGTCTTTCTGATTGTGTTTTTTGTGCTGGGCGCAGCCGCGGGTATCCGCAACGTGATGCGCGCGGCAACCGAGATCAACGCCGAGATCGCTGCGAAAAACGCCGCGTCGAAGCCCGAGGAGAAATAGTCCGTGGCCCTGAATCCGATGGAGCAGTTCGCCATCAAGCCGCTGGTGGAGGCCCCCCTCTTCCAGATCGCGGGGCAGCCGATCTATTTCACCAATCAGGCCGTGCTGATGGTGCTGGTGGCGGTGGCCTCGGCCCTGTTCCTCACCTTCGCGGTCAAGCCGGGCCGCCTGGTGCCGACACGCGGCCAGTCCATGGCCGAGATGTCCTACGAATTCGTCGCCAACATGATCCATTCGGCGACCGGCGACGCGGGCCTGAAGTATTTCCCCTTCGTCTTCACCCTTTTCATCTTCGTGCTGTGCAGCAACTTCTTCGGCATGGTGCCGGGCAGCTTCACCGTCACCAGCCAGATCGCCGTGACCTTCGCGCTGGCGTCGCTGGTGGTGGGCCTTGTGGTCGTGGTCGGCTTCATGAAGCACGGCATCGGCTTCCTGAAGCTGTTCGTGCCGCACGCGCCCTGGTACCTGCTGATCCTGCTGGTGCCGATCGAAGTCATCTCCTTCCTCACCCGCCCCATCAGCCTTTCGGTGCGTCTGTTCGCCAACATGCTGGCGGGCCACACCATGCTGGCGGTGTTTGCCGGCTTCGTGGTGTCGCTGGGCGCGGCGGGCGGCGTTCTTTCGGTCCTGTCCATCGCGCCGATGCTGCTGATCGTCGCCATCATGCTGCTCGAGCTCCTGGTCGCCTTCCTCCAGGCCTATGTGTTCGCGATCCTCACCTGCATCTATCTGAACGAAGCACTTCACCTCCACGATCATCACTAAACCGAAAAAGGAAACTCACATGGAACTCCAAGCTGCAAAGATGATTGGCGCCGGTATCGCCTGTATCGCCCTGGTCGGCGCCGGCATCGGCATCGGCAACGTGTTCGGCAGCTACCTGTCGGGCGCGCTGCGCAATCCGGGCGCCGCCGCGACCCAGACCACCAACCTGCTGCTCGGCTTCGCTTTGTGCGAAGCGACCGGGCTGTTCGGCCTGGTCATCGCCCTGATCATCCTGTTCACGTAAGCGAGAACTGACGCCTCACATGCTGGCTGAAGAACCCGTTCAACACACCGAGACGTCGACGGAGCATCCGCAAGAAGGCGGCTTCCCTCCGTTCGACATGACGACGTTCCCCAGCCAGCTGTTCTGGCTGGTGGTGACGTTCGCGTTTCTGTTCACGGTGGTGTGGAAGGTGGCCGGACCGCGCATCAATGGCGCGATCACCAGCCGCCGGGGCGCCATCAACAGCGCCATTGCCGAAGCCGGCAAGGCCCGCGAGCAGGCGGAAGCCGCGCAAGCCGGCTATGAAAGCGCGCTGGGAGCGGCCCGCAGCCGCGCCAACGCGCTGGCGGAGGAAACCCGCCAGTCGCTGAACGGCGAAATCGCCAAGGCCAAGGCGGATGCCGACGCCGACGCCGCCAAGGCCATGGCCGCCGCCGACGCCCGCATCAACGCCACCCGCGACACCGCCAAGGCGGCGGTGGGCGCGGCGGCCCGCGACGCGGCCATCGCCATTGTCGAACGTCTGACCGGCGACAAGGTCTCGGCCGACGAAGCCGCCAAAGCGGTGGGGAACTAAGCCATGGCAGAAATTCTCGCCGATCATCACACCTGGGAATATGTCGGCTTCCTGCTGGTCGTCGGCCTGCTCGTCTGGAAGGGCGTGCCCGGCATGGTCGGCAAGATGCTGGACGAGCGCGCCGCCGTGATTGCCGCCGAGCTGGACGAAGCCAAGCGCCTGCGCATCGAGGCCGCCGCCCTGCTCACCGACTACCAGAAGCGCGCCGCCGGCGCCGAATCCGAAGCCCAGAGCATCGTGGCCGACGCAAGGGCCGAAGCCGCCCGCTTCGCCGAGGAATCCCGCGCCGCGCTCAAGACCCAGATCGCCCGCCGCGAAGCTGCCGCCAAGGACAAGATCGCCCAGGCCGAAGCCGCCGCGCTGAACGAGATCCGCGCGCTGGCCGCCGATGCCGCCGTTTCGGGCGCGCAGAAGCTGATCCTGGCCAAGCTGGACGACAAGCGCGCCAGCGGATTGATCTCCGACAGCATCAAATCCTTGAGCGAAAAGCTGAACTAGTTTGGTGGGGCGACAGACCCAAAAAAAGGGCGGCTGAAAAGCCGCCCTTTTTATTTGTGTTCGGGTTTTATTTCGTCTCCGGATAGACCACCCGCAAGTGCAGCTCCTTGAGCTGCTTGGGGTTCGCCGGGCTGGGGGCGTTCATCAAAAGGTCCTGCGCCGACTGGGTCATGGGGAACATGGTGACCTCGCGCAGGTTTTCCTCGCCCGCCAGCAGCATCACGATGCGGTCGATGCCCGGCGCGGTGCCGCCGTGCGGCGGGGCGCCGTGGCGGAAGGCGTTGATCATGCCCTTGAACTTTTCCTCGGTCTCCTCGCGGGCATAGCCGGCGATCTCGAAGGCCTTCAGCATCACATCCGGATCGTGGTTGCGGATGGCGCCCGATGACAGCTCATAGCCGTTGCAGACGATGTCATACTGATAGGCCTTGAGGCCCAGGATGGTGTCCTTGTCGTCATTGCCCAGCGCCAGAAACTTGTCGCGGTCGAACTGCGGCATGGAAAAGGGATTGTGCGAGAAGTCGATTTTCTTGTCGTCTTCATTCCATTCGTACATGGGGAAATCGACAATCCAGCAGAACTTGTACTCCCCGTCCGGGATCAGGTTCAGCTCGCGCCCGATGCGGGTGCGGGCCTGACCGGCCAGGTTCGCGGCGCGGTCGGCCTTGGCGTCGGCCGAAAAGAACAGCGCGTCGCCGGCCTTTACCTTGGCGGTCCTGGCCATGTCGGCCAACGCCGCGCCGGTGATGAACTTGGCAATCGGGCCCTTGCCCACCAGCGTCCCGCCCTCGTCCTCGAACTGGATATAGCCCAGGCCCGCCGCGCCTTCGCCGCGCGCCCATTCGTTGAGCTTGTCGAAGAAGCTGCGCGGCTGCGGCCCGGCGCCGGGCGCGGGAATGGCGCGCACGGTCTTGTTCTTGAAGGCCTTGAACTCGACCTCGGCGCGGCCGAAAATCTCGCTGACATCCACGATCTCGATCGGATTGCGCAGATCCGGCTTGTCGCTGCCGTATTTCAGCATCGCCTCTGCATAGGGAATGCGCGGGAACTGGTCGTGCGGGGTGACTTTCTTGCCCTCCCCGAACTCCTCGAACACGCCCGCCAGCACCGGCGCCACCGCGGCGAAGACGTCGTCCTGGGTGACGAAGCTCATCTCCAGATCGAGCTGGTAGAACTCGCCCGGCGAGCGGTCGGCGCGGCCGTCCTCGTCGCGGAAACAGGGGGCGATCTGGAAATAGCGGTCGAAGCCCGCCACCATGATCAGCTGCTTGAACTGCTGCGGGGCCTGCGGCAACGCATAGAACTGGCCCGGATAGCGGCGCGACGGCACCAGGAAGTCTCGCGCCCCTTCCGGCGAGGATGCGGTGAGGATCGGGGTCTGGAATTCGGTGAAGCCCTGATCGACCATCCGCTTGCGCAAGGAGGTCACGATATTGGCCCGCAGCATGATGTTCCTGTGCAGCCGCTCGCGGCGCAAATCGAGAAAGCGGTACGTCAGCCGGGTCTCTTCCGGATAGGTATGGTCGCCGAACACCGGCAGCGGCAATTCCTGCGCCTGGCTTTGCACGGTCGCAGATTCGATGCGCAGCTCGACTTCGCCGGTGGAGAGTTCCTTGTTCACGGTCTCGTCGCTGCGGGCGACCACCTTGCCGGTCAGGGTCAGAACCCATTCCGAGCGCGCGGTATCGACCACGGCGAAGGCGGCGGCATCGGGCTCGATCACGCACTGGGTGATGCCGTAATGGTCGCGCAGGTCCAGGAAGATCAGCCCGCCATGATCGCGCCGCCGGTTGACCCAGCCCGACAGGCGTACGGTGGCGCCCACATCGGTCTTGCGAAGCTGGCCGCAGGTATGGGTGCGATAGGCGTGCATGGCGGTTTTTCCAAGGAAACGCAGGGTTTTTGGCGGTTTATGGGGAACGGGTCAAGGGCGCCTCTGGGGCCCGGAAATGGCCGCTTTTTGCGTCGGAAAGACGCTACATGCGGCCTCATGAAACAACCAAAGGCGGGCGAATCCCGTTATCACGGTCAGTATGCGGATCGTAGAAACCAATGAAGCACTGACGGCCTTTCTGGCCGAACTGGCCCATGCGCCTTACCTGGCGCTGGATACCGAATTCCTGCGTGACCAGACCTATTATCCCAAGCTGTGCCTGATCCAGGTGGCGGCGCCGGGCATCGAGGGCATTATCGACCCCCTCGCCCCGGGCATGGACCTTGCGCCCTTTTACGAGCTGATCGCCCGGCCCGACATCGTCAAGGTGATGCATGCCGCGCGGCAGGACATCGAAATCTTCTTCCTGCAGGGCGGCGTGCTGCCCAACCCGCTGTTCGACAGCCAGATCGCCGCCATGGTTTGCGGCTTTGGCGATGCGGCGTCGTATGAAACTTTGGCGCGCAAAATCGCCCATGTCGAAATCGACAAGTCGGCGCGCTTCACCGACTGGAGCCATCGCCCGCTGTCCAAACGGCAACTGGAATATGCCCTGGCCGACGTCACCCATCTGTGCGTGATCTACGAATGGATGAAGGCCAGGCTTGAAAAGACCGGCCGCTTCGCCTGGGTGGCCGAGGAAGTGGCGGCGCTGCAGGACCCCAGCCTCTACAAGCTCGATCCTGACCTTGCCTGGAAACGGTTGAAGCCGCGTACCAGCAACAAGCGTTTCCTGGGCGTGCTGGCGGCGCTGGCGGCCTGGCGCGAGCGCGAGGCCCAGGCCCGCGATATCCCGCGCGGCCGCGTGCTGAAGGACGAAGCCCTGACCGAGATCGCCGCCCATCCCCCGGAGACGCCCGACGCGCTGGAACGCATCCGCGCCGTACCCAAGGGCTTCGCCAATTCCAAGCTGGGCAAGGGCCTGATGGACGCCATCGCCGCCGGCATGACCGCCGCCCCGCCCGAAGGCGCGGTGTCCGAGAACAAGCAGCGCCGCCGCCGCGAGCCTTCGCCCGCCGTGGTGGACCTGCTCAAGACCCTGCTGCGGCTTAGGGCCGAAGCGGCGGGCGTCGCGCCCCGCCTGATTGCCAATGCCGAGGATATCGAGAAGCTGGCGGCCGGCGAGGATGACGAGGTCGGCGCCCTGCATGGCTGGCGCAATGAGGTTTTCGGCCGGGACGCCATCGCCATGCGCCGGGGCGATCTGGCAATCGCGCTGGAAAACGGCGAGGCTGTCGTCGTGGAACTGGAAGGTGACGAATGAAAAAGATCATGATCGCGTCGGCCGTGCTGGCGCTGGGCATCACGGGCGCTTCGGCGCAGACCCCGCAGCCTGCCGACTGGGTCACGCTGCTTTTCAGCATCGATATTGCCCGCCCCGCTGACGAGGCCTGGAAGAAGGTCGGCGGCGAGGACTGGTGCGCCATCGGCAAGTATATCGACCTGCCCTGCACCGTGGACAAAGGCAAAGGCGACCTGGGCTCGCTGCGTACCATCGTCACCCCCGCCGGCCCGGTGGTGGAGAATGTCGTGGCGCGCACCCGCTATTCCTACACCTACGCCCAGCCGTTCACGCCCGTCTTCTATCACGGCACCATGGCAATCGAGCCGGTCACCACCACCAGCTCGCGCCTGACCTATGCCCTGATCTGGAACCAGAACGGCCTGCCCGACCAGAAGGCCCGCACCGCCGCCGTGGAAGGCCGCAAGGTCCGCTTCCAGGCCGCGATGGAACGCATGAAGGCTGACGCCGAAAAGCCGTAATCCACTCACCATGGGCGGCCTAGAGCCGCCCATCCATTTTACTTCTGAAGGAAGATGGATGGCCGGGTCGAGCCCGGCCATGGAGGATAAGCTTTACGCTTCGTCCAGGTTCGCCGATCCCGTTGCCATTTCCGGCTCGTTGGGATCGTAGGGATCTTCGTCAGCCCCCAGTTCGTCGGAGGGATTGGGGACGTCGAAGCCAGAGGGCGGGATGGCTTCCAGGAATCCGGCGGCCTTGAGCTCGTCCAGGCCCGGCAGGTGGCCGATGCTTTCCAGCCCGAACTGGACCAGAAAGGCCTCGGTGGTGCCGTAGGTCACCGGGCGGCCCGGGGTGCGCTTGCGGCCACGGATCTTGATCCAGCCGATCTCCATCAGGATGTCGATGGTGCCCTTGGACATGGCGACGCCGCGAATGTCCTCGATCTCGGCCCGGGTGACGGGCTGGTGATAGGAGATGATGGCCAGGGTTTCGATGGCGGCCTTGGACAGGCGCTTCTGTTCCGGCTGTTCCTTGCGCAGAAGGAATGCCAGGTCGCTGGCGGTGCGGAACTGGTATTTTCCGGCGACACAGCAAAGGTTTACGCCGCGCTTCTCATAGACTTCTTCAAGAGATTTCAGCAGCCCCGCCACATCCGCGCCTTCGGGCAGCGATGTTGACAGTGCCTTGATGTCCAGCGGTTCGCTGGCCGCGAACAGCAGGGCCTCGACCATCCGCAGATGCTCGGGGTTTGCACCGTGCTGGTCCTGGGTTTCGGCGTCCATCTGGTCTTCGATCTCGGATATCATTTTCGCTACGCTGCTCATCTCATGCTCCCGGCGCGGACGCCTCACTGGGAAGATCGGACGGCCTCTGGCCGTCCCGGAGGTAAATCTCGGCAAAGGGCGAGGCCTGCTGCAACTGGACCTTGCCGTCGCGGGCCATTTCCAGCGCCGCCAGCAGGGTCGAGGCCACCGCCGAGCGCCGCCGGTTGCCCCCCGACCATTCGAAGGGCAGCAGGGTGGTCAGGGCGCTCCAGTCGGAGATCTTGCCCAGCATCCGCTCCAGCCGCTCGCGGGCCTCCTCGATCGCCAGAACCGGCGCCATCTGGGGCCGATAGCTCTTGCCGCCCAGCTTGCGCACCCGGTCGGTGGCATAGGCCGTCAGCAGGTCGTACATCGTGTCTTTGTAGGTGCGCAGCTTGACCACATTGATCGGCTCGGGCGCGCCGCGGCCGAACACGTCGCGGTCCAGGCGCTCGCGCCCCATCAGCCGGGTCGAGGCGGCGCGCATCGCATCCAGCCGCTGCAGCCGCCAGCGCAACCGGGTGGCCATTTCATCGGCGGAGGGCTCGCCATCGGAGCCCTTTTCCTGCGGCAGGATCAGGCGGGACTTGAGATAGGCCAGCCAGGCGGCCATCACCAGATAGTCCGCCGCCAGTTCGAGGTTCAGCTTCTTGGCGCTCTCGACGAACTCCAGATACTGCTCGGCCAGCTTGAGGATCGATATCTTGGCGATATCGACCTTCTGGTTGCGGGCCAGGGTCAGCAGCAGGTCCAGCGGGCCTTCGAAGCCGTCCACGTGGATCAGCAGCGCCTCGTCATCCGCCGCCAGGGCGGTGGATTCGAATTCGTCGAAATTCTCGGCCTGTTCGGCAGTCATGCGCCGGCTCCCAGCAGGTCGGCCAGATGGGCCTGCGCGGCGGCCGGATCGAAAGGCGACGGGACGCGGAGCTGCGACAGGGCCTGCTCGCTGCGCTTCAGCGATGCCCCTTCCAAAATCTTCACTTCCGATGCCACGTCGCGCATTTCGTCCATATCGCCATTGCAGTGGAGCGCCAGGTCGCAGCCCGCAAACAGGGCCGCCTTGGCACGCACCGACAGGGGTCCGTCGAGCGCCTTCATGGAAAGGTCGTCCGACATCAAAAGCCCTGCAAATCCTATCTCACCGCGTATCACATCCCGAATGACTTTGGGGCTGGTGGTCGCAGGACGCTGTGGATCAATCGACTCATAAACCACATGCGCTGTCATCGCGATCGGGCACTGGTCAAGGCTGCGAAACGTCACAAAATCGCTGGCCGAAAGCTCTTCCGGCGTGGCCGTCACCCGGGGCAGCGCCAGGTGGCTGTCGGCCCCGGCCCGGCCATGGCCGGGGATATGTTTCATCACCGGCAAGACCCCACCATCCATCAGGCCTTCGATCTGGGCCCGGGCCAGGGCGATGATGGTGGTCGGATCGGTGGCGAAGGCCCGGTCGCCGATAATGTCGTGGGCGCCCGGGACCGGCACGTCCAGCACCGGCAGGCAGTCCACATTGATCCCCAGCTCGGACAGGTCATGGGCGATCAGCCGGGCATTGAGATAGGTGGCCTCCCGGGCGGCCTCGGGGTTGTTCGGATGCAGGGCCCCGAATACCGCCGCGGCAGGGCGCGCCTGCCAGTGGGGCGGCTTCAGGCGGGCCACCCGGCCGCCTTCCTGGTCGATCAGCACCGGGGCCTGGCCGTCGGAAACGCAATCCCGCAATTGTGCAATCAGTGTACGGACTTGTGCGGCGTCGCTGATGTTTCGCGCGAAGAGAATGAAGCCCCACGGCTTCACGTCGCGGAAAAAATCCCGCTCCGCCGCCGACAGCACCGTGCCGGCACATCCATAAATCGCACGAGACCGCATATGCCTATCTGCCGAGGAAACAGCCGCCGCCGTCCGCTTTCAGCCGGTCGCAAAGGGCCGACGCCACCTCGCGGTCGTTAAAGCCCGCGATGCGCAGCCGGTACCAGGTGCCCTTTTCGCCAAGCTCGACCTGCCGCACGTCGGGCGAATAGCCGGTCAGCAGGGCGGCGTGCTTGCCGCGATAGGCGCGCCAGGCGGCGTCCGCCTCGGCCTGGCTCTTGAAGGCGCCGATCTGCAGCACATAGGCGCCGGAGGGGGCCGGCGTCGCCGCCGCAGGTGTGGCGGGCGCCGGCGTCGCAGCCGGGGCCAGGGCGCGAGGCGCGCCCGTGGCCGGCCCGGCGGGGGCGGCAGCCGCCGGCCGCGCGGGCGGCGTGGCCTGGCTTTGCTGGATCAGCGACGCCACGGTCTTGGGCGGCGCGGCAGCGGGCTTGGGCGCAGCAGCGGCAGGCTTGGGTGCCGCTGCACTGGCGGCGGGCTTGGGCGTGGGCGCTGGCGTAGCCGCGACGGGCGCGGGCTTGGGTGCTTCGGCCACCGGTGCAGGCGCCGCGGCGACCGGCGCCGGCTTGGCGGCATCGACGGGCGGCACATCGCCCGCGTCATCGGGCGGCGCGGGCTGCTCGTAAATCTTGAAACCCTGATAGGGCACGTTGGTGCCGCCAGCCTGTTGCGGCGCGACTTTCTCAGGGCCGTTGGCCGCCGTCAGGATCGGGGTCTCGCCCCTACCGCGCGCCACGCCCTGGGTATAGGCCAGCCACACCACGCCCGCGAACATCGCCAGCACCAGCAGCGCCAGAACGATCAGCAGCGGAAGGCGCGAGCCCTCGACATCGTCATCTTCTTCCGAGCCGTCGAACACCCGCACTTCATCGCTGGGCTCGTATACGCGGCGCTCGTGACTGGCCATGAAAGTTCCCGAATCTGCTGGCCGCGATCCTAGCACCGCTGGCTGCGCGAATCATGGGCTTCTAAAGCTGGATTTCGGTGTGGAAAACACGGCTGTACTCGGCCAGGGCAAAGCGGTCGGTCATGCCGGCAATATAGTCCCGCGCCACCATGCCCGGCACGCCCTGCCGCGCGCCCTGGGCCCAGTCCGGGGGCAGCAGGCTCGGATCGGCCACGAAAGCCTCGAACAGGTCGGTGACCACCGCCTGGGCGCGGTCCATCGATCCGGCGACGCGCGGATGGCGGTACATGTTGCGCATCTGGAAGGATTTGAGCGCCTTCACCCGTTCCAGCAGCGCGGGAGAAAAGGTGGCGGTCGCCCTGCCCGCCCCGCGCAGCGCCGCCGCGCTGGCGAACTGGCCCTGTGCGAGATTGGCCCGCGTCTGGGCCAGCACATCCTCCATCAGCTCGCTGATCAGTGTACGGATCAGCTCGCCGATGAAGCGCGACAGTTCGAGTTCGCCATGGCGTTCGAGCACGCCCTTGGCATGCGCATCCACCAGCGGCCATTCCAGCAGGTCGTGAACGCTGAACAGCCCGGCGCGCAATCCGTCGTCGATATCATGGCTGACATAGGCGATGTCGTCGGCCAGCGCCGCCAGTTGCGCTTCCAGGCCCGGCCAGCTTGCCAGCTCCAGCGACCAGCGCTTGTCGAAGCTGGCAATGGGCGCCGGTTGCGCGCCAGTCAGCGGGCCGTTGTGCTTGACCAGCCCTTCGAGCGTTTCCCAGGTAAGGTTGAGACCGTCGAAATCGGCGTAGCGATGCTCCAGCTTGGTCACCAGCCTCAAGGCATGGGCGTTGTGATCGAAGCCGCCAATGTCGCGCGTCACCGCATCCAGCGCTTCCTCGCCGGCATGGCCGAACGGCGTGTGGCCCAGGTCATGGGCCAGCGCCACCGTCTCGGCCAGGTCTTCGTCGGCCTGCAGCGTGCGCGCCAGGCTGCGCGCCAGCTGCGCCACTTCCAGCGAATGGGTCAGCCGGGTGCGGTAGTAATCACCTTCATGCTGCACAAAGACCTGGGTCTTGTGCTTGAGGCGGCGGAAGGCGGTGGAATGGATGATGCGGTCGCGGTCGCGGCTGTAGCAGCTTCGCGTGGCGCTCTCGGTTTCGGGATAAAGCCGGCCCCGGCTGGTGGCCGGGCTGGCGGCATAGGCGGCATGCGCGCCCGGCGGGCTGACCCTGACGCCCAATAACCGTCCCGCCGGCAAGGGTTTGGGCACGTCCGGGGTGTTGGTTTCGGCCATGGTGAGGACTACATAGAGGGTACGCCCCAGACTGCAAGAGTTCCGAAAGAACGCCCATGACCGCCATGCCCGTAACGATCTCCGACCGTGCCGCCAAAAGGATCTCCGACATCCTCCAGGCGGAAGGCCGACCCGCCGCCTTGCGGGTCGCGGTCACCGGCGGCGGCTGTTCGGGCTTTCAGTACAATTTCGCGCTGGATGAAGCCCAGCTCGACGAGGATCTGGTGGTGGAAAAGGGCGGCGCCAGGGTGCTGATCGATCCGGTGTCGCTGGATTTCCTGGCCGGCGCGGAAATCGATTTCACCGACGACCTGATCGGCCAGGCCTTCAAGGTCAACAATCCCAATGCGACCGCCTCCTGCGGCTGCGGCACATCCTTCACAGTTTAAGAATGAAAATCGCCACCTGGAACGTCAATTCGGTGAAGGCGCGGCTTGAGCCTGCCTTGGCCTGGCTGAAAGACGCCAAGCCCGATGTCGTCTGCCTGCAGGAAATCAAGACCGTCGACGAGAACTTTCCGCGGGAAGCTTTCGAAAGCCTCGGCTATAATTGCGCCGTACACGGACAAAAAAGCTATAATGGCGTCGCGATCCTTTCCCGGCTGCCGATGGAAGACGTCACGCCCCGCCTGCCCGCCCCCGATGGCGAACTGGACGAGCATTCGCGCTATCTCGAAGCGCTGGTGAAGGGCGACAAGGGCATGGTGCGGATCGCGTCCATCTATGCCCCCAACGGCAATCCCTGGCCCGGTCCGAAGTTCGACTACAAGCTGGCCTGGCTGGAACGGTTGCGGCTGCACGCCAAGGGGCTTTTGAAGGGCGAAGAGCCGGTGGTGCTGATGGGCGACTATAATATCATCCCGCAGGACATGGATGCCGCCCGGCCGAAGGCCTGGCTGAAGGACGCGCTGTTCCAGCCGGAATCCAAGGCGGCGCTGCGGCGGATCGAGAATCTGGGCTACACCGATGCCTTCCGTGCCCTGCATCCCGAAGGCGGCCATTACACCTTCTGGGACTATTTCGGGTCCTGGGAACGCAACAACGGCATCCGCATCGATCACATCCTGCTGTCGCCCCAGGCCACCGACCGGCTGAAGAAATGCGGCATCGACCGCGAGGTGCGCGGGGCCGCGGAAAAGCCTTCCGACCATGTGCCTGTGTGGGTTGAGCTTGCAATCTAGCCTGTCTTTTTGCCGCCCCAATCTGGGCTATAGTCGGCCTTTCCATGCGCGCGAAAATTCTCCTGGCCGCTTCCCTCCTGCTTTGCGCCCAGCCCGCGCTGGCGGCGGACAAGCGCATCTACAAGATCGACAGCGTGGTCGCGACCCAGAAGGACGGCAGGGTTGTGGTTCAGGTTCATGGCGCGGTACAGACCGGCGGATGGAAAAGCCCGCGCCTGCACATCATCCCCAGCGACAGCAGTCGCACCCTTACGATCGAGTTCGTGGCCTCGCCGCCGCCGGCCGGCATGGTGGTGATCGACGCCCTTCTGCCCGTCACAGCGACGGCCGAGTTCAAGTCGCAGGGCAAGGGCTCGGTCAAGGTTGTCGCCTCCGCCAACGAGATGACGGCCCAAATTCTGAAGTGACGCATGCAGATTGACGTGATCTCGGACACGGTCTGCCCTTGGTGCTTCATCGGCAAGCGCCGGCTGCAGCGGGCGATGGAAATGCGCCCCAACATCGTCTTTGACGTGAAGTGGCGCCCCTATCAGCTCGACACCACGGTGCCGCGCACCGGCATGGACCGCCAGGCCTATATGCGCCTCAAGTTCGGCGACGATCCCAAGAAAATTGTCGAGATGTACAAGCTGATCGCCGCCGAAGGCGAAAAAGACGGCATCGCGTTCGACTTCGCGGCCATCCAGCGCCGCCCCAACACGCTGGATTCCCATCGCCTGATCCGCTGGGCGGAAGGCCATGGCGTGCAGGACGAAGTGGTCGAGCGGCTGTTCATCGCCTATTTCGAGAATGGCGAGGATATCGGCGACATCCGCGTGCTGGCCGACATCGCCGACATCTGCGGCATGGACGGGGTGGAAACCGCGCAGATGCTGGAAGACGGCACCGACCTGGAGCTGGTGGCGCGCGAGGACCAGATCGCCCGCGAGATGGGCGTGACCGGCGTGCCCGCCATGATCTTCGGCGGCAAGCTGGCGGTGTCCGGCGCGCGGGAGTCGCAGGTGTTGGCTTCGGTCATAGACCGGGTCACGGAGATGAACGGCGGTTCTACCGGCGACGAATCCGTGGACGACGAGGCGGAAGATTAAATAGCATCACCATGGGCGGCCTTGAGCCGCCCATCCAACTTCGTTCCATATGCTGGAAAAATGGATGGCCGGGTCAAGCCCGGCCATGGAGAACTTTAGGCTGCGTCGGCAACCACTTTGTTACGGCCTGACCGTTTGGCCCGATAGAGGGCCTGGTCGGCGCGGTGCAGCAGTTTGTCGGCGCTGTCGCCCTCGCCTTCGGCCTTGGCGATGCCGATGGAGATGGTGATGTTGAGCTGATTGGGCGCGCGGCTGATCTTGACCGGCGTGGTCTCGATCGACTGGCGCAGCCGTTCGGCGATGTTGAAGGCAAACGTCATGTCGGTATCGGGCATGGCGACCACGAATTCCTCGCCGCCATAACGGCAGGCCAGGTCGATGCCGCGCGTGTTGGCGGCAATGCGGGCGGCAAATTCCTTCAGCACTTCGTCGCCGATGTCATGGCCATAGGTGTCATTGACCTGCTTGAAGAAGTCGATGTCCATGATGACGAATGCCAGCGGGCGCTCGTTCTTCCTGGCGTTTTCCAGCAGCGTATCGAGGTGGCGGCTCATATAGCGGCGATTGTGCAGGCCGGTGAGCTGGTCGGTGATCGCCATTTCCAGGCTGAGCTGGACATTGTGGCGCAGCCGGTCGGCATAGTTCTTCTTGCGAAGCTGGGTGCGCACGCGGGCCACCAGTTCGTTCTTGTCCACCGGGCGGGTGAGATAGTCGTTGACGCCCATCTCGAGTGCCTGGGTCAGCTTGCGGCGGTCGCCGTCGCTGACGACAACCAGAATGGGCACATGGCGGCCTTCGGGCAGCGAGCGAAGCTGCGAGCAAAGACGCAAGCCGTCAAAGCCGCGCATGCCCAGCGACACCACGATCAGGTCGTAATCGCCGCCCTTCACCCGCACCAGCGCTTCTTCGAACGTGTCGGCGGAGGAAACCTCATGGGTCGGCGTCAGGGCGCTGGCGAACCAGGCAACGGATTCGGCGCGGTCCTCGATCACCAGGATGCGGCCCGACAGGTTGTTGTCGATCAGCGTCTCGGCCGGATCGATCAGGCCCATGCCCTGTCCCGTCGACTCGCGCATGCGCAGTTCGTCGGTCATCATCTTCAGGCGCACCAGGGAGCGCACGCGGGCGAACAGCGCGGCATCGTCCACTGGCTTGGTGAGGAAATCGTCGGCCCCTGCATCCAGGCCGGCGACGCGGTCGGACGGCTGGTCCAGCGCGGTCACCATCACCACGGGGACATGGGCGGTCTTGGGATTGGACTTGATGCGGCGGCAGACTTCGAAGCCGTCCATGCCGGGCATCATCACGTCGAGCAGCACGATGTCGGGCGCGCCCTCGTCCATCTTGGCGAGGCACTCCAACCCGTTGAATGCTGTGATGACCTCGAAATACTCCGCCGTCAGCTTCGCTTCCAGAAGCTTGACGTTGGAGAGGATGTCATCAACGACGAGAACCCGCGCTGTCATGACTTAGCCGATGAAGCGCCGCACGGTTTCCAGAAAGCTGGTCACCGAAATGGGCTTGGAGATATAGGCCTCGCAGCCACCCTGGCGGATGACTTCCTCGTCGCCCTTCATGGCGAAGGCGGTGACGGCAACGACGGGAATACCCTTGAGCGAATCGTCTTCCTTGAGCCATTTGGTGACTTCCAGGCCCGAAACTTCCGGCAGCTGGATATCCATCAGGATCAGGTCGGGATGGTGTTCGCGCGCAATGTCCAGCGCTTCCATGCCATCCTTGGTCTGCAGGATGTTGTAGCCATGGGCGTCGAGCAGGTCGTGAAAGAGCTTCATGTTGAGCTCATTGTCTTCCACGATCAGGACCGTCTTGGCTTTGGCGTCCATGGTTGCTCTCCGGCGGAATACCGCCACTCCCAGCGCCCAAAACGGGCTCTGGCTGTTTTGACCAGTATTAGGGATTATCTCTTAACGCTCCCTTGACGATGCCCGGCCCCATGACCTCAGAAAACGCGGAAATCCTGGCTTTGGAGGCCCTTGGCTGGCTGGCCGGGGAGGAAGACGGCATTAAGCGCTTCCTGGACCAGTCGGGGATCGATGCCGGGGCCCTCAGGGAGGGCGCGGGCAGCCCGGAGATGAACGGGGCCGTCCTGGATTTTTTGCTTGGCCATGAGGACCTGCTGATGCGCTTTTGCGAGGCCGCTTCGGTGGAGCCGAAGGATGTCCATGCGGCGCGCCGGGCGTTTGGCCGGGAAGAGCTGCGGGAAATCTGATGCGTTTCGGGATCGATCTCGGCGGCACCAAGACCGAATTGCTGGCGCTCGCACCCGGCGGCGCCGAGCGCTGGCGCAAGCGCGTGGCGACGGCGCGCGACAATGACGGCACCGTCAGGACGCTGGCCGAACTGGTGCGCGAGGCCGAAAAGCAGACCGGTGTTACCGGCAGTGTGGGCATCGCCCTTCCCGGCTGCGAAACGCCGCAAGGATTGATCAAGAACGCCAATTCGACCTGGCTGATCGGAAAGCCTTTCCGCCGCGACCTTGAAGCCGCGCTGGGCCGCGCGGTGCGCCTGGCCAATGACGCCAACTGTTTCGCGCTGTCGGAAGCCAGCGACGGCGCCGCGGCGGGCGCGGCGGTGGTGTTCGGCGTGATCGCCGGCACCGGCGTGGGCGGCGGCGTGGTGGTGGATGGCAAGGTATTGGCCGGGGCGCATGGCGTATGCGGCGAATGGGGGCACATCCCCCTGCCCAGCCCATCGGTGGAAGAAGTGGTTCACGCGCCCGCCTGCTACTGCGGCAAGCGCGGCTGCCTGGAAAGCTGGTGCAGCGGTCCGGCGCTGGCCGCGGAATTTCGGCGCGTCGCGGGGCGTGAAGCCACAGCGGAGGACATCGCGGCATCGGACGGCGCCGAGGAACGCGCGGCCATGGACCGGCTGACCGACCGGCTGGCCCGCAGCATGGCGACCATGGTCAATATCCTGGACCCCGATGTGATCGTGCTGGGCGGCGGCTTGTCGAATATCGAACGTCTGTACCGGGACCTGCCGCCGCTGGTCGAAAAGTACGGCTTTCACCTGGGATCGCCGCCAAGGATCGTGAAAAACATGCACGGTGATTCGAGCGGCGTTCGCGGAGCAGCATGGCTTTGGCCAGAATCTGAACCATGAAAATCCTTCACTCATCCCAAGGCGAACGCCGCTCGGCTTTTTTGGTCGCTCCGGCTCTTGCCGACGCTCCTGGCGTGAGAGGAGCCGCCTGGTTGTGGCCGGAATAGAAAGCTGGCCGGCCTTCTGCCGCGACTGCCTGGGTGATGCGAAGGCCGATGCGCCCTGCCCCCATTGCGGCTCGACCCGGGTGCTGGCGCATCCCGAACTGGACACGCTGGCCATCGCGCATATGGATTGCGACGCCTTTTATGCCGCCATCGAAAAGCGCGACGATCCCGCGCTCAAAGACAGGCCGCTGATCGTGGGCGGGGAGACGCGCGGCGTGGTCTCGACCTGCTGCTATATCGCCCGCACCTATGGCGTGCGCTCGGCCATGCCGATGTTCCAGGCCAAGCGATTGTGCCCGCAGGCGGTGATCCTCAAGCCGCGCCATGCCCATTACAGCCAGGTGGCGCGGCAGATCCGCCAGATGATGGAGGAATTGACGCCGCTGGTGGAGCCGCTGTCGCTGGACGAAGCCTATCTCGACCTTTCGGGCACCCAGCGCATCCATCACCGCACGCCCGCCCAGACCATGGCCGCGCTGGCGGCGCGGATCGAGCGCGAGATCGCCATCACCGTGTCGGTCGGCCTGTCGGGCAACAAGTTCCTGGCCAAGCTGGCGAGCGAGCTGGACAAGCCGCGCGGTTTCGCCGTGATCGGCATGGCGGAGGCCAAGAGCTTCCTGCGCGACAAGCGGATCGGCATCATGCGCGGCGCGGGGAAAGTGATGCAGGCGCAACTGGAGCGCGATGGCCTCACCCTGGTCGGCCAGTTGCAGGACGCCGATCCGCGCGAACTGGCCCGGCGTTACGGGGCGACCGGATTGTGGCTGCACCGCATGGCCAATGCGCAGGACCACCGGCCTGTCGATCCCGGCGGCGAGATGAAGACCATATCGTCGGAGACCACCTTCAACACCGACCTGTCGCGGCTGGCCGACCTGGAAAGCGTGCTGTGGCGGCAGGCCGAGCGGGTCAGCGCCCGGGCGAAATCCTGCGGCCTGGCGGGCAAGACCATCGTGCTGAAGCTCAAGACCTCGGATTTCCGCTTGCGGACCCGCAGCAACTCGCTGGACGCGCCCACCCAGCTTGCCGATCGCATCTTCCGCACCGCCCTGCCCGCCCTGAAGCGCGAAGCCGACGGCACCCGTTTCCGCCTGCTGGGCGTGGGCCTGTCCAATCTGGCGCCGGACATCGGGGCCGATCCCGCCAGCCTGATCGACAGCGAAGGCGACAAGCGCGCGGCGGCTGAACGGGCGATGGACAAGATTCGGGCGAAGTTCGGTGGCGAGGCGGTCGGAAAGGGCCGCGCTTTCAAAAAGCCCCGCCTCTGATAGGCTTTGCGCCTTCCCATTGAGGTTCATATGTCCGTCATCGAAGCCCGCCTGAAAGAGCTTGGCGTCACCCTGCCCACCCCGCCGGTGCCGGTCGCGTCCTATGTGCCCTGCACCATCAGCGGCAATCTGGTGTTCGTCTCGGGGCAGATTCCCATCGCCGATGGCGCGATCAAGTATGTCGGCAAGCTGGGCGTGGATGTGCCGATGGAAGCGGGCCAGGCGGCGGCGCAGCTTTGCGCCATCAATGTACTGGCGCAGTTGAAAGCCGCCGTCGGCGACCTGGACCGGGTGACGAAAGTCGTGCGCGTCGGGGTCTTCGTCAACGCCACGCCGGATTATACCCAGCACCCGGAAGTCGGTAACGGCGCCTCCGACCTGTTCGCCGCGGTGTTCGGCGATGCCGGCAAGCATGCCCGCGCCGCCATCGGCGTCGGCTCGCTGCCGCGCGGTGTGGCGGTGGAAGTGGACGCGATCTTCGAGATCAAGTGACGGGCGCAAGGCTTATTACCAGTGCGGTGGAGATTGGCGCGGCGCGCTGGAACGCGCTTGCCAATCCGCAAGGCCTGGCCGAGCCGCATCCTTTCACGACCTACGAGTTTTTCGCGGCGCTGGAGCAATCCGGCTCGGCCGCCCGCCAGACCGGCTGGCAGCCCGCCCATCTCTTGATGGACGACGGGCTGATGCCGATGTACCTGAAAAGCCATTCCCAGGGCGAATATGTCTTCGACCATGGCTGGGCCGAAGCGCTGGAGCGCGCCGGCGGCGATTATTATCCCAAGCTGCAATGCGCCGTGCCGTTCACGCCGGTCACCGGCAAGCGCTTGCTGGGAAATGCGCAGGCGCTGCTGAAGACGGCGGCGGGCGCCACGACGCAGCTTGGTGCCTCCTCGCTGCACATCACCTTCCTGACGCGCGCGGAATGGCAGGCGGCGGGTGAAGCCGGTTACCTGCTGCGCACCGGCCAGCAGTTTCACTGGGAAAATCCGGGCTATACTTCGTTCGACCAGTTCCTGGGCGAACTCTCATCGGCCAAGCGCAAGAATCTGCGCAAGGAACGCGCTTCGGTGCGGGAGGCGGGTGTTACCTTTGACTGGCTGACCGGCGCGGACATCACCGAAGCCCATTGGGACCAGTTCTTCGATTTCTACATGGACACGGGCGGGCGCAAATGGGGGACGCCCTACCTCACCCGCGATTTCTTTTCCCGGCTAGGGCAAAGCCTGTCCCACCAAACGCTATTGCTGATGGCAAAGCAGAACGGGAAATACATCGCGGGTGCGCTAAACCTGTTCGGCGAAGGCGTGCTGTTCGGGCGCAACTGGGGCGCGGCGGATTACGTCCCCTTCCTGCATTTCGAGACCTGCTATTACCAGGCGATCGATTTCGCCATTGCGCGGGGGCTGAAACGGGTTGAGGCCGGGGCCCAGGGCGAGCATAAATTGCTGCGCGGCTACCTGCCGGTGGAAACCTACAGCGCCCATGTCATCGTGCACAAAGGGCTGGCGCGGGCGGTGGACAATTTCCTGGGCGCGGAGCGCGCGGCGGTGACCGACCATATCGCGGAACTGGCGGCACACGCGCCGTTCAAGAAAGGAAAGTAGATGGCCTACGACAACAACAACATCTTCGCCAGAATCCTGCGCGGCGAAATTCCGGCGGTGAAAGTCTTTGAGGACGCCAGGACCCTGGCCTTCATGGACGTGATGCCGGAAGCCGATGGCCATGTGCTGGTAGTGCCAAAGGAAGCGGCGGAAGACATTCTGAGCCTTTCACCCGAAGGCCTGAGCGCGATGATGGCGACGGTGCAAAAGATCGCCAAAGCAGCGGACAAGGCGCTGGCGCCGGACGGTATCCTGATCAAGCAATACAACCGCGCCGCCGCCGGCCAGAGCGTCTTCCACATCCATTTTCACGTCATCCCGCGCTGGGAAGGCGTGCCCATGGCGCCGCACGGCAAAGCCATGGTAGAGGCGGCGCGCCTTGAACCCATCGCCGCAAAAATCAGGAGTGCCTTGTGATCCTCGAACGCGCCCTTATCAGCGTGAAGCCCGGCCAGGCCGAGGCTTTCAAAACCGCCTTCGCCAACGCGCGGCCGCACATCGAAGGCTCGAAAGGCTGCCGCAAGGTGGAGATGCGTCCCGGCATCGAGAACCCGGAGGACTTCCTGCTGCTGGTATGGTGGGACACGCTGGAAGACCACACGGTGGGCTTTCGCCAATCCGACGCCTTCACGCAGTGGCGCGCCATCCTGGGCCCGCTGTTCGCCGCCCCGCCCGCCGTGGTGCATCACGAAGAGCCTTTGTAGGGCTTACCAGTAACCCAGCATGCGTCCGCCAAGGATGGCGGTCAGCCAGAAGGTCAGCGACAGCGCGGCGCCGATGGCCAGACGCTTGCGTTCGCGCGGCATCAGCTCGCGCAACCGGTGCGCCCGCCACGCTTCCGAACGGTGCACCAGCCAGACATTCAGCAGCGCCAACCCGATGGCGGGGAATTTCACCAGCAGGAACGGGTTGCCGATATATTCGGAGGCATTAACCGACAGCATCGGGATGCCCGAGCACACCGCCACGGCAAAACCGATGCGGGCCATGAAGGTGGTCGGCCCCGACAGCGCCGCCAGCGGTACCTGCCGCCACGCGCCCAGAAGCCTCAGATCCAGCAACAGGATCGAGCCGAACAGCATCGCAATGCCGAGGATATGGACCAGGTTGATGGTGCCATAGCTCCACACGCCCAGGGAACGCGTGAACTGGCCAAGGCCCGAGCCTTCGAGCCAGAGGAGGAACTGCGGTAAACTCACCTATCGCGTTCGGGATAGACGCGGTACTCGTCCTTGCCGTGCTTCACCGAGATGGTCTTCATCTCATGACGCGCGCCCTGGATGCTGCGATTGCCGCGCACAGTGACGGTGGCACCGACGGGAATTTTTCCCTCGGTCAGACCTGCGCCACTGGTGCGGGCCGGCGGCGCCAGGGTGATATCCCACACTTCGTTATCGACCTTGACTTTCATCGTGCCATGCGGCCCGGCGAGGCTGACGCTCTGCACCACCGTGCCGGTCATATCGACGAGTTTGCCCTCCTGCCCGCTCCAGCCATGATGGGCGAAGGCGGGCGACGCGGCGAAAACCGCCATCGCGGCAAAACCTGCAATCCTTTTCATGCGTATCTCCCTATTCCTCAACGTCGGCTGATTTTTTCTTGCCCGTGCGCGGCGCGCGCGGCTTGGCTTCGGCCGCCGGGATGAACTCGAACGCCAGCTTGTCCTTCTCGCGGTCCAGCAGCACGCGAACCGTGCCGCCATCCTTGAGCTTGCCGAACAGGATCTCATCGGCCAGTGGCTTCTTGATATTGTCCTGGATCACGCGGGCCAGCGGACGGGCGCCAAAGGCATCGTCGTAACCCTTTTCGCCCAGCCAGCGGGTGGCTTCCGGCGTCAGGTCAAAGGTGACATCGCGGTCGGCAAGCTGCGCTTCGAGTTCCAGCACGAACTTCTCCACCACCTTGTCGATGGTGCCGCGGGTCAGCGGCGCAAAGGTGATGATGGAATCCAGGCGGTTGCGGAACTCGGGCGTGAACAGCTTCTTGATGGCTTCCTCGTCCTCGCCTTCGCGCTTGCCGCGGCCGAAACCGATGGCATCCTTGGCGGCGTCGGAGGCACCCGCATTGGTGGTCATGATCATCACCACATTGCGGAAGTCGATCTTCTTGCCGTTATGGTCGGTGAGTTTGCCATGGTCCATCACCTGCAACAGGATGTTGTAGAGATCGCCATGCGCCTTTTCGATTTCGTCCAGCAGCAGCACGCAGTGCGGATGCTGGTCGACGCCGTCGGTCAGAAGCCCGCCCTGGTCAAAACCGACATAGCCCGGCGGCGCGCCGATCAGGCGCGACACGGTGTGGCGCTCCATATACTCGCTCATGTCGAAGCGCAGGAATTCCACGCCCAGTATGCTGGCGAGTTGCTTGGCGACTTCGGTCTTGCCGACGCCGGTGGGACCGGAGAACAGGTATGAGCCGATCGGCTTTTCCGGCTGGCGCAGGCCGGCGCGCGCCAGCTTGATGGCGGTGGCCAGCGCGCTGATGGCGACGTCCTGGCCATAGACCACGCGGCCCAGATCGGCCTCCAGCGTCTTGAGCGCCTCGGCATCGTCCTTGGATACGGACTTGGCGGGAATGCGGGCGATCTTGGCGACGATCTCTTCAACGTCGCGCACATTGACCACCTTCTTGCGGCGGCTTTCCGGCAGCAGCATCTGCGAGGCGCCCAGTTCGTCGATCACGTCGATCGCCTTGTCGGGCAGCTTGCGGTCATTGATGTACTTGGCGGACAGCTCGACCGCCGCCTTGATGGCGTCGGCGGTGTAGCGCAGCTTGTGGTAGTTCTCGAAGTAGCTCTTGATCCCCATCAGAATCTTGACGGAATCCTCGACCGTGGGTTCGGCCACGTCGATCTTCTGGAACCGGCGCACCAAGGCGCGGTCCTTTTCGAAATACTGGCGGTATTCCTTGTAGGTGGTCGAGCCGATGCAGCGCAGCGTACCTTGCGCCAGCGCGGGCTTGAGCAGGTTGGAGGCGTCCATGGCGCCGCCCGAGGTGGCCCCTGCCCCGATCACGGTGTGGATTTCATCGATGAAAAGGATGGCGCCCTTGAGATTCTCAAGCTCTTTCACGACCGTCTTGAGGCGTTCCTCGAAATCGCCGCGATAGCGGGTGCCGGCGATCAGCGAGCCCATGTCCAGTGAATAGATCACAGAGCCGCGCAGCACTTCGGGGACTTCGCCGCGGATGATCTTGCGCGCCAGGCCTTCGGCGATGGCGGTCTTGCCCACGCCGGGATCGCCCACGAACAGCGGGTTGTTCTTCTGGCGGCGGCACAGGATCTGGATGGTGCGGTCCACTTCGGCGGCCCGGCCGATCAGGGGATCGACCTTGCCGGACTTGGCTTTCTCGTTGAGGTTGACGCAATAGGCTTCGAGAGCCTCGGTGCCCTGCTTGGGCTGCTTCTCAGCCTCCTCTTCCTCTTCGCTGCCGCGCACCTGCTTGGGCTGGCTCATGCCCGGGCGCTTGGCGATGCCGTGGCTGATATAGCTCACCGCATCCAGCCGGTTCATGTTCTGCTCCTGCAGGAAATAAACCGCATGGCTTTCGCGCTCGGTGAACAGTGCCACCAGCACATTGGCGCCGGTCACTTCATCGCGGCCGGAATTCTGGACATGGAGGACGGCGCGCTGCACCACCCGCTGGAAGCCGGTGGTGGGCTTGGCTTCGTCGGAATCGTCCAGCACGAGGGTGGAGAGGTCTTCCTCGATATATTTCTGGACCGACTTCTTCAGCGCATCCATGTCGACATTGCAGGCCTTCATGACCTGGCTGGCGTCGGCGTCATCCATCAGCGCAAGGAGAAGATGCTCGAGCGTGGCATATTCGTGATGCCGGTCGCTGGCGAGCTTGATGGCGTGGTGCAGTGCCTGTTCCAAACTCCGCGAAAGTGACGGCATGCCGCGCTACTCCTTCTCCATCGTACATTGTAGAGGATGTTGGTGCCGCCGGGCGAATTCAATCACCTGGGCGACTTTTGTTTCCGCAACCTCGAACGTAAAAACGCCACAAATGCCCACGCCGTGGCGATGGACATGCAGCATGACATCCACCGCCTCTTCGCGGTTCTTGCTGAAAATCTTCTCCAGGATGTGGACGACGAATTCCATCGGCGTGTAGTCGTCGTTCAGCAGAAGCACCTTGTAGAGGCTGGGCTTCTTGGTCTTGGGGCGCGTTTTGGTGACGATCCCGGTGCCGGTGTTGCCCGACCCGTTCTGATCGTCATTGTTGTCGCCCGAATCGTTCATCGCCGGATTCTTCGTTGCTGCGCCCATCCTAAACCAGATTGGGCCGCTGGCTAGTGGGATCAGCCTATCTGGTTATCGCGGCTGCATTTTTCAACGATTCTCGCCGACCAAAGCAAAAGGGCCCCGGTCATCAAGACCGGAGCCCTTCGCAATGCGATAGAAAAAGAACTTAGGCGCGGACGGTCTGGACCGTGTCGAGCCAGGCCTGAACGCGGCCCTTGAACGGCGCGTAGCTGTCCTTGGTGGTCGCGGTGGCGAGTTCGCTGATCTTGCTCAGTTCGGCGACATAGGCTTCGAAGGCCGACTTGGCGAAGTCGGTCTGGATTTCGAACGCTTCATGGATCGACTTGGAACCCAGAACGGCCTTGGTGGCGGCGACCGAGTCTTCGATCGACTGCTTGGAATAGGAATAGATTTCGCCGTTGATGGTCTCGATGCCCTTGCCGGTGACCGTGGCGGACTTGGTGACGGCTTCGGCATTGTCCTTGCCGTAGGTCACGAAAGCCTCATAACCCTTCAGGGCCTTTTCCAGGCCGGTCTTCAGGGCAGCGGTGCCGTTTTCGAGGGCGGTTTCGGCCGTGGCGGTTGCCTTGTCGGCCACTTTTGCTTTGCTCATGTCATGTCCTTCCTGATTGTTAAGGGCACGACCGGTTCTCCGGCGGCCTGTTGCACTGCAACATGACCTATATGAGGGAGCATCCCTGCCCCGTCAAGGGTTAATTGTTGCGTCGCACCATTTTTTCGCTGCCCTGCAACTCCGGGAACTCCTAGGAATTCGTTAAGCCTTCGTAAAGCCCGGAAACGCATAGTAGATTCCGGTTTTGGCTTGCGGAATGTGTCACAATTTGGTCTTTTGACCACAGGAGTGATCCGGGTTTTGGGGTTAGCTGTGTCTTTACCGTTTCGGTATCGCCTATCGGGCTCCATCGCCCTGATCGTGCTCTTTCTGGCGAGCCTGATCCTGGCTGGCCTGACGGCGCCGGCCGAAGCCGCCAAGCGCAAGGGCGCCAAATCGCACCGCGCCAACCGCACCACCGTTCGCATGCCGCGCAGTCCCACCGATCCCCTCAAGGATGCCGCGCTGGTGATCGACGGCGTGACCGGCAAAGTCCTGTATGCCCGCAACGAAACGGCGGAGCGCCGTCCGGCTTCGCTAACCAAGATGATGACGCTCTACCTGCTGTTCGACGCGCTCAAGGCGGGCAAGCTCACCATGGAAACGCCGCTGCCGGTCAGCCAGCGCGCCGCGATCCAAAAGCCGACCAAGCTGGGCCTGCGCCGTGGCCAGACCATTGCCGTGGACACCGCCATTCGCGCCCTGGTGGTGCGCAGCGCCAACGATGTGGCGGTGGTGGTGGCCGAAGCGCTGGGCGGCACCGAATCGCACTTCGCGGTGATGATGACGGAAAAGGCGCGCCAGCTCGGCATGCGCTCGACCAACTTCCACAATGCCTCCGGCCTGCCCGATCCGCTGCAGATCAGCACCGCCGCAGACATGGCGACTCTGGGCCGGCGGCTGGCCTATGACCATGCGCAGTATTTCCCCTATTTCAGCCTGTCGGGCTTCCAGTACAAAAACACCTGGTTTGGCGGCCATAACAATCTGATCGGCCGCTACAACGGCGCCGACGGCATCAAGACCGGCTATACCGGCGCCAGCGGCTTCAACCTTGTCAGTTCGGTCGTGCGCGGCGGCAACCATGTTATCGCCGTTGTTATGGGCGGGCGCACCGCCGTGCGCCGCGACATGGAAATGGTCCGGCTGCTGGATCAGACCTTCGACCAGATCACCGCCAATCCCACGCTGGTGGCCCGCACCACCGTGCCGTGGCAGCAGGTGGCCCAGAACGCACCTGCCCCCGCCACCGCCGGCTTCAGCCTGCCGCAGGTCAGCACCTCGCTGCAAAGCCAGTTCGCCGCCTTGTCGCCGGTGCCCAGCACCGTGCAGCGCGACGATGAGGATGCCGCCGAAGCGGTGCGCGCGCCCGACGAGAATTTCTCGGTCATCCAAGCCGACGGTACGACCACCAAACCGCGGCAGCCTGCTGTCGCCGCCGTTCCGCCCAAGCCGGAAGTCCGTGTTGCATCGGCCAACATTCCCGCCATCCGCCCCACGCCCCGTCCCGACAACGGTTTCCTGACCGCGCAGCAGGCCACGCTGATCAAGACAGTGGTGAATGCGCCCCGGCCGCAGATGCGTCCCTCCCTGCGCGAGGATGCGGGCGAAGGCGATGCCGACCCGTCGCCGGTGCCGGGCCGCAACTGGACCATCCAGATCGGCGCCTATGCCGACAAGGCTTTGGCCAGCGCCCAGCTCGCCGCCTATGCCGGCAAGGCGCAGGACGTGCTGGCGCGCGCCGAACGCATCATCGCACCGGTGCAGAGCAACGGGCACACCATGTATCGCGCCCGGTTCGGCCTGTTCGCGGAACGCGAGGCGCGTGATGTCTGCACCCGCCTGACCCAGCGCGGCCAGACCTGTTTCGCGGCCGTGCAGACCCGCTAGGTGCCACAGCTCGTTTCGACCGTTTCGGATCTGCGCCGCACCATCGCGGCGCTGAGGCCGGCCCCCATCGCCATGGTCCCCACCATGGGCGCCCTGCATGAAGGCCATGTCTCGCTGGTGACGGAAGCCAAGAAACATGCCGCCCATGTGGTGGTCAGCATCTTCGTCAATCCCACCCAGTTCGCGCCGCATGAGGATTTCGACGCCTATCCGCGCACGCTGGAGGCGGACATGGCCCGGCTGGGCGACGGCGCCGCCATCGTCTTCGCCCCCACCGCGCGGGAGATGTATCCGGACGGTCACGCCACCACCATTACCGTCGGCGGACCGTCGCATGGGCTGGAAACGGACTTCCGTCCGCATTTCTTTGCCGGCGTCGCCACCGTGGTCGCCAAGCTCCTGATCGCCGCCAGTCCCGACATCGCGGTGTTCGGGGAAAAGGACTATCAGCAGCTTCTGGTGGTGCAGCGGCTGGTGCGCGATCTGGCGCTGCCCACCCAGGTGCTGGGCGCGCCGACCTTGCGCGAGGCCGATGGCCTGGCCATGTCGTCGCGCAACGCCTATCTGTCGCCCGCCGAACGCGGCATTGCCGCCCGTCTCAATGTCATCCTGAAGGATGTTATCGCCGCCGCGCGGCTGGGCGATTTGCGGGCGGCGGAAGCGGCGGGAATCCAGAGCCTGTACGATGCTGGATTCGATCACGTGGACTATGTCGCCATACGCGATGCCGGCAGCCTCGATCATATCGCGGCGCTGGAACGTCCGGCGCGCGTGCTGGCGGCGGCCAAGATCGGCAAGACCCGGCTGATCGACAATATGGCTATCTAGTTATCCGGTAGAGTTCGACATCGCCGCTCTTTCCCGCGGGCGTCAACCAGCCGGGCACCTGCCCCGCCGCAAGCTGCGCCACCAGACCGCCTCGAGCGCGATAAAATTCCCAGTCGGGCGCGGCGCGGCAGGTCATCAGATAATCGATGCCGCGCCGTTTCAGGATCGCCGGCGCATCCGGTCCGGTGAATATCTCATAGGTGTCGAGGATACCCGCTTGGTTGCGGTGATAGGGCCCGGCGATGGCCGCATGTTTGGTATAGGCCAGGATGGCCGGACCCTGATCGACAAAGGCGGCGACCCGACCGGTCGGACGATCCCGCAGCAGCGCCATGGCCTGCGGACTGCCGCAGGCTTGCTGGCGGTGGAAGGCCGCCACGCGCGCCTGCACCTTGTCGGGACCTTCCAGCAGGACGCCTGCCAGGGTGAAGGCACCGCTGTTGCCCAGCAGGATGGCGACCGCCAGCCAGACGATGCCGCGCGGCAGCGCCAGCCGCGTCAGCGCCGCCGCCAGGCCCGGCAGGGCGAAGAGGATGGCGAAGTTCACACCCCGGATCTGGACGGTGGCGACCAGCAATGCGGTGGTGGCCAAGGCGATGACACAATTGCGCGGACGCCCCGGGGCTGCGAAGGCGCACAGCGCCACCGCAAAGACGGCATAGAAATAGCCCCCCACGGTCTGGCTGGGCGCGAAGGAGAGGAACTCCCACACCGGACGCGCCTCGTTGATGCGGGACAGGAAGATCATGCGGATGCGGTCGTCCATCCCGGCATAGGGACCGGCGAAGCAGACCGGGTTCATCAGGCTCGCCAGCCCCAGCAGCACCACCGCCAGCGCCGCGAACGCCGCCAGCTTGTGACGGTTGAGCAGCGAGATGCCGGCGATCCCGCCACCGCCCACCGTCAGCAGCACGGCATGGAGCAGCGAATAGGAATCGCAGACCGGCACGGCGCGCCAGGCCGACACCGCCAGCAGCAATGCTGGCGCCATGCCCGCCAGCGCCAGGCCGAAGGCTCGCGCTCGCGCCGCATCGTCCTTCAGCGAGACGGCGGCGGCGGCAATCGCCACCAACACATAGGGCAGACTTTCCAGCCCGACGCCCAAACTCAGCGTTATCGCGGCAGCGGCAAAAACAGGCCGCTGTTCCACCAGCCCGAGAAGTGCCGCCAGCATCAGCGCCAGTTGCATTCCGTGATGGTCGATATTGCCCGGCGAGAAGGTGCCGAAGATTTCGGTGCAAAGCAGCGCCAGCAGCAGCACCGTGATCGCCGCCGCCCGCCCGCCCAGCACAAAGGCGATGCGCGACAGCAGCAGCAGCACGCACCCCAGCCACAACAGCGGCCAGGCGGCGAGCGCGAAACCTTCCGACACCCGCGCCAGCAGCGCCAGCGGCCCGTCCACCAGCCGCGACCAGTGCATCGGCACACCATCGGGCGTGTTCAGGCGGTGCTGGACAGTATCGAACCACCCCTGCCCCGCCAGCAGGTCACGCACCTGCACCAGACGCAGCGCGCTGTCGGTGTCGAGCGAAACGGCGCCATGCGTCAGCCACAGCGCCAGTGCCGCGAACACCGCCCAGGCGGCGGCGACCGGCCAGATCACAAAGCGATTCCCCATGCCGGCAGTCTACATGCCGCCCGGCGGCTGGAACCTCAGAGCAGTCCCAGCGCCGCCAGTTCGCGCTGCAGCGACTCAGGCAGGTCCTTGGCCCCCCGGGTGCGGGACAGGTCGGGCGGTGCATCTGCGGCTTCCAGATAGCGCCAGCCCTGAAAGGCCCGGCGCGGCCGGGCCACCACGGGGACAAGTTCCCTGTCATGGACAAGGCCGCAATGCGGAATGCCGTTCTTTTTAACTTCGCGGAACTCCAGCAGTTTTTGCCGTGCAGCAATCTGCCCTTTAATTACCCAATAGAGCGATCCCCCCGCCAGAACCTCGTCGGTCCGCTTGGGCATCATGCGGGTAATATGCACCAGTTCCGGCTTCTGACCCTTGGCGCGCTTTTCTTTCAGCCGCTTTTTTTGCCAATCGGCCAGTTCGGAGAGGCTGTCGCAGCCCACGCAAAGCTTGATGATATGGAGCGGCATGGGAACCGGTCCTATCGGGGCGCCCCCCAAAAAACAACAGGGATTGCCGCCCCGCCCCTCTCATGGCAATTTATCACCCATAAGAATATCAGGGAGCGCCAACATGCCTTTCAAGAAACTTGCCTTGTCGATTCTGGCCTTGTCCGTTGTTGCCACGCCAGCCCTGGCTCAGGGACGCTGGGGTGACCAGGCCGCGGAAACCGCCGCCCGCCGCGCGGAACGCGCCCAGATCCGGCAAATGGAATTGGAGTATGAAAAGGAGGTCGCCGAGGCCAAGGCGGCTGCCCAGAAACCCGCACCTGCCGCGCCCGCCCCAGCTGAGGTCGCTGCCGCTCCGGCCGCCCCGGCTGAGCCCGCCGCGGCCACGCCCGCTCCCGCTCCGGCGCAGTAGTTTTTCAAAAATCCAGGAAAAGGCCCGCCAGATGTCTGGCGGGCCTTTTCACTTTCTTTCAATCCTGTTGTGACAGGCTGGTGCCATGCGCCAGCTTTTGTACGTCAGCAGCACACCACGGGATATCGCGCCCGGCGTTTTGAACGACATCCTGGCCGCGTCCCGCGCCAACAACCCCCTGCTGGGCGTGACCGGCCTCTTGATCTACATCGATGGCGGTTTCCTGCAGATCCTGGAAGGCGAAGAACGCACGGTGCGCGAACTCTATATGCGCATCTGCACCGACCGCCGTCATTGGGAAGTGCGCATGCTGCTGGACCGCGAGGTCGAGGACCGCGCCTTTGGCGGCTGGAGCATGGGCTTTGAGCGCCCCACCCCGGATGATCCGGAAAGCGCCGGCATGTTCGGGGTGACCCGGGAAGCCATTCTGGGCCGGCTGTCACCCCATGCCGGCCGCGTGATCGCGGTGATGCTGGAAACCTTCTACCGCGTCCAGCGCAGCGACGACCTGCGGCTGGCGGACGCTAAAGCTTCCTGAGCCACATATTGCGGTAATGCACTTCGTTATTGTGCTGCTGGAGCATGATGACGCCGTCGCCATGCGGCTTGTACACGGGAATGCCGCGATACTCAGTCGGACCCAGCAGCGGCACATTGTGCTGCACCAGGATGCCGTTGAGGAAGATCGTCATGCGCGCCGGCTCCGCGAGACTCCCGTCGCCGTAAAAGCGCGGCGCGGTGTAGATGATGTCATAGCTCTGCCAGGCCGGCGCCGGTTTGAGCGCATTCACCAGCGGCGCATATTGCTTGTAGATCGAACCGGCCTGCCCGTTCACATAGGTGGGATTGTCCAGCGTATCGAGCACCTGCACCTCATACAGGCCTTGCAGGAAGATGCCGCTGTTGCCGCGGTCTTGCCCTTTGCGGTTCGCCGGCAGCACCGGGATCATCCATTCGACATGCAGCTGCACATCGCCGAACTTCTCCTTGGTGCGGATCGAGGCCGCCTTGGGCGCGACGAAGAACTCGTCCTTGCCGACCGTCCATTCCGCCTTGCCGCCATTGACGCTTTCCCAGTTGTCGAGATCGCGGCCATTGAACAGGACAATCGCATCCGACGGCGGCTGCCCGGGCAGCGCGCCCGGCGCGACCTTGCGCGGCACCGGCGTCCACAATTCGGTCAGTTCGGGTTTGACCGGCGGATTGGGTGCCTGCGCGATGGCAAGCGTGGGCAACAGTGCCAGCAGCAGGATGAGTTTTTTCATGGAAGGCTCTCTTCTTCTTGTTGTCAGACCAGCGCGCCGTGGCAGTGCTTGACCTTCTTGCCGGAGCCGCAGGGGCATGGATCGTTGCGCGGTACGCCCTGCAAGTTCGATCCCGCATCAGCCGGGTGCGGAACATGGCGCTCGCCCCCGATGTGGCGGACATAGCCGGTCTCATCCAGGATCACGGCGCGATAGCCCAGCCGGTAATAAAAGGCGCTGGCCTCCACTTCGAACGGCAGCGCGGCGGTGGGCGTCTTGGCCACCACATACATGGTCTTGGGCTGGCGCTCATAGCTGCCGCCCAGCCGCTGATAGTCCGACAGCCGGCGCAGCCCGGGATTGAGCGTAAAGCCGTGCCAGCAATCGCAATAGCCAGTGGCCAGCACCCCGAACGAGCGGTCCGGCGCGGCAAAGCTGAGCGGATGGCCGTTATTGTCGTTCCAGGGGCGTAGCTGCACCAGCAGCGTGGACGGGTCGACTTCCAGGATGGCGCGGCTGCGCTGCATGAATCCCGCGCGGTAAAATTCCCAGTCATCCTCGAGATGGAAGATGTAAGGCGTGGTCACCTGCGCATAGGCCTGGTCGATCAGCTTTATCTGCCCCACCCGTTCCCTGGTGCGGAAATATTCGGCGCCGAAGCGCCGGCACACTTCGGCCGGATCGGCATCGCCGTCCTCGGCCACCAGGATGCGCGCCACCCACCCCTCGCTTTCGTGGCTGCGAAAGCTTTCCAGGGTGCGCGCCAGCAGGTCGTGGCGGTTGCACGAAGTGACGACCACGGTAATGTCGGATTCTTGCTGCATGAAGACGCCGATTTTAGGCTTCTGGCGCAGCGACGCAAGCAGGCCGGACGACACCCAGATGGCATCCCAGGACTTATTCGGCCAGGCCGCGGCGCTGCACCAGCGCGGCCAGCTTGCTGAGGCCGAGCGGCTATATCTGCAAGTCCTGGCAGCTGCGCCCAAGGCCTTTGGCCCTCGCCACATGCTGGGCGTGCTGCGGGCGCAGCAAGGACGGCCTGAGGAAGCCCGCGAACTGATCGCCTCGGCCCTTGCCATAAACCCGAACGATGCCGGGGCGCTGGTCAACTACGGCAATGTGCTGACCCTCCTGGGCCGCTTCAGCGAAGCGGTGGACAGTTACGACCGCGCCCTGACGACGGCGCCCGATGCCGGCACCCTGACCAATCGCGGCAATGCGCTGCAAGGACTGAACCGGCCGGCGGAGGCGCTGGCCAGCTATGACGCGGCGCTGGTCCGCGAGCCGGGCAACGTGCAGGCGCTGTTCAAGCGCGGCGTGGCACTGGGCGAACTGGGCCGCGCCGACGAGGCCATCGCCGCCTACACCAGCGCACTGGCGCTGCAGCCCGGCCATGTCGAGGCGCTGAACAATCGCGGTTACGTCTGGTGGCTGAACAAGCAGCGCTATGCGCCCGCCATCGCCGACCTGACCCGGGCGCTGGCGCTGGCGCCGGACATTCCCTATGCGCCGGGCGGGGTGCTGCACCTGAAAATGTATGCCGCCGACTGGAGCGATTTCGCGCGGCGCCAGAGCGACATCACGGGCGGCATCCGCGCGGGCAAGCGGGTGGCGCGGCCCTTCATGCTGCAGGCGCTGTCGGACAATCCGGCAGAGCTTCAGGCTTGCGCGCGGCTCTATGCCCGCGACCTGTATCCCGCGGTCGCGGCGCCCGGTCACGATCCCGCCTCACGCCGGGGCCGCGCGAAAATCCGGCTGGGTTATGTGTCAGGCGAATTTCGCGAACAGGCCACCGCCATCTTGATGGCGGGCCTGTATGAACGCCACGACCGCGAGCGCTTCGAGGTAATCGCGATCGACAATGGCAGCGCCGATGCCAGCGCCATGACCGCGCGGCTGAAGCAGGCATTTGATGGCTGGATCGATATCGGCGGGCTGACCGCACCTGAGGCCGCCGCCCGGATACGCGCCGCGGAGATCGACATCCTGGTCAATCTCAACGGTTACTTCGGCAAGCACCGCATGGACGTCTTCGCCCAGCGCCCCGCGCCGGTGCAGGTCAACTATCTGGGCTTCCCCGGCACGTTGGGCGCGCCCTATATCGACTACATCATCGCCGACAGCATCGTGATCCCTCCGGGGGACGAACACTTCTATGATGAGCAGGTCGTCACCCTGCCCGGCAGCTACCAGGTGAATGACGATAGGGGCCGCGCTATGGCGCCCGCGCCCAGCCGCCGCGAAGCCGGATTGCCCGACGATGGTTTCGTGTTCTGCAATTTCAACCAGAGCTACAAGCTGACGCCCGACACCTTCGCCAGCTGGATGCGCATCCTGAAGCAGGTCGATGGCAGCGTGCTGTGGCTGCTGGAAGCGGTGGCGCCCTTTGCGGAAAATATCGCGGCCCATGCCCGCGCCCATGGCGTGGCGCCGGAACGCATTCGCTACGCCCCCGACCGCAAGCCCGAGCAGCACCTGGCGCGGCTGTCGCTGGCCGACCTGTTTCTCGACGGCCTGCCCTACAATGCCCATACCACCGCCAGCGACGCGCTATGGGCAGGCGTGCCGCTGGTGACGCAGCGCGGCACCGCCTTCCCGGGCCGCGTCGCCGCCAGCCTGTTGATGGCAGCGGACTTGCCCGAACTGGTGACAGAAAATGCGGCCGACTATGAAGCGCTGGCGGTGCGGCTGGCCAACAATCCGAGTGAACTGAAAGCGATCAAGGCCAAGCTGGCGAAGAACCGGTCCATCTGCGCCTTGTTCGACACCGACCAGTTCCGCCGCCATATCGAGGCAGCTTACACGCAGATGTGGCAGCGCTGGCTGGCTGGCGCACCCAAATAAAAGGTGGCGGCACTATTCAGGTGATACTGGTTGGGGTTAAGTAACGCCCCGTGCGTCGCGTTGCGAACTGTGTGTTGTGTCAGCGACAAGGCCGCCGCCTTGCGCCGCCTTTCGATAGCAGCCCATACCCGACGGAGGTTCATTTGCCAGCACTTCGTTTGTTGATGGTCGTCCTGGTGGCGGCAGGGACTGCCATCCCGGTCGCCGCGGCGGCGCAGCAGAGCGATGCCGCGGCCATGCCGAAGCAGCTCGACTATTCGTTTTTCAAAAACTCCGTCCAGCCAATCTTTACGGCAAAGCGCCCCGGATTGGTGCGCTGCATCCAGTGCCACATGCACAGCACCAACAGCCGCCTGCTGCTTCAGCCGTTCGCGGCGGGTGCGGCTACCTGGAATGAGGATCAGTCACGGAAGAATTTCGAGATAGCGGTGAAACTGGTTGCCCCGGGAAAGCCGACCGCCAGCCGGCTGTTGATGCACCCGCTCGCGCGTGCCGCGGGAGGCGACCCGTTTCACGCCGGTGGCAAACATTGGGATTCGCAGGACGCGCCGGAATGGCGAATCCTCGCCGCCTGGGTGCGTGGAGAGACGACCACCGGAGCGTCACGTTAGCGTAGCGCCCTCACAGAAGGAGGACTGTCATCATGTGGCACAATCAGAAATTCCGCCGGTATCTCATGGCGTCCGGCGTAGTGCTGCTCGCCTGGCATCTGACCGCGGCGACGTCCGTCCGGATCATCCAGACCAACGCCGCCGGTGACAATGCCCATGTCATCGACCCGGTCACCAACAAGGTGGTCGGGACCATCGAAGGGGTCGAGATCGTCCACGGGATAACCTCGGACGAAAAAAGGATCTACCTAAGCAACGAAGCGCTCCACACCCTGGACGTGGTCGATGCCAAGACCTTGAAAGTGACGAAGCGGATCGCGCTGTCCGGCAGGCCGAACAACGTCACCATCACCAGGGACGGGCGCAAGGTCTATGTCGGCATTCGCGAGGAGCCCGGCGCACTCGATGTCATCGATACCGTGTCGCTTGCGCGGATCAAGACGATTCCCGTGACCGGACCCGTTCACAACGTCTATGTGACGCCCGACGGCAAGTTCGCCGTTGCCGGCTCGATTCCCGCCGCGACAATCAGCATTGTCGACACCGCCTCGGACACGATGGTGCGCAGTATCAAGCTCAGCGCCGGCATCCGGCCGATGGTTTTGGACACCAATGCCGACGGCTCGACAAAGAACATCTACGTCCAGCTGTCCGGCTATCATGGCTTCGCAGTGGTCGATTTTGCCAGCGGCCGGGAAACGCGACGGATCGAGCATCCGGCGATTGCGAATGAGCATGCGCACACCGACGGTCTCCAGGGCGCGCCGGCGCATGGTCTGGGCATACCGGCGGACGGCAAGACGCTGTGGTCAACCAGCAAGGTGTATGGCCACGCCTATGTGTATTCACTGCCCGACCTGAAGCCGATGGGCAGCGTGTTCGTGGGCCAGCATCCCGAGTGGATCACCTACACCCCGGACGGCAAGTTCGCCTATATCGGGGCGGCGGGCGAAAACATGACTGCCGCGGTCGACGTGAAGACGATGAAAGTGGTTGCGAAGATTCCGGTCGGCCAGGTGCCGAAGCGGGTCGGGACAGCTGTTCTGCAGACTGAATAGGACGGCTCGCCCTTCCCGCCCCGAGCATTGAGGCGGCGGTGGTAACCGGGCCGATGCGCAGCAGACGTAAAAGCCATGACCGCAGCTGTACAGGTGCTGTCACAGCCCTTCGGACACTACCTGGCCGCAAGGTCTGCCTTTGCCCCAAAGCGGACATTGCTCCACGTGCCATTGGAGGCGGAACCACTCTGGTTGCAGTGCATCAAAATTAGAGAATGCGAGACGGCGTTCCTCGGGTTATGATGCAACGAAGATTTTATTTTTGATGATGTTGCGAGCGATAAATTTTCTCAAAAAGGGGACAACCACATGATCAACTCATTGAAATTCACTTTCCTGGGAATGGCGCTTTGCACATTCGCGCTACCCGCCGGCGCGCAAACGGTGACGCGTCTGGCATCACCAAATCCTAACTCTGTTATTGCATCGGCGGTTGCTGTACCGGCCGGCTATACCACCTATTACATCAGCGGCATTCCGGGAGGCCCCAAGGACCCCAGTGCCCCCGAAGGAAGCCCGGCCCGCTGGGGCGACACCGCCCAGCAGACCGATGACGTACTCAACAAGCTCGAGGCGGTTCTCACGAAGCTCGGTCTGAATTTCGGCGATGTGGTGAAGGGAACTGTCTTTCTGGTGGGTGATCCCGCCAAGGGCGGCAACATCGATTTCGCGGCCATGAACAGCGAATGGGGCAAGCGGTTCGGTTCGGCGACCCAGCCTCATAAGCCGGCACGTTCGACCGTCCAAATCGGTTTGGCCACTCCAGGCGCCCTGGTGGAAATTGAGTTAGTGGCGGCCAAGAAGTAATTGGCGCTCGCCAGCAGTTGAACGTTGAGAGGTGCCCGTCGACCGCCTGATGAACACGGCCAATGCCAATTGATGGTTCTGGTAGCTGGTTTCTCAGTGTTTACGCGTAGACGGGCACATCCCATCTTGGAAGCGTTGCGCTGATCTATTTTCGGGCGCGCCTGGCAGCCGGTTTGGCAGGATCGAAGTTAATGGCCTTGAGGTTGCCAGTCCCTAGCTCTTTGGAGCCTGACGGGATGTCGTTGCTCTTGAGCATGAATGCCACGATATCGGTATTGGCACCCGCGCTTAGCGCGCCGGGATTATGCGCCGGCATTGCGGTGCTGACATAATCGAACAATACATCCAGTGTCGAGCCAGACCAGTAGGGCATGAAGCGACCGACCAGCGGGGGGGTCTCAAAGCTGCCGGACAGGTCGGCACCGTGGCAGCTTGAGCAGCTCTGCATGTAAAGGGCGCGACCGCGCTCAGCCTGGGCTTCGGTATAGACGCCATCCCATATCGAAATCCGCCCTTTCTGAGCAACGGCGATTCCCGGCGCCAAAATCACAGTCATCATCGCCGCCACAAGAACCGTCTTCAGTTCCATGACCAGTTCCTTTTTCAGATTGGGTTGGCAGGGAAACGGGAATAAAGCTCTTCCATGATGCGCACTGCCGCCTCCGCTTCCGCGCGGTTGGGCATTTCATTGCTGCTCCCATAACCTTTGGGGAGGCCATTCCGCGGACCTATATCAATCATCATGATGCCGTCGCTCTTGGACAGAGCCTCGACGTTGCGGTAGGTCAGGCCGTAATTGACCTCCGGCTGCGGGATCAGCCATTCGGTCTGGCCGCTATGGGGTATCATCGCCTTGTCTTTCCACAAGTCACGCGCCGAGTAGCCGGGGCAGTTGATAATTACCTTCTCGGGAAGGTGCGCCAATTCGCCTGGCGAATGAAAGTTTCGCATCACGAGCTTGCCACCAGCTGCGTAGAATTCGCTCATCAGACGATGGCCATACTCGCTAAAGTTAAAGAACAAGCGGGTGGTCCGGCGCGCGTACTTAACGGGGAAGGGATGGATATCAGGCGTCAAGTCCTGAAGCTTAGGAGTGATATCCCCGATACGGTCGCCGAGCGCGTAAAACTCGGGAACTGGCAGTGGACTGGGCGCCGGGGGTGGCAGAGGAGTGTCAAAAGGCGTGTCCGAGAGATAGTAATGATCGGCAAAGGCCAGAGGGTTTCCTGCCATGCCGATATACTGGCGAAGGTTCTTCCATGAAATGCGGGTCATCCGCTCCCATACATCGCCGAGATTGGAAGGCGCCTCGGAAGCCAGAGCCATGCGCGATGCGGGTGTCCAGCTGCCGTTGGCGCGCACCGAACGCGTGCTTTGGAACGGCTCGCGAGTATAGATGGTGACCTGGGCGCCAGCCCTCTGCGCCATCAGCGCCGATGTCAGTCCTATAATTCCACAACCGATTACCGCGATCCTTTTGGGGCTGCGCGACATGGCTTTTTGCACCTGCATGTCGGCCGAACCCCAAGACAAGGACCAGCCGGCACCGCTATGACCGTAATTGTGTATCACCAAGGCGTCGCCGATCTGCTCGACGTCGAGGCGGGGACCCTTGGTGCGAAACGGCCTTATGCATGCCTTTATGTCATAGATGCGGTCGACATGGGCACGGATGGGAGCCAGGTTGAATGGGCGGTCCATCAGAGGCACGCGCGTGATCTGCGCTTTTACAGTTCGAGGTAGAGTGGCGCCCACACTGACTAGCCCGCCAAAGGCGAGCGAGTTCTTCAACAAATGGCGACGATCCACCCGGAATACCCCCATCAGAACGCCAAAATCGTAACACATGGCGGTTTCCGATCAATGGCATCCCGTCTGGCGGCCTCACTTCACGGCAGTGCAACAACGGAATATCAAGGTTGCCACGACCGCCTTTTCTCAACAAACTTGGATCACAAGCCAAAGGGGATGGAGCAAATGGCGAAACCGCAAAAGCAAGACCTCCGCTGCGCTGCCCTGGCCGTTTTCCTTCTAGCCGGCACTGCAACCGCCGATGCACAAAGCCCGCCTTCAGCCCAGGCCGATATACTTATCAAGAACGGTCGCGTCGTGGACGGCACCGGCGGCTCGTGGTTCCAGGCCGACGTGGCGATTACAGGCGACAGGATCGTCTATGTCGGCCGCGCGCCGGTGAAGGCCAAGCGCGTCATAGATGCTGTCGGCAAGGTTGTCTCGCCGGGTTTCATCGACATGCATTCCCATTCCGAGTTCGGCCTGTCGCTGGATGGTCGAGCCCTCAGCAAGGTCACCCAGGGCATCACCACCGAGGTGATGGGCGAGCACCTGTCGGCAGGCCCGGTGCTGGGTCCGGCGGTGGACGATCCCATGATGGTGACGCCGCCGGTGAAGCGGACATGGACCACCCTGGGCGGTTTCTTCTCTTACCTGCAGAAGAAGGGCATTGGCCTCAATGTCGCCTCCTATATCGGCGCCGGCCAGGTGCGCGCTTCGGCGATGGGCTATGAGAACCGCCAGCCCACGCCAGCGGAGATGGACAAGATCAAGCAGTTGATCCGGCAAGGCATGGAAGAAGGTGCCTTCGGTCTGTCCAACGGCATGTCCTATGTCCCAAACATGTTCTTTGATACCGCCCAGCTGATCGAATTGTGCAAGGTTGCGGCCAGCTATGGCGGCATCTTCACCATTCATATCCGCAACGTCTCCCCGGGCGACCCGCGCGACAAGGGCCTGAAGGAAGCAATCGAGATCGCCAAGGGTGCTCGCATCCCTGTTGAGATATTCCACCTCGGCGCCAGCGCCCAGATGGAACCAGACCTCTTCATACGGGACGTCCAGCAGGCGCGCGCAGACGGCGTGGACATCACGGGCAATTCATACCCTTACGAGACCGGCTGGACATACCTGACCCAGGCGCTGCCGGCCTGGGCGCAGGAAGGCGATTCTGCAGCCATTGTGGCGCGACTTCAAAAGCCCGACACCCGCTCCCGCATCCTGGGCGAAATGAAAGACCGCGATTTCTCAACCCTGAAGGTAGCCTCGGTAAATCCGGAATTTGACGGCAAGCGCTTGACCCAGATCGCTGACGATATGCGCGTCTCGCCGCAAGAGGCGCTGCTGAACATCCTGGTCAACATGAAGGGTGAGGGCTTTCAGATCGGGCTTCCCACCGGCAAGCGGGACGCGATCGTCACCCAGATGCTCAACAATCCCTGGATGGATATCGGCTCGGACGGTATCGCGCTGCCTGCCGATGTACGCACGTCATTCGGGAGCCCGCATCCACGTTCCTTCGGCAGCCACACAAGGCTGCTGTCGGAGTATGTGCGCGAACGCCGAGTCTTCACTTTGGAAGAAGCGGTTCGCAAGATGACCTCTCTGCCCGCCAACCGGTTGGGGTTGGCTGATCGCGGTATCCTGCGCGAGGGACTAAAGGCCGACGTGGTGGTGTTCGACCCGGCCAACATCAAGGATATGGCAACCTACGAAAATCCGGCCCAATATTCCCAGGGCGTCGATTGGGTTCTGGTGAACGGCAAAGCGGTGGTGGCAGATGGTAAGCCGACCAATGCCCTACCCGGCCACATCCTGCGCGGTCCCGGTTATAGCCCGGGCAGCCGGTAATTGATCTTGGAACCGGTCGGACCGGGGTCCGGTCACCAACCTTGAAAGTGATTGGGAAAAGGTCTGGTGCGGTCGAGAAGACTCGAACTTCCACGGGTTGCCCCGCTACCACCTCAAGGTAGTGCGTCTACCGTTCCGCCACGACCGCACAGTCCTGGGAAAAAATCCCGGTAGGCCCGGGGGTTTAGCAAGCAAGGGGGGCTAAAACAAGCCTCGTTCGGCCAAGCAAAAAGCCCGTCAGATACCGCCGCCATCGGTCAGATGGATACCGCATTCATCCTTGTCGGTGCCCGACCAGCGGCCGGCGCGATAGTCCTCGCCCGCCTGGACGCGGCGGGTGCAGGGCATGCAGCCGATCGAGGGATAGCCGTCCTCGACCAGGGGGTGGCGCGGCAGGTTGTTGCGCTCGGTAAAGGCTTCCAGCTGGTGCAGGTCCCACTGCCATAGCGGGTTGAAGCGGTAGCGGCCGTCGAAATATTCCACCGGCTGCATGTCGGCGCGCTCGCGGGTCTGGAAGCGCTTGCGCCCCGTGATCTGGGCGGTGAACGGCTCCAGCGCGCGGGCCAAGGGGATGGTCTTGCGAAAATCGCAGCAGGCATCGGCATTCTTCGACCACAAGGTGCCTTCGGGGTCCTTGGTGGTGCGTTCGATCAACGAGGGCGACAGGCTGCGCACATCGCCCAGGCCCAGCATGTCCTGCAGCCGGTCGCGATAGCGCAGGGTTTCGCCGAACAGCTTGCCGGTATTGAGGAACAGGATCGGCGTGTTGGGTTCGATATCGGCCACCAGCTTCAGCAGCACGGCGGATTCAGCGCCGAATGACGACACCACCGCAGTCTTGCCCTTGAACTCGCCGGTCAGGGCCAGCTCCAGGATGCCATGGGCGTCGCGGTCCTTGGCCTTGGCCAAGAGCTCGGCCAGATGCGCGGTGATCCCGGCATCGTCGGCGGGCTTGGGGCGCAGGCCGCGCCCCGCGTCAATCACGGTCACGTTGCTCATAGCCAACCCATCGCCGCGATCATGTCGCGCACATTCTGGGAAACCTGCGCTGGCGACAGGCCTTCGGCCCGCCACTTGGCGCGCGCCAGGCCCAGTTCCTTGAGGCGCGTGGTCCATTCCGGACCGAACTGGTCGGCCAGGGCTTCGCGCAGGGCGCGGGCCAGCCCGGGCACCTGCCCGCCGGTCGAGGCGGTCAACAGCAGGTCGCCCCGGCGCACAACGGCCGGGACATGGAAATCACACAGGGGCAGCACGTCCTCGACATTGACCAGCACCCCGGCCGCCCGGGCCCGGGTGGCCAGCTCGCGGGATTCGCCCTCGGGGAGGCCCGCCACGAACAGGACCTGCAGCGAGGCCAGGAGCGCGTCCGGGACGGGATCGGGCAGCAGGCGTGCTTCCACCCCCGCCTCGGCCAGCAAGGCCGCCCTGCGGTCGCGTTCAAGGCCTCGGCCGGTCAGGCCGACCCTGAGATTCACGGGGTTCAGGACAATGGGAAGCATTGGACCTCTTCAGTTCCGAAGAGGTATGCCCGGCAGGCCTAAAATGCAAGATTTTGGTGGGGAATATATAATTCTACGTCGAATTATATGTTCAATCGTAGCCGCGCAGCAGTTCGACCACGGAAACCGCGATCTTGTCGCCCTGGATCTGGATTTCGCCCTTCGCCACCGGCTTGTCGTTGGCCAGGATGGTCACCGGGTCGTCCTGGTTGGAATCCAGCTCGATCACCGCGCCACGGCCCATCCGCAGCAGCTGGTGCATCGGGATCACCGAGCGGCCCAGAACCACCGAGATTTCGACCTTCACGTTATCGACATTGGAAGCCATGGGCCCTGCCCTTACTATTAGCGGTGATCCGCCAAGGGTGGCGGATTATGGTTTCGGAAAGCTTAATTTTGCCCCTCCCCCTAGAGTCGCCCGTACAGACCCAGATCGAATGGAAAGTGAGCGACCAGCCGGTCGCCTATCCGGAGGCGCTGGCGCTGATGGAGGCGCGCGCCGCCGCCATCGCCGAAGGAAGCGCCGGTGAGATGGTCTGGCTGCTGGAGCATCCGCCGATCTACACCGCCGGGACCAGCGCCAACGACGCCGACCTGCTGGATGCGCGCTTTCCGGTCTATCGCACCGGCCGCGGCGGGCAGTTCACCTATCACGGACCGGGCCAGCGCGTGGGCTACGCCATGCTGGACCTGAAGCAGCGAAAGCCCGATGTGCGCGCCTATGTGCGGGACCTGGAACAGTGGCTGATCGAGACGCTGGCGCTGTTCAACGTGAAGGGCGAGCGGCGCGAGGGGCGCGTCGGCATCTGGGTGCAACGTGGATTGAAGGAAGACAAGATCGCGGCGCTGGGCGTGCGCATCAAGCGCTGGGTAACGTTTCACGGCGTGGCGCTGAATGTCGATCCGGACCTGACGCATTTTTCCGGCATCGTGCCCTGCGGCGTGAAGGCCCATGGCGTCACCAGCCTGGCGGAGCTGGGGATACTTGTCTCGACCGCCGATGTGGATATTGCCTTGAAGCAGAGTTTCAAAAAAATATTCGGATAATTTTGTAATTCCAACCGGGGGGATTTCATGCCGCGCGTATCAGCCGCTTTCTTTGCCGTTGGCACACTGTGCCTGTTCCTGGGGATGGTCTGGGGCATGCAGATGGGGGCCTCGGAAGACTTCACCATGATGCCGGCCCATGCCCATCTCAACCTGCTGGGCTTTGTCACCATGGCGATCTACGGAATCTTTTACGCCCTGACCGCCGCCACCCTGTCGCCGCGCCTGGCCTGGGCCAATCTGGCGCTGTCGTCGGCGGGCGTGGTGTTGATGATCCCGGCGCTGGCGCTGTTCCTGCCCGCGCGCGATACCAGCTACCTGCCCATTATGATCGCAGGCGAAGTCACCACCGTGCTGGGACTGGTGGTGTTCGCGGTGTCGGTGGGCCGAGAATTGCTGCGCGCCCGTCCTTAAAGCGACGGGCGGCGGATAAAGCCTTTTTCGGTCGGCGGCTCGCTGTTGTGCAGGTCCACGGCGCTGACCTTGGCGCCGGCGGGGCCCTGGGTGGCGAAGGAAACGAAGGTCTCGACCGCCTTGGTGGGGCCGGAGACCAGCGCCTCGACCGAGCCGTCGGCGCGGTTGCGCACCCAGCCGTCGAGCTTTTGATGCTGCGCCGCCGCCGTCAGGAAGTCGCGAAAGCCAATGCCCTGCACAATGCCATGCACATGCACCCGCAGGGACGTAATATCTTCGCTCAAGTGAGTCTCCATGCGGCCAAATGAAAAGCTGCCCTTAAGATAAACCCCTGTCTCGTCAAAACAAGTATCGTCAAAACATGGCCACTTTCCCCCGTTCCGTATCCCTGGCCGTGTTCCGCGCCCATATCGAGAACGGCCTGTCGGTGGCCATCGGCGTCGGCATCACCGGGCTGGGCGCCGGACTGGCGCTGGGCTTCCATGCCGGGATCGCCGCTGCAACCGGGGCGGTCTGCGTTTCCATCAGCGACCGCACCGATCCCCTGCGCCAGAAAGTCTGGATCATGGGCTTTGCTTTCCTGAGCGCCTGCTTCTTCACGGCACTGTCATCCTTTTCGCGTTTTTCGCCGCCGGTCTTCATCGCAGCCGTCGCCTTTACCGGATTCTGGGTGGGGATGATCTCCGCTTACGGAAAATGGGTGCTGAGCCTGGCCATGACCTGCGTGCTGGCCTTCGTCTTCGCCATGGCGGAATATTTCCCCACCGTTTCGGATGCCGCCGATCACCTGATCCTGTTTGTCTGCGGCGCCCTCACCTACACCACCTATGCGGTGATCTCGGCCTGGCTGTTCGACGACCGGTCGCGGCGGCTGCTGCTGGCCGAGGCGATGCGCGGCTTCGCCGAATATCTGCGCGCCAAGGCCGCCCTCTACAATCCCGATGCCGAAGGCCCCGGCGCCTTCCGCGCCCTGATCGACGCCCATGCCGCGCTGGCGGACAAGTTGCAGGCCGCGCGCGACAGCCTGTTCGCGCGGCGCGGTCACCGCATGCAGCTCAAGCGCATCGACACGCTGATCGCGCTTCTGGACGCGTTCGAGACCGTGCTGTCCAGCGACGCCGACCTAGAATCTCTGCGCAATGCGCCACAGCGCGACCTGTTGTGGCGGCTGAACGGCTTCGTGCACCAGATGGCGGATGAGATCGAGCGGCTGACCCTGGCGCTGCGCTCCCGCCACGGCCATGCCGTGCCGCTGCGCCATGCCGAGGAAAGCCGCCAGCTCCAGGAGATGATCGCCGCCGCGCTGGCTGCCGCGCCCGAAGACCCGGTGATCCATGCCTTTGCCGCCACCGCCAACAAGCTGGTGCTGGCGGACAGCTATGTCGGCGCGCTGGCCACGGCGCTGGACGATGCCACAGCGCCCAGCACAGTGGCAGCCGGACTGGACCTGGACCTTTTCCGCCAGGACGGGCCGCGCGGCCCCGGCCTGCTGCTGCGGCAGTTCCGCTGGCGGGCGCCGGCCTTCCGCTATGCGGTGCGGCTGTCGCTGGCCATGACGGCGGGGCTTCTGATCACCATCGCCTTTCCCCGCTTTGCCCAGGCCAACTGGATACTCCTCACCATCGCCCTGATCATGCGCGCCAATTACAGCGTGACGCGCCAGCGCCGCTGGGACCGTGTCACCGGCACGCTGATCGGCTGCGCCCTGGCGGTCACCTTCATCAACACCCTGCCCGCGCCGGTCCTGCTGCTGCTGATCGTGCTGGCGGTGGGCACCAGCCATGCCTACGGCCTGGTGGCCTACCGCATTACCGCCGTGGGCGCGTCGATCTCGGCGCTGCTGCTGCTGCATTTCGTCGATCCGTCGGTGAACACCCAGTTCTTTGAGCGGATCGTGGACACGCTGATCGGCGCGGGGCTGAGCTGGGCTTTCAGCTACCTGCTGCCCAACTGGGAGCGCGAGGACATGCCGCGCACCGTGCGCGGATTGCTGGCCGCCGATGCCGCCTTTGCCGATGCGGCGCTGCGGCTGGAGCATGGCCGCCAGAAGTACCGGCTGGCGCGCAAGAAGACGCTGGATGCGGTGGCGCAGTTGTCCGGCGCCATACGCAGGCTGGCGGACGAACCCAACAGCAACCGCCGGGCGCTGGCGTCGCTGGGTGAATTGCTGGGCGCCAATTACCTGTTGGCGTCGGACCTGTCCTCCATGCCGGTGCTGGTCAAGCTGCGGGCCAAGGAGCTGGACACCGACACCGCCGACGTCGCCATCAGCCAGGTGCGCGAGCGGGTGGTAAAGCTGCTGCAGCCGGACGCCATGCCGGACCCGAAAGAAAACACCGTGGCGCGGCATGGTCTCGCCGACCTGCATGGCAGCGCCGCGATGGAAGTGCTGGGGCGGCGGCTGGAGCATATCGAACACGCCGCGCGCAAGGTGGCACGGCTGGCGGCGCGGCCGGTGATCGAGGATATCTAACGGCCGTCGTCGGACCAGTGGGGCGGATCGCTGACGAGCTTTATGACGCCGAAGGTCTTGCCCACCACGATCAGTTGCGGATTGGAGCCGTTGCGCGGGCCGGTCGAAATCGCGTGGCTCCGGCCGTTGAAATCCGTGATCTTCAGCGTGCCCTTCCAGCCGATGGTCATGTCGATGGCGCGGCGCTGGGTGTGGCGGCTGGTCAGGGCGGCGGGAAAGGCGATCTGGTACTTGGCCATCATCCTGCGGGCCGCCTCGCGCGCCGGCGTGATCGCGCCGCCATGGGCCCAGTCGATATTCACGCCCTTCATGGGCGGCACCATGTGCGGGTCCTGCCCGCTATTGGCGATCATGCAGCACCAGTGCATCAGGTAGGCGCGTTCCGGCGGGCGGTAGGTGGTGGCGATGGAAACGGTGGCGCCGGCCTTCTTCAACTGCGAAATGAAGGCGCGGCAGGAATCGCCGAACTCCGGCAGCAAATCATCGAGCGAGGTGGTACAGGGAAAGCGCGCGCACCATGCCGGTCCGGAATTGTCAGCCATCAGATGCCCCTGTGACCATAGTTAAGTCCGGCGGGACGCTACTATGAGTCGGTGGAGAGGTCTTCCAGAACCGCGTGTATGCGGTGCAGTCCGAGGGACAGGTCGCGCTCGAGCTCGCTGCGCCACAGCCTGAGGATGACATAGCCCTGCTCGCTGAGCAGCCGGTCGCGCACGATGGTGGCGGATCGCCGACCGGGCTCGCCGCCCTCGAGGGAAATCACCAGTTTGCGGTCATGCTCCACAAAGTCGAGCGTGAAGGTCTTGAAGGGCGACTTGCGGCGAAAGCGGGTGCCTTCCAGCGTTCGCAGCCGCGCCCACAGCCGGTTGTCCAGCGTGTTGCGGGCCTGAAGGGGACGTTTGCGCCTGATCACCTGACAGCGGCGATCATCTCGACCGCCTTGTCCAGTTCATGCGCCAAGGCAGTGGCGCGTTTGACGGCTTCGGCGTCGGCGCCCCATTTTTCCGCCTGGTAGGTTTCGTCGATCCGCGACAGCTCAAAGGCATAGGCGCCGGGGATGTAGCCTTCCACCACCGCCAGGGCCAAAACGATGCTGCCGGTGATCGAGGCGATGACATGCAACCCGGCCAGGGTGAAGGCGTCGTAGTTGCCCAGCGCTTCGCGCAGCGCCGCCAGGGTTTCGGGCGACTGGTCGACGTGGCCCATTCGCTCGGCCACGGTCATGCGGGCACTCAAGCGCAGGCGCGCCCACTCCAGCAGCGGGTCCCAGCCATCGCGCTGGCGCTGCGCCAGTGCCGGCGGATGGTGCGCGCGATAACACAGAAGATCGTTGTCACCGAAGCGCAGGATGGCGGCGATGACATCTTCGCGGTTGACGGCAATGCCATCGATCACCGTGTTGGACAGCCGCAGCAGCGGCATGGAGATTGCGATGATGTCCTCACCCTGCATCTGCCATTCCTCGGCGATGGCGGCGGCCAGCCGTTCGGTGGGGAGCAGCAGCGCGTTGCGCGCCGGGGTCTTGACCGGCTTGCCATCCAGCAGCACCGCGAACCCACCATCCGTGGGCGCAATGGAAACCGTCTTGTAGAAACGCTTCATTTCTTTCGGGTCTTTTTCGGCGGGAAAGGATCGCTGCGGTCGTCGGGATCGAAGCCCAGCAGCTTCCAGGTCTTCAGCATGTGCGGCGGCAGCGGCGCGGTGGCCTGCAGCCGCCCGCCATCGGGGCGGCCGATATCGATGCTGCGGGCATGCAGGTGCAGCTTGTCGGGGATATCGCCCCTGGCGCGGGCGTCGGTGCCGCCATACTTGAAGTCGCCGACGATCGGTGTGCCCAGGCTGGCCATGTGGACGCGGATCTGGTGGGTGCGCCCGGTGATCGGCCGCGCCGCCACCCAGGCGAATTCGGTGCCTGCCTTTGCCATCACGGCATATTCGGTGAGGGCAAATTTGGCGTCGTCATCGTCGCTGACGGTCATGCGCTCGTCGCGGCCGCGCGGGCCATGGCCGCCTTCCTTGACCAGCGCGGCCTTGACCACGCCATTCTTCTGCTTGGGGATGCCGCGCACCAGGGCCCAATAGACCTTGGAGGTATCGCGCAGCGCCAGTGATTGCGACAGGCCGGACGCGGCCTGCGCCGTGCGCGCCACCAGCAAGACGCCGGAGGTATCGCGGTCCAGCCGGTGCACCAGCTTGGGGCGCGTCGGCTTTTCATATTGCAGGCTGTCGAGCATGCCATCGACATGCTTGGTCAGGCCCGAACCGCCCTGGGTGGCAAGACCCGGCGGCTTGTCGATCACGATGACCTGCTTGTCCATGTAGAGAATGCGGTCGGCCAGGCTGCCCATGTCCTTGGTCGCCAGCGGATGGGCTTGCGGCGCGTCGGCCTTGGGTTTTTCCGATGCCTTGGCATGGACGACCTGCGGCGGCAGTTTCATGGACTGCCCCGTCCCTATGCGGTCGGCGGCTTTCGCCCGCTTGCCGTCCAGCCGGATTTCGCCCTTGCGCAGCAATTTTTCCAGCAGCACATGCGTGACATTGGGATAATGCCGCTTGAACCAGCGGTCGATGCGGATGCCGTCATCGTCGGCATCAATGGTGCGAAGCTCAGCCATAGATGCTGCGCACGATCCAAAGGCCCGCGACCAGCGCCAGGATGGAAAGCACCACCGAGCCGATCACATAGACGGCCGCCTGGGCATACTCGCCCTTTTGCAGCAGCAACACGCTGTCGAGCGAGAAAGTCGAAAAGGTGGTGTAGCCGCCCAATATGCCGACGGTCAGGAAGCTGCGCAGCTCGGGCGACAGGTTCAGTTTCAAAGCGCCGGCTTCCACGATCATGCCCATCAACAACCCGCCGGTGATGTTGACGGCAAAGATGCCCCAGGGGAACGCGGACGCACCCTGAATCCAGCCGGCGATGTAATAGCGGGCCAGTGCGCCGATCCCGCCGCCCACGCCCACGGCCAACACCATGCCCATCACTCGTCCCCCTGTCGCTTGGCTCGCAGCTTTGACCAATAATCCAGCCGCTTGGCAATCTCGCGCTCAAAGCCGGTATCCTTGGGGGTATAGAATTGCTGGCGCGCCATGTCGTCGGGGAAATAATTCTGCCCGGAAAAGCCGCCTTCGGCGTCATGGTCATACTGATAGCCCGCGCCATAGCCCAGATTCTTCATCAGCTTGGTCGGCGCGTTCAGGATGTGAGCCGGCGGCATCAGCGAGCCATGCTCCTGCGCCGCGCGGCGGGCCTGGTTGTAGGCCTTGTAGACGGCGTTGGATTTGGGGGCGCTGGCCAGATAGAGCACGCACTGCGCCAGCGCGATTTCGCCTTCGGGCGATCCCAGAAAATCGAACACATCCTTGGCGGCCAAGGCCTGATGCACGGCCTGGGGATCGGCCAGGCCGATATCCTCCACCGCCGCGCGCACCAGGCGACGGGCGATGTAGAGCGGCTGCTCGCCGCCGGCCAGCATCCGCGCCAGCCAGTACAACGCCGCATCGGGATCGGAGCCGCGGATGGATTTATGCAGCGCCGAGATGATGTTATAATGCTCCTCGCGGCTCTTGTCATAGAGCGGCATGCGCCGCTGCACCGCCGCCACCAGCGCGGCGGAATCCAGCGGCTTGACCGTCTTCACGCTCGAAAGCTCTTCCACCAGGTTGAGGAGGTAGCGGCCATCGCCATCGGCCATGGCGCGCAGCGAGGCGCGCGCGTCGTCGGTCAGCTTCAGCGGCTCGCCGTAATGGGCCTCGGCCCTTTGCAGAAGTTTCTCGAGCGCCGCATCGTCCAGCCGCCGCAGCACCAGCACCTGGGCCCGGGACAGGAGCGCGCTGTTCAGCTCAAAGGACGGGTTCTCGGTGGTGGCGCCCACCAGCACCACGGTGCCGTCCTCCACCACGGGCAGGAAACTGTCCTGCTGGCTGCGGTTGAAGCGGTGAATCTCGTCGATGAACAGGAGCGTGCCCTGCCCCATGCGCCGGCGCTGGCGCGCCGCCTCGAAGGTCTTTTTCAGGTCGGCGACGCCGGAGAACACCGCCGACAGCTGCTCGAAATGCAGGTTGAACGCCGTCGACAGCAGTCGGGCGATGGTGGTCTTGCCGGTGCCCGGCGGGCCCCAGAGAATGATCGAGGTCGGGCGGCCATTGCCCACCATCCGGCCAAGAGGTCCCTCAGCCGCCAGCAAATGGTCCTGCCCCACCACTTCGGCCAGCGACTGCGGCCGCAGCCGGTCGGCCAGCGGGCGCGGGGCATCGCCGGCAAGATCGCTGGATTCGAACAGGTCGCTCATGAGGGGCTTATACAAGAAAAAAGGCCCCGCAGGAGTTCCTGCGAGGCCCGTTTTCCACCGGTCCTGATCAGGTCCGGGCTACATGTGAAACTTCACGCCCATGGACAGATTGTTGCTGGTGTTGCCGATCCCGGTGATGCCGCCCGCATTCACATTCCGGGCGTTCTGATAGCGGTATTCGGCGAACAGGCTGGCCGTTTCCGAGGCGCGGTATTCCAGGCCGCCCAGCGCCTGCCAGCCCAGCACGGTGCTGCCGCCATGGTTGCCAACATTGTTGTCGAAGTTGGTGTTCACCGCACCCAGGCCGGCGCCGCCATACAGGCTCCACGGGCCGCTCAGCGGCGCGCGATAGACCAGGTTGGCCATGCCGGAGGTGGATTCGATCCGACCGGCATTGGTCCCGGTGAAATGCGAGCGGTTGAACAATGCGTCGGCTTCCAGCGCCAGGTTGGGCAGGTTCATTCCGTCCAGGGTGATGCCGTAACGGGCGCCGAAATTGAAGCCGGTATCCATGGCGCGCTTGGTTCCCGCGACATTGAGATTTGGCGCCCAGGTGGGACCGCCCAGCAGCGACACATAGGATTCCGCATTGGCCGCGGCAGTCGAGAGCAGCAGCGACGCTGCGAACGCAACAACAAACTTTTTCATCATCAGTCCCTTTGCATGTGCCCCCCATGCAAGGTTCCTAACGCTGATTGCCCATATTGGTCGCGTTACAAGACGTTAAGCGCCCAAGAAGTGATCAGGGCAACAGTCGGTAATATGGCGCATGGTCGCAATCGTGCCGCAAACGCGCCGTGTTGGTAAAAGCTAACCGTCTACCGACAGCGCCAGCCGGCGCCCACCGCGCTCGATCACCATGTCCCAGCTGTTGGTGCCGTTGAGGACACGCACCAGATCGCCAACACGCGTAATCGAGAGTCCGTTGATGCTGCGGATGATGTCGCCGGGCTGAAAGCCGTAGCGCCCGGCAAAGCCGGTATTGCCCACCGACAGCACCGCGACGCCCTTGGCCATCACGTCGCTCTGCAGTTCCGTCGCGACGGCGGGCGACAGGTTGACCACGCGGGCGCCGGTCAGGGGATTGCGCCCCGCGATGGTGGTGGCTTCGCGCGGCGGGCTTTCCGGCGGCAGCGCCAACGTCACCGTCACATCGCGTACCGCGTTGCCCGCGGCGACGCGCATTTTCACACTGTCGCCGGGACGGTGGGTGGCGGTGCGGTAATTCAACGACTGCATGTCGTCCACCGCGACGCCGTCCATCGACTGGATCACCTCGCCCGATTTGACACCCGCACGCGAAAGCGGACCGCCCGGATAGACATCCTTGATCAGCACGCCGCCGGGACGCGGCAGGCCGATGCTTTTGGCGATGTCGCTGGTGACGGCCTGGCCGCTGGCGCCGACCCAGGCGAGCTGCGCCATGGTGGAACCGCCCTTGTTGCCGCTCTCGACACCCTCCACCACCCGGCGCGCCAGGTTGGCGGGGATGGCGAATCCGATGCCGACATTGCCGCCGCTGCGCGAGACGATAGCGGTGTTGATGCCCGCCAGCCTCCCGTCGGTGGTGACCAGCGCGCCGCCGCTATTGCCCGGGTTGATGGCGGCATCGGTCTGGATGAAGAACTGATAATCGCCTGCGGAAATCTGGGTGCGGGCCAGCGCCGAAACGATGCCCATGGTCACGGTCTGGCCGACGCCGAAGGGATCGCCCACCGCCAGCACCAGGTCGCCGACCTGTACCCGGTCGGAATCGGCGAAGGGGACGATCGGCAGCCGCTCGCCCTTGGGGTCGATCTTCAGCACCGCCAGGTCGGTGCGGGCATCCGACAGCAGCACGCGGGCCTTGAACTCGCGCTTGTCCGACAGCGCCACCACGATATCGGTGCCGCCGGCCACCACATGATTGTTGGTCAGGATGATGCCGTCGGCGCGCACGATGACGCCCGAGCCCAGGCTCTGCTGCACGCGCTGGCGCATTTCCGGCGTGGCGCCGAAGAATTGCGAGAAGAAGGGATCGTTGGCGAAGGGATTGGCCTGCACCTGGGTGACAGTGCGGGCATAGACATTCACCACCGCCGGGATCACCCGCTTGACCACCGGCGCGAAGGTCAGCTGTACCTGCCCCATCGAGGACGGCACGGCGCCGGGCGCGGCGGGAAGCGCGCGGGGCGCCGGGGTTTCCAGTTGCTGGCGCGGCGCGCTTTGCGTCAGCGCCGGAACAGCATAAATCGCCGCTGCCACCAGGGCAGCAGCGCCCACCAGTATCGATATCTTCTTCATCACACTCAGCCTTCGGACAGACTCAAACGCGTGCAATACGCTGCTCTATTTGTTGCCCACCGCGCAATTGCGATACTTCAGGACGGACGCAAGCACGTCGGGCTCGTTGGTGACCTTGCAGGTCGCCATCACGGCGCGGGCGACAGTGCTCATATCGTCCTTCATGGCGCGCGCTTTGTACGACTCGCTGTCGACGCAATAGCCAACCTGAACGGCATCATTATGACGGGCGACATAGGTGTCAAAGGCCGGGCCCCCGACCGCATCCTCGGGCACCTGGGACGGCGGCACGCCCATGGCGTCGGCCTTCTGGACCAGGGTCAGGTCCTTGACCGCCAGCATCTTGGGCTGGGGCGGAACCTCGCAGCGGTCGGACGGGCCACAGGCCGCAACGGCCAGGATGGGCAGCAAAATCCAGCAATTCTTCATGGCTATGACCTTTCAAGAGTTCCAAATCAAAGGTCAGAACGCGTGAAAACGAAAAAGGGCGGCATTGCTGCCGCCCTGTATCCGTTTCGCCTGGCAGCGAGAATCAGTCTTCCGCCTGGGCTTCGACTTCCACCGGGCCCGAATCCTGGCCCTTGGCGCTCTCGTCGCGGTCGATGAACTCGATGATCGCCATCGGGGCATTGTCGCCATGGCGGAAACCGGCCTTCAGCACGCGGGTGTAACCGCCCGGACGGCCGGTGTAACGCGGACCGATCACGTCGAACAGCTTGGTCACCTGGTCGGCGTCCTTGATCTGGGCCAGTGCCTGGCGGCGGGCGTGCAGATCCTTGGCGCCGCGGCGCGACAGGGTCACCAGCTTTTCGATCACCGGGCGAAGATCCTTCGCCTTGGGCAGCGTGGTCTTGATCTGCTCGTGCTTGATCAGCGCGGCAGTCATGTTGCCCCACATCGCCTTGCGGTGCGAGGCGGTGCGGTTGAACTTGCGGCCTTGATTGCCATGACGCATGGGAGTGACTTTCTAAAAGATCAGTATTGGTCTTCGTAACGCTTGGCGAGGTCTTCGATATTCTCCGGCGGCCAGCCCGGCACTTCCATGCCCAGATGCAGGCCCATTTCCGCGAGAACAGCCTTGATCTCGTTCAGCGACTTGCGGCCGAAGTTCGGAGTGCGAAGCATTTCCGCTTCCGTCTTCTGGATCAGGTCGCCGATATAGACGATGTTGTCGTTCTTCAGGCAGTTGGCCGAACGCACGCTGAGTTCCAGCTCGTCCACCTTCTTGAGCAGCACCGGATTGAAGGCCAGGTCGGGCTTGGCTTCCTCGGCGGCGCGTTCGCGCGGTTCTTCGAAATTGATGAAGACCTGGAGCTGGTCCTGCAGGATGCGCGCGGCATAGGCCACGGCATTGTCCGGCGTGACGGCGCCATTGGTTTCGACCGTGAGGGTCAGCTTGTCATAGTCGAGGATCTGGCCTTCGCGGGTGTTCTCGACCTTGTAGGAGACCTTCTTCACCGGGCTGAACAGCGAGTCGACCGGGATCAGGCCGATCGGCGCGTCTTCCGGACGGTTGCGGTCGGCGGGGACATAGCCCTTGCCCGAGGCGATGGTCAGTTCCATGCGGAAGTCCACCTTCTCGTCCAGGGTGCAGAGCACCAGGTCGGGATTGAGGATTTCGATGTCGGCGGTGGTCTGGATGTCGCTGGCCTTCACTTCGCCCGGACCCTGCTTGCGCAGCGAAACGCGCTTGGGGCCTTCGGCATGCATGCGCAGCGCGATCATCTTCACGTTGAGCACGATGTCGGTGACGTCTTCACGGACGCCCTGGATGGACGAGAATTCGTGCAGCACGCCCTCGATGGAGATCGCGGTCACGGCGGCGCCCTGCAGCGAGGACAGCAGCACGCGGCGCAGCGAGTTGCCCAGCGTCAGGCCAAAGCCGCGTTCCAGCGGTTCGGCGGTGATGGTGGCGATGCGGCCCGCGTCATGACCGGATTCGGTCTTGAGCTTGCCGGGCTTGATCAGTTCCTGCCAGTTTTTCTGAAACATATTTTCCTCATCGTGTCCCGGGCATGTCGGACCATGCCCATACGTTCGACGGGTTATTCCAAGTCCGAATAGAATTTAAACGCGACGACGCTTGGGCGGGCGGCAGCCATTGTGCGGGATCGGGGTCACGTCGCGGATCGAGGTGACAACGAGGCCAACGGCCTGCAGCGCGCGCAGCGCCGACTCGCGGCCCGAACCCGGGCCGGAAACTTCCACTTCCAGGGTGCGCATGCCGTGGTCGACAGCCTTGCGGCCGGCGTCTTCGGCGGCCATCTGCGCCGCATACGGCGTGGACTTGCGCGACCCCTTGAAGCCCATCATGCCGGCCGACGACCAGGAAATCGCATTGCCCTGCGCATCGGTGATGGTGACGATGGTGTTGTTGAAGGTGGCGGCGACATGCGCCACGCCCACCACAACGTTCTTCTTTTCTTTCTTGCGGGCGCGGGGGGCTTTGCCGCCGGCCTTCTTGTCTTCAGCCATAACTTACTTCGTCACTTTCTTCTTGCCGGCGATCGCCTTGGCGGGACCCTTGCGCGTGCGGGCGTTGGTGTGAGTGCGCTGGCCGCGGACCGGCAGGCTCTTGCGATGACGCAGGCCCCGGTAGCAGCCCAGATCCATCAGGCGCTTGATGTTCATGGCGGTGTCGCGGCGCAGGTCGCCCTCCACCAGGAAGTCGCGGTCGATGACTTCGCGGATCTGGATGGTCTCCGATTCCGTCAGGTCGCTGATGCGGCGGGTCGGGTCGATGCCCAGCTGGACGATGATCTTCTTGGCGGTGTGCGGCCCGATTCCATGGATATAGGTGAGTCCGATTTCGACTCGCTTCTGGGTCGGGATATTGACGCCGGCGATACGTGCCACTGGGTGTGTCTCCGAAGGCTTTTAAGCCGTTGAACTTGTTAATAATTTTTTTAGCGGCACCAAACCGGTCCAATCAGGGTCCGGGCGATGTCGAAAAAGCCCCAAAAACCCTGAAATGACAGGAAAAACTGTCGCGAGGGCGCGGATTATAGGAATGGACCCCCTGCCGTCAACTGCTGGCCGGGATTTATTGTCGCAGCCGTCGCCAGGGCGCCCTCCGCGCCCCTTGGCTCAGGCCTTGTGGGCGTCCAGCACGGCGGCGATCTGGCCGGTAACCGTCTCCACCGGGGCCATGCCGTCCACAGCCGTCAGCTTGCCCTGCTGGCGGTAGTAATCGATCAGGGGGGCGGTGTTCTTGTAATAGACCCCCAGCCGGTGGGCCAGGGTCTCGGGGGTGTCGTCGGACCGCAGGACCCCGCCTGCCTTGATGCGGGCCTCGACCCGGCTCAGCAGCACGGCATCGTCCACCTTCAGTTCCAGCACCAGGTCGATCTTGCGGCCTCGCTCGGCCAGCATTTTGTCCAGCGCCTGGGCTTGGGGGATGGTGCGGGGAAAGCCGTCGAACACCGCACCGTCCTTGCAGTCAGGCTGGTCGTAGCGTTCGGCGATGATGCCGATCACGGTTTCATCGGGCACCAGCTCGCCCTTGTCGATCAGCGCCTTGCAGGCCAGGCCCAGAGGGGTGCGCGCGGCAATGGCGGCACGCAGCATGTCACCGGTGGAAAGCTGCGGCAGGCCGCGCTCGGTGGTGAGAATCTTGGATTGCGTGCCCTTGCCCGCCCCCGGCGGGCCGAACAGAACCAGGTTCACTTGCGCGTTCCCCGCAGCTTCGATTTCTTGAGCAGGCCTTCATACTGCTGGGCCACCAGATGGCTCTGGATCTGCGCCACGGTATCCATGGTGACGCTGACCACGATCAGAATGGACGTGCCGCCCAGCGCGAAGCTGAGATTGTATTCGTAGAACATGAATTCGGGCAGCAGGCAGACGAAGGTCAGATAGGCCGCGCCGATCACCGTGATGCGGGTCAGGGTATAGTCGATGAACTGGGCGCTCTTCTTGCCGGGACGGATACCGGGAAAAACGCCGCCATACTTCTTGAGATTCTCGGCGGTCTCTTCCGGATTGAAGACGATCGAGGTGTAGAAGAAGGTGAAGAAGATGATCAGCGCCGCATAGACGATGAGATACATCGGCTGGCCGCGGCTGAGATAGGTGACGATCACTTCCAGCCAGCTCGGCAGGTTCTGGGCGTTGAAGCTGGCGACCGTGGTCGGCAGCAGCAGGATCGAGGAGGCGAAGATCGGCGGGATGACGCCCGAGACATTGAGCTTCAGCGGCAGATGCGAGGATTCCCCGCCATAGACCTTATTGCCGACCTGGCGCTTGGGATAGGTGACGAACAGGCGGCGCTGGGCGCGCTCGAAAAACACGATGAAGGCGACCAGGCCCGCGGCAGCGGCGAAGAAGAACAGCGCCAGGATCGGGCTGATGGCGCCGGTGCGCGCCTGTTCCAGCGTCTGGGCGATGACCTGGGGGAAGCCCGCCACGATGCCGGCGAAGATGATCAGCGAAATGCCGTTGCCGACGCCGCGGCTGGTGATCTGCTCGCCGATCCACATCAGGAGCATGGTGCCGCCGGTCAGGGTGATGACGGCGCCGATGCGGAAGAACCAGCCCGGATCCATCACGATCGGCGTGCCGCCGCCGCCGAAATGTTCCAGGCCAATGGCGATGCCGTAAGCCTGCACGATTGCGAGCGCCACTGTGAAATAGCGGGTGTACTGGTTGAGGACCTTGCGGCCCGCCTCGCCTTCCTTCTTCAGGGCTTCCAGTTCCGGAAACACTGTCGTCATCAGCTGGATGATGATCGAGGCCGAGATGTAGGGCATGATGCCGAGGGCGAAAATCGCCATGCGGTTCACGGCGCCGCCGGCCAGGGTATTGAAAACGTCGAGCAGCCCGCTGCCCTGCTGGGCGATCTGCTGGGCCAGTGCGGCCGGGTCGATGCCCGGCATGGGGATATAGGTGCCGATGCGCGCGACGATCAGCGCGCCGAGCGTGAAGAAGATGCGGCTGCGCAGCTCCTTGGCCCTGCCGATAGAGCCGAAGTTGAAATTGGCTGCCAGTTGTTCGGCTGCAGATGCCATTCAGGCTGCTCCCAGAAACATCCCGATGATACGCATCGGTGCCGTCAATGAACCCGGCCTTATATAGGGTCGCCGCCCCGCCCTTTCGAGCGGGACGATCCGATAATTACGCCTTGCGGGCTTCGCGCTTTTTGGTCGCTTCGGCGCGGCGCGTCTGGCGCTTGCCCGGCTCGCCCTTCTTGTTGAGGTAGACCTTTTTCGAATAGGTCGTGGTGACAGAGCCACCGGCCTTTTCGATGGCTTCCTTGGCGCCGGCCGAAACACCGGCCACTTCGATATCGATCTTGGCGGTGATCTCGCCCTTGCCCAGCAGGCGCACGCCGTCGCGGCTCTTGTGCACCAGGCCGGCCTTGCGCAGGATTTCCTCGGTGATCTTGGCCTTGATGTCGAGCTTCTTGTTGTCGATCGCCTTCTGGATGCGATTGACGTTCACTTCGGCGAAATCGGTGCCGAAGATGTTGCGGAAGCCGCGCTTGGGCATGCGCATGTGCAGCGGCATCTGGCCGCCTTCAAAGCCATACACCTTGGTGCCGGTACGGGCCTTGGCGCCCTTGACGCCGCGCCCCGAGGTCTTGCCCAGGCCCGAGGAGGAACCGCGGCCGACCTTGTGCTTGTGCTTGTGCGCGCCGGGATTGTTGGCGATCTGATTGAGCTTCATCTTATTTGCCTTCTTCGACGATCTCGACGAGGTGCTTGACCGCGTTGATCATGCCGCGCACCGACGGCGTATCTTCCAGCGTACGGGTGCGGCGAATCTTGCCGAGGCCCAGGCCGCGCAGGGTCTGCGCCTGGATGTCCGGCTTGCGGTTGGCGCTCTTGATCTGGCGCACGGTAACCGTCTTGCCTTCATTGCCCTTCTTGGGGGCGGATTTCTTCTCGGCCATGACTTTTCTCTCTTAATGTATCAGGCGGTGGCTTCGGCGCCCGGCGCGTCTTCGCGACGGCTGAGGATTTCCGAAACGCTGCGGCCACGACGCTGGGCCACCATGCGGGGGCTCTGCTGGTTCAGCAGCGCGTCGAACGTAGCACGCACCATGTTGTAGGGATTGGACGTGCCCAGCGACTTGGACACCACGTCGCCAACGCCCAGGGCTTCAAACACGGCGCGCATCGGGCCGCCGGCGATGATGCCGGTACCGGCCGGGGCCGGACGAACCAGGACCTTGCCCGCGCCGTGATGGCCGCGCACTTCGTGATGGATGGTGCGGCCATCCTTCAGCGGGATGCGGACCAGGGCGCGCTTGGCGTCTTCGGTCGCCTTGCGGATGGCTTCCGGCACTTCGCGCGCCTTGCCGTGACCGAAACCGACGCGGCCATTGCCGTCACCGACAACCACCAGGGCGGCGAATGCGAAGCGGCGACCGCCCTTCACGACCTTGGCGACACGATTGATGTGCACCAGCTTGTCGATCAGGTCGCTGTCACGGTTTTCCTTTTCGCGGCCACGGCCGCCACGGCCGCGATCGCCGCCGCCCTTGGAATCCCGCTGTTGTCCTTCGCGTGCCATAATCTCTGTCCCTTAAAACTCGAGGCCGCCTTCGCGGGCCGCATCTGCGAGCGCCTTGATGCGCCCATGATAAATATAGCCGCCACGGTCGAACATGACCTGGGTGATGCCGGCCGCCTTGGCGCGTTCGGCAATCTTCTTGCCGACATCGCTGGCAGCGGCAACGTTGTAACCCTTGCCCTTGGCTTCCTTTTCGTTGGTCGAAGCGGACGCAACGGTAACGGCCTGAGTGTCGTCGATCACCTGGGCATAGATGTGTTTGCCCGAACGGAAGACCGACAGGCGCGGACGCGTGCCATGGGTGCCGAGGCGGAAGCGGGTGCGCGACTGGCGCTTTTTGAAGAGAGCGTTTGTCATCTTACTTCTTCTTGCCTTCCTTGCGGCGGACATATTCGCCTTCGTAGCGCACGCCCTTGCCCTTGTAGGGCTCCGGCGGGCGATAGCCGCGAATTTCGGCGGCGACCTGGCCGACCAACTGCTTGTTGATGCCCGACACCGAAATCATGGTGGGCTTTTCGGTGACGATGGTGATGCCTTCCGGGATCGGATACGGCACGTCATGGCTGAAGCCGAGCTGAAGGTTGAGCACCTTGCCCTGCACCGCCGCGCGGTAACCGACACCCTGGATTTCGAGCTTCTGGGTGAATCCGGTGGTCACGCCGTTGACCAGGTTGTTCACCAGCGTGCGCGACAGGCCCCACATCTGGGCGGCCTTTTCCATTTCCTTGCGCGGCGCGACGGTGATGCCGTCATCGCCGAGAGAAGCGGAGACTTCGGGCACCAGCTTGACGCTGAGCTCGCCTTTCGGACCCTTGACCTTGACGGTCTGGCCTTCCACCGAGGCGGTAACGCCCTTGGGGAGTGCGATGGGTTTCTTGCCAATGCGTGACATGACGGCTCCTTAGAACACCTGACAGAGAACTTCGCCGCCGACATTCTTTTCACGGGCGCTGGTGTCCGTCATCACGCCCTGCGGCGTGGAGAGGATGGACACGCCAAGGCCCTGACGATGCGGCTTGAGTTCGCTGACAGAGGAATAAACGCGGCGGCCCGGGGTGGAAACGCGCTTGAGTTCGCGGATCACCGGCTGACCTTCGTGGTACTTCAGTTCGATTTCCAGTTCCCTGTGGCCCTTGGTTTCCACCTCGGCATAGCCGCGGATGTAGCCTTCGGCCTGCAGCACGTCGAGAAGACGGATGCGCAGACGGGAATTGGGGGAATTGATCTTGGCCTTGCGCCGCAACTGGCCGTTGCGGATGCGAGTCAGAAGATCGCCAATCGGATCGATGATCATGTCTTCTCCTTACCAGCTCGCCTTGGTCATGCCCGGGATCTGGCCGAAATTTGAAAGCGACCGCAGCGCGATACGCGACATCTTCACCTTGCGGTAATAGCCCTTGGGACGTCCCGAAAGCTCGCAGCGGTGATGGATGCGGACCTTGGAAGAATTGCGCGGCAGCTTGGCCAGCTTCAGACGCGCGGCAAAGCGGTCTTCGGCCGGAACCTTCATGTCCTCGGCAATCTTCTTCAGCTCGGCCCGCTTGGTGGCATACTGCGCCACCAGCTTTTCGCGCTTCTTGTTGCGGTTGATCTGACTCGTCTTCGCCATTGTCTAGCGCCTCAATTCGTCGTGAAGGGAAACTGGAAGCCTTCGAGAAGCGCCTTGGCCTCCTCGTCGGTCTTCGCAGATGTGTTGAACACGATGTCCATGCCCCACACCGATTCCGTCTTGTCGTAGTCGATTTCCAGGAACACGACATGTTCCTTCATGCCCATGGCATAGTTGCCCCGGCCGTCGAACGACTTGGGATTGACGCCCCTAAAGTCGCGCACGCGCGGCAGCGCCATGGTGATCAGGCGGTCGACGAATTCGTACATCACGTCGCCGCGCAGGGTGACCTTGGCGCCGATCGGAAGGCCTTCGCGGATCTTGAACTGCGCGATGGCCTTCTTGGAGCGGGTCTGAATGGCCTTCTGGCCGGCGATGGCCGTCAGGTCGTTCACGGCCTGGACGATCTTCTTGCCGTCGGAAGCCGCCTCGCCCGCGCCGATATTCAGCACGACCTTGTTCAGCTTCGGCACCTGAAGCGCGTTCGTGTAACCGAACTTCTTCATCAGCTCCGGCTTGATGGTCTCGTTGTAGCGCTTCTTGAAACGCGGAACGTAACCGGCTTCGCGCGCATGCTCGCCCAGCTGCACCTGAGTGCCGGCGTTGACTTCGCGGCGCTTGGCGGTCTTGGCGGCCTTCTCAGCCTTGGCCTGGGCCTTGGCGGCTTCCTGCGGATTCTTGCTGCCTGCGTCAGACATCGATGACCTCACCCGACTTCTTCGCAAAGCGGACCTTGCGGCCGTCGCTCAGCGTCTTGGTTCCAACGCGCGTCGCCTTGCCCGACTTGGGATCGACATGCGCGATATTCGAAAGCTGGATCGGCGACTCCTTGGTCACGATTCCGGCCTGCTGCGACTGGGTCTGGCGCTGATGGCGCTTGACCACATTGACGCCCTGCACCAGCGCGCGGTTTTCCTCAGGGAACACCTTCAGAACCGAGCCCTTCTTGCCCTTGTCGCGGCCCGTGATGACCACCACGCTGTCGCCCTTGCGAATATTGGCGCTCATTACAAAACCTCCGGGGCGAGCGAAATGATCTTCATCTGACCCTTGTTGCGCAGCTCGCGGGTAACCGGTCCGAAGATGCGGGTGCCGATGGGCTCGCCCTGGGCGTTGACCAGCACGGCGGCATTGCCGTCGAAGCGGATCAGGCTGCCGTCATTGCGGCGCACGCCCTTGGCGGTACGCACCACCACGGCCTTGAGCACTTCGCCCTTCTTCACGCGACCGCGCGGAATGGCTTCCTTGACCGACACCACAATGATGTCGCCGACATCGGCATACCGGCGATGCGAACCGCCGAGCACCTTGATGCACATCACGCTCTTGGCGCCGGAATTGTCGGCGACGTCGAGTTCTGTGGACATCTGAATCATGACTTCAACTCCCTATCGCGCCGCTTACTTGCCGACGCGTTCCAGCACTTCCCAGGTCTTCAACTTGGAAAGAGGCCGGCATTCCTGAATACGAACGACATCACCGAGCTTGAACTCGCCCTTTTCGTCATGGGCGTGATACTTCTTCGAGCGACGCACGGTCTTGCCCATCACCGGATGGATGAAGCGGCGCTCCACCTTCACGACGACGGTCTTCTTGTTCTTGTCGCTGACGACAGTGCCCTGGAGGATTCTCTTCGGCATGGTCTTAGCCCTTCGCCTGGGCAGCGCGGCGCTGCTCGGTCAATACGGTCTGGATGCGCGCGATGTCACGGCGCAACACGCGGATGCGGCCGGTGTTCTCCACCTGGCCATTGGCGCGCTGAAAGCGCAGGTTGAACTGCTCTTTCTTGAGGCTGGAGAGCTGGGTGTTCAGCTCGTCGCCGGTCTTGGCGCGGAAGTCCTCGGTCTTGGACGTCGCCTTCACGGCGGTCGTCTTCTTGGCCTTGGTGGCTTTCGCCGGTTTCGTTGCTTTCTTAGCCATTTCTATTCTCTCACAACCCGGTGCGCGCGACGAACTTGGTCGCGATGGACAGCTTCGCCTGGCCCAGACGCATGGCTTCCTTGGCGGTCGCCAGGTCCACGCCGTCAATCTCGAACAGGATGCGGCCCGGCTTGACCTTGGCCACCCAGAATTCCGGCGCGCCCTTGCCCGAACCCATGCGGACTTCGGCGGGCTTCTTGGACACCGGAACGTCCGGGAAAATGCGGATCCACACGCGGCCCGCGCGCTTCATCTGACGGGTGATGGCGCGGCGCGCCGCTTCGATCTCGCGCGCGTTCAGGCGCTCCGGCTCCATGGCCTTGAGGCCATAGGCGCCGAAGTTCAGCTTGGTGCCCGCCTTGGCAGCGCCGTTGATGCGGCCCTTGAACTGCTTGCGGAATTTTGTGCGCTTGGGTGACAGCATGGTTCTTCTCTTTATTCCGCAGCGGCGGGAGCGCGTTCGCGCTCACGCGGACCGCGGTTGCCGCCTTCGGCAGCTTCGGCCTGACGCTTCTCGGTGGCGAAGGGATCATGTTCCATGATCTCGCCCTTGAAGATCCAGACCTTGACGCCGCAGGTGCCATAGGTGGTGAAAGCGGTGGAGATTCCGTAGTCGATGTCGGCGCGCAGCGTGTGCAGCGGCACGCGGCCTTCGCGATACCATTCCACGCGCGCGATTTCCGCGCCGCCCAACCGGCCCGAGCAGGTGATACGGATGCCCAGCGCGCCCAGGCGCATGGCGGTCTGCACCGAACGCTTCATCACGCGGCGGAACGCAACGCGGCGTTCCAGCTGCTGGGCGATGTTCTCGGCCACCAGCTTGGCATCGATTTCCGGCTTGCGGATTTCCACGATGTTCAGGTGCACTTCGTCGGTCGTGTACTTCTGAACGTCGCTCTTCAGCTTCTCGATGTCGGCGCCCTTCTTGCCGATCACCACGCCCGGACGAGCCGAGTGGATGGTGACGCGGCACTTCTTGTGCGGGCGCTCGATGATGATGCGGCTGACGCCCGCGGCCTTCAGCTTGTCGCTGAGGTATTCGCGGATCTTGATGTCTTCCTGCAGCAGCTTGCCGTATTCCTTCTTGCCCGCATACCAGCGCGAGTCCCAGGTACGGTTGATGCCGAGGCGCAGCCCGGTCGGATTGACCTTCTGACCCATTATTTTTTCTCCTTCGCGGGCTTCTTGGCCGCCGCTTTCTTGGGGGCGGCCGCCTTGGACTTGCCCGAGGATTTGGTCTTGCCTTCGGCCTTGCCAGCCGCGGCCTTGGTGTCTTCCTTCGCCGGCGCTTCTTCGCGCTTCTCTTCGACGATGATCGTGATCTGGCTGAAGAACTTCTCGATGCCGCCGGCGTTGCCGCGGGCGCGCGCGTGGAAGCGCTTCATCACGAGGTTCTTGCCGACGCTGGCTTCCTTGACGACCAGATCATCGACGTCGAGATCGTGGTTGTTTTCGGCGTTGGCGATCGCCGACTGCAGAGTCTTCTTGACGACGCCGGCGATGCGTTTGGGCGAGAAGGTCAGCACGTTGAGGGCGCGATCGACCTTCTGGCCGCGGATCTGCTGTGCCACCAGGTTGAGCTTGCGGGGAGAGACGCGGATGTTGCGGGCAATGGCCATCGCCTGATGGTCCGCCAGCACGCGCGCGCGAGATTCCTTGCCCATTACGACCTCTTCGCCTTCTTGTCGCCGCCGCCGGTATGGCCGTGGAAGGTGCGGGTCGGCGAGAATTCGCCGAGCTTGTGGCCCACCATGTCCTCGGTCACCAGCACGGGAATGTGCTTGTGGCCGTTGTAGACGCCGAAAGTGACGCCCACGAACTGCGGCAGGATGGTGGAACGGCGCGACCAGGTCTTGATCACGTCCTTGCGGCCGGAGGCGCGAGCCGCTTCCGCCTTCTTCAAAATGTAGCCGTCGACAAACGGGCCTTTCCAGACAGAACGGGTCATGTGCTTGCCTTGCCTTTACGCGTACGCACGATGAACTTGGTGGTGCGCTTGTTTTTACGGGTCTTGGCGCCCTTGGTGGGCTTGCCCCACGGCGTGACCGGATGACGGCCACCCTTGGTGCGGCCTTCGCCGCCGCCATGGGGATGGTCGATCGGGTTCATGGCGGTACCGCGAACGTGGGGGCGCTTGCCCTTCCACACGTTGCGGCCGGCCTTGCCGATGACTTCGTTCATGTGGTCGGGGTTCGACACCGCGCCCACGGTCGCCATGCAGGTCAGCGGGATCTTGCGCACTTCCGACGAATTCAGGCGGATCAGCGCGTAACCGGCGTCGCGGCCCAGATACTGGGCATAAGCGCCGGCGCTGCGTGCCACCTGGCCGCCCTTGCCCGGCTTCATTTCGATATTGTGGACGATGGTGCCGACCGGCATCGCGCCCAGCGGCATGGCATTGCCAACCTTCACGTCGACCTTTTCGCCAGAGACGATGGAGTCGCCGACATTCAGGCGCTGCGGCGCCAGGATGTAGGTCTGGGTGCCGTCCTTGTATTTCACCAGCGCGATGAAGGCGGTGCGGTTGGGATCGTATTCCAGGCGCTCAACGGTCGCGGGCTCATTGAAGCGGTCGCGCTTGAAGTCGATCAGGCGATAGCGCTGCTTGTGACCGCCACCCTGATAGCGCACCACGATGCGGCCGGTGTTGTTGCGGCCGCCCTTGGACGTCTTGCCTTCAGTCAACGCCTTGACCGGACCGCCCTTGTGCAGGCTGGAGCGGTCGATCAGCACCAGCTGGCGGGTGCCGGGAGTCCTGGGCTTAAAATGTTTCAATGCCATGGTTTACAGACCCGTCGTGATGTCGATCTGGTGACCATCTTCAAGGGTCACGATCGCTTTCTTGATGTCCGAACGCGTGTAGATCTTGCCGCGGGCCGCCTTGCGCTTGCCCTTGACCACGATCGTGTTCACCGACTTCACCTTGACCTTGAACAGGTCGGCGACCGCCTTGGCGATCGCGGGCTTGGTGGCGTCCAGGGTAACGCGGAACACAACCTGGTTGGCCTCGGTCATGCGCGTCGCTTTTTCGGTGATCACCGGCGACAGGATCACATCATAGTTGATGCTCATGCCTTATTTCCTTCTCCAAGGCGCAATTCGATGGCCTTGATGGCGGCGGTGGTCAGGACCAGCTTGTCGCTCTTCATGATGTCATAGACGTTGATGCCGGCTACGGGGAGCAGCGCCACATCGGCGAGGTTGCGGGCCGACAGCTGGAAGTTCTTGTCGAACTCCCCGTCGATCACCAGGGCGCGGTTACCCAGATTCATCTTGCCGAACTGCTTGGCCAGCGCGCCTGTCTTGGCTTCCTTGGACTTGGCTTCGTCGAGCACAACGATCGAGCCAGCCTTGGCCTTGGACGACAGCGCGTGGCGAAGGCCCAGCGCCTTGATCTTCTTGGGCAGGTCGAACTCGTGGCTGTGCGACACCGGGCCCATGGCCTTGGCGCCACCGACAAACAGCGGAGCCGAACGGGCGCCGTGACGGGCGGTACCGCCGCCCTTCTGCTTGCCCAGCTTGTGCTTGGTGCGGTTGATCTCGCCGCGGGTCAGCACCTTGTGCTGGCCGCTGCGGCGCTTGGCGAGCTGCCACACCACCACGCGCTGGATCAGATCCTGGCGCGGCTCGAGACCGAAGATGGCGTCGTTCAGTTCGACGTCGCCGGCGGCCTTGTTGTCGAGATTGAGGACTTTGGTTTTCATGACTTACGCCTCAGCCTTCGGTTCTTCGGCGGCCGGAGCAGCTTCGGCCGGAGCCGCAGTCGCAGCGCCAGCGCGCTTCTTGACGGACGCAGGCATCGGCAGATCCTTGTGCGGACGCTTGACGGCATCGCGCACCATCACCCAGCCACCCTTGGAGCCCGGCACCGCGCCGCGAACCATGATCAGGCCGCGTTCGACATCGACCTTCGCCACTTCCAGATTCTGGGTGGTGATGTTGTCGGTGCCGTAATGGCCATGCATCTTCTTGTTCTTGAAGGTCTTGCCCGGATCCTGGCGACCACCGGTACCGCCCAGTGAGCGGTGCGAGATCGACACGCCGTGCGAGGCTTCCAGACCGCGGAAGTTCCAGCGCTTCATCGCGCCCGTGAAACCACGACCGATGGTGACGCCGGTGACGTCCACCTTCTGGCCGGCCACGAAGTGGTCAGCCTGGAGGGTGTCGCCCACTTCCAGCAAATTCTTCGAGTCGACGCGGAATTCCGCGACCTTGCGGCGGGGTTCGATTTCCGCCTTGGCAAAGTGACCGCGTTCGGCCTTCGAGGTGTTCTTGGCCTTGGCGAAACCCGAGCCGAGCTGGACGGCGGTATAACCATCCTTCTCGTCCGTACGGGTGGCCACGACGGCGCAACCGTCGAGCTTCAGAACGGTGACCGGAACATGGGTTCCGTCTGCCAGAAACAGACGGGTCATACCGACCTTCTGCGTGATGACGCCTGTGCGCACCTTACGCTCCTTACAACTTGATTTCGACGTCCACACCGGCAGCCAGATCGAGCTTCATCAAAGCATCGACGGTCTGCGGCGTGGGCTCGATGATGTCGAGCAGACGCTTATGCGTCCGGATTTCGAACTGTTCGCGGCTCTTCTTGTCGACATGCGCCGAGCGGTTCACGGTGAAACGCTCGATGCCGGTCGGCAGCGGGATCGGACCACGGACCTGGGCGCCAGTGCGCTTGGCCGTGTTGACGATTTCCCGCGTCGAATTGTCGAGAATCCGGTGATCGAAGGCCTTGAGCCGGATACGGATATTTTGACTTTGCATGATTTGATCCTTCGATCCCGGCAGTTCTTACTTGATAATCTTGGCGACGACGCCGGCGCCGACGGTACGGCCGCCTTCGCGGATGGCGAAGCGCAGCTTTTCTTCCATCGCGATCGGAACGATCAGCTCGACTTCAACCGAGATGTTGTCGCCCGGCATCACCATTTCGGTGCCGGCCGGCAGCTTCACGATGCCCGTCACGTCGGTCGTGCGGAAGTAGAACTGCGGACGGTAGTTCGCGAAGAACGGCGTATGACGGCCGCCCTCGTCCTTGGTCAGGATGTAGGCTTCCGCCACGAACACCGTGTGCGGCGTGACGCTGCCCGGCTTGGCCAGAACCTGGCCGCGCTCGATGCCTTCGCGTTCAATGCCGCGCAGCAGCGCGCCGATATTGTCGCCCGCCTGGCCCTGGTCCAGAAGCTTGCGGAACATTTCCACGCCGGTGACGGTGGTCTTGGAGGTCGGCTTGATGCCGATGATCTCGACTTCCTCGCCAACCTTCACGATGCCGCGTTCGACACGGCCCGTGACAACGGTGCCGCGGCCCGAGATCGAGAACACGTCTTCGATCGGCATCAGGAACGGCTGGTCGATCGGGCGCTCCGGCTGCGGGATGTAGCTGTCAACCGCTTCCATCAGCTTCAGGATCGCGTCGTGACCCATTTCCTTGTTCTTGTCTTCCAGCGCCATCAGCGCCGAACCGCGGATGATCGGAATGTCGTCGCCCGGGAACTGGTAGCTCGACAGCAGCTCGCGCACTTCCATCTCGACCAGATCCAGCAGCTCCGGATCGTCGACCATGTCGCACTTGTTCATGAACACCACCAGCGCCGGCACGCCAACCTGGCGGGCCAGAAGGATGTGTTCGCGGGTCTGGGGCATCGGGCCGTCCGAAGCCGACACCACCAGGATGCCGCCGTCCATCTGCGCGGCGCCGGTGATCATGTTCTTCACATAGTCGGCATGGCCAGGGCAGTCGACATGGGCGTAATGGCGGTTCTTGGTCTCGTACTCGACGTGCGCGGTCGAGATCGTGATGCCGCGCGCCTTCTCTTCCGGCGCCTTGTCGATCTGGTCATACGCCGTGAACGTCGCGCCGCCCGATTCCGCAAGAATCTTCGTGATCGCTGCCGTCAGCGAGGTCTTGCCGTGGTCAACGTGGCCAATCGTGCCAATGTTGCAGTGCGGCTTGTTACGTTCAAACTTTGCTTTGCCCATAGTCTTCTCCTGAACCTTATCTATTCGCGCTTAGGCGTACTTGGCTTTGACTTCGTCCGCGATCGCCTGCGGAACTTGCTCGTAATGGTCGAACGTCATCGAATACTGCGCGCGGCCCTGAGACATGGAGCGCAGCGTGTTGATGTAGCCGAACATGTTGGCCAGCGGCACCATGGCGGTGACGACCTGGGCATTGCCGCGGCTGTCGGTGCCCTGCACCTGGCCACGGCGGCTGTTGAGATCGCCGATCACGCCACCGAGGAAATCCTCGGGCGTCACGACTTCCACCTTCATCACCGGCTCGAGCAGCTTGACGGCGCCCTTGCTGGCGAGTTCGCGGAACGCCGCGCGGGCGGCGATGTCGAAGGTCAGCGCGTTGGAGTCGACTTCGTGATACTTGCCGTCGACCAAAGTCGCCTTGAAGTCGATCACCGGGAAGCCGGCCAGGAGGCCCGATTCCTTCTGGGTCTTCAGGCCCTTTTCTACCGCCGGAATGAATTCCTTCGGCACCGAACCGCCGACCACTTCGTTTTCGAACACGAAGCCCGAACCCGGCTCCAGCGGTTCGAATTCGATGGTCACTTCGGCGAACTGGCCCGAACCGCCGGTCTGCTTCTTGTGGGTGTACTTGATCGAGAGCGGCTTGGAGAGCGTCTCGCGATAGGCCACCTGCGGCGCGCCGACATTGGCGTCGACCTTGTAGGTGCGCTTGAGGATGTCGACCTTAATTTCGAGGTGCAGTTCGCCCATGCCCTTGAGAATGGTCTGGCCGGATTCCTGATCGGTCGACACGCGGAAGGACGGATCTTCCTGGGCCAGACGCACCAGCGCCATGCCCATCTTTTCCTGGTCGGCCTTGGTCTTGGGCTCGATCGCGACTTCGATGACCGGATCGGGGAATTCCATCTTTTCCAGGATCACCGGATCGTTGGGATCGCAGAGGGTCTCGCCCGTGGTGGTCAGCTTGAGGCCCGCGAAAGCGACGATGTCGCCGGCATTGGCTTCCTTGACGTCTTCGCGGCTGTTCGCATGCATCAACAGCATGCGGCCGACGCGCTCGGTCTTGTCCTTCACCGAATTCAGCACGCCGGTGCCGGAGGTGACGGTGCCCGAATAGACGCGCACGAAGGTGATCGAACCGACAAAGGGGTCGTCCATGATCTTGAACGCCAGACCGGCGAACGGCGCCTTGTCATCCGGCGGACGCGGGACTTCCTTGTCGGTGCCCGGGACCAGGCCGGTCAGCGGCGGGATGTCCAGCGGCGACGGCAGGTAGGCGACGACGGCGTCAAGCAGCGGCTGCACGCCCTTGTTCTTGAAGGCCGAGCCGCACATCACGGGCACGAACTTGAAGGCCATGGTGCCCTTACGGATCATCATCTGGAGATCGTCGTAGGACGGCTCGGTGCCTTCCAGATAGGCTTCCATGGCGGCGTCGTCCATTTCGACGGCCATTTCGACCAGGGCGGAACGCAGCTCGGCGCACTTGTCGGCATACTCGGCGGGGATTTCGACTTCGTCGAACTTCGCGCCCAGCTGCTCGTCATGCCAGACCAGGGCCTTCATCTTCACGATGTCGATGATGCCCTTGAAATCGGCTTCGCCGCCGATCGGCCAGGTGATGATCATCGGGCGGGTGCCCAGACGATCGATCATCATGTCGACGCAGCGCTGAAAGTTGGAACCAGTGCGGTCCATCTTGTTGACGAAGCAGATGCGCGGCACGTGATACTTGTCGGCCTGGCGCCAAACGGTTTCGGACTGGGGCTCCACGCCGGCGACGGCGTCGAACACGGCGACGGCGCCGTCCAGCACGCGCATGGAACGTTCGACTTCAATGGTGAAGTCGACATGGCCGGGCGTGTCGATGATATTGATGCGATGGTCTTTCCAGTAGCAGGTCGTCGCGGCGGACGTGATGGTGATGCCGCGCTCCTGTTCCTGCTCCATGAAATCCATGGTGGCGGCGCCGTCATGGACTTCGCCGATCTTATGGCTCTTGCCCGTGTAATAGAGAATACGCTCGGTCGTCGTCGTCTTGCCGGCATCGATGTGCGCGGCAATGCCGATGTTCCGGTACATGTTGAGGGGAGTTGTGCGAGCCATGGGGAGGTTGTTCCGGGTTACCAGCGATAATGCGAGAAGGCGCGGTTGGCGTCGGCCATCTTGTGGGTGTCTTCGCGCTTCTTGACGGCGCTGCCGCGATTGTTGGCGGCGTCCATCAGTTCGCCCGACAGGCGGCCCTGCATGGTCGGCTCGTTGCGGCCGCGCGCGGCGGTGATCAGCCAGCGGATGGCGAGCGCGCGGCTGCGGTCGGTGCGCACTTCGACCGGCACCTGGTAGGTGGCACCGCCGACGCGGCGCGAGCGGACTTCAAGCGCGGGCGAAACATTCTTGAGCGCATCGTGGAAGACCTGCAGCGGATCCTGCTTGGTCTTGGCCTGGATGGTGTCGAAGGCGCCATAGATGATGCCCTCGGCGGCGGACTTCTTGCCGTCATACATCAGGGAGTTCATGAACTTGGCGAGAACCAGATCGCCAAACTTGGCATCCGGGGTGATTTCGCGGCGTTCGGCGCGGTGGCGGCGGGACATCTATATCTCCTTACTTCGGACGCTTGGCGCCATAGAGCGAGCGGCGCTTCTTGCGATCCTTCACGCCCTGCGTGTCGAGCACGCCGCGGATGATGTGATAGCGAACGCCCGGAAGGTCCTTCACGCGGCCGCCGCGGATCAGAACAACGCTGTGTTCCTGCAGGTTATGGCCTTCGCCCGGGATGTAGGTCAGCGCTTCGAAGCCGTTGGTCAGGCGCACCTTCGCAACCTTGCGCAGCGCGGAGTTCGGCTTCTTCGGCGTCGTCGTATAGACGCGGGTGCAGACGGCGCGCTTCTGCGGGCACTGCTGCAGGGCCGGAACCTTGTTGCGCTTGGCCTTGACGCCGCGCGGCTTGCGAATGAGCTGGTTGACTGTCGGCATTCCCACTTCCCTTTTGTCGTCCGCGCGGCCGCACGGATGAACGAAAATCAAAAACCGGACGCGAAGCCTTTGCTTCGTTCCGAACTTGCGGAGGACTGAGGGTTTTGGCCCTGAGTCGCGCGTCTAAAGCTCTTTAAACTGGCTTCCCAACAGCGTTTTTGCGGTTTTTTCCGCAGACGGCCTGCCCTGGAAGGTGGCGGCTTATACCCATCAGGGTGTGGGGGGTCAAGAAAGGAAAAGCAGGAGATTTTTAGACCTGTGGCCAGCACTATTTGCGAGTCATTCTCATTGACCAGCCGGGCCGGGTCGCATAGGTTTTCATATCGATAATGATACGCATTGTCATAAAAAGGGCTGACATATGGGCGATGTCCACTTCCTCCATGCCTCTCCTGCCCCCGCCTGGAGGGTCCAGGCCCTGGCGGCCATGGACCCGGCGGAACTGAGCCAGGCCTTTGCCGGCGATGAGGCGGTCGACTGGCTGGAAGCCGCCACCGCCTGCGGCCTGGTCGAGGCCCAGCTCAAGCTGGGGCGCATGCTTTTGACCGGCGATGGTGTGGCCTGCGACCGGCGGGCCGCCTTTGCCTGTTTTATAAGCGCGGCCGGCGGCGGCAATGCCGAGGCCCGAAATCTGCTGGGCCGCTGTTTCGAGAATGGATGGGGTACGGCGGTCGACCGCGAGGCGGCGCGCAACTGTTACCGGCTGGCGGCGGAAAGCGGCGACTTCCGCGGCGCCCACAATTACGCCTGCGTGCTGGCGGCGGATGGCTGTATTGCCGGCGCACTGCGCTGGTTCGAACGCGGCGTGACGCGCGCGCCGCTGCCCGCGCGCGTTCACATGCTGAAGGCTCTCACCCACCATCCGCGCTGTGCCATTCGCGCTTTCGCCATGCGGGCGCTGGAATCCTGCCCGGTTGCGCAAGCGGATTAATCTGCCTAACGTAACAGCCTTGCCTCACGAAAAAAGGCCATGGCCCGTTCCGTCGCCGCCAGTTTTGCCCTGAAACATGCCGCGCCGCGGCGTTTCATCACGCTGTTCGCGCTGCTGGCTTTCTTCCTCCACGGCATTGCGCTTCAGGGACATCTTCACCAGGCGGCCCAGCCGGTCTCCGCGATTGTTGCGGCAAGCGACCTTCCGGCGCCGATCCAGAAGTCCGATCCGACCGACCAGAACCATTGCCGTCCCTGCCAGGAAATCGCCCAGGCCGGCGCCTTTGTTGCCCCGGCCGCCTCGGCGCTGCCGGCAAACCTGGGCTTTGTCGCAGCGGTCTTTATCGCAGCGCCGCTGCTCGCCGACGCTTTCGCGCCGGCCTTCGCCTGGCAAAGCCGGGCGCCTCCCCGCCACTAACGACATTCCTTATTTGCGCGCGGCTTTCGGGCCGCACCAGCACGCCATTTGGCGTGCGCATCCCATTTTGGAGTTCGTTATGCGTCGTTCCATTCTCATGGCCGGTATCGCGGTCATTGCCGTCACCGGTTCCGCCCATGCCCAGACCCACACTGTCGAAAGCGTGGTGGTCACCGCCTCCCCCATCCACAACAGCGCCGATGACCTGGCCAGCATTCCCGCCAGCGTCAACGCAGAGCAGATCCTGCGAAGCGGCGGCGCGACCCTGGCCGACGCGCTGGCCAATGTCCCCGGCATCAGCGGTTCGGGCTTTTCCGCCGGCTCCAGCCGGCCGGTGATCCGCGGCATGGACGCAACCCGCGTGCGGATTCTGGAAAACGGCACCAGCAGTTCGGATGCCTCCGACATCGGGCCGGATCATGGCGTGCCGATCGACCCGCTGTCGGCGCGCAGCATCGAGGTGGTGCGCGGCGCCGCCACCCTGCGCTATGGCAGCCAGGCGATCGGCGGGGTGGTCAATGCCATCAACAACCGCATCCCGCTATCCTTGCCGGAAGGAGCCAAGGGCGAGGTCAGCACGGCTTTCGATTCCGTGTCCGATGCCGGACAGGTGGCCTTGCTGGGCGAAATCGCGGTCGGCAAGTTCGCCATCCATGCCGACGGCTTCTACCGCGGCACCGGCGACTACGACACGCCGCTGGGACCGCAAGCCAACTCCTTCTTCAAGGGAGACGGGGTGTCACTGGGCTCGTCCTATTTCCTCACCCCTGACAGCCGGATCGGCGCGGCCGTGGTGCATTACGATTCCAAGTATGGGATTCCGGGCGACATTCCTTTCATCGACATGCGCCAGACCAAATACACGCTGGGATCGTCGCTGGCGCTTGGCGACGGTCTGCTGCGTACCCTCAACGTGGACGGCAGCTATGGGCACTATGTCCATCATGAGAAGGACCCGGATGAAAGCGTTCATGCCACCTTCCGCAACAAGGAGTTCGACCTGCGCGCCGAAACCCTGACCGGCGCGATCGGCCCCCTTTCCAGCGCGGCGCTGGGCGTGGAAGTGCAGAACCGCAAATATTCCGCCGAAGGACATGGGGCCGATTACCTGCTGCCGACCGAAACGCAGAACTATGCCGGCTTCCTGTTCACCGAAACCAACCTGACCGACAGGGTGCACCTGGAGGCCAGCGGCCGTGTCGAACAGGCGGTGGTCGAAGGAACGCCCGCCTCCAATGTCTTTACGCGCCGCTCCTTCACGCCGGTCAGCGGCGCGTTGGGACTGTTGTGGGAGGTCACGAACCAGATGAAGCTGGGCTTCACCGCCTCCAGCACCGCGCGCGCGCCCGGCCAGACCGAACTGTTCTCGCGCGGTGCCCATGACGGTTCGGGCACTTTCGAGACCGGCAATCCCGGGCTTTCCATCGAGCGGGCCAATTCTGTCGAAACCACGATGCGCCTGCGCTTCCACGAATTCAGCTTCGACGGCAGCGCCTATGCCAACTGGTTCGACAATTACGTCTATGGCGTGCTGACAGGCCAGGAATGCGACGAGGACGGGTTGTGCGGTCCGGGGCCGGCCGAACTTCGGGAACTCAACTACGCCCAGGCCGGTGCTTACTTCCGCGGACTGGAAGGAAAGATGTCCTACGACATCTGGCACACCAGCGACGGCGTGCTGCAGGTCAGCGCCATGGGCGACTATGTGCGCGCCACGCTTGCGGGCGGGGGCAATGTGCCCCGCATACCGCCCTATCGCTTCGGCGGCGGCCTTTCATGGGAGGGTGAGCGGCTGGATGGCGGATTCCAGGTGTTGCAGGTGGGCGAGCAGACCCGGCCCGGGCTCTTCGACACCTCGACCCCCGGCTACATCTCGGTGGATGCCCAGATCGCCTGGCGTCCGGTTGCCAGCAATCCCAATTTCGAGCTGGCATTGATCGGCCGCAACCTGGCCGATGAAGTGGCCCGGAATGCCGCATCCTTCAACAAGGACCGGGTGGTAAGCCCGGGGCGCAATATCCGCCTGGTGGCAAGGCTGGCGACGAACTAGCCGAACAGATCGAGGCGCGTTCCGGCGACGCGGGCTTCATGCTCCAGCAGTTTGCGCTTGAGCGGAAGCCCGCCGCCGTAGCCGGTCAGCTTGCCATTGGCACCGATCACCCGGTGGCAGGGCACGATCAGGGAAATGGGATTGGCGCCATTGGCGGCCCCGACGGCGCGGGCTGCCTTGGGCGAGCCAACCTTCGCGGCGATGGCGCCATAGCTGGTGGTGGTGCCGAAGGGGATGGTCAACAAGGCCTTCCACACCTTCTTGTCGAACTCGGGCCCTTCCGCCGCCAGTTCGAAGTCGAAGTCGCGGCGCTTTCCTTGCGCATATTGCGTCACCTGGCGCTGCACCTCGGCCAGCTTGCGCGAATTGTTTTCCGCTTCGGGATCGACCCTGGCGGCGCCGGCGGCGCGCAAGTAAAAGCGCAACAGCCGGCCCTCGTCATCCACCCAGGCGGCGAATTTCTGGAACGGGGAGTCGATCAGGCTCCAGTATCGCTTGCTCATGACGCTTCCTTCAGGCTGGTCCACAAATGCATGGTGGCGAGGCTGCGATAGGGCGCGAAGGCCGACATCAGGCGCGCGGTCTGCTCGCTGTCGGGCCGTTCGGGCAGCTTGTGCAGCCGCTGCAAAGCGGTGGCCAGGGCGCTGTCGCCCACCGGCGCGGCATCGGCAAAACCGCCGCGCATCAGCACATAGCGCGCCGTCCAGGTGCCGATGCCGCGCTGGGCGGTCAGGGCCTTTTCGGCGGCGACCGCCGAGCCGTCTCCCAGATTCTCGACCCGGAGCTTGCCGTCCGCCACGGCGGCGGCGGCATCCAGCAGGTAACTGGCCTTGGAACGCGAATAGCGCCGTGAGGTCAAAGCCTGCATGTCGATATTGGCGACCCGCTCGGGCGTCGGATGGGCGCGCATATCGCCGATCTTCTCACCCGCCAGATCCACCATCTCGCGGCGCAGGCTGGACGCGAATTTCACGTTGATCTGCTGGCCGATAATGCCCCAGCACAAGGCGTCAAAGCCCGTGGGCAGCAACGGCATGCGCAGGCCCCGCCGCGTCTTCACGAAATCGGGATGACGGGTTTCGAAGGTGGCGACGTCGTGGGTCAGGGCCAGTATCTTCAGCGCCCCCCCATGCAGGGCCGCCATGCTGTCCCGGCCCAACTTTCGTTCGGCATGCACCCGGACCCAGGCCTGTCCCGGCTCGATGCTGATCTCCAGCACCGCCGGACCGTCATCGGTATGCAGCGCCTTCCAGATGCGATTGCCTTCGCTGCGCTCGCTGACCGCAAGCGGATCGCGGGCGTGATAGGCCAGGACCTCTCTCGCCCGATAGCCCGCCGGCAGATGCAGCAGGAACACCTGTGCCCCATCCAGGGCGCGATAGGCGCCCGGCGTCATGCGCATCTGGCCGAGGAACTGGCGGTGAAACACCGATTCCGATTCAAACCCGGCACCGAAGCCGATTTCCGCAACCTTGTCCCCGCCTGACAGCAGTTCGGCCGCGGCGCGTTTCACCCGCATGCGGCGCAGCCAGGAGACCGGGGCAAGATGGGCATGGTCGCGAAACAGGTCGCCCAGCTTGGTCAGGCTGACGCCGGCGCTTCTGGCCAGCGCCGAAGCGCCGGAGAAGCCTTCCGGTAAAGCCTCAACACGCGCCACCAAGCCGTTGAACAACGCGATGTTTTCGTCTTCGCCGCGATAGTAAAGATCGGGCCGGCAGCGCTTGCAGGCCCGAAGGCCCGCCGCCTTGGCCTGCGCTTCGGTGGTGAACAGCCGCACATTTTCAGGCTTGGGCGGCCGGGCGGCACAGGACGGCAGGCAATAAATCCCGGTGGTCATCACCCCCAGGATGAACTTGCCGTCGAACTTGCCAAGCCTCGCTTCGGCGCGGACCCAGAACATGGGTTCAGGAAGTTTCATGCCCAAACACTAGCGCGGGGTTCGACACCGCGCCTCCCAATTCGCCCGCTGGATATTGGCGGAACCGGCAAATGGCCGCTCGCCAGCGGCCTTGCGCAGGCCCGCCTCCCCCTCATGCGCGCAGCGCATGGAAGGGGGAGGTGATTTCAGCGTGCGAGGCGAAAGCCGAGCGGAAGCTGAAATCGGAGGGGGACAAGAAAAAAGGCCGCCGGACACTAATCCGACGGCCTATTTTTAGTACTGGAAAAACGCCTTTACTCGGCGGCCGGAGGCGCCTCGACCGGTGCTTCCAGCGCCGCGATCGGCTGCTGCGCCGCTGCTTCCTCCTGGATCGCCTTGTCGCGTTCCATGGCGATGTGGCGCAGGCGGGCGATGGCGCCGCCGGTGCCCGCCGGGATCAGGCGGCCGACGATCACGTTCTCCTTCAGGCCTTCCAGCATGTCGACCTTGCCATTGACCGCCGCGTCGGTGAGGACGCGGGTGGTTTCCTGGAAGGACGCTGCCGAGAACACCGAACGGGTCTGCAAGCTCGCCTTGGTGATGCCCAAGAGGATGGCGCGGCCTTCGGCGGGCTTGTGGCCCTCGTCGGTCGCCTTCTTGTTGGCGGTATCCAGTTCGAGCTGGTCGACATGCTCGCCGGCGATCAGCGTGGTTTCGCCGCCGTCGGTGATTTCCAGCTTCTGCATCATCTGGCGGCAGATCACTTCGATATGCTTGTCGTTGATCTTCACGCCCTGCAGCCGGTAGACGTCCTGGATTTCCTTGACGAGATAGATCGCCAGTTCTTCCATGCCCTTGATGCGCAGGATGTCATGCGGCGAGGGATTGCCTTCGACGATATAGTCGCCCTTCTCCACATAATCGCCTTCGCGCACGCTGATATGGCGGCCCTTGGGGATCAGATACTCGGTCGGCTCCAGCTTGTCGGACTTGGGCTTCACGATCACGCGACGCTTGTTCTTGTAGTCCTTGCCGAATTCGACAAAGCCGTCGGTCTCGGCCAGCACGGCCGCTTCCTTGGGCTTGCGGGCTTCGAACAGTTCGGCAACACGCGGCAGACCGCCGGTGATGTCGCGGGTCTTGGCGCCTTCGGTCGGAATACGCGCCACGACGTCGCCGGCACGGATCTGCGAACCGTCCTCGACCGACAGAATGGCGTCGGGCGAAATCGCATAGCGCGCTTCGCCGCCCGTCGGCAGCTGAACCGGCTTGCCCTTCTTGTCGAGGATGACGATGGCCGGACGCAGTTCGGGCGCGGTCTTCGAGCCCGTGCCGCGGCTGTCCATCACGATCTTGGACGACACGCCGGTCTTTTCGTCCGCCACTTCGCGCAAGCTGACGCCGAAGACCAGGTCTTCGTACTTCACGGTACCTTCCACGTCGGTCAGGACCGGCAGGGCGTTCGGATTCCATTCCGCGAGGCGGTCGCCACGCTTCACGGACGCACCCTCGTCCACCTTCAGGCGTGCGCCATAGGTGATGCGGTAGGTGGCGCGTTCCTGGCCCTTATTGTCGGTGATCACGACCTGCATGTTGCGGCCCATCGCGATCAGCTCACCGTCGGAATTCTTGACGATGTTGCGGTTCAGAAGCTTGATCTTGCCTTCATACGACGCCTCGATCTTGGACTGGCCGGCAACCTGCGCCGCGCCGCCAATGTGGAAGGTACGCATGGTGAGCTGGGTGCCCGGTTCGCCGATGGACTGGGCGGCGATCACGCCGACAGCCTCGCCGATATTGACCGAGGTACCGCGCGCCAGGTCGCGGCCATAGCACTTGCCGCAAACGCCTTCCGGCAGGTCGCAGGTCAGCACCGAACGCACGCGCACCTTCTGGACGTGCGCGAGTTCCGCCTTCTCGGCCAGATCTTCGGTCACTTCCTTGTTGCGCTTGATCAGGATTTCGCCGGTGTCGGGATGCTTGACGTCTTCCGCCGTGGTGCGGCCCAGGATGCGCTCGGTCAGCGAAGCCACGACCTGGCCACCATCGATTTCGGCCTGTACCGTGACACCCTTCTTGGTGCCGCAGTCTTCGGACGTGATGATGCAGTCGTTGGCCACGTCGACCAGACGGCGGGTCAGGTAACCCGAGTTCGCCGTCTTGAGCGCGGTGTCGGCCAGACCCTTGCGGGCGCCGTGAGTGGAGTTGAAGTACTCCAGCACGGTGAGGCCTTCCTTGAAGTTCGACAGGATCGGCGTTTCGATGATCGAGCCGTCGGGACGGGCCATCAGGCCGCGCATGCCGGCGAGCTGCTTCATCTGCTGCGGCGAACCGCGGGCGCCCGAATGGCTCATCATGTAGATGGAGTTCATCTCCACGACGCGGCCGGTTTCGGGATCGATCTTCTCGGCCGCGATCTCCTTCATCATTTCGGCCGCGACCAGGTCGGTACACTTCGACCAGGTGTCGACGACGAGATTGTACTTCTCCTTGTCGGTGGTCAGACCGTCCTGATACTGCTGCTCATATTCGCGCACCCGGTGACGGGTCTCGTCGATCAGCTTCACCTTGGTGTCCGGCACGACCATGTCGTCCTTGCCGAACGAGATGCCGGCCTTGCAGGCCTCGCGGAAGCCCAGCGCCATGATCGCATCGGCGAACAGCACCGTCTCCTTCTGGCCGCAATGACGATACACTTCGTCGATCAGCTGGCTGATTTCCTGCTTGCGCAGCAAACGGTTGACCAGCTCGAACGGGATCTTCGGACTACGCGGCAGGATGTCGGCGATCAGCATGCGGCCCGGCGTGGATTCCACGCGCAGGGTGATCGGCTTGCCTTCGGCGTCCACCGTCTTGTAGCGGCACTTGATCTTGGCGTGCAGCGTCACCGACTTCGAGAACAGCGCGTGCTCGATTTCGCCGACGTCGTTGAACACCATGCCCTCGCCCGGTTCCTTGGCGCGCATCTGCGACAGGTAATACAGGCCCAGCACGATGTCCTGGGTCGGCACGATGATCGGCTTGCCGTTGGCGGGCGACAGGATGTTGTTGGTCGACATCATCAGCACGCGTGCTTCCAGCTGGGCCTCAAGGCTCAGCGGGACGTGCACGGCCATCTGGTCACCGTCAAAGTCGGCGTTGAAGGCGGTGCAGACCAGCGGATGCAGCTGGATCGCCTTGCCTTCGATCAGCACCGGCTCGAACGCCTGGATACCCAGGCGATGCAGCGTCGGGGCGCGGTTGAGCAGGATGGGATGCTCGCGGATGACTTCCTCGAGAATGTCCCAGACTTCCGGCTTTTCCTTTTCCACCAGCTTCTTGGACTGCTTGACGGTCTGGCTGAAACCCTTGGCTTCAAGGCGCGCATAGATGAACGGCTTGAACAGTTCGAGCGCCATCTTCTTGGGCAGGCCGCACTGGTGCAGCTTGAGTTCCGGGCCGACCACGATGACCGAACGGCCGGAATAGTCGACGCGCTTGCCCAAAAGGTTCTGGCGGAAACGGCCCTGCTTGCCCTTCAGCATGTCGGCAAGCGACTTCAGCGGACGCTTGTTGGCGCCGGTGATGACGCGGCCACGCCGGCCATTGTCGAACAGCGCATCCACCGATTCCTGCAGCATGCGCTTTTCGTTGCGCACGATGATGTCCGGCGCCTTGAGTTCGATCAGGCGCTTGAGGCGGTTGTTGCGGTTGATGACGCGGCGATACAGGTCATTCAGATCCGAAGTGGCGAAACGTCCGCCGTCCAGTGGCACCAGCGGGCGCAGTTCCGGCGGGATCACCGGCACGACCTGCAGGATCATCCATTCCGGGCGATTGCCGGAGTCGATGAAGGCTTCAACCACCTTGAGGCGCTTGACCAGCTTCTTCTGCTTTTCGCCGCCCGGGGCTTCGGCCACATCGCTGCGGATTTCGTCGCGCAGCTTTTCCAGGTCGATGGCGGCCAGCAGCTTGCGGATGGCTTCGGCGCCGATTTCAGCGGTGAAGCTGTCGTTACCGTATTCGTCCTGGGCCTTGTAGAACTCGTCTTCCGTCAGGAGCTGACGCTCCTTGAGCGGGGTCAGGCCCGGCTCGATGACGATATAGTTTTCGAAATACAGGACGCGCTCGAGATCCTTGAGCGTCATGTCCAGGATCAGGCCGATGCGGCTGGGCAACGACTTGAGGAACCAGATATGGGCAACCGGGCTGGCCAGCTCGATATGGCCCATGCGGTCGCGGCGCACCTTCTGCACGGTGACTTCGACGCCGCACTTTTCGCAGACGATGCCCTTGTACTTCATGCGCTTGTACTTGCCGCACAGGCATTCGTAATCCTTCACCGGCCCGAAGATGCGGGCGCAGAACAACCCGTCGCGCTCCGGCTTGAAGGTGCGGTAATTGATCGTTTCTGGCTTCTTGATCTCGCCATGCGACCAGCGAAGGATCTGATCCGGCGAGGCCAGAGAGATCTTGATGCGGTCGAAGGCGGGGATTTCCTTCGCCGTGCCGAAAACATTCATCAGCTCTTGATTCATTCGAGCGTCCTTTCGAAGTCTGGGCCGGAAGCGCTTTCGCAGTTCCGTCCCGTTTTTTCTTTAAAGTCTCCCGCCCATTGCCGGGCGCCGGGCGGGAGATAGTTCTTTTCGTTCCGTAGCGGTTACGTCGTAGGCCCGTTGACCAGTTCGACGTTGAGCGACAGCGAGCGCATTTCCTTGACCAACACGTTGAACGATTCCGGAATACCGGCCTCGAACGTGTCTTCGCCGCGGACAATCGCCTCGTACACCTTGGTGCGGCCCGCCACGTCGTCCGACTTCACGGTCAGGATTTCCTGCAACGTGTAGGCGGCGCCGTAGGCTTCCAGGGCCCAGACTTCCATTTCGCCGAAGCGCTGGCCGCCGAACTGCGCCTTGCCGCCCAGCGGCTGCTGGGTCACGAGGCTGTAGGGACCAATCGAACGGGCGTGGATCTTGTCGTCCACCAGATGGTTGAGCTTGAGCATGTAGATGTAGCCGACGGTGACGGCGCGGGTGAACGCCTCGCCGGTGCGGCCGTCATACAGCGTCATCTGGCCCGACGAGGTCAGGCCCGCCTGTTCCAGCATGTCGACAATGTCGGCTTCCTTGGCGCCGTCGAACACCGGAGTGGCGATCGGAACGCCGAGCCGCAGATTGTCGGCCAGCTCGAGCAGGCCTTCTTCGCTGATCTCGCCCAGGCGCTCGTCATTGCCATAGACGCTCTTGAGGTGGCGGCGCAGCGGCTCGTGCTTGCCGTCGCGCTTGACCTTGTCGAGCATGTCGCCGATCTGGCGACCCAGGCCGGAACAGGCCCAGCCCAGATGGGTTTCCAGAATCTGGCCGACATTCATGCGCGACGGCACGCCCAGCGGATTGAGCACCACATCGACCGGGGTGCCGTCTTCCAGATGCGGCATGTCCTCGATCGGCACGATGCGGCTGATCACGCCCTTGTTGCCGTGGCGGCCGGCCATCTTGTCGCCCGGCTGCAGCTTGCGCTTCACCGCCACGAAGACGCGGACCATCTTCATCACGCCCGGGGCCAGTTCGTCGCCACGGCGCAGCTTTTCCACCTTGTCGGCGAAACGCTTGTCGAGGCGCGACTTGGACTCGTCATACTGCTGGCGCAGGCCTTCGATCTCGGCCATCGCCTTTTCGTTGCGAAGTCCGATCTGCCACCACTGATGCTTGGCAATCGCGTCCAGCACGGCCTGCGTGATCTTGGTGTCGGCGGCCATGCCCTTGGGACCGGATGCGGCGGTCTTGTTGAGCAGGATTTCGGCCAGGCGCGAGAAGATGTTGCGCTCCAGGATCGACAGTTCGTCGTCGCGGTCTTCCGCCAGGCGTTCTTCCTCGGCGCGCTCGATCGACATGGCGCGCTGATCCTTGTCGACGCCGTGACGGTTGAAGACGCGCACTTCGACGATGGTGCCGGTGACGCCCGGCGGCACGCGCAGCGAGGTGTCACGCACATCAGCGGCCTTTTCGCCGAAGATGGCGCGCAGCAGCTTTTCTTCCGGCGTCATCGGGGTTTCGCCCTTCGGCGTCACCTTGCCCACCAGAATGTCGCCGGCCTGCACTTCGGCGCCGATGTAAACAATGCCGGCTTCGTCCAGGTTCTTGAGGTTTTCTTCGCCCACATTCGGGATGTCGCGGGTGATTTCCTCCGGACCAAGCTTGGTGTCGCGCGCCATGGTCTCGAATTCCTCGATGTGGATCGAGGTGAAGACGTCATCGCGGACGATACGCTCGGAGATGAGGATGGAGTCCTCGAAGTTGTAGCCATTCCACGGCATGAACGCGACCAGCGCATTCTTGCCCAGGGCGAGTTCGCCCAGCTGCGTCGAGGGACCGTCGCAGATGATGTCTCCCTTGGCCAACAGGTCGCCCACCTTCACCAGCGGCTTCTGCGTGATGCAGGTCGAGGCGTTGGAGCGCTGGAACTTGCGCAGGCGATAAATGTCGATGCCCGGCTTGGTGGGATCGGCCTCTTCGGTGGCGCGGATGACGATACGGGTGGCGTCGACCTGGTCGACGATGCCGGCGCGGCGGGCGGTGATGGCCGAACCGGAGTCACGGGCCACCACTTCTTCCATGCCGGTACCGACCAGCGGCGCTTCGGGGCGCAGCAACGGCACCGCCTGGCGCTGCATGTTCGAACCCATCAGCGCGCGGTTGGCGTCGTCGTTTTCCAGGAACGGCACCAGCGCGGCGGCAACCGACACCAGCTGCTTGGGCGAAACGTCGATGAAGTTGACCTGGTCGGGCGTGGTCATGACGAAGTTTCCGCCCTTGCGGCAGGATACCAGTTCGTCCGACAGGCGCATGCGGCTATCGACCGTCGCATTGGCCTGGGCGATGGTGAACTTCGCCTCTTCCATGGCCGACAGATAGATCACCTCGTCCGTCAGGGTCTTGTTGATCACCTTGCGGTAGGGGCTTTCGATAAAGCCGTACTTGTTGACGCGCGCGAAAGTGGCGAGCGAATTGATCAGGCCGATGTTGGGGCCTTCCGGCGTTTCGATCGGGCAGATGCGGCCGTAATGGGTCGGGTGCACGTCGCGTACTTCGAAACCGGCGCGCTCGCGGGTCAGGCCGCCCGGTCCAAGCGCCGACATGCGGCGCTTGTGGGTCAGTTCCGAGAGCGGGTTCTGCTGGTCCATGAACTGGGAGAGCTGCGAGGAGCCGAAGAATTCGCGCACCGCGGCTGCCACCGGCTTGGCGTTGATCAGGTCGTGCGGCATCACGGTGTCGATGTCCACGGCGGACATGCGTTCCTTGATGGCGCGTTCCATGCGCAGCAGGCCGACGCGGAACTGGTTTTCCATCAGTTCGCCCACCGAACGCACGCGGCGGTTGCCGAGATTGTCGATGTCGTCGATTTCGCCGCGGCCGTCACGCAGTTCCACAAGCGCCTTGAGGATGGCAAGGATGTCGTCCTTGCGCAGCACGCGCATCGTGTCGGGCGCGTCCAGGCCCATGCGCATGTTCATCTTGACGCGGCCGACCGCCGACAGGTCATAGCGTTCGCTGTCGAAGAACAGCTGGCCGAACAGGGTTTCGGCGGTGTCCAGCGTCGGCGGTTCGCCGGGGCGCATGACGCGATAGATGTCGATCAGCGCCTGTTCGCGGCTGTGGTTCTTGTCGACATTCAGGGTGTTGCGGATATAGGGGCCGACATTGATGCTGTCGATGTTCAGCACTTCCACGTCGTGGAAGCCCGCTTCCAGCGCCGTCGCCAGATTGTCGGCGGTCAGCTCGTCGCCGGCTTCGATATAGATCTCGCCGGTTTCCGGGTTGACCATGTCGAGCGCCGAATAGCGGCCGATCACTTCGTCAGGCGAGAAGGCAATGTTCTTGACGCCGTCTTCGCCCAGCTTGCGCAGGGTGCGCACGGTGATCTTGGAACCGGCTTCCAGCACGACTTCGCCATTCTTGGCGTTCTTCCAGTCCGAGGTGGACTTGGCGTTGCGCATCCAGCCGGCATCGAGCGGCGTGGTCCAGCTGCCGTCCTTGTTATGCTTGAAGGAAATCTTGCCGTAGAAATAATCCAGGATCTCTTCCTGGGTCAGGCCCAGGGCATAGAGCAGCGTGGTCGCCGGCAGCTTGCGGCGGCGGTCGATGCGCACATGCACGATGTCCTTGGCGTCGAATTCAAAGTCCAGCCACGAGCCGCGATACGGGATCACGCGGGCGGCGAACAGCAGCTTGCCCGACGAATGGGTCTTGCCCTTGTCGTGGTCGAAGAACACGCCCGGCGAACGGTGCATCTGGGAAACGATGACGCGCTCGGTGCCGTTGATGACGAAGGTGCCGTTCTCGGTCATGAACGGAACGTCGCCCATATAGACGTCCTGTTCCTTGATGTCCTTGACCGACTTGGCGCCGGTTTCCTGGTCCACATCGAACACGATCAGGCGCAGCGTCACCTTGAGCGGCGCGGCATAGGTCATGGAGCGCTGCTGGCACTCCTCGACGTCATACTTGGGGTCTTCAAAGTGATAATCGACATACTCGAGCAGGGAGGATTCCGAGAAATCCTTGATCGGGAACACCTGCCGGAACACCGCCTCAAGCCCCTCGTCCTTGCGGCCCTCGCCCTTCCAGAGCTGGAGGAACTGATCATAGGAAGTGCGCTGAACCTCGATGAGGTTCGGCATCTGCGCGATCTCCTGGATCTTGCCGAAATTCTTGCGAAGGCGTTTGCGTCCGGTGAAGGAGAGAGTCATTCGAGAGTGTCCTTTACGGCCCGAGAGCCGTTCTTGCCCGGGGTGGGAACCAGCAGTTTCAGACCAATGGCAAATGCCACCGCACCCATCGGCGAACGAATCGCCGATGGGGGGTGGGTGAACGAATTAAGTACGCACACGGAGTTTTTCAACCCGGGGGCGCCGTATTACTTCAACTCAACCTTGGCGCCAGCGTCTTCAAGCTGCTTCTTGATCTTGGCAGCTTCGTCCTTGTTGACGTCGGCCTTCACTTCCTTCGGAGCGCCTTCGACCAGGTCCTTGGCTTCCTTGAGGCCCAGGCCGGTGATCGCACGCACTTCCTTGATCACGTTGATCTTCTTGTCGCCGGCGTCGGTCAGGACGACGGTGAACTCGGTCTTTTCAGCGGCCGGGGCGGCGGCGGCGGCAGCCGGAGCGGCAGCAGCAGCCGGAGCGGCGGCGGAAACGCCCCACTTGTCTTCCAGCAGCTTGGCCAGGTCGGCGGCTTCCAGAACGGTCAGGGCGGACAGGTCTTCAACGAGCTTTTCGATCTTCGACATTTTTGACTTCCTTTGATTTCTTCAGGTTTGGATATTGACGTTGGGTTGGTCGCTTAAGCGGCTTCCTTCGAGGAATAGGCCCCAATGACACGGGCAAGCTGACCGGCGGGGGCTTGAACGATCCCGGCGATCTTGGTCGCGGGCGCAACGAGCAGGCCCACGATCTTGCCACGCAGTTCATCGAGCGACGGCAGGGTAGCGAGGGCTTTGACACCCGCCGCATCCAGAGCCGTCGATCCCACCGAACCACCCAGGATCACGAGCTTGTCGTTATCCTTGGCGTAGGCAGCGGCAACCTTCGAAGCGGCAACCGGATCATCGCTGACAGCGATGCCGGTCGGCCCCTTGAACAGATGCGCAATGCCTTCAATCGGCGTTCCTTTCAGAGCGCGCACCGCCAGACGGTTCTTGGCCACACGGAACGAAGCCCCCGCCGCGCCCATGCGCGAACGAAGGTCGGCCATCTGGGCAACCGTCATGCCGGAATAGTGGGCGACAACCACAGAGCCGGCCTTCGAGAAGACACCATTCAGGTCTTCGACGACTTCCGCCTTTTTGGCTTTTTCCACTTTGCTCTCCTAACGTGAGATGCGGGACGATCCGCATCACACCCTGTTGCTCTTACGCTGCCCCAGGGTCCAAACCCGAAAAGGCGATCCTGAGATCGCAAATCCGGTTCATTCCCTGTCTATGCTGGACTTTTAAGACCTCACGGCCTCCAGCAGTCTCGGACAGTTCCGGCGATCGTCCGCCGGAATTTGTTCACCGCAGTTCTTAGGCTGCGGCACCACCCACGCCGACCGAAGCAAGGGCGATCTTCACGCCGGGGCCCATGGTCGAACAGATGGAAATCTTCTTCATATAGTTGCCCTTGGCGCCCGACGGCTTGGCCTTCATGACGGCGTCAATGACGGCCTTCACGTTGGCGGCAATGGCGTCTTCGGTGAAGCTCGCCTTGCCGACGCCGGCCTGCACGATGCCCGCCTTTTCAACGCGGAATTCCACCGCGCCGCCCTTGGCGTCTTTGACCGCCTGGGTGACGTCCATGGTGACGGTGCCGACCTTGGGGTTGGGCATCAGGTTGCGCGGGCCCAGGACCTTACCGAGACGACCGACGATACCCATCATGTCGGGGGTCGCGATGCAGCGGTCGAAGTCGATCTTGCCGGCCGTGACTTCGGCGGCGAGCTCTTCGGCGCCGACCAGGTCGGCGCCCGCCTTCTTGGCTTCTTCGGCCTTGGCGCCCTTGGCGAACACGGCAACGCGCATGGTGCGGCCGCTGCCCGAGGGAAGCGAAACCACGCCGCGCACCATCTGGTCCGCATGCTTGGGATCGACGCCCAGGTTGAGCGAGAGTTCGATGGTTTCATCGAACTTGGCGGTGGCGCGCGCCTTCACCAGCTTCACGGCTTCTTCAACCGAGTAGGTCTTGTTGACGTCCACGCCTTCGGAGGCCTTCTTGAAACGCTTGGAGGTTGCCATGGCGGTTAGTCCCTCACCGAGATGCCCATCGAACGGGCGGAGCCCTCGATCAGCAGCATCGCGTTTTCAATGTCGTTGGCGTTGAGGTCCTTGAACTTGGCCTCGGCGATTTCGCGCACCTGGGCGCGGGTGACGCTGCCGGCGCTGGTGATGCCGGGCGACTTGGAGCCCGAAGTCAGCTTGGCGGCCTTCTTGAGGAAGTAGGACGCCGGAGCGGTCTTCATCTCGAAGGTGAAGGACTTGTCCGAGAACACGGTGATGGTCACCGGGATCGGCATGTTCTTTTCCTGGTCCTGCGTCTTGGCGTTGAACGCCTTGCAGAATTCCATGATGTTCAGGCCGCGCTGACCCAGCGCCGGACCGATGGGCGGCGACGGATTTGCCGCGCCCGCGGGCACCTGCAGTTTGATGTAACCTGTTACCTTCTTTGCCATGTCTCGCCGCCTCCTTTTTGCGGCTTAGCGGTTCAGACGAAACTTGCGTTTCTCCCGCGGGATGATGGTTCGTCCGGACACAGCCCCGGACCGGCTTCGCCGGGCGGATGCCCGGCACCAAACAACTACATTTTCTCGACTTGCGTATATTCCAGCTCGACCGGCGTGGCGCGGCCGAAGATGGACACCGCCACCTTCACGCGGCTGCGGTCCTCGTCCACTTCTTCCACCGTGCCGGTGAAGGAGGTGAAGGGGCCGTCCGCGACGCGCACCTGCTCGCCGATTTCGAAACTGATGGTGGACTTGGGATGTTCCGCACCTTCCGTCACCTGGTTCAGGATGCGATCAACTTCGCCCTGGCGCAGCGGCATCGGCTTGTTGTTCTGGCCCAGGAAGCCCGTCACCTTCGCCACGTTCTTGACCAGGTGATAAACCTCGTCCGTCAGCTTGGCGTGCAGCAGCACGTAACCCGGCAGGAACTTGCGCTCGGAATTGACCTTCTGGCCGCGACGAACCTCGATGACGTCTTCCGTCGGCACGATCACATCGGCGACGAATTCCTCGAGGTCCTGCAGCTTGGCCTGGCGGCGGATTTCCTCCGACACCTTCTTCTCGAAATTCGAGTAGGTGTGGACGATGTACCACTTGGCGTCCGCGACGGTGCGGGTTCCAGCTTCGCTCATTATGCGGCCCCGATCAAAAGACGCTCGCCATAGGCGAGGATGCTGTCCACGAAGAAGAAGAACACCATGGTGAGCGCCACCATGATGAACACCATCACGGTGGTCAGCCAGGTTTCCTTCCAGCTCGGCCAGGTGACCTTCGACATCTCCCGGCGCACTTCCTGGAGGAACTGCATCGGCGAGGCGCGACGGCGCACTACGGGCGCTTCCGCGTCCGCCTCGATCACCGTCTTTTTCGTCACATCAACCATTTTTACTCTTCAACAGTGGCAGGAGCGGGGGGACTCGAACCCACGACCCTCGGTTTTGGAGACCGATGCTCTACCAGCTGAGCTACACTCCTAAATTCATTCCGCGACCGGCGCTGGTGCCGGCCGCGGCAGTTCTTACTTGATAATCTTGGCGACGACGCCGGCGCCGACGGTACGGCCGCCTTCGCGGATGGCGAAGCGCAGCTTTTCTTCCATCGCGATCGGAACGATCAGCTCGACTTCAACCGAGATGTTGTCGCCCGGCATCACCATTTCGGTGCCGGCCGGCAGCTTCACGATGCCCGTCACGTCGGTCGTGCGGAAGTAGAACTGCGGACGGTAGTTCGCGAAGAACGGCGTATGACGGCCGCCCTCGTCCTTGGTCAGGATGTAGGCTTCCGCCACGAACACCGTGTGCGGCGTGACGCTGCCCGGCTTGGCCAGAACCTGGCCGCGCTCGATGCCTTCGCGTTCAATGCCGCGCAGCAGCGCGCCGATATTGTCGCCCGCCTGGCCCTGGTCCAGAAGCTTGCGGAACATTTCCACGCCGGTGACGGTGGTCTTGGAGGTCGGCTTGATGCCGATGATCTCGACTTCCTCGCCAACCTTCACGATGCCGCGTTCGACACGGCCCGTGACAACGGTGCCGCGGCCCGAGATCGAGAACACGTCTTCGATCGGCATCAGGAACGGCTGGTCGATCGGGCGCTCCGGCTGCGGGATGTAGCTGTCAACCGCTTCCATCAGCTTCAGGATCGCGTCGTGACCCATTTCCTTGTTCTTGTCTTCCAGCGCCATCAGCGCCGAACCGCGGATGATCGGAATGTCGTCGCCCGGGAACTGGTAGCTCGACAGCAGCTCGCGCACTTCCATCTCGACCAGATCCAGCAGCTCCGGATCGTCGACCATGTCGCACTTGTTCATGAACACCACCAGCGCCGGCACGCCAACCTGGCGGGCCAGAAGGATGTGTTCGCGGGTCTGGGGCATCGGGCCGTCCGAAGCCGACACCACCAGGATGCCGCCGTCCATCTGCGCGGCGCCGGTGATCATGTTCTTCACATAGTCGGCATGGCCAGGGCAGTCGACATGGGCGTAGTGGCGGTTCTTGGTCTCGTACTCGACATGCGCGGTCGAGATCGTGATGCCGCGCGCCTTCTCTTCCGGCGCCTTGTCGATCTGGTCATACGCCGTGAACGTCGCGCCGCCCGATTCCGCCAGAATCTTCGTGATCGCTGCCGTCAGCGAGGTCTTGCCGTGGTCAACGTGGCCAATCGTGCCGATGTTGCAGTGCGGCTTGTTACGTTCAAACTTTGCTTTGCCCATGACCTGCGTCCTTGTCTTTCGTTCGTTTCGTTCGGCTCTCGCCGCATTCTTCAATTCGGTTTCCGGGCCTTACCGGAGCTTCGTCTTCGTCCGGCATCCGCCGGAAGGCTGGAGCGGGTGAAGGGAATCGAACCCTCGTCATCAGCTTGGAAGGCTGTTGCTCTACCATTGAGCTACACCCGCTTACCTTCGGCTCGTCGTCTTCACTCACTTTCGCACTGGCTGAGTGCGGTACTGGTGGAGGGGGCTGGATTCGAACCAGCGTAGGCGTAGCCAACGGATTTACAGTCCGTCCCCTTTAGCCACTCGGGCACCCCTCCGGATAAATTTTCCAACTGGTTCAACGGTTTAGAAAAACCAAATCCCGGCCGGCGCGTCTGCTTCCGCTCGTTGTTAGTGCGGACGAGCGAAGAAATACCTCCAAAAGGTGTGGCTGCGGATCGCGGGTTATTGGTCAACAGGGCCAAGCTGTCAAGGGCGGATTTCCTAGGAAAATCCCGGGTTTCGGACCGGGGCATGCCCGGCCGCTTTACCCCTGCCCCCACTTCTTTATAAGCGCGCCATGCGCCACAAGGACACCAAGGGGGATTTCGGCAAAAACCGACGCCCCGGCTTTGAAAAAACCCGCGGAACTCCTGATAAAAGGTCCGAAAAGCCTCGCGGGGCCAAAACGGGCGGCAAGCCGGGGTTCAAGGCCGGCTCCAAGCCCGGATTCAAACCGGCGTCCAAGCCGGCCCACCAGCCGGGTCAGGCCGGCCGGAGCGAACGTCCCCAAAATGACGGGAACCGCCTGGCCGGGGGCCAGTGGCTCTATGGAATCCATGCCGTCAAGGCGGCTTTGGCCAATCCCCGCCGCAAGCTGGGCCGGGCGGTCCTGACCCCCCGGGCGGCCGAAACCCTGGGCGAAAAATTGCTGCAGCGAGTCCGGGTGGAAATCATGGAACCTGGCGCCATCGACCGGATGCTGCCCCCCGGGGCGGTGCATCAGGGTGCGGCGCTGGAAGCCTCCCCGCTCAAATCGCACGACCTGGACGAAGTGCTGGCCCAGAACCATGGTGGCCGCCGCGTCATTCTGGTCCTCGACCAGCTCTCGGACCCCCACAATGTCGGGGCCATCCTGCGCACCGCTTGCGCCTTCGGCGTCACCGCCGTGATTGTGCAGGACCGGCACGGCCCGCCGCAGTCCGGCGCCCTGGCCAAGGCCGCTTCGGGCGCGCTGGATCTCATTCCCTATATCGAGGTGGTCAACGTCTCCCGCGCCCTGGACCAACTCGCCGAACGCGGCTTCTGGCGCATCGCCCTGGCAGGCGACGGCGCCTCCAGCCTGGCCGAAGCCGTTCCGGTGGGTGACGTGGCGCTGGTGCTGGGATCGGAAGGCGACGGTATTCGCCGGCTGGTACGCGAGCATTGCGAGGCGTCCGCCTTCATCCCGATCGACCGCTCGGTGGAAAGCCTCAACGTCTCGAACGCCGCGGCCATCGCGCTCTATGAACTGCGCCGCGCGGGAACTTCCTCATAACAGGAAAGTTATCTTCCCCACATACCGGGAGGACGACATGCGTTCATTGCTCTTGTGGGGAATCGGCATTCCGCTGCCGATCATCATCATCCTCTGGCTGGTCACGGGCCACGCCTGAAGTGCCGCCTAAAACAGCGCGGCGACCATGTCCTTGCCGCCATAATCCTCGATAAGGATCAGCACGCGATATCCATCGGCCATCCGCAGATTGCCGTCGCGGCCCTGCATCAACGCGCCCTTGTTGCTCATGGTGCGCGTGGTGGTGTTGTAGGCGAAGCGCGGCACCTGCCCGCGATAATTGGCGCGGATCAAGGTCTGCAAGACTTCCGCATTTTCCGGTGACAGATGGATGCAGCCGGCGCTGTTGCGCGTGCCCAGCTTTGCGATGTTCTCGCCGCTGGCGGCATGGATGGCCAGGCCCGTCTGCAGGCCCTTCCGCTCCCAGTTGAAGAACATGGCGTTGGGCATCGGCTGGTCCCAGCTATAGGAGCGATAGCGCCGGTACATGCGCTTGGGATCGAGCTGGTAGTAACCCGCCGGCGTGGCGGTGAAGCTGGGACGGCCCCGTGCGTTGGTCTCACTCTTCTCGCGGCCCGTGGATGCCGCCCAGTCGTAAGCCAGGGTGAGCGTATTGCCCGGCGTCTTCTTGAACACATACATGCGCTGCGCCAGCGGGCCTGAGGCCGCCTTGCTGACATAGAGGAAGAGATCGAAATTTTTCAGCATGTCCTGGGAAAGGCCGGCCTTGAGACGCATGCTCGCGGCGATGGCGCGCGGACCGGAGGGCGCATCCGGCAGCGGCGGCTCGGGAATGCGCCAGGTCGGCGCGGCCTGTTTCTGCGGCGCTCTGTTCTCTGGAGATTTGGCAATGCGAATATCCGGCGCAGGCGCGCGCGGCATTCTGGGCGCCGCCAGTTTCGGCTCGGGCGGCTCGGGCAAATCATCCGGCAGGTCGGGCAGAATCTCGATGACGCCGGACGGAGCGAATTCACTTTCCGCCATCAAAGAGTCGGCAGGCGCCAGCGTGCGCGGCGCCACCGGGGCGGACGGACGGGTCGCCAGCAGGCGCTCCTCGCCCGGTAACAGGGGCCGGATGGCGAGACGCACCACCGGTTGATGGCGATGATCCAGACTGTCCAGCAGCGCCACGTCATGACGGCGGAGCCGCTCCAGCGCCGGGTCCAGGACCTTCTGCGCAAACCTGTCCGACAGGCGATCGGCCCGCGCGCCGAAATCGCGCAAAAACTCCGGATGGGATTGCACAACCCCGGTCAAGGTGAAGACCGACGCCGCAGCAAGGTAGGAAAAGGCCAGGAGGCGTAGGGCGGACATGACACCGGGTGCGCAAAAGGGCGGAAATTATAGCGAACGCCTGTTCCTATGTCCCATTCTGGGACGAAATATGGCCCGGCACGGTTAACCCTGCCCGCGGCTCAATTCTCACCGAATTTCCCGCTCTTGGCCCAGCCGCGCGGCACGATCCGGCCCGCCTGGGCACGCTCGCCGCGCCAGTCCTTGAGTTCGGACGGCTCGAACAGCCGGCCGTTTTCGTCCTTCAGACCGCTCTTCCAGGTGAACGTGGCGGCATCGATCAGCCCGCCATCCTTGTAGCGCTGCAGATAGACCCCCTGCCCGCGCGCCAGCTCGGGAACCTCATCCAGCTTGAAGATCAGCAGCTTGCGATTCTCCCCGACCACCGCGACGCTGTCGCCGCCCACGGCGCGGCAGGAAATCGCCTCGACACCCGGTTTCACATTCATCACCCGCTTGCCGTTCTTGGTCATGGCGACCGCTTCGTCTTCGTTGGTGACGAAGCCATGGCCGGACGTCGCGGCGACCAGCAGCTTGCGGCCCGGCACATGCACGAACATGGTGACGATGTCGGCATCCGGCGGCAGGTCGATGAAGGTACGGATCGCCTCGCCATTGCCGCGCCCACCCGGCAGCTTCGATCCATCCAGCGTGAAGAAGCGGCCATCGGTCGACAGCAGCATGATCTGGTCGGTGGTCTGGGCGGGGAACCAGAAGCGGGCGCGGTCGCCTTCGCGGTACTTGTCGTCCTTGGATTGCTCCTTGTGGCCGGTCAGCGCCCTCAGCCAGCCCTTGGCGGAGCAGACCACGGTGATCGGCTCGCGTTCCACCGCATTGGCGCGCTCCTCGACATGCTCGGCCAGCGCCGACAGTTCGGCGACATCGGCCGCGGCGGCAATCTGGGTGCGGCGCTTGCCGATCTTGGTCTTGAGGCCGAACTTGGCATCGACCGCCTTCAGTTCCTCGATCAGCTTTTCCGACTTGAGCTTTTCGGAACCCATCAGTTTGGTGAGGTCCTTGCGCTCCTTGTTGAGCGCATCGTGCTCGCCGCGGATTTCCATCTCTTCCAGCTTGCGCAAGGAGCGCAGCCGCATGTTGAGAATGGCGTCGGCCTGCACTTCATTGAGGCTGAAGGCCTTTATCAGCTTGGGCTTGGGCTCATCCTCGGTGCGGATGATCCTGATCACCTTGTCGAGGTTGAGGAAGACGGCCAGATAGCCTTCCAGCACTTCCAGCCTCGCCCGGATTTTCTCCAGGCGGAAAGCGGAGCGGCGCTCCAGCACTTCGCGGCGATGCGCGGCGAAGGCCGCCAGCACTTCCTTCAGGCTCATCACGCGCGGGACAAGCCCCTTGTCCAGCACGTTCATGTTCAGCGGAATGCGGGCTTCCAGATCGGAGGCGCGGAACAGCTGCTCCATCAGGATTTCCGGCTCGACCACCCGGCTCTTGGGCGTCAGCACGATGCGGATGTCTTCGGCGCTTTCGTCGTGGATATCGTCCAGCAGCGGCAGCTTCTTGAGTTCCAGCAGTTCGGCGATGCGCTCGATCAGCTTGGACTTCTGCACCTGATAGGGAATCTCGGTGACGACGATCTGGTAGGTGCCGCGCGAACCTTCTTCCTTTTCCCAGCGCGCCCGCACCCGGAACGAGCCCCGCCCGGTCTTGTAGGCCTCGGCCATGCTGGCCTGTTCTTCGACAACGATGCCGCCGGTGGGGAAATCCGGTCCCTTGACGAATTTCAGCAGGCTGCGGTCCTGGATGGCGGGGTTCTCGATCAGCGCGATGGTGGCGGCGCACAACTCGCCCAGATTGTGCGGCGGGATCGAGGTCGCCATGCCGACGGCGATGCCGTTGGAGCCATTGGCCAGCAAGTTCGGGAAGGCGGCCGGCAGCACCACCGGCTCGCGCGTCTCGCCGTCATAGGTGGTGCGGAAGTCCACCGCATCCTCGTCCAGCCCGTCGAGCAACGCCTGGGCGGCTTCGGTCATGCGGCTTTCGGTGTAGCGCATGGCGGCGGCGTTATCGCCATCGACATTGCCGAAATTGCCCTGCCCGTCGACCAGCGGATAGCGGACGGAAAAATCCTGCGCCAGGCGCACCAGCGCGTCATAGATCGCCTGGTCACCATGGGGATGGAAACTGCCCATCACGTCACCCACCACCTTGGCGGATTTCTTGAAGGCGGAATCCGGATCCAGCCGCAGCAGCCGCATGCCGAACAGGATGCGGCGGTGGACCGGCTTCAGCCCGTCGCGCACATCGGGCAGCGCCCGCTGGGTAATGGTGGACAGGGCATAGGCGAGATAACGCTCGGCCAGCGCCTTGCTGAGGTTTTCGGAACGGATTTCGTCGGGAAGCGCAACCATATGGCCTTTTATTCTGATTCGGTGCCGGCCTGTGCGATGGCGTCCAGCCGCACTCTGGCCGGCGGCATTTCCTTGCCATGGGGCCGCAGCACCCGTTCCAGCAGGAAATGCCTGGTCAGCGCCAGGCCGGCGGCCACCCCTTGCGCATCCGCCTCGCCGCCGCCCAGCAGGAACGCCGGCAGCTTGAACAGCCGGCTGGCATAGATGCCCGCGGCATCGCGCGACACCGCCCGCCCCGTTTTGGGCGAGACATAGACCAGATCGTCCTTGGCGCCGGTGGCGGCGCATTCGGAAAGGTCGAGGCCAAAGCCCAGCGCCTCCAGCAACCCGGCTTCCCAGCGCACATACAGCGGCAGCCAGTGCGCGGCGTCATGATCCATCATCGCTTCCAGCAGGATCTCACCGCTGAAGAACACCGGCGCATGCGCCTGGCGCTCGGGAATGGCGGCGGTGGCGACTGCAGTGAAGGCATTGAGGCCGATCAGCGCGGCGCGGCCGTCCATCAGCTCGCCGGCCCGGGCCCGCGCCAGTTCGCAGGAATAGCTGCCCAGCTGTTCTTCCAGCCGCGCCCGCCATTTCACATGCACGCTGTTGCCCGGCTGCAGAGTCGGGCGGACCTTGCGGGAAGCGCCCCCATGGACCAGGCCGGCATGGCGGCCATGGTCGCGGGTGAGCAATTCCAGCACCACGCTGGTCTCACCATGGGAGCGGGAGGACAGCACAATCGCGTCGTCAGACCATTCCATGGCTACTCACGCGGGAAGTCGAGACCGATTTCCTTGTAGTGCTCGCTATTCTCGGCCCAGTCCTCGCGCACCTTCACGAACAAGAACAGATGGACGCGGCGGCCGAACAGGGTTTCCAGTTCCTCGCGCGCCAGTCCACCGATGATCTTGATGGTCTGGCCGCCCTTGCCCAGCACGATCGCCTTCTGGCCGTCGCGCTGGACATAGATGATCTGGTCGATCTTGACCGAACCGTCCTTGCGCTCTTCCCACTTCTCGGTTTCCACCGCGCTGGAATAGGGCAGCTCGTCATGCAGCCGCAGATAGATCTTCTCGCGCGTCACTTCCGCCGCCAGCAGGCGTGACGGAATGTCGGCGGCCTGGTCTTCCGGATAGAGCCACGGCCCTTCAGGCATGCGCGCCGCCACCCAGCTTGCGACATCGCCGACGCCTTCGCCCTTCAGCGCGGAGACCAGGAACACATCCTCGAACACGCCTTCGGCATGGAATTTCTCGACCAGCGGCAGGAGGTCGGTGCGCTTCATGCCATCGATCTTGTTCAGCACCAGCGCCTTCTTCTTGGCCTTGCCGTCCTTGAGGCCGGCCAGGATCGACATGGTGTCGCGCGCGCCCAGGCTGTTCGGGTCGGCGGTGAGATCGGCGGCGTCCACGATCAGCAATATCGCATCGGCGTCCTCCGCCCCGGCCCAGGCGGATGTCACCATGGCGCGGTCGAGGCGGCGACGCGGACGGAAGATGCCCGGCGTGTCGACAAAGACGATCTGGGTCTCGCCCGCCATGGCGATGCCGCGCACCGGCATGCGGGTGGTCTGCACCTTGGGGCTGACGATGGCGACCTTTGAGCCCACCAGCGCGTTGATCAGCGTGGACTTGCCGGCATTGGGAGCGCCGATGATGGCGGCAAAGCCGCAGCGTGTGGTCATGGCGTTTCCTGTGGGACAACAATGGCGAGAAGCCTGGTGGCGGCATCCTGTTCGGCCTGGCGCTTGGAGCCGCCCTCGCCGCGCACCGGATCAAAGCCCGAAACCTGCGCCTCGACCACGAAGCGCGGCGCGTGGTCGGGACCGGCCCGTTCCTTCAGGCTGTAGACGGGTGCCGCGGAATCCTTGCCCCGCGCCTGGGCCCATTCCTGCAACCGGGTCTTGGGGTCGCGCATGTCGTGACCCAGTTCTTCGAACTGGTCCGCCCAATAGCGCTCCACGAAATTTCGTGCCGCCGCCATGCCGCCATCCAGATACAGCGCGGCGATCACCGCTTCACAGACACCCGACAGGATGGCCGGCTTGTCGCGGCCGCCCGCCGACTTTTCCGAATTGGCCAGGATCACATGCTCCGCAAGTCCGGCCGCCATGGCCGCCTTGGCGCAGGCCGCGCCGCGCGCCAGGGCGTTGAATTTGAGCGCCAGCGCCCCTTCGGCATCCTGCGGATAGAGCGCGTGCAGCTTCTCGGCCACGATGAGGCCCAGCACCCGGTCGCCGAGGAATTCGAGCCGCTCGTTGGAGGTGATGGCGTCGGCGCTGGCATGGGTCAGCGCGCGTTTCAGCAATGCCTGGTCCTGGAAGGTGTGGCCGAGCTTTTGCGAAAGAGCGTCCGGCAAGATGTCAGTTCACCAGCGAGAGGATGCGCGAATAGCGGATGGCGAAGGGCCATTTCCACACTTCCCAGAAGCGCGCCGAGCCGTCGGTCGAGAAGAAGCGGATCATCGCCTTGCCTTCCAGATTGTCGGCGGGGACATAACCCACGGCCTGGCGGGAATCGTCGGAATTGTCGCGGTTGTCGCCCATCATGAAATAATGACCGGCGGGCACGCGGTACAGTTCGGTATTGTCCAGCGGGCTGTCGGGATCGCGGTCGAGCGTGAAATAGGTTTTGCCATTGGGCAGCGTCTCTTCATATTGCGGCACGCCGTGGGGCTGGCCGTCGACCGTTTCGACATAATCGCCCACCCGTTTGCGCGGCACGATCTTGTCGTTGATGTAGAGGCGACCGCTTTTCATCTGCACGGTTTCGCCGGGCATGCCGATCAGCCGCTTGATGAAGTCGGTGGAATTGTCCTGCGGATACTTGAAGACGATGACGTCGCCGCGGTCGGGCTCGCGCCCCATGAAGCGGCCCTGCATCTTGTCGCCCACCGGCCAGGCGCCGAACGGAAAGGTGTAGCGGCTATAGCCATAGGCGAACTTCTGCACGAACAGGTAATCGCCCACCAGCAAGGTGGCCTCCATCGAAGCCGAGGGTATGTTGAACGGCTGGAACAGGAAGGTGCGGATCACGATGGCGATCAGGCCGGCATAGATCACCGTCTTGGCAAGTTCCCCCCAGGATTCGCCCGTCTGCTGCTTGGCCGTCATATTGGAATCCGACATCTGCTGTTATTTCCAGTTCGCGGGGCACAGAAACGGCGCGCCGCCCTGTCTGTCAAGAAATAAGCGGTTAATCCTTTATCGCCGAGATGATGACGATGGCCTGGGCCAGCGGGAAATCATCGGTGATGGTAAGGTCTATCTGGGCCCGGTGTCCCGCCGGCGTGAGTTTTTCCAGCCTTTTCAGGGCGCCGCCGGTCAATGCCATGGTCGGCTTGCCGCCCGGCAGGTTCACCACCCCCATGTCGCGCCAATAGACCCCATGATTGAGTCCGGTTCCCAGCGCCTTGGCGCAGGCCTCCTTGGCGGCGAACCGCTTGGCATAAGACGCGGCCCGCTGGGCGCGGCGGTCGGATTTGGCGCGCTCGATGTCGGTATAGATTCGGCCGAGGAACCGTTCGCCATGCCGGGCGATGGCCTTCTCGATGCGGCGGATGTCGATCAGGTCGTTTCCCAGACCGAGGATCACGCGCGCGCCTCATCCATCAACCGCCGCATCTCGCGGATCGATGCATCCAGCCCGACAAAGATCGCTTCGCCCACCAGGAAATGGCCGATGTTGAGTTCGCGCATTTCGGGAATCGCCGCGATGGGCTTCACATTGTCGTAGGTCAGGCCGTGACCGGCATGGACTTCCAGTCCGAGCCGCCCGGCCGCGGCGGCTCCCAGGCGCGCGGCGTCCAGATGCACGGCGGCGGCCTCGTGGTCGCCGGCGATCATCGCTTCGCAATAGGCGCCGGTGCAAAGCTCGACCACCGGTGCGTTCAGCGATTTGGCCGCCTCGATCTGGCGAGGAGCCGGATCGATGAACAGCGAGACGCGAATCCCCGCCTCGCGCATTTTCGTGATCATCGGCGCGAGATGATTGTGCTGGCCGGCGGCATCGATGCCGCCCTCGGTGGTGCGCTCCTCGCGCTTTTCCGGCACCAGGCACACGGCATGGGGCTTGGTGCGCAGCGCGATCTCCAGCATCTCGCCAGTCGCCGCCATTTCCAGATTGAGCGGAATGCCGAGCTGGGCCGAAAGCTTCTCGATATCGCCATCGGCGATATGGCGGCGGTCTTCACGCAAGTGCGCGGTGATCGAATCAGCGCCCGCCTTGGCCGCGATCAGCGCCGCACGCAGTGGATCGGGATAAGGCGAGCCGCGCGCATTGCGCACCGTGGCGACGTGATCGATGTTGACGCCGAGCCGCAGCTTGCTCACGCAAGCCCTCTGCTCCCCGGCTTCACCGCCGGCTTGTTGCGCAGATGCGGCGGCAGCTTGTCCGCGGGCCAGGCCTGCACCTTCCATTCGGCCAGCGCGATCAGCGGCACGCCCACCTTGGCCTTGCCGCCGGAACGGTCGATCAGGCAGCAGGCGGCGACGACCTTGGCGCCCGTCTTCCTGATGGCGGCGATGCATTCGCGGCTGGAAACGCCGGTGGAGATGATGTCTTCCACCATCAGAACCTTCTGGCCGCGCTTGAGGGTGAAGTTGCGGCGCAGCTGGAATTCTCCGTCGACGCGCTCGACATACATGGCGGGCAGGCCCATCTGGCGGCCCATTTCATAACCCGGCACGATGCCGCCCACCGCCGGCGAGACAATGGCGGTAATCTCTTCTCCGACTTCCTTCTTCACTTTGGCGGCCAGCGCCTTGCAAAGCTTGGCAGTGCGCCTGGCGTCCTGGAACACCAGCGCCTTTTGCAGGAACTTGTCGGAGTGCAGCCCCGACGACAGGATGAAATGGCCCTCGAGCAGCGCGCCCGATTTCTTGAATTCGTTCAGAACCTGGTCGACGTTCACTGCACAGTCTCCGCTTCGCGCACACGGTCAACCGATTCGACCGCATCGGATACGCGTAGCGCGCCCAGGATATTCTGCAAATGCGCCACGTCGCGCACCTCGATATCCACGGTGAATTCAAAGAACAGCGGATTGCGGGCCGTCACCTTCAGGTTGAAGATATTGCCGCCATTGGCCGCGATGGCGGTCATCACCGTGGCCAGGCTGCCCGGCGCGTTCTTCACCCGCACCGCAATGCGCGCCACCGACAGGCCGATGTCGGAAGCGCCCTGCCCCCAGCCCACGTCCAGCCAGTCGTCCATGTTCTGCGCCTTGTCCAGTTCGGCGCAGTCGATGGTGTGGATCACCAGCCCCTCGCCCGGAGGGCGCAGGCCCACGATGCGGTCGCCGGGCAACGGATGGCAGCACTGGCCCAACGTATAGGAGATGCCTTCGGTCAGGCCGCGGATCGAGATCGGCTTGACCTCGCCGCTTCCTGTACCTGCCTTCTTGGACCCCTTGCCGCTGCGCTTGAGCTCCGGGAACACCGCCTGCAGCACTTCATGGCCGCGCAGCGCCCCGCGCCCGACATCGGCATAGACGTCTTCCGCCTTGGCCAGGCGCAGCGTCTTGGCGACGCCCTCGATCGCTTTTTCCGTCAGTTCGCGTTTTTCGTCTTCGAAGGCCTTTTCCAGAATCTTGCGGCCGAAGCGGACATGCTCATCGCGCTGGGCATGGCGCAGGAAGCGGCGGATTTCGGCGCGGGCGCGGCCCGTGACCACGAACTGCTCCCACATGGGCGACGGCGTGGAATCCTTGGTGGTAATGATTTCCACCTGGTCGCCATTCTTCAGCGGAATGTGCAAGGCGACATGGTTGCCGTTCACCTTGGCCCCCACCGCGCTGTTGCCCATGTCGGTATGCACCGCATAGGCGAAATCGATCGGCGTGGCGCCCTTGGGCAGCGAGATCAGCGAACCCTTGGGGGTGAAGCAGAAAACCTGGTCCTGGTACATCGCCAAACGCGAATGCTCCAGCACCTCCTCGGCGCTGTCGCCGCGCTCGAGCAGGTCCACCATGTCCCTGAGCCAGCCATAGGTGACGCTGTCTTCCTGCTTCCCGGCCCCAGAGCCCTCAGGCACATGCTCGCGGTAGCGCCAGTGCGCCGCAACGCCGCGCTCGGCAATATCGTGCATCTCCTGGGTGCGGATCTGGATTTCCACCCGTTGCTTTTCCGGCCCGATCACCGTGGTGTGTATCGAGCGATAGCCGTTGGGCTTGGGCGTGGAGATGAAATCCTTGAAGCGCTCCGGCACCATCTGCCAGCTGGTATGGATGATGCCCAGCGCATGGTAGCAATCGGCGGTCGAACCCACGATCACCCGGAAGCCGAAAATGTCGGACAGCTGCTCGAAGGACAGTTTCTTGGTCTGCAGCTTGCGCCAGATCGAAAAGGGACGCTTGCCGCGGCCATAGACCCAGGCCTCCATCCCATGCTCGGCCAGCTTGCGCTTGATCTGGTCGGCAATGCGGCCCACCCGGTCGCCGCCCACCATGTCCAGCCGCGCAAAATGCGTGACGATGGAATTGCGTGCTTCGGAATCCAGTTCGGCGAATGCCAGGTCTTCCAGCTCCTCGCGCATGTTCTGCATGCCGATGCGGCCGGCCAGCGGCGCGTAGATGTCCACCGTCTCCTGGGCGATGCGGCGGCGCTTGTCCGGCTTGTCGATATAGCCGAGCGTGCGCATGTTATGCAGCCGGTCGGCCAGCTTCACCAAGAGCACGCGGATGTCGCTGGTGATGGCCAGCATCAGCTTGCGGAAATTCTCTGCCTGCTTGGTGCGCTCCGAAAAGACTTCGAGCTGGGACAGCTTGGTGACGCCGTCCACCAGGTTGGCGATCTCCTCGCCGAATTTCTCCTTTACATCCTCGTATGTGACCAGCGTGTCTTCGATCGTGTCGTGCAGCAGCGCCGTCACGATGGTGGGCACGTCGAGTTTGAGGTCGGTGAGGATGGCCGCCACTTCCAGCGGATGGGCGAAATAGGGATCGCCGGAGGCGCGGAACTGCTTGCCGTGCGCCGTCATGGCATAGACATAGGCCTTGTTCAGCAACGCCTCGTCGGCGGCCGGGTCATAGGCCACCACTCGTTCGACCAGGTCTGTCTGACGCATCAGCCGGCGGCGGCCGCGCGCGGGCGCAGCCGCAACGCCCGTCGCTTGCGACGGGCTCTTTTCGGAGGCCGGCTTGGCGGGCTTTTCAGCCGCTGTGACAGGGGTGGGCGGGCTCATCTGCCCAAATATAGGCAGATAAACTGAGAATCAGAACCTAATCGGGACCGAAAAGGCGGAATTGCGCGATTTTAGACAGGCCCGTCGCCTAAGCTCCGGGCGTTCGACGCTCAAATCGATCCGCTGGATCGATTTGCCCGGCTAAAGCCGGTCGCGTCTCACTCCTCGTAGTCGGCTTCCGGCTCAGGCTGCGGCTCAGCGCGGCGCTGGGCCTCGGTGGTGAGGGCGCGCAGCAGTTCTTCCTCGGTGACCTGGCGATGCGAAGGATCTTCGCGGTCGTCGGCCTCGGGGCGGGATTCTTCGGGCTCGTCCACTTCGGCATGCTTCTGCAGCGAGCGGATGTAATCTTCCTTGGAATCTTCCGGCTTGATCAGCTTGGCGGCGATTTCGCGCAGAGCCACCACCGGGTTCTTGTCACGGTCGCGTTCCAGCATCGGCTCGGCGCCGCCCGACAGCTGGCGGGCGCGGAAACCCGCGGCCAGGACCAGATCAAAGCGGTTGGGGATCTTGTCGACGCAATCTTCGACGGTGACGCGGGCCATGAGAATCCTTCAAGTTCAACAGGTTAGCGGCCCGAAAAGCCGCAAACTCCGGGAGAGATGGCGGGGATAACAGAAAAAAACCGCTTATGCGAGCTTTTTGGGGGGCGCGCTATCCGGCAGCGCCGCCAGCAGTTCCCCCGCCCCCTGTCCCGAAACCGGATGCCGCCAGCCCGGCGCGACCTCGGCCAGGGGAACCAGGACGAAGCTGCGCTGCGCCGCCCTGGGATGCGGCAGGGTCACGGCGCCGCTCATGACCAAACCGTCATGGTCGATGAGATCAATATCCAGTGTCCGGGGGGCGTTGGGAGCGGAACGCATCCGCCCGAACTCAGTTTCCACACCATGCAAAAGGTCCAGAAGTTCAACGGGTTGGAGAACCGTCTTGACGGCGGCAACCGCGTTGACGAACGGCGGGTCCGACGGATCGGGCCAGGCCGGAGTTTCATAGAAGGACGAGACGGACAGGATTTTCACTCCCAGCGTTTCCAGCCGGGCGAGGGCGCATTTGAGCGTATCTGCCGGTGGGCCAGCAGGGGACACGAGATTACCGCCTAGCGCGATCAGGATCACGGGCCCGCATCGGCACATAAGGTGCGCCGCCCTTTAGATGTTTTGGAGGTCATATGCTTTTTTATCCGGCCGAGAAGCTCGCATTGTTCATCGACGGCGCCAACCTGTATGGCGCGGCCAAAGGGCTGCAGTTCGACATCGACTATAAGCGCCTGCTGGAATTGTTCGCGCGCAAAGGCAATCTGGTGCGGGCCTTTTATTACACCGCCGTGGCCGAGGACCAGGAATTCTCTCCCCTGCGCCCGCTGGTGGACTGGCTGGATTACAACGGCTTTTCGGTGGTGACCAAGCCGCTGAAGGAATTCACCGATACCCAAGGGCGCCGCCGCGTCAAAGGCAATATGGACATCGAGCTGGCCATCGACGTGATGGAGATGTCGTCCTGCGTTGACCATGTGGTGATCTTTTCGGGCGACGGTGATTTCCGCCGGCTGGTCGAAGCGGTGCAGCGGCGCGGCAAGCGGGTCAGCGTGGTCTCCACCATCCGCACCTCCCCGCCCATGGTGGCCGACGAACTGCGCCGCCAGGCCGACAATTTCATCGAGCTGGATGACCTCAAAAGCCAGATATCCCGCGACGGCGGCAGCAAGCCCGCGCCGGCATTTGTGCAGACGGCATGAGGAGCAGCGGCGAACGGTCCGAAGGACCGCCTCGCCGGGCGACCATCAAAAAAATGGACAGCGTAGCTGTCCAGCGGTAGTGCGAGGGGATGAAATCTCCCCTCACCCCGCCGCATGATTGCCCGCTTTGTCCGCGGCTGGTGGCGTTCCGCGAGACCAACCGCGTCAAATATCCGGACTGGTTCAACGGACCGGTGCCAAGCTTTGGGCCGCTGACCGCCCGCATCGTGATCGCGGGGCTTGCGCCCGGCCTGCAGGGCGCCAATCGCACCGGCCGTCCTTTCACCGGGGACTGGGCCGGCGACCTGCTTTACGACACGCTGCTGAAACTTGGTCTGGCCAAGGGCGTGTATGACGAGCGGATCGATGACACGCTGGAACTGGTGGACTGCCGCATCGCCAATTCCGTGCGCTGCGTGCCACCCCAGAACAAGCCAGAGCCGTCGGAAATCAAGACCTGCCGCCAGTTCCTGATCTCGGAACTGAACACCCTGCCCAACGTCAACGTCATCCTGGCATTGGGCAAGATCGCCCATGACAGCGTGCTGACCACGCTGGGGGCAAAGATCAGCGCGCACCCGTTCCAGCATGGTTCAATTTATGAAATCGGAAAGTTCAAGCTGATTTCGAGTTATCACTGCTCGCGCTACAACACCAACACCCGCAGGCTCACAACCGAGATGTTCGAGGATGTGGTCGGCAAGGCGAAGGCGCTTGCCCGGCCGCTCGCCTAAGCTCGCGGCGTTCGGGCGGACGAAAGGTCCACTGGACCTTTCGTTAAGACCGCCCTCACCCCTTATCTCTTAGCAACCGCGCCCTGTCGCGGTCCCAGTCGCGTTCCTTCTCGCTCGCGCGCTTGTCGTGCAGCTTCTTGCCCTTGGCCACGCCCAGCTCCAGCTTCGCCTTGCCCTTGGCGTTGAAATACAGCTTGAGCGGGATCAGCGTCATGCCTTCACGCTGGATGGCGGCGGCCAGGCGCGCGGCTTCGCGCTTGTGCACCAGGAGCTTGCGGGTGCGCTTGGGCTCATGGTTGAAGCGCGAGGCCTGGGTGTATTCGGGAATATAGGAATTCACCAGCCATAGCTCGCCATCCTTGGCGTGGGCATAGGACTCCCCGATGGTGGTCTTGCCGCTGCGAAGGCTCTTGACCTCCGAGCCCATCAGCATGATGCCGGCTTCCAAGGTTTCCCCGATCGCATAGGCGTAACGCGCCTTGCGGTTGTCGGCGATGATCTTGAAACCGTCTTCTTTTTTCTTGGCCATTACTTCGTGATGCCGGCGCCCTGCATCGCGGCTTTCACCTGCGCGCGGGCGCTTTCGCTGGCTTCCACCAGCGGCAACCGCACCGCTTCGCTGCACAGGCCCAGCAGCGAGGCGGCATACTTCACCGGCGCCGGGCTTGTTTCGCAGAACAGCGCGTCATGCAGCGGCATCAGCCGGTCCTGATATTCGCGTGCCTTGGCATAGTTACCGGCGGCGCAGACCGCCTGAAATTCGGCGCACAGGCGCGGCGCGACGTTGGCGGTTACCGAGATGCAGCCCGATCCGCCATGGGCATTGTAGCCCAGCGCGGTGCCGTCCTCGCCCGAGATCAGCAGCCAGTCCTTGCCGCAGGCCAGGCGTTCGCGGCTGGGACGCATCAGGTCGGCGGTCGCGTCCTTCACCCCGATGATGTTCTTGTGCTTGCACAACCGCGCCATGGTCTCGACGCTGATCCCCACCACGGCGCGGCCGGGAATGTTGTAGAGCACAATCGGAATATCGACGGCGTCAGCAATCGCCATGAAGTGGCGATACTGACCTTCCTGGGTCGGCTTGTTGTAATAGCCGGTGACATGCAGGACGGCGTCACAGCCGACTTCCCTGGCATGGCGCGTGCGCATGATGGCTTCTTCGGTGGAATTGGAACCAGCGCCGGCAATCACCGGCACGCGGCCCTTGGCTTCCTCGACGCAGATTTCAATTACCCGGGCATGTTCGTCATGGCTCAGGGTCGGTGATTCGCCGGTGGTGCCGCAGGGAACCAGGCCCTGAGTGCCTTCGGCGATCTGCCAGTTCACCAGCTTGCGGAAGGCTGCCTCGTCCACCTTGCCGTCCTTGAACGGGGTGATCAGGGCGGTGATCGAGCCTTTGATGCGGTCGCGGATGCTGGCCATGGCGAAGTTCCAGTTTTCTGTTTTTGGGACCGGTCACATTTATGCCGGAAGCTGGGTCCCATTATGGCCTTCCGGGCGGCCCTCCGTCTAAGCTGATCCCGACTTTTCAACAAGCCAGCAGACCAAGCACCGCCCATGTCATTTTCGCGCGCCAGCCTTTTTTCCCTTCCCCTGTGCGGCGCCCTGGTCGCGGCCAGCTTTGCCCAGACCTTGGCTCAGACCTTGCCTGGCGGTCTGACCCGCCATGGCGACGTGGTGATGATGCAGCCCATCCCCGACGCCATCGGCGCAACGGGAGGCGCCACCATCCGGCAGAGCCGGCTGAAATTCCTCACCCCGCCGGAGCACGACATCTTCAGCCGCGCCTTTGCGGCCGCGGTGCGGGGCGACTGGGTGGCGGCGCGTTCGCTGGCCGCCCAGGGGCAGAATGGTGCCGCCAAGCGCCTTTTGGAATGGCGCTATGCGCTCGACAGGAACAGCGGTGCGACGTTCGCCGAAATAGATGCCGTCATCAGGGACACCGAAGCCAAAGGCGCCGGTGCCTGGCCGCTGAGGGGCACATTGCAGGCCCGCGCCGAAGCCATGCTCCCTCCCGACATGGCGCCCGGCGCCATCGTCGCCTGGTTCGCCGGCAAGACACCCAATTCCAGCATCGGCAAGATCCGGCTGGGCGAAGCCCTTATCGCCACTGGCGAGAGAACCCGCGGCGCGGCGCTGATCCGTTCGGGATGGATAGAGGGCAGCTTCGACACCCAGATCGAACTGGATATCGCACAGAAGAACGCCGCCCATCTGACGGCGGAAAGCGACCGCGCCAGGCTCAACAACCTGATCTGGGCGGGCCAGACCAGCGCCGCCAGGCGGCTGGTGGCGCGTGTCGATGAAAAGACCGCCGACATCGCCAATGCCCGCATCGCGCTGGCGGGCGGCATCCCCAAGAACACGGCCGTGCTCGACAAGGTCGCCGATTCCAGCGATCCGGGCCTGCTGATGGACTGGAGCCGGGCCCTGCGCCTGGCGGGGCGCGACCGCGAAGCCAATGCCATGCTGCTGCGCATACCGGCCGCGCCGCTGGTCAGAGATCGCGCGGCGCGCTGGTGGAACGAGACCGCCATCCAGGCGCGGGCCGCGCTGACGAACGGCAATCCGCGCATGGCGCTGGACCTGGTGCGCCATGCCGGCTTCACCAGCGGTGTGCAATTCGCCGAGCAGGAATTCCTGGCGGGGTTCATCGGCCTGCGCTTCCTGAAAGAGCCGGGCCCCGCGCTGGAACATTTCCGCAAGCTGGAAGCCGGCGTGGCGCGCCCCATCAGCAAGAGCCGCGCCCTCTACTGGCAGGGCCGCGCCCTGGAGGCCCAGGGCGATACCGCGGCGGCGCTGTCGCGCTACCGGGCGGCCGCGGCCTATCCCGATACCTTCTATGGCCAAGTGGCGCTGGCGCGCGCCGATGCCGCCCCGATGCTGCGCCTGACCGACACTATCGTGGAGGCCGCCCCGCCCAGCGAGGTGGAAGCCTCCCCGCTGATCAACGAGATCAAGGTGCTGGCCGATCTGGGACAGGCCGCATCCTTGCGCAGCTTCGTCGAGCGCCATGTCGAAACCCATTCCTCGCCGCGCCACGTCAAGCGGCTGATGATGATGCTCAACGACTGGGGCTATCCGGAAATTTCGGTGCGGCTGGCCAAGAGCCTGAGCTATGTCGGAACCCCCATGCCGCAATTCACCCATCCGGTGATCGCGCTGCCGGCCTATGTCGGTCCGGGCTCCCCCCCCGATCCGGCGCTGATCCATGGACTGATCCGCCAGGAGACAGAATTCGACGCTTATGCGATTTCCAGCGCCGGCGCCCGGGGCCTGATGCAGATGATGCCGGCCAGCGCCAAGGTCGCCGCCAAGCAGGCCAACCTTCCCTACCGGCTCGATGCCCTGCTCAGCGATACCACCTACAACATGCAGCTGGGCATGACCGAGTACCGCGTCCATCTCGACCGCTATGGCGGCTCGCTGATCCTGGCGGCGGCGTCCTACAATGCCGGGCCGGGCAACGCCCGCAAATGGGTGGCCGCCAATGGCGATCCGCGCACGCCCGGGGTGGACCCGATCGACTGGATTGAGCTGATCCCGTTCGGCGAGACCCGCAATTACGTTCAGCGTGTGTTGGAAAATGCCCAGGTCTATCGCGCCAGGCTTGCGGGCAAGGACGTGGCCTTGCGGATACTGCCGGATCTTTATGCGCCCGGCACCCCTAGCGTCACGGCGCTGGCGGTAAAGTGATTACTTGAAAATATTGAGCCATTCGCGGGCCAGCTTCTGGGCTTCCGCGATCTGGGAGGGCTGCATTTCGGCGGCCAGCTGGTTGCGCCAGCTCTTGGCGGCTTCCACGCCGCGCACGGCGGCAAGGTTGAACCATTTGTGGGCCGCGACCATGTCAACGCCAACGCCCTGCCCGGTCGAATAGGCCAGGCCGAGATTGTAGAGCGCATCGGCGCGCCCTTCCTTGGCATCGCGCTCATATTGCGCGAGAGAGTCGATATCGATGCAGGCCACGACACGTTCCTTCCATCACCGCGTGCAGGGCGAATGCCCTTCGCGTGAGGTGATGGTGAACCCGAAGAAACTAAAGCGCGGTAAACGCGCGTTAGCCGTGTTTTTCACGTCTCGTTAGGACGAGGCAAACAAAGTCTTAATTTTTTTCAGCAAGCGCAGGTCCGCCTCCCCCTTTAGCGCGCAGCGCGGCAAGGGGGAGGTGGTTTCAGCGAGCGATGCGGAGCATCGCGGAAGCTGAAACCGGAGGGGGTTGAAAAACTACTTCGCACGCTGGCCGAACAGGACCTTCCTGTCCGCGTCGGTGATCGGCTTGCGCCGGTCCGCGCCCAGGGATTTGGCGCGTTCCACCGCCTTGCGCGCCCCGATACGGTCTTTCCAGGCGGAAAGGTGCGGGAACTGCGCCAGGTCGGTGTATTTGGAGGCCGACAGCACCCAGCTCCAGCAGGCGATATCGGCAATGGAATAGGCGCCGGCCAGATACTTGCGCGTGGACAGCCGCTTGTTCATCACCCCCAGCAGGCGGTGGACCTCATCGGTGTAGCGCTGCTTGGCATAGGGCAGATCTTCCTTGGCATAGTTGCGGAAGTGGTTGGCCTGCCCCGCCATGGGGCCAAGCCCGCCCATCTGCCAGAACAGCCACTCTTCCACCTGGACCCGGGCGCGTTCGTCCTGCGGATAGAAGCGGCCATACTTGCGGCCGAGATACTGGAGGATCGCGCCGGATTCGAAGACCGAGATGGACCGGCCGCCGGGACCTGCGGGGTCGACAATGGCGGGGATGCGGTTGTTGGGGGAGATTTTCAGGAAGGCGGGGGCGAACTGCTCCCCCTTGTTGATGTCCACGAAATGGACTTCGTACGGCACCCCCAGCTCTTCCAGCATGATGCTGATTTTGTGGCCGTTGGGGGTGGACCAGTAATAAAGCGCGATGGGCTTGATGGCCTTGGCGGGCTTGCGGCTGGTCGCGCCGGAGCTGAGCGGGGCCTTTTTTACACGCTTCCTGGTGGATTTTTTCGCCATATCCGCTCTCCCTGCGATGTTGCACTGCAAATGGAGAATTCGGGCGGGATTGGCAAGGTCGCCTGCAAGGGGCTTAAAAAAGCTTGGCCGCGGCACCTTTGGCGATTTGCCTGGGAGCCGCGGCCTTTGCCTTATTCATCGGATACGTCCTGAGTGAATGTTCAGGGGTAGCCGTGAAGAAAACCTAATTGACCGAGGTCAATTACTTCTTCTTCTTCTTGGCGGCCTTCTTCTTAGTCGCCTTCTTAGCCTTTTTCTTCGCAGCCATGTTCAACTCCTCTATCGTTTGTTCGGGTCTGAACGACTCGTGTCGCCCCCCAAAACGTCATCAATATGAAGTACTTGCATTTTGAAATGCAACTCTATGGGGCTTTCCGAAAAACACCGAAAAACACGAAATGCATGAAAACCCCATTTTACAAGGGTTAAATGCATCACTCCGTATACGGACAAAAAATGGCGTACTTTGCGGGGCTGATCCGCGAAATGCGCATTTTGTGCGAATCACCCCTCGTCGGGCAGATTGAGTCGGGTCTTGAGCGCCGCATTCACGGCAGCCGGATTGGCCTTGCCACCCGTCTGCTTCATCACCTGACCGACGAACCAGGCGGCGAGCTTCGGCTTGGCCTTCACCTCTTCCACCTTCGCAGGGTTCGCGGCGATCACCGCTTCGATCGCCGCATCGATGGCGCCGGTATCGGTCACCTGCTTCATGCCGCGCGCCTCGACCACCTGTTTGGGGTCGCCGCCTTCGGTCCAGACGATGTCCAGCAGGTCCTTGGCGATCTTGCCGGAGATGGTTTGGTCCGCGACCATCGCGATGATCGCATTGTTGGCCGCCGCACTGACCGGCACCTGCGTAATTGACAGACCGTCACGATTGAGACGGCCCAGCACTTCATTGTTCAGCCAGTTGGCCGCTGCCTTGGCATCCACACCCTTGGCCATCTCTTCATAGAAGTCGGCCAGTTCGCGTTCCGCGACCAGGACCGACGCGTCATAGGCGCCCAGTCCCAGCGTCATGAAGCGCGCCTTCTTCTCGTCGGGGAGTTCCGGCAGGGTCTGCTTGATCGCTTCGACCCAGGCCGCATCCAGTTCCAGCGGCAACAGGTCGGGATCGGGGAAGTAGCGATAGTCATGCGCCTCTTCCTTGGAGCGCATGGAGCGGGTCTCGCCCTGGCGGCTGTCGAACAGCCGGGTCTCTTGGCTGATGGTGCCGCCCCCCTCGATCACTTCGATCTGGCGGCGGGCTTCATACTCCACCGCCTGGGCGATGAAGCGCATGGAATTGACGTTCTTGATCTCGCAGCGCGTGCCCAGGGTCTTGAAGCTGCCCGTTTTGCGGAACTCGTCATAGCCGCCAACCTTGCAGACCGAGACATTGACGTCGGCCCGCATCGAGCCCTCGTCCATGTTGCCGTCGCAGGTGCCCAGATAGCGCACGATGGCCCGCAGCTTCTTCAGGAAGGCCGCGGCTTCCTCGCTGGAACGCATGTGCGGCTTGGTGACAATCTCCATCAGGGCGATGCCCGACCGGTTCAGGTCGACAAAGGATGAGTCGGGATGCTGGTCGTGCAGGCTTTTGCCGGCGTCCTGCTCCAGATGCAGGCGCTCAATGCCGACCTTGATGGTTTCCCCGTCCTTCAGGTCGATGAAGACCTCGCCCTCGCCCACGATGGGGTCCTTGTACTGGCTGATCTGATAGCCCTGGGGCAGGTCGGGATAGAAGTAGTTCTTGCGGTCGAACAGCGAGCGCAGGTTGATCTCGGCCTTGAGCCCCAGGCCCGTGCGGACCGCCTGCTCGACGCATTTCTCATTGATCACCGGCAGCATCCCGGGGAAACCGGCATCGATGAACGACACCTGGCTGTTGGGATCGGCGCCGAACTCGGTCGATGCACCCGAAAACAGCTTGGACCGGGACGACACTTGGGCATGGACTTCCATGCCGATGACGATTTCCCACTCGCCGGTTTCGCCCTTCAAATTCTTGGATTTTCCTGCCGCGCTCATAGGTTCCACCACTTGGCCGGGCTGTGCTTAAAGTCCGCTGCTGTCTCAACCGCATGGGCGGCACGCAGCAAGGTGGCCTCGTCAAAGGCCTTGCCGATAAGCTGCAGGCCCAGCGGCAGGCCTGTTTCGGTCAGGCCGGCAGGCACCGAGATGCCCGGCAGCCCCGCCAGGTTCACGGTCACGGTGAAGACGTCCTGCAGATACATTTCCAGCGGATCGGTGGTCTTGGCGCCCACCGCAAAGGCCGGACCCGGCGTGGTCGGGGTCAGCAGCACGTCGCATTTCTCGAACGCCTGGTCGAAGTCGCGTTTAATCAAGGTTCGCAGCTTCTGGGCGCGGGAATAGTAAGCGTCGTAGTAACCCGCCGACAGAACATAGGTGCCGATCAGGATGCGGCGCTGCACTTCGGCGCCAAAGCCCTCGCCCCGGCTCTTTTCATACAGGTCGGTGATGTCGCGGGCGCCCGTCGCACGATGGCCGAAGCGCACGCCGTCATAACGCGCCAGGTTGGACGAGCATTCCGCCGGCGCCACGATGTAATAGGTGGGCAGCGCATATTTCGTATGGGGGAGCGAGACTTCGACGATCTCGGCGCCTTGCGCCTTCATCCACTCCGCGCCCTTGGTCCACAGTGCGTTGATCTCGGCGGGAACGCCGTCGATGCGGTATTCCTTGGGAATGCCGACCTTCAGGCCCTTGATGCCGCCTTCCAGCAGCTTTTCGTAATCGGGCACCGGCAGATCGACGCTGGTGGAATCTTTCGCATCCACGCTCGCCATGGTCTTGAGCATGATCGCGGCGTCACGCACCGTCTTGGTCATGGGCCCCGCCTGATCCAGCGACGAGGCAAAGGCGACGATGCCGAAGCGCGAGCAACGGCCATAGGTCGGCTTCAGGCCGACGCGCCCGGTGACGGCGGCGGGCTGGCGGATTGAGCCGCCGGTGTCGGTGCCGGTCGCGGCCAGGCACAGATCGGCTGCGACGGCCGCCGACGAACCGCCGGACGAACCGCCCGGAACCAGGTTGGCGTTGGAGTTGCTGGCGCGCCAGGGGTTGAACACCGGTCCGAAGGCCGAGGTCTCGTTGGACGAGCCCATGGCGAATTCGTCCAGGTTGGTCTTGCCCAGCATCACCGCGCCGGCGTCCCACAAATTCTGGGTGACCGTGGATTCGTAAGGCGGCACGAAATTGCCCAAAATCTTCGACGCCGCCGTGGTGCGCACGCCCTTGGTGCAGAACAAATCCTTGATCGCCAGCGGCAGGCCTTCCAGCGCGCCCATCTCTCCCTTGGCGATGCGGCGGTCGGAAGCATCGGCCATCAGCATGGCCTGCTCGCCCGCCTCGGTGATGAAGGCGTTGAGCGGGCGCGCCCCTTCGATCACCCTCACAAAGGCGCTGGTCAGTTCCTTGGAGGAAATCGTCTTGGCCTTGATGGCGTCGCGCGCCTCGGCCAGAGTCATGGCGGTCAGGTCTGATGAGATGGGGGGCATTATTCGACCACCTTCGGCACGACAAAGAAGTGATCGGTGCCTTCGGGCGCGTTGATCATCAGGTCGTCGGCCCTGCCGCCGTCCGTAACCTTGTCCTCGCGCCACTTCAGCTTCTGGGCCACCACGCTGGTCATGGCCGGCACGCCCTCGACATTCACCTCGCCCAGCATCTCGACCCACTGGAAGATGCCGTTCAGCTCGCCGGCCATCGGCTCCAGCCGGGTTTCCGGCACGGCCAGGCGGGCCAGTTTGGCGATGCGGCGCACGGTGTCCTTGTCGACGGACATAGGGTTCCTGCTGTGTTAGAGGATGGGTTTGCTAGCAACCGGGGGGGCCGGAGGCAAGCAAAAGGGGCCAAAAAGGAAATAGCCGTTTGGGGGTGATCGTACTGGAAGAACTGGACCTTCCCCCCGGCCTTCGGCTGCTGGGGCTGGATTTGGGCGAAAAGACCATCGGTCTGGCCCTGTCCGACACCAGCCTGTCCATCGCCACCCCCATGCAGACCCTGAAACGGGGCAAATTTGCCGCCGACGCCGCCCAGCTCGACATTATAATAAGTGCGCAGGGGGTCGGCGGACTGGTGGTCGGCCTGCCCCTGAACATGGACGGGACCGACGGCCCCAGCGCCCAGTCGGCCCGGGCCTTCGGGCGGAACTGGGCGGGGCGCAGCCCCCTGCCCGTCCTTTTCCAGGATGAGCGGCTGTCGACCAGCGCCGTGACCCGCACATTGCTCGACGCCGACGCCTCGCGCCGCCGGCGCGCTTCGGTGGTAGACAAGATGGCCGCCGCCTATCTGCTGCAGGGAGCGCTGGACCGATTGCGGAATTTGCGATGAAAGACCTGAGCGCACCCGCGCGTTTCCGCTGGCTGCCGCCCGGCCTGCGCCCCGATCCCAAACATGGCCCGATGGACCAGCAGCAGGAGCGCACCATCCTGCTGGTCGGTGCGGCGGCGCTGTTTGCCGGCTTCGACCAGAATATCTTTGGCCTGGCGATACCGCAGATTCAGGTCGAACTTCAGATCCCCGAAAACCAGGTAGGGCTGACCGCGGCCTATTTCCGCATCGCCGCGATCTTCGCCCTGCTGCTGGCCGCCAGCGCTGACATTATCGGTCGCCGGCAGCTTTTGCTGGTGACGCTTCTGGCCCAGGCCGGGTTTACCCTCCTGACCGCCTTCGCGCCCGGATATCAAAGCTTCGTCTGGGCGCAATTCTTCACGCGCGTCTTCGGTTATGCCGAAGAAATGCTGTGCTTTGTCGTGGTCGCCGAAGTGGTGGCGGCACAGGCGCGGGGCTGGGGCAACGGCGCCTTGAGCGCCATGTATTATTTCGGCGCCGGGTTGGCATCGCTGGTGTTCGCAGCGGTAAACCTGCTGCCCTATGGCTGGCGCGCCCTCTATGTGATCGGAGCCCTTCCGCTGTTCGCGGTGGCCTATCTGCGCCGCCATCTGCCCGAGACCGAGCGTTTCGCGGCGCGCGAAGGTATCGGATCGAAAAGCGCCCAGGCGCTCAGGCTGGTGCGTGACATCGCGCGGCAGTATCCCCGCCGTGTGGCACTGGTGGTGATCGCCGCCTCGGCTTTCGGCTTCGCCATCTCGCCCGCCACGGTGCTGGCGCAGAAATACCTGCAGGACGCGTATCAATATTCGCCGGGCGAAGTGACCATGCTGCTGATCCCCGGCGGGCTGATCGGGCTGGCCCTGGCGATCCTGGCGGGACGGCTGTCCGACCGGGTGGGCCGCAAGCCGATGGCCTTCGCCATCGTCAGCCTGGTCGCGGTCTGCTTCTTCCTTTTCTACAACGGCGCCCCGGGATGGGCGATTCCGCTGCTCTGGATCCTGGCCTTTTTCGGCTTCTTCTCGGGCGACGCGCTGATCGCCGGCTTTGCACTGGAAATCGTGCCGACCCAGTACCGCGCCACGGTTTCGGGCCTGCGCTACATGCTGGAGATCAGTTTCGGCGCCGTGGCCCTGGCGCTGGAAGGCGTGCTGTATGATTATTTCGGCAGCCACAGCACCGCCATCCAGTGCCTGCTGGCAGCTATCCCCATCACTTTGATCGCCATCCTGTTCCTGCCAGAACCGGCGGGGCGTACACTCGAGGAAATGGCGTCCTGAGGGTTAACCCGGCGGGGGTTGCCGGACCCTGATTTGAACTTTATAAGGCCCGCTTTAATGACATCGCCGGACGCCACACCGATCCTCAAGTCGAGCCATCTGCTCGGGATCGACGGCCTTTCCCCATTCGACATCACCGCGCTGCTCGACCTGGCCGAGACCTATGTCGTGCAGGGCCGCGCCAGCGACAAGAAGACCGCCCTGCTCAAGGGCCGCACCCTGATCAACCTGTTTTTCGAATCCAGCACCCGCACCCAGTCGTCTTTCGAACTGGCGGGCAAGCGGCTGGGCGCCGATGTGATGAACATGTCGGTAAAGACCTCGTCGGTTTCCAAGGGCGAGACGCTGATCGACACCGCCTCCACCCTCAATGCCATGCGCCCCGACATCCTGGTGGTGCGCCATCAGGATGCCGGCGCCGCCGAACTTCTGTCGCGCAAGCTGGATTGCAGCGTAATCAATGCCGGCGACGGCGCCCATGAACATCCCACCCAGGCGCTGCTGGACGCACTGACCATCCGCCGGCGCCTCGGAAGTTTCGAAGGATTGGTGGTGGCGATCTGCGGCGACGTACTGCACAGCCGTGTCGCCCGCTCCAATCTGCGCCTGCTCTCCATGATGGGCGCGCGGGTACGGCTGGTGGCGCCGCGCACGCTTCTTCCCGCCGAAGCCGAACGCTTCGGGGTGGAAATCCATACCGACATGAAGAGTGGGCTCGCGGGCGCCGACATCGTGATGATGCTGCGGCTGCAGCTCGAAAGGATGAGCGGTGCTTTTGTGCCCTCGGCGCGGGAATATTTCCGCTTCTATGGCCTGGACCGCGCCAAGCTGTCCGTCGCCAAGCCCGGCGCGCTGGTCATGCATCCGGGACCGATGAACCGGGGCGTGGAAATCGCCTCCGATATCGCCGACGACGTGCAGGTCAGCCTGATTTCCGAACAGGTGGAGATGGGCGTCGCCATCCGCATGGCCATACTTGATGCGTTGTCGCGGGGACTGTCATGAACCGGCGTATCGCCTTCCGCAACGCCCGCCTGATCGATCCGGCCAATGGCCTGGACGTCAAAGGCGGCTTGCTGGTCGAGAACGGCAAGATCGCCGATGTCGGCCCGCGCCTGTTCAACGACGCCGAACCGAACGATCCCGAAGTGATCGACTGCCGGGGCCTGGTACTGGCCCCAGGTCTGATCGACTGCCGCGTCTTCACGGGCGAGCCGGGCGCGGAACATCGCGAAAGCCTGGAATCCGCCAGCATGGCTGCGGCGGCGGGCGGCGTCACCAGCATGGTGGTGATGCCCAACACCGACCCGGTGATCGACGAACCCTCGCTGGTCGATTTCCTGCTGCGCCGCGCCGCCGCCACCGCCAAGGTGCGCGTGCTGCCCTGCGCCGCGCTGACCCGCGGCCTCGCCGGCGAAACCATGACCGAGATCGGCCTGCTCACCGAGGCCGGCGCGGTGGCGTTCAGCGATGGCGACCGCTCCATCGCCAATGCCCGCGTGTTGCGCCGCGCTTTGTCCTATGCCGCCACCTTCAACGCCCTCGTCATCGGCCATGCCGAGGACCCCGAGCTGGTGCTGAACGCCGCCGCCACCGAAGGCGAGTTCGCCACGCGGCTGGGCCTTCCCGCCGCCCCGGCCATCGCCGAAGCCATGATGGTGGAGCGTGACATCCGGCTGGTCGAGCTGACCGGTGCGCGGTATCACTTCGGCCAGATTTCCACCCGCGCCGGGCTGGAAGCCGTGGCCAGCGCCAAGGCGCGCGGCCTGCCGGTCACCTGCGCCGTCAGCGCCCATCACCTGATGCTCAACGAGCTGGATGTCGGCTCCTACCTCACCTTCCGCAAAGTGCGTCCGCCGCTGCGCAGCGAGGCCGACCGTGCCGCCATGGTCGAAGGGGTCGCCTCGGGCATGATCGATGCCATCGTTTCCAGCCATGAGCCGCAGGGTGCCGACACCAAGCGCCAGCCCTTCGCCTCCGCCGCCGCAGGCACCGTGGGCCTGGAGACCCTGCTGCCCGCCGCCCTGGCGCTGGTGCATGAAGGCCATGCCAGCCTCTCCCATTTCCTGGCGACGCTGACCGCGGCGCCGGCCCGCATCTTCGGCCTGCCCACCGGCACGCTGACAAAGGGCGCGCCCGCCGACCTGGTGTTGATCGATACCGGCGAGCCGCTGGTGGTCGATGCCGAGAAGCTGCATAGCCGCGCCCGCAATACCGCTTTCGAGGGCCGAAAATTCCAGGGCCGTGCCCGCGCCACCTTTGTCGGCGGCGAATGCGTGTTCGACGCCCGGTAAGATTCACAAGATAGATTTTCAGATCAAAGGCTGGCATCGTCGCCGTGATGACTCTCCCCCTCCTGCTACAGGCTGTGCTGCTCGGCTATCTGCTGGGGTCTTTCCCTTCCGGGCTTTTCTTCGGCTGGCTTTCCGGGGCCGGAGATGTCCGCAAGGTCGGCTCGGGCAATATCGGCGCCACCAATGTGCTGCGCACAGGCAAGAAATGGGCGGCGGCCGCGACCCTGTTTTGCGATGCCGCAAAGGGCGGAGCCGCGGTCCTTCTGGCCCGCATGCTGCTTGGTCCGGGCGCGGAAATCGTCGCCGGCCTCGCGGCGGTGGTAGGACATCTGTTTCCGGTCTGGCTGAAATTCGTCGGCGGCAAGGGCGTCGCCACGGCCCTTGGCGTCTTTCTTGCGCTGTACTGGCCGGCCGGATTGCTGGTGGCGGCGACATGGCTGGGCGCGGCGCTGCTGTGGCGCATTTCCTCGCTGTCGGCCCTGATCGCCTTCGCGCTGGCGCCCGCCTATTTCCTGCTGTTGCAGCAGCATTCGTATGCGGCGTTGGCCTTGCTGCTGTCGGCGGTGATCACTTTCAAGCATCGCGACAATATCCGGCGGCTGTTGCGCGGCGAGGAACCGCGCATCGGCGCGAAAAAGTAACGTGGCGCAGCTCTCCGATCAGGAACGCCGCGACTGGCTGCGCCTGTCGCGCACCGAGCATGTCGGCCCCGTCACCTTCCACAACCTGATCGCGCGGTTCGGCTCGGCCGGCGCCGCGCTCGGCAGCCTGCCGCGCATGGCAAGCCGTGGCGGCGGAAAGAATTTCGTACTGCCCGCTCCGGCGCAGATAGAGGACGAGATCGCGCGGCTCGCAGGGATCGGCGGACGGCTGATCGCGTCCTGCGAAGCGGACTATCCGCCCGGGCTTGCCGCGCTGGACGCGCCGCCGCCCCTGATCAGCATTCTGGGCCATGGCCATCTGCTGCAAAAGGAGATGGTCGCCATGGTCGGCGCCCGCAATGCCAGCGCGCTGGCCCGCAAGTTCACCGACACGCTGTCGCGCGATCTTGGCTTTGCCGGACTGGTGGTGGCCTCCGGCCTGGCGCGCGGCATCGATGCGTCCGCCCATGAAGCCGCGTTGGCGGTGGGCACCGTGGCGGTGGTGGCGGGCGGCGTGGACATCGTCTATCCGCCGGAAAACCAGAAATTGTATGACGCGATCCGCGAGCGCGGCGTGATCGTTTCGGAAATGCGGCTGGGCGAGGCCCCGCAGGCGCGCCACTTCCCGCGCCGCAACCGCATCATCTCCGGCCTGTCGCGCGGCGTGGTGGTGGTGGAAGCGGCCGAGAAATCCGGCTCGCTGATCACGGCGCAATATGCGCTCGACCAGGGCCGGGAGGTTTTCGCAGTACCCGGTTCGCCGCTCGACCCGCGCGCCCGTGGCACCAATCGGTTGATCCGCGAAGGCGCCACCCTGACCGAAAGCGCCGAGGATGTTCTTTGCGTGCTGCGTCCGATGCTGGGCGGCGGCTTTGGCGAGCCGGAGGGCGGCAAGCCCAGGTCTGCGCCGACTGCCCTGGCCGAACTGGAAGCACAGGCCGACCTGATCCGCGCCCGGGTGGAGGAAGCCCTGGGCCCGGCGCCGGTCGAAATCGACGAGTTGATCCGCCAGCTCGGCGCCCCGGCGGGTGCGGTTTTGACCGTGATTCTGGAACTGGAGCTGGCCGGACGCTGTATCCGCCAGCCCGGAAACCGGGTGAGCTGGGCCTGATCCCGCCCCGAAATCCCGCCCTGGCGAAATAATTTTTTGCGAAAGTTCCGTGCGGACGGCGGGCTAACCACCTGATAGCCGATGGCAAAAACCGCCCGTGAGGCTGGGCCGGGCGGCAAAGCTGCCGTTTTGGCGGATCAGGGGCGTTACGAATTCAGAAAGCTTTTGCGGCTTAACCATGATGGGTCGCAGAACGGAACTGCAACTCATGGTTCAATTTTACGCGATTATAGCCAAAAAATACACTTCCAGGTTGTATTTCTTCGATCCGCTCGCGTTGACAGGCGTTGGCGGCTTCGACCAGTGTCCCGCCCCGTTTGCCGGACCCAGCTTGCAGATCGCCGCCACGACCCCAGATAAGCCCTTCCTTTTCCAACTTTAGGTTCCGATTCCTATATGAACGTCCTGATCGTCGAATCCCCCGGCAAGGTCAAAGCCATCAACAAGTATCTGGGCAGCAATTATAAAGTGCTGGCCAGCTTCGGGCATATCCGCGACCTCCCCTCCAAGGACGGATCGGTCAAGCCGGACGATGATTTCTCCATGGTCTGGGATGTGGATGCCCGGGCTGCCTCCAAGATCAAGGACATCGCGGCCGCTGTGAAAGGCGCCGACAAGCTGATCCTGGCCACCGACCCCGACCGCGAGGGCGAGGCCATTTCCTGGCACATATTAGAAGTGCTCAAGAGCAAGAACCTCATCGGCAAGATGCCGGTCGAGCGGGTGGCCTTCAACGCCATCACCAAGACTGCGGTGCTCGAAGCCATCCAGCATCCCCGCGAGATCAACCAGGAACTGGTGGATGCCTATCTGGCCCGCCGCGCCCTGGACTATCTGGTCGGCTTCACCCTCTCGCCCGTCTTGTGGCGCAAGCTGCCGGGCGCGCGCTCGGCCGGACGGGTGCAGAGCGTGGCCTTGCGCCTGGTGGTGGAACGCGAACAGGAAATCGAAGCCTTCCGGGCCCAGGAATACTGGTCGATCGACGCCGACCTCTCGGCCACCGGCGGCAGTTTCCAGACCCGGCTGGTGCAGCTGGACGGCAAGAAGATCGAAAAGCTGTCGCTGACCAATCAGGCCGATGCCGACCGCGCCGTCGCCGCCATCAAGGCGCAGTCCTTTGCCGTCGCATCGGTCGAAGCCAGCCCGGTCCGCGACAATCCCAAGCCGCCCTTCAAGACCTCGACCCTGCAGCAGGAAGCCAGCCGCAAGCTGGGCTTCAACGCCAAGCGCACCATGCAGATCGCGCAAGGCCTCTACGAAGGCGTGGAGCTCGACGGCGATGTCACCGGCCTGATCACCTATATGCGTACCGACGGCATCACCATGGTGGGCGAAGCCATCAATGAGTGCCGCGACGTCATCGCCAGCCGCTACGGCCAGAAGTATGTGCCGGGCAGCGCGCGCACCTATACCAACAATGCCGCCAACGCCCAGGAAGCCCATGAAGCGGTGCGCCCCACCAGCTTTGCCCGCACGCCTGAGCAGATGGCCAAGTTCCTCGATGCCGACGCCGCCAGGCTGTACGAACTGGTGTGGAAACGCGCCATGGCCAGCCAGATGGAAAGCGCCCAGCTGGAACGCACCACGGTTGAAGTGTTGTCGGCCGACAAGAAGATCACGCTGCGCGCCACCGGCACCGTTACCCTGTTCGACGGCTACCAGGTCCTCTACCAGGAAGGCCAGGACGATGCCGATGACGAAAGCGGCTCGCGCCTGCCCAAGCTGGCCGCCGGCGACGCCACCAGCGTGGACAGCATCAATCCCGCGCAGCACTTCACCGAACCGCCGCCGCGCTATTCCGAAGCCAGCCTGGTCAAGAAGATGGAAGAACTGGGCATCGGCCGCCCTTCCACCTACGCCTCGATCCTGTCCACCTTGCGCGACCGCGCCTATGTGAAGATGGACCGCCAGCGTTTCATTCCCGAAGACAAGGGCCGGCTGGTCACCACCTTCCTGAACAGCTTCTTCAAGCGCTATGTCGCCTATGACTTCACCGCCGATCTGGAAGAAAAACTGGACGAGATTTCCGGCGGCAAGCTGGAATGGAAGACCCTGTTGCGCGATTTCTGGACCGAATTTTCCGCCGCCGTCGGCGAAACCAAAGACCTGAAGATCCGCGATGTCATCGACGAGCTGGACAGTGTGCTGTCGAACCACATCTTCCCGGCCGGCGAAGAGGGCCAAGACCCGCGCAAGTGCCCGTCCTGCGAAAATGGCCGGCTGAATCTCAAGCTGGGCCGCTTCGGTGCCTTTGTGGGCTGCACCAACTATCCGGACTGCAAGTTTACCCGCCAGCTTGGCGCCAAGCCGGGCGAAGGCGATGCCGGCCCGGTGGAAATCGGCCTGTTCCCCGACAGCGAAGACATGATCACGCTGCGCACGGGACGCTTTGGTCCCTATGTTCAACGTGGTGAAGGCGAGAAGCCCAAGCGCAGCGGCTTGCCCAAGGGCACCGACAAGAGCGACGTCGACCTGGAGCTGGCGGTCAAGCTGCTCAACCTGCCGCGCGAAGTCGGCGTGCATCCCGAAGACGGCAAGAAGATCACGTCCAACTTCGGACGCTTCGGGCCTTACGTCTATCACGACGGCATCTATGCCTCGCTGCCCTCGCCCGAGGATGTGTTCGAGATTGGCCTGAACCATGCCGTCACCCTGATCGCCGAGAAAAAGGCCAAGGGTCCGGGCCGCCGCGGTGCGCAGCAGCTCAAGGACCTGGGCGCAGCGCCGGACGGCAAGCCCATCAAGGTGCTGAAAGGCAAGTTCGGTCCCTATGTCAGCGACGGCGAAACCAACGCCACCCTGCCCGAAGGCACCGAGCCCGATGGCGTGACCATGGAACAGGCGCTGGCGCTGATCGCCGAGCGCGCGGCCAAGGGCGGCAAGAAGAAGAAACCCGCCAAGGCGGCCAAGGCCAAGACGGAAAAGCCTGCGGCTGCCAAAAAGGCGGACAAGAAAGAAAAGGCTGCGCCCAAGAAAGCGGCGGCCAAAACCTCAAGCAAAAAGAAAGCTGCCACCGGCAAGCCTGCGGCCAAGAAAGCCAAAGAGCCCGAACTGGCAGGCGAATAGGAATTGAAGAAACTCAAGACACCGACCAACACCCGCACCCTCGACAAGGCGCGGGTGCTTGAACTGCTGGCCACGGGCGCCAACAAGCGCGACCTGGCCAAGAAGCTCGGCCTCAAGGGCTCTGACCGGATTCAGCTCAAGCGCATCCTCAAGGAACTGCAGGCCGACGGGCTGATCGAAGGCTCGCCCAAGCGCGGCTTCACCAAGCATGGCGAACTGCCCGAAGTCGGCATCGTCGAGATCACCGGCGTGGATGACGACGGCGAAGTGCTGGCCCGCCCGCTGGCCTGGGACAGCAACGAAGAACCGCCGACCATCTATGTGATGCCGCCCAAGGACGGCGCCGCCCCCGGTCCGGGCGACCGGCTGCTGGCGCGGCTGGAACGGCACGGCGAAGCCTATGAAGCCCATGTCATCCGGCGCCTGGATCAGGAAACCCCGACCCGGCTGATCGGCGTGCTGCGCGATGCGCCTGCCACCGGCTGGCGGCTGGTGCCGATCAACAAGAAGGAGCGCACGGAATATGCGCTCGACAAATCCGATCTGGGCGGCGCCAAGCACAACGAACTGGTGGCGGCGGAGCCCAAGCCGGGCCGCATCGCCGGCTTTTCCCGCGTCAAGGTTGTCGAGCGCATCGGCAACATGGATTCGCCCAAGACCATCAGCCTGATCGCCATTCACGATCACGGCATTCCCACCGAATTTCCGGCCGCGGTGATCGAGGAAGCCAAGGCCGCGCAGCCCATCGACCCGCGCGGCAGGACCGACCTGCGCGCCATTCCGCTGGTCACCATCGATCCGCCCGACGCGCGCGACCATGACGATGCGGTATGGGCGGGGCTGGACGATGATCCCCGCAATCCGGGCGGCCATGTCGTGCTGGTGGCGATCGCCGACGTCGCCCATTACGTCACGTCGGGCAGCGCGCTGGACAAGGAAGCGCTCAAGCGCGGCAACAGCGCCTATTTCCCCGACCGGGTGGTGCCGATGCTGCCCGAGGAATTGTCGGCCGACCTGTGCTCTCTGAAGGAAGGCGTGGACCGCCCCTGCCTGGTGGCGCGCATGGTGTTCGACCACAAGGGCCACAAGAAGGGCCACACTTTCCTGCGGGCCGTGATGCGCTCCGCCGCGCGGCTGACTTATGCCCAGGCGCAGGCCGCGTTCGACGGCAATCCCCATGCCGGCATGGACGATGTCGTGAAGAAGACGCTGGCGGATGTCTGGGAGGCCTACAAATCCCTCACCATCGCCCGCAATGTCCGCGATCCGCTGAACCTGGATTTGCCGGAGCGGCGCGTGATCCTGGGCGCCGACGGCAAGGTCGCCTCCATCGCCTATCGCGAGCGGCTGGAATCCATGAAGCTGATCGAAGAGTTCATGGTGCTGGCCAATGTCGCGGCCGCCGAGGCGCTGGAAAAGGCCCGCACCCCGCTGATCTACCGGGTGCATGACACGCCGTCGAAGGAAAAGCTGTTCGCCTTTTCCGATTTCCTGCGCACTCTGAACTTCACCTTCGCCAAGGGCCAGGTGATGCAGCCCGGCACTTTCAACCGCATTCTCGCCCAGGCGAAAGGCACGCCCAATGAGGCGGTGATGAATGACGTGGTGCTGAGGAGCCAGGCCCAGGCGATCTACGATCCGGCCAATATCGGCCATTTCGGCCTGAACCTGGCGAAATACGCGCATTTCACCTCGCCCATCCGCCGCTATGCCGACCTGATCGTGCACCGCGCCCTGATCCGCGCCTTCGAGCTGGGCGATGGCGGGTTGACCGACCGCGAGATGGCGACACTGGGCGCCACCGCCGAACACATCACCATGACCGAGCGCCGCGCCATGGCGGCGGAGCGCGATTCCACCGACCGCTATGTCGCCGCCTTCATGGAAGACCGCATCGGGCAGAATTTCGACGCCCGCGTCACCGGCGTTACCCGTTTCGGCCTGTTCGTCCGCCTGGCGGAATCGGGCGCGGAAGGGTTGATCCCCATCCGCAGCCTGGGCGCCGACTATTTCCATCACGACGAAAAGCGCCAGGCGCTGATCGGCCAGCGCAGCCGTGTGGTCTATGGGATGGGCGCGGCCCTGGCGGTGAAGCTGCTGGAAGCGGCCCCCATCACCGGCGGGCTGAGATTCGCCCTGGCCGATGGGCCGGAATCCGCCCCCGAACGGACCGGCGAGGCCCCCTCCGGAAGGCCGGGAAAACGTCCCGGAAAGGACCGTTTCCGGGGCAAAAAACGCTGATTTCCGCCCTTTTGGGCAGATTTGCTTGACAGGATAGGGGCTTATCCCCCATTACCCGGCCCTCTCGACCTGACTTTCTTGGAGTTTCCCATGGCGAAGCCGACCACCGCGAAGATCCGCCTCAACAGCGAAAGTGGCAGCGGCTTTTTCTATGTCACCAAGAAGAACACCCGCACCATGACCGAGAAGTTCTCGATCAAGAAGTATGACCCGGTGCTGCGCAAGCATGTCGAATTCAAGGAAGGCAAGATCAAGTAAGCAGTTCGCTTATCGGATCTGAAACGCTAGCCTTGCGCGCATGCAGCGCGCCCTTTCCCGGCTCTCCAGCGAACTTTTCGACGTCCTGATCATCGGCGGCGGCGCCACCGGCTGTTTCACCGCGCGCGACTGCGCATTGCGCGGCTTGAAGGTCGCGCTGGTGGAAGCGCGCGACTTCGCTAGCGCCACCAGCGCCCACAATTCCAAGCTGGCCCATGGCGGGCTTCGCTACCTGCGCAACATGGAATTCAGCCTCGTGCGCGAATCCTTGCGCGAGCGGCGCCATCTGATGCGCATCGCGCCGCATCTGGTGCGCCCGCTGCCCTTCCTGCTGCCGCTGTATCACGCCGGAATGGCCGAGCGGCTGAAGCTTCGCGCCGGCCTGACGCTGTACGACCTGCTGTCGTTCGACCGCAACCGGTTGGAAGACACCAGCCAGCGCCTGCCCGGCCATCGCTGGATTGCACCGGCCCAAGCCCTGTCGCGCGAACCGGTGCTGGCGGGCGACGGCTTTGAAGGCGCTTTCGAATATCACGATGCCCAGATGTATGCGCCCGAGCGCGTCGCGCTGGAATGCCTGATCGATGCCGATGCGCAAGGCGCGGCCATCGCCAACTATGTCTCCGCCGACCGGCTGCTGCTCCGCGATGGCAGGATCGAAGGCGTCACCGCGCATGAGGTGATGACCGGCGCGGTCTTCGATATCCGCGCCAAGACGGTGCTGGTCGCCGCCGGTCCCTGGGCCGACCTGTTCCTGGAACAGGCCACCGGCCAGCAGGCCGCGCACAGGTTGATCCGTTCCAAGGGGATTCACCTGCTGGTACCTGAGATCAGCAAGGCCGGGCTGACCATCGAGGCCGGCCATGGTCATCTTTTCGCCCTGCCCTGGCGCGGCCACACCCTGCTGGCCACCACCGACACCCCGTTCAGTGGCGATCCTTCCACGGTTGCGGTGGAGGAAAGCGATATCGAAGCGCTGCTGGGAAGCTTCCAGAAGTATCTGCCCTCGGCAGGGCTGACGCTCGAGGATGTGAAATTCTTCTACGCGGGCCTGCGGCCATTGGTGAGTGACGGTTCCAAGGACAGTTATAACGTCAGCCGCCGCTCCGAACTGGTGGACCATGGCGCGGACGAAAAGCTGGATGGCGTATTCTCCGCGCTGGGCGGAAAGTGGACGACCTCGCGCGCTTTGGCCGAAACCATTACCGACGCGCTGGTGAAAAAGCTGGGCACAAAAGCCCGGCCCTGCACCACAGCCGCGACGGCTTTGCCGGGCGGAAGGTTCGACCGCTTTGACGACATGGTACGCGGCTTTCAGAAAACCTGGCCCGGCATCTCAACCTTGCGCAACATGGCCCATATGCTGGGCGCGCGCCTGCCCGCCGCCTTGAAGGGCGCGAAGCTGACTGATCTTGCGAGCCTGGGGAAAAGCGGCGACACGCTGGCCCAGGTGCGTTTTGCGCTGGACGAGGAAATGACGCTTACCCTGGAAGACATGGTGATGCGGCGCACGGCGCTGGGCCAGTTCGGCCCGCCCAGCCCCGCCGCGATCGAAAAAGTCGCCAGCCTGATGGCCGCGCATCTCGGCTGGAACGATGACAAGAAGGCCCGCGAAATCGACAGCCTGGCGCCGATCTACAGGACGGCGGCATGACGGCCTTTGTGATCTTCAACCCCAATTCCGCCGGCGGCGAAACGGGCCGGGAGTGGCGCGAAATCGAGGAGGCTCTCGAGCGGATCTTCCCGCTGATGTCCTTTTTCGTCACTGCCGCCCCGGCCCAGGCCGCCCACATGGTGCGCGACGCCCTGCGCGACGGCCATATGGAGATCATCGCGGTGGGCGGCGACGGCACCATCAACGAAGCCCTGAACGGGTTTTTTGATCGCGGTGCACCGGTTTCGCCCGACGCAACCTTCAGCTTTGTCCATAACGGCCATGACAGCGCCCTGTGCCGCAAGTTCGGCCTGTTGCCGGGCTGGCGGGCCGGGATCGAGCATCTGAGGCAAGCGCATGTCCGCAAGGTCGATATCGGCCGTGTCTCCTGCCTGAGCGAAAGTGGCGCGCCCATTTCGCGCCACTTCCTGGGCGGCGCCAGTTTCGGCCTGTCCGGCAGCATCGCCCGGGCTTTGGGCAGCGCGCGCATCGCCTGGATGTTTGGGCACCGCTTCGCGCAAGCCTGGCACAGCCTGATGGCGTTGGCGCGGTGGCGTACCTGCCGGGTGCGCCTGATCGCATCCGGCTATGACGAGATCGCGGGCATTTCCAGCGTACGGCTGTCGCCCTTTGGCGGGCTGCTGGACGTCGAGGTTGCGGCCGGCGAATCCCGCCGCCGCATCCTGCAGGCGATGAAATCCGCCGGACGGCGCCTGCGCTCGGCCCGGCTGACCGCGGCCCCGACCCTGGACACCAGCGGAGCCGTGGCGGTGGAAACTGATGGCGAAAGCGCAGGCGTTCTGCCCGCCAGCTTCGAGATCTATCCGGCCGCCCTCAACCTGCGCGTCTGACCCCTGTTTTGGGGTAGGCTCACGGCATGACCCCATGGATTCGCTGGACCGCCGAACCCGCGCCGGCCGAGCCGGGCTGGCGCTGGCTGGCGCAATCCCTGGAAATGCCCGCGCTGCTGGCCACGCCGGCGCGTCCGCGTGCCGAGTTGGCGTTGCCCGCCTCCCGCCTTCCAGACCCCGCGCGACAGAAGCTTGCCGCCCTGCTGGGTGAACGCCTGCGCACCGATGATGAAGCGCGCATCGCCCATGCCGCAAAGGCGGATGCCGCCAGTGTTCTCAGGCTGCGCGGTGGTGATCTTTCCCAGGCGCCCGACGCGGTCCTGTGCCCGCACAATGAAGACGAAGTCCTGGCGCTGCTGCAAATCTGCGCGGAGGCGGGCATCGTGTTGGGCACCGCAAACGGCACGGCCCGCGCGGTGTGCGATACCGGCGGCATGACCGACATCCTGTCGCTGGATGCGGTATCCGGACTGGCGCAGGTGCAAGCCGGAATCTGCAGCACGGAACTGGCGGGCCAGCTCGCGGCACGCGGCATGAGTTTCGGACCGGCGGAATTTTCCCATCTCGGGCACAGGATCGGGCGCAACCCCGAAGGCGTGGTGGATGTCCGCCTGGCGACACCGCAGGGCCTGCTTTCCTCCAGCGTACTGGGATCGGATTTTGGCATCCTCACCGCCGCAACCCTGCAAATTCGCGCCCTGCCCGCCGCCACGCTGCATCTGGACTATCTGTTTCCCGATTTCGCCAGCGGGTTTGCCGCGATGCGCGGGGCACAGCGCGAATGCGTGGCGCGGATTTCCATGCGACTGTCGGATGGCGAGGAAACACGTTTTCACCGCCGCCTCGCCGCCATGACGCAAACACCGACCCTGATGCAGCGGATCACGGACATGGTCCGGGGGCAGCACGACGAAAGCGCGGCGGCGCTGCGCATCACCATCAGCGGCGGCGCGGCGGACGCGGAAACCTCGCGCAAGCGCTTTGCCGCCCTGGCCAGGAAGCTGGGCGCACGAACCTGGGATGGCGTCACGCCGCCCGACTATCGCCCCCTGTTGCTGGATCGCGGCGTCACGGTGGACCGAATCCACGCCAGTGCGAGCTGGTCGAATTTACCGGTGCTGTATGCCGCCCTGCGTAGCGCGCTGGATCAGGCGATGCGCCTTCACGCACCGCGCACGGATGCGCATGGCCTGGTGCTGGCGCAAATCACGGATGCCCGCCATGACGGCGCCACGCTCACCTGCACGTTCCTTTTTCCCCGGCTGCTCAATGGCGATGTGGCGCAGGCACAAGCGGTCCGGCAGGCGGCTCTTGATCTGCTGGCTGCGCAGAAACAGCCCGTAGAATTGCGACGCGCCATCGGCGCGTTCCTCGACCCTGCCGGCATCCTGGCTTCGGACGAGCCTTAGGCGGCGTCGAGGTATTCGCGCACCGATTTGGCGGCACGGGCCACCGCATCATGGGCCTGGGGCAGCACGGTCTGCAGATAGATGAAGCAATGCACCATGTCGGCATAATCGGCGATGGTGACGTTCACGCCTGCGGCGCGCAGTTTTTCCGCATAGGCCAGGCCCTCATCATGCAGCGGGTCATAGCCTGCCAGCATCACATAGGCGGGCGGCAGGCCGGAAAAATCCTTGCCGCGCAGGGGCGATACGCGCGGCGAATTGCGGTCGGCTTCCGGCGGCAGGTACAGCGAATGGAAATATTCTATGGCGCGCCGTTCCAGGAAATAGCCCACCGCGAACTCGTTCAGCGATGAGGTATCCCCGCCGATCTGGGTGTTGGGAAACATCAGAAGCTGAGCGGCAATCCGGATCCCGCCCTTCTCTTTCAGTATCTGGGTCAGGATCGCGGCCAGCATGGCGCCCGCGCTGTCTCCGCCCAGCGCGATGCGCCCGGCATCCACGCCCAGCGCGCTGGCATTGGCTTCGATCCACAAGACGCTGGCCAGCGCATCGTCCAGCGCGGCGGGATAGACATGCTCCGGCGCCAGGCGATACTCCACCGCGATCACCTTGAAGCAGCCTTCGGCCGCGAGCAGGCGGCAAAGGCCGTCATGGCTTTCCAGGCTGCCGGCGACAAAACCGCCGCCATGAAAAAAGATCAGCGCCGGCTGCGGCCCGCTTGCGGCCACGGGCGCATAGCCGCGGGCGCGAATGTCACCGCCCGGACCTGGAATGGTGAAATTGTCGATCTTGCCGACCGCCACATCCTTGGGTCCGGCCAGTTGCATCATGCCGGCAAAGGCCTGACGCGTGATGGCGGGCGGCACGTCCCACGCCTTGGGGCGCGGGATCGCGGCGGCCTTGTCCAAAAAGGCTTTCACCAAGGGATCGAGCGGCATGAAGGTTCCTGCGGATGCGCGAACCCATGATAGCCCATTTCGTTCGCCTTGAGGCTAGTGGATGGAGATGCGTCCCTCGGGATCGACGCGGCCCGAATTGATGTCACCCAGAAGGACCAGCATCACGAACCAGAACTGGGCGCGCTCATGGGCGCCTTCCGCTTCCAGCGTCATCACCGCGCGGCTGGCATAATCGGACGCCGCCGCGCCATGCTCCGCCGCAAGGTCGCCCGCCAAACGATAAAGGTCTCCGGTCGTCATCGTCATGAAAGCAGCATGACAGAGCTGCATGAATGCAGCCTTAACCGATGATTCATTGTTTTATTTCAATCACTTGTCCAGGAATTACACCTGCGCGCCGTAATTTGCTATATACCCCGCCCAACAAGCGTGGATTTCTCGTGCGCGGCAAAAGTGTCCTCCTGATCATCGGTGGCGGCATCGCGGCCTACAAGGCCCTTGAGCTGGTGCGCCGTCTTGCCGAACGCGGCGTCAGCACCCGCGCCATCCTGACCAAAGCGGGCGCGCAGTTCGTCACGCCCCTGTCGGTCTCTGCCCTGACGGGCGAAAAAATCTATTCCGACCTTTTCAGCCTGACCGACGAGGCCGAGATGGGCCATATCCAGCTTTCGCGCAGCGCCGATCTCGTGGTGGTGGCGCCGGCGACCGCCGACCTGATGGCCAAGATGGCGAACGGTCTGGCCAACGACCTGGCGTCCACCGCCCTGCTCGCGACCGACAAGCCGGTGCTGATGGCGCCGGCGATGAATGTGCGGATGTGGGAAAGCGCTGCGGTGAAACGCAATCGCGATACCCTGGCCAAGGATGGCGTGCTGTTCGTTGGCCCCAATGACGGCGAAATGGCCTGCGGCGAATTCGGACCGGGGCGCATGGCCGAACCGCTCGAGATTGTCGCCGCCATCGAACGCGCCTTGGCCACCCAAGGCCCGCTGGCCGGTATTCGCGCGCTGGTGACCGCCGGCCCGACGCGCGAGCCCGTCGATCCCGTGCGCTTCCTCGCCAATCATTCCAGCGGCAAGCAGGGTTATGCCATCGCCGATGCGCTGGCCCGCGCCGGTGCTGAAACCACATTGATCTCGGGCCCGGTGTCCCTCACCGCGCCACAGGGCGTGAAACTGCAGCGCGTCACCACCGCGCGCGAAATGCTGGCGGCCTGCGAAGCCGCCCTGCCCGCCGATGTGCTGGTGATGGCCGCCGCCGTGGCCGACTGGCGGCCCGATTTCGCCGCCAACAGCAAGATCAAGAAGTCCACCGACCGCGTGGTGCCGCTGATCAAGCTGGTGGAGAATCCCGACATACTGGCGACCCTGTCCGCCCATGCGGCCCGGCCACGGCTGGTGATCGGCTTTGCCGCCGAAACCGATGATGTGGTGCCCAATGCGGTGGCCAAGCGCAGGCGCAAGGGCGCCGACTGGATCATCGCCAACGACGTTTCAGGCGACGTGATGGGCGGCGAGCGCAACCGCGTGCACCTGATCAGCGAGGCCGGCACCGAAGACTGGCCCGACATGACGAAGAACGAAGTGGGGGCGCGGCTGGCCGCGCGCATCGCGGAAAAGCTTAAAGGGGCGGCATGAAAGTCGGAATCAAGAAACTTCCCAATGGGGCGGACCTGCCCCTGCCCCATTACGCCACGCCGGGTTCGGCGGGCCTCGACCTGCTGGCGGCGATAGACGGCGAAATTTCACTGGCGCCCGGCGCGCGCCTGGCAGTGGCCACCGGCATCGCCATCGAACTGCCACAGGGCGTGGAAGCGCAGGTGCGGCCGCGCTCGGGCCTGGCGCTGAACCATGGCATCACTTGCCTGAATTCGCCCGGCACCATCGACAGCGACTATCGCGGCGAGATCAAGGCCATCCTGATCAACCACAGCGACACGGTTTTCAAGATCACCCGCGGCATGAAGATCGCCCAGATGGTGATTGCCCGCCACGAACAGGCCGAACTTGTCGAAGTCGAAGGCTTGAGCGAAACCGCGCGCGGCGCGGGCGGCTTCGGTTCGACCGGCATGAAAGCCTCTTTAATAAAAGACGGGGCCTGATGCTGAAGCTGTCGCGCAAAACCCTGCTGGCGCTGGAGGCGGTGATCGACATCGCCTTCAATGCACGCCCGGAGCCGGTGCAGGCCAAGGAAATCACCGCCCGCCAGGGCGTGCCGCAGCGTTATCTGGAACAGGTGATGCAGCAGCTGGTGCGCGCCGGCATCCTCAAGGGCGTGCGCGGTCCGCGCGGCGGTTACCGACTGGCACGCGAACGCCGCCGGATATCGGTGGGCGATGTGGTGCGGGTGGCCGAAAGCATCGAGGATGACGAGGAAAAACACTCGCCCCGTTCCGACCTGGGCATGCGTATCGTCGCGCCCTTTGTCGTGACCCTGCAGGACGAATTGATGACGCGGCTGGATTCGGTCTCCATCGAAGACCTGTGCCAGCGGGCGCGTCATGCCGGCGTCGAAGCCGGCGCCGAGAACAGCGCAGATTTCACCATCTAAGGAGTTGAGACATGGAACAGGGCAAGCCGGGACGCGGCCGGATTTATGACTCCATCACCCAGACCATCGGCGACACGCCGCTGGTGCGGATCAAGCGCCTGCCCGCCGAGGCCGGCGCCAAGGCCGACATCCTGCTGAAGCTGGAATTCTTCAACCCGATCTCCTCGGTCAAGGACCGCATCGGTGTCAGCATGATCGAGGCGTTGGAAAAACAGGGCATCATCTCGCCCGGCAAGACCACCCTGATCGAGCCCACCAGCGGCAATACCGGCATCGCGCTGGCCTTCGTGGCCGCCGCCAAGGGCTACAAGCTGATTTTGGTGATGCCCGAATCCATGTCGCTGGAACGGCGCAAGATGCTGATGATCCTGGGGGCGCAGATCGAGCTGACCGAGGCTGCCAAGGGCATGAAGGGCGCCATCGCCCGCGCCCATGAGCTGGTGGCCGCGCATCCCGGCGCCGTGATCCCGCAGCAGTTTGAAAATCCCGCCAACCCGGAAATCCACCGCCAGACTACGGCAGAAGAAATCTGGAACGATACGCAAGGCAAGGTCGATATCGTGATCAGCGGCATCGGCACCGGCGGCACCATCACCGGCGTCGGCCAGGTGCTCAAGGCCAAGAAGCCCTCGGTGCAGATGATCGCGCTGGAGCCTGAAGACAGTCCGGTGCTGTCGGGCGGCGCGCCCGGCCCGCACAAGATTCAGGGTATCGGCGCCGGTTTCGTGCCCGCCATCCTGGACCGCAAGGTGATCGACGAGGTCATCACCATCTCCAACGAAACCGCGCTGTCGACGGCGCGCAAGGCGGCGCAGCTGGAAGGCATCCCGGTGGGCATCTCGTCGGGCGCGGCCATCGCGGCGGCGCTGGAAGTCGGCGCGCGCCCCGAGAATGCCGGCAAGACGATCGTGGCCATCATCCCGTCTTTCGCGGAACGCTATTTGTCTACCGCGCTTTTCGAAGGCCTGTAGCGATTAGCGCGAGGGATTTTGTGACCTGAGCAGAAGCGTGGGCCGAAATGGGCGAATAGCCCATGAGGCGATACGCGACGAACTCAGGGCGCAAAAGACCCGCGCTAGCGTACGCCGATGCTGTTGAGCGAGCCAATCACGCCAAACGCCTGCAGCAGCCAGATCACGACGCAGATCACGACCACGGCGTTGAGGATGGACTTAATCTTGCTGTCCATCGGGATGTAATTGTTGACCAGCCACAGCAGTACGCCGACGACGATCAGAACGATGATAATGTTGATAAGCATGAAATCTCCCGCGAAAATCTGGCTAGGCAACGGCCAGCCGCGCTGGAAGTTCCCTGGGCGCCTCTAAAACAGGCTGGCCAGCAGGTCCGGGCGGTCGGTGCAGATGGCATCCAGCCCCTTGAGCCGCTCCATGTCCGCCACGCTATTGACGGTCCAGGCCCCCACCTTGAGGCCTTTTGCGCGCGCATAACCGACATTGTCCGGCGTGGCGTCGGTAAAGTCGGGAAACCAGCCCTGCCCGTCCGCCTGAACGACGGCGTCGATCACCGGCCGGACGTCGCCGTCCAGCGTATCGGTGGAGAACCAGCAGGTGGCGCCGCGCTGGCGAAGCCGCGCCAGCGTCCGCCAGTCGAAGGAAACAAAGATCACGCCGGACAGGAAGTTCGTGCCCGTTACCACAGCATGAACCGCGTCCGCCAAAGTGACCGGATCGGCATCGGCCTCGCACTTCAATTCCACGAAAAGATCGAAGGGGCGCGGTGCGCCCTGCGCCAGGCGGATGACCTCCTCCAATGTCGGAATGGCGGCATCCACCGGCTGCAGCAGGGGATATTGCAGCGCGTAGGCTCCGCCGGGCTCCGGGTGACCCACATCGAAGGCGCGCAACTCGGCCAGCGACAGGTCCGCGATGCGCGGGCCCGGCTCGCGAATCCACACACCGTCCTTGCGCGCCACGCCCGCCATCAGGCGGAAATCGTGATGCACCACCACCGCGCCATCGCGCGACAACTGGACATCCAGCTCGGCCCCGTCGCAGCCGCTGGCAACGGCATCGGCAAAGGCCGGCAGCGTGTTCTCGGGCCACAGCGCCGCGCCGCCGCGATGGGCGATGTTGAGGGTCATGCCCGTTTCTGCACCCAGAATTGATACATGCCGGCAAAGGTGTCGGGATGGTCCTGTTCAAATTCCTGCCAATGTTCCAGATCGACAGCCGCAGGATCGCCGGGAAAGCGCTTGCGATAGGCAGCCAGCACATCGTCCTCGACGGAAAATCCGAGCAGGGCCAGATCATGCGCGCGCAAGAACCCGCCGATTTCAGCCAGGGTCAGGTGATGCTCCTGCACATGGAACAGCAGGTCGCGGCAGGTGCTGGTGGTGAAAAAATCCGCCGAGGCCGCCAGCACATCGCCCTGGTCGCTGGTTTCCAGCAGGCGCTGGCGCTCGCGCCGGATATCATCGGCGGTTCCGCCGGCCATGCGCGGCAGGTTCTTGCGCGCCACTTGGCTGTAAAAACCCAGCAGCATCACCCCGCCCGGGCGCAACAGCGACAACAGCACCCGCCAGCCCGCGAGCGGATCGGACAGGTGATGCAGCACGCCAACCGCCTCGATCATATCGAAACGACGCTCGAGGGTATTCAGTGCCAGCAGGTCGGCTTGCGCATACTCAATCTCCAGCTCCATCTCGCGCGACTTGCGCATGGCATGGGCCAGGCTGCTCAGGCTGAGGTCCAGGCCAAGTGTGCGGGCGCCGGCAAATCTTTGTGTGGTCTCGATGGCGTTGCGCCCCGTACCGCAACCCGCGATCAGGATATCGACGCCTGGTCCCACGCCTGCGATTTCCACATGGGGAAAATTCTGGCGCAGGTAGCCCGCCAGGTCTTCGGCCTCCGCCGTTCCGGCCCGAACCCATCGCGGATAGGGATTTTCCTCATACTGGGCCTGAACAGTGCGCGAGCCCGCATCGGCGATATCCGTCAGCCGGGGAATCTCCGCGCGCAGGCGGCGCTCCTCCTCGGGTTCGCGAATTTGCTGGATCAGGATGGCCTCGACAGCGGCGGGCCATGCGCGGTCCAAAAGCCGTATCGACGATGGAATGGATTGCAGCGGGAAATAGGATGCCACGGCGACCAGCCAGGCCGGCGGGATGGGCGCGCCTGTTTCCAGCGCGGCGGCCAGCCTGCCGCGCAATTGCGTCGCTTGCGCGATCTCGTCCTGCGAATGGCTGAAGACATATTCGTTGATGAAGCATTGCCGGGCCAGCGCGGCGAAAAAATCCGGCACAGCGAGATCACCGTTGCTCATGGCATCGCGCAACAGATCGCGGCGAAACTCCGTCAAGGTATTTTCGAGATCGATGTCGAGGTTTGGCGTCAGGCGCAACAACAGATGGAGCAAGGCATCGCCCACTGGATCGCCGCCATGCTTGATGACATCGGCGCTGACCCGCGCCAGGTCACCGGGCCTGTCCCAGCCTTCCTCCAGCGCACGCAGCAGCCAGGGGCGCAACATCCCGGCCTCGCCTGCAAAACGCAGATCCCTGACGCACTGCACGAACAGTCTGCGGCTTTGCGGACTTTCCTCCAGCGCCAGACCGCGCAGCGCCGCGTCCAGCGCGCGCCTGCGATCGCCTTGCGCCAGATAAGCCAAGGCGAGGTTGCTCAAAACCTCGGGCTGGGCGGGGTGAATTTCCAGAGACCGCGTCAGGCAGGCAACCGCTTCGACCGGCTTTGCCATCGACCGCAGCACGATGCCGAGATTGCCATGCGCATTGGGCAGGTGCGGCGCCAGGGCGATCGCCTGGCGATAGCACTGCGCCGCTTCTTCCCATTGGCCCTGCTGCATCAGCAGCACACCCAGATTGTTGTGAATGTCCGGCTGGCCAGGATCAAGTTTCAAGGCGACGCGGCTGGCGGAAACCGCCTCGTCCATCTGGCCCAGCGCGGCCAGCGCCAATCCCAGATGCTGATGATAGGCCGCGGTGGCCGCACGTTGCGCAATTGCCTTGCGGATCAGTTCCACGGCAGACGCCGGCTGCCCCGCCTGATAGGCGATCACACCCAACCGGTGCAGGCTGTCGGCATGCCGCGGCTCGGCCGCCAGCACCCGGCGGTAAAGTTGTTCCGCCTCCGCCAGGCGCCCGGCATGATGGAACTGCACCGCGCTCGCGAAAATATCCGACAGGTTCGATGCCGGTTGCGAAGGACCGGCCGCACGGCGTTGCTTGCGGTTCACAAACTGTACCCGCGGCGGAAGAGACCGGACCTCATCTTTGCCCCATTTTCTTCTTTTATAGGACGGCAATCACACAGCGCAAAGCCGGGAAGTCCGCTATACCCTCCGGCCCGTTCGCATACTTCGCCGGAAAACACCGCAGTTTGACATGTCCCCGCCCGATTTGACCTCGCCCGGACCGCTGATCCCCGCCCACCGCCATCACGCCTGGCTGCTGGAAAGCCGCGAGCTGCTGCGTCTGGCGGTGCCGCTGGCCGCCACCCAGCTGGCGCAGATGGCGATCCTGGCCACCGACACCATCATGCTGGGCCATTTCAGCAAGGAAGCGCTGGCGGCCAGCGCGCTGGGCAACACCGTCTATTTCCTGATCTGGCTGATGGGCTGCGGCATTCCCTGGGCGGTGGCGCCGGTGATCGCGCATATCCAGGGCGAGCACAGCAACAGCAAGGCGGGCCGCGACCGCCGCGGCGTGCGCACCGCCGTGCGCATGGGCCTGTGGTCGGTCGCCATCGTCTCCCTGCCGCTGATGGGCGTCCTGTTCTTCACCCAGCCCATCCTGCTTTTCTTTCGCCAGCAGCCGTCACTGGCGGCCGACGCCGCCGCCTTTGCGTCGGCGATCGCCATCGGCCTGCCCTTTGCCCTGGGCTTTCAGGTGCTGCGCAGCTTCTCGACCGCCTTGTCGCACGCCGTGCCCCCGATGGTGGTGCTGCTCCTCGCCATTCTCTTTAATGTGCTGGCCGATTACGCCCTGATCTTCGGGCATTTCGGTTTCCCGCGCTTAGGGATCCTGGGCGCGGGCTTCGCCAGCGCCAGCTCGAACATCTTCGCCTTTGTGGCGATGCTGGCGGTCGTGCTGGGCTTTCCGGCGCTGAAGCGCTACCGCATCCTGCACCGGCTGACCCAGGCGGACTGGAAGACCTTCCGCGAACTGTTCCGGCTGGGCCTTCCCATCGGCATCACCATGGTGTTCGAGGTGGCGCTGTTCAACGGCGCGGCGCTGGCGATGGGCATCTTTGGCCTGGCGCCGCTGGCAGCGCACCAGATCGCCATCACCATTCCCTCCATCACCTTCATGGTGCCGCTGGGCATTGGTCTGGCGGCCACGGTGCGCGTCGGGCTGGCGGCGGGCGCGGGCGATCTGGCTGCCGCGCGCCGCGCGGGTTACGCCGCCATCATCATGTCTGGGGTCTTCATGTGCGCCATGGCGCTGGTGCTGCTGCTCTGGCCGCGCCAGATCGCCGTCCTGTGGCTGCCCGACATTCCCGCCAATGCCGATGTGCTGGCCCTTGCGGTGAGCTTCCTCGCCGTCGCCGCGGCGTTTCAGTTGATGGACGGCATCCAGGTTGCCGCCAATATGAGCCTGCGCGGCCTGAAAGACACCGCAGGCCCGATGTGGCTGGCCGGAGGCTCCTATTGGCTGGTGGGCGCACCGGCCGGACTGCTGCTCGCCTTCCCTTTTGGCATGCAGGGCATTGGCATCTGGCTGGGACTGGCGCTGGGCCTGCTGGTGGCCGCAATCACCCTCACCGCGCGCTTCGCGATCCTGTCAAAAAAGCCGCTGCAGCGCGAACAATAGCGCAAGCGCGATCACCGCCAGCACGCCGATCAGCGCCATGCGTGTCGGACGGCTGCGCCGTTCCTGCTCGGCCGCGATCTGGATGGCGGTGTCGGGATGCAGCCGCACCCCGCCTTCGGCCACCATCTGGGAAAGTTCTTCGGCGTTGCGCACCAGTTGCGGCAGGTCCTGCGCCAGCTTGCCCAAAGCGCCGAAGGTCTCGCCGGCGCGGTTGAGGGCCGCCTCGGGGCCCATATTCACCGCCACCCATTTTTCGGCCACCGGGCGGGCGGCTTCCCAGATGTCGAAATCGGGATCGAGGCCGCGACAGACGCCCTCCACCACCACCATGGTCTTTTGCAGCAACATCAACTGCGGCTGGGCCTGCATGTCGAAGCGGCGAGTGGTTTCAAACAGCTGACCCAGCAGGCGGGCGATCGAGACGTCGCGGGCGCTGCGCCCGAAAATCGGCTCGCCAATCGCCCTGAGCGCCTGGGCAAAGGTTTCGATGGCATGCGTGGTGGGAACAAAGCCGACCTCGTAATGCAGCTCGGCAACCCGGCGATAATCGCGTTGCAGGAAGCCGGCCAGGGTGCCCGCCATGAAGCGGCGCATGTCGGCGTCCAGACGTCCCATGATGCCGAAATCCACCGCCGCCAGCCGGCCCTCGCCGTCAACGAACAGATTTCCGGGATGCATGTCGGCATGGAAAAATCCGTCGCGCAGCGCCTGGGTCAGGAAGCTGCGCATCACCAGCACCGCCACCTGCTTGGGATCGCGCCCGGCCGCCGCCAGCGCAGCGGTGTCGCGCACAGAAACGCCGTCGATCCACTCGCTGGTCAGCACCGAAGAGGCGGTACGCGACCAGTCGATGTGCGGCACGCGGAATTCCACTTCGCCGCGGGTGCGCTCATACAGTTCGGAGGCCGCGGCCGCCTCCATGCGCAGGTCCAGCTCCAGCGCCACGCTCTGCGCCAGGGTTTCCACCAGGGCCATGAAGCGCATGCGTCGCGCCTCGGCGGAATATCGTTCGGCCCAGCGGGCAAAGAGGGCAAAGGCCTGCAGATCACGGGCGAAGGCGTCGCGCACGCCGGGTCGCAGGATCTTTACCGCCACGCGCACCGGCGCCTCGTCGCTGGTCTGGGCGCGATGGACCTGGGCGATGGAGGCTGCCGCCAGCGCAGCGCCGAAACTGGAAAACAGCGCCTCCACCGGCTTGTTGAAGGCGCGGACGATCTCGGCGCGGGCCGTCTCTTCGGGAAAAGGCGGCAGGCGGTCCTGCAAATTCTCCAACGCTGTCGCCACTTGGGCGCCGACAATGTCGGGGCGGGTCGCCAGCATCTGGCCCAGCTTCACATAAGGCGGACCCAGCCGCTCGAGCGCCGATGAAAGCCGCGCGCCGGCATCAGGCGCCTTCGCCCGAAAGGCCAAAGCAGGGCCGGCCAGCAGGCGCGCGGCATGGACGAGACGCAGGAAGCTGGAAATCCCCACCATTACAGACGCCAGGCCGAATGCATGGCGGCAATGCCGCCTGACAGGTTTCGCACTTTCACCTGTGACAGGCCCGCATCCGAAATCATCGCGGCGAATTTCGCCTGGGGCGGGAAGCGGCGGATACTTTCGGCAAGATAGCGATAGGATTCTTCATCCTTGGCCACCAGGCCGCCGATCCTGGGCATCAGATTGAAGGAATAGGCGTCGTACAGCGTGTCCAGCCCCGGCACGTCCACCTTGGAAAATTCCAGGCACAGGAAACGCCCGCCCGGCTTCAGCACGCGGCGCGCTTCCGTCAGGGCATTTTCAATATGCGTCACGTTCCGGATGCCGAAGGCGATGGTGTAGGAATCAAACGAGGCATCGGGGAATGGCAGGCTCTCGGCATTGCCGCATACCCATTTGATCGCCGGTTCGTTTTTTTCCTTCGCGCGGCGCACGCCCTCGCCCAGCATGTCGGCATTGATGTCGCAGACGGTGATGGCAGCGTCGCCGCCGCGCGCGCGCGCCATCTTGGCGATGCGAAAGGCGATGTCGCCGGTGCCACCTGCCACGTCCAGGCTTTTCCAACCGGGCTGGGGATTGAGCCATTCCACCATCGCATCCTTCCAGATGCGATGGACCCCCAGGCTCATCAGGTCGTTCATCAGGTCATAGCGCGCCGCCACCGACGAGAAGACTTCGCGCACCAGGGCTTCCTTTTCCCCCTCAGGCACGTCGCGAAAGCCAAAACTGGCGGTTTTTTCAACCATGGGCGGAACATAGCCGCAGCGCGGGCCATAGGCTACCGCCCGGGCCCGCGACTATTTATAGGGGTGTGCATGCCCGAACTCCCCGAAGTCGAGACCGTGCGCACCGGCCTGGCCCCCGCCATGGAAGGCTACCGCCTGACCCATGTCGAGACGCGGCGCGGCGACCTGCGCACGCCCTTCCCGCACGACTTCGTCGCCCGCACCCAAGGGCGCAAGGTCAAGAGACTTCGCCGCCGCGCCAAATATCTTTTGGCCGATCTCGACAGCGGCGAGACGCTGGTGATCCATCTGGGCATGAGCGGGCGCATGAGCGTCTATTCCCATGGCAAGCGCCGCAAGCTCGGCAATTATGTCTATGACGCCGCGCCCGACGGCGCAGGCTCCGGCAAGCATGACCATGTGGTGTTCGAGACCGACGCCCCGGCGCGCATCGTTTTCAACGATCATCGCCGCTTCGGCCTGATGGCGCTGGTCGACACCAAAACGCTGGAACAGGACAAGCTGTTCAGGGCGATTGGTGTCGAGCCGCTGTCCGATGCATTCAACACCGACCATCTGGCAAAACTCCTGTCCGGCAAGAAGACGCCGATCAAATCCGCCCTGCTCGATCAACGGCTGGTGGCGGGCCTGGGCAACATTTATGTCTGCGAGGCGCTGTTTCGCAGCCATATCTCGCCCAAGAAGCTGGCGGGGGCGATCAAGCGCGAAAAGCTCGCTCCGCTGGTGGCCGCAATCAAGAAGGTGCTGAAGGACGCGATAGCGGCGGGCGGCTCGACCTTACGCGACCATGCCCAGGCCACTGGCGATCCCGGCAATTTCCAGCACCAGTTTCTGGTCTATGACCGCGAAGGCCTGTCCTGCAAACTGGGCTGCAAGGGGACAGTAAAGCGCATTGTGCAGGCCGGCCGTTCCACCTTCTACTGTCCCAAATGCCAAAGCTGAGGCGATCATGAACATCAATATAGAAATCAACGGCGCCGTGGGCATTGCCACCCTTAACCGGCCCGAAGCGCTGAACGCGTTGAACACAGCCTTGCTGAACGAGCTGGCGGATGCGCTCGAGGCCTGGGACCGCGACGACAAGGTCCGCTGCATGATCGTCACCGGCTCGGACCGCGCCTTTGCCGCCGGGGCCGACATCAAGGAGATGCAGCCCAAGACCTATTCCCAGATGTACCGGGAAAATCTGTTCGGCGATCAGTTCGACCGCATCGCGCGGGTCAAAAAGCCCATCATCGCCGCGGTGGCCGGCCATGCGCTGGGCGGCGGCTGCGAACTGGCGCTGGTGTGCGATTTCATCATCGCCGCGGAGACCGCCAAATTCGGCCAGCCGGAAATCACCTTGGGCATCATGCCGGGGCTGGGCGGCAGCCAGCGCCTCACCCGGCTTGTCGGCAAGTCCAAGGCGATGGACCTGTGCCTCACCGGACGGATGATGGATGCGGCAGAAGCGGAAAGCTGCGGCCTGGCGGCGCGGGTGGTTCCGGCCGAGCATTTGATGGACGAAGCCATGAAGGCCGCCGGCAAGATCGCGGCCCAGTCCTCGCCCGCCGCCCAGATGGTGAAGGAGGCGGTCAACCGCGCCCTGGAAACCAGCCTGGCCGAGGGGCTGCATTTCGAGCGCCGGCTGTTCCACGCCATGTTCGCCACGGCCGACCAGAAGGAAGGCATGGCCGCCTTCTCCGAAAAGCGTAAACCCGCCTTCAAGGACGAATAAGTCCGCGCAAATCCGGTATTTCTTGACCCCGGCAGCATCCGGGGTTATATGCCCGCCTCTTTTACGGAAATAAGGGTCCGCCCATGCCGAATATCGCCTCCTCCAAGAAGCGCGTCCGCACCACCGCCAAGCGCACCGCCATCAACACGGCGCGCAAGACCCGGGTGCGCGGCTTCATCCGCAAGGTTGAGGAAGCCATCGCCTCCGGCGACCAGAAGGCCGCCCTGGCCGCCCTGAAGGCCGCCGAGCCCGAAATCATGCGCGGCGTGTCCAAAGGCATCCTGCACAAGAACACCGGCTCCCGGAAGGTTTCGCGCCTGTCCAAGCGGGTCGGCAAGCTCGCCAAGTAGGAAGCCTCTGTAATCCTTGAGGATTACAGAAATGGATCAGGCCCGGAGCAATATCCGGGCCTTTTTTATTGGTCCGTGTGCAGAGTTTCACCGAAAAGCCACATTTCGGCGCCGCAACACGGAGCATTGCGCGCCTAACCTACTGATTCAAAAACGCTTGGTTGAAAAATGGTATTTTCCGTATACGTCACAACCATTTAGCATACGTCACAAAAGCGAAATTTTTTTCGAATCAGGCTGCCTGTTCGTAGTTTGTCCCCTTGTTTGGCCCCGCAAGCTGGGCGTATCTTAACCAACAGTTGGGGCGAGCACTGAACATGTTGAAGACAAAACCAAGTAATACGGAAGTATTGGCTCATGGTTTTGTGCTGTCCGAGCGCTCTTCCAAGTATAGCAGTCCCTGAATTCCGCAAATTATAGCCTTTTAGTGCTGGGCGAAAACCCCGGCAGTCCCCGAATTGTCTCAAGAGCGCATCATGGTCCCTCCCTCTTCTCTCAACTATGCCGGCGATATCAGCGCCGCCGAGGCCTGGGACCGGCTGCAACGCGATCCCAAGGCCCAGCTGATCGACGTTCGGACGGTGGCGGAGTGGAACTTCGTCGGCGTGCCCGACCTCGAAGACCTGGGCCGCCGCGTCCATTGCGTGGAATGGCAAAGTTTCCCCAACGGGGCGCAGAATCCGGGCTTCGCCGCTGAAGCGGCGCAGGCCCTGTCCGCGTCAGGCGCCGGCAAGTCCGACCCGGTGCTGCTGCTCTGCCGCTCGGGCGCGCGCAGCCGCGCCGCAGCCATCGCGCTGACGGCGGCCGGTTACGAGAAGGCCCTGAATGTCGCGGGCGGTTTTGAAGGCGATGTCGATGGCGAAGGCCATCGCGGAAATCTGAATGGCTGGAAGGCGTCCGGACTGCCCTGGCGACAGGGCTGACGGACAGCGGACACGAATACGTGCCGCAGCAACAAACGGCCCCCAAAGGGCCAGAACAAAGTGGGTAATGAGATGGTGCAAGCAGGAAAATCGATGCCGGACTGGCGCGCGGCATGGGCAGCGGTGCGCGAACGCATGCGGCGCGAACTGGGCGATCCGGTATTCGACGCCTGGATCGGACCGCTGAATCTGGAATCCTTCGATTCCGATGAACTCAAGATCGGCGCCGCCAAGCCTTTCGTGCGCAACTGGGTGGCCAACCATTATGTCGGCCGCATCGAGAAAGCCTTCATGGCCGAAGGCTTCACGCCCGCCTCGCTGGCGATCGTGATCTCCGCCATTCCGGCGCCCGTGATCGGCGGCGCGATCCCGCGCGAGGCCCAGCATCAGGGCCTTTCCGACGCATCCGCCAGCGTGTCCTACCTGCCGCCGCGCAGCGAAAGCCGCGCCAATGAGGATGACCGGGGCCTGTGGAACCGGATGCTGCATCCCCAGCAGACCTTCGAAAGCTTCATTCCGGGCATGGCCAACCAGTTCGGTCACGGCGCGGCCCGCAGCTTCGCCGACGGCCAGCAGTCCGACATTCCGCTGCTCTACATCCATGGCGGCTTCGGCTTCGGCAAAACCCATCTGCTGAACGCCGCGGCGCTGGAATTCCGCAAGCGCGGCAAGCGCACCTTGTTCCTGCGGGCGGAAGATTTCATGCGCCACTTCCTGGGCGCGCTCTATCGCAAGGACACGTTGGCCTTCAAGGAAGAGCTGCGCACCGCCGAAGTTCTGATCATCGATGACCTGCAGCATATCTGCCGCTCGACCGCCACGGCGTCGGAGTTTCTCTACACCGTCAACGCCTTTGCCGATCTGCGCCGCCGGGTGGTGATCGCCGCCGATCGCCCGCCCCAGGCGCTGGAAGGCCTGGGCGCCGATGTGAAGTCGCGCCTGGGCGGCGGGCTGTGCGTCGGCCTGGACAAGCCGGACCGCGACACGCGTCTCGCCATCCTGAAATCCCGCGCCACGGAGTTCACCCGTCACAAGCCTGACGTGGTGCTGCCGGAAAACGTGCTGGAGCGCATCGCCGACCTGGAAGATGCCTCCCCGCGCGAGCTGATCGGCGTCTTCACCAAGCTGGCCACCTATGCCGACCTCACCAAGAAGCCGGTGACGCTGGAAGTGGCCGAGGAAGCGGTGGGCCTGCGGGCCGGACCCGGGGCCAAGACCTCCATCGAGGACATCCAGCGCAAGACGGCCGAGTTCTACAAGCTGGACGTCAAGGACTTCCATTCTCCCCAGCGCGCCCGCCGGGTGGCCCGTCCCCGCCAGGTTGCGATGTATTTGTCCCGCAAGCTGACCACCCGCTCGCTGCCCGAAATCGGGCGGCGCTTCGGGGGCCGCGACCACACCACGGTGCTGCATGCCTGCCGCCGCATCGAGGCCCTGATCGTGGAGGACGCCCTGTTCCGCCAGGAGGTGGATTTCCTCTCCCAGATGCTCCAGCGCAGGCCCGAAATCTAGGGCGGAAAAGCCAGCCTTTTTGACCCTCTGAAAGCACGCGGAAAACCCTATTTTCCGCGTGTTTTTTTTAGGCTCCGGGTTGCTTTTCTGCTATGTTTTGGCCCTTGAGTCTTGGGGCCTTTTGGGGTCCTCCCAAACACAAGAAAAACACGGTTTTCCGGGCGCGATTTTCGCGCACCGGTGCGGGTCTAACAGGCGGCTGTCGAACCATGAAGATCAACGTCGAACGCGGCGCATTCCTCAAGGCGCTGAACCATGTGCAGAGCGTCGTCGAACGCCGCAACACCATTCCGATCCTGTCCAACGTCCTGATCGAAGCGGCCAAGGGCCAGCTTAAGCTCACCGCCACCGATCTCGACATCGAGATCGTGGAGGCGCTGCCGGCCGATGTGCTGCGCAACGGCTCGGCCACCGCGCCCGCGCACATGCTCTACGACATCGTGCGCAAGCTTCCCGACGGCGCCCAGGTGCAGGTCGAACTGCTGTCCAGCGAAGGCGGCCGTCTGGCCGTGTCGGCGGGCACCTCGCGCTTTGAACTGTCCTGCCTGCCGCGCGAAGACTTCCCCCAGATGGCGGCGGGCGCCCTGCCCCACAAGTTCCGCCTGGCGGCGGACGACCTCAAGCGCATCATCGGCAAGACGCGCTTCGCCATTTCCACCGAGGAAACCCGCTACTACCTCAACGGCATCTACCTGCATGCCGCCAAGGACTCCAAGCCGCCGGTGATGCGCGCCGTGGCGACCGACGGCCATCGCCTGGCCCGCTACGAGCTGGAACTCCCCGACGGCGCCGCCGACATGCCGGGCGTGATCGTGCCGCGCAAGACGGTGGGCGAACTGGTCAAGCTGCTGGACGATGCCGATGGCGCCATCGACGTTTCGCTGTCCGACACCAAGATCCAGTTCGGCTTCAACGGCGTGGAACTGACCTCCAAGCTGATCGACGGCAACTTCCCGCCCTATGAGCGCGTGATCCCGTCGGGCAACGACAAGTCCCTGGCGCTGGAAGCCCGCGAATTCGCCCAGTCGGTCGACCGCGTCTCCACCATCAGCGCCGACAAGACCCGCGCCGTGAAGCTGAACCTGTCCAAGGACAAGGTGACGCTGTCGGTGGTCAATCCGGAAAGCGGCACCGCCACCGAAGATGTCGGCGCCACCTACAGCGCCGGCGCGCTGGAGATCGGCTTCAATGCGCGTTACCTGCTGGACATCACCAGCCAGATCGAGGGCAAGGAAGTGCGCTTCCTGCTGTCGGATGCGGGCTCGCCCGCCATCATCGAGGATGCGGAGGACGCGCGCACGCTCTACGTCCTCATGCCTCTCAGGGTTTGATTTGACGCTTGCACGGAACATGCACGTCGCCCAGGCGGTGACTTCCCGCCTGGCAGTGACGCGCCTGCGCCTGACCAATTTCCGTTCCTATGCCGTCGGCGAACTCAGCGTCAGCGGCGCGCCGGTAGTGCTGGCCGGGCCCAATGGCGCCGGCAAGACCAATGTGCTGGATGCCATCTCCCTGCTGTCGCCGGGGCGTGGCCTGCGCGGCGCCAAACTGGCGGAACACACCAGAAAAGGTCCGGTTGGTGACGATACACTGTGGGCCGTGGCCGCCACGGTGGCGCGCGGCGGGACCGAGCATGAGATCGGCACTGGCATGGTGGGCGGCTCGGCCTCGCGCCAGGTGCGTCTCAACGGCGCCCCGGCGCAAAGCTCGGCCGACCTTGGCGACATCGTGCAACTGATCTGGCTGACACCCGCCATGGACCGGCTTTTCATCGAAAGCGCGGGCGGACGGCGGCGCTTCCTCGACCGGCTGGTGTTGGGCTTCGATGCCGGCCATGCCCGCGCCGCCACGCGCTACGAGACCGCGATGCGCGAGCGGGCGCGGCTGCTGAAATACGGCCCGCGCGATCCGACCTGGCTGGACGGCCTCGAGAATGAAATGGCCGAGGCCGGCATCGTCATCGCCCAGGCGCGCGCCAGCACGGTGGAAAAATTGTCCCGCGCCCTGGCCGAACGCGGCGAAGCCGGGGCCTTCCCCGCCGCCTCGCTGGCCCTGACCGACGAACTGCACCAGTCCAGCGCCGACCAGTTGCGCGCGATGTTCGCCGCCTCGCGCCTGCGCGATGCCGAAGCCGGACGCACCCTTGTTGGCCCCCATGTCACGGACCTTCAGGTGCGCCATACCGCCAAGCGGGCCGAGGCGCGCGACTGTTCCACCGGCGAGCAGAAGGCGCTGCTGATCTCCATCATGCTGGCCGATGCGCGCGAGCTGGCGCGGGCCCGCGAAGGCCTGGCCCCCATCCTGCTGCTGGACGAGATCGCCGCCCATCTGGATGTGACGCGCCGCACCGCTTTGTTCGAGGAAGTCCATGCCCTGGCCGCCCAGGCCTGGATGACCGGCACCGACCTGTCGCTGTTCGACGGCGCGCAAGCAGAAATCTTTGAAGTCCGTGACGGCATATTTGCGCGTCAAAGTGAAATGGTGAACTGACATGTCCGAACCCAATATGAACGTCTACAACGCCGACAGCATCAAGGTCCTCAAGGGCCTGGACGCCGTGCGCAAGCGCCCCGGCATGTATATCGGCGACACCGATGACGGTTCGGGCCTGCATCACATGGTCTATGAAGTGGTGGACAATGCGGTCGACGAAGCGCTGGCCGGCCACGCCAACCGCATCGACGTGATGCTGAATCCGGATGGCAGCTGCACCGTTCGCGATAATGGCCGCGGCATCCCCACCGGCATCCACAGCGAAGAAGGCGTCAGCGCCGCCGAGGTCATCATGACCCAGCTGCATGCCGGCGGTAAGTTCGACGAGAATGCCTACAAGGTCTCGGGGGGCCTGCACGGCGTGGGCGTGTCGGTGGTCAATGCGCTGTCGGAATTCCTCGACCTGCGCATCTGGCGCGACGGCAAGGAACACTACATGCAGTTCCGCATGGGCGATCCGGTGGCGCCGCTGAAGGAAGTCGGAGCATCCGAAGGAAAAAAAGGCACCGAGATCACCTTTCTGCCCTCGCCTGCGACCTTCACCAAGACCGAGTTCGATTTCGGCACGCTGGAACACCGCCTGCGCGAACTCGCCTTCCTCAATTCCGGCGTGGTGATCATCCTGACCGACCGGCGCGGCGTCGAGCCCAAGGAAATCAGCCTGCACTATGAAGGCGGTTTGAAAGCGTTCGTGGAATATCTCGACCGCGCCAAGCAGCAGCTGATCCCCGCACCCGTGATGATCGTGTCGGAAAAAGACGGCGTCACGGTGGAAATCGCCATGACCTGGAATGACAGCTATCACGAAAGCACGCTGGCCTTCACCAACAACATCCCCCAGCGCGACGGCGGCACCCATGTCGCGGGCTTCCGCGCCGGGTTGACGCGCGTCGTCACCAAGTACGCCGAAGAGATGCCGCAGGGCAAAAAAGACAAGACGGCGCTGACCGGCGATGACTGCCGCGAGGGCCTGACCTGCGTGTTGTCGGTCAAGGTGCCAGATCCGAAGTTCTCGTCCCAGACCAAGGACAAGCTGGTGTCATCGGAAGTGCGCCCCATCGTGGAAGGCGCCATCATCGACCAGCTCGGCGCCTGGTTCGAGCAGCACCCCGCCGAGGCCAAAAGCATCGTCGGCAAGGTGGTGGAAGCCGCCGCCGCCCGCGAGGCCGCCCGCAAGGCCCGCGAACTGACCCGCCGCAAGGGTGCGCTGGACGGCGCTTCGCTGCCCGGCAAGCTCGCCGACTGCCAGGAGCGCGACCCGTCCAAGTGCGAAATCTTCATCGTCGAGGGCGACTCGGCGGGTGGAAGTGCCAAGCAGGGCCGCAACCGCGCCAACCAGGCGGTGCTGCCCCTGCGCGGCAAGATCCTGAACATCGAGCGCGCCCGCTTCGACAAGATGCTGTCCAGCGAAGCCATCGTGAACCTGATCACCGCGCTGGGCACCGGCATCGGGCGCGAGGAGTTCAACGCCGACAAGCTGCGCTATCACAAGATCATCATCATGACCGACGCCGACGTGGACGGCGCCCATATCCGGACCCTGCTGCTGACCTTCTTTTACCGCCAGATGCCGGAGCTTATCGAACGCGGCCATATCTTCATCGCCCAGCCGCCGCTCTACAAGGCGGCGCGCGGCAAGTCCGAAATCTACCTCAAGGACGAGCCCGAGCTTCAGGACCATCTGGTCGCCGAGGGCGCCAGCGGCGCGGTGCTCGAGCTGCACACCGGCGCCACCATCTCCGGCGCCCATCTGGAAGAGCTGATCGTCCATGCCCGCCAGGCGGTGGCGGCCCTCAACGGCTTCCCCCGCCACTATCCGCGCTTTGTGCTGGAGCAGGCCGCCATCTCCGGCGCCCTCAATCCCGAAATCCTGTCCGACACCGCCAAGGCGGCCGACGCGGCCAAGTATATCGCCGCCCGGCTGGACACCCTGTCCGACGAGTTCGAGCGCGGCTGGGTCGGCGAGCCGACCTCGGATGGCGGGCTGCATTTCTGGCGCGCGGTGCGCGGGGTGCGCGAGGCCGTGGTGATCGACGGGGCGCTGATCGCTTCCGCCGATGCCCGCCGCCTGGACAAGATGGCCACCGAGCTGCAGGCCACCTACCTCAAGGCCGGCACCCTGAAGCGCAAGGACGAGACCCGGGAAATCCGCTCGCCCTCCGAGCTGCTGGACGCCATCTTCGCCTGGGGCCGCAAGGGCCTGACCCTGCAGCGCTACAAGGGGCTGGGCGAGATGAATCCCGACCAGTTGTGGGAAACCACCCTGGACGAGAACGCCCGCTCGCTGCTGGTGGTGAAGGTCCAGCATGCCGACGAGGCCGGCGAACTGTTCGCCAAGCTGATGGGCGACGTGGTCGAGCCGCGCCGGGAGTTCATCCAGGACAACGCCCTCTACGCCTCGGTCGATATCTGATGCCGGTTCATCATGCTTAAGGGCCTGCGCTTCCAGAAGCGGCTGCGCATCTTCCCCGGCCTGCGGATCAACCTGTCCAAGAGCGGGGCCTCGACCACCCTGGGGCCGCGCGGCGCCGGGGGGAATATCGGCAAGGACGGCATCACCACCAATGCGGGTATTCCCGGCACGGGCCTGTCCTATCGCCAGAAGGTTGGCGGCGGGCGGGGCTGGCTGGGTATCCTGCTGCTGGTGGCTGCGCTGGGCTGGTGGGCCTTCCAGAACAAGGACCAGATCGCCGATTATCTCAGCCCGGCACCGGCTCAGACCGCGCCCGTGCGCCTGTAAACACTTCCGCCCGCGACCGCGCCACGTCTCGTACAGCGGCGTATTTTACTTTGAAGAACCAGTCGCTTCCGGACACATCCTCATAGAATGGTCGAAGGTGGCCCGCGGATGGATGGCCAAGATCACCGACGGCACCGGCCCCGCTTTCTGCGCACCGTGCCCCTAGGCATTACAGGCCTCAAGACCGCGCCAGCCGGTCGGCAATGATGCGCTGAACGTCCGGGCTGCTGCAGATCGACATGTGCGCCCCGCCCACCTCCACAACCTCCACTTGCGTGCCCGCATCCGGCCAGCAGGCTGCCCGTTCGATGATGCCGTCGTCCCGGCTGACGATCGCGGTCAGGGGTACCGGGGGCGGCTCGCCGATGGCGGCCAGGTCGGCCACCTCGTCGGCATCCCACAGCAGCGCCGCCGCCTGGGCCAGCGGCGCCAGCGGTGTCACCACCGGCATTCGGATCGGACTGACCACCGTGATCACCCGCGCGATCCTGTCCGGGCAGGCCTTGGCCGCCTGCCGGGCGATGGTGCCGCCCAGGCTGATGCCCACCAGCGACACGGGCCGCCCGGACTTGTCGGCCATGTCGCAAATCTGCGTGCGCAGCGCCGCCATCACATGGCGCATCGGCCCCAGATTGACCCCGCCGGACCAGGACACGGGTGCAAAGTTCTGCCGGACCAGGAAGTCCCGCAGCCGGCCCGTGGACATGTCGGGGGCCAGGAAGCCGGGCACCACGATCACCGGCTGGCCCGTGCCCCGCGCGGCGTCTTGCGGAAAAGCGGGCGGCGACAGGGTGGCCTGGCCCAGGGCCATCATCTCCCGCGCCAGGCTGGCGGGCGAGACGGTGGAGGTGGTGGGCGGCCAGACGGCGAAGCCGCTCACGCGGCTACTTCCCCGATTTGTTTGTCGTTTGGCGCTTGCGCATGGCCAGGGTCCGAAGGCGCAGGGCGTTCAGCTTGATGAAGCCCGCCGCGTCCTTCTGGTCATAGGCGCCCTGGTCGTCCTCGAAGGTGACCAAGCTTTCGCTGTAGAGCGAATAGTCGGACGAACGGCCCACCACCTCGGTATTGCCCTTGTAGAGCTTCAGCCGGACCGTGCCGGTGACGAACTCCTGGCTGCGGTCGATCAGGGCCTGCAGCATCTCGCGCTCAGGCGCAAACCAGAAGCCGTTGTAAATCAGCGCCGCATAGCGGGGCATGATGTCGTCCTTCAGATGGGCCGCGCCGCGGTCCAGCGTGATGCTTTCGATGCCGCGATGGGCGACCAGCAGGATGGTGCCGCCGGGGGTCTCATAGACGCCGCGCGACTTCATGCCGACAAAGCGGTTTTCCACCAGGTCCAGGCGGCCGATGCCATTGGCCTTGCCGAGCGCGTTCAGCGCCGCCAGCAGGCTGGCGGGCGACAGCTTCTTGCCGTCGATGCTGACCGCATCACCCTTTTCAAAGCCGATCTCGACATAGGTCGGTTTGTCGGGCGCGTCTTGCGGCGAAATGGTGCGCTGATAGACGATGCTGTCGGCTTCCTTGGACGGATCTTCCAGCACCTTGCCCTCGGACGAGGAGTGCAACAGGTTGGCGTCCACCGAAAAGGGCGCCTCGCCGCGCTTGTCCTTGGCGATCGGAATCTGGTTCTTTTCCGCGAACTCCAGCAGCCTGGTGCGGCTGGTCAGGTCCCATTCGCGCCAGGGCGCGATCACCTTGATGTCGGGCTTGAGGGCATAATAGCCCAGCTCGAAGCGCACCTGATCGTTGCCCTTGCCGGTGGCGCCGTGACAGACGGCATCGGCGCCGAGCTTTTCGGCGATCTCGATCTGCTTCTTGGCGATCAGCGGACGGGCGATGGAGGTACCCAGCAGATAGACGCCTTCATAGACCGCGTTGGCGCGGAACATCGGGAAGACGAAATCGCGGACGAATTCCTCGCGCAGGTCTTCGATGAAGATATTCTCGGGCTTGATGCCCAGGGTCAGCGCCTTCTGGCGGGCGGGCTCGATCTCCTCGCCCTGCCCCAGGTCGGCGGTGAAGGTGATGACTTCGGCGCCATACTCGGTCTGCAGCCACTTCAGGATGACCGACGTGTCCAGCCCGCCGGAATAGGCGAGCACGACCTTTTTGATGTCTTTCCTGGACACGGCGGAATTCCTTGAAAAATCGCCGGGACTATAGGGATTTAAGGCCGGAAATCCAGCGCCTAGTGGGGCATCCGGGCGATCTGGCCGGACTGGGCTGCCGCCATGCGGGCGCTGGCACGCTCCTTGACGCTTTCGCTCTTGAGCTGGCCGCAGGCCGCCATGATGTCGCGGCCGCGCGGGGTGCGCACCGGCGAGGCATAGCCGGCGCGGTTGACGATCTCGGCGAATTTCTCGATCTGGCTCCAGTCGGAACATTCATACGGCGCGCCCGGCCAGGCATTGAACGGGATCAGGTTGATCTTGGCGGGAATGCCCGCCACCAGCTTCACCAGCGCCCGCGCATCGGCGAGGCTGTCGTTGACGCCCTTCAGCATCACATATTCGAACGTGATGCGCCGCGCATTGGAGGCGCCCGGATAGGTGCGGCAGGCTTCCATCAATTGCTCGATCGGATACTTCTTGTTGATCGGCACGATCACGTCGCGGATATCGTCGCGCACCGCATGCAATGAAATCGCCAGGCTCGAGCCGATCTCGGCTCCGGCGCGGCCGATCATCGGCACCACGCCGGCGGTCGACAGGGTGACGCGGCGCTTGGACAGGGCCAGGGCGTCGCCGTCCATTACCGTGGCCAGCGCGGCCTTCACATTGTCGAAATTGTAGAGCGGCTCGCCCATCCCCATCATCACGATGTTGGTGACCTTGCGGCCGGGACCGGTGGACGGCCAGTCCTCCAGCGCGTCCTTGGCGATCAGCAACTGGCCGAGGATTTCATCGGGCGTGAGGTTGCGCACCAGCTTCTGGGTGCCGGTGTGGCAGAAGCGGCAGGTCAGCGTGCAGCCGACCTGGCTGGACACGCACAGGGTGCCGCGGTCGCTTTCCGGGATATAGACGGTTTCGAATTCGATGCCGGGGCCGGTGCGCAGCAGCCATTTGCGAGTGCCATCTTCCGAAACCTGCGCCGTGACGATCTCGGGCCGCGCCAGGGTGAAGGAATGTTCCAGCAGCTCGCGGAAATCCCGCGCCAAGTTGGTCATGCTCGCGAAATCGCGCGCGCCATGGACATAGATCCAGTTCCACAACTGGCTCACCCGCATGGCGGCGGATTTTTCCGGCAGGCCCGCCGTCAGCAACGCGGCTTTCAGCGCACCCCGGTCAAGACCGATAAGAGAGGTGCGTGGTTCCATTACATCGGGCAGCTGGCGTGAATCTTCGCCAGCGCATCGTTGAAGCCCGACAGGCTGTAGGTGTCGGTGGTCCTGGTGCCACGCTGGGAAATCCCCGTGGCCACCGCCGACACGCCGCTCCGCATGGCGTCCACCAGGCGCGCATTCTCGTTCAGAGACTCCAGCCAGGCGCTGCCCACCGCATTGTTGTTGCGGATGAAGAAGGTGAACTTGCTGGGGCCGACGCCCAGCGCGGCAGTACCCTTTTCATTGCCCGGATAGCCCAGAACGATCTGGGGCTCCGCGCGGACCTTGCGCGACGGCCAGGTGCTGACCATGAGATAGATGTCGCCGCGCTTGGCGCCGCGCGGACGGGTGGCGCGCGGCTTGGACAGCGCATAGCAGGTCAGGCTGGCACCCGAACCGGTCTGAAACGCGGTCCAGTTGTTGTACACGCCCAGCAGTGTGGCGGGGGCGGTGCCGACGGCAGGCTGCGCCATGGCGGGCAAGGCGACGAACGCGCCCAGCGCGGCACCTGCAAAAATTCCCAGCATCCTGTTCATGACAACTCCGGCTTACTGCCCATTCCAGTGCAAAAAATTGCATTGGAATCGGGCGTTTGTGTGATTGGGGGCACCATAACGAAAGCCGCCCTGCCCCTGCAAGTTTTCACTGTCCCAAGTTCCGTAGGCGATGGGATTTTGTGGCCTGAGCAGGAGCAAGGAGCGATATGGGCGGACAGCCCATGAGCGACGCGCGACGCACTCAGGACGCAAAAGACCACGCCTACTCGCGCAGGCCGTAACCCTTGGAATATAGCCGCCACACGGTCGCGCCCAGCACCACGAGAAGCAGCAGGGTCAGACCCACGCCAAGGCCCGCCGGCGTTTCGTCGAAACCGATCATCGAACCGCGCAACCCGTTGATGAAATAATAGAAGGGATTGGCCCAAGCCAGCCAGCGCAGCCATTCGGGCAGCATTCCGACGGTGTTGAACACCCCGCCCACCATCGACAGCGGCGTCAGGAAAAACACCACCGGCATGTTGAGCTGCTCGAAACTCTTCGACCACAGGCCGACAATGATGCCCAGAAGGCCGAATACCGCCGACACGCTGACGATCCAGAACAGGAACAGCGGCCAGGATTCGACATGGGTGGCGCCGAAGAAAAGGCCCATGACCATGATGCCAACCCCGGTGACCGAGGCGCGCAACACCACCACCGACAGGCTGCCCGCGATCATCTCGGCATAGGAGAGCGGCGCGACCAGCGTCTCCTCGATGAACTTGATGAAGCGCGCGAAATAGATCGCCGAGGAGGATTGCAGGAAGGCGGCGTTGACCACGTTCATCATCACGATGCCGGGCAGCACGAATTCCAGATAGCGATGGCCGCCGATCTCGGTGATGCGCCCGCCGACCACGAAGCCGAAAATGAAGATGAAGAGCAGCGCCGAAATCCAGGGCGCGACAAAGGCCTGGATCGGCACCCGCATCATGCGCGACACTTCGCGCCGCACCATGGTGTAGAGGCCGATCCAGTTGGTGCCCATCTTGGCGTTCTGGTCCATGGCTATTGCGCCGCCACGTGATCGGCTTCGGCGCCGGTCGCCACCAGGTAAGCCTGTTCCAGCCCGCCCGGTTCGGCCACCATTTCATCCTTGGTGCCTTCGCGCACCACGCGGCCCTTGTTGACGATGGCGATCTGGCGGCAGAGGCGCTCGACCTCTTCCAGATAGTGCGAGGTCAGCAGGATGGTCTTGCCGTCGCGGTTGATCTCGGCGAGGTAGCGCCACAACACACGGCGCAGCTCCACGTCCACGCCCGCCGTCGGTTCGTCCAGGATGATCAGCTTAGGGTCGTGGATCAGGGCGCGCGCCAGCACCACGCGGCGCTTGAGGCCGCCCGACAATTCGCGGAACTGCTTCTTGTGATGGGCTGTCAGTTCGAACCGCTCCATCAGCATGTCGGTGCGCGTCTTGCGCAATGCCGCCCGCATGCCGAAATAGCCGCCCATCCAGTCGACGATCTGGCGCGGGGTGGCGAAGGGATCGACATTGAATTCCTGCGGGCAAAGGCCGACCAGGCGGCGCGCCTCGCGATAGTCCGTCACCGCATCGATGCCGAAGATCTCGATCTTGCCTTCGGTCGGCTCGGCGATGCCGGTGATGCAATGGATGGTGGTGGATTTGCCCGCGCCATTGGGGCCCAGGAAGCCGAAGAACTCGCCTTCCGGGACGGTCAGCGAAATATCCTCAACCGCAACGGTGCCGCGGGCATAGACCTTGCGCAGGCGGGAGATGGAAAGGGCGGGCGTTGCCATGGTGGGTCTTATATGGAGTGCATCCGCGCTTTGCCAACCCTAGTAATCGCGGGGTTTTGCCAGGGGGGCGCCCCAATTGTGGACAGGCGGCACATCGGCGTCGCGCCCGCCCGGCGTAATGGGCCGCCCGCCATAGCCGCCCAGATTGATGAGCCGATCGTACAGAACGATGGCCCCCGCCATGCCGACATTGATCGAGAATCGCGTGGGGATTTTCACCACGAATTCGCACTTGGCGACCATCTGGGGCGACAGCGAATAACGCTCAGCGCCAAAGACATAGGCGGCGCGGCTGGGGTGGCGGAAGCGCGGCAGTTCCACCGCATCGTCGGTGATCTCCACCCCCACCAGGCGGCAGCCCAGCGGCAGCCGGAAATCATCGGGCGTGTCGAAGGAATGAAAGGGAATCACCCCTTCGGCATTGCTGGTATCGCTGTTGGCCTTGGCCAGGTTCAGTCGCGGCGCAATGGAAAAGAAAAAGCTGGCGTCGAAAGCATGCGCGATCCGGACCAGGTTGCCCAGATTCATTGGTTTTGAGACACCTTCGATTCCTACGCCAAAATAGCCCTTCAAGTCTCCCCCTCCGGCCTTCGCTGGCTGAAGTGCCAGCTACGGCCACCTCCCCCAAGTGCGAACGCGCTTCGCGCGTGCTTGGGGGAGGTTCGCCTGCCTATCCCGATTCAGCCTCATGCGCCAACGAGCAACCAAAATGCGCCTGCCATGTTAGACCTTGCACGCCCATGTCCCGCCCCTCACCCCGAACCCGTCTGAAAAAACGCATACACCAGGCCCCGCTGTTCAAGCGGCTGGGCCCGGGGCTGATCACCGGCGCGGCGGACGACGATCCCAGCGGCATCGCCACCTACAGCCAGGCCGGCGCCCAGTTCGGCTTCGGTCTGCTCTGGACCATGGTGCTGACCTTCCCGCTGATGGTGTCCATCCAGATGATCTGCGCCCTGATCGGGCGGGTGACGGGACGCGGGCTGGCTTACAACATGACCCAGGTATTACCCGCGCCGGTGGTGACGGCACTGCTGGCGCTCCTGTTCATCGCCAACACCATCAATGTCGGCGCCGACCTTGCCGCCATGGGCGCAGCCGCCCGGCTGGTGACAGGATGGAGCCTGCATGGCTTCATCATCTTCTTCGCCTTGCTGTCGCTAGGCCTGCAGCTTTTCATACCCTATCGCCGCTATTCGCGGTTTTTGATGGTCATGACCTTCAGCCTGTTCGCCTATGTCGCAATCCTGTTCCTGCTGCCGCTGGACTGGAGCGCGATCGGCGCCGGCATGATCGGTCTGGGCGCTGCCCTGGATGAGAATGCCGCCATCACCATCGTGGCGATCTTCGGCACCACCATCAGCCCCTATCTTTTCTTCTGGCAAAGCGCGCAGGAAGTCGAGGAAGTCGATCAGGACGAGCGGCTGCAGCCGCTGCTGAAAGACCCCGACGAAGCCGAGGAGGCCATCAGCCGCATCCGGCTCGACACAGTGGCGGGCATGCTGGCGTCCAACCTGATCGCGCTGGCCATCATGATCGCTACCGCCGCCACCTTGCACCAGAATGGCGTCACCAACATCGAAACCGCCGCCGATGCGGCGCAGGCGCTGAAACCGATTGCCGGGCCCTTTGCCTTCGCGCTCTTCGCCCTGGGGATCATCGGCACCGGCCTCTTGGCCATTCCGGTGCTGGCGGGATCGACTGGCTATGCCATTGCCGAAGCGCGGGGCTGGAAAACCGGGCTGGACAACATGCCTTGGCAGGCGCGCGGCTTTTACGCCGTGATCGGCGCCGCCGTGCTTCTGGGGCTCGGCATAGGTTTCTCCGGTATAAATCCTATCCAGGCGCTGTACTGGAGCGCGGTGCTGAACGGGGTGATTGCGGTGCCGATGATGGCAGCACTGATGCTGGTGTCGTGCAATCGCAACAGCATGGGCGACTTCTGCGTCGGTCCCACCCTGCGCTGGCTGGGCTGGCTGACCACCGCCATCATGGCGGCAGCCGCCCTCACCATGGTATATGTGACCTTTAACTAGCGGGATTTACCCAATGCATATTCTGGGCTGGATCGTGTTTGGCGCCTTTATCGGCTGGATCGCCAGCGCCATCATGGGCAAGCGCGGCGGCGGCTGCATGGTCAATATCGCGCTGGGCCTGGTGGGCGCGCTGGCCGGCGGTTTCCTGTTCCGCCAGCTCAGCCCCGGCTTCAGTTACGAGCAGGAGGGCTTCATCGCCTCCTCGCTGGTGGCCGTGATCGGCGCCATCATCGTGCTGGCAATCTGGAACGTGATCCAGGGACGCAAATGAAAAAGCTGATTGCGATCATGCTGCTGACGGCGACGCCTGCCATGGCGGCGACACCCTGCGACGGCATCTGGCAGAAGTCGCTGGCGCAGGGACAGGCGCTGCTGAAAAAGGCCGCGCCCCAGATCAAGGGACTGCCGAGCAAGCCTAAAGTGTTCGAAGTCATGCAAACCGCGAATTGGAGCCTGGTCTGGGCCGAGTTCGCCGATGCCGAACCCGGCGGCTATTTCCTACAGGGCGACCGCTATGTCACCGTCTGGGGGGGCGTCGCCGCCGGAGAACCGGAAAAGGAAATCGCCGCCTGGGCACTGAAAGAGAACAAGGCCATGCCGCCAACGCTGGCGCGCTGCTTCGGCTGGTATGTGGTGACGGGCCGCGAGCAAGGCCCGCCGACCCGTCCCAATCCGTTCAATCGCTGATCACTTCGCCAGGAAATCCGTTACCAGCTTTGTCGTTGCAGCGGGATTTTCTTCCATGACCCAGTGCCCAGAAGCGGGCACGATGCCGCCGGATACGTTGGCAGCGGCGAATTTCAGCTCCACGGCCATGCCGTCGCCGAAGGACTTTGCCGCGCCCAGCGCCAGCACCGGCATCTTCAGCTTTCCGTTCTTCGCCAGCAGCGCCCTGTTGTCGGTGGCGTCGGGCGTGAAGGCCTTGAACTGCTCGAACGCGGAATGCATGGCGCCGGGCCGGGCGTAGAGCGCGGCATAGTGATTGCGCGTGGCCTCGTCGATCTTCTTCGGATCAGCGGACAGCTCGTTATAGAAGCGGTCGAGATAAATCCGCTCCCGGCCCTTGACCAGCCGCTCGGCGTCAGGACCTCGGAAATTGAAATGCCAAAGCAGCGGATTGAGCAGGAATTTATCCCAGTTTCCGATGCCCGGCAGCGGCGCATCAATCACCACCCATTTGGTGATCCGCGCTGGAAACCGCGCCGCCAGCGCATAGCCCACCATATTGCCGATGTCGTGGGTAACAAGGTCGGCCTTCTGGACCTTGAGAACATCCATCACGCCGGCAATGTCGAGCGCCTGGTTCGTTTTGGCGTAGCCGTTAGCGGGATGCGCCGACAGGCCCATACCGCGAAGATCGGGCACGATCACGGTGTGGCTCGTCACCAGCCTTGCCGCGATGGGCGCCCACATGTCGCCGGTGTCACCAAAGCCGTGGAGAAACACCACAGCCGGCCCCTGCCCGCCGACACGAACATGCAGTTCGGTGCCATTGACCTTGATGGTCCGGGTTTTGAAGGATGCCGGAAAAGGCTCGACCGCTGAAGCAGGGGCAGCCAACAGCATGGCAGCGAAAGCTGCGACCGCAAAACGCATCATCCCAATACCCCTTTTAAATTATCCCGCAGGTTTTTGGAGATAGATTTCTCCGCCGCCCTGCTTGAACTCGTCCGACTTCTTGGCCATCGCGGCGCGGATTTCCGCCGTGGACATACTGTCATTGGTGCCGCGCGCCGCGTCGCGCACTTCCTGCGAAATCTTCATCGAGCAGAATTTCGGTCCGCACATGGAGCAGAAATGCGCCACCTTGGCGCCGTCCGCCGGCAGGGTCTCGTCGTGGTAGAGTTGGGCGGTTTCCGGATCGAGCGCCAGCGCGAACTGGTCGCGCCAGCGGAATTCGAACCGCGCCTTTGACATGGCATCGTCCCAGATGCGCGCCGCCGGATGGCCCTTGGCCAGGTCGGCGGCATGGGCGGCGATGCGATAAGCGATTACGCCCGCCTTCACATCGTCGCGGTCCGGCAGGCCCAGATGCTCCTTGGGCGTGACATAGCAAAGCATGGCGCAGCCGAACCAGCCGATCATCGCCGCGCCAATCGCAGACGTGATGTGGTCATAGCCCGGCGCCACATCAGTGGTCAGCGGCCCGAGCGTATAGAACGGCGCCTCGTCACAGGCCGCCAGCTGGCGGTCCATGTTTTCCTTGATCTTGTGCATCGGCACATGGCCGGGGCCTTCGATCATCACCTGCACGTCATGCCGCTGGGCGATCTTGTTGAGCTCGCCCAATGTCTCCAGCTCCGCGAACTGGGCAGCGTCATTGGCGTCGGCGGTCGAGCCGGGGCGCAGACCGTCGCCCAGGCTGAAGGAGACGTCATACTGTTTCAGCAGTTCGCAGATTTCCTCGAAGTGCGTGTAGAGGAAATTTTCCTTGTGATGCGCCAGGCACCACTTGGCCAAAATGGAGCCGCCGCGTGACACGATGCCGGTGACCCGTTCGGCGGTCAGCGGAACATGCGCCAGCCGCACGCCGGCATGGACGGTGAAATAGTCCACGCCCTGCTCGCACTGTTCCACCAGCGTGTCGCGATAGATTTCCCATGTCAGGTCCTCGGCCACGCCCCCGACTTTTTCCAGCGCCTGGTAGATTGGCACGGTGCCGATCGGGACCGGCGAATTGCGAATAATCCATTCGCGGATGGTGTGGATATGGCGGCCGGTGGACAGGTCCATCACATTGTCGGCGCCCCAGCGGATCGCCCAGACCAGCTTGTCCACTTCCTCGCCCACGCCCGACGTCACGGCGCTGTTGCCGATATTGGCGTTGATCTTGGTCAGGAAGTTGCGGCCGATGATCATCGGCTCGGTCTCGGGATGGTTGATGTTGGACGGGATGATGGCCCGGCCGCGCGCGATTTCGGAGCGCACAAATTCCGGCGTGATTTCGTCAGGGATCGCCGCCCCGAAGCTGTTGCCGTCGCGCGGCAGGGCGCTGCGCCCCAGATTCTCGCGCGCCGCGATATACTTCATTTCCTCGGTGATGATGCCCTGGCGCGCATAATGAATCTGGGTGACATTGCGGCCCGGCTTGGCGCGCAGCAGCTTGAGGCCACTACGGTCGAACTGCGGCACGGTCAGTTTTTCGCCGCGCTTCAACCCATCATCTTCCGGCTTCCTCTCACGGCCGACATATTCCTCGACGTCGCCGCGAGCCAGGATCCATTCGCGGCGGCGGGCGGCAAGGCCCTTTTCGATGTCGATGGTCGCGGTATCGTCCGTATACGGACCAGACGTGTCGTAGAGGCGCACCGGCGCCTCGCCGCCCGACAGCACCACCTCACGGAACGGCACGCCGTCTACCATCAGCTTGCGCGAGCCCGGCAACGCGCCACGGGTGATCGCCATCGACTTGTCGAGAATGGGTTTGTTCATTTGCGCCTCTCCCTACGCCGGTGTGAACCGGATCAGGTTCTAAGGGATCCGCGGGATTGCGGTCTCAGCTCCGAAGAGCACCCCTGGGAAAGGAGCATCTTACCGCCGGAAGCTAGCTGGCGGCAAACTGTTTGAAGTCGCTGATCACGCCCTTTACCGCCGCCGCCACGATCTTTTCCCCAGCTTCGACGCTGGCCTGGCTGGGATCGGAACCGATGCGGCCGTCCGGGAAGCGGCGGCGGTAATCGTCGGCATCCAGGATCGGACCATTGGGGGCGATGCGCGGCGTCATGGTCACGGACTTCACCGCCTCGGGATAGCCGAACCAGGTCACCGAGACTTCCGACGGGGTGGCATGGCTGCCCTCGCCCACCGGGAACAATTGGCGGCACACATCCATCACGCCGGGCACCTCCCACCAGTTGCGCAAGGTGCAGCGCAGCGGCGAATGGTTGGAACCGGCGCGGTCACCCCCCGATTTGTCAAACGTGATGCCGTGATACATTTCCGAAAAAGCCGCCGTGATGGTGGCGATGTTGCCGCCATGGCCGTTCAGCCAGTAGATGCGCTCGAAGCCGTGGCGGGTCAGGCTCTGGGCCCAGTCCATCATCGCCGCGATCATGGTGGAGGGCCGCAGGGTGATGGTGCCGGCAAAGCTCATATGATGCTGCGCCTGCCCGACATTGAAGGTCGGCCCCACCAGGATGCCCGCCTCGTCCCCCACCCGCCGGCTGATGATTTCCGGGCACAGTGCATCGGTGCCGAGCAGGCCGTTGGGACCATGCTGTTCGGTGGAGCCGATGGGGATCAGGATGGCCTTCGATTTGGCCAGATAGGCCTCGACCTCGGGCCAGGTGGACAGTTGAAGTTGCATCAGATGCCTTGCGAGAAACGGGGCGATCATAGCACCATCCCGTCAGAGGCAAGCCCAAAAGAGATATGCAATGTCCGAGAGCCTGATCCCGGTCCCGGAAGAGTGGAAAAGACGCGCTTTCATGACCGCCGCCCAGTATGAGGCCGCCTATGCGGAATCGGTGCGCGATCCCGACGGCTTCTGGGGCCAGGAAGCCCGGCGGCTGGATTGGCTGAAGCCCTTCACCAAGGTCAAGAATGTCTCTTGGGAGCCGGATAACCTCTCGATCAAATGGTTCGAGGACGGGGCGCTGAATGTCGCGGCCAACTGCATCGACCGCCACCTTGCCAAACGCGGCGACCAGACCGCGATCATCTGGGAAGGCGACGATCCGAACGACAGCAAGCACATCACCTACCGCCAGCTTCACGCCGAGGTGTGCAGGTTCGCCAATGTGCTGAAGAACCGCGGCGTCAACAAGGGCGACCGCGTCACCATCTACATGCCGATGATCCCGGAAGCCGCTTACGCCATGCTGGCCTGCGCCCGCATCGGCGCGGTGCATTCGGTGGTGTTCGGCGGCTTTTCGCCCGACAGCCTGGCCGGACGCATCATCGACTGCGACAGCAGGATCGTGATCACCGCCGATGAAGGCCTGCGCGGCGGCAAGCCCATCCCGCTCAAGAAGAACACCGACGAGGCGGTGGCCAAGGCCGGCATCGTGAACAGCGTGATCGTGGTGCGCCGGACCGGCGGCGCAGTGGACATGCAGGGCGGCCGCGACGTCTGGTATCACGAGGAGGCGGCGAAAGTGCCCGCCGACTGCCCGGCCGAAGCGATGAACGCGGAAGACCCGCTGTTCATTCTCTATACTTCCGGCTCGACCGGAAAACCCAAGGGCGTGCTGCATACCTCGGGCGGCTATCTGCTATGGGCCGCCTGGACGCACCACTATGTGTTCGATTATCACGAGGGCGATGTCTACTGGTGCACCGCCGATGTCGGCTGGGTCACCGGCCACAGCTATATCGTCTATGGCCCGCTGGCCAACGGCGCCACCACCCTGATGTTCGAGGGCGTGCCCAACTATCCCAGCACCTCGCGCTTCTGGGAGGTGATCGACAAGCACAAGGTCAATATCTTCTACACCGCGCCCACCGCCATCCGCGCCCTGATGCGCGACGGCGACGGCCCGGTGACGAAAACCAGCCGCGCCAGCTTGCGCCTGCTGGGCAGCGTCGGCGAGCCGATCAATCCCGAAGCCTGGTCCTGGTATCACCGCGTGGTCGGCGACGGCCGTTGCCCCATCGTGGATACCTGGTGGCAGACCGAGACCGGCGGCATGCTGATCTCACCCCTGCCCGGGGCAACCGATCTCAAACCCGGCTCCGCCACCAGGCCGCTGCCCGGCGTGGTACCCGAACTGGTCGATGCCGACGGCAATGTCCTGACCGGGGCTGCCAGCGGCAACCTGTGCATCACCCAGAGCTGGCCCGGCCAGATGCGCACCGTCTATGGCGACCACCAGCGCTTCATCGACACCTATTTCAAGACCTATCGCGGCAAGTACTTCACCGGCGACGGCTGCCGCCGCGACGAGGATGGCTATTACTGGATCACCGGCCGCGTCGATGACGTGATCAATGTCTCCGGCCACCGCATGGGCACCGCCGAAGTGGAAAGCGCGCTCGTGGGACACACGCATGTCGCGGAGGCCGCGGTGGTGGGCTATCCCCACGACATCAAGGGCCAGGGCATCTATGCCTATGTCACGCTGAATGCCGGCGTGGCGAACAGCGATGCGCTGAATGCCGAATTGAAGGCCTTTGTCGGCAAGGAGATCGGCCCCATCGCCAAGCCCGATGTGATTCAGTTCGCGCCCGGCCTGCCCAAGACCCGCTCCGGCAAGATCATGCGCCGCATCCTGCGCAAGATCGCCGAAGGCGATACCTCCAATCTGGGCGACATCACCACTTTGGCCGACCCTTCCGTGGTGGAAGATCTCGTCAAGAACGCAAAGAAGTAGCGTGCTGGTATTTCTATACTTCATAGCTGCGATGGGCGTCGGTTACTGGGCGAAAATCCATGGGCGCAATCCCGCTTTGTGGGGGCTCCTCGCGGTGGTGCTGACGCCGCTGGGCGGCAGCATCGCGCTGATGCTGGCCGACCGCACCGGCTGGTTCCGCTACTAGGACTTGCGGTAACGGCCCATCCTGTCGCCCAGGATCGCACTCCAGGCGCGGGTCAGATCCGCTTCAAAAATGTCCCTGGAAAATTGCGCCACCGTGGCGTGACCCGCCGCGATACGCGGATTGTCCGCGCCGCTTTCAAACAGGCGGCAGGCTTCTTTCAGGCCCTGGGCGAACGCCTTGTGATCGCCGTCGGCAATCCAGTCGCCATTGTCGGGCGTGACATATTCCACCCCGCCATGGCCGACATATCCCACCACATGACAACCGCTCGCCATGGCTTCCAGGTTCATCAGCCCCAGACTTTCCAGCCAGGGGAAGCCGGCCCAGATCGCGGACTCCGCCATCACCCTGGCGCATTCCCGGCGCGGCATGTTCAGCAGTTGCACCCAGGGGACGTGGGCATATTCGGGCACCTGCGCCTTGAAATACTCCGCCAGGTACAAGGCTTCCGCCTGGCGCTTCAGCGGTGTGAAGGCGATCTGCAATTTCTTGGACCCGGGCGCAAAATAATCCGGCAGCGCGGGGCGCACCCGCTGGATCGGATGGGTCACGCCCAGCCCGCGCAAGCATTCGGTGGTGAAATCGGTCAGCACCATCATGTGCGAGAAGGGATAGGCATTGATGCCGCCGGCGTTGCGGAAACCGAAAAAGGTGAAATAGGGATTCTGGTTGTGCATCACCTTGATGCAGGGCAGATCGCCCGCAAAGGCCAGCACCTCGCGCTGGGTCTCGCCCAGCACCAGCACATCGTCCGGACCGAGCGGGGTTCCGGGCCGGGCCACGGGAACGGAAAATTTCGTGAAGCCATCATCAGGGGCGCAATAATAGGCCCGCGCGTTAAAGCCCATCCGGTCCAGCGTCGCGACATGATCCACCGCGATCATGTCGCCGCCGGTCACCGGGGGCACCACAAACGTGTAATAGATGTTCGGCACGGCCAGGCTCGCGCTTAAACCGGGCCGCCCGACCGGCTTGCGCCGCCGTCGCGGTTGCTGCCCATCAGGGCGGCATAGCCGTCCATGGCCGTGGCCAGATCGATATCCTTTTGCGTCACGCCACCGGCATCATGGGTTGCCAGGGTCACATCCACCTTGTTGTAGACATTGGACCATTCGGGATGGTGATCCATCTTCGCCGCCAGCAGGGCGCAGCGCGTCATGAAGGCAAAGGCGGCATCGAAGTCCACGAACTGGAACTTTCGTGTGACGGCCTCACGGTCCTTCGCCAGCTCCCAGTCGGGCAGCCGTTTCAGCGACGTTTTCAATTCTTCAATCGTCAACTTCGTCAAAATGGCCTCCCTCATCATGGCCGCCCAGGGGATAGTCCTCTTCCACGCGATAGACGCTGCCGTCGCTGGTCAATTTGCTGGAATAAAGCGAAAACGCCCCGACTTCAAATTCGGCGCTGGTATAGAGCGCGTTGTACTGCAGCCATTCCACCACCTTGTCCGGATCGGGATGCCTGAGCCGCGCCAGCGTCACATGCGGCGTGAACTTGTGCGTATCCGGGGGTTGGCCCACCCGGCGGATGGCATTGTCGACCTTGCGCTGCAGGTGGCCCAGCGCCGGATTGTCCCGTACTGCCGCCCACAGCGAATGGGGCTGCTTGTTGCCGAACTGCCCCACGCCATGCAGCTGCAAGCTGAAGTCAGGCGCGACAATGCCGGCCAGCGCATCGTCGATGGCATCGACATCCTCGCCGCTGACTTCGCCGATAAAGCGCAAGGTCAGGTGCAACTGTTCGCGGCTCTGCCAGCGTGCGCCCGGCACCCCGCCCTGGATCAGCATCAGGGAATCGCCGACGGGGCGCGGAATGGACAAGGCGACGAACAATCTCATTGCGAAAAACGGCCCAGCGGCAAACGGCTACGGAACAACACAATGGTAACGCCATAACCCGCCGCGGCACAGATCAGCGCCCCCAGCAGCCCCGCCTCATCGGCATAGGCACCCGGCAGAAGGGTTTCACCCAGCCGCGCGCCCAGCCAGGCGCCTGCCCCCGCCGCCAGCGCCGCCAGCAGGGCGGGCGGCAAGGCACGGACGAAAAGCGTCTCGATCACCAGCAGCGCGCGGCTGCGGCCCAGCCAGGTCAGCAGCAATACATTCACCCAGGCACCCAAAGCGGTGCCCAGCGCCAGGCCCGCCACGCCCATCTGGAAATGCCACACCAGTAAAAGCTTCAGCGCGATATTGGCTGCCAACGCGATCAGCGTGGCGCGCATCGGCGTGACGGTGTCGCCGCGGGCATAAAAGGTCGACGCCACGATCCGCACCAGCGCCATGGCCGGAAGACCTATGCCGTACGCTGCCAGCGCCAGCGCCGCCAGCTGCGCCGCTCCGGCATCGAAGGCGCCGTGCTGGAACACCGCGCGCATGATGGTGTCCGGGATCAGCACAAAGGCGAACATGAAGGGCAAGGTCAGCAGCAGGCTCATCGCCGCCGACCGGTTCTGCGCGGCGTCGGACCCGGCGCGGTCGTTTTTCGCCAGCCGCGCCGACATGGCCGGCAGCAGCACCGTGCCCAGCGCGATGCCCAGGACGCCCAGCGGCAACTGGTTGATGCGGTCGGCATAATAGAGCGCGGTACGGCTGCCGGTCGTCAGATAGCTGGCCAGCACGGTGTCGAGCAGCGGCGCGATCACCACGCTGGCGGCACCGATGGTCACCGCCCCGAAAGCGACGAAGAACTCCTTGATCTCCGGCGTCCAGCGCGGCCAGGTCAGCCGCAGCCACAAGCCTTCCCTGGCGCCGGCCCACAGGATGAAAACCAGCTGCGCGACACCGCCCGCCAGCACGCCCCAGGCCGCGGCATAGGCGGCGTTGGGAAACCATGGCCAGACCAGCAGCGCGGCGATCATGGAAAGGTTGAGCAGGTTGGACCAGGCCGCGCCCGCCCAGAAGCGGTCGATGGCATTGAGCATGGCCGACAACTGCACCGCCACCAATGTCAGGATCAGGTAGGGAAAGGTGACGCGCGCCAGGTCCACCGTCATGGCGAACTGCGCCGGATTGTCGGCAAAGCCCGGCGCCAGCACCCGCATGATCTGCGGCATGAAGATAATCGCCAGCACCAAAAGCGCGATCTGCGCCGCCATCTGCCAGGCGAAAACCCCATCGGCGAATTTCGCCGCCCTTTCGGTTTCGCCCCTGGCGCGCAGCGCGGCATAGCGCGGCAGGAACGCCGGGTTCAGCGTGCCCTCGCCGAAAATGGCGCGGAAATAGTTGGGAAAGAGAAAAGCCACGAAAAAAGCGTCTGACAAGACACCGCTGCCCAGCGTCCAGGCCAACAGGGCGTCGCGCACAAAGCCGGTGACGCGTGACGCCAAAGTGAAGCCGCTGACCGAAAGCAACTTCCTGAGCATCAGCGCCCCACCAGTTTCTTCACCAGGGGCAGCATGCGCGCGACGATCACCTTTACCCCTTGCGGATTGGGATGAATCCCGTCGGCCTGGTTGAGCTTGGGGTTGAGCGCCACCCCGTCCAGCATGAAGGGATAGAACAGCAGGCCATACTCCTTGGCCAGCCGCGGATAGATGCCGTCAAAGCTTTTGACGTACTCGGCACCCAAATTGCGCTGCGCTTTCATGCCGGTCAGCAGCACCTTCACCTTGGCGGCTTTCAACCGGGTCAGGATCGCGCGCAGGTTTTTCTCGGTCTGGGCGGGCGGCAGACCGCGCAGCATGTCGTTGGAGCCCAATTCGATGATCGCCACGTCCGGCTTGTCGGCCAGCGACCAGTCCAGCCGCGACAGCCCCCCGGCGCTGGTGTCGCCGGACACGCCGGCATTGATCACGGCCGCCTCGATCCCGGCCCGTTTCAGGGCCGCCTGCAACTGAACGGTGAATTCGGTGCCCGGCGGCAGGCCATAGCCCTGGGTCAGGCTGGTGCCCAAAGCGAGAATCTTGACCGGTTTTGCCTCGGCCTGCCCTGCTGTTGCCATGATGAGCAGCAGAACTGTGCTAATCAGATTGAAAATAGAACGCGGCATCACACCTTCCTGAGTCGGCATGAACAATCCCCCGCCAGCCCTTCAGCTTCAAGACGTCCGCCTGACCCTGTCCAGTCTGGCCGGACCCGTGGACATTCTGGCCGGGGTTTCCCTGACGGTTCCGGCCGGCCAGACCGTGGCGATGACCGGGCCGTCGGGCTCGGGCAAGTCCTCGCTCCTGATGGTGGCGGCGGGGCTGGAAAAACCAACGTCCGGCAAGGTCACCATCACAGGCACCGACATTACCGGGATGGGCGAGGATGCGGCGGCGCGCTTCCGGCTGGGGCGCATCGGCATCGTGTTCCAGTCCTTCCACCTGATACCCACCATGACCGCGCTGGAAAATGTCGCCGTGCCGCTGGAGCTGATGGGCGCGGCGGACGCTTTCGACCGCGCCGAACGCGAGCTTCGGGCCGTCGGTCTGATCCAGCGCACTGATCACTATCCCGGGCAATTGTCGGGCGGCGAGCAGCAGCGCGTGGCGCTGGCCCGCGCCCTGGCCCCGGGACCGCAAATTCTTTTTGCCGATGAGCCTACCGGAAACCTCGACAGCGGCACCGGCTCGGGCATCGCCGACCTGATCTTCGGCCTGAATGCCGAGCGCGGCGCCACCCTGTTCCTGGTGACGCACGAGGAGAGTCTGGCGCGGCGCTGCCAGCGGGTGCTGCGCATGGCCGACGGCAAGGTCGTGTCGGATGCGTGACCTGAAGCTCGCCCTGCGGCTGGCGCGGCGCGAGCTTCGCGGCGGCTTTGCGGGCTTTCGCATCTTTTTCATGTGCCTGGTGCTGGGCAGCACCGCGATCGCGGGCGTCGGCTCCTTGAGCGATGCATTTCTGACCGGTCTTCAGGACCAAGGTCAGATCCTGCTCGGCGGCGACGTCTCGGTGCGCCAGATCCATCGCCCGGTCAGCGCCGGGGAACGCAAGTTCTTCGAGTCCCAGGGCCGCGTGTCCGAAGCGGTCTCGATGCGCGCCATGGTCTATGCCCGTGACACCGGCGGCCGCCAGCTTGTCGAACTGAAAGCAGTGGACGAGCGCTGGCCGCTGTTCGGTGCGCCGCAGTTCACGCCGGCGCAGAAATTGTCGGATGTGCTGGCCTGCGAGGATGACGGAGTTTGCGGGATCGCCGCCGAGCAAAGCCTGCTGGACCGGCTCAAGGTCGCACGCGGGGATCTGGTCACGCTGGGCAACGCTACCTTCCGGGTGATGGCGGTTCTGGACCGCGAGCCCGACCGGGTTTCCACCGGCTTTGAACTGGGCCCGCGCCTGCTGATTTCCAGCAAAGGCCTGCCCGCCACGGGCCTGGTCACCACCGAGAGCATGGTGCACTACACGTACCGGATTGCGCTCAACAATGCGGGCGCCAGCCAGGTCCAGGCGCGCGCCGCCATCGCCGGTTTCAAGGACCGGGTGGAGCAGCGTTTCCCCGAGGCCGGTTGGAATATCCGCGACCGCACCGATGCCGCGCCGGGCGTGCGGCGCTATGTCGAACAGCTCACCATGTTCCTGACGCTGGTGGGGCTGGTGGTGCTGGGCGTGGGCGGGGTCGGCGCCGGCCAGGCGATCATCGCCTTTCTCGACCGCAAGCGCGCCGACATCGCCATCCTGAAATCCATGGGCGCCAGCGGCGAGTTCGTCTTTCTGGTCTTCTTCCTGCAGGTGATGGCGGTGGCGCTGGCCGCCACGCTCTTGGGCGCGGCGCTGGGAGCCGCCCTGCCCGTCGGCATCGTGTGGTTCTACGGCGCTTCGCTGCCGGTGCCGCCCAGTGTCGGCTTCTATCCCGTGCCGCTGCTGCTGGCGCTGGCCTTTGGCCTTTTGTCCGCCGTGGCCTTTGCGGTGCCGCCCCTTTCACGGGCCCGCTCGGTGCCGCCCGCCAGCCTGTTCCGCGACGTGGTGTCGCCCGCCAATCCCGAAGGCCAGAATTACTACCGCGCCATTTCGGCTGCCGCCGCCATCGGCATCGCAGGCCTCACCCTGGTGATGGCGCCCCGGCCGGTCTTCGCGGCGCAGTTCCTGGCCGGGTCGGTGGTGGCGCTGGGATTGCTGCGGCTGCTGGCCGAAGGCCTGCGCCGCGCCATCCGCGCGCTGCCCCGCCAGAAATCACCGGTGGTGCGGCTGGCCTTTGCCAATCTGGTGCGTCCGGGCGCGGCCACCGGCGGCATCGTCACCGCGCTGGGTTTGGGACTGACCCTTCTGGCCACCGTCACGCTGCTCAACGCCACCATCAATGCGCAGGTTGCCGGCGCCCTGCCGGCCCGCGCGCCCAGCTTCTTTTTTGTCGACATCCAGCAGGCCGACGCCCCGGCCTTCGACAAGACCATCACCGCATTTTCCACCGTCACCGATTACCAGCGCACGCCCATGATCCGGGGCCGCATCACCGAGGTGAACGGCGTGCCGTCGGCCCAGGTGAAAGTCACGCAGGAAGCCCGCTGGGCGCTGAACGGCGACCGCGGCATCACCTATGCCAGCACCCCGCCGCCGCGCACCGAGCTGACCGAGGGCACATGGTGGGCGCCGGACTATCACGGCCCCACATTGATCTCGCTGGACCAGAACATCGCCCGTGGGACGGGCGCAAAAATCGGCGACCCCATGAAGCTGAACGTGCTGGGCCGCGAGATCGAGGGCCGCATCCACAATCTGCGCAAGGTGGACTTCACCAATGGCGGGCAGAACTTCGTGCTGGTGCTCTCCCCCGGGGTGATCGACAAGGCGCCCCACGCCTTCCTGGCGACGGTGCGGGTGGACGATTCCCAGGAAAACGCCATGTACCTGGCGGTGACCAGCCGCTTCCCCAACATCTCGACCGTCAGGGTGCGCGACGCCATCCAGCAGATCCAGGACATGCTGGCCTCGCTGGCCCGCGGCGTCAGCGCCGCCAGCCTGGTGACCATCCTGGCGGGCCTGCTGGTGCTGGCGGGCGCCATCGCGGCGGGCACCCGGGCGCGGCTGTACGACGCCACCATCTTCAAGGTTCTGGGCGCCACCCGGGCGCGAATCGCCCTGGTCTATGTCATCGAATATGCCGTCCTGGGGGCGGCGACCGGGGTGATCGCGCTGGCCGCCGGAACCCTGGCCGGCTGGGCGATCGCCTGGGGGGTGCTGGACGTGCCCTTCACCTTCGACGGCCGGGCGGTGCTGATCACGGTGCTTGGGGGCGGTGCAGCAACGCTTTTGTTTGGGCTTTTGGGGGCGATCGGCGCCCTTTCGGTGCGGCCGGCACGGCGGCTCCGGTCGGCTTAACCTTTGCAAAACATTGATTTGGGCGGCGGCGGACGCCTTGATACCGCCACAACAAAACCCGATATAATGGGGGTCAAAGGAGTACCAAATGGCTGAGTATGACAATCGCATTGTTCGTGGTCCGGCAACCTATGCCGACACCACGATGGATATGGGCCTGCGCGCGCATATGCTGCGGGTCTACAACTACATGGTTGGCGCGCTCGCCCTAACCGGCGTGGTCGCCTATGTGGTGGCCAATTCGCCGCCCCTCCTGAGCATGCTCTATCAGCAGGGCGCCACTGGTGCCTTGCAGCCCACCATGCTGGGCTGGGTCGTGATGCTGGCCCCCATCGGGCTGGTGTTCTTCCTGTCCTTCCGCGTCATGCAGATGAGCCAGGCGGCGGCGCAGGCCACCTTCTGGATTTATGCCGCGCTGACCGGCGCCTCGCTGGCCTCGATCCTGATCGCCTATACCGGCGCCAGCGTGGCGATGACCTTCTTCGTCACCGCCGGCACCTTCGGCACCATGAGCCTGTACGGCTACACCACCAAGCGTGACCTGTCCGGCCTTGGCAGCTTCCTGTTCATGGGCCTGATCGGCATCCTGCTGGCCTCGCTGGCCAACATGTTCTTCCAGTCCAGCATGATGAACTTCGTCATCAGCGTGCTGGGCGTGCTGATCTTCACCGGCCTGACCGCCTGGGACACGCAGAAGATCAAGAACACCTATTATGAAGTCGGCGGCAATGCCGCGGTGGCGGGCAAGGCGGCGATCATGGGCGCCCTCTCGCTCTACCTCGACTTCCTCAACATCTTCCTGTTCCTGCTGCGCTTCATGGGCGACCGGCGCTAAGCGAAAGCAGATAAATACCGAAAAGCCCGGCAGCGATGCCGGGCTTTTTTGTATCTTGGCCGGGCCTGCCGCTCGCCCAAACTCGCGGCGTTCCTCGCTCGAAATGGTCCACCGGACCATTTCGTTCACCATTCGGTGAACCGCTCGTCACTCTTTTGTGGCCAATGCTTTCAGCAGCTTCTTGTCGAAGAT